>NZ_JADR01000028.1 GCF_000518485.1 Olleya marilimosa CAM030 | reverse complement strand
CTTCCTGTTTCTCCTGGAAGGGTTACGCTTTCTAATTGCCACTCAAACGTGTAATCCGTCGTGTTTAATCCTGTGTCTAATACTGGTGTATTAACCACTTCTGTTCCGTTTGTATTAACACATAATAAATAAGTGTCATCTAAATCAAACTCTGGTAATGGATTAACTTGTAATGTGATCTCTGCAGTGTCATAACATACTGAGCTGTCTGCTTGATTATCTAATACGCCATCGCCATCAATATCTACTGCATCTGCAATACCATCGCCATCAATGTCTACTTCATCAATTAAACCATCTGCATCTGTGTCTGTTCCGTCTGATAGTCCATCGCCATCTACGTCTATTAGATCAAAGACACCATCTAAATCGGTATCAATTGTATCTATTGTTCCGTCTCCATTAAAATCTATACCTGTTGTTCCTAATCCTGCTAGGTCGATAGCTAATGGTAACACTGTCATAGTGTTGTTATCTACACGTACATAAATGACTTGTGGATTTACAGTGTTTTCATATATAAATGGAAGTGCATTGGTTGCTGCATCAGCATCCGCTTGGGTTGCGTAATAGCTTACAATGTAATTTGCTGGATCTTGTCCATCTAACACGTCTGGATTTAATGTTAATAAATCAAATTGTGCGCTATCATCCGTTGTATCACCATCGGTTTCCATATTGTCATCACAAATCTGATATACGATTGGTACTAGGTCTGGATTGGCTTGTGCAGCTTCCTGAACTTCAATATTAAACGTAGTTGTGGTATCACAGCCTGTTAGGGTATTGGTGATATTAACGTATATGGTTTGTGGGTTACTTGTATTGGTATATGGACTGCTTAATGCATTCATTGCCATATCTGCTTCACCTTGAGTTTCGTGATAGGTTACAATAAAGATTGTTCCGTCTTGTCCATTTAGGATTTCTGGGGTTTTACTTTCTAAATCAAATCCATATTGTCCATCATTAAATAATTCGCAATAGATATAATCTTCTATTGGACTAACTACTGGTAATGGATTTACTGTAATGTCAAAACTTACTATGGTATAACATCCTGTTCC
>NZ_JADR01000027.1 GCF_000518485.1 Olleya marilimosa CAM030 | reverse complement strand
GTGTCTTAATTATGGAAGTTGTTTATTTACTTACTGCTGAAATTCCTTCGGAATTTCATTGCGCGCAAATCACAACTTTCCATATGCAAAACGTTGGCAAACATTTAAGAAAAACTGCATCATAAGAAAATGAAGAACTTTTTAATAATCGTTTCAATCATCTTTTTCTGTAATCTGAATTATGGACAAGTTGCAGTTATAAAAGATGTTGATGGATTTACTAACGTTCGAAAACTTCCTAAAATTGACTCTGAAGTCATTTATAAACTCAAAGATTCGGAAGTATTTAGTTATCAAGAAAACGAAACAGAATCGGATTGGATAACTGTCTATATTTCAAAAAACAAATATCAAATGGAAAGCGGAGAAGATGATACTTTTACGGGTTATATTCATAAAAGTCGTTTATGCCCAATTGAGGATTTGAATAAATACAACGGAACTGAATTTTCATTTGAGTATAAGTTAAAAGAATTTAGTCTGGAAAATAAGATATCTGATTTTGACGGAAAGTGGCTGACTAAAATTAACGGACGCAAAATTTACGGAACTGACGGAAATATTCCTAAAACAGAAGTTGTCGGAATTGAAACCTCAATAAATGGAAAATCGATTGAGATTCCGAGTATTCTTTACGAGGATATTTTTGAATGTGACAATGTATTTGAAATCAATAAAAACAAGGATGATTATATTATTCATCAATGGAATAGTGATGGTGCTGGTGCATATTTAATTGTTTGGGTTTTAGGAAACAAGAAATTAAAACAACGACTGATATTAATACCATAAAAAAAAACGATTTGCCAACAATGGCTATAAGTAATTGCTTGTTCTTGCCTACTTCTGAAAATCCTCGCGGATTTTCAGTTTGGTACGTACTTGCAAAGTTAAGTGCTAACCCACGCAACTACTCATAGCCGAGACCGTTGCCAACAATTTTGAAAAATGAGAACTGAAAATGTACTTTTGATTTTAGGATTGATATTTTCAATCTTTTTATTCACATTCCGATTTGAAAATGGATTTGAATTTTTGAATATCCAATTGGAATATTCTATAATTGATGTCGCACTGAATATGTCAACTGAAAACTATCTGAATTCAGCAATTATCGGATATTTGTGTTATCTGATTTTTAGCTTTATTGTGTGGAATAAAACAAGTAAAAACGGAAAGACAATACTTCTAATTTTCTCAATTTTGACTTTAATCGGAATTGGAATTGAACTGAAACCATTTTACGAGAGTTTTAACGGAATTTATAGCGGAAAACATTTCCGAATCGGAATTCCTTTAGCTATAATTGGTTTCTATATTGCAAATCGAATGAACAAAACCGAATTGAATAAAAAAACAGTTGGCAACAACGTGTATAATTAATTGCTTTGGTCGTTGCCTATTTGGAAAATTCCTTCGGAATTTTCTCGCGTTCGTTTTTGTTTACTAAATTAGTTGCTTAAAC
>NZ_JADR01000026.1 GCF_000518485.1 Olleya marilimosa CAM030 | reverse complement strand
GTGTCTTAATTATGGAAGTTGTTTATTTACTTACTGCTGAAATTCCTTCGGAATTTCATTGCGCGCAAATCACAACTTTCCATATGCAAAACGTTAGCAAACATTAACAACACTTCCAAAACTAAAAACTGAACAGTCTTCAAAAGAGACTTAAGTTAAATCATCCTTGAAATTAGGGTTAATCGCCTCTATTATAATGTTTTAAAACAATCCAATTTTGTTTTATCGATTGAGAATTACATTTAATCATTCTAAACTCACAGTTAATAAAGTAGCTCTTTATAACTTTAGAAATTAAACTGAATTTTGAATCACAATGAACACGAAAGCTGAAAAGTGAATAGAGTAGGCAATTTTAAAACTTATAGTTATGAAAACACAATCAATTATTAAATCAATTATTTTCAGTTTAATTTTAGTTCTTTTCTCATCTAATGTAAATGCAAATTCTATTGTAAAAGATAGTTGGTGGGAAACTGCTTGGAAAACAGCATTAGTGGATGCAGGAGGTGCTTTAGGAGGTGCTGGTAGTGTTGGGTCTCTTATAGGTGCAGGAGCAGCTACTCCTTTGGGAGGTGCAGCAATTGTTGGTGGTGCATTATTAGGAGGCGCGTCTGCATCAATTGGATATGCTGGAGCTGCAGGCCCATCCTCAAGCGGATATGGATCACTTCCAGCAACTTTTGGAGAAAATTATTATGATTTTATAGGAACCGAACATAATATATTATTATTTGAATATCTTAAATCAAAAAAGATATCTAAACAGCAATCTTTTTATGACTTTTCAAAAAGATATTTAAAATCTGAATATGAAGTAAGTTTAAAGTATTTAAGTAGTGATTATTTCACAAAACAAGATAAAGAGGTCAAAAACTTAAAATCAACAGAAGATATATTTAACTTTGTAATATCAAAACTTCCAGAATCTGTTGATAAACGTTATTTAACTTCCTTTTTAAAACAAATTTCAAATACAAGTAATATTGAGGACTTTTTAAACATCTCTAAAAAATACGAAAATTCTTTTTTTAATAAATCTGATTTAAAAGAAAATGATATTATTATTATGAAGACTTTTTTCTCAACCTTAAGACATAGTACATATTACTGGAATTACAAATTAAGAGATTGTAATAGATGTATAATAGATATTGAAAAAATGTTAAAACCAACTCCAACATTTCCTACTAAAAAAACTATTCCAAATACGAAAATTAACAAATCAACAAGAAAAGAATCGAAACAGAACTAAATAACATTTGCTAACACCGTATATAAAAAATAGCAGTTAAGAGCTAAACTTTAGGTTTAGTTCTTTTCTGCTATCTTTGTTTTTAAACTGAAAAATAACACATATTTATCTGCTACTTTTCATATACAACAACGTTGCCTACAATTGCAAAACTCAATTCAAAACGTGTAAAACCGAATATAAAAACCACTGATTTTAAGCTAGCTATAATTGTCTTTAGCTAACGT
>NZ_JADR01000025.1 GCF_000518485.1 Olleya marilimosa CAM030 | reverse complement strand
GTTTAAGCAACTAATTTAGTAAACAAAAACGAACGCGAGAAAATTCCGAAGGAATTTTCCAAATAGGCAACGACCAAAGCAATTAATTATACACGGTGTTGTGAGTAGTTATTTTTTTAATAGATTTTCTAATAGTTCGGTTGTTTTAGGATTACTTGGTCGATAACCATTGTCTGTGTGGATTATTTCCCCTTTTTGGTTAATTATTGTATAAGTTGGAAAACCATTAAGAGAAAATAGATTTGTTAAATCTTCTATCTGGTTTTTCTCAATAAAGTAATGTTTACCTTCTAACTTATATTTTGAAATTGTCGATTTCCATTGTGCTTTCTCAGATTTATAGCATAAAAACACAAACTCAATTTTACCATCAAATTGACTCATTAATTTTGGGGTATTTTCCTTGAATGCGGATAAACAAGGTTGATAATAAGTTGCCCAATTATCAATGTAAATCGGTTTTCCACTAGCTTCTGATATAATTGTTTGAAGTAAGCTGTCAATGTTAGATGATGAATATTCTTTTAAGTTTATTTTATTGGTAAGTTGTGGGTTGTTAATTCGCTTTTTTAAACTCACATATTTTTCTTTTAAAGAACTCTCAAAATCGGTTTTAAACAGAATGCTATCTATTACTATTCTATTGTCTTCATAGAATTCTATATTTTCGATATTTAGATTTGATTTTGTGAAATCATTTACCATTAACTTTAGTAATTCAGGTTTATCAGAATATATTTCAATTATCTTTTTGAGATAGAAGCTGTATATTTCATTTGGTTCCAAATTAGAAGCTCCTTTTTGTGAAGATATTAAAGTATTATCTAAAAGCTTTTTAGGAATACTATTAGATGCGATGGTATTTATCCTATGTTTTTGTAAAACTTGCGGTATATCATTTATGTTGAATTTAGTTAACCGTGTTAAGTCGTTATTTTTTAATTCCGATTTAAGGTCGTTGTTATAGTCAAAATAGAATTCAAATAAACTATAATTATTTGGTAGAGCAAATAATTTTTGAGCCTCTAACCAATTTGTAAAAGGTTTTGAGAATGAATTATTAGAAAGTAAACTGTCTGTGTAACTTGATTGAACTAAATAAATACTATCACGATATGTTTTAAATTCGTTTGGATTTAGATTTCTTCGATTGTGTTGAAATATTTCATAATCGATTGGGTCATTATAAAAAAAATCTATAACATTTTTATTTATATTAGCTGAAGTTCCAGAAACTTTAAGACGCTCTAAAACATCTTTTCTACGTTTAGATTTTGCGTCAATTTCTATAAACAAACTATCTCCAGGCTTAACAATTAAGTCTATGATTGTATTGTGAATTAACATAACACCTTGTTGCTCGGTGATTTCAAATTCAAATTTAAACCTCCCTAAAGTATCTAATTGTTTTTCAGTATTTGTAATATCCTTTGTTATATAGTCTTGAACATATATTCCAATATTAGACAAAGAATCTACAGACTGAAAATTATAAAATTCGCCAGCAATTATTACAGATTGGCTAATCTTGGGAATTTTTTCATCAACATTTTCTTTACAGCTAAATACCAATAAAATTATCAGAAATATTGAGAAAATAGAATTGAATTTAGTCATTTAAAATAATTTTGTAGGTTGGCGATTAATTACTCACAACGTTTTGCATATGGAAAGTTGTGTTTACGAGCAATGAAATTCCGAAGGAATTTCAGCAGTGAGTAAATAAACAACTTCCATTATCGAGACACTAAAGTAAACAATTTTTTATATGCTGTGTTGCCTACAGTTTTTTAATTTTACTTTTTTGAGTAACAAGCTAATTCGGTTTGCGTCAATATTACGTCTGAGTGAATATCGGAAGATCGTATTTTTTTGAATTATCATGCTAAAATTCTGAATTGGTTTACTGTGTACTTTATGTTAGCTAAAGACTAATAAAGTCAGCTTAAAATCAGTGATTTTTATATTCGGATTTACACGTTTTG
>NZ_JADR01000024.1 GCF_000518485.1 Olleya marilimosa CAM030 | reverse complement strand
TAGCTAAAGACTATTAAAGCTAGCTTAAAATCAGTGGTTTTTATATTCGGTATTACACGTTTTGAATTGAGCGTTGCAATTGTAGGCAACGGTCTAGTATAAAAATAGTTGCGTATAAGCGAACGCGGATTTTTCGCAGAAAAATCAGCCTTAGCAAACAAACAATAACCTTTGGAAAACCCAAAAAAGCAATTAGTTTTATACATTGTTGTGGCGCGTTTTTTTTTTCTTTTTCTCTCTTTCAGCAATTTAGGATATATTTGTCAAAGTTCGGCAAAGTCAGCAATCTTTATTTATAAAAATTCATAAGCGTCAGATGTTTTTGGTCAGCAGCAATTTCTGAGTATCTAAAATTTACAATTCAGTCAGCAGAGATTTTTAAGGTTCAATATCAACAACTAAATCAGCCAAAATTAGTGATTTTCAGAAGCGATATTTTCTTTGGTCAGCTTTTAGATCAGTCAGATTATTAGCTTTTCAGAACCTTACTAATTCCGCAGAATTTTTGGTTCAGAATGCGCCACAACGTTGTTGTGTATGGTTAGTTGCGTGATTTAAGCCCTAAAGTTAGCAAAAAAATCACAGATAGAAAGTCCCCGAGGACTTTCGTAAGTAGGCAATAATCCAGCAATTAATTATACACGGTGTTAGGGTTTGTTTTTTTTCTGCTCAAACTTATACTATAACTTCCTTTAAGCGAAACATAGTAATTTCCAAATCCTTCGGATACTAATGGATTAATTTCTAAATCACCAAATATTTTACTATACTCGAAACTCAAATCGAAACGGTTAAAAACTGACATTCCGATTATTGGTCTAATTCCAGTATTTATTTTTTTTTCCGCTCTTGATACAGTATAAATTCCAATCCCTACTCCAATGTAAGGTCGAATTTTGCTCTTTAAAAAATAGTAATTAATTGTTGGCGAAAATGAAAAAATATCAAAAGAGCTTATAGCGTCAGTTGTAGCTTTTTCCTCAACAATTGCATATTCCATATTTAGACCTAATGAAATATTCTCTTTAAAGTACCACTTTGGGTATATATGAAGTCCTAATCCTGAATTTTCTCCATTGAATTTATTCAAATCACTATTAAAGTAGCGTTCGGGCATATTCCATTGGATTCCAAAGTTTAATTTGAAGTCTTGTTTTTCCTGTCCGAAAATACTAAAAGTTGCAAAAAATGCAATTACAAATATTAAATTTCTCTTCATTTCATTTTTTTTAAATAAACCCTAACGTTGTTGTATAAGCTTTGTTGCGTTGGTTTAGCAGTAAAGTTAATAAATAATTACTGACCAAGAAAGTCTGCGAGGACTTTCGCAAGTAGGCAAAAAGCCAGCAATAAAGTTTATACGGTGTTACCTGCAGTTTTTATTTTTTCCAATTTTAATTTATAATATTCAGCCTTTTTAATATTTCCTAAAGTTCGATAAATATTTTCTATTTCTTGAATTATGAATTCGGATGAAACTCCATTTTTTTCTGATATTAGAAAATAATTCAATGCTTCTTTATGTCTGTTTTCATCTCTCAATATATACCCTAAATCTTCGGCAATAACACTTTTTTCTTTACTTTTTTCTAAACCTTCCTTTAGTACTTTTATTGATAATTCAGGATTGAATCTTGAATAATATAATTCATAAGAACCAAAACAGTCAGAGGCTATTGCTGGAATTATTTCTATACTCATAGAATCATAGGCATAAGAATATTGAGGATTTTCCAAGTTATATATTACAAAGTCAACTATTCGTTCAGGAGTACTTACATTAATATATGCAGATTTATATATTCCAGTTTTCTCTATTTTGTAAGCTTTTACTAGATAATGACCTTCTCCTTTTGGTATTATCTTTAAAGTAGTCGGTTTAATATTCCATTCAATTGGGTTTTCGCTTTCAGAATTAATTATTTCGTAAATTCCACAGTCAGGATTATTTCCAATGATATTGATTAATTCAGAAGTTAAATTTTCCTTATTCAAATTATTTTTCTTTTTTTCAAAATTGCACCCAATAAGACTGAATATTATTAATAGAACTAAATATTTCATTTCTTTCTTCGAGTTTTTTTTCAAATTGCAGGTAACGTGTTGCATATGGAAAGTTGTGATTTGCGCGCAATGAAATTCCGAAGGAATTTCAGCAGTAAGTAAATAAACAACTTCCATAATTAAGACA
>NZ_JADR01000023.1 GCF_000518485.1 Olleya marilimosa CAM030 | reverse complement strand
TGTCTTAATTATGGAAGTTGTTTATTTACTTACTGCTGAAATTCCTTCGGAATTTCATTGCGCGCAAATCACAACTTTCCATATGCAACACGTTATGCTTAAACTTGAAAAATGAGAACAATCTTTTACCTTTTTATAGCTTTTCAGTTATTTAGTTCTAAAGCATTTTCTCAGGAAATTGTAATGAACGGAATTGTTATTGATTCTGAAAATCAAGAGCCTATCGAATTTGTTAATATAGGTGTACAGCATAAAAATCAAGGGACAATTACAAACCCGAATGGAGAATTCAATTTGAAACTGCCTAAAGAATATAAAACCGATAGCATTACCATAAGCCACATAAACTATTATTCGATTAAAATTCTAGCGCAAAACCTTAAAAATCAGACTATATTTTTAGAACCAAAAACTACCGAACTGTCTGAAGTAATTGTTTCCAATAAAAAAATTAAAAATAGAAAAATAGGTGTTAAGTCATACAACAGATTACTTTCAACGCGAGTAACCTCAAAAAGCACCGATATTATTGAGTTAGCTCAACTAATTAAAGTACCAACTGAAGAAGCAAAAGTTAAAGCTGTAAATTTCAATATCAGGAAATGGTCGGAAGTGGACGGAGTTAAGGTTAGAATAAACTTTTATGAAAACGTTGACAATTACCCTAGTAAAAAAATAATACAAAAAAACATTATACAAGAAATACCAACTGAAAGAGAATCAGATTGGATACGAATTGATTTAAATAATAACGACATTTATATTACGCAAGACTTTTTCATCGGAATAGAATTCATACCTAATTTCAACAATCCAACGATAGTGGATTTAGGCGGTATCTTAACGAAAGGAAAGGGATATAGAAGAGAAAGTAGCTTGGGTACTTGGGAGAAACTAAACGGAGGTGCTTCAATTAATGTTGAAATAGCATACTGAAAAAAGTCTAAGCATAACACAACCTATAAACAATACGGGCTTCGGGCTTAATCGCAGCGTTTGTGTATTTTTATGAAGTCCGCAAAATCTTTTGGATTTTGCTCTGGATAGTAAAAAATAAATCAAAACAAAAAGATTTCGCTATGTGCGTGGCGGAAAGCAAACGCTAGTTTGCTCCCGTACTGTTCATAGCTCAACCGTTACCCTTAATTGCTCCGGAAATTTTAACTCCTAATTATCCGAATCACAAAAAACTATAATTTATCGGAATTTTTCTCACTCAATTCTGAATAAAATATTCTGAAAAATCTGATTAATCAATTCTGTATTTAAAAAACTTACGAAAACTTACTCTAACGCATTTTAGATCTTTACAATCAGTTTGCTATTTAGAAACTAGAGAAAGTATTTAGGAAATTCGGCTCACTCATTTCTGATTTTTAGCTTCTTTCGGAAAACTTACTCAATCGGTTTCTAAATACATACGAAAATCTAATTCGTCAAGAAATACGCACTCAATCGCAAAATGCTACAAAGAGTTTTGAAAAAAAACACTTTTCGCCATTCAAAGGTAAAAGCAAAACATATTTAGCTTTTATTTTTTTTATTGTCCAATCTGAATTGATTCTCTTTATTTGCTCTACTGATTCTGTCGCAACTAAAAAGGTAACAACGTGTATATTTTATTGCTAGTTCTAGACTGCTTACGAAAATCCTCGCGGATTTTCTATTCGGTTTTTATTTGCTAACTTAGTTGCTTAAACACGCAACAAAGCATACACAAAACCGTTGTAGCACATTTAAGAAAACCCAATGGCAACATACCAATTTCTAACATTTGTACTTCCCAGAAAGCCAGTTGAAAAAAAATATGGCGGAATTCCTAAACAGCTTGAAATAAAACACGCTGAATGGGAAAAGTATTGGGACAATTGGGATATGGAACTGAATGAAGCACCTGAACCTGAATTTGAAGATGCGATTTCAACGAAATGGTGGAAAGGAATTCAAATTAACATTGCTGAATTAAGAAACGAAATTGACCAAATAATCCCAAGAGCTACGTTGAATAACGAAAGCTGGAAAATCGAAAACGGAGAAGTTGACCACGATTTAAGTATTGACTATAACGAAAAAGAGAGTTTTATAGAAGATTTTAGATTTCGGACTGATTTGAGAGATTCAAAACTGAATTTCTTAAACTCAATGCTGGAATTATGCGACCGAAATGATTGGATTTTAATGGACGAAAATGGAAATTTATGCAATCCGAATATTAAAGAATTAGCGGAATTACTAAAAATTTCAAAAGCACATTTATATATAACAAACCCAACTGAATTTTTTGATAATCTAAAATAAAAACGTGCTACAACAACGTGTAAAAATAATTGCTTGTGACTTGCCTACTTGGAAATTCCTGCGGAATTTCCAATGGTTCGGTTCATTTTTAGTAAGTTAGTTGCTTAAACACGCAACTATCCTTACACAAACACGTTGCCTACAATTGCAAAACGCAATTCAAAACGCGTCATACCGAATATAAAAATCACTGATTTTAAGCTAACTTTATTAGTCTTTAGCTAACAT
>NZ_JADR01000022.1 GCF_000518485.1 Olleya marilimosa CAM030 | reverse complement strand
GCAAAGAAAAAAAATAACTTAAATAAAGCAATACTACCCTTATTAATTATACATAGTGTTGTGTTTAGTTTTTAATTATGGCAGATACAGTTAGTGAATCAGATAAAACCGATTCATGGTTAAAGTACTTAAAATCTAAAAACATTGAAGTTTGTAAAATTCCTTTATGTGTTGTAGAATATAATTTTTATAATTCTAATAAATAACTATGTCTTACACAGGTCAAAAACTAACAGAGAAAGAGCTTTTCTTTTTAAGAGAAAAATACATATCTATTTTTGAAGAGTTTAATAAAAATTTAAACGCTATATCTCCACACTTAAAAGTAATTAGAGAATCTTTCTATCATAGGTCTGAAATATATTTTATTTGTCATTCTCCAAATAACATAGATTCTGCTGTTTTATTTAAGAAACTAAATGTTATTTCAGAAGCTTTAAAAGATTTTCGTGATACAATAGAATCTGAGTAATTTCATCAAACTTATAGTTTTTGTCATTCATTTCTTTGTGTTCTTTTTTTCTATTTTCTGGTATTACAGAAAGGACTAAATCACCTCCACTTTTAATTGATTCTATTTCTTCTTTAGATTTATATTTCAAAACAAATTCGTTAAGCTGCATAAACACTTGAACGTTTTTCTTTGTTTTTTCATCTATCAGTTTCCCATATTTATCAATTAGCGTTGTTTGGTTGTTTATAACAGATGACAAATATTTTTCTAATTGTATTTCCTTTATTTTTGTATCATTCATAAATATATTTTTAATTTCCTTTATCTATTCATCCACTTACTCACTTTAGTAGCACGCTATTAAACACAACGTGTTGCATATGGAAAGTTGTGATTTGCGCGCAATGAAATTCCGAAGGAATTTCAGCAGTAAGTAAATAAACAACTTCCATAACTTAAGCACTAAAGTTAACAATTTTTTATATGCTGTGTTGCCTACAGTTTTTAAATTTTACTTTTTTTTGAGTAACAAGCTAATTCGGTTTGCGTAGTTGTTACGTCAGAGTGAAATTCTGTATTACGTGCTTTTTGGCTTTTAATAACTTAAAATTCTAAAAAAAAATCGCGAAAAACTATCAGGCATTTAATAGGTGTTTTAGATCCACAATCAGGCTAAAATTCTGAATTGGATTACTGTGTGCTTTACGTTAGCTAAAGACTATTAAAGCTAGCTTAAAATCAGTGGTTTTTATATTCGGTTTTGCACGTTTTGAATTGAGCGTTGCAATTGTAGGCAACGGTCTTGTGTATGGTTAGTTGCGTGGTTAAGCAACTAATTTAGTAAACAAATACGAACCCGAGAAAATTCCGAAGGAATTTTCCAAATAAGCACTTGCCCAAGCAATTAATTATACACGGTGTTGTAAGCAGTTTTTAATTCTTTTGTAAATAACAATTGTCTTTCAGTTGTATTTTTTCTCCATCGTAAAAGTCAATTTCTTCTTTTAAATTCTCAATAAAATTTAATTCGTTAGTTGGACAAATTTTCATAAATCTACTTTCTAAAATAATGTCTCCTGTTTTGTCTTCGTAAATTGAAATTTGCGCATTGTTTTTATGATTGTTAATTGACTTAATAAAAAACCAATTTCCTTTTTCATTATTTCCAGCCCAAAATGATGATTTTGGAATTCCGTTTATTCTTTTTAATAAATTCCGATTGTTTTCATCAATTAGCTTAAAGTTCCCGTTTTCAGTTCGAAAAAATTGAGCGTCATTTTTTTTAATAAATGAATTCAATTGCTCAAATTCTATGTTTTTTCTTAAGATTTCAGCAATCTTAATAGATTTTCCATTTTTAATAAATACAAGAACATTAATTGATTCTCTAAACCCAATTTGATTTTCAGAAATATTTTTTAAATCTAATTTCAGAGAATCTCCGATTGGTTTTATCATAGAATATGGTTCAAGTATCAGAAGCTTGTCCCATTCAAAGTCGTTTAATTCGGAAAAATCTAATTTGTCAGATTTTAATTCCGATTCTATTTTATTCACAAGAGTTTCATCAGATTCCAATTGGTTTAAATCTCCACAAGAGAAAAATAAAACCAATAAAATAATTCCGATTATTGTCGAGTTCCTCATTTTTCTCAAATTGCTTACAACGTGTTTGTATATGGTTTGTTGCGTGTTTCAAGGAACTAATTTAGTGAATAAAACATTAACTTTTGTGTTAGCAAGTATTTTCGTAAATTAGCATATATTAGCAATAAATTATATACGGTGTTGGCAGTAGTTTTTTGTCTTAAATTGCACCATATTCATTATGAAAACTTTTGATTTTATTTTACGTTTTGATGATAGTGGTCATAATTTGACTGCTAAAAACGGACTTTCTATAAAAGACCTTTCCGATTTATTAAGTTCACTTTATGAAGCTGTTAATGTTTCAGATGTTGATAAATTAGTCTTAAGTGAAGTTCGTGGTAATTGTTATGCTATTAATTTAACAACGAATAATGAATTAGTACACGAAAACTTAAAAGTAGTTCATAAAAAGATAAGTCTTAATGATTATCAAGGTTTAAATAAGAAGCAATTAAAGTATGTTGGTAAGGTAAAATCTATTTTGAAAGATAATTTATATTTACAGGCATATAATGAAGAAAAGTCATTTAAAGTTGATGTTAAGGATATAGAGTTACCTAAAATACCAGATTTTTATTATGAAATTTCTTCTGTTTATGGTATAATAACTTCAATTGGTGGAAGAAGTATTGATGGTGTTTCTTACATTAGAATAAATGGTTATAATTACGATATTAAAGTTTCAAGTTTTCAAGAAGCGAAACTTATTCCTTTTTTTAAAAAGAACAAAATGAGGCTTGTTTTAAATAAAAAAATGTCAACTTCTGATAATCAAGTAAAAAGTGCAGATTTAGAAAGTTTTGAAGCAACCGAAAATTTAAGTTTTTTAGATAAAATAGAAAGTGTTAGAAATTCTGATTTTGATGATAAAGTATTTCAGATTTTTAAAAACAGATATGAAGATATAGAGTAATTTTATGGTAGATTCAATTTCAACTTGGAAATATATTTTTCTTGATACTTCTGTAATAATAGATTTATTACAAAATCCCGAAAAGTTAGAAAAAAATAAAAAACATCAAAACAGAGTTATTGACACTCAAAAACTATTCAATTATTTTAAAATGTCAAAAGAAAGTTCTGATGCAAAATATGTTTTTTATGTTTCGTCTGTAACTATTTCTGAACTTACTCTAATAAATAACGAATTATTTAATATTCTACTACAACTTTTTAGTTCTGGAGATTTAACTTTTGTAGATTTTACAAAAGAAATTGCTTTCAATATATCTAAAAATGTTAAAGATTTTGTTCCAAAATACAGTTATAATCAATTAGTTAGTCACATAAAGAAGAATATAGAAAAAGAAAACTCAATTGTAAATACACGTAATTGGGTTGAAGATGATTTAAAGATTGCTTGTTCTGCCAAAGTTTTAAATCGTTTAGATGTTGTTTTGACTGCTGATGAAAAAACATTCAGTCCTATTTGTGATAATTTAAAAGTTCCCTATGTAAAAACTTCAAACCTCCCTAAAGATATGTTTGATGAGATAGATACTTCTTCTGTTAATTTCTAACGTAAATTACTGCCAACGTTAGGTGTAAGTTTAGGTTTGTTAAATCCTTACGGTAAATGTAATGTAAACAGCCATGGTTAACAAACTTAAATTTACACGTTGTTGTATA
>NZ_JADR01000021.1 GCF_000518485.1 Olleya marilimosa CAM030 | reverse complement strand
GTGCTTAAGTTATGGAAGTTGTTTATTTACTTACTGCTGAAATTCCTTCGGAATTTCATTGCTCGTAAACACAACTTTCCATATGCAACACGTTACCTGCAAGCTGAAAAAAATCGCGATTGAATGAATATTAAGCACTACGAAATTGAAATAGAACCAGAAAATCCTTTTGCCAATTGCAAATTAGATAGACAAAAATATTCAGGAGTCTTAACCAATATTATCAACTCTTATCCATACGGTTTTGTTCTAGCATTGAACAATAAATGGGGAACTGGAAAAACGACATTTGTGAAAATGTGGGAACAGGATTTAAAAAATAATGGTTTTCAAACTCTATACTTTAATGCTTGGGAAAATGATTTTGAAAACAATCCTCTCACAGCATTAATGGGAGAACTAAAAACACTCACTACAAAAGAAACAGAACCAGCTTTCAAAAAGACATTAAAGAAAGCGTCTACACTTACTAAACATATTGCACCAATCATAGCCAAAGCAATAGCAGATAGATATATTGACACAGAAGGCGTAAAAGAAGCTATTATTGGTGTTACTAAAGGATTATCTGATGTTTTTGAAAATGAAGTCAACGAATATCAAAAAAAGAAAAAAAGCATTTCAGATTTTCGCCAAAGTCTCGCGGAGTTTATAGCCAATACAAACGAGGGGAAACCTCTAATATTTATTGTTGATGAATTAGATAGATGCCGTCCGAATTATGCAGTTTCTATTCTTGAGCAAATAAAACATTTCTTTTCCATTCCAAATATTGTCTTCGTATTATCAATTGACAAAGAACAACTTGGCAATGCTGTTAAAGGAGTTTATGGAAGCGATGATATAGATGCTGACGAGTATTTAAGGAGATTTATTGATTTAGAATATTCTATTCCTGAACCAGAAGTAGATATATTTTATAAATATCTATACGATTATTTCCAATATGATGAATTTTTCCAATCACCAGAAAGATTAAAAAGTTACGAGTTAAAATCAGACAAATCAAATTTTCTTGAAACTTGTAAATTGCTTTTTACAAACGCTAAAGTACCATTAAGACAACAAGAAAAGATATTTGCTCATTCAAGATTAGCTTTAAGAAGTTTTACTTCAAATATGTACGTTACACCTCATATTTTTCTATTACTTTCCTTTATTAAAATTAGGCACAACAAATTTTACGAAGAATTAAAAAGTAAGCAATTAAGTTTTAAAGAGTTACAAGAAAAATTTTTATCGATAATTAAAATAGACATAAATAGCGAAACGGAAAGGCAACTTATGTGGCTCGAAATTTCATTAATTAATGTTTATAATAATTATTCACAAGATAGATATCATCGAAAAAGCCTATTTGAAAAAGACAAAGAGACAGGAGAAAATAAAGCTTTAATCAGTTCTGTAATAAAGAAAGATTCGGAAAATGATGTTATGCATATTTTGGAAAGTATAAATAGAGGACATAGAGAAGGAGACTTGGATTTAATGCATTATACAAAACGAATTGACTTGTTAGAGGATATGAAAACGTAGAAAAGCCAGCAGGTAACAACGTGTATAAAACATAGCTATTATAGGCTTTTCGAAAGGTTTTTGCTTATTTAGTAAGAACGCCAAATTTTTATATTTGGCTTTTTGAGAGACTTAAAATAAAAAGAAAAATATAAAAATTTGGCTCTGTGTTAATCCGAAAAGTTAGCGTCTTTTTACACGCTACGTTTCATACACAAGACCGTTGTGAGCAAGCTAAAAAAACAGTACGAGAATAAATGGAATCACTTAAACTGATATTAAAATTAATTTTGACACCGTTTTTATCTGTTTCGGTTCTGTTTTTAACAGAATCGAGTTTATTCCTATATCCATTGATTTTCAGCATAATATTGTCTATATCAAATTATAACTTATTCAGACTTGAATTGCCAAATGGAATCTTTTTAGGAATTGTTTATTCATATGTAGCTTTTTTTATCGGATTTTTTGGATATACAATTTTTTATAAAGCAATTGAATTAATCGGAATTACAAATGATATTACAATCGGAGATTGGTTTTATACAGATTTGGCTTTTTGCATAGGTGCCTTTATAATAGCACCTTATCTAACAATCTATCTTCTAAAATTACTTTTTAAAAACACTAAAACAAAATTGACTTATTGGATTATATCAATTACAACATTTGTGTTTGTTATGATAAGTTTTGTACATAGTGACCAAGATGTAAAGAATTTTTTTAACATATTTAACTTATGGCAATTGATTATTATGTTTGGATTACAGCTTGTTATAAATCAAAAATTAATAACTGAAAAAATAAAAAGTAAAAGTAAAAAGCCAGCTCACAACAACGTGTATAATTAATTGCTTTGGCAAGTGCTTATTTGGAAAATTCCTTCGGAATTTTCTCGCGTTCGTTTTTGTTTACTAAATTAGTTGCTTAAACACGCAACTAACCATACACAAGACCGTTGCCTACAATTGCAACGCTCAATTCAAAACGCGTCATACCGAATATAAAAACCACTGATTTCAAGCTAACTTTATCAGTATTTAGCTAACATAAAGTACACAGTTAACTAATTCAGAATTTTAGCCAGATAATGTAAAAAAGTATGGTTTTCCGATATTCACTCAGACGCAATATTGACGTAAACCGAGTTAGCTTGTGGCTCAAAAAAAGTAAAAATAAAAAACTGTAGGCAACACAGCATATAAAAAATTGTTTACTTTAGTACTTAAATTATGGAAGTTGTTTATTTACTTACTGCTGAAATTCCTTCGGAATTTCATTGCGCGCAAATCACAACTTTCCATATGCAACACGTTGGCGGTAATTAAACAAAGACCTCGAATAAATGAATTGGATACAGATTTACAATAGACTTTTTGAATTAATAAACATTCAAGGAGACACTTATTTCGGAGGTACAAGATTTCTGAACACTATAAGAGAAGTTAATTATAATGTACCTTCATATAATAATTATATCGAGCAACGTAGAGCTGAAAATAAAAGCACAAGCAGAAGAGATTACTATTTTGACCTCATAATGGAACAACCTGAAAATGAAAGAGTCCAAATAATAAATTCTATAATCGATTCAATTGGTCATTTAGAACCAGAAAGAACTGCTTCTATTCGCAATTTAATAGAACCTGTAAATCAATTACAAGTTCCACAGGCTGAAATCCCAAATAATTTATGGAATGCTGATAGACTGATTGATTATTTAGAGAGAATGGATACAGCAATTAACGAAGGTAATTATGAATTAGCTCTAACACTCGCTTATACTTGTTTGGAAGGATTCTATAAATCATTTATCAGAGAAAAAATTCCTGCCCAAATAAATCTTAATGAATTAACACCTATGGCTGTACAAATAAGAAATTATTTAAGAAATGAACTTGACGCAAACAACATTGAATATCCCGAACAAGTAATTATTCTTATATCTACAGTTACAAATGCAGTTGCCAATGCAAGAAATAATTTTAGTGATTCCCATAGTGGAAATCGTGCGGAAAAATGGGTTGCTATATATATTCGTGACAATGTAAATTCAATTGTAAAAATGATACTAAACTTTATATAAATAAATAATATGGAAACTAAATCGAAAAACATTTCTCTTAAAGCAATATTAATAATAATGACAGTTGGAATTTGGGCTGTCGTACTTCAAAATGCAGGAATAATTCCCACAAAACAAAACGTATACGTGAAAGGTGGTTATGTAGATGTATCAGGAAGTGTTGATATAGATAACACAGTTGAAGTCAATGGATATTTAGATGTAAATCTTGAAGCAATAAATGGAAAAAGCAATGCATTTTATGATATGAACGGAAATGGAAATTACGTTAGAATTCCAACTTACAACGGAAATTAAAACTACCGCCAACACCGTGTATAATTAATGGCTAGTTCTCGCCTACTTACGAAAATCCTTGCGGATTTTCTATTCGGTTATTATTTGCTAAATTAGGTGCTTAAACACGCCACTAATCATACACAAAACCGTTGCCTACAATTGCAACGCTCTATTCAAAACGTGTAATACCGAATATAAAAACCACTGATTTTAAGCTAGCTTTAATAGTCTTTAGCTAACGT
>NZ_JADR01000020.1 GCF_000518485.1 Olleya marilimosa CAM030 | reverse complement strand
AAAAACTGTAGGCAACACAGCATATAAAAAATTGTTTACTTTAGTGCTTAAGTTATGGAAGTTGTTTATTTACTTACTGCTGAAATTCCTTCGGAATTTCATTGCTCGTAAACACAACTTTCCATATGCAACACGTTGTGTTTAATAGTGTGCTACTAAAGTGAGTAAGTGGATGAATAGATAAAGGGAATAGATAACTAATGGAGCAAGAAATATTTGAACTACTTTTAGAAATTAGAAAAAATGGTAGCATTAAAGATTTGCCATCTACTAGAATTAACGTAGAACAAAGAAAATTAGACACAGAAAAAGAGAGAAGATTTAATGTGTTAATAAAACACGGACTTATAAGTAATAACGGGAATAGTGTTTTTATAATAACAGAGTACGGTTATGATGTTTCTGAACATAAAAGTTGGAAGGATTACTTAGAGCATCGTAGTAATGTAAATAAAGATAAAACGAACAAAGAGAAATATGATTTAAAAATATCAAAATTTCAAGCAAAATTCCCAAGACTACCATATTACTTATCATCTTTAGGGTTAATTTTATCTGTATTAGCAATACTAAATTCTTTCTATTGGAACTCTAAGAATGTTGAAGAAAAAGAATTACAAAAAACAAAATCACCAACATTACATAAAAAACAAGATACCACTTTATCCAAGTATCAAAAGGAATATTCTGATACCATTTATACCAAGAAATAATTTTTTTAAACATAATAAATACTATACAAAATGGAACAACATCAATTTGAAGAACTAAGAGATTTACTAGAGTCTATTGACTCAAAATTAACAGACGTAGTAAGTAACACTTCGCCTGCTTGGAACGCGCATGATATTTGTGAAAGACTAGATAGCTTAATATCAATAATGGAATCTAAATAGCTAATAAGTAGATTTAGATTCGACTGAAGTCATAACTTCTTGAATGGTTTTTCTTATTTCTTTATAATTCATTCCTTTAAGAAGTTTTAATATTTCTTCTGATTTACTAACTGTATCTGCCATAATTAAAAACTAAACACAACACTATGTATAATTAATAAGGGTAGTATTGCTTTATTTAAGTTATTTTTTTTCTTTGCTAATTAAAGCTTTTAAGTATAGTTAGTTTACACTAATCCCTTACTAACCATACTTTTAAACGTTGTGCAACATTAAAAAAAAGCAAAGCGGTCAAAATGGACTGACCATCCAAAACTTAATTAAATATAAAATAAAGATATTATGAGTATCGAAAAAGAAATTTTAACATAGAAAATAAACAAAAAGAATCCTAAAAACAATTAGAAATGAATTTATTACAAAAATTAAGAAAACCTTATTTATCAATTTTATTAGCTGCTTTAGTTATAACTCCAACTTTGACATCTTGTTCTATTGATAATGATGAGTCAAAGATTGAAAATCAAACTGTTGATATGTCGAAGCATTTAATCGATTTTGATGAATTAAAAGTTATGGCTGAAAACGTAAAAAGCATCTATTTAAATAATAAATTAAGTAGAGTTTCAGAAGACGTTACTGAACAACAAATCAAAATAGCTTTAAAGCCATTAACGGATAATGGTATGGAAATTAGAAATGAATTAATTAATACAATTGATTTTACAGACGAAGAACTAAATGAAGTTTCTAATTTAGACGACAAACAATTAGCAGAACTTTCTTTAGCATTTAATTCAATACAAGGAAAAGCAGATTGGTCAACTCAAGATGTTGTAAACTGTTTAGGTGTAGCATTAGGTTTAAATGAAATTTGGGGCTTAATTGATAACACAGCCCAATTAGCTACTGTTCAAGGTACTAAAAAACTTTTAAAATTATTAGCAAAAAGATACTTAGGTTGGATAGGTGTAGCGATAGCTGCTTATACTTTTGGTGATTGTATGGATGCTTGGTAAATAGATTAAAATATGAACACAATTGTAAGGAAATGGATAATTACTTCAAATATAATTAATGTCATTGGTTTTGTTTTATTCTATTTATCAAAACACAATGATTTAACTAATATTTTTTATTTATCATTATTAATATTTATAATAAATCTAATATTAACTTTGTATTATCTAATAAAAACAATAAAACAAAAAACAAATATTGACGAGTATAGAAAAGTCTTGAATAAATTCTACATAAGAATTTTCTTTATTTTATTCTTTATAGTATTTGGTATTTTGATTATAACAAATACCTTCAAGTAACAACGTTGCACAACACCGTATATAAAAAATAGCAGTTAAGTACCAAACCTTTTGGTTTGGTACTTTCTGTTATCTTTGTTTTTAACCGAAAAATGGCACACACAAATCTGCTACTTTTCATACACAAAACCGTTGTAGCTAATTAGGAAAGTGAATTCAATAAAAAATATAATGCCTGACAAAAACGATTTTTTTTCATTCCAAAATTCCGTGGAAAATATTTCTCACCAAGAGTATTTACAAACTTCATATTACCTTGAATCAATAAAGGTTTTTGCAAGATTAAGTAACAATAGCGTTTATATAATAGATTATAAAGAAAAAGGGTTTGAATATGTTTCAGATAATCCATTACTATTATGTGGCCATTCTGCTAGAGAAGTTCAACAAATGGGATACGCCTTTTATATTAAATATGTTATAAAAAAAGACCTTGACTTACTGCTAAAAATAAATCAAATAGGTTTTGATTTTTATGAAAAAATCCCTTTAAAGGAGAGAAAAGATTACACTATATCATATGATTTTCATTTGAAGAATCAAGAAGGTAAAAAAATCTTGGTCAATCAAAAATTGACCCCTTTATTTCTGACTGATGAAGGGAAAATATGGAAAGCACTTTGTCTTGTTTCCCTTTCTTCATCAAATTACGCTGGAAATATAAAAATCTATAAAAAAGGAAATCAAAAGTTTTTGGAATACAATGAAGAAAAATGTCTTTGGCATTCTGCCCAAACTATAAAATTATCTAATAGAGAAAAAGAGATTCTTCACTTATCTATTAGGGGTTTTACAATAAATGAAATTGCTCAAGAAATTTTATTATCTAACAACACCGTGAAATTTCATAGAAAACAATTGTTTGAAAAATTAAAAGTATCAAATATTACAGAAGCAGTTTCTCTTGCAAAAAGTAATTATCTCATCTAATTGTTATTTATAGTTTTGTTAACAAACAACTACCCTTTTGGGTAGTGAACCTTAAGTTAATTAAGCTTTATTTTGCCTTAATTATTTTTAATAAACAACTAAATGAAAAAAAAAATTCTATTATTAATAAGTATTCTTCTTAGCGTAGGGTTAGTTGCTCAAACAGAATTACCAAATACAATTTCAAAGTCAGAAAAAGTTTACGGTTTATCTAAATTCTGGAAAGAAGCAAACTACAATTTTGTTTACTTGAATAAAATTGATAAAGAAAAATGGGAATCGGATTATATAAGTTTAATTCAAGAAGTGCAAGAGACAAAAAATGATTATGAATATTATCGTTTACTTCAAAAGTTTTGTGCCACATTAAAAGACGGTCATACCAATGTATGGATGCCGAAAAGTTTAAGAGATAATCTACTTAATGGTGAATTCGGTAATTACCGGTTTTTCCTAAAAAATATTGATGGAAAAGCAATTATTACAAGAACAAACTTGAGTAAAAAAAAGGAAATCCCTATTGGAACAGAAATCATTGAAGTAAACGGAATGCCAACAAAAGAATACATAAATCAATATGTAAAACCATACATTTCAACTTCTACAAACCATATACGGGAAAACTTTTCCGTTTCAGAATTATTAAAATCCCCAAAAGGAACAACGTATCACTTAAAATTTAGAAAACCGAATAGCAACGAGTTTTCACTTAAACTTACGTCAAAAAAAAATTCTGAAAAAGAAGTATATCCTGCCTTTGAAAAAAGTGAATTAATGGATTTCAAATGGTTAAAAGGTAAAATTGCATATGTTAGTTTAAATGATTTCAACAATCCTAAAATTGACTCTCTTTTCGTAGCTAAATTACCGGAAATAAAGAAAGGAAAAAAGTTGATTATAGATTTAAGGAAAAATATGGGTGGTAACTCACAGATTGGAATCGAAATACTAAAATATTTAACAAACGATAATGAACTACAAGGGTCTGCCTCTTTTAGTCGACTACACATTCCAACATATAAAGCTTGGGGAGAAAATTTTAACCTTAAAGCCGAAGATACCTTACAAGGGTCTGAAGAAAACAGAAAGTTTCTCAGTCAAGCTTTTTTAACAAAAAAAGATAGTTACTTCTACAAATTCCCTTATTACACTACAGAAAATAATATAAAAAAAACTGAACGTTTTGTTGTTCCTACGGTATTGTTAATCGGAAATTATACTGCCTCTGCAGCAGAAGATTTTCTGATTGTCGCTGACAATCAAAAACATATGACAAAAATTGGAGAACCAACTTATGGAAGTACTGGACAACCGTTGTTATTTGCTTTGCCTGGAGGAGCTACTGGAAGAGTTTGCACAAAGAAAGACACGTATCCTGATGGTCGAGAATTTGTTGGCTATGGAGTGCTCCCAGATATCGAAGTAAAAAAATCATTGAATGATTATTTGGAAAATAAAGATTGTGCATTGGAAAAAGCAATAGAATATTTAAATAAGAAATAACTAGCTACAACACCGTATATAATTTATTGCTAGTTCTAGCCTGCTTACGAAAATCCTCGCGGATTTTCTATTCGGTTTATATTTGCTAAATTAGGTGCTTAAAACACGCAACAAACCATATACAACAACGTTGCCTACAATTGCAACGCTCTAATCAAAACGTATAAAACCGAAAATAAAAACCACTGATTTTAAGCTAACTTTATTAGTCTTTAGCTAACATAAATTACACAGTTAACTAAATTCAGAATTTTAGCCAGATAATGTAAAAAA
>NZ_JADR01000019.1:2500-5117 GCF_000518485.1 Olleya marilimosa CAM030 | reverse complement strand
GACTCTACCCTTCTAATTTCTATCAATTTCATTTTAAGGCACAAAAAAACCCTTCATAAATAAATATGAAGGGTTCTCTAAAAAGGCGACGACCTACTCTCCCACAATGCAGTACCATCGGCGCAAATGGGCTTAACTTCTCTGTTCGGAATGGTAAGAGGTGAGCCCCATCGCTATAATCACCTTAAATCTTTCGGTGTATGTAGTATTAACTACTTTACCGTATATAATAACATATTGAAAAAATGATTCATGAAAATTTTATATTGAACTTTATAAAAAACAGGCGTACAATAAGCCTATGGGTTATTAGTATCACTCGGCTATGACATTACTGCCTTTACACCTATGACCTATCAACGTAGTCATCTCCTACGACCCTTTAAAGAAATCTCATCTTGTGGTGGGTTTCGCGCTTATATGCTTTCAGCGCTTATCCCTTCCCAACGTAGCTACTCTGCAATGCTCCTGGCGGAACAACAGATACACCAGAGGTTAGTCCAACTCGGTCCTCTCGTACTAGAGTCAGATCCACTCAAATTTCTAACGCCCACTGTAGATAGAGACCGAACTGTCTCACGACGTTCTGAACCCAGCTCGCGTGCCACTTTAATGGGCGAACAGCCCAACCCTTGGGACCTTCTCCAGCCCCAGGATGTGACGAGCCGACATCGAGGTGCCAAACCCCCCCGTCGATATGAGCTCTTGGGGGAGATCAGCCTGTTATCCCCGGCGTACCTTTTATCCTTTGAGCGATGGCCCTTCCATACGGAACCACCGGATCACTATGCTCTACTTTCGTACCTGATCGACTTGTAGGTCTCTCAGTCAAGCTCCCTTATGCCATTGCACTCTACGCACGGTTACCAAGCGTGCTGAGGGAACCTTTAGAAGCCTCCGTTACTCTTTTGGAGGCGACCACCCCAGTCAAACTACCCACCAAGCACTGTCCCTTCATTGAAGGTTAGACTCTAGACAAGCAAAGGGTGGTATTTCAACAATGACTCCACAACGCCTAGCGACGCCGCTTCAAAGTCTCCCACCTATCCTACACATTACTTATCCAAAACCAATACTAAGCTATAGTAAAGGTGCACGGGGTCTTTTCGTCCCACAGCGGGTAATCGGCATCTTCACCGATACTACAATTTCACCGAGCTCATGGCTGAGACAGTGTCCAGATCGTTGCACCATTCGTGCAGGTCGGAACTTACCCGACAAGGAATTTCGCTACCTTAGGACCGTTATAGTTACGGCCGCCGTTTACTGGGGCTTCATTTTAGATCTTCGCCGAAGCTAAACCCTCCACTTAACCTTCCAGCACCGGGCAGGTGTCAGGCCATATACGTCATCTTTCAATTTAGCATAGCCCTGTGTTTTTGATAAACAGTCGCCTGGACCTTTTCACTGCGGCCACCCCAAAGGGTGGCGACCTTTCTCCCGAAGTTACAGGTCTATTTTGCCTAGTTCCTTAGCCATGAATCTCTCGAGCTCCTTAGAATTCTCATCCCAACTACCTGTGTCGGTTTAGGGTACGGGCTGCTTCTCTTGCTTTTCTTGGAAGTCGATTTGCTAGATTATCACCGCGACCGTAGTCTTAGTGTACTATCGAGGTGTTACCACTCTCTTCAACGCACAATTCCGTCTGTGCGCACTAACTTTTCGCCTCCGTCACTTTTATTGAGAGCAGGTACAGGAATATTAACCTGTTGTCCATCCACTACCCCTTTCGGGTTCGCGTTAGGTCCCGACTAACCCTCAGCTGATTAGCATAGCTGAGGAAACCTTAGTCTTTCGGAGTGCGGGTTTCTCGCCCGCATTATCGTTACTTATGCCTACATTTTCTTTTGTAGCTACTCCAGCATGCCTCACAGCACACCTTCAACGCCACTACAATGCTCCCCTACCACTTTTTCAAGTCCATAGCTTCGGTAATATGTTTATGCCCGATTATTATCCATGCCGAACCGCTCGACTAGTGAGCTGTTACGCACTCTTTAAATGAATGGCTGCTTCCAAGCCAACATCCTAGCTGTCAAAGCAGTTCAACCTCGTTTTTTCAACTTAACATATATTTTGGGACCTTAGCTGATGGTCTGGGTTCTTTCCCTTTCGGACATGGACCTTAGCACCCATGCCCTCACTGCTGATGAACATTTTATAGCATTCGGAGTTTGTCAGGAATTGGTAGGCGGTGAAGCCCCCGCATCCAATCAGTAGCTCTACCTCTATAAAACTATAAATCAACGCTGCACCTAAATGCATTTCGGGGAGTACGAGCTATTTCCGAGTTTGATTGGCCTTTCACCCCTACCCACAGGTCATCCGAAGACTTTTCAACGTCAACCGGTTCGGTCCTCCACTGTATGTTACTACAGCTTCAACCTGCCCATGGGTAGATCACACGGTTTCGCGTCTACCACTACTAACTAAAGCGCCCTATTCAGACTCGCTTTCGCTACGGATCCGTGACTTAATCACTTAACCTTGCTAGCAACGGTAACTCGTAGGCTCATTATGCAAAAGGCACGCCGTCACCCCAAAGGGCTCCGACCGCTTGTAAGCGTATGGTTTCAGGATCTATTTCACTCCCTTATTCAGGGTTCTTTTCACCTTT
>NZ_JADR01000018.1 GCF_000518485.1 Olleya marilimosa CAM030 | reverse complement strand
TAACGTGTTGCATATGGAAAGTTGTGTTTACGAGCAATGAAATTCCGAAGGAATTTCAGCAGTAAGTAAATAAACAACTTCCATAACTTAAGCACTAAAGTAAACAATTTTTTATATGCTGTGTTGCCTACAGTTTTTAAATTTTACTTTTTTTTGAGTAACAAGCTAATTCGGTTTACGTCGTTGTTACGTCTGAGTGAAATTCTGTATTACGTACTTTTTGACTTTTAATAACTTAAAATTCTAAAAAAAATCGCGAAAAACTATCAGGCTTTTAATCGGTGTTTTAGATCCGCAATCAGGCTAAAATTCTGAATAGGTTAACTGTGTACTTTACGTTAGCTAAAGACTATTAAAGCTAGCTTAAAATCAGTGGTTTTTATATTCGGTATTACACGTTTTGAATTGAGCGTTGCAATTGTAGGCAACGGTCTCGTATAAGAATAGTTGCGGGTTTGTGTGTGAGGAATTTCCGAAGGAAATTCAGACGTAACAAACACGCAACTACTTTTGTTTTAGTACTAAACCGCAATTATTTTTATACATTGTTGTACAACGTTTTTTTTATCAGTTTGCTATTCCAATTTTAGTAAATAACTCACGAGCTTTTGCTAATTCAAATTGGTCTTTAAAATTTCCTAAATTCCTTTTCTTTCCATTTTTCAGTTTCAATGAGAATCTGTTATTTCCGAAAACTGTTTTTTCTTCAAGTTCCGTTATTTCTACGATTGAAATTTTCTCCGCTGTTGACAATTTAAATACGAACATAAAAAGAACAACTAAAGAAATAACTCCCAATCCAATCCAGAAATATTCAATAAAATCATATTCAGTTGTTTGTTTTCCAAATATTCGGATTATTGCGTTTGCTAAGTTCAATATCATTAAAATTTTTAAAATCAGATATTGGTTTTTGAGTCCATCTTTTATTTCGATTGAGTTTTCCGATTCATTAAATTTTATTTTCATCCTATTTTGAGTTTTTTGGTAAATGTTGTACAACGTGTTCGTGTATGGTTAGTTGCGTGGTTAAGCAACTAATTTAGCAAATAAATCACAGATAGAATATTCCGCAGGAATGTTCGTAAGTCGGCAGTGACCTAGCAATTAATTATACACGGTGTTGTGTGCAGTTTCTTATTCATCAGATTTTTCTAATAGTCCAATTGTGTCAACTTTATAAAGGTCAAAATCCACTTCAGTTCCAGTATTAGCTAAAAATTCTATCGCTCTTTTATTAAGTCCAAAATATGGTGTTGAAGATTCTGGATTAATATCAATGTCAATTACAAACTGTATTCTTGTTGTTAAATCGTATTTTTCTTTTAATCCGTTTATGATTTCAGTTTTGGATTCAAATATGTCAATTAGTTTTCCGAGATTAGTTTCTAAATCAATTTCGTTTCCAGCATTAATTTGGTATTTCCACGCTGTTGATTTTGGAACAGGTTCTTTTTTTATCATTACGGAAGTCGGCTCAATATTTAATTTTTCTGTTAATTTTTCACAGTCGAAAAATTCGGCATCAAAAGAAAAATATAAATAGTTATTGCATTCATTTCCGCTGTATGTTAGTTTCTGCAACATTTAGTGTTCTTTTCTTGATTTATATCTTTCGTCAGTCCAAATAAAGTTAGATGAAGTTATATATTCTATTCCTGCATCTTCTAGTTTCTCGATACTTTCCATTGTTAGATTTGTGGTTAAAATCAAATAGTTATTTTCTGTTAAATTTAACTTTGAAATAATTTTATCTAACTCTCTTGACAAAACAACATCATTTCGGTCAGTTTTAAATGAAATAATTTTCTTCCCTATATGATTTTTTGTCATAAGCCCAACAAATCCATTTGGGACTTTCGAGAAATCATTTTTGTCATTTATTGAAATTGTTTGAAACTTTATCATTTTCTCAAATTGCACACAACGTGTTTGTGTATGATTAGTGGCGTGTTTAAGCACCTAATTTAGCAAATAAAAACCGAATAGAAAATCCGCGAGGATTTTCGTAAGTAGGCGATAACTAGCCATTAATTATACACGGTGTTGTGGTGTCGTTTTTTTTATTTTTCACTTCTATTAATAATCAAATTTATACGTATTTGTTGTTTGTCTTTTTGTCCAATTTTTAAATTCTAAATTTACAGTCACTTCTTGAGTTCCGTGAATTTTTTCTTTAAAATCAAAGATTGTGGAGTATTCAATTCCGTAATTTTCTAGTACTTCATCTATTTTTCTTTTTTCCAATTGCGCTTTTTTATTCTTTTTTCTGAATCTATTCAGTTTCGAGTAAGCAACTCCGAGGAATGTAAATCCACCTGCAATTATTCCAATTTTTACAGTCCAAAGGAATAGACTGTATATAGTCCAACTAGAAAATAAATATCCGCCAATTATTAATGAAAAACCAATAATTATAGTTGAGTAAAAAGTCAAATGTGTTGATTTTTTATTTCTGCGTATTATTTCCAATTCGAGATTTGCAATTTCTAACTTTTCTTTAAGTTTTTTGTCAAGATTAATTTTTGAACAAGTGTTATTAAAGTCAGGGTTTTTATTGGTCAGTTTACAGGTCAAACCTTTTTCAAGACTGGTCATTTCGTTCTCGCATAAATTACAATGTCTTGCTAAATTCATTAAAATTTCTGTTCAGGTTTTAGTTAGTTTTTCACTTTCGAGGTGTTTGGGAAATGCACCACAACGTGATTGTGTATGGTTTGTTGCGTGGTTTAAGCACTAAAGTTAGCAAATATAAACCGAATAGAAAATCCGCGAGGATTTTCGTAAGTAGGCTAGAACTAGCAATAAATTATATACGGTGTTGCCACACGTTTTTTATTCTTTTTTCATATTTTTTAGTTCATTTTAGTGGCATTGGTGGTGGCGGAATTTGCCTGAAATAATCAAAGAAAACTCTTAATTCGATAGAGTCATTTATTTCTTCTTTTATCTCGTCAAATGTGCTTGTTAGTTTTATCAACACCTCTTTAAGTTCTTTTCCGTTTTTACTCGTATCGATTGTTACTTCAACAAGTGCTTTTTGATGTGAATCGGAATAATAAGGAATCTTACCTTTATTCAAATAGTGTCTCTTTAAAATTCGTTTCAGTTCATCGATTGAATATCCATCGTCAATTAAAATTGAGTCAGATTTTATTCGTAAAATATTCTTCTGTTTTATTAATCCTTCGTCATAAACATAAGGCGTTAATCGTTTTTTTATTTTGTTATCTTCAAACTCTACTTTAAGTTGCCCATAATTTTCTTCTTGAAAAGAACTAATTCTATTAGTTATTTGCTTAAAATTTAAGTCAGTCGTATCAAGTCCGATTAATTCTCCAACATCTATTTTAAATTCTAGGTCAGTTGGATATTCACGAATCTCACTCGGTTTAATTTGCGCTTGCTTTGTTCTGTCTTTCTGTCTGCAAGAAATCAGAATTCCGAATATTAATGCTATGTAGATTGCTTTTTTCAAATGTGTGGCAACGTGTTGCATATGGAAAGTTGTGATTTGCGCGCAATGAAATTCCGAAGGAATTTCAGCAGTAAGTAAATAGACAACTTCCATAATTTAGACACTAAAGTAAACAATTTTTTATATGCTGTGTTGCCTACAGTTTTTAAATTTTACTTTTTTGAGTAACAAGCTACAAGCTAATTCGGTTTGCGTAGTTGTTACGTTAGAGTGAAATTCTGTATTACGTACTTTTTGGCTTTTAATAACTTAAAATTCTAAAAAAAAATGCGAAAAACTATCAGACTTTTAATCGGTGTTTTAGATCCACAATCTGGCTAAAATTCTGAATTAGTTTACTGTGTGCTTTAAGTTCGCTAAAGACTAATAAAGTTAGCTTAAAATCAGTGATTTTTATGTTCGGTTTTACACGTTTTGTATTGAGTTTTGCAATTGTAGGCAACGTGTTGGATATGGAAAGTTGTGATTTGCGCGCAATGAAATTCCGAAGGAATTTCAGCAGTAAGTAAATAAGCAACTTCCATAACTTAAGTACTAAAGTAAACAATTTTTTATATGCTGTGTTGCCTACAGTTTTTAAATTTTACTTTTTTGAGTAACAAGCTAATTCGGTTTGCGTCGTTGTTACGTCTGAGTGAATGTCGGAAGAGCGTATTTTTTTTACATTATCAGACTAAAATTCTGAATTGGTTTACTGTTTACTTTAAGTTCGCTAAAGACTAATTAAGTTAGCTTAAAATCAGTGATTTTTATATTCGGTTTTACAAGTTTTGAATTGAGTTTTGCAATTGTAGGCAACGGTTTTGTGTATGATTAGTGGCGTGTTTCAAGCACTAAAGTTAGCAAATAAATACCGAATATAAAATCCGCTAGGATTTTCGTAAGTAGGCGAGAACTAGCCATTAATTATACACATTGTTAGCTTTTAGTGCTTTTTTTTCACTTTAAAATTCATTCCAATTTTTAAATTCCGCCATTTTTCCGAGTTTAAGTAAATTCTACAGTTTGTTATTCCGCAAAGTAGCTCAAATTCCGCTGTTTTAATTTTCCACGTTTGATTGGATTCAGACGTAATTATTGTTTTAAGTTCAGCTTTCTACTTTTCCTTATTTCCCTTATTTTTTGCACAGAAAATTATTCAACAGTTGAGTGAGAATTTAACTTTTTATTTCTCCAATAAAAAAAATAAAGCACTCCTATTGTTATGGTTGAACCAATCATTGAAAAATAAGTCATTACATATTTTTTCTGAAGAAAACTTTCAGTGAATAAATCTGTCATACTCAGTGTTGATAAAGTTATTCCTAAAAGCCATAGGAATGTAAATAAAATCAAAATTTTCTTTGATGGATTTGTAATAAAATTTCTCTTTGGTAATTCCATATGTTTCTTATTTAGTTCTAATTTTTATTGCATTAAAGCTAACGGTCTTATGTATGGTTTGTTGCGTGGTTTAAGCACCTAATTTAGCAAATAAAAACTGAATAGAAAATCCGTGAGGATTTTCGTAAGTAGGCGAGAACCAGCCATTAATTATACACGGTGTTAGGTGCAGTTTTTTATTTTTTTCAGCCCAATCCATTCGTGTTCAATATCTTTCATTAATAATGCATTATCAAATTTGACAGAACCTTTCGGGAAAATACTTTCATTCTCAAAAAAGCTTGATTTTACATCTTTAACTTCCAAAAGTGATACTTTCCAATTATATGCTTTTAATTCAAGTCCGTCAAAGTCATTTTTGTCAGGCGAATATCCAATAGAACCATTTTCAAAGAATTCAGAAACACATTCTAAATTTTCAAACACACTTTCGGTATTCCAAGAGTTTGTTTCTTTTGCTTTTATTAATAATGAAGTTTTGTCATCGCTGATAAAACCGACTTCGTAGTTTCCATCTTTTTCATTTACTTTAAAGTTTGCTAAATGATGAATTCCAGGAAATATAGTTCCGCCAGCTAAAGAATTTAATTTAGAAGAAGTATCTCTTCTTGGAATATAAACTCCTTCTTTTAATTTTCCGTTTTCAGTCCATTCAACTGCAATTCTATGAGCTCCATTTTCAGAAGAAATTCCGATTTGTTTCGGCAAACCTTTCGGTCTGATTTCTTTTAATCTTATCAAACAGATTCCCGCAATTCCTTTTCCGTTTACTAATTTAGGTTTGAAAGGTTTTGGTAAATAATTTTCCAAGACTTCTTTATCAATTTGGTAATTGATTAAAATTCGCCTGTCTATTATTCCTTTTATTTTCGGTATTTTCATTTGAGTGAGCAAATTGCTTCTAACGTGTTTGTGTATGATTAGTTGCGTGATTAAGCACGGAATTTAGTAAATAAAAACCGAATAGAAAATCCGCGAGGATTTTCGTAAGTAGGCGAGAACCAAGCAATTAATTATACACGGTGTTGCCAGTAGTTTTTATTTTTTATATATTCTTAATTCCAAGTCTCGTTTATTATATTTTATTCCAATTGTCAGATTGTCCATTATCCATTTCTGTTCAATACTAGTTTTTTCTGATATAGAACTAGTAGGTTTTCCAATTTTGTTTTGAAGATAATTTGAAATCCAATTAAACTTTGATTTATATAGAGTTTCTATTTTTGTTTCTGTTGATTTAATTACATCTTCAATGTTATTTTTATTTTTATTTTTATTTTTTTTCCACTCAAATTCAATTAGTTCTATTGTTTTATCTTTTGTGGCATAGTAATACATAGTTACTAAGCTTAATTCAGAGCTTTCAATTTTCCTGTAAATTCTGGGTGTTTGAACATCTTTACCATCTAGTAAAAAGTGTTATATTTTATGGCTTTGAGTAAGGTCAGTAGCGTTTAAATTCTGTTCAATTTTATCTATTTGGTCAAGATGTAAGTTATTGAAATTTGAGTAGTAAAAATCAAATGTACTTTCAAACCATTCTGTCATTTTAACTTTTCCAAAAACAGGTTCGCTATAAGTGTTTTTGAAATTTATTACATTAAATTTTTTTCCATTGATTTCGATAATTCCATAATTATTGTCGCTGTCCGTTTGAAATTGAACTGTTTGAAAATCATTGTTTTGAATTGGGTTTCTTGAGTCGTAAAACCATTTAAATGGGCGAATTTCAGATTTGAAAGTGTAAATTGGAATTAGACTATCATTTTTTATTACTCCAATTTTTGTGGAAATACTGTCTTTATATAAATGATAAAGCTTATTGTTGGAAACGAATGAAGTTGTTAAAGAGAATTTAGGATTAAAATAATCATCATTTTTATATTCGTATATAATTTCTGTTCCGTTGATAGAATTGCTACCTTCTCTGTGGTATCGCTCATCAATAACTGCTTTTTTATAATCGTAAGGTTCTTTGCTTTCATCTAATTTTTTCGGGTCTATAATTTTTAAAATGGATCTTCCTGCTGTTAGATAATATGCATCGTTTAATTTATTAACAATCGGTGTTGTTGCACCAACTTCATATTGTTTATTTGTTACTTTATCTTTAAACCAAGTTACTCCGCCCCATTCTCCAAAATCTAGAGAATAAACTGAATAATTATTATCATCGTAATACAAGTCAATACCTTTTTTAGTTTTTATCCAACTATTTTTAGTTTGGTCAAGATAGAAAGTGTTATGGTCATAATATTCTGTAGTAAATATAGTGTCGTTTTTTATGTACAAATCGTAGTAAAAGGTTTGAAGTACTTGAGGTACATCAATTCTTTTTTTGATTTTTCCGTTTTTGTCGAGGATATAAAATTGATGATTTGAGCCTGAACTAAATTTGTCATTGTCAGTTTTAAAATAACAATAATAATTCTCATTATATTTAATCCAAGGACCTGGCTTTCCAGGAATATTTATTTCAATATTTTCATATTTCACATCAACTTCTTGTGTTTGACAAGAGGCTGTTGTAAAAATCAATATTAATATTTGGAATACGGTTTTCATAAATTACTGGCAACGTGTTGCATATGGAAAGTTGTGATTTGCGCGCAATGAAATTCCGAAGGAATTTCAGCAGTAAGTAAATAAACAACTTCCATAATTAAGACACTAAAGTAAACAATTTTTTATATGCTGTGTTGCCTACAGTTTTTAATTTTTACTTTATTGAGCAACAAGCTAATTCGGTTTGCATAGTTGTTACGTCTGAGTGAAATTCTGTATTACGTACTTTTTGGTTTTGACTAACTTAAAATTCTAAAAAAAAATTGCGAAAAACTATCAGGCTTTTAATCGGTATTTTAGATCCACAATCTGGCTAAAATTCTGAATTGGTTAACTGTATGCTTT
>NZ_JADR01000017.1 GCF_000518485.1 Olleya marilimosa CAM030 | reverse complement strand
ATGTTAGCTAAAGACTAATAAAGTTAGCTTAAAATCAGTGATTTTCATATTCGGTATGACGCGTTTTGAATTGCGTTTTGCAATTGTAGGCAACGGTCTTGTGTATGGTTAGTTGCGTGGTTAAGCAACTAATCTAGCAAATAAATCACAGATAGAATATTCCGCAGGAATGTTCGTAAGTCGGCAGTGACCTAGCAATTAATTATACATGTTGTTGTGCATTCGTTTTTTATGCGTTATACCATTTAAGCGTTTTTAGATTTTCCAATTCTATATTCTTAATCTTAAAACTCTCAATAACTTCTTTAGCCTTATTCGAGCAAATAATCATCATTGTCGTTTCAGGTATGAAAAAGTCACTTCCATCCCAAGTTTTTAAGTCAAAGTCATAACCTGTCACAAAGCCACTATTTTTAGGCCGAATGGGTGAACCGCAAGTAGAAGTACATTGAAAACCTTTATATCCATCTAGTTCAATATCCGATTCAATTGCGTACGTTTTCCATCCAGTTAAATCATTTGATTCAAGTGCTTTAAGAAGTTTAGGCGATATCAGGAAGTTGAAAACGTCTTGTAAGCGAACTATATCATAAGCTTTTCTTCCTTGACTTTTTATCACTTTCAAAGGGTTGGGATTGTAAGTTCCTATCTTAAGTTTTTGGGCGTCATAATCGCCAATAACCTCTACAAATAATTCTATATTGTTTGAGTTAAAGCTTAAAGAGTAAAATTCTTCTTTGTTCATTTTTTTAATGATGCACAACGTGATTGTGTATGATTAGTGGCGTGTTTAAGCACCTAATTTAGCAAATAAAAACCGAATAGAAAATCCGCGAGGATTTTCGTAAGCAAGCTCGAACTAGCCATTAATTATACACGGTGTTACCCACAGTTTATGTTAAATTTAAATTCATTCGTTTTTCAAATATTCTTAAAACTCTCAAATATCTTGGCCTATTATATCTTTGTGTAAAAACAGGATAAATATTAAAAACAATATTTGTTATTATCAACCATTTAGCTTCTTCAAGTGAATTTACCAAAAATGGTGTTATAATTAGTATAATAATCGCTATAACAAGATGAGAAAATTCTCCAGCTCGAGTATTTATTTCTCTTGATTTCAAATTGTCATAATTATTTTTCACAGACATATTCATTGAGTTAGTTATTCTTTCCCAACCAATTAAGACAAGTGTTTTTCTAAAAAGATTCACACCAAAATAATTATATATTTCCCCATTATTTTCAATTTTTTTTGGAATGAAATAATTCCATTTATAACTCAATTTTAGTTTAGGTGTAGAAAAAGCAAACCATCCCATCATTAAAAAATTTAATTCAAAAGCAAAAATAAAACTGTTAAAAGCAAAGTGTTTTGGGAAAAAACTAAACATATAACAAATTCCTATTGTAAAAATGAAAGTTGCTATAATCCATTTTTTAATTTTATCTCTTTTTCTCATTTTTTAGAACTGCTTGGTAATTGTGGGTAACGTGATTGTATATGGTTTGTTGCGTGTTTAAGCACCTAATTTAGTAAATAAAAACCGAATAGAAAATCCGCGAGGATTTTCGTAAGTAGGCTAGAACTAGCAATAAATTATATACGGTGTTGGCACAAGTATTTTATAAATATTTATATTCAATTATTTCCCATTGCGACATTTCTCCAAATTCTGAAAGTGATTTTGGTTTAATATTAAATTTTATAATTTCAGTTTCTACTTTTTCTTGAGATATATTTCCTGTCTCTGAAATTATTTCTCCTTTTTTAAAATCATATCTATCATTTTCAAAATTTCCGCTCGCAGAATGAACTCCATTACTTTCTGCTTTTACAATTACCATTTGGTTATTGTCAAACTCAAAAGTGTAAGATTGGTTCGAACGAGTATATTGATAATAGATTTTCAACAATCCATTTTCTATTGATAATTCAGGTTCCAAATGTGGTAACATTCCACCTTCGTCTCCACGTGCGATAAACTTATTATTTTGGATGATTACTTTATCAAAATTGTTTTGATTTAATAGAATCACAATAATTCGTGGTTTGTTTTTTAATAACTTACAATCCGAACATCTTTTTTCTAAAATACTGTCCTTTGATTCGAGTATTAAGGCAAAATCGTTAAAACCGTCTTTGTTTAAATCTCCAGATGATTTTTTCAAGATTCCCCAATCAGAATTATTCTCAATCGTATTTAAATTCTGTCCAATAAAATTCGGATATATAGATTCGTTATTTTGTGAATATCCCAAAATAAAAAATCCTAAAAACAATAATGTGAGAATTCGTTTTTTCATATTTGTGCCAACGTGATTGTGTATGGTTTGTTGCGTGTTTTAAGCAGCTAATTTAGTAAATAAAAACGAACGCGAGAAAATCCCGAAGGAATTTTCCAAGTATGCAACGACCTAGCAATGAATTATACACGGTGTTAGCAACTGGTTTTATTCTTTTTTTCACATGAGTTTAATTTCCGCTGTATTTTTAAATTCCGTTTTATCCTTTTTTCCTTAAAATCTCAAAAAAAATTCCGAATATAATTCCGCTTTTTTTTCCTAACGTTTTGCCATTCCAATATTCAGCTCGAACCTTTGGTTTTCAAAATTTTCGTCGTTAAAAACTAAAGCTGGGAAAATCCATTTTCATAAAGTTCAGCCGTAATGTTTAGCGATTCAGCTATTCAGCCAAAACTTTTCAGTTAGCTAAATTTTCGATGCGAAAACTGATTTTGGGCGAGCCGAAATTCAGCGTAATATTCCGCAATATTTTTAAATTCCGATTGAGTGAAATTCCAAGTTATTTTTCCAAATTACGCTTTTCATTTTTCCTTTCTTAAAAATCTAAAAACTGGAAATTTAGCACGATTTTAGTTGATTTGCCAACTTGTTGCTAACGGTTTTGTATAAGATTAGTTGCGTTGTTTAAGCACTTAATTTAGCAAATAATAACCGAATTGCAAATACGCGAGGATTTTCGTAAGTAGGCTTGCACTAGCAATTAATTTTATACGGTGTTGTACACTGGCTTTAGTTCAATATATATATTAATGAAAAAATTGAAATAAAAATCCACAAAGTTAGTGCGAATACAATGGGTTTCATTCCTGTAGATTTCAAATCTTTTATAGAAATGGTAGAACCTACAAGAAACAATGTTATTATTAATAATCGTTTAGCCATTAATACAATAAAATTAGTAGCTGGTTCAGGTAAAATATGGTAACTATTAATAATAATCGCAATAATAAATAAAACAATAAAGTAAGGAATTTTTATTTTTTCTCCTTTTGTTTTGAATAGAAACATTGAAAAAATTGATAAAGGGATAATCCACAAAGTTCTAGATAGTTTTACTGTTGTTGCTATTCTCAAGGCTTCGTCTCCATAACCTAGCGCAGCTCCGACTACCGAACTTGTATCGTGTATAGCAATAGCACACCATAAGCCAAATTGTTCTTGTGTTAAATTTAGAAAATGACCGACTGCAGGAAACACAAACAACGCAATAGAGTTTAATAGAAATACGATACCTAAAGCAATACTTATAGTTTTACTTTTAGCTTTAATTACTGGGGAAATTGCAGCAATTGCGCTTCCACCACAAATTGCTGTTCCAGATGTAATTAGATGACCTAGTTTTAAATCTAACTTCAAAAGTCTTGTTAACAACAAACCTAACGATACGGTTAAAAATATTGAATATATAGTTAAACTTAATCCCTCTTTACTTGTTTCCAAAGTTTCTTTGATAAACATCCCAAAGCCCAGCCCTACAACCGAAATTTTTAGAAAATAATGAATTGCTTTATGACTGTATGCTTTAAACGGATTATTGAAAATAAGTGTATATACAAAACCAAGTAACAATGCAGTTGGACTGTTTATAATGCCTAAAAGGGCAATAATAATTATAAGGAAGTAAACTATTTTTGAAAAAATCTCTTTCATATCATTTAGTATTATTTGATACAAAAGTAGATTGAATTAATAACCTTTAAGCAAATTAATTAGTTATTTGAGATAACTAAAAGTTATAGTTAAGCCGAATATATTTTTCGAAATATTCCACGGTATTTGAAAGATAACCTGTTCTTTTTACAAAATAAAACCACCTTTCAATACTTAAATCTTTAATATCTATAATTTTGAGTTTATTATTTAACAAATCTTCAGTGATAGCACTAATTGAAAGAAGTGCATAATCATCAGAATTGTATAAATAATTTTTAATAGCTTCAGTACTGTTTAAAGTTACTGCTACATTAAGCTTTTTGATATTATTTTCCAATAAAAATTTATTAATAATTACTTTAGTTCCAGAACCTTTTTCACGTTCAATCATTGGAATTCTTTGCAACTTTTCGATATCGATACTTCCTTTTTTAAAAGAATTATTATTAACATTGGTTACGAGGACAATTTCATCTTTAATAAATTTTTCAAATTGTAATTTTGGATTCGAAATACTTCCTTCAGTAATTCCGAAATCAATTTCCTGATTCAAAATTAAATTTTCAATATTTTCAGAATTATTACTGATTATGTTAAAATTTGTTTCAGGAAATTGTACTCTAAACTTCGCAATTATTTTAGGTATAATGTAGTTAGACAAGGTTGTGCTTACTCCGAAGTTTATTAGTTTTGGGAAGGTTTCTTTCTTATGTAGAAACTGTTCGTCCATTTCAGAATAGATAGCTAAAATTTTATTAACGTATATAAGAAATGACTTTCCTTCCTTGGTCATTTCTATCGAGTTTCTTTTTCGAATAAATAACGTTGTTTTATATTCTTGCTCTAAATTTTTAATTGCCTTGGATATAGCAGGCTGTGAAATATACAATTGCTCGGCAGCTTTTGTGAAGCTTAAATGTTTAGCAACAATTTTGAATATATGTAACTTGGTTTTCATCAGCTTGTGTACAACGGTCTTGTTTAACGCAAGTGTCGTGGAATAGGGACGCGTTCTTGTCGGCTTTGTTATTTTTTACTTGGTCTCAAAATTAACATTTTTCAGCAGAATGCCCGCTATTTGCTGTTAAACGATGTTGTACACTGGCTTTAGTTCAAAATATAAATAATGAAAAAATGTAATAAAAACCCACAAACTTAGCGCTAATACAATAGGTTTCATTCCAGTAGATTTCAAATCTTTTATAGAAATGATTGAACCTACAAGAAATAATGTGATTATTAATAAACGCTTAGCCATTAATACGATAAAACTACTAGCTGTTGCAGGTATAATATGTTAACGATTAATTATTACACGTTAAATTAGTATTCATATATTCTGGAATATTCGGTCAATCCCTCTTATGTTTCTACATTGTTTGAGAAACCGTTAAAAATATTTTTAGTGGGTCTAATAATACAAGCATTAGCCTTTATTTCTTTCTAAATCGATTAATTACTTGTTCCTTTAAATTGTATGCAAAAAGAATTATCTAATCCATCCGTGTTTTTCAAAAAACACCCAACCTTCTTCACTTTTCATAAATTCAATAAAATCCTTTGCTTCAGGATCTGCTTTATCATTTGTGACTAGAGTTAAATCTCTGTAAATGATTCGATCAATATCAATTTTTACTATATCAGCTTCATCTGGGTGGTCAATAACCCAATAGTTCCAAGTTATCCAGGCATCAGCATTAGGTTGTTTAAATGCTTTAAATCCGGCTCCACTTCCTTTAGCAAAGGCAACTATATTCTTTCTGAACTTTTTTAAATCATCTAACTTTCCTTTACGCCCAACAATGTCTTCCCAAACTCCAGTACCAGATGTGTTATAGACTCCAGCACCTTCTACCACAACAATACCTATATTAGGTTCAAATAGGTCATCGATACTTTTAATATTTTTAGGGTTTCCTTTTTTAACAGCAATTACTGCTGGTCGTAGGTAAACAGGTTCTGCCTTATCACTATCGAATTCTGTATAAGTTTCTAAGAATGCAGTCATTCCTTGTTCAGCAGTTCCCCAGATTATATCAGCATCATTTTGTGCGCTTTTTGTCCATTTTGCTTCTGGTCCAAAGATGACTTCTACTTTGACACCCGTTTTTTCTTGAAATTTATTGGCTGCATCAATTATTGCAGGTTGGGGTCCTCCAGCACCATATATTTTAACAATTCCATCCGCAGGCTGATAAATAATTTCTGGCTCGAGAATTTCGGATGTTAATTTATCATTACCCGCTTTTTGTTCACTGTCTGATGTTTTTTTATTCTTAATATCAGAACAAGCTGATAATATCAAAAAGAGAACGGAAATAATTATTGCATTATACTTTGTTATCATCTTATCTTATTTTTAATTCATTGTTATAATTGTCACCAACGTTTCTGTTGATTAGTTATACTCCTTCAGTGCCTAATTTAATAAATAAACCATAACCATTAACCGTGGGAAGGTATAAAATATGAAAGTGTTTTCATAAGCAGGCGAGGATCTAACAGTTAATTTACAAATTGTTATGAATTTGCTTTAATTCAAAATATATATTAATGAGAATATTGAAATAAAAATCCACAAACTTAGCGCTAATACAATAGGTTTCATTCCAGTAGATTTCAAATCTTTTATAGAAATGGTTGAACCTACAAGAAATAATGTGATTATTAATAAACGCTTAGCCATTAATACGATAAAACTAGTAGCTGTTTCTGGTAAAATATGGTAACTATTAATTAGTATCGCAATAATAAATAAAACAATAAAATATGGGATTTTTATTCTTTCACCTTTTGTTTTGAATAAAAACATTGAAAAAATAGATAGAGGGATAATCCATAAAGTTCTAGACAGTTTTACTGTTGTTGCAATTCTTAATGCTTCATCTCCATAACCTAATGCAGCTCCAACTACCGAGCTTGTATCGTGAATAGCAATTGCACACCATAAACCAAATTGTTCTTGTGTTAAACTTAGAAAATGTCCAACTGCTGGAAATACAAACAATGCAATAGAATTTAATAGAAACACGATACCTAAAGCAATACTTATCGTTTTACTTTTAGCTTTAATAACTGGCGAAATTGCAGCAATCGCACTCCCTCCACAAATTGCTGTTCCAGATGTGATTAGATGACCAAGTTTTAAATTTAATTTCAAAACTCTTGTTAACAGTAAACCTAGCGTTACAGTTAGAAATATTGAATATATAGTCAAACTTAATCCCTCTTTACTTGTTTCTAAAGTTTCTTTGATAAACATTCCAAATCCTAATCCAACAACTGAAATTTTTAGAAAATAATGGATTGCTTTATGGCTGTATTCTTTAAACGGATTATTGAAAATAATGGTATATATAAACCCAAGTAACAAGGCGCTTGGACTGTTTATAACACCTAAAAGTGCAACAATAACTATAAGGAAGTAAACTGTTTTTGAAAATATATCTTTCATATCATTTAGTACTATTTGATACAAAAGTAGATTGAATTAATAACCTATAAGCAAATTAATTTGTTATTGGAGATAACTAAAAGTTATAATTGAGACGGATAAATTTCTCAAAATTTTCCAAAGAACTAGAAAGATAACCTGTTCTTTTTACAAAATAAAACCATCTCTCAATACTTAAGCCTTTTATGTCTATTATCTTCAGTTTGTTATTTATCAAATCATCCTTAATGGCATTGATTGAAAGAAGTGCATAGTCAGTTGAGTTATACAGATAGTTTTTAATAGCTTCGGTACTGTTCAATGTTACTACACAATTTAATTTTGAAATATGATTATCATTTAAAAAAGTGTCTATAATTTCTCTAGTACCAGAACCTTTTTCACGTTCAATCATTGGAATCTTTTGTAGCGTTTTTATATCAACACTTCCTTTTTTAAACGAAGTATTGTTAACATTGGTTACTAGAACAATTTCATCTTTTATAAATTTTTCAAAGTGTAGTTTTGGGTTAGAAAAATTCCCTTCTGTAATTCCAAAATCGATTTCCTCATTTAAAATTAAATTTTCAATATTTTCAGAATTATTACTAATTATATTAAATTTTGTTTGAGGAAATTGCATTCTAAACTTTGCTATCACTTTAGGAATGACATAATTGGATAAGGTTGTACTTACTCCAAAATTTATAAATTTCGGGAAGGTGTCATTTTTATGTAGAAATTGCTCATCCATTTCAGAATATATAGCCAATATTTTATTGACATATATAAGAAATGATTTTCCTTCTAATGTTAATTCAATGGAGTTCCTTTTTCTAACAAAAAATGTTGTTTCATATTCTTGCTCTAAATTTTTAATTGCTTTAGATATGGCAGGTTGTGAAATATACAATTGCTCGGCAGCTTTTGTAAAACTTAAATGTTTAGCAACAATTTTGAATATGTATAATTTTGTTTTCATGAGCTTGTGTACAACGTGTTGCATATGGAAAGTTGTGTTTACGCGCAATGAAATTCCGAAGGAATTTCAGCAGTAAGTAAATAAACAACTTCCATAATTAAGACAC
>NZ_JADR01000016.1 GCF_000518485.1 Olleya marilimosa CAM030 | reverse complement strand
ACGGCAAACTTGTAAGTAATGGCATTGATTGCCACCAAATCATGTGAGTTGATGGCAAACAATATCCAAAATTAAAACGGATAGTTTTCTATAATGTCTACCCCTGAAACTTTATGACTATGAATTTGTATAAAAAAAGCTCCATGACTTGCTGTTAGTTGTTCTACTTCGATTTGAGCATTATGAAAACCATTACGGTTCAGTGTGATGTGAGTGACATTATTAATATTAATAAAATAATGTTTTTTACTTTCATATAAAATGACATCTAAACTCTCTTGTCTTTCAACAATGTTAGGAATAAAACTTCCTTCTTGTGCTAAATAGTATTCAATGTATTTTTGACAAAAATTAATAACACCTTTATCACATAGTGTTTTTGATTCATTTTGAATACTTATTTCACATCCTTTAAAATTATATCTATTATTTTTCATATTTATATGGTTTTATTATGATGCCAATAGTTTAAACTCTTCTATTAGCATCAGTTTGTGTACTCGTTTGTTATTTTCTCTATACTCCTTTAAATCGTAACTATAATAGTCACACCATTTTTTTAACCAATTCTTTATTTTTCGAACAGATATATTATGGTTACTGTTAGAATAGTAAGCTTGTTTCACTTCCTCTAGACTAAATTTGTTTGAAGATAACATCTCTAAATTCTCTTCGATATATACTAAAAAATCTTCAGAGGTATCTCCAATAAGCTCTTTAAGCTTCATCGACTCAGTAGACATATGTATTAATCCTTTTTCGAAAAATAATTCTACACAACCTATCATAAAGTGGTAAAAATTGTTCCAATCATTTTCATTCCAACTTGTAAAGAACTCTCCGCCAAACTTATCAATTGGCGTGTATTTAGTTGAATAATAGCTAGATAGTGTCAAATCAAAACGGCGCCTTTTACTACTCTCGTCACTGCCCTTCAGAGGATAGTTACTACTAAGCAATAGTTTTGGGGCAAGTTGAAACGGTATTATCTCTTTATCAGAATATTTTTTCGTAACCTCCATATCGTCAGTTATTGTATTATACATATCTGTAAAATGGAAACCTTGTTTTAGGTCATCAACATAAGCAATTTCATGGGTTCTGTTTATTGGAGCTAAAGCAAAATTATCTTGAGCAGAATAACGTTTACCATCTATTCTTACTAATTTTGAGAATTTAGACAAAGCCTTACTCAGTATTCCTTTTCCGCGACCACCATTTGCTTCAGAATAAGATGTTGAACTATCTGATAAGATTACTGCTTTAGCGTTTGACTGTGCCTTATAGTTGCTAGATAGGTAACCTATAGCAGAACGAAAACTGTCAACATTTTCACCAGCAATATCAGCAACAAAAACTTCAAAATCTGATTGACCTTTAGATTCAGGATTATAATTATGTTGTATAATTTGACTTGCGTAAACAGGGTAATCCAATTCAGAGTAATTTATAAACGTATTTTGTTTACTTTTATAAATAACCAATACTCCATTCAAGAAGTATTTGTATACTGTATCTACTGAATCCCTTTGTACTTGATGTTCTTCTATCTTTAAATCTGATAAGAATAAGTCGCTAAAAATTGCGCGCTGTTTTAGAAATGTACTAACTAATAGTGTTTTGTTATCTTGGTTTTCTCTTATGTAGTCAACGATTATATTTTTTATGTCATATAAATCTAGCTCATAGATTAGGTTTTGTTTTACTATATAATATTGAAAGCTACCTCCGTTATTTAAGCAAAAAATATTTTGAGATTTTAAAAACTCTATCAACTTATATTCGTCAACCTTATAACCTGTAACCTTATTATCTTTATCGGTTATAGTGTGCCAGAAAACCTGATTACTCTCTTTTAATTTTTCTAATTCTTTTTGAACTTTCGAATCTATAAAGTCTATGTTATGTTCTTTTAGCAATGCTTTTAGTTGCTCGTCATCTTGTTGTAAAAGAGCAATTACATTTTTTTTCAGCTCATAGTTTTCCCATGGTGTAGAATTAAAAACAGATTCGTCTTTGCAAGCACTTGTTACAATAGAGTCAAGTTCATCATCACATTCGAAAATATTTGTAAATCTCTCGTGAAATAAATTTGTGATATCAGTTTCTGGAACACCTGATGAATACAATTTTATTGCTAGTTTGAAGAGGTTATTATTACGCTGACCATCTTCTAAAGAATATTTAGATTCCCAATATTTTAGTACCAATTCTTTTATTCTTTCTATCTCGTTTTCCATAAATATAGAATTCTCTTTTCTAGTTTTTGTTTCATTTTTTTGCTTCGTCATAGCCTTTTGTTTTTTTTCATGATTTAGTTTTTTTACATTTTTGCTTTTGTGATTAACTTCCACTCTGTGTGTAAACTCTTCTGCTTCTTTATTTAAATACAGGTCTTCATCATAAGAGACAAATGCTGCTCTAGTAATATCTTTACAAGCAATATCAAACCCATGTATATGAGAATAATATTCTTGCGCACCATTAAATAGTCTTATATGGTCATTATAATCTTGTCTTTTTACTTTAAGAAGTAATTTTAATCCTAATCCTTTTGGTGATGTAAATACTGAGTAAACATAAGGGTCAGATTTCAATTGTTCTTTTGTTTTTGATACTTCTTCGAAAGTTGAGAAGTCATCAAAATCAAGACATAGATAATCTGTTAATTTTATAATTTTACTTCCTGTTCTCTTGTAAAATAGACCATTGAATAGTACTACTGGAAGCTTTTTTTTCAACTCATTCTTCTCCTCTTTGCTTTTGGATTTTCGAATATTGTTAATCAATTGAGAGTATTCACCTGATTTTATTCTCTCCAATATATCATCAACTTTTAAATACTCTGGAGCATTTGAATATAAATTAGAGAAGTAAGTCACTTCTTTTTTATTTGCTATCGCTTCCATTGCTTTTTGGCGTCCAATGGGAGTGAGTTTTAAATCTAATGCTTCAAATTTCTTTTTTAAGCTTTTATATACTTTAGATTTTGAACCACTTAATCTATATTCTTCCCACACTTCTTTCTTTAGACTATAGTATTGTTGAAGTTCATCAGATGTAGTTATTGGCGTATTACAGTAAAAATTTAGAGCTAACCTTAGGTCTTCTTTAGTTATTTTACTCCCTAAAAGTGTTTCTTCAAGCTCGAAAAACTCACCTCCTTTTACAATTTGTGAATTATATATCTCTGTTAAAGTTTCGGTATCTATCGTTTCTATTTTAGAAACATTTATGGTATTGTTTTTATCAAACATTATTTTTTGTATTTATGTTATTTATATGGGAGTCTTTGATACTCCTGTTTTTTTTGTTTAAACTTTTTCTATTCATGGTGACCTATTTTTCATTATGTGACGGTTTATGTTAATCCCTTAATAATAAAACACGTAATTTTTCTTTTTTTGTTACAGATTATTTAAAAAAATTGCATTTCATTTATTTTCTACATTATATGTATGGTTAGAAGAAGCTGAAACAAGTTTAGATTGGTTTGGAATAGTTGTTTTCTTTTATTGAGATAGAAGTAGAAACAAGTTGAAACCATTTTTGACTTGGGCAATGGTTAGAAAACTATACATATTATATAAACCAATATATTACTAGAATGAATACTAAAATTTATACAAGAAAGGAACTAGCCAACTATTTTAATGTTTCCTTATGAACTGTCGACTCATGGGTCAAATCAAAAAAGATTAAGCCATTTAAAATTCAGAATATAATTAGATTTACAGAACCCGAAGTGAATGCTTTTATCAAAAAGCATTTAAATTAAAAACAAAAAAACCACTCATTTTCATGAGTGGTTTTTTTGTTTTAAGCTTTGATTATTAATCTACAATCCAAAGAGTATAACAGCACCTCGTAAAACTTGATTAAATTCAACCATGACTTCTTTTGTGTCCATGTCTAACAGTTGCATAAAGTCGTAATAGTTGTCATCATTATTATCATATAATGCTTCTACTTTTTTCTGAAGAGCTTGCCCCTTTTTAGTAGCGTCATAAGCTGTTTTAGTTTTACTTCTATACTCCGCTATTTTATCCACAAGATAATTCATCTCTTTCTTATAGATTTTCATTTTGTTAACGATGTTTTTTTCTTTAGAAGTAAGTTTTTTAGGTTTACGTTCTACAGCGTAAGGGTCATAAATATCAATATCACTATTATAAAAGTCCGTACCAGAGCCATCAACACTTTTAAAATAATTATAGATGCCATATTTAGAATAGTCTTTATCTCCTTCTAGTATTTGGTCTTTGTAAGTATTGTCGTCAGGATTATAAGAATAAGAGACTTTTATTCTGTCTGCTATGTAATAATCTCCTTTTATATTTGATTTGTCTCCCAAATAAATAAGCTTCTTAAATGTTACCCTCTTTTTAGGGATTTTATTTAGCAGTTCATTTTCTGTTAAATGTTTTGCACTCAAATTTGTACCTTCTATTTTCTTAAGTACTTTTTTACTTTCTTCTAATAAACTGGGACTATTAAAATCTACTCCTACAAAGTGCCATTTTGATTTTAATCCATTAAAGTAAGGTGCATATTTTGATAGAATTTCTGATTTTCTAATATTCAACGATTTTCTAAGTTTTCGCCCCTCTTTACCCTTTAAAGTTTCAGCGTAATCTAAATCAATTAAAATATCTTTATAATTTACTATAAACTCTTTTACGCCTTCATTATAAACACCTTCATACATTGGGTTTTTAATTTCCGCATCATAATCAGGCATATACAATGTCACTTCTTCTATGGTGTAAACACTATATCTACTAATGTCTCTAAGTTTAAAAGTTTCTTGACTAATACCCTGTATGTAATTGAATAGAAGTAGAACAACTAAAATTTTGTATTTCATATTTATGTTAATCTATTTTAGTGTATGTTTCTTCTACTAAGATTCCGCCATCATCAAAACTAATTATTAAGGTAGTGTCATTTAATTCATTTACTTGATAAGTGTCTGTTGATGCATCATCATAAGCAAACACAAGCGACTCTGCATTTATCGTAAAATCACCATAATCAAAGTCCTCATTGCAATTATCGTCAAAATATCTTTCTGTAAACATATTGTCTTCATCAAAAATGTAGCGTTCTCTTTGATTGTTACAAATTACTTGGGTTTCACTATCAACTCCGTCATGTGTAACATTACTCTCTTCCCATGTTCCTTTTAAAAGGTCTAGTTGTGTTGTTGGTTCTGCTCTTTGCTCGGTTGTATCGTCATCAGAACAAGACATAGTAAATAAGCTTGTTGCTAATAAAAGCATACTAAAAGTGATTGGGTTGTTTTTCATTATTATAATTTATTGATTAATATTTTAAGGTTTTCAAATATATTAAAGCAGGTTTTACCTTCTTTATGGTTTTCCGTAAAACCAAAGTTTAATTACACAAATGTAAAATAAAAAAAGGTTGTATTCAACCCATTGCATACAATTGGTTAAAAGTAACTAATTGTAAGCAAATTTGAATATGATAAAAAGAGAGCGAAAAAAAGACATTCCCGAATTTTGTATTCAGTTAGGCAAACACATTAGGACTTTGAGAAAAGAAAGGAATTTATCCATTGAAGAAATTGCTTTTAAAGCAGAAATTGATGCGCAAAACCTTAGGAAATATGAACTTGGCAAACAAGAAATGAAAATTTCAATGCTAAAACGTATAGCCAATGCTTTTGATATTTCAACCTCACAACTTCTGTCTTTTGATAAGTAACATATAACTATTGTTTTTCTTTTTAAATTGTAATTTGACTAGATTTAAACAATAAATTATATCTTTAACACTCCCTTAATTACTCTAATAGTTTTATGAATATAAATTCTATTTTATTCAAAAAACGTTCTAACGATGTTTTTGAAGAATAGATGGAAGTCATTATGGCAAGAGAAGACTATTCTAGAGAATAATCTGAAGACGACACCTATTTTTAACTTCCAGAAGAGTCTAAATTGGACACTCTTAAAAACAACCCTAAAGAATTGATATTATTTTAGATATAGAAATAATTAGATGATAAGACACATGGGCTGAAGTTGTAAAAAAATACGTTTATTAAAAAATGAATTATAGAAAAAAAGTAAGTGAAATATTAAGAAACAGAGCCACAACTCTACCTCAGAAAATTGACCAAATTAAGCGTAATGTAAATTCAGGTCAATTTAAAGAAGCTCTTTCTCTTAATCCCTCGTTCAAACAATTTTTATACAAAACCCCCTATTTTAAATCAATTGAAGATATACAACTGAAAGAGCCTTTTACTTTTTCTGAAGATTTGAAGATTGAGTTTAGATGGCTAACTAATATTTTAGAAAATTATTTTGGAGAAATAAATGAGTTCATAAAATTGAAAAATCATTTTGAGACACAATTAATATTAGATAAGTATGATGAAGCCAGATTAATAGTTGAAGAAATAGAATCTAAATTTGGAATTAGCCTTTGGAGTATTGAAGCTAATTTATTGTTAGAAGATAATATAAATGGGACTGAAGCCAATTGGAATTTGCTAAGTAATTACCTTACTAAGATTAAGAATCCTATTTATGAATTCATCATTAACTCCAGTAGTAAAAGAGTTGAATCTAAGATGAATTTTGAGAGCTTTTTAAATCAATTTCAAAATGACATTGACACTATAAATGCAGATGGAATGATTGAAGATTTTTTTGTATTTAAAAATTTTAATTATCCTTATTACGAGTATTCTTATAAAAATTTAGAAAGTGTTTATTACGTAGCAAATACACTATCTATAGTAGACCAATATTTGATTTTAATTGATGCTATTATTTACAATATACACAATGTAAGTAAATACGATAGGTTCTATCAAGTCTTCCTTAAAAAAGCTAAAACAATTATTCATAATGACGGTAGACTAATAAATCTTTATAATTTAGTAAATGATAAAGGCGATTATGATAAAGCTAATGACAATGAACTTTTTTTAAATTGTTCGAACTCTTATTACAAGGGGTTATTTAAAAAGACTCTTGAATTGTCTACAGAAGGATTAAAAGAAAACCCATTAGAGTTTGAATTTTACGAATTTTACTGCAAGTCTTTAATTAATTTAGAATCCGATTTTATTGAGATAGGTATTAGTGAAGGTGTTGACAAAATTCTTTTTAGTGTATTTCAGATATTTAGGTTTGAAAATGATGAAAAAGAACATTTTGATTTCCTGTTAACAATTGCATTAAAATATATGAACACAAGTTTTGGGAAACAAGTATTCAGTTTACTTTCTGAAATAGAAGCAAATAACAATAGACACTATATTAGAGGTTTGTTTTCATCTAGTTATACAACATGTAAATTTCTTTTCTTCCATCATACAAGGGAGAACATTATAAAAAATCTTGAACCTGTTAGAGATAATTTATCATTCCAAGTAGCTGAATACAAATTAGGTCTAAACACCAATTTAAAAGGATTGATTTCAAACGATTATAGACAAAATAAGACTTTTGAAGCTATAAGGTATTTTAGTAAAAAAGAATATGCTAAAGTTATAGGATTATTAGAAAATGAACCAAAACTTGATTCAGTTAATTATTATAAAGAAAGAAAAGTTAGTTTGCTTTTCAGCGCTTATCTTCATCAAAATTTAATAGGCAAAGCATTAAAATTATATGGACTTGTTTTTTTTGATGAGAATTTTAGTTCAAGAAAAATTAACACATCCCTTTTATTTACTAAAATTAAAGAGTGTAAAAATAAACAAGATTTTGAGGCGCATATTGAGTTGCCTATAGTGATGTCATTACACAGTAAAGAGTTTGACCTTTATGAAATTTATGATGATTTTTTATTCGCAAATGATATTGAAGACCTTAAAGATTTAGATATTAAATCTTTTGTACATCGTTTTGGTTTAAGAAAAACTATCTATTTCCTTGAAAATGTATCAATAATTGACACCATTAAATATTCTTCAGACTATGGTTCTATTAGCGAAGTTGAGGAGGATAGAGTTATGGTGCTTAAGATTTTGATAAAATTAAATAAAGGTTCCAAATTAGAATATGAAAAGGAAATAAATGAAATATTAAGAATCAATTCAGTTAGAAAAGTTTTAAAAGAGGTAGATGAAGGACGATTATATATTGACGTGGACAACCTTAAAAAGAATCAGATTAAAAAATTTAAAGATGATTTTAAAAGATTTAAAGAAATAGAACAATCCTCATCAGTTCAAAAATTAATTAGTTTTAACTCTTCTAATAAACAAAACTGGGACACTTTATTGTCTTTTAGCAATACCGAAGTTAACTCATTTAACTCGGCTGAATATTTAGCTTTTAAGAATATTTATTTAGAATCAAGAGAAAATTTTTTATTCAGTAAAGAACATGGGCTTGATAGTTGTCTAAGTACAAGAATTCGCCATGGGGCTCTCAAAAATCATTTAAGAAGTGTTTTTGAAAAATTAAATTTAGTTACATCTAAATTAAAGAGTGAGTACAAAGACAATGAAGTTTGGGAGCAACAATTAAATAATAATTTTGTAGAAAATATTAGAGTTCAAAAAGCATTAAAGAGCTTCTCAGCTGAAATAGATGAATACACAATATTCATTGTTGATAAGCTTATACAAATTAGAACTGAAAAATCTATTGATAAAGAATACGGGATTTTTGAATTTTTGACTAATGATGAAGTTCTTCTAGATTACTACATGAGAAATAAGGCAAATTTTGATAGTACTGAGAAAATTATTGATATGTTATTAGTCTCTTTAGTAAATCACACTTTAATTACTCTTCAAGAGGATATTGTAAGCAGGTTTAATGGAGAAATCAGACAAGTATTTCAAAGTATAATTGATAAATACATACAGGAAATAAGAGGGTATAATTTACCTCCAGATTGTGAGCTAATACCAAATTTAATCAAATCTGGTACTGAAATTCAAAAAGAATTAGAAGTGATTTCAAATTGGTTTTATTTAAATACTACAGACTCTAAATCATTACTGAGTATAAAAACAGTTATTGATGCAAGTATTGTTTTAACTAATGGTATTAATCCAAATTTCCCTATTCAACCAATAGTAAAATGTAATATAGAGCCTTTTGGGGTTTATTCTAGTTTAATCTTTGTTTTTAATATTTTTTTAAACAATATCATATGTCACTCAAAATTAAGACCAGAAGAAACATGTATTAATATTACTATAGAACAATATGAAGATTCATTCGCAAAGGTCTCCTTTCGAAATAATTTAAAGAAGGGTCATGACTATTCGTTGAATTTTAATAGACTACAAAAGGTTAAAGACAATTGGAATGACCATACTAATATCGATAGGTCAAATAAAGAGGATAAGAGTGGGTTTGATAAAATAAAAAGGATTTTACTATATGAGACTTATTCTAAAACAGATAAATTCGACTTCAGTATTTCTGAAGATGAATTATCTATAGATTTATTCTTTAAAATAACAAAAACGAATTCTAATGAATAAAGTATTAATTATAGAAGATGATGTAACTAAAATTGCTCGACTAGTTAAGTATTTTTCTAAAGATGACATCACTTTGGAAGAATCATTTCAAGGAGGTGTTACCAAATTGAAAAACAATTTTAAAGACTATGATTTTTTAATTTTAGATATGACTATTCCTTTATGGGAAAAAGGCAAGAATGATTTAGGTGGTAATTATGAGCAATTTGGAGGAGAGAAAATTCTTCGGGAAATGAAAAGGAAGAAGTACTTTTTACCTACAATACTGTTTACGATGTTTGATGTTTTTCCCACAAATAATGGAGCTATAACATTTAAAGAACTAGATAAAAGGTATAAAGAATCTTATGAAGAGTTTTATATTGGTGCAGTTCTTTTTAAGACAAATGAAGATAATTGGATTGAGAAATTGAATGAATTGATAATCAAGATAAAAAAATGAGTTTTATAAGTATTCTTATAGTTGACGATGATATAAACAAAATCACTTCGATTATAACCGCAATAAAAGAAGAGGTTACGGAAACTTTATCTATAAACCAAGCATCTTGCGTTCAAGAGGCAATTGAATATTTACAAAGAAAGGAGTTTCACCTTTTAATTACTGATTTAAAAATGCCAATTAAACATGATGATTCTCCTGATGATTCAGGAGGAGAGTCATTAGTAAGAAGTTTGTATAAAAGGAGAACAAAAGCAAATGTCCCAATGTATATTATAGGTTTAACTCAATTCATAGAGTTAAAAAAAGACTTAAAGAATGTTTGGAATGTTTGGTATTATGATGCAAGTGAAGAGAAATGGAAAGATAGTTTAAGAGATTTAATATTTCATATCAGTTTAGTTAAATCAAGGATAAACGTCGAAAAAATAGAAACCTTATTTGTAGAAGGAACAACTGATAAGAAAATAATTGAATTCACTATTTCAAAGTTTTATCCTGATAAACAAAAGCTATTATTCATAGACACTATAAAATATGGAGGAGGAGCTTCTTGGGTTGAAAGGCAGTTATTTATTTGGGGAAAACAGTTAGGTATAAAACCAAATGATAAACAATATTTAAAAGCAATTGGACTATTTGATGATGATAAAGCAGGTAAAGATTCAATTGATAAACTAAGAAGTCTTATCGATATAAACTCTGCTGAATCTAAAACATTTCTAATAAGAAAATGCAGCGCTAAATATTCTCCAATATTAAAATCCATAAAGAAAAAGGGGATTACATTCCCTACTGTTATTGAGGATTTGCTTTCTGAAAGCATTTGGGAACAAGCTAAAACGAATGGGTGGTTAGAAAAAAGAGATTTAACTAAGTTGGTATTTGATGATACAAAAATTAGTATATCGATTAAAAAGGATATTACCGAAAAGGAATTAGAGAAATTAGGATTTACTAATTTGGAATCTCTTATTATTTTATATAAAATCGATGATGATTATAAAAAAACATTTGCAAACCTAATTCTTGAATTTGAAAAGGAATCACTTATGCCCATGAAGTATCTTGTAGATGATTTTTTTGAATCATTAAATTTATAATTTTAATAGGTCTATAGGTCTTTAGGGAAATAATAACTAGCAGAATACTGTAGTTCTTCTCCTGTATTTACAAATTCACTAAAAGCTTTATTGTACCATGATGGGTCGGAGGGCTTACTTGAATAATCATCATATAATTTCACACCAAAATAATGATTATCAGAATCCCATGGTTCGATTCCGTATATACCAATTCCTAAATTCTCTACTCGAGATAAAAGAACTTTAAAATCTGATTTTGTAAAATAATAAATTGAAGATGCATCCCAACCAGTATTTAAATTGGTTAGTCCTTTGTAAATATTTTCTGTTAAGTATTTTTCTTTTTGTTTATCAGTCATCTATAGTTTCTTTTTTAAGTAAATAATTTACAACCAAATTCCAATTTTCAAAATTCTTCTGACCAAAATGGATATGTTCTCCAGAAAAACGGTCAACACCATTAGCTAACCTGTCATCAATAAGATAATGACCTGTGTTTAAATGTTTGTTATGCGATAATATTAATCGCTTATAGGCTAATTCAGGTAAATATTTTTTAACCCATGCTACTTTTTCTGATGCTGCTGTTGGGTTGTCCCAAGGGCTGGTGGAAAGAATGTATACATCAAAATGTTTTGCTAGTATTTCAAAGGATTTAATTGCGTTCTTCATTGGTTTCATAAGAGAAAAAATCCCTTCTATGTCATCCATATTGTCTTTAAATTTCTCCTTTACAGTCTCATCTAATAAAGGGAACGCTGAACGGAAGTCTACCAATACATTGTCCATATCAATGTAGAGGGTTTTTTTGTTTGTTTTATTCAAATATTACTCTTTTTTGTTAGTCTTAAAAATACGAAAAATCATGTAAAAATTATAGAAAACTATCCGTTTTAATTTTGGATATTGTTTGCCATCAACTCACATGATTTGGTGGCAATCAATGCCATTACTTACAAGTTTGCCGT
>NZ_JADR01000015.1 GCF_000518485.1 Olleya marilimosa CAM030 | reverse complement strand
GTTACGGTGGAGTAGTCACGAACGGGGGTGAGTTGATTTAACTTTTTACGACCTCGTTTAACTGGCATAATAGATATTTGGGTTCCGTTTTCGGAACCCTTTTCTTTTTCTAATACGACAGGTATTTTAAAATTAATATTTAAAAGGTGCAGTTTATTCTCATTATCATAGTTCACTGTTATTTTATCTATTATAACCTTGAGAAACTCCTTTTTCATCTCGTCTGAAATATTGGTTTGAGTTTTGATATGTTCTGAGAAATTGTCAACCCAGTCAAACCATTTCTGTTCAGTTCCTAATTGCCTCAGTTTACTTCTCAAACCTTCAATCTTCAATTTGACTTGTTTAAGCTTTATGGCGAGGTCTTTTTTTAAAAGTTTATAAACCTGTTCAGAAGAAAACTCTTGTAATATATTCCGTGATTCGATTTCTACTAAACCTCTTTCAATAGTTGTCTTAGTTTTTTAATGTAATCTCTATAAAGATTTACGTAACATTTCTTTTACCATATTAAAAACCATTGTATTAAACTCCTCTTTAGCTTCTTCGTTGTCATTAATGACTTTATAAAAATCAAAATTTGTTGTTACGTGTTTCAGTAATTCGTCTTGTGCTAATTTATCACTTGTAATTCTTGCATTCTGTTCGTCAGAATGCTCGATAGAATTTAGCATATCTTTGTTTTTAGCCACTCCATTTACAACACTTTCAGCCATTTGCCTAACCTTATCAGCATCTTCAAATTCAGTTCCATAGCGGTCATTAAAAGTTTTAATAATATTAGATAATTGGTCAATTTCAGGGTCAGATGTTCCGCCTCTCATTTCTGTAGGAATAGGTTGTAAATCTTCTCCCTGTTCCATTGCTATATTTGTGGTGGCTTCCAACTGTAGGCGGTAACTATCCATATCTATATTATCTAAAACACCTTGTGAAAAATCAGGTTCAGCATCAGTTCCTAATTTGCTTTGTAAATGATTTAAGAAAATATACAGACGCTCTAAATATGCATTTTCAAAATCTACAATTTGAGATAAGAATATATACAAACGTACATAAGTCTTTACTTTTGCTCTAAAATCCGCTTGTTGCTCTTCTTCTAAATCTTCTCTAAAAACAACACTTGACTGGTCTAAAATGTCGTGTAACTGGTCTACTGTTACATTTGCTAATATTTTATTTGAAAACTTTTCTACTTGCTCTCTAGAATAGACTTGATAACTGTCTAAAGCATCTTGTAAGTCAAATAATTTATTTGGGTCTGTAGCCTCTCCTAAAATAGTATTTTCAAAATATGGTTTAAATGCTTTTTCTATATCCTCAGAAGAATTGGCAAAATCTAAAACAAAAGTATCTGTTTTTAACGGATGACTTCTATTTAGTCGGGATAAGGTCTGTACCGCATTTACACCACCTAATTTCTTATCTACATACATTGTATGAAGCAGTGGTTGGTCAAAACCTGTCTGAAACTTATTAGCTACTAATAAAAATTTGTATTCATCTTTTTCAAATTCTTCAGGTATGTTACCGCTTGGAAAACCATTTAAACTTGATTCAGTTTCTCCATCTATTTCCCCAGAAAAACCAACAATTGCTTTGTATGGACTATTAATAGATTTTAGATAAGCATCAAAAGCGTGTTTGTATTGTACCGCTTTAGCTCTGCTACTTGTAACCATCATAGCTTTTGCCTTGTTACCCATTTTATTCTTCTTAACTACATTATCTATAAAATGGTTAATCATTAAAATGGATTTCTTTTTGATAGCATGGTCATGACCTTCGACATAGGCTTTCAGTTTTTTTTGAGCCTTTTTCTTATCGTACTCTGGGTCGTCTTCTATCTTTTTCAGTAAAGCATAAAAGCTTTGGTATGTTGTATAATTAAGCAATACATCTTTAATAAAACCTTCTTCTATGGCTTGTTTCATTGAGTACAAATGAAATGCTTTGTATTTGGTTTTTCCATCCTGTTCAAATGGTTCGCCAAATAATTCTAAGGTTTTGTTTTTTGGCGTAGCTGTAAAAGCAAAATAACTTGCATTAGGTAAGAGTTTACGAGCTTTCACTATTGCCCTTATAAAATCTTCACCTGTTACTTCATTATCTTCTGTTTCATCATAGTTTTCTAAATCACTTTGAAGCTGTTCTTCGTCTGAAACTTTGGCTAGTGTTTCGTTTAATTTACGAGCCATTTGTCCACTTAAACTACTATGTGCTTCGTCTATAATGATTCCAAAATTATTGCTTGGTAAATCACCAATATCCTCGACAATATGGGGGAATTTTTGAATGGTAGTAATTATTATTTTTTTTCCTTCTTCTAATGCAGTTTTTAATTGCTTACTTCCATCTGTAATAGCTTGTACAACACCTTTGACTTGTTGGTATTGTTTTATGTTCTCTCGTATTTGCTTATCTAAAACTCTTCGGTCTGTGATGACAATAACGGTATCAAAAATTGTTTTAGAACCTGATTTATCATGTAAACCAACCAGTTGGTGAGCCAACCAAGAAATGGAGTTACTTTTACCTGAACCTGCCGAATGTTGTATCAAATATTTTTGACCTGCTCCTTTTTCTTGTGCATCTGCTAATAATCGGGAAACGGCGTTTAATTGATGAAAACGAGGAAATATAAGTTTTTTAGTTTTCTTTATTTTTTTCTTACCCTTAGCGTCTCTATACTCTTTGTCTTCTGTGATTAATTTAGCATAGTTTTGAAGGATATTGGTAAGAGTATCTTTAGTTAAAATCTCTTTCCACAGGTAATCTGTTTTTATACCACCATTAGGTTCATTTCCTGCTCCGTTTTTATTTCCTTTATTGAAAGGTAAAAAATAAGAGCTGTCGCCTTCTAGCTTTGTACACATCCATACTTCTTCTGTGTCTACAGCAAAATTAACAACCATCCTGCCTAAACGAAATAACTCTTCGTTTGGGTCACGGTCAGTTTTGTATTGTTTTATGGCATGTTTTACATTTTGATTGGTAAGCTCGTTTTTAAGCTCAAAGCTGATAATTGGCATACCATTAATAAACGTAACAATGTCTAAAGATTTTTTGTTTTTTGGCGAAAAATAGACTTGACGCATAACCGAAAAAATATTGGCTTGGTACAAGTCATTTGCTTTTTGGTTGTATACAGAAACTGGTTTGTCATAAAACAAGCGTAGCTTGGTATCTGTAAAGCCATCTACAATACCTTTACGTAAAACTTCTATAACGCCCTTTTGTTTTATTTGGTCGTTTAAACGCTTTACTATTTTTTGTTTGTAAAGGTCTTTATGATAACGTTTTAATTTGTCTAATGCTTTGGCTTGTGTTTTTTCTAAAAACTGAAACAGCAAATCTTCATCAATACAATTGATATTATTGTAATTGCTGTTTGCTCTTTCTACATAGTTGTTGCTATTAACTAAATAATCAACAATATGCTTTTCAAAGCCATTTTCTTTTGTATTGGTGTTTTTACTCATAGTTAATTCAAATTGTGGTCATGAAAGTAATCATTTAGCAATACCATTATTTTTTCAAAATGTTCTTTTGCTTTTTCATCATTCCAAATATCTTCATTATATATTAAATCTGATTTTAAGCTATCTATACTTCCTTTTGCTTTTTTATTTTGAAACATACTGCGTTTAACACCATATGCTTTGTCACTGTATTCTGAATTTATACTTCTAGTAACCAGCACTAAATTGCCCATTGTATCTAAGGTTTCAATACAAACCTTGTCTCTAGGGTCTCTTGGGTTTTGCGGGCCTATATGTTCAATTGAGTTTCTTGCTGTCATTTTATAATTACTCCATTCATCTTCTTTATCCAATTGACCTCTATAATACCAGAGTATAAATTCTATTTTATAAAACCAATAGTGTGGAAAGCTAACTCCTGAATTATTTAAATTCTCCAGAGTACCGAAAACTGTTTCTGCATCACATTCTACATCTAAAAAATCTTCCATAGAATTAATAGTTCTTTCTGGTAAAGAAATATGCTCCGCATTTGAACTAAATAAGGTGTTGTCTAATTGTCTTAACCAGTAATAGGCATCATTAAATGATGGTTTTTCATCAATCATCCAATATAAAAAAGGTGTCAACCAGTATTGAGTCGTGTTTTGTTGAGAATGGTATAATATGCTTTGTAGCAATGCCATTCCGTTCAAACTGTCTTTATTCAATCTTCTCAAATAATAAGTCCAGCCTCCTTTTTTTTGGTTTTGTTTATAAATGTCCTTAATACCGTGTTCTTCTCTGTCTTCTGAAACAGTAATCCATTTTATTACATATCTGTCAAAGCTATATCTAACTTTAAACAAGGTTTTAAAGAATCTAACTACAAATTTTTCGTTGATAATTTCAGACTTCAAAAAGTGCTTATCAAAAGTTTCTAAAAGCTCTTTTTCATTGATACGTAAAATATCTTCTTCTTCATTTTCGAATAGAAAAATACGTAAAGTATGTAGCAAAAGTTGAGGAAAAGAGAGAATACTCCTTACTGGTTCAAACTCATCTTCATTTGATTCTGGATGATGAGTAATATTATCTTTAATTGAAGTTGCAATATCCTCGTATTGTTCAGGATGTTCTAACACATCGCTTAGCATAAGAGTGGTTTGAGGATTTGAACTTTCGAATAAATTTAAAACATCATCAATATCAAATCCATTATGAAAAATATGCGCCACATCTTTTGATGAGCCAATTTCTAAGGCAATAAGACGCTCTAAATAATTATCCATTACTGAACATACTTGCCATAGTTTGGCATATTGATTCCTCTTTTCTACATTTTTAATGTAGTTAAGTAATCTAGCTTTAAGTATCTCGTGATGTGCCAACTGCTCACCTCTGTTGTTTAAGGCTTCAAACAGTTTGTTAAGGTCTGTAGTTTTTGGCACATCGGTTAATACCATTTTTACTTTTTCAAAAATATAATTTGAGAATTTTATTTTTTCTTCCTCATCTTTTAAGTGTTGTAAAATCAATTGGTTAATTTGATTTCGAGCTTTCCCTATTTTTAATAAATCAGAATAGTCTTTTGAATCATTTGATGAAGAATGTTCTGCATTACCTATATTATTGAAATAGTCTGTTACATTTTGACGTATGGCAAACTTTAACCTAAGTTCTCCATTTTTATAGGTGAATGGCTCAAGATTACCTCCTAATTCATTGGATAATAACCATAGTGTGGTAAATCGCTGCTGCCCATCTACCAGGTCATACAACTTGTCGCTGTTTTCATTATTTACAGTTATGACTCCACCTATGTAGTATATGTCCTTATCTGCTTTATATGCTGTAAGTAAATCTTCAAATAAGGTTTTTACTTGCTCCTCTGTCCAAACATACAATCGCTGATAGATAGGAATATTGAACTCAAATTCTTGAGCTACAATAGATTTTATATCTGTTAAATTTGATACTATGCTATCCATTGCTTTCGGCTCTTTACTTCAATTAATCTATTATCAATATCCTTATTATAATACTCACATAACCTTTCTATATATCGGTCTATTACATTGTTTTTTACTTCTTTTTTTCCATTTAAGAACCCATTATTGATATAGATGTTTTCAGTAGGTTTTGCTTGATTAATAAAACTAAACACTTCATTAGGCAAATAAGCACTGCATATTACATCCAATAAGCTATTAGACGCATTTTTTAAACTGTTTTTTATGGCTTCTTGACGCACATAATATTTCTCTAACCTAATGGCTCCTAAATAATAATCGAAATACTGTATGGCTTTAAAGAACTGTTCTTCCTTAAAATTGTCATAGTAGGCTACTAAACACATTTGCATATAATAACGTAAATACTCCGACATATCTTTGGTGTACAAAGCATTATAAAAAAGCAATGCTTTTTCTATTTCAAGAGACTTCTGTTCTTTGGTGTTAAAAAGAAAACGAAATATGGCGTGATACTTATCTGTATAATCAAAAAAGTTCTGTCCTTTATAGATGGGTTGCCTTATAGCAAAAGGATAGTCTTTTTTAGCTAAAGGTTTTTCTGCTGATACCAGCAGTACACCATTCTCTGTATATTCTAATTGGTGATAACGCATATTGTTATTATTAGGAAATAAACGAAAAGCGTTTTTAGTCTCTGTACTGTACGTGTTTTTTTGAAACTCTGTTAACACTTCCATTTTATTGGGATATGGAAAATGCGATTGCCCTTTCCATTGTCTCACCTTAAACAATATTTCATTGAATAAATGTTTGAGGTCTAGCAAATGGTTATCTTCTTTTCTGGCTTTAAAGGTAATGTCTTCCCAAGATTTTGCTTTTTGCTCTTGTAGTTTTTCTGGTAATGCTCTAAGATGATATGCTTTTAGATAATCATCTACACCAAGACTAACACCTCTATTGTTTTGTGAATCGAAAAACGCAAAAGCATGGTCTTGATTATCACTTACAATTACCGTAAACTCTAGCTTGTGGAAAATTTCAGAATCCTTTAATTTTTCTAATCTAGCTATGGATTGCTTTGCAAAGTTTAAGTTTTTGGCAATGTTAAAACCTGAAACACTTTGATTGTATTGTACATTTTGCCCTTTTAGCAATGAGCCATATAGTTGGTAATAGATTAGTGCTAATGTTGTAAGTCTTTGTTGACCATCTATAATTTGAAAATTAGCATCTTTAGTATTGGAAAATAACAATACAGAACCCATATAATAGGTTTGTTTAGGACTTGAAGCGATGTATTCTTCCCAATCTTGTAACAACTCTTGTACTTTGGCAACATTCCAAGTATAAGCACGTTGATAATCTGGTACGACCAAATTTGGAAATCTCTCATACAAGTCAAAAAAACGGTATGTATTAACTTGTATCAAATTAATTAACTTCTTTTTTATAATTAGAAGCTTCCTCTGCTACCATTGTCAAAGGTGTTTCTTCTGTAGGTAGTTTAAAATCTCTTACATCTATTTTACCTGTAACCGCTTCTGCTATTAAAGCTGTTTTGTATTCTTCTACTAAAGTAATTTCTTTCTCTATTGTGGTTATAGTCTTGGTTACTGTGTTTAATTCACTTTGTATATATTCTGAAATTTTAATTTGTTCTTCAATTGGAGGAATAGATGTATATATTGTTTTTAAGTCATTAATGTTAAACCTAAAAACCTTTACACCTGTGGAATATTTACGAAGTTCTTTTGTGAATACTTTTGAAGAGTAATACAAATACTTTCCATCTATTTTTTTATTTGGTTTTAACAGCATTTGTTCTCCACCTAATAAACCTATATCAGTTCTATTGTAAAAAGCAGAATGTCCTAAATCTTCTATCGTTTCTGAAGTTGAAACAATAATTACATCTCCTTTGTTTACAACCTGTGAATCTTTATAAAACTCATCATTAACATAAAACTGAAAATTTTTATCAACTTCATCAATTTTATATGTTTTTCCATACTGCAAAGCAACATAGTTTCCATTACTCAATAATTCATCTTTTTTAAAACTTGAATTACCTCTTACAAAATTGGAAACACCAATTAGTTTGGTTGTTTTCCAATGTTCAGGGATTTCTCCCAACCATTCAATACCGCTATCTTTCATTGGTACATTTGGGTTGATGCCTTTTGTAACTGCTTGGTTTATTATGGCTGCTTTTTGCTCGTTGAGTAACTCAATGAGCTGTTTTTTCTTGGTAATAAAACGGTTGATTTTCTCGGTTTTGTAGTCGAGAAAATTGGCTATTGTGGTTTGTTCTTGTTTTGGTGGAAGAACAGTTTTTATATTGAAAAAACTATCTGTGTACATTCTCAATCTACTATCAATTATTCCAGTAGATTGTTTTTTAAATTCTTGTTTGGCATTTTTGGTTTTAAATAGATAACCAAAATATCTTTCGTCACCAATGAGATTTTTGTAAACACAATATGCAGGACTTACAATGCCATTATATTTTGAAATACCTAAACTCCCATTCCAAGCAAGCATAATGTTTATAACTAAATTGCCTTTCTCTACAATTTTATAACCTTCTAATGTTTTTGCATTTGAAATGTTTTCTCCTTCAGCAACTTTATCTGATTTTTTTGTTATGCCTGTATATTGAGAAACTGATAGTAAATCTTCCTTTCCTGTTTCACTTCTTTGGTCTAATTCCTGGAACACATACTTAATTCTTCGGATTTCCCAATGGTCTGGAATTTTTCCTAACCAAGAAACAGTACTGTTTTTATATTTATTATAATTTTCTTTTGCCATTACTCTACAATTTCTTGTAATAAATTATCAGTTTGTTCTTCTAGTGAAAAAATGTCTTTTGCTATTTCTTCAAGTGGTCGTAAAGCTTCGTATTTGTAGAAATACTTATTGAAAGGAATTTCATAACCAATTTTCATTTTCTTTTTGTCGTACCAAGCGTTTTCGGCAAAGGGTAATACTTCACGAGCAAAATAGACGTCTATATTTTCTTTTAAGGGTACATTTTCGGAATCTTTTAAATCTTTATCAATTATATATTTTGTGTTCTCTACTCTTTTTTCGGGTTGAGTTTTATGTTTCTTATAATCATTTATATTTTTAAAGACTGGCTTAGCATCACTATTTGTTTCTGTAAATACAGACAAAACATCCCTAAGGGTTTTGTTTATAAACCCTTCCTTTTTAACTCCCAAATGATTAGAAAAATCAATTATAGATTTATTGAAATCTAAATGGATATCATCTCCAAAAAAGTCTGCTATTTCTTCAATGTTAAAACCTGCGACATTCAATAAATCTTCTAAATAAGCTCCTTTACCATTTTTAATTTTTTCTTTACAATTAGTAATAGCTAATTTTAATGGTTGTTGAGTTGTAATTTGATAAAAACCAAAATCTTCGTTATTAAATATTTTAGAATATTCATTTTCTTCAAAATCGATATACATATTTTGAACATCTAAAATATGATTGGTGTCTAGTTCATTTCTTTTACTCCCTAAAGGTTTTCTTCTCTTTTTGTAGAACTTCTTTGAAGAAGCATTTATCAATTGTACTTTTCCTTTTCGTTTGTCTTCTTTTACATTACTTAAAATCCAGATATAAGTGGCAATACCTGTGTTGTAAAACATATCGTTGGGCAATTGTATAATACATTCTAGTAAATCGTTTTCTAAAATGTATTGGCGTATGCCACTTTCACCACTACCTGCATCACCCGTAAATAGGGCAGAACCATTGTGTACAGAAGCAATACGACTACCACCATCTTTTGGGTCTTTCATTTTAGAGAGCATATGTAGCATAAACATTAACTGTCCGTCATTGCTACGAGAGGTCAAGCATTTTTCTTCAAGTTCGCCTTTAAAGTTTTTAATGGGTAGGTTAAAACGCCTGTCGTTTATTTCTACTTTTTTACCAGTGCCTACGTTTAAGTTCTCTATGTCTTGTTTCCAACTTGTACCATAAGGTGGATTGGTCAACATAAAATTGAATTTCAGATTTGGGTCAAAACCGTATTCGCTTAATGTTGAGCCAAATTTTATTTTATCTGGGTCTTCATTTTTAAGCAACATATCAGATTTACAGGTGGCGTACATTTCGCCAGTATTCTCTTGTCCGTATAAATGAAAAGTTGCTTTAGATTTTATTTCGCCATCAGGATTGGTGGCATATTTTTTAGATTGCGTAAGCATTGCTCCAGAACCCGCACAAGGGTCGTACACTAAAAATGTTCCGTTTTGTATCTGTTCTTTTACAGGCAAATACACCAAATGTGTCATTAATTCAATAATCTCTCTTGGTGTAAAGTGACGTCCAGCAGCAGCGTTTGTTTTTTCGTTAAATCTGCGAATTAAGTCCTCAAACATATAACCCATTGCCATAGGTGATATTTTTTCAGGGCGTAATTCTACTTTTGGGTTACAGAATTTTTCGATTAATGAAAATGTGATACCTCCATTTTCCAACGTTTCTAATTGGTTTCTGAATTTGAATTTAGAAATAATGTCTTGAACATTTTCCGAAAATCCGTTTAGGTAGTCCTCAAAGTTGCTGTCAATATTTTTGGGGTCGTCCAACAACTTTTTCATTGTGTAAGGCGAAGTGTTGTAAAACGCTAATCCAGAACCGTGTTCTTTACTTGTTAATAACCCTAGAAGATTATCTATTTTACTCTTAAATTCTTTATGCGTTTTAAGTACTTGGTCTTTGGTAGGTTCTAACGCCAAATCTAAACGCCTTAACACTGTCATCGGTAATATAACGTCTTGATATTGGTTTTCTAAATACTTATTGATTAAAACATCATCTGCTACTGTCCAGATGAAGTTTATAATAGGTTGTAGGCTTTGTGTATCTAAATTCATTTATTTTTTCTTAAAATCTCGTTTCTCAATTAGTTCTTTTGCCTCCATATTCAATATTTCAGCTATTTTAAACAGGACTTCAATACTCGGCTGTCTTTTGTTTCGAGCATACTCATTAATCGTATTATAACTTTTACCCATCTTATCGGCAAGCCAAGTTTGACTAATTCCTTTGTCTTTAAGAACTTCTTTTATTCGGTTCATTTTAAACCATTTTTAAGTTATGTCTAATCTAATAAATCTCATTGAAATATGATGGGATTTTACACTGTATTTTATTGAATTTGATGTTTCGGTTTTTTTATAACTGTGATTTCATTTATTTTAGTATTTTCCGAATAGTTTAAACAAGGGTATTTAATGAAAGAAACACTACACATTTTAGTCAGAGTTAGCACGTCTGTTCAAGAGGAGGAAGGAACATCACTTAAAACACAAATGGATGTTGGAATAGACTTAGCTAAAAAACTAAATATGAACTATGTCATACATAACGAAGGTGGTACATCTTCTTCAAAAGACACCCTTGACAATCGACCAGTACTATTAAAAGTTCTAAAACTGATTGATTCGAAAATTATAAAACATTTGTATGTGTGGAATACAGACCGATTATCTCGCAGTCAAATAACGTGGTATACCATAAGACAGAAGATGATTGCAAACGGAGTCATTCTTCATACATCAAATGGTGTACATAATACACAGGACTTTATGGAGAATATGATTCTTGGTATTCTTAGCGAAGTTTCAACTTACGACAATATGGTTAGGAAAGAGAGAAGCAGACTAGGTAAAATTGAAAAGGTAAAACTAAACTATTGGAGAGGAGGAGACTGTCCTTTTGGCTATAAGCTCAAGTGGGATGGAATTGGAAATCGATTAACAGAAAATGAGTCCGAAAGTAAATGGATTCGTATGATTTATAGTGAGTATTCTAAAGGAACATCTTTGAAAGAAATAAAATCAATACTTGAAGACAACAAGATTAAAACAAGAAGAGGGAATAAACTCTGGTCAATGGGTTCTCTCCAAGTTATTTTAAAGAATGAAATATATACTGGGCAACAAAAATTCACAGATAAAAAATCTAATACCACAATCACTAATGAAGTGCCACAACTCATTAGTTATACATTATGGGATGAAGTTCAATCTAGGAAAAAAGTAAAACTAGAACGTAAAAATCAAATTAACAGAACAACACGGTTTTACTTGTTTAGAGACTTTTTAGTTTGTGGTTGTGGAACACCAATGGGAGGTAGGACTAACGAAAAGAAATATATTCGCCAGTATTATTGTCCTCTAAGTGAGCGTAAATTTAATAATTCATATAAGCAGAATGTTGAATGCAATATGAAACGATGTTTAAATATACCTAATACTGATGGTATTTTATGGAATAAAATTATTGAAATTTTAACTAACACAGCTGAGATAAAGGATGTTTTAAAACAAAAAACACTTATCGGTAGTAGCTTTGATACTAATGAAGTCAAACGAGTGATAGAGTTAAACGAAGCTGAAATTTTAGAATTAACAAAAACTAAGACAACTATTGAAAGAGGTTTAGTAGAAATCGAATCACGGAATATATTACAAGAGTTTTCTTCTGAACAGGTTTATAAACTTTTAAAAAAAGACCTCGCCATAAAGCTTAAACAAGTCAAATTGAAGATTGAAGGTTTGAGAAGTAAACTGAGGCAATTAGGAACTGAACAGAAATGGTTTGACTGGGTTGACAATTTCTCAGAACATATCAAAACTCAAACCAATATTTCAGACGAGATGAAAAAGGAGTTTCTCAAGGTTATAATAGATAAAATAACAGTGAACTATGATAATGAGAATAAACTGCACCTTTTAAATATTAATTTTAAAATACCTGTCGTATTAGAAAAAGAAAAGGGTTCCGAAAACGGAACCCAAATATCTATTATGCCAGTTAAACGAGGTCGTAAAAAGTTAAATCAACTCACCCCCGTTCGTGACTACTCCACCGTAAC
>NZ_JADR01000014.1 GCF_000518485.1 Olleya marilimosa CAM030 | reverse complement strand
TCCGAAGGAATTTCAGCAGTAAGTAAATAAACAACTTCCATAATTAAGACACTAAAGTAAACAATTTTTTATATGCTGTGTTGCCTACAGTTTTTTATTTTTACTTTTTTGAGCAACAAGCTAATTCGGTTTACGTCGTTGTTGCGTCTGAGTGAATATCGGAAAACCATACTTTTTTACATTATCTGGCTAAAATTCTGAATTGGTTAACTGTGCGCTTTATGTTAGCTAAAGACTAATAAAGTTAGCTTAAAATCAGTGATTTTCATATTCGGTATGACGCGTTTTGAATTGCGTTTTGCAATTGTAGGCAACGTGTTTGTATATGGTTTGTTGCGTGGTTTAGCATGTAATTTAGCAAATAAAAACCGAATAGAAAATCCGCTAGGATTTTCGTAAGTAGGCTAGAACTAGCAATAAATTATATACGGTGTTGTATGTAGTGTTTTATTCTACGTACGCAATATTTTCTCCTATTTTATATCTCAATTGATGCTTTTTTAATTCAGGTTCTTGACTTATTGTTCCTCCATTCAGATTGACTTTAAAAGCTCCAAATACTAATACTTCTTGATTTTTTTTATCAATAATAATTTTCTCAGCATTCACAAATTCAAATACACTAGTTTTTAGATTAGCATTTCCAATAAGAGTAATCGTTTTTTTATCAGAGTCAAGTTTGACTAATTCATCTGCAGAATAGGTTAATTCATTTTCGCTTTTTATTTCTTCTTGCGCATAGCTACTCATTCCTAGCGCAAAAATTAGACCTACTGTAATAAATATTTTTTTCATAATTCTATTATTTTAATGTTCAAATTGTGTTTTCATAATTCGTTGCTCACATTACATACAACGGTTTTGTATAACCGTCAGTTACGGGTTAATATGCGTTAATTTTCGGTTCAGAACTGACTTCTGCAATTCCGAGTGGATTCGGACGTAATCGAATCCGCCGTAATTGCGGTTATACATTGTTGGCAACAGTTTTATTTTTTTTTTAAAATCAGCGAAACCCAATAGATAATAATTGTCAAAATTGAACCAATTCCGATTCCATAACTTAAGCGCCAAAACCATTTCATTGCATCCTGTCCACCTTGAAATGTTTCTTTTTCCGAAAATGAAAATGAGAGATTGCCGGCAAGTAGATATGATACTGGTACCCAAAGAATTCCCAAAATAATAATGATTTTAATGAATCCAGAGAGAATTCTGTTCAGTTTTTCCGATGGCTTGCGTAACTCTTTTATTCCCCAATATCCAGATAATGGAAGTGCAATCATTCCAGCCCAAGTTATAAAAGTTCCAAGAGGAATAGAATTAGCATCATCCAATGCTATCATCAATAATGAAGAGCCCGTAACTAAAAATATAATCGCGGAAAAAGTCACGATTAAAGAACTAAAAAACCAAATTTTTCTTCTATTCATTTTTGTAATTGTTGCCAACGGTCTCGGCTATGAGTAGTTGCGTGGTTTAGCACTTAACTTTGCAAGTATACACCAAACTGAAAATCCGCGAGGATTTTCAGAAGTAGGCGAGAACAAGCAATTACTTATAGCCATTGTTGTGCTTTCGTTATTTTTTTTCTTCTAGATATACTTCAATTAATTCTTCAAGTTGTTTTGCATTTTGGTATAGACGTAAGCGTGCCATGTGAGAACTGTATAATCTTGATTTCATCAAACTGTAGTTATCAAGTACTTTATCATTTTCAGTTTCGGATAAATCGAAGTATGTAGATGAAAACTTTACGGGTTTTATACCTGATTTCCATCTCTTTGGAAACATTTCTTCTACTAAAGGATACACTTTGACCAATTCAGAATTATTTTTGATATAATTTCTGTAAAATTGGTTATTAATATCTTCATGCTTTATAGTCTCTTCAAAAAGCCTGTAGTAAATTTGAGTTGATAGCTTAATTCTTTCTGATTGCAAAAGGTTAAGTTTTCCAGACGATTTCATATCCTCAAAAACAACGTTTTGCCCTTCAAACCAATGTTCTCTTGACACAAAGAGTGAATTTGAAATATAGGATTGAACCTGCGAATTTTCTACGCCTGTTTCCGTAGCCCTTAATAAAACAGATAACGCATCTAATTTTAGCGTATCTCCTTTAAAAAGCCTTTCAAGTTCATCAATATCATTTACGAGATTGCTTTGTATCCCTTTAAGATACGACAATTCCAAATCCTCATTCTTTCTGTTTTCATTCCAATTGTTAATCTGTAATGCAATCAAAATCCCAATAACAACAAGAATTATTTCTCCTATTGCATAAATCAGATATTTACTAAATTTATTTTCAGAGAGTAGTTTTTGTCTAATTTTTCTAAAGAACTTTATCATTGGTTAGTGGTTGGTTATAATGAAGCACAACGTGTTTGTATAAGATTAGTTGCGTATGCAAGCACGAATAAAAAAATTAGCAACTACTTTGAGTAAGGATAGTCCTTTCCAAAGTAAAAAATGTTTAAGCAATTAATTTTATACGGTGTTGGCATACGTTTTTATTTTTTTTCAGTCAGTTAAAACTTGGTGGTTTAAGATTTCTAAAAGCCCTAAAGTCCATTTTTATACAAGTTTAATAGCATTATTTATTTCCATATTAGCGCTATTACGGAAACTATTAGAGCAATAATTGAAATGTAAAATCCATATTCTCCATACTTGAATGATTCTATTGTTTTTTCACGTATGGTTTCTTCTTCGTGTTCTTTTTTATCTGCGCTTCTATAACCTCCTTTTCGTATAAATTCCTTTCCTGTTTCAGATATTTTTACAAGACCCGAATAATTTTCATCTATATATTTTTTAAATAACAACTCTTTTTTAAATTCTTTAAGCATCCAATCCTCAATATCATAATCTGGAATTAAAGCTATTATCTCGTTCAAGTCAATGAATTCCGATTCATTTCCATTGTTTGAAAGAGAGTTGAATGTTGGATTTTCTTGCATCAACAATAATGAAAGTATTCGGTTGAGTATTTCACTTCTAATATTTTTTTTCATAATTACATTTTTAAAATCAAGAAAACAATGACATTATTAAAATAAAAATCAATATAATTGCTATTACTGAAAAAGTCATTACACAACCAACATTAAGTGTTTGAAGAAAGCAACCTTCATTGCTTTCCGCTTTTTTAATAGGATAAGCGCATTTTGGACATTTTTCAGCTTTATCAGAAACATTATTGTTGCATTCAGGACAATTTATTATAGCCATTTCTCAATATTATTTTTTAAAAAATTTGTATCTTTGTAACTGGCGTTCAAATGGATGCCAACGTTTTGCATATGGAAAGTTGTGTTTACGAGCAATGAAATTCCGAAGGAATTTCAGCAGTAAGTAAATAAACAACTTCCATAATTAAGACACTAAAGTAAACAATTTTTTATATGCTGTGTTGCCTACAGTTTTTAATTTTTACTTTTTTGAGCAACAAGCTAATTCGGTTTGCGTCGTTGTTACGTCAGAGTGAATATCGGAAAACCATATTTTTTTACATTATCTGGCTAAAATTCTGAATTTAGTTAACTGTGTAATTTATGTTAGCTAAAGACTAATAAAGTTAGCTTAAAATCAGTGGTTTTTATTTTCGGTTTTATACGTTTTGATTAGAGCGTTGCAATTGTAGGCAACGGTCTTGTATATGAAAAGTAGCGGATTTTTAAGCACTAACTTTTCGGTTTATAACTGACCGTTATTTTATTATTTATCTTTCGTCTAAGCAACAAAACCGCTATTTTTTATATACGTTGTTGTACATAGTGCTTTTTAATATTTATACGCAATAATTTATTCCTAAAACTCTTACTTCATTAATTTGTCAAAATAATCAGAAATGATTTTTTCTGAATTTGGTGACATTACGATTTGCATTGTTTTTTGGGTTATTGTATCAAAATCTGATTGTGCAAATTGACCTTTAAAACTTTCACTATAAAATTCAGCAACATTTTCCCAAATAGCGTTTAATTGTTCTTTGGAAATAGGGCCTTTGTCATCTTCGAAATTTGTTTGTTGAATACTTTTCATAAATTGAGCAGAAACATATGAACCTGCTTCAAGTGCCATATCTTTATCAATTTCTTCCTTTTCTGATAGTTTTGAAATTGTCATATGCAAATCTAATGATATTGGCATTTTCATTTGTTCTTTAATACTTTCCATATTTTTATTTTTCTATTGTAAATATTTCCATTAATCTTTGTGGAACCAACCTTTCCAACCATTGATGTGTATTGTTAGTTGGGTAAACTCCTGAATTACCATTAGTGAAATTAAATGAAGAAACTGCTTCACCATCCAATTCGCTTGAGTACAATCCGCTTGTCAAACTAAAACTTGATATTGCAAAACTATCTTCTGTTTTTACAAAAGTTTGCATTGTACCGTCGAATGCTTTTACCATTTCCAGTTTTCCACCGTTTGTGGTGTATTCATCTACATCCTCGCTTTTTATTGCATAACTGAGACTTTCCATTGAAAATGCTCCAATCATAACATTGATTTCTGATTTCATTCCGTATTTTTTAAAACCTTTAAAATCAATTTGATTAGTAAGTGCATCAAATTGTCTTGGAAAAAGAATATTAGTATCTTCTACTAATGCTATTGTCTTGTAATAAAAGCCAAATTGAGATTGTAACATTAATTCAATGTTTCTTGTTCCTTTGTCATTTAGTTTGTAACGTATTGGTAAATCAGTTTCTAATCCAATAATATCTTGTTTAGATTGTCTATTTAACCATAAAGTATTTAAGTTTTCATCTGTAAAAACTTCTTCAACACAATCTTTTAATAAATCATTCATATAGTTATAATTTGGTTTTTATCATTCCTTCTTTTACGTAAGTTCGGGCATTATGTACAACGGTTAGTATAAGAGTAGTAGCGGATTAATATGCAACCATTTTTCAGACAACAATATACTCAATTAAATGCAATAGTGGTTTGGATTAAAACCCAAACCGCTATTACTTTTATACATTGTTAGGCATAGTTATTTTTCATCAGGTTGAATCCAGTCTGCATTACGAACCAATAGTATATATTGAGCATAGTCAGTAGTAGATGTGCCATCAATGATATCATAAGCATCCCAAATAGTTATGAGCTTTTTAACTTTAGTTCCTCTTGTTGAATTTAAGTAAGGTGAACCTAGGGCGTCTAATTTAAGTAAACTTATTGTGTTTGGTTCTGTTACCTTTTTATAGTCTGCTATACCTTTTATGTACATAAAAAGCCTATTGTCTTGTGAGTATTTAAATTTTGTAAACGCTTTGCCTTTATCTTGCATAAATTTAGGTAATGCACTGCTATCTACGGTTAATTTAGAGTCTAAATACAAGGTGTTGAGACTAACCATTTTGTTGGTGTATGGCAGTGTAGTGTCTTTTTTTATTAGTCCAGCAAAAGTATAGCTATATGCTTGTAGTGTATGAGAAAAACCAAATCCGCCATAAATATTCTTGTTTCCCCATTGATTTTGTGCGTGTAATCTTTTAAAATTTTGATGCATAAACGTATCCCGACTTCTTGTTTTTCTATAATTAGAAATGTTGTATTCTATATTTCTCAGTAAATTCAGTGTATTTTCATCTAGTTGTGATTTCTCTTTTTCCAGAATTTTATTGAGTTCATTTTTAGACCAAGAAATTAAAGAGTCATTCTTACTATGAATCTTGTTATGGTATTTCTTTGGTAGTTTTTCTTTTAATAATTTTCGAATCAGTTCGAAATCTGCAATTCTATCGATGCCAACAAGTTTAAATTTTGAGTTCTCAGGAAGTTGAGCATAATATGTTCTCATTTTTTTCCATTTATTTCTGTATTGCTGAGAGATAGTTCCTATATAAACTGGCCATTCTTTGAGTATGTTTTTGAGTTCAATTTCATTTGACCCTTTCAAATATTTTTCCAGATAGTAGCCTTGCGCAATGTCCATTTCAGCCAAATAAATATCAACTTTTACTTTTTCATTAAGTTGAGTAAATACCGCAAAGTCAATTCTTGGGGATGTTTCAACCTCGTGTACCTCGCCAACTAGAAAGAGTTTGTTTTTGTAAAAATCCTCATTAAGTGAATTAAACTGAAGAGAATCTGTCATTTTAACCACTTCTGTATGTTCTTTTAAATAGTTTACATATTTACTAGAAGAACAACTTGCGAGTAGTGCTATTGAAATTATTAGGATAAAAAGGTTACTCGTTTTCATTTGTTTGTTTTTTAAGTTCTCAACAAAGAGAACTCAAAAAAACAAGAGCAAAAAAAGAGTGTGACTAGCTTGAATTTTTTGGGTTAAAATTGAAGTATTTGGGCTAGTTTTGACACGACAGGGACGAATTTGAAAGCCTTTTGTTTAAGGCTTTATAGTAAACTTGAGAAATTGGAATAGTTTCTTCTGTTGCAGAAATCCTTATAAAACGCTTTCTAGTATTTCCTTCTACAGATTCAAGGTAATCTAGATTTACTAAATAAGAACGATGTACTTGCCAAGCTTCAGGCAATTGTTTCATAATATTTGATAGTGTGTTGCGAAATGTTTCTTGTTGCATTCCATTTTCTGTTTTGTAGTATACGTCTACATAATTTTGTTGTGCTTTTGCGAAAATAAAATCTGCTTCAAAAATTGTTAAGGTTTCAGATTTATTGTTCCCAATAATAGTTATGGTTTTGTTTCTTTTAGTGTTTTCTTTATCGTACAACGGAACCTCAATTGAGCCATATTTAGAGCGTAAATAAAGCCATAATGGCACTACAATAGGTATAAATGGCACTCCAAATGATTTTATAAAATCCCATATGGCTTCGGAAGTAAATGAAGGTAGTCCACTAATTAGATAAAAATGATAGAAAAAAGAGAAAAGAAATATTAAAATGAGTGTTACTATGATATATAGAGATTCATTTATTACGAACCAACGTTTCGTTTGAATTTTGTAAACATAATTTTCAATAGGGTGAACAAGCACAATAGGAATTATGATGCAAAGTGCATAACCAGAAAGAATTAAATATTTGAATGAGAAATTATTGCTGTTATCAAAAGGTTCTAAGGTCATTAACAAAACTGGAATTAATGCTCCTAATATTAACGCAATCAAAAAAGTATGTTTCCAGTTTTTAGTATAGGCTATAGTTTTATTTAGTGCAATCATTGTTTTTTATACCTAATAATCTAATTTATTCTATTTTAAACAGCTCGTTAATTATGCCTAACGTGTTGCATATGGAAAGTTGTGATTTGCGCGCAATGAAATTCCGAAGGAATTTCAGCAGTAAGTAAATAAACAACTTCCATAATTAAGACACTAAAGTAAACAATTTTTTATATGCTGTGTTGCCTACAGTTTTTAATTTTTACTTTTTTGAGCAACAAGCTAATTCGATTTACGTTGTTGTTACTTGTGAGTGAAATTCTGTATTACTTACTTTTAGGCTTTTAATAACTTAAAATTCTAAAAAAAAAATCGCGAAAAACTATCAGGCTTTTAATCGGTATTTTAGATCCACAATCTGGCTAAAATTCTGAATAGGTTAACTGTGCACTTTACGTTAGCTAAAGAATAATAAAGTTAGCTTAAAATCAGTGGTTTTTAAATTCGGTATTACACGTTTTGAATTGAGTTTTGCAATTGTAGGCAACGGTTTTGTGTATGATTAGTGGCGTGTTTAAGCATCTAATTTAGCAAATAAAAACCGAATAGAAAATCCGCGAGGATTTTCGTAAGTAGGCGAGGACTAGCCATTAATTATACACGTTGTTGTAGCCAGTACTTTTTATTCGATTTTCAATGTTGGATTACTTTCGCTATAAAATTCTCCAACACATAAATCAGAATTGTCAAGTTCAGGTGAAATCATAGATGTTGTAATTATAATTTGATGTCTTACTTTAATCTCGCTTGATATTTTAACTACTTCATTTTGAAAACTCTGACTTCTAATAGGTTCCATTCCTTTGTCTTCTATATTGTCACACAAAATGAATCTTGGGTATCTGAAAAATTCTTTTTCAAGAGAAGCAAAGAAAATAGCAAATCTGACACTATTCTTTAAGTACACATTTGAACTTTCAGAAAAATTATTTTCGCCATCTAAAGTGAATGTGTTTTTTTCAAAATCGAGTTTAATATTTTTTCCTGTTTTAAACTCTGATTGTCTTCCTAAATCACTATGTAATAGTCTTAAACTATAATCTTGAATTAATTGATATGCGCTTTTAAGTCTTTTGTATTGTTCAGCTTCTTTAATTGAAATATTCGTTTTTAAAGCTGAAATTTTAATTCTTAAAGTATTTAGTTCTTTTTTTAATACTTCAATTTGTTCTAATGCTTTTAATTGTTTAATTAAATAATCAGTTTTTGAACCTAGTTCGCCTTTTTTAATTAAAAGGCTATCTAATTCTTGATTTCGTTCTGTTTTAACACTTGAAAGTGCTTCATTTAACTCTCTTTGTAATCCTCTAACTTTTTGTTCTAAAGCAGGAAAACTAGATTTTAGTTCTAATAATGTATGTTCTTTTTGGATATAGAGTTTTTTTGATTCTCTTATTTGATTATCAATTTCTTGTTGCATTCGCTTAATTTGGGAAGAGCCTTTATCTTCTGGTAACAATTGCTTACACAATTCACAATGATTATCGTCTAATATAGGTTCTAATTGCGATAAGCAATTAGGACAATGATTCATTTTTATATCAACAAATGTTTCTCTTGTTAGTATTGAATCTGATAAAGCAACTGCTCTTTTTTCAAGACTTTTTATAAAATCATCTGAATCAATTAATTCAAATTCGTACTGATTAATATTTGATTGTAAAACAGATAAACTTTGTCTAGTAGCAAGAATCTGTGTTTTTATTGAAACAATTTTTAGTTCTTTTTCATTATTTTCCTCTTTTTTTGAATCTGTATTTTCCTCTTCATTGTAAATCTTTTTTAAATAATTATCAATACTATTAAGTTGATTATAATTTTCCTCGATTAGCGCATTTATAATTTCTGGATTGGTTTCAGTATCACTTGATTTAAATATTTGTTCAATTCCTTCAAATTGTTTTTTCTTTATGTCAAAGTCTTTCTCTGATTCTCGAAGTGCAATTTTATCTGAATATAAAGAATCATCATAAACACCAAATAATAAATCAGCAATAGTTTTTCTAGTAATTGCAGAATCAAACGTATCTGTCATTAACAAATCAAGGGTTAAACTTTTTTGGTCAACATACAAAAGACGAAGTATTTGATGCATTGTAATATTGCTATCAACATCGCCTCTTAATTCTGGAAATCCTAATGATAGAAATAAAGCATTTGAAAAACTTTTTTTATTACTTTTTTCACTTCTTCTATAAGGAAATATTTGCCAGCCTTCGCTTGAAGATTTTATTGCTTCTTCATAAGTTCCCCAAAAAATTGACATTGGTTGGTTACCAGAGGTTGAAACAGTCCTTTTGATTGTTATAGGTTCTGTATTTACTAAAATTTCAGCGTATACATCATTACAAGCTAATGATGCTTTTGTCCATTTTTTAAAATCACCACCTAAAACAAAAAAGATAAAATTACCAATTGTTGATTTTCCGGAACTATTATGACCTCTAATTATATTGACACCATCGTGAAATTCTTCATCATATGCACTTTTACCATCGTGAGTAAAAATGGAAAGTCTATTTAATTTTAAAAATGGATTATATTGAGTCATATTTAAATTCTATTAGGTTAGTTCTTTCCTTTAATCCTAGATGACCAAAAAGATTCATTGATGATAATGGACCTGTAATTAAAGTAATTAAATTTGGGTTTTCTTCATTTGCCAAATGAATTCTTGAATTTAAAGATTCAGATAATTTTTCATAAGATTTTTTAATATTTCCTTTTTTAAATTCTTCTGCATCAAATATGCCATATGAAATTAAGGCCTTAATTGCAGATAACTGGATATGTTCCATTTTGAAGAATAATCTTTTTCTGTCAATTACTCTTTCGTATCTGTTTTTTTCTGCTTTTATATATTTTTCATATTTTTTAAAACCTCTAAAGCTTCTAATATCCATTAATTCACTTGGAAAAGCTAAATAGAAGTCTAAAATTCTTAATTTATCAATTTCAATGATTTCTTCTGTTTTCTCCATTATTTGAAGAATCCTAAACATTGTATGATACAAATCGTATGCTTGATTGTAGATTAACATATTAGTCCCATTTTATATGACAATTACCAGTTAAAAAATATATCATTCCATTAATTTCATCATCGTAGATTCTCAATAAATTTTCACCTAATATTTCTTCTAATGGATTAATGATAAATTGTTTTACTAATTCATTAATAAAAATTTCTGGATGATTTTCTTTTATTCGAGGTGCTACATTAAACTCAAAACTTGAATAGACTTTAGCGAGCAAGAAAGCGTAAATATGTTGCGCAGTTTCTGAATGTTCATTACGCAAAAGTTTTTTGGCGAATTTTTCTTTTGACTTTTCAGCAAAATTTAAATAGCTAGTTCTATTTCCGTTTTCAAGTTTTTTTTCAAGACCAATAAATTCAGTTTCGTCTGCATTGTTTTTAAAATGCAATAGTTCATCAACTATCTCACTAAAAACAGCTGAATTCTCTCTTTCTTTTTCAAGTCTTTCGTAAAGTTTCTCTAATTGTGATTTACCACCAATAGATGTTCTTCCTATATTATAGGTTTGCTTATTAATGTCATTTCCAGCTAAATCACCTTCTACGTCATTATTAGATTGACTTATCTCTTTTTTACTCATTTACGATTACTTGTTGATGTCTCTTCCTGCCATATCTCCACCAACTTTATTTTTCTTTTGAGTTACTTTATTCGATTTTTTGTTTTTACGGATTTTAACAACAATTCCAACAGCTGAAATTGCGATGATAGCAAGTATTATTTCTTTTAAATTGTCTGTAATAAATTCCATAGTTTCAATTTTATTGGTTCGTTTCTCGTATTGGCTACAACGGTCTTGTGTATGGTTAGTTGCGTGATTAAGGCACTAAGTTAGCAAATAAATCACAGATAGAATATTCCGCAGGAATGTTCGTAAGTAGGCTTAAAACAAGCAATTAATTATACACGGTGTTGGCAACAGTTTTTATTCAGTCTTAATTCCAACTTATAGTATTTTACAAAGAAAGCCATAGCAAAAAATAGTAATCAATATTGGTAGTGCACTAAATATAATTTTAGAAACTTTATTTTGGTTTTGTCTTTTAAATAAATAGTATAGAATTAATATGATAGAAGAAAAAGTAATAAACAGAACTATTGGCCTTAAAATTTGGTCATTTTTTAATGGGTATGTTGATATTCCTGTAATTGGGTCAGTATTGTCATAATGGAAATCTGGATTTCCCATTGCATAAAACCCATAAATATAATCTGCTAAAATTATTATGGAACCTAAAATAGAATAGATTTTAAGTGCTTTCATTCCGTTTTCAGTTTTTCTGTCAATTCATTAAATATAATTCTTAATTCGGTTTTTTTGGTTAAGTCAAAAATATCTAATAAATAACTCACGCTTTCTGATTCCCAAGCATATTGAGCGATATTCTGATTATATTTTTTCAAGAGTTTGTTCAGACTTGTTTTGGTAGCAGTTCCGCCAATTTCTTTTTCCAGTACAGTTATAAAATCATTTAAGGATTCGAGTGATATATTCCAATCTCTTTCTGCTTTTAGTATTTTTTCCGCAATCTTTTTGTCAATTTCGTTTTCAAATTGGTTATCCTCTATTAAGTCAAATAATTTATCGAAAGTCAGTAAAGAAATTTCATTCATATAGATAAATTCAGATTCGGATTTCGGTTTTCTCAAATTGTTGCCAACGGTTTTGTGTATGGTTAGTTGCGTGTTTCAGCAACTAATTTAGTAAACAAAAACGAACGCGAGAAAATTCCGAAGGAATTTTCCAAATAATCAACGACCAAAGCAATTAATTATACACGGTGTTACAAGCTGGCTTTTCTTTCACGTTGATAGTATTCTTTTTTTGACTTCTTCTGCTTGTAGTAGGCAACAAAAATTAATGATAACGGAAAAAATAATATTATCAAAATCCATTTAAAAATGCTGAAAATTATATTCATTATCCGATAATTGCGTAAATTAAAATTAAGGTTATAACTGTTGTTAGTACGATTGTTAGAAACATTGTCTGTTTAGATATTTTATAAATGTGTCGTAAATCTTCTTTACAAATTAGCCAAAGTGTTCCGCCAAAAAACAATAAATTCATTAAATAAACAATTGGCGAAACTGATGGGAATAATGATTCGAGAGCAGGAATACCTGATGGTTGTCTACCTAAATTCTTAAAAAAAAATATGAGTGAATTTACTGCTGAATAACTCAAAAAGATTGATAATAAAATCCAACCAATTTTTTTTCGTTTCCAAAATAGAATAATGGATAATGGCAAAAGGATTAAAGGAAAGAAATATTCTAACATACCTAAATCCCATTTGTCAAGACCATCAGTAAACATATATTTAAGCATACTAAATTGTTTAAATATACTGAAGATTGCTAATCCTCCGATAATAAGAGTAGTTAACCTTATTATTTTTTCGGGCGTTTGAATTTCGTTTTGAATTGGATTTATCGTGTCGAAAAACTTGAAAGCTGTCTCTTTTACTTTAACTTCAGTTTGCCTTCTTTTTTCAATTATATTTAGTTTTTCTTCCTGCTTCGATTTTATTTCTGATTTAGCCTTATTTATTTCTATTTTAGATAAATTCCTGTTTTCGAATTCTTTTTCCGCCGTTTCAACTGCAATTGGTTGGTAATTTTTTGAGTTTGCTAAAATTTCTAATAATTCTGCGTTCGACAATTTTTTATATCGTTCGGTAAATTCTGTCATATTTTAGTGTTTAGCTTGCTTGTAACGGTCTCGGCTATGAGTAGTTGCGTGGGTTAGCACTTAACTTTGCAAGTACACACCAAACTGAAAATCCGCGAGGATTTTCAGAAGTAGGCGAGAACAAGCAATTACTTATAGCCATTGTTGTAACCAGTTATTTTTATTCGTTTTATTTGATTTGCTATATGTAATTCCGTGTTCTTAAGTTCATTTTGGTCAAGTCCATTGTAAATTGAAAAGAAGTTATCTTTATCAGATTCAGATTCAGATTCAGATTCAGATTCCTTTTCCAAAACGAATTCTATTCCGACAAGAATATACTCCGACTCGTTGTTCTTTTGATAAAAATCATATGTCAAAATATTAATATCAGTAATTACCTTATTTAGATTTTTACTTAATTCTATTTTCGGATTTTCTTTCCAAGTTAATGGCATTTCATCTCCACTTCCATACCAATCCAGTTTTTCAGATAGCTCAAACGAGTTTATAGTCATACTAAAATCGTCCAATTGATAAGCCGTAAATTCAAATCTTTGTCCGTCAATTTCAAGGACTACTGGTCCATCAGCTAACCATTCATCTTCATTTAAGTCCCACATTAACCAATAACGCTCGATTTTTTTTCCAATTAGTTCGTTCAGAGTTTTTTCAAACTCATCTTTAAAACTCTGCCCACTTCTGTGAAATTTTGGTTTGTATGATGGAATTCCGAGCATTCTGTTCTAATTGGTTACAACGTGTTGCATATGGAAAGTTGTGTTTACGAGCAATGAAATTCCGAAGGAATTTCAGCAGTAAGTAAATAAGCAACTTCCATAACTTGAGCACTAAAGTAAACAATTTTTTATATGCTGTGTTGCCTACAGTTTTTAATTTTTATTTTATTGGGTAACAAGCTAATTCGGTTTGCGTCGTTGTTACGTCAGAGTGAAATTCTGTATTACGTACTTTTTGGTTTTTACTGACTTAAAATTCTAAAAAAAAAATCGCGAAAAACTATCAGGCTTTTAATCGGTTTTTTTAGATCCACAATCTGGCTAAAATTCTGAATTGGTTAACTGTGTACTTTACGTTAGCTAAAGACTATTAAAGCTAGCTTAAAATCAGTGGTTTTTATATTCGGTATTACACGTTTTG
>NZ_JADR01000013.1 GCF_000518485.1 Olleya marilimosa CAM030 | reverse complement strand
AACGTTAGGTGTAAGTTTAGGTTTGTTAAATCCTTACGGTAAATGTAATGTAAACAGCCATGGTTAACAAACTTAAATTTACACGTTGTTGTATATCAGTATATTAATTTTTTTATTTTAACCATCAAAAATTTAATATACTGAGTCCAGTAGCCGAAACTTGGCAAATCAAACACCACTATTTTAAAGAGGCTTTTCGGTCTTTTATTTATAGTCAACCGACTATGGATTGAAGATAAAGGAGCGCCTATTTATAGGAAGGATCCCAGCGTGTTTAAACTAATCCGTTCCTGAACACTTGACTTTGTCAAAATTTTTCACGAACTTTATCAAGCACGTTAATGTGACAACATTCAGATAGTGTAACTCTCTATGATGCCTGCATCTAGTGCTTGGATAAATCTCCAATTGTCAATTCCGATTTATTTTTTGTTTAAACACGCTGGGATCTGGCAATACCCTATATGGCTACCTTTACACGCTTTAAAATATCCGATGAGTTTTGGACTATTGTATACAACGGTTTTGTGTATGATTAGTGGCGTGTTTAAGCACCTAATTTAGCAAATAAAAACCAAATAGAAAATCCGCAAGGATTTTCGTAAGTAGGCGAGAACTAGCCATTAATTATACACGGTGTTGGCAACTGGCTTTATTCCGATTCTTTTATTATTTTTCCTTCTTTGTCTATAAAAACCCACTCTTTGTTTAGTTCGACTTTTGCTTTTCCATTTTCAAATTTTCGAGCATAATCAAATTCTAAATCAAAAACTATTTCTCCTGATTTATCAATAAATTGATTTTTTCCAGAACCTAATTCTCCATTGTCATTTCTAATAACGCAATAACCTTCGGAAAACTCATCAACCCAATCAAACTTTGGTTCAATAATTACATTTTCATTTATATCTATAAAACCATATTTCTCATTTTCTCTGAAACTCATAAGTCCTTCGTGCATACTTCCTAAATAATTGTATTTTGGTTCAATTACTAAATTTCCTTTCTTATCAATTAATCCCCATTTTTCGTCTATTTCAACAGCAGAGTAATTTTCAGAGAACATTTCAGCCGATTCATAAATTGGTTCAATTACAGTGTTTCCGTCTAAATCACGAAAACCTGTTTTTCCATTTTCCATTATTTGAAAAAACTCAATTCCTTCTCTTAATCCAACTTCTTTTGTGTTTATGCGCTTATCGTTTAGAACGCTTTCAAATATTTCTTTATCAGATTTTTGCTTACAAGAAACTACAATTCCGATTATGAGTAAGACTAAAATTCCTATTATTAATGTTTTCATATTCAACTTAAAGCTTTATTTATATCATAAATATTGGCAATTATTACTGATATAAAAAGTATAACAATTGCGAAATTAATTATTATTCCAATTATTTTTTTAGCAGTATTAGGTTCTTTAATTCCTTTTAGAGATTTAATGAATCCAATAATACTTACAATTCCGACTGCAAAAGTCAGCAGTCCGATTAAAATAGAAGCGATATCGGATATTTGCGTATGCAGCAGTTGAGTTAGGATTATCAAAATCAGAATTAGTCCAATTCCTATAATTCCAAATTTGAATCCTTTATGTGAATTTATATTGTTTTTTGTCATTAAATCTAGTCAAATTTTGTTTTCGTACGAGTAAGTTCAGCTTGTTGCCAACGTTTTGCATATGGAAAGTTGTGTTTACGAGCAATGAAATTCCGAAGGAATTTCAGCAGTAAGTAAATAAACAACTTCCATAACTTAAGTACTAAAGTAAACAATTTTTTATATGCTGTGTTGCCTACAGTTTTTTAATTTTATTTTTTTTGAGCCACAAGCTAACTCGGTTTGCGTCAATATTGCGTCTGAGTGAATATCGGAAAACCATTCTTTTTTACATTATCAGGCTAAAATTCTGAATTGGTTAACTGTGTGCCTAATGTTAGCTAAAGACTATTAAAGTTAGCTTAAAATCAGTGGTTTTTATATTCGGTATGACACGTTTTGAATTGAGCTCTGCAATTGTAGGCAACGGTTTTGTGTATGGTTAGTTGCGTGGTTAAGCAACTAAATTAGTAAACAAATACGAACCCGAGAAAATTCCTAAGGAATTTTCCAAATAAGCACTTGCCAAAGCAATTAATTATACACGTTGTTGTGAAACGTTTTATTGCACAAACTGCATTTCAGCTTTCTTTCCATAATCCTTTTCCAATTCTATTGATTGATTAACAAATTTTAATCCTTTAATTTCATATTCAGACAATTCTAATTCGTCATACCTTTTCCCAAAAATTCTTTTTGTAAGCTCGAAAGCAGTTTCATAAGTGACTTCGGACTCTATATGGTCTTGAATCTCTTTCTCAGACAAATCTTCGCGCATTTCGTATAAATCTTCTTTAGAGATAAGTTCTTGAGTTCTCACTATAATTTCTTCTGGTAATGGATTTCCAAAATCTTGATGAATTTCGTCTCCAGCTTCTCTTAATCTAATTTTTTCTCCGTTTTGGAATATACAGTATGAAAGTCCGTATCCAATTGATATTTGGATAATTTCTAAATCAGGAAACTTTTCAAGGAATTTTTTTTCGGTTAGACTTTGTATTGGTTTTGCGAATTGCCAACACAAATCAGCATTTGCGATAATCAAATTACCTTTATAATTTGTGATATAAGTTTCTCCAATTTCAGGTCCAATATTAAAATCTGTTTCTCCAATAAATTTGAAACCTCTAAATCCTAAAGATTCCAATAATCCAATATTGATTTCTATTTCTCCGATATCTTTAATAAAAGTGGCTGTTATATTCCAACCCATAAGTTTCTGTTAAATGTTTTACAACGTTTTGCATATGGAAAGTTGTGTTTACGAGCAATGAAATTCCGAAGGAATTTCAGCAGTAAGTAAATAAACAACTTCCATAATTAAGACACTAAAGTAAACAATTTTTTATATGCTGTGTTGCCTACAGTTTTTAATTTTTACTTTATTGAGCAACAAGCTAATTCGGTTTGCGTAGTTGTTACGTGTGAGTGAATATCGGAAGATCGTATTTTTTACATTATCAGGCTAAAATTCTGAATTGGTTAACTGTGTACTTTTAATTAGCTAAAGACTAATAAAGATAGCTTAAAATCAGTAGTTTTTATATTCGGTATTACACGGTTTGTATCGAGCGTTGCAATTGTAGGCAACGTGTTGCATATGGAAAGTTGTGTTTACGCGCAATGAAATTCCGAAGGAATTTCAGCAGTAAGTAAATAAACAACTTCCATAACGTAAGCACTAAAGTAAACAATTTTTTATATGCTGTGTTGCCTACAGTTTTTAATTTTTACTTTTTTTGAGCCACAAGCTAACTCGGTTTACGTCAATATTACGTCTGAGTGAAATTCTGTATTACGTACTTTTTGGTTTTGACTAACTTAAAATTCTAAAAAAAAATTGCGAAAAACTATCAGGCTTTTAATCGGTATTTTAGATCCAGAACCTGGCTAAAATTCTGAATTGGTTTACTGTGTGCTTTAAGTTCGCTAAAGACTAATTAAGTTAGCTTAAAATCAGTGGTTTTTTTATTCGGTATTAAACGTTTTGAATTGCGATTTGTAATTGTAGGCAACGTTTTGCATATGGAAAGTTGTGATTTGCGAGCAATGAAATTCCGAAGGAATTTCAGCAGTAAGTAAATAAACAACTTCCATAATTTAGACACTAAAGTAAACAATTTTTTATATGCTGTGTTGCCTACAGTTTTTAATTTTTACTTTTTTTGAGCAACAGGCTAATTCGGTTTACGTCGTTGTTGCGTCTGAGTGAATATCGGAAGATCGTATTTTTTACATTATCAGGCTAAAATTCTGAATTTAGTAAACTGTGTACTTAATGTTAGCTAAAGACTATTAAAGTTAGCTTAAAATCAGTGATTTTTATATTCGGTATGACACGTTTTGATTTGAGCGTTGCAATTGTAGGCAACGTTGTTGGATATGGAAAGTTGTGTTTACGAGCAATGAAATTCCGAAGGAATTTCAGCAGTAAGTAAATAAGCAACTTCCATAACTTAAGTACAAAAGTAAACAATTTTTTATATGCTGTGTTGCCTACAGTTTTTAAATTTTACTTTTTTTTGAGCAACAAGCTAATTCGGTTTGCGTCAATATTACGTCTGAGTGAATATCGGAAAACCATACTTTTTTACATTATCTGGCTAAAATTCTGAATTTAGTAAACTGTGTACTTAATGTTAGCTAAAGACTATTAAAGTTAGCTTAAAATCAATGGGTTTTATTTTCGGTTTTATACGTTTTGAATTGAGCGTTGCAATTGTAGGCAACGTTGTTGTATATGGTTTGTTGCGTGTTTTTAAGCACCTAATTTAGCAAATACAAACCGAATAGAAAATCCGCGAGGATTTTCGTAAGTAAGCTAGAACTAGCAATAAATTATATACGGTGTTGTGCTTAGTTATTTTTCAATTCCAAATTTGTTTTAATTTATTCCAAATATTATTTTTTTCTTTATGTTCAGATGAATTCGTTTTTTTGCTTACATATTCAATTCCAATTATCGGAAAAGATACTTCTTTTATATAATCCATTATCCAATCTTGAGCATTTAGAACATCCGCTTTTCTTTTTTTGAGTTCTTTCGCAACTCTATCAGTCAAATCCGAATTATTTTCATCTGAAACATTATTGTCATAAATAATAACGCAAAGAGCTTCAATCAGAACATTTCTCTTTTGACTTAATATTTGATGATTATCCAGAACTTCTAAAATCAAATCAATATATTTTTCATCAGCCAACATCAAATCCTCATCTTGCTCCATAAAAAAATAATCCGCATTATTTCCCCATTCAATTAATAAATCTGTTTTAAATTCAGGTTGAGGATGCGAAAGAGACGTAAATTCTTTATTTCCGCATTTAGAACATTCTTGACTCCAAATTTCTTTCTCTTTTAAACCAAAAGCAGCTTCTTTTCGTGTTACTTCAATCGAATCAACATTTCCACATTTACAAGCTTTTTGATATTCGTATTTCATTTTTTTAATTAAGCACAACGGTTTTGTGTAAGCGTCAGTAACGGGAAAGTGCGCGAGTACTTTCCGCTGACGCACCTAATTTAGCAAAACGAGTTGAATTTCCGATTAGGAAATTCAGCCGTTATTGCGCTTACACGTTGTTGGCATACGTTTTTTATTTCAATTCAATTAATTCAAGATTATAAGTTTTTTTATGAAATCCAGTTAAAACTATTTTTCCGTTCAATTCATTCCTGATTATTAGTGGAATGTCCATTTCCATAAAAAGTATGTCAAATCCATTCTCATTAATTCGTTCCCATCTAATTCCAGGATTCCTTGTTTTGTCAGTACTTTTAATTAATAGAGTGTCGTTTATAAAATTTAGCGTGTCATTGTATTTTTCAGATTTTACTAAATATCGTTTCCCTATTAACTTTATATTTTTGGCTTTATTTTTTAATGTATCGTTCAATTTTTTAAATACAGAATTGTTAGAGCCATCTGTTCCTTTGATAACCAAACTGTCATTGTTTAATGATTTAACAATATTTGTGTATTCATTATCTGAATTATAAGTGATTTTTTCCCAATTATAATTAAACGTTCCATTTTCAAAGTCTTTTTCAGCACGATAGTCATATTTGAAGCTTTTTGCGAAGTAATTATCGTTTTTGAATGTAACGAAGCTCCGAATCGGAAGATTCATTGATGATTCAATATTTTCAGAATATGAATATGCTCCAATCCAAGTTCCTTCTAATTGTTTGTTAGAATTACAAGATAGTATTAAACCTAAAAATAATATGTAGATGATTTTTTTCAAATGTATGCCAACGTTTTGCATATGGAAAGTTGTGATTTGCGCGCAATGAAATTCCGAAGGAATTTCAGCAGTAAGTAAATAAACAACTTCCATAACTTAAGCACTAAAGTAAACAATTTTTTATATGCTGTGTTGCCTACAGTTTTTTATTTTTACTTTTTTGAGCAACAAGCTAATTCGATTTACGTCGCTGTTGCGTCTGAGTGAATATCGGAAAACCATACTTTTTTACATTATCTGGCTAAAATTCTGAATTTAGTTAACCGTATACTTTATGTTAGCTAAAGGCTAATAAAGTTAGCTTAAAATCAGTAGTTTTTATATTCAGTTTTATACGTTTTGAATTGAGCGTTGCAATTGTAGGCAACGGGTTTGTATATGGTTTGTTGCGTGGTTTAGCACGTAATTTAGCAAATAAAAACCGAATAGAAAATCCGCGAGGATTTTCGTAAGTAGGCTAGAACTAGCAATAAATTATATACGGTGTTGGCAACTGTATTTTATGCTATTTTATGGGTTATACTTTTTCCCATATCTTTAATTAATTCAGTATGTTTCGGTTCCAATTTTCCGATTTGTCTAATTATTAATGCAATCACAACTCTTAAATCATTTTTTATTACTCTACTTGTGTAATAATAATATTGAGTTTCTTTTCCCACTTTAAAAGATTGATAAATAAAATTTTCTCCGATTTCTAAATCTTTATTCGAGACGTAACCACCTTCGTTAACGAACTTGTCAAATAAAGGTAAGAATTGGTTTTTCAAGTCTTCGATTCCAAAATTGTCAGGTGTTGAAATTTCTTTTCCGTAATTGGTTATAGAAAAGTCGATTTTTTTATTTTTCGTGCGTGCTCTAAATCGGTCGCTTTCATATTTATTCCACTCTTTGGGTATTTTAATCAGATAAACATTATCAATCATCATTGTATTAAAATCCGTGTAATTCAGTTCCTCTTTTTTCGAAAAGTTAAATATTCCCATTGATTTTTTTTGTGTGTTTAGGTGTTCGTCAATATTGTTGCCAACGTGTTGCATATGGAAAGTTGTGTTTACGAGCAATGAAATTCCGAAGGAATTTCAGCAGTAAGTAAATAAACAACTTCCATAATTTAAGTACTAAAGTAAACAATTTTTTATATGCTGTGTTGCCTACAGTTTTTAATTTTTATTTTTTTGAGCAACAAGCTAATTCGGTTTACGTCGTTGTTGCGTCTGAGTGAATATCGGAAAACCATGCTTTTTTACATTATCTGGCTAAAATTCTGAATTTAGTTAGCTGTGTGCTTTACGTTAGCTAAAGACTAATAAAGTTAGCTTAAAATCAGTGGTTTTTATATTCGGTATGACACGTTTTGAATTGCGTTTTGCAATTGTAGGCAACGGTTTTGTGTATGGTTAGTTGCGTGTTTAAGCAACTAATTTAGTAAACAAAAACGAACGCGAGAAAATTCCGAAGGAATTTTCCAAATAAACAACGACCAAAGCAATTAATTATACACGTTGTTGTACACCGTTTATATATTTTTATTTATTTCATTGACTATTTCCAATAAACCGTTGAAATATTTATTGTCTTTTAAATAAGACATAGCATTTTGGACTATCAAATCACATTCGTTATCGGTTAGTTTTTGTCTTAAAGTATTGTCAGTTGATATTCTAATTTTTCTATCATTTTTATCTAATACGATAATAACTCCACCATTTTCTGGATATTTTCCAATTTTCCAATAATTCCCTTGTTCAATCGAATATTCGGTTACATTTTTATATGGAAATAAGTCGTCAATTGTTACAATTATTATTTGGATATTTTTTAAACTTTCAATTTCCTCAATTTTGGATTCAAGTTTTTCAAATTCGTCTATTGATAGTGTATTATCAATATCCAAAACTCTGGTGTGTAAACTTCCCAAAGAATAAGATTTCAGTTTATATTTCGAACAGTTTTTCCAAAGGTTTCTTGTTAGTCTATAATTTAAAGTATTTAGATTTCGAACGACATCTTGATTGAAAGAATCTCTTAAAACTTCTTTTTGAATAAGGTCAGTCTGAAGTTTTATTTGATTTTCTAAATTTCCGTCAAACTTTTCACAAAATTCAGTTGCCAAATTTCCAACTTTATCAAGTTCATTTGTTGTTGTAATTCTTTGTGATTTACAACTAAAAATTAGAAAAAAGAAAATAATAATAAGGTGTTTCATTTTCTTAATGGTGTACAACGTTGTTGGATATGGAAAGTTGTGATTTGCGCGCAATGAAATTCCGAAGGAATTTCAGCAGTAAGTAAATAAACAACTTCCATAAGTTAATTACTAAAGTAAACAATTTTTTATATGCTGTGTTGCCTACAGTTTTTAATTTTTATTTTTTGAGCAACAAGCTAATTCGGTTTACGTCGTTGTTGCGTCTGAGTGAATATCGGAAAACCATACTTTTTTACATTATCTGGCTAAAATTCTGAATTGGAAAACTGTGCGCTTTATGTTAGCTAAAGACTAATAAAGTTAGCTTAAAATCAGTGATTTTTATATTCGGTATGACACGTTTTGAATTGCGTTTTGCAATTGTAGGCAACGATTTTGTATATGGTTTGTTGCGTGGTTTAGCACGTAATTTAGCAAATAAAAACCGAATAGAAAATCCGCGAGGATTTTCGTAAGTAGGCTAGAACTAGCAATAAATTATATACGGTGTTGTGCAAAGTTATTTTTACCAGAAATCAATTTCATTTTCTCCTAAAATCCAAGCTAAAATCATCTTGCTAATTCCGAAATAATCTCTAAAATCCTCGTGGTCAACATATGGATTCCATTCCGCTCCCCATCTTGGTTGTGGATGAACTAAAGAAATTCTTGTAAAATAACCTTCTTCTATAAATTCATAAGTTCCTTCTCCATTAGGTAAAAAGGTGAGCTTATTCTTAAATATATCTCTTAAGAGTACTCTATTTAACTTTGTAGAGTCGTCACCATATTTTCGTTGCAGTAAGTGTAAACTTCCTTCAAGTGCGAAAAATGCATTTAAAATTGCTTCTTCTTGGAATAAAAGGTTTCTTCTATTCATAAGTGCTTTCAATAAATAATTACTTGTTCGCATCAATAAATGGTCTCTGATACTAAAAGAGTCAAATATTTTATTGAAGCCTGATTTTTTCGGGTCAAATTTTGAGTAATCATAAGTTGAAATATCAGGTCTTGGATTCCGATTAAACATACTGCCGTCAGGTTGAATGAATACATTTTTAATATCCATCCACCTATTTAGGAAATAGTAGATTTCTTCATTCGGAATGTCTTTTACATATTCATAATTTAGTGAAATCGTGTCGTAAGGATTGAAATATGGAAATAATCGGGTTCCTGAATCAGATAATATTAATGACGTTGCAAATTTTAATTCAGTTCTAGTAATCCAGTAAATGGAAGATTCATTTGAGTATTCCTTCTCGGAATTTATCTTGTTTACTGTAACGATACTTGGTCTTGAATTGAAATTCTTATACCATACTTTTCCTCTTTTGATATCTACATTTGGGTATAATCCATTATTCCCCAAAATTCTGAATTTAAGTTCTTCTTTAGATTGTGGTTTTGGGAATAGTTTTAAAAATTCATTAAAGTCTTCATTAAATAATTTACGTTCATCAATTGTAAAGTAAGCTGAACTATGAATGTCTAAAATTAGCTCCTGTAATATTCCAGGTTTTCCAAAAAGTTTAGCGGAATCATTTTGAATTGGAATTCCAATTTTTTCAAAAATCTGCAAGGTGTATTTTTCAGAATCAGAATGTGATATTGACTTTTTTTGTATTGCTTTTAGCTTGATATCAGATAAAAGTTCAATAATCTGTTTTCTTATGTAAAAGTCAATCATTTAGTTCGTTTGTCTAATTTTGCACAACGGTTTGTGTAAGAATAGTAAGGGATTTCGAAGGACTGAACTTTCAATTTATCACTTAGCCAAATTTGCAATTTTTTCTTTAATTAATAGACATGCAAAATTGTAAATTTTGCGGACTTTGTAAAATGCACTTCACTTTGGGATAAGCACTAAAACCCTTATTATTTTTACACTTTGTTACCTGTAGGCTATTTTGTTTCAGTTCCTATTTTTCCGTTGATTTGTTAATTCGTATGAAATTATATACGCCTTTTCCTTCTGCAATTAATTCATCATTCTGAAAGGCTTTCATTTTCGTTACAAGTATTCTATTACCTAACCTAACTATTTTACCTTCCACAATTATTTCAGATGCTTCAGCACCTTTTAAATAATCTATTCTTAAATCAATAGTTACTAATTTATCTTCCAATGACGTAAAGTGAGTGCTTCCTGCAATACCACCAACAGAGTCCATTATTGTAGCAATAATTCCTCCGTGCCACCTGTTTGTTCTCATATCTCCAACAATTTCATCTCTAAAGGGAACTTTAACTTTTACAAACCCTTTTTCAAGTTCCAATAATTTTAGTCCTAAAAATTTATGAACTGGAATACCTTCTTCAATTATTTGTTTAATAAATCCTATGTTTTTTTCTATCATTTATTTTGATTCTAATTATTGTTCTTGGCTTACAGGTAACGGTTCGGTGTATGGTTAGTTGCGTGGTTAGACAACTAATTTAGCAAATAAATCACAGATAGAATATTCCGAAGGAATGTTCGTAAGTCGGCAGTGAACCAAGCAATTAATTATACACGGTGTTGCCCACAGTTATTTTTCAGATTCATTTTCGTAAATTTCTTTAAATTCTATTTCTTCAGTATAATCTGGTAAATCAGAATTGCTTTTTTCTTTCGAAATTATTTTAATCTTATTTTCTGTTAAAAGCGCTTTTGTAATTCTATAGATAATTTCTTTTTTAGGTTTCTCAATTAGAGTAATTCCAATATAATTCGGAAGTTCTTTCTCTTTTACATTTACAGTTTGATTTTCTGTTATGTAACCATACCTTTTTTCTCCATTTGACAAGAAATATTCAAACCTAATTGATGCTAAACTTTTACGATTCGGAATTTGATTGAAAGGAATTTTTAGGCTGAAATCATTATCCAATTCCATATTGAGTTTAACATCTTTAAAATCCGAATCGAAATCGTAAACGAATTGGATTTCAATATGTTTTTCAGTTAGTTTTGATTTTTTATCAGTTTTAAATTCAAGATGATAATATTCGTTTTGTCTTTTGTTCGAAAAGGCAAATCGTGCATCATTTTCTACAATTTCATATTGTTCCGAAAATATAAGAGTATCGTTTTTCCTTTCCCAAGTTCCTTTATATTCTCTCCAAGTCAAACAACTTGAAGGAATTGGAAAACTCCGAAATTCGAATTCGTTTTTTGAGGTCAATGTAATTTGACTTATTCTATTATCAATAACCCAAGGATTAGCAGAGCTGTCTTTAACTTTTTCAATACTCACATAGGAAATCGGTGTTTTTTGTCCAAATATAGACTGTCCTATTAGTAATGAAAATATGATGGCAAAGATGTTTTTCATAATTGTGGGCAACGTGTTGCATATGGAAAGTTGTGTTTACTTACTGCTGAAATTCCGTAGGAATTTCAGCAGTAAGTAAATAAACAACTTCCATAATTTAGACACTAAAGTAAACAATTTTTTATATGCTGTGTTGCCTACAGTTTTTAATTTTTACTTTTTTTATTGAGAAACAAGCTAATTTGGTTTGCGTCGTTGTTGCGTCTGAGTGAATATCGGAAGATCGTATTTTTTACATTATCAGGCTAAAATTCTGAATTGGTTAACTGTGTACTTTATGTTAGCTAAAGACTTATAAAGGTAGCTTAAAATCAGTGGTTTTTATATTCGGTATGACACGTTTTGAATAGAGCGTTGCAATTGTAGGCAACGGTTTTGGACATGAAAAGTTGCGATTTTAAAAACGCAATTTTCCGATGTTTAAATTTAGTTTATTATTTGTATTAATTTTCATATTTAGTTAGAAATAAGCAATTTTTTATGTGCGTTGTTGTGTGTAGTGCTTTTATTCAAAGTAGGTATTTGTATAATCATTAAAGTTTTCAAAATCTTGAGGGAAAGTATTATTGACAAATTCATATTCCCAAAGTTCAATATATCTAATACCCAATATGCGTGCTTGTTCAAAAACAGTTGTGTAGTCGTTATTTTCAAATCTTTCAGTTTGGTCAGACCGTCCAATGGCTTGTGCATATATATCTCCAGGGAAATCGATTAAAGCATTTACTAAATTAGGTTGATAGGTGATTTTTCCAGAAATCCACCACATCGCAGCACCGACTCTATGACTTAAAGAAGGTTCATTCCATAAGTCTGTCATTATTCTATTAGGAATTGAAGTATCTTCCATTATGTCGTGGACTTCAACTGCTATTGCCTTTTTTGTAAAAGCATTTGCAAATATCCTAGCTGTTTCTTTTACACTATTAACCCAATTATCTGAAGTTAGCCCAGCATCTAAAAGTTCATCAGTTGTTACACCATTAAAATGACCTTCTATACCATTTGCAGTCATTTGCGGAACATATACTAAAACCAAATCTTCATCTTCATTATATTCGTTCGAAAGTGCTTCCGCAAGAAACCCCAATCTCTCATTGACCCTAGTATCCCAAATTTTAGGGATTCTCTTTACAGCATTATCAACTCCTGTTATTTCAAAATAATCAGCTCCAATAGATTCTGTCAACCAATCAGGACTATCTCCTCCAGCTAAAACACCTAGACTCCATTTTAAATTTCTTGTTTTAATAATTTCACGAAATTGCTCTATACTTGAAAAGTCATAAATTCCTTTATTGGGTTCTATTTCGCTCCATTTTACTCGAATTAACGAACCATTGATTTGATTATTATCTAAAGCAGTTTCATTTCCAAAAGAACTGGTATATAGTCCTTTAGGCTTTACGATGTTTGTAGTAGTATCTGAATTTTCGAGATTAGAATTATTATCATCTGAATTACAAGAGAATAAAAATAGTATTATAAGAAAAGTTAAGTTGTATTTACTCATACTTAGTTTAATTAGTGGTTTAATTTTAGACTTGAATAACAGTTTAAGGTTTAATAAGTATTACACGTATCTACTGAATATAGACAATTGTCTACTTTTATGCTGTGTTATCTGCTTTTTTAAGATGATTGTCATAGTATTTTATCACTTGTGCTCTATCTAATGGTCCACCGTGTCCTAGATAATATCGTTTCCCTTTCTCCAATAATATTTTATCAAAACTCTTTTTAAGTTCAGTTAAATTATCATGAAAAGGAGGATGCTTTACTCGCTTATGAAATATTATTCCGCCTAACAGGATTCCAGAGGCCATCATATCCATAATAATAACTTCTTCATTTTCTAAAACTATTGATAGAGAACCAGGAGTATGTCCGGGGGTGTGGATAACTTTACCGTTAACTCCCCATTCCTTTAAATTATATTCAGTATCTCCTTCAATTAAAATTTCAGGCTCGAAAGGTTCTGTTTTTTGATTTTTAATTATTTGTTTGAAAATCCACCATTGAGGTTTGTTAAGTTTCATGGTTGAAATATCAGCTTTACCTGTTATATATGATTCAACGTCTAGTTGATGAGCCAAAATAGGTGCTTTTAAAATTTGTTTGAGTTTGTAGGCACTTCCAAAATGGTCGATATGAGAATGAGTGATTATTATTAATCCAATTTCATTTTTATCGACATTATGTTTCTTTAATTGCTTCAGTATTTTTTTTTCGCTATTTGGAACACCTGTGTCAACTAATATGTGTTTTTTAGTTCCTTTAATCAGAAAACAATTTATCATTCCTCCTGACCAAATTGATATTGGGATTACTTTGTTCATATGTTCTATTTTTTTCAAAACTATGATTAGTCTAGCATCAAAAAAATCACATTTGTTACTTAATAATCTCTTTTCGTATGCGACTAAGTGATTGAGGTTTTATTCCAAGGTATGAGGCTAAATGTTTTACTGCTGTATTTAAAGCAATTTTTGGTTGATTATTTAATAGTTTTAAATACCTCTGTGATGCAGACAATTTCTGAAGTGAATTCGCTCTCTCAGAAATTTTTCTAATTTGGTCTTCATATACACTTTTACAAAATATTGACCAATTTGAAACCTCCCTGTACAAATTCTGATATTCATCTTTTGAGATTCTTAATAATGTACAATCTGAAGTGCATTGAATGTTTTCCTTTGAGAAACTATTATTAAGGAAACTTTCAAATGAAGTCACAAAATCTTTAGTAGTAGAAATTTGGGTTGTTATTTCATTTCCATCATCAATATGAAAATATCTAACAAAGCCATCAATTATAAAATATAAGTATAAAGATTTAGAACCTTCAATAACTAAGTATTCATTTTTCTGTTTGGTTATAATTTGAAAATTGGAGGTTAATATTTCAATTTCATTATCAGAGATGTCGACTTTTTCCTTTATAATATCAATTAGAATAGTTTTCATTAATGTTTGTATTTGTTGTTTAATTGCAGGTGACGTTTTTATAAGATTTTCCGACGCGTAAATCGCTTACGAGATTGTTAATCAGCTTCCTTTTTAGTTCAAATTTAAACATAAATTTTATGCGGTGCCGTACTCTGGCTTTTTACCTCGTTTTATTATTTTTATCAAACGTGGAATAATTTATATCATTCCAATTATTTTCTTTTTTGTGATTTTTTTCCAGCATTACACACAACGTGTTCGTGTATGTTTAGTTGCGTTGGCGAGAACTAATTTAGCAAAAGAAAACGAACCAAAGGTTAATCTATATCACTTTCCTAGTAAAGACTTGACAAGCAATTAATTATACACGTTGTTGGCAACTGGTGATTACCTTTTTAAGGTAAAATGACCAGAAAAAACAAAACCATCACCAAGATCAGCAGTAAACCAATAATCATTAGAAGGCATGTTTTTTCCATTATAAGTTCCATTCCACCCCAAACTATTTGAGAATAGTTGTGTTAATAACTTACCATATCGATCAAAAATAAATATTTCAGCATTAGGATATTTTGTTATGCCTTTTATTTGCCAATAATCATTGTATAGATCATTGTTAGGAGTGAAAAATTTTGGATAGTCAATTACTACAACTTCTTTAGAGTCTTCACCACAATCATTTTTGTCCCTGACATATACCACATAACACCCTCCTTGAATATTATCAAAATAATTACTGTTTTGGAAATTGATTCCATCAATAGAATATTCGTAATCACCATTTTCAGAAACAATAATTTCGATAAAAGTATTTCCTATTTGTCCATGGTTTACTTCAATTATTTCTGGAACATTAGTATGTGTTAGAGTAAAGGAAAATGAATTTTCGCAAAGGATACCATTTTCAAATTGACCTACTGTTAAAATGTAATTTCCCTCATTTGTTATTTCAGCACTATTGCTAGTTGATATTGAAGTTTCATCATTTACTGTGTACCAATTGTAAGAATCGAAATTTGAATTTAAGGTTAATGTTATAGATGATTCTAGTTCGCAAAGGAAATATTCTTCTTCTAAATTAATTTCTGGTAGGTTGTTCACGATTAAATCGAAAGATGTTTCGGAATAACAAATTGGATTATTTTCGTCTTCAACTCTTACATGTATTGTTTGATTATAAGGTTCAGTATTTTGGAATAATGTTGGTAACGGACTTGGAATTAGATTATTATCACTATCAAAATATTGTATAGTTAAGCCTGTTTGATTTCCAATTATTTGTGTCTCCATTAAGGAAGTATTAAACTCAGAAAATCCATTACCTTGATCACATCCAAATAAGTCGCTAGGTTGATTGATATTTGGTTGAGTTATAGTTTGTAATTCAAGAATGGTTTCAGTATAACAATTTGAATTTGGATTTGTAACTCTTACTATAATGTCTTGATTATTTAGTTCGGTATTAGTAAATGGGTTTGGTAATGGACTTGAAAGTTCTGAACCATTTTGTTCAAAGTAGGAAACCAACATTCCAGATTGACCATTTAAAACTTGGTTTTCAACATTTGAAGTATCAAAATATTCTGAAACTCCGTTGTTATTATCGTCACAACCAAATATGATATCTAATGGGTGAGCAACAGGAAAAGAGTCATCAACTATTAAATTAATTGTAGTATCAAAGTAACAGTCGTTTTGATCACTAAATACTCTTACAAATATAAAATCTTGTTCGGGCGTAATATTCGTGTAATTGTTTAAAGAATTTATTGGAATAATATTATTATCACTTGAATAATACTCTAATAATAAATTTGCCTGGCTACCAAGTAAGTTAGTTTCAATTTCCGACAGATCAAAAACCTCAAATCCATCACTGTCATCGTCACATTCATAAATATCATCAACTTCAAACACTTCAGGTATAGGTTTAATAATCAAATCAAAACTTACTTCAGAAAAGCAACTGTCATCACCTTCAAAATAAACTCTAGCTGTCAAGGTTTCTAAATCAGGAATTACATTTTGAAAAGGGTTTGGTAAAGGACTTTGAAGTTCGTTCCCATTTTGGTCAAAATATAAAATTTCTAAACCTGTTTGGTTACCTGATATTTCATCTTGAACAGCAGAAGTGTCGAAACTTGAGAATCCACCACCTTCATCACAAGCAAAAATATTTGAAGGTGGGTTTATTTCTGGACTGACTGAAACCTGAAGTTCAATTATGGTTTCATCAAAAAGAAGAGTTACAGGATCTGTTACTCGAATAGTAATGTATTGATTATTAGCAATAGTATTGGTAAACGGATTTGGTAATGGACTAGGTAATTCATTTCCATTCTCATCGAAATAAGTTAGTTCATATCCTGTTTGACCGTTTAAAACAACATCTTCAATATTAGAAGTGTCAAAACTATCAGAAAACCCATCCATATCATCATCACAAGCAACCAAGGATTCCATTGGATAAGCTATTGGAAACTCGATGTCTTGACTGTATTTAGTAATAAAAATATCTTGAAGACCATTTGAAACATAGATGTCTTCAACATTATCTTCTGGATTAAAATCGACTGTTTGATGAAAATATCCACCGACATAAATGTTGTAAAAATCATCAACATGTATGGCAAAACCTAAATCAGAATCAATTCCTCCAAATTTAAGATCCCATAATAAATTACCAGCTGCATTATATTTATTAATAAATACATCGTAATCTGTTGTAAAACCATTGGGATCAAAATTTTCAGGATTAAAAAGTCCGCCAGTAACATAAATTTCATTTACATCATCTAGAGTTACAGACTGACCATAATCATAATAAGCAGTTCCTAAACTATTCGCCCATATTAATTCTCCATTTGGGTCTAGTTTTAAAATAAAAATATCCTCTTCACCACTAGAGGTTAAATTAAAAACACCAGCATTTGGATTGAAATCTACTGTACCAGAGAAAAAACCTGTTATAATGGTGTTTCCGTTACTATCAGTATCACTTGAAGATGCATCATCAAGACCTGTTGACCCAAAACTTTTATGCCATATAAGATCTCCATTATTATTAAGTTTAACAATAAAAGCATCCCAAATACCATTTGATATCCCATTACTTACACCACTATTTGGATCAAAGTCACAGGTGCCATTAAAAAATCCTGTTATATATAAATTTCCAATACCATCGATATTTAAATGCCTACCAAGATCCAAATCGTTGCCACCAATACTTTTAGCCCATAGAAAGTCACCATTACTATCTAATTTTAATAGAAAAATATCTGTACTACCATTAGCTGATAGATTAAATGTTGCTTGGCCTGGGTCCATATCGATGGTGTTTTGATATTGTCCAATCAAATAAATATTATCTTGATCGTCTAAAACTACAGATGACGCATAGTCCTGTGCATTATTTCCAAATTGTTCGAAGAAGATTACGTTGCCATCAGGATCTAATTTAAAAATCATAATATTATCACTCATTCCAGGAATTTCTGTCCTACCAACAATAATTAAATTTCCTAATGAATCTATAGCAATCGATCTCCCATCATCAAAATTTACATCTGGAAATGTAATGGCCCAAACAAAATTACCTTGAGGATCTAGTTTCTGAACAAAAACATTTAATTCAAAACCAGTTTCATTTGAAGTTAAATTAAATACATCTGGACCAGGATCAAAATCCACAGTGCCAACAAAATGTCCTGTTGAATACGTATTTCCCAAGTGATCCGAAGTAATAGAAATTAATTTGTCAAAATTATCATTACCATAAGTATTAGTCCATTCGTAAGTTTGAGCAATTGATTTTGAACTTATAGTCAGTAAAAATATTAATAAGTATTTCTTCATTGATGATTTTAACTTGTTGCCAACGGTCTTGTGTATGGTTAGTTGCGTGATTAAGGCACTAAGTTAGCAAATAAATCACAGATAGAATATTCCGCAGGAATGTTCGTAAGTAGGCTTAAAACAAGCAATTAATTATACACGTTGTTGTGGCACGTTTTTATTTATCCACTTTTTCTTGTTTTCAATTATTTCAGCTGATAAGGAATTAAATTCGTTTTGCATTATACATTCCAAAATAAGACTCAATTATTGTTTTCGTTCCGTTCATATTTAAGGTTTCATCCTTTTAGGTTTTCCATAATCTACAGTTATTTGCAATTAGCAGATAGTT
>NZ_JADR01000012.1 GCF_000518485.1 Olleya marilimosa CAM030 | reverse complement strand
AACGTTTTGCATATGGAAAGTTGTGATTTGCGCGCAATGAAATTCCGAAGGAATTTCAGCAGTAAGTAAATAAACAACTTCCATAATTAAGACACTAAAGTAAACAATTTTTTATATGCTGTGTTGCCTACAGTTTTTAAATTTTATTTTTTTTGAGTAACAAGCTAATTCGGTTTAAGTCGTTGTTACGTCAGAGTGAAATTCTGTATTACGTGCTTTTTGGCTTTTAATAACTTAAGATTCTAAAAAAAATCGCGAAAAACTATCAGGCTTTTAATCGGTATTTTAGATCCACAATTTGGCTAAAATTCTGAATTGGTTAACTGTGTGCTTTACGTTAGCTAAAGACAATTATAGCTAGCTTAAAATCAGTGGTTTTTATATTCGGTTTTACACGTTTTGAATTGAGTTTTGCAATTGTAGGCAACGGTTTTGTGTATGATTTCGTTGCGTGTTTTAGCAACTAATTTAGCAAATACAAACCGAATAGAAAATCCGCGAGGATTTTCGTAAGTAGGCGAGTACTAGCAATGAATTATACACGGTGTTACCTGCAGGTTTTTATTAATTAAACTTTCCTTTTAATTTTTCCCAAAAACTTTTCTTTTCCGATGATGATTCACTTTTTGGTGTTGTCACCTTAATTTTTGCTTTTAACATTCCGTTTTCATTATGTATTTCAATTAATCTGTCGATTTCATCTAAAATCATCTCATTCAGATTATTCCATTCATTCAACGGTTTGACATTATTGGTTTTACATCTATAAACTTTATTATCATTTTTATCAATATATAAATGAGAACCATCACCCGAATCATAACCTCCAATAAAGAAGTGTTCCTTTTTCGCATTTCGGGGTCTTTCATAAATATTCGTAGTGAGTAAACAAAAAGGTAAACGATTTGTTATAGCATTTTTTCTATTATAAGAAACTCTTAATCCGTCAAGACAAAATGTGGTATTAAATATATGTAATCCATTAGAAACCTTTAAAAATTCTTTATATCCTTTTGGGATTTCTGTCTCTAATTCTTCTTCAAGTTTACTAATCTCATCTTCCGTCAAACCAGCATACATATTATGTAACCAAGCTAAGGGAGCAATGTGTGGAGCTTTTCCAAATAATTCTGTTCCATTCGATTGTTTTTCATAACCGAATTCTGTGAATTTTGATAATCTATTTCTTATTTCTTCGTTTAAGTTCATTTTTTTGCACTTGCAGGTAACGTTTATGTGTATGGAAAGTTGCGTGCTTGTGTGCGAGGATTTTCCGAAGGAAAATCAGAAGCTAGCAAGCAAAGCAACTAACATTGGTTAAGCTAAAAATAGCAATTTTTTATACACGGTGTTATATAGATACTGCACTTAATTACTTCAATATTCAATAAAACCCTTTATATACAGTACTTTACAGGTTTTTAATAAAGTAAAGTAAAGCAACAAAATGCGCTAAAATGCTTGTTTTGTTGTACCTATTGTTGTACCTTAGTACTCGGTTGCACCGCATTTCATCCCTTTAAAACCAGTACTTTATGTCTTCAATAAAACTAATTTTAAGAAATAACAAAGTAGATAAAGCAGGAGAAGCACCTCTTTATTTAAGAGTTATCAAAGACCGTAAAACTAAATTCATTTCGTTAAGCCTAAAATTAAAGCCAAATGAATGGGATGAAGATAAGCAAAAAGTAAAGAAGAATCATAGTAATTCTACAAGGCTGAATGCTTACATATCTCAAAAGGTTGCAGATGCAAAAGGCGAGATTGCAGACCTTGAAAGAAGAAACCAATCTACAACTGCAAGAAAATTAAAAGAGGCCATTAAGGGTAAACCCTTAACGAACTTTTTTGACTACTCTGATAATCTTTGCGAAAAGCGAAAAGATACTTTAGCATATTCAACGTATAAGAATTATAAAACCTATTTAAAGAAATTTGAAAAGTTTGTAGGGCATAGAGAATTAATGTTTGAAGATATTACAGTTACCACCTTAAAAGATTTTGCATCCTATTGCAGTTCCACATTAGGCAATAATAACACAACGATTAATTTCTCTTTAAAGATTATGAAGATAATGTTTAAGGAAGCACAAAAAGAAGATTTAATTCCTTTAGATTTATTTCCCTTTAATAAGTTCACAGTAAAAAAAGATAAGAGTACAAAACGCTATTTATCTGCTGAACAGTTTCAGGACTTTATGGATTTAGAAGTTTCAAATAAAGACAAAGCACAGATTATAAAAGATATGTTTATATTTTCAGTCTTTGCAGGTGGTTTAAGATTTGGAGATATGCTAGAGCTAAAATGGAAGAATTACGATAAGAAAAACGGAAGAATAACAAAGATAATCAGAAAAACAAACAGACAGCACAGCGTTAGAATAGGTCAAAAAGCAGTTGAGATATTAGAGAGGTATCAGCAAAAAGACCAGAAGCAAGAAGATATAATTTTCCCTTTTGCAAATATTGATAAAACCTATTTTACAGATAAAGAGCATAGAAATTTAATAACCGGTAGAGCAATAGCATTAAGCAATATGTATTTAAGAAAAATGGGCAAACGTTTAGAACTACCTTTTAATTTAAGTTTTCACATTAGCAGACATACATTTGCTACCAGGGCATTAAATAATGGTATGCGTATAGAGCACGTTTCTAAACTTATGGACCATTCAGATATTGGTATTACACAAGTGTATGCAAAAATTATTAGTAGTGAGTTGGATAATGCAGTAGATAAATTTATAAATTAGTTTGTTATGGGTAGAAATCCACATTTTTTAATAACAGGAGTGCAAAAGTATGATGTTTGTGGTTCGGAAATGATATACCTAAAAGGTTCTGCATATGAAAAACCTTTTTCAATTCAGTACTTTCCAAATGAAGAGCATAATCTAAATAATTGTGTAGGTTGCAAAAATACACATCAAAAGATATTAAAAGAAGTTGGAGACTATTTCAAAGACTTTCCTAATTGCTGCGAAAGACATAAAAATCTACAAAAGCATAGTTTATTTAAAAAAGATGATTTTAAAGACTTGGCAAAATTTGTAGCAGATAAGGTATTATATACTCATCATCATATATTAAATAATTTAGATCAAGATAACTGGGAAGAAGAAATTAATAATTACATAGAATATGCTATAACAAGTTTTGGGCAAACGCCCGAGAAATGTGGAGAACCACCAGCTTTAAGTTGGTTTATGGACTATGTAGTAAGAATGCAAAAGAATCATAAATTAGAAGGTGTTAATAGGAGGTATAAAGAGCGTCAAGATGTAATACTTCAAAATATTGAAAACTATTTCAAACCTAAAGGTAAAGAGAAAAAAGACCTCAATCTTTTATTAAGTACTTACGATAAATGGTATAAATTCTTTCCTTTTGAATTAGCACTCTTTTCAAATTTAAAAAATCACTTTTCTAGAACCTTACCAATATTAGCAGGAAAGCCGAAAACGAATCCTTATTTGGGTACAGCAAAAGTTGAATTACTCTCTCAATCTCAATTATTAAAATACTTATCTAATATTACAAATCATATACTTTTAAGTATTGATACAACTACACTTCTTGAAAACGAATATATATCTGATAAGACTAAATATTTTTTTGATTTAAAAAAGAAATCCCATTCAGTTAATCAATCTGCTTTATTATCAAAACCGACTAAAAACGAGAAGGAATATATTAAGACAATTAAATATTGGTTAAAAAATGAGAAAGAATTTATAAATGAAATCAAAGAAGATATAGCAACATTACCTGAAAGTGTCAAAAAGTTAAAACAAGATTTTAACTCAATTATTAAAGAGGGGAAAAACCGTAAATATGTTTTGCAGATTTTAGAAGATTTAAGCATTACAATTAACGGTAAATCAACATTGACAGACAGAAAAAAAGGTGCATTACGTGGCGTTATTGAAGCTTTAAAGGAGTCAAAAATAATTCCAAATATTGGTTTGGCAACACTATGCAATATAGTAGCTAATGAAATACAACTAGAATTAAAGTCAGAACTTGATGCGTCTAATACTTCAGAAGATTATAAAAAAGACGCTCTTTCCTACATAAAAAAGAACCCTTTTCACTAAAATACTTCAATTATAAGGGTTTTATAAGGGTGTGCTTTTAGCACCCTATCACTATTGCATTCTTGCGGTATAATTTTAAATCATATATCGTAATGGAAGCAATTATTTTATCCACACAACAGTACAAAGAATTAGTAAATCGTTTAGATATTCTAAACAAAAAACTAGAAGAAAAACAGAAGTCACCTGACGACACATTTCTCGACAATCAAGAATTTTTACAGCTAATGAATATTAGTAAAAGAACAGCTCAAACTTGGAGAGATGAAGGTATTGTTTCATTTTCTCAAATAGGTTCAAAAATCTATTATAGAATGAGCGATGTACAGAAGCTTTTGGATAAAAACTATAAACAAGCTTTTTCAAGTAAAAAACGCAATTACTAATCCGTAAATCTTAAAGTTATGCAAGCTGTCGTATCTGTCTTTAAAGACTTCGTAAACAAGGTTGAGGATAAACCTTTAGAAAAAATCCTAAATGATATTAAATTAGGTGCTTTTAAGCCTGAAATAAGCGTTATAAGAAACTTATTATCTAATGATAGCACAAAGGAAGCAGACCAACTTAAAAAGCAATTAATTGCTTTTACAGTATCAGGTACTTTCAATAATGGTAGAAGTATTGATAAGGTAAATACGTATAGTAAATATGTAATTTTAGATATAGATAAATTAGAAACTTCACATTTACAATTAATAAAAAATACCACACGTTTAGCACCTTATACGTATGCATCATTTATTAGTCCTAGTGGTAAAGGCTTAAAAATTATTGTAAAAGTAAATACAACAAAAGAGCATCATAAAGAAGCCTACAAACAAGTTGTAGACTATTACGAACAAGCATTAAATATTGATATTGACACCTCTGGAAGTGATATTTGTCGTTTATGTTTTGTGTCTTATGATGAAGATTGTTTTATCAATGCTAATGCAGATACTTTTGAAGTAATCATAAAACCAAAAGAAATAGCACCACCAATAAAACAAAGCGATAAAGTAACTAATGATATTGAAGCTTACATATCCGAAATAGAAAAAACAGCAACCGATATTACAGGTAATTATGAAACGTGGCGTAATTTAGGTTTTGCATTATCAGAAGAATATGGAGAAGCAGGTAGAGAATACTATCATAGAATTAGTAGATTTTACATTAAATACAATTATCAAGAATGCGATAAACAATTTACCAATTGTTTAAAAGCGAAAGGTACAGGCGTAAATATTTCTACATTTTACTATATGGCACATCAAAACAATATTAAGCCATACAAAGAACCAATTGGAGTAGAAATACTAACAATAAAAGACGAGTTATTAAATGATGAATATTCAGATAGTCCAACGTTCTCAACTTCCTTAATTCCTCAACTTCCGCAGTTCCTTCAACACGTAGTTAAATATACTAAAACAGACCAAGAAAAAGATATAATGATATTGGGTGCAATTACAGCAATAAGTGCTTGTCTACCTAAAATATACGGTATCTATGATGGCGATAAAGTGTATTCTAATTTATATTTATTTATAACAGCGGCAGCAGCTTCAGGAAAAGGGAAACTAAAATTTTGTAAACGTTTGGTATATAAAATTCATAAGTCAATGCGTGAAGAAGCAAAACTAATGGAAGCCGAATATGATGCAGAATTAGCACAATACAATAAGAACAAAGCAAAAGATGAAAACCTAAAGAAACCACCAAAACCACCAATTAGAATGTTGTTTATCCCTGCAAATAATAGCTCAACTGGTATGTTTCAATTATTACACGATAGTAAAGGCAGAGGACTAATTTTTGAAACCGAAGCAGATACATTAGCTAAAAACTTTAAAACAGATTACGGTGATTATTCCGACGGTTTTAGAAATGCGTTTCATCACGAAACAATAAAATATTTTCGCAGAACAGATAGAGAATATGTAGAGATAGAAGAGCCTTGTTTATCTTGTGCTTTAACAGGCACACCAAAACAAGTTTTGGCGTTAATGCCAAATGCTGAAAATGGCTTATTCAGTCGCTTTATGTTTTATCAAATGCCGACAAGTACTAATTGGAAAAATGTATTTGCTATTGATACTAAAAAAGGCTTAAATGAGTATTTTGATAATTTAGGGAGTGAATTTTTTGAGTTATACAGGCAACTAATTACAAATACAGAAATTCAATTTTCATATACTCAAGAACAGCAAGAAGTATTCAATCAATTTTTTTCAAAAATTAATTTATACTATCTAAATGTAAATCCATTAGAGTACAATTCATCAATTAAAAGAATGGGTATTATAGCGTTTAGAATTAGTATGATTTTAACAGTTTTACGAATATTAGAAACAGGCGATGTTTCAAATCCTTTAAATTGTTCTGATGAAGATTTTCAAACAACGCTAACAATGGTAAAAGCACTAATTAAACACAGTAGTAAGGTTTATTCTAGTTTACCAGAAGATAAAACAGCAATCAATTACAAAAACAAAAGAGAGCAATTTATAGAAAGTTTGCCATTACGTTTCTCTACACAAGATTATATTAGTTTCGCAAGTAAATTAAATATTACTCAAAAAACAGCTGAACGCTACATAACCAGTCTTTGTAAGTCTAAATTTTTAGCAAGAGAATCTCAAGGCAATTACTACAATCCATCAAAAGAAGAAAATTGAGGAAGATGAGGGATTTGAGGTTATCTAATCTTTCTTCCCTTATGTCTTATCCATTATGATAATAAATTCATTTACCATTGTTGTTACATTTGCGCCTTTTTTATTACTAGGACTTGTTTTACTAGGCATTCTTTTATTTGGGATACTTCTTACAAACGTATCAATATGTCTAAAACCATTTCTTTCAAACGACTCAATAGTGAAAAAATCTAAAGGTATTTGAACACCTTTAACATTTCTATTCCCAACAACATAGCATATTCTGCCTTCTTTTCGTATTGCTTTAGAAACATTGGCTATTGATTTATAATAATCATCTAAAAAAGACAGCACTTCATAATATCTTTTTATATCGAGTTTTTTAATTTCTTTTAACTCATCTTTTATTGTCTCTGTTTTTAAAGTAAAATCATTTATTTTGGTACCACCCATTAAGAGGCTATCTATTTTTTTAGCATTATCAAATTCAAACCACTCGTTAGCCCATCTAGAAAATTGCCCATAAGCAACTGTTGTTTTACTGTCACCATAAGGTGGTGAAGTTACTACTAAATCAATACTACCTTCTTTAATATATTCTTTAGGTATTCCATTTACAGTATTAAATTCTGCTATAACTGTCTTGCTGCTATTCTTTATTTTGTTAAAGTCTTCTAAACCCTTTATATTTCTCTCTAATTTATTAATAAATAACTTGAAGGTTTGCGGGTTATGCAGGTGTAACTTTTCTTTAGCTATTCTATATCTTTTAAATTCACCGTTTCTTGTATAAGAAACCTCTCTTACACACTCTGAAAGTGCTAATAAGAAAAAATCTCTAATCGTTTCAGGGTAAGTATTTATTATTTTTGTTAAATAATACAGCTCTGCAGCATTTTCTTTGCTATACCAAAAATCTACGTTTGTAATATGTTCTAAATCGATTTTTTTTGGGAATTTATAATCATCTATAGCTTTTATAGTTTTTGATAAATATTCTTTAATTAATTTCTCATTAAAGTTTGTTGTTTTGACAGCAGCTATAAATCTAGCTAATGGGTTTAAATCTGTTCCAATCGAATCAATACCTTTTATTTTCGCCTCAACTAAAGTTGTCCCCGATCCCATATACGGGTCAAGTATATATTCAAGTTTACCTTTAGGTTTGTAGTCTTCAATTAATTTTCTAGCTATTTGAGGTATCATCATAGCTGGATAAGTATGATAAGTATGTGTATATTCTTTAGTATCACTACTTCTGAAATCCCAATCTTCGGTAAATGTCCTTTTGTATTCTGTTTTTTTCATTTGACAAATATAGTAAAATACAGATTACTCACAATATGTGGGTGCTTATTTTTTTTAATAAAGATATTTTTGCTCACAAATTGTTGGTAAAATGAAATCTGATATACAACTAAACGTAATTAATATTGTAAGAGAATTAAGAAATGATAATGATTTATCTCAAGCAGGTTTTGCAGATATAATTGGTGTTAGTTATGGTATGATTGGTAATATTGAATCTACAAAATTTAATCACAAATATACAATTGAACAGCTTCAAAAAGCTACACAATTTTTCTCTTTCCCGTTTGAAAGATTATTTATGTCTGAAATTGAGGCTAGTAAAAATAAAAGAGAAGTTATTGATTTATTAATAGAAAGAATAAAGACTTATGATAGATAAAACTAAAATCGAAAAAGAATTCAATAGAATTAAGAATTTAGGGTTTATTCCCAGTAGAAGAAAAAATAATACAGGCATTGGTAAAACATTTGAAGATTATTTAGGGGTAACTGAAAATAATGATAAACTGCCTGATTTTGATGGTTTTGAAGTTAAAAGTCAACGTGCTTTAACTAGTTCATTTTTAACTCTTTTTACCAAAAGTCCAACAGGTCCTAATAAGGCTAATACTTATTTAAGAGATAAGTATGGTGAAGAATATGAAGAATATCCCGGCTTAAAAAAACTACATACCTCGATTTTTTCAAATAAGTTTAATACTTATAAGTCAAGGACAGGTTTTATTATAGTTAATGACAAAGCTGATTCTGTAGTTCGTTTAGAAGTAAAAGATTTAGTTACAGGAGCAATAACAGACGACTCGGTTTATTGGTCATATGAAGATTTATCAAAAGCATTGCAAAAAAAATTACAGGCACTATTTTATGTTAATGCAGAAACTCGTAAAGTAAATGGTATAGAAGAATTTCATTATACACAAGCCGATATTTATCTAAATCCTAGTTTAGCTAACTTACTCAAATTAATTGATGATGGTAAGTTGATGATAGATATTCGTATAGGTTCTTACAAAAGCGGTAAAAACAAGGGTAAGACTCACGATCACGGCACAGGGTTTCGAATCAGACCATCTGACTTAACTTTACTTTATAACGATACTTTAGATATTGATTAGTTATATTTCATAAAACAAAAACACATTAACATCTTGAAGGATATATTAAAATTTATTTTAAAACTTATTCTATTAGGTTTAATTCCTGCTTTATTAATTTATATATCCAAAAGTGATTATGTACTAAATTATTTTATTGACAATGAAATATTAGTAACAATTGAAAACAAAGATGCTATAAAGTTTTGGCTCTTTTTTGTTGGTACATTAATAGGTGCTCTTATAATTCCTATAAAACTGTTTTTAACAGAAAAGAAACTTAAAAAACAAAAAACAATATTAAAAGTTATTGTATTGATTAATCTAAAACAAATAGCTAAAGATTTAGATTTAAATATATCGGATTTAAATATACGTGTGTTCAGGGTTAAGAAAAACATTTTTAATGGCAGAGTAAGATTAACAGACAAGCACTTTAATAATATAACCGATAAAATTGAAGGTAAAGGTAAATTGCCCTTCGTAATTCATAAAGATAATATTCAAGGTGTTGTTGGGCGCGCGTATTCTGAAAAATCGTATTTTGTCGACTATAATATTAGAAATGATTATAACTCATATTCTTTAACTGATGAACACTTGAGTCGCATAGGTGATGTAAAGTTTTGTTGTGCTACACCAATATTTAATCGTAATAAAATTAAGTATATCATTAGTTTAGATTCAATTGAAAGGGTGTATAAGTCTAAAGCAAAAACTACTTATTTAAGAAAAAATTTAGTATATTTATCTAAATTATTTGACGATTTTATCTTATGATTAAAAAAAATAGAAATACAAAAAAATCTAAAAGTTTAAAGGCTTCTAGTCATTATTCGTTTGAAGTTTCGACATTATATACTTTTTTAGATAATTTTTCTGATACATCTAAAAAATATAATTCACTAAAAATAAAAGTTGATTCTAACTTACTTGTAAAGTAGTATTCCCCACAACCCAAAACCCAGTTTTTTCGTACCTCAAAATCCTCTGTCTTTTGGGTTGTTCCGCGCGCCACCACATAGTTAGTTTTATGTCATAATAGTTGTACCCAATGCTATAATGGCACATTGCTTGTTTTATTTAAATGTATCTATTTTTAAAAATTGGTACAATAAAAAAGCAAAGAGCCATTGCCAACGCTCAAACAACTATTACGCCAAAAAACCAACCCAAAGCTAAGTTACATAATAGAAGTTATAGTAGCAAAAACCTTTTCAAAGGTAGCCTACGGCGTGTTCTTATGTTTTGGTAGCTATAACTGCTATTATGTAAAATATCCGCTCATCCAACGCTCACATCCGAACTTTTAACCACATTTTGAACAAGCATTAAACAGTAGAACCTTTAAAGGGTTACGTTAATCGATAATAATATTCGTTATCTAATTCAACTGCACAAAACCATCACTAAGTCCAAGTATTCCTTACCTCAAGTCTTTGTTTGTTTCATTTCGCTAACAAATATTAAAGTCCACTTTTCCCCACCACCCAAGTCAGCGGTTATAAAAAAATAGGTTTAGAATATGTAGTACTACGCCATAGCACATTACTTTTTATCGTGCCTCAAAAAAGCAATAAGCTATTGTCTAAAAGTCCTGTATAAGTAGCTTATTTAAATGCTGTTTTATCAAACAACTATTTAAAACGCTACCCATACAAACGCTTCACCCAACGCTCAAATACGAACTGAAACCTATTTTTTTAAGTGTTAATTCCCCAGAAAAGTTATATTTAGGGTATGAAAAAAATGATTGAAGATTTATTTGATTTATTCTTTCCTCACGATATAGATGATAACGGTAATAAAATCGAAAATCCTGAAGGCGATGATTCTTATTCTACAAAGGTCTTCACAATTGTTATGATTGTAATTATAGTAATATTAACAGCTTTAGTATTAAAATAAAAAAAGGTAGCAAATATATGTGGCTACCTCTGCCAGCCGCACAAGGCAGTAAAGGTCAAGCCCTACGGGTTTTGAATAAAACTTTTTTTACAATATTTCTGCTATTTCATTAAACATTTTAACTCAAAAAACTTTTATCCAAAAACCTTGACAGCCTTACCCACGCCACAATAACTATAGCTATCTTTTTTTCTTTTCAAAAAAAATAATGGTGCGAAGCGTAGCGAAGCAATTTTAAATTGGATAGCTATGTCAACTTTTGAACTAAAAACACACAAATCTGGTCGCACTTACTCGAGCCCTCATTTTTTTATCCTAAATAAAGGTCTAAACAGCGGAAAACCACTCACAAATCCCTGTCCAAATTGTTTTGTAGTCAGCACTTCAACAGAAGAAACAAAAAACACATTGTTTCACTTATCTATGATGTTACAAATAGGCGGTTTTTATGGGTATTATTTAAAAGGAAGTGTTATTCCTTTTATTACCATAGATGATTGCAGAAACACGCTTAAAAAAGGTTTAAAATCAAGTGGTAATATTACCAATCAGATGCAAAAACACATAAAAGCTGTAGAAGTTATCAGTAAAAAAGAAAAAGAACTGCAAAATGTCATTGATAAAATGTCAGTTTTAAAGGTGGCATATATTCGTAATTGTTTCAAAGTAATGCAAAGCAAAGAAGCCTAACGCAAAGGCATCATACAAGCCTAAAACAGTAACAAAATGGCATAATATTAGTTATATTAGTAACGAAAATAAGGTTTAAAAGCAATATTAAGTCCGTACCAAATCCGAACGTGTAATTTTTAAATTGTTTTTATATTATGGGTAAAATAGCTCAAGGAATTTTAGGAGGCTTATCTGGAAAGGTAGGTAACATTGTTGGAGGTAGCTGGAAAGGTATCGACTACATTAGAATTAAGCCATCTAGCGTGGCGAATCCTCGAACAGAGGGACAAGTAAATCAGCGTAATAAATTTACCATTACATTGGAGTATTTGCAAGCGACTAAAGATTTTATCAAAATCGGTTATAAGTCATTTGCAACCAAGAAAACGGAATTTAATGCTGCTATGTCTTATGTATTAAATAATGCAGTAGGAGGTATCGCACCTAACTTCACGATTGATTATTCTTTAGCTTTATTGAGTAGAGGTCCTTTGTCTGGAGTTTTGAATCCTACAACCGATTTAACAACCGCAGGACAAGTAAGTTTTGATTGGGATGATAACTCGGCAGAAGGTAACGCAAATGTAACAGACAAAGCGATGGTGTTGGTTTACAATCCAAGCAAAAAAGAATCAATTTACATTCTTGATGGTGCTGATAGAACTGTAGGTTCGCAAGTGGTTACAATACCAAATACCTATGCAGGAGACACAGTAGAGCTATTTATGGCGTTTGTTTCGGCTGATGGTACACAAGTATCAAATAGTGTGTATTTAGGCTCTGGTACGGCAGCTTAATAACTTTAAGTTTAAATACATATTGAAAACCGTTTCTATTAATTTAGAAGCGGTTTTTTTATGCTTATAGATCACGTAATAATGTGGTTAAAAATGTTATACCTATGTTGTACCTATTTTGATAATATTTATTTAAAGTCAATAAATGCAATACTTTTAAGGTGTTATTAATATAACACGGTGTTGTGTGCAGTTTTTTTATTTCAGTCGTTTCTTTATATCCATTCTCTGGTGTAAAATTCTAACGATTTCGACTATTTCATTTTCGACTTTTCTGTAAAAAATCAGATGCGATTTTATTTTCGTTACTCGATAATTTTTTCGCGTTTGCTCTGCGGATTTTCCAATCAGATAGTTGTCTGCAATAAATTCAATTTCTGCTATTATTAAGTTGAAATATCTATCCGCTTGTTCTTTAGACCATTTGTTAAGAGTATAGAGCCAAATTTTGTCTAAATCCTCAATCGCTTGTTGACTTATGCGATATTTGTGTTTACTCATAAGTGTTTACGATGTAACTCTTTCAGGTGTTGTTTTGGGTCAAAGTTTTCAACAAATCCACTATTTTCTCCAACTTCGAGAGCTTTTATAAGTTCTCTTTCTTTCTTTTCTTCACGTTCTAATAAACGTAATGCAGAACGAATTACTTCGCTGACCGAACCATATCTACCAGAATTCACTTCTTCTCTGATAAAATCCTCAAAATGATTTCCGAGTGATATTGATGTGTTTTTTCCCATTTTGACTAAAATTTACTCAAATATACCAAATCTTGGTAACGTAGCCAAATTGCACACAACGTTTATGTGTAAGGAACGTTGCGTGTTTGAGTGCGAGGATTTTCCGAAGGAAAATCAGAAGCTAGCAAACAAAGCAACGACCAAACGGTTGAACTAAAATAAGCAATGTTTTTTACACGGTGTTGGCATTAGTTTTTTTTCTTTTTAGTGTTTACGAGTTTTCCAATTAGAATTAGTGATATAGGATGTATTATAATATTTGCAATATAAGTCCAAGTCGGATTACTCCAAACCGAATTGATTTTATAGGAAATCCAAGTAACAAAAGCTATTATAACAATGAACATTATTATAGCAGCAATTGCGCCTAAAAAATTTTTGGTTTCTCTATGAACAGAACCTGTAAATGGTAAAACAAATAAAGTAATTACAATAATTATAAAAATATAATTTGATGTTAAAACCATCCAGAATAAAGAAGGAATGGGTTTTTTTATAGTAGTGTTATCGTTTTTAATAACAGGACTCTTGATTTCTGTTGTGTTCGATTTTTTAAAAATATTGATTTGGTTTAAATCCAAATTCCGTAATCGGTCAGAATAGTGAGTTCTTTTATAAATCCGATTTTCTAATTCGGTCAGTTCAGTCAATTTTAGAGAGTCCGATTTATATATATTTTTAAGACTATTTATTGATTTTAATTTTTCAATTTTATTATTCAGATGAATATCATAAGTGAAGTCAAAATAATAGTCAGAAGCAAACAAAACAAAAATGGAAATGATAAATAGAGAAGTCCTTAAACCAAAATGGATAGATTTATTTTCAAAAAATTTAATTACTCTATCTAATATTTTATCCATTTTTCAAATTAATGCCAACGTTTATGTATATGGAAAGTTGCGTGTTTGAGTGCGAGGATTTTCCGAAGGAAAATCGGATGCCAGCAAACAAAGCAACTAACATTGGTTAAGCTAAAACTAGCAATTTTTTATATACGGTGTTACCACACGTTTTTTTTGTCAAATCAAATTGTTTTTAATCATAACTAAAATTATGGTTGTTGAAATTCCAATAATAGAAGCAATAATATTCTTGCTAATTAATTCATTTTTTTTAATTCCATAAGTCAGATTTCTAATTTTATTTTTATTCATAAGTATGATAATCAGAAGTAAGAGTAAGAATCCTATAATATTTATCAGAATCAGAGTATTGTCAGTTAAGTCAATTTGGGTTGCAGGAAAAACTAAATTTGTAATCAAAAAATAGAAATAAGATTGAATTAAAATCCAACCAATTTTTTTATTAGTAAAAATTCCGACTATTGGAATTAATAGTATTATAGAAGGTCTTAAATAACTGTTAGTTGTAATAATATAAAAATAGTCAGTTAATTTGTTTTCACTATTACCAATGGAGACATTGTAGTGTTCAATTATTTTTAATATTCCATGAGTCAGTAAAAATATAAATAAACACACTATTAATAGCTTAATTATTAATATCAGGTAATTTTCTTTTATATTTTCTGCGGTTAATTTCAAATGTGTGGTAACGTTGATGTGTATGATTAGTGGCGTGTTTAAGCACCTAATTTAGCAAATATAAACGGAATAGAAAATCCGCAAGGATTTTCGTAAGTAGGCGAGAATTAGCCATTAATTATACACTGTGTTGTAGCACGTATTTTATTCCGACATGGCATACAATTCTGTTTCAATTGTTTTTAATTTTTCAAATTTCACATTTGGCGCGAAGTTGCATTTGCTTAAATCCAAATTCTTATCGAAAGAGACATATTCCAGATTTGCTTCACTAAAGTCGATATTTATCATTTCATTCATGAATTGTTTTTTGTTTATTCTGTTGAATATCAAATTTGGTTCATATTCCATATTAGAATGTTTTTTAAACCATGGACTATTTACCTTGCCAATAAACTTACAGTCCTTAAATCTGCTCCCGTCGAAGTTAGCCGCAAATAAATTACAGTTGTCAAATAAACAATTGTCGAATTTTGGGAAACTAAATTTAGTTTCATTTAATTGAGATTTTTCAAATCTAACATTCTTAAAATGACCAGATTTTTTACCCGAACGAATATTTAAATAGGAATAAGAAAGTCTTGAATTATTGAATAATATATTTTCAAATGAACAATTGATAATGTAAATCTGTTCCAATTGGGTTTTAGAAAACTTTGTATTACTAAAAGCACAGTTTTTCCATTTAGTATGTTGAAGGTCTGCATAGGTAAAATCAACATTGTCGATATTCACATTCTTGAAACTTAAGCTTCCAGTAACTTGTGTAATTAATTTTCCCTTATACTGATATTCAGAATAAGTTTTAGGAAAACTAACTCCTCTTAAGTCGAATTTACCTTCGAATTTTTCAAGTCCGTTTATACCTTTGAGCGTTTTTACTTTTCTTAAATGCTGAATTATATCTTTTAAGAGGTTTTTTCCTTCATCAGTTTGCCAACGCTCTATTAAGTTTTTTTTGGTCAGAATTTTCATTTTTTGGATATGTGCTACAACGTTATTGGATATGGAAAGTTGTGATTTGCGCGCAATGAAATTCCGAAGGAATTTCAGCAGTAAGTAAATAAGCAACTTCCATAACTTAAGCACTAAAGTAAACAATTTTTTATATGCTGTGTTGCCTACAGTTTTTAATTTTTATTTTTTCGAGCAACAAACTAATTCGGTTTGAGTCGTTGTTACGTCTGAGTGAAATTCTGTATTACGTACTTTTTTGGTTTTGACTAACTTGAAATTCTAAAAAAAATCGCGAAAAACTATCAGGCATTTAATCGGTATTTTAGATTCACAATCTGGCTAAAATTCTGAATTGGTTAATTATGTGCTTTACGTTAGCTAAAGACTAATAAAGTTAGCTTAAAATCAGTGGTTTTTATATTCGGTATTACACGTTTTGAATTGAGCTTTGCAATTGTAGGCAACGTTTTGCATATGGAAAGTTGTGTTTACGAGCAATGAAATTCCGAAGGAATTTCAGCAGTAAGTAAATAAACAACTTCCATAGTTAAGACACTAAAGTAAACAATTTTTTATATGCTGTGTTGCCTACAGTTTTTAAATTTTACTTTTTTTTGAGCAACAAGCTAACTCGGTTTGCGTCAATATTGCGTCTGAGTAAAATTCTTTACTACTTGCTTTATGTTTTTAATAACTTAAAATTCTAAAAAAAAATCGTGAAAAACTATCAGGCTTTTAATCGGTATTTTAGATCCACAATCGGGCTAAAATTCTGAATAGGATTACTGTGCGCTTTACGTTAGCTAAAGACTAATAAAGTTAGCTTAAAATCAGTGATTTTTATATTCGGTTTTAAACGTTTTAATTGAGCGTTGCAATTGTAGGCAACGGTTTTGTGTATGGCTCGTTGCGGAAAATCAGCTATGATTTTCCGCCGTAACCGAAAGATAGCAAATTGCAATGAATTCCGATTAAGGAATTCAGCCGCAATGAGCTATACACGTTGTTGTACCACGTATTTTTTATTCCGTCTTTTTTTGTTTTTCAATCAGCTTTTTTAATTCCTCCATTTTCCAACTTGTCGAAAATGTTATTACTATCGGAAAATCATTTTTGTCAGATTGGTCAAAATAAAAACTGATTTTCGGAATTTCAGAGTCTTTCTCTTTTTGATAAACAACAACTTCAGATTTCACTTCGTATTCCTCATTTTGAGTTGTTTCAATTATTGTTTTTGAGCTATATTTTTCAAATTCCGCTTTCAGTTTTTCATACTCATCGATTTGGTCATATTCATTGGTAAACCTAATAACCAAAGAAAGTCCGAAAATCCCATATTTTTCGTCGTGAGAGCCAAATCCGATTGAGAATGTGCCTTCTTTTATTTCCGATTTGATTGTAGGATGTTTTTTAAATTTCGTTGTATATGAGTAATCCTTAAAATCTGCTATAACACTAGTCCAACCATATTCAAATTCAAAGTCCGATTCTTTAACTATTTCGCTAGGTTTTTGGTTTAAATTAAGTCCAAAAAACAATTCGCTTATTTTCTTTTCCATTTCTGTTTCTTGTGCAAAAATTTGAGAATGAAAAATCATAAATAAAATTCCAATTATTAATGTCAGATTTCGTTTTCTCATATGTGGTACAACGTGTTGCATATGGAAAGTTGTGTTTGCGCGCAATGAAATTCCGAAGGAATTTCAGCAGTAAGTAAATAAACAACTTCCATTATCTAGACACTAAATTAAACAATTTTTTATATGCGGTGTTGCCTACAGTTTTTAATTTTTACTTTTTTATTGGTCAACAAGCTAATTCGGTTTGCGTAACTATTGCGTCTGAGTGAATGTCGGAAGATCGTATTTTTTACATTATCTGGCTAAAATTCTGGATTGGTTAACTGTGTACTTTACGTTAGCTAAAAACTATTAAAGCTAGCTTAATATCAGTGGTTTTTATATTCGGTATTACACGTTTTGAATTGCGTTTTGCAATTGTAGGCAACGTGATTGTATATGGTTTGTTGCGTGTTTTAAGCACCTAATTTAGCAAATAAAAACCGAATAGAAAATCCGCGAGGATTTTCGTAAGTAGGCTAGAACTAGCAATAAATTATATACGGTGTTATGTGCTGGCTTTTTTCTTTTCCAGCGACTTATTTAGTATTTCTGTTATTTTTCCAATTCCGATTATTACACTTCCTTCACAGAATTTAAATTTCGTTCCTACTTCTAATTTTCCTTCACAATGAGAAGTACCATTCATTCCTATTTGAGCTAAAACTGTTTCTCCAGGGTTTACTATGTCGGTTCCGATAAAGAATTGATGTCCAGATGTCAACATTTTAGTAAATTCAAATTCCAAGTGTGGACGATATTTAGATTTTGCAGGCGTATTCCGTCCGCCTTCTTTTGCAGTCCGATATTCTAATTCCGCTATAAAATCAAATTTGTTATTCATTATTTCTCTTATTCCAGATTGCCATTAATTTATCTTTTACAACCTGAGTTTTTACATCGTTATAAAAAGCTTTTATTCTTTTGGCATCTTTATTTTCAATTTTACCACTTATATATTCGCAGTTCTCAATTTTGAATTTCGCGTTAATTTCTCCGTTTTTTGATTTTACGTGAAAATGTGGTGGATTATGGTCATTTGAATAAACTATTATTTGCATATTTCGAACAGTTTTAAACCTGTCCTTAATTATTAAACCTTTCTCTATTTTATCTATATTCGAAATATTGAAGTAATACTCCAATATTGGTGTCAAAATACTTGCAAAAAGATCTTCTCTATTCAAATGTTCATTGGTTTGGTTCGCTTGCACATAACGGTCTTGTATATGAAAAGTAGCAGATTTGTATGTGCAATTTTTCAGTTGAAAACAAAGATAGCAGAAAAGAACCAAACTTTTAGTTTAGCTCTTAACTGCTATTTTTTATATACGTTGTTACCCACTGGCTTTATTCCGTTCTGCTTTTCAATTCCGATATTTTCTTAAATGTTCGGATTGAGCGTTGGCAAGACATACTCTTTTGCAATTTTTGATGGCGTGGTGGCTTTGAGCGAATTGCAAATGTGTATGGCTTTTAGTAGGGATTAACTTGCACAACAACTCAATTTAGAAACATCTTTTCCAAAAGTAATTGCTGCTAATTTGATTCCTTCTCCAAGTGTCAAATATGGATAAAAACTTTCAGCCAAATCTTTTACTGTAATTCCAAATTTAATAGCCATACTTAATTGTTGGATGAGTTCACCACCTTCTGGTGCTATTACTCTTGCTCCAATTAATTTATCCGTTTCCGTATTACGAATCAACTTTATAAATCCTCTGGTATCTTGTGCAGCTAAAGCTCTTGGTACATGTGTTAGATCTAATTTTGATACTTCAAAAGGAATGCCTCTTGATTCAGCTTCAATTTCATCCATACCTGCTCCCGCAATTTGAGGGTCTGTAAATACTACCCAAGGTAATGATGCATAATCTACACTTTGTTTTGATAATGAAAATGCATTATTAACGGCTGTACTGCCTTCGGTTGCTGCTGTATACACAAATGGCGGTGTATTAGTGACATCACCAGCTGCATAAATATTGGAAATATTAGTTTCCATTTTTTCATTAACCACAATATGCCCTCTTTCTGATAATTTTAGATCTATTTTTTTTAGACCTAATTTAGACGTGTTTGGCGTGGTTCCTGTCGCGACAACAATATGTCCTTTTTCAACAATTTGTGTTGTAGAACCATCAGGACAGTTACAATGAATAATAGTATTGTTGCCCTCTTTTTCAAATTTAAAGGCTCTAAAATTTGGAAGAATTTCAATGCCTTCACTTTTCATTTGTTCAACTAAAACACCAGTAATGTCTTCGGTTTGACTTCGTAAAGGTCTATCTGTAAATTCAATGATGCGCACTTTTACACCTAAACGATTATAGGCCATTGCTATTTCCAACCCTATGTAACCTGCGCCCATAATGGTTAGGCTTTCTGGTTTTTCTTCTAAATCGAACAAAGACACATTAGTTAAATACCCAACTTCATTTAATCCTTCGATATTAGGTATGTTGGTGGTTGCTCCCGTGGCTATTATAATATTGGTTGCAGTGAACTTGTCTTTTCCATCTACAAGAATGGTTTTAGTATCCACAAACTCTGCCCATCCCTTGAGCATGGTCAAGCCTTTAAAATCACTGACCACATCCATATATTTTTGTTGTTGTAATGCAGCAACTAAAGCTTTTTTATCCTTGATAACTTGTGCGAAATCAATGTCAACGCCTTTTGGTTTTATTCCTGCAAAATTAGAATGTGTAGCGTGGTAAGCTGTTTCGGCAGCTCGAATTAGATTTTTAGAAGGTACACAACCTACATTAACACAAGTGCCACCAAAATCTAAACCACCATTTACCATAAGCGTGGTAAGCCCTAAACTTTCGGCTTTTATGGCTGCTGAAAATGCAGCAGAACCACCTCCAATTACGATTAAATCGAATTGATTTTTTCCTTTGTTGGACGCTTTATCTGTCGTGCTATCCGAAATTGAATCACAACAATCCTCTTTTTCATTGCCTTTAACAACCGTATACTTACCAATGCTATTTACAGCGTTAATCAATTCCTCTTTATTCAACTTGGCAGTATCAAAAGTAAATTCTCCTTTACCAGTTTCGTGGTTCACAGAACTGATTAGAATACCATCTTTTTTATTGATATCCTTTTCGATATGTAATGAACAGCCACTACAGGTCATTCCTTCTATCTGTAATGAAACAGTTTCTGTTTTTTGAGATAACTCGTTTTTCTTTTTAAATAAATTCTTCATATTAAAAATGATTTGTTTTTATGTGGTGCTTAATAAATATAGGTGATTATTTTTAACAACATTTTAAGCCAATTTTATTCGATTCAAATAAATCTTCCATGGTTAATATCTTGCCATTTACATTGCTGTCAAGCCATTGTTTTGCGGTTTGTTCGCTTGCAAAAAAAAAGACGTGATTGCAAAAGGAACCTCTGATATTGCAAGAGTCCATTTTTTCAATCAAAGAGAGAAATATTGGATATGGATTAGATGATATCAAATGATCGCATTCAATATTCAACTCAATTATAGAATTGTCAATTGGGTCTTGAGATATAATTTGGGACGAAACATCCAGCCATTCGGTAAACAATATAGCGTCTAATGCACACCAAGTATAAAGTGTTTTGCCTTGCACTATAAACTTGTGGTTGGTAGGTGTAATCGACAAACCAGAAAAGGCTGTAATTTGGTTATTTTCATTTAGCTCTCCTAATAATTCCAACAGTGAATCAGCTTTCTCTTTAGTTGCATCGATAAGTGCATAAAATGTTGTTTTTGGCAGTGGATTGCCTTTAAGTAATTCCCTTTGGACATTCACGATAAAATTATTATCATCAAGTTGAATTTCAGATAACATGGTGTTTAATTGTTTGCCCAAATATTGCTTTGCTGTTTTCATAAGATTTATTTTTATTTATTAATAACTTTATAACCCGTTGAATTTATAGCTTTTTCTATATCTTCTTTAGATGTTTTTGTATTGTCAAACTCCACTTCGGCATTAGCTTTCTCATAAGAAGCAGCTACATTAACAATACCTTCTAATTCGTTAACAGCGTGCTTAACGTGTTCTTCACAAGAAGCGCAAGTCATACCTTTTACATCAAAATTTACAGTTTGAATGTCTGATTGATTTACGACAATAACCTCTTTTTTGTTATCTGGATAAAATATATGAGAATAATAAGGAAAGCTAATTGAAATAGCTGCAAACAATGTAATGCCTATTAAAAAGCCTTTGGTTTGATACCATTTTGGTTTTGCATCAACTTCGCAACAGTCATCGGCTTTTTTGGGTTTTAAGTAAGCATACCAAGCATAGCCAATAGCTATTACAGCTAAACCTATTAAATAGGGTCTAAAAGGTTCCATCCAAGATAGTGCAGATGCACTTCCTCCAACGCCAGCTATTAATGCTATAACAGGTGGTATGCAACAAGATGATGCTGCTACAGCAGCAAATAAACCTGTGTATGCTGCATTTTTTGATGTTTTTTCTGTTTTCATTTCTTTATAAATTATGCTGTTTTTCTAATTAATTCGATAGATTTAAAAATGCTAATAAATATCTCTGTTTCATCTTTATTTAATGAATAATAAAGTGTTTGACCATCTCGTCTTGAATTGATTATTCCTGCATCTTTGATTTTACGTATATGTTGTGAGATCGCAGGAACACTCATTTTTAGTATATCAGCTAAATCACAAGGACATAGTTCATTTTCTAAATTCAATAAATAAAGAATTCTCAATCTTACATCGCTTCCTGCAATTGATAAAAGTTTTGTCATTTTTTGAAAACTCCCTTCCATATTATCCAATGCCTCCATACAGTTTTGTAACTGCTTATGGTTGGCTTCCGCTCTTGTACAGGTTATTTCTAATTTCATTTGTGTATATATTTTTATTAAAGTTATTTGCTTTGTCGTACAAACATATAATTAATTACGTATATAAGCAAATACTTAAATACATAATTACGAATTTTGGGAAAGTTTTAGCTCTTTTGGTTTTTAGAGCGTTGGATTTATGTGTTGGGAAAAACCGAAAGTGCTAAAATATGCGGCTGGTTTTCAGCTTGTGGGTAACGTTAGGTGTAAGTTTAGGTTTGTTAAATCCTTACGGTAAATGTAATGTAAACAGCCATGGTTAACAAACTTAAATTTACACGTTGTTGTATATCAGTATATTAATTTTTTTATTTTAACCATCAAAAATTTAATATACTGAGTCCAGTAGCCGAAACTTGGCAAATCAAACACCACTATTTTAAAGAGGCTTTTCGGTCTTTTATTTATAGTCAACCGACTATGGATTGAAGATAAAGGAGCGCCTATTTATAGGAAGGATCCCAGCGTGTTTAAACTAATCCGTTCCTGAACACTTGACTTTGTCAAAATTTTTCACGAACTTTATCAAGCACGTTAATGTGACAACATTCAGATAGTGTAACTCTCTATGATGCCTGCATCTAGTGCTTGGATAAATCTCCAATTGTCAATTCCGATTTATTTTTTGTTTAAACACGCTGGGATCTGGCAATACCCTATATGGCTACCTTTACACGCTTTAAAATATCCGATGAGTTTTGGACTATTGTATACAACG
>NZ_JADR01000011.1 GCF_000518485.1 Olleya marilimosa CAM030 | reverse complement strand
ATTATAGAAAACTATCCGTTTTAATTTTGGATATTGTTTGCCATCAACTCACATGATTTGGTGGCAATCAATGCCATTACTTACAAGTTTGCCGTCTTTTAGCTAGCAATTTTATGGATATTGACAGATTTATGACATATACTTCTTTAATATACTATTGAAATATAGATTTTAATGGCAAATTATTTTGTTGATGGCCTGTTGATGGCACGTAAGTGGCATCTGTAAAAACCTAATAATAAGGATTTTGTTATCCGTGTGCCACATTGCCATTACTTTTACATAAAACTAAATAATTTAAAAATATTATAGAATATCTAAGATATACATCTAATAATAGTTTTTGATTTGAATGTGGCAATGTGGCATTTAATAGTATTATGGATTTATTGTTATTATTTATAAGTCTACTCTATTCAATATACATAATCACAATAAGATAATTGCCGTAAACATACACTTGTCAGGGAATTATCACTATATTAGTGTTATTATTTAATACAACCTAAATTAATAACATTTATGAGCAATATTGGATACTACATGAGAACCTCCCATTACCTTCAGAACATAGGAACACAAATTGATAAAATCGAAGATGGTTGGAAGGTCTATGAAGATAAAGGTGTCAGCGGTCGTATCCCATTCCTTGAACGCCCAAGTGGTAAACGACTTATTGAGGATATTGCAAACGGTAAGATTAATCAAGTGATAGTCCTTCGTATCGACCGCCTTGGAAGGGACTTAGAAGACATCCTTAAAACCATTAAAACTATCCATAGCTATAATGTGCCTATCACATCGCAAAATGAGGGTATAACTACTCTTATTGATGGTAAAGAGAGCGTGATGTCTAACTTGCTCATTAATATATTAAGCTCGATTAGTGAGTTCCAATACCACCAAACTAGAGAAAAAACATTAGCAGGAATTGAACGTGCTAAATTAGATGGTAAATATAAAGGACGAAAAATCGGTAGTACAGAAAGTGTTGAGACCTTCTTATCTAAACCAAAAGTGCAAAAGATAATGACATTGCTTAATGAAGATATAGGAATCAGAAAGATTAGTCGAATCGTTGAATGCTCACCTAACTACATATATAAGGTAAAGAATGCCATGACAACTAATCTTTCTGCCTAATTAAATCTGATTAATCTTTACATCCGTTATTGTAGGTTCGAACTCTCGACTGAACCTCTGAATACTTTTGTTCTTCTTCTTGTAAATACTCCAACAATGCGTGTGAGTGAACGTCTTACCTCTAGGTGTTTTATAGTTGTTCTCAATCAACCAATCCGATATCTGTTTAAAGTTCCATCCATCTTTCTCATGAAACTTACTTATGATATCAAATAGTTCTTGCTGATATGGACTGTAAGTTGATGTCCATAGATTAGATGATGCTAAATTTACAGACATACTAAGTGAGTATATTGGTTTAATAGGTGCTGAGTGTTGTCTCGTTGGAGAACATTTCGTTACTGTAGAGTAGTCTCAGATAACTATTCACACACTAAAGACGCTTTAAAGCTTCTAATTACGCAAAAACCACCCATGTTTTTTGTGAATAATTAGCTTTAAAGCGTCTTTTTTTTAGAAATACTTATTATGCGTGCATAATTTATTACTACTTTTTCTAAAAATTTCGTTAAAAAACGTATATTGGCATTATAAATTAACTAAATCTAAAAAATGAGAACAATCCTTTCAATTGTATTTTTGTGCTTTTGCGGAATAACTTTTTCGCAAACAACGATCACAGGAACAGTAGTAGATGATGTAAGTCAGCAACCAATTCCTAGTGCAAACATTATTATTACTGGCACATCAGTAGGAACAGCAACTGATTTTGATGGTAACTTTTCGTTAACGACTGATCAAAATCCTCCTTTCACTATACAAATAAGTAGTGTAGGTTTTGCTTCTAAAGATGTGGAAGTAACAACTAATAAGCAAATTATCAATGTTGTCCTAAATGAAGGAACAGCATTAGACGAAGTAGTAATTTCTGCTTCAAGAACTCCAGAACGTATTTTTGAATCTCCAGTAACCGTAGAACGATTTGGATTAAAAGAGATTAAAAATACTGCATCTGCAGATTTTTATGATGGTTTAGAAAACCTAAAAGGTGTAGATGTTAACACTAATAGTTTAACTTTCAAATCTGTAAATACACGTGGTTTTGCAACTTTTGCAAACACAAGATTTATGCAATTAGTTGACGGTATGGACAATTCTACTCCTGCTTTAAACTTCCCTATTGGTAATTTAGTAGGTATGACAGAAACTGATGTATTAAGTGTAGAGTTATTACCTGGTGCTTCATCTGCTTTATATGGAGCAAATGCATTTAATGGTATTTTATTTATGAGAAGTAAAAACCCATTTGATCATGAAGGTGTTAGTGCTTCTTTTAAAAGAGGTATAACATCTCAAGAAGCTGCAGGAGATAATCCTTACACAGATTTAAGTGTTAGAATGGCTCATAAATTTTCAGATAAATTTGCTGCCAAAATCAACTTTGGTTACCTTAAAGGTACAGACTGGCAAGCGACTAGTGAAGTTGATAAACTTGACCCATCTAGAACAAGATCAAATACTAACTATGACGGAATAAATGTTTATGGTGACGAGGTATCAACTAATATTAGAGCTGCTTCAGGATTAGGTGTCATACCAGATGTGGTAGTAAGTAGAACAGGATATAACGAAAGAGATTTAACACCATACAATGCAGAAAGTGTAAAAGCTGATTGGGGTTTATATTACCGTCCGATTGAAGGAAACAGTTTAGAGTTATCTTATGTTGGTAAAGTAGGAACAGGTACTACTATTTACCAAGGAACAAACAGATACAATATTGATGGTTTTTTCCAACAACAACATAAATTAGAAATTAAAAATGACAACTTTTTTGTTAGAGCTTATGAAGTGTCTGATAAAGCAGGAGATTCTTATGATATGGTGTTTACAGGAATTAACATAAACAGAGCTTGGAAAAGCGATGAAGACTGGTTTGGTGATTACATAGCAACTTATGCAGGAATTGAATTAGGTGGAAACCCATTAGGATTAACTGACCAACAAAAACATGATGCAGCAAGAGCAGCAGCAGACACAGGAAGGTATGAACCAGGATCTCCACAATTTAAAAATGCATTTAACAAAAGTATAAATGATCCAAATTTAGCTACAGGATCAAAGTTTCAAGATGCCTCAAAATATTTCCATAGTGATGCAAATTATAACTTTAGTCACTTAGTGGATATTGCAGATATACAAGTTGGTGGTTCTTACAGAAAATACACACTAAACTCTGGTGGTACTATTTACACAGATGGACAAAGCCCAATTGAATATTCTGAGTTTGGAGTATATTCTCAAATCCAAAAAGATATTGAGTTATCAGAAGAAATGGAGCTTAAATTAACCTTATCAGGTCGTTATGACAAATCAGAATTATTTGATGGTTTCTTCTCTCCACGATTATCTGCAGGTTTAACATTAAACAGAGATCATAATATTAGAGCTTCTGTACAAACTGGATTTAGAAACCCAACAACACAAGATTTATTTATTGGTTTAGATGCTGGTAGAGCAATTTTAGTAGGATCTGCTCCTGACAACTTAAATAGATATACTAGAGATTTTAATGTTAGTTTAGAAGGTCAAACCATGTTTGGACAACCTAGCACAATTACTCAAACAGGTGCTGCAGCTTATAACAACTCCTATTCAGCAAGTTCTGTGACTGCTTTTGCAGCTGCAGGAAACCCTGCTTTATTAACTGTTGCTAATCCTGAAATAATTAAACCAGAAAAAGTAACTTCTCTAGAAGTTGGATATAGAGGTAAATATGAAAGCGTAATCGTAGACGTAAGTGCTTACTATAACAAATACGAAGATTTTATTTCTCAAGAAGTAGTAATAGCTCCTTTATATGGAACAGTAAGTAATGGTGGTCTTGATGATGGAGGTCTTTCTGCTCAAGCCATAGCTAATGGAGATTACCAAGCTTATAGTGCTTATACAAATTCTGATGCAGATGTAAACTCATATGGAGCATCTATTGGGCTTTCAACAAAAGTATTTAATGGGTTTGATTTAGGTGGAAGTTATACGTTTACAAAACAAGATTTTGACCAAGCTGCCAACCCAGATTTTCAAACTAGTTTTAACACACCAGAACACAAATTTAAAGCAACTTTTGGACATACAGATTTATTTGAAAACTTTGGATTTAATATTGCATACAGATTTAGTGATGATTACTTCTGGGAAGCAACTTTTGGAAATGGTATAGTACCAGAATTTCATGTATTAGATGCTCAAATTAATTATGAAGTACCTAGCATAAAATCAATTATCAAAGTAGGAGCTACAAACCTTACAGGTAACGAGTACTTTACTGCTTTTGGTACAGGATTTATTGGATCTATGTACTATGCATCAATAACTATTAATAACTTATAATAATGAAGACTTTAAAAAACATAAAATACATTGGACTTATTGCAATTGCAATTGGCTTCACATCTTGTAATGACGAATCGGATTATGAAGAGTTTTTAGATGTACAACCAGACTCAGGTGTTGTTTTACCAACACTAACTAATGGCTCTGTAGATTTTTCAAAATACGTAGCTTTAGGTGCTTCATTTACTTCTGGATACACTGATGGCGCTTTATTTAAAGCAGCACAAGAAAATTCATTTCCAAACACATTATCTAAACAATTTGTTAAAGTTAATGGTAATGCTATAACACTACCTTTAATGAATGATAATATTGGAGGTTTTGTATTTGGATCAACAGTTGTGGCTAATCCAAGATTATTTTTTAATGGTTCTGGTCCACAAGTTTTACCTGCTACACCAACAACAGATGTTACAACAAGCTTAGCTGCAGATGGTAGCATTTTTACAAACGTAGGTATTCCAGGTGCAAAAAGTACACATATTGATTTTAATGGTTATGCTAGCTTGAACCCATACTTTGGTCGTATAGCTACAAGTCCAACAATTTCAATGTTGGAATATGCAGTTGCTCAAAACCCAACATTTTTTACTTTATCAGAAATTGGAGGAAACGATGTTTTAGGCTATGCAACTTCTGGTGGAGACGGATCTGATCCTATCACTCCTACAGCAACATTTGATTTTGTTTTTACAGATATGGTTAATCAATTAACCGCTGTTTGTCCAAATGGAGTAGTAACTAATGTACCTTATATTACAGATTTACCTCATTTTACAACAGTACCGCACAACCCATTAGACCCTACAAATCCTAGCTTTGGACCACAAATACCATTATTAAACTCTATTTTTGGAGCTTTAAATCCAATATTTAATGCGGTAGATCCAGCTAGAGCAATTGTATTTTCTGAAACATCTGCAAGTCCAGTAGTTATCCATGATGAGAGCTTAGCAGATATTTCAGCAATTATTATTCAACAATTAAATGCAAGTCCGACCTTCCCAGGATTTATAGCTCAGTTTGGTTTACCTGCATCTGCAGCACCATTAGTTGCAAATTTATTAGGTGCAACTTATGGACAATCAAGACAAGCTACAGAAGCGGACTTATTAGTATTACCTAGCTCTTCAATTATAGGAACAGTTAATACTGCTAATGTCGCTGCATTAATGGGACAGGGTTTACCACAAGCTTTAGCAGGACAATTCTCTGTAGAAGGTGTTAGTTTACCTTTAGCAGACAAATGGGTGGTTTTACCAACAGAACAAGCTGAAATCAAAACTGCAACAGACGCTTATAATGCTACTATTTCAAGTGTAGCCAACTCTAAAGGTCTAGCTTTAGTAGACTTAAATGCTATTTTAAGTCAAGCCTCTGTAATGGGAGTAGAATTTGATGACTATAATTTAGCGACCAATTTAGTTACAGGAGGTTTAGTAAGTTTAGATGGTGTGCATTTAACAGCAAGAGGATACGCATTAATGGCTAATAAATTTTTAGAAGCAATAGACGCAACTTACGGATCAAACTTTGTTGCTTCAGGTAATGTTGCTAAAGCAGAAGACTTTGGTGTAACATATTCTCCAGCACTACAATAAAAACAAAAATTATATAAATTATAAACACCTGTTATTCTGTGTTAAGATAGCAGGTGTTTTTTTATAGATAAAAAAGGAAATCCTCCTTTTTTATCTATAAAAAAACACCTATCTTTGCACGCGAAAACAGAAGGTGTTTTCTTTCAATTAAATACCATAATATTAAATAGATAAGTAATGTCAAAAGTTACAGGTAAAGTTGCTCAAATAGTAGGTCCAGTTATCGATGTAGAATTCGCTGCTGGTTCTGAACTACCAAAAATTTACGATTCATTAGAAATTATCAAGGCTGATGGTTCAAAATTAGTATTAGAAGTACAATCTCACATTGGTGAGGACACTGTACGTACAATCGCTATGGATTCTTCAGATGGTCTTAGTAGAGGAACAGAAGTTATTGCTACTGGTGCTCCAATACAAATGCCAATTGGTGGAGATGTTTACGGACGTTTATTTAACGTGATTGGAGATGCTATCGATGGTTTAGGAGATTTACCAAAAGCAGGAGATGCAGGATTACCAATACACAGATCTGCTCCAAAATTTGAAGATTTATCAACATCTACTGAAGTATTATTTACAGGTATTAAAGTAATTGACTTAATTGAGCCTTATGCAAAAGGAGGTAAAATTGGATTATTTGGTGGTGCAGGAGTAGGGAAAACAGTATTAATCCAAGAGTTAATTAACAACATTGCAAAAGGACACGGAGGATTATCTGTTTTTGCAGGAGTTGGAGAAAGAACACGTGAAGGTAACGATTTACTTCGTGAGATGTTAGAGTCAGGAATTATCAAGTATGGTGATGACTTTATGCATTCTATGGAAGAAGGCGGATGGGATCTTCAAAAAGTAGATAAAAACATAATGAAAGAGTCTAAGGCTACTTTCGTATTTGGACAAATGAATGAGCCACCTGGAGCTCGTGCTCGTGTAGCACTTTCAGGATTAACTATAGCAGAATACTTCCGTGATGGTGCTGGAGAAGGACAAGGAAAAGATGTACTTTTCTTCGTAGATAATATCTTCCGTTTTACACAAGCTGGTTCTGAGGTATCTGCATTATTAGGTCGTATGCCTTCTGCAGTAGGTTACCAACCAACATTAGCAACTGAAATGGGTGCAATGCAAGAGCGTATTACTTCTACTAAAAGAGGTTCTATTACATCTGTACAAGCAGTATATGTACCTGCGGATGATTTAACGGATCCTGCACCAGCAACAACGTTTGCTCACTTAGATGCAACAACAGTATTATCTCGTAAAATTGCAGAGCTTGGTATTTATCCAGCTGTAGACCCATTAGATTCTACTTCTAGAATTTTAACTGCTGAAATTTTAGGTGATGAGCACTATAACTGTGCACAACGCGTAAAAGAGTTATTACAACGTTATAAAGAATTACAAGATATTATCGCCATTTTAGGTATGGAGGAATTATCTGAAGAGGATAAAATGGCTGTTGGTAGAGCAAGACGTGTACAACGTTTCTTATCTCAACCATTCCACGTAGCGGAACAATTTACAGGTCTTAAAGGTGTTTTAGTAGACATTAAAGAAACTATTAAAGGATTTAATATGATTATGGATGGTGGTTTAGACCATTTACCAGAAGCAGCATTTAACCTTAAAGGATCTATTGAAGAAGCTATCGAAGCAGGAGAAAAAATGCTTGCTGAAGCTTAATCTAAAAAATTAAAAACATGCATTTAGAAATTGTATCACCAGAAGCAACATTATTTAAAGGAGAAGTAACTAGCGTTACTGTTCCTGGAGTAAATGGTGACTTTGAAATGTTAAACAATCACGCACCAGTGGTGTCTTTATTAAAAGAAGGAACCGTTAAAATAGCTGGTAATATTGTACTAGATAAAGAAGTAAAAGATCGCTTTACAACAGGCGACAAAAACACAACTTTATTAAAAATAAACTCTGGTACACTTGAAATGAATGGAAACAAAGTAATAATATTAGCTGACTAATATTATTATAAATAATAACAAAAAAACGCGAAACATATGTTTCGCGTTTTTTTTTGTTTAATACTATACTTTAAAACCTATCATACCTTTTTTATAACATTAGTGACAATACCCCAAATTAAAAAGTTATTATCCTCGGTTATTTTAATAATAGGATAGTTAGGATTTTCTGGTTGCAACCATACTTCGTCTTTTGACACTCTTAACCGTTTAACAGTAAATTCACCATCTAAAAAACAAACTGCAATTTTATTATTTGCAGGTTCTAAACTACGATCAATTACTAACAAATCGTTATCGTCTAATCCTGCTCCAATCATGGATTGACCACTTACTTTAGCGTAAAAGGTAGCTTCTTTATTTTTTACTAACTCTTCATCTAGAGACAAACGCTGTTCCTTAAAATCTTCGGCAGGCGAAGGAAAACCTGCTGATATACCTGTATCAAAAAATTGTCCTGCCGCATTATCTACAGCATCTGGTGTAAAGAAGGTTAAACTTCCGGATTTATGTGCTATCATAGGTTTTTACTAAAATCAACAATTATTACTTAACTGTTACTATTATTATTTTACTACTATTATATCGTTAATATTTGTGGTGTATCTAGGTGATAATCTATCTTGACGCATCTTCCATGTACGCTTTAAGTCTTGATTAGCTATCCTAATTTTATTATTTTTATACTTAGCATTCAGACTATCTATAGACTTCATTAATGGTTGATGTTTAGGATTTTCAGCATCAAACAAATGCAACTGATGATTATCTATTGGTACTAATCCTGTAACAATAACACCAGCTTTTTTATATTGTATTCCTTTTTTAAAGATAGACATTAATGCGCTAATTGCACAATTACTTATAATTAAAGAAGAACTTGTTGGATAGGTCAAATTAACACTGGTACTAGTACGATGCTGTTCTAGTTCTTTTTTATGCTTATCACTTTTTAACATAACTATTATTACGTGACAACTAGAACCTTGTTTTCTTAATTTTTCTGCACAACTAACTGCAAAAGTAGACACTCGTTCTTTAATATATTCTATATCAGAATAACTATAATCAAAGCTACGTGTAGTTGCAATCATCTTTTTTTGAGTAATTATTTCGTCTAACTTTAAAGTTGGAATCCCTTCCAAATCGCGTTTTAACCTAGCCTCTACTACCGAAAAGTTTTTTTTAACCCAAACATCTGGTAATTGTGTAAAATCAAATGCAGTTTTACAACCCTTTGTTTGTAACCGTTTAGACAACTGCCTTCCAACACCCCAAACATCATCAACACTAAGCCATTTTAAGGCTTTTATACGTTTCTCTTCTGTATCCATAACATAAACACCTTTAGTTTGATTAGGATACTTTCTAGCAATCTTATTAGCGACTTTACTTAAAGCTTTAGTTGGTGCTATACCTACACATGTTGGTATACCTGTCCATTTTAAAATTCGTGATTTAATTTCTAATCCGTATTTAGTTAAATCGTAATTATCAAATCCTTTAAAGTACAAAAATGATTCGTCTATACTATACACTTCAACTTCTGGAGAGTATTGCTTTAAAATAGACATAACACGACTACTCATATCTCCATATAATGGATAATTTGAGGATAAAACGGTAACGTTATTAGCTTTACAAAAGGATTCCCATTTAAAAATTGGTGCTCCCATTGGCAAACCCAACGCTTTAGCCTCATCACTACGTGAGATAACACAACCATCATTATTACTTAAAATAGCGACTGGCTTTCCTATTAAATTAGGGTTAAAAACACGCTCGCAGGAGGCATAGAAAATATTACAATCTACAAGTGTAAACATATGTGTAAAATTAGGTAAAATGTTTGAATTATTGTAAACAAAAACTTTGTGAAATGTTAAAGTTTTATTGATTGTAACTATCTAATTGTACAGCAACTATATAATTAGTCTTCTATATACCCTAATATATCTGCAGGTTGACAGTCTAATGCTTTGCAAATAGCTTCCAAAGTAGAAAAACGTATGGCTTTAGCTTTACCTGTTTTAAGTATGGATAGATTAGCTGTGGTTATACCAACAATTTCAGCCAACTCGTTACTTTTAATGTTTCGCTTTTCTAGCATTATGTCCAAATTTACTATAATAGGCATAAGCTATATGGTTAGGTCGTTTTCTTGTTTCTGCTTAAAAGCTGCCAAAAATATTTTACTAAAACTGATTAAAATAATTCCAATAAAAACAACTATTCCAACATTAAAAACATGTTCTTTAAGACCTACGACACCGAAGAGATAAATACTAATACTATAACCAATTAATACATACCCACTCTGGGCCAAATATTTACAGTTATCTAAACTAAAATAATTAGAATTATTAATATTGCTCAAAAATTTATTATATAGATAAATAGCATATACTATTAAAAAACTCAAAAGAAATCTTAAAGTTTCAATAACAATTTGTAACAAAAATCTTGGTGTAGAACTTCGTAATGACTGATTTGTATTGCTTTCATCAAAAAAAGCGTATACCCATGGTTCAAAAAAATTAAATCCTTTTTGAACAACCCAAAGTGATAACACTACCAAAAATAAGCGTTGAGATCTTACTAGCTTTTTAATTTTCATAATTATATGGTTAAGTCATTTTCTTGTTTTGCAAACTTAGCGACCTTAAACACTTCGCTTAGTACCATAAAAAATAAACCAAAACAAAGCATTATTAAAAAAGAACTAAAACCAATTTCAAGCTCTAATTTCTGTTTGTACAAAATTTTATAAATAAAAGTTGGGACACCTTGCAAAAAAGCAGCAACCACTAACCAAATACCAATGTTATTTAGATTATAGATAACTACATTGTCAAACAAATTAATTTTACTAAAGTACCTCAAGACCTTTTTAAATAAAAATACACAATACATTAAAATTAAATAAGAACACATTAAGGTAATTAATATAGCTTTACTTAACCTATCAAAACTCTTAATTTCAATGCCATTCATTTTTATAGGAAATCCATCCAAACTATTATCAAATATTACAAACCCAATAAAAATAAGTAATATAGGAATTAATGGAAGTGAGACTATCCAAAAAAAGTCTACTATGGCTTTTAAAATACTTAATTTTCTCATAGTTATTATCGTTTAACAATAACAAATATATTAAAATTATCGAAAAACAATAATTATTTTCTTTAATTTCATTTTAAAAATGAAACCAGACGTCGTATATTTAACACAAACATCAAATCAATAGTCTATGTCTCAAACCTTTAAAACTATAGCTAAATTTCAATATACAGCTGAAGCCCAAATAATAAAAGGACGATTAGAATCTGAGGGTATTGAAGTCTTTTTAAGTGACAATATCACTATTGACACAGATCCTTTAGTTAGTAATGCTATTGGAGGCGTTAAGCTTAAGGTTTTATCTACAGATGCTATGCAAGCGCAACATATTTTAGAAAGTATTAATAAATACTCTATTGATGATGAAGGCAAGGCAATACACTGTCCAAATTGTAATAGTACTAAGGTCGCGATGTTTTCAACCATTAAAGATTTTAAATCTTTTTTTGCTTTTATCTTTGGATTTATTTCTGGTACACTTCCCTTCTACTCTAAAGACAAATACAGATGTGCTAATTGTAACACGGAATTTGATATTAAATAGATTTTTTTTAAATGAAATATACCGTAGACTACATTAAAAAAGTACCAATATGGAAAACCATCCTTGGTATTACAACTGCAATACTATGTTTGTACATTGTATTTTCAGGACTAATATATGGCATTGTCCCGATAGCATTTAGCATTTTATTATTACAAACGGAAGGCTGTCAAATAGATTTAAAATCTAATACCTACAGAAAAACTTATTCTATATTAGGTCTTAACTTTGGTAAATGGCTACCACTTCCAAGAATAGATTATGTTTCTGTTTTTTCAACTAAAATAACTACAGCGGTTTGGGTTAGTGCAGCATCCACAAACATTACAGAAAACATTTATGCTATCAATCTTTTTTGCACGAATAATAAAAAAATTGAAGCTAGCACTACACAAAACAAAGAAGAAGCCTTTAATCTTGCCTTACTACTTGCAGATGCCTTAAACGCCAACATGCTTGATGCAACCAAAGCAGGCGACTTTAAGTGGATGGATAAAAAGCAATACAGAGATCATGGCACAATAGTTTATACAGATTAATTAATCGATGGATGCTTTAGCGCATCAAAACAACGTTTTAAAATATTGACAATGGTTTCAATTTCAGTCTCGTTTAAATGCCCAAAACCCAAACGTATAGCACAAACAGTTTTACTTTGATACAAGATGGTTTTTGGCAAAAACAAATCATGTTTTTTTGCTTTTTCGGCTAATTTTACAAGTGATAGACTAGTCTTAAAATTTATCCAAACCGCTAAACCTCCTGCAGGAACTTGCCAAGTGGCATCATCCTTAAAATAGGTCGTTAAACAAGCACATAAATAATCACGTCGTTGCTTATAAATAGTAACGTTTTTTTTAATTAACCTATGTATTTCTCCTTCAGATATTAGTTCCGTAAGGATTTGCTTTTGGATTAAATCGCCTTGTTTGTCTAAAATTTGAAGATAATTTTTAGCTTCGTTTATAATATTTTTTGGAGCCACTACAAACCCTATTTGAAAACTAGGAAAAAAAGATTGTCCTAAACGTCCTAAGTATATAACTACGCCTTCTGCATCTGCACTAGCCATAGGTAACATAGCGGATCCTTCAAACTGAAAATCGTAATCAAAATCATCTTCAATTATAGCAAAATTATAAGCTTTAGCTAATTGCAATAATTTTAAACGTCGCTCAGCTGTCAATGTCACTGTTGTTGGATATTGTCTATGTGCACATACATACACACATCTTATACTGTTTTTAGTAAAGTTTTTTTCGATAAAATCCACATCAATACCATGTGCATCCACAGGAATGGTAATTAAATTTGCGCCTGCTTGCTGAAAAATCATATTAGATTTATAATGACTTAAATTACCAACAAGTACGACATCCTTTTGTTTTATTAATAGTTGAGAAATAATATATAAACTCATTTCTGTACTTCGTGTACTTACTATATTATTAGGTTTTATATAAAATCCTCTAGTTGCATTTAAGTAATTACACAACTGAATATTAAAAGTTGTATAGGATTGTTCTTGTGTTTGATTCCATTTAGAAATTAAAGATGAGCGCTTCATTGAAGCGCTATACCATTTAGAAAATTGATGCGTTGGATGCAATCTTAAATCAGGTTGACCATCATTAATCACATAATTACTTACAGAAAACTCTTCGGTTGAAGCTAAATTAAAAGACGATTGAAACGGAAATCCTGCTGTTTCTGGATACGTTTTTAATTGCTCTACACCTTGTAAAACGCCTTTTATGGCAGCAGTTTTTCGTTCTGGCATTAGCACAAAGGTGCCTTTATTAGCTACAATATCCACCCAACCTTGTGAGGCAAGCTCGTCATAAACCGCAACAGCAGTGTTTCTATTTATAATAAATAAGTCACCAAATTTTCGTGTTCCTGGTAATGCTGTTCCTTCTGGTAAATAACCACGTTGAATGGCATTTATCATTTGTTGGGCTATCTGAATATAAATCGGAGTATTGGGCGATTTCTCAAAATAAATTAACGTTTGTAATATGTCTTCAACCGGACTACTCATTGTTTTAAAACTGGACTACTTTAGTAATCCGGAAAGTTACGAATTTTGCACTACAAAAAATGCGAATATATTTTATTATGAAATTTACTTACTTATTTACCCTACTTGGTCTATTATCTATATCAACACACGCTCAAGATTTAGAGCAACAACAGCAATTAGACTCTGTGATTATTACATCTTCTAGAATTGAGCTTCCTTTTAAGGAAAACTCAAGAACTATTACTGTTATTTCGTCTTCAGACATAAAAAACAGTGCTGCAACCAATGTTGCAGATCTATTACAACAGGTTGCAGGAGTTGATATTAGACGTCGTGGGACTGCTGGTAGTCAAGCCGATTTATATATTAGAGGTGGTGGTTTTGACCAAACACTATTATTAATTGATGGTATAAAAATGGACGATGCACAAACTGGTCATCACACCATGAATGCAGCCTTACCTATTGAGGTTATTGAACGTATCGAGATTATAAAAGGTCCTGCTGCTAGAGTATTTGGTCAAAATGCGTTTACTGGAGCAATAAATATTGTAACTAAAAATAATGTAGCAAATACGGTTTCGGCAAATTTAGAAACCGGTTCTTTTGGTCAATTAAATGCAGGTGTTACTGTTGGCACAGCATTAGACAACTCGTCACACATTATTCACGTAGGCAAAATGACATCTGAAGGTTACCGAAACAACTCAGACTACGACAATACTAACTACTTTATAAAAAGTGTGTTTAACAAAAAAGCGCAAGCTATAGAGATGATTACAACTTTTTCTGACCGTAAATTTGGAGCAGAAAACTTTTACACGACCAATCCAGCATTTAATGAGTACGAAGAAACCAAAAACAGTTTAATCGGGTTTACAACAACTTTTAATACAGATAAATTTAAAATCAAACCACGTATATATTGGAAACGTAACGAAGATTTGTTTTTACTAAAACGAGAAGATCCTACATTTTTTAGAAACCTACACATTACAGACAAAATGGGAGCAGAAGTAAATGCGTCTTACACCTCAACAGCTGGTGTTACTGGTTTTGGTGTGGATGTTTCTAAAATATACATTAGAAGTAATAATTTAGGAAATCGTAATCGATTTATGACTAACCTATTTTTAGAACACCAATTTAAATTATTAAAGGATAAACTAGATATCACTCCTGGAATTGCAGTAACGTACTTTTCAGATTTTAAATTTCATGCCTTTCCAGGATTAGATCTTGGTTATCAGGTTAACGACAACGTAAAGCTTTACGGAAACATTGGTTATACTTACCGTATCCCAACCTATACAGATTTATTCTATAATGATTTTAGAACCTCTGGAAACGCAAATTTAGAGCCTGAAGAAGCGTTTGCACAAGAGCTTGGTATTAAATACAACACTAATAATTTTTCAGGTTCGATAGCTTTATTTAACAGAGATGCCAAAAACCTTATAGATTTTATAAGACCTAATGCTACTGAAACTATTTATACAGCGACCAACATTGCAGAAGTTAACACTAAAGGGTTAGAAGTAGATGCGTCTTACAATTTTAAAATCACAGATTTTAATCAATCCTTAGCTGTTGGATACACCTTTTTAGAAGATAATATTTTAGATCAAAATAAAGAATTATCACGTTATTCTTTAAACACTTTAAAACATCATTTTACCACACGTTTAAGCACGCAATTATTTAAAAATGTTAGACAAAACATAGTCTATAAACATGCTGAGCGCACAACAGGACAAACCTATAATGTTTGGGATGCCTCTTTAATTTTAACGGTCAAACAATTAGAATTTACTGCTACAGCAAGTAATATTTTTGATGCAGATTATATCGAAACTGGCTTTACACCAATGCCTCCAAGTAACGTGCTATTTGGTATGCGTTTTAACTTTAACTAAAGTGTAACACAAACATTTATACTTTTTTTGGTAACGTTTTATTAACTTTGAACCCTAATTTTAATAATTTGAGTTTAAACCTTCAAGACATACCAAGAGTTAAGACAATAACTAAACAGGAGTTTATTAAAAACTATTTTAAGCCTCAAAAACCTGTTGTTATTGAGCAATTTATTACGGATTGGCCTGCATATTCTAAATGGAATTTAGAGTACATGAAAACGGTTGCTGGTGACAAAACAGTCCCTTTATACGATGATAGACCTGTCGACCATAAAGATGGGTTTAATGAGCCACACGCTAAAATGAAAATGAGCGACTATGTTGATTTGCTTAAACGCGAGCCTACAAAATTTAGAATATTTTTATGGAATATCTTAAAAGAAGTCCCTGAGCTTCAAAAAGATTTTAGCTTTCCAAACTTTGGTTTACGTTTAATGAAGGGATTGCCTATGCTTTTTTTTGGAGGTCGTGACAGCTATACTTTTATGCATTATGACATAGATTTAGCCAATATTTTTCACTTTCATTTTGAAGGCGAAAAGCAAGTTATTTTGTTTGACCAACAACAAAATAAGCATTTATATAAAGTCCCATACGCTTTAATTACAAGAGAAGATATAGATTTTTCTAATCCAGATTTTACAAAATGGCCTGCTTTAAAACATGCTAAAGGTTGGCAGTGTCAATTAAACCATGGAGAAGTTTTATACATGCCAGAAGGCTATTGGCATTATATGCGCTACATAACACCAGGTTTTTCTATGAGCTTGCGTGCAATAGCCAGAAATCCAAAAAATTTAAGCAAAGCAGTATACAATGTCTTTATAATGCGTAATTTTGACAACTTAATGCGACGTATTAAAGGTCAAAAATGGATTAATTGGAAAAACAATAAAGCCATAGTTAATACAAACAAAAACTTTAAAGCAAATTAAAATGAAAAGAGGATTACTTTTATTAGCTGTATTACTAACAATGGGTGCAGTAAACGCTCAATCTTTTGAAGGAAAAGGCGATCAAAAATTACAAATCGGAGCAAACTTTCAGGATAACGTTAACGGTATTACTGTTACTTACGACTATGGTCTTGGCGAAAACATATCTGTTGGAGTTGTAACGGGTTACGCTTTAAACTTAAACAATGGTTTAAATGCAGATTTTGCAGACCGTTTTGAGTTAGAAGGACGTTTTAACGCTAACTTAGGAAGCGTTTTAAATATTAGTGATAATTTTGATTTATATCCTGGTATTAGCTTAAGCTTAAAAAACTTTGGTGGACATTTAGGGATGCGTTACTTTTTCTCTAGTGGTTTTGGAATTTTTTCAGAATTTGGAACAACGTTTGCCAAATACAATTCGGATACTTTAACTCCAGCCGAAAAAATTCATAATCAATTTACCGTAAATGTTGGTGCTGTATTTAACCTATAGTAAACAACTTAATCATAATAAAAAACCTTTTAGTGTTATACATTAAAAGGTTTTTTTATACTCTATTTTATCAGCTCATTGGCTTTATCATAAACCAAATGATTTTCCCACCCACGATACAATAAATAGTCAATAAGCTTCTTTTTTTTCTTATACTTATCGGTTTCTTTTAAAGATTCAGCTTTTTTTTCGGCTAAATCATTAAAAACTCCGATGTACTCCGCTTCGTCAATTTCTCTAAATGCTTGATTTACATTATATTTGGATATATCCTTTTTCTTTAATTCGAGTAAAAGTCGACGACGACCCCATTTTTTGATTCTAAACTTACCTCGAACAAAAGATTTAGCATAACGTTCTTCGTTAAGAAAATTGTGATCCATAAGGTGTACCATTATAATATCTGTTGCTTCAGGTATCATATGCATACTTTTTAATTTTTGTCTAACCTCTTGGTGACAACGCTCTTGATACGCACAATAATGCTCTAGCTTTTTTTTAGCTTCGTCTACAGTAAAAGTATTAGTTACATTCATGTGCTAAAAATAACATTATAATAATAAACTTTAAAGATTAACATGATGGTACGTTATTATTTTTGTTAAATAATTTGACTATAACACATTAACTAGCTGCTTGCCCAAATCCCTTTATTATGAAAAAATTCCTACTCACTCTACTACTACTATTTTCAGTCACCTTTACTTTTGGTCAGATAAAAATATCTGAAGTAAATTTTGAAAATCCTGGTGGCTACTCAACAAGTGTCCCAGAATTCACAGATGGAGGCACAGACTATTTTACTAGAACCGATGGTAGTAACATCGGAGGAGCAATCAATTTTACTAATATTCAGGGTAATTATTATTTTGGTGTGCAAGATACAGATGGAGATGGTGGTCCAGCAAATCTAACACTTAACCTTAATAATATTGATGTTTCAGGATTTACAAGTTTAGAGTTTAGAATCCATATTGCAGAAGATGACGATGGTAGTAATCAAGATTGGGATGCTAATTCATACATGCACATAACCGCTTCAATAGATGCAGGAGCTAATGAAAACTTAATTTGGATAGAAGCTGCAGGAGGAACCAACACGGAACCTAGATTAGATACAAATTTTGACGGAACAGGTGACGGAATTACTGTTACCGATACATTTGCTCAATTTACAAATACCATTTCAGGGACAGGTAATTTGTTAGATATTGAAATCGAATTTAATAACCTTCTAAATGGAGATGAAGACATCGCTATTGACAATATTGAAATTTGGGGAATCCCTACAGGACCAACAATTGTATTAAATCCAACAGCTTTAACAGGATTAGACTACACACTTGGAGCTGGTCCATCTGCAGAGCAAACGTTTACTGCTGAAGGTTTTTTACTAACCTCAAATTTAGTGTTAACTGCACCAACTAATTTTGAAATTTCAACAACTTCAGGTTCTGGTTTTGGCACTACAGTAAGTTTAGTTCCAACAACAGGCACAGTCGCTTCTACCACAATTTACACACGCTTAATTTCTGGTTTGACAGTTAACACGTATTCTGGTAACATTACAGCTACCAGCGCATTGGCAACAGATAAAACCGTTGCACTATCTGGAGACGTTTTAGCACCTTTAGCAGAGGTTGTTATTACTGAATTATCTTACAACTCCTCTGGCACTGATGATGAGTGGATAGAAATATGTAATGTTTCAGGCAGTGCACAAGATTTAAGTAATTATATTGTAGATAACGGAAGTGTATTGTTTACTTTTCCTGCTGCTACAAGTATTGCAAATGGTACGTGTATCACTGTATCATTAGGTAGTAATGGAGATGGTGTTTATAATAATGATTGCCCTTTCACGCCAAATTATGGTATAGGTGCTTCGACAAATAATACAAATAATCTTAATAATACTAGTGATACCATTTTCTTATATGCTGCAAATGGAACCTCTATTGTTGACTCTGTAACTTACAACAGTACTGATGGCGCAAATAATAATGGTTCAACATTACATGTCATTGACGCTTCTCTAGATAACTCTAATACTGGTAGTAACTGGCAAGAAGTTGCAACAGGTGGTTCACCTGGAGCAAACACTTTAATTTCTCCTTGTTCTATTCCAGAATTACAACTTGTTGATGCCTCTAATACTGACCAAGCTTGTGGTTACGCTATAGCTTTTGGATCACAAGCCACAGGATTTAACACAGACATTAGTTTTGATATTGACAATGATGGTACTTTAGATTTAGATATCGCTTCCTTAGTACTAAGTGGTACAGACGCAACTAGCTTTAGTATTGTCACGCCTGCAACACCTTTTACTGTTACAGCAGGTAGTACGCAAACTGTAACTGTTAGATTTACGCCTACGACTATAGGTGTTAAAAACGCTACACTTACAATAAACAACAATGATGCAGATGAAGGCACTTGTACTATTTTACTACAAGGTACTGGTACTACACCAGAACAAGAGATTAATGTAGAAGGAAATCTAGGAGCCTTTCCAGATATTGCCAATGGAGATAGTACACCAAGCAGCTTAGACAACACATTATTTGCTGCTCAAAATATAGGAAGCGCTCAAACCAAGTCTTACAGAATTCAAAATATTGGAACAGCTAACTTAGATATTTCAAACATAACTGTTGGAGGAGTAAATCCAGGTGATTTTACCATTAGTTTAAATCCTGCACCTTTTACAGTAACACCAGGTCAAAATCCACCAGGTATTTTTGAAATCACATTTTCACCTTTAGCTTCTGGGACCAGAACAGCTACCATTACAATTACTAATAACGACTTAGACGAGAATCCTTTTACGTTTATGGTACAAGGTAATGGATTATGCAATCCTGGCAGTATAACAATAGTACCAACATCTGGTCCAGAAAACACCATTGTAACAGTGACTGGTACAAATTTAACAACAGCAACAGCTACTGTTAGTGGACTGGCTGCTACAGTTAGTAATCTTTCTGCTACAACAATGGAGGTTACTATTCCTACAGGAGCCACATCAGGAATTATTGAAATCACTGATGATTTAGGTTGTCCTGCAAGTACAGCATTTACAATAATTGACAATTCAGGAAGCTGTGGTAGTACTACAGGATTAATGATGACTGAAATCTATGACAATTCATCAGGATCCCTAGGTTATATAGAAATTTTTAACGGAACAGGAACTACTGTCGATTTAACCTTATATGAAATTAATCGTTTTGCAGATATAGCTTCCGCTTCCTCTTCTCATTCCTACACCTTTCCTGCTTCAGGAACAGGAAGTACAATAGCTGATGGTCAAGTATTAGTAGGAAAGGTTAGTACAGACACAGGAAGTGCACATGATTTTATCTTTGGTGGCTCTACAGCAGGATTTAATGACAACGATAGGCTTGAGCTTACCCTAATAGCAACAAGCGTTGTTGTGGATGACTTCCATGACACTCTGGTTGGCGCTCCAGGCTATGTCTATAGAAGAAATACTGACGTTGTTAGCCCAAATACTGCATTTGATGCTACAGAATGGACGACTGCAACCTCAGGAGACACAAGTGGCTTAGGTACTTTTGTTATTCTTAATAATGCACCTACAATAACTTTACAGCCTCAGGATATAGATAATTGTAACGACGCTATTGTATTTACAGCAGCAGCAACACCAGGAAACTCAGGAACGTTAACATATCAATGGTATTATAACGATACGGTTTCTAATGGGTGGACTAGTGTGGTTAGTACCTCTTTTGCTCCAGGGACAGTAACAGGAGAAACCTCAACCACATTATCAATCACAGGAGCAGACCTACAAGGTTACCAATTTTATTGCGAGGTGACTGAAGATGCATCATGTAGCACTGCCACAAATGCAGCACGTATAAATGTAGGCACAACAACATGGACTTTGGGCGCTTGGGACAATGGTGCTCCAGACTTAAACACCAAAGTAATTATAAACGACAGTTATGACACTGCGACCTTTGGTAGCTTTAGCGCATGTTCATTGACTATTAATAGCAATCCTTCTGGAACAGAGTTTAGATTAACCGTAAATAATAACACTTACGTGGAAATTGAAAACGAAGTTATTGTTGACGGAGAATTATATGTCGAAACACAAGGAAACTTTGTGCAGAATAATGATGCAGCAACATTTACATTAAGTCCTAGTGGAGTAGCTTTAGTTAATAAACGTACAACACCACTTAATAGCGTTTATGAATACACCTATTGGAGTTCGCCAGTGGAGAATACTACCATAGGACAAGGTTTAGCTTTTGCAAATCCAAGTAGACGCTATGTATTTAATGCTGTAAACTTTTTAGATAATTTAACTGAAATCAATAACACCAATACTTTTACTCCTGGACCAGACGGAATTGATGACGATGGAAATGATTGGGCATTAATCCCTGGAAGCACTGTAATGACTCCAGGTGTTGGATACATATCTATGCATTCGCCAATTGGTTTTTCTGTCGGTTCTCAATACACTTATACTTTTGAAGGCGCTTTTAACACCGGAATTATTTCTAGTCCAATTGCTTATAATGGTGCAAATGGAGATGAAGACTGGAATTTAATTGGTAACCCATATCCATCTGCAATAGATGCTAATGCGTTTTTAAATAACAATTCTGCCTCTATACAAGGTGTCGCTTATTTATGGTCACACAATACACCTGCAAACGCAAATGCAAGCGGAAATGAAGGTGCAAACTTTAATAGTAGTGATTATGCCATTATTACAACAGGAAGTGGTAATACTGCTGGTGGAGACGGTATTATCCCAACCAGTTATATTCCGTCTGGTCAAGCCTTTTTTGTACAAGGTATTGCTAACAGTAGTGTCACTTTTAATAATAGTTTACGTACTGCAGATGCAACAAGTAATAGTCAGTTTTTTAGGACTAACAATACATTAAGTAATAGACTTTGGATTAACCTAACATCAGACACAGGTGTGTTTCATCAAATATTAGTAGCCTATGTAAATGGAGCAACCAATGGAAAAGACAGTAAAGCATATGATGCTAACAAAACACTTTATAACAATAATGCTGCTGAAATATTCACATCAGTACCAGGAGACTCTGACAAACTAGCAATACAAGGTAAGGCTCCAGAAAGCTTAACTATAGACGAAGTTATACCTGTAGGATTTAACACAAATATTACAACAGCAACAGTATACACATTTTCAATTGCACAATTAGAAGGAGATTTTTTAACAAACAATACCGTTTATTTAAAAGACAACTTATTGTCAAGTATTCACAACTTATCAAATAGTGATTATAACTTTACATCACAAACAGGAACATTTAATGATAGATTTGAAATTGTTTTTAAAGACACTAGCTTATCTGTTTCAGAAGAAACAATATCCGAACAAAACATTTCGATTATTGAAAACAGAAATAATGATATTACATTTAACTTAACAAGTAAAAACTTAACTATAAAGGCCATTAAAATATATGATGTTTTAGGAAGATTATTATATGACTTAAAAGGAAATTCTAACACCGAAACTTATAATTTATCAAACCTTAGTCAAGCATCATACATAGCACGCATACAATTAAGCAACGGACTTATAATTTCTAAAAAAGCTATCAAACAGTAATAATAGTTTACACTTTATCACTAAAAAAAGAACTTCAACTAATAAAGTTGAAGTTTTTTGTTATAAAAAGGTCTACAACCTATATTTAACTTGCTATAATCTTTTTAAAAAACCCTCAATGCAAGCTAAATCTTTACTTTTAATAGTTTCCTTACTTACCGTTTCACTAGGTTTATCTCAAACTAAAATAGCAGAATTAAATTTTGAAACTCCTGGTGGTTACACTACCAATATTACCGAATTTACAGACAATGGTCGCGACTACTTTTTAAGAACAGACGGAACAGACTTTAACAATGGTCCAAACGGAGTCTTATTTAATAATTTACAAGGTAGCTTTTACTTTGCAGCACAAGACACAGATGGTGAAGGAGCTCCTTTACCTGCTATACTGTTTATTGAAAATATAGACATAACTAATTATACAAACTTAGAATTTAGAGTACACTTAGCCGAAGATGACCAAACTACTAATGGTGGAACTAGAACAGAGCATTGGGATAATAATGACTATGTAAGATTTACATACCAAATTGATAATAGCGGAACCAGCTCTAATTTATTATGGATAGAGAATGATAATGGTGGCGCAAACAGAGCGCCTTTAATAGATACTGATTTTGATGGTATTGGTGATGATGTAGCAATTACAGATACTTTTACACAACATACTAGACCAATTACTGGAACTGGTAACCTTTTGGATATTGAAATTAGATTTAGGCTTAATCAAGGTCAAGAAGATATAGCTATAGATAACATTGAGATTTGGGGAACTCAAAATTGCACCTCTGTAGTGACTTGGGATGGCACAAATTGGTTACCAACAACGCCAAACAGATCTACTACTGCAATATTAACTAGCAATTACAATACTAGTACTGCAGGTCAACCCAGTTTTACTGCTTGTAGTTTAGTTGTTAATCCAGGTGTTACCCTTACCGTTTCTCCAAACGAGTATGTAGAAGTTATTACAGATGTAACTAATAATGGGCGTATAGCTATTCAAAACACAGGATCTTTTGTGCAAGTAGACAATACAGCAACTTATGATGATTCTAGTAGCAGCTTTTTTGCAACAAATAATGCTGCTGAAGTAGATAGAAGCACGTCATTTATTAATGAATGGTATGAATATACTTATTGGAGCTCTCCTGTTGCTAACGAAACTTTTGGTAATGCCTTATTTCAATCCAGTCCTTTTAGACGTTTTGAGTTTAATGCAGCAAATTTTGTAGACTCGCAATACGAAACAAATAATGATAATACACTAGTTAATGGAGCAGGAGTTGATGGCATTGACGACAATGGAGATGTTTGGTTTTTAAAAAGCTCTAGCGATATAATGACGCCAGGCGTAGGCTACACAGCAACACACTCTCTAGATGCATTTATATTTGGACCCAACAATTACACGTATACTTTTAGAGGCACTTTAAACAATGGAAATATCACTGTTCCGGTTGAAAGAAATGATACCGAAACAGATGATACCAACTGGAATTTAATAGGTAATCCGTATCCTTCTGCTATTGACGTTGATTTATTTTTTGCTGAAAATAATTATGCATCCAATCCAACTAACGGTAAATTAGATGGTATACTATACCTTTGGTCACATGCAACTGCTCCAGATGGTACAGCTAATGGTAATCAAGCATTAAATTTTTCATTTAGTGACTATGCTAGAATTAATGGAACAGCAGAACTTGCTGGTGGCGACGGAATTACGCCTACTAGACACATACCTTCTGGTCAAGGTTTTTTTGTAACATACTCAGACAATCCTGCATCTACAACTGGCACTGTTACTTTTAATAACGCAATGCGTGTTACAAATAGTAATACTCAGTTTTTTAGAACATCTAACACAAATTTTGCTACAGCTTCAATTATAAATAACAAATTGTGGTTAAATATGACAACAGATACTGGTTTGTTTAACCAAACTGCTATTGGTTATGTACCTGGTGCTACTGCAGATAATGATGGTGCCTATTATGATGCTGAAAAAATTGGAGCAACCATAGGTGATTTTTCATTTTACTCAGTTTTACCAAATAATTCAGAAAAACTTGCTATACAGGGTAAATCACCTAGCGATTTAGATATATATGAAACTATCCATTTAGGGTTTTTCAATAATATAAACACACCAACGACGTATACAATATCTATTAATCAATTTCAAGGTGAATTTTTATCAAATAACACAATCTATTTAAAAGATAATCTTACAAATAATTATCATGATTTAAATGCTGGTGATTATTCATTTACTGCAGACACAGGAGTTTTTAATGATAGATTTGAAATTGTATTTAATCAAGCTAGTCTTTCTATTGATGAAGCTGTTTTAGCTTCTGATGAATTAATAATTTATGAAGACAATAATGATAATGTCACTTTTTCATTAGATAGTAATGACGATAGGATACAATCCATAAAAATTTATGATATGTTGGGTAGAGAATTATTCAATTTAAAAGCTGAAAGCAATACACAAACATACAATCTATCTAATCTTAACAAAGCTACTTATATTGCTCAAATACAACTAAGCAATGGCACTGTACTAAGCAAAAAAGCAGTGAAAAAATAAGCAAATAAAAAAAGCCTCAAGTTAGATTGAGGCTTTTTATTGTTATAAACTATACTGTAAAGACACAATCAAATTTCTACCAGGAGCTGCTATTCCAGAAGAATATGTTTTATAGCGTTGGTCTGTAATGTTTTCTAAAGCAGCAGACACCACTACTGCATCACCAATTTCGTATTGCGTTCTTAAATTTAAAGTGTACCAAGATGGTGAATATGGATTACCATTTTGATCTAAAGCATAGATATAATCTTTTTCAGCTTCAGAAGGTGCTAGTTGGTCAAATGATAAAGCATTGTTATAGTTAACAAAACCGTCCACTTTAACCTTATTTTTTTGCCAAACTAAATGCGTGTTTCCAAAATTAGGTACAACATGCCTAACTGGCACTTCTACTCCATCTGTTTCCTCTGTACCACCAATAATATTGTATTGTGATGTTAATTTAAAAGCATCCGAAAAATTAACTTGTGCTCCAACTTCAAAACCATATATCCACGATTTAGAGGCATTTTGCATAGATTGCACATTACTTAATTCGCCATCATAAATAATTTGCGATTCGCCATTTAAAGTACCATCTCTTCTAACCAAAGCATTATCCAAATAAGTATAATACGTTGCCATATCAAAAACAAAAAGCTTATCAAAGTTTAGTTTTAAACCTAACTCTCCACTATAAGCATATTCTGGGTCTAAATCATCATTTGGCACTACAACAGATCCTGGTTCTGAATCAAACACCTTACCTATATCATCAACGTTTGGTGCTCTAAAAGCTGAAGATAAATTAAATTTCCATTGTAATGTTTTGTTTGGCATAAAAGTCACACCTGCAGTCCCTGTTAATGCGTTGGCTGTATTATTAGATTCTGAGAAAGGTAAGTTTAAAAACTGATTGTTATCTGTAAAATCAACTTTTTGCGTTATTGTATTATATCGTAATCCCGTTTGAAACACAAACTTTTTTGTTGGTCTGTATTTATAACTAGCATACATAGCTGCACTTTGCCAAGTTGCACCATCAGGATAACGAGATACTGTATTTTCAGTAGTATTATTCTCTATGTTTTCAGTAAAACCAATTGAACCTACTTTATTATATACATATTCAAAACCATAAAATATATTCGATGTCGCGCTTAGTTCTTTTTCAAAATCTATATTAAACGAAACCGCATCCACAGACTCTTCTCTAACATTTCTGTCTGTATCTTGAAAATCTCGATCCATTCTACTTTCTTGAAAATTTTGATATGCTAAAGTCGTTTTTATATTATCGTATAACGATGCGCTACTGCTTCTTTTGGTAACGCTTAAATTAGACATAAACCATTTTTGCGGTCCATAATTCCACTCGGCAGATCTTAAATTATTACCTCTATATCGTATTAGTCTATCGTATCTAGAATAATCAGAAGTTTGGGTATAAAACAATCCTAAATCTACATCTAACTCATCATTTGCTTTATAACTAACTTTTTGCATGACATTAATTTGATCGTAACCTGTGGTTTTCTGGATTTTAGAATTACTGTTTGCTACAATAGCATCTTCATTGTTACTTGTTACAACAAACTCTGGTCTTAAATACTCTGAAGGACCATGACTTCCCATTCTTAAATCATTAAAATTGGTATAACTCACATTGGTTAAAAATGCCCAGTTTTTTAAACCAAAATTTAAATCGATATGTCCCGTTTTTTCTTGACTAGCTGTTGCATAACGCACTAATAAATTACTTTTCACACTAAGACTATCCGTATAGGAAAACTCTGGTTTTTTAGTATAAAAACTCATAACACCACCTATAGCGTCACTACCATAAATAATAGAACCTGCACCTAAAGTCACCTCTGTGTTTTGAATAGATAAAGGGTCTATGGAGATAACATTTTGTAGGTTTCCGCCTCTAAAAATAGCATTATTCATCCTTACTCCATCTACAGTAATTAATAATCTGTTAGTAGAAAACCCTCTAATCATTGGGCTACCTCCTCCTAACTGGCTTTTTTGAATGTATACTTGACCTGTACCTTCTAATAAATCTGCACTAGTTTGTGGATTGTTAAAACTTATATCTTTAGCATTTACAGTAGAAATTGTTTTAGGAATCTCTCGTTTTGTTTGTCCAAAATTGGAGGCAGATATAACTATTTCATCCAAACCTTGTTCATTAGGACTTAAAACCACTAGACTATTAGATATATTACTTTTTCTAACCTGATGTTTAACATGTGAAATATGCTGAAAAAAAAGCATTTCTGTAGCATCGAAGCGACCTAAATTAGCCTCTCCATTTAGATTAGTAATTTCACTTTTAGTTTGACTTTTATTATAAATAGCAACACCAACAATTGGTTCGTTTGAATTTACATCAATGACTTTAATTGTTTGAGCTGAGAGTGAAAGAGAAAAAAAAGTTATTAATAATACACTAAATAATAATTTCATATTTTTAATTAAAAACATCATTAAGGATTTGTAAGGATTTTGGTTTTTTAAAGTTGCCTAAATGTAATTCAAAATAGACTAAAATTATAGTTAAAAACGACTGCCTTTGTTTTGCGCCTATTTTGATGGTTTTTATATCATCAAATGTCATGCCTAAAAGCTGTTTTAGGAGTGTTAAATTTTCTCCGGTAATAGCGTATTTAGAGTTGTTTTCATGCTGAAATTCGCCATCCATTAGATTAAAATATGACGCTGTAGCTATTTCGGTTTGATCAGGATAAAACCCTAAATATTTGGTTAAATCTAAAAGGAATAATAAATGAAAATTTGAATAACTATCATTAGCATCTAACCATTGCAAAGTGGTTTGTATATAACTATACAAAGCATCATTTTGTTCCTCCTCTTGTAATGCTTGCGCTAAAACTTCTGCCAAGAACATTACAATTGCACTTTTTAAAATATTTGTATGAAGTGAAGCGTATAAAAAATCTGTTTTTACATCTTTAATATACTGCAATGATCTATTTGGTTTATAATCTGTATTTAATTGTAGTTGGGAAAGCGATTGGAAGTAGGCTACTTTTTTATTACCTTTTTTAGATGATAAAACACCTTTAAGTAAATAACTAACCACGCCTTGTTTTTGGGTATAACACTTAACAATCAAGTCGTTATCTTTAAATCTAAGTTTTGACAGTACAATAGCATTTGTAGTTGTTAACATTATCTAACCACCATTACTTTTAGCACTTTAGTTTCAAAGGTATCCAAATCGTTAAGCATAATTAAATACACTCCTGAAGCCACAATATTACCTCCTAAGTTTTTACCGTTCCATAATGCTGTACCTCCATCTATTTCAAGGTTATAACCTTTAAATCTTGAGTTAGTTCTAGACTCTGCTTCTGCCACTAAATTACCTTCAATATCAACAATTTTAATGTTTACGTTTTCTGATATATCTCTAATTTTTACTTTTTCGGTTAGTATATTAAAATTAGGTCTAACTGGATTTGGATATACGTATGCATCTTCTAAATTGCTTTTAGGTTTGGAGGCATCAGACTGAAATGACACCATCCCTTTATCTGTGGCTATATATATAATTCCGTTTACGCTGTCAATATCAACATCTAAAACATCGTTAGTTGGTAAAGGCGAATTGTCTTTTGTAAAATGAAAGATGGTTTCTTGACCATCTGAAGAAAAATAATACAACCCTGTATCCAATGTTGCAATCCACTTGTTGTTAGATCCATCCACTTCAATATCTGTAATGTATTGCTGGAATAGTAACTCTCTAGCAATACCATCATCTAACACCACAATATTATCAACTTCTGGAGATCCCGACATAAATTGATCTGTATTATAAACAATTCTTAATCCTTTATCTGTACCAAACCATAGTTGACCATTACGATCAATAGCAATAGTTTTTACGGATGGAGAAGGCATATTCTCTTCTTCTTCAACAATATGTTCAAAAATATAATTTCCTCCATTTTCATTAAAACCTATAAGCCCATATTGATGGGTACCCATAAAAATATTATTATTAGCGTCAAAAACTATAGATGAAAAGCCATTATTACTTGTTGCTGGATCGATTAGATCTAAAAAACTATAAGAAGTCCATGCTCCATCCTTATACCTATTTAAAGGCGACTCATATCTAGCATTTAAAACCCAATACGTTCCTTGGCTATCAAAAGTTGAGGCAAACACAAAATGATTATCTGTAAAAAACGGTTGTATAGTACTGTTTTCACTATTAAAAAATTGCGTTGGCTGATTGTTCTCTAAGGCTAACACTCCATAGACAGAAGAACTAATATAGGCTAAATTAGGATTAAATGGATTAATAGATATATGAGAAAAAGACCATGGAAAAGCAGTAATTGGCTGAATAGAATCATAGGTAACATTTTGCCAAGCATTATCAAAATAATGACTTATACCAGATTTTCTAGTAGTAATTGCATAAGGATTATAAGTTACATCATACCCTCCATGTGTCCCATAAATATGACCAGCTAAAGTTTTTATTTTAAAAAACTTATTTAATAACGGACTATCTGGATGGATTTCCTCTTGTACTGACGTATCAGAAATACTAGTTTTTAATAAGCCATAACCAGGTTTAGCTGTTGAAAGTGTTCCTTCCGTACCTACGTAAATTTGATTAGTTTCATCAATTATTGCACAAGTATACTTTGTAGTGTACTCAGGTATATTAGCTACTTGCGCTAAATTTACAAATCCCTCTGGATTATATACATTAGCTTCTTTCTCGGTAGTAACAATTAATTGATTGCCAAAAGCTCTAGTATCTACAATATTATTTGGATAAGTTGCTCTAAGTTGAACACCACTAGGTGTATATTCATAAACCCTTTTATTTGATCTTGAAGCAAATAACTTATCACCTACTGCCTGTATACCTACCCAGTTAAAACCTATTAATTGATTCCATTCTTGATAATCAATTAAATTTGGATTTGACAATTCTCCACTTTTAATACCTACAGATGTTGCTGCAAAAATTTTATCCTCAAAAATAGTTGTTTGTGAAACTATTATTTGCGTACCATTACTACCTATGTAATAGGTATCACCAAATTCTAAATTATCTATATCATAAACCGATATTCCATAATCTGTAGAAACATATGCTTTACCATCAAAAACATTAAAGTGATTAATTTTTTTATCACTAGGTGGAATGGTTGGTTTTTCAAGAATATCTACAACTGATAAAATTGAATTATCACTTTCTTTATAAACCTGAATTAAACCATTTTCAAATCCTAATAACAGCAAACCACTATCTTCAATATATTGAATTGAAGAAATAGTTTCTCCAGATAATCCATTAATTGTAGAAAGCTTATCTATTACATTAGTGTTTTTATCATAAATAAACACAGCATTTTCTGCTGCTGCAATAATTTTAGTAGTTCCTTGAGACACATCTTTAATGTCTAAGTAGGAAAAATGACCTTTCCATGCGTCAGAATAATCTTGTGCATTAGTCTTAACCATTGTTAGACAGCTAAACACTATGATAAACAGATTGAAAACTATTTTGATTTTAGACATTTTTAAAATTAGATTAATAAAACTCAAAAATACTATAATTTATTGTATTGTATACTTGTATAATACAACAGAAAACCCCTTAGCTGCCATAAGCAACTAAGGGGTTTTATAAATATTTTAAAAAAAGCTCTTAAACGACTCCTTGAGCTAACATAGCATCTGCTACCTTAACAAATCCTGCAACGTTTGCTCCTTTAACATAATCTACAGTACCATCTTTTTGTGTACCATATTTTACACAAGATGCATGTATATCATCCATGATTTGGTTTAGTTTAGCATCAACTTCTTCTCTAGTCCAATTATAACGTAAAGAGTTTTGACTCATTTCTAATCCTGAAGTTGCAACTCCTCCTGCATTAGATGCTTTTCCAGGAGAAAATAAAACTTTAGCTTTTTGAAGTACTTCAATAGCCTCTGGTGTTGTTGGCATGTTTGCACCTTCTGCAACAGCTAATACGTTATTTTTTACTAACATTTCAGCTTCAGCTTTATCTAACTCGTTTTGAGTTGCACATGGCATTGCTATATCACAATTTACACTCCAAGGTCTTTCTCCTTCATGGAATGTTGCTGAGCTATACTTATCTACGTACTCACTAATTCTACCTCTATTAACATTTTTGATTTCCATGATAAATGCTAATTTCTCAGCATCAATACCATCTTTATCGTATATATATCCAGATGAATCTGACATAGTTACCACTTTACCTCCTAACTCGGTAGCTTTTTCACATGCATATTGAGCTACGTTTCCTGATCCAGAGATAACAACTGTCTTACCATCAAACGAATCGTTTTTAGTAGCCAACATGTTTTTAGCAAAATATACAGTACCATAACCTGTAGCTTCAGGTCTGATTAAAGATCCTCCATAAGACAAACCTTTACCTGTTAATACTCCTGTAAATTCATTTTTTAAACGCTTATACTGACCAAACATATAACCAATCTCACGTCCTCCAACTCCAATATCTCCAGCTGGCACGTCTGTATTTGCACCAATATGTCTAAATAATTCTGTCATAAAAGATTGGCAAAAACGCATAACTTCGTTATCACTTTTTCCTTTTGGGTCAAAATCACTTCCTCCTTTTCCTCCACCCATTGGTAAAGTTGTAAGAGAATTTTTAAATACTTGTTCAAAGCCTAAAAACTTTAAAATACTAAGGTTTACAGATGGATGAAAACGCAATCCGCCTTTATATGGTCCGATTGCCGAGTTAAACTCGACTCTGAAAGCTCTGTTTACCTGTGTGTTTCCGTTGTCATCAATCCAAGGCACTCTAAAAATTATTGTGCGTTCTGGCTCTACCATACGCTCTAATAACATCTTACCTTGATATTTTGGATTTTCCTCTATAAACGGAATTACAGTTTCTGCAACTTCGTGTACTGCTTGTAAAAACTCTGGCTCATTGCCATTTTTTTGTTTTACTAAATCTAAAAATGCTTCAATTTTATCTTTCATTATGTAAATAATTACGATAGTGTTATACAATCCATAAAAATGTGCTACAAAGATACATTATCTTTAATTGTACACCTATTTTTTTTTAATTTTCGCAAACGTTGTAGTAGAATTAATAAATTTTAAAATTTAAAATAAAACGCTACGTGTTATCTGTAAAATTTGTATGTTAGTCGTGATTTTATATATTTGCTTAATAAATAGCCTCTAAATTAAAGCCTTATTATGTTTAACCTTAAACGATTGATACTAGTCACACTTATATTGTTAAGTACTAGTAACGCATTTTCTCAGTTAGGCTTCTCTCATGAAATTGGGATAATTACTGGACCTGTTGCTTTTAAATCTGATTTTGGAGAACGAAATGATTTTTCAACTAACTCTGGTAACACTGGTTTTGGTATTGGATTAGTACATTATATTAATTTTGCTTATCAAGCAGATTGTAATTGCTATACGACAGACAATTATTTTAACGACCACTTTAAACTACGTACGGAAATTTCGTATAACAAAACGAAACTAGATCATCATGGATTTTTTGTACAATCAGATCGAACTAGTGCTGATGCAGATAGATTAAGAGCACACTCTGGTGAAGCCAATAACTTTGATATTGGAATGCAAATAGAGTATTTTCCGTTAAGCATTAGATCTTTTCAAGCGTTTGGTTACCGATTTGCTCCATTTGTTAGTTTAGGTGCGCATTATGTATCTTTTAATCCTAAAGTTAGTACGTCATACCTTGGCGAAGGTGACCCTGGAAATATTAATAACTTAAATAATTTTTACAACCCTTGGTCTAGACCTCCTTTAGAAAATCCTATTGATGTTAGTGGTGGTTCTACTTGGTCTGTAGTTTCAAGTATTGGTGTAAGATATAAGTTAAATACTATGGCTGATTTAATGTTAGATCTTAGAGGTCAATATTATTTTAACGATTGGATTGATGGTTTAAATCACCAGTTAGAATATAACAAATACAATGATTGGTTAGTATGGTTAAATGTAGGATACATTTATTACCTTGATTAATTAATCAAATAACAATATTAAAAAAGGTCAAGTTTTTAACTTGACCTTTTTTTTATGCATACAGCCTAGATATCAACCTAAGGCTTGTTGTAAATCGTTAATTAAATCTTCAGCATCTTCTATCCCAACGCTTAATCTTATCATACTATCAACAACACCAATTTTTTCGCGTTCTACTTTTGGTATACTAGCATGCGTCATACTTGCTGGATGCCCACAAAGTGACTCGACACCACCAAGGGATTCTGCTAATGTAAATACTTTAAGATTTTCAACACATTTAATCGCTTGATCATAATTATTTCCTTTAGTAACAAAGCTAACCATGCCTCCAAAATCTTTCATTTGTTGTTTAGCAATGGTATAATTTGGATGCGTATCAAATCCTGGCCAATAGACTGTTTCGATCTTAGGATGCGATTTTAAAAATTCGGCTACAGCCTTACCATTTTCACAATGACGCTGCATCCTAACGTGCAATGTTTTTATTCCGCGTAAAGCTAAAAAAGCATCTTGAGGACCACAGATTGCTCCACTAGCATTTTGTATAAAATATAGTTTTTTAGCCAAGTCATGATCTTTGACTATTAGGGCTCCCATAACCAAATCACTATGTCCTCCAAGATATTTTGTTGCAGAATGCATAACTATATCTGCACCAAGATCTAAAGGTTGCTGCAAATAAGGTGTAGCAAACGTATTATCGACTGCCAATAGTACGTTATGTTTTTTTGCGATTTTTGAAGCAGCAGCAATATCAATAATGTTTAACATTGGGTTTGTTGGAGTTTCTACCCAAATTAATTTAGTGTTTGTATTTATGTACTTTTCTATATTGGCAGCATTGTCCATACCAACAAAATGAAATTTAATACCAAATCCTTCAAAAATTTTAGTAAACAAACGGTAAGTACCACCATACAAGTCGTTAGTAGATATGACTTCGTCACCAGGTTTTAATAATTTCATAACTGCATCAATAGCTGCCAATCCTGAACCAAATGCTAATCCAAAATCACCATTTTCCAAACTAGCAAATGCATTTTCTAAAGCTTGCCTTGTTGGGTTATGACTTCTAGAATACTCAAAGCCTTTATGTCCTCCTGGTGTTGATTGTGCATAGGTTGATGTTTGATATATTGGTGGCATTACTGCTCCATAAGCTGGATCAGGTTTTTGGCCACCATGTATTGTTTTTGTATTAAATTTCATGAAGAAAACTTTTGTTAACAATAAAAATAGTTTTTAATTCGCTGTATTCAAACTAGAACAATATCTTTAGTCTATGTTTAACACTTTATCCAACTCTAAATCGTTACTTATTACTGTAGTTTGCTGCTTAATAATGATAACTTCTTGTCAAAAAGACAAGACTATAACTTTTTCTGAAACCCAAATATCCAAAGAAAAAGAAACCTTTGTAGAAATCGTTTTACCCAAAGCAAATGGAAAAACCAAGACTGCAAAAAACATAAATGCTGCACTTAACAATTTTGCTTGTCAGATATTAAATATAGATAGTGCTAAAAGCAAAAAAGAAACTATTGAAGAAAGTATTACAGCATTTAACGAGGCTTACACTAACTTTAATAAATCATTTTTATCCGATTTTGACAGTAAATTTCCAAGATGGGAAGCTTTAATTGATGGAGAAGTCTCTTACCAAAACGAGGCGTTAGTCAGTATATCCATGAATGGAAGTATCAACACTGGAGCAGCAAGTAGCAACTTAAAATTTAAGTTTTTTAATTTTGATTTAACCAATGGTAAATCCTTAACAACAAAAGACCTTATTAATGATATTGACGCCTTTAAAGCTATAGTTAAAAAGTATTATGACAAGGAGTTAATGACCACTTACACAAGCATAAATAACGATACTAGTGATTTTAAACTACCAGAAACCATTGGCTTTAATGACAACGGAGTAATTATAATTTATGACAATTTTGACTTAGGCCATGTCAACACACAGTTACTAGAGTTTACCATACCTTTTACAGTAGTGGATCAATACATTAACTACTAAATATTTTTTTTAAGCGCAAGGATATAACCCAAGTGGATCCCTTCATGAAAGTTATTAAAAACAATAGCATCTGCTGCACTTCTTAAAGTACTTTTTGTTGACACAGTATACTCTTGATATGATTTAAAGACTCCGTTTTTATAATCTTCCTCAGTTTTTTCAATAGTACTAATTAGCAAATCCTTTATTTCATCAACTTCAGCTTGACTAACCGCTCGTTCTGTTTTTGTTCCTTTTCTGTATGCTTCAACAAGTGCATCACTAACAACCATAGGTAACCCAGAAAACTTATACACTAGCAATTGTTGCGTTACAACAGTATGCGCAATGTTCCAAAAAATATTATTACTATAACCACTAGGCACTTTATTTAATTGCTCTAGCGTAAAAGTCTCTAAAAATTGTTTAAAAATCGCTCTGTTTTTTAGCGTAACATCAAATGTAAAGTCCATGGTTTTTATTTTTTTGTACAAGAAAGTAAATTAAAAAAACTAAAACTAATTAGACTTCAATTTTTAACTTTAGTGTTTAAAATTATAGCATGAAAACACACAACTACCAAACAACTATAACGTGGACAGGTAATCTTGGTCAAGGGACAACTAATTATAAAGATTATAAACGTAATCACACCATTACAAACCCTAATAAATCGCAAACTATACTAGCAAGTGCAGACCCTACCTTTTTAGGCGATGACACACGTTATAATCCAGAAGAGTTACTACTATCATCCATCTCTTCATGCCACATGTTATGGTACTTACACCTATGTGCAACCAACAATATAATTGTTACAGATTACACAGACCATGCAGAAGGCATAATGCAAGAAAACAAAGATGGAAGTGGTCAATTTACCAACGTAACGCTACATCCAAAAGTCACAGTTGCAGATGCAAGCATGATTACCAAAGCCAACCAATTACATCATAAAGCCAATACCATGTGCTTTATAGCACGCTCTTGTAATTTTCCAATTACACATAACGCTTTCGCGGAAGCTTCGCCTTGCAAAGACTAGTTTTAATAAAAAAATGAAGTAGTTTTTAACAAAAAAAACGACCTTAGCAAAAAATAAAATGTACCATGAAAAAAGTATACTATCTTAAAACCTGCAGTACTTGCTTACGTATTTTAAAAGAGCTTAATCTACCATCAGATTTTGAATTACAAGACATAAAAGCAAACCCTTTAACCTCAAAACAAGTTGAAGCGTTAGCAGCATTATCAGGTAGTTACGAAGCCTTATTTAGCAAACGTGCTAAACTATACAAGGAAATGGGACTTAAAGACCAAAACCTAACCGAAAAAGATTACAAACACTATCTACTAGAACACTACACCTTTTTAAGTCGACCAGTTGTGGTTATTGATCAGTCTATTTTTATTGGTAATTCTAAAAAAACCGTAGCATCCACAAAATTAGCACTTAATGAAAACTAGGTATTGGGCTTTATTAGCAGCCTTAATGGTTCAGGTTTTATACGGTCTTAATTATACGTTTGCCAAAGACGTTATGGTAGGTGGTTTTATAAAGCCATTTGGTTTTATTGTACTACGTGTTGGTGGCGCAGCAATATTATTCTGGCTATTTAGTAGCTTAGGACCAAAAGAAAAAATAGAACGAAAAGATTTTTTAACTCTAATCTATGCTGCCTTTTTTGGAGTGGCAACAAATATGCTTTTATTTTTTAAAGGATTAGCATTAACCACACCAATACACGCTTCTGTTATAATGATAATAAGTCCTATTATCGTATTATTACTATCTTCATTTTATTTAGAAGAAAAAATTACAAAAATCAAAATATTAGGTGTGCTTTTTGGATTTGCAGGCGCAACAATACTTACCGTCTATGGTAAATCCGCAAGTCCAGGAGATAATGTCTTTTTAGGAAATATCATGATATTACTAAATGCCATTTCTTATAGTATATACATTATAATAATTAAAAAGCTAACCTATCGCTACCATCCATTTACTTTTATAAGATGGTTATTTTTAATAGGCTTTTTTATGGTTTTACCTTTTGGATTTAATGATATTTTAGCCATAAACACAACAACCTTCACACCTTACATATGGTTTTCTGTAGTGTTTGTTATTATTGGTGCAACCTTTGGCACCTACTTACTTAATCCGTTAGCATTAAAACACCTTAAGGCGTCTACTGTCACAGTGTTTATATACTTACAACCATTAATTGCTGGTATATATGCAGTAATAGCAGGTAGTGACGCAGTAACAATAGTTAAACTAACAGCGTCATCGTTAATATTTTTTGGTGTGTATTTGGTAACTAAAAAACCTAAAGTACTAAATCCTTAGGTAAACGTCCATGCTTACGCATGTCTTCTTTAGTCAATATGGCAAAATCTGCAGTTCTAGGAAATTTATTAGCCATGTCTAATAAGTCTTCAGATAAGCCAGTTAGCTTTCTGGTATGTAAATCTATCCAAGCTCCCGAGATTTCGCAAAACGCTAAATTTTGTCCTTTACTATTGTAAAAATTATGGTCAAATTTAAAAAACATACCATCTTCACTTAATCCTGACACTTCTAAACTAACAGTAATTGGCTGTCCTAAAAAAGCTTCTTTAAAATAATGAACATGCTCATGAAACACCACAGGACCAATACCAGCTTTACCTAAAGCCATTAAAGAAAACCCATGATCTTGTAAAAAAGCGGTTCTAGTATGCGACATAAAATTAATGTAAGCCGAGTTTGCTAAATGTCTATTAGCATCAATATCACTCCATCTAATTTCAAAATCTTTTTTGTACATAATCGTTAACTTTTGTTATTTCAAAATTACAATATTATATTCTGCATGCATAATAAAATTTGGATTTCTTAGGCGTTAACATTTTACTTACCTTTGTAGCAATTAATTAGTGTTTATATGATATATTCAATGACAGGTTATGGTAAATCTGTATTACAATTACCAACAAAAAAAATAACTATCGAGTTAAAATCGCTTAATAGCAAAAACCTAGATTTAAACGCTAGAATGCCTTCAATTTACAGAGAGAAAGAGCTAGACTTACGTAAACTAATAGCTAAGCAATTAGAACGTGGTAAGGTAGATTTTTCTATCTACGTAGAAACCACTGCAGATGATACCTCAACACAAATTAATGCTCCTGTTGTAAAGCAATATATGGAGCAATTAAAAGCAGTGTATAATGATGGTAATGAGATGGAACTACTTAAAATGGCTGTACGTTTTCCTGATGCTTTAAATACTGTTAGAGAAGAAATTGATAACACTGAGTGGAAACAAATTGAAGCCGAAATTAATGTCGCTTTAGATAGTTTAAAAGACTACAGACTTAATGAAGGAAAAGTTTTAGAACAAGACTTTAACGACCGTATTAAAAACATTGCAGATTTATTACAACAAGTTATTGCAATGGATCCTGATCGTGTAGAAGGTGTTAAAGAACGTCTACGTAAAGGGGTTGAAGAGCTTAAAGAAAAATATGACGAAAACCGTTTTGAACAAGAACTGGTGTACTACATTGAAAAATTTGATATTACTGAAGAAAAAGTACGTCTAGACAACCACTTAAATTACTTTATAGAAAGTATAAACAGTGTAGACTCTAACGGAAAAAAACTAGGTTTTATCGCTCAAGAAATTGGTAGAGAAATTAATACCATTGGATCAAAAAGTAACTACGCACCAATGCAACAACTGGTCGTACAAATGAAGGACGAGTTAGAAAAAATTAAAGAACAATTACTTAATGTCCTTTAATTAATAAAGGCATTGTCGCACTAACCACGACTGCAGGACTTGCAATCGAAGTGTCAAACAATAAAAACTATTAGCACATTGACTAAACAAACAAAAAAACAAGGTAAACTAATCGTATTTTCAGCACCTTCGGGTTCCGGAAAAACAACCATTGTTAGACATTTACTAAAGCAAGACCATTTAAATTTAGCCTTTTCAATATCTGCAACCTCTAGAGAAAAACGTGGTACGGAAGAGCATGCCAAGGATTACTATTTTTTATCTGCTAAAGATTTTAAACAACACATAAAAGATGACGATTTTTTAGAGTGGGAAGAGGTTTACAGAGATAACTTTTATGGGACTTTAAAAACCGAAGTCGAGCGTATTTGGGCATTAGGCAAAAATGTAATTTTTGATATTGATGTCTCTGGTGGCTTACGTATAAAACGTAAATTTCCGGAACAAACCATTGCTATTTTTGTAAAGCCACCAAGTATTGACGAGCTTAAAATACGTTTAAAAAAGCGTAAGACAGAAAGTGACGACAAAATTAATATGCGCATTAGTAAAGCCAGTGCAGAACTAGCTACAGCACCTTTATTTGATGTTATTATAGAAAATGATAATCTTGAAAAAGCACTAACCGAAGCAGAGCATTTAGTTAGTGATTTTATAAATAAATAATTACAACACGTTTATACTAGTGTTGACAACGCAATGAAAATAGGCTTATACTTTGGATCTTTTAATCCAATACATATTGGACATTTAATAATTGCTAACCAATTAGTGGAAAATAGCGACTTAGACCAAATCTGGTTTGTGGTAACACCACATAATCCATTTAAGAAAAAAAGCACGCTGTTAGATAACCATCATCGTTTAGAAATGGTGTATCTAGCGACTAAAGACTACGATACGCTTAAGGAAAGTGATATCGAGTTTAACTTACCACAACCCAATTATACAGTCAATACATTAGCCTATTTAACAGAGAAGTATCCTGAAAAAGAATTCTCGTTAATTATGGGAGAAGACAATTTAAAAAGCTTCCATAAATGGAAAAACTATCAGGTTATTTTAGACCACCACAACATTTATGTCTATCCTAGAATAAGTGAAGGTAAAGTAGAAACCCAATTTGATAACCACCCAAAAATACACCATGTTGAGGCTCCAATAATGGAGATATCGTCTACTTTAATACGAAACAGTATCAAAGCTGGTAAAAACATAAAACCGTTACTACCAAATCACGTTTGGTCTTATTTGGATGAAATGAATTTTTATAGATAAGATTAAACCTTCAGATTAATTTCCTATATTTAAGACTAAACTCAAAAAACATGAAAACATTAAAAAAGTTTACACTTTATTATATCATATCATTTATTGCTACTCTTTTTGGTTATGGATTTTTTTGGTTAGTTAATAATCATATGTTAAGAGGTGACTACAAATTTAATTATATCCCTATTCTAGTTGTGTTATTTATAATAATGCCATTTTTTATATATTTTAAAACAGAAAAAAAATAAGATAAAGCTTGACACAACCATGAAAATTCATCTTTTAGCTTTTCTATTTGTTATCCTATTTTCATTTACAGCAAATTCGCAATCTGAGATATCAGTAGAGCAAAAAACAGTTGAAAATCTTACTTATTTTAAACCATTATTTAGTCATCAAAATCCAACTAAACCAACTATTCTATATGATAGATTTGAAGAAATTTCAATCATAGCGTTAGACTCTGTTTTTGAAAACGAAAAACCTAAATATAAAATAATAGAAAAATATCCATTAGACTTAACCACTGAAAACGAAACTGAATTAGTGCGTATTTTTGATGAATTTAAAAAGAAAGAAACAGAAGATGCTATTATTCCTAATTTAAAAACTATTGGAGACGCTATAAAAAACAATTACGGTATTTTTTCACTAATTACAACCAAAAGTAGTACATCAACCGGAACAACTCCAATTAGTAAACAACAGTTGGAAATAATTATTATTGATTTAACTTTAAACAAAGTGATTTTTTATAAAAAATCTAAATTCTTGTCGCCAAGAAACCATGGAGGTTACGCTTATACATTGATTAAAAACTTGAATTTTATCTATAAAAGCATCAATAAATTATAGTTGAAATTATATGGATATGCATAATTTTAATACTACAAGTGTATAAATATTAAAAAAAGACTTAAAAAGTTTATCTCAAAACCATCATGAAATACATTTTTACAATAGGCTTAATTTACGTGATTTACACTATCTCAGTTAACATCAAACAAAACTTAAAATCAAACAAAAAAGTTGTTTGGTTAAATATAGTTGGATTACTAATTATGCTAGCTTATTTTACTAAACATGTTATTAATATTATAAATGACGTTGAGTAAAAAACAAAAAAAACGCCAACTTAATAGTTGGCGTTTTTTATTTATCAAAATTAAAATCTTTTATCTATCACTGCCATCATCATCAATTTGGCAATCGCTTAATAAAGCATCGACATACATAGCCCAATTATTACCATCAAAATCAACACCTTCAGCCCAAGCTGTTTCTCCTCCTGTAGGTCCATTTACTTCTGCATGTGCTGCAAAGCAGTAGTTATCTGTTAATACTGAAGCATCTATGTAATAAGTAACAGTAGTTACATCTGTACTATGTGAAGTCGCATGTTCAAAGTGTCCTATTTTAGGATTTCCAGAACCTGTTGTTGGAATACTTCTGTCAGCACAATTACCTATACTTAAGTGTGTACCCTCAATAGACCAATCTGCATTGGTGGTGTATGTAATAATTAAATCTTCTCCATCAAAATTTACAGATACTGTTCCTGCTATATGATTTTGTCCTGCTATTAGGTTTGTAGTTAGACATGGCTCATCATAATTAGCACGTTGATTAGAGGTAGTAAAATATCCGGAGGACACCCTAAAATTTGGGTTGTTGCTTAGTGCACTCTGAGAATGATTAATATTAGTTTCATCTTTTTCACAACTAGTGACTAAAAATATAGCAAATAATGCCATAATAAAAAGGGATACATTTTTCATAATAAATAAATTAAGTAGGTTTATAATGACAAATGTAATTTTATATCGACATAAACACATTTTTATTCGATGAAATACATAAAATTTTATTGTTTCAAAGAAAAATACTACAAAAAAAGATAATTAATAGCTATTAATTACCTTTTTTAAATTGTTATTTATCAATGCTTTAGTCCAAAGCAGGTATACGTAATACTTGTCCAACATAAATTTTATCTGGATCTGTAAGCATTGGTTTATTGGCTTCAAAAATTTCTGGATATTTCATAGCGTCACCATAGTAATGCTTCGCTATTTTACCTAAAGTGTCACCACTTACTACAGCATGAAACTGTGCTTCTGGCACCTCAACTTCTGCTACAGCTACTGTCATCTGGTCGTCTACAGTTGCAATACCATCACTATTACCAACTAATAATACTACTTTTTCTTTAGTTGCCTGATCTGCTGCTACTCCAGTAATGGTTGCTGCATCATCATCTATAAAGATACTTAAACCCTCTACTTGTAAGTCTAAATCGCTTGCTGTTTCTTCTAATTTTCTAGCAGCTAATGTTTCCATTTTAACCTCTGCTGCTTCGGCTGCTGCAGCTTCTTCTTTATCAGTTTTTCCTATTCCAAAAACTTTAGCTCCTGCGTTTTTAATAAATGAAAATAATCCCATAATTATGATTGTTGTTTAATGTTATTTAATATTTATAAAGTTAAAAAATTAGTTGTCTAACTGCAACTTATGTTAACAACTCTTATGCCAAGTCTTTGTTAAAGTATAAAATCAGCATAATAAAAAAACCACTTAAATTTTACTTTAAGTGGTTTTTAAACTAACTAAATGACTAATTCAATATATTATGCTCTAGAGTTTTCTCTAGGATTATCTTGTTTTTTAGTGTGTTGCACACGTTTTTTAAGACCAGAAGCTTTAGCTTTATTAAGTTCTGTACCAACCTTTAAATATTGGATATATCCTCTACCAGTAAACTCGTAAACGGTTCCAGAACTTGGATGGAATAACTCTATACGTTGATCATTGATAATACTTAACTCAAACTGCTCATTATCAAAATAATCATAATCTAATACTAATGACTTTAAGTACATGTTTCCGCTAAAGTTTCCTACGTTATAAAATCCTGAGTAATCCCAATATAAATTGTTTGGATTAATTCCGTTTGGATCCTGACTACTTCTAAACGTGTTATCGTTTCCGCCTGATAAAAATTGCAAATAATTTTCGTTATCAAACTCATTTAAAGCACCATAGTTACTTGTGTATGTTTTTTCCCAAGCTTCATATTCTTGTAAAAAGTATTGTAAGTTGTCGTAAAACACATAATCAAAATCAAAAGTGCTACGTTGGTAACCATGTAAAAAGTACGAGGTGTCTGTAAACGGATTGTACAACTCAATAGTATTATTATCTATTAGATACACATCAAAGCTATCGTAACCATCAATATCATGGTCTACGTCTAATATCATGTTGTAAGCATTATAATTTCCAATTGGGATACCAAAACCGTTACCTTGACTACCAATACCAACTAAATTATTATTAGCGTACAGCGTACCGTTTCTAAAAGATATAGTAAATGCTATCTGTAAAAAAGGAGACTCGCCATAACCTATAGTTTCATCCACTGCAACGTACCATAACTCGTGCGAATTTAGCACTTGGTTAATACTAACTGGTACTGGCTCATTATAACCATTATAGTCGTCTACAATAACCTCGCTATAACAAGAGGTAAATAATATTGCTATTAAAGCAAAACCTGAAAGTAGTTTTATTGTCTTCATAATGTGTCGTTTTAAGGATTGATAATAGACTAATTTCAAAAGGCGTGCCAAAAATGATAATGGTTTGTTAATTAGATAAAATTAAAGAAGTAAAATTTTATGTATTTTTGATATAGAATTTAATCCCTTATATGAGTCAACAATTAAAATACGCTGTTTTTGGATCCGGAAGTTGGGCTACTGCAATTGTAAAAATGCTGTGCGAAAACCTGGAAGAAGTAGGATGGTACATGCGTAGCGTTTATACTAAAGAACACTTATTAAAAGAACAACATAATCCTAGCTACTTAAGTTCTGTCGAGTTCCATTTAGAACAACTTAAATTAAGTAACGACATTAACGAAATGGCTGAATATGCAGATGTACTAATATTTGTAGTACCATCCGCTTTTATACATTCTGAGTTACAAAAACTTACCGTAGATATTACCAACAAAACCGTAGTCTCTGCAGTAAAAGGTATTATTCCAGAAACCGGAAAACTATTAGGCGAGCATTTTCATGATAACTATAACATACCCTTTGAAAACATAGGTGTCATTGCAGGACCTTGTCACGCAGAAGAAGTCGCTTTAGAGCGTTTATCTTACCTAACCATATCCTGTGCAGACCAGAAAAAAGCGCAAGCCATAGCAGACGTTTTATCCAGTGACTATATTAAAACTAAAACAAGTGACGATGTTATTGGTACAGAATACGCAGTAATGCTAAAAAACATATACGCAATTGCAGCAGGTATAGCACACGGTTTAGGTTATGGAGACAACTTCCAAAGTGTATTAATGAGCAACGCCATACGCGAAATGAAACGCTTTATCAAAAAAATGCACAAAATGAAACGTAACATAAACAACTCGGCTTACTTAGGCGATTTATTAGTTACAGGCTACTCCACATTTTCTAGAAACCGCATGTTTGGAAACATGATTGGTAAAGGCTACACGGTAAAATCTGCACAAATGGAAATGAGTATGGTAGCAGAAGGTTACTATGCTACAAAAAGTGCCCATTTACTTAACGAGAAAAATAAAAAGAAAACACGCTTACCCATTGTAGATGCAGTATACGCTGTATTATACGAAGGTAAGGACGCTAAAAAAGTGTTTCAAAAACTAACCGATAAATTAGATTAAAAAAAGTCCCTTTGTGCTAAACAAAGGGACTTTTTAATTTCAATCATTTTTATTTTGGGCGTTACCCAAGGGTCGCGCTTTACGTTACAATCTTTTTAATCGTACCTCATAAAAAGGATTTCCGCTACAATCGCTAACGCAAGTATTAGCCAAGGTAAAGACTAATCACAATTTGTTTTAAACCGTATTATGTAATCTTTATAATTTTACTTAACCAAAACACCACGTGCTTCCATTAAAGGTATAGGTTGTAAAGCCTTTAAATTAATTGTGTTTTTTCTAAAAGTATACGTTTTGTCAAACATAGTATTACCTTCAAAAAAGGTAACCTTAAATTGGTTATTTAAAGCAAATAAATCTTCTTGCATTAACTCGATTTTAGCGTAGCTTTTTTTAGGTAGCTTGTCTAGTTTTTTTCTAAAAATAGAAGTCACTTTATCCTCCGAGAAACCACTAGTTACAATCAATACCGTGTCTAAATCAACCGCTTTATCATTTATAATATAAGCGTTCCAGTCTTGTGTTTTATATATGTCATTATACTCATTAACAATAGCAACATATACGTTTTCAACAACTGGTATTTGGATATCCTTTTTCATGACTTAATTGACTCTAAAATAGTATTAAGCTGCAAATTTAAGATAATAATAAATTTTAAGCTATTCTAGTTAACAATATAAGTGTAATCTATATCGTCTACATTAAGTAAAGTATCAAAAACAGCCTTATTTTTATCGCTAACCAGCACTTTAAGCTCTTTAATTTCTTGCCTATCAAACATTAACACTAAATTGTCTTGTAAGGTTGGGATTGGTATTTTACGCTTAACATTTGCACAAGCATATTTATGTTCCCAATAGTCTGCTTCAACAAATAAAATGTAGGCTTTAAATTGCTCAAATTGTTCTGGCGTAAACTCAAAATAAATATTATTAAACTCAAAATGAAACTGCTTGCATCCTTTACAGTAGTTTAATTCGCCTTGTGAGGTTTTTGAAATAGCTTCTATATTAGTGCACATAATTTTAAGTTTTACAAGTTAATAACAGTCCGTTTTTATCACCTGATTATCTATATAAAAGCTAATAGGCAGTTGTAATTTAGTTGTGGTAATATGGTTTAAGACTTTCAAGACATTATTTTGCATTGCTAAAGAGCCACATATCATTATGATGCCATCATCTCCTAAAACCTGTGTTATAATTGCTGCATTTTTAGCCACAATATCTTGCACATAAATTTTCTCTTCTTGTTCTTGAGAAAAAGCGACATTAAAACTGCTTAGCGTATTATGTTGTAATCCACTATCTATATATTTTTGATATAAACTTAAAGATTGCTTGGTACGTCCACCCCAAAATAAATGCTTTTCAGTTTGTGGATTCGTGTTTATCATTCCTAAAAAAGGACCAATTCCTGTTCCGTTTGCAATTAAGACTGCGCGTTTAGTTTTATTTGGAAGGTTAAAAGTAGGATTAGGTTTTATTATGGCATTAACCACGTCCTCTTTTTGTAATGTATTAAAGTAAGTAGAACACACACCAAACTCGTGTTTTTTGACACTTATAACAATTTGATTGTCCATTTTACCTATCGAGTAAAGCCTTTCTATTCCATCTTGTTTTGGGTACACAGCTAACAAATCACCAGATTTAAAATTAATTTTCTTGGTAGGTTTTAGCTGTAATACAAACGTATTGTCAACATTTAATAACGTTTTATTTATGACTTTAAATGTTTGTTGCTTTTTAGTTTTTATTGCTGGATTATCTAGTACTAGACTAACATTTGTACCAACTACTGTATTCCATTGTTGTAACCAATCTTTAAAAATAGATTGCGATTGGTTATGGATTTTTTGCAATTGCAGATTAGGTGTAAAATTGGGGTGTAATTGCAAACTAGCATCCACCATTTGGGCATATTTACAATATGCTTTATACTTTAAAGACCCAAAACCAACAACTGCATAATTTATAGTTTGCTCTTGTGGCGCACTTTTTAAAAGCGTAATAAAATTTTTAGCGTTAATAGGTGCTTCACCTTCGCCATATGTGGAAGTAAATACAACAAGTTGCTTGGCGTTTTTATACGTAGTATAGCTATTTAAATCTGATATGTAAACCGTTTTACCACTAGCTATTACTCCCTTATAAAACGCTGTAGCTAAAGTATAAGACTGTCCTGTTTCTGAGCCTACCAGGATTATAACCTCAGCTTTATCCTTAGTAAATTTATTTTTAGGCAATGCTTTGTTTTTTCTTCTTTCAATGGTCATTTTAAATCCAGAATAGATAAAAAATAAAATATTAAGACAGGCAATCAATAATACTATAGACCAAACGATACTACCTTTACCTGTATGCCATGTTAGACTTAGGTTAGATAAAAATGTAACCATCGGATAGTCTACCTGACTTAAAACTTGTCCAGAATATTGATGGACCAAGACTTCTTTATCTTTTAACTTTAAGATGTAGTAGTCTTCTTCATCTTCGGAAAAAGGGAACTCTAAATTGACAACTTCAGTTAATCGTGTGGTATTAAAAATATTTGTATCAGGCTGCTTTTCAGCGAAAGCTGTAGTTTGAAAATCAACAGTGTGTTTTTGCTTTTTTTCTGATATTAAATCAAATTTAAGCAGTGACAAATACACACCTGTTAACGTGATAATTATAATAGGAATTAAGGATAATCTTCCTAAAACCACATGCCAATATTGCGAAAAATTCTCGTTAACCACTTTTGCGAAAAAGCGCTTAATTCCGCTTTGACGTTTAATAATTAAAATAGAACCTGTAATTGCTATTAAGAATAGTAAAAACGAGCCTAAACCTACAAAAAAGCGTCCTATTCCTTTTAAAAATAACGAACGATGTAAATTGGTAGTAAATTTAAAAAAGGTTGAAATTTCAGGTTTTTCGCCTAAAAAAGCAGCGGTTTTTGGATTAAAATAACCATTTAACGAGGTACCATCTGCAGTAATTACAGAAGCAGACACAAACTGATTTGCATCTACTTCTATATTAATAATTTCGGGATATTTATTCTTAAACGTCGTTATCGTTTGGTCTACATCCAACTGATTAACACTTTCTATTTTAAAGGGTTGCATCTGCTCTGATATTGGCTGAAATGCAAGAACAATACCAGTTATTGTTGCCAGAAAAACAAATACAAATGAGGCTATAGCTAGTGTAAGGTGACTATATCTCCAAATAGAAAGGGTCATAAATATGGGTTTAATTTGGCATTAAACGTACGTAACGTATAAATCCTGAGCCTTCTGTTTTACTTTTTACACTTTCTGAAGTTAGTAAAAACTGGACATCTTTTGTGTAATATTCTTGATCCTCTACTGCAGTCTCAAAACGTATACTGTAACCTGCATCTATTTTAGAATCTTCGATTTGGATTACACTTATAGCACGTTCTCCTCCAGAAATTGTAGCTCCTGTTAAGGCATCAATATCTGCTCTGACTTTACCTTGAAATTTCCACCATTCTGTAATGTCATTATACCACTCCTCATCATCTCCTTGAACATATAATGTTTTTTCATATTGCCCATCAGGATTTATTAAAGAGATGACTACATAAGCACCTTCGCCAACATAATTGGTCATTTGCACCATGCATTTGTACTTAGTAGATGTATTTATTGTTGTAAAAGAAAACAAGGCTATGCTAAGAATAGCTATGCTGAAAATTAGTTTTATGTTTTTCATTATATCTTATTTTAAGAAGTCTAATGCTACTTTTTTGTTCTTTAAAATTTCGTTTTCTGAGGCTAAATCAAATGCAGTTTCTTCAAAACCTGTGGTTGCTTTTTTATTTGCTCCAATAGCTATTAAATACTTTAAAAGCGTATTATCCTTAGCCTTCATTGCTGCTAAATGTAAAGGTGTGTACCCTTCGTTATTTGCAGTATTTACATCCACATCAAACTGATTGATTTGTTTTAAAAAGTCTACATTATTTTTATCTAAAGCTAAATGGAATAATGTATTACCATCTTTTTGAGGTGTTGTAAACTCAAATCCTTTAGTTTCTAAAAGCTGTAATTTAGCTGTAAAATCTTTCTCTTTACTTGGGCTAAAAGATTGAATTAAATAATAAGCCAAATTGTTTCCGTAGGTATCCACAAGATCTGTTCTAGCATCTTTAGACAATATTAATTTTACCACGTCTGCAGTATTATTTTGAAGGGCTAGCATTAAAGCTGTTTCTCCTTTTTTATTAGCATAATTAATATTCTTAACTTGTGGTAAAAGCACAGATATTACTTCGATATTATTTTGTCTAACTGCATCTAAAAAAGGTGTGTTACCGCTTTTATCTGCAGCGTTTACACTATTTCCTTTTTCAATAAAATAATTTAAAACCTCTAAATCTTTACTTCTTGCTGCTACATTATGTAAAGGTGATACATCATCTGGAGAATTAGTATTTGGGTTTAAACCTATACCTTCTAGATAATTATAAACAGGCAATCCATTAGTTTTACCTCTAGTCCCTTGGCTTGCAAAAATAAAAGCTTGATCTGTACCTTTTAATCCTTTTTCCATTAAGCCTTTTAGCAATTCTATATCACCAGTTTTAGCAACATAATTAAAAATTCCGTTACCATTATTATCTACACTTTTTAGACTTAAGCCTTTAGACACAAAGTAATTGGTTAATGTAATGTTGGTTGGAGCTGCTAATAGTAAAGCATTAGCACCATTATGGTCTAAATCTTTTTTTAAGTTTGCACCATTTGCTATACAAAGCTCATAGACTTTGATGTTTGTTTGTCCTGCATTAGCAGCAAAATTTAAAGGTGTATATCCATGGTTGTCCAAAATATCTGTTTTAGCACCTTTGCTAATAAAGTATTCCATTATAGCGTCATTACCAATATACGCTGCCCAAAAAATATACGTACGACCATCATGTGTTAACTTATTAACATCGTTACCATCCAATGATTGTATGTATTTAATAACATCATTTGGTGCAGATTGTAAGATAGCGTAAACTACTGGATCAAAACTATTTTCATTTAATTGTGCTGGGTTATTTCCTTCTGCTATTTTAGTTTTAACATCTTGAATAGTTACTGATGGTCCCCAAAAACCTCTACCTAAAAAAACATTGTCCTGAGCACTAAGCGTCATACTAATTAGTAGTAGGCAAACTGTAATTACTTTTTTCATTTAAATTATATTTTACTTTATTATAAAACTTTCGATTAATGGATTTATTTGGTCTGATGTAGAATAGTTTTCATCATCAAATAAATACTTATATAATACTTTATTATCCACTTTAACTTGTAAAGCTAAATCTTGATGTCTTGCAAAAACAGATTCCCATTTTGTGCGGACTTTAACCCATTTTGCACTATTAGCTTTCCACCAATCTTGTGCTGCTTGGCATTTACTATCGTCTACCTTTACATAAGTGTTATAACCTTTTTCTTTAGCTAAAGTGACGTCTTCTTTACCTTCTTCTCTTAACACTTTATCATTATCTTGGTCGTGTACCCAACCAGTGTTTGTTATTTCGTGTCTATTACCTCTTAAAGTGATGTTATAATCACTTCTTTTTGTGTATTCTCTTCTTGGTAAAGGTGCTGTTGTTGTATTTTCCCAAAAACTTTTCCCATCAACATGTACCCAAGTTGCAGAGCCTTCATAACGTGGACTATCATCTACTTGATATACTTTTTGTGTCCATTGATTTTTAACTTCCTTCTTAGGCTTTGACACATAAGTCCATTTATTGTCACCATTATACATATAAAAATCTGTGTTTTCAAATAACCAATCTTGTCTCCAATGTTTTACAATATATGGAGACTCTGGGCTTCCAACCTGTAATAAATGCTGAATCGAAATTTTGTTATCACTATCCTCTACTAATTGAGCCCATTCTAAACCTTTATCTACTTTAGTTTCTGAGGGTTTATATAGTGAGTCTTGACTAAAGTTAAAAGTCTCTGCAAAATTAAAGGTTACTTCATAACAGCCACACATGCTTTTAATTGCTTCTTGGTCTTGCTTTTTTTTGTTTTGAGCATTGATTGTAACCGTAAATACTAAAAATATTATAGATAAAATTGTTAAATGTTTCATTTTAAATGGGTTGTTTTTTTTATTTGAAAAAAGATTGTTCTTATTTAGACTGAATTAAAATAACGTTTATATTTGCAGCAAATTTAATCAAGAATGATTCTAAATAAAAAATATTTAACGGTTTATTTTTCTTTTTTTTTAGTTGGAATAACAACTGCACAAAAAAACAAAGCTATTGTCAACGACACCACAATAGTCCAAAAGCTTGATGAAGTTGTCATTACAGGTCAATACAATCCACAATCGATTAAAAAATCTGTGCATAACGTTATTGTTATTGATAGAAAAAAAATAGATCAGCAAGCTGCAAATAATTTAGCAGACTTGTTAAATTTTAACCTTAATCTAAACATCATACCAAGTGCACAGACTGGACGATCAACAATCTCCTTTTTTGGTTTAGATGCTCAGTATTTTAATATTCTTGTGGATAATATACCTTTAGTAAGCGATAATGGTGTTGGTAATAATATTGATTTAACGCAAATAAATTTAGACGATATTGAACGTATTGAGATCGTTGAAGGTGCAATGGGAGTAGAATATGGTGCTAACGCTGTGTCTGGTGTAATTAATATAATTACAAAAAAAACGGTTAACCATAACTGGGAAATACAAACGTTTATACAAGAAGAAACCGTTAGCGATGAATACACTTTGTTTGATGAAGGTAGACATATCCAAGGATTAAATATTGGACATAATTTTAACGAAAAATGGTCTGCAAAAATTGGATTTAACCGCAACCAATTTGCTGGTTTTTTTAATAATAAAAAAGGTCAAAACCACTATATCAATGATGGATTAAGAGGGTATGATTGGTTACCAAAAACACAATTAACCTCTAAGGCTAGTATTAATTATACTGCCGATAAATTTAGATTATTTTACAAATTTGAGTTTTTTAATGAAGATTTAAACTACTACGATGCTGCAGTTAGAGCCAATATTAATGTGCAATCACAAACTAGCAATCCATCTGCAACAGATAAAATATTTACAACCAACCGTTTTGTAAACAATTTCAATATTATTGGATCATTAAACTCTGGTGCAAATTACAATGCGTCCATATCTTATCAAACACAAAAACGCGATTTAAACCAATTTAACTACTTTATTTTAACTAAAAATAAAAATAATGAAACGGATGAAACCTATCAATCTAGCAATGTCCTTTTCTCCAAAGGAACCATAAACAACCTTTCAAAACATGACTTCTATAATTATCAATTGGGTTATGAAGCTAGATTTATAAAAGGGTTTGACACACAAGCTACAGGTGACGTAACACAGCAAGATAAAACCCAAAAGCAAAACAATTATGCAGTGTTTTCTTCTTCAGAATTTAAATTAACAAACAAATTGTCCTTACGTCCTGGGTTGCGTTATGAGTATAATTCAAAATTTAAATCGCAATTTCTAGGGTCATTTAGTGCAAGATATTTGCTAAATAGAGGTTATGAATTAAGAGCCAGTATTGGATCGTCTTACAGAACTCCAAATTTTGAAGAATTATACTACTATTTTGTAGATTCTAATCACGACGTAAGAGGTAACCAAAACCTAAATCCTGAACAAGGTTATTCTACTTTTTTAAATCTTAAAAAGCGTAGTTGGTTTGGAAACACAACACTTACTAACAATTTAAAATTAAGTTACATAGAGCTAAAAGACAAGATTGAACTAGCCTTAGTCAATCCTTCTCCACTACAATACCAATATATCAATATTGATGCCTATAAATTATTTGGAATAACAACAGAAAACACTATAAAACAAGACCATTGGACCTTTAATTTAGGTGCAACATTACAAGGCGTGTCTAGAATAATGAATGATGAAGTCAATGCTGAAAACGACTTTTTATATGCCTTACAACTTAACACAAGTGCTACCTATTTAATAAAAACATGGGACACTGCTTTAACCGTCCTATTAAAACATAACGGAAAACAACAAAACTATATAGCAGAGGGAACAGATACTAACGGAAATAACACCTTTAAAAAATATAACACAGCTGCTTACAGTTGGATGGATGCGTCCATAAAAAAATCCTTTTTTAATAACAAACTACAAGCTACAGTTGGTGGTAGAAACCTATTGGATGTCACTAGCGTTGCTATTAATGGTGCAAATACAACAGGAGCACATAGTACAAATAACAGTAGCCTATTACTAGGTTACGGTCGATCATATTACCTAAAACTATTATATAATTTAAATTTTTAAAAAACCAATAAAATGAAAAACAGACTTTTTACTTTAGCCCTTTGCATGACAGCATTAGTCTTTACTAATTGTAGTAGCGATGACGATAATACACCATTACAACCAATAAACGTTGTTATAGAAGGAGCAGCAATAGCACCAACAGTTGGTGGTCCAAACCAACAAAATCAAGTGTTTGTAGATTTAAGTACAAATACAACCACAAGCGTACAACGTGACTCTTGGGATTTAGGTTTTTACTCTGGTACAGAATTTAGAGTGGTTATAAATGGAACAATAGCAATGGCAGCTGCTCAATTATCAACTACAGATATTGATGCTGTAACTTCTACAAGTCAAGAAGTTATAGATTTACAACCTATGGTTAAAACCAATACTTATAACCAAGCAAGCATGCAATATGTTGATGCGCCAAATGGAGCGTTAAATGGTACTGCATTTTCTGCTATTACAGCAACAGATGCAAATAATCCAGTATACCTAGTAAACTTGGGTTATACTGTCGGAACAGAAACTCCTGCAACAGGAAGTATTGACACTACAGATGACGAGAGAGGTTGGAAAAAAGTTAGAGTATTGCAAGATGGCACAAACTATATCTTACAATATGCTGATTTAGATGATACAACACACCAGGAAGTTACCATTGCAAAAAACACAACTTATAATTATACCTTTTTTAGCTTTGATGCCAATAGCGAAATTAATATTGAACCAACAAAAGAAGCATGGGACTTAAGTTTTACAACGTTTACAGATGAAGTATTTATAGGTGCAGATAGTTATGGTCCATATTTTTATTCTGATTTTGTTGTTACTAATGCAAAACAAAGCACTAAAGCATATGTAATAGATACTGAAACGCAATCAGAGTTAACATATGAAAATTTTACGCTTGCAGATGTAGACAATACACAATTCTCAGAAGACCAAAGAAGCATTGGAAGTAGCTGGAGAAACAGTGGTGGACCAAGTAGTTCTCCTTCATTAAAAGAAAATGTATTTTACATAGTAAATGATGCAAATGGAAACCTTTATAAGTTACAGTTTTTAGCCTTAACTAATAACGCAGGAGAGCGTGGTTATCCAGAATTTGTTTATAGTTTATTACAATAATCTCCGTTTTAGTCTAAACATTAAAAAGCCTTAACATAATTGTTAAGGCTTTTTTTATTTGTTATTCAAAATAAGGATTATAATATTCATCACTTACTATTCCTTTAATGTTATAAATGACTAAATGATTAAATAATTCTTCTTTAGGATATAAGTCAAATAAGTTGTTTGTCTTGAAAAGCAGATTATCCACTCTAAAAAAGTAGATTTTTACAACTAATTCTATATTTATATCTGGCTTTATACTTCCAATATCTTGGGCTTGTTTAAATAAATTATAAACCGTTTTATTAGATAATTGTTCAATAAAATTATTAAATAAAAGATTAGCTTTTGGATAGTATTTTTCTAGACCAAATAAAAAAGAGGGCTTAAAATATTTTAAGTACTCAAACCCTCTTTGGTAAATTAATATAACACACAAAATAGGATCTTTACCATTGCTATTAACAATCCTATTTATATCGTTTTTATACTCGTTTAACAAACTCTCTAGACTAGCAGTAACTAAGTCTTCTTTGTTTTTAAAAAAAGTATAAATTGTTTTTTTAGAAATTCCAAGCGTACTTGCTAAATCGTCTAAAGTCACATGTTTACTACCACATTGGGTAAACTTAGTGATAGCGCATTTTAACAATTCTGCTTTGGTTATCATTTCATTAAGATTAAAACATTATCTCCATCCACCACCAAGTGCTTCGTATAAATCTACGATAGACACTAGTTGCTGTAATTGGCTGTTAATAATATTAAGTTCCGCATTTAAAGCGCTTTCTCTAGCTGTTAATAAGTCTAAGTAGTTAGCGTAACCATTTTTAAGTAACTCGTTAGAATTAGCTTCGGCTGTACGTAAAGCTTCCACTTCATTTTTTCTAAACTCAAACTTTTTAGTTTCAGATTTATATGTATATAACGCATTAGACACTTCACTTCCTGCTACTAACAACGTTTGTTTAAATCTAAGTAACGCTTGTTCTTGTTGTGCAAAAGCAACTTCTCTTTGAGTTTTTAACTTTCGTTGATTAAAAATAGGTTGCGTAATTCCACCTATGATATTTGCAAAAATCGAATTGGCATTAATTAAATTGTCTACATCTAAGCTTTCTAAACCACCAGAAGCGGTTAATGTTAATGAAGGATATAAATTACTTTTAGCGACGTTAGTTAACTCAAACGAATTTATTAAACCATACTCTGCAGCCATGACATCAGGCCTGTTACTTAACAATGTTGCAGGAACACCCAATACTATATCTTGATCTATATTTTGGATATCTAAACTACTTCTTTCAAAAGTTTGAGGTGTTTTTCCTAATAAAATACTTAGCGTGTTTTCAGTTTTAAAAATAGCAACTTCAATATCTACTTGTAATGCTTTAGCACTGTTGTATTGTGCGATGTTTTGGTCTACTGCAACTTGTGTTACTTGTCCAGCATCTTTTAAAGCTTTAATGGTTTTTACACCACTTTCTCTAGTTATAATAGTTTGCTTAGTCACTTCTAATTGAGCATCTAAGGCTAATAAATTATAATACGTATTCGCAATACTAGAAATTAATTGTGTTTTTACTGCTTGATGTCCTGCGACACTTTGTAAGTAAGCAGCTTGTGTTGCACGCTTATTGCTTCTTATTTTTCCCCAAATATCTGCTTCCCAAGATAAGTTAGCTGTAATATCATAAGTATCAATTCCACCACTAAATAAAGCTCCAAATTGACTATTTTCTGACAACTCTTGGTGTGTTGCATTTGCACCAACACTTACAGATGGTAAATAACCAGCTTTACCTTGTTTTGCATAAGCTTGAGCAGCTAAAATTTGCTGCAAAGCAATACGTACATCCATATTATTTTGCAAACCTTCTTCTATGTATTGTTGAAGGTATTGGTCTGTAAATAAATTTTTCCAAGATACATCTGCTATAGATACGCTATCTGTTGGTAAATTATCGGTTCTGTAAAGTGCTTGCGTTTCAGCATCTAAATCTGGTCTCACATAATCTTTAGCTACAAAACAACTTTGTAATGTTAATGCAACTACTAGTATTAATGCGCCTTTACTAAAGTTTCTATGTTTTAATATTGATTTCATTGTTTTAATCTTCAATAGTTTGTACTGCTGGTTTACTTGAAACTTTTTCTTGTAACCATTGGAATAATATAAATAAGATTGGAATAACAAATACTCCTAAAATGGTACCAATTAACATTCCTCCTGCTGCTCCAGAACCAATCGAATTGTTTCCTTCAGACCCAACACCTGAAGCTAATGCTAAAGGCATTAATCCTAAAATAAAAGCAAAAGAGGTCATTAAAATTGGACGTAAACGCGCTTTGGCTCCATGGATTGCTGCGTCTACAATACTCTCGCCATTTTTTCGTCTGGCTAAAGCAAACTCGACAATAAGTATGGCATTTTTAGCCAATAGACCAATAAGCATGATTAAGGCAATTTGGAAATATATATTGTTTTCTAATCCTAAAAACTTAGTAGTAATATAAGCTCCAAAGACACCAAATGGTAATGAAAATATTACAGCAAATGGCAGTAAGTAACTTTCGTATTGCGCACTTAATAAAAAGTATACAAATAAGATACTTAGTATAAAGATAAACGTCGTTTGGTTTCCTGCATTAACCTCTTCTCTAGTCAAACCAGAATATGCAACCGTATAGTTACTTGGTAATTTTGCAACTTCTTCTTCAATCACTCGAATGGCATCACCTGTACTGAAACCTTCGTTTGTTGCACCTGTTATTGTGGTTGAATTAAAAAGGTTGAAACGTGTTACCGATTGAGGTCCATAGACACGCTCTAAGGTTACAAACTGTGTAATTGGTGTCATTTCGCCAGAATTTGTGCGAACATACATACTATTTAAAGCATCTTTATCTGCTCTGTCTTCTGGTAAAGCTTGAATATAGACTCTAAATTGTTTTCCATATTTAGAAAAATCTGAAGCGTATACACCTCCAATATATCCTTGTAATGTTGAAAAAATACTATTAATTGGAACACCTTTTTCTTTTGCTAAAGGCACATTAACCTCCATTTCATACTGCGGATAATTGGTGTTAAAAGCCGATGTTGCATATTTAATTTCTGGATGTTTCATTAAAGCCATAGAAAATTCTTTATTGGCTTTATCCAAGTCTGTAAACTCGCCTCCAAATTTATCTAATAAATTAACTTCAAAACCAGATGAGTTACCAAAACCACGAATACTTGGAGGCGCAAAGAAAATAATATTTGCTTCTGGTATGGTAGCCGCAATACCAAACAATTTTCCAATAATGGCTTGAGATGCTAATGATGGATCTTTACGGTCGTCCCAATCTTCTAATTCAAAAAATCCAATACTAAAATTACTACCTGCACCACTTAATAAGCTACTACCTTTAATAAAAGAAACTCCAGTAACTCCAGGTAAATCTTTTGTTTTTTCGTACAATTCATTAGCTACTGCATTAGTTCTGTCTAAAGAGGCTCCTGCTGGTAATTCTATATTAGCAAAAATAATTCCTCTATCTTCATTTGGTACAAAACCTGTAGGTGTTGTTTTGGCTGCATAAAAAATACCAATTATGGCTAATACTAATAGTAAACCAGAAATCCATTTTCTTTTGTATAGTAATTGTAGTGATTTTCCGTATCTATCAATCGTTGCATTAAAACCACGATTGAATAAAGCGTAAAAACGTTTTAATGGTCCTTTACCTTTCAACTCCTCATCTTCTTTATGTTCTTTTAATAATAAAGCACACAATGCAGGACTTAAGGTTAAGGCATTTACAGCCGAAATTAATATGGCAATAATTAGCGTGACACCAAACTGCTCGTAAAATACTCCTGTTGGTCCTGTAATAAATGTAACAGGAATAAATACTGCAGCCATTACTAAGGTAATAGAAATAATAGCTCCAGAAATCTCATTCATGGCAGTTATTGTTGCTTTTTTAGGGTTATGTTCACCTTCATCCATTTTAGCATGAACCGCTTCTACAACTACAATTGCATCATCTACCACAATACCAATTGCGAGTACTAAAGCAAATAGCGTTAATAGGTTGATAGAGTACCCAAACACATTTAAGAAAAAGAAGGTACCAATAATAGATACAGGTACTGCAATTGCAGGAATTAATGTAGATCTAAAATCTTGAAGGAATATAAATACCACTAAAAATACCAGTAGAAAGGCTTCAATTAAAGTGCTTATTACTTTTTCTATAGACGCGTTTAAAAATAAACTTGTATCATACGGTATTGAAATATGTAATCCTTCAGGAAGGTCTTTCTCTATAGATTGAAAAGTTGTTTTAATGTTTTCTATAATTTCTTGAGCATTAGAGCCTTTAGTTTGAAAAATTCCCATAAACACCGCAGGTTTTCCTAAGGTCATGGCATTAGATGCATAAGATTGCGCATCTAACTCTATGGTTGCAATATCTTTAAGTCTTAAAAACTCTCCGTTTCCTAAAGCTTTGATAATAATATTGCTGTATTGTGCTTCATCTTTAAAACGACCACTATACGTTAAAGTGTATGAAAAAGATTCACCATTATTTTGACCTAAAGATCCAGCAGCTGCTTCTAAGTTTTGTTCAGCTAAAGCTGCAGAAACATCAGAAGGTATTAAACCGTAAGACGCTAATTTTTCTGGATTTAACCAAATACGCATCGCGTAATCTTGTTGCGAAAAGACATTAACGTCTCCAACTCCACTAATACGCTGTACTGCAGGAATAACATTAATTTTTAGGTAATTTTGAATAAAAGTAGCGTCGTAATTTTCGTTTTCAGAATACATTGAGATAAACATCAACGCACTGGTTTCTTGTTTTTGCGTTACAACTCCTGTTTGAGTTACCTCTGAAGGTAATAAAGGTGTCGCTCTAGCCACACGATTTTGAACGTTTACCGCAGCAATATCTGCATCTGTTTCTTGATCAAAATATACTGTAATTTCGGCTGTACCTGTATTTGATGCTGTAGAAGTAATGTAAGTCATTCCTTCTACACCATTAATTTGCTCTTCGATAGGTACAATTACACTCTCTAAAACAGTCTCGGCATTGGCTCCTGTATAATTTGCCGACACCTTTATAGTAGGTGGTGCAATATCTGGATATTCCTCTATTGGTAAGCTAGTTATACTAATAACACCTAGCAAAACTATGATAATAGAGATTACTGTCGAAAGCACTGGTCTTTCAATAAATGTTTTTAACATGATAAATATGTTTGGTGGTTATCTAATTTCTAAATAAAGTTGGAACTGGTTTAATAGCTTCCTCAAAAGACGTGTCCTGAGGTGCAATTGCCATACCGTTTCTTAACTTCCCTACTCCTGAAATAATAATTTTATCGTTAGCTTCTAAACCAGACTCAACAACATATAAATTATCTACTTTTCCTTTAACTTTTAAAATTGAAGTTTCCACTTTATTGTCTGCTCCTAATTTAAAAATCATAATATTACCTTGCTGCTCAAAAGTTGCTGTTTGTGGTACAACAATAGCATCTTTATACTCTATTGGAAATTTAATTTTACCACTGTTTCCGTTGGTTAAAATTTCGTTTGGATTATCAAAAGCAGCTCTAATTTGTATCGTTCCTGTACTTTGGTTAATCTGTCCTGTACTGGTTTGAATACGTCCTTTTTCGGAATACTCTTTTCCGTTAGCTAACACTAAAGTTAAGTCTGGCGAATTTTTAATACGCTCTGCTTTGTTTTGACCTTCAGAGCGTTGTAAATGATCTATATATTGTGCTTCATTAAAACTAAAAAAAGCATATACTTGATCTATTTGACTAACTGTTGTTAATGGTGTTGCATCATTTGGGCTAATTAAAGCACCTTCTCTAAAATTAATGGCACCAACAAAACCGTCTATTGGACTTTTAATTGTCGCATAACCAATATTTGCTGTTACACCACTATAATTAGCTTTAGCTTGAGCTAAATTTGCTTTAGCAGTTTCTAATTGTACTGGACTAATAATGTTTTTTTCTACTAAAGGAACTAGTTTATCAACCTCAACTTGTGCCACATTTACTCGTGCTTTAGCTGCACCTGCATCTTGGCTTAACGATTGTGTTTCTAGTTTAAATAAGGTTTGACCTTTACGTACTTTTTGTCCTTCGTCAACGTATACCTTTTCTATATATCCAGAGGTTTTTGCTCTTACATCACTATTTACTTTACCTTCAATAGTTGTAGGATACTCAGTAAAACCTGTTACAGTTTTTGTTTGTAATTGTGTTACAGGAAAAGGTAAAACCTGTTGCTGTTGTGCTGAAGCTGCTTGCGCTTTCTCATTATTACCACAGCTAATCACAACTAGAAAAATACTAGCTATTGATAATATTGAAATTATTTTATTTATTTTCATTATTTTAAAGGTTGAATTTATTTTTAATTAGGTTGTCTTTTAGTTCTTTCATTGATGCAGAAGCACTTGAAATAAATTTGAGATAATTGTTATGAAATGTTAAATCGAATTTCTCATCGTCGTCTGTAACATGTTCGTTTATGGCTTCTTTATAAGCTTTCATTTCAAGATGTAGTACCTCTACTATTTCCCATTCTTGAATCATATTATCAATATGATTTAATACCGAATCTTTATTAATGACAAAATACTTTTTACGGTCGCCCGTTTTGGTAAAGTATTCTATTTTTTTTAAGTCTTGTAAGTGGTTTAAATGTGTAGAAATGGTGCTTTTACTTGCGCATAATACCTCTACCATTTCATCAAAAGTTGCTCCTCGTTTCCCTGTTAAAATCACATAAGCCATTATACGTGCTGCAACAGGTGCTAAACTATCTTTACTTTCTAAATGAACGCCTAGTCTTTCTACAAGCTCCATTTTTTTGTTACAGATTTCTTTAGTCATATCTAAACTTTAAAATTTATAATGCAAATATATTATTGGTTCGGAACAAACCGAACTAATCGAAGTTAAATTGTTGTTAAATAAAAAAAAGCCGACTATTAACAGTCGGCTTTTAAACATTTTTAGTAATTATTATAAGGCAGATTTGAACTGCTCTAAGAATCTAACGTCGTTTTCACTTAACAAACGAATATCACCTATCTGATGTAATAACATTGCTATACGATCAATACCTACACCAAATGCAAATCCTGAATACTCTTCTGCATTTATACCGCAATTAGTAAGGACATTTGGATCTACCATACCACAACCTCCAATTTCTAACCAACCGGTTCCTTTGGTGATTTTATAATCTGTTTCTGTTTCTAGTCCCCAATACACATCAATTTCTGCGCTAGGCTCAGTAAATGGAAAGTATGATGGACGTAATCTAATTTTAGATTTACCAAAAAGCTCTGTAGTAAAGTATTGTAAGGTTTGCTTTAAATCTGCAAAACTAACGTCTTTATCTATATATAATCCTTCTACTTGATGGAAAAAACAGTGTGAACGTGCAGATATTGCTTCGTTACGATATACACGTCCTGGAGATATTGTACGTATTGGTGGTTTATTGTTTTCCATATATCGTACTTGTACAGAACTTGTGTGCGTACGTAATAGGATATCTGGATTGGTTTGCACAAAAAACGTGTCTTGCATGTCTCTTGCTGGATGGTATTCTGGCAAGTTAAGTGCTGTAAAGTTGTGCCAATCGTCTTCTATTTCTGGACCTTCGCTTACATTAAATCCAATGTTTGAAAAGATATCTATAATTTGATTTTTAACTATAGATATTGGGTGACGCGATCCAATGGTTATTGGTTCTCCTGGTCTTGATAAATCTCCACTTATACCTGCGTCTTGTGTATTGTTGTCTAGCTCTTCTTTTAAAGCATTAACTTTATTTTGAGCTGTAGTTTTAAGGGTATTAATTACTTGACCAAATTCTTTTTTCTGGTCGTTTGCCACGTTTTTAAATTCGGCAAAATAGTCATTAAGTAATCCTTTTTTTCCTAAATACTTTATACGAAACGCTTCAACCTCTTCTTTGGTTTGTGCCTTAAAGGCTTCTGCTTCTGCTATAAGTTCTTTTATCTTGTCTATCATGATCTTCTAAATGATTGGCAAATTTATGAATTTTATCGTGATTTGCGTTAGCGATGGAGGCATTTGTTGAAGCTCTTTTATTTGCCTTAAAGCAAATTAAAAGCGACTGCCGAGAGCGCGACCCTTGGGTAACGCCCAAAATTTATTTAATATAATCGGTCTCTAGAAAGTAGTTTACTATGGCTTCTTTCATTAAGATGCTTTGTTCTCCTGCTTTTAGGTTTGGTAATTCTTCTTTTGCTATATAGTGTGGCCAACCGTCTTGGTCTACATAATCAAACTCATAATACCCATAAGGTGTTAGCAGTTTACAGATTGCAATATGCATAAGGTCTAACTTATGGTCTTTTTTAAATTTACGGTCTAATTGTCCTAATTCTTGTACACCTATTAAATAAATTATTGCATCTAAGTCTAGTGTGTCTCCATCTGCAAATTGGTTGGATAGTTTAGTAACTATCTCCTGCCATCTCTCTTTTAACTGTTCGTCTCTTGCCATAATAATTTTAAAGTCGCAAAGTTAATTTATATTTGTCTAAAATCTAACTTTATGGCTGTAATTGATATTGTTTTAGGTGCTTTACTTTTATTTGGTTTAGTACGTGGATTATTTAAAGGGCTTTTTGTTGAGCTTGCCTCCATTGTGGCTTTAATTGCTGGTGTTTATGGTGCCATCCATTTTAGTTATTTTGTTGCCGAGTTTTTGATGGATAAAACGTCCTGGAATGAAAAAACCATAAATACTACTGCATTTGCCATTACTTTTGTAATTATAATTTTAACGATTAGTCTAGCTGGTAAAGCTTTAACAAAGTTAGCAGATTTTGCGTCTTTAGGGATTTTAAACAAGCTTTTAGGTGCTGCTTTTGGCGCGCTTAAAATTGGTTTAATTTTGAGTGTTTTATTGATTGTTTTTGATAAAATGAATAATACTATCCCTTTTGTGCAAGAGGAGGATATAGAGGATTCTGTTTTGTATGCTCCTGTTAAATCATTAGCTCCAATGATTTTTCCTAGTATTATTAAGTCTGATGATCCTTTATTGGAAGAGCCTATAATTGACCCAGAGGAACCGACTACTGAATCTGAAGTTTAGAGTTTAATCTAAGTGATAAATTTCCATTATATCTTGTAGGTAATGGTCAAAATCTATTTTTAGGTCAATAAGATTACCTGTGTGTACATCAAATACCCAACCATGTACTTTTAGATCTCTATCTCTGTAAGCTTTTTGTACTGCAGCTGTTTTTAATAGATTTACGCACTGCTCCTTGACGTTAAGCTCTACTAAGCGATCGTATTTTTTTTCGTCGTCTTGTATTGCATTTAACTCGTCTTTATGGATGCGATATACGTCACGTATGTTACGTAACCATGAGTTTAAAACGCCTAAATCTGCAGATTGCATAGCTGCTTTTACGCCTCCACATGCATAATGCCCACAAACCACAACATGATTGACTTTTAAGTGCACAACTGCATACTCTACAACTGACATGGCACTTAGGTCATTACCTGATACCATATTTGCTATATTACGATGCACAAAAACCTCTCCTGGACCTAAGCCCATTAAATCCTCGGCAGTTACACGACTATCACTACAACCAATATATAATAACTCTGGATTTTGTCCTTTTCCTAAATTTTCAAAATAGTCTTTATCTGTGGATAATTTATCTTTTACAAACTTTTGATTATTTTCAAATACTTTTTTGATATCCATTATTAACTATCTTAATATTTATCTTTTACATTAGTTTTAATCCAATGTAAGCATGAATTAAAGTCTTTAAAAATATGCTCTGTAGGTATTAATTCTGGGATAATACCAATACGTTCCATCATGTATCTTGGTTGTTTTAACAGGTTAACAAACAGTACATTTATGTTTTGTTTTTTTAAATCTACTAAAACGTCTTCCATTGCATATAATCCGGATTGGTCCATATACTGCATACGTCCTAATCTAATAACTACGGTTTTTGCAGTGTTAGGAATTTGTTTTGCTAATTGCTGAAAGTCTGATGTTGAGCCAAAAAACAATGGTCCTTTAATGTGTTTGATAAACACCTCTTCTTTTAAGGCTACAGGGAAATTAGTCTCGTCTGACCAAGCCTCTTCCTTTAACGGTTTAACGTCTGAACGTTGTGCTGTTAAGTCTCCAATTTTTTTCATGAACAATAGGGATGCGATAACCAAACCAATACCTACTGCATAAATTAAATCCCAAACGCTAGAAAGGACTAATACAACAAGCATTATTAATACTTCAGAACTAACTTTTAATGGTCCAATCTTCATATCCTTTGGTAATGCAGGAATAGCTTTTAAACCTTTATAATCCATAACACCAATACCTACTGTTATTAAAATACCCGCTAATACTGCTGCTGGAATTTTTGAAGCAACTGGTCCTAATGCTAATAAGATAAACAGTAACATTACACCTGCAATCATACCAGATAATTTGGTACGTCCACCTGCGTTAATGTTTACTACAGTCCTGATAGTTGCTCCTGCTCCTGGAATACCTCCAAAAATTGAAGCGATACTATTACCTACACCTTGTCCAATTAATTCTTTATTTGGATTGTGCTTGGTTTTTGTCATATTATCTGCTACGACACTAGTAAGTAATGAGTCAATTGCACCTAATAACGCTAATGTTATAGCTGTAAAAATATAGGGTGAAATATTAGCAAAACTAAACCCTGTAATAATTTCAAAATTAGGTATAGGCAGTCCTGATGGAATCTCTTCAATGGGACGATAACCTAAACCAAAACCATAGGCTACTCCAGACACTACAACTAAAGCGACCAAAGCACTTGGTATTTTAGTGGTTATGCGTTTAAAACCATATACAATAAAAATGGTAGCTAGTGCTAAAACAAGCTCTAACCAATTAATATTTTGGATGGCTCTTGGTAATACTTTTAAAGTACCTAACACACCTGAAGCTTCGGTTTTAGCAAGTGTTTTAGACTCTTTTGCAATGTCTTCCGGTTGTAACTCTCCAGCTCTTTTGATCGTTTCTTTAAAATCTTCTAAAACTAAAATGCCTTCTCCTGCCTCTTCCCTAAGTATATTTTCTAAAATTAACTCTTCGGCTTGTGGCTTAAATTGGTTTACGTACTCTATATCTTCTTTTGGGTAATAACCAATTGATGGTAAGATTTGTGTTACTAATATTATAACACCAATAGCTGTCATAAAACCAGACACAACAGGATATGGTATGTATTTAATATATTTTCCAAAGCCTAAAACACCTAATCCTACTTGTACTAAACCTGCTAATAAAAAAACCGTTAATATATATGGTAGTGCTTTATTAACGTCACCATCATGCGTTGCAATAATACTAGCTATTACAACCATACTTACTGCTGTCATTGGTGCTGTTGGACCAGAAATTTGCGTTGGTGTACCGCCAAAAAAAGCTGCAAAAAAACTGATAAAGATAGCTCCATATAAACCTGCACTAGGTCCTAAACCAGATGAAACACCAAATGCTAATGCTAACGGTAAAGCAACAATACCTGCTGTAATACCTCCAAATGCATCTCCTTTAAAGTTGGCAAAAAAATTCTTCATAGCTTTATAGTTGGGTTTATACTAAATTAACATTTTTTCTTAACAATAAAAGTTTAGCCTATTCTATCAGCCATTATTAACAGTAAATTGTGAGTTTTAAAAATTAACAAACGCCATAATATTGATTTGATCTCTACCTGAGGTTTCAAAAAACTGATTCATATATCCTAATTCTAATCTTAGTTGTTTAGAAAACTGATACCCTAATCCTCCATATAAACGGTTTCTGTCAAAGATTTCACTTTTAGTATTTAAAAAAATCTCGTTATATGCTGAAAGGTACAATGGATTATTTCCATCAGCCTTATTTTGCAACGGAATTTTTAAACCTAAAAAATATCTAAATCGCATTTTAAAATCGTCTTCTACAAAACGTTGCTCAAACCTGTAACGGTGACTTAAATTAAGCACACCTACTTTTTGCTTTGTTGTAAACTGTTGAAAAATTCTATGTTCGTTTACAGATACTTTTTGATCTGTTTCTCCAACATAATTTTCTGATAATATATACCCATAACCAAGTAGTAGGTTGTTATTGTTTTCGGTTAGGTTATAACCTAATCCAGTTCTTAACAATAATTGTTCTAAATCTCCTACAGCATCGTAATTACGGTATTGTACTTCGTTATGAATATTCCATCCATTTTTAAGCTCTTTACTACCAATATAGATTAACCAGTTACCTAAATCACTATTTTGGCTTAGTCCATAAAAAGGCAACACTAACATAAATGTTAGTGTTGCTATTATTTTATTCCTTTTCATTTTCAATATCCTCATAAAAATTATTTGTCTAGTAAAAATCTACTGCTCCTGTATTAATATCATACATAGCACCAACGATTTTTATTTCGCCATTTTTTTCCATTTCTGCTAATATTGGGCTTTCAGCATGTATTCTATCGATTGTTAAATGCACGTTTTTCTTTGATACCTCATCTACAAACTCTAAGTTTTTAGAGGTACGTAAACTTTCGTCTTTTGGCTCTGTTACTGCATTTACAGCTGGTGTGATTTTTTGGATTAACTTAGTTAAGTTACCCATTTCGGCATGATCACAAGCACCTTTAACAGCACCACAACTAGTGTGACCTAATACTACGATTACTTTAGTTCCTGCTAATTTACAAGCAAATTCCATACTACCTAAAATGTCTTCGTTTACAAAGTTTCCTGCAATACGAACACTAAATATATCTCCTAAACCTTGATCAAAAACCAACTCGGCAGACACACGTGAATCTATACAACTAAGGATTGTAGCAAACGGAAATTGACCATCACTAGTATCGTTTACCTGCTCTAAAAGGTTACGGTTAGCTTTTAAATTATTTTGAAATCTTTGGTTACCTTCTTTTAAAAAATCTATTGCCTTTTGAGGCGTCATTGTTGCTTGTGTCTCTCTAGTATGTGCTTTCATTATTGTATATTTTTATATTATTAATTACTACTTATGTAGAATTGTTGATTGTTGTCCTGTTAGTAAAAGTGAAACGTTAAGTTTACTTATTACATTTTTAATATTTGTATTAGAGTTTTGCTGTTTTGCATTATCAAAACACATTAAATTAATATTGCTTTTTAATGCATACTTTGAAACATTGTCTACTGCATTATCTCCTTTTTCAAAAACATATTCTATAGTTTTATTATCAACTACAGTTTGTGTTGGTGCTAATTGTGATACGATTTTAAAAGCTTTTATAGGTTGATTGGTTTTACCAATCAATTCCTTTATAAAATTAGTATCTACTGCTTGATCGCTTGTATTTAAAACACCCAACATTGCGTCCTGATTTGGTTGCAAAGACTGGTTTTGTGCAACAATCATAATTGAACCTTTATGTGTTTTTAATACATAATCTGTAATATTATCTCCCATAAAGTTAATCGTTTTGGATTTTCTTTTTCCTAAAACTATGATATCTGGTTGATAGTTTTTGATATATGCTTCAATTTCGTGTTTAATATTACCGATAGCAACATCATATCCAATATTTAATTGATAATCCTGACTAATAGGTTTAATTAGGTTTTCAATAGCTTTATTGGTTAAAATATGTTCTTCATTAATAGATCGCATAGCAGATAACTGGCTCTCTCTTTCTACAATGTCAGTCGGTTTTTTAACGTGAAATAAAGTGATGTCTCCATCTAACATTTTTGCTAAACTTACTGTACTTATCAGTTCTGATGTTGCCGACTTATTTAAATCTGAAAGCAACAATATTTTATATTTATTGTTTTTCATGATTTAAAATTTAAGCAGATTTTGGTCTTAATTTAAAAAACTCGATAAAACTATCTGGATTTTCAACAGTACCACGTTCTGATATTAATTGAATATCAATGTTTCTTTCTTTAGCTTTAAAAGCAAAATCTTCTAAAATTTCGATAATATCGTTATCTAAATATCTAGTTTTTCTTACATCTAACTCTAAATAAGTATCCTTAGGTAAGCTCTCTAATTCTTTTAAAATTGCTCCTTTATTAAAGAAGGTTACTTCTTCGGCAAAAGTCATTTTAATTTTATGTTTTCCATTACTTTTATCTTCAATATGTAAAAAGTGTGAGTTTTGGTAGCTTTTAATTAATATTACTACTATACCAACTAATAATCCTAAACCAATTCCCCATAACAAATCAATAAAAACAATACCTGCAACTGTTACCACAAATGGTACAAATTGCTTCCATCCCATATCATACATTTTTTTGAACAACCCTGGTTTTGCTAGTTTATAACCTACAATTAATAGTATTGCTGCCAAAACAGATAAAGGGATCATGTTTAACAACTTAGGAATTAATACTACTGATATTAGTAATAAAAAACCATGAATAATAGCAGACATTTTGCTGCGACCTCCTGATTGGATGTTTGCAGAACTACGTACAATTACCTGTGTAATTGGAAGTCCACCAATTAAACCAGAAATAATGTTTCCTGTTCCTTGAGCTAACAACTCTCTATTTGTTGGTGTTACGTTTTTATTTGGATCGATTTTGTCTGTTGCTTCAACACATAATAAGGTTTCTAAACTTGCTACTAATGCAATTGTAAAAGCAACAATCCATACTTGCGAATCTGTTATTGCAGCAAAATTTGGAAAGCTAAATTGCCCAATAAACGAGTCTAAGTCCTCCGGAATTGGCACACTAACTAGATGTGTTTGTGCTATACCTAAATTAGATCCTTGTGTAACTACATAAAATATAATACCTAATACTACTGCTACTAATGGTCCTTGTATTATTTGAAATATTTTACCTTTTTTAGATAATACTTTGTCCCATAATAACAAAATGGCTAAACCTATTAAACCAATAACCATTGATCCCATAGTTATATTATCTGTAATATTTAATATTGCAGAAAAGGTGTTTTCTCCTGAAGTTTCAATAAAACTATCAGCTCCTTCAGGCTCTGCGTCGTAACCAAAAAAGTGAGGGATTTGTTTTAAAATTATAATTATTCCAATACCTGTTAACATCCCTTTAATTACTGAAGACGGAAAATAATATCCAATAATTCCTGCCTTTAAAAGACCAAATACTATTTGAATAATTCCTCCTAATACAACTGCAACTAAAAAGTTTTGATAACCTCCTAAAGTTCCAATTGCTGTTAATACTATAGCTGCTAATCCTGCTGCAGGACCACTTACACCAATTTTAGAACCACTTAAAGCTCCTACTACAACTCCACCAACTATTCCAGCTATTAAACCAGAAAAAAGTGGCGCACCACTTGCTAGAGCAATACCTAAACATAAAGGTAATGCTACAAAAAACACGACTATACTCGCTGGCAAGTCATTTTTTAATGTTTTAAACATAAATAAATTCATTTGTACCATTAAACGCTTTTAATGGTAATATTTTAATAATTTTTTTAAATGGACAAATTGTCCGACTAATTAATTATTAAATGAATTCGGGAGGTGGAGAAATTAAATTAAGGTGTGGCTTAGGATAAGTTTTAAAGTGGTACCCTAAATTTTTATTGATACTTAAGGCTTCATAAAAGGCATCTTCCATGTCTTCTAATACAAAAGCTAAATTTAAGTTTTTGTGTTCTTCCTCTTCTTCTGATAAACTATAAAACACAGAGACATCCACAGTATCATCCATAGCAATAATTATTGATGGAGCTGTTATAAGCGCCAAAAATAATACTGTAAAGAAGATGGAAATTATCTTTTTGTGCATATTTATCTAACTAAGAAAGACAAATATATAACTAAAGAACGATTTTATTGTTAAGGAATATTTAAAAATTGTTTAACAACTTTATGTCGTTAGACATAATCCAACCGGTTTTACCGTCTGCTAATTTAATTTTTTTCCAGTCGTTAATTGTATCTAACACTTGCACTTTTGTGCCTTCATGTAATACGAAAGCCTCAGATCCACTACTGTTAGGCTCTGTCTTTACCTCACTTTTTTGAGCGAATACAATCGCTGGATTGTCTTTATTATCTAATGACTGTTTTTGAAACGCCAACCCTAAACTAATTAAGGATAAAAACAAAAATACTATACTACCACTAAAAGCTGCTCTTTTTTGAGATGTACTATCCATAAAGTAATACACTAAAAATAATAACACAAAAATTACAATAAACGCGATAGATATTTTAGCCCAATCGTCATATGCAAATGCATTAGTAAGTTTATTAAAAATCCTTGACAAGCCTAATTGCGGAACCTCTTGTATAGCATCAACTGTCATGTTTTTTGCGTAGGCAATATTGTTTAATATTTCGCTATCGTTAGGTTTAAGCTGTAGTGCTTTTTCGTAATAATAAATACTTGGTGCAATGTTATTTAACTTATAATGTGCATTGGCTAAATTATAATATAACTCTGCTGAGTGTTGCTTAGTATCTAAGATGGACTGATACTTTGTTATTGCGTCTTCAAACTTACCTTCTGTATATAATGCATTGGCTTGCTCAAAAGTGGATTGATTTTGAGCAACTAAGTTTCCTATGAAAAAAAATAATATGTAAAGTAAGTGTTTCATTTAATCTCTTTCTGCCTTAATATTTTATGCCTTTAATAATTTTTAAACATCAGATTTAATTAACTGCTAATTTTACTTGATCTGTTTGTCTATTAAATTAATTGTTGTTGCTGCTTTGTCATAATCTTGCTGCATTGTAACGTTTGTAATTGGCGTATACCTTGCTAATTCACAATTTTCTAAAATCGCTTCAAACGCAAGAATAACTTGATTATCTACTTGTCTTTCTGATAGTAAATTTGCTATTTTTTCTTTACTTAAATCAGAGGTTTCAATATTAAGTCGTCCTTTAAGATAGTTGTGCAATGCTTTTTCTAGCGCAACATAAAAGGCTTCTTTTTGACCTAATGCTTTTTTAGCTTCGCTTAAATATTTTTTAGCTAATTTATCTGCTTTACGTTTTTTGTTTCCTGTTACATCTGCAAAACGCTCTTCTCTTTTTCTTCTGTAAAATAATGCTAATGGAATAGCTAGTAAAGGACCTAAAAGACTTGTCCAAAATACAGTCGAATTTAAAAAAGTATCGTTTTGAATAGTTGTGAAGTTTGAATCTGTTTTAATAAATGCGAATTGATTTTCGTTTAAAACTACTGGTTGCTTACCATTACTAGATACAGGTAATTTATTATCCGCTTCTGCATAAACTGGTCCTTCTAATACATTTATTACTATTTCATCAGAGGTAATTTGTTTATAAGTCTCGGTTTTTAAGTCGAAATAAGAAAAACTAACTGAAGGTATCGGAAACTTACCTTTATATTGAGGCACAATAGTATATAGGTCTGAAATTTTACCTTGCATACCTGCCATGTTTGTCCTAACATTTTCTTGGTGTTCTGGCTCGTAAACCTCTAAAGTGCTTGGCGTTGTTAACTTTGGCAACTCAAATAATTTTAAATTACCTTGACCAGAAACTTCAATTTTAGCCTGTAAAGACTCGGTAGCATTAAGACTGTTTTTTGTTGTTGACAAATTAAAAACAAAGTCTCCCACTGCTCCTGTAAAATTATCTGGTTTACCCTCTTCTGGTAAAGGCTTCACATTTATTGTTCTAACATTTGCAGTAATTGTTCTGTGTGCTTGAGTCATGATACGATTACCAAATATGTCACGCCTATTGGTTGGCACATCAATGGTTAGATCTAAACTTAATGGCTCTAAAACTAATTTTCCAGTTTTTTGAGGATATAATACTGTTTTACGTAATGTTACAAATCTATAATCTTCGCCTTTATAAGTTCCGTTTTGGGCTTTTATCCTTTGGTCATCCATACTTTGGCTCCAAAAACCATTGTACACTGGACTTTGTATCTCTCTGTAATTACTAATTCCAACGGTTGGCGAAACGTATAATTTATAAACTACGCTTATAGGTTGATTTAAATAAGGATTAGTATTTGAAACCTCTGCTACTAAATGAATGTGCTCTTGTAGAATATAATCTGGATCGTTTGGATCTTCAGGTTTTTCAATAGCTTTTGTAACTGTAATACTTATTGGTGATGTTTTATACTCTTGCCCATCAATCTCAATTTTAGCTTGATTTATGGAAAAGGTACCCATTTGTTTAGGTGCCAAAAAGTAGCTGTAAATTTTAGTAAAACGTCTTGTTTTACCATTCCAAGAGTTACTAACCGATTGATTTGGTCCTCCAACCACAATAAAATCTGAAAAACTAGGTGGTACAAAATTATCACCATCTTTATTCATTTGAAAGTCAACACGTAAACGCTCGTTTAAGCCTAATTTTTTCTTGCTAACTTTTGCTTGAAACTGAACCGTATCTTCATCTTGTGCAAAAGTAAAACTTGTTGTACAGGCTAATAAAAGGATACATATGTGTTTCAGTAATTTCATTTATTTAATACAATATAAAATGTTAGTTACCAATCTTTATCTGTTTGTTGTTTTACGCCTTTAACCTTTTCTGCATTAATTTTTTCTTGTACTTTTTGCTCTTGGTTATTCATGGCTTCAAGCAAGTTTTTAATTTGCTGTGGTGACATTTGACCTGGTTGTGGTTGATTTTGTTCGTTTTTTTGGTCACCTTCTTTTGGATCGTTTTGTTGATCATCTTTAGGATTGCCATCTTCATCCTTATCTTGATCTCCTTCTTTTTTGTCTTGCTCTCCTTGATCCTCTTTATTTTTATCTTCTTGCTCTTTCTCGTTATTTTCTTTTTGATCTTCGTCTTTATTTTGATCTTTATCCTTGTTGTTTTCTCCGTCTTTATCGTCTTCCTGAGGCTTGTCGTCCTCTTGCTGTTTTGCACACTCCTTTGCTAATGCAAAGTTATATCGTGTTTCATCATCTGACGGATTGTTTCTTAAAGCGCTTTTGTATGCTTCAACCGCTTCTTTGCACTTTTTTTCTTCCATTAGGATGTTTCCTATATTATGAAAAGCTTTGTGTTTTTCTTCTTTAGACGTAGCATTTTTAGCTGCTTGCTGATGTCTGTATAAAGCTTCGTCAAAATCTCCTTTTTTGAAATACTGAGTTCCTAAATTATAGGCTCCTGCTGCTTGTTTTGGTTGTAAAGATAGTGCTTTACGGTATTCCATTTCGGCAGCTACAAAATCATCATTATTTGCCAAATCATTAGCTTGAGCAGTAAAACCTTGTGCTTCTAACTTTTGTTTAATTAGGGCCTTATCTTCCGTATTATCTTGAGCAAAGATTGCTATGGATGCCAATAAAAATATATATGTTAAAAAGTGTTTCATTGAAATTAAATAACTCGCAAATATACTAAAGGCTTGCAATTGTTGATGTTAAGGGTTTTATAAATTCTCGTTAAATAGATTTAATTTTTTCAGCCAAGCTGTTTTTCTTTCTAATAAGAAAATATCTATAAAAAGTAGCAAGATAGCTAAACCTAGAAACCATTGAAACCTACTTTCAAAATTAGCCACTTGCTTAGCTTCAAATTCGGTTTTATCCATTTTATTTAAAATGTCTGACATTTGACTTACCACCTTGTCTGTAATAGCACCATTTATATATACTCCATTTGCTTGACTAGCAATGTTTTTTAATGTTTCCTCGTCTAGTTTTGTAATAACGGTTTCGCCTTGCTTATCTTTTTTATAATTTAGCAACACTCCGTTTCTTCTTAATGGGATTGGACCACCATTGACGTCTCCAACACCTATTGTAAATATTTTGATACCTTCTTTACTAGCCTCTTCTGCTACTTGCACAGCAGCTTCACTATGGTCCTCTCCATCTGACAATATTACTAATACACGATTGGTTTGTTGGTCATCATCGTAATATGTTTTGGCTAGGTTAATGGCCTCATTAATTGCTGTACCTTGAGAAGATAACATATCTGTATTTAGGTTTTGCAAAAACATTTTTGCTGCAGAGTAGTCTGTTGTAATTGGTAACTGCGGAAATGCTTTTCCTGCGTAAGCAATAATACCAACACGATCACTACCCAATTTATCAATAATTCTTGATACTAATTGTTGTGATTTTTCTAACCTATTTGGTTTAATATCTTCTGCCAACATACTTTTAGATACGTCTACTGCAAAAACAATATCTACACCTTCGCGTTTAACTGTCTCAAGACTTGTACCTACCTTAGGGTTTACTAAAGCTAAAGTTAAACTAGCAAAAGCTAAGCATAATACAACTAATTTTAATACAGACTTAAATACTGATTTATTAGGACTAAGACGTTTTAAAAGCGTTGCGTTTGCAAATCTTTTTTGCGTTTGCTTTTTCCATAATAGTAGCAATAAAAAGAAGAGCACTAATACCGGAATTACCAGTAGTGTCCAAAACCATATTTTTTCTTCTAATTGAAACATTTATTTTTGTTTTAAGCTAGTTTACATTAATTGATAAACAGACTATACTTCTATTTTAATTTTATTTGACAACTTTACTTTATTATTTATGCTTAAACAAAGCTTCTAAAAAGTGTTATTCTAACTAAAAACTCAATTAACAATATTAGTCCTGCAATCCAAACAAAGGGTCTAAAATGTTCTTGATAAGTTGTGAATTTAATTTCGTCAATTTCAGTTTTTTCAAGTTTATTAATCTCAGTATAAATTTGCTCTAATTTTTGATTATTAGTCGCTCTAAAATACTGTCCTCCTGTAACTTTTGCAATGTCTTTAAGTAGGTCTTCATCAATTTCTACTTGTACTCTGTCATATTGAAATCTACCATTTGACAACGTAGACACAGGTGATAAAGCCATACCATTAGTACCTATACCAATGGTGTACACTTTAATTTTAAACTCTACAGCCAGCTCGCTAGCAATTTTAGGATTTAACACACCAGAGTTATTGACTCCGTCTGTTAATAATATAATGACTTTACTTTTAGCTTTGCTATCTTTTAGTCTGTTAACAGCTGTTGCTAATCCCATTCCAATTGCTGTACCACCTTCTATAATGGTATTGTATTTAATATCATCTAGAGAGTTTAACACAATGGATTTGTCGCTAGTAATTGGTGTTTTAGTGTAGCTTTCTCCTGCATATTCCACCAAACCAATCCTATCATTTGGTCTTCCTTTTATAAATTTTGAAGCCACATTTTTTAGTGCTTCTAACCTATTAGGCTTTAGGTCTTTTGCTAACATACTTGCAGATACATCTATTGCCATAACAATATCAATACCTCTAGTCGTTTTTGTTTTTGTGTTAGTCTCTGATGTACGTGGTCTTGCTAATGCAACTATTAAAATACCTAAAGCCAATAGACGCAAAGCAAATAATAGATGCTTTAATTTTGGAAGCCAAGAATTAGTAATTTTAAATCCTTTAAGACTTGATATTTTTAGTTCTGCGTTTTGCTGTTTGTGTTTAAATACATACCAAACTATAGCCAGTGGTAACGCTAGTAACAGCCAGAAAAATTCTTTATTTAAAAATGTAATTCCGTCTAACATTAGTCTTCTTTTTGATTAAGTTCTATAGACGCAACAATGCGCTCTACAACTTGGTCTAAATAAATATCATCCTTTAAATAGGTTATTAGTATTTGCTGTGTCACATCTTTATTAGCAAAACTTAAAATTACAAATTGTCCATTAACATAATCCTGTTTATCATCATCAATTGGATAGTCAAAGGTTCCGGATGTTTTAACACCTTCTGCTCCATTTGGTGTTTTAAATTTATCTTTATTAGAAATTATATTTCTTCCTCCTGTTGCTTCAATAGCTTTTAAATTATCTTCAATAGCCTTTAATACATTGTTTTCTGGTGAAGGTGCATTTTCTTGATCTGGCGCACTTTTTAACACTGTAGAAGTAATAGCAATTGTAAATTTATCTTCTAACTGATATCCAAAATTAGAAACCTTTATTTTATCGATTAAATCGTCTGGTATTGCTACTTCTTCACGCTTTAAAACTTCTGGAGTAGATATTGTAATTGGTGGAAAACCGTAGTCACTGTCAACCCAACCACCTTCTAATAATTGTTTTGTGTCCTTTTGAAAAATGGTATCCACAACATAATTAAAACCGTATCTGTAGCTAAAAGCAGCAAATGTTAGTCCTAACATAAAAACAATAGCAGCTATTGTAACCCATACTTTTTGACGAAACTCTTTTTTTTCTTGTTGTTTCTTATATTCTATATCTAAAAGTTTTTCTTCTTCTGAAGCTTCTGGCAATGCCTCTTTAACATAATCAATTTCTTGATCTATAACTGTTCTGTCAATTTTTGCCAACTCTACATCTGGAGCAGATTTAGCAAACTTTACTAAATCGGCACGTTTTAAAACCGATTCGATTTTTTTAATGTGGTCTTTAGTTAATTCTATTTGATTACCATCGCTTAAAATTTCTAAACGGGTTATTAGCTCGTCAGTAGTGCTTTCTAACGCTCTGTCATACACTTTTTCGTCTAAATATTTACGAATAGCTAAGGTTAACTCTGAGTAATATTCTTTGTACTTATCGTAAGCTAAATAATTGCTTTCGTCTAGTTTTTGTAATGCTAATTTTGCTCTGTCATAAGGTAGTAATAACGCAATTTGCTCCTCTTCTGTTAGTGGTTTTTTACGCCAAACAAACCAATAAATAATAAAACCTATAAGACTTAAAATTAATATCCCTAATAGCAAATACTTCCACCAATCACTTGCTGGTTTTTGCACAGCTATCATTGGTTTGATGTCGTATAGTTTTTGCTTGGTAGTGTCTACAACTATATTATTAACATTAACTAACAACGAGTCTGTAATGTATTGTTTTCCTGCTATAATTACCTTTTGTTTAGGAATGACATATCGACCAGAATCAAATTGGGTTAAGCCATATTTTTTTATCAGTGTATATTTATCTTGTTGTTTTGTTGTATCTGTTTTATAGGCCTCAATCATTTCTAAAGGCATAAAACTTTGACCAACCGGAAACACCACACTATTTACAGTGTCTGTTTCTACCTCAATCTTGTAAGTAATCTGTTGGCCAATTTTAATTGACGTAGAGTCAATTGACGCTTTAACTTGTGAAAAAGAAATGAATGGGAAAAGCAAAAAGGTAAAAGCAATAAGACCTATACTTACAGCCTTTATTGTACCAAACCTATTATAATTTATTTTTGTATTCACTTTCTAGTTTTTACTTTACTATAATTAATTATCCTCTAGTTTTAAAATAGCCTAATAGTTTTTTTACGTAACTCTCATCTGTTCTGCAAGCTAAAGTACCTGCTCCAGATTTAGCAAAACTATCTTTATAGTAATTTACTTTCTGGTTATAAAATTTGGCGTAATTATGTCTTACTGTTTTTGATCCTGTATTAACCAACATTAACTCGCCTGTTTCTTCATCTTCCATCTGCACCATTCCTAAATTAGGAATACTAGCCTCATGTTTATCAAAAACTCTAATCCCAGTAATATCGTGCTTTCCAGCAGCTATTTTAAGCGTTTGCTGATAGTCGTCTGCAATAAAATCGCTCATTATAAAAACAATCGCCTTTTTTTTCATCACGCTACGTAAAAACTTTAAAGCTTCAACAATATTAGTTTGTTTGCTTTTAGGCTCAAATTCTATTAAGTCTCTAATGATTCGTAAAACGTGAGAACGTCCTTTTTTGGGTGGTATATATAATTCGACTTGATCGGAAAATAAAATCAATCCAATTTTATCATTATTTTGAGTAGCAGAAAAGGCTAAGGTTGCAGCAATTTCGGTAACAATTTCACTTTTAAATTGGTTTTCTGTACCAAATAACTCTGATCCAGAGACATCAACCATTAACATCATGGTTAATTCTCTTTCTTCTTCAAAAACCTTAATGTGTGGTTGATTGGTACGTGCAGTAACATTCCAATCTATGTTTCTTACATCATCACCATATTGGTATTGTCTTACTTCAGAAAAAGTCATACCACGACCTTTAAAGGTCGAGTGGTACTCTCCTCCAAATATATGATCAGACAAACGACGTGTCTTAATCTCTATTTTTCGTACTTTTTTTAGTAATTCTTTAGTATCCATTTTTTAAGTATGCAGTGTGCAGTCTTGAGTTTACAATTAAAAAAATAGTAATAACTCCATTATGGAACTTCAATTTCGTTAACTATTTTATTAATAATATCTACAGAGGTTACATTTTCGGCTTCAGCCTCATAGGTAATTCCAACTCTGTGACGTAACACATCATGCACTACAGCACGCACATCTTCTGGTATTACATAACCACGACGCTTAATAAATGCATAACATTTTGCAGCTGTTGCTAGATTAATACTTCCACGTGGTGAAGCACCAAAACTAATTAATGGTTTTAAATCTGCTAGTTTATAATTTTCTGGATAACGTGTCGCAAAAATGATATCTAGGATATATTTTTCAATTTTTTCGTCCATATAAACTTCTCTAACTGCTTCTTGAGCTTTTAAGATTTGTGCAACAGACACTACAGGATTAACTTTGTCCCAATTACCTTTTAAATTAGCACGCATAATTAACTGCTCTTCGGCTTGTTTTGGGTAATCTATAACTGTTTTAAGCATAAAACGGTCCACTTGTGCTTCAGGCAATGTATAAGTCCCTTCTTGCTCAACTGGGTTTTGAGTTGCCATTACTAAAAATGGTTTATCTAACTTAAACGTTTCGTCTCCAATAGTCACTTGCTTTTCTTGCATAGCTTCTAACAAAGCAGATTGTACTTTTGCAGGTGCTCTGTTAATCTCATCTGCTAACACAAAATTAGCAAAGATTGGTCCTTTCTTGATAGAGAAATCATTCTCTTTCATATTAAAAATTAAGGTACCAACAACATCAGAGGGTAATAAATCTGGTGTAAATTGTATACGACTAAAACTAGCATCAATAGCCTGAGATAATGTATTAATAGCTAATGTTTTTGCTAAACCAGGTACACCTTCTAATAAAATGTGACCTTGTCCTAATAGTCCAATCAATAATCGCTCGACCATATGTTTTTGTCCAACGATAACTTTATTCATTTCAAGCATTAGTAAATCTACAAATGCACTTTCCTTTTCAATTTTCTCGTTAATCGATTTTATATCAATCGTACTTGTTTGTTCCATTATGTAATATTTTTAAAGGCAATGAACTATCTATGATTTAATTCAAGTGTTGCAAATTGTTAATTTTTTTATTGCAATCGTGTTAATAATTGGTTAAAAATAGGGTGTTTATTAGACTTTTAAGAGTAATTTATGCTTTACTTTTATTGAAGATTTTAAACTATGACAAAAAACAAGTACTCTCAAGTAATTGCAGGCACCATGACTTGGGGAAAATGGGGAAAACAATTAAGTAACACTGAATACATCAAATTAATGCACCATTGTATTAATAATCAGATTACTACATTTGACCATGCAGATATTTATGGCGATTACACAACAGAAGCTGAGTTTGGTAACGCTTTCGCGGAAAGTAATATAAACAGAGATCAAATACAGTTAATATCCAAATGCGGAATCGAATACCTTGGCAATGCACGTCCACAATTAAAAGTAAAACATTACAATTACAGTAAAGACTACATAATTTGGTCTGCAGAGCAATCCTTAAAAAACTTAAAAACGGACTATTTAGATTTATTATTATTACACAGACCAAGTCCTTTAATGCAAATTGAAGAAGTAGAAGAAGCTGTTAAAAAGCTTAAACAACAAGGTAAAATAAAAGAATTTGGAGTCTCTAATTTTACACCATCACAAATCAATTTACTTTCAAAAAAAGTTGACGTTGCTGTAAACCAAATCGAGTTTTCTTTAACCCAACACACAGCAATGCATGATGGCACATTGGACCATATGCAATTACATAATATTAAACCAATGTGTTGGTCTCCATTAGGTATAACATTTAAAGAAGACACAGAACAAACAAGACGTATACATAAACAATTAGGAGCTTTATCGCAAAAATACAATGCATCAGAAGACCAATTACTTTTATCTTGGATATTAAAACATCCTGCAAATATTACACCTGTAGTTGGCACAACAAACAGCCAAAGGTTATCTGACGCAATAGCAGCAACTAACATAAATCTAGAATTAGAAGATTGGTTTTTAATTTTAGTCGCTAGTCAAGGACATAAAGTACCTTAAAACAAGATCAAAAAACTAAAACAAATAATTGCTTAACAAGACATTATTACATGAATAAAACAGCATTAATAACTGGAGCCACAAGCGGAATAGGTCGTGCAACAGCTCATGAATTTGCAAAACAAGGCATTAACTTAATTCTTTGCGGACGTCGTCAAGAAAGATTAGACACCATTGAAAAAGCTTTAGAAAAACAAACTAATGTACACACTTTAAATTTTGACGTTAGTGATAAAACAGCTGTTTTTGATGCTATTAACAGCTTACCAGAAACATTTAAACATATTGACATATTAGTAAATAACGCAGGAAATGCGCATGGATTAGACCCAATACAAGATGGTGATTTAGACGATTGGGATGCTATGATGGACATTAATGTAAAAGGATTGCTATACGTTAGCAAAGCCATTATACCACAAATGACAGCACGCCAATCAGGACATATTATTAACATAGGGTCTTCTGCAGGAAAAGAAGTCTACCCTAAGGGCAATGTGTATTGTGCCAGCAAACACGCTGTTGTTGCACTTACAGAAGGCATGCGTATTGACCTAAATCCTTTTGGCATTAAAGTCACAGCCATAAATCCTGGTTTGGTCGAGACAGAATTCTCCAAAGTAAGATTTAAAGGAGACGCCAAAGCCGATAGTGTTTACAAAGGTTACAAAGCTTTACAACCAGAGGATTTAGCAGAAGTCATTTATTTTGCAGTATCACGTCCAGCACATGTTAATATTGCAGATGTTTTAATGTTTTGTACAGCTCAAGCAACCTCAACAATTGTAAAAAAAGAATAAATCATGATTAATAAACGCTTACTTATTAAAAACTTACTTGCGCATAACGACGAGAATAGTTTTTATGATAAAAAGCGAAAAATTGATATTAATCAAAAAGAAGGTAAAGCCAAATTTTTAAAGCACGTTTGCGCCTTATCCAATTCTAACCCAAAAAACAACTCGTACATAGTTATAGGTGTAGAGGATGAAGACAATACAATAATTGGCGTTGATTTTTTTGACGATTCTAAAATCCAAAACTTAATCAACGCTTATTTAACCAATCCTCCAATTGTACAATACGAAAATATTCCGTTTCCACATCTTCCCGACCATAAAGTCGTAGGCTTAGTTACTATACGTGCCAATAATGGTTTGACATCACTTAGAAAAAACATCTGGAAATATTACGGTGGATCAGTGTTTTTTAGAGATGGTAGCATTAGTATGCCTAAAGTATTTAACAGCAAAATACAAGATGTAAACTCTAAGATTGTAGAAGCTATTGAGAATCACGCACAAAACAACATACAATATACTTTAGATGGAGTTTTTGATTTTATGAAAAAACGCCAAGACTACAACCCTAATTATATTGTTTTTAAAGAATACTTTGTACTGTGTTGGTCTGGCGAAAAAAAACAAATTAAAGATGAAACATTTTACTCTAGAGTAGACATCGAACTTATTAATGAGCAAGTCCGTTTATTTTTTTCAACTTTAGATGAGGTTTCAATTACATTTAGTCAAGATTCTTTTACAATTATTGAATACTTAAAACTAGGACTTCAAAATTCTTATAAATATTATCCTTTAGAAAAAACAGTTATTAATTTTAATGACAATGCTAGTTATAACATAGAGTCTACCCTAATTTTTAACCCACCACAATTTGATAAAAAGGTGTTACACCACATATACAATAGCAACAATTCGATTTTAGAAAAACTAAAAAAAGGACAAATTTTAAATAATAACGAAACAAAAGATCTAAACAACCTACCTGATACGTATCTTATATGTTATCTGAATTTATTTCACGAAGCTTTGGACAAATTAAATGAGGCAAAACCTTATTTAAAACCGCTTCCAGAAATATACAGAAAGTACAAAGACGTCTTGCGTATTTTACGCAAAGTAAAATACAATTAAGATTAAAGTTGTTGTTTAAAGTATACTTAAATAATAACTATAAATAGTTAATTAATACAGCTATTATGCAATAGCAAACCCATTAATTAACACAAAAACCTTGATTCTCCCGATAAAGTTTCGGCATTGAATAAGGTTTTAAATTACTTTAAAAGCCAATATTTACAATTGTAAATATTGGCTTTTTTGATTTATTAAGACAATTATTATTTTCCTCCATCTAATTGGTCTTGCCAATCTTTTAACTCTTGCCACAATCCCTTTGCAGCCAAATCTGCTTGTTTAGGCCAAGTGCCTGGTTTGTGTATTTCAAATCGTTTCCCTCCACTTTTAAGTACCTCTTGACATTTTTCGACTGTACAACCTGCTAAAGCAGTCCAGGTAGTAATGTTATGACTATGGAATAACTCTTTAATTTTTGGTCCAATACCTTCAACTACAGTTAAATCGTCCTCCTTTATTTTTTTACCTAATGCTAATTTAGCAGCTGCTGCATCAAAAGTAATTGCAGACGCTTTAGACGCGTCAGTCAGATTAGTTACTACTGGTGTAACACTAGTTGTAGCTTCTTTTTTAGTAGTAGTTGTTGATGCTGGTGGGTTTGAGGTAAATGAAGTTGCAGTATTGCCTGCTCCAGACGATCGTGACACGCTATCTTTACTTGCTTTACAAGCTGCCAAATCGGTTTCTAATTTGCTAATTCGGTTTTTATAAACATTTAAATCTGTGTTGTTTTGTTGACTGCCTCCACCTAATAAGCGTCCTAATAAATAGCCCAAAATTGCGCATATCACTCCTACTAATAATGGTATTAACCAGCAAGGAATACTTAAAGCTAATAATACATTCATAATTTTATTTTTTTGTTAGTTAATGGTTACTTCTACTCTTCTGTTTTTTGCGCGACCGTCTTCAGTTGCATTATCAGCAATTGGTAAATCTGGTCCCTTTGAAAAAGATTGTATTTTACTACTATCAATTCCGTTTTGTATTAAATATTGTTTTGTAAAGTCGGCTCGACCTTGACCTAATTTTATATTAGTAGATCGACTTCCAGTATTATCAGTAAATCCAGTGACATTAATTAATGCACCATCAACCTTGTCTGTATACCTTACCATATCTGATACTTTTTGTTTTTGATCATCCGACAGGTTTATTGTGGCTTGAGCAGTATCAAAATATAAAATCAAAGGATTTGCCTTTATAGCGTCTCCTAAATTTTTAATATCATCTGCTATACTTGTGTCTCCAGCTGTAATAGTCTTAACCTCATAGCTTAATGGTCCATACATTACACCATTTGTATCTGCATTAAAGTCATCGTCCAATGTACTATAGGTGTTTATAATTTTTGAAGCCATCCCTTTTGATACAAAATAATTTTTTGCAGCATTGGCACGTGCTAAACCTAAATTTGGAAATACAGAGTTATTAACCTCATCACTACGATAATGACCATAGATGTTTAATAATTTATCAGGATTACTGTTGTAATATGCGATAAGTTTACTTGCGCCTTCATCCACAGTGGATGTGATAGAATCAATAATTAAAGGGCTTGAGGTTTTAAAGTTTAAATTATCATTAATTTGAAAATCTAAATCACCATTAACATCTTTTATTGTAAATGCATTAATGGTTGCTGTTTTTTGATCTGTTTTTACTGAAACATCTTCTGTATTTGTTGTATTATCTATAGCAACTTTATCTGCTTCAAGACATGGTTTACAACATAAATACCAGCACAAAATTGTACCCAAGATAATAGTCAGCAAAATACCCAGAAGATAACCGGTTTTTTTACTCATTATGGTTTGGTTTTAAGTTAATGACTATCAAGTTATTAAAAAATTAAAAATCTTTTAACATTTATCTTAACTAAATGAAATATAGACCATTAAAAATCGACCAACGACGTAAAAAGTTAGCTTAAAACAAAAAAAAAGCCACATCTTTCGATGTGGCTTAATTTCCGCGAAAGCGAAAACCTATTTATTATAAATCAAACTTAATACCTTGAGCTAAAGGTAATTCGTCAGAATAATTTACTGTGTTTGTTTGTCTTCTCATGTATACTTTCCAAGCATCAGATCCAGACTCACGTCCACCACCTGTTTCTTTTTCTCCTCCAAAAGCACCACCAATTTCTGCTCCAGAAGTCCCAATGTTTACATTTGCAATACCACAATCAGATCCTGCAAATGATAAGAATTTTTCTGCTTCTTTCATTTCGTTAGTCATGATTGCAGAAGATAAACCTTGTGCTACTCCGTTTTGAACAGCAATTGCGTTCTCTACCTCACCAGAATATTTCATTAAATATAAAATTGGTGCAAATGTTTCGTGCTGTACAATTTCAAAACTATTTTCTGCTTCAATGATAGCTGGCTTAACATAACAACCAGACTCATAACCTTCACCTTCTAAAACACCACCTTCAACTAGTACGTTACCTCCTTCAGCTTTTGCTTTTTCGATTGCAGCTAAATACGTATTTACTGAGTCTTTGTCTATTAATGGTCCAATATGATTTTTTTCATCTAAAGGATTACCAATTGTTAATTGACCGTAAGCTCCAACAATTGCATCTCTTACTTTATCGTAAACCGATTCGTGAATAATTAGTCTTCTAGTTGATGTACAACGTTGACCACAAGTACCAACTGCACCAAATACAGCACCTGGAACAACTACTTTTAAATCTGCTGTTGGTGTAATAATGATTGCGTTGTTTCCTCCTAATTCTAATAAAGATTTTCCAAAACGCTCTGCTACTGTTGCTCCAACAATACGTCCCATTCTAGTAGATCCTGTTGCAGATATTAATGGTATTCTATGATCTGTTGTCATAAATTCTCCTACTTTGTAGTCTCCATTAATAATACAAGAAATACCTTCTGGTAAATTGTTGTCTTTTAAAACTTCTGCAATTATATTTTGACAAGCTACAGAGCAAAGTGGTGCTTTTTCTGATCCTTTCCAGATACATACATCACCACAAACCCATGCTAAAGCTGTGTTCCAGGCCCAAACTGCTACAGGAAAGTTAAATGCTGAGATTATACCAACAACACCTAAAGAGTGCCATTGTTCGCGCATTACGTGTCCTGGACGTTCAGACGGAATTGTTTGTCCATTAAGTTGTCTTGATAATCCTACTGCAAAATCGCAGATGTCAATCATTTCTTGTACTTCTCCATATCCTTCTTGTAAAGATTTACCCATCTCGTAAGAGACTAACTTCCCTAAAGGTTCTTTTAATTCTCTTAATTTATTACCAAATTGTCTTACAATCTCACCTCTTTGTGGTGCAGGCATTGCTCTAAAACTTTTAAAAGCCTCAGTAGCTGTCGTGATTACTTTTTCGTAATCTTCCTTAGTTGTTGTAGACACTTTTCCTATTAATTTACCATCAGTAGGAGAATATGAAGCGATTAAATCTCCACTTCCAAAATTATTAGACCCAGTTGAAGTCCCTTCATTTATATCTTTTAAGCCTAACTGTTGTAAAGCTTCTTTTATTCCGAAATCAGTTGAAACTGCTTGCATATTTCTTTAATTTTTACGAATTATTTAATTTTTAGCGAATATACTAATATTTCTTCGTTTTAAAATACGTCCTGTCTTATAATACTGTTAAGCTTTTATTCAAAAAAAAGAGACGAAAATTAATTAATAATTGTGTGTGGTTAATGCCTTAAAATTCAAAATTTGATATAACTTTAACATCAGTTTTTGATATAAAAACCAAATATCACGTTTTTTTCTCAAAAACTGATCTTACATCTATAAAACGATACATAATACTGTTTACCATGAAATTAAAATCGCTATCAATCTTATTTTTTGTGTTTATTCTAGCTGCTTCTTGTAAAAAAGAAGTCACTGAAACGGATAACCTTTTTAAATTTAGAGATTATATAAGTTATACAACTTCGGGTCGTGTGTCTGTAGCAGATAATATTAATATTAATTTAGCAAAAGTGGTAGACGGTTGGGAGCCTGACCAAGTGCTAGATAAAAATGTGTTTAAAATTTCACCTTACGTTGAAGGAAAAATTGTTGTAATAAACGATCACTCCTTAAGATTTGTTCCTGATGAAAACCTGAAACCAGATACAGAATATGCAGCGACAATTAGTTTAGGCGAATTATACAAAGACCTTCCAAAACAATTTAGCAGCTATACGTTTCAGTTTAAAACTATTACTCCAAATTTTGTTATTGAAACTAACGATTTACAATCTTACTCTAAAGAGTGGCAATATCTTTTAGGTGTAGCAAAAGCATCTGACATTATTACGTTACAACAAGCCAAACAACTAATTAGCGCAACGCAAAAAGGAAAAGACTTAAAAATTGAATGGAACGAAAAGAGTCAACCTTCAAAATATTTTGAATTTAAAATAGATAGTATTAACCGTTTAGTTGATGATTCTGAAATCTTAATTAAATGGAATGGTAAAGCAATAAAAGCAGACAACTCTGGAGAAAATACATTTCCAATTCCTGGAAAAAACAATTTTAAAATCATGTCTGTAAACGTTATTCAGACACCAGAACAATATTTATCAATTAACTTTTCTGACCCAATTAAAAAGCAACAAAATTTTGATGGTTTAGTCACCATCCAAAATAGCAAAAACCCTAAGTTTATTGTAAACGGAAACGTGTTAAAAGCCTATCCAGAATCTAAAATTACAGGTAATGTGCAAGTCGATGTTTTTCAAGGCATAAAAAACGTGGACGATTACAAACTAAAAACACCATTTAGCGAGACTATTGCTTTTGAAGACGTCAAACCTCAAGTTAAACTAATTAATAGTGGTGTAATTTTACCAGATTCGCAAGAGTTAAAATTCAATTTTGAAGCTGTAAACTTAAGCGCTGTAGATGTTAGAATAATTAAAATTTTTGAAGATAATATCTTACAATTCTTACAGGACAATACTCTTGAAAGTAATAATCAAAACCAAATAAGACGTGTTGGTCGTCGTATTGCTAAACACACCATAAAACTAATTGAAAACCCAATAGAAAATGATGGAAAATGGAAAACCTATAGTATTGATCTTTCTAAATATATAAAATCAGATCCAGGCGCAATTTATCGCGTAGAGTTGGATTATAAAAAAGCATACTCGTTGTACGACTGTGATGCTAATGCAAATATCAGTAACAATGATGAAGAGGACTATTATGAGGATGACTACTATTATGAAGACGACTATTATTATGGTGGTGGAGATTATACTTACACATCCACAGAAGATGAAGATTTAAAAGAAGAAGAATATTGGGACAATATCACTTACAGCTATCGCGACAATAATTATAATTGGAGAGAGCGCAACAATCCATGCCACGATGCCTATTACAATAACAAGGTTATTTCGCAAAACTTAATTGGTTCTAATCTAGGTGCTATAGTAAAAAAAGGAGCTGGTAACACCTACCATTTTGCAGTAACAAATATACTTAGCACTAATCCAGAACCTGCTGCAAAAGTGATATTATATAATTTCCAACAACAAGAATTAGCAACCACTAATACCGATAACGATGGATTAGCAAAAATAAAAACAGATAAGTTAGCTGCTTTTGCAATAGTGTCTAAAGGTAATAATAACACTTACGTGAAATTACGCGACGGAAACTCGCTATCACTCAGTAAATTTGATGTTTCAGGAGCAACATTACAACGTGGACTAAAAGGTTATATTTATACCGAAAGAGGTGTTTGGCGACCAGGAGATTCTATTCATTTAACTTTTATGCTAAATGACATAGCAAACAAGCTACCAAAAGGACATCCAGTAAAATTAGAAGTAACCGATGCTAACGGTAAACTAGCCTATAAAAACATAAGCAATCAAGGTGTTAATAATTTTTACCAATTTAACATTCCAACAGCAACTGAAGACAAAACAGGAAACTGGAATGCAAAAATTAGCGTTGGAGGAGCAACATTTTATAAAGGACTTAAAGTCGAAACTGTAAAACCAAATAGACTTAAAATTAAAATAGACTTTGAAGACGATATACTTAAATCCAATTCACCTTTAAACGGAAAACTAGCTGTAAACTGGCTACATGGTGCACCTGCTAAAAATGTAAAAGCCGAAATTAAAGCAAAATTTAGCACCTCTTATTCTAGTTTTAAAAATTACGAAGACTATCAATTTATAGATCCATCCAAAAACTTTAGTACAGAAGAGGTTACTATCTTTGAAGGTAATGTGGATACCGAAGGTTTAGCAGATATCACTAAAAACTTAAATATTGGTCAAGAGGCTCCAGGTATGCTTAATGCACAATTTTTAATTCGCGCTTTTGAAAACGGAGGCGATTTTTCAATGGATGCTTTCACCAAGCCTTACGCTCCATACAACTCATTTGTTGGTTTAAAATCACCTAAAGGAAAAGCTTATGGCTCCTTTTTTACAGACGAAAATCATACGTTTGATTTAGTAACCGTAAACGATCAAGGCAAACCAATTAAGCGCAATAATTTAGAAATTAAAGTCTATAAAATAGAATGGCGTTGGTGGTGGAACTCGTCTTACGACAACCTATCACAATATACATCAAGCAGCTACCATAAACCGTTTTTAAACAGTAAGGTAAATACCAATGCAAGCGGTAAAGCATCCTTTAATATTAAAGTTCCAGAAAACGAAGGTGGTCGTTATTATATTACCATAAAAGACCCTGTATCTGGTCACATGACTGGTCGCACTGCATACTTTTATAAAGACTGGTGGAAACGCCAACCTTCTGGAGATAAGGAAGCTGCAAAAATGTTAGTGTTTGCTGCAGATAAAGAACACTATAATGTTGGCGAAACTGCAAAAATCACATTCCCATCAGGTACAGAAGGTCGCGCATTAGTTAGTATAGAAAACGGATCTGAAGTCTTACAAACTAAATGGGTAAAAACTAAAAAAGGAGAAACGACTGTAGACATTCCAATTACTAAACAGATGGCTCCAAACGTATTTATTAATATCTCATTGTTACAACCACATGCATCTACTGCTAACGATTTACCGTTACGCTTATTTGGTGTAATTCCGTTATTGGTTGAAGATCCAAATACCAAATTAGAGCCAGAAATAAGAATGCCAAGCGTATTAAAACCTGAACAAGAATTTGAAGTATTTGTTTCAGAAAAAAATAACAAAGCCATGACTTATACTATTGCTATGGTGGAAGAAGGTCTTTTAGACTTAACACGTTTTAAAACACCAAACGCATGGCAATCCTTTTATGCTAGAGAGGCTTTAGGCGTTAAAACTTGGGACGTTTTTGATGATGTTGTTGGTGCATATAGCGGAAGTATAGAACAAGTTTTTGCTATTGGAGGAGATGGAAGTGCAGCTGATGGAAAAAACAAAAAAGCTAACAGATTTAAACCTGTAGTTAAATTTTTAGGACCATTTAAGTTAGAAGCTGGCGGAAGAAAAACACATAAAATAAAAATGCCTAATTACGTTGGCGCAGTTAGAACAATGGTTGTTGCAGGTAATAACACAACTGAAGCATACGGAAGCACTGACAAATCTGTACAAGTCAAAAAACCATTAATGGTTTTAGCAACGCTTCCAAGAAAATTAAGTCCAGGAGAAAAGGTAACACTACCTGTTACTGTTTTTACAATGGAACCTAATGTAAAAAACGTTTCTGTTAAATTAAAATTAAGCAGCGGAATTACAGTTGTTGGAGACCAAACTAAAGCGCTAACCTTTGCACGTCCAGATGAGCAAATGGCTTATTTTGAGTTAGATGTTAGCAAAGCAAAAGGTATCAATACTGTTGAAGTCATTGCAACTGGAAATGGTGAATCTTCAACTTATAAAGTAGAAATTGATGTTGAAAACGTAAATCCAATCTCATCGACAAGTTTAGATGCGACGCTAGATCCAAATGCCACTAAAACCATAGACTTTAGTACTTTTGGTGTGGCAGGAACCAATAGCGCTAGTGTAGAGTTTTCAACATTACCTCCAATGGATTTTACTAGAAGACTACAATACTTAGTCCAATATCCTCATGGTTGTGTAGAGCAAACCACATCAAGTGTATTTCCGCAGTTATTCTTGCAAGACATCTTTGATTTATCTTTCAATAAAAAACAAGAAATACAAACTAACATAGAAAACGGAATCAAACGTTTAGGTCATTTTCAAAGACCAAATGGAGGTATGAGCTATTGGATTGGAGAAAATAGCGCTAATGATTGGGGAACTAGTTATGCTGGACATTTCTTATTAGAAGCAGAGAAAAAAGGTTTTGTATTACCATTAACCTTTAAAAGTAACTGGATAAAATACCAAAAACAAGCTGCACAAAGTTGGAGACCAAGTTACAGAACTTACAACTCGGACTTAGCACAAGCCTATCGTTTATACACATTAGCGCTAGCAGGAAGTCCAGATTTAAGTGCTATGAATCGCTTACGCGAATTTTCAGAAATTTCTAACGAAGCCAAATGGCGTTTAGCTGCTGCTTATGCTTTAGCTGGTCAAACCGAAGCCAGTAACCAAGTGTCAAGTACTGCAAATATTAACTTTAAGCCACAAAAATATAATTATTACACCTATGGATCTGTTGACAGAAACAGAGCTATGGCTTTAGAAACTATGATTTTAACCAAAGACAAACGTGTTAAAGATTTATCTGAAACTATTGCAAAAGACCTTTCTAGTCAACGTTGGATGAGTACTCAAACTACTGCTTACAGTTTGTTAGCTATGGCTAAAATGGTTAATGCTAATGGCGGAAAAGCAATGAAATTAAGCTACACAATTAATGGTAAAACCGAAACAATAGATACTAAAAATGCTATTGCACAACGTACTTTAAGAGTTAATTATGGTAGTAACAGTATAACCGTTAAAAACAACAAAGAAAACATAGTTTACGTGCGTGTATTAAATTCTGGTAAGCTACCATTAGGACAAGAATTAGCAGAACAAAGAGGTCTTACTACAAGTGTAATATACAAGGATTTAAAAGGCAACAAAATTGATGTTTCTAAATTACAACAAGGTCAAGATTTTGTTGCAACAGTACAAATAACTAATACTAAAGACTATAACGTTAATGATATTGCTTTAACACAAATTTTTCCGTCAGGTTGGGAAATTGTAAATACACGTTTTACAGATTTTGGAGCTTCAACTTCAAGTCAAGCTAGGTTTACAGATATTAGAGACGATCGTGTTAATTTTTATTTTGACTTGGGTCCTAAAAAAACTAACACATTTAATGTTATGCTTAATGCTTCGTATTTAGGTCAATATTATTTACCAGGATTACAAGCAGAAGCAATGTATGACAACAAGTTTTTTGTAAGAAATAAAGGTCAATGGATTGAAGTTGAAAAATAGAATATTCCCACAAAAGTGGGAATATTTTAATACCTAAAACTAGTATTATGAAATTTAAAGAAGTACAAAAATTTAACCAATGGTGGCTTTGGGTATTACTAATTGGTATTGGATTAATACCAGTATATGGTGTTTATAAACAACTAATTATTGGTCAAAGTTTTGGTGACAAACCTTTATCTAATCAAGGTCTAATTACATTTACAATAATCTTTTTTTTGGTCATTGGGCTTTTTGGATTAATTCGTTTGAAAACAGAAATAGACCACTCCGAAATTAGAATGTCTTTTATTCCTTTTGTAAAAAAGAAGATTAAATTAAAAGATGTTAAAACCATGGAAGTTGTAAACTATGGTTTTGTTGGTGGTTGGGGAATTAGACTATGGACTAAATACGGGACAGTTTATAATATAAAAGGCAACAAAGGACTTTCCATCACACTTAAAAATGGAAGTAAATTTATTATTGGCACGCAAAAAGAAACCGAACTTAAATCTGTATTAAAAACTTTAAATTTATAATACTGCTTTCGCAGAAACCCTTACCGTTTTAAAGTAAAATGTCCAACTCGACGCTGACCATTTATTATTATAACATACCAATAATCTGATGTAGGCATTGGACTTCCGTTAAATGTACCATCCCAAGAAAAGGGTTTATTTTTTGAGCTTTTTAAAAGCTTACCAAAACGATCATATATATATACTTCTGAAGACTCAAAATATTGGATTACTTTTAAATCGAAGGTATCATTATTTGTATCGTTATTTGGTGTAAAAAATTGTGGTATGTAAAAGTGTAAAAATAATGTTGTCACTATATCATTACATCCATTGGCTTTAATATAAATAGTATACAAGCCACCTTCAACATTAAAAAATACATTTGTATTTTGATAGTTAATACCATCTATAGAATATTCAAAATCACCAGTATTGCCTGTGTTTACCACAATATCGTTTCCACTGGAAGTAACAGACTCAATTAATGGTGTTTCTAATTGCGCTACAGTAAAAGTTATAATGGTAGTTAAACAACCATCTGTTGCTTCTACTGTATAAATGCCAGAAGCATCTACTTCTAAAAACGAAGTCGTTTGACCTGTATCCCAAGTATATGTTGGACTAATTATATCTGTGGTGGCTTGTAAAGTAATCGTTTCATTTTGACATAAAATTACAAATTCAGCCTCCTCATTAAATGGTTGGTCACCAATAATATCCCATTCGCATGTAGTAGTATTAAATGTAGTGGTTTCCCAACATTGTAATCCTGAAGGCTGTAATGGTTGCGTACCAGAAACTTCCCAAGTGCAAGTTGTAGTGTCAAATATCGCTGTTTCCCAGCATGCTACAATAGGCTGAATTGGTTGCGTACCAACTATATCCCATGAACAAGTTGTATTATTTATTGTAGCAGTTTCCCAACACGCAAGTGTTGGAGTTGGTGGCAATGGTGTTACCTCTACCTGAAAAACTTCTGACACAATATTGCATAAGTCATTATTTAAGTTTGCAAAAGACTCAGCGACTTTACTTCTATAATACCTAGTATCTGTTATACCATTTATAGTTATATTTTGAGTGGTTTCGTCAATAATATCTGTCCATGTAATTCCGTCTATACTTTCTTCCCATTGATAAAAATGCGTACTGAAAACACTATTATCTGGCGTTACTGATAAAGACGTGCTATAAGGTGTTTGACTACTACATAAACTTACCATGTTATTTGTTAATGGATCTGCTATTGATATATTATCACCACAACTTTTAAAAACAATATCATCAATAGCTAAATCATTTCCGCATCCACCAACACCATTATTTTTCATTTTTAAAATAACAGAGGTTTGACCTGGAAGTGTTTGAAAAACTAATCCATATTGTAACCATTCTGGAGCTGGTAAACTACCTAGATTTCCAGTACTACCAGAAGCTAATAAATTAGAATCTGTACTATCCCAAATCTCAAAACTCACATTTATAGGTATGGCTCCTGCACCACAAAACCCTGTGGATGGTGTTAAATTTACTAACCATGAAGAAAATTCATAAGATGTATTAACGCATAGCCCACTAATTGTTGTTCTATAAAATTCGCCAGATGTAAAATCAGAATTTATTACTAACATTTTCCCGTTAGTATCTCCTTCGGTATGATCTTCTAAAATAAACCAATCAAAAAAATTAGAGGTATTGCTAACAGTATAAAAACCATCTTCAGGCTCTGATCCATTAGCATAGGTATACGTTGTAGTTCCTATAGGCAGTGCACTTTGACCTGTTCCTATTCCAAAGGTTTCATTAAAAATAGCATCTCCCGAATTTCCATTACAAAACCCTAATTGCCCTATAGCTTTTTGAGTTAAAAAAAATACAGATAAAAATATAATGGTAGTAGCAGTAAGACGGTTGTTTTTCACGTTTAAAATTAAGATAATATTATCAAGTATAGATGTATTTTTTTAAATTCACAATTATTAAAGCAACTAAACACTTTTTGTATTGCTCATGTATAGGATTAAACCTTTGGTTAAAACTCATTTTAAAAAATTAACAGTCCTTTTTGCGCTATTAGTTGCTTATATTTTTTGTTTACCAAAAACTCTTTTTAAAGATCCCACAGCAACAGTTATAACAAGTAATACCAATGTACTATTAGGAGCTCAAATAGCAAAAGATGGACAGTGGCGTTTTCCGGAAAGCGATAGTATTCCGGGAAAATTTAAAACATGTATCATTGCTTTTGAGGATGATTATTTTTATAAACATCCTGGATTTAATCCTATATCTATTATTAAAGCTTTAAAAGAAAATTTAAATTCTGGAGACATAAAACGAGGCGGAAGCACAATCACCCAACAAGTTATTAGATTATCAAGAAAAGGACAATCAAGAACCTATCTAGAAAAGCTTAAAGAAATTATTTTAGCAACTAGACTAGAATTTAGATATAGTAAAGAAAAAATATTAACGCTTTACGCAAGTCACGCACCTTTTGGAGGAAATGTAGTTGGTATTGATGCTGCTTCTTGGCGTTATTATAATAGAAATGCTAATGATTTATCTTGGGCAGAAAGTGCAACTTTAGCTGTATTACCCAATGCACCAAGTCTAATTTATCCAGGTAAAAATCAAAAACAATTATTAGCAAAACGCAATAGGCTATTAAAAAAATTATTAGATAATAAAAGCATTGACTCTTTAACCTATAATCTTTCTTTAGCTGAAGGCTTACCACAAAAACCATATGCATTACCACAAACAGCACCTCACTTATTACAAACTATATCCAAAACAAACAAGGGTGAACGGGTTAAAACAACAATAAACAAACAACTTCAGGAACAAGTAAACGCTATTGTTTCCAATCACTATAACGTGTTAAAGCAAAATGAAATTTACAACATTTCAGTCTTAGTATTAGACGTTAAAACAAGAAAGGTTTTATCCTATGTAGGCAATAGTCCAACAGATAAAGCTCATCAAAAAAATGTAGATATAATTAATAAACCAAGAAGTACTGGTAGTATTTTAAAACCTTTTTTATATGCTGCAATGCTAGATGCAGGAGATATTTTACCTAACACATTAGTAGCAGATATTCCATCTCAATTTGGTAATTATTCACCAGAAAATTTTAATAAAGAATTTGATGGAGCAGTTCCAGCTAAACGTGCCTTATCTCGATCTTTAAACGTTCCTGCAGTTAGGATGCTACAAGAATTTGGATTAGATAGGTTTCATCATTATCTAAAAGATTTAAAACTAAAAGACATAACCTATAACGCTAATCATTATGGATTATCACTTATTTTAGGTGGAGCCGAAAGTAATTTATGGGATTTATGTAAAAGTTATGCAGCATTTTCTTCGACCATTAATCATTTTAACGACACTTCAAGCGAGTATTTTTCTAATGAATTTTGCGAACCCACTTTTTATGACTCGCAAACCATTGATTTTGGTAAAAAGTCAACTGAAAAAAAACTTTTTGATGCAGCTTCAATTTATCTAACCTATCAAAGCTTAAAAGAAGTAAACAGACCAGAAGGCGATGACAATTGGGAGTTTTTTGACAATTCAAAACAAATCGCCTGGAAAACAGGTACTAGCTACGGTTTTAGAGATGCTTGGGCAATTGGCACAACTAAAGATTATGTTGTTGGTGTTTGGGTAGGTAATGCAGATGGAGAAGGCAGACCTGGTTTAGTAGGTGTACAATCTGCAGCTCCAATTTTATTTGATGTTTTTGATGCGCTTCCAAATAGCCAATGGTTTAAAAAACCCTTTGATGAAATGCAAGAAATTAAAATATGTAGTCTTAGCGGTTACAGGGCATCAGTCAATTGTTTTGATACACAACTTCAACATGTACAATTAAGTGGTCTAAAAACAAAACCTTGTCCTTATCATAAATTAATACACTTAGATAAAACAAACACCTATCAAGTTAATACCTCTTGTGAGGATCTAAATGACATTAACACTCAGTCTTGGTTTACACTACCTCCTTTAATGGAATACTATTATAAAAAAAAGAATCCTTTTTATAAATCTCTTCCTAATTTTAGATTTGACTGTTTAGGTGAAAATGAAGTCACAATGCAATTTATTTATCCTAAAAATGAAAGCATTATTTATTTACCTAAAGACTTTAATGAAACTATAAACGAACTAGTTTTAAAAGTTGCACATTCTAAAAAAAATAGCACTCTTTTTTGGTATATCGACAAAACGTACATAGGTCAAACTACAGATATTCATGATATCGCAATTAAGCCTGAAATTGGAGAACATTTGCTAGTTGTTATCGATGAATATGGCAACGAAATCAAAAGAAATGTAATAATTTCTAAATAAAAATTTAAAAACCATATACAAATCCTACAATTTTAACAATTAATGCGCTTTTCATCGAAAAAAAATGCATTATATCTATCTGTGTTAAAATGTTCTTAATAAAAGTATACCTTTAAATGACCAACTTGTGTTTTTCGCAAGATTTTTCTAAAAATTAAACTAACACCCAATCTCATTAAAATGAAAAAAACTACGTTCATTTTAGCATTGCTATTTTTTGTAATAGGATGGCAAGCTAATTCACAGATTTATTTACAAGAGAATTTTGACACCTCCATTCCAGCGACTTGGACCATTACAGATGCTGGTGGTGCAACTGGTGATTCATGGATTTCTGGACAACAAGGAACAGGCAATAGCTTAAACGGAAGTAATGTAGCAATTGTAGATAGTGATGCAAACGGAAACGGTACGTTATTATTAGAAACTTTAACAACTCCTGCTTTTGATGCTTCTGCTGCAACAACACTTTTTTTAGATTTTGATCAATATTATAGAAACATTGGAGCAGACAATGCAATCGTAGAAGTTTATGATGGTGCAGCATGGATTGAAGTATTAAATCAAACAGCGTCAGCAGGTAATTTTAATACACCTGACCAACAACACATAGATATTACAGCCTATGCTAATGCTAACATGCAAGTAAGGTTTATTTACAACGATGCTGATGATTGGGCATGGTACTGGTTAATTGATAATATAACCATATATAATGCTAGTTGCCCTAACCCTTCTGGCCTTATTATCAATGCTGCAACAGCAACATCTGTAGATTTATCTTGGACCATTGGCGGAACAGAAAACGCATGGGAAGTAGCAATTCAACCAGCAGGAACAGGAGTTCCAACAGGTTCAGGAGCAGCTACATCAACAAATACAGGATATATTGATAGCACTTTATCACCTGCAACAGATTATGAAGTTTATGTTAGAGCAAATTGTGGTTCAGATTTTAGCATTTGGACAGGCCCAATAACTTTTACTACGGACTGTGCAATATTTACACCTGATTACTTACAAGATTTTACAACTATTCCAGCTAACTGTTGGGATGTTGCAGATAATGGAGACGCAACAACAGGTCCTACAGACTTAGGTACTTCTTCTTGGGTTAATGATGGTTTTATTAATAACGGATTTACAGGAGCTTATAAAATTAACTTATGGTTAGCAGCAAAAAGCGATTGGTTATTAAGCCCTGAATTTGATTTAACTGGTGTTCCTTATCAAGTAGAATTTGATTTTGCTGTAATGACATTTGGTAGTACTACTACTGCTGGAACGTTAGGATCAGATGACACTGTAGAACTATTAATTACCACAGATGGTGGTACAACTTGGACTGTATTAGAAACGTTTGATTCTACTTCAGTTATTCCTGCATCAGGAACACATGTAGTACAAGATTTAACTGCTTATGCAGGAACAACTGCTCAGTTTGGTATTAGAGCTTCAGAGGGAACTGTTGATGATACTAACGATAACGATGTTTTTGTTGATAATTTTCAAGTAAGAGCTATACCTTCTTGCCCAGAGCCTTTAGCTGTAGTAGCTACTGCAACTGGAGACTCAACTGCAGATATTACATGGGATGCTGGAGCAACAGAAACAGAATGGCAAATTTGGGTACAACCAGCAGGAACTGGAGAACCAACAACAGATGGAGTAATTACATCCACAAACGCACCTTATCAGGCTACTGGATTAACACCAAGTACACCTTATGAAGTTTATGTAAGAGCAAATTGCGGAACGGAAGGTTATAGTATTTGGATTGGACCAGTTAACTTTACAACATTAAATACACCTCCACCTGCTCCAGTTGGTGTAACATGTGCAAGTGGAACATCTACATTTATATTTACTGAAGATTTTGGTAATGATACTAATTATGTGCCATCAGGATGGACAGGAACTACTTTTGCAGACACCAATGGTAATTGGGACATTACAACCGTTAACGGAAACTCTACTGGAACTGGCCCAAATATTACGTGGGACGGAAATGCAGGAACACACCTTGAATATGAAGGATCAGGTAATACAACTAACGTAGCCTCAGCAATTACTCCAGCTATAGACTTATCTACAGCAGTAGATGGTGCAGAACTATCTTTTTGGATGCATGCATTTGGAGATAATATGGGAACCTTAAATATTGGTGTTAGCACCTCACAAACTGGTCCTTTTACTTCAGAGTATACTTGGATAGGAGACTATCAGTCAACAGCAGATGAAGCTTGGGTACCAATTGGTGTCAACTTAGATGCGTATTTAGGTCAAGTAATTTACATTGAAATAAGCTACGTAGGCACAGGAGATACTTTTGAAAGTGATATGGCAATTGACCAAGTTAGAGTTGAAACATGCGGTAATTTTTGCGTTGCACCTACGGGCTTAACTGTTGATGCAGTTACAGACACAACTGCAGACATATCATGGACTGCTAATAATGGAGAAACCAATTGGGAAATCGTAGTTCAACCAGCAGGAACAGGTACTCCAACAGGATCAGGAACAGCTATTACAACCAATCCTTACACTATAACTGGTTTGACAGCAAGTACAGATAACGAAGTTTATATTCTTGCAGATTGCGGAAACGGACTTAGTGTTTGGGCTGGACCAATAAACTTTACAACATTAAATACGCCTCCACCTGCTCCAGTTGGTGTAACATGTAGTACTGGAGGATCTACTTTTATATTTACAGAAGATTTTGGTAATGACACTAACTATGTGCCTTCAGGATGGACAGGAACGACTTTTGCAGACACCAATGGAAATTGGGATATTACAACTGTAAATGGAAATTCTACAGGAACAGGCCCTAATATTACATGGGACGGAAATGCAGGGACACACCTTGAATATGAAGGATCAGGTAATACAACTAACGTAGCCTCAGCAATTACTCCAGCTATAGACTTATCTACAGCTGTTGATGGTGCAGAATTATCCTTTTGGATGCATGCATTTGGAGATAATATGGGAACCTTAAATATTGGTGTTAGCACCTCACAAACTGGTCCATTTACTTCAGAATACACATGGACAGGTGATTATCAAACAACTGCAGATGAAGCTTGGGTACCAATTGGAGTTAATTTAGATGCGTATTTAGGTCAAGTTATTTATATTGAAATAAGCTATGTAGGTACTGGTGATATTTTTGAAAGTGACATGGCAATCGATCAAGTTCGAGTAGAAGCATGTGGAAACTTTTGCATAGCACCAAGTAACATAACTGCAACATCAATTACTGAAACTTCTGCAGATATTTCTTGGACATCTAATGGAACAGAATCAGAATGGAATTATGTTTTACAACCAGCAGGAACAGGAATACCTACTTCAGGCACATTAGTAACTACAACAACAATTTCAGAGACAGGGTTAAATCCTGCGACGGATTATGAAGTGTATATACAATCCGTTTGTGGTGCAAATACAAGCACATGGGCAGGACCATTTACCTTTTCAACATTATTACAATTCAACTTTACTTTAGATTGTGCAACAGATGGACCACAAACAATTAACTACTGTTATGAAAGTAATGACACAAACATCTTTACATTTAGTTCTACGGATGGTACACCATTAAATATTACATTTAACTCTGGTCAAGTAGAACAAGGATGGGATGAGTTAATCGTATTTGACACAGACGGAACAACAGATCTTAACGTATTAACACCATATGGAAATAATGGAGATGTTTCAGGATTGACTTATCAGTCTTCAGGAGATACTATTTCATTTACAGTTCAATCAGATGGCATATTTGATTGTGGTTCTCAAGGATATACACCACTAACCGTTACAGTAAATTGTGCAACTTGTATTAATCCTGATGTAGCTTTCTCTACAACCACTGATTGTAGTGCAGGAAACAATCAATTTTTTGTAAATGTTGATATTACTAGTATTGGAGATGCTGCAAGTTTAGATATTACTGACAATCAAAGTACACCTTTACAAAACGTAATGAATACTGGTATTGTAACAATGGGACCATATCCTTTAGATACAGATGTAATAGTTACAGTAGCTAATGCGGATGACACTAATTGTATTATTACAAGTAACACCTTAAATGTTCCTGTTTGCCCTCCAGCAAATGATGATTGTTTAAATGCTATTATGGTCACACCAAACGCAGACGAGAATTGTACTAATACAACAAGTGCTACATTATATGGAGCGACAACATCAGCTCAAGCTAATATTTGTACAGGAACAGCTAATGATGACGTTTGGTTTCAATTTGATGCTATAGCAACTGATCACGGAATTGACATTAGTAATATCATAGGAGATACAGTTAATTTAAATCATGCTTTATATGAAGGGACTGATTGTGATTCTTTAACCAATATTTATTGTGAAGCTACAAACAGTAGTATAGCAAATGGATTAACCATTGGCAACACATATTATATCAGAATTTATACCGATGGAGATATTCCATTTCAAAATGTAAACTTTGATTTATGTGTATTTACAATTCCGCCACCAATAACAACAAACGACACACAATACACAGTACAAGAATTAGTGACAGATGTATTAGTAAATTCGCCTTGTGCACTAATTAACAACGTTACTTGGTCAACTGGTACTGACTTTGGAACAACTAATGGTATTGGATATTTTGAAGCAAACGGATCTTCATTCCCTTTCCAAAGTGGTATTGTTATGACTACAGGAAACGTATTAAATGCACCAGGTCCAGAAACAGGTGTCCTAAGTGAAGGTGGAGGTTCTTGGCCAGGAGATGCAGATCTTGAAGCTTTTATAAACACAGATTTAGATGGTAATCCTGGAGATGATGTACCTGCAGGAGGATCTAACAACGCGTCATTAATAGAATTTGAATTTACACCGCTAATTGATCAGCTGTCTTTTAATTTTATTTTTGCAGCTGAAGAATATGGAACTTTCCAATGTGGATTCTCTGATGCATTTGCATTTTTATTAACAGACCTAAATACAGGTATCGTTACTAACCTTGCTGTAATACCTGGCACAACAGATCCAGTTTCAGTACTATCAATAAGAGACGACGCCTATAATAATGGTTGTGCTTCATCCAACCCAACACTATTTGATTCTTATTATGGTGCAGGAGGATTACCAGCAATTACTAATCCAACCAACTTTATTGGAAGAACAGTACCATTAACTGCAACCTCTGTAGTGATACCAAATAATCCATACAGTATTAAATTGGTTATTGCAGATGATGGTGATACGATTTACGACTCAGCTGTATTTTTAGAAGCCAGTAGTTTTGATATTGGAAATATAGATCTTGGAAATGACATATTAATTAGCAATGGATTAGCAACTTGTGAAGGCGATAGTGTAACTTTAGATTTAGGAATTGCTCCACCATCAAACGCAACCATAACATGGTATGCTGTTGCAGACGGAATTACAGAACCAATTGCTGGAGAAAACGGAACCTCTTTAGTTGTTACAGAACAAGGACTATATCAAGTAGATATTACTTTTACTGACGTAAGCACAGCTTGTTTTTATACCGATCAAATTTTAGTTGAATTTTTCCCTAATCCGGATATAGAAACTGGAGATATTCCTGAAATTATAGCTTGTGATAACGATAACAGTGGTATCACTGTATTTGATTTAACAATTAATGAAGACGACATACTAGGAAGTCAATCTGACATCACTATAACCTATTATGAATCTGAAGCAAATGCTATTGACGATGTAGATCCTATAACAGACCCAACAAGTTATACTTCGGCTCCAACTATTGTCTATATAAGATTAACCAATAATGTTACTGGTTGCTTTAAAGTAGATTCATTTAATATAGATTTAGCACCAAAACCAATACTTGGTACACCTGAAGACCTTTTAGGCTGTGACAATAATGAAGATGGTATTGCTGAATATGATTTAACAACAAATGAAGCAGTATTAGCAAACGGGATGACTGATTTAGTATTTACTTACTATTTAGATTTATCAGATGCAGAAACTAGTACAAATGCTATAACAGATACATTTAACTACCAATCAGGATCAGATACGATTTATATCAGAGTAGAAAATGAATCTGGATGTTTTGAAACAACATCATTTGACTTGTTGTTTGGAATACGACCAGAAACAACATTTAATCTAGACATGCCATATGAGGTTTGTCCAAACGCAACATCACCAATAACCATTACTGCTCAAGCAGAGAATTACACAGCTAGTGAAGTAAGTATCAAGTGGTATAACGAAGGTGTTGAGATTGTTGGTCAAACTGGATTAGCATTAAACACTGTTTTAACAGCAGGAGAATATGAAATTGAAGTAACATACACTGAGACTGGATGTTCTAAATCAGAGTTTGTCACTGTAGTAGAGTTAGAAAACTGTACGATACCACAAGGTATCTCTCCAGGTGTATCACCAGGATTAAATGACAAGTTTGATTTAAGTAGTTTTGATGTACAAAGTTTAGAGATATACAACCGTAATGGTACTTTAGTTTACTCTAAAACAAATTATGTAGACGAATGGGAAGGTCAATCTAACGCAGGTGACGAGTTACCAGTTGGAACTTACTACTATGTAATGAAGTATCAAGGAAACAAAACAAAAGCCTCTTGGGTATATATAAACAGATAAACTAACTAGAAACCAACAAGACAACAGATGAAAAAAATAATATATATCGTATTCCTAGTGTTTATAGGTGTACAAGCCCAACAAGACCCACAGTACACACAGTACATGTATAACATGAATGTGGTCAATCCAGCTTACGCTGGATCTACAGAAGGTGTTGCCATAGGTGCACTTTACAGAAGTCAGTGGGTTGGATTAGAAGGAGCACCAACTACAGGAACACTAACCCTACATTCACCAGTTGGTAAAAATGTAGGTTTAGGACTGTCTTTAATAAGTGATGAGGTAGGACCAGTAAGCGAGACTAATGCTTATGTTGATTTCTCATATACTATTCCTGTAGGTACAGGCACCAAATTAGCGTTTGGATTAAAAGCAGGAGCAACGTTTCATGATATTGGGTTAGCAGGATTAGATTTAATAGATGCTAATGATCCTTTTTTCTCAGAAAATATTAATGAAGTTACTCCAAATATTGGAGCTGGATTATATTTTTACAAACCAAGTAAGTTTTATATATCTGCCTCTATGCCTAACATTTTAAA
>NZ_JADR01000010.1 GCF_000518485.1 Olleya marilimosa CAM030 | reverse complement strand
CTTGGATCTGTTATTTGTGGTGTTGGATTAACTATTAAAACTAAGTCCACAAACGTCGCACAGTCCGTAGCTATTGTAGTGCTTTCTACGCGTACATATATAACCTGTGTATTGGCTACAATATTATTATATGGACTAACTAATGGGTTTACGTTATTGGTTGCATCACTTGAGGTTTCGTGATAAGTAACGGTTAATCCTGGTGCTCCTCCTGTAATTTCGGCTGTTGCATCACTTAATGTGAATATTCCAAATCCATCACTATCTGGATCACAATACTCTAAAGCTGTTGGTGTAAAAGCAATTGGTGCTTGTACTACGTCTAACTGTAACGTCGTGGTTGTAAAACATCCTGTAGTCACATCTTCTACTCTTACATAAACTATTTGTGGATTAGCGATGTTTGTATAGGGTATAGCTAATGGGTTACTCTCTGTTTCAGCATCTAATTGGGTTAAATAATAACTTACCGCATAGTCTGGGTTACCTCCACTAATCTCATTGTTTTTAAGACTTAAATCTATACTTGTAAATCCGTCTGGTGTACCATCATCACAAACTTCTAGTGGTGTTGGTGTTACTGCTGTAGGCTCTGGAAAAGATGTAACAGACTGGTTAGTAGTTGTTGGACAAGGTCCATTAGTAGTATAGTCAACACTATATGTTGTATTTGGATTACCTCCAGAGATTAAACCTGTAGCCGAATCTAACATAGCACTATCACCTACTGCAGGCGGTGTATTAAATACAAATGTTCCACCTGCCAAACCATCAATTGTTGCAATAGCACCATCACATGTAGGCAAATAACTAAATGAGGAATCATCAGCTGTTAATACATTTAATACTTGTGTACTTGAATTAACACAAGCTCCAGCTGTAGTATATAATATTGTATAACTTGCTCCTGGAGTAGCCAAGGTAACTGTTCCTGTAGCTGCATCAATTACTGCTGTATCTGTTACAGGAGTATCAAAAGCAAATGTTCCACCTGGAGTAGCTACAAAATCAACAGTTCCACCATTACAATCTGCAATTAATGTAAATGCAGGATCGTCTTGGTTTAAAACTGTAATATTTTGGAAACTATTATCTGGACAAGGTCCAGATGTAGTATACTCTACTGTGTAGGTTACACCTGAAACTCCATTAGTTACTTCACCTGTTACTGGATCGATAGACGCGCCATCTGTAACAGCAGGATTAAATGTAAATGTTCCTCCTAAGTCTCCAATAATAGTAGCAGTACCACCATCACAATTTTCAAAGACAGAAAATGTTGCATCTTCTGTTGGATAAACAGTAACATCTTGAGTAGAGCTAGCAGAACAAACTCCTCCTGTAGTGTATTCTACTGTATAAGTTGTTCCCGGAACACCATTAGTAATAGTTCCCGTTGCTGGGTCTATAGTTTCAGTCCCAGTTGGCACTGGGTTGAAAGCAAAAGTTCCTCCTGTTGTCGCTATTGTATCTACCACTGCTCCATCACAAGTTGGCAACATTGTAAACGATGGATCATCTGTTGACAACATTGTTAATGATTGTTCTGAAGACGATGGACAAGCTCCTGCTGTTAGATATTGAATTGTATAATTAGTACCTTCAACACCATTAGTAACTTCCCCTGTAACTGGATCGATTACTGCTCCATCTGCTAAATCTGGATTAAATGAAAACGTTCCACCTGCTGTACTTACTGAAGTGACTGTACCACCATCACAAGTAGGGTCGATAGTAAAAGAAGAATCGTCTACAGCATTAACAATCAAGTTAAAAACTGGTAAAGGCGAAGCTATATAACAAGTATCGTCCCCAATTACTTGTACTCTAACATATATTGGTTGAGGATTAACTGTATTTGTATAGTCGCTAACTAAAGCTGTACTTGCTAAACCAGCATCTGCATCTGCAAATGACAGATAATAAGTAACAACAAAATTAGCAGGTGATTGTGTCCCTAATATAGCTAGATTTTGACTTTCTAAATCAAAAGGTTCAAAACCATCATTTGAAGCATCATCACAAACCTCCATATCTGGAGCTGGATTTATAGTTGGTTGTGTTGTAATGTTTAGTGTAAAAGATTCTACTTCATAACATCCTGAACTCAAATACTCAACTCTTACATATATAGTCTGAGGAACTCCTAACACTGCAGACGAGGTGTAATTAGTTGGTGTTGCTATAGCAGCTGTATCTCCATCCGCATCTGCTAAAGTTTCGTGATAAGTAATAACTAGATCTCCAGGAATAGCTGAAGGACCAGAAATAGCTGGATCATTTTCTGTTAAATCAAAAATATATGGTGGTGCTCCTGGATTACATAAAAATAAATCATTAGGTAAACCATTGTCAATTTCTGGTAAAACATCAATACACACTACTTCTGTATATTCACAACCAAAGTCATCTGTTGTTCTATAAGTATAACAATGCGTTCCAGCTGTTGTTGGCTGAACAGTAATATCATTACCTGATGTGCTTATAATTGATGGATCTGCATCCCAAGCTTCAGTTACTGTTACTGGAGTAAATGATAATTCAGGAGGTTGTAAAGCTGGGTCAAATTCAATTCCCCAAGAAAATATATAACCATTATCAACATTTAAATTATCAATAATTTGAATACACCAATCTCCATTTAATGGACTCCCTAATAAGGTATTTAAAGAGCCTTCAGGAAGATAAGTTCCTGGTGCGTATGATGCTCCTGGAGGATTAGATCCTGCTGTAATTGTAGGAGCGTTTTCCAAAATAACTGTCCCACTTGCAGAAAAACAATAATCTGCTCCAACACCTGGTGTTGTAGAGTTATCATCATTAGCACCTCCAAGATAAGTACCACCTCCACCTGGATATTCTTTTAAAACAGCTATTTGTCCTGTTGGACTAATAATATTAATATCTAAATCTCCTGCAAAAGAGTGTTCCATATTTACACATATAGAAACAATTTGATTTATATCTGTTAAGGTCTGACCTGAATCATAACAATCTACAGTAACACATGTCTGATAAACAGCTCCTCCACCATCTGGTAAAAAAGTTGTGCCACTAATAGGTGGTGTACAATCATTAATAAATTCGGTCGGAGTTACAACTCCATTTAATGTTGTCGAGTCTCCAAAACAAATCACACTATCTACAGCTTGTGTACCTGTAAAATCAGGTTCTGTTCCGACTTGAATAACTTGATTGATTAAATTTGTATTAGAACAACCTGCAGGATCTGGATCTGTGTTTGTATCTGTTACATTTAAATTAACAATGTAAACTCCTGGTGTTGCGTATGAAAAGGTTGCATTTTCACCACTAATAAAGTTACCATCACCTAAATCCCATTCATAAGTAGCTCCTGTACCATCATTTGAAAAAGTTGCACTTCCGTTTAAAGTAATATTTTCACCTGGACATACCCAAATATAACCATCTCCATTTGGAGCTGGCGATGCACTATCAATTTGAGATACAATAGTCTGACAAGGCTCATAACAAGAAACTGTTGCTGCCCAACCGGAAGTATTTGCACTTCCATCTGAGGTAAACTCAATGGTTAAACATCCTGTTGGGTTAGTTGGAGTTGCAGAGAACATTCCAGGATTTGCTGCTGCTCCACCTCCAGAAAAGGTTCCAAAAGCGTTTGCAGTAACATCATCTCCATCATATACCGTTAATTCATCCGCTCCTAATTGCGTACTAAAAGCAGTAAAATCTAATTGTACTTGTTGTCCGGGAGAATCTGGACAAATCGTTAAAATAAAATTTTCTCCATCTGCATAATTTGCAGAAGGTCCTCCTGAATCATAAAAAACGCCACCACATTGACTGACTGTCGTTGTTTGCATCAAAATATCCTGAGAAAAGGATATAAACGAATTTAAAAATAATAGTGCTAGTAAAAATTTTTTCATTGGTATGTGTTTAAAATACAACGTTAAAAAAAAACGTAAATATTATTTTTTAAAGGTTTGAGGTTTTATAATAATAAAGTAATTGGTTCCGTCTATCTTATATATTATTGAGCCCATTCTATAAAACTCTAAATTATATTTTAAAGGATTAAAGGTTGCTTTATTATAAGAAGCGTCTCTTTTTAAATTTTTATTGTAGATATCAAATAATTCTATTTCTGACAATAATGTGTACTTATCATCATCCTTTAGATTTGTAATTTCTTTAATTACAATTCTGTTTCTTAAAAGGTGTTTTAAGTTTTTAACTTTTTGTGGCTTACTTAAAACATATGCCTCCAATTTATCTTGATACACTTCTGTAAGCATTGACAACTCTTGAGCTGTAAATGGTGCATCTACATTTTTACCAAATTTAACTAATTGCGTATTTTGTTTTTTTTGAGTTTGAGCAGTTCCGTTTTGTGTAAACATCACAAATCCAAATAAAAGGGCTAAGAAGATTCTAAGAGTCATTGTTTTTAGGATAAAATTAAGTGGGAAAATTAAGAAAATTTTAATAAAGTAAATGTTAATATAGGCATCTAATTCAGTTTTTTTTGATTTATAATAGTATAACAGTCATAATTAATAAAACCCTACCCTAATTCAAATTTATTTATTGTTTATCTTTGCAAACTATTTTAAACACCATTTACAGACTTTATTTAAATGAAGATTGATAACAATATAGATAATACAGATGCTATTGGAGATAACCATATTAGCACTAATCACGATACGCCTTTAAGAGCTGATGCTTTTGAATTATCAGATACCGATAAAATTAATAGCATTAAAAAAGACGTTACTAATATTATGCAAACATTAGGTTTAGACCTTACAGATGACAGTTTAAAAGGCACTCCTAATCGTGTTGCAAAAATGTTTGTCAACGAAATCTTTGGAGGCTTAAATCCAGACAAAAAGCCAAAAGCTTCAACTTTTGACAATAAATACCAATATGGCGAAATGCTTGTAGAAAAAAACATTACGGTTTATTCTACCTGTGAGCATCACTTACTACCAATAGTTGGACGTGCACACGTAGCATACATTTCTAATGGAACCGTAGTTGGCCTATCTAAAATGAACCGTATTGTTGATTATTATGCAAAACGTCCACAAGTACAAGAGCGTTTAACAATACAGATTGTAAAAGAATTACAAAAAGCTTTAGGTACAGAGGATGTTGCTTGTGTTATAGATGCTAAGCACCTATGTGTAAACTCTAGAGGAATTAGAGATATCGAAAGCAGTACAGTAACTTCAGAATTTGGAGGACAGTTTAAAAAGAAAGCAACAAGACGCGAATTTTTGGATTACATCAATTTAGAAACAAAATTTTAGAACAACAGTAATGGAACTTTACAAACAACAACACATAAAAATATATAATTCGCTTTCTGGCGAAAAGGACAATTTTAAGCCTATTAACGATGGTTATGTTGGTATGTACGTTTGTGGTCCTACTGTTTATAGCAATGTACATTTAGGTAATGTCAGAACGTTTATGTCCTTTGACGTTATTTTTAGATATTTAAAACACTTAGGTTACAAAGTACGCTACGTTAGAAACATTACCGATGCTGGACATTTAGAAAACGATGCAGATGTAGGAGAAGATAGAATTGCAAAAAAAGCAAGACTAGAAGAGATTGAGCCAATGGAAGTCGTACAACGTTACACAGTAGATTTTCATAATATATTAAACACATTCAATTTTCTTCCTCCAAGTATAGAGCCTACAGCAACAGGACATATTATAGAGCAAATAGAACTTATAAAAACCATTATAGACAATGGTTTTGGTTACGAGGTTAATGGATCTGTATATTTTGACGTTCATAAATATAACAAAACCAACAATTACGGAATTTTAAGTAAACGTAAACTAGAGGATTTAATCCATAACACCAGAGAATTAGAAGGACAATCTGACAAGAAAAATCCTCAAGATTTTGCACTATGGAAAAAAGCCGAACCTACTCATATTATGCGTTGGCCCTCTCCTTGGAGTGACGGATTTCCTGGATGGCATTTAGAGTGTACAGCAATGAGCACCAAATATTTAGGAGAACACTTTGATATACATGGTGGTGGAATGGATTTAAAATTTCCACATCACGAATGTGAGATTGCACAAAACCAAGCTGCCAAAGGAAAAACACCTGTTAACTATTGGATGCATGCCAATATGCTAATCATGAATGGTAAAAAAATGGCAAAATCCACTGGTAATTTCATACTACCAACCGAGATTTTTACAGGAGATAACAAAAACATTACCAAAGCTTTTACACCAAGTGTTGCTAGATTTTTTATGTTGCAAGCACATTACAGAAGCATTTTAGACTTTACAAACGATGGCTTACTAGCTAGCGAGAAAGGCTATAACAGATTAATGGAAGCAATAGGTCAATTACAGGATTTAAAAACATCAGAGACCTCTACATTAGACATTCAAGCATGGATACAAAAATGTTACGATGCCATGAATGATGATTTTAATACACCTATCCTAATTGCTAATTTATTTGAAGGTGTTAAATACATCAATCAAATTAAAGAAGGAAGCGAAACTATTTCTTTAAAAGATTTAGAAAATTTCAAAAATACCATCAACGCGTTTGTTTATGATATTTTAGGATTAAAAAACGACAAAACAAATGCTGCAAACGGAACAGATAAATTATCAGGAGCAGTACAATTATTAATAAAACTACGTCAAGAAGCCAGAATTAATAAAGATTTTGCTTTATCTGACCAAATCAGAGACGAGCTAGCAGAAGCTGGTATACAACTTAATGATGGTAAAGAAGGTACAACCTTTTCTACTAATTAAAATTAATTAAGTCCTCTCCATTAGAGAGGACTTTTTTATTATGAAAAAGATACTAATCGCTCCATTTTTATTTTTAATAAAGGTTTATCAAACCTTTATATCACCATTTACACCTGCCACTTGCAGGTACCAACCAACCTGCTCACATTACACCAAAGAAGCCCTACTAAAACACGGTTTATTAAAAGGTCTTAAACTAAGCATAAAACGTATTTTTAGTTGTCATCCTTGGGGAGGAAGCGGTTATGATCCAGTACCATAATTACATTTTTTTTAATTTGGGCGTTTTAACAGGCTGTCCGTTATATCTTTTTTAAGAAAAATAAAAAAGGATGCCACTTCCATCCTTAACGCACTTGCGCCAAGAATTAGCATAAACATTAATTTATTGCTAAACCTTTGTCAAGTAATTCTAATAAATAAAGCATAAATACTATATTTACACTTACAAAAATTAAACTATGTACTTACTTAAATTCGATTGGAATCCTTTAACAGGAATCGATATTATAGGAAATTTTAAAATACACTTTTACAGCGTCATGTGGATTGCAGCATTTGTAATTGGACACGCTATAATGAAACGTATTTTTAAACGCGAAAAAATAAATATAGAATTTTTAGATCCTTTATTTATATACACCGTTTTAGCCACAATGCTTGGTGCACGATTAGGACACGTAATTTTTTACCAACCAGAATTAATTGCTCAAGATCCTTTAAGTGTTATTTTACCATTTAGGTTTTCTGGCGGATTTGAGTTTACAGGATTTCAAGGATTAGCTAGTCATGGTGCAGCAATAGGAATAATTATAGGTATGATTTTGTATCGTAAAAAATACAATTACAAATCATTAATGTGGATATTAGATCGTATAGTAATACCTGTAGCATCTGGAGCAGTATTTATTAGAATAGGTAACTTTATAAATTCTGAAATTATTGGTAAAATAACAGACTCTGATTTGGGTGTTAGATTTGTGCAAGAGTATTATAATAAGTATGAGATTGTACAAAAAACAGGAATTAAAGACGTAAAAAAAGCCTACGCATCTATAACGGATAACCCAAATATGGCACCACTTTTAGAAGCCATACCTTATAGACATGCTGCACAACTTTACGAGTCGTTTTGCTACATTTTTGTGTTTTTAATTTTATGGTTTGTATACACTAAAACGACTAAAAAAGATCAAACTGGATTTTTATTCGGATTGTTTTTAATACTACTTTGGAGTGTTAGATTTTTTGTTGAATTTGTTAAAGAGCCACAAGGAGAAGAATTTATTAATTGGTTTGGTCTTAACACTGGACAGTGGTTAAGCATTCCTTTTATATTAATTGGACTATATTTTATGTTTTTATTTAAGCCAAAAACGACTATTAAATAATGAAAAATTTAAAAAACTACACTACTCTATTTTTAAGCTTATTGCTTGTTTTAAGTATTACTTCTTGTAAAGAAGATAAAGCCATTACACCTGTTAAGGTAGACTTTAAAAAAGAAGGTGAGTTAACTCTTTTTAAAGGTACAACAGACACTATAATTAAAGTATTTAATATAGAAATTGCAAAGACAGATTACGAAATCCAAACTGGGTTAATGTATCGTGATAGCATGAAAGATGACCAAGGAATGTTATTTGTTTTTAATGACGTGCAAATGCGATCGTTTTACATGAAAAACACACGTATTCCATTAGATCTTATCTTTTTTGATCATAACAAACGTATTGTTAGTTTTCAGGAAAACGCCAAGCCTATGGACGAAAACAGCTTACCGTCTAATACTCCTGCTCAATTTGTTTTAGAGGTTAATGCAGGAACTGCACAAAAGCTATTACTGGATGTTGGTGATAAAATGGATTACTTTGAATATTTATTAGAAAAATAAAATACCAACGCTATATTTAATTTAAAAGCTAATTGTAACTATTTGCAATTAGCTTTTTTTTTATGTCCTAAATTAGTTAAAAGCTGCCCTATAACACTAGTGTTACAATAAACCCACTTATCAACTTTACTGTAATCTATTATAGCTTGTCCTTTTTATAACAATACAATAAGACTTAGTTAATTATTAAATAGTACCATTTATTTATTGCGTTGTTTTAAGGTTGAGTTTGCGTTAAGGATTGATGTGGAAATCCTTTTTGTGAGGCACGAGCAAAAAGATTGTAACGGAAAGCCTGACACATTTTTGCTATTAAAAAGCAAAAGTGTGTAACGCCCAAAAAAAATCATATGGATTGATTTAAATAGATTGCTTCGCTATACTGCAATTCTGTAAAACAAAAAAGCCTTTCTAAATTAATAGAAAGGCTTTTTTTTTATTAGATATAGTGTTTGACTACTTAACTACTGTTTCGTCAATTACTTCTTCTTTCTTTTTTAATGCGTCTGCTGCATTTCCTTTTTTAACAAAATCAAACATGATTGGTGTTGCGATAAATAAAGATGAGTATGTACCTACTACTACACCTACAATTAAGGCAAACATAAATCCTCTGATTGACTCTCCACCAAAGATAAAGATTGCTAATAACACCACTAATGTTGTTAAAGACGTATTTAATGTACGACTTAAAGTACTGCTTAATGAGCTATCAATTACTTTGTCAAATGGCCAGTTTGTGTGCTCGTTAAAAAACTCACGAATTCTGTCAAATACTACAACCGTATCATTTAACGAGTATCCAATTACTGTTAGGATTGCTGCAATAAATGCTTGGTCGATTTCCATTGAAAATGGCATAAACTTGTATGTTAAAGAGAATACTCCTAATACGATGATAACATCATGGAATACTGCTGCTACTGCACCAAGTGAGAATTGCCATCTCTTGAAACGGAATAAGATATATAAGAACACAACTACTAATGACCCTAAGACAGCCCAGAATGATGCTTGCTTAATATCGTCTGCAATAGATGGACTTACTTTATATTGATCCATAATACCTACTTGCTTGTTTGCTTTGGATAGGTCTTTAAAATCTTCAAACGATACACCTTTTAAATAAGGTTGTAATGCATCATACATTTTAACTCTTACTTCTTCGTCAATTTCGTTTGCAGTTTCGTTAATTTTATATTTAGTAGATATTTTTAAGTTGTTATCGTCTCCAACAGTTTTTACTGTTGCACTTCCAAAGACATCTTGAGAGGCTAAAAGTCCTTCAATCTCCACTGCGCTTACAGGCTCTGCAAATCTAACTTGCGTTGTACGTCCACCAACAAAATCAATACCTTGATCTAACCCGTTTGTAAATAAAGACCCTAAACTTACTACTAATGCTACTGCAGAAATGATGTAAGCCACTTTACGTTTTTTAAGAAACTCTATATTAATGTTTCTAAATAAGTTTTTAGTTAATCCAGTTGAGAAGTCTAATTTACCACCTTTGTTAGCGTACCAATCTACTAATAATCTTGTAATAAAGATTGCAGTAAATAATGATGTACCAATACCAATTAATAATGTTGTTGCAAATCCTTTAATTGGTCCTGTACCAAAAATAAATAAGATTAAAGCTGTTAAACCAGTGGTGATGTTAGCATCTAAAATTGATGATAATGCATTACTAAATCCATCTTGGATAGCTGATTTTTGATCTTTACCTTTAGATAACTCTTCCCTTATACGTTCAAAGATAAGTACGTTTGCATCCACAGACATACCAATTGTTAAAACAATACCTGCAATACCAGGAAGTGTTAATACTGCGCCAATACCAGATAATACACCAAAGATTAATAAGATGTTAAATAACATAGCGATGTCTGCAAATAATCCAGCCTTACCATAATAAAATGCCATCCAAACTAACACTAAAGCTAAAGCAATACCAAATGACATTGTACCACTATCAATAGCTTCTTGTCCTAAAGATGGTCCAACAATACTACTTTGAATAATCTCTGCACGAGCTGGTAATTTACCTGCACGTAATACGTTTGCTAAATCCGTCGCCTCACTTAATTTAAAGCTTCCTGAAATCTCTGTACTACCACCTGCAATTGGTCCTGAAGACGATGTTGGTGCAGAATATACTGTGTTATCTAAAACAACTGCAATTTGGCTTTGTGTTTTAAAAGCCTCACCAGTCATTTTTTCCCAGATTTTTGCTCCTTTACTATTCATTTGCATGCTAACTACAACCTTGTTTGCTTGGTTGTAAGATTGACGTGCATCTGTAACTACTGCTCCATTTAATGGTGGCTCGTTATCTCTGTTTCCTTTTAAAACAAATAAGTCTACTACTTCACTATCTTCTGCTGGTTTACCAAATAAAAATTTAGTATACTTTAATTCAGATGGTAATAATGCCATTACTTCTGGCATTGATAAGTAACTTAATACTTTGTCTTTATCTTCAATATTAAATTGTGCTAAAGTTGCTCCAAAACCAGGACCTACAATAAGGTCTAATAATGGGTTAACTTCATTTACTGTTTCGTTTTCTTCACCTGTAAGCGCAGCAATTGCTTTCTCTTCATCAGTCATTTCAGTTTCTGCTGCAGGTGTTTCGCTATCTGTAGTTTTAGTTTCTAGCTTAGCTTTTAACAAGTCATTAGCCTGAACTAAAAATTGATTAAACTGCTCTGCTTTTAAACCTTCCCAAAACTCTAATTGAGCTGTAGTAGTAATTAACTCTGTAGCACGTGCTACATCTTTAACACCTGGTAATTCTAATAATACACGTCCTGAGTTACCTAAACGTTGGATATTTGGAGAAGTTACACCAAACTCATCAATACGCTTACGTAATACTTCAAAAGCAGAAACGATTGACTCGTCTACTTTAGTAGCTAATACAGCTTTTGCATCACTGTCTGACATGTTTAAATCAATTTCTCCTACTAAAGATCTGTTTGCAAAAATATCTGGAGAGGCTAATTTTTTGTCTCCTTTGATTGCATCAAATGCAGTGAAAAAATCATCTAGATAGGTATTTTGACTATCTTTTTGCATTTCGTCAGCATCATCTAATGCTTTTCTGAATGTAGGATCTTTACTATCGTTAGATAATCCCATTAATAAATCTCTAACAGAGATTTGAAGTATCGCTTCTAAACCTCCTTTAAGGTCAAGACCTAACTTCATTGCATTTTGCTTAACATCTGCATAAGTGTTTCCTAAAAAAACATTTTCTTTAGATGTTTCTAACGAGTCTAAATACTTAGTAGCAAACTCGCTTACTTGGTTTTTACGGTCATCTGCTGAAGCGTCAATTTTGCTTTCAGCTACTTGTGCTGCATTGTTTTCAATCGCATTATTTTTAAATGTGAAAGACAATTGGTAAATACTTACCAATCCAAACAATACTGCAAATAGTTTTACTAATCCTTTATTTTGCATGGTTTTGTTTATTTAATCAAATTTTTAGTCGCGCAAATATATAGTTTACACGAAGATTTGACAATTATTTTTAATGGTTTAAAATGAATTGTTTAACGCCTAAATAGCAAGTACTATACAGCGAAAAATGTTTTGATATAAAAGATTAAGCTTTTGGTCCTGCTCTACCTTCAGGAATATTGAAACTTCCTTTATCTATACTAATAGAGTTAGTAGTATTTACTTTATGAGTTACATTTGCAGGTAATGTTAATTGTATTATGCTTTCTGTAATTGCAGAAAATGATAATACAATCTGAGATACTCTGGTATATTCTTGTTTTGCTTCAACAATAAACTTACCATCAAATCCAACACCTGACTCTGTGGCTGGTTTAATTTCAAAAACATCTACGTTATAACTGCTATCTAAAGGATTATCATTTTGGGTTCCTTTAGTGTTATTAAAGATTAGTTTTTCGTTTAATAAAATTGATTTTACCTCAGCTATTGCTATATCACTATAATAGCTAATTTTTAAGATTCCGTTTTGCTCAAAAACTTGCGTGTTTTTTACACCTATGTTTTGAAGCTGAGCTTTTATAGCTTGTATTGCTTTTTCTGTTTGAGAAACAGTTGCTTGATTATCGGAAAATTGAAATACTATTTCTTGATTAGGTACAGTGATTTGTTGTTGACTAACAACAAAAAATGTAAGTGCAGTAATTACAATGCCAAAGTACCATTTAGACTTCATGCGTCAAATATAAAAAATAAGACTTTATTTGTATAGTCTTTAAGTAATTAAATAAGTGTTTAGAGCAAAAAAAAGAGTGCCTATAAAAAGGCACTCTTTTAAATATCTAATAAAATGTAAATTTTACATTCCTTCCATTAACTCGTATCCTTCTGGAGGCGTCATAGAAAACTTTTCGTCTGCAACAGTTTCTTTTTTAACTTCTGTTACTTCGTAAGTCATTGACATATCCATACCAGCTTGATTTACATTAATATTCATTAATAACGGAAACCCTTTAAAATCTTCTCCAAACTCAACTGTTTGTTGGTTTGCAGCAACAATAGCTTCTGTAGTATAAACATCCATTTTCATGTCTACACCATCTTGATTCATTACCACGTTGTACTCTTGACACTCATAACCTAAAATAGTCTTAGTCTCGTCACCTTTAGTAATTTTTACACCAGAATTATCAGGAGAATCTGCTATATCTGTTAACGAATACATTTTACCCATCATTGGGTTGTTAAGTAAAGTTAACATCTTTTTTTCTTGAGTATCAATAATAGATACCGTTTCTCCAGACATTGGATTGTTTGTCTCAGATCTTGTTTTGTCTGCTTTAAAATAAGTCACAATAGCAATATCTCCAATCATAGCAAACTGCTCGTTCATTTGCTCGTTGCTACTTGACATTGTCATTTTAGAAGACACTACACCTTCTGTAATCTGCTCTTGCGCAACCATAGATAAACTAAAAGTTGCCACTAATAAGAATACTAATTTTTTCATTTTGTAAAATTTGTTAAGGTTAATTGATTTTTTGTTGTTTTGACTTATTATAGGCAATTACCTTGCCATAACAAATTTTACAACTGGTATAGAAAATTAAAGTTCTAACAATCCATTGGTTGCAGATACTCCTTTTGCACTTTCCTGCATGTGAGCTTTTTCTGCCTCACTAAGGTTTATCTCTACAATTTTTTCGATTCCATTACGACCTAAAATTACTGGAACCCCAATACATAAGTCTTTTAATCCGTATTCACCATCTAATAAAACAGAACAAGGGAACATTTTTTTCTGGTCACACGCAATTGCTTGAACCAATCCACTTACAGCTGCTCCTGGTGCATACCAAGCAGAAGTACCTAATAATTTAGTTAATGTTGCTCCACCTACTTTAGTATCTTCTTTTACTTGATCTAATCTTTCTTCAGATAAAAACTCAGATACTTTAACACTGTTTCTAGTTGCGTGTGCAGTTAATGGTACCATCCCTTTATCAGAGTGCCCACCAATTACCATACCGTCAACATCACTAATAGGTGCTCCTAAAGCCTCTGCTAATCTATATTTAAAACGTGCAGAATCTAAAGCTCCACCCATTCCGATGATTCTATTTTTTGGTAAACCTGTAGTTTTGTGAACTAAATAAGTCATTGTATCCATTGGATTACTAACAACTATAATTATTGTATCTGGCGAGTTTTTTATTAAACTAGCTGATACTGTTTTAACAATTCCTGCATTAATCCCAATTAACTCTTCACGAGTCATCCCTGGTTTTCTTGGAATACCTGAAGTAATAACACAAATATCACTTCCTGCTGTTTGACTATAATCATTAGTCACACCTGTTATTTTTGTATCAAAACCGTTTAAAGATGCTGTTTGCATTAAATCCATTGCTTTACCTTCTGCAAAACCTTCTTTAATGTCTAATAAAACAACTTCTGACGCAAAGTTTTTAATGGCAATATATTCTGCACAACTTGCTCCAACTGCTCCTGCTCCAACTACTGTTACTTTCATATGTATTTTGTATTTAAAAAATTAATTGTGTTTGTTTTAAGTTTTACAAAATTAACATTTTAAAATTACTTTTTATTAAGAAAATAATAATTCTAGAACATGAAATTAATTCCTAGAGATGCTGTGTCAAAATCCGCTAATGTGTAAGAAGCATTTATGCCAAAAAAACCAGCCTTAACATTTGCGCCAAGCGTTGCTGTTACTCCGTTTGCCTTAGAATCTACCGAAAAAGGATCAACAATTTCTTCTGAAAATAAAATACCATCAGACACTCTGTAAGTACCTAACAAATCTGTTTCTGAGGTTGCACTTAAGTAACCAACTGCACCATAAAAATTTAAAACCTTAAAATTTGTACCTGCTATTAACTGAAACAATAAACTGTTAACATTGGTTTGTACTTGTTGATTTTCGCCATCCACTACTTCGGTATTTGTAAAATCATAATTTGCATCTAAATGTGTGTAGGACACTAAACCTGATATGGCTAAAGGAAAATTACTATCCTCTGGTAACCATGTGGTAAATTCTTGCTGTACACCAATACCATATAATCCTATTTTAACGTCTTCAGTTTCTACTTTTGGAAAAAAACGTCCTTTGATTTGTGTGCCTTCAAACAAAGTAAAGCTACCTTGTAAAAAAGCAGTTGGAATTAAATTTACATTTGATGAACCAATTCCGGTTGGTAAAGTTAATTCTACTTCTTGATTACCAAATATTGGATCTTGATACGTAACTAAAACAGTAACCTCTGGGTCATTGTGGCCTAATGCTGTAGCTACATTTTTTGAAGGACTATTGTCCGGAAATCTAATGTTTTCATAATCTGAAACATTTAAATTAAAACTTTTATTTTCATCTTTAATGAAAGAAGTATTACCAATAATAGACAGTTCAAAGCCATACTTTTTTGGTGTTTTTGCATTATTAAACCAGCCTGAGCTTATCCCATAAGCCAAACCATTTGTTGCTGGCAATAAGTAGCCTTCAGAGAATCTTTTTGCATCATTAACACCTGCTGCTAATAAATCGTTTAAGTTTTGCTGAGCAAAATTGCTTTGAGAAAAAAATATAAAACTTATTAGTATGACTAATTTTTTCATTTTAAAAATATTTTTGTTTACTATATTTTACGAAAATTTTGATGAATTGGTTCTAAATAAAATTATAATTTAAACCAACCACAATATTGGAGAAATTTCCAAAGGTCAACATGGAATTTATTGAAAAATTATTTAAGTTGTAATTAACGGACAAATCTGATTTAAAATTTGTTTTACTTTTACTTAACGTTTCTAAACCTGTATTAAGTATATCCAACAATAAATCGCCTTCTCCTCCAACCTTATATTCAAAATTTGATGTTGTCAAACCCAACCCTAATGATACGTCAAAATTATTAAAGGTTTTGGACGATATAAGATTAAACCCATACGATTGACCATCTACTTTTATTGCGTTAATCTTACCAATTATTAAATCTGCTACGTTAAAATCTTCGTCAACTGAGTAATTAGAATATGTCCCTAAAAAAGCAAAATTAAAACTACTATTATTTAACACAGCAAACCATTGATTTAGATTGTGCATTACACCAAAACCTAAAGACTTATAGACAGAGCTATTAATTTTTATACTTGGTGCCAACCTGACAATTACATTTGTTTTTTTCCATAAACCAACGCTTGCTTGGACTTGACCATGTTGTACTGTATTGGCATTTATACCTTCTGGTGCATCAAATTCAAAAACCTCATCGTTTATAGAGCCTTCTAAAACTACAATATTATCGTCTCCTAATGCAGATGGTATTAATGATGAACTAGCATTACCTTGAATTCCTATATTTTGAAGCTGTGCTTCATTTACTAAAAAGGCCTTTTGATTATTCGGAATTAACAAAACGTTATATTGCATTGACAACTCTACATCAAATTTATCTTTAGGTTTGACGCTTGTATACCAACCTCCTGAAGCCTGAAATACTGATGCATTTGCTGCTGGAGTGATGTATTGATCTGTTAAAAATATTAAATCTTCGGCTACAGCTTTAACATCTTCAAACTGAGAAAATACTGAATTACAACATATTACAGACACTATTAATAATAGCTTGTATTTAATCATGCTAAGTCAAGGTTAAGTTAAATTTAGGCATAAAAAAAAGGAAACATTTTAATAATGTTTCCTTTGCAATATAAAATTATATTTAATATTTACGCGTCGATGTTTGCGTAAATAGCATTTTTCTCAATAAAATCACGTCTTGGTGGCACTTCGTCACCCATTAACATAGAGAACACACGATCTGCTTCTACACCATTATCGATTTGGATTTGACGTAGCGTTCTAAATTCAGGATTCATTGTTGTGTCCCAAAGTTGTTCTGCATTCATCTCTCCAAGACCTTTATAACGTTGGATTTTTGCTGACTCTCCAAAATCTTTCATAATAGCAATACGCTCTTCATCTGACCAAGCATATTGTTTTTTAGCACCTTTTTTAACTAAATATAAAGGTGGAGTAGCAATGTAAATGTGCCCATTTTCAATTAACTCTTTCATGAATCTAAAGAAGAACGTCAATATAAGTGTTTCAATGTGCGAACCATCAATATCGGCATCACACATGATTACTATTTTATGGTATCTTAATTTAGAAAGGTTTAACGCCTTACTATCTTCTTCGGTACCTATAGTTACACCTAAAGCTGTAAAGATATTTTTAATCTCTTCGTTTTCAAACACTTTATGTGTCATGGCTTTTTCAACATTCAATATCTTACCACGTAAAGGTAAAATGGCTTGAAATGCACGATCACGACCTTGTTTTGCTGTTCCACCTGCCGAATCTCCCTCGACAAGGTAAACCTCACATTTAGATGGGTCTTGTTCTGAACAATCCGATAATTTTCCAGGTAATCCACCTATACTCATTACTGTTTTACGCTGTACCATTTCACGCGCTTTTTGAGCTGCATGCCTTGCTTGTGCTGCAAGAATTACTTTTTGCACAATGGTTTTAGCGTCTTCTGGATGCTCCTCTAAATAATCTGATAACATTTCTGATACTGCCTGACTTACAGATGCAGACACTTCACGGTTACCTAATTTAGTTTTTGTTTGTCCTTCAAATTGTGGCTCTTGTACTTTTACAGATACAATTGCTGTAAGACCTTCACGGAAGTCATCTCCTGCAATATCAAACTTTAATTTGTCCAACATTCCAGACTCGTCAGCATATTTTTTAAGTGTATGCGTTAATCCACGTCTAAAACCTGAAAGGTGTGTACCTCCTTCGTGAGTATTAATATTATTTACGTAAGAGTGTAAGTTTTCTGCATAACTAGTATTATATACCATTGCAACCTCAACAGGCACTCCATTTTTTTCTCCTTCAAAAGAAATCACATCTTTCATTAAAGGCTCTCTGTTTCCGTCTAGAAACTTGATAAACTCTTTAAGACCTTCTTCACTATGAAACGTTTCTCCTTCAAAAGAACCATCTTCTTTAGTAAATCTTTTATCTACTAAATGGATTGTAATTCCTTTGTTTAAGTATGCCAATTCGCGCATTCTACTAGCTAACGTATCATAATTATACTCTAGCGTTTGTGTAAAAATTGTTGAATCTGGTTTAAAAGTTACTGTAGTACCTCTCTTATCTGTATCACCAATTGCTTTTACAGGATATAAAGACTTACCTCTTTCGTATTCTTGTTCCCATATTTTACCGTCTCTATAAACGGTTGCTGTTAGGTGCTCTGATAATGCATTAACACAACTTACACCAACACCGTGAAGTCCTCCAGAAACCTTATAGGAATCTTTATCAAATTTACCTCCAGCACCAATTTTAGTCATTACAACTTCTAATGCAGAAATACCTTCTTTTTTGTGAAGATCAACAGGAATACCACGTCCATCATCTTCTGTAGTGATTGAGTTATCCTCGTTAATTGTTACTGTGATGTTATCACAATGACCAGCTAAAGCTTCGTCAATCGAGTTATCTACAACTTCATATACTAAATGGTGTAAACCACGTACACCAACATCTCCAATATACATAGAAGGACGCATACGTACGTGCTCCATCCCTTCTAGCGCTTGGATACTATCAGCAGAATAATTGTGTTTGTTAAACTCTTCCTTTTTTTCGCTCATATTTATATTGTTTATGATCTATTTCTGTTATTAAGGCATAAAAAAAGATGCGATTAGGCATCCTTTTGAATACAAACAAATATACACAATTAAAAACGTTTTTCAAGTGTATTTAAGCGCTTAGCTTAAAAATTATTAACATTTGTTAATTATTAAAAAAGTGTCTTAAAAGGCTTAAAAACCACTTTAAAATAGATTTTGACAATTTTAATTGTTTCTTTTAAGACCGAAAAACACAAAACCTCGCCTAAGCGAGGTTTTGAAGCTATTATTATATATACTTTCTGCTAATTTTATGCTTAATTATGAAGTAGCATAAGACTTATCATGGACATTTGCTATTGCACGACCACTTGGCTCATTCATGTTTTTAAAAGCCTCATCCCACTCTAACGCAGTTGCTGTACTACAAGCCACACTTGCTTCTTGAGGCACGCTTAAAGCTGCTGCATCACTTGGGAAGTGTTCTTCAAAAATAGAACGATAGTAAAACTCTTCTTTGTTTTGTGGTGTTTGAATTGGGAATCTAAATTTTGCATTAGCCATTTGATCATCTGTTACCGCTTCATTAACCACTTCTTTTAATGTATCTATCCAGCTGTAGCCAACTCCATCGCTAAATTGTTCTTTTTGTCTCCAGGCTACACTTTCTGGTAACATATCCTCAAATGCTTTACGTACGACCCATTTTTCCATACGTTCTCCATTAATCATTTTATCTTGTGGGTTAATACGCATAGCTACATCCATAAACTCTTTATCCAAAAATGGGACACGTCCTTCAATTCCCCAAGCAGCTAAACTTTTGTTTGCTCTTAAACAATCGTACATATGTAATTTATTAAGCTTGCGCACTGTTTCTTCATGAAATTCTTTTGCATTTGGTGCTTTATGAAAGTATAAGTATCCACCAAAAATTTCATCTGCTCCTTCACCTGATAACACCATTTTAATTCCCATAGATTTAATAACTCTTGCCATTAAATACATTGGTGTTGATGATCGGATTGTTGTAATATCATAAGTTTCGATGTTATAAATTACATCCTTAATAGCATCTAAACCTTCTTGAATTGTAAATTTAATTTCATGGTGAACTGTCCCGATATGATCTGCAACTTTTTGTGCTGCAGCTAAATCTGGAGAGCCTTCTAACCCAACAGAAAAGCTATGTAATTGCGGATACCAAGCATCCGACTGGTCATCTGACTCGATGCGTTTTTGTGCGTATTTTTTTGCAATTGCAGAAGTTACAGAACTATCTAATCCACCTGAAAGCAAAACTCCGTAAGGCACATCACTCATTAACTGTCTATGTACAGCAGCTTCTAAAGCTTCTTTAACCTCTGCAATACTCGTTTCGTTATCTTTTACAGCATCATAATCTGCCCAATCTCTGTTATACCATTTTACAAACTCACCATCTTTGCTAGACATATAATGTCCTGGAGGAAATAATTCAATTTTAGTACAAATACCTTCTAAAGCCTTTAATTCTGAAGCTACATAAAATGTTCCGTTTTGATCCCAGCCAATATATAATGGAATAATTCCCATGTGATCACGAGCGATAAAGTATTCATCTTTTTCTACATCATAAATTGCAAATCCAAAAATCCCGTTCATTTCATCCACAAAATCAACACCTTTTTCTTGATATAATGCTAAGATTACTTCGCAGTCACTTTGTGTTTGAAAATCATATTTCCCTTCAAACTGCTTACGCAAATCTCTGTGATTGTATATTTCGCCATTTGCAGCTAAAACCAATTTATTATCAGGACTAAATAAAGGTTGTTTTCCTGAAGCAGGATCAACAATTGCTAAACGTTCATGTGCTAAAATAGCTTTATCATCACTATAAATACCTGACCAATCTGGTCCACGATGACGAATAGTTTTAGACATTTCTAACACTTGAGGTCTTAAATCTTCACTTTTTTGTTTTAGGTCGAAAGCACATACAATTCCACACATAATTTTATATTTTAAATTCTTTAATTCTAATTGATGAAGCAAATATTAGCTTTATGTTTCATAATTAAAACACTAAACGTATTAATGCTTACATATTTATACAAATAAATAATATTATGTTATAAAATATCATTTTTTAGTTAGTTAAAAGTATTCTTAACTTTACAAACTGATAGTTAACCCCAAACCATAATGAGATTATTTGTCCTTTTTTTTATTTTAATAAGCTTAAAACTTACTGCACAAGCTACTTGGCAACCACTACCCAATATTATTTCTAATCCTAACAACCAACGTTTTGACGATGTGTTTTTTTTAGATGATAATTTAGGTTGGGCTGCAAATGGATTTTACGCAGCTGTATATAAAACCACAGATGGTGGTTTAACTTGGTCAGAACAACTAAATCAAACAGATTTAGGCAGTAGTCATTATTTTAGAAATATTGAATTTTTAAATGAAGATGTAGGATTTTTAGGCACTTTAAATGGTCTGTTTTACAAAACCACAGATGGTGGAGTCACGTGGACATCTGTAACTAATATTACACCAAATCCAGTTGCTATTTGCGGATTAGATGCTGTTGGAACCTCTACAATTTATGGTTGTGGTGCTTACTTTAGTCCTGCTTTTATAATTAAATCTTCAGATAGTGGTAACAACTGGACAATTATAGACATGTCTGCTTTTGCTGATGCTTTAGTCGAAATTTATTTTGTAACCGAAAACCTAGGCTATGCTTCAGGAAAAAGTGCAACAGGTGGTGTTATTTTAAAAACCATGGATGGTGGAACTACTTGGACAGAGATATACAACTCTAACATTATTGGAGATTACGTTTGGAAAATACAAATATTAGAAAGTAATACAAATGTAATTTTTGGAGCTGTGGAGTCCACAGCAACTACATTAGGTCAGTTTATTAAGTCTACAGATAGTGGTGCAACTTGGTTTAGTACCAACGCACCAGAAACCCACTTACAAGCAGTTGGATTTACATCCGAAACTCATGGATGGATTGGAGGACACACAACCGGATTTTATGAAACTATTGATGGAGGTGTAACTTGGACTAACTTAAACATTGGCAATAATTTAAATCGAATATTTGTCACCTCATCAGGTCAAGCTTACGCATCTGGCACTACCCTTTATAAATACACAGATCAAACTTTAAATACCGAAGATTTCTCTATACCATCAAAATCGCCACTACAGATTACATTACTAAAAAATCCAGTTGAAAACAATCTTGAATTTTCAATAGATTTTAAAAGTGATGATAATTTATTAATTGAACTTTATGATTCCAACAGTCGTTTTATAAAACAACTATCCAGAGAAATTATTAAAGCTAGTAGTACAGAAAGACATTATAAGTTTCAGGTTACGGACTTAGCAACTGGAATCTATTTCTTAGATTTTCATAATAATAGTGGACGACAAACAATTAAGTTTATCAAACAATAGTTACACTTTTACATGTCCCCAATTTTCGCCAGTTTTAATACGATGTAATTGCATTTCTGAAACTCCAAATTGTCGCGCTAAAATCTTTAATCTAGTGCGTCTATTTGGATCAAAAAGACGCTTTTTGAGTCTAATCACCTCTGTTTCGGTTAACTTAGAGGTTGTTATCACTTTTTTTCTAGTAAGATAATGCGGATTTTTAAATTGATGGATTTCCTTTTCACGTTTAGTTGCCCATTTTAAATTTTCGACTGCATTATTACTTTTATCGTAATCTAAGTGGATCACAAATTTTGCGTCTTCTGGTTTGTTTAAATGGTGTTGTGCAACTAATTTGTGAATATATCTTGCTGTACGTTTACCGTCTTTTTTTAAAACAGGAACTGTACTATACCCATTAATAGGATATTGTTTTTCTATCAAAACATCTACGCCATCTTCAACTTTTATAAGTCGTCCATAGTTAGATATTTTAAAAATCATTTTATCAGAAACATTGTCATCAAATTGGACAGGTTTCCATTTTTCGTTGTAAAAATTTCTAATCATAATGTAAAGTTTATAAGGATTACTTACGCTATGATTAATAGCTATATCACAAAAATACAACTATTTTACGGAATATTAAGATACTTGTGGGTTTGTAGCGATACTTTCCATTTTGGATTAGCCATTACGTAATCTACAATCATTGGTATCATTGTATCACGCTTGCTCCACTCTGGTTGTAAATATAAAATACAATCTTTGTTTACTTTGGCTGCTTGCGCTTCAGCAAATTTAAAATCATCTTTATTATAAATAATACACTTTAACTCGTGTGCTTTATCATAAACACCTTGAGTAGGCAGTTTCATTTTTTTTGGTGACAAGCAAATCCAATCCCATTGACCAGTTAACTCGTAAGCTCCTGAGGTTTCAATATGAATTTTACAACCTTCAGCTTTAAGCTTATTTGTTAAGGCTGTCATATCCCATGTTAATGGTTCTCCTCCTGTTACAACTACAGTATCGCTATACTTTTTAGCATTAGCAACAATAACATCTGTACTAGTTGGAGGATGTAAATCGGCATTCCAACTTTCTTTAACATCACACCAATGACAACCAACATCGCAACCACCAATTCTTATAAAATAAGCAGCTGTTCCTTTATGATATCCTTCTCCTTGAATGGTGTAAAACTCCTCCATTAAAGGCAACATTAATCCTTTGTTAACTAAATCTTGTGTCTCTTGCTTCATAGCTTGCAAATATAATCTTATCTAACGGAAAATTTAAGCATTTAAAGTTGAAAGTTTTCAATGATTTGCGCTAAGATTAGTATTTTTACATCAAATTTTTTTAGAATGAGTAGACAAGACGAATTTTTCAATCACATCATAGAAGGAAACACTTGTAAAGGCGATTACATCACATTAGGTTCGGCTATGTTAGATGGTCAAACCATAAAAGATGCTTTTGTAAACGTACCATTAAAAACTATGAACAGACATGGTTTAATAGCTGGTGCAACTGGAACAGGAAAAACAAAAACACTTCAAGTGTTGGCAGAAAACCTTAGTGACAAAGGGATTCCGGTCTTGCTTATGGATATAAAAGGAGATTTAAGTGGTATTGCACAACCTAGTCCAGGACATGCTAAAATTGACGAACGTCATGCTAAAATAGGCTTACCGTTTGAAGCCAAAGGATTTCCTGTAGAAATCATGAGCTTATCCGAACAAAATGGTGTAAGATTACGTGCTACTGTTAGCGAGTTTGGCCCTGTATTGTTATCTAGAATTTTGGATCTTACAGACACACAATCTGGCGTTGTAGCAGTAATTTTTAAATATTGTGACGACAACAAATTGCCTTTATTAGATTTAAAAGATTTTAAAAAAATATTACAATACTGCACTAACGAAGGTAAAGAAGAGTTTCAGGACGAGTATGGTCGCATCTCGTCTGCTTCAACAGGAGCAATTTTAAGAAAGGTTATCGAAATTGAGCAACAAGGTGGCGATTTATTTTTTGGCGAAAAAAGTTTTGAGGTAGAAGATTTACTACGCACCACTAGAGATGGTCGTGGTTACATAAACATTATTAGACTTACAGATATACAAGACAGACCAAAATTATTCTCGACATTTATGTTAAGTTTATTGGCCGAAATATATGAGACTTTACCAGAACAAGGTGACTCTGGAAAACCAGAATTAATCATGTTTATAGACGAAGCGCATTTGATTTTTAACGAAGCTTCAAAAGCCTTATTAAATCAAATAGAAAGCATTGTTAAACTAATACGTAGTAAAGGTGTTGGTTTATACTTTGTAACACAAAATCCAACAGATGTACCAGAAGGTGTATTAAGCCAATTAGGGTTAAAAATCCAACATGCTTTACGTGCGTTTACTGCAAAAGACAGAAAAGCTATTAAGCTAACAGCACAAAATTATCCAGACACAGCGTATTATGACACTGCAGATGTATTAACCTCATTAGGTACTGGAGAAGCGTTAGTGTCTGCTTTAGACGAAAAAGGAAGACCAACACCATTAGCTGCCACAATGATGCGTGCACCAATGAGTAGAATGGATGTGTTAACAGACGTCGAGTTGCAAAACCTATTGGACGATTCTAAGTTAGTTTTAAAATATAACGAAACTATAGATCGTGAAAGTGCTTATGAACTTTTAAATAAAAAAATAGAAACTGCTGAAGCGTTACAGCTTGAAGAAGATAAAAAGGCCGAAAAAGAAAAAGCCGAAAAACAATCTAGATCAACAACCACTAGAAGACGTAGCACTGCTCAAAACCCAATTATTAAAGTATTAACAAGTGCTACATTTATTAGAAGCGTTTTTGGAATTTTAAAACGCGTGATGAAATAATCAATTTAAAAACAGAATAACAAACAAAATAATTTCGCTTAAGCGAAAACAAAACCCACATAACCTCAATGAAAAAAACAATAGTAACCTTAGGTCTTTTAGCTGTGCTAGTAACGTCATGTAACAAAGCTGCAGATCCATATTTAGTGCAGAACCAAAATATTGGATTATTAACAGACTCTACTCAAGTCAAAGATTTAAAAACTATCTTTATAAACGACTCAGTAATAAGTCCAATTGCTGGAGACGAGTTTACAGGTGCTTTAAATACTATTGAAATTTATGAAAAAGGAGGCAAACACCTATTAAGCTTAACGCCAAAACAAGCATTAGACTCTACTGCAACAATCGCTAGTATTAAAATAAAAGACTCAAGATTTAAAACAGACAAAGGGATAACTAGCAACAGTACGTTTGGAGATATTAAAGCAAAGTATACAATAACAAGCATTCAGAATTCATTTAAAAGCGCATCTATTTTTGTTAAAGAAACTGATGCCTTTTTCTTAATTGATAAAAATGAATTACCGTCAGAGTTTAGATTTGATATGACCAAAAAAATAGAAGAAGCTAACATACCAGAAACCGCTAAGATTAAACACTTTATTTTAGGTTGGTAGGTTTTAGATAATATGGAGTTCAAGAATATAAAAAAAAGAAAAGCAGATATTTTATCTGCTGTACTTTGGATGGCATTTGGATTGTCTTTCTTTTTAATTGATAATCAGAAAAACCAAACTTTACAACTATTAGCCATACCAATGGTGCTTTTTTATTTGTATTCTTATTTTTTGGATAAAAGAAATTTATATAAAATAGAAAACGATACTATTAAAACCGTTGGTTTATTTGTTAAATCTTTTAATTTAAAAGAATTAAATAGAGTTAATCGAAATGATTTTGGATTAAAATTAGTATCAGATAATCAAAATGATTTTTTAATTGACGGAAGATTATTATCTATTCAGGACTTTAAAACTATTGAAGACATTATAGTTAAATATGAGTCTAAGATTTAAGACATTTATCAAAGTAATAGTAACTGATTAGGCTATTTAAACTATAAATTCAGGTTAATATTTTTGATACTAATCTTAATTATTGCATATTAAATACTTATGCAAAGTAATTTACATAATTTTTTAAAATGAAAAACAAAAAATATAAAATCCAAAACAGCCCATTTGTTGTACCTACAACTGATGGTAAAGTTATTGAAGAACACTTTGGGTTAGCCACAGATGGTAATAAAGATATTAGCATAGCACATATGATTGCTCCAGCAGGTTGGAGTGAGCCTTTTCAAACACCAGCGTTTGATGAGTACACTTATATTATTAAAGGTAAAAAACAGTTTATTATTGAAGGTGAAGAAATAATCCTTGAAGCTGGACAATCCATTAAAATTGAAAAAAATACTCGTGTACAATACTCCAATCCTTTTACAATTGCTTGCGAGTATATTGCAATTTGTACTCCAGCATTTTCAATGGATTTGGTAAACAGAGAAGACTAAAAAAAATGAAAAAGAAAATCGCAAAAGTACTTCCTAAAATAATTGGTAACGGTTTAAATGCGGTTAGTTATGTTGCACCTAAATTTGCTAGCACAAAAGCATTAGACATTTTTGCAACACCTAGACAAGGACGTTTTAAAGACAAACATCAACCGTTTTTAAATACAGCTAACCAAAACACTTTAAACTACCAAGACCACACTATACAAACTTACCATTGGGTAGGTACAAAAAAAACCATCTTACTTGCACATGGTTGGGAAAGCAATACTTTTAGATGGAAAAAATTAGTCGAAGCTTTACAAGATTTAGATTACAATGTGGTGTCTTTAGATGGTCCTGCTCACGGTAAATCTAGTGGTACGCAGTTTAATGCTATTTTGTATTCCGAGTTTTTAAATGTTGTTGCAAAACATTACAAGGCTAACGTAATTGTTGGCCATTCGGTTGGTGGAATGGCATCTGTGTTTTTTCAACATAAATATCAAAATGACGCTTTACAAAAAATGATTTTACTTGGCGCACCTTCAGAGTTTACAAATGTTTTTAAAAACTATGTTAACATGTTAGGATTTAATAAACGCATTGAAAATGGACTAAATCAGCTAGTTTTAGAACGTTTTAATTATATGCCTTCACATTTTTCGGCAGCTAAATTTTCAAAAGAAATTAATTTAGAAGGACTTATCATCCACGATAAAGGTGATAAGATTATACAATATGATGAGGCTGAGCTAATTTCATCTAACTTTAAAAATTCAACATTACTAACTACAGATGGTTTTGGTCATGGATTACGTGACGATAGCGTAAACAAAGCTGTTATTAATTTTATTAAAGCGTAATATATTTTGGAAGAAAAATTAACAAGACTCAATAAATACCTTAGCGAAGCTGGTTTTTGCTCGCGTCGTGAAGGTGATAAATTAATTGACGCTGGACGTGTTACAATTAATGGCGTTGTGCCAGAAATGGGTACAAAAGTAAGTCCAAATGATGTTGTTGCTGTAGATGGTGAAATTATTAAAAACAATACTGACAAGCCAATTTACTTAGCTTTTAACAAACCTGTAGGTATTGTTTGTACTACAGATACCTCTGTTGAAAAAGACAATATTATAGATTACATAAACTATCCCAAACGTATTTTTCCTATTGGTCGTTTAGATAAGTTAAGTGATGGATTAATTTTTATGACTGACGATGGTGATATTGTAAACAAAATTTTACGTGCTAGTAACAATCACGACAAAGAGTATATTGTTACTGTAGACAAACCAATATCACAAACCTTTATAAACAGAATGGCAAGTGGTATTTATCTAGAAGATTTAGATCGTACGACTAAAAAATGTTCGGTTAAAAAAATAGACTCGCATACCTTCAGGATTATTTTGACACAAGGTTTAAATAGGCAGATTAGACGTATGTGCGAATATTTAACTTATGAAGTCACTTCATTAAGACGTGTTAGAATCATGAATATTAAGTTGGATGTTCCTGTTGGAGAATACAGAGAGTTTACAGAAAAAGAGCTAAAAACATTGCACTTGCTTTTAGAGGATTCGACCAAGATACACGAAGCTAAAACAGCAAAAGACAGTCTCTCTAGATCTAGTAAACCTGTTAAAGACACACCAACTAAAGACAGAGTCAAACCAAAAGATCAACCTAATAGAGAATCGTTTAAAGGAGAGCGACCTAATCGTGAGCGACCAATTAGAAACAGACGCAAAGACCATTAAATAATGAGTACAGTATCACCTTTTCATTTAGCCATTCCTGTTTACAACCTAGAGGAGTGTCGTCTGTTTTACAGAGATGTTTTAAACTGCAAAGAAGGAAGAAGTAGCGACCATTGGGTAGACTTTAACTTTTTTGGCCACCAATTAGTAATTCATTATAAAGCTAAAACTAACGACGTTGAAGCTGCTAACCAAGTGGATGGTAAACACGTACCAGTACCACATTTTGGTGTGGTTTTAGATTGGGACGCTTTCGCGGAATTTGAAGCGCATTTAAAAAATAAAAATATTCAGTTTATTATTGAACCTTATGTTAGATTTGAAGGTTTAGTTGGCGAGCAAAAAACAATGTTTTTTAAAGACCCTTCTGGTAATGCTTTAGAGTTTAAAACATTTAGAGATCAGTCACAGTTGTTTGCAAAGTAACTTTCACTGGTTCTAGGCAAACCCAACTAGTATTATAAAATTTAGACCTTACAGATTTTAAAAACTGTGAGGTCTTTTTTTAATTATTGAAGTGGTTAGTATTTTAAGTCCAAACAAAATATTCGATTTTTGTTATAAATCCAGACTCGTTTGTTTCTAAAACAAATGCACAACAATCACCAGACAGTTTAGTGAATATAATAGATTTTGTACCATCATTATTATTTCTAATTTAAAGTGGACTTCCTAAAATAGAATAGTGATTATTTATACTTATGCTAATACTTTTTATTTCAATAGTATCCGTTTTTAAATAGAATAACTCGGGATTAAATTCATCTGAGTTTATATTAGTAAAAACAAATTCTAAATCTGAATTAACTAATACTTTTTTGTTCCTTCTCCATTTGAATCATCATTATTGTCAATAAAAGTAATATTAGGGCCCAATATGTTTGTTAACAACGTCTCATTTCCATTAGTGTTTTTAATATCAGTAAATAATACATCACTAATTTCTATTGATTCAAATTCCTCGATAGTCAGTTCATTGTTTTGTGCTACACCATATTGTGTGCCCATAATCAATAGTTATATAAATAATTTTTCATTTTAAGTAATATTAATATATGTTGTTATTGTTGTTTTCTGTCTTAAAATATTTATTAGACCAAAAAAAAGGTAAGTAAATAAGCAAAAACAATGGTAATAAAGCTAATTGGACTACAATTACATAGTTTGGCCAATCACCCAACAAATCCAGTACTGATCCAGAAAGTGGTTTATTATTTAAATAAGAATAGTTGGCATCCAACAGGTAGTTAATTACCATAATTATTAAAACATAAACCTGCAGTACTACAAAAGATTTAAATACACTTTTAAATTTTGGTCGCATTTTTAAGACCACTATAGCATAGGCTATAATAGTTAAAAGTCCAAGATGAACAATCCAATACCTTATATAATCATAACTAGGAAAACCTACCTCAATATCTGGTGTAATAACGCCTTGAGATGTACCTACTATAGTCCAAAAAAATAAGATTTCGAAGAGTAAAAACCGTCTTGTAAAAGTGAATATAAAAATAAACAAAGCCATAAAGCTACATAAAAACAAGGGTAAATCTGTTTGTAAACTATAACCACCTTGTCCAATTTTATACAAGTGAAAAATAGCCATAAAACCAGACACAAAAATACCTAAGCCTTTAAACACTTTAAACTTTAGATGATCTGATTGTGTTTTGATTAGATAAAATAAAAACCAACACAAAATAATAGCCCCAATTATTGGTAGAAGATGCTCTAAACTTCCAAACTGAACACGAGATAGTATTTGCATAAAAAAACCTGAAATGATTAATTTCAGGTTTAAAAATAAGTAATTAATTTTTATTAGATTTTCTGTGACGTTCTCTAGCTAATAAGGTGTTTTTTAATAACATGGCTATAGTCATTGGTCCTACTCCACCAGGAACAGGTGTGATGTGACTAGCTTTTTTACTAACATTTTCAAAATCAACATCACCAGTAATACGGTAACCTCTTTCTTTAGTGTCGTCAGGTACTCTAGTAATACCTACATCAATAATAACAGCATCATCTTTTACCATTTCTGCTTTTAAAAAGTTTGGTACACCTAACGCAGAAATTATAATGTCTGCTTGACTTGTAATTTGTGTAATATTTTTAGTGTGACTATGTGTTAAGGTTACTGTACTGTTACCAGGAAACCCTTTACGACCCATTAAAATACTCATTGGTCTTCCTACAATATGAGAACGACCAATAACCACTGTGTGCTTACCTTTAGTGTCTACGTTATATCTATCTAATAGCTCTAAAATACCAAATGGTGTTGCTGGAATAAAGGTAGACATGTCTAATGCCATTTTACCAAAATTCATTGGATGAAACCCATCCACATCCTTATCTGGATGCACAGCCATTAATACCTTTTGTGTATCTATTTGGTCTGGTAATGGCAACTGAATAATAAAGCCATCAATATCAGGATTATTATTAAGCTCGTCAATTTTATCTAACAATTCAACTTCACTGGTTGTATTAGACAATCTAACCATTGTAGACTCAAACCCTACACGCTCGCAAGCTCTAACTTTACTACCAACGTAAGTCAAACTTGCACCATCGTTACCTACTATTACAGCAGCAAGATGTGGCACTTTCTCGCCATTAGCTTTCATCTTATCGACTTCAGCTTTGATTTCGTTTTTAATGTCGTTACTAACTTTTTTTCCGTCTAGAATTGTCATTGTTGGTTGCTTTGTGTTTTGAATTTATTGTAAATAAAAAAACATGAGTTACCTCATGTTTTTCATAGCTTGCATCATTGCTTTTCCTTTTCCTCCTTGCATCATTTTCATCATCTTGCTCATCTGATTAAATTGCTTAAGTAATTGGTTTACTTCCTGTACAGAAGTACCTGATCCTTTACCAATTCGTTTTTTACGACTTGCATCGATAATAGAAGGATTTGTTCTTTCTTTTACAGTCATGGAATGGATAATGGCTTCAATACCTTTAAAGGCATCGTCGTCTATATCTATATCTTTCATCATTTTTCCAGCACCAGGAATCATTCCAATAAGGTCTTTCATGTTACCCATTTTCTTGATTTGCTGAATTTGCTTTAAGAAGTCGTCAAAACCAAATTGATTTTTAGCGATTTTCTTTTGTAATTTTCTAGCTTCTACCTCATCAAATTGTTCCTGAGCACGCTCTACTAAAGATACAACATCTCCCATTCCAAGAATACGATCTGCCATACGAGAAGGATAGAATACATCAATCGCTTCCATCTTCTCTCCTGTACCAATAAACTTAATTGGTTTATTTACTACAGATTTAATAGATATTGCTGCTCCACCACGTGTATCACCATCTAATTTGGTTAAAATAACACCATCAAAGTTTAAGACATCATTAAAGGCTTTTGCTGTATTTACAGCATCTTGACCAGTCATAGAGTCTACTACAAATAATGTTTCTTGTGGTTGAATGGCTTTGTGAATGTTAGAAATTTCTTTCATCATCGCTTCATCCACAGCTAAACGACCAGCTGTATCAATTATAACGACGTTATGTCCATTTTGCTTTGCATGTGCAATACCTGCTTGTGCAATAGCTACTGGATCTGTGTTTCCTTTATCACTATAAACATCAACTTTTATTTGATCTCCTACAACATGTAATTGATCAACAGCTGCTGGACGATAAACGTCACAGGCTACTAATAAAGGTTTTTTAGTTTTTTTGGTTTTTAAAAAGTTGGCTAATTTACCTGAAAAAGTAGTTTTACCAGACCCTTGTAAACCAGACATTAATATAATAGTTGGCGTACCAGACATGTTAATGCCTTCTACATCTCCTCCCATTAGCTCAGTTAATTCGTCTTTAACGATTTTAACCATTAATTGTCCTGGTTGTAACGTTGTTAATACGTTTTGACCTAGTGCTTTTTCTTTTACTTTATTAGTAAATTCTTTAGCAATTTTAAAGTTAACATCGGCATCTAAAAGTGCTCTACGTACTTCTTTTAGGGTTTCAGCAACGTTTACTTCTGTAATGCTACCATGTCCTTTTAGTACGTGTAACGCTTTATCTAACTTTTCGCTTAAATTATTAAACATAATTTTTTCTGTTTTTAAGAAGCACAAAAATAGCAATTTGAAGCGTATTTACGAAGTTTCATATATAAATAATTCCATAAAAAAAGGCTACCAAAATTAGCAACCTTTTAAACATGATAATAATTAACTTAACTAAAACTAAATTTTTAATAGTACGACTGTTTAATGACTATCTTATTTTTTTTGATTATTTAATTATGTACAGTCTTCAACCGTTACATCTTTTGTAAATATTTGATATATATCAGGATTACTATACTGCTCAACCCTAACATAAATGGTTTGTGGATTTGTAACATTTGTAAAGGTCGACACCAATGGATTGACGTTGTTAGCAGCATCTTCATAAGATATATGATAACTAACACCAACAATACTTTGATTGCAGTCTTGATAAAATCCGTCTAAATTAAAAGTTACTATTAAATCGTCATCATCATCACAGACTGTGTAAGTCATATCTTCAAAACAACTAAATGGATTTGAATTACAACTTTGGATAAATATCAACACTGAATCATTTTGTTCTAAAACTAATTGTTCTGATTCACATTGTACAACTTCCCATTGTCCATTATAATTGTCCAATCCATTTATGGTAATAAATACATAAACATTACCATCTATAGTCGTAATATCCCAAACACCATTAAATAACAAATCCCCTTCGTATAAAATAGTAATGTTATTGTCTTCCAGAAAATTAAAATGAGTTAAGTAAGGTGAAAATCCATTTATTGTTGGTAATTGGTTACAATCCATTAAATAATTAACTACATCTGTTTGGGTACAATTACTTATATTATTACAGCTATTACCTTCTAGGGTAATACTAGTTTGTAACGCTTGATTAGAATTTACTTCTATTTGTTGCTGATCAGGCAAAACTATTGTGATTGGAAAGTTTAAACTAGCTACAATAGAGGTGTCTAAAGTTTGTAAAAATAAATATAATGCGTCATCATTATTTATAGTTACGACATCTGTTAACTGAAAATCTGCATCATAAATAGAAACAGTCAATGGATATTCAAAATCCAAGCAATTGATGTCTTCATCCAATGCAATTGCGCTAATTAAATTAAACAAAGTAGAATTATATTCTAGTGTTTCACTTTGTTGATCAACGCTATTTACAGTTTCATTTTGACAATTAAAAAACAAGCCAAACACTAGTAATAATCCAAAAAGAGGTTGTTTAATTTTCATTGATATTACATTTTTAATACACTAGTAGTCAGCATATGTTTAACATGGTTTCAAATATAAAACAGTTGTTTATTTAAAATTCCTACCTGATTTTCAAAAAAAATAGTTCTATTTTGTAGTACTTTAAAAAAATTATGTCAAAACAGTTATATAAAAATATTTGTGATAAATCCCGATTCGAGGCATTTTTTAAAAAGCACGCTAAAAGCTTACATAGCTTTTTATATTACAAATTTGGAGACCGTTTAAATCCCGAAGATAAAACCCAAGAAGCTTTTATAAAGCTCTGGGAAAATTGTAAAAAAGTAAGTCCAGATAAAGCTAAAAGTTATGTATTTACAATTGCAAATAACTTAATGCTAAATGAGGTTGCACACCAAAAAGTAGTCCTAAAACACCAACAAACAAAAACGACACATCAGACCAATTTATCTCCAGAATTTTTAATGGAGGAAGATGAATACCGTCAAAAACTAGAACAAGCAATTGCTAATTTAACTGAAGCACAACGGGTTGCCTTTTTAATGAATCGTGTGGAAGGTAAACGCTTTAAAGAAATAGCTACACTTTTGGACATTAGCACTAAAGCTGTAGAAAAACGTATTTATGGTGCTTTAAAAAAATTAAGACAAGACATTGATGAGTTATAAATTTTATTTTATGGACATGTGGGTAGGAATTTTCCGGATAGTCTTGTTATATAATTGAATAAAGGTTATGAATAAAGAAGTACTAATATTAAAATGGTTGGACAACGACCTATCACCTGAAGAACTTGAAGCTTTTAAAGCGCTTGAGGACTATGAGGCTATAATTAAGTTATCTAACTACAGTAAGGGTTTTAAAGCACCAGAGTTTAATACGGACGAGGCTTTACAAACCGTCCTTACTAACATTAAAAAACAACCCAATAGACAAACTAATTGGTTATCTCCATTACTTAAAATAGCAGCTATTTTAGCTATTTGTTTTGGAGCCTATTATTATACCACAACTTTAGACACTACTATCAATACACATTACGCAGAAAAGTCATTAATCCAACTTCCTGACCACTCTGAAGTTAATTTAAATGCGTTATCTAAAATCACCTATAATCCAAAACAATGGACAGACAATACACGCAGTCTTAAATTGGAAGGCGAAGCCTTTTTTAAAGTTAAAAAAGGAAGCACCTTTAATGTTGTTACAACATCAGGAATAGTAACCGTTGTTGGAACAGAATTTAATGTTAAGCAACGTCAAAATTATTTTGAAGTTACCTGCTATGAAGGCATGGTTAATGTGACTTTTAACAGTGCTGAAACCAAATTAAAAGCAGGAGACTCCTTTTTAATAATTAATAATAAGCCTATTGAGCGGTTAACTTTAAGTGCAAAAAAACCAGATTGGTTAAACAATGTAAGTAGTTTTATTAGCGTACCTTTAAGCGAAGTTTTAGATGAGTTTGAAAGACAGTATAATGTAAAGATTGATGCTAAAACGATTAAACAAGACGAATTGTTTTCGGGTAAGTTTACACACAATGACATTAATATTGCATTACAGTCCATAACACAACCACTACAATTACGCTATAAAAAAGTTAACAAAACCATTATTTTAACGCGTGAATAAATCGTTAAAAAAGACCCTATTATTAATTATTGCATTAGCCTTTAGCTTTTCTTTTTATGCCCAAAATAAAAAATTTCCTTTATTAGATGTCCTATCTACAATAGAGTATCAGTATAAAGTTAGTTTTTCTTATGCAGACAAAGTAATTAAGGGTGTTTTTGTGACGTTTGACAGTAAAGATTCTCTGGATGATATGTTATCAAAAATAGAAATCGAAACTGACATAAAATTCAACAAATTAGACGACCATTTTATTACCGTTACAGGCAATATAAATGGTTTTTCTTTTCAAAAATTAGACGAAATTACTATCTCTAATTACTTAACCACTGGTATTGACAAAAACAAATCTGGTCATATAACCATATCACCAAAATCCTTTGAAATTTTACCTGGTTTAATTGAACCTGATATATTACAAACCATTCAAGCCATACCTGGTGTTTTAAGTGTAGATGAAACGGTATCTAACATTAATGTTAGAGGAGGAACGCATGATCAAAACCTTATTTTATATGATGGAATAAAAATGTATCAATCCGGACACTTTTTTGGTCTAATATCTGCCTTTAACCCATATTTAACCAAACATGTAGCTGTTATAAAAAACGGAACAAGCGCACGTTTTGGTGACGGAATTAGCAGCATGATTGACATGAAATTATCGGATAATATAGATGCCGATTTTAGCGCTGGAATAGGCATAAATATGATTACTGCAGATGGTTTTGCTATTATACCCTTAACATCAAAAACACAATTACAATTAGCAACACGTCGTGCTATTACAGACGTATTAAACACACCAACTTACAACCAATATTTTAAACGCGTCTTTCAAGACTCTGAAGTGTCAGACACAGAAAATTCTTTTACAGATAATCAAACTTTTAGGTTTAGTGACATTTCATTAAAACTATTACACGATATTACTGAAAAAGATAAATTACGTTTTACATTACTAAATGTATTTAATCAATTAGATTTTGAAGAGTCCTCTAATACTGATGCTTCACAAAACAATAGCAATCAACTTAAGCAACAAAACAGAGCATCTGCTATACAGTATGAGCGCTTTTGGAATAATAAATTTAATACCACAATTAAAGGGTATTACTCTAATTACGATTTAAGATCCTCGGATTATAATATGGCAAATAACCAACGATTAATACAAGAAAATAAAGTTGTTGACAATGGGTTTAATATTGATGCTAATTATAATTTTAATAACGCCTTTACAATTAATGGAGGTTATCAATTTAATGAAGTTTCGGTAAGCAATTTAGAAGAAACAAATGACCCATTTTTAAATATAAACTTAAAGCGAATCTTAACAGCACATAGTGTATACGCTGAAACGGTATTACAATCCAAAAATAAAAATTCTTTAATCAAACTAGGGTTTCGTCATAATTACTTCAAAAACTTTAAAATAGGTGTTTTAGAACCAAGGTTACATATTAGTCAACGCTTTTTAAAAAATTTTAGAGCCGAACTTTCTGGGGAATACAAAAGTCAAACCACATCACAGTTAATAGATTTACAAAACGACTTTTTAGGTGTAGAAAATCGTCGATGGGTTTTAGCTAACAATAATACCATTCCAATTCAAAAAAGCAAGCAGTTAGGTTTAGGCATAACTTATAATAAAAACAAATTATTATTAAGTATTGAAGGCTATTACAAAACGGTTAATGGAGTAACTACCCGAAGTCAGGGCTTACAAAACCAATACCAATTTATAAATGTTAATGGAGGTTATGATGTTAAGGGTATTGATGTATTAATTAATAAACAAATTAACCAATTTAGTACATGGATAGGTTATAGTTATAGTAATAATAATTATACGTTTAAAGACTTAAACAACAGCAACGCTTTCCCTAGTAATTTTGATATAAAACATCAAATTAATTATGGTAGCACTTATAGTTGGCAACAACTAAAATTAGCTTTTGGTGTCAATTGGCATTCTGGTAAACCCTACACTCAAGTCAATGACAATACGCCAATTATTAATAACACTATTAATTATAATGCTCCAAACAGTAGTAGGTTAAGCTCCTATATTAGAGCAGACTTATCTGCAACTTATCAATTTAAATTAGGCGAAAATAATGCAGTTGTTGGAGCTTCAGTTTGGAATATTCTTAACAGAGAAAATATACTTAACACCTATTATACTATTGATAGTAATCAAGTCAATACAATTGAAAACACTTCATTAGGATTAACACCAAATGTTAGTTTTAGAGTTACATTTTAGTTTGACTTTCTGATAAAAATCCTATAATTTCGTTAACTCTTATAATAGTCTCCATATTATCCTGAGGCTAAACATATTATAAAAACATACAGATATTAAATCAATTATGGAACATTTAAAAAATAGAAAAGCAATAATTACAGGAGGAAGTAAAGGTTTAGGTAAAGCTACAGCAATTGCCTTTGCTAAGGAAGGTATTGATGTTGCTATTACTGGAAGAAATGAAGCTGACTTACAAGAAACCGTAACCCAATTAAAAGCTTTAGGTGTTAATGCAATTTACGCTGTTTTTGACGTAGGTAATTACGAGGCTGTTAAAACCGGAATCAAAACTATTATAGACCAATTAGGAAAAGTAGACATTTTAGTTAACAATGCAGGAATAGCTGCTTTTGGATCTTTAAATGACATGGAGGTTGACCAATGGAGTAAAATTATTCAAACCAACGTTATGGGAATGTATTACGTCACTAAAGAGGTTTTACCATATTTAATAAATCAAAACGAAGGAGATATTATTAATATATCATCAACTGCTGGATTAAATGGTAACGCTAACACGTCTGCCTATTCTGCATCAAAATTTGCTGTGATTGGTATGTCTGAGTCCTTAATGAAAGAGGTTAGAAAAAATAACATTAGAGTTTGTACTTTGACACCAAGTACTATAGCTTCAGACATGTCTATTAACTTAGGCATTGCAGATAAAAACTCTGAAGATAGTGTATTACAACCTGATGATTTTGCCGAATTAATTGTAGCTGGATTAAAATTACCTAGAAGAGCAATGCTTAAAAGTGCTGCGTTATGGTCTACAAATCCATAATATCTATTTTATTAAAAATAAAAAAAGCCTCTTTTAATTAAAGAGGCTTTTTGTTTATAAATATCGTCTTTTAATCCCTAATTAAAGGCATTGTGCTGCATCTTAGTAAACCTTCTTGTTTTGCTATTTCAGCATAAGGTACTTCTTCAACTGTAAACCCTTTTTCTCGCAACCAAGTATTAAGTCTAGTAAAGTTTTTTTCTGAAATTATAACGTCTTCAGAGATACTAAATATGTTACTATTCATGTTAAACATTTCTTCTTTAGTAATTATAAAACAATTCTCTTTTCCGAAGTAATTTAACAACCATTCATACTCAGTTTCATCTCTAAATCCCTCTTTATGTAAAATCGCTTTATTAGTTCCTATAGGCTGGAAACAACAGTCTAAATGCAAGGCATTGTCATATGGATTTGTTTGTGATTTATTTAAATCAAAACTTTTAATTTTTTTATGCGGAAATTGTTGTGTTATATAATCAACACCTGCTTGATTTGTTCTGGCTACGATGTAGTCTGAATAATCATCACCTCTATAAGTCCCAATGAAGATATAGTCGTTGCATAGCATTACGTCTCCTCCTTCAATGTGCACTTCCTCTGGTGGACGTATCACTTTTTTAGGATCTATTGTATCAATTAAATATTGAATAGCATCAAGTTCGTTTTCTCTTTCAGGAAGGATGTTAGCTTTTACAAACACATCATCAATTACAAAAGCAATATCTCTAGCAAAAATCTGATTACAATCCTTTATTAATTCTGGTCTGTAAACTTTAACATCGTATTTTTCAAAAATTTTAGCAACCGACTCCATTTCATTGACCATATCTGCTTCAATTGGGTAAGTACCTGCTTTGATATGTAAATAAGATTTTGGGTCGTATGCTTCTTCTAGTTTTGGTGTTGGACCATTACTAACTGCTGTTCCTAAAACGACTGCTCTTAATCTAGAGGTTTCGTTTTTTACGTTTAGTTTTAACATAAAGTAAAGATATAAAAAAGCTCCATAATAATTTATGAAGCTTTTTTTATATTAATAATTGAAATCTATCTTTCAGAAATTGATTTGAAAGATCTTAAATTTTCTCCAATATATATTTGTCTTGGACGTCCAATTGGCTCCTTACGGTTACGCATTTCTTTCCATTGTGCAATCCAACCTGGTAAACGTCCTAAAGCAAACATTACTGTAAACATCTCTGTTGGGATTCCCATACCTCTATAAATAATACCAGAATAGAAATCTACGTTTGGATATAACTTACGATCTACAAAATATGGATCACTTAAAGCTTCTTCAGCTAATCCTTTAGCAATGTCTAATACAGGATCTTCAATTCCTAAATCTCCTAATACTTCATCAGCAGCTTTTTTAATAATTTTTGCTCTTGGATCAAAGTTTTTGTAAACTCTGTGTCCAAAGCCCATTAAACGGAAAGGATCTTCTTTGTCCTTAGCTTTAGCCATATACTTTTTAGTATCTCCACCATCTTCTTTAATAGCTTCTAGCATTTCTAATACTGCTTGGTTTGCTCCACCATGTAATGGTCCCCAAAGTGCTGAAATACCTGAAGATAAAGAAGCAAATAAACCTGCGTGAGATGATCCTACTATTCTAACTGTAGATGTAGAACAGTTTTGCTCATGATCTGCATGTAAAATTAATAACTTATCTAAAGCATTAACTAAGATTGGGTTTTGAGTATACTCTTGATTAGGTTTTTTAAACATCATTTTTAGGATGTTTTCAACATATCCTAAATTGTCATCTCCATAATCTAATGGTAAACCTTTTTGCTTACGCATTGTCCATGCTACTAACACCGGAAATTTACCCATTATTTTACATACAGTTTTGTACATATCCTCCTCTGAGTCTACGTTTACTGATGATGGGTTAAACGCTGTTAATGCACTTGTTAAAGAAGAAAGAACACCCATTGGATGTGCTGACTTAGGGAATGCATCTAAAATTTTCTTTACATCGTCATCAACAACAGACTGCTCCTTAATATCATTTTCAAATTTATTAAGTTGCTCTTTAGTTGGTAATTCACCAAAAATTAATAAAAACGCTACTTCAAGGAAATCCGCTTTTTCAGCTAATTCTTCAATAGAATAACCTCTGTATCTTAAAATTCCTTTTTCTCCATCTAAAAAAGTAATAGCACTCTCACATGATCCTGTATTTTTGTATCCTGGATCAATAGTTGTCACACCACCTGTAACAGCTCTAAGATTTTTAATATCTATTCCTATTTCATTTTCAGTACCTACAATTAAGGGAAATTCATGTTTTTCTCCATTAATTTCAAGCGTTGCTTTATTTGACATGTATATTGATTTATTGTATGTTTATTTAGAATTGTAAATTTACAAAAACTATAACGATTTAGAAAGGGTATTTATAATGGTTTTAACAATTTTAATATAGGTTTAATTTATATAGATGATTTAAATAAAAAAAGCCTTTCAACTAACGCTGAAAGGCTTTGTATTTGTGATAGTAAAACACCTATCTTTTTATTTTGAATGCTTTATCTTTTGGATAATATGCAACATCTCCTAACTCTTCTTCAATACGAAGTAATTGGTTGTATTTAGCCATACGATCACTACGAGATGCAGATCCTGTTTTAATCTGTCCACAATTAAGTGCTACAGCTAAATCTGCAATTGTATTATCCTCAGTCTCTCCTGATCTATGAGACATTACTGAAGTATAACCTGCGTTATGTGCCATATTTACAGCAGCAATAGTTTCGGTTAATGTACCAATTTGATTTACTTTAATTAAGATAGAATTAGCAATATCTTCTTTAATTCCTCTTGATAATCTTTCTACGTTAGTAACAAATAAATCATCACCTACTAATTGCACTTTATCTCCAACTTGTTCAGTTAAATATTTCCATCCTTCCCAGTCATTTTCATCCATACCATCTTCAATAGAAATAATTGGATAGTTTCTTGATAATTCTGCTAAGTAATCTGCTTGCTCTTTACTTGAACGTACTTTACCAGTTTCGCCTTCAAATTTAGAATAATCGTAGTTTCCGTTTACATAAAATTCTGCAGCAGCACAATCCAATGCAATCATTACGTCATCTCCAAGCGTATATCCTGCATTTTTAACAGCTATAGCTATAGTGTCTAAAGCATCCTCTGTACCATCTAATGTTGGCGCAAATCCACCTTCATCTCCAACAGCTGTACTTAAACCTCTGTCGTGTAATACCTTTTTAAGGTTGTGAAAAATTTCAGTTCCCATTTGTAACGCATGAGAAAAGTTTTTGGCTTTAACTGGCATAACCATAAACTCTTGAAATGCGATTGGTGCATCACTATGTGATCCTCCATTAATAATATTCATCATTGGGACTGGTAATGTATTAGCACTAACACCTCCAATGTATCTATATAATGGCATACCTAATTCTGCAGCAGCAGCTTTAGCCACAGCTAAAGATACTCCTAAAATAGCATTAGCACCTAACTTAGATTTATTAGGTGTTCCGTCTATTTTACACATTAGTGTATCTACATAATTTTGTTCAAAAACATTAACTCCTAAAAGTTCTTCAGCTAGAATATTATTAACGTTATCTACAGCTTTACTAACTCCTTTACCCATGTATTTAGGTCCTCCATCACGTAATTCTACAGCTTCATGTTCTCCTGTTGAAGCTCCAGAAGGGACTGCTGCTCTACCAACATAACCATTTTCTGTTTCAACATCTACTTCTACCGTTGGATTACCTCTGGAATCAAAAATTTGTCTTGCGTGAACATTAATTATAATACTCATATGTGTGTGATTTTAGTTTATTAATTTCAAATTTAATGTTTAATTTTCAGCTATATATAGGTTTTATAACAGAAATACATAAAATTCTATCTATAACGTTTTAGTAAAATAAAAAAGACAACGAAACTTTAAAATCGTTGTCTTTTTAATATTATTTATTTTTTATATTACTTATAAATTGGTCAAATAAATAGGAAGAGTCATGTGGTCCTGGACTTGCTTCTGGGTGATATTGTACAGAGAACACGTTTTTTGATTTCATTTTTAATCCTGCAACAGTGTTATCATTAAGATGTACATGAGTAATCTCAATATCTGGATGTGCTTCTGCTTCTTCTCTATTTACTGCAAATCCATGGTTTTGAGATGTTATTTCACCTTTACCTGTAATTAGGTTTTTTACTGGGTGATTTATACCTCTGTGTCCATTATGCATTTTGTAGGTTGAGATTCCGTTAGCTAAAGCTATAACTTGATGTCCTAAACAAATACCAAATAAAGGTAAATCTCTTTTTATTATTTCTTTAGCTAATGCTTGCGCTTCCACTAATGGTTCTGGATCACCAGGTCCATTAGATAAGAAATATCCATCTGGATTCCATGAATTTAAATCTTCGAATGTTGAATTATAAGGATATACTTTAACGTACGCATCTCTTTTAACTAGATTACGTAAAATATTCTTTTTAATTCCTATGTCTAAAGCTGCTATTTTTATTGGTGCGTTTTCATCTCCAATAAAATATGGCTCTTTAGTAGATACTTTGGATGCTAACTCTAAACCACTCATAGAAGGCACTTCTTCTAATTGTTGCTTTAAGCTGTCAATGTTATCTACGTCTGTCGAAATGATAGCATTCATCACACCATTGTCTCTAATGTAACTAACTAATGCTCTTGTATCCACATCAGATATAGCTAAAAGGTTATGCTTGTTAAGAAAGTCTTCTAATGAACCGTTTGAATCAACTCTTGAAAAATCATAACTAAAATTTTTACAGATTAATCCCGAAATTTTAATCGAGTCCGATTCGTTTTCGTTATCGTTAACACCATAGTTACCAATATGTGCATTGGTAGTTACCATAAGTTGACCAAAATATGAAGGATCGGTGAAAATTTCTTGATATCCAGTCATTCCTGTGTTGAAGCAAATTTCTCCAAATGCTGTTCCTTCTTTTCCTACAGCTTTTCCATGAAAAATGGTGCCATCCTCTAATAAGATCAGAGCTTTTTTTAATCTTTGATATTTCATAATTCTAAAAGTTTCACAAAATTGCATAAAAAAAAGGATAATCTAAAATAGATTACCCTTTTTTAATGTCTTGCATCTTAATTAATGCTATAATAATTAAAAATCTTGACAACATCTGCTTCCTCTTTGTAGGATAGATCATTATCGTCAACAAATTTTTCAATTAACTTTTTCTTATCTTCAAGTAATTTTAATATTGATTTCTTTTTTAATTTAAACTCTTCAGTTGTTACTCCATCTTTAGAAATCGCATAACTATCATTAACAACATATTTATCTGGAGAAGTTTTTTGCTTGGTCATAACATTAATCTGTCCATCTTTAATTATCGCTTCATATCTTTTTAATAGCTTAACTGTTGTATGTGGTGTTAATTCAAAAAAGAATTTGGCTTTGCTATCTTCATCTCTATAAATTTTAGCAACATATTTATCAAATTTAACAGACTCTATTGCTTTTGCATCGAAAACAAAAGAAGAATCTTTAGCGAAATTTGAAACGATTTGGTTTGATTTAGCATTATAATTACCATTTGGCACTTTATATACTTTACCTTCTTTTGAAGTGATTTCAATTGTAGCATCCTCAAAAGCAAATGGCGTCCCTATTACAGCACTTGATTTTCCATTAGCCAAGTAAGCGCCTTGATAATTAACTGCATTAAACATATTTTGCTGGGTATTATCATTTGTTGCAGCTGATAAGTTAGAGCTAAAATTGTTACTTCCTTGTGCAATGGAAAAAGTTGACAATAATAAGGTAAAAATAAATAAGTAGTTTTTCATGTGTGTGTTTTTGAATGAATTTGTGTGTGTGTGTGTGTGTATATTATATTTAATTTAATTTTGAAATAACACTGTAATAATTTAGGATTCTTATAATGTCATATTCTTCTTTGTATGATAAATTTTCTTTTTTAACGAAATCTTGAATCAACTTTTTATGACTTGCTAGAAGTTTTAAAACTGACTTTTTATTTAGTTTAAAATCTGTTACTGTTTTACCATCAATAGTTATGCCATAGCTATCTGATAAACTAAACATATCAGGGGATGTTTTTTGTTTTGTTAAAACATTAATTTGACCATCAATGATTTTAGCTGAATATTTTTTTAATAGTTTAATAGACGCATGTGGCGTTAATTCAAAATAAAAATGGTCTTTATCGTTTATATCTTTATATCGTGTAGCTGTATATTTCTCAAACTTTACACTTTTAATAGTTTTGGATTGAAATACAAAAGAAGAGTCTTTTGCAAAATTAGATACAACTTCATCTGTACTTGCATTATAATTACCGTTTGGTACTTTATATGCTTTACCATCAATAGTGCTAATTATAATTACAGCATCTTCAAATGGAAAAGGAGAACCAGACACATCAGGTAAACTTGCATTAGACAGATAATAACCTTGATAATTAACAGCATTAGAGTTGTCTTGTAAACTTGAATTTAAATCTACCAAAGGAAGATTTGAATGCTTAGCTTGACCTGTAGAAACCTCGTTTTTAATAACTTGTCCAGACATAGAAGTCATGACAAAAAAAGCAAGAAATAGCAAGATAGGTTTCATATAAAAAGTTTGCTTAAATGTAAAAAAAAAGAGATAAACTTATAAAGCTTATCTCTTTTTTAATAATAATTTAACAGCAAATTAAGAAACTATTCTTCTTCATTTGAAGCAACTGGAGGAGTAACAGTAGTGCTACTACCACCTCTACGACTTCTACGTGTAGTTTTCTTAGCTTTTTTATCTGCATTGTAGATTTCGTTGTAATCTACTAATTCAATCATTGCCATATCTGCGTTATCACCTAAACGGTTTCCTAACTTGATAATTCTAGTATATCCACCTGGACGATCACCAATTTTAGCAGCAACATCTCTAAAAAGTTCTGTTACAGCTTCTTTTTGACGTAATCTAGAAAATACAATACGTCTATTATGTGTTGTATCGTCTTTAGCCTTAGTGATTAATGGCTCAATAAACCCTTTTAAAGCTTTCGCTTTAGCTACAGTTGTATTAATACGTTTGTGCTCTATTAAAGAACAACCCATATTTGCTAACATTGATTTTCTGTGAGCAGTTTTTCTACCTAAATGGTTTACTTTTTTTCCGTGTCTCATGACATTTGTTTTTAATCATCATCTTGCTCAAACTCTTTATGAGGAGCAAAATATGATGTATTAGTCTTTATCTAGTTTGTATTTTGAAAGATCCATTCCGAAATTTAATCCTTTAACATTTACAAGCTCTTCTAGCTCTGTTAAAGATTTCTTTCCAAAATTACGGAACTTCATTAAATCATTTTTATTAAAAGACACTAGGTCTCCTAAAGTATCTACCTCTGCTGCTTTTAAACAATTTAAAGCACGAACCGAAAGGTCCATATCTACTAATTTAGTTTTTAACAACTGTCTCATATGAAGTGATTCTTCATCATAAGTTTCAGTTTGAGCAATCTCATCCGCTTCTAATGTGATACGCTCATCAGAGAATAACATGAAGTGGTGAATAAGAGTTTTTGCAGCTTCTGTTAAAGCATCTTGAGGTGTTATAGAACCATCAGTTTGAATTTCGAAAACTAATTTTTCGTAATCCGTTTTTTGTTCTACACGATAATTCTCGATACTGTACTTAACATTTTTAATTGGTGTATAGATTGAATCAGTAAAAATTGTTCCAATTGGTGCTGAAGCTTTTTTGTTTTCTTCTGCTGGAACATATCCTCTACCTTTTTCAACAGTAATTTCCATATTGATGTTTACTTTAGAATCTAAGTTACAAATCACTTGATCTGTATTTAATACTTGGAATCCAGAAATAAACTTTTGGAAATCTCCTGCTACAATTTTATCTTGACCAGAAATTGAAATTGAAATAGATTCGTTATCTACATCTTCAATCTGACGCTTAAAGCGTACTTGCTTTAAGTTTAAAATAATTTCTGTAACGTCTTCAACAACACCTGCTATTGTTGAAAATTCATGATCTACACTTTCTATTCTAACAGATGTTATAGCAAATCCTTCTAATGAAGATAATAAAACTCTTCTTAAAGCATTTCCTACTGTTAGTCCATAACCTGGCTCTAGAGGTCTGAATTCGAATTTACCTTCGAAATCAGTTGAATCAATCATGATTACCTTGTCAGGCTTTTGGAAATTAAATACTGCCATAATTTTTCTTCGTTTGAATTGTTATTTAGTTGCGCGGTTTAAAAGTTTGAAGAAATACTGACAAACCCTTTGGCTAAATACCAATGTTAGTAATTTATTATTTAGAGTATAATTCTACGATGAATTGCTCATTTATATTTTCTGGAATTTGGATTCTAGCAGGAACAGATACATAAGTACCTTCTTTTTTCTCACTATTCCAAGTTATCCATTCATAGACATTGCTAGAATTAGATAAAGATCTATCAATAGTTTCTAATGACTTAGATTTTTCTCTAACAGCAACAACATCACCAGCATTAAGTTGGTAAGATGGAATGTTTACTAACTCACCATTAACGGTAATATGTCTGTGTGATACAAGTTGTCTTGCTCCACTTCTAGAAGGAGAAATTCCCATTCTGTACACTACATTATCTAATCTTGATTCACATAATTGAAGTAAAACTTCACCTGTAATTCCTTGAGCAGCTGTAGCTCTTTTAAACATGTTTCTGAATTGACGTTCTAAAATACCATAAGTATATTTAGCTTTTTGCTTCTCCATTAATTGGATAGCATATTCAGATTTTTTACCACGTCTTCTGTTGTTTCCATGTTGACCTGGTGGGTAATTTCTTTTTTCAAAAGACTTATCGTCTCCGAATATAGCTTCACCAAATTTACGAGCTATTTTAGTTTTAGGACCAGTATATCTTGCCATTTTCTAATTGTTTTAAGAGTGATTATGAATTAAGGTCTAAATCTTATCCTTCGATAATCGTTAATCTCTTTGTTGATACTTGTTTTAAATTTCAGTTTGCAAATTTATACAAAAAATTAATACCATCTGATAAACAGATGATATTAATTTAATTATTGCTTAAGTTAAGTATATTTTAAATACTTATACTCTTCTTCTTTTTGGAGGACGACAACCATTGTGAGGTAAAGGTGTAACATCAATAATTTCTGTTACTTCAATTCCTGCATTATGGATAGATCTTATAGCAGATTCTCTACCATTTCCAGGTCCTTTAACATAAACTTTAACCTTTTTTAATCCAGCTTCTTTAGCTACTTCAGAAGCATCTTCCGCTGCTAATTGTGCTGCATAAGGTGTGTTTTTTTTAGACCCTCTAAATCCCATCTTACCTGCAGAAGACCATGAAATGACATCTCCTTTTTTGTTAGTAAGTGAAATAATGATATTGTTGAAAGAAGCAGTAATGTGAGCTTCTCCAACAGCGTCAATAATAACTTTACGTTTTTTTGTGCTTTTAGCGTTTGTCTTTGCCATACTACTTATTATTTAGTTGCTTTTTTCTTGTTAGCAACTGTTTTTCTTCTTCCTTTTCTTGTTCTAGAGTTATTCTTAGTACGTTGACCTCTTAAAGGTAAACCAACTCTATGACGAATACCTCTGTAACACCCTATATCCATCAAACGTTTAATGTTTAATTGTGTTTCAGAACGTAATTCACCTTCAATAGTATAAGTACCTACAGTTTCACGGATTGCTCCAATTTGATCATCTGTCCAGTCTTGTACTTTGATGTTTTCGTCAACTTTAGCTTCTGCTAAAATTTCTTGAGCTCTACTTCTACCTACTCCATAGATATAAGTTAACGAGATCACTCCTCTTTTTTGTTTTGGTATGTCTACACCTGCGATTCTTGCCATAATTACCCTTGTCTTTGTTTGAATCTAGGATTCTTTTTGTTAATGACGTAAAGTCTACCTTTTCTGCGTACGATTTTACAATCCGCACTTCTTTTTTTAATTGATGCTCTTACTTTCATCGTATTAGTATCTATAGGTTATACGAGCCTTAGTTAAATCGTAAGGACTCATTTCTAATTTAACTTTATCTCCTGGTAACAACTTAATATAATGCATACGCATCTTACCCGAAATATGTGCGGTCACAATATGACCATTTTCTAATTCAACACGAAACATAGCATTTGATAATGCTTCAATGATAGTTCCATCTTGTTCTATTGCTGCTTGTTTTGCCATAGTGAAAATATTAAGCTACTGCTTTTCTGTTTTTACCAGTCTTCATCAAGCCATCATAATGTCTATTTAACAAGTAACTGTTTACTTGTTGCATAGTGTCAATTGCAACTCCAACCATAATTAATAAAGATGTACCTCCGAAAAATAAAGCCCAACCAGATTGAACATTAAGCAACTTAACAATAAACGCTGGGAACACAGCTATTAATGCAAGAAAAATAGAACCTGGTAAAGTTATTTGAGACATAATTTTGTCTAGATATTCAGAAGTTTCTGATCCTGGACGAATACCTGGAATGAATCCACCGCTTCGTTTTAGATCGTCAGCCATTTTATTAGTCGGAACAGTAATTGCTGTATAAAAATATGTAAATATAATTATTAATAGAGCAAATACTAAGTTATACCAAAATCCAAAAATATCAGAAAAATTTGATTGTAGCCATAATCCTGAGGCTGTATCTTTTAGTAAAGACGATCCACCAATTAGACCAGGAACAAACATAATAGCCTGAGCAAATATGATTGGCATTACTCCAGATGCATTAAGCTTTAATGGAATATATTGTCTTGATCCGAATACATTTTTCTCATAACCTCCAGTAGCTGAACGTCTGGCATACTGTACTGCTATCTTACGAACTGCCATTACTAACAAGATTGAAAGTAAAATAATAACAAACCATATAACGATTTCAAATAAAATCATCATAACATTATTACCTCGAGAAGCAGCATTCTGTAAGAAAGATTTTGGAAGAGTTGCAATAATACCTACCATTATTAATAATGAAATACCATTCCCAATACCTTTATCAGTTATTTTCTCTCCTAACCACATTGCGAATATACAACCTGTTACAAGTATAACTATTGATGAGAAATAGAAAACACCACCTTGACCTAATAAAAAGGCTGAATTTGGTATACCAAACATAGGTTGTAAACTAGCCAAATAACCTGGTGCTTGCACTAAACATATTGCTATAGTTAACCAACGCGTTATTTGTGTTATTTTTTTCTGACCACTAGCACCTTCTTTTTGTAGCTTTTGCAAATAAGGAATAGCTATTCCCATTAATTGAACTACAATAGAAGCAGAAATATATGGCATAATTCCAAGTGCAAATACAGAAGCATTAGCAAATGCACCTCCTGTGAAGGCATTTAATATCCCAAAAATACCTTCTGATGTTCCAGTTTGTAGGCTTTCTAATTGGGTTGCGTCAATACCTGGTAATACTACTTGTGCTCCGAAACGATAAACTAATAGTAGACCTAGTGTTACTAGAATTCTATTTCTTAGTTCCTCAATTTTCCAAACATTTTTTAATGTCTCTATAAATTTCATGCGTTCGATTGTTCTTATAAAGTTACAGCTTCTCCTCCTGCAGCTTCAATAGCAGCTTTTGCAGTAGCAGTAAATTTATGAGCTGTTACACTTAATTTTGATTTTAATTCACCTCTTCCAAGAATTTTAACTAGTTCGTTTTTACCAACTAATCCTAAACCTACTAGAGTATCAAAATCTAATGTATCTTTTATTATCTTATCGTCAACTAATTGTTGAATAACATCAAGATTTACACCTTGATATTCTTTACGATTTATGTTAGTAAAGCCAAACTTAGGTACTCTACGTTGAAGTGGCATTTGCCCTCCTTCAAAACCGACCTTCTTAGAATAACCAGATCTAGACTTTGCTCCTTTGTGACCACGTGTTGCAGTACCACCTTTACCAGAACCTTGTCCTCTACCTATTCTTTTACCTTGACTTTTAACTGAACCTTCTGCAGGTTTTAAATTACTTAAATCCATTTTCAGTATTATTATTTAGTTTCCTCTACAGAAACTAAGTGGTTTACTTTTGCTACCATACCTAATATGTTAGGAGTAGCCTCGTGTTCTATAGTTTGTCCAATCTTCTTAAGACCAAGAGCCAATAAAGTTCTTTTTTGTCTTTGAGTTCTGTTGATTGCACTTTTAACTTTTGTTACTTTTATCTTCGACATTGCTGTTGTGATTATCCGTTAAAAACTTTTTCTAAAGAAACACCTCTTTCACGAGCAATCGTTCTAGGGTCTCTTAATTGTAATAAAGCATCAAAAGTAGCCTTAACAACATTATGAGGATTTGATGAACCTTGAGATTTAGATAAAACATCGTGTACACCTACTGCTTCTAAAACTGTTCTTACAGCTCCACCAGCAATAACTCCTGTACCAGGAGCTGCAGGTATAATATTTACTCTTGCACCACCAAATTTTCCTTTTTGTTCATGAGGTAAAGTTCCTTTCATGATAGGAATACGAACTAAGTTTTTCTTAGCATCTTCTATTGCTTTTGCAATTGCACTAGCAACATCTTTTGATTTTCCTAAACCTTGACCTACAACACCAGCTTCATCTCCAACCACTACGATTGCAGAAAAACCGAATGCTCTACCTCCTTTAGTTACCTTAGTAACTCTTTGCACACCAACTAAACGATCTTTAAGATCTAATCCACTTGGTTTTACTAACTCTGCGCTTTTGTATTTTTGATACATAATTTCTTAGAATTTAAGTCCTCCTTCTCTAGCTCCTTCAGCTAATGATTTGATTCTACCATGATATAAATAACCACCTCTATCAAAAGCGATTGTCTCAACACCAGCCTTTAAGGCTTTTTCCGCGATAGACTTACCTACTAATGCAGCTAGTTCTACTTTGTTTCCTTTTGCAGCAATATCTTTATCTCTAGAAGATGAAGCAGCTAATGTTTTACCAGTAACGTCATCTACTAATTGAGCATAAATTTCTTTATTACTTCTAAAAACAGCTAATCTAGGTCTTGCTTCTGTACCAGAAACAACCTTACGGATTCTGTTTTTAATTCTTATTCGTCTTTCGTTTTTTGTTAACGCCATAACTAATTATTATGCTGATTTACCTGCTTTTCTTCTTAATACTTCTCCAACAAACTTAATACCTTTTCCTTTGTATGGTTCTGGTCTTCTAAATCCTCTGATTTTAGCAGCAACTTGTCCTACTAATTGTTTATCATGAGATGTTAATTTTATTATTGGATTTTTTCCTTTATCAGAAACAGTTTCTACTTTAATTTCTGGAGCTAAATCTAAAATGATGTTGTGTGAAAAACCTAAAGCTAGCTCAAGGACGTTACCTTGGTTTGAAGCTCTATAACCTACACCAACTAATTCTAATTCTTTAGTCCATCCTTTAGAAACACCTTCAATCATATTAAAAACTAATGAACGATATAAACCATGCTTAGCTTTTTGATCTTTAGTATCTGTAGAACGTGTTACTAATACATTTCCTTCTTCAACTTTTACTTCAACAGTATCAAATTCTTGAGTTAACTCACCTAATTTTCCTTTTACTGTTATTGTATTATTATCAACTGTTACAGTTACTCCTTCTGGAATGGCAACTGGATTATTTCCTATTCTTGACATTTTCTTCTGGATTTAAAATTAGTAAACGTAACATAAAACTTCACCACCAACGTTTTCTCTTTGTGCTTGCTTTCCAGTCATAACACCATGGGATGTAGAAACGATTGCAATACCTAAACCATTAAGTATACGTGGTAATTCAGTTGAACTAGAGTACTTACGTAAACCAGGCTTACTGATTCTTTGTAATTTTCTAATTACAGGTTCTTTTGTTTCCTTATTGTATTTTAAGGCAATTTTGATTGTACCTTGTACGGTAGAATCATCGAACTTATAACTTAAAATATATCCTTGATCGAATAATATTTTAGTAATGTCCTTTTTTAAATTTGAAGCAGGAATTTCTACAACTCTGTGATTAGCACGCACTGCGTTTCTAATTCTAGTCAAGTAATCTGCTATTGGATCTGTATACATATGTATTTATTTGCGGACTTGGTTTTCGGACTATTCCGAACCTAAGACCAATTAAAATTTTACCAACTTGCTTTTTTAACACCTGGAATTAAACCTTGGTTAGCCATTTCTCTAAACATAACACGAGAAAGTCCAAAGGTACGCATATATCCCTTTGGTCTACCAGTTAATTTACATCTATTATGTTGGCGGATAGGTGATGCATTTTTAGGTAACTTTTGTAACGCTTGATAATCTCCAGCTTCTTTAAGAGCCTTACGTTTTTCAGCATATTTAGCTACTGTCTTTGATCTTTTAACCTCGCGGGCTTTCATTGATTCTTTAGCCATAACTTAGTTTTTTTGAAAAGGTAACCCTAATTCTGTTAATAATGATTTTGCTTCTTTATCTGTTTCGGCAGAAGTTACAAATGTAATATCCATTCCGTCAATTTTATTAACTTTGTCAATATTTATTTCTGGAAAGATAATTTGTTCGGTAACACCTAAATTGTAGTTACCTCTTCCGTCAAAACCTGTAGCTTTTATTCCGTTAAAATCTCTAACACGTGGAAGTGCAGAAGTGATTAAACGATCTAAAAACTCATACATTCTTTCTCCTCTTAACGTAACTTTAGCACCAATTGGCATTCCTTTACGTAATTTGAAAGTTGCAACATCTTTTTTAGATAAAGTAGATACAGCTTTTTGACCAGTAATAGCCGTAAGTTCGTCAACTGCATAGTCAACAAGCTTTTTATCAGCAACAGCTGCTCCAACACCTCTAGATAAAACTATCTTTTCTAGTTTTGGTACTTGCATTACATTACTGTATCCAAATTCTTCTGTAAGAGCAGCAATTACTTTGCTTTTATACTCTTCTTTTAGTCTCGGTGAATATCCCATAACTATATTACTTCATTAGATTTTTTAGAAAATCTGACTTTCTTATCACCTTCCATTCTATAACCTACTCTAGTTTCTTCACCTTTTGAAGTTAATAAAGATAAGTTTGAAATGTTGATAGATGCCTCTTTTTCTACAATACCACCTTGAGGGTTTTGTGCACTTGGTTTAGTATGTTTCTTAACCATGTTTACTCCTTCAACTATAGCTTTGTTCTTCTCAGTAAATACTTTTTGTACTTTACCTTCAGATCCTTTATGATCACCAGCTATAACCTTGACGATATCTCCTGTTTTTATTTTTAGCTTTGTCATTTTTTTATCAATTAAAGCACCTCTGGTGCTAATGATACAATTTTCATGAATTGTTTATCACGAAGTTCTCTAGCTACAGGTCCAAAAACACGTGTACCTCTCATTTCTCCAGTAGGATTTAAAAGGACACAAGCGTTATCATCAAATCTGATATAAGATCCGTCTGGACGTCTAACTTCTTTTTTAGTACGTACAACTACTGCTGTAGACACAGCTCCTTTTTTAATGTTTCCATTAGGAGTCGCATCTTTTACAGTGACAACAATTTTGTCACCTACAGAAGCGTATCTTCTTTTAGTACCACCTAGAACACGGATAGTTAAAACTTCCTTTGCTCCAGTGTTATCTGCTACTCTTAGTCTTGATTCTTGTTGTACCATAATTACTTCGCTCTTTCAATTATTTCAACTAATCTCCAACATTTAGATTTACTTAAAGGTCTTGTTTCCATGATCTTTACAGTATCTCCAATATTACAATCGTTTGTTTCATCGTGTGCAACGTATTTTTTAGTTTTCAACACGAACTTTCCGTACATAGGGTGTTTTACTTTTTTAACTTCAGCAACCACTATTGATTTTTGCATCTTGTTACTAGTAACGATCCCGATACGCTCTTTTCTTAAGTTTCTTTTTTCCATCTTGTAAGCAGAATTATTTTAAATCTCTTTTAGTTAATTCTGTTGCAATTTTTGCAACCGTACGTCTTACTTGACGTAATTGAATTGGATTCTCTAAAGGAGAAACTGCATGAGCCATTTTTAAATCTGAATAGCTCTTCTTTGTTTCACTAAGTTTCTCTTGTAACTCAGCTACAGATAATTCTTTAATTTCTGATTGTTTCATAATATCAAATAAATTATGCTTCGTAATCTCTAGCGATTACAAACTTAGTTTTTACTGGTAATTTTTGAGCTGCAAGTCTTAATGCTTCTTTAGCAACTTCTAAAGGCACTCCTCCAACTTCAAAAAGGATTCTTCCTGGTTTAACAACTGCTGCCCAATATTCTACTGCACCTTTACCTTTACCCATACGTACTTCAAGAGGCTTTTTTGTAATAGGCTTATCTGGAAATATTTTAATCCAAAGTTGACCTTCTCTTTTCATGTAACGTGTAGCGGCAATACGAGCTGCTTCAATTTGACGTGATGTTAAAAAATTAGAATCCAATGATTTTATTCCAAAAGTTCCGTTTGAAAGTAAGTGACCTCTACCAGAGTTCCCTTTCATACGTCCCTTTTGCATTTTTCTAAATTTTGTTCTTTTAGGCTGTAACATTTTTTCTGTTCTTTAAAAAATTACTTTCTACGACGTTGTTGTGGTTTACCACCTCCTTGACGTCCACCTTTTCCTTGCTTCTTAGCTAAGCCAACAAGAGGAGAAAGCTCTCTTTTACCATATACTTCACCTTTCATGATCCATACTTTAACCCCTAATCTACCATATGTAGTATGAGATTCAACTAAAGCATAGTCAATATCGGCTCTAAAAGTTGATAAAGGAATACGACCTTCTTTGTAGTGTTCTGAACGCGCCATTTCAGCTCCATTTAAACGACCACTAATCTGTACTTTTATTCCTTCAGCATTCATACGCATTGTTGCAGCTATAGCCATTTTAATAGCACGTCTGTATGAAATTCTATTTTCAATTTGACGAGCAATACTAGTTGCTACTAAAAACGCATCAAGTTCAGGTCTTTTAATTTCAAAAATATTAATCTGAACTTCTTTACCTGTAATTTTCTTAAGTTCTTCTTTTAACTTGTCTACCTCTTGACCACCTTTTCCGATAATGATACCAGGTCTAGCAGTAGTGATAGTAACGGTTACAAGTTTTAAAGTTCTCTCAATTATTACACGAGATACACTAGCTTTAGATAAACGCGCGTGAACGTATTTTCTGATCTTATCGTCTTCGGCAAGTTTATCACCATAATCGTTTCCTCCGTACCAGTTAGACTCCCATCCTCTGATAATTCCTAAGCGATTTCCGATTGGATTTGTCTTTTGTCCCATATCTATCTTAGCTTTGTGTGTTATTGTTAGCTCCAACCACGATTGTCACGTGGTTTGAGCGTTTTCTTATTCTGTGAGCACGTCCTTGTGGTGCTGGACGTAATCTTTTTAACATAGACCCACCATCTACTCTTATTTCTTGAACAAATAATTCAGCATCTTCGATACTTGCATCTTCATTCTTAGCTTGCCAATTAGCTATCGCCGAAAGTAATAATTTTTCTAAACGATTTGAAGCTTCTTTTTGACTAAACTTTAAAATATTAAGTGCCTTTTCTACGCGTTCACCTCTTACTAAATCGGCTACTAAACGCATTTTTCTTGGTGACGTAGGACAGTTATTAAGTTTAGCAAAAGCGATTTGCTTTTTACCTTCCTTAATAGCGTCTGCCATTTGTTTTTTACGACTTCCCATAGCTTACTTTTTACCTTTATTTTTAGCACCAGCGTGACCTCTAAAAGATCTTGTTGGTGAAAATTCTCCTAACTTATGTCCAACCATGTTTTCTGTAACGTAAACTGGAACAAACTGACGACCGTTATGCACTGCAATTGTTTGCCCAACAAAATCAGGTGTTATCATACTTGCTCTTGACCAAGTTTTAATAACAGTTTTTTTGTTAGCTTCAACATTGTCAGCTACTTTTTTCTCTAATTTATAGTGAACGTAAGGTCCTTTTTTTAATGATCTTGCCATGATTTCTTATTTCTTTCTACGTTCTACAATATATTTATTACTCGCTTTAGTTTTAGAACGTGTTCTATATCCTTTAGCTGGTATACCGTTTCTAGAACGTGGATGTCCACCTGATGACTTACCTTCTCCACCTCCCATTGGGTGATCAACTGGATTCATTACAACTGGTCTTGTTCTTGGTCTTCTACCTAACCATCTACTACGTCCAGCCTTACCTGAGACCAATAATTGGTGATCTGAATTAGACACTGCTCCAATTGTTGCCATACATGTAACTAAAATTAATCTAGTTTCACCTGACGGCAATTTAATTGTTGCAAACTTACCATCTCTTGCCATTAATTGAGCAAATGCTCCAGCACTTCTTGCCATAACAGCACCTTGTCCTGGTCTTAACTCAACACATGAGATAATTGTTCCTAGAGGAATATTAGCTAATGGCATTGCGTTTCCAATTTCTGGAGAAGAACCTTCACCTGAAACGACAGTTTGACCAACTTGTAAACCATTTTGAGCAATAATATAAGCTTTCTCTCCGTCTTGGTAATTTAATAATGCAATAAAAGCGGTTCTGTTTGGATCGTATTGAATTGATGCTACTTCAGCAGGAACACCTACTTTAGTTCTTTTGAAATCAATTAAACGATATCTACGTTTATGACCACCACCTTTATAGCGCATAGTCATACGTCCTTGACTGTTTCTACCACCTGATCGTTTTTTCGGAGCTAATAAGCTTTTTTCCGGCTTGTCAGTAGTAATGGCGTCAAATCCATTAACTACTCTAAATCGCTGACCTGGTGTGATTGGTTTTAATTTTCTTACTGACATTTGTCTTTAATTACATGTTAGTGTATAAATCAATCATTTCACCTTCCGCCAGTTGTACAATTGCTTTTTTCTTAGCATTTGTTTTACCATGTTGAATACCAGTTTTAGTAAACTTGGTACTTCTATCTGGACGGACATTTATAGTACGAACTTTTTCAACAGAAACTCCATAAGCAGCTTCAACTGCTTTTTTGATTTCTACCTTGTTCGCCTTAGTGTTCACAAAGAAACTATAGCAGTTGTTTAACTCGCTATTAGCAGTTGCTTTTTCCGTGATTATAGGTTTAATTAAGATATTCATTTTGTTTCTATTTACTTAAATTCGACTCAATTCCTTCTAAAGAGCTCTCTAAAAGGACAACTTGATTTGCATTTAATATTTTATAAGTACTTAATTCTGAGGCAATTATAACTTCTGAGCCTTTCAAATTACGTGACGACAAATATACATTATTATTCGACGTACCCAACACAAACAGAGATTTTTTATTCTGTAAGTCTAACGCATTCAATACCGCTGTAAAGTTTTTAGTCTTTGGAGCATCAAAATTAAAGTCCTCAAGGACAATAATAGACTTTTCATTTGCCTTGATACTTAAAGCTGATTTACGCGCTAAACGTTTTAAGCTTTTGTTAAGTTTAAATGAATAGTTTCTTGGTCTTGGTCCGAACATACGTCCTCCACCTCTAAAAACTCCTGACTTAATACTACCTGCTCTGGCTGTACCAGTACCCTTTTGTTTTTTAATCTTACGTGTACTACCAATAATCTCAGCACGCTCTTTAGCTTTGTGAGTTCCCTGTCTTTGGTTTGCTAAATATTGCTTAACGTCCAAATATACAGCGTGATTATTAGGTTCAATAGCAAAAACACCGTCAGAAAGGTCTGCCTTTCTACCTGTTTCTTTTCCGTTTATATCTAAAACTGCTACTTTCATTATTTTCTGATAATTACATAAGCGTTTTTATGTCCAGGTACACAACCTTTAACAACTAGTAAATTCTTTTCAGGAACTACTTTTAAAACTCTTAAATTTTCAACTTTAACTGAATCTGTTCCCATTCTTCCTGCCATACGCATTCCTTTGAATACTCTTGCTGGATAAGAAGCTGCTCCAATAGATCCTGGTGCTCTTAAACGGTTATGCTGTCCGTGAGTAGCTTGACCTACACCACCAAACCCATGACGTTTTACAACCCCTTGAAATCCTTTTCCTTTAGATGTACCTGATACATCAACAAATTCACCTTCTACAAAGTGCTCAACAGTGATTGCATCACCTAACTTGTACTCCGCATCAAAACCTTTGAATTCAACGATTTTGCGTTTTACAGAAGTCCCTGCTTTTTTAGCATGACCTAAGTCAGCTTTAGTAGCACTTTTTTCTGTCGCGTCATCGAAACCAAGTTGAACAGCATTATAACCGTCAACTTCTTCAGTTCTGACTTGGGTAACGATACATGGTCCAGCTTCGATTACTGTACATGGTACATTCTTACCATTTTCATCGAAAATGCTGGTCATACCGATTTTTTTTCCAATTAACCCAGACATAATTATTATTTATTTGTTATTACTATTTATTAAAAAATATTCAAGGCCGAAAATACGTTTCAGCCTTGAATTGTATTTTTACCGTTTTTCCTTCGCTCGAAGCTTAGGACATGTTTCGTTTAAAACCTTTAAACGAATTAATTACTTAAACTTTGATTTCTACTTCTACTCCACTTGGTAATTCAAGCTTCATTAAAGCATCAATAGTCTTAGAAGATGAAGAGTAAATATCCAATAATCTCTTGTAAGAGCTTAATTGAAATTGTTCTCTAGACTTCTTATTTACGTGTGGTGAACGTAATACAGTAAATATTTTTTTATGAGTTGGTAATGGAATTGGCCCAGTTACAACAGCTCCTGTACTTTTTACTGTCTTTACAATCTTCTCAGCAGATTTATCTACTAAATTGTGATCGTAAGATTTTAATTTTATTCTGATTTTTTGACTCATTTTCTTTAAGATTTACGATTCAACGCCTTTAGCAGCTTTTATTACTTCTTCTGAAATATTAGAAGGAGTTTCAGCATAATGTGAAAATTCCATTGTAGAAGTAGCTCTACCAGAAGATAACGTTCTTAATGTAGTTACATATCCAAACATTTCTGATAATGGCACGGTTGCTTTTACAGTTTTTGCACCAGCTCTATCTCCCATGTCACTCACTTGACCTCTTCTTCTATTTAAATCTCCAACGATATCACCCATGTTTTCTTCAGGAGTAATTACCTCAAGTTTCATAATAGGCTCCATAATTACAGCTTTTGCAGCTTTAGCACAGTTTTTGAAACCTAACTTAGCAGCTAACTCGAAAGATAATTGATCAGAATCCACGTCGTGGTAAGATCCATCTTTAAGAGTTACTTTCATAGCATCAATTTCATAACCTGCTAATGGTCCATTAACCATAGCCATCTTAAATCCTTTTTCAATTGAAGGAATAAATTCTTTAGGAACGTTACCACCTTTAATTATAGACTCAAATTGAAGTCCAACAACACCTTCGTCTGCTGGCTCAACAGTAAATACAATATCAGCAAATTTACCACGTCCACCAGATTGTTTCTTATAAACTTCTCTGTGATCTGCAGATGCTGTAATAGCTTCTTTGTACTCTACTTGAGGTTGACCTTGATTAACCTCTACTTTAAATTCACGTCTTAAACGATCTACAATTACATCTAAGTGAAGCTCACCCATACCAGAAATAATAGTCTGACCAGAAGCCTCGTCTGAACGTACTGTAAAAGTAGGATCTTCTTCTGCTAGTTTAGCTAATCCAATACCTAATTTATCAACATCAGCCTTAGTTTTAGGCTCTACTGCAATACCAATTACTGGATCAGGAAAGTCCATAGATTCTAATACTATAGGATGCTTCTCGTCTGAAAGTGTATCTCCAGTTTTGATAGATTTAAATCCTACAGCAGCTCCAATATCTCCAGCCTCAATAAAATCAATTGCATTTTGCTTGTTAGCGTGCATTTGATAGATACGTGAGATACGTTCTTTTTTACCAGAACGATTATTTAACACGTACGAACCTGCATCTAAACGACCTGAATAAGCTCTAAAGAATGCTAAACGTCCTACGAAAGGATCTGTAGCAATCTTGAATGCTAAAGCAGCAAAAGGCTCATCAACACTTGGCTTACGTAATTCTTCTTTTTCTGTCTCTGGATTCACACCTTTAATTCCTTCCTTATCCATTGGAGAAGGCAAGTAACGACATACAGCGTCTAATAAGAACTGAACACCTTTGTTTTTAAATGCTGAACCACAAATCATTGGAATGATTGCCATATCCATTACAGCAGCTCTAAGTGCAGCATGCACTTCTTCTTCTGTAATAGAGTTTTCATCTTCCATAAATTTCTCTAAAAGATTCTCATCATAACTTGCTACTTCTTCAATTAAAAGTGCACGATATTTACGAGCTTCTTCCTTCATATCCTCAGGAATTTCGATAACATCGAATGTTGCTCCTTGAGTTTCATCGTGCCATACAATCGCACGGTTTTTCACTAAATCAATGATACCTTTAAAATCCTCTTCGTCACCAATATTTAAAACGATTGGCACCGCATTTGATTTTAACATATCTTTTACTTGTTGACAAACCCCTAAAAAGTCTGATCCTTGACGGTCCATTTTGTTAACGAAACCAATTCTAGGCACTTTATAGTTATCAGCTAATCTCCAGTTAGTCTCTGACTGAGGCTCAACACCATCAACAGCACTAAACAAGAATACTAAACCATCTAATACACGTAAAGATCTATTTACCTCTACAGTAAAATCTACGTGACCAGGAGTATCAATAATATTAAAATGATAATCTTTAGTATCAGGAGTAGGTTCTGCGTTTTCTAAAGGAAACTTCCATGTACAAGTTGTTGCAGCAGATGTAATAGTAATACCACGTTCTTGCTCTTGCTCCATCCAGTCCATTGTTGCAGCACCATCATGTACTTCTCCAATTTTATGTGAAACACCTGTATAATAAAGAACTCGCTCAGTTGTTGTAGTTTTACCTGCATCAATATGAGCAGCAATTCCAATATTTCTTGTGAATTTTAAATCTCTAGCCATGTCTTATTAAAATCTAAAGTGAGAGAATGCTTTGTTTGCCTCTGCCATTTTGTGAGTATCTACACGTTTCTTAACTGCTGCTCCTTCTTCTTTAGCTGCTGCTAAAATTTCTGAAGCTAAACGTAATGCCATAGATTTTTCGTTTCTCTTACGAGAATAACTAATCAACCATTTCATTGCAGTTGAAACCTTACGATCTGCACGTATTGGGTTAGGTATTTGAAACGTTGCTCCACCAACTCTACGACTACGCACTTCTACGTGAGGCATAACGTTAGACAATGCGTCTTTCCAAATTTCTAAAGCTGTTTTTTCTTCGTCTGTCTTTTTAGTATCTACGATGTCAATTGCATCATAAAACACCTTAAAGGCTACAGACTTCTTTCCGTCCCACATCATCATATTAACAAATCTAGTTACTAACTGATCGTTAAAGCGAGGATCTGGTAAAAGCGGTCTTTTTTTCGCTGCTCTTTTTCTCATGTCTTCTTCTTAAGTTTTTTAATTAACTTTTAGGGCGTTTTGCACCATACTTAGATCTACGTTGTGTTCTACCTGCAACACCTGCTGTGTCTAAAGCACCACGAACGATGTGATATCTAACTCCTGGTAAATCTTTTACCCTTCCACCTCTAACCAATACTATCGAGTGCTCTTGTAAATTGTGACCTTCTCCACCGATGTATGCATTTACTTCGTTTCCGTTTGTCAAACGAACCCTTGCTACCTTACGCATTGCTGAGTTAGGTTTTTTAGGTGTCGTTGTATAAACACGAGTACACACACCACGTCTTTGAGGACACGAATCTAAAGCAGCCGATTTACTCTTCTTGGTTATTTTGGCTCTTCCTTTTCGTACTAATTGTGAAATTGTTGGCATATAACTTTAATATAATTTTATGTTACCTCTCTCTAAGAGGGCTGCAAAGGTAGAAATTAAATTTGATTAATCAAACGTTAATTCATTAATTTTCAACAGAATTTAAAAATAAAAGACAACAATACATTAAAAGGGAAGATTTTTACGTTAATTTATAATTTAACCTATAACTATCGCAACTTGAATTATAAATCACCAGCTCTAGTACTTTTTCTTCTTTTATTTAACTTTAGTTTGAGTCAAGAAAAAATCTTAAATATCTCTGGAACGAACATTGAAGACGAAACAATTATCTCTAAATATAAATATGAAAGTAAGCACGAAACATTAAAACAATTAATGGAAGAAGTTTCTAAGTTTCAGCAAAAGCTTAAAACAAGTGGATATATAAATAACAACTTAAAAAACTTAATTAAAGACAGCGACTCAATTTACTTGGCTAAAATTGAACTGAAAAACAAAATAGAAAATTTAATCGTAAAATTAGACAGTAATATTATTAAGCAATATTATTTTTCGAAACTAAATCTAAAAAAAAATAAGGACAACACCATTATAATTCCTTATTCAAAAATTGAAACCGAACTTTTGAGATACAATAAAATTATTGCATCATCAGGCTACCCTTTTTCTTCATTAAAACTAACTGACATAATTAAAACAAACCAAAATACTCTGACAGCCAAATTAATTGTAAGCGTTGATGACATAAAAAGAGGATTAGATAAAATAATAATTAAAGGCTATGAAAAATTTCCTAAATCATTTTTAAAGCGCTTTTTAAAAATAAACACAAATAGCACTTTTAACATAGACGCTATTAATAGGAAAACTAAAGCATTAAAAAACTTAAATTTTGCAAGACAATCAAAAAGTCCTGAAATATTATTTTCAAAAGATTCAACACACCTTTATTTATATCTAGAAAAAATGTCTAGCAATAATTTTGATGGATATATTGGATTTACAACTAACGAAAAAACTGACAAATTAGAGTTTAACGGGTATTTGGATTTGATGCTAAACAACAATTTAAATTACGGGGAAACATTACACTTAAATTATAAAAGTGATGAAAGTGATCAAAAAAACTTTAACCTTACAACAAGTCTTCCATATATATTTTCTTCTCCCATTGGACTTGAGGCAAGCTTACAAATTTTAAAAAGAGACTCCACCTTTATAAACACAAAACAAAAAGCCAATCTATATTATCAAATAAATGATGCTAATCGTGTTTATGCAGGAATTACAGCAACAGAATCCAGTAACCTATCAAATAATGATAACATAACCAACATTACAGACTTTAATAGTAATATTTACACATTAAAATATCAATATCAAACGTTGCAAAACGAAGACAAAATTTTTAAAACAAAAACAAACCTAAACTTAGAAATTGGTGTTGGATCACGGAATACATCAGTAAAAAAAACAAAACAAAGCATCTTAAATTTAACTGGAAATCACATTTTTAATTTAAACCAAACTAATAGCATTTATTTAAAAACAATAATTCAAAGACTTGAATCTGACAACTATTTTGAAAACGAATTATATAGGTTTGGAGGTATAAATACTATAAGAGGATTTACAGAAAACAGTTTAACAGCAAATAGTGTTAACATATTAATATCAGAATATAGATATAGACTAAGTGAAGGTCTATTTGTAAACTCAGTTTTAGACTACGCTAACTTTGAAAACAAACTATTAAATCAAAACGAAAATCTATTTGGTTTTGGGTTTGGTTTTGGAGTACTAACTAATAGCGGATTATTACGATTTATATATGCCAATGGAAAGACTGAAAATGAAAAGGTCAAATTCTCAAATTCTAAGATACACTTGAGTTTAACTGCTAATTTTTAGGTAAAACTTATAGTATTAATGAATATTTCAAAAAAAAATTGAAATTTTAACCAATAAATATTGTTTAATTAACTTTTTATTATGATTTTTGGCATAGACTAATTCAAATAAATTATAAAATGAAAACAAAGTTTAGTGGAATTTTAACGCTATTTCTAGCGTTTGTTGTGCAACTATCGTTCGCACAAGACAAAACAGTTTCAGGAGTTGTTTCTGACGAAAATGGGTTGCCTTTACCTTCGGCAACTATTGTAGTTAAAGGAACTTCTCAAGGAACAACAACAGATTTTGATGGTAATTACTCTATTAGTGTAACAACTGGTGGTGTATTAACATTTAGTTATGTTGGTTACGGTACTAAAGAAGTGAAAGTTGGTGCTAGTAACAGTATTAATGTAAGCCTTGAGCCAGATAATGCTCTTGATGAAGTAGTAATTACCGTTTTAGGTATTGAAAGAAAAGCAGATGAGCTTACTGCAGCTACTGAAACTGTAGATGCAGAAGTGTTGACACAGGCTTCTAACCCTAACGTAATACAGAGTTTAGCTGGTAAAGTATCAGGATTAAAAATTAACACAACAAATAATGGTGTTAATCAATCAACTCGTATTGTATTAAGAGGTAACAGATCGTTAACAGGTAGTAACGAAGCTTTAATTGTAATTGATGGAGCGATTTCATCAGCTAACACTTTAGCTAATTTATCACCAGAGATTATTGCTTCAACTAACGTTATTAAAGGAGCTGGAGGTAGTGCACTATATGGTTCTCAAGGAGCAAATGGTGTAATCATCGTTACTACAAAAAGAGGAACTAGTGATGAAAAAATCAAAATTGATTTCAACAGCTCAATTCAATTTGAGTCAGTTTCTTTCTTACCTAAAAGACAGACTAAATACGGTCAAGGTTGGAATGGTGGTCACGTAGCTTATGAAAACGGAGGATGGGGTCCAGAATTTGATGGATCAATTATGCCTGTAGGTTTAGCTCAAGCTGACGGATCATATATTATGGCACCATATTCTGCTATTGAAGACAATATCAAAGATTTCTTTAAAACTGGTACAATTAAGCAAACAGGAGTTTCTATCTCAGGTGGAGATGCATCTTCTTACGCTTTATTATCTGTAAACAGACAAAACACTGATTTCGTTGTAGATGGAGATGAATTAGGAAGAACAAACATCTTATTTAAAGCTGGAAAAACAATCGGTAAATGGGAATTAGGTGGTAACGTTAACTACGTAAACTCAAAAACAAGTACTACTACTTCTGGTTTATTTACAGAGTTATTACAAACTGCAACAAACATTCCTGTTGGATTATTTTCTCAACCTTTAAACCAATACCACTGGACATCATACTATAGAAGTCCATATTGGATGAGAGACAACATCAGAAACAACAATGAGTCTGATCGTTTTAACGGAATCATCAATTTAAAATACCAAATTAATGATAACATTAACGTAAGTTCTCTTTCAAGTTTAAGAACTTTCAGCAGCAACTTCTTAGGTTACACTAATGGATATACTGACCTTTTAGGTGTTGGTGGTGGAGATCACTCTACTGTATCTAACTTTAGTACAAATAACCAAGAGTCTAAGAACATCTATAACGATATTTTCTTAAACTTTGATTATATGTTAAGTGACGATGTTTCTTTAAAAGCAACATTAGGTAACAACATTCAAGATAACTTATCTACATTAACAAGTGTAGCAGGTAGTAACTTAACAATTCCTGGTTTCTACAACATTGATAACATTACAGGAACACCAACAGTATCTAACAGCTCATTTAGAAGTAGAAGTTATGCTGTATTTGCAAGTGTGGATTTAGGATATAAAGATTTCTTATTTGCTACTTTAACAGGTAGAAATGACTGGACTTCAAGATTAAATAGTGATAACAACTCTTTCTTCTACCCAAGTGCAGGTTTATCTTTCATCCCAACTAAAGCATTCCCAGAATTAAAAGGAGATGTTTTAAACTATGCTAAAATTTCTGCTAACTACGCAAGAGTTGGTAACGACCGTGTAGGAACTTACGAAATTAACAGTACTTACAACCAAGTAGGTGGATTCCCATTTGGAGGTCTTAACTCTTTTGGAGTAGACGCAAGTGTAGCTGACCCTAACTTAGTTAATGAGTTTATTACAAACAAAGAAATAGGTTTAAACTTAGCATTCTTTAAAGGAGACCGTGTAACACTTAACGCATCTTACTATGTAACAAATAACACGGACTTAGTTACTAACGTAACTTCGTCAACTGCTTCAGGATTAACTCAATCTACTATTAACATTGGAGAAACAGAAACTAAAGGTTTTGAAATTGACTTAGGTCTTACTCCATTCAGAACAGATGATTTAAGATGGGACATAAACTTCAACATTGCTTCTGATGAAACAATCGTTAAGAAAGTATCTGATAACACAGATGAAGTTTCTTTAGGAAACGGAAATGCAGATGTAGGTATCTTCGCTACAGTAGGTGAAGCTTTCCCTTTAATTAAAGGTACAGGTTACCAAAGAGATCCTAATGGACGTGTCTTAATTGACCCTTCTACAGGAAACCCATTAAAAACAGCTGAATTTATTAACTTAGGTGTTGCTAACCCTGACTATGTTTTAGGTTTAAGTACTTCATTAACATACAAAGGATTTAGATTAGCAGGTGTATTTGATTACAGAACTGGAGGTCAATTCTGGGCTGGTACTAAAGACTGGTTATCTTGGAGTGGACACTTAGTAGAATCTGCTGAGAACGGAAGAAGAGGATTTATTTTCCCTAACTCTGCTATCGAAACTTCTCCTGGAGTATATGCTGCTAATACAAACGTTATTACAGGAGGTACTACTTACGCAAATTACTTAGATTATTTCTCTAATGAATACAGAGATGTATCAGAAAACTTTGTTTTAGATGCAACTGCTTTTAAAGTAAGAGAGCTTTCATTAAGCTACAGTTTAAACCAAAAGGCTTTAGATGCTATTGGATTTAGCTCTGTAAGAGTTGGTGTAAATGCAAGAAATCCTTTTGTCGTATTACCTAAAGAAAACAGAGGATATGCAGATCCAGAATTCTCTAACACTACAGGAAATGCTCAAGGTTTAAGTGTATCTGGACAATATCCAGCAACTAGAAGTTACGGACTAACAGTTAATTTAACTTTTTAATAAATACAAAAGATGAAAACAAAATTTAATATTATACTATTAGTAATTCTTACGATTACTATGTCATGTAGTAATTATTTGGATATCAACGACAATCCAAATAGTCCATCTGCAGATGTTGTAACGCCTGATTTAGTATTAGCAGGTGCATTAGCATCAACTTATAGACAACAAGCTAGAAGAATGAACATTCTAGGAAACGTAATGATGAACCGTTGGGGAGCAAACGTAAATGCTTTTACAGGAGGTTTCTCTGAAGAGTTCTCATTAGCGATAGATAATGGTTTTTATGATGATATCTATGATGGATTATATCTAACAACTGCAAACTTTCAAGCTATCTTAGACTACCAAGGAGATGACTATAACAACCATAAAGCTATTGCTAAAATCATGAAAGCGTATTACTTTCAATATTTAGTAGATTTATATGGAGATATCCCTTACACTGAAGCTCATAAAGGAATTGCAAACTTAACACCTACTTACGATGATGATGCAACAATTTACAGATCATTAGTATCAGAAGTAGATGATGCTATTGCTTTAATTGCATCTTCAGGATCTTCTGCAGCAGTAGGATCAGAAGATATCGTTTATGGTGGAACAATGTCAAACTGGGTGTTATTTGGAAACACGCTTAAATTAAGATTATTATTAAGACAATCAACTAAGGCTTACACATTAGCAAATGATGCTGAATTAGCGACGTATTTAGATACACAATTTGCAGCTTTAGACGGAAGTTCTTTCATCAATCTTGATGCAACAATTAACCCAGGATATTCAAATGGTCAAGTTGCACAACAAAATCCATTTTATGCTTTAATGTTCTCAAATGATGAGTCTACATCTGTAAGCTATAACTTCTACAGAGGTTCTGATTACGCAATTGAATTCTTAAAAGGAAACTTCCCAGGAGCTGTACCAGATGCAAGATTAGGTCAACTATACGGATTAAACGATGATAACCAATATGTTGGTCATACACAAGGATTTGATGGAACGCAATCTCCTGCAAGTCTTTCTCCAATCGGACCAGGTTTAGTTATAAACTCTGCTCAAGATGGTTATTTAATGACCGCAGCTGAATCTTATTTCCTACAAGCTGAAGCGCAATTATTAGGTAAAATAAGTGGTGATGCTCAAACATCTTTCCAAGCTGGTATCGATGCTTCTTTCAACTTATTTGGTGAAGATTCATCAACTTATAATCCAACAACTCCAACAATTGGATGGGCTGGTACTGATGCTGAAAAAACTGCTGCTATTATGAGACAAAAATGGGTAGCCTTAAATGGAATTAATGGTATTGAATCTTATATCGAGTTTACAAGAACTGGATATCCAGCAGGAATACCTTTAGCTACAACTGCTCAGTCATCAACAAGACCAAAAAGATTATTATATCCTTCGTCTGAGTTAATATCAAACGCTTCTAATGTGCCATCTGTAAGTAGTGCTCAAGCTTTTGCAACTGGACCATTTTGGGCTCAATAAACTATAAAAAAGAAAAAAAATGAAAAATTTAAGAACTTATTTGTTAGCAGTTTTAAGCTGCTCGCTTTTAGCATCATGTATCGTTGATGACGAGATAGATGTAAACGATGAATATTTTAATGGACCTTTAGTGGTTGGATTTAAAACAGACGACAACTTAGGAAACTTTGTTGAAGAGACAGGTGCTCAGTTTGATTTTGATATTCCAGTACATGTAATTGGAGGTGCCTCTGGACAACCAGCTGGATCTACTATTACAATGACTTATGAAATTGGTACATTTGCAGATTTAAAACTCTCTGAAGGAGAGTTAGCTGAACTAGAAACGATGTTAGATATTAATAATACTCCACTTGATCCAAGTGATGATGTTAGAAAATATCCAATAGCTGTTCCTGGAACTCATTTTGACTGGGTTGACACAAATTTAGAAACAACTATACCTGCAAACGCAACGTTTGATTTAATTCCAATTAAAGTTAATAACGATGCTTTAGACAATGCAAAAACAACTGTTTTTGTTATTAATCTAAAAACATTAGTATCAGTTGAAGATGTAGTAATTGCAGAGCAATACGAATCAGCTTTAGTAAGATTACAATTATGTCGTACTGATTTAGCTGGAACATATAGTGTAAACTATGCTACACCTGCTAATCACACCATTACACATTTAGGTGCTGGTAACTATCAGTTAGACTCTATGTTTGGATGGCCAGGAGCTGGATATACATCTTACTTCTATGCTTGTGCTGGTAACTTAATCTTTACTGAATGGAGATTTTCTAACGAAATTATTCAAGGAAGACCAGGTTATGTTGATCAAGCTACGGGACAAATAGTATTCCCAGAATTTGGAATAGGAAGAGCGAGTGGACCTCCAATCTACTCAGGATCTACTTGGGTATTAACTTTACAATAAAAAATAGAAAACGATGAAATACATTAAAAATATACTGTTATCATGCACTGTTGTAGCCCTTACATCTTGTGTTAACGATGATGTAAATTACACTGTAACAGACAAGCCTGTTGTATCTATGACAGGACAAACTGCTAATAGCGTAATGGAAGGAGAAACAATTACGGTTTCTTTAGCAACAAACAAGGCCTACAAGGAAGAAATGGACTTTAAATTGGAACTTGTTTCTGGTGGTTCTAACTCTGACTATTTTGTAAGTGATGCAGACGGATTGCCAGTAGGTGCAACTACTGTCGACGATGGTTTTGGAGACTTTGGTTATAAAGTAGAATTTCCTGCATATGCAGAAACACATACTTTTAACATTACAGCTGTACAAGACGTTTTAAAAGAAGGTACTGAAAATTTAAGATTTAAATTAACTAGTGCAGACAATAAAAACGGATTAGCTGCAGGTGGAGCTATCTATATTGATTTAGAAGTTACTAACTTTGTTAGTGATTTTCCATCAATTGTTGTTGATTGGGATATCCCTGTAACTTACACAACTATCGAGCGAAACATTATAGAAACAGTTTTAGATGATGAAGAAGTTGTTCATACTGAGAGCTTATGTGGACTTGTAGATTTTGACTTTTATTTATCGTCTTATGATGCTTACGCATTTACAGGTGATTGTCCAGAAGTTGTTGATCAAAACACAGTAAATAGTGGTACTATCGGAAACGGTATTTTAGCTGATGGTACTTATGACCTAATAGTTGACTTATGGGATTACGACTTAGCTTTAAGTGCTTCTGTTAATGAAATATTAGCTGCAGATTTTGCTTTCCCTTTCAATGTTGAAATATCTCATATAGGTACTTTTAATACTAGCATTAGCTTCCCTGCTTTATACTTATCATCTTCATCTACTAGCGCATCAGCTGGAGGATCAGGAGAGAGATTAGTTGCTACAATTGAAGTAGTTGGTGGAAAATATAAAGTTTATGACAGCTTAGGCGAACTAGTTGCTGCTGAGTAATACATTAATTTCTATTAATAAACATATTAAAGAGCCTGCAATTTGCAGGCTCTTTTTTTATACCTTTGTGTCATGGATAAAACAACTCAGATATTTGGACTTAGAGCTATTATTGAAGCTTTAAATGCTGGAGAACATGTAGATAAAGTCTTTTTGCAAAAAGGACTTAAAGGCGACTTGTTTCAAGAACTAGAAACGGTACTAAAAGACAAAAGAGTTAACTCGTCTTACGTTCCGGTAGAAAAACTAAATAGATTAACAAAAAATAATCACCAAGGTGCTGTTGCACAAATTGCTCCTGTTAAGTTTTATGACATTGAGGAATTGTTTGACATGGTGTCTAAAAAAAATACAACTCCACTTTTTCTATTGTTAGATCAACTAAGTGATGTTAGAAACTTTGGTGCTATAATACGTACTGCAGAATGTACTGGAGTAGACGGGATAATTATACAAAGTAAAGGTGCTGCACCTGTAAATGGCGACACCATTAAAACAAGTGCTGGTGCTGTATTTAAAGTTCCTATTTGTAGAGTAGACCACATTAAAGATGCTGTATTTTTTCTGCAGGCATCAGATATTAAAGTTATTGCTGCGACAGAGAAAACGGATAATACATTATTTGATGTTTCGTTTAAAGAGCCATGTGCTATTATAATGGGATCTGAAGGTCGTGGTATAAATCCATCTATAATAAAAATAGCTAATGAGAAAGCTAAACTACCTTTACTAGGTGAAATAGAGTCTTTAAATGTTAGTGTAGCTTGTGGCGCTTTTTTATATGAAGCGGTAAGACAACGTCTATAACTCTTTATTTTTTTTATAAGTATAACTAATAGTAACAGGAAGCGTTACTTCTGGAAGATTATTTTCAGGTAACTCCTCCTCTACTATGTTTTCTATAAAATTACCGTTTTCATCAAAATGTTTTAAAAACTCATCGTCCTCTTCGTTGTAATCAGGTTCTTCCCATACATATTTTTTAGGTTTTGCTATTTGTTTTCTAAATAATAAAGCAAAAACTAATCCCACAATTAAACCACTTAAATGACCTTCCCAGGAGATACCTTCTTCTAATGGTATGGTATTCCAGATCATACTTCCATATAAAAAAGCTACTAAAAGGGATAATGCTATTAGTCTATAATGTTTAGCAAAAACACCTTTAAAAAAGATAAAACTTGCCAATACATATATTAATCCACTTGCTCCTATATGATAAGATGGTCTACCAATACACCAAGTTAAAAATCCAGATAGTAAAATACCGTACAAAAGCACTTTAAAAGCGATTGGTCTATAAAAATAGAACAACGCAGTGCTTAATACAAATAAAGGTATGGTATTATGCCATAAATGGGAAATACCAGAATGTATAAACGGACTACATATTACACCTACTAATCCAGTAATTTTTTGAGGATAGATGCCTAAAAAGTTAAGCGAAAACCCAAATCTAATCTCGATAGCAAAAATTAACCACAATAGGATTACAAATGCTATTGGATAGACTAAAACATCTAAGGTGAATGTAAAAGGTTCTTGTTGTTTCATTTGCAATAAATATAGCAAATAGTTATCCAAATTTAATGTATTGCAATAATGTCAGTCAGTTGTTGCGTGAAGGATTACTCATGAATACTATTTTGAAAAAAATCGTGATGACTTCATAATTGAACGGTCTGTTTGAAATCCTTTTTGCCTTAGCAAAAAGATTGAGTAGTGAAAGCCTGACTTTTATGTTAAGAATGCGCAAAAAAGACACGCCTAAACAAAATTTAATTTAATTTTACATTTATGAACACGCCTTTAGCTGAACGATTACGTCCACAAACTTTAGACGACTATATTAGTCAGTCACATTTAGTGGGTCCAAACGGGACTTTAACTAGTCATATTAATCAAGGAATTATACCAAGTATGATACTTTGGGGACCTCCTGGCATTGGAAAAACAACGTTGGCTAATATTATTGCACAAACCTCTAAACGTCCATTTTATACTTTAAGTGCAATAAGCTCTGGTGTAAAGGATGTGCGAGAGGTTATTGAAAAGGCAAAAAATAGTGGTGGGTTGTTTACTGCTAAAAACCCTATTTTGTTTATTGATGAGATTCATCGATTTAGCAAATCGCAACAGGATAGTTTATTGCAAGCTGTAGAAAAGGGTTGGGTCACTTTAATTGGTGCAACGACTGAGAACCCAAGTTTTGAAGTGATTTCTGCATTATTGTCACGCTGTCAGGTATATATTTTAAAAGCGTTTGAAAAAAGCGATTTAGAGGACCTTTTAAAGCGTGCAATAGATAAAGATGAATACATATCTAAAAAAAACATAAAACTTAAAGAAACTAGCGCATTATTACGATTATCTGGTGGTGATGCTAGAAAATTATTAAACATTTTTGAGTTGGTTGTAAATAGTGAGGATAAACCTATTATTACAATTACAGACGCCTTGGTTTTAGATAAGGTCCAAAATAACACTGTGCGTTATGATAAAACTGGCGAACAGCACTACGATATTGTGTCTGCTTTTATAAAATCCATTAGAGGTAGCGACCCTAATGCTGCTGTGTATTATTTGGCTAGAATGGTTGAAGGTGGTGAGGATGTAAAATTTATTGCTAGACGTATGCTTATTTTAGCTAGCGAAGATATTGGTAATGCTAATCCTACTGCATTGGTTATGGCTAATACTACGTTTCAGGCTGTTAGTACTATTGGCTACCCTGAGTCTAGAATTATTTTAAGTCAATGTGCGACATACTTAGCCTGTTCTCCTAAAAGTAATGCTGCCTATATGGCTATTAACCATGCGCAACAATTAGTAAAACAAACTGGCGATTTAAGTGTGCCTTTAAATATTAGAAATGCACCAACAAAATTAATGAAAGAGATTGGTTATGGTGAAGACTACAAGTACAGCCATAATTATGAAAATAATTTTGCCAATCAAGAGTTTTTACCAAAAGAGGTTAGTAACACAAAGCTTTACGAACCTGGTAATAATGCTAGAGAAAAAGCCCAACGCGACTTTTTAAGGTCACGTTGGAAAGAAAAATATGGTTATTAAAAATTAATAGTCATGGCTTTTATCTGTAAGTCATTGTCAACATAATGCGCTAAAACCCATTGATTATTCATTTTGTAAATTAATGCATCTTGCCCTTTTACTATGTAATAATCTTCTTTTCCAGAAAATAGAATGGTATATACTACTTTACCATTAGCGTCTAATAAATTATAACTAAATACCGATCCAGAGATTAATTTTGCGTGTAGGGCATTATCTGCAGGTTTAATCGTTTCTGTTTTAGTTTCTGTTTTTGTTGTTTCTTTTACAGGTGTATCAGTAACTTTAACGACCTCATTTTTAATTGTTGCTTCAGCCTTAATGTTATCTTTATTTGATTGTTCGGCTTTTAAAGTTTCAATTTCTTGTTTTAATGCTGTTACCTCTGTGGTCTGATTGTCTGCTGCAGTAGGTTTGTAAGTATGTATAAAACTTGAAAAGGTATTAAATGCATTACGTGTTGCTTCATTATAGGCTACAATATATTTTTTGTCTCTAGATTCTCCAATATCTGAAGTAAAAACAATCTCTTTTTTACAGTTTTCAAACTGAACATTTATTTTTGTTTTAAATAATGATGAAGAGTTTTTTAAAGTAGCATATAATACTAAACATCCATTATTTATAGCATCGTCTGGTAAAACATCTGTGTTACTAAATACAGTGAAATTTTGTTTTTCTAGTAAAAATTTGGTTAAACCATTTAACCTATATTGATCAGGTTCTGACTGAAAATCAAATTGATTTGCAACTACAACATACTTGTAATTATTTAATTTGTCTTGTGCTTGTAAACTTGTTACCAAACTAAATAACAAGATTAAAACTAACTGTATTTTATTTGAAAATTTCATAATTATAAATATTTTTTAATGTCTAATAAATGATTAACGACTTTAATTTCTGGACTAATTGTTGCTTTATGATAATTAAAACAAATAGCATCTAAACCAATATCCAAAGCACCCAAAATGTCAGCTTCATAGTTATCTCCAATCATGATACTATTAGCTGAATTAGCATTAGCCAAATTTAATGCGAAATTAAAAATTTCTGGATTTGGTTTTTTAACACCTACAACCTCTGCACTTGTAACGGTAGCAAAGTAATGATCCAACTTAGAACCTTTTAATTTATTGTTTTGAGCCTCTTTAAAACCGTTAGTGATTATATGTAAATTATATTTAGTTTTTAGGTAATCTAGCAACTCTACTGTACCATCAAAAACATGATTAAAACTACTTAAGTGAGTTATATAATCTTCAGATAGGATGTTAATCAAATCATCATCAATACTAAATTGTAAAGCATCAAAAGTTTCTTTTAACCTATTGTAACGTAAATTATCTTTGGTTACTTTTTCGTCTCTATATAATTTCCAATATTTAAGATTAATGGGTTCGTAAAATTGCAAAAAATCTTCTAGCTTAGTATTAACCGCATGTTTTTTAAAAAGAAAATCAAAGGTCAAAGCAGAGTTTTTATCAAAATCCCAAAGGGTATGATCTAAATCAAAAAATATGTGTTCTACTTTATTTTTTTTTAACATCTAAAATAATATTAAATAAGGTTTTAAAATGTTTCCAACGCTCTTGTTTATTAAAGGTGTAGTTATGAAACACTGGTACAAAAGTACCATTTACATTTTTTATACTTTTAATTAATCTATTTAAAGATTGCTCTTTATCAAGTAATGAGTGATATTTTAAAAATGCAAAATCTAATGCTTGATAAGGCACTACTTTTAAAGGTGTTTGCACTTCAAAATCCACATCGTAAAATAAAAATGGTGTACACGTTCCTGCTCTAAACCCTAAATGATTAACATAACCCATTGTATAATCTTCTGGGATTTCTAACTCGACTAAATTACGATAAGATTCTGGTAAATTAACTTTTGAAAATGATTGTCTAGAACCTACAATAGCATTATTTATTATGCCTTCCATTCTAGTTTTTTCTTCCTTAAGTAATTCTAAATTATTTAAAGCAAAAAAGGATGTTTTAATCCCTATTTTACAATAATCTGCTATATGTTTAATTAACGAAATAAATTTTTGTTTTTGAGGATTTATATTCCTGTCATAAGGAGAAAAATCGCCCAATAAAAAGAAAAAAACAAATTTATATTTTGAAGCTTTTTGCTTATTAATTATGTACTTGTAATTATCAAAAGGGTCACGTTTAAATCCTGTTAACACAGAATACCTCTCATAAATTCTTCTAAATTTAAAGGTAAAAAAATCTTTAAATGTGCCTCCTACTGTACGCATAATTCCCTTTAATTTATACTCGTAAGCCACAGGAACATCAATAACTGGAATTACAGTATATTTTTGTTCCGGAAATATAAAATCAGGATAATTATCCTTTAAAATTGCCTTAAACTTATAAGCCCAAATATCTACTACTGGTTGGTCTAAAAAGTTGTTTTTATAGGCTAAACTTTCTTCTGCTGTATAGCGTCCAAACTCGTCCTTTACATGTGGTAGATACTCTTCGTATCTACTAATTAAATAAAATGAAGCAGCAAAAATATCAAAAGGTATAGCACTTTTGTCACCAGTTGGAAAAAAGCATTTTGTGTCTTCCCAAGGTAAAACAGTTATATCAATATCTGAAAGACCTTGCTCAAATAGTAACTCATTGCTACGTACAAAAATCTCACCACTTAAAGGTTGTCTGGTATAAGACATTTTTAAGCTATCATGCGCAATAAACTCTTCTATAACAGTAGTAAAACTAACAGGTATTCCTAAAATTCTAGTACAAACTTGTTTAAATACATACTTGATCCTAGGTGTTATTTTATGTGTATAAACTAATAGCATATTACAGTATAGATTGATCTGCAAAGCTAAAATAACTTTGCTCTGTAATGATTAAATGATCTAAAACTTTTATATCTAAACTTTGTGCTGCTATTTTTAATTTTGAAGTCACATCTTTATCCGCTTGACTAGGTTTTAAAGTTCCTGAAGGATGATTGTGTGTTAATATTAAACCTACTGCGCCAACCTCTAAAGCTGTTTTTAAAACTAGTCTGGTATCTACTAATGTACCTGTAATACCTCCTTTGCTTAATTGGTTTTTATGAATAACTTTGTTAGAGTTATTTAAATAAATTATCCAAAATTCTTCATGTGGTAACTCGCCAATAACAGGTTGCATCAACTCAAATACAGATTTACTGGATGTTATCTTCATTTTATCCAGTGCTTCTCCTCCTCTACGTCTTCGTCCTAATTCCAAAGCAGCAATAATGGTTATAGCTTTGGCTTCTCCAATTCCCTTAAATTCCATTAATTGTTTTATGGATAACTTCCCTAGTTCACTTAAATTATTATCAGTAGACGCTAAAATACGCTTACATAAAGCCACTGCACTTTCTTGCCTATTACCAGAACCTATTAAAATGGCCACCAACTCTGCATCACTTAAGGCTACTTTACCTTTATAAAGCAGTTTTTCTCTAGGTTGATCATCCTGAGACCAGTTTTTTATTGAAAATGAAGTACTTTTATCAGACATTTTATAAATCTACATAATATTTGGTAAATTTTAAATGAAATAAAATACTTTGAACTTATAACCTTATAAATCTATTGTATCCACCACCAAAACATCAAGAAAACGATAAAGTACACTTACTAGAAGTGATAAAAACTTATACTTTAGCGACAGTCATTTCTGTTAAAGACAATACGCCTTTAATTACACATTTACCATTAATATATCGTGAAACTGATGGTAAATTAATAGGCCATATTGATATATACAATCCGCAAACCAGTCTTTTAAAGGATGAAAACGAAGTTACCGTAATTTTTTATGGTCCACAATGCTATATATCACCTAACATTTATACGACCACACAATTACCAACTTGGAATTATGTAAGAGTACATTTAACTGGAAAAGTGACTAAAATTGAAAGTACAGCAGCTTTAAAACAGTCGTTAATTACTATGACTGAGTTTTTAGAAGCTCCAGAACACCAATATGTTTTAGAGCCTGACAATCCTAGATTAGATAAAAATTTAAAGTATATTAAAATGTTTGAAATTACCATAGATACTTGGGAAGGTAAGTTTAAATTGTCTCAGGATAAAAAACCAAAGGATAAGGAAAATGCTCGTCAAGCTTTGATAAAAGCTAACCAAGAAAGTATTAAACAATTTTTAGATTCAATTTTTTAAAATAAAACTATGGAGATATTACTTAAATTTATTGTAGGTTTTGTAACTGTTTTACACTTCTACTTTTTATACTTTGAAATGTTTGCTTGGGAAACTACTGGACGTAAAGTTTTTAAAACTTTTCCTAAAGATTTATTTAAACCTACAAAAAGTATGGCTGCCAACCAAGGCTTGTACAATGGGTTTTTAGCAGCAGGATTATTATGGACTTTTTTTATTAGTAACCCTGAATGGCAATCAAATATTAGATTGTTTTTTTTAAGTTGTGTAGCTATTGCTGGTGTTTATGGCGCTTTAAGCGTATCTAAAAAAATATTTTTCATACAAGCTCTTCCAGCTATAATAGGTATAGTTTTAACGCTGTTAGGGACCCTTTAAAAATACTCACTATACTGCATAACCCTAAAATCAAAAGTATTAAAACTTGGGTCTTTAGCCTTTAACTGCTTATATAAGGGATTACTGCCAATTGCGATATTTGCTGCTCCTGACCCAGAGGTTAGCGATACAGTTTTAATTAATCGCTCATTTTTAAAGTTTGTTAAATCCTCTTTGCTATTTTCAACTGTATTTACCGTATTAGGTAATTTAAACTGATGAATTTTAGGCGTGATTTTGGATACTAACTTTAAAGAAATATTATAGTCTTTAATATGTTTTCTGAAAAAATATTCAGGTCCATTTTTACTGTTACCTCCTGTAAATAGTAGGGTGTCAATATTTGGATACTTAAGTAGATAACCTATAAGATCGCGTAACTTAATATTAGTCATACCTATGTCTGAAGCATCTATTTTTTGTCGCTCTGCACTAGCTACAATGTCACAAACACCTATTTTATTTTGTATTAAAAAATGCTTTCGTTGTTGTATGGCTTCTTGAGAATTATCATAACGCAAACCTAAATTATGAATTTTATCAATATATAACCACAAGCTATTATAATAACTTCCATAACAAAAGTCTACATCTTTATCTAATAATTGTCCTGTTGAAAAACGTGGTGGTGGTAAAGTACCGACTATAAGTTTTGTAGTATCTTTTTTAATAAATGGTGGATAGGGATGCGTGTGTTTAAACATCTTATAATTTAATGATAATACAGACTGAAGGCAAACTTTATAACAACTTTAATATTATAACTTTGTTTAAAAATTGTGTATTTACTACCTTATACTATAATTTAAAATATAGAAACTATGGGTAAAGGAGACAAAAAATCTAAACGAGGAAAAATTAACAGAGGTACATTTGGTGCTAGACGTCCACGAATTAAAAAACGTGTAAAACCAGAAACCAAAATTAATGTAGACAAAAAAGATACAGTTAGACCTTAAACTTTTCTCCTATTTTTTTACCAACTACGTAAGCACCATAAATAGCCAAAATAAGCACCACTATAGTACAAAAAATATACAGTGGATATAATATGTAGTTATGCTCAGAATTTAAACATATGGTATCTGTTATACAAATCGTTATCACCTCATCGTATAATTTAGGCAGTATAAAACTAACTAATAATAAGGCACCAATTACTGATAGTAGATAGGTTACATTCTTGTTTTTTTTAGGCTTACCTGTTGCTTTAAACAAGTCGCGTTCTGCTTGGGTACGTTTATTATCTTGTAAAGACCAAGTCTTTTTCGGTTGAGAGGTTTCCATCAAATTGGTAATTATCGTAATTAAATTGTTTTAAGTCCTCTATGGTTTGTGCGTTAGTATCGATAACGTATTTAGCCATTAAACCTCTAGCCTCTTTGGCATAAAACGATATTATTTTAAGTTTACCGTTTTTAAATTCTTTAAAATTTGCTGTTACGACTGGTACTTTAAGTGCTTTTGTATCTATAGCTTTAAAATACTCGTTACTGGCTAAATTAAGAAATACTTCGTTGTCTTCAAGTTCTTCATTTAAGGACTTAACTATATCTTTTTTCCAAAATTCGTATAGATTTTTATTGCTTCCTACTGCTAGTTTTGTTCCCATTTCTAATCTGTAGGGTTGTATTAAGTCTAATGGTTTTAAAACACCATATAATCCTGATAAAATCCTGATAGTATCTTGGGCAAGGTCTAGCCTATCTTCTGCAATATTATAGGCATCTAAGCCTTTATAAACATCTCCATTAAAAGCATACATTGCTGGACGTGCATTATCTTTAGTAAAAGGTAGTATCCAATCTTGATTACGATTGTAATTTAATTGCGCTAAATTATCGCTAATACTCATTAATTGAGATAAATCTTTAGGCTTCTGCTTTTTTAATACCTTATTTAATTTTGTGGATTGCTCTAAAAATAGAGGTTGTGTTGCTTTTACTGTAGGTAATTTGCTTTCAAAATCAAGAGATTTTGCTGGAGATATAACTAGTTTCATTATGTTTTTATTTCTGATATAAAAATACAAATTATATGACCTTTATAAAAGCTGAAACTATAGTAATTTTATATATTAAAATGTGCGTTTACTATCGCTAAGTTTTGCGTTAGCGATAGTAATGACATCCTTTTTTTGCTGCCATATATGGCAAAAAAAGATATAATGGATAGCGCGACCCTTGTGGTAACGCCCAAATTATGTGGTACATCTTATTCCATGTGTTTGGAATAGCCTCTCCACTTTTCTATACATTCTTGAATATCGTCTGGAATGTCAGACTCAAAACTCATAAATTTATTTGTTGTAGGATGCACAAAGCCTAGTGTTTTTGCATGTAGGGCTTGACGTGGTAATACTTTAAAACAGTTGTCTACAAATTGTTTGTACTTGGTAAACGTGGTTCCTTTTAGTATCAGGTTTCCGCCATAACGCTCGTCGTTAAACAAGGTGTGTCCTATATGCTTCATGTGGACACGTATTTGATGTGTACGTCCTGTTTCTAGCTTACAGCTTACTAAAGTAACGTAGCCTAAACGTTCTATTACTTTATAGTGTGTTACTGCTGGTTTACCTTTGTCTGCATCGTCGTCTAAGTAAACTGTGTTTTGCAGTCTGTTTTTTGGATGACGTCCAATGTTACCTTCTATGGTACCTTCTTCCTCATCCATATTACCCCAAACTATTGCTACATATTCACGCTCGCTAGTTTTAGCTTTAAACTGTGCTGACAAATGTGCCATAGCGACTTCTGTTTTTGCTATAACTAATAACCCTGAAGTGTCTTTATCAATCCTATGGACTAGTCCTGGACGATCGCTTGAGTTGTTTGGTAGATTGTCAAAATGAAATATTAATGCATTAATTAACGTCCCAGAATAATTACCATGTCCTGGATGTACAACCATACCTGCTGGTTTATTAACGACTAATAATTGGTCGTCCTCATAGACTATGTCTAATGGTAAATCTTCTCCTACCAATAGGTTTTCATGTGGTGGATGCTCAAAACGTACTGCAATAACGTCTTCCGGTTTAACCTTATAATTAGATTTAACTGGTACGTCGTTTACAAATATACTACCGTTTTTGGCTGCATCTTGTATTTTGTTACGTGTTGCGTTTTCTATTTTGTTCATTAACCATTTATCAATACGTAATGGTTTTTGACCTTTGTCTGCTATAAAAGAATGATGTTCAAATAGTCCATCTGCATCTTCTTCTTGTAATTCTGGTGTGTAGTCCTCCATAATTTAATTGCCTCCTGGACGGTTACCGTTACCCAACACGACATCTATCACTGCTGTTTTAGGCAGTTTTGTGTTAGGTTTTAATGTTTCTCCTTTATGGCGTAACTCTCTAACCATATCTTTTCCAATATGGTCAACATATATTGTTTTTCCTATTTTAAAACCTAAAGCCTCAATAGTTGGTTTTGCTTGTCTATAACTTTTATGACTTAAATCAGGCACTGCTATTTTACGGTATCCTGATGGGTTTAATGTAATGTATATTTTACGATTTTCTTTGACTTTAGCATTTGCTTTTGGATCTTGCTCTATCACTGAAAATTTAGGATAATTAGGATTAAAATTAGCCGAATCTTGAATTTGCATAACCAAGTTGTTTTTTTCCAACTCGATATTTGCAACTTCGATCGATTTTCCTGTCAAATCCGGAACCGTTTCAAACTCGTTATTATTTGTAGTTATATTTAACCACTTAAGCATTAAAAACACTAAAACAACCACAGCAACTACTGCTATTGCTAATTGCTTAAAAAACACTTTACTTTTAAGAAAATTGATGACACTCATTTAACTAATTTTTGTAGGCAAATATATAAAAACTAAAAGGTTTTATCTTCGGAATAAAATAAATGATATTTTTACAAAACGAATATTTTAATGGTTTATTGAATATCTGAAATAATTTAGATTTAAATGAAAAAAAACATTGCCATAATAATGGGAGGTTATTCTAGTGAATATAAAATCTCTCTTACCAGCGGAAACGTGGTATATCAAAATTTAGATAAGACTAAATATAATGCCTATCGCATACATATCTTTAAAGACAAATGGGTGTATGTGGACGATGCAGATCAAGAATTTGCTATTGATAAAAACGATTTTTCTGTAACTATAGACAATAATAAAATTACTTTTGATTGTGTTTTTAATGCTATCCATGGTAGTCCAGGAGAGGATGGTTATATGCAAGGCTATTTTAAATTATTAAACTTACCTCATACTAGTTGTGGCATGTATCAGGCTGCTGTTACTTTTAATAAGAGAGACTGTTTAAGTATTTTAAAACCTTACGGAATTTTAACTGCTGAAAGCTATTACCTAAATTTAGGTGATTCCGTAAATGAAGAGGACATTATCGCCAAAGTTGGATTACCTTGTTTTGTAAAAGCTAATAAAGCCGGAAGTAGTTTTGGTATTACTAAAGTGCATAAAAAAGAAGACCTTCAACAGGCAATTGACCACGCTTTTAAAGAAGATGACGAGATAATTATAGAATCTTTTTTAGATGGTACTGAGGTATCTGTAGGTGTTATTACTTATAAAGGCGAAACTAAAGTATTACCAATTACAGAGATTGTTAGCGAAAATGATTTTTTTGATTACGAAGCTAAATACTTAGGTAAATCTCAAGAAATAACACCTGCAAGATTAACTAAAGTACAAGAAGACAAAGTAAATACGGTTGCAAAAAAGGTATATGAAATTTTAAAAATGACTGGTTTTTCAAGAAGTGAATACATTTTTAAAAATAACGAACCACATTTATTAGAAATGAATACTATTCCTGGTCTTACTAATGCTAGTATATTGCCACAACAAGCACAAGTTGCTGGAATAAGTATGGCAGATTTGTTTAGTAATGCTATAGAAGAAGCTTTAAAATAAATAGTTTATATTTATTAACTAACCAAATCCCCAAACAACATGGTTTTTTACGGAAGTAAAGCTAGTAAACTTAAAGAAGGTCAACTTATTAATGTTAAATGTCCTAATTGTACAGAAGGACAGACCATGCACTATGGTATTTATGGTAAGTATGCCTACGTGTATTGGATACCTTTATTTCCTATTGGTAAAACTTATGTTTTAGAATGCAACCATTGTAAACGCACTTATAACCTAAAAGAATTACCTGAACAAATCAAGCAAAAATTTGAATTAGAAAAAGCAGGCGTAAGGTTTCCGTTATGGTATTTTAGTGGCTTAATACTTATAGCTATTGCAATAACTTTAGCTACGTATTTAAGTAAAAAGGATGCAGAAAACGATAAATTATATATCCAACAACCTATGATTGGAGATGTTTATTCTGTTAAAGCATCACAAACAGGCTACTACACTTCAATGAAGATTACTAAAGTCACTACGGATAGTGTTTATGTTGTTTTTAATGATTACGAAATAGACAGAAAATCCAAAATCTATAAAATAAATAAGACTGAAAATTATACCACAGAAATAGATGGCTACTCTAAGGAAGAAATACAAACCCTTTTTGAACAAGAGTTTATTTATGAAGTGGATAGAGATTAAATACATATAACATGAGACGAGCACTTTTTCCTGGATCTTTTGATCCTATTACACTTGGCCATTTAGACATAATTAAACGAGGTGTCAAACTTTTTGACGAAGTTATAGTTGCCATAGGTGTAAACTCAGAGAAAAAATATATGTTTTCTTTAGAAGACAGAAAACGTTTTTTAGAAGAGACCTTTAAAGACGAACCAAAAGTAAAAATTATGACTTACAAAGGTCTAACTATTGACTTTTGCAAAGAGATTAATGCTCAATTTATTTTACGTGGTTTACGTAATCCTGCTGATTTTGAGTTTGAAAAAGCAATAGCGCATACAAACAGAAAACTTTCAAAAATAGAAACTGTATTTTTATTAACTGCTGCCAGAACATCTTACATAAGCTCTAGTATAGTTAGAGAAGTAATAAGAAACAATGGAGACTACACTGTCTTAGTACCAGATAGTGTTAGGGTTAAATAACCATACATTGCAAAAAAGGCGAGCATAAAATGCTCGCCTTTTTTGTGATTAAAATTTATATTCTGATAACGGTTTTGGAAAATCTTCTGGATTTGCAGCTAAATGATATCTTGGATCATCAATAGCCTCTACAACAACCTCTCTAAATTTAGGACTAGATTTATAAAGCAAGACTTTACAATCGTCGCTTAAATGCTTTAAACGTATTTGCTTACCTTCTGATTCATATTTTTCAACGAGATTAAAAATTGCTTCTAAAGCAGAATGATCACTTATTCTAGATTCAACAAAATCAATTTCTACTTTTTCTGGATCATTTTTAACATCAAATTTTTCATTAAATGCTTGAATACTTCCAAAAAACAATGGTCCCCAAATTTCATAAACTTTAGTACCATCTTCTTTAAAACGTTTTCTAGCTCTAATCTTTTTAGCATTTTCCCATGCAAATACTAAAGCCGAAATTATAACTCCAATAAAAACAGCAACCGCTAAATCCACAAATACTGTTACTAATGACACTGTAATTAATACAACAGCATCAGACATTGGTATTTTTTTTAATATTCTAAAACTAGACCAAGCAAAGGTTTCAACAACCATCATAAACATTACACCAACTAAAGCTGCAATTGGCACCATTTCTATTAACTTATCTGCAAATAAAATAAAAGACAATAAGGTTACAGCCATCATAATACCAGATAATCTACCACGTCCACCAGCGTTAATATTAATAACTGTTTGACCAATCATACCACAACCTCCTGTACCGCCAAATAGACCAGACACAATATTTCCTGCACCTTGCGCAACACATTCTCTGTTTCCGTTTCCTCTAGTTTCTGTTAATTCGTCAACTAAATTCATAGTCATTAAAGACTCAATTAATCCAACAGATGCTGCTAAAAAAGCAGGTAAAGCAATAAACTTTAAAGTATCTAAATTAAATGGTAATTTCTCCCAAAGCTCCATGTTTGGTGTTGGAAACTCTCCTTTCAACCCTGTTCCTCCTCCTTCGACGATATAAGATCCCACTGTAGACACATCCATATTAAAACCAATAACAATTAAACTGGTTACTAAAATAGCGGTTAAAGCTGCAGGTAATTTTTTAGTGATTTTAGGTAATCCCCAAATAATTCCCATAGTTAACAATACCAACCCAATCATGGTATACAACTCAGAGCCTTGCATGTATGTACTTACATATTCGTTTACTCCTGCATCAGACACTTTTAAGGATTTATGAGAAAACATTTTTACCTGAGCCATAAAAATAACGATAGACAAACCGTTTACAAATCCCATCATTACAGGATGCGGAATTAACCTAACAAAACGTCCCAATTTAAAAACACCTGCAAAAATTTGTATAATTCCCATTAAGACCACACAAGCCATCAGATAGAAAAACCCCATGTTTTCAATAGGTGTATCCATTAGCATACCTTTAGTATGTCCATCTGCAATCATGCTTACAAAAATAACTGCAACAGCACCTGCTGCTCCAGATATTAATCCTGGTCTACCTCCAAATATAGCTGTAATTAAACCTATAATAAAAGCACCTGATAATGCCATTAAAGGATCTATTTGCGCAACAAAAGCAAATGCTACTACCTCTGGAATCATCGCTAAAGACACGGTTATTCCTGCTAATACATCATCTTTTGCATTTGGAACTATTTTTCTAATAAACTCTGTCATTTCTTCAATTTTTCAAGCTGCAAAAGTACGTTTAATTAGAACAATCACAAGTCTATAGTATTATATTTGTGTAACCATTATTTAAAAATACAATCAATGAAAAAAATATTAGTCATATTAATATTAGTGGTTTCTTGTAAATCTACTACTAAAAAGGATTTTGATTTTGAAACTGTTTTTGAAAAATCTCAAGGATTAGAAACTGCCACTTACCAACAAACGATTCAGTATTACAAAGATTTAGCAACAGCTTATACGTCAATATCTATCGACTCTATTGGTAGTACAGATTCTGGAAAGCCACTACACTTAGTGACTTTAAATCCAGACGGAAACTTCAATTTTGAAAGTATTAGAAATGATAAGCGAATTTTATTAATCAATAACGGAATACATCCAGGAGAATCTGATGGTATAGATGCCACCATGATGTTATTTAGAGATATGGCTTCTGGTAAAATTGAAGCGCCTAAACATACAGTATTAGCAACTATACCAATTTATAACGTTGGTGGTAGTTTAAACCGAAATACCTCTACAAGAACAAACCAAAATGGTCCTAAAGCCTATGGATTTAGAGGTAACGCAAGAAATTTTGATTTAAATAGAGATTTTATAAAAAGCGATACAAAAAACGCCAAAACCTTTGCTCAAATTTTTCACTTGGTTAAGCCTGATGTTTTTATAGACAATCATGTTAGTAATGGAGCAGATTATCAATATACTTTAACGCATTTATTTACGCAACACAATAAGCTTGGTGGTACTTTAGGTAATTATTTACACACTAAAATGCAACCAAACTTAGAAGCTAAATTAGCAAACAAACAATGGGATATTACGCCATATGTTAATGTCTTTAATAAAGTGCCAGAAGCTGGATTTAGTCAATTTATGGATAGTCCAAGGTACTCCACTGGCTACACAACTTTATTTAACACCTTAGGTATGATGGTTGAGACACATATGCTTAAACCATACAAACAACGTGTAGAAGGCACCTTTGAGTTAATGAAGTCTATGATTGAAATTATAGAAGAAGACCATGAACAAATTAAATCCTTACGTCAAGACTACAACCAACAACTTATTGCTAAAAAGACTTACCCATTACAATGGGAAATTGACACCACAAAAACCACATCATTAAACTTTAAAGGTTTTGAAGGTAACATGATACCTAGCAACATTACAGATGCAGACCGTTTAAAATTTGACAGAAACAAGCCTTTTACAAAGCAAATTACCTACCAAAATTATTTTAAGCCTAGTTTAGAAATCGAAATACCTAAAGCCTATATCATTCCTCAAGGTTGGTGGAATGTAATTGAACTTTTAAAATTGAATGATGTTGACATGACACCTTTAAGTAAAGATTCTACAATAACGGTACAATCCTATAAAATTGACAACTACCAAACAAGATCCCAAGCGTATGAAGGACACTATCAGCATTATAATACAACTATAAAAGTTTCGGAAGAAACCATAACATTCAATAAAGGTGATTTCATTATTAAAACTAATCAAGAGGCCTTTAGATACCTAATCGAAACTTTAGAACCGCAAGCTCCTGATTCATTTTTTAATTGGAATTTTTTCGATACAATACTGCAACAAAAAGAAGGATTTTCGCCTTATGTTTGGGAAGATAAAGCCGAATTAATTTTAAGACAAGACCCTAAATTAAGAATCAATTTTAACCTTAAAAAATCTTACGACAAAGACTTTGCTTCTAACTGGTACGCACAACTTGACTGGCTTCATAAACAGAGTGTTAATTACGAAAAATCACACTTACAATATCCGGTTTATAGATTAAAATAATGTCTGAAAAATAATTTTTAATGTTGAATTTTGGATATGTTTTTATATTACATTTACTTAAAATTTCAAGTAAATAAAAATGAATCCACAAGACATTGAAAATATAGAATTAGCATACCTAACTCTAGATGATTATCAAGAGTTAAAAGAAGCTATGCAAGAAGCATACAAGTCTATGCCTAATCTATATTGGAGAGAAAATCAAATTAAAACTTTAATTGACAAGTTTCCGGAAGGACAAGTTGTAATTAAAATTAATAACCAAATTGCTGGTTGCGCTTTGTCTATAATAGTAGATTATGACAGGATTGAAGCAGAGCATACCTACGAGGATATTACAGGTAATTATACTTTTAATACACACACAAAATCTGGTGATGTATTATATGGTATTGACGTATTTATAAAACCAAAATTTAGAGGTTTACGTTTAGGTAGACGTTTATATGATTACAGAAAAGAGTTATGCGAAAAACTTAACTTAAGAGGTATTGTATTTGGTGGTCGTATTCCTAATTTTCATAATTACCAAAACGAAATGACACCTAAAGAGTACATGGATAAGGTAAAAAGAAAAGAAATTCATGACTCGGTTTTAAATTTTCAAATCTCAAACGACTTTCACCCTCTTAGAGTTTTAAAAGGCTATTTAGAAGGTGATAAAGATTCTGGCGAGTTTGCTGTACTTTTAGAATGGGATAATATTTATTATCAAAAACCATCTAAAAAAGCAGCTACCAAGAAAAAAGTGGTACGATTAGGTCTTATACAGTGGCAAATGCGCTTGTATAAAGATTTAGAAGAATTAATGCAGCAAGCCGAATATTTTGTTGATGCTGTGTCAGGATATCGATCTGACTTTGCTTTATTTCCAGAGTTTTTTAATGCGCCTTTAATGGCTGACAACAACCATTTACCAGAGTCTGAAGCCATTAGAGAACTAGCAAAACACACGGAAGAAATCGTTCAGAAGTTTTCTGAATTAGCAATATCCTACAACATAAACATCATTACTGGAAGTTTTCCAGAAATGAAAGACGACTTATTATATAACGTTGGTTATTTATGCAGACGTGATGGTACTTTAGAGCGTTACGAAAAACTACATGTTACTCCAGACGAAGCTAAAGTTTGGGGAATGCAAGGTGGTAATAAATTGCAAGCTTTTGACACAGATTGTGGTAAAATTGGGATTTTAATTTGTTATGATTCTGAGTTTCCAGAATTAAGTAGATTATTAGCAGACGAAGGTATGGACATCCTATTTGTTCCGTTTTTAACAGACACACAAAATGGGTATTCTAGAGTCCGCAATTGTGCACAAGCAAGAGCGATAGAAAACGAATGCTACGTTGCTATTGCAGGTAGCGTAGGTAACTTACCAAAAGTACATAATATGGACATCCAATATGCACAATCTATGGTATTTACACCTTGTGATTTTGCTTTTCCAGCTAATGGAATAAAAGCTGAAGCAACAACCAATACTGAGATGATATTAATTGCAGATGTTGACATAGATTTACTACGTGAGCTTAATCAATTTGGTAGCGTTAGAAACCTAAGAGACAGACGCAAAGACATTTTTAGCTTAACTAAAAACTAAGCCTAAAATATTTATTGAAAATTTAACTAAACTGGTTTTACAAAATGTAAAACCAGTTTAAAAATAATATAACTTTACTAGAAATTTATATCGCGATTTTCGCATAAAATGAACAAATACATTGTTGTCAATCAACCAGAAAAATGGCATTTTTCGATTGAGAATATTACGGTAATTTCATCGCAAGATTATCTTACCAATCCTAAATTTTCGCTTTTAAAAAAAGCAAGAATATTTAATCTTTGCAAAGATTATAGTTACCAGTCTAAAGGTTACTACGTCTCGCTTTTAGCCGAAGCTAGAGGTCATTTAGCTATCCCAACAGTAAGAAACATTGTAGATTTAAAAACTTTAAAACTGGTTAAAATTGTATCAGACGAGTTTGACGATGTTATCCAACAAAGCTTAAAAAACATTAAATCAAGAGAGTTTACACTTAGCGTATACTTTGGACAAAACGTGGCCCAAAAATACAAAGAGCTTAGTAGTTTGTTTTACAAACATTTTCAAGTTCCATTTTTACGCGTAAAGTTTCATCATAATAATAAATGGAACATACAAAGTATTAAAGCTATTTCAGAATCAGAAATTCCTTTAGACCATCTAGAAAGTGTTAACCTATTTGCTAATCAATATTTTGCAAAAAAACGTTATGATACTCCAAAATTGACTACCTCAGATTTTGACTTAGCAATTTTGGTAAACCCAAACGATCCTGCTCCTCCTAGTAATAGCAAAGCCTTAAAAAAGTTTATTGATATTGCTGAAAAGATGAATATTTACGCTGAAATAATTGAGCCTAAAGATTTAAGTCGCTTATCCTCTTTTGATGCTTTATTTATTAGACAAAGTACAGAAGTTAATAATGAAGCCTATGCATTTGCACGTAAAGCACAGCAAGAAGGCATTGCAATTATTGATTACCCAGAAGCAATTTTAAAATGCTGCAACAAAGTGTACATGGCAGAAGCGTTAAACAATGCTCATATTGCGACTCCAAAAACAGTAATTGTGCACAAAGAAAACAGAGCTTTAGTCTTAGAACAAGTTGGTTTACCTTGTGTATTAAAAGCACCAGATAGCACGTTTTCATTTGGAGTAAAAAAAGCTAAAACAACTAAAGAATATGACACCTTGGTAACAGACATGCTAAAAGAGTCTGATTTAATTATAGCACAAGAGTTTTGTCCTTCGGATTATGATTGGCGTATAGGCATTATAGACGATGTCCCATTTTACGCTTGTAAGTATTATATGGCTAAAGGACATTGGCAAATTTATAATTGGAATGCAGATAAAAAAAATGATCAAGATGGTGACGCTGATTGCTTACCTATAGAGGATGTGCCAAAAGATGTTATAACTATGGCCATTAAATCTGCAAAACTAATGGGTAAAGGCTTGTATGGTATTGATATAAAAGTGGTCAATAACAAACCAATGGTTATTGAAATTAACGACAATCCAAATATAGACTTTGGTGTAGAGGATGCTTATTATGGCGATTTAGTTTACACTAAAATACTACAGGCTTTAAAAACTAGGTTAGAATAATTATGGCTAAAAAATATCACTTATTTGAGGTTTACGGAATAGAACTTGAATACATGTTAGTTAACTCTAATAGTTTTAAAGTTGCTCCAATTGTGGATGTATTACTTACAAAAAAAAATGGTGAATTAACTTCAGATGTAGATAACGGAACCGTTGCTTGGAGTAACGAATTGGTTGCACATGTCATTGAAATAAAAACTAATGGACCAACAAATAATATAAATAATCTAGCAGAAGCATTTCATAAAAATATAACAGAAATTAATGCCTTATTAAAACCATTAAACGCCAAGTTATTACCTACAGCATCTCATCCAACGATGAACCCGTTAAAAGACACTCAACTATGGAAACACAGTTATAGCGAGGTTTACGAGTTATATAACAGGATTTTTGATTGCAAAGGTCATGGATGGAGTAATGTACAAAGTACACACATTAATTTACCTTTTTATGACGATAGAGAGTTTGAAAAACTACATGCAGCCATCAGGATCATTTTACCATTAATCCCTGGTTTATGTGCAAGTTCGCCAATTTTAGATGGTAAAATTACAGGATATAAAGACACTAGATTAGAATATTATAAAACCAATCAAAAAGAAATTCCGGAAATGACTGGATTGGTTATACCAGAGCGTGTTTTTACAAAAGCGGATTACTATGCTACCATTTTTGAACCCATAAAACAAGTCATTAAAAAGTATGATACAAACAATATTTTAGATCATCATTTTTTAAATAGTCGTGGTGCTATTGCAAGGTTTGACCGAAATGCTATTGAAATTAGACTAGTAGATATACAAGAGTGTCCAAAAGCCGACATTGCTATTTGTGTTTTAATAATTGAAGTCTTAAAGCTTTTAGTTAATGAAGATACAACAAGTCTTAAAAAGCAAAAAAAATGGTTGAAACAGGATTTGTATTCTATTTTAAACGCAGTAATCAAAGATGGTGAAGTATATAAAATCTCAAACCTAGACTATCTCGAGTTATTTGGAATAAAGCAGGTCTCTAATGTTAAAAACGTGTGGCATCATCTATACATGCTGGTTAAAGAAAACATTACTGAAGACTACCAAAAGGCTCTAGAAATCATCTTTAATCATGGGACATTATCAACTAGAATTGTCAAGGCTTTAAACCAAGATGTTTCGGTTAAAAACATTGAATTGGTATATAATCAATTAGCTAAATGTTTAGAGGAAAACAAGTTGTTTATTCCTATTAATTAAAATGAAACTAGTTATAACCTGCGAACATGGTGGTAATCAAATTCCATTAGAGTATCAACCGTATTTTACGGATACTTCAGTATTAAATACACATAAAGGCTATGACTTAGGTGCTTTAGATGTATTTAAGTGTTTAAAACCTATTGCTGATTATTCAAATTTTAGTACTATAAGCCGACTTTTAATTGAATTAAATAGGTCTATAAATAATAAAAACTTGTTTTCAGAATTTACTAAACCACTTTTAGTTGAACAAAAACAAACATTAATTGACAACTACTACAACACCTACAGACAAGCTGTTACAGATTATATAGCTTTACAATTAAAACAAAATATAAGCGTCCTACACTTATCCATTCACTCTTTTACTCCTGTCTTAAACTTAGAGGTAAGACAATGCGACATTGGTATTTTATATGATTCCAGACTTGAACAAGAAAAACAGTACGCTACTAAGTTAAAAAGAAATATTATTGCTTTAAACCCTGGCTATCGTGTCAGATATAATTATCCGTATTTAGGAAAAGCAGATGGTTTTACAACTGCTTTAAGGCAACAATTTAAAAAAAACTATATAGGAATTGAAATAGAGATTAATCAATCCTATTCCATCAACGACATAATGCCTAAGAAGCTAAAACAAGTTTTAAAGCATAGTATTGTTAAGTTAAAAGCATAAAAAAACCGTTACTAATTGTAACGGTTTTTTATATGAAAAGTTTTGGATTATTTTCTAACCATAATCTTTTTAGTAAGTTGTCTTACTTCCGAGTTTAACTTAAGGATATAAAAACCTGATGCTAAATTTGATGTATTAATAACATTGCTATTATTTGACAATTGACCTGATAGTATTTGTTTACCATTAACATCAATCATAGCGTAATTAAGGATTTCATTTTTAAGTAAATCCACATTTACATTTAATTGTGTAACTACAGGATTAGGGAATAATCTAATGTCTGCAGACAAGTGTGCTTCAATAGCTTGATTACCTTTAACCTGATCTATAGCTAAATCACTATTTCTGTCAGTAGATCCTGTTACAATTACCATTAATTGACTACCAACAGCATCAAGATCTGCACATATTTGGTTGTTAGCTATTAAATCTAAAATATCATTTGCAGTTGATGTTCCTAAAGTTAAATCGTCTAAATCAAAAGTCGTTGGATTATAAGCCAATGTATGTACTTTATAAAAACCACCTGCTTCTGGCACGTCTAAAACAAGGTTTTCGCTATATCCTTCAATTGTCAAATCATCACCTTTAGTGATTACTGTTGCTAAGCTATAGCCATCAGGCAAAATAGCATCGTTATTTAAGTTAACTGTTACAGTTGAAGTAACCCCTGGAATAACAATAGCTAATCCGCTTGATAAAGTTGAAGTTCCTGCAAAAGTTGCTTCACATACTAATACATCAACTAAAGTAAAGCTAATAGATTGTGTATCACACTGTGTTCCTGATGCATTATCCTCTGAAAATAATTGAGATACAATTTGGTAAGAACCTGCTTCTAAATCCCAAGCTGCTGCTGTTGGATAAGAGTAAGGCAATGTGTTGTCTGTTACTACAACAGAAGTACCAGTTGTCACATTAGTAACTGTTGTAGAAACACTTTGAGAAGCTCCTGTAATTAAAGTTGCTATTGCAAATCCTGTTGGTAAATCTGCAACATTATATGTTTCACCTTCAGTAATTGTTAAATCATCAGATCCATTTGAGAAAGCAAACGCATCAATAGCGCCACATGGCTCTTCGCAATTAATTGTAAACGTTACACATGTGTTATCACATGCTGTTCCACTAGCATAGTTTTCTTGAAAAATACTTGCACAAATTTTAAACGTTCCGCATCCATGTGACCAAACTGAATTAGTTGCACCTGGATAAGTGTATGGTATTGCATTTTCAGTTTTAGTAAACACCTCACCTGTATCTAAGTTGGTTAAAGTAAAAAATGCACTTTCTAAATCTCCAGAGGTTAATAAGTTAATATTAAAGTCTGTCGGAAGATTATCTAAATCATAATCTGCTCCATCTACAATTGCTACAGTAGCATCAGCAAAATTAGAGAATTCATACCCTACAATTTGGCTACACGTTGTTTCACCAATTGTAAAATAGATAACCTCTTCATCACATAAAGTTCCTTGAAAATAATTGTTTTCAAATATTTTACCTGTTAATTTAAAATCTCCAGTTCCATAACACCATGCAGCATTTCCTCCTGGAATTGTATATGGTATATAGTTTTCTCCTACATTAAACGTTTGACCTGTTGTTAAGTTTACTAATGTTAAATTAGCACTCTCAGACGCACCATCAACTAACACATCAACATAAAAATTGTTTGGTAATGCATCTAACGCGTAAGTCTCGTTATTTGTTATTGTCACATTTTGTGATCCATTTGTAAATTCAAATCCAGAAATTTCTCCACAAGTTACCTCTGGTTGACAAGTAATAGCAAATCTAATAGTTTCACTATCACAATAAGACCCACAACTATCGTACTTGTATAGTTTAGCTTTAATTTCAAAATTACCACAACCATAGTTCCATGCGCCATTTCCTCCTGGAAAAGTGTAAGGCAAATGGTTTTCGTTAACTACGTAACATTGTCCAGTATCTAAATTTTTAACATAAAATTTAGCACTTTGTGAGTAACCATTAACTAATAAGTTTACGTAAAAGTTATTTGGAAGATCGTTAATATAATAAGATTGGTTATGACTAATTGCTGTAGTCGTCGTTCCGTTAGAAAATTCAAATCCAGAAATAGAGCCACAATAAGTGTCATCTAAAGCAAATGATTGAAAAGAAAAAGTCATTGCTAATAAAACTAGCAATGCTTTAAAATTAACTATCCGATTAGGTAATTTTGCATACATACTCTGTGAGGGTTTTAAATTAATTACATTTACAAAGGCGAAAATAATTAACTGAATTCTCCTACAACAAAAAAATGGTTTAAGTGTATAAAATTGGGCATGAAAAGACGAAGTACTAAATACTTAGGTCAAAATACACTAATACATTTTTAACATAAAAATTAATAGTTTTAAAACAATAATTTAATATTAGCATAAGATTTTTTTAAAGCCTCAGAAGCTGCTTCTTGATCTAACCATTCCACTTTTGTTATACCTTCATTTAATTGCGGATATAAATTACCTTTAAAAGAAGAATGCATTTCAAACCAATGCGTAATTTTAAGTTTAGACTTACCGTTTCTTTTAAAAATGTGATAAGTAATAGGAAGTGGTTTTATAATTTTTAATTTGGAAACACCAGTTTCTTCAGCAACCTCTCTAATTGCAGTATCCTCTATGGTTTCATTTTTTTCAGTCTTACCTTTTGGCAAGTCCCACTTATCGTTTCTGTAAATAAACAATATTTGTCCTTCATCATTATACACTTTACCTCCTCCTGCAACAACATTGGGTAGTTTTTTCTTAAATGATTTTAATAACTTATCATCATCATGACCAATTAACCTAACAGAATGTATTGATTTTTTAGATAGTGTATGAAGCACCAAATCTAGATCCACATCTTTCAATAAAAAATTCTTAAAATCAGTTTCTTTTTCAACTTTTGTAGTTAAATATATAGGCTTGTCGTTAACAAAAATGCACTGCATAAAATATGGTAGCTAGTTATAATTAGGTAAAAATATTAAAATTAATGACATTGAGTCTTTATGCTAATTTATTTTAAAATTATTTTTAAGTAAAATTAAATAAATCTGTACTTTTGCTGTATGATTTTTAACAAGCAAACTGCCAGACAAACAGCACAGGTTTTATTACAAGTAAATGCAATAAAACTACAACCAACCAATCCTTTTACTTGGGCTTCAGGTTGGAAATCACCAATTTACTGCGATAATCGTGTCGTACTTTCATATCCTCCAATAAGAAATTATATTAGAGAGGAAATGAGTAAGTTTATTGAAGAGCATTACGGTAAACCTGATGTTATTGCAGGAGTTGCAACAGGAGCAATTGGTATAGGCATGCTGGTAGCAGAATATTTAGGCCTACCCTTTATATATGTCAGACCAGAAGCTAAAGGTCATGGTCGTAAAAATCAAATTGAAGGACATATTGAAAGCGGTCAAAACGTAGTAGTCGTGGAAGACTTAATTAGCACAGGAAAAAGCAGCTTAAATGCTGTTAAAGCCTTAAAAGAAGCAAATGTAAATGTCAAAGGTATGATTGCTATTTTTTCTTATGGTTTTGATGTAGCCAAAGAAAATTTTGAAAAAGCAAACATCACACTACACACTTTAAGTAATTACGAAAGCTTACTTACTGAAGCTGCTTCAAGCAATTATATTTCGGAAAAAGAAATTGAAACCTTAAGTCGTTGGAACGCAAATCCAAGTGTTTGGAACGCTAATTGATATTAAATTAATAGCTACAATTATATAACACTATTAATTTTAAACAACTAAAACAAATTATGAAATTAGAAAGCCCTAAAGTAACTTTAGATAAATCTACAGAAGACACCTTTAATTTTTTAAGTGATGTCAAAAACTTTAAAAACTTAATGCCTGAAAACATTAGTAAATTTGAAGTTTTAGGTGAGGATAAATTTTTATTTGCACTTAAAGGAATGCCAGAGATTGTCTTAAAAAAGAAAGAAATGACACCAAACAACAAAATTGTTTTAGGTGCTGCTGGTGGAAAAATAGATTTTTCTTTAACAGGAAACATCATTGAAGTTGAAGCTAACAAAAGTGAAGTACAATTAATTTTTGAAGGCCAGTTTAACGCCATGATGGCAATGATGATTAAAGGTCCAATTAATAAATTTATAGAGACTTTAGCCACCAATATGCCTCAAGCAATTAATACAGAAGCTTAATAGTTTTCAAATCATAGGTTTTTAAAATTTGATCTTCAACTAAGACCTCAAGTAAACCTTGATTAGAAACACCTTTTATAATACCAGAAAACAAACCTTCGGCAGTTTTAAATGTTGAAGGTTTTTCTTTTCTAAATAAATAAGACTCATAGTCTAACTTTATACTATTAATATCTTTACCTAAAAGGTCCAAATGTATCTCCAGCTGCTTTAGGATTAAATGTAATATTTCTTCTAAATTATAATTAATTCCTGTTACACTTTTTAAAGAGCCTGCTTGAGGCAAACCATTAAAATCTAATTGATTTACATTAAGTCCAACTCCAATTATAGAAGACTCTATAACACTTTGTTTTATGACATTTTCAATCAAAACACCACAAATTTTTTGATTAGCTGACAAAATGTCGTTTGGCCACTTTACACTTAATTTTGGAATATTTAACTGCTCTAACGACTTAATAATAGCCAAAGCTACAGACATACTAATATAAAATTGAGACTCAAACGGAAACAAATTTAATTTTTTATAAACACTAAAGGTTAGGTTTTTAAAGGGTTGAGATTGCCAATGGGTACCCATTTGACCACGTCCATTAGTTTGTTGACTAGTCACAATTGTTGTAAAATCTTGTACTGGACTATCCAAACTTAGATTACGAAGAAACCTATTTGTAGAATCGGTGGCATTAAGTTTGATTATACGCATATTAAATAATTATCTTCGTATTATAAAATCTTATGATTTTTTTAGAGTATAAAGAACTTAAAAATAATAACTTTGCACAAATTTAAATTAAATTAATGGCGAAACAACAACCAAATATTGATGCCCTAATCGCTACAGTGATAGAAGGTATTGAAGATGTAAAAGGAAAAGAAATAAATATTCTTGATTTAAGAGAAATTGAAAATACGGTTTGTGACTACTTCGTAATTTGCGAAGGTACTTCTAACACTCAAGTAAACGCTATTGTTAATTCCATACAAAAAAAAGTTAGTAAAACACTTAAGGATAAGCCTTGGCATATAGAAGGAGAAGATAATGCTGAGTGGATACTTATGGATTATGTTAACGTTGTGGTACACGTTTTTCAAAAACATATTAGAGAATATTACGATATAGAAAGTCTTTGGGGTGATGCTAAAGTTACTGTTATCGAAACAAACTATTAAACACAATACATGGCAGATAAAAATAAAAAAGCAGCACCTAAAAAACCTAAATTTAGTCCATACTGGATTTATGGAGGGATTATAATTTTCTTTATTGCCCTACAAATTTTTGGAAGTAGTGCTGGGACAGAAAATAAAACCTCGCCTTCACAGTTTTTTGAATTTTTAAAAGAAGGTGATATAGAAAAGGTAGAAATAGTAAACAATACTATTGCAAAAGTTTACTTAACAAAAGAAGCTGAATCTAAGGAGGAGCACAAAAAATCTAAGCCAACCTCTATTTTTCCAACAACAACTAAGCTTCCAAATTACACATTTCAATTTGGTGACTTAAAACTGTTTCAAGAATCTATTAACACTATAAATAAAGATTTAGAACAGGATAAGAAAGCTCAAGTAACCTTCACACAAGAAAGCAATCCTTGGGGAGAATTACTTTTTAGCTTACTTCCATTTATACTATTAATAGGTGTATGGATTTTTATCATGCGTCGTATGTCTTCTGGAGGTGGTGGAGGTGCTGGTGGACAGATTTTTAATATTGGAAAATCTAAAGCTAAGCTATTTGACGAAAACTCTGAAGTTAAAACAACCTTTAAAGATGTTGCAGGATTAGAAGGTGCTAAAGAAGAAGTTCAAGAAATTGTAGACTTCCTTAAAAATCCTTCAAAATACACAAACTTAGGTGGTAAAATACCTAAAGGAGCCTTATTAGTAGGGCCTCCAGGAACAGGTAAAACGTTATTAGCTAAAGCAGTTGCAGGAGAAGCTAAAGTACCTTTCTTCTCATTATCTGGATCTGACTTTGTCGAAATGTTTGTTGGTGTTGGTGCTTCTAGAGTTAGAGACCTTTTTAAACAAGCTAAAGAAAAATCTCCAGCTATAATTTTTATTGACGAGATTGATGCTATTGGTAGAGCTAGAGGTAAAAACGCAATGTCTGGAAGTAACGACGAGCGAGAAAATACACTTAACCAACTATTAACAGAAATGGATGGTTTTGGTACAAATACAAATGTAATTGTACTAGCTGCAACCAACAGAGCAGATATTTTAGACAGCGCCTTAATGCGTGCTGGACGTTTTGATAGACAAATACATGTTGATTTGCCTAACCTAACAGAACGTAAAGCAATATTTGAAGTTCACCTTAAACCTCTTAAAAAAGCAGAAGGATTAGATATTGAATTTTTATCTAAACAAACACCAGGTTTTTCTGGGGCAGATATCGCTAATTTATGTAACGAAGCTGCTTTAATCGCTGCAAGAAAAGATAAAAAAGCAGTCGAAAAACAAGACTTTTTAGATGCAGTAGATCGTATTGTAGGTGGATTAGAAAAACGAAGTAATTTATTTTCTGTCGAAGAGAAAAAGACAATTGCTTATCACGAAGCTGGACACGCAACAGTTAGCTGGTTTTTAGAACATGCAGATCCATTAGTAAAAGTAACAATTGTACCTAGAGGTCGTAGTTTAGGTGCTGCATGGTACCTACCACAAGAAGCTTACATAACTAGAACTAGTAAGTTTTTAGACGAAATTTGTGTTACAATGGGTGGTCGTGCTGCCGAGAAAATAATATTTGATCAAATTTCTACAGGTGCTTTAAGTGACCTTGAAAACGTAACCAAAAAAGCTAAAGCTATGGTTATGATTTATGGATTGAACGAAAAAGTAGGTAACATCACGTTTTATGATCCTGCAGGAGAAAATGGCTTTGTAAAACCATACAGTGAAAAGACTGCAGAGTTAATAGATAACGAAATTAAAAATATTGTTGAAACGCAATTCCAAAGAGCTTTAACACTATTAGAATCTAAAAAAGATGTTCTTAAAAAATTAGCTGAAAGACTAATTGAAAGAGAAGTTATTTTCAAAGATGACCTTGAAGAAATCCTTGGTAAACGTCCATTTACCAACCATGATTCAAAACTTGTTATTGAAGAAAAGACTAGCACCAACGAAGAGGAATAGTCGCTAAATTATAAATAAGTATTAAAAATCTTAGATTATCTCGTTTGATAGTCTAAGATTTTTTATATTTGATATTCCCATTAATGTAATTCTGATTATAGCAAAGTGTAAATGAGCCTTTTTAGAAAATTATTTAGTTCTAAATCTCAAATAGAAAAGGAGGACCTTAAGTCCGACGACAGAGGCAAATATATGCCTAAAGAAGAGCTACCTATTGACGAAAGTTTTACAATAAACTTTAAAGAAAATGGTGGTAAATTTCTGTATTGTGACTCATTAGACGAAGTTTACGACAACTTAAACAACATAATATTAGAAAATAACTGGGAAGATCATTCTGCTTATTTTTATGATAATAACTTGAAAGATAAATTTAAATCTTCTCAACTTAAAACAAGTGATAACTTATCAGAATGTACTTATTTTATAACCACTTGTGAAAACCTAATAGCTAATGATGGCTCTTTATTAGTTAGCTCTAACCAGTTAGCTGAAAAAAAACTTAACGAATTTCCTAATAACGTTATAGTATTTGCAACTACTAGTCAAATAATATCAAATATAGGAGAAGGATTAAGAGAGATTAAACATAAAAACAGTAGAAAAATACCTACTAACATCACAACTATTAAACATTTTAAGTTGCAAGAGGAAAAAGACTTTTTATCTTACGGAAGCAGTACAAAAAACTTATATTTGCTGCTTTTAGAAGACCTTTAGTTTTATGAACGAAACCCTTACAAGAGCGCTATCAGGATTCTTATACGTAAGTTTACTTGTTGCATCATTATTAAACCAGCACGCTTTTATCGTGTTGTTTTTTGTGTTTGGGATAATTTGTTTAGTAGAGTTTTGTAAACTTATTCAACTTAAAAGTGTCGCACCTTATATAATATTCACAATTTTATATTTTGTTTTTGGCTATTGGCAATTAGTAATGAGGTCTGACAAAGGACTAGATGAGGCCACACAAATACTTCAGGTACTTACCATTTTTGTACAGTTAATTTTAATTAAAGATTTATTTTCCGAAAAGAAAATTCCGCTTTTTAGCTCAAAACGATTTATAATCACCACCTTTTATTTATCTAGTGGTTTTGTATTTTTATTATTAATAGCCAATCATAATGGATCGTTCACTCCAGAGTATATTTTAGGTTCATTTATCTTAGTTTGGATTAATGACACCTTTGCTTATTTAGTTGGTAAAAACTTTGGAAAGCAAAAATTATTTCCAAGTATTTCTCCTAAAAAAACAGTTGAAGGCTTTTTAGGTGGACTCTTCTTCGCTTCTATTGCCAGCTATTTTATTCATATATTTACAGAAACATTAACCTTTACCAATTGGTTAATATTAAGTATTATAATTAGTGTATTTGGCACACTTGGCGACTTGATAGAATCTAAGTTTAAACGTCAAGCAAACGTAAAGGACAGTGGTGTAATCATGCCAGGACATGGTGGTTTAATGGACCGTTTTGACAGTATGATTTTTGCAGCTCCTTTTATTTATTTATTTCTAAGAATTTTAAAATATGTTTCATAAAGAAGGCTTTAAAATAATTGCAATCACATTTCTAATAGTGGCAATTTTAGCAGTTGTTGTTGATAAATTTGTATCGTTACAATGGTTACAATACCTATTGTTTTTTACATTATTTGTCTTTCTATTTCTTATTCTACAATTTTTTAGAAACCCAAAAAGATTAACTGCTTTAAACGACAACACAGTAGTATCTCCTGTTGATGGTAAAGTTGTTGTTATTGAAGAGGTTTTTGAACCAGAATATTTTAAAGAAAAACGCTTACAAGTAAGTGTATTTATGTCACCTATTAACGTCCATGTAACACGTTATCCTATAGGTGGACAAGTAGCATATAGTAAATATCATCCAGGTAAATACTTGGTTGCTTGGCACCCAAAAGCTAGTACAGAAAATGAACGTACAACAGTAGTTGTTGAAAACCCTTCATATGGTAAAGTTTTATACAGACAAATTGCTGGTGCTTTAGCTAAACGTATTGTAAACTACGCTAAAGAAGGAGACGCTGCAACACAAGGTGAAGACTCAGGTTTTATTAAATTTGGTTCGAGAGTAGATTTATTTTTACCTTTGGACACTAACATTAAGGTTAACTTAAACCAAAAAGTAAAAGGAGGCGAAAGTATTATTGCCGAAATTTAAGAGTATGACTGCCGAAGAATTAAATAGAACTTTTGATGATGCTGTGGATCGCATTAATGCACATACAGAACCTTTTCCTGCAGATTTCTTGCTTCGATTGTATGCTTACTATAAGAAAGCCACAAACAACTACGAGCGACCAAGTAGTAAAAAACCTATAATTAACGCATTTAAGACCAATGCACTCTTTCAAATTAAGGATATTAGTCCTGACCAAGCTAAAGAAACTTACATAGAGTTGGTCAATAATTATTTTTTATACCGAAAATAAATAATTATGCCTTCGTTTCTAGAAAGCATATTACTACCTAGCTTTATATCTGGTATTCTATTTATAATAATTAGTTTTATTACTAGAATATATCCAGCCAAAAAGATTAATTGGTTTAATGGTTATCGATCAAAGCTTTCCATGAAAAATCAAGAGACTTGGGATTTTGCGCAGCAATACTCGTCTAAACAATTACTAATTTCTGGAATAACAATAACATTACTTAGCTGTATAGGTATACTAATACAGCTAAGTGAAATTGCACGCATTAGTATTAGCTTAATACTAATATTTAGTGCAGTTTTATTTATGTCGTTTAGGACAGAACGTGCTTTAAAAGCTAAATTCTATTAATTTTCTAGCACAAACTCTAACGGTTTACCTGTAGCTCCATTAGGGAAGCTAATACCAAGTAAAGCAGATATGGTTGGAGCAATATCTGGAATATTAGTATGCTGCATCGTACTCCCCTTTTTTATCCCTTTTCCAAAAAACAATAATGGTATATGCGTATCATAGTTTAAAGCAGATCCATGCGTAGATCCTGTTTTACTATAACTTATCACTGCTGGATCTAACACAAACAAAACATCTCCAGAACGCTTTTGGTTATAGCCATTTTGTAATAAACTCTCCACACCTCCAGAAAACTCTGTAGTTGTCATACTAGTTGCTGTATAAGCTTTATAGATATACGGATAATCAATTATGGTATTAACAATCTCTTGTTGCACACTAGCTAAATTTAAACCATAACTCTTAATAACCTCTCTGTCTAAAAAGACTTGGTTATTACTTATATTTTTAATTAAGTCTTCTGCTTTATAATTTAAAATTGTAGTTTCATATAAATTAGCTTTAAAAGCATCTGTATCAAAATATCCTGAAGGAATTTTTACTGATTCTAAGTAAGCTGGCACCTCAACAGCTCCATGATCAGAAGATAAAAATAAAGTGTAATTTCCTTCTCCTACTTTTGCATCAAGCGCTTCCAATAAGCGTTGTATATCTTTATCTAATCTAATATACGTGTCCTCTACCTCTTTACTATTAACACCAAAATTATGTCCTACGTAATCAGTACTAGAAAAACTAACGGTTAATACATCTGTAATAGTATCACTTCCTAACTGTTCTCCATCAATTGCTGCTATTGCAAAATCTGCAACAATACTGTTTCCGTAAGGTGTTGCTTTAATAATATCATAGCCTCTATTATCTTTACTTAACGCTTTTAAATCATAAGGAAATGTTGCTGTGTCTTTTCCTTTAAAACCACCTTCAAAAGTATTTAAATCACTTCCACTTTCTGTGTAAGTATTAATATCGTAAAGTGTATTCCATTCTTTTAAATAACTTTCAGCAGCAGCTGTATTGTTAAAATCTTGTACCCATTTAGGTAATGTGTTTAAATAAAAAGTACTAGATATAAAACGACCTTCGTCTGCTCCATGAAACCAATAAGCTGCATTTGCTGTATGTCCAGCTGGTAAAATTGCACCTCTATCTTTTACAGAAATTCCAATGGTTTTACCTCTCATTTGTGTAAACAATCTATTTTCGTCTGCAAAAGTTGTCGTCTTTAGTCTATGTGGCGACATTTGACCCGCTTTATTTAAAGTTCCAACAGATTGCACTAAAGTATCACCTGCGCAATACACATAACTATCAGAAACTTTATCGTACCAATTATTAGAAATTATTCCGTGAGTTTTAGGTGTGGCACCTGTAAAAATTGACGCATGACCAGGTCCTGTATACGTTGGCACATAATTAAAATGATTGTTTTTACAATTAAAACCATCATTAATTAGACGTTTAAATCCACCATCTCCATACTTATTATAAAATCTAGTTAAATAATCATAACGCATCTGGTCTACTACAATTCCAACCACTAACTTTGGTTGCGAATTAAGCTTAGTTGTATTTGTTGTTATTGTACTTTTTTGTGACTGACAACTAAAAAGAAAACAGATAATAAATACCGATAAAAAGGCTCTCATTGTGACAAATTTAATTTTGAAGTTCAAAAATACAGATTTTAAAACATCTAATTTAAAATTAAGGTCAAATACCTACTATAATTTTATATTTTAGCAGTAACAAATAACTAATGAATTACCTACACTATATTGGAACCTACTTTTTAATGGTTGTCGAAATGTTTCGAAAGCCTACAAAGTGGTCTGTAATGAAAAAATTAATCCTTAAAGATATTGACGATTTAATTATCGGCTCTTTAGGTATCGTTGCCTTTATATCATTTTTTGTTGGTGGTGTAGTGACTATACAAACCGCATTAAATATTGACAACCCATTAATCCCTAAAAACTTAGTTGGATTTGCAACAAGACAATCTATTATTTTAGAATTTGCACCAACTTTTATGTCCATTATTATGGCTGGTAAAGTAGGATCGTTTATAACATCTAGTATTGGTACAATGCGTGTTACAGAGCAAATTGACGCTTTAGAGGTTATGGGAATAAACAGTTTAAATTATTTGGTGTTTCCTAAGTTTATAGCGTTAACACTATATCCTTTTGTAATATCAATATCCATGTTTTTAGGAATAATGGGTGGATTAGCTGCTTGTGTTTATGGTGGTTATGCGACTATGCCTGATTATATTGAAGGTATACAACTTGACTTTAAGCCTTTTCATATGGCTTACGCATTTATAAAAACATTGTTATTTGCCTTTATTTTAGCCACAGTCCCTTCTTATCATGGTTACTACATGAAAGGTGGTGCTTTAGAAGTTGGTAAGGCTAGTACAACCTCTTTTGTTTGGACTAGTGTAATGATTATCCTTTTAAACTATATATTAACTCAACTCCTGCTAAGTCAATGATAGAAGTGAAAAATCTACACAAATCGTTTGGAGATGCGCATATTTTAAAAGGCGTTACTACCACTTTTGAAAAAGGAAAAACTAACCTAATTATTGGGCAAAGTGGTTCTGGTAAAACCGTATTTTTAAAGTGCCTTTTAGGTCTTTTTGATTACGAAGAAGGAAGCATTGCTTACGATGGTAAAATCTTTGCTAAATTAAGCGAAGACGAAAAACGTGATATTAGAGCAGACATAGGCATGGTGTTTCAAGGAAGTGCTTTGTTTGACTCGATGACTATTGCCGAAAATGTTATGTTTCCGCTTAAAATGTTTACTAAACAAAGTAAAAGCGAAATGGAAGATCGTGTTAACTTTGTATTAAACAGAGTTAATCTAGGAGATGCGCATAATAAAAAACCCAGTGAAGCGTCTGGAGGTATGCAAAAACGTGTAGCAATTGCACGAGCAATTGTGAACAAGCCAAAATATTTGTTTTGTGATGAACCAAACTCTGGTTTAGATCCAAAAACATCCATAGTTATTGATGATTTAATTAAAGAAATAACTGAGGAATATCAGATTACAACTGTAATTAACTCGCATGACATGAACTCTGTAATGCAAATTGGAGAGAAAATTGTTTTTCTTAAAAATGGTCTAAAAGAATGGGAAGGATCACGCTACGACATCTTTAAAACGGATAATGCAGCAGTAACTGACTTTGTTTATTCTTCTGAATTGTTTAAAAAAGTACGTCAAATGTACTTAGAAGAACGTAGTTAAAACTATTTTTTATCTACAAACAAATCTTTTAGTAAATCACCATAAACCAACTTAAAAGCAGTTAATTTGACTTTAATGTTTAGTCTTAATTGGACTGTTTAACAACCAATGTATCTAATTTTAGCTTAAGCTTTAACCAACGATACAGTTTGTCTTTTTCTTTATTTACAAGGTTATCATCTACTAAAGTATCATTCCATTTTACAGTAAATACAGCTAAGGTATCAATACTTTTAAAGTTAGAATTAATAACACTAGCGTAAGACATTGACTCTATATTTTCGTAGTTAATATTAACTTCTTTAGAAATTTCTTCAAAAGGAACATAACCACGTTCTAGCTTAGACAACTCTCTTACTTTGTCTTCTAAAAACGTTATTTTTTGTTGCTGACTCATTAAGTCTAATGAGTCTCTTGTACGTAACTCTTCCATATATTCTAAATTATTAATCTCCCTGTTTTTAGTTTGATTAATTAATAATTTTGAATTTTTTAAATACGTGTATTCTTGCAACCTGTTTTCTAAGAAATGCTTCATGTCGTCTGAAATCACATCTGTACCAAACGTTGTTAGCTCAATATTAGAGTCTCCATTAGGTGTATAATTAGGCGTTGCATATTTTTGAATGTAGCTTGCATTTGGTAACGACTTTAGCTCATTAGTAATAAAGTCTTTAGCATCTACTTTAAATTGACTTTCTCTTAACACACTTAAAAACGTGAACATAGCAGGAATCATTACTATAATAGCCACTAAAGATGCAATTCGGGCAGTACGTTTACGCTTAGCAGAATTTGCATATTTAAGCATTGGAAAACGTAAAATTTTAAGCACTAAAAACGTCGCTAAGGCTATAAAAATAGTGTTAATTGTAAACAAGTACATGGCTTGACCAAAGTAAGTCCAATTACCTTTTGCTAATCCATAACCAGCTGTACACAAAGGAGGCATTAATGCTGTTGCAATTGCTACTCCAAAAATCACAGAGGCTATTGTCCCACGTTTTGTACGAGCAATTATTAAAGCTAAACCTCCAAAAAAGGCAATTAGTACATCACGAATATCTGGTTGGACACGTCCTAATAGCTCTGAGGTATCTTCACTAAGCGGGAAAAATCTAAAAAACAAAAAGGCTGTTAATAAACTTAATATGATCATTATCGCTAAGTTGATAAGCGATCGTTTAAGCGTATCAATATCGTTAATAGCAATAGACAGTCCAACCCCTAAGATTGGTCCCATTAAAGGTGAAATTAACATGGCTCCAATAACAACAGCTGTACTATTAGCATTTAAACCTATAGAGGCTACAAATATTGAGCAAATTAAAATCCATGCAGTTGCGCCTTTAAAAGGTATATCTGCTTTAATAGCTTCGATAGTGGCATCTCTGTCAGTATCGTCTCTAAAATCAAGAAGCTCTTGAAGAAAGGTTTTTATGCTTTTAAATAAGCCTTCAGCATCCTTTTTTACTGCTTCTTTTTTTTGATTTACTGCTTCGTTTTGTTTCTCTTCATTAGAGAAATTAAATTTATTTTCTTTAGGCTCGTTGTTTTGCTCCATAGTTAAAACCTATCCGTAATGCTCTCCAAAATTGTCTTTTACTTTTTGAAGTACTTTTTTAATATCTTGTTCTTTTGACTTTGGAAAGATAAGTAAAACTTCGTCTTTATCCACAATTATATAATCATTCAATCCATCGACTACCACTACCTTATCCGCTTTGGTACGTATCATGTTTCCTGAGGCATCTTCCGTTAAGGTTTTAGCATTAACTACAGCATTATTGTCTTCGTCTTTATCTAATTTATCATACAAACTTCCCCAAGTACCTAAATCATTCCAATCAAATGTTGCTGGAATAACAAAGACGTTGGTTGATGATTCCATAATTGCATAATCTACAGAGATATTTTCTGCTTTTGGATAGTTATCTCTTATAAAATCATCTTCAAACTCGGTATTATACGTTGCCATTCCTGTATTAAACAAATCAAAAAGTTGTGGTTGATTTGTCTGAAAAGCTTTAATAACACTAGTTGCAGACCACATAAATATTCCTGCATTCCACAAAAAGTTTCCTTGTGCTAAAAACTGTTTTGCAGTCTCATAATTAGGTTTTTCTCTAAATTGAACAACCGTACTTATATTATCCTCTGATGCTTTACCACCCTCGATATACCCATAGCCTGTATTTGGAAATGTTGGTTTTATACCTAACGTCATTAAGGCATCGTTTTCTTGACAATACTCAAATGCTTGCTTGACATTAGTCGTAAAGGCTACTTCGTCTTCAATCCAATGGTCACTAGGTGCTACAATCATTATAGCATCAGGGTTTTCTTTTTGTATTTTTAAACTGGCATACAAAATACAAGGAGCAGTATTACGCATTGCTGGTTCTAACACAACTTGACGTTGTGTAACCTCTGGAAGCTGTTCTAAAACTAAATTGTTATATTTTTCGTTAGTTAAAATAAAAATATTCTCTTTAGGAATTAGTTTACTTAATCGACTAAACGTTTTTTGAATTAGTGTATCTCCTGTTCCGAGCATATCATGAAACTGCTTAGGAAACTCCTCTGTACTAACTGGCCAAAACCTAGAGCCTACTCCACCTGCCATTAATATTGCGTAATAATTTTTATTCTGCATGTCTTTATTATTCTATTAAGTTTTACTTAATTATTTAAAATTTCTACCTCAGCATTGGCATTAAACAGATACGTTTTACCTGTTTTTACCTCAACACACTCATGTCTAGTGCGTCTTTTTGCTCCCTTTTTAAACACACGACCATTGTGTATTTTAAAAGTCTGATGTAAAGGTACTTCAAATATAAAGCTTTTATTATTTGGAGCGTCCAATAGCTTTAAAGCTAAGGCGAGTTGCACGTCTGTATCGCTAGACGCTTTTGGATTTATAAAATGTTTTGCAACTACTGGTAAAATTGCTTCTGGAAACACTTGTGGATTAATAAATGGCAACATTAAGTGCTGGAAGGTACGCTTCCACTCTGCTCCATGTGGTTTGATATGTCTTCCAAATTTAGAAAATGCTTCTAAATGAGCAATCTCATGAATTAAGGTTATTAAAAATCGATATTTATTTAAACTGCCATTTACCGTTATTTGATGTTTCCCGTTAGGTAATCTACGGTAATCACCATGCCTTGTTTTTCTTTCTTTTTTTATCATCACTACTAAATGATCGTGCTCCAAAAGTTGTAAAACTCTAGAGACTGACGCTTCCGGAATGTAATGAGATATGGTTTTTTGCATGGCTACAAAAATAATAGTAAAATAATAGTATTAACTGAATTGATTAAAATAAATTTAGGTAGTATTTTATATTACAAATTAACATCCCCTTTTAACTAAAAACATTAATGTTTTGTATCTTTAGATATGAAACCATTATTTTTAATAGCAACCCTATTTATGTCAACAGTCACAGGATTAACAATTGATTTTGGAACAGAAAAAGCGGGAAAGGATTGGCGTATTGTTAACGATGGTGTCATGGGTGGATTATCTACATCCAAATCAATATTATTAGAAGATAGCATTATATTTAGTGGCGAAGTTAGTCTAGAAAACAATGGTGGATTTGCAAGTATGCGAACCTTAATTACAACAGGTGCGTTAAGTAAATGCAAAACAATGACTATGCGATTTAAAAGTAATAGTACAGATCGCACCTTTGGATTATCTCTTAAAAATAGTCAACAATACTACATACCTTATTACAAATATATCTTTACACCAAAAACTACAGATTGGGACACCATTACTGTAGACCTCACAGATTTTAAACATTACAGAATAAGTGAAATTATAGGTAATACAATGCAAAAAAAAGCTTTGGATGACGTCTTTAATATCGCATTAATTATTAGCGATAAAAAAGCTGGAAATTTTAATATTGAAATAGATTACATCAAGTTTGAATAAAACAATAGCCTTTTAATAATAGGTAATTAAGTTTTTAATTATTTTACAAAAAGAAACCGCTTCCAATTTCTTGAAAGCGATTTCCCATCATTAAACAACCTAAAAAAAATTACTTAGGCATCACTACTGCATCTATTGCGTGAATTACTCCATTTGAAGCTGCAACATCTGCCATAATAACTTTAGATGTGTTTCCTTTTTCGTCTGTTAAAATTACATTTTCACCATCTAGAGACGCTATTAGTATCCCTCCATTTACTGTGGTAACTTCAAATGTCCCATCATTAGACTTTATTGCTTCTACTACAGTATTTGCATCAAATTTTCCAGGAACAACATGATATGTAAGTATACCTACCAATGTTTCTTTTCTTTCTGGTGTTAACAAAGTTTCTACCGTACCTTCTGGCAATTTATTAAATGCATCATTGGTTGGAGCAAAAACTGTAAATGGCCCAGCACTATTTAAAGTTTCTACTAATCCAGCAGCTTTAACTGCTGCAACCAAGGTTGTAAAATTATCGTTACTTGCTGCAACACCTACGATGGTTGTGTTATCCTGAATTTTAGGTTTAGATGATTTATCATTTACTGCCATTTCTTTAACTTGTGTTTCAATATTTTTAGGAGCATCTTTACAAGCATTTAATCCAATTAGCCCTACTACAGTAAAAGCCATTAATACATTTTTAGTTTTCATAGTTTTGTTTTTATTATTTACCCAAAGATAAAACCAGACCCTAAATAAAACTATTATTTTTGTTTAAAGTTTAGTTAAATTTATTAAACAAAATGAATTCGGTCTAAAAAAAAACCGAAATTGAATATTCTAATTTCGGTTAATTATTGTTATTGTAATGGATTAAAAACCAAAGCCTAACGAGAACTGCCACACTCTGTTTTTTGGTGATCCATCATCGTAAATATCTCCAAGACCTAAATGGTAACGTACGCCTAAGCTAACATTAGCATCCGATTTAAATCCTACTCCAAAATTTACACCATAGTCAAAGCTATTAGGCTCAAACTCTTGTGATGTATCAAACAAATCAAAGTTAGCATCATAAGTTTCCTTGTGTGAAATAGCATATCCTATTTGTGGTCCAGCCTCCAAGTAAAACGTACTAACAGGATATAATTTTAAGGATAATGGCACATTAATATAATTAAGTTTTTGTGTAAACGTACCACCATTAGTTTCTATTTCATAACCTTGCTGCGAGTACATCACTTCAATTTGAATAGCTGCAAAATTGCTTAAATAGGATTCTCCATATAACCCTACATGAAAACCGCTTCTTTGACCAGTTTCTTCATTACCATCGTACTGTACTGATGCTAAATTATAACCGCCTTTTATTCCTCCATTAGACTTAGACTTTATATCGTCTTGTGCCTTTACTAAAAATAAAGCTCCCAAACTTAGTGCTAGTGTTAAACATAGTTTTTTCATAATTAATAATTTAAGTAAGTGTTAAGTTGTTTAAAAATTATTTTCCTCCATTAGCCTGAAGGTCAGCAATACATTGCGCATCCAATTGTGGTATAGATCCTCCAGAAATCATAGACATTACTCCATTACCACTTTCTGCTTTCCAATACATTAAGCAAGACTCAATATTACAATGCTTTGGATGCTCTAGATCTTCATGATTAGTTTGTAAAGGTGTACCTAAATTGGTTAATCCTAAAATATGTCCAAACTCATGTGTAATGACTGTAGATTCTAATATTGGTGTTGTATTTGTTATTGTGCCAGAAGTTAATTGTTGTATTGTTTCTTGATAAATCACAAATGATGTATTTCTATAAGCAGTACCTAAAACAACTCCTGAATCTGTATTATTAGCAGAAGATCCATCCGCAAAAAAAGCCCACACTGCTATTTGACTATCATTATTATATAATAACCTATTAGAGTCTTCTATAGCTACTATCTCCTGATTTGTATATGGTGTTAGACCAGGAGAATAGATTGCTCGTTTTTGTACCGTAATACCATTTGGCTTAAAGGTTCTGTTTTCCAAAAAAGAAACAAAATTAGATATTGCAGTTTGAGAAGGCTCAAATCCTTCGACATATACCACCTCAACAACTAGACTAGAAAAAGTAGTATCAGATAATAGATCATTGGCAGATGCACCAACACTCAACTTATTTGACTGTGTATTGTTTAATGGGTCATTTTGCGAATCGTCGCTACTACATGACATTAATACCAACAATATTATAATACCTAAATACTTCATCTTTTTAATTTTTTTTTCAATTTTACAAAACAGCTATCTTATTAAAGTAGCTGTTTTGCAAAAGGTTTACATCCATACGATGCACTAATTTATATTTGCGTTAACACTAATGTTAATGCTGCATTTGTCGTGCTTTGCAATGATATGGTCGTGTTGTTAAAACTTGTCACTGCCCAATTTTGATTTAATAAATTAAATGTAACGTTCCCTGTAAAGGTTAAATCTAAAAACACTTCTGTTTGAGAAGCTACCTGATAAGTCCCTTGTACATCTTGCACAGCAACATTAACTGTATTCTCTGCTACCACAGATAAGTCGTTTGCAAAATCTATGGTAAACTCAGCAAAATCTGATGCTGTATCTACACCTGCGTTTATAACAGACTGTACTTGAAACAATCCATCAACCAATATCGTCTCTAAAGCATCAGCATCTTCAGCTGCTTGCTCTTCAACTCCTTGTACATTTAAACAATCCGAAATTGCTGCTTGAAATTCTGCGTCGCTATTAAATGTTACTGCTTGATTACCACTAGCATCGACAGTAGCTGTAATTGGATAATTTATTGCAAATAATTGATCATCACCAAAGTCACTTATATACGCATATAACTGCTGTTCGGTTTCTAATACAACACTACCAGTTTGTTCTAAACTTAAACTATAGGTTAATAAGGTTATTGGAAAATCAATATCCACACAAGTAATTGCCTCGTCTCCTGCTGCTGTTAAAGTTTGACATACATCAATAAAACCGTCATATATTAATTGGTTTTCAACAACCACTTGGGTATAATTACTTAGGGTAATTGTTATTGGAAACTGAAGCTCCACAGTATCTTCATCTGTATTAAATTGTGCCAAAATATCAATCACTTGTTGATAATCTGCCTGATTAACAATAGTAACCTCTGTTCCGTTTACCGTTGCTGTGACTGGCAAAAGTATTGATGAGCATGAGTTACCATCTAAAAAATCATCAAACGATCCATCATACATTGAAGTACGCTCTAAATTACTAGCAGTTTGAGAATTTGAAGTATTAGTATTTGGATTATCTCCACTTTCATTATCAATTTCATCTTGACAAGATGTTAATGTCATTAATGAAGTTAAAAATAAGGCTGTAATAAATTTTAAGTTTTTCATAATTTTAAATGTTTGTAAAGTTAATTTTTCTTTTTGAATTGATATTATTTTCTTTTTGAAAGCTATTTTTTCGCCAATCTATTGGTAAGACAACTGGATTTTATTTTACCCTACCTTAAAATTTCAAATAAGTGATTAATTATATAAATTGAAGCGGTAAAGCTTGTTAACAAGATGATTATTAAAATTGTTTCAATGATGGTTATTAGTTTTTCGGTGTCCATGTTTACTATTTTATATTGTTCTGCCAATAAGACAACACAAAATATTTTTACCCTACTTTTACACAAAAATTATATTTAGCCTAACCTATTTAAAAGCTAAAATTGGTTTATGATTGAGAACACAAACAACCTCTGTGAGGAAAAAAACTTTAGTGATTTTTATGTCAAGCACTTACAATCTGCAAGTAATTTTGCATTTTATAAATGTGGTGATTCTGCAAAAAGCCTAGATTTGGTACAAGATGCATTTTCAAAAATTTGGGAGAATTGTGCTAAAATAAATTTTGATAAGGCTAAGACGTATTTATTTACATCCATTAACAATATGTTTTTAAACACCATAAAACATAATAAAGTGGTTATGGATTATGCTAAAGCTGCACCTTATTTAGATACAGACAATCAAAGTCCAGAATATTTATTAGAAGAAGAAGAATTTAAAACAAAACTGCAAAATGCAATTGCATTATTAACAGATGGACAGCGTGAAGTTTTTTTATTAAATAGAATTGAAGGCAAAAAGTATCGCGAGATTGCTACTTTATTAGACATTTCACAAAAAGCAGTCGAAAAACGCATGTCAATTGCATTAAAAACATTGAAGCAACACATACAGAATATTTAATCAAGTAGGGTAAACACAACATTAGTTGTCTTAATATTGAAGGACGTTTACAATGAAAAAAGAAAAAAACATATTACAATGGTTTAATAACGAGTTATCTAATCAAGAATTAGATGATTTAAAAAAAACCGAAGACTTTAAAACTTTAGAAAAAATAAAGCATTACAGCTCACAACTTGAAGCACCTAAAGTTGATGCACAACAAGCATTACAACAATTTAAACAAAGACAATTAACAAAAACTAAACCTAAGGTTATTGCTTTAAACTTTAAATTATTTTTAAAGATAGCAGCATTGTTAGTTGTTATGCTTGGAGGCTCTTACTTTGTGTTTTTTAATAATACAGATACGTTTAGCACACAGATAGCGGAAAACAAAACCATTACGCTACCTGACAACTCTCAAGTTATTTTAAATGCAAAATCTAAACTGTCTTACAACAAAAAAACGTGGGACAAGCAACGCAACTTAAAATTAGATGGTGAAGCCTATTTTAAAGTAGAAAAAGGTCAAAAATTTACAGTTAACACTACTGCTGGACTAGTGCAAGTATTAGGTACACAATTTAACGTTAAAGAACGTGACAATTATTTTGAAGTGGTTTGCTATGAAGGGTTAGTTAGTGTGACTTACAATAGTAAAACCGTAAAACTACCTAAAGGCAATGGGTTTAAGGTTAATAATGGATCTATTGAACTTATAACAAACAATACGACCACAAAACCTGATTGGATGCAAGCTGAAAGTAGCTTTACAAACATTGCTTTACAAGAGGTCATTGCAGAATTAGAGCGTCAATATAACGTCACCATAAAAGCAACAGCTGTAGATACAACCCAACTGTTTTCTGGTACTTTTACACACAATAATCTAAACACAGCTTTACAATCCATAACCATTCCTTTAAAAATTAGTTTTAAAATTGAAGGACAAACCGTTACATTTTATAATTATGGAGGTTAGACATTGGCTTGTTAGTTTGTATCTATTAATTGTATCTACTGGTTTTAGTCAAAACCAACAGATACCATTGGCTGACTATTTAACAACAATCGAAACCACTTTTAATGTCAAGTTTAGTTATGCTGTAAACGATGTGACTAATATTAATATAACACGACCTAGTGAAACTTTAGACTTAAAAAGTACATTAGACTATCTTAACGCTAATACACTTTTAAATTTTAAAACAATAGATAAGCGCTACATTACAGTTTCGGTGTTAGAAAAAACTATTTCTATTTGCGGAATTGTACTTTCTGATGAAACAAATCAAGGTCTTTTAGGTGCTTCAATTATTGTTAACAACACCTACTTAGGTACCAGTAGTGACAATAATGGTCAATTTAGTTTAAATGACATTCCGCTTCAAGCGACCATAACCATTTCGTATCTAGGATTTAAAGACCAAATTATTACTGCAAGAGCTTTTTTTGATAGTCAACAAGGCTGCAAACCCATTACGCTATTAGTAGATAACCAAATGTTAAGTGAGGTTTTAATTACCAAATATTTAACCACAGGATTACAAAAATTAATAGACGGAAACATCGTGTTAAACACAGAACAATTTGGAATTTTACCAGGTTTAATAGCTCCTGATATTTTACAATCCATTCAAGTACTTCCTGGTGTAGAAAGCGTTAATGAAAGTGTTGCCAATATAAATGTTAGAGGCGGAACCAATGATCAAAACCTAATCCTTTGGGATGGCATTAAAATGTACCATTCTGGACATTTTTTTGGGTTAATATCTGCTTATAATCCAAATTTAACCAACAAAGTTATTGTTACTAAAAACGGAACAAGTAGTCAATATAGCGATGGTGTATCTAGTACCATTAATATGTTTACTAAGGATAAAATTACAAACACTTTTTCTGGAGGAGCTGGTGTTAATTTAATTAGTACAGATGCCTTTTTAGAAATTCCGATATCCAAAAAATTAGCGCTACACATTTCTGGACGACGCTCTATTACAGATGCATTTAGCACACCAACATATGACAATTATTTTGAAAGAAGTTTTCAGGATAGCGACATTAATATTAATCCAAACTTAGACAATAGCACAACGCAATCCGATTTTGTGTTTTATGATTATACTGCAAAAGTCCTATTTGATTTAAACGACAAACATCAATTTAGAGCCAATATTATTGGCATCAATAATAATTTAGATTATACCGAAAGCATTACAGATAGCAACACTACGACGTCCACAAAAAGCAGTAATTTAACGCAAGATAATTTAGGTTATGGCGGAAACTGGAATGCACAATGGAATGATGCATTTAGCACTACTGTGTCAGGTAGTTACTCGCAATACAATGTAGATGCTTCGGATTTGCGCGTGCAAACCAATCAGCGTTTAACACAAGCTAATGAGGTCTCAGAAACTAGCTTACAACTTAAAACAGAATACAACTTTAACACTAACCTATCTTTTATTAATGGCTATCAGTTTAACGAGATTGGTATATTAAACCAAACCACAGTCACTGTTCCAGCCTACTCTAAAACAAAAAAAGACGTCTTATTAAACCATGCTTTTTTTACAGAAGTACAATATCATAAAAACAATACCTACTTAAGACTAGGTGCACGTGCCAATTACTTCCAAAAGTTTGACCAATTACTAATAGAACCTAGATTAAATGTGCGTCAAAAATTATCTAACCAATTTGCTATAAAATTGGAAGGCGAATTTAAAAATCAAACTGCCACGCAAATTGTAGATTTTCAGGATGATTTTTTAGGTGTAGAAAACAGACGTTGGATACTTGCAGACAACCAAAGCATACCAATTTCAAAAAGTAAACAAGCCTCTTTTGGTATAGATTATAAACAACGCAATTTGACTCTAGATTTGACTAGTTTTTATAAAGTAGTCCAAGGTATTACTGCCAGAAATCAAGGCTTTTATAATAACTTTCAATATTTAAACGCTATTGGAAATTACACCTCTAAAGGTGTCGAGTTTTTAGCTAATAAAACAGCAGACCGTTTTAGCACATGGTTAAGTTACACGTATAGCATTAACGACTATCAATTTGACAGTTTTACACCATCTGTATTCCCTAATAATGTGGATATTAGACACTCGGTTTCGTTAGGTTTTAATTATAACGTATTACAAAATTTACAACTCTCAGTAGGTAGTGTTTGGCATTCTGGTCAACCTTACACTAACCCACTTGCCAGTAACCCAACCGTCCAAATCAATAATAATTATTACGTTAATTACGACCAACCAAACAGTCAAAATGTGGATCCATTTTTTAGATTGGACGCGTCTATTAATTATGACTTTAATTTTACTAAGGACTCAAAACTTAGTTTTAGAGCTGGTGTAAAAAATGTAACCAATCACCATAATACCATAAATCGTTATTTTGAAGTCGATCCAGAAGACACCAATAACACCATCCAAATTGATAATAAATCCCTAGGATTAACACCAAACGCTAGTTTGCGTTACAGCTTTTAATAGCTTATCTTTCTTAACATTAAAGGTTTTTAAAAGATCCTTTTTAGATTCAAAATTGATAAGCAACGCCATTTTAAGATGAAACAAACTATTATAATACTTTTTCTAGTATTAGCAATAACCGCTTGCAAGGATAATACTAACCAACCACAATCACCAACCCAAACACCTGTTGACTACCAACAAATTATTACAACCCATTACCAATTATATAAACCAACCCAAAAAGCAAAAGCAGTACTAATCCTTTTTGGCGGTTTTCCGGAACAAGCAGAGAATATTAAAAAAGAATTTAAAATTCTGGAACTCGCTAAAAAAAACAACATTGCTGTCCTGCTATCTAACTACAATCAAAAATTATGGTTAGACACGCAAGACAAACAACAACTAGCCACACGATTACAAAACACCATTACTGCTAACCAATTACCAACAGACGCCATTTATATTGGTGGTTTTTCCAGTGGAGGCGTTGTAAGTTTGCTGCTAAGCGATTTTATAACAGCCTCAAAACAGTATAACATTAATCCAAAAGGTGTCTTTATTGTGGACTCACCTATTGACCTAGAAGCCTTGTACAAAGCGTCTCAAAAAAATCTAGCACGTCAATTTTCTGAGGTGTCCGTAGAAGAAAGCACATGGATACAAAACACATTAACTGAAGCTTTTGGACCACCTGAGACCAATCTGGTTAACTACCAAAACAATAGTGTGTACACCTACAGTAGCAACTACACAAAAAACCTACAACACTTAAAGGATACAAAAATACGACTGTACACAGAGCCTGACACACTATGGTGGAAAACCAACCGAAAGGCAGATTATGACCAAATGAATGCGTATTACATTAAAAAATTAGCCGAACAACTACAAGCACAACAGTTTAAAAACGTGCAATACATACCAACCAAAAATAAAGGTTACCGATCCAATGGAGACAGACATCCACATAGTTGGTCTATCATTGATGTGGAAGATTTGGTAACTTGGATTTTAAACGACTAAATATACGTAGTTGTACGTATAGATTTTCTTGAATATTTCAGCTAACTTCGTGTGCCTTTTAATGAAAAATATCAAACTGTTTTTTGTTGGAGAGAATTATTAATCTTTAGTTTTAAATAAAATGGATATAGTAAAAGACATGGCTATAGACTTCGTCGAAAACCAATATGAATATACAGATAGTCCTCACCAATTCATTGATAAGTTAAAATCTGAACTTTACAGATATAATAATGAATCGGATAAATTACACTTTATTTCGATAATTAGAAATTTTATCCAAAATGACCATGATAAGCATTATAAAGATTGTAAGAATAGAGAGAATTGTAATGAACTCAAAGATTACAATAAATCGTTATTTTTTATTGATGGTATTAGAACAGATTACGGAATAAAATTAAATAAAGATGATATTTTTTCAGAGAATGAAAAGAAAAACTACAATAATAAACTTGATCAAATTCTACACGATTTACAAGAAATGAAACAAGGTCAAGAAATAATATATAACGACTTATTAGAAGAAATTGAAGAATTAAAGAAATTATACTTTCTTGGTAAAAAGAATTGGAAACAATTACTAGCAGGAAAAACAGTTGAAATGGTAGCTGGTGGTATAGTGAGTGAAACAGTTTCAACACAACTTATAAGATTAACAGGAATAGTTACTGGGAACTTACTAAAATAAAAAATAATCCTGATGAAGTGTATTATTATTAATAAGTTCTTCTAATTTATAAAAACTTCAAAAGCATAACTATATCTTTTTATTAACCAAATTGAACAAGAAACACATTCAACACACCAAACCTCATAAAACAAAAAAACGCTTTCAAATAATTGAAAGCGTTTTTTTATATAATAAAGTATTAAGCTTACATGCGCTCTGGCACTGCAACACCTAATAAACTAAATGCATTTTTTATGGTATTTGCTACGGTTTTGGATAACTGTACTCTAAATACAATTTCATTTTGTGTATCTGCACCAAGTATAGATACGTTTTGATAAAAACTATTAAAGGCTTTTACCAAGTCGTAAGTATAATTAGCAATTAACGCAGGACTGTGGTTTGTTGCTGCTTGCTGTATTACCTCTGGAAACAATTGTAATTGCTTGATTAACTCGCGCTCCTTGTCGTCCAAAGTCACTTGGTCTGCACTTAGCGTGATAGCCTCTGTGATATTAGCCTTACGTAGTATAGATTGGATTCTAGCATACGTATATTGTATGAAAGGTCCTGTATTACCCTGAAAATCGATAGACTCTTTTGGATCAAATAAAATACGTTTTTTAGGATCTACTTTTAAAATGTAATATTTTAAAGCACCTAAACCAATGGTTTTATACAGGTCTGCTTTTTCTTGATCTGTATAACCGTCTAGCTTACCTAAATCTTCAGAGATGGTTTGTGCTGTGTCAGCCATTTCGACAATTAAATCGTCAGCATCTACAACTGTACCTTCTCTACTTTTCATTTTTCCAGAAGGTAAATCTACCATTCCGTAACTTAAATGAAACAGGTTTTTAGCCCAATCAAAGCCTAGTTTTTTAATAATTAAAAACAGGACTTGAAAGTGGTATTCTTGCTCATTACCAACAGTATAAACCATACCACCAACATCTGGATAATCCTTAACACGTTGGATAGCTGTCCCAATATCTTGGGTCATGTAAACTGCTGTTCCGTCAGAACGTAATACAATTTTTTCGTCTAATCCATCTGCTGTTAAATCGCACCAAACCGATCCATCTTCTTTTTTAAAGAATACGCCAGATTTTAAACCTTCGGCAACAAACTCTTTTCCTAAAAGGTAGGTTTGACTTTCATAATATAAGTTATCAAAATCTACACCTAGGTTTTTATACGTTTGGTCAAAACCTTTATAAACCCAACCGTTCATGGTTTGCCATAAAGCAACAACATCTTTATCTCCTGCTTCCCATTGTTGTAGCATTTGTTGTGCTGCAACTAAAATAGGTGCTTCTTTTTTAGCGTCGTCTTCGGTTTTACCTTCTGCTATTAACGCAGCAATTTCTTTTTTATATTCTTGGTCAAACTTAACGTAGTAGTTACCTACTAACTTATCGCCTTTTAAACCAGTAGATTCTGGTGTTTCACCATGACCAAAACGTTGCCAAGCTAACATACTTTTACAAATATGTATTCCTCTGTCGTTTATAATTTGTGTTTTGTATACTTTTTTTCCAGACGCCTTTAATATTTCGGCTACACTATATCCTAATAAGTTGTTTCGGATGTGACCAAGGTGTAATGGTTTGTTTGTATTTGGCGAAGAATACTCAACCATTACGGCTTTATTTTCTGCGGAAGCGTCAACAAAACCAAACGTCTCTTGATCCTTAATACTATTAAAATAGTTTATAAAATATGATGCCTGAATCTCTAGATTTAAAAAGCCTTTTACAACGTTAAACCCTTCTACTTCTGCGACATTGTCCACCAAATAATTACCAATAGCCTCACCTATTTGCACAGGATTACCTTTTACAACCCTTAACATAGGAAACACAACTACTGTAATATCTCCTGCAAATTCTTTACGTGTTGCTTGGAATTCTACAGTTTCTAAATCTGCGTTGTAAACGGATTTAAACGCTTGTTTAACGTGTTGCTCTAAGATGTTTTGAAGGCTCATTGATTATATTTTTGAAAGGGCAAATATAGCATTTATTGAGCATAAACTAAGGCTTTTTGTTATCCTTATTAGCTTGGACTATTGGATTAAAAAAGAAAAATACAACTTTAACATAATTGTTATTATATAAGCTAACTAAGTCTAAAAATAATAAAAATACCGTTAGTCTAATTTTTTGGCATTACCACTTAAAAATTATGATATCAGTATTTTAATAACCACTTTTAACCCTAGAAGAAAAATCCCTCCAATTTCTTCTGTAATCAAACTAACTATTAAGTCATTACCCTAATTACAGTTAGATTGCTTTTATGTGCAATTTATCTTACATTTGTTGTAATGCTATATATTTAAATGAAGCGACTGATTGTCCTTTTATGCCTACTTAATTTAGCTTTTGGCTTTTCGCAAGAAGAAGAGCTGGAAAGCTTGACTATTCAATTAGCTTATCAGGATCCTGATATCTCTAAAGTTGATACGTCAGTTAGTATTATTAAATTACTTTTTAAAACCGAAGATTACAGCAAAGCCTTAAAGTTTATTAAGCAAAGTGAAAAACTAGCTAAAGAATTAGATTATAAAAAAGGATTGGCTGAAATTACATACTACAAAGCTAAAATCCATTATCAAGAGGGACAAAACCAAATGGCTATTAGCGAATTTAAAAACGCTAAGACCTTATTTACCACTATTAAAGACACCATTACAGTTGCTAAAATAAATAGTAACCTTGGGTTTATAGAAATTGAAAATGGTAATTACAAAGCTGGTTTAAGCCATGCGTTATCTGCCATACAAGAATTAGAAAAGCGATCGCTTTTTGATGACTTATCTGCCAATTATGAAAGTCTTGCTAATGCCTACCAAAACGCCAATGTAATAGACAAAGCAATTACTTACTACATAAAAAAGATTGAAGTTGACAATAAAACTAATAACACTAAAGGGCTTATTGCTACTAATAAAAAACTTGGAGATATTTATACCTCTAAAAAAAATTACAACCAAGCTATTAGTTATTACGAAAGTGCTTTGGGCTATGCTGGTAATTATGACGAAACCTCTAGAGCAAACATTTTACCTTATTTAGGAAATGCCTATTTAATGGATAAGGATTATAAAACATCTGCAAGATATTTATTAGAATCCATTAACCTGAACAGACGTTTTGATAACCAAGAAGGCGTGTTGATTGCATTAAATAGTTTAGGCGAATTATACTTAAAACAAAACCGTTTAAATACTGCACAAGAGCAATTGTTGGAGGCTTCCAATTTAAGTCGCTTATTAAACAATGATGAGCAATTACTTAAAAACTACAGACTAATGACTACGTTGGACAGTATTAAAGGAGACTTTGATAATGCTTATGTCTGGCAAAGTCAGTATTATAATTTAAAAGAAAAAATAGATGCTGAGAAAAACAAAAAATCAGCAATTATCAATATTGAAACCATAGATACTACAACTACTGAGACGGATAATATTATTTTACCTGTTGCTACCAATGACACTGTTATTAGCAAGAAAAAATATGACAAATTTAAACTTATCTTTTATGCACTACTAGCTGCTTTTGCTGTTGTCCTAACCTTTTTTGTCCTGTTTTATTTAAAACGAAACAATAGATTAAAATATACTAGAGAGCTAGAGGCTAAAAACAAAAAAATAGAGCTGCAAAACGAAGCCATATTAGAACAAAGTAAGCATCTAGAAAACATAAACAAAGTAAAAGACAAGCTGTTTTCTATTGTATCTCACGATTTAAAAGACTCGTTAACCTCTACCAAAGGGTTTATTGACCTTTTAAAAGAAGGCCAGTTGACGCAAGACGAATTTCATAGTTTATTACCAGAATTAAGTGAAAACGCTAATAACGCATCACTACTACTATTTAATCTATTAAATTGGTCTAAGTCGCAAATGCAGTCTTTAGAGCCTAAACCAACCTTATTTGATATACAAGAAGTATTTGCAGAGAAGGTAAAACTTATGGATCAAAAATTTGATGCCAAAGGCGTTAAACTAATTGACAAAACGTTACGTGATTTTGTTTATGCAGATCGAAGCATGATAGAGATTGTAATACAAAACCTATTAGCTAATGCTGTTAAGTTTTGTAACAGAGGAGACCTTATTACTATTACCAATCAAATTAGTAATGGCAAGTCTATTATTAGTATTGAAGATACAGGTGTTGGTATTACTAAAGAAAACCAAAGCAAACTTTTTGGCAACAATACATTTACTACTAGAGGTACTAATAAAGAAAAAGGTACTGGATTGGGACTAACAATATGCAGAGAGTTAGTAGACTTAAACAATGGTAAAATTTGGGTAGAAAGCGAACTAAATATAGGGAGCACTTTTTATATAGAACTCCCTAAAAGTAGAATTGATAATTTAAGTGATACTAAAACTACACCTTTGGTAGAAACACCTCAGCCATCATACAGCGAGCGCTACCACCTCCACAAGTCTCAATAGTCTCTAAACTACTTGATAATATTGGACAATGTGCTTCAATTAATTGTATTTGTGTTGGTGTTAAACTGTCATGGGCAGCTTGACTCATCACTAAATAAAGTTTATCATCCTTACCTTTAACTTGCAACATATTACCAGCAAATTGGTGCATTTGTGCTTCAGTAATTTTAATAACTTTTTTATTGTTTTTCTCTAGATTACTCACCACATTTTTGCGTTCTTTTTTATCATCAATAGTGTCTAAACATATAACAGCAAATGTCTCTGCTAAACACATCATCACGTTAGTATGATAAATAGGCAAACGCTTACCATCAACCGTTTGATTAGCAGTAAAAACTACTGGTGTGTATTCAAAATCTTCGCAAAACTCTATAAATAAATCTTCGTCAGCTCTTGGTGATAATGCGCAATAAGCGATCTCGTTTACACGATCTAACAATAAGCTTCCTGTACCTTCTAAAAATAACCCTTCGTCCTCTGCAGATGTGTAATCTATAATATTATTAATTTTAAAACCTTCTTGTTCTAATCTTAAAAACACATCTTCGCGTCTTTCTCTTCTTCTATTCTCAGCAAACATAGGATACAAAGCAATGTCACCATTTTCATGAAAACTCACCCAGTTGTTTGGAAAAATAGAGTCTGGCGTATCTAAAGACGCCTTATCCTCTACAACAATTACATTTACACCTACTGCTCTAAGTTTATCGACATAAGCATCAAACTCGTCTTGAGCTTTTTTATTTATTTCGGCGTTTTTAAGATCTAAATCCTCCTGAAAATAGTTATTTACTGCTGTTTGTTCATTCATCCTGAAATTTACAGGACGAATCATCAATATTGTATTTGTTGTTTGATGCATAATAAAATTTTTACAAAAGTAAATTAATTTAAAAAGAAAAGCTTTTAAAAAATAAGTAAATTGAAATCTTAAAAATAACACTATGGAATTTGTACAACAGTATTTACAAAGTGAGCGCTTATTAGGATTAAGCGCAGGAATTGTAGGCTTATTATCTATTACAACAGGAGTTATATTTTACATTAATAAACCACAATTTAAAGCCTTTGCTATTACGATGATAATTATTGGATTGATAGAAGCTGGACTATTTATTACTGGTTATTTTTTAGTAAATAACCAAGCTAACGTTAATAAAAAGATAGCACAATTTGAAATAAAGAAAGAAATCTTTTTACAAACGGACAAGATCATGGTGAACAAAAACTTAAAAGCCTTTTTTATTCTTAAACTAATATATGGAATAACTTTTATAACGCTTGCAATTGTACTATCCAAAGTAAATGTTAAACCAATCTACTTTGGAATATTTACAGCGTTAATGATCCATTTAGCAGCAGCAATTGTAATTGATACCTTTGGAGAACGTTATACTAAAATCTATAAGACTAAAATTGAAACTACATTAAAATTATAATGACCTAAAAATTGGTTTTATAAAGGGATTCACCTATTACATAATCCCAAATCATAAGAATGTAATAAAAGCACAAAAACATCGATATCTAACACAAATCAATTAAAGACTATTAATAATTTAGATTAAATGTTAAAAACATACGATTAAATCATAAAAAAATTTGTTTTATAATCAAAAATATCTTTTCTTAGTGGTATAATAATAGCGTTCCCTTTACACCTAACTGATTAATAGCAACTATGAGATTTTCCCTTATTCTCTTGTTTGTGCTTACCCTAAGTACATTACAAGCTCAACAAAACAACGTTGAAATAGCAAATACTGCCGACTATCTACAAGTCACTAGATATAGATTACAACCTAAAGATTTAAATTTAGACCATGTTATTAACACTGATAAAGTCTATATAAAAGTATATTATAATGAAACCGCAAGTATAGTGGATGATTATAACTTTTTTAAACCTAAAAAAAACGAAATCTTATTTTTTTATGGAACTAATGCTGAGAACCAAGAATCAGAAATGTTTTTTAAAGTTCATGACAGCTTAAAAGATGTCTATAAAAAGAAAGATTTTAATCAATTAATGCAAGTCATTAAGGTTTTAGAATACAATGTCTTTTCTGAAGATAAGTTTTCAAGTGCTGAAGCCTATGCTGCATTAGAACGTGTGTAATACAAGTATTATATTTAAAAAAATGGCTGACTTTTAATTAAGTCAGCCATTTTTCTATGGAGTAGAATTAGAAACTTGTAATAGTTTTCCGTTGTATAATGTATGTCCTGTCAATGCAAAATCAGCCATATATTCAGCCATTTGTTTAGCTGTTGTTTGTGCTTGATAACCAGGAAACGCTTCTTCTAACATTTCTGTTTGTACAGCACCTAAGGCCAAAACATTAAATGATGGTCCAGTTTCTTTGAACTCCTCAGCCAATAGCTCAGTAAGTGTAATAACAGCACCTTTGCTAGAACTGTAAGCAGATAGTCCTGCAAACTTCATACTACCTTGTACGCCTCCCATTGAGCTTACAGTAACCACATGACTGTCCTTTTGCATGAATGGTAAAACCGTTCTTGTCATTTGAGCAACACCAAATACATTTGTTTTATAAACTTGTTCAAACTCTTGCATGGTAGTATCTGCAAAAGGTTTATTTAATAAAGCTCCTGCGTTATTAATTAAAACATCAACTTGTTTCCAATTATCAGCAATAAAGGATTCTACTTTTTTATAATCTTCAGTGTTACCTAAATCAAACGAGAAAGATGTGATATTATCAAAATGAAGGTTATTTACAGGTTGTGCATTTCTAGACAACGCTAAAACGTTATGACCTTGATTAGCAAAAATATGCACTAACTCAAAACCAATACCACGACTAGTTCCTGTTATAATAATATTTTTAATTTTCATTTAATGTAATTTCTTTTGTTGGTGTATTACTCATCTTTTCAATTCCTGGAATAATACTATTAATTAATTGTACCATATGGTTATAATCTAACTTATCTGCTTCATCATCTACATGGTGATAATAGTCGTAATTAGATAAATCACATGAAGAAATGGTATGACAAGGTAAGTTAAACGCTTTGTAAAAAGCATAATTATCTGACTGCCTAAATAAGTTATATTTTGCTGCAACCTCTGAGTATCCAACAACTTTAGTTCCAGAATAATCATTAATTTTTCGAGCTATATTAGACTTATCAAAACCTGTTACAAATGCAATGTAATCCCTATCTTTAAAAGGAACACCAATCATTTCTAGATTAATCATTGTATACATGTTAAAATTGTCTTGCTTTAATCGTTTAGCTAAATGATCTGAACCTAGCAATCCTTTTTCTTCCGCAGAAAAAGTTACAAAAAGCAAGCTTCTTTTATTAGTTTTTTTGGTTCCAAAATATTTTGCTAATGCTAAAACACCACTTGTACCTGCAGCATTATCATTTGCTCCATTAGCTATACTGTCATTTGCAACAGTTTTACTTTGACCTATATGATCATAATGCGCACCAATAACAATAAATTCATTTTTTAGAGTAGCGTCATTCCCTTCCAAATACCCAACAACATTATAAGCATCCAACTCGCCTACTTTAAAATTATCACGATAGGTATCAAAATAAGGTTTGATACCAAAATCTTTAAACTTTGACTCGACATAATTGGCTGCTTCACCAATACCTTCTGTTCCTGTATTTCTTCCTTTTAGGTCATCTGAGGCTAGAAAGGTGACAATGTCTTTAATCTCTTGACTAGTTACGGTATAGTCCTTTGGGTCTAATGTTGTTTCTACTTTTGTTTTACAAGCATTAACCATAATAGCTAATACGCATGCCAATATTATTTTTTTCATATCTTATTTGATTTGAGTTTAAAGATAAAAAAATCCCAAATCAAATATATTGAAATGGGATTTTATATAATTTAATTTTCTGCTAACGCAAAATCTTATACTAACATAGTTACTGGATTTTCAATATATCCTTTTAACGTTTGAAGGAATTGAGCTCCTGTTGCTCCATCTACTGTTCTGTGGTCACAAGCCAATGTTAACTTCATAGTATTTCCTGGTACAACTTGACCATTTTTTACTACTGGTTTTTGAACTATTGCTCCAACTGAAAGTATTGCAGAGTTAGGTTGATTAATGATAGATGTAAAACTCTCTATACCAAACATCCCTAAATTAGAAATAGTAAAAGTACTGCCTTCCATCTCGTCTAATGATAGTTTTTTATTTCTAGCACGTCCTGCAAAATCTTTAACTGCTGCACCAATTTGTGGTAAAGACTGCTCATTTGCAAACTTAACAACTGGCACCAATAATCCATCTTCTACAGCAACTGCTACACCAATATGAACGTGATTATTTAATCTCATTTTATCGTCAAACCATTGCGAGTTAACTTGTGGATGCTGACGTAAAGCTAAAGCACATGCTTTAACAATCATATCATTAAATGAAATTTTTACGTCTGGAATAGAATTATACTGAGCTCTAAACGCCATAGCATTATCCATATCAAACTCTACATTTAAGTAGTAATGTGGCGCAGAAAACTTAGATTTAGCTAAGTTTTTAGCAATAGCTTTACGCATTTGAGAATTTGGTTTTTCATCAAAATCTTCTTGTCCTGATGCTACAAATTTAGCAACTGGTGCAGATGATTGTGCTGCTGCAGCTGGTGTAAAGTTTTCGATATCACGTTTAACGATACGTCCATTTTCTCCAGACCCTTTTACAAGAGATAAAGTAATCCCTTTCTCTTCAGCCATTTTTTTAGCTAAAGGCGATACAAATATACGACCTGTAGACGTATTAGATGTTTCAACTTGAGCAGTTGTTGCTGGTTTATTATCTTGTTTAGCCTCTTGCTTAGGTGCATCCTTTTTAGGTGCCTCTTTTGGCTTATCGTCTGTTTTGGTATCGCTACCTACTACTTTAAAGTTTTTAGCTATACCAGAAACATCAGTACCTTCAGGTCCAATAATTGCTAATAATGCATCTACTTTTGCTGAGTCTCCTTCTTCTAATCCAATATACAATAATGTACCAGATTGGAATGATTCAAACTCCATTGTTGCTTTGTCAGTTTCGATTTCTGCAAGGATATCTCCTTCTTCCACTACATCGCCAACTTTTTTTAACCAAGTCGCTACAGTACCTTCTTCCATGGTATCACTTAACCTTGGCATGGTCACCACTGTAACACCTTCTGGAATAGCTTGTTCTTCTGAAGCAGCCTCCTCGTTATTAGAAGCTGTTTCTTCTGATTTATCTTCAGTAGCATCTTGAGTTGCTTCTTCTTGACTTCCATTTAGCAATCCAGAAATATCTTCTCCTTCTTCACCAATAATAGCTAAAAGTTGATCAACTTTAGTTGTTTCGCCTTCATGTACACCAATATGTAATAAGGTTCCTTCATGAAAAGATTCAAACTCCATCGTTGCCTTATCGGTTTCGATTTCAGCTAAAATATCTCCTTCTTCTATTTTATCTCCTACTTTTTTTAACCAAGCAGCGACAGTCCCTTCTTCCATGGTGTCACTTAAACGTGGCATGTTTATAATTTCTGCCATAGCTTATTTTATTTTGTGGTCTATAAATGGATAATCTTCTTGATCGTAAACAGCGTCGTACATCACATTTTTTTCAGGATATGGTGACTCTTCTGCAAATTTCTCGCACTCAGCAACTAGAGCCTTAACTCGCTTATCAATGACTTTGATATCTGCTTCAGTAGCATATTCGTTTTCAAGAATGATTTGTTTAACCTGAGTGATAGGGTCTAATTTTTTGTATTCTTCTACTTCGTCTTTAGTTCTGTAGTGTTGTGCATCAGACATAGAGTGACCTCTATAACGGTATGTTTTAACCTCTAAAAATGTTGGTCCATCGCCACGACGTGCACGTTGGATAGCTTCGTCAAATGCTTCTGCTACTTTTATAGGATTCATTCCGTCAACTGGACCACATGGCATTTCATAACCTAAACCTAATTTCCAGATATCAGTATGATTTGCTGTACGCTCTACAGATGTACCCATTGCATAACCATTGTTTTCGCAAACAAATACGACTGGTAACTTCCATAGCATTGCCAAGTTAAAAGACTCATGTAAAGATCCTTGTCTAGCTGCACCATCACCAAAACAACATATGGTTACACCATCAACACCATGATATTTATCTCCAAAAGCAATACCTGCTCCTAAAGGAATTTGTCCTCCAACAATACCATGTCCACCATAAAAACGGTGTTCTTTAGAAAATATATGCATAGAACCACCTAAACCTTGAGAGGTCCCAGTTGCTTTACCGTATAATTCTGCCATAACACGCTTAGGATCCACACCCATACCAATTGGCTGTACGTGGTTACGATAAGCTGTTATCATTTTATCTTTGGTTAAATCCATTGCATGTAAAGCTCCTGCTAATACAGCTTCTTGTCCATTGTACAAGTGAAGAAAACCTCTAACTTTTTGTTGAATGTAGACTGCTGCAAGCTTGTCTTCAAACTTTCTCCAAAATAGCATGTCTTCATACCATTTTATATACGTTTCTTTTGTTACTTTTTGCATTGGTGACGTTTGTATTTTTTTTAACGAATAACAAAAGTAACACTTTAGTTATTAATGAAAAAACTGAAAATAGTTATTTTGTTACGAAAACGATATAGTTACAGCGCTGATTTATCAAAAATAAGCGGAAGTAAGTTTGCTAATGAATTTGAACGCACTACTTTACCTGTTTCTCCCATAAAAAACAACTCGATTGGAATATCTTGCTTCACTTCATATTCTGCTATAGCTTGTCTGCAAGCTCCACAAGGAGGTATTGGCGTTAGTGTTGGATGTATTTGAGATCCTGCAATGATAGCCATTTTTACAAATTTTGCTTTTGGATATTTTGCACCTGCATAATAAATTGCTGTACGCTCTGCACATAATCCAGATGGATAGGAGGCATTTTCTTGATTACTTCCTGTTACAATTTCTCCGTTATCTAATAATATGGCTGCTCCTACACTAAACTTTGAGTAAGGTGCATAGGCATTGTTTCTAGCTTCTGAAGCTTTACTCATTAATGATTGCACATCTTCTGCGACGTCACTAATATTATCATATACCTGTAATGTTGTTTCAATTTTGACTTCCTTCATAATTTAAATATACGCAACTATTTTAGACAAAAAAACTATTGTTTTCACAATAGTTTTTAAGTTGTTTTATTTGTTTCTAATTAATACTCGTCATATGTTCCTGCACCTAAATTAAAGGTTAAAGAAAAACGTAGAGTACTTTCTAATGGGCTTTGAACTTGAGAAGCTGAAAATAAATATGATAAATCTACATTTATAACATTATATTTAAATCCTGCTCCTAATGCAAAAAATTTACGTGCACCTTTTGTTTCGTGCTCATTAAAATATCCTGCTCTAAATGCAAATGAGTCTTGATAAGTATACTCTGCTCCTAAGGCATAGGTAAATTCTTGTAATTCTTCTTTAAAACCTCCTGGAGCATCTCCAAATGATTGAAATACACCTGATAAAAATGGTACGTCTGGATCTTGACCAGAAACAATATAGGTTGGTTCATCTGCATCTTGCTCACCATCCTCATCCGTATCATCAAAACCTAAAAGTGGTGGTGTTGGCACTAATAATTTAGAAAACTCTGCTGTAACACCTACGGTATTGTATTGGTCTAATATAAAATCAAACCCTGCTCCTAATCTAAGATTAGTTGGTTGAAAATTATCTTGTCCAGCTTCATCATACTTAAATTTTGGTCCTAGATTTTGAATGGCAAATCCACCTCTCCAACGACCATTAAAATCGTTATAAGCTTCTTCTTCACTTTGATAATATCCAGAAATATCTACACCAAATGTGCTTGCAGCTTTAGTATCATTATCTCCAATGTTAAGTTTTAAATCTGATTGTAAATAACGCATAGCTACAGACATTCCAAATTGATCGCTTAATCTTAAGGCATAGGACACATCTACAGTAAACTCGTTTGGTCTTTGCACTAATGCTTCAGAAAACTCATCCTGAACAAACTCGATATCACCTAAAGAGAAGTACTTAAAACTAGCTGCAAAAGCACTATTATCGTTAAGTCTATTAAAGTATGTTACGTTACCTAAAAAGATGTCGTTTACTAATTTACTTAAATAAGGTGTGTAACTTATTGCCACACCAGATTTAGTTTCTGAAAAAACATATTTTGCTGAATTCCATTGCTGGGAGAATGCATCTGGAGAGGTTGCCACACCCATATCACCCATTGCTGCTGCTCTAGCATCTGGAGCAATTAATAAAAACGGTACTCCTGTAGTAATTACTCTTGTATCGTTTGGATTAGTAATTGTCGTTTGCGAAATACCTTTAAGGGATAAAAAGAAAGCTATCGCTATTAAAATTTTATTTTTCATGTATCAATTTTAGTTAACAAATATAATTTTTTATTAGAGGATTACAAGTTTCTCTATTTTTTCTACTGATTTATTGGTGCTTTTTGAATGTACTTTTAACTTATAAACATAAGTTCCTTTTCCTATTTTGTCTCCAAAATCGTCACGACCATCCCAAATAATGTCTCTAGAAGTAGATTTTACTGTTTTTCCACCAACTAAGGTTGTTTGACCGTTTAACGTTTTTACTAATTTACCTGATATAGTAAATATTTGAACAGAAATGTCTAGTACTTCAGAGCTGTTATGACTAAACCAAAACTCGGTATAATTTACAAATGGATTTGGATAGTTTAGTACGTTATTAATTACAAGGCTATCGTTTTCATTGTACACTACAAATTGAATTTCAGCTATAGCTGAATTATTGTAAACATCCCATGCTTTAAGTGTTAATGTATGTAAACCTGGTTCTAAATTTCTAAAAGGAAAGCTTAAAGACCCTCTAGTATAATCGTCAACATCTGTTAAGTAATAATCGTTTAACACATATGGATTAACCTCGTCACCATCTAATAAAGCAACTATATCATGTCCAATACCACTAGCTGTATTTATACCATTTTCATCTTGAAACTTAGCAATAAGTGTTGGTGATTCATTTGTTATTCCTCCAGACACAAAAGACTCATCATTCATAAATAACGTAATAACAGGTCCAATATTATCTTCTGCTGCATTAGGATTTATTCCACCAATTTTGACGGTTTCTATGCTAGCACCTGACTTATCATTTAAGGTATTGTCTTGCGTTGCGTAAAAACTAACTTTTCCGGTTCCGACTGGAATACCAATATCTTTAGGAACGATAAAATCAAACTCAAATTGACCATTAGTAATTGTTGCTTGACCTCTAAACACTATTGAACCTAATGTTGTGTAATTAAGCTTAATTAACTCAGTACTATTATATGTATTGTCATTTGCCAAAGTCTCTCTTTGGATTTCTTTATCAAAAATAGTAGTTGTTAAGATTCCGTTGTAATTAGTAAGCACATTACCATTTACATCTGTAACCTCTCCTGCTAATTTAGCATAACTTAACGCTTGAAGCACATCTGTTTCTTGTGTAATTGGCACATCATTAATTTTAGTTAGTCTAATGTTAGGATCTGGAAATGCTAATTTTAAAGCTGGATCACCAATACAAAAGGCTAAGTTTTTTTGAGAATTAGAAAAATTGGGATCGTTTTTAGCTAATCTTAATGCTTCTGCTACTGAAGGATATTCGTAATCACTATAGGTATCTAGTGTACTATATGAGAATAAATATTCTTTTAATATTTTATTAAAATCTTTTCCTACGGTTACAAAAATCTGTCTTGTAGTTGTTACCAATGCAATTGCTCCTGCAGATTTGTTCCAATAAATTAACTCGCCTGCTGTAACCCTTAACGGGTTATCAAATCTTGTAAACTCGCAAGTTACAGTCACAAATAAATTTAATTTACAGTCGTTATTTAAAGCTTCTGCGTCATTTTTTTGAAAAATACGCTCAAAAGCTAATCCGTCTTCTCCACCATGTCCAAAATAATTAACCATGATGGCTCCTTTTTCGATAGCATTTGTAATTGCTTCTGTAACTTCAGGATATCTGTCTCCTCCAGCAGATGCTTCTTGTTGGTAAGAGTCCGTATGGATTTTAGTTACATTTATAAAAGGTTTAAATTGGGCAACTTCATCTGCAATTTCGTCTGTTGTTTCTTGCAATGTTGCTTCCCAAGCCTCATCAACATCATCCGATATAACTACAAAGTTATTACGCCAACTTCCTAAAGCGCCTTTAGAATAATAGACTTCAATTTTATCTACCATTTCTTTAGCTCTTTGTGGTGTATCTGCCACTATCCTACCTACTGCAATGTCTAATTTATGAGAATTATTATAAGCGTCAATATTCCCTTCATTTGCATCTAAATAAGCGTAAAAGTCATCTGATATAAATGAGTTTGACAAATTAAAACTACTGTAAGCATTCCATGTTGGAAAGTTATACGTGTTATCAGATATTCTACCTTTATAATCAAATGAGGAATCCCCAAATATGCATAAATATTTTACGCGATTATTTGGTGTGCTTGCATTGTCGTAAACGTATTTAACAAAGTTCCTGATACCTGCTATATCTGGATTTCCGTTTGAAAACTCATTATAAATTTGATCTAACGTTACGACCTTTACATTTAGATTATTTTTATCTCGATTAATTTGAGCTAAACGTTGCGCCTGAGAATAATGAGAACTTGTAGTTAACATTAAATAATCAATGTCTTGAAAGCTGCCTTGATTATTTAAAAATATGGTCCCTTTTAAATTTTGATTATTTAATCTACTATTACCAGATAGATTAGGTTCAAAATAATCCTGAGAACTGACGGTTACAAACTTTTTTAAGCTACCCATTGGCGCATTAAAACTTATTGTGTTTGCTGCTGCCGAATTGCCTATTGTAGTTACATCATACAAATTAGTAACATCCCAAATTTCTTGTACTTGAGCGGTATTAGACACTACATAATTTGCTACTCCTGCACTTGTAGCGGTTTGATTATTTTTAAAAACAAATTGGTTTCCGCTAAAGGTTAATGACCTTGTTGCCTCAACAGACACGTAATCTAGATAAGATGTGGCACTAGGGTTACCTTGGTTATTAAAATCTAAAGTCACATTAACAGCACTATTTGCTACAGTTGTAGTCCCTTGGTAAGAACCTCCAGTAACATACACACCATCTACAGGACTTGTAGCATTCATGGATATACTACCTATTACATTACTATTAACACTTATAGCATAACTACTAGCACTTGATGATGTTGATACTGTGACAGCTTTTAAATTTATTGGTTGAGTAGTTACTAAATTGGGAAAATCAAAACTAAAGGTTTGTGTATTCTCTACTCCAAAACGCTCACCAAACCAACGTCTTCCAACAAAAATAATATTAGTCTCATCCACTTCATGAAATTTATAATCTTGAAACGTATCCACTGTTAAACTTGGCACTTCTGTTGGCTGTATAAAATTCTGAATCCTTTTACCTTGTCCAGCACTAATATTTAAGTAGTAAACTGCAGTATCTGTATAAGGGTTAATATTAGTATTAATATTATTATCTGATACATTTGCAGATGGACCTTCAGCATAAAACAACACATAATCACCATCATTAAAAACACCATCTTCCTCTCCAATGACTTTTATAGCATTTTCTGTAGGATCAAAAGGAAAATTTGCACTATTGGCAAAAGGCATCATCATACCTCCATTTCCATAAATTTTTAGATTTCTAGGGTCAAAACCAGAAACATTAATTCCCATTTGATTTAAAAATGATTTTGAAAGCTTATAAACGCCTGTTCTAGGAACTTCAAATCTAAACCACTCACCACTATTTAAAACAGAGTTAGTAATAACCTGAGAATTATTTGCTCTAAAATTACTTGTTGATGCATTAGCATACTTCATAGTAAATCCTGTTACTTTTTTATAACTATTACCTTCCTTTATAATAGGATTTAAAGTAAATACTGCATAATTTGTAGATCGTGCTGCTCCATTTTTTAAAGAAAACTGTAAAGTATTTGGTATAGTAGATAGATTAATATCTTTTAAATCTTCTTTAGCTATAGGCAAGTAGGAAACATTAGTTAACTGGATAGAGTTTTCATCAATAAAACCATTTACAACCCATTGCTCAATAAATTGTAAGCCATTAGACAAATCAAATGAGAAATTTTTGGAGGGTAAAAATGAAGGAATATTTAACGAATAACTATCTGTAGCATAGGTTTGTGTTTTATCCCATACTAAGTTAAACTTTTTTTCCTGTGAAAATATTGGCGTTAGGTAGAGTACTAGCAGTACTAATAATATCTTTTTCATTGCATTGATAACGTCTTATTTTAAATGATATTACTTAAATCTTAATAATTTCATAAAAACAAGTCAAAATTACGATAATAATTTTTAATATACTGCGTTATACAGTTCCAAAACATCGATTAAAAGCAAAATTAATATCGTTGTAACGTAAAAAAATAGGATGAAATGCATTTAATTTTTACTCAAAAATGACAAATTATGTTGTTTTGTTGGGTTTAATTATTATATTGCGACTCCAAAAAAACATTATTAGCTTACATAAACGCATGAATATGAAAAAAGTAATTGTATCAAGGTTGTTATTCGTTTTAGCGATTTCTTTAACCTTGGTTGGTTGTAAAAGATCTGGTAGTGGTAGTAATACCTCAAGAGCTACTGGATGGCAGATTAACTCTAAAGATGGTGGTTTTCAGTATAACACCAAATTTAAAGAACAAGAAACTGCTCCAGGATTAGTTTTTGTAGAAGGTGGAACTTTTACAATGGGTAGAGTCCAAGACGACGTTATGCACGATTGGAATAACACACCAAATCAACAGCACGTTCAATCTTTTTATATGGACGAAACTGAAGTAACTAATAAAATGTATTTAGAATATTTAGATTGGATTAAGAGAACTTATCCACCTGAAGAAGAAAATTTTAGAGCAATTTATAATGGTGTTTTACCTGACACGTTAGTTTGGAGAAACCGTTTAGGTTACAACGAAGTAATGACAGAAAACTACTTACGTCACCCAGGTTATGGTGAGTATCCTGTAGTTGGAGTAAGCTGGATTCAAGCTGTTGAGTTTGCTAATTGGAGAACAGATCGTGTTAATGAGTTATACCTTCAAAAAGATGGTTACTTAAAACAAGGAAGTCAATTAGAAGCTACTGCAGACGCTAACTTTAATACAGACACTTACATAAATGCACCAACACAAACATTTGGTGGTAATACAGATATTTTAGAAGGTGGTAAATTAAAACCTCAAACTAATGCAGCAGGTGACCCTGTAGGTATATATGCATCTAGAGAAACTGGTATAATTTCACCTAAATACAGACTACCAACAGAAACTGAATGGGAATATGCAGCGTTAGGTTTATCTGAAATTAGAAGTTACAATGTTTATAGAGGACGTAAAAAATATCCATGGGATGGACAGTACACACGTTCTGGAAGTCGTAAAATAAAAGGAGATCAATTAGCAAACTTTAAACAAGGTAAAGGTGATTACGGTGGAATTGCGGGATGGTCTGACGATGGTGCAGATATTACTGCTCAAGTTAAATCATATGCTCCAAACGATTACGGATTATATGACATGGCAGGAAACGTTGCAGAATGGGTTGCCGATGTATACAGACCAATAGTAGATGATGAGTTTAATGACTTTAACTACTACAGAGGTAACGTTTATACTAAAAATGCAATCAATGATGATGGTACAGTTAAAATTGTAACTACAGACGAAATTGTTTTTGATACACTTCCAAACGGAAAAGTAGTACCTAGAGATTTACCAGGAGAAATTGCTACACAACCAATTGATGAAGAAGAAACATATTTAAGAACTAACTTTGATAGAAGTGATAACCGTAACTTTAGAGATGGTGACACACAATCTTCAAGATACTATGCTGATAGATTTGGAGATGATGAAGGTGAAACTAATGAAGATGCTTCTACTCGTAAAATGTATAATGCACCTAAGCATAATATAGAAATGGATTCTTCTGGAAACATGATAAGAGAATACGACAAATCAAACAAACGTACCTCTTTAATAAATGATGAAGTAAGAGTATATAAAGGTGGATCTTGGAAAGATAGAGAGTACTGGTTAGATCCAGCACAAAGACGTTACTACCCACAAAATATGGCAACAGACTACATTGGGTTTAGATGTGCAATGTCTAGAGTTGGTTCTAAATCTAAAGGAACACGTAAGACTAAAAATTAAAAATTATTATTAGTAATATATTTAAAAGTCCTAACAATTGTTAGGACTTTTTTTATACATTTATTTCATGAAAATTGACGCAATACACCAGCTATTTTTAGATTGTACTTCTATTTGTACAGATACTAGAAAAGTAAAAAACAACTGTTTATTTTTCGCTTTAAGCGGAGAAAAATTTAATGGAAACAGTTTTGCAAATGAAGCCTTAACTAAAGGCGCTAAATATGCTATTATAGATGATGCTAAATTTAAAACATCACACAATACCATTTTAGTAGAAAATAGCCTTAAAACACTTCAAGAACTAGCGACGTATCATAGAGAGTATCTTGGATTAAAAATTATAGCCTTAACGGGAAGTAACGGAAAAACCACTACTAAGGAACTTATTAATGTTGTATTATCAAAAAAATACAATACAACTGCTACTGTTGGTAATTTAAACAATCATATTGGGGTTCCGTTAACACTATTATCAATGGATAAAAATACTGAAATTGGTATTGTTGAAATGGGAGCAAATCATAAAAAAGAAATTGCATTTTTGTGCAATATTGCCAAACCTGATTATGGATATATTACTAATTTTGGAAAAGCACATTTAGAAGGCTTTGGTGGTATAGAAGGTGTAATTAAAGGCAAAAGCGAAATGTATGATTATTTGATTAGTAATAACAAGCTAGTTTTTTATAATGCAGAAGACACTATACAAGAAGAAAAATTAAGAGATTACAATTCAAAAGTAGGTTTTAGCAATAACAACACAACTGATTACAATTACACGTTATTAGACACAAATCCCTTTGTTACTTTTAAAACAGAGGATATAGTGATTAAATCAAATTTAATTGGAGCCTATAATTTTACAAATTTATGCGCAGCTAGTACAATTGGTAGACACTTTGAGGTGACATTAAATCAAATACAAACAGCTGTAAAAGACTATACTCCTACAAATAATCGTTCACAAATAATAAATCAAGGTAGTAATTCTATTATTTTAGATGCCTATAATGCAAATCCGTCAAGTATGGATGTTGCGCTAAAAAACTTTAGTATACAAGACGCTAAAAACAAAATAGCCATTTTAGGTGACATGTTTGAACTAGGAGATTCTGCTCCAGAAGAACATCAAAATATTGTAAACCTATTATCCTTTTTGGATATTGATAAAGTGATTTTAGTTGGAGAAAATTTTTACACCACTAACTCGGAAAACAGCAATTTAGAAAAATATAAATCGTTTGAAGATTTTAAAAATAATTACAAAACAATTAAAGACAGTGCGTTATTAATAAAAGGCTCTAGAGGAATGGCTTTGGAACGCGTACTAGAATTATTATAAATAAAAAAATCCGAAACAAATGTTTCGGATTTTTTTGTGGGCGACAAGGGATTCGAACCCCTGACCCCTTGGGTGTAAACCAAGTGCTCTGAACCAACTGAGCTAGTCGCCCTAATAATAGGTTTGCAAATATATGTTAGATTTTGATTAAAAACAAAATTACATATCAAATAATAACATAAAAAAATCCAAAACTAAGTTCTGGATTTTTTTTGTGGGCGACAAGGGATTCGAACCCCTGACCCCTTGGGTGTAAACCAAGTGCTCTGAACCAACTGAGCTAGTCGCCCTATTTATTAGGTGTGCAAATATACATTAGTTTTTGACATCTCAAAACCTTTTATTCAAAAAAAAACAACATTTTTTTAATTTAAAAATTAACTCATTAATATATAGTCATTAACAGAATATCTTTTTACAAAAATTTTAATATTTTTGAAGATAAATAAGCTCCAAATTTGAAATACATCTCTTTAATCGATCAGTTAGGTATTACTATTGACACAATTAATACCTTAGATAACGCTAAAATAATTAGGCTACAAAAGCAATTAAAAGCAAATGCTGTATTAAATAATACAGATAATTTAGGTGAATTAGCTTTACTAATAGATCAACTTAAAGATGAAAACATTAGAAAATTTCATGTTTTTATTGAACAACACAACTGGTTAAAACAAATTATTAGCGGTAACTACACCAATATACCTCAAAGCAATATTGAGCTAAATGAAAATAGCTTAGACGATTTTAATGAATTAAAACATTTTTTAACACCTTACTTTAGGGAACATCTAAAACCCTTTTTAACTGAAACTTTAAATAAAGGCAAGTATATTTTACTTTTTAATGTTGTTAAAAATTATAAAATATATAGCGAAGAAGTTGAACAAATTATAATCAATTTTTTTAGTGCCAAATTAAATTTTGCTACAGTTTATATTCAGAATAACCGATTAGAATTATCTCATGCTCCTGTAGGATACATTACAAATAGAAACTTTATAAAATGTTTGAGTCAGTATCCAAATTCGTTTACAGAGGAGGTTAATGACTTAAACTCAGCAATTATTGACACCTATAATTCTAAACGAAAAAACACGAATGATACCGACTTTATTTTTGCAGCTAAAACGATGGTTGCTTTTGGAGAATTAGAGGTGTCTAGTTATATGCTAAAGGATATATTAATTGGTAATGCAGAAATTGCTAAACCTTATGCCTATAAAACATCTAGTAAATCCAAATCAGGAACTACAGTTGGCATTTGGAGCATTATTGTTTTTATACTAATTGTAATCCGACTTGCTTCACTTGGTATTAGCAGTTCTACAAGTTATGATAGACATAATAGCATTGACAATCAACAATTATTTGAAGCTGTTAGAAAAATTAAACAGCGTCAAGACTATCAAAAAAAGACAGCATTACCATTAAAAGAAAACTTAGCAACTGAGGAAATACCTGAAACATTATCAAATAATAAAACTATAATTAGCAATGAGAAGATAACATTGCCTGATGGTGATAGTAAGCACAAAGCAAAAGATCATACTAGATTTATTTATTCTTTAAAATTAAAAACTAACAGAGAAGAAATAGAAATTGACAATAGTATACCTACTAAATTAAATGAATTTACAAATCCATATCCTAAAACCTTTAATAAGATTGAAGCTTATGCTTATGGTGTAGCAAATAATACTGAATACAGCTTGGTTAAAAATAACAGTAATAAAGATTTGATAGTCTTTAAACTACAACAAGGGATTGATCAATCGATTTATATACCAAAAGACGAAAAAATTTACATCAATTTAAAACCTGAAGATTCATTACTTTTTTATACAGGAAATGATTTTATAGTAGATAAGTTTTCACATTTTAAAATTGATGCTGAGTTATCTAAACTTTATGTCGTCAAAACTATTGGTCCAAAATTAAATAATGAAATTAACGTACTTCCTTATAAGTTAAGTATTTACGAAAAAAGTATAATTAATTCTGATATTAAATTAAAAGACACCAGTAAATTAGATGTAATACACAGCAAGAACATTAATTTAAATGGTATTAATATTGATAAAATTTACACTAATTGGTACAAGAAAAAATACAACTAACGCAGCCCTGTTTTGCTATCGTCTTTAAATAGTTTTTGTTTATCCTTTTCTATATCTGGAAGCAATGCGTAAAGCGCATAAACAATATGTTTAAGCGATGTATAGTCATTACGCTCTAATACTTGGTCTCCTTCTTTAATTAACTTGTCTGCCTTTTTTTTATCTGTAAAACCTGAACTGTATTTCAATCCTATATAATAACCAATAAAGTTTTCATCACTAGACTGAATTATTGAATTATATAAAATATCAAGTTCTTTAATTTTAGCTTTTATTAAGTATTTATCTCCAGAGTTTATAACCTCTTTTTCATTAGCTATAACTTTAAGATATTTAGGTCTGTATTTTTCGTTTTCGTCTTTATTAACTTCCCACTCTATTGCTTCTTTTGATTGATTATATTCTTCAATTTCTAGAGCTATAATTTTGTTTCTTGTTAATGTATCAAAAGCCTGAATTAGTTTCCTTTTTTTATCGTCTAATTGATATTTTTGATCGGACACATCATTATCATCAAGCAACGTTGTTTCAATTTGCACTTCAATTAATCCAACTCGTAATTGTTCTAAGGTATTAGAATACTCAAAATTTTCATCTTCAACTTGCTCTCTTATCAAATGTTCTACCTCAGACAATACTGCATTTATTTCCATATTAATCTTACTAATACTTATGGCACGTTCTGATTGGCTAAACACATTTTTAAATTCTTGATCGCAAGCTTGTAAATAAACATTTATTTTTAAGTCTCTTGACTCGGTAATTTCCAATTCAATTTCAATATCTGTCCCTTTAATTAAATCGTCCTCTAGATCTTTACCAGAAAACTCTATATAACCAATGCTTAGTCCAGAGCTTGGCAAACCCTTAGATTGGCCTTCAACAATATTGATAATTAAGTTAGCATCAGAATTTTTGAGGATAGTTTTAGAGGCTGTTTTGTATATTTTTTTCTTTAACGGTAAAATACTTCCTTTTCTAAATATTTGTTCCAAACGTGTAGTTGATGCATCAATATCGTCTATTTCCATGCATATATCAATAGGTAATGGTTGTCCTAAAACATTGTAACTACCTTGATTAATAGCCACAGTATTAATAGTTTTTACAACATTTAAATCCTGATTTAAAATCTGAATTTTAAATCGGTTTAATTGTCCTTTTAATAATGGTACAAACTCTGAAAATCCATTATTTACAATAGTCTTTATCCCAGAATCATATCCACCATCTACCCTTGTGATTCTATAATTTAAATTAGAGTCTGAAACTTTACAGGTAATTAACTCTTCTAAATCTCTGGTGTTTTGCTCATAAAAAATCTGAGTCTCCACAGTATCAACTTCCACATCCTGTATAACTACGTCTTCAACTTTTATATTAGTTGGTTTAGATCCAGCAAAATAAGCTGCACCATCAACCACTGCAGATGTTGGATCAATACTAGAGTCAACAAGTATTCCTGTTTCTTCCTTAATACGTTGTTTTATTAATGGCACATAAGTACTACCTCCTATTAATATTAAACGTTCTATTTGAGCATTCAAAAGTTGATTCTGAGAAATCACTTTTTTAATAAACGTTATTGTTTGCTCTACTTTAGGTGAAATTACAGTTTCAAATTCTGCTCTAGTAATAATTATCTGCTCAAATATATTTTCATTATTAATATCTAAATCTAACTCGATTTCTGTTTCTGGATAAACAGACAATTCTTTTTTAGCTTCTTCTGCTTTTTTTAGTAACTCAAAATACAATCCTTTGTATTGACCTGACTTAGTTTTTATATCTTTAAATAAATTGGTAACATTAGCTTTAGCTTCTATTTTAGGAACTATAATTTTTTCGACAATAAGATTATCAAAATCTGCACCACCCAAAAAATTATCACCTTCATTGTCAATAACCTTTAATTCTCTGTCATTGACTTCAACTAAAGCTACATCAAATGTACCTCCTCCAAAATCATAAACTATCCAATTTTTAGACGATTGAATGTCTAAATTGGATTGATTTGCAAATGCTAAACACGCAGCAATAGGTTCTTGTAGTAAAACGACTTCTTTAAATCCTGCTAAGTATCCAGCTTTTTTGGTTGCATTGGATTGGATTGTGTCAAAAGATGCAGGAATTGTGATTACTGCAGTTTGTAGTTGGTCTGTATCTGACACAAAGTTTTTTAGTTCCTTTATTATTAAAGAGGACAACTCGATTGGACTAACCTCTTTATTAATAGAAGGTATAAAATAAGTTTCTTGTGTACCCATTTTACGTTTAAAAAGCATGCAAACATTTTCGGCATCTTTTTCTAAATAATCTAGAGCTTTATCGCCAATAATGGTACGATTTCCTCTAAAGGCAACACAAGAAGGCAACGTCTGTTTTAAACCCAATGGGTTATTATATATCTTAACAGCTCCATTGTTATAATTAGCAATTAAACTGTTTGTGGTACCTAAATCTATAGCAAAATTAATAGTCTTCATTGGTGCTTATTCTACAATTACAATTCCCTTTTGTACTAAAGTATTTTGGTCATTTGTCTTTTTATAGACTATAGGTTTAAGTACTTTAACAATTTTCATTTGTTCATTAAAATCTCCTGTAATATTAGCTTCGACATCAGTCATTTCGTTACGATAGGTTTGACCAATGGGATTAATAACATGATATCCTAAAGATTCAAGTTCATGATTAATTCTATCAATATTTCTATTAAAAAGCGTCAAATTTTCTTTATTGCTTTTAAGTTGAATAGAAAATACTTGATTAATAATTTCTAACATTTTAAGAGGAATTAGATGAATGTGTAAGATACAATTTATATGAAATTAAACCACTTCGGCAACAACAAAAGTGCTTCCACCAATATAAATAACATCATCAACCGAAGCTGCTTTAAGTGCCATTTTATAAGCCTCATTAACGGAAGCATATGGTTTACCAACAAAACCATTATCAGTAAAAAGTGTATATAAACTATTTTGATCTAAACCCCTTGGCACATCTGGTTTGCAAAAGTAGTAGGTTGCATTTTTAGGTAATAAAGGCAATATGGAAACTACATCTTTATCATTTACAACACCAAAAACAATATGTAGTTGTTGGAAATTTTCTTGAAGTAATTGCTGCATTGCTATAGTTAAACCTTCTTTATTATGTGCTGTATCGCAAATTACTTTAGGGTTTGATGACAAAGTCTGCCAACGACCTTTTAAATCTGTGTTTTTAACAGTATTAAGTAATCCTGTTATTATGTTTTGGTCAGTAATTACAAATCCTTTTTGCTGTAATTGCTTTATGGTTTGTAAAACGCCTTTAATATTTTTAGATTGATAACTCCCTTTTAGGTCAGTAGCTAAAGCTTCATTTTCAATTTGATCTGCAAAATGTATTGCACTTTTATTTTTTTCAGCGAAAGCGGTAAAAACAGACTGAGTCTCTGGTTGGGTTTCACTGATAACAACCGGAATATTAGGTTTAATTATTCCTGCTTTTTCTGACGCAATTAATGGTAAGGTGTTACCTAAAAATTGAACGTGGTCAAAACCTATATTAGTAATTAAAGACACTTCTGGTGTTATGATGTTTGTCGAATCTAAACGACCACCTAATCCAACCTCTATAACAGCTATATCTACTTTTTGTTTGGCAAAATAGTCAAATGCCATACCAACTGTCATTTCAAAAAAAGACAATTTATTAGCATCTAAAAACGTTTTGTTTCGTTTTATAAAACCAATGACAAAAGGTTTACTAACCGTTTTACCATTAATTTTAATACGCTCTCTAAAGTCTTTTAAATGCGGAGAAGTATATAATCCTACTTTATAACCTGCTTCTTGCAAAACAGATGCCAACATGTGACTACTACTGCCTTTACCATTGGTACCTGCAACATGAATAGATTTAAATTTATGCTGTGGGTTTTTAAGATGCTTAGCTAAATTTATAGTATTAGTCAAGTCTTTTTTAAAAGCGGATTGACCTTGCTTTTGATACATTGGAAGCTGAGAGAACATCCAATTTACGGTCTCTAAATAAGTCATACCTATTTATTGTCCTAGTTTAAAGTTGATACTAACATAACCAATTTGACGCTCTGGAGCTTTAGGGTCTGCTTTCCATTTGTGGGATTCTGCAATTTTTTTAGCAGGAATCAATAAACACTCAGCGGTATTTTTTGTTCCTTTTACTCCTGGCTCAGCTTTTACTACTTTACCAGAACGATCCACTTCAATTCTAACAACGACTAAACCAGCCTCATTACAATCTTGTTTAAAAATTTGATTAGTAGGACGACCTCTTCCGTTTAATCCATAACCAACACCATCGCCATTTCCGTTACCTTGACCTGATCCACCAAAATTACTAGGTCCATAAGCGTTACCTGTACCAGGTCCATTTCCTGGTCCATTACCAGGACCATCATTATTGGAGTCTGAAGGATTTTCAGAATTACTTATACCGTTAATTAAAGCATCATTAGCTTTTCTAATATCATCTTGTCTCTTTTTTTCAGCTGCATCAGCTGCTGCTTTTGCTGCCTTAGCTGCTTTTTCTTGTGCTAATTTATCTGCTTTAGCTTTGGCTATTGCATCACTTTCTTTTTTAGCCTGTTCTTGCTGTTTTTTAATTAAAACCGCTTCTTCATCGTCTTGGGTTAAAACGTTTTCTTTTGAAGTTGCTGCTGCAGCCTCTTGTTGTTGTTCTACCTCAGGCTTTGTTTCTTCAGGTTTAGTTTCGGTTGGAGCTGTTGCTTGGGCAGGTGCACCTCCACCACCACCTGACGATCCTCCAAAATTAATAGCTACTCCAAACTCTTCTGGTGGATCCATATAATTTTGACCAACCACAAAAAGTAGCAATACCAATATCAGCGTAATTAATGCTGTGATTTTTGCCGAATTGCGTTCGTGTTTGGTTTGAAGGTACTTCATTATTATTGTGCTTTTACTGCCAAAGTGGATTTAATCTTGTTTCGGTTTGCTATATCCATAATATAAACAACGTGTTGCATCTCTACACTTTCATCTGATCTGATTGTAATAGTCGGAGACTCTACATTACCAACTTTAGCCAAAACTTCTGCCTCTAATTGGTCTTTAGAAACCTGTTTCATATCTACATAATAATTGACGTTTTTGTCAACACTTACAGATACATTTTTAGTTTGTGTAGTCTTACTAGTAGATTTTGGTAATAATAAGTCTATAGCTTCTGCGGACACTAACGTTGATGCAATCATAAAAAAGATAAGCAACAGAAAAACAATGTCAGTCATAGACGACATGTTAAATTCTGGTGTAACTTTATTTCTTCCTCTTAATCGCATATTAGCTAGGTTCGTTTAATAAATCTAAAAATTCAAGTGAGTTTGCCTCCATTTGATAGACCACTTTATCTGTTTTTACAACTAAGTGGTTATATGCAACGTAAGCTACAATACCAACAATTAGACCACCAACAGTGGTGGTCATTGCTGTATAAAGTCCGTCTGCTAACGTTTTAATATCTATTGATCCTCCTGAGTTTGCAATTTCAAAGATTGATAAAATCATTCCAATTACTGTTCCAAGAAAACCAATCATTGGTGCTGCTCCAGATATGGTAGCTAACACACTAACGTTTTTTTCTAAGCTATAAATCTCTAAACGACCTGCGTTTTCTATAGCTGTATTAATATCCTCTAAAGGTTTTCCTATTCTAGAAATCCCTTTACTAATTAATCTAGACACTGGAGAGTCTACAGTACTACATAAGTTTTGAGCAGATTCTATCTTACCATTACTAACATAGTCTTTAATTTGATTCATGAAATTTGAATCTACTTTGGAAGCTTCTTTTATAGATAATATTCTTTCAAAATAAATATATAATGTCAATATCAACATTAACATCAATAAACTAATAATTACAATTCCAGCTGTACCTCCTGTTGTAATCAGTTCTATTATTGATAAAGTTTTCTCAACTGGTTCTCCTTCTACTAATGGATCTACCGCTTGAGCAGTGTCTTGAATTAATTTGCTTAGCATATTATAAAATTAGATACGTGTATAACGTTAGATTTTTGTTTTGAGTATATATTAAAATAAAGTTCTGGTCCAGAAAAACACTAATGTTCCTGCTAAAAATCCTGCTAAAGCCAACCAAGAGATTTTTTTGAAATACCAGAAAAAGTCAATTTTCTCCATTCCCATTGCAACAACTCCTGCTGCAGATCCAATGATTAACATACTTCCTCCTGTACCTGCAGAATAAGCAATAAAGTGCCAAAGCTCGTTATCAATAGGTTGAGAAAACATACCTAAACTAGCTGCTACTAATGGTACGTTATCAATAACTGCAGATCCAATACCTAATAAAATAATTACTAAATCCGAAACACCTTCATGATGTAACTCTGTTCCCATCATTGGCATACTATCTTGTAAAGTAGATGCAAATCCAAATAAAATACCTAATGATTCTAAAGCTGCTACAGCCATTAAAATTCCTAAGAAAAATAAGATACTTGGTAACTCAATTTTTGATAATGAATGATGTACAGGACTATGGTGTGCGTGTGCATCACTTTCTTCTGAATCATGGTTAGATAAACTAAATTTAGCAGAACTATAAATTTCTGCAAAAATTGCTACCACACCTAAAGCTAACATCATACCAACATAAGGAGGTAAATGCGTTACTGTTTTGAATATTGGAACAAATACAATTGCACCTAAACCTAGGTATAACATTGTACCACTAAATCTGCTTTTTGGCTTCTCTTCTACTGCTTCTTCTACCTCTAAATCACCTTTAAAAGCTGGTAAAAAAGAAGCTATAAAAGTAGGTACTAACATACACATTAAAGATGGTAATAGTAAGTATCCTACTAAATGTCCTGTGGTAACTTTTTTACCAATCCATAACATTGTAGTTGTAACATCTCCAATTGGTGACCATGCACCACCTGCATTAGCAGCAATAATAATTAAACCTGCAAACCAAATACGAACATTTCTGTCATTAACAATTTTTTGTAAGATAGAAATCAATACAATAGTTGCAGTTAAGTTATCTATTATTGCAGAAAGTATAAATGCTAAGAAGGCAAAAATCCATAATATTTTGGTTTTCTTTTTTGTTTTGATAAAGCTTTTAATAGTAGAAAATCCATCAAAATAATCAATAATCTCTACGATTGTCATAGCTCCTAAAAGGAATACTAAAATTTCTGCTGTTTTACCTAAATGGTGAAGCAATGTTTCTTCCATTAAGTGCATCTTGTTTTCATGACCTAATGAAGCATAACCTTCTACCAGACCATGATTTGCAGAATCAAACCACTGTGTAAAAGAGTCTAATCCTAATGAAATCAACGCCCAACTTATAGCCATCATGACTAAAGCAGGTATTAATTTATCAATCTTTATATTATGCTCTAATGTTATAGCTAAATAGCCTATAACAAATACTAAAATTATTACGGTTTCCATATTATACTAATTGTTTTAATGCTATTTCAAAAGCAGTTTTACTAATTTCTTTTTTAGAAGCGTTTTTTGCGTGCACATTTTTGATTGCTTTTTTAATAATATCAGATGTATCATTAAAAATAGCTTCATCAGTCATTTGCACTTTACGCTCCATAAAGTAAGCAAATACACGTGCCATACCACAATTAGAAATAAAATCTGGTATTAAACTTACACGTTCATCTGTTTGTTCCATGATAGATCCAAAGAAAATTTCTTTATCAGCAAACGGTACATTTGCACCACAAGATATAACCTCTAATCCTGTGTTAATCATTTGATCAATTTGATCTTGTGTAATTAATCTTGATGCAGCACATGGTGCAAAAATCTCTGTTTCTAAAGACCAAATGCGCTCATTCATTTCAGCAAAAGGAATCATGTTGTCTGTTGCTAATGTATTTCCGTTTTTAGTTAAGAAAAAGTCTTTAATTTCTTCAAAAGAAAAACCTTCTTCATTAATTACTCCACCAGAAATATCTATAATTCCAACAATTTTAGCTCCCATTTGTGCTAAGTAAAAAGCTGCTGCAGATCCAACGTTTCCAAAACCTTGTACGACTGCACGTTTACCCTTCACACTTCCGCCATAAATGTCATAATAATGTCTGACAGCTTCTGCCACACCATAACCTGTAATCATGTCTGCTACAGTATATTTTTTTGAAACATCTGGTGAGAAGTTTGTGTTTTCTAAAACCTTGATTACACCTTGGCGTAATTGACCAATACGGTTAATTTTATCTGCTTCTGTTGGTTTGAAGTGTCCGTTAAATACACCTTCTTGTGGATGCCAAACACCTGAATCTTCCGTTATTGGAATTACTTCATGGATTTCGTCTACGTTTAAATCTCCTCCTGTACCATAATAACTTTTTAATAAAGGTGATACTGCTTTATACCAACGCTCTAAAACGCCACGTTTTCTTGGATCTTTAGGATCAAAGTTTATTCCTGATTTTGCACCACCAATTGCTGGTCCAGATACTGTAAACTTCACCTCCATTGTTTTGGCAAGGGACAAAACCTCGTTCATATCCAATCCTTTTCTCATTCTGGTACCACCACCTGCAGCTCCACCTCTTAAGGAGTTTATAACTGTCCAGCCTTCTGCTTCTGTTTCAGAATCTTTCCAATTAAATACTATTTCTGGTTCTTTATTTTCGTAAATTTTTAATAAGTCTTTCATTTTTGATTTTTGGTTTCAACTTTAATATTTTTCTCTCTGGATTAACATTTAAAGTAGCTAAAGTTGATTCATCTTACGAAGTGTTAGATTAATTAATTTAACAAATATAAAAAAACAAAAAATGGCTTTTAATAGTCTAGTCATTTTATTATAATAAATTATTGTTAATAATTTCAAGCTTGAGTTTTAGTTTAATCAACCTAGTAAATTTTAAATCTTAAATCCATATATTTTTCCAGAACTATGGTCCTTAGACGCTCCAGTTACAGATTTTAAACAATTATTTTCTCCACGAAGTCTTAAAACACCTAAAAAACCAAATATTAACGCTTCTTTAAATTCGATTATATTTTTTGAAGGTATTATTATTTGATTATATGTTAATTTAGTTATTTCTTCTATTAAAAAATCATTAAAAACACCTCCTCCTGTTGCTAAGACTAATGTATTTTGTTTTTGATTAATAACTTTAGCTATTTGAAATGCTATATGCTTAACAAAGGTGTGTAACACATCTTTTATTGGTAGATTAAAACTATCAATTAAAGGAAAAATATTAGTCTTAACCCACTCTAACCCTAAAGATTTTGGCGCTTTTTGATTATAAAAAGCTAAGTGGTTTAGACTATTAAATAGTTGGTCATGATAATTTCCTTTTCTAGCAAGTATGCCTTTATCATCAAAATCAAATCCTAAAACGCCTACATATTTATTAAGTACAATATTTACAGGACAAATATCAAAAGCTATTCTGCAATTATTTTCCTCAGAAGAAATATTAGCAAATCCTCCTAAATTTAAACACCAATTAAATTCTGGGAACAACAATTGGTCACCAATCGGAACTAATGGTGCACCTTGACCACCTAATTCAACATCTTGAATTCTAAAATCGCACACTACAGTATGTTGGATTAAATCTGATAATTGTGATAAATTACCGATTTGAAATGTATACCCTAACTCTGGTCTGTGTAGTGCAGTATGACCATGAGAGCAAACTGCATCAATATTACTAATGTTATTAGTTTTTATAAAATTGTTGATAACAGCAGCCAAAAAGGCAGTATACTCAGCATCTATTTGGTTTAACTCTGACGAACTTAAATTTATTAAATTTTTAAGCTTATTTAGCCAAGTTTTAGGGTAAGCTATTGTCTGAGCTTTTTCAATTTTAAAGCTCCAATTAGTTGTTTTTTTAAATGAAATTAAAGCAAGGTCAATACCATCCAAAGACGTTCCTGACATCACGCCAATCACTGTATAATTGTCTTTTATCATATAATGTAAAAATAACTATATCGATTGAAAAAATGCCAATAAAAACTTATCTTTGCATACAAATTTTATTAAATCAACAATCTTATATAAATTATGGATTTTAGCCTAACTGAAGAACATATCATGATTCGCGATGCTGCTCGCGATTTTGCACAAACAGAATTATTACCAGGAGTTATTGAACGTGATAACGCTCAAACGTTTCCAGATGAACTAGTCCGTAAAATGGGAGCACTTGGTTTTATGGGAATTATGGTAGATCCAAAATATGGAGGAAGTGGTATGGATGCTATTTCTTACGTATTAATTATGGAAGAATTATCTAAAATTGATGCTTCTGCTTCTGTGATGGTATCTGTAAACAACTCTTTAGTTTGTTATGGTCTTGAAGCTTATGGTAGTGAAGCGCAAAAGCAAAAGTATTTAACAAAACTTGCAACAGGAGAATCAATAGGTGCTTTTTGTTTAAGCGAGCCAGAAGCTGGTAGTGATGCTACATCTCAAAAAACAACTGCTATTGATAAAGGAGATCATTATGTTATTAATGGTACTAAAAACTGGATAACAAATGGTGGTCGTAGTGATGTGTATTTAGTAATTGCACAAACGGATAGAGATAAAGGACATAAAGGTATTAATGCTTTTATAGTTGAAAAAGGAACACCTGGTTTTGATATTGGTCCAAAAGAAGATAAATTAGGGATTAGAGGAAGTGATACGCATACTTTACAATTTAACGACGTTAAAGTACCAAAAGAAAACCGTATTGGTGAAGACGGATTTGGGTTTAAGTTTGCAATGAAAACTTTATCTGGTGGTCGTATTGGTATTGCTGCTCAAGCATTAGGTATTGCTGCAGGTGCTTATGAGTTAGCTTTAAAATATAGTAAAGAGCGTAAGGCTTTTGGTACAGAAATTTGTAACCACCAAGCTATCGCGTTTAAATTAGCTGATATGTATACTGAAATTGAAGCTGCAAGAATGTTAGTAATGAAAGCTGCTTGGGATAAAGACCAAGGTAATAATTACGACATGTCAAGTGCTATGGCTAAATTATATGCTAGTAAAGTAGCAATGGAACAAACGGTTGAAGCTGTACAAATACATGGTGGAAATGGATTTGTTAAAGAATACCATGTAGAACGAATGATGCGTGATGCTAAAATAACACAGATTTATGAAGGTACATCTGAAATACAAAAAATAGTTATTTCAAGAGGTGTAATCAAAGGTTAATCCCTTAATACATAAACATAAAAAGGCTTTAAAATTAAATTTTAAAGCCTTTTTTTATTTGTTAGACATATTATCTAAAACTAATCTAATTTCTCCATAGCTATACTTATCTGCTAATTGAGATTTTAAATCTGATAGATTTTCAAAGGTGTGCTTTGGAATAAGATCTTTTAATTCATTATAATGCTTTTCAGATATTAACTCTGTTATTTTAATTTCACCTGTAGCAATAAAACTAGCAAGATGGCCAAAAATAGTATTCACATTCAAGTCTCTTTCAAAAGCAATTTGTTCTACTGATTTACCAGATTTAAATAAGGTTAAAGAAGTTTGTTTTGTATCTCCTTTCTTTTTTCTAGTTGTCTCTAAATCTAAAACATTACTCACATTTGCAACTTCTATATCGTTTTCATCACAATAATTACGTATGACGTTTAGTATTTCATCACCATACTTAGCAACACGAGTTTTACCAAAACCATTAATATTTAATAATTCTTTACTATTAGTTGGAAGGGTTTCACACATTTCATACAACGACTTTTGTGTAAAAATTTGGAAATGAATTAAATCCTCTCTTTCAGCTATTGTATTTCTTAATTCCCTTAATAATTCAAATAATTCAACATTCGTGGTACCGTCTATTACTGCCTTTCTTGGTGTTTTTGGTTTTTCTTTTGTCAGAAATACAGATTTAGCTCTTAATTCTAAAAATAATTTAACAGAAAAACCATGATTTAAGTTAGAAAAATACAACTGTTTAACACCTAAAAATTCCTCAAAACTATCTAATTGTTTATTAAAATCGGAATCAAGTGTTTTATTATCGGTACTAAAATTAAAACTTTTATAAACTTCAATTAAATTAACTTCTAGCTGTTGTTTGTAATACGCTACTGCTTTCTTAAATCTAGTCTGAATTTCGTCATTATTCTCAGGAGTAGCTGTCCCTTCTGAAAGTTCTAATAACTCCGCTTTAAAAGCATTTGCAACTTTCAATAATGAAACAACACAATCTTTTATGCAAGTTAAAGGAGTCTCAATATTACCTTGAAAACTACCTGTATTTTTATAATAAATATCTAACAATCTGTTAATTGGGTATAAAAATTGATAAAAATCAAAAATTTCAGAAATTAAACTTAATTGAAAATGCCTTTTAGATTGTTCAAGTATACTCTCGTCTGGTTGATTATTCTCTGTTTGAATATTAAAATTGATTACATTAGTGTCACTTATAATCTGACTAGAATTAATCTTGCTTTTCAAAATTATTCCTTCTAAAGATTTACATCTACTTAAAGCTACATAAGTCTGTCCATGGGCAAATGCACCTTCTGAATCTATTATGGCCTTTTCAAAAGTTAAACCTTGACTTTTATGGATAGTAATTGACCAAGCCAGTCGCAATGGTATTTGTGTAAAAGAACCGATATTATTTTCAGAAATTGCATTAGTATCCTTATCTACAGTATAATTAATATTTTCCCAAACCTCTGGTTTAGTAATTATATTAAAGTCATCATCTGGGCATTTAACAACAACTTCATCTTTATCTAACAATATGACTTTGCCAATCTTCCCATTAAAATAGCGCTTGTCTGCAGAGCTATCATTTTTAATAAACATTACCTGAGACCCAACTTTAAGTACTAAAGATTCCTTGTTGGGAAATGAAAACTCTGGAAACTTGCCCTCTACTTTAGCTTTATAAATTTTAGATTTCCCTGGTAACTTTTCCAACTTAACCTTATTAGTATATTCTGCTTTATTATTATGTGTGGTTAAAGAAATATATCCCTCATCTTCTTTTGGCTCAAAATCTGGTTGATATCTTTTGTTTAACTCATTTGCTGACTCCTGAGAAAGATTGTTTGTCCTAATTTCATTTAAAATATTAATAAATAAAGGATTATCCTGTCTATAGATATGTTTTAACTCAACGGATATTGGATTACATTGTTGATAGGCATAACTGCTAAAAAAAAATGCATTATTATAAAATGGTTTAAGTATTTGCCATTCATTATCTTTTAAAACAGGAGATAACTGCTGTAAATCACCGATCATTAACACTTGAACTCCTCCAAAAACTAAATTTCTATTTCTATAACTCCGTAGAGTTTTATCAATACCATCAAGTACATCAGCTCTTACCATACTAATTTCATCAATAATTAATAAGTCTAATGATTTAATAATATTGATTTTAGTTTTACCAAATTTCCTATTAAATCCTCCACTTGATTTTAAATCTTCATTGGGTAATATAGGTCCAAAAGGTAATTGAAAAAAGGAATGAATAGTAACACCTTTAGCATTAATGGCAGCTACACCTGTTGGAGCAACTATAACAATTCTTTTTAATGAGTTTTGCTTTAATTTATGAAGAAACGTAGTCTTACCTGTCCCAGCCTTACCTGTTAGGAAAATATTTCTATTAGTGTTATTAACAAAATTATTAGCTAAATCTAATTCCTTATTCACGTTCATGGCATTATCAAATCTAATGTATCAATATATATAAATACTAACAAAATCGAAAGTAATCTGTATTAATAAAAAATGGATATTATATTTATAAAATAAACAAAACTAATATTTACTCAAAAAAGTTATAATAATGAATTGAAAAGAATAACTACATATTATTTTAAATATCCATTACATAAACTTAAACATAATAAAGCTTTTAATAATTACTACATGATATAGTGGTCTATTGACAATACAGATTAAACCAATATTCTATTTTAACTTATTACTTTAGTATAGTTATAACTCCCCTTTTTCTGTTTCAAATACCTTACATTATAATTTCTGTTAAGGCAGCCTATTAATTTTGTTTTTTATCTTCTGGACTCTACCCTTCTAATTTCTATCAATTTCATTTTAAGGCACAAAAAAACCCTTCATAAATAAATATGAAGGGTTCTCTAAAAAGGCGACGACCTACTCTCCCACAATGCAGTACCATCGGCGCAAATGGGCTTAACTTCTCTGTTCGGAATGGTAAGAGGTGAGCCCCATCGCTATAATCACCTTAAATCTTTCGGTGTATGTAGTATTAACTACTTTACCGTATATAATAACATATTGAAAAAATGA
>NZ_JADR01000009.1 GCF_000518485.1 Olleya marilimosa CAM030 | reverse complement strand
AACGTTAGGTGTAAGTTTAGGTTTGTTAAATCCTTACGGTAAATGTAATGTAAACAGCCATGGTTAACAAACTTAAATTTACACGTTGTTGTATATCAGTATATTAATTTTTTTATTTTAACCATCAAAAATTTAATATACTGAGTCCAGTAGCCGAAACTTGGCAAATCAAACACCACTATTTTAAAGAGGCTTTTCGGTCTTTTATTTATAGTCAACCGACTATGGATTGAAGATAAAGGAGCGCCTATTTATAGGAAGGATCCCAGCGTGTTTAAACTAATCCGTTCCTGAACACTTGACTTTGTCAAAATTTTTCACGAACTTTATCAAGCACGTTAATGTGACAACATTCAGATAGTGTAACTCTCTATGATGCCTGCATCTAGTGCTTGGATAAATCTCCAATTGTCAATTCCGATTTATTTTTTGTTTAAACACGCTGGGATCTGGCAATACCCTATATGGCTACCTTTACACGCTTTAAAATATCCGATGAGTTTTGGACTATTGTATACAACGTGATTGTATATGGTTTGTTGCGTGTTTAAGCACCTAATTTAGCAAAAAAAAACCGAATAGAAAATCCGCGAGGATTTTCGTAAGTAGGCTAGAACTAGCAATAAATTATATACGGTGTTGCCATTTCGTTGTTTTTATTCAGAATTGTAATTGTTTGACTTTATTCCGTTTTGAGATTTTCTAGATTTTGAGTGAATTCGGTCAGCGATTTATTTCGCAAATTTTTTCAATTCCGATTGAGTGAGTAATTATAGAGCTTGCTAAATTCCGCATAATTCGGTTTTGGTTTCGATTCCGTAAATAAGACTAAAAGTTTGTTATGATTTTCATTCAGTCAAGAATTTCTGTTTTTAATTATTTTTTCAATAGATTTTTGTCTATTACGCCATAAATTGCTCCGAAGCCAACAATTGTAAATATGAATTGCAGAATATTAAGAATAATTTCAGATTTTACATAAACACCAATATGTGGTTTAATCATTAATGTTAAACCGAAGCTAAACACTATAGATATAATTCCGACTAATATTTTTAAAATCATTTTATTCATTTTTTGAGTGCGTTCTGCCAATGAATGGCAACGGTCTCGTATAAGAATAGTAGCGGATTTTGAAACGCTTACTTTTCGATTAAACACAGACCTTTTTTATATTTACTTTCTTTGATTTTAGCGATTAAACCGCTATTATTTTTATACATTGTTGGGCACAGTTTTCTTTTTTTCCGTCTTTTTATAAATCCACTCCATTAAAAAACAAAATCCAATAATTACTATTGAAATTATGACACCAATAGTGTTTGAAGCGTATTGTTGATTAATCAAAATGATTGTAGCAATAATACATAAAACAAAACCTATCAACGGGATTGTTTTACGACTACCTGTTTCTTTAGATAATCGATATCCAACAAGATTAACAATGCCGAAAATGAGTAAAAAGCCAACACTACCTGCTGTCGATATACTTTCTAGTTTTAGTACGTTCACTAAAATTAATGTAGCAACAGCAGTAATTAATAAACCAATTGGTTGGTTCCAAAGTTTTGCTAAAAAGTGATGCGGTAGTTCATCGTCCTCAGCGATTTCGTAATTGACTTTACTCCCTCCATAAAGAGATGCGTTAATTGCAGAAAACGTTGAAATTAACGCAGCAACTGTAATAATAGAAAAACCAATTTTTCCTAACATCGGTTTAGCCGCTTCGGCTAAAACATAATCTTGTGCTGTTGCTATTTTCGCGAATGGGAGCGAGCCTACAGTGACTGAAGCAATAATGATATAAAGCACAATAACGAAAATCACAGAATAGTAATAGGCTCTTGGTATATTTTTTTCAGGATTTATTATATCAGGTGCTGCGTTTGCAATAAGTTCAAACCCTTCATAAGCAACAAAAATAACCATTCCGCCAGCAAATAATTTAATAGGTGCTTCCCATTGAGAAACTGCTAATTGCGCTACATTTGGATTGCCAATCAAGCCATATGCACCTATAAAAATAAAGGAAATCAGAATTACCAATTTGATAATTACCGCATAAGATTCTATTTTACCAACTACAGCAATGCTATAATAGTTAATAACAGAAGCTAAAATAATAATTGCACTTGCATAAATGTGGAAATCAATCGTTTTGTTATGAGTTAATTCTAAAAGGTTTGGTGCGTATGACCCAAATGCTGAAGCATAAAGTGAAAGCATAATTATATAGCTTATCCACAACAGATTATTAATTCCGCCACTAAAGATTGTTCTTCCGAAGCCTTGGTTAATAAATTTAACTGTTCCACCTCTGTCAGGATATTTTTGTGATAGTTTAACGTAACTGTACGAAGTGATTAATGCTAAAATACCGGCGAATAAAAAGGCAATTGGTGTTCCGCCTTTTGCGAGAGATACCGCAAGTCCTAGGACTGCAAATATTCCTCCACCAACCATTCCTCCAATTCCGATAGAAATAGCTTCTTTTAAACCTATCTTTTTACTCATATAGTTTGGTTTTCAAATTGTGCCCAACGGTTTGTGTATGGAACGTAGCGTATAAATATACACAAAACTTTCGAATTATCACTGAGCCAAATCTGCGATTTGGCATTTACATTTTTCTTTTTTCTAATGCCAAATCGCAGATTTGGCGGACTTTCAAATACACACAAACTTTCGATTTAGCACTTACTAGCTATGTTTTATACATTTTGTTGTGCAACGTTTTTTATTTTCTTTACCACGAATGAAAGTAATACATAAAACTTCCATCGTTTTTTAAATATAGCGTAAATCTTTCTCCTTCCGAATACATATGAGCAACTGTCGCAACAGAATTATATTCCATTGGGTTTTCGGTAAAATGTAATTCGGTCAAATTTCTGTCCAATAATCCTGTAATTGCCTTTCGCCAAATTATATTTTCGTTTTTGTCTTTACTTGTAAGTATTGTTTTATCATCAGCCTTTGAAATAACTAAAGTTCCAAATTCAGTTTCCTGCGTTTTACTTGGCTTTAATTCCGATTCTTTTTTATAATCAACTCCGTAAAAAGGCCCATCATCAAAAGTTGTGGTCATTTTCGGCAAATAATCAATGTTTTCTACTTGAGAATAGAAGTCAGTTCGTAAGAAATCAATTTTTTCAGCGATTGATTTTTGTAGAAATTCGGTCGAGTCAATTTCTCTAATTTTCAAATAGATTTCGGAAATTTTATTAAAATAACTTGTATCAATATTTTTATTGCAACTCGGATGATATTCCTTTAATTGATAGACAATCATTGGAATAATGAAATTAGTTTTAATTTCAGATTGTCCTCTGTCTTTAGCAAAATCCATTTTCGATAGTCCATCAAGTTCAGATTCTGGCCATTTTATAGTTTCCATTTTGTCTAACCCAAAAAAGTCGAGATACTTTATTTCATAACAGTCTTTAGATTTTTGTCCAAATAAAGTCAGATTTATAGCTAAAAATAATATTGTTAAAATTCGATTTCTCATTTTTTGGTCAAATGTTGCACAACGTCTCGTATAAGAATAGTAGCGGTTTTTTAAGCACTAACTTTTCGGTTAAACACAGATTTTATTATATTTACTAACTTTCGTTTTAGCAATTAAACCGCTATTATTTTTATACATTGTTGGCAATAGTACTTATTTTCTTTTGCTTTTATTAAGGTAATTTACTAGTTCATAAACTAATGAAACAGGGTTTTGTTTATGAAATGGTAAATCAGATTGCTTTTTAAAAAGTTTTTCAGCACGTTCTATAGCATCCTTTTGTGAGGCATTTTCATCATTTTCTAATTTGGAATAAATTGCTTGACAAAATTTATAAGTTTTACCATCCTTTTCATAGTTTAAATTCCATTGCTCTCCTAGAAACTTATAATAGAAAGTTCTGTGATGTTTCTGTTCGGTATAATTAAAATGTAAATAAAACCATAATTCAAAAGAATCATTTGAGTATGCTATATTATATCCTAAAGATTGACCTTTAGTAATTGCGTTATCAAAATCAGAAAATTCTTTTTCTCCTTGTTTAAAGTCCATATCAAAAACACACCAAACTTCATCATATTTTGTGTCACTATTTTCAATTATTGAAGTTGTCGATTCTATTAGCTTTAATTTGCTTTGACCTTTTAAATCTATTGCTTCTACTGTGAGAGTTAAAACTGGGAATGATTCAAAATATAGTTTTTCAGTTTGTCCCTCTCCAACTATTAAAATTGTTTTATTTGTTTCTTTTATTTCGATTTGATATAAGGACGCATCTACTTTTTTGAGCCAAGCTTTTTGAGCTTTTACATCTGTTTTCTTAATGGCTTTAGTTTTTTTAGGCATCGTCCTCAGTATTAATTAGTTTACTGAAATCTCCCAAAAATGGAATGGCACCATACTTTCCTTGAATATAGTCTTTTTCAAATGATGCGGTATTTCTAATTCCTTTAAATTGAATCAATGAATATAAATGACTTGCACCATATTTGTCTTTCTCTACAAACTCAATTTGGTCTCGTCTTAACAAGTCCGAAGATAAAAGGTTGGTGTCGTGAGTAGTAAAAATAAGTTGAGAACCTGTATTTTCAACTGAGTTAAATAATTCTAGAATTCTCCTAGTCAATAAAGGGTGAAATCTAGCATCAAATTCATCTATAATAATAGGTCTTTTACTTTTTAGGGCATCATAAATAAATGGACTTAACTCAAACAGTTTTTGAGTTCCTTCTGATTCGTGGTCACCAAAAGCAAACGATTCTGTTTCATTAGAAACTAGATTTTTATCATATTTTTTCCTAGTTGAAATAAGCAATTTTCTTTTTTTCTTATTGTCAAAATCTTTGCGGATTTCTTCATCAACATCTTTTGGTAAGTCATCAGATGAAATTTCGATTGCATTTACGTCTTCAATACCAATATCTCCATATTTAAGAAAGTCAAGAATGTATTCCTTTTTTTTATTATCATTTAGAGAGTCTCCAGCATATCTATACATTCCTTGATGACCTAAACCACTAATTACAAAAATTGAAGCAAAACTATCAATTAGTTGTTTTGATAATTTACCAAATCCAAACGTTGCTAGTGTAGAAAGAAATAGAGAATTATTTCTGAAAATTTCATTTTCATCTGTATCATCATCTAATAAACTTAACAATTTATTTCCTTCGCTGTAATTTGTTTTATCAAGTTCAATTATTTCTTGATTATCTCTAATAAAAAATGGAAGCTCTCTATCTTTTGGTTTTCCGTATAGCCATTCTGCTGTAATGTTTTCATCATCTGCCTCAAAACCGTAACGATATTTTGTGTTTTTATACCAAAAAATGATTTGAAAAAAAGTAGGCTCGTTTTCAGTCTCTGTAGATAGTTTAAATGGTTCAGTAAAATTTAAGACTTTTTCATCTTTAACAGATGTCCTCACAATTCTAATGAATGAAACGAAAGCTTTGATGATGTTACTTTTTCCACTAGCATTTGCTCCATAAATAGCTTTAGATTTTAGAAAAGAAATATCTTCATTGTTTTTTCCTTCAATCACATTATTTCTGTCAATGCTTTCTTTTTTTGACTTTACTTTGGCTGCTGAAAGATTCAAGGTTTGAATATCCTTGAATGATTTAAAGTTCCCAAAACTAAATTCTTGAATTTTCATCTTAAATTAAAATTTGCTTTTATTTTGCAAATATATAAATAAGAATTGATTGAGTATGAAATTTATCAAATTGTTTTTGGTATTATTGCCAACAATTGAATAAACTCCCAAGGGAGTTTATTCCTATTATATATACCTACAAATCTAATGGATTTTTTATTAAGTTAAAAGTATTTGTGGCAACATGAGTGTATATTTCTGTTGTTTTTGACGAGTTATGACCAAGTAGTATCTGTATATACCTTAAATCTGTACCAGATTCTAGGAGGTGAGTCGCAAAACTATGTCTTAACACATGTGGTGAAACTTTAACTTTTAGTCCAGCTTTTGCTCCTGCATTACTTACAATTTTATAAACACTATTGGCATTGTATTTTTTACCTCTTACGCCTTCAAATAAATAATCTTTTGGTTGGTATTGCTTAAAATACAGTCTTAAATCTTTAAGAATATTATGTGATAATAACGTGTAACGATCTTTGTTTCCTTTGGATCCTAATACTTTTATTACCATACGTTTGCTATCAATGTCTTGTGGTTTTAAACTTAATAATTCGCTTCGACGTAATCCAGCCGAATAGAGTAGGCTAACAATACATTTATGTTTTATGTTGTTGGTGGATTCAATAAGTTTTAAAACTTCTATTTTGGATAATACAATTGGTAGTTTAGCTTCTTTCCTAGGTCTTTCAATTGCATAAAACCGGTTTGGCATGCCTAAAACAACTTCGTAATAAAACTTTATGCTATTTATAGCTTGATTAATGTAAGAGTTGGAGTGTTTGCTTTGTACTAGCATTTGTATGTAGTTGCGTATGTCTACCTCATTTAAACTATCTATATTTTTGTTTTTATGGTAATTTATAAATCTTTCAAAGCAAGACACGTAGGATTTTACTGTGTTATTAGCGTATCTTTTTAATTCTAATTTCTGAAAATAGGATTCTGGACACGACTTCAAGTTTGTGGGTAAATCTCGTTTTCTGTACCATTCAACATTAAAATCTTCATCCAATTGTTTGGATTTAGTAGTCTGAAAAAAGTATTTTCCATTAATCCAGGCAACGCCTCTAAATAAATCAAAAATTGCACTTAAGTTATTTGATGTGTTTTCAATATGATGCATATTAAACTCATCTGTCCATTGTAAACCTGGTAATTCTTTTATTAATGAATTTAATACCTTATCTGAGTAAAATTGTAGTCCAATATATTTTTTGTTATCTATTAGCAAATGCTTAAGTGTGATGTGTTTTTTTAGCTCCATGGTCAATATTAGTTATATTTATGTATATAGTTGTATATTAAGCGTTTATTAAACGTATAAATAACTATTAGATTTTTTTTTCTATGGAACAAAACAGAGTTTGTCAGGCTTGTAATAAGGTGATTTCGGGTCGTTCAGATAAAAAGTTTTGCGATTCTTATTGTAAAAGCTCCTTTCATTATCAAAAAATGATAGAGGATACACCTAAGTTTTATAGTCGTGTGGATAAGCAATTAAAGCTAAATAGACGTATTTTAAAAATTTACAATAAAGCAGGGAAAGTAACGGTTAGATCTAACGTAGTATTAGATTTAGGGTTTGATCCTAATTTTTTTACGCATTACTGGAAAAACAATAAAGATGAGGTGTATTTGTTTGTTTACGAGTTTGGTTTTATGAAAAAAAAGGAGAGCGGAATAGAGAAGTATGTATTGGTAAAATGGCAAGATTATATGTTTAAAAAGCAATTGTAGTATAAAATTATATAGTATATAAATAGCGTTTAAACAAAAAAAAAGCCTCGCAAATAGCAAGGCTTTTTTTAGCAAGTAATTTTTATTTTAAAGTAATAGGAAACTCGGCAAATGTTAAGTCCCAACCAATTTTTAAGTGTACTGTGTCTTCTGATGCTTTATATAACGCGATAGACAGGTTTTCAATTTCTGTTTCACTTTTAGCAACTGGTACGCTTATGCTAGCAACATCTTTACTATCATCGTAACCATAATTTCCCCAACCATCTAAACCTGTATTTAGTTTAAGTGTCCACTCGTTAGCTGTAGGAATAATTATAATAGAATATCTTCCAGCTTTAATTTGTTTTCCACCAACAGTAACATCGTTTAAAAATAATATCTCAGTAGACTCATTAGCACCAACTCGCCATGCTTCTCCAAATTTTAATAAACCTCCAAAAATATCTCTGCCTTTTTTTGCAGGTCTAGAGTAAGTTACTCTAATTTGTGGCTCCATTGCGGCTTGTTTAGTTGCATCTTTTTCAAACGCTCGTTTTGGTGCATTTTCTGGATAGTAGGCACGATCCATTGGGCTTTTATCCATTTTTGCAAACTCTTGTGCATTGACAGAGGTTCCTGTTAATACAACTGCGATAATAAATAGTAATTTTTTCATTTTAGTTTTTGTTTAAATTAATTATGTTCTCGGTTTTTATTTCTGAAAGTTTTTCAAGCACATCAGCTTCATATAATCTAGGTAGCGTTTGTAATGCAGTACCAACATCTGCTTTATAATTTATATAATCCTGAAACGTTATGCCATCAATAACACGACTGTTATAAGCGCTTCTAAATCTTACACCACCTTCATTGACATGATAACTGTAGGCTAAATAGTCAATTTTATTAGTGTCCTTATTTATCCAATAATAAAATTGGTCGTCAAAGTCTTGTCCACCACCTGCTTCATTAAAAGTAATTTGTATGACTGCATAGTCTTTGTTTTTTATAGTAGTAGCTTCAACATAACTAGCATTAACAGCAGGATCATTTAATTTGTAAGGTAACATAGCAAAATAAATAACCGAGTTTATCGCTCCTGAGCCATCCACAATTTCCTTTTCCGTTAGTGTAACTGCTTTATTATTTAAAAGTCTTGAAAATGTAGTATTAGTCAATATATCTTGGATCGTATCGTTGTCCTTTATATACGTTTTAGTGTACTTATAATTAGAACCTTCATTTTTAAATTGATACTGCTTATCTCTAAAAGTAAACGCATAATGTGCAGTTTGGTATAAGTCGCCACCATGAGCCAAAATAGTTTTATTTATAATTTGCTGCGCTTTACTAAGGGTAGTCGTTGTTACTGTTGTACTATCTATGACTGTTGCAGTATTACTAGTGTTACGCTCTTTACAGGACGTGTTTAAGGCTAGTAATAGTAGTATAATAACAGGTCTTAAAATGGTCATTGGTTAATTTTTAGATGAAATTACAATTTTTGTCGTTTTAAAAACAAGACCTTTCAGTTAATTAGTAAAATTTTATGATAGCTTCCATCATGGATATGTATGACGAAGTGTTTAAAATGTACTTAAAAATTTTACTTTTGTAACATGGTAGATAATTTTGAAAACGAATATTTTGGTATAGGTATCCAAAACGGAAAAACACCAGAAAACTTAGGTGTCCTTTGGCGTACTGCACAAAATTTAGGCGCAAGCTATATTTTTACAATTGGTAATAGGTATGCTAAACAAGCTTGCGATACGCATAATGCAGTCAAGTCAATGCCATATTTTCATTATGATACCTTTCAGGATTTTTATGACAACATCCCTAAAGGTGCGCGATTAGTAGGTGTAGAGCTGGATGATACAGCAGTAGATCTAGAAACCTTCCATCATCCTAGACGTTGTGTCTATTTATTAGGTGCAGAGGATCATGGATTATCTAAACAAGCGATAGAAAAAAGCCATTTTTTGGTTAAATTTAAGTCGCAATTAAGCTTAAATGTATCTGTTGCAGGAAGTATTGTGATGTATGATAGAGGAATAAACAAACCAAGGTCGTAACTTTGCGGTCTATTAAATAAGATTAAGATGACACATAAAGCAGGTTTTGTAAATATTATTGGTAATCCAAACGTAGGTAAGTCAACACTTATGAATGCCTTTGTAGGCGAAAAATTGTCCATTATTACCTCTAAGGCACAAACCACAAGACACAGGATTTTAGGGATTGTTAATGGTGAAGATTTTCAGGTGATACTAAGTGATACACCAGGAATTATAAAACCAGCTTACGAGCTGCAAGCCTCTATGATGGATTTTGTTAAGTCCGCTTTTGATGATGCAGACATCCTTATTTATATGGTCGAGATTGGTGAAAAAGAATTAAAAGATGAAGCGTTTTTTAATAAAATTACCAATGCTAAAATTCCGGTGTTACTGTTACTAAACAAAATAGATAAATCTAATCAAGAGCAGTTAGAAGAGCAAGTACAATCTTGGGCTACTAAAGTTCCAAATGCAGAGATTATTGCTATTTCGGCTTTAGAAGGGTTTAATGTAAAAGAAGTTTTTGACCGTATTATCGAATTATTGCCAGAATCACCAGCTTTTTATCCAAAGGATCAATTAACAGACAAACCAGAACGCTTTTTTATAAACGAAACCATTCGTGAAAAAATCTTAATGCATTATAAAAAGGAAATCCCTTATGCAGTAGAGATTGATACAGAAGAGTTTTTTGAAGAAGACCAAATTATTAGAGTAAGATCTGTAATTATGGTAGAGCGCGAAACCCAAAAAGGGATTATAATTGGACATAAAGGAAGCGCTTTAAAACGTGTAGGTGTAGAGGCTAGAAAGGATCTAGAAAAATTCTTTGGTAAGCAAATTCACTTAGAGCTTTACGTAAAAGTTAATAAAAACTGGAGAAGCAACCAACGTCAGTTAAAACGTTTTGGTTACAATCAATAGCATATTTTAATGTAATCGTTGCGTTGACTTAACTTTAGGTTAAACTTGATGTTTCACTTTTATGGTTTATAAAAAAACCAACTAAAAAATGAAACATTTAAAAAAGTCAGTACTATTATTTTCAGCCTTAACATTATTTAATTGTGCAAACGATGATGACGCTTCAGTAGATTTACCAACAGTAAATACTAATGTTAACTTTACGTATAAATCCACAATTAATGTTGGAGGAGAGGCTGCTGCCGAAATTTCTGCATATGATAAAACAACCAAAAAGTTGTTTGTTACTAATGCCGAAAGTAATGAGATTTCTATTTACAACCTTACAGATTTAGAATTGCCAACTCAAGAAGCATCCATTAGCTTAAGTGGTTTTGGTGCACCAAATAGTGTAGCAGTTTTTGATGGTAAGTTAGCAGTAGCTGTTGAGGCTTCAATTAAACAAAATCCAGGACAAATAAGAGTGTATAATACCGCTGATGCCTCTTTAAATAATACCTATACAGTTGGTGCGTTACCAGATATGGTTACATTTTCTAAAGATGGTAATTTTATTTTATCAGCTAATGAAGGTGAGCCAAATGCAGATTATACCAACGATCCCATGGGAACGGTAAGTATTATCGATTTAAATAATAACACAGTTACAACATTAGATTTTACAAGTTTTAATAGCCAAGAGGCTGCTTTGGAGGCCAATCATTTTAGAGTAACAGGATTAAATGCAGATCTAGCAAAAGACGTCGAGCCAGAATATATTACAGTGTCAGAAGACTCGCAGACAGCTTGGGTATCGCTTCAAGAAAATAACGGAATTGCAAAAATTAACCTGCTAACAAAAACCATTGAAGCTATTTTTCCTTTAGGTTATAAAGACCACATGTTACCTCAAAATAGTTTGGATGCTAGTAATGAGGATGGCGTAACCCAACTAAAAAATTGGCCAGTTAGAGGTTTGTACCAACCAGATGCTATTGTATCTGTTAGAATAAACGGAACAGATTATGTAATTTCTGCTAATGAAGGTGATGCAAGAGAATATGAAGGTACTCCTGGATTTATAGACATTGACAGAGTTAAAGATTTGACTTTAGATGCTACTATGTTTCCTGTGTCAGAGGATTATCAAAACGAAGCTAATTTAGGTCGTCTAAATGTTATGTTGACAGAAGGCGATATTGATAACGATGGTGATTATGACTATTTGTATAGTTATGGTGCGCGTTCGTTTTCTATCTGGAGTGCAAATGGAGCTTTAGTGTATGATAGTGGTAATAGTATTGCAACGCAAACCTTAGCAGCTACACCAGAAACTTTTAATGATGAAGATAAACGAAGCGATGATAAAGGAGCAGAACCAGAAAGTGTTGAAGTTTTAAATATTGGTAACCAACGTTATATTTTATTTGTTGGTTTAGAGCGTACAGACCAAATTATGGTGTATGATATTTCCAATCCAAATGCACCTGTGTTTTTATCCATTTTATCACATGCTGGTGACGAGGCTCCAGAAGGTCTGTTAGTTATTTCTGCAGTAGATAGCCCAACAGGAAAAGACTTGCTAGTTGTGTCTAACGAGGATAGTGGTACAGTAACCTTTTACGAAAATCAACAATAAGAAATATAAGATATAATCGAATTTTTAAAAAAAGCTTCAGTGTGTACTGAAGCTTTTTTTATTCATCTAAAACACTACTCATAAACGTGTAAAGTGCTGTCATTTCTTTTTGGTTGGACGTTTTGCTTAAACGACCAGAAAAATATAACAAAAACCATAGTATAATCATACCTACAATTCCCCAAACTTGTAATTGATAATCTACTTTTAAAGCATAATTGGAATAAGCCCAAATACAAAATGCGATAAATAATCCAGCGACTAAAAAATGTAAAAACATAAATAATGTCCAAACCGTAGGATTAGGACCAAAAAGCCCATACAGCTGACTTTTGTTGTTTTCTAGTGCATTTATCTCTAAATGTAATTGTGGAGACCAAAATTGTTGCTGCGCTTTTGGTAATTTAATAAACACATGGTCATCCACTCTAGACACAATAAATTGCTTCTGGTCCAGTCGTTTAGCTTCAAAAGCTTCTAAAACAGACGTATGTGATTTATTTAATTCTATCTTAAATCGTGGTCGCAGCACGACTTCATTTAAATTTTCGTTCATAATTATCTCATAATGAAAGTAAAATACTATTTTTTCTCAAACTAAACACTACCTTTGCACTCGCTTACAGGATATGTAATGCATAAAAAAACAAAGATATGGGTAATATAGTAGCTATTGTAGGAAGACCAAATGTTGGTAAATCAACTTTTTTTAATCGTTTAATTCAACGTCGTGAGGCAATTGTAGATGCTGTTAGTGGTGTTACAAGAGATAGACATTATGGTAAAAGCGATTGGAACGGAAAAGAATTTTCGTTAATCGATACAGGAGGATATGTAAAAGGAAGTGATGATGTTTTTGAAGCAGAAATCGATAAACAAGTTGTTTTAGCTATTGAAGAAGCAGATGCCATTATTTTTATGGTAAATGTGGAAGATGGTGTAACAGGAATGGATGAGGATGTTGCAAGATTACTGCGTAAAGTTACAAAACCTGTATTTTTAGTAGTTAATAAAGTAGATAATGGTAAGCGTGAAGAAGACGCTGTCGAGTTTTATAACTTAGGACTTGGAGAATACCATACCATTGCTAGTATTAACGGAAGTGGTACTGGAGATTTATTAGATGCTTTAGTTGAAGCTTTACCAGAAGTAGAAGAGGAGGAAGAGGAAGTAGATGCTATACCACGTTTTGCAGTAGTTGGTCGTCCTAATGCAGGAAAATCATCTTTTATAAACGCCTTAATTGGTGAAGATAGATATATTGTTACAGATATAGCTGGTACAACCAGAGACTCTATTGATACAAAATATAACCGTTTTGGATTTGAATTTAATCTAGTAGATACTGCAGGTATTAGAAAAAAATCTAAGGTAAAAGAAGACTTAGAGTTTTACTCTGTAATGCGAAGTGTACGTGCTATTGAGCATTCTGACGTTTGTCTTTTAGTAGTCGATGCTACCAGAGGATTTGATGGACAAGTACAAAATATATTTTGGTTAGCACAACGTAATAGAAAAGGTATAGTAGTGTTAATTAATAAATGGGATTTAGTAGAAAAAGACCACAAGTCAACTATTGAATTTGAAAAATATATTAAAACGCAATTAGAGCCTTTTACAGATGTGCCAATTGTATTTATTTCGGTATTAACTAAGCAACGTATTTATAAAGCTATTGAAACCGCTGTTGAGGTTTACCAAAACCGATCTAAACGTATCAAAACTAGCGAGCTTAATGAGACCTTATTACCTATCATAGATAATTATCCACCACCAGCTTACAAAGGTAAATTTGTTAAAATTAAATACGTGATGCAATTGCCAACACCACAACCGCAATTTGCTTTTTTCTGTAACTTACCACAATATGTGCGTGAAGGATACAAGCGTTATTTAGAAAATAAATTACGTGAGTTGTATGACTTTAAAGGTGTGCCAATTAGCGTTTACATGCGTAAAAAATAATTTTAAGTAAAATTTAAGTTTCTTTTAAGACTAAAGATAATTTTACAAGGTTACTTTCGTTTTTGTAAAAAAATAAAAAGCTGCTAATCAGGCTTTATAACATCAACCAAAAACCAATGCGTAACCTGTTCATCATCAGTGCACTTTTGTGTACCATTTTTTCATTTAGTCAATCCAAAGAATTTAATATTAAAGGTCAGGTGTTTGATGACTTAGATCAAACACCTTTAGAAGCCGCAACTGTATATCTAGAGCGTGTCAAGGATAGTAGTCTAGTAACTTATACTATTACAGATAAAGATGGGTCTTTTAGCTTAGAAGATGCTAGCGCTTTAGAAAGTTTAAACCTACTGGTGTCTTATGTAGGTTACCAATCTTACAAGAAAAAAATAGATATTACTAAAGGCGGAACTATTGATTTAGGTAAAATTAATTTGCAAATTAGTAATGCCTTAGATGAGGTAGTTATCAAGTCTTCAGCTCCTGTAACTATTAAAAAAGATACTTTAGAGTTTAATGTAAATTCATTTAAAACCAAAAAAGACGCAACCGTAGAGGATTTACTAAAACAATTACCAGGTGTCGAAATTGACGAAGAAGGTAAGATAAAGGTTAACGGTAAAGAGGTTAATAAAATTTTAGTAAACGGTAAACCCTTTTTTGGAAACGATCCTTCTATTACAATAAAAAACCTAACTAAAGAGATTATTGAAAAAATTCAAGTGGTAGATACTAAAACTAAAAGTGAAGCATTTACTGGAGAAGAAGGTGATAAAGAAAACAAAACCATAAACTTAACCATAAAAGAAGAAAATAATAAAGGTGTTTTTGGACGCGTAGCAGCTGGAGTTGGTACAGATAAAAGGTATGAGTTTGCCGGAATGTTTAATAGGTTTGACAACGACCAACGTATTAGCGTTTTGGTTGGTGGAAATAACATAAACTCGCCAGGATTTAGTTTTGGTGAAATCGAAAAAATGTTTGGTAGTGGAGGAAGCAGAAGTTGGAGTGCCAATGGTTCTTTTAGTATTAACGGAAGACAATTTGGAGGTGGTCAAGGGATTACAACCTCTAAATTAGCAGGAGCCAATTATGCAGATGCTTTAAGCGAAAAAACTGAAGTTGCTGCAGATTATTTTTTCTCAAACAGTAACTCTGAAAACGAAACGTCTTCACAACGAGAAACTATTTTATCAGATTCTAGGTTTTTTTCTAATTCAAACTCGCGCTCAAACAACGACACACAAAGTCATACTGTAAATTCGGATTTTGAAATAAAAATCGATACCACATTTTTTATAAATATCAAACCATCTTTTGCATACTCAAAAAGTACAACAGATTATACTAGCCAAGACGAAACTTTAGATGAGGATAGAACATTAACTAACCAATCTACATTATCATCCTTTGTAGATAATCGCGTTAAAAACTTTTCAAATGAAATTAGCGTTACTAAAAAGTTTGGTAGTAAAGGTGCCTTTTTAAGATTTGGATTGGATAACAGTTTTAATAACAGCGAAAGCGAAGACTTTATTAATTCTAATACCGAAGTGTTTGGATCAAGTCCAGAAACTATTAACCGAAACCAATTTACAGATGGTGATAACTCTAGCAACAATTTACAAACAGATATAAGCTATAGATTACCAATTATTGAAAAAGAATTTTTTGTAAGTTTTGATTATGAGTACCAACATAATAAAGACGAAAACAAACAAAGTACCTTTGACTACAACACAACTACAGATGGATTTGATACATTTAATGAGTTGTTAAGTACAGATTTTGAATATACAGATATTAAGAGTGCTCCTGGAGTAAGTTTAAGTTATCGTAAAGAAAAATGGTCTGCAAGACTAGGAGCAGATTATGTGTCTAGAACATTAAAAAATAATGATGGATTAAGACCGCAATTTAATGTTGAAAGAGATTTTAAGGCAGTCGAGCTGAACTCTAATTTTAACTATAGATTTAGTAAAAAGGCTTCTATTTATGCTAATTATAGGCTGTCTAACAGACCACCATCTTTAAGACAATTACAAGCGTTTGAAGACGTGTCCAATCCATTAAATACAGTTGTTGGTAATCCTAATTTAGAGCCAACTAATGAGCATAGTTTTTACATGGGCTTTAATGCTTATAATTGGCAAGAACGTTCTGGTTTTTATATGTATGCTAATATTTCTAGAAGCCAAAATGCAGTAGTGTCCAGAACAACAATTGATCCAGCAACATTAAAACGTATTACTACTTATGACAATGTAGACGGAAACCAAAGTGGATATTTTGGAGTGGATTATAGTAAAAAGTTTAAAATAGACTCTTTACAGTCTGTAAGATTTAAAATTGGTAACTGGTCAAATTTTTCAAAAAACATTAACTATAATAATGACGTGCAATACGCAAGTAATGTATTGGTGTTTAATCCAAACTTTGGGATTGATTATGTTTATAATACTATTTTTGAGTTTAAACCACGTTACCGAATATCGTTTACTAATAACAAATACGATATAGATGCTTTTGAAGACAGAAACTTTACGTCTCATAATTTAGATTTAAATACTGCATTTTTTCTTCCAAAAGGTTTAGAATGGCGAAATGATGTCACCTATAATTATAATCCAAATATAGCAGATGGATTTCAAAAAGATGCTTGGTTCTGGAATGCTAGTGTAGCGTATTCAGTATTAAAAGACAAGGGTTTAGTTACTTTAAAAGTTTATGACTTACTAAATCAAAATACTAATGCAAGACGTACAGCAACTAACGACTATATACAGGATACACAAAGTACTGTTTTACGTCAATACTTTATGCTTAATTTTAGTTGGAAGTTTAACAGTTTAGGGTCTAAAGGAGAAACTAGGGACAATGGTATGTATTATATGGATTAATTAGTCCGTAACCTATCCAAAGTCTAAGATAAAAAAGCAGCTTACCTTAAAACGTAAGCTGCTTTTGTGTTGTATAATATGTGATTAATTTATGTGGATTATTAATGGTTTAGTATTTTTAATTCATGCAGTTATTTTAATCCAAAGTGATTTATAGGACCATTTCCATGTCCTAAAATTTTGTTTTTCCCATTAGCAATTGCCACGTTTATATATTCACAAGCTTGCTTAACAGCATACTCTAAGTCATCGTCTTTGCTTAAAAATGCAGCTATGCTTGATGATAAACTACAACCTGTACCATGTGTGTTATTTGTGTTTATTCTTGGGTTTCTATATACAGAAATTTTATTAGTAGAATAGTTATATAATACATCAAACATATCGTCTGTTGAATCTTCTAAATGACCACCTTTTAATAAAACAGATGTTTTAAACGTTAATCCTATATCTTTTGCAGCAGTTTTAGCATTATTTGTATTAATTGCATATCCAATTAATGTTTCTGCCTCCTTGCTGTTTGGAGTAATAAGTAATGCTTTTGGTAATAATTTTTTTAAGCAATCTATAGCTTGGTCTGTAATTAACTTGTCGCCTGATGTGGCTATCATAACAGGATCTATTACAACGTTTTTAGCATTGTATTGAGATAATTTTATACCAACTAACTCAATAACTTCACAAGAATGGAGCATGCCTATTTTTATGGCATCAAAATTAATATCAGAAAACACAGCATCCAGTTGTTTTTCAATATGCAAAATAGGCATAGGATGTATATCAAAGACCCCTTTTGTGTTTTGCGCAGTAGATGCAGTAATAACACTTGCTGCAAATACACCACATGCCGAAATACTTTTAATATCAGCCTGTATTCCTGCACAACCACCAGAATCGCTTCCTGCAATTGTTAATACACTTTTGTAGGGTGTTTTTATATTTTCCATGATTCTTTATTATAAGCACTATCCCAAAACATCCATTCTAATTTTGAAGCTTTTTCAAAGGCTTTATTCATATTATTTATTTGCTCTGGTGATGCTTTAACTGTATGATTATTAGTTATTTCAATAGCTTTTTTTACTGAATTTGCAAACGCTTCACCTCCATAAGTGTTTATCCAATCTTGGTAAGGATTATTATTTTTATTTGTCTGATTGGCTAAAATATAATCTCCTATTTGTTGGTAAATAGTAAAACATGGAAGCACAGCAGCAAGACCTTCTTCTAAAGATTTAGTATGTACCATACGCGATAAGTAACTTATATATAGTTCGCATGTTATTGAAGCTTCGTTTGTAATAGTTTTTTGATTAAGAAAATTTTGATGCAAGGCATTTTCTACATTTATGATCCCTGTGGCTGCATTCAAAAAAAACTGTGTATCATTTTCATCTAAACATTTTATACCTATTTGTGCTAGAATCTTTTTGTATTCTGATAAATAAATAGCGTCTTGATTTATATAAAAATAAAATATGTCTTTTGGAAGCGTTCCAGCCATAAGCTCTTGTATAAAACTATGTGCTTTTATTTGTTCTAAAATGTGTGCTGTTTTTAAATTTATTTTTTCGTACCAGTTTGACATATAATTTTTTTTAATTGTGTTGTTGCTTGTTCTGGATTATTAGCTTGAGAAATAGCCGAAACTATTGCTATGCCATCAGATCCATTTTGTATTATACTTGCGGTATTTTTGTTGTTGATGCCTCCAATACAAATAATGGGTTTATTGCATATTTTTTTTATTTCTTTTAAGCCTTCAATACCTAAAGGCAAGTCTAAATCTTTAGTTTTTGTATTAGTAATAAAAATTGGAGATATACCAATATAATTCACGTCTAAATTGTTAGCTTCTAAAGCTTGTTTTACATTACTTACAGACCAACCTATAATTTTATTTTTTCCTAATAGCTTCCTAGCAATAGGAGCAGGCAAATCTTTTTGACCAATATGAATACCATCAGCATCTATGGCTAAAGCAATATCTATTCTGTCATTAATAATAAGTGGAATATTATATTTTAAACAAAGCTTATTAACAGCTAATGCTCGATTATAAAATGCTTTTGTATTTAGTTTTTTTTCTCTTAGTTGAACTATACTAACACCACCTTTTAAACTAGATTCTAAAATTTGTAAAAACTGTGAATCGTCAGTTATTCGTTCATCAGTAACATACATTAAAGAATAATCAACATGTTTCATTCTTTATTAGCAATTTGATATAAAGCATCAAGGAAATTTACTTGAAAACTCCCAGTTCCTTTTGATATTTTTTCAGCCATATTACCAGCTTTACCCATTAATTCCATTGCCATATATGAAGCAACATGGTAGTTTTGGTTTACTGCTATGCAAGATCCAATAATGCTAGTCGCAGTACAACCCATTCCAGTAACTTTGGCCATAATAGGTTTTCCTTTGGTTACTTTATCAATAAGGTTTCCTGTAATAATATAATCTACAGCACCACTTATAACAATGGTACTATTTAATTTTTTGGAAAGCTCTTGAGCTGCATTTAATGCATTTTCTGAACTTATTGTACTATCAACACCTTTAGTCTTGTTGCTTAATTGAGTTAATGCTAAAATTTCTGATGCATTCCCTCTAATAACCGAAGGTTTGTATTTTTCTATAATGCTTAAAGCAGTTTCAGTTCTGTAGGAAGAAGCACCTACACCTACAGGGTCAAAAACAACTGGTATATTAAGTTGATTTGCTTTTTTAATGGCTAATTCCATTGCTTCAACCCATTTTGGGCTTAGCGTTCCCATGTTAATTACCAAAGCTGAAGCAATGGAAGTAATCTCTTCGACCTCTTCAATTGCATGCGCCATAACTGGTGATGCGCCAATAGCTAGTAATGCATTGGCAGTAGTATTCATTACTACATAATTGGTGATGTTATGAACTAAAGGTGCCTGTACTTTTAATTCATTTAAAATTTTGTTGAATTGTTGTTTTTTAGACATAGTATTTATTGTCAATTTTTATAATAAAAAAAGCCACTTTCGTAGCTGCGAAAGTGGCTTGTATAATTATATATGCAATTATGTACAAGGCTCGTTTCCCTCCGCTGTTGTTAAACATATCAGGTTCATAGGGTATAATCTCAGCCATATTTGGGCACCCCTAACGATTTTGTAAAGTTACTTTTTTTGTTTGAATTTGTCTATATACTTCAATTTTTAATTGTTTGGATTGTTGTAATTGGTAAGTTCCGCGTCTCAATCATTTAATTTAACACATACAAACCCAAGAGGAAAAATCTCGCGGATTTTAAAAGATTAAATAAAGGGTTGTTAGTCCACTTTTGTATGATTAATAATATTTAGTTTATGACTACCTTTTTTGTTATAGTTGTATTGGTATTTATGTCTATTTTGAAAAAGTATAAGTGTGGTGCTAATTCTTTATTTAAAAAGTTTCTCCCTTTTTTTATTGGTAGATTTTTATAAATTATTTGACCTTTTACGTTTAATATATTCAAAACTCCATTTTCAGGACTATCTAAATACAAGTTTTCAGAGGAAGGCTGTTGATAGATCTTTACTAAAGTATTACTGGCTAAAAATTCCTCATTAGATAATAATAAATTATTTTCTTGAATGGATAAATCTGCTGACCATATAAGGTCTTCTAAGCCATTATTATTTAGGTCTTCTGACGCAATAACACTTATGATAGTTGGCGCATCATGAATAAGAATTGGAGCACTAAAATTACCAAAACCATCATTTGTATATAAGTACAGATTAAAATCTTTAATTATAATAAAGTCTAAATCGTTGTCATTGTTAAAATCCTTTAATGTTCCTGATCTTACGTTTATTGCAGTTGGGTCTATAATTTGCAGATTAGTAAAATTGCCATTACCGTCATTTTTCATCCATCTAATACCAGTTGAATTGTCATTTTCGCTAAATAAATCTACATCACCATCATTATCAATATCTACTAACCTAACAAAAAGATTAAATGTACTAGGTATTTGATTGCTTCTAACAGCATCGTAACTTAAGGTTCCATTATTGTTTTTATAAACCGAAATGTTACTTCCACCAGTAATAACGTCTTCAAAGCCATCAGCGTCAATATCACTAATAGTTATATCAAAAAAATCCTCAATTGGTCCTGTAATGGTTTGAGATGTAAAATTAGCCATCCCATTATTATGGTATACTTTTAAAGTGGTACCACCTATGGCTACAATATCTAAATTGTTGTCATTGTCTAAATCAACCACATCAATATCACTTTCAAAAAAAGCAAATGAATCAAGAATTTGTGACGAAAATGACATGGAGTTATTCATATGTAGCGTCACAGAATTTGTAGCATCTCCAATGCTTACAATATCAAGCCAATTATTATTATCAAAATCTCCTACAGCAATATTGGTCACTTGACTACTTCCTGTTGCTATTGAAACCTCTGAGCTAAAGTTGAGATTACCTTGGTTTAAGTAATAAGAAATAAGACTATTGGTAGAAAACTTTTTTGTAATTATAATATCCTTTAAATTATCATTATGAATATCTGCTGTTATAATATTAGTAATTAATCCTGTGTTGGATTCCACCAAAATTGGATTTGCAAATTGGGAATATAAGTTTGAAGAAAATAGTAATGATATAGTTATTACTAAATAGACGGATATTTTATGTGACTTCATAACTGTTGGTTTTGTATGTCTATTAAACTATGTTACAACAAGTTTGGATAAGATTAGTTGAATTATATAAGCAATGAAGTTACTAAATAAAATACAAATAGAATATTCGTCAGGAATGTTAGTGAGTAGGCTAAAACTAGCAATAAATTATGTGTGTTGTTAGGTGGCGTTTATTTTTTTATTTAGCTCGTGCAAATATGTTTCCCACCAAGAAATCGCTTTGTCAATCCAATAATCAGGTCTTTCTTCGTTATTCGAATCACCAGTTTTCTTGGCAAAATGAATAGCTTTCTCAGATCCCTCAAGGATAAAACGCTCACCAGATTCAGTTAAAAACCTTCCTCCATCTTCAAGAAGTAATCCCACTTCAGCTTCCACAAGATTTTTAGTTTCAATTAAATCTATTTGATAACTTTTCAATGCATTATTTCGTTCTTTTTCAATGAAATCTTTGAACAACGAATCATTTTTTTTAGCTGAATAAAGTAGATCAAATGCATTCTGCTTATTAGGATAATTTGGTTGGTCGATTTTATGCAGAACATGGCCAACCATTCTGAGGAAAGTTAGACAAGTAATCCAACGAACACGAATTAACTTTTGATCGTTTTTCTCTAGAGCATCCTTTAATTCCCAGCAAGTTAATTTACAATCATTTAAAACATCTCTTGCTTTCATAAGTTCTTATTTTTATTCCAATTCCCATTTGTCTTTTCTTTTTTCTTGGTCATTAAGTGATAAGTAATGGATTGCTATAATTAGTTGAATATTTGGGTCATTTAAGTTAAAATCTTTTTTGTATTTTAAAATTTGCCAATATGTTAAATACAACGAAACAAAATCGCCTGCTTCAGCAATTCGTTCTGCATATTTTTTTATAGCCTTGTTATGATTTCCAAAATCACTTAAGAATTTTTGATATTTTCCATTATAAACAGCTCCAATGCTTTTTAATTCTAATCCGCTGTCAGGATAAGAGGCTTTTCCAAAATTCCAAATTTCATTAAAAGTTGTTTGCGAAATTTGACTGTATAGTTTCTTTTGTTTTTCAAAGTCAATATTCATCCAAAAGGGATTTCCTGTCGCTTCCAAATATTCGTGTGGTGTACGTTCAAAACAAGTTTTAAAATCAGAATCCAAATGCAAACACATTTCCGACTTGAAGAATTCGGTAATTTTGTACAAATCCGCTACCTGTTCTGACGTAAAATTTTTATTAAGTTCAGTAGTAGAATATTGAGATTTACAAGATAAATTCAATTGTAAAATTATAACTCCAAATACCAATATTATTGTTTTTCTCATATTTCGCTAGGCACAGATATAAAATACTTTTTCTTCCAAAAAAAACATTACCAACCTCCAGAAGCGCCTCCACCTCCAAAGCCACCTCCACCGAAGCCTCCACCAAATCCGCCTCCTCCAGAAGAGCCTCCAAAACCACCTCCAAATCCACCGGAACCGCTTCTGTAACCTCCACGTCCAGAGTTGCTTAAAATGATAGCTTCTAAAATACTTCGTGTTGTGTTGCTTCCTCCTCCAAAATTATCTGTTCCGTTGCCACCTTTTTGGTTTTTAGATATAGAAATTAGGATGATGATAAAAATAATAAACAAAAAGAAAATAAATCCAACAGGGAAGTCTCCTGCATTGGTGTTTTGTCTAGAGCCTTGATATGCTCCAGATAAGACTTCAAAAATAGCATCAGCACCACGATTTAAGCCTCCATAATAATCATTTTGCTTAAAGTATGGGATTATATCTCTTTCTATAATACGACGCGACATAGCGTCGGTTAATAAATGCTCTACTCCATAACCAGTACTAATATTTATTTTACGATCATTTCTAGCTAATAAAATAAATACACCATTATCTTCTTTTTCTTGACCAATTCCCCAAGCATGTGCCCATTGTGTGCCTAAATAATTAATGTATTCTCCATCTGTGGATGCTATTATGGCAACTACAATTTGTGTTGAGGTTGTATCAGAGTATTTTATTAATTTGTTTTCTAAAGTGCTTTTTTCACTTGCAGATAATAAATTTGCATAATCATAAACACTAGTTTGTCCTCCATTGGTTTGGTCTGGCTTTTCTGGTATTTTAAATTGTGCAAAACTGGTGGTAAACGATAATAACAATAACATTACAATGATTGGCATTGTAAATTGTTTTACCGTTTGCTTGAAGGCTACTTTTCGTTGCTTATTTAATTTCATCCTTTAGAAATTGTGTTAGTCAACTGATTAGTATCATTGTCTTGGACCGGAAAGTGTTTTTTTAGTTGTTGTCCAGCATGTAATATACCGTCTACTAACCCTTGTTTAAAATGACCATTTTTAAAATGGTTTTGGATAATTGATTTAGTGTTATCCCAAAAGTCTTTTGCTACAAGATTATTAATGCCTTTATCGCCATAAATTCCAAATTTGTGGTCGTTAACAGCAACATAAATTAAAACACCATTTCTGTCTTTGGTATTATGCATTTTTAAAACAGAAAACACCTGTAATGCACGACCCTCAAGGTTGTCATTACAAGTGTTTTCAATATGCACACGGATTTCTCCAGACGTATGGTCTTCTGCTATACGTATAGCCTCAACAATTTCTTGCTCTTCGGTAGTGGATAGAAAAGATTCTACGTCTTCAGGTATCATGTTTTTAGTCAAATTTAAATTCTACATCAGGTACGTTTTCAGATCCTGGATCAGCTTTGTATCTAGCCATTTCTTTAAATCCAAACCATCCTGTTAGCAAGCTGTTAGGGAATTTAGACGTGTAAATATCATATTTATTTACTTCTTCATTATATCTATCTCTAGCAACATTTATTCGGTTTTCAGTACCTTCTTGTTGAGAGATAAACTCTTTAAACTGCTCGGTAGTTTTTAATTCTGGGTAACGTTCAAAAGACGCAATAAGTCTGCTAAAAGACCCACTTAACTCACTTTGTGCTTTTTGAAAAGCCTCCATTTTTTCAGGAGTTAGGTTGTTTGCATCAATATTTACAGACGTAGCTTTAGCACGTGCAGCAATAACTTCGTTTAACGTTTTTCTTTCAAAGTCAGCAGATCCTTGAACCGTTTTAATAACACTGCTATATAAATCATTACGTCTTTGGTAGGTGCTTTCTACATTAGACCAAGCAGTTTTAGCATTAGCCTCTAGGGTTACTGCTGTATTGTTTATTCCTACTGCCCATTTGTATAAGCTAAAAGCAATTATTGCAATAATAATTACAGGTACAAGCCATTTTTTCATAATTGTTGGTTTTAAAGTTGTTCTTTTAGTTTGATTAGTTGATTTCTAACACCTTCTAATTTAGCTATAATTTCAAAATTATCCAGTGTTTTTTTTCTTTCTTCTTTTAAGTGAATTTTTGCACCTTCTAAAGTAAACCCACGTTCCTTAACTAAATGAAAAATTAGTTGAAGGTTTTTAATATCTTCAGGTGTGAATTTTCGATTGCCTTTTGCTGTTTTTTTTGGCTTTAGCTCGTCAAATTCTTTTTCCCAAAATCGGATTAAGGATGTATTTACATCAAATGCTTTAGCAACTTCACCTATGGTGTAATACCGTTTTTCTGGAAGGTCTATAATCATTAATCTAAAGATTGGTTTTCAAGTGAAGCACGTTCTAATAACTTATTAAACTCTTCTGGTGTTAAACTACCATAGTAAAAGTTAATTGGGTTAATGCGTTCTCCATCTTTAAATATTTCGTAATGTAGGTGTGGTGCTTCAGAGCGTCCTGTACTACCTACAAAACCTATTAAATCACCACGTTTTACACGCTGGTTTTTTTGGACATTATATTTAAACAAGTGTGCGTATAAGGATACATAACCATAACCATGATCTATTCTAATGTGGTTTCCGTATCCAGCAGAATTACTGTCTGCACGCTCCACAATTCCGTCACCAGATGCATAGACAGGTGTACCTCTTGGTGAGGTAAAATCCATTCCCCAATGCATTTTTCTTAGTTTAGTAAAAGGGTCTGATCGCATACCATATCCGGAAGCCATTCGTGTTAAGTCTTCGTTGCTAACAGGTTGTATTGCAGGTATTGCTCGTAATAGTTTTTCTTTTTCTTCAGCTAAAACCGCAATTTCATCTAAAGATTTGGACTGTACGACAATGCGTTTTAATAGTTTATCTATACGTTTTGTGCTGCTAATAATAAGTTCTGAATTGTCATAACCATCAAGCTTTTTGTATCTGTTTACACCTCCAAATCCTGCTTTTCTTTGTTCTTCTGGGATTGGATTTGCTTCAAAATATAATCTATAAATAGCATTGTCACGATCTTCAATATTGGCTAAGACCGTTTCAGCCTCTTCCATTTTTTTGTTAAGTAAGTCAAACTGTAGTTCTAGATTGGTTAACTCACGCTTTAATGCTTTTTCTTTTGGAGATTCAAAATAATGACCACCAATAAAAACAAATAAAAAACCAAACAAAGCAGCAGCAACTAAGAATAGTGTTACAAACTTAAATGTGCGTCTTTTTTTGCGCTCTATTTTTTTATAAGAGAGCGTTTCAGAATCATAATAATATTTTACCTTACTCATTATCTAATTTATACTATTTTTGCAATTACTAAACTTGAATATTTTAGTTTATCAAAATAGTAACGAATAACAAATATATAAATTGTTTTAATAAGCGTTAAGCTTATGCTAACAAGATTATCAACATAGTATTATGAACTCTCAAGACATACGCGCAACTTTTCTTAAATTTTTTGAAGATAAAAAACATAGTATCGTGCCTTCTGCACCAATGGTGTTAAAGGATGATCCAACATTAATGTTTGTTAATTCTGGAATGGCTCCTTTTAAAGAATACTTTTTAGGTAACGGTCAACCAAAAAATAATCGTTTAACGGATAGTCAAAAATGTTTACGTGTCTCTGGAAAACATAACGATTTAGAAGAAGTTGGTTATGACACCTACCACCACACATTATTTGAAATGTTGGGTAACTGGTCTTTTGGTGATTATTTTAAAAAAGAAGCAATTGCTTGGGCTTGGGAATTGTTAACCGAAGTGTATAAAATTGATAAGGATATACTATACGTTACTGTTTTTGAAGGAAGTGATGATGAGGATAACCTTAAAATGGATACCGAAGCTTTTGATATTTGGAAACAATATATTAGTGAAGACCGTATTTTAAAAGGAAATAAAAAGGATAACTTCTGGGAAATGGGAGAGCAAGGACCTTGTGGACCTTGTAGCGAAATCCATGTGGATATTAGATCTGCAGAAGAAAAAGCTAAAGTAGATGGTAAAACTTTAATAAATGAAGACCATCCACAAGTAGTGGAAATATGGAATCTAGTTTTCATGCAGTACAACCGTAAGGCAAACGGAACCTTAGAAGGTTTGCCTAACAAACATATTGATACAGGAATGGGATTTGAGCGTTTATGCATGGTATTGCAAAATGTACAATCTAATTACGACACAGACGTATTTACGCCAATAATTAGAGAGATTGAAACCATTACAGGTAAAGATTATAATAAAGATGAAAAAGTAGATGTAGCTATTCGTGTTATCTCTGATCATGTTCGTGCAGTCGCTTTCTCTATAGCAGATGGGCAATTGCCAAGTAATACAGGAGCTGGTTATGTAATCCGTCGTATTTTGCGTCGTGCTGTTCGTTACGGTTTTACCTTTTTAGATAAAAAAGAACCATTTATTTACCGTTTGGTTAATGTTTTAACCGAAAAAATGGGGTCAGCTTTTCCAGAATTAAAAGCACAAAAGCAATTAATAGAAAACGTAATTAAAGAAGAAGAAGCCTCTTTTTTACGCACATTAGACCAAGGTTTAGCGATTCTAGATCGAATTGTAGACAATGCTACAGACAAACAAGTGTCAGGATCTAAAGTGTTTGAGCTTAAAGATACCTACGGTTTTCCTGAAGATTTAACGGATTTAATTTTACGCGAAAAAGGGTTCTCTTATAATAAAGGCGAATTTAATAAGCGCTTAAAAGAACAACAAGGTAGAGGTCGTGAAGCATCAGAATTAAAATCTGACGATTGGACTGTGCTTATCCAAGATGAAGACCAAGAGTTTATAGGTTACGATCAATTAGAAGCTAAAGTTAAAATTACAAAATACCGTAAAGTCGTTTCTAAAAAGGATGGCGAAATGTACCAACTAGTATTTAATCTAACACCATTTTATGCTGAAGGAGGTGGACAAGTTGGAGATAAAGGGTATATACAAGCTAGCAATGGAGATGTGTCTTACATTGTTGATACTAAAAAAGAGAATAATATAATTATTCATATCACTAAAGAGTTGCCTAATGATGTAAATCAAGTGTTTGTAGCAAAAGTTGACGAAAAACAACGTTACAGGACAGAATGTAACCATACTGCAACACACTTATTACATCAAGCATTAAGAGAGGTTTTAGGAGAGCATGTAGAGCAAAAAGGAAGTGCAGTACACTCTAAATATTTGCGTTTTGATTTCTCTCACTTTTCTAAATTAACTGTTGAAGAATTACGTGATGTAGAAAACTTTGTGAATTCTAGAATAGAAAGCAAGTTACCTTTACAAGAAGGTCGTAACGTACCTATGGAAAAAGCTATTGAAGAAGGTGCTATGGCTTTATTTGGCGAAAAGTATGGAGACGCAGTACGTACAGTGCGTTTTGGTCAGTCTATAGAATTGTGTGGAGGTACACACGTGGACAATACAGCAGATATTTGGCATTTTAAAATAGTGTCTGAAGGAGCAGTTGCTTCCGGAATACGTCGTATTGAAGCAATTACCAATGATGCTGTTAAGTCGTATTACCACGAAAATAATAGATCATTTTATGAAATGAAAGATATGCTTAATAACGCGCAAGAACCTGTTAAAGCATTACAAAGTCTTCAAGAAGAAAATGCTAATCTTAAAAAGCAAATAGAACAATTACTTAAAGACAAAGCTAAGAATATAAAAGGCGAGCTTAAAAATGAAATCACAGAGATTAACGGAGTAAACTTTTTAGCTAAGCAATTAGATTTAGATCCTTCTGGTATTAAAGATTTATGTTTTGAGTTAGGTAGCCAATTTGATAACTTATACTTATTATTTGGAGCAGAAAATGATGGTAAAGCTATACTATCATGTTATGTGTCTAAAAATTTAGTGGACGCTAAAGGGCTTAACGCTGGAACTATTGTTAGAGAGTTAGGAAAACACATCCATGGTGGAGGTGGTGGACAACCATTTTTTGCAACAGCAGGAGGTAAAAATCCAGCAGGTATTGCAAATGCTTTACAGGCAGCTAAGGATTATATCTCTTAAATGTGATATATAAAGACTAGTTGTTTAATTGTGAATCTACAGACTAAAATACCATTAAAAAAACAAGAGTATAATCTGATAGATTATAACTCTAAAGTGTTTTTGTTAGGCTCATGCTTTGCGGAAAATATTGGCGAAAAATTTGACTATTTTAAGTTTCAGCAGTATGTTAATCCGTTTGGTATTTTGTTTCATCCAATAGCTATTCATAATTTGGTGTCTAATGCATTACAAGGCAAAAAGTATACAGAGGATGACGTGTTTATTAATAATGAGCAGTTTCATAGTTTTGATGCACATTCAAAATTAAGTCAGCATACCAAAAGCTTATTGTTACATCAGCTTAATGCTGCCTCGCAAAAGACTAGTCACTACTTAAAACAAAGTACACATGTTGTAATAACATTAGGTACAGCTTGGGTCTATCGCTATATCAAGACCAATAAAATTGTAGCTAACTGTCACAAAATTCCGCAGCAGCAATTTCAAAAACAAATATTAAGTGTAGATGTTATTGTTGCAGCATTACAGTCTATAATAGAGCAGGTTAAAAAGGTAAACCCTAAGGTTAATTTTATATTTACAGTATCTCCAGTTAGACATATCAAAGATGGATTTGTAGAAAACACACAAAGTAAATCGCATTTAATTGCTGCGCTTCATAAGGTCTTAGGTGACCAATCATATTATTTTCCATCTTATGAAATCATGATGGATGAGTTGCGCGACTATCGTTTTTATAATCAAGACTTATTACATCCTAGTCCTTTAGCTGTGGACTATATTTGGGATAGATTTAAAACAGTTTGGATGGCAGATTCTGCAATTACTATTATGACGGAAGTAGATACTATTCAAAAAGGACTACAACACAAACCATTTAATCCTAACTCGACTGCACATCTTAAATTTGTACAGCAATTAGTAGAAAGACAAATTACACTAACACATCAGTATCCAAATATTAAGTTTTAATAATTGTAAGGTGTTGATATGTAGGTGTTTTTGTACAAACGATGCTTACAACTAATTATTTATCTGTTTGTCGAAAAAAAGAAATTAAACCGAAAAGTAGACTTATTTTTATAAAGCTATTAATCATTATATTTTCAAAACACCAACCAATTAACTACCAATCTAGTTTTTATGTTGGTGTTTTTTTATTGGTCGTGTTAATGCTTCGACTTTATTAAAATTACCCTCATTAAATCCTCTGTTTTTTTTCAATAATTATTAAATTCTTAAATACTTTTTTTATGTACTTTTATGGTATGCGAAAAATAGTAATAGGTATAGTTATAGCGTTTGTAGTTTCTTTTGTAATAAAGAAGTGTACAGAAGGTAGTACAGATAAAACAGTTATTAGAGAACATTCTGCTTTAATCCAAAAACAAATAAATAATGTTGGTAAATTAATTGTTACCGAAGGATATTTTAGTGATGCTTACAGTTATAAAAACTCTAAAGCTTTGTTTGCTAATTTAACCTCAGATAAACAAGCATTAGTTATTGTAAATGCTGAGGTTACTGTGGCTTATGATTTAAGTAAAATTGAATATGAAATAGATAGTATTAATAAGGTTTTAAAAATAAAATCTATTCCTAAAGAAGAATTAAAAGTCTATCCAAATTTAGAATATTATGATGTAGAAAGTGGATACCTTAACGCTTTTAACCATGACGATTATAACAAAATAAAAGAAATTGTTACAACCCGAATTACAAAAAAAATAGAGGCATCCAATTTACGTATTAATGCAAAAAATAGATTGGTTAGCGAGCTGTCTAAATTTTATATTTTAACCAATAGCTTAGGTTGGACCTTGCAGTACAACGACAGTAAAATAGATAATCCAGACAGGCTAGAAATATTAAAACTATAGCTTGCCATACAAGCTTTGCCATCCACCACCATTCATAACCTCTATACCATTGCTGCGTAAAATTGCTGCAGCACTACCAGAGCGCATTCCACTTGCACAACAAGTAATTACTGGCTTGTTCCATTTTTTAATGTCAGCGACTTTGGATTGTATTTGTTGTAACGGAATGTGTTTTGAGCCAGGAATAGCGCCAGAATCATATTCTGCTTTGGAGCGTACGTCCAAAATAATTGCACCTTTGTCTGTAAATTCTTTTATTTTATTGGCTTTATTTCCAAATAGAAAACTAAAAAGTCCCATAGTATAATTGTTTATTACAAAGCTACTAATTTGAAACTTAAAAATCCTTAAATTTGTGTAACTTCAACTTAAAAAAAAGCAGTATATGTCTCAAGCATACGTTAATCAATCCATTGAAAATAACATAGGTTACATCACTTTTTTTACACCAGAACATAATGCAATGCCAAGCCCAATTTTAAAACAATTGGAATTAGCAATTAAAGATGCTGGTAAAAATGATGACATTAAAGTCATTGTTTTAAAAAGTGGAGGCGAACGTACCTTTTGTGCTGGAGCTAGTTTTACAGAGCTAGTAGCTATTAATAATTTAGAAGAAGGTAAACGCTTTTTTTCTGGTTTTGCTAATGTGATTAATGCAATGCGTAAATGTCCAAAGTTAATTATTGGTCGTGTCCAAGGTAAAGCTGTTGGTGGAGGCGTAGGATTGGCAAGTGTTACAGATTACTGTTTAGCTACTAAGTTTGCTGCCATAAAACTTAGCGAAATTAGTATTGGTATAGGACCTTTTGTTATCGAGCCAGCTGTTACTAGAAAAATGGGTCAAACTGCATTCTCTCAAATGACAATAGATGCCGAATCATTTTTTACTGCAGAATATGCAAAAGAAAAAGGCTTATACGCAAATGTATTTGACACTGTAGAAGCCTTAGATGATGCTGTAGATAGTTTAGCAGCTAAATTAGCAAGTTACAACCCTGAAGCTTTGTTAGAACTTAAAAGAGTGCTTTGGGAAGACACCAATGAGTGGTGTGTTTCTCTTTTAGAGCGTGCCGAAATTAGTGGAAAACTAGTTTTAAGTGATTTTACCAAAGAGAAATTGAAGAGTTATAAGTAGGTTTTTTAATTATATCTAATTTATAAAACATATAAATGCAAAAATTAAAAATCTTCTACACGTATGTTATTGTATCTAGTATTTTAACGTTATTTAATAATGGATTTATAGTGTTAAATTTAAGTGCTATAGTTAGTGTATTAGGTATTGTAGCTTCAATTTTGTTTTTTGCTAAAAAGTTTAATTTCTACTATTTAGCTATACTATGGATAGTATCTCAAATCCCTTACGTAGCATATCAAAATGATATTTTTGATTTGTCTCAATTTTTACACTTTCATTTAGCAATAACTATTGGTCAATTATCAGTTGGTGTAAATGCACAAGTTATATTGCTGACTTTGGTAATTAAAGACATATTACTATCAAAACACTTATTTAAAACGTTGACTTTTAATGCTTATTTCGAAAATGACATTCTTAAAAGAGAAGATTTCTATAGTTTTATTCCTGTTGATATACAATCTAAAAAGCTAATTGGTGTGTCAGAAATTGTGATTGAAAATGTAGCATATACCAATATACAGTTTACGCCTTTACAGGAACAACAGGTTAAAAAAGCATCTATTGTTATGTCTTCATTTAATGAAGAAAATACAATTAAAGCGACCGTGCAATTTAGTATTGCAAAATCTTAAACCACAATCTCCTGACTAGCAATCTTAATACCATCGTCAATTAAATGTCCTACTTCAGGTCTGTTTTGTTTAATTGTTTCTAAATGATCCAAAATAGTATTACATAGTTCATTTTCATTTCCTTTTTTAGCTAATTCAAACAACTCAACTGGTAATAACCAATCCGTCGGAAAACGGTTAATTAATTGCTCTAACACTTTAGTTCTAGAAATAGTAAAGTTAGTACCTTCTCTGTAATCACGTACTTGTTTGTATAGCGCTATAAGTTCTAGTTTTTCAGGTGATTTTTCCTCATGTATAGTTGTGCTACTAATGGTATGAGTAATTAAATCAAAACTTTGTAAATCCGCAGTACCAGAATATCCTGATACGACTTCTTTACCAACAGCCATATCATATTGTCCCCATTCTGGTTCAAATAAAATAGTATCGTTATGGGTTACTGTACAGTTTTTAAAGCTAATTAATATAATTTTACCTTGCAGATTTCTAGTTCCAGTAATAATTTCACCTTTTACCACAATACCACCTTCAAACTCTAAAGTAACTGTTTCACCTTCATAAATATCGTAAGCGCGTAAATCTCTAGGCGACATGTCTTCAATAGCCAAATTAATACCTTTTAATTTACCAATTGGCGAACCAAAACCATCAGGATGCTCTAAAGTACTATGTCCAACTAATTCTTTATCTCTGTTAGCTAAGGCTGTTTTTCCGGTCGTTTGGATGTAGCTTACTTTACCATTATGTTCTATCATATTAGTAAATACACCAGATATTTGTAAACCAGTACTCAGCTCTATAGTTCCTAAAGCTTCGCTTTGTATCAGTTTTTTAATAGCACTTGGTCCACCAGTACGCAATGCCATAGTATTTGCAAATTCTTCTAAAACTAAACTTAGATGTGCAAAATCCGGAGTGACATATAATTGTGGTTGTGGTTTTGTAATATCAAAATTCTGGAAAGTTGCATCGATAGTGTAAGGCAGTTTTTTTACCTTATCAGTCATACACCAAGCACTCTCACCAATAGACGATAGTAAACCTGCACCATAAATTTTAGGATTATCTATTGTACCAATTAAACCATACTCAACCGTCCACCAATGTAAATTTCTAATCAAAGCCATTTCACTTGGTTCACCCATATTATTCTGTAAATCTTCAACCGCTTTTTCGGCTAAATCAATTTGATCCTGTGGTGTATTAGGTGCTTCCTTAATAATTGATAAGTGTCGCACAGCTTCATATAACTCGTAATCTTTGGCAGAACTGATTGCTTTACAACCAATCTCACCAAAACGTCTTAAATACTCAGCATACTCAGGGTTAGCAATAATTGGTGCATGACCAGCACCTTCATGGATAATATCAGGAGCAGGTGTATACTCAATATGTTCCAATTGTCTAATATCACTAGCAATAACTAGGACATTATACGCCTGAAACTCCATAAAAGCATTAGGAGGTATAAAACCATCCACAGCAACAGCAGCCCAACCAATAGCTTTTAAAATACGGTTCATACCATACATGTTTGGTATAGCATCCACACTTATACCTGTCTGTTGCAAGCCTTCTAGGTATGTACTATGCGCTACCTGACTAAGGTAATCTACATTTTTACGCATAGCATAACGCCAAACTGCTTGATCAATAGCAGAGTAATCCTCATAATCCTGAGGTTTAATAAATTGTCTTAAATGCTTAGGTAAACGATCTAAAATTGGATTAGATTCAATATTTTTAAACGCCATAGTATTGTGTTTCACTTGATGTAAAAATACAAAAATCGTACTAAAAGACTCTTAAAAAAAACAGTAGTTTATTCAAACAATCAAAACAACTTAGTATATTTGTACCATGATTAAATTAGCAACATTTTTATTTATAAGCGGAGGAGAAATATTTTTCATCCTACTTATCGTTGTTATGGTATTTGGTGCTAAAAATGTACCAGAAATTGCCAAAGGTTTAGGTAAAGGTATGCGCCAACTTAAAGACGCAACTAACGATATTAAAACCGAAATCACTAAATCTGCAGAACGTAACGGTTTGGACACAAGCATCACCAATGATGTAAACGAAGAGCTTAAAAAAGTTAAAGACGATCTAGAAGAGTTTACAGGATCTGTACGTCGTAAACTATAAACCCAAAATTATTTTAACTATTAGGGCGTTACCACAAGGGTCGCGTCATCCATTATATCTTTTTTTGCCATATATGGCAGCAAAAAAAGGATGTCATTGCTACCGCTAACGCAATGTAGTACTCTTAAAAAGGTATTGATTTACTACTTTATGTGTTGTCTAATTGTTAATTTGTCAAATTTGTTAACTTTTTTTTAAGAATAATTTATATATTTAAGCATCAACCTTAAACTATATAAAATGAAAAAACATGTAATTAAATTGTCATTGCTTTTAGTGACATTTGCTTTTTTTAATGCTTGTCAGGACGAGGCCTATCTAGACAATCCAGAAGAAACCACAATTAACGACGACCAAAAAGCAGCATTGACTATCCCAGAAATTAATGCTATAATTAATACAAGTCTTACTGAAACCGGAAGCTTTGACTGGAAAGATGTAACGCCTCATACCTTATGGAGTGCAGTAGTTAGAGGTAATAATATCCTAACGATAGGATATGGAGAAGAAGGAGAAAGTTTTGCAGAGGTTAAGTCAGAACGTTTAAAGTCAACCTTAGCTACTATTGAACAATTAGTAGAAGCTAATGAAGCTTATAAAAAAAGCGAAAAGACCATGTTTGAACATGAAATAATAAATGTTGTAGACGTTAAAGTAGAAAACTTTATAACCATTAAACAATTGTTGGAAGCAGATGGTGTTAGATATTTAGAGCCTAACGGTTATAACCACTACGAAACCGTAAATAATGCACGCTCAAGCTCAGGATGTGATAAAAATGCAGATGCAATAAACGCATCGCATTACACAACAATAGCACCAAACAATGCACAAGTGTCTTGGCATTTTAACAAACATAATATTCCGCAAGCTTGGAACTATAGTACTGGATCAGGTATTACTATTGGGTTAATTGATACAGGTGTGTCAGCATCTCAAAGCTTATTAAACACCTCAGGAATTAATGATGGATATTCTAACGGTCGTTTTGTTCAAAAATATGGAACCTTTATTGACTCGTCATGGTGGTGGTCTAATAATTATGATGGACCTCATGATAAATGTGGACACGGTACAGCTATGGCATCAACTATGGCAGCACCACGTAATGATAATGGTATGCCAGTTGGTGTAGCATATAATGCAAACTTAGTAGCTTACAGAGCAACAGAAGATGTTTTACTTAACGACTATCATGAGCGTAAAGGTGTGTCTGCAGCATTAACACAATTAGGAAACAGAAGTGACGTAAAGATTATATCTATGTCAATTGGTTATGTATGGTCTATTGGTAATATTAAAGATGCTGTTAAATATGCATATAGTAAAGGTAAATTAATTTTTGCAGCAGGTGGGACGTCAACTAGTTTTACAAATGGTTATGGTGTAATTTTTCCTGCAACTATGTCTGAGACTGTTGCTGTAACTGGAGTTGATGATGGTCCTAATTACGACAGATGCGAAGTGTGTCACAGTGGAGATAAAATAGATTTTACAATTATTATGGAAGGTGATAATAATACTAGTAAAGCACCTCCAGTTTTAGGTTTTTATAATGGAGATAGACGTTACACAGGTGGATCATCTGTAGCAACAGCAACTACAGCAGGTATTGCAGCATTAGTTTGGTCAAGACATCCATCTTGGTCTAGAACACAAGTGTTAAATAAATTAAAGCAATCTGCCCAGTTTTATCCTAACAAGAACAGTAGTTTTGGTTATGGTAACATTGACGCCTTACAAGCAGTTCAGTAAAGTTTTTAGTGTTAATTTAAAAAGCCTCTCAATATTTTGAGAGGCTTTTTTATTTTATAATACTTTTGATTAAGGTGTTTCTCTAACACCTTTTAAGAGTTCAGCACTTAAATTTGTGTCGTCAGATTCAGAGGATTTATGTAATACAGATATATCTCCTGTAGATTCTAAAACCACAGCTTCAATTTGTTTAAAGTCTAACACATTTGCTTCTCTTAACTTAGCTATTAATTGAGACTTTTCAATTCTAGCATGTTTTAAATTGTCATGTAAAATGGTTTGGCCTTTCATTAATAATAAAGGCTTATTTGATATTAAAGTGTTTATACTAGGAAACTTTTTTTGTAAAGTAGAGAAGATATAAGTTAAAAATAGTAAGGCTGCAATTGCAACACTACCATGTGTTATTGACGTACTTGATGTTAAAGTTGAAGAAATAATACTACCTATAGCAATAGTAAAAGCAAAGTCATAAGCTGTAAATTTAGCAAACGAGCGTAATCCTATTATTCTAGTTAATAAAATAATGACTACAAATAATATAAGGCTACCTACAATTGTCTCCCATAAAGGGTCATTTAAAGAATATATCCAATCCATATTTACGATTTAGTGATTAATATTTTACGTTATAGCCTAAATTTCGTGAAAATATATGGCAATAGGAAACTTTAGTTAAATGTTGTTAAATTGCTAGTTGCTACCTGCAATTATAATATTTGTTTTACTTTTTTTATAAGTTGCTTGTTTTTGGTTTTAAGGATAAGGACACCACATTTGGCTTGCTCTCCAAATAAAGCAGCAGCTTCAGCCTGTTTTATAATATAAAAATCTTCAATATTATTTAAGTTTATTAATTTTAGAACCATTGTCGTTTTAGGATACGCTATAGGATCAAGTAAATAATAATTAGGTTCGTTTAAATTTATTAAAAACTGAATTTTGCAATCGCACTCTATTTTTTCTTTGGGTAAAATAGGGTTGCTTTTGTTTTTAAATTGAATTCTAGAATTTGCAGTTTTAGCTGTAAATAATGTATCTGCGTTGATTTTATGTTTTATTAATTCAATTTTATTACTTTTTAATACTTGACTTTCAAAATTATTAAGCCATTCAATATTGTCATACAATGTTAATGTGCTATCCTTAATAGTATTTTGAGCACTAATTGTTTGCCCAATTATTATTATAAAGAATATTATTAATTTATACTTCATTTAATAAAAGTATACTATTTAGCTTATTAAATAATTAGTAATTAGTGAAAAAGGCGTTTGGTCGAGTTAAGTCTTTTTTTAATGAGTATTATCAATAGGTTTAACAACCATGAATTAATCTTGAGCTTGTCTTTATTGCTTAGATTGACAAATTGTGGGTACTTTTACACCTAATTTAAAAAGGAACTTAGATGTTGGATTATGTAGTAATTGGAGGCGCACAAGCTGGTTTAGCTATGGCTTATCATTTAAAACAAATGAATGTAGATTTTTTAGTTATTGATGGCGAAGCCGAAATTGGAGCATCATGGCTAAATCGATGGGATTCTTTAAAGTTATTTACACCAACAGAATATAACCATTTACCAGGTTTAAAATTTGATGCACCAAAAGGTTATTACCCAACTAAGGTTGATGTTGCTAATTATTTTAAGAATTATGTTACAGAATTTGATATTCCTGTGCAGTTAAATACTTTAGTAACGTCTGTTTCAAAAACTGAAAGAGGTTTTTATGTTCAGCATAAAAATGGTCAAATAGAAGCTAAAAATGTAGTTGTCGCAACAGGTCCATTCCATATACCATACACACCACCTTGTCATACTAAAATTTCCAAAAGCACTTTGCAAATGCATAGTAATTACTACAAAGGTGTTAAGCAATTACAACAAGGAGATGCATTGGTTGTAGGAGGAGGAGATTCTGGTTATCAAATACTAAATGAAATCTCTAAGGATGCATCTAGAACGGTTTACTTTTCTGGCGATACAACAGTAAAGTCTTTACCACAAAATTTTTTGGGTAAAACGTTGTGGTGGTGGTTTACTGTAGTTGGTTTTTTAAGTTATAGTAAGTATAGTTGGATTGGGAAAAAAATAAACTCATCTACACAGCCTGTCATTGGTACAGATGTTAAAGAGATTTTGTCTAAAAAAAACGTAATAGCTGTAGGACGTACAAAAGATGCTTTAAACAATGATGTTTTTTTTGAAAGGCAAAAAGTTTCAACAATAAAAAATGTGATTTGGGCAACAGGTTATCGTCCTAATTTTAAATGGATTCAGGGTTTAGAGCTAGATGCTAATGGGTATCCAAAAAATTATAGAGGTGTTAGCAATATAGATGGCTTATACTTTATAGGTTTACCATGGATGTTTACTCGTGGTTCTGCAACGTTAGGAGGAGTGTCTAAAGATGCTAGTTATTTAGCTAATAGAATGTTTAATAAAGAGTAATCAAAAAAAATTAATATTCAGTTTTATCACACAAAACATAAGACTTAAAAATGTCTTCTAGTTCTTTTTCAGGATCATTTGTTAATCCAGAATGAGTTTTAGAACTTTGTATTATTGTACTTCTTGTAGCTGCTAACCATCTAAATCTATCAGATATTTCAAATTGACTAATTGTTCCTGCAGATGCATCGCCTTTACAAATTAATTCCCACGATTTCAGGTAGTTATTTAAAGTATCTAAATCTAAATCACATCCAAATGCATTTAATTTAGATTCATTAATTTTGTATTTAACTCCAACAAATTTTTTGCGTTTGGAGTACAATATAACTCCAATATTAAAAAACTCTTCACGTTCCACTTTAGGTACAAGCCTAATAATTGCGTATTCAAAAGTAACTTTATCTTGCATCTTTCGCTTCTTTAACTAGTGAATCTATCATGGTGAGTTTAGCTTCTAAATAGTCTATATAAGCTGCTCTTATTTGTGTTGGTGTTAAGGTGTCAGACTCGTTTAATAACCAATCTTCAGGTATTGTATTTATAATGTTTTGAATAGTATCTTTATCTAAAGCTTTAATTATTTCTTTTGAAGCATTGTCTAAATCCGTTGCACGACTTAGTAGTACATGGTCTTTTATTAACGGAAAAGTTCTTGTTAAATGAGTGCTCCATGTGTCCCAATTATGATGAAAATAAAAGCTTGCTCCATTATCTATAACCCATAATTCTTTATTCCAATTTAGGATATTTGGATTTTTAGAAGTCCTATCTATATTACTAATAATACTATCCAATAATACCACTTTAGAGGCTGTTTTAGCATCTGCAACAGATGCTAAAGGGTCAAAAGTTATAGAGCCACTTAAATAATGCAACCCTAAGTTTAAGCCAACGCTAAATTTAAGTAAGTCTTGTATTTCTTCGTCAGGTTCCATTTTACTAAACGAATCGTCTAAATTCATAAACACCAATTCCGGTACTTTTAAACCTATAGCTCGTGCTAATTCGCCTCCAATAAATTCGGCTATCAAAGCCTTTTTGCCTTGTCCAGCTCCTCTAAATTTTAAGACATATAAAAAATCGTCGCTAGCTTTTACAATAGCAGGTAAAGAACCACCTTCTCTTAAAGGTGTGACGTATTGTGTGACATCAACGGTTCTTATATCTAATTTACTCATTAGTAATATTATATTTTGCGGCTAATAGTTAAACCATCTCTAATAGGTAATAAAACGGTTTCGATTCTTGGATCTTCTTTTAAAAGTGTATTAAACTCTAAAACAACATTAGTAGAAACGTCTTTAGCATCAACAGGTTCAATCACTTTTCCATGCCATAATACATTATCAGAAAGTATGATGCCTCCTGGATTTAGTTTGTCAATAATTAAATGAAAGTAATTAACGTAGTTAGGTTTGTCAGCATCAATAAAAACCAAATCAAAGGTTTTATCTAATGTTGGTAATATATCTATTGCACTCCCTAAGTGTTGATGTATTTGTGTTCCGTAACCAGATTTGTCAAAATATTTACGCTGAAAATCTTCTAATTCTTCATTAACATCAATAGTATGTATTTCGCCTTCTGGATGCAAGCCTTCTGCTAAACAAAGCGTTGCATAACCAGTAAAAGTACCAAGTTCTAAAATAGATTTTGGTCTAATTAATTTAGAAATCATGCTTAGCACGCGACCTTGGTAAGGTCCAGACAACATAATTGGCTGTAATATTTTTTGATAAGTTTCTCTAGTTAATTGTTGTAATAATTCTGGCTCATCTTGACTGTGAGCAACAACATAGTCGTCTAATTTTTCTGGTAAAAAGTACATAAATAATGTTTAACCTATTATAGTGTTGTAAAGTGCTTTTACTAGAAGCGCAAGGAGTACTACTGCCATGACTATTAATGGAATAATGGTTTTAAATTTAATGTAGTTTGCTACGCTATCCCAAAAAGATTCTTTTTTCATTAACCCAATATTCGTTTTACAAGTTTGTCTTTAGCAGCTTGGTCATCTCCACATAACCATTGGATCACGTTATCTTCCCAAATAGCATCTCGTTCTGTTTCTGTAATAATTTTTCGTTCTATAGCTAAATCTAAAATTTTTCCAGGATACGAGCTTTGTTTCTCGCTTTCCATTTCCCCTAAAGGATAAGGATCGTCAAGTCCCATTAATACCTGTTTAGAACCTTGGTTTTTTAATAATAAATCTAATCCACCAGTATCATGTACTAAGGTATCGAAAAATATGTTTTTATGTCCAACCGCTTTTCTTGGGTGACTTTTACCTTCAAATAAATCTGGTCTACCATCAAAACCTTGAATACGTCTTCCTAAGTTTATTTGTGCTAATTGTCCACCATGCGCAAAACAAGTTCTCATATTTGGGTACTTATCTTGGTAACCGTTTAAAGTTAAAAAGTGGTAGGCATCTGCACATTGTGCTAGCATCCATATTAAGTGAAAACGCCAAGACGTGTTTTCTAGTTTTATAAATTTTTCACCATCGTAAGGGTGTATTTCTACAGCTAGATTATACTTGTTAGCCATTTCAAAAATAGGCTCGTTTTCTTCGTCAAAAATACAACGCCAAGTTCCAATAGTATCCATATAATGGGTTGGTAAGCAAAGTAATTGCATACCTAATTCTTCCACACAACGCTCAATTTCCCAACAGGCTCCTCTAACAAAACCAGGATGTACTACAAAACCACAAGTAAATTTACTTGGGTTTTCGCGTTGTACTTTAGCATTAAAATCGTTTTGAAATTTAAGCGCTTGCTTCATTTCTTCCACACGCAAACCATTACCATATAATTGCGATAAATTTAAAACAACTGCATGGTCAATTTTAAAACGTTCCATCCAAGCTAGTTTTTCATCTAAAAAGAAACTAGAATCTGTAATTGGTCTGTTCCAATCTTTTTGAAGCATAAATTTTCGGTCTTTATCCACCCAAAAAATTTCTTTGTCTTGCATAAACTGAGGGATTTCCTCTGGATATGGCAATAAGTGTGAGTGACCGTTAATTCTAAGTTTACGTGTTTCCATATTCACTTCCCACGAAAGTGGGAATCTTGTTAATCGGAGTTCAAGTTGTTTTTGAACTTCTTTGGTTATATTGTTTCTCTATTCATTTTTTGCTTGTCCAAAAAACGAACCAAAAAAAGACATCCAAGCCAAGGAATTTTTCAGTTTTAAACTGAAAACCGATACGAAAACTTCGCGTCGAACAAAGTTCTCCTGCTCTCGAAGCTTTTCTTTATCTATTCTTCGCCTTGGCATTCAATTTTACAAATTGATTTGGGACTTTCAATTAAGCTAATGTTATTTTTAATCCCAACTTTGTTGCTTTTGCTAACTAGTCTTCTAACTTAACCTTTTTTGGTGGTTCCATAATTTCACCACAATTAGGGCAAGTGCGTTTGTCTTTATCGCCATAATATTTATCAAATATTTTAGGCATATCAGTTTCAATATTTTTGACTGTAAAATCTTCTTCGTAAAGTTTTGTTGTACAATTTTCACAGAACCAAAGTAAAGCATCTTGTACACCTTTTTCTCTTGGATATTCAATCACTAAGCCAACAGTATTTGCACCACGTTGTGGCGAATGTGGTACTTTTGGAGGTAATAAAAATATTTCTCCTTCCTTAATATGTATATCTTTTGGGACACCGTCTTCTATTACTTTTAAGACAATATCTCCTTCAATTTGATGGAAAAATTCAGGTGTTTCGTTGTAATGGTAGTCCTTTCTATTATTTGGTCCACCAACAACCATAACAATAAAATCACCATCTTTCCACACTACTTTATTGCCAACAGGTGGTTTTAAAAGATGTCTATTTTCTTCAATCCAAGCTTTAAAATTTACAGGTGGATATAATTTACTCATGGTATAATATTTTGGGCGTTACCCTAAAAAGGGTCAGGCTTTCAAGGCTCGCTCTCTGCGAGGAGCTCAAACAAACCTTTCAAACCTTTAGGTTCACGAAATCAATATTTTAAAATATTAATCTGTGAGTAATCCTTAACGCAGATTCATCAATTCAATAAAATTAGTGATAAAAAACGAAATAAAGAATTATAAACTCTTTGTTCTTCCTCCATCTACAGGAAGATTAATTCCGTTAATGTAACTCGCACGTTCGCTTGCTAAAAAGGTAATGGCATCAGCCAATTCTTCTGGCTTTGCAAAACGTTTTGCAGGCACAGCGCTTTTCATAGCATTTGCAGATTCTTCTTCGGTGTTTCCAGATTTAACCGATTTATTTTTAATAATTTCAGCCAAACGATCTGTTCCTGTAGCTCCTGGTAAAACATTGTTTACAGTAATACCAAATTGGCCAAGTTCGTTTGCCAAGGTTTTACTCCAATTGGCAACAGCACCACGAATGGTATTACTCACACCAAGACCATCTAAAGGTTGTTTTACTGATGTAGAAATTACATTTATAATGCGACCAAAGCCTTCATTTTTCATAAACGGAACCACTGCTTGTGCTAACACGTGATTACATTTTAAATGCTGAGTAAAAGCAGCTTCAAATTCATCAATAGCTGCCGAAAATACTGGTCCTCCTTTTGGTCCTCCTGTATTATTTACTAATACATGAAACCCATGATTCTCTTTTACGTAAGCTTCTACCTTTTCTTTTAACGCTTTCGGGTTAGAAAAATCGGCAACAATGTAATCGTGGTTTCTATGCTGAGGTAACTCTGTTAATGTTGCTTTTAGCTTGTCTTCATTTCTAGCAATAAGGGTTACTTGTACACCTTCTTCTGCTAAAGCTATTGCTGTTGCTCTTCCTATTCCTGCTGTGCTTCCGCACACTAATGCGTATTTATTGTTTAGTTGTAAATCCATAATCTTAGTCTGATCGAGTTCAGTCGAGACATTGCTCTCAATTGATAATTATTTTTTATTTAGAAACCTCTCGACTGCGCTCGAGGAGACAATCTTGTTTCAGTTTATATTTTGTGTTTTATGTCTGGTCGAGCGCAGTAGAGACCTTAATCACTTTCTGTATTATATTTAGCATGACTAGCATTTCTACATTCAGATAAAATTTGTAATAAATCAAATTCACCATTAGCTAATGCATATTTCTTTTTTGAACTCCACTTTTTTATTTTCTTTTCAAAAAATATTGCTTGTTCAATATCGTTAAATTCTTGATGAAAAATTAACTTTAATGGTCTTCTTTTAAAAGTAAAACAATTTTTGTTTAATCCATTTTGGTGCTCTTCAAATCTTCTGGAAATGTTATTTGTAACTCCTGTATAGGTTAAGTTATCTAAACATTGTAATATATAAACAAAATAAGTTTTCATAATAAACCTCTCGACTGCGCTCGAGGAGACATTTCGTTTTAATTTATATTTTAATTTTATGTCTGGTCTAGCCTGTGGTTTAGGCCTAAGATAGACTCTGTCGCGACCTCACTCATTACTAGTATTTAATACAAACATTTTTAGCTTCAGTAAAAAAGCGTAACGCTTCAAAGCCACCTTCACGACCAACTCCTGAGGCTTTTACACCACCAAAAGGTGTACGTAAATCGCGCATCATCCAAGTGTTAACCCAAACTATTCCAGCTTGTAGTTGGTTGCTCATTCGCATGGTACGTTTTAAGTTGTTGGTCCACAATGTTGCAGACAAACCATACTTTACTTTGTTTGCCATTAGTAATACTTCGTCTTCCGTATTAAAAGGCATAATAGTAACTACAGGTCCAAAAATTTCTTCTTGATTTACTCTGCATTCATCGTTTGGAACTTCAATAACTGTTGGTTCTAAATAGTAACCATTTTCATAACCTTTTACAGTTACTTCATTTCCTCCACAAAGGATTGTTCCGTTTTCCGCTTTAGCGATATTTATATATTCTTTTACTTTTTCTAAATGTGGTTTGGATACTAATGCTCCAATATTTGTTGAGGCTTCTGATGGATGTCCAACTTTTAAGGCCTTCACTTTTGCAACAAAATCTTTCTTGAATTTTTCATAGATAGATGCTTCTACAAAGATTCTGCTTCCACATAGACAAATCTGACCTTGATTGGCAAAAGATGAACGCACTGTTGTGTCTAGCATATCATCATAATCGCAATCTTCAAAAATGATATTTGGGTTTTTTCCGCCTAACTCTAACGATAGTTTTTTAAACATTGGAGCTGCTACTTTTGCAATATGTGCTCCAGTTGCTGTTCCTCCTGTAAAACTGATGGCTTTTATGTCTTCATGTTCTATAATGGCTTGTCCAGTTGAACCTCCTAAGCCATGTACAATATTTAAAACGCCTTTAGGTAAACCTGCTTCGTTACAAATTTCGCCTAATAAATAAGCTGTAATTGGTGTGACTTCGCTTGGTTTAGCAACGACGCAGTTTCCTGCTGCAATTGCTGGAGCAATCTTCCAAGTAAATAAATAGAGTGGAAGGTTCCAAGGGGAAATACAACCTACAACACCAATGGGTTGGCGTAAGGTGTAATTTATGGCTTGCCCAATGCTTTCGTGACTTTCACTAGCAAACTGTGTTATGGCATTTCCGAAAAAACGAAAGTTACTTGCAGCTCTTGGTATATCTACAGCTTTTGCTAAGCTAATCGGTTTTCCGTTGTCTTTGCTTTCTGCTTCAGCAAAGCGTTGTAAGTTAGCTTCTAGTAACTCTGAAATTTTTATTAATATTCTACTACGTTCTTCTATACTCGTTTGTGACCAACTAGTAAAAGCAGTTTTGGCACTTTGATAGGCGTTTTCTACATCTTCTTTTGACGAGTTTGGTATTTGTCCGTAAACTTCTCCATTACTTGGATTGTAGTTATCTATCCATTGGTTTTGAATTGGATTGTGGAAATTTCCGTTTATGTAGTTTTGAATGTTCATTTACTGTTTTTTATAAGCCATTACTTTAATTTCAACAACCAAATCGGGATGTGGTAATTGGTGCACAGCAACAGTGGTTCTGGTTGGTCCAGTTTCTTTATCAAAAAACTCAGCGTAAGCTTTATTATAATCTGCAAAATCATTCATATTTACTAAAAAAGAAGTAACATCTACAACGTCTTTTAAACTGGCGCCAACCTTTTTAAGATTAGTATCTATGTTTTTTAAAACTTCTTGCGTTTGTGTGTAGGCGTTTAGTTTTTTAGTTCCCATTTCGTCAATAATATCAACTCCAGCAATACTATTATCTGCTCTACGAGAACTGGTTCCTGAAACAAAAATGAAATCGCCAACTTGTTTTACGTGTGGATAGGCTCCTCTTGGTGTTACTTTAGTTCCTTCGTTCATTGATTTTATATTTTTGCGTCATCCTGAATTTGTTTCAGGATTTCATTATTCTTTCTTTTTATTACTGACTGATTGCTGCTTATCAATTATTTCAGTCCAGCAATTTTGTCATCTTCCAAAATAGCTTCAGTTTCTTTTTTTACTTTATCTAAAATGACTTTTAAATCACTATCAACTGTAATTATTTTATCAGCTAACATATTTAAAATTGCTTTATCTTGAGCTCTTCCTCTTAACATTGCTTCGCGATAGCCAATGTGTTCATTAAAAGTGACTAAGCTGTATTTTGATGAATACTCATTAGGGAATTCTTTTTCTAATGCTTGTTCAATTTTTCGTTTTTCTTGAAATATAGCTTGACCAACGTGGTCTTTCATTTCATGAAAATTATCTATTGCTAAATCTGCAATAGCGTCTGTGTCTTTTTTTCTAGTTTTTTCGTATTCTGAAAAAACAGTATCCCAATTACCTTCAAACTTATCCAATACAGCATCAAACTCGACAACATCTTCAAAAGAAGCATTCATACCTTGACCATAAAAAGGGACTATTGCGTGTGCTGAATCTCCCATTAACAAGGTGTTACCTTTATAGTGCCAAGGAGAACATTTTACTGTACCTAAAGGTGCTGTTGGATTTTCAAAAAAGTCTTCTACTAGATTTGGCATCAAGGCTAAAGCATCCGGAAATTCTTTCTGAAAAAATTCTGTTACAATCTCAGGAGTGGTTAAGTTATTAAAATTATATTCACCTTGGTCATAACTTAAAAATAGTGTTACGGTAAAACTACCATCTAAATTTGGAAGTGCTATTACCATAAAGTCGCCTCTAGGCCAAATATGTAATGCGTTTTTATAAGTTTTGTAATCTCCTGTTTTTGTTGGTAAAATGCTTAACTCCTTATAACCATGTGTTAAATAATTTTGAGAAAAGCTAAATAAAAATTTACGTTCTAAATAATAACTTTTACGCAAGGCAGATCCAGCTCCATCTGTTGCTATTATGCAATCTGCATCTTCAATAAATTTATCTTTTGTAATATAATCTTCAAAAAGAGCAGTCGTATTTTCAAAATCTACAGATTTACATTTTTTATTAAAATGAATAGTAACATTTTTATGTTTTTCGGCTTCATCTAAAAGTAAAGCATTTAAGCCACCTCTTGATATTGAGTTTATATACTCATGATCACGACCACTATAATTTGATAAAAAGGTATTGCCTTCTTTGTCATGTATCATACGACCATTCATAGGAATACAAAGCGCTTCTACTTGTTTTTCAATACCAACTAGTTTCATTGCCTTGTTGCCTCTGTCTGAGAATGCTAAATTAATGGAACGACCTGCAGATATGTCTGTTTTGCGTAAGTCTGGACGCATCTCGTACACGTTAACATTATAGCCTCTTTGTCCAAGTCTTAGTGCTAGTAGGCTTCCGCAAAGTCCTGCACCAATGATTAATATGTTTTGTTTATTAGGCATGTAGTTTTTTCTTTATTTGTTGTATCTCTTCGTAAGTTAATCTTAACTTATTTAAAGATAATTGCTGTTGTTGGTTATTTGTGTCAATAAAACTTAAAGTGTTGTTAATGCTATTAAATTTTAACTTTTCAAAACCAGTATATGCTATGTTAGTTACTATGTTATCTTTAATTAATATTAATATCCTTTTATTGGTTATAAATAAATAATCCAATTGATTATTGGTGAAAAAACTTAGTAAACCAAGTATATGATAGTGCCAAAACCCAATATCACTTTTTTTCTTGAGTTTTAGTAGTATTGTTTCTTCCTTAATAATTTTATAAAAGGCATTCAAAATATAATTATAATAATTGTTTTAAACGCTCTACCATATTGTAAACGTCCTGAAAACTGTTGTATAGTGGTATAGGAGCACATCTAATAACATCAGGCTCTCTCCAGTCTGTTATAACTCCTGCATTAGTTAATTTGTCATACAAAGATTTATCTGCGTTTTTAACTTGTATAGATAGCTGGCAACCTCTTTGGTTTGGATCACTAGGTGTAATTATTTTAATGTCCTTATTGTTTAATTGGTTAATTAAAAACTCAAAATAACCAGTTAATACTTTAGATTTTTCACAAAGTTTATCAAAACCAGCCTCTTTGATTACATCTAAAGAGGCTCTGATTGCAGCCATAGATAGTATTGGAGGATTAGAAAGTTGCCAACCTTCTGCACCTGGAAGTTGATCAAATTCGTCACGCATTCTAAATCGTGTCTTTTTGTTATGACTCCACCATCCTGTAAATCTATTTAAGTCTTTACTGTTAGCATGACGCTCGTGCACAAACGCACCAGATAAACTTCCTGGTCCAGAATTTAGATATTTGTATGTGCACCAAACCGCAAAGTCTGCACCAGAATCATGCAAATTTAATTGTACGTTTCCTGCTCCATGAGCACAATCAAAACCAACAACACAGCCATGTTTGTGACCTAAATCGGTAATTCGTTTTAAATCAAAAAACTGTCCTGTATAGTAGTTTACACCACCTATCATGACTAACGCTATTTCCTCACCATGTTCTTTTAAAATGGCTTCTAAATCGTCATAATTAGCTAATTCTTCTCCCTTTCTAGCTTTCCATAGTATTAAACCGTCTTTGTCATCATAACCATGATGACGTAATTGTGACTCAACTGCGTATTTATCACTAGGGAAGGCATCAGCCTCTATTAAAATTTTATAACGTTTAGGTGTAGGTTGATAAAAACTAACCATCATAAAATGAAGGTTAGCAGTTAAAGAATTCATTACTACCACTTCAATTGGCTTTGCACCAACGATATTAGCCATAGTGTCTGTTAAAAACTCGTGGTAATGTAGCCAAGGGTTTTTACCTTCGGTATGACCTTCAACTCCTAAATTAGCCCAATCTTGAAGCTCTTGATCTATATATGTTTTTGTGATTTTAGGTTGAAGACCTAATGAATTTCCGCAGAAATAAATTAAATCCTTTCCGTTTTTATCTTTTGGAATGTGGAATTGTTGACGAAAGTCAGACAATTGGTCTTGGTCATCTAATTGTTTAGCAAAATCTAAACCTAATTTATAGTTGGTCAAAATGGTTTGTTTTTTAGGTGTCCTACAAAAATAAGAATAATTAGTTTAGAAAGGAAGTGGTTGTCCAAGACAAAAAAAGGGTTTCATAAATTTAAATTATGAAACCCTTTGAGATATATGTTGACGCGTAAAGCGGAATTAATTTATATACGTTTCAACATTAGATTTGGATTTTTATTACTCCATTTTTATTGCAATGTTAGTAAAATTTAAGTTCCAAGTATCCTCTAATTTTTTATGGTCTTTAGCGATTTTAATACCATTGTAATCTTGGTAATTTTCAAAAGATGTTATCATCGATGGTTCTGTCGCGTTACTTTTTCTAAAAATCCATTCTTTAATAATGTAGTTTTTATCGTAGTAAAAATCGTAAGCATCACCAGGTGTGTAACCACCATCATTACTATAGGTTAAAGTCAGTTTGTTAAGTTTAGTCTGGCTAATAGGAGCAATTTCTGCGATTGTATCTGTTATTGTAGTGCCTTTATCCCAAAGTATTTGAAAAGGTGCCAGCAACCAGTATTTATCATTTATAAAACCACGATCAGCCATTATTGCTGTGCTATCCATTTTGTTTCTGTTATAAGTTAACGTGTCGTTGTTAGCAATTAAAGTGACTTGATTAGTCTTTGGTTGCCATGACCATGAGCGTTCAAAATGCGTACTGTCTTTATCTACATTGAAAGTAAAATCAATTTGCGATACTTTTTTCCAGTTTGAAATTCCGTTTGCATTAGCTATTTTTTGGGCAGTAGTTAATTGTTTTTTGGTAGTTTTTACTTCTTTTTTACAAGAAAAACTAACTAGTGTAATTAGTATTAAAAGTACTTTTTTCATGATAAATTTTTTGTGCAAAGATAAGGAAGCCTTTTATTTAAAATAGAAATATTAAATTGTGAGCAAATACTAACATTATGAGGACTGAATATTTTAATACTAATAAATCCACTTGGAATCAAAAAGTAAAAATACACGCTACAAGTGATTTTTATGATATGGATGCGTTTAAAAAAGGAACAACATCATTAAAGCAGTATGAATTAAATGCGTTACCAGATGTAAAAGGGAAGTCTTTATTGCATTTACAATGTCATTTTGGTCAAGATACCCTTAGTTGGAGTAGATTAGGTGCTGAATGTGTTGGTGTTGATATTAGTGATGAAGGAGTCAAATTAGCACAAACATTAAACAATGAGTTGTCTTTAGATGCAAAATTTGTGTGTTGCAATGTTTTGGATACTTCTAAATATATTAAAGAAACTTTTGATATTGTCTTTACTAGCTATGGTGTGATTGGTTGGTTACCTGATTTAAAACCATGGGGAAAAATGATAGCAGAGCGTTTAAATAAAGGAGGTGTCTTTTATATTGCAGAGTTTCATCCAATAGTTTGGATGTATGACTATTTAGACAAAACACCTGTAATGCGTTATGCCTACAGTAGGGAAGAGGTTATATATGAAGAAGAACAAGGTACATATGCAGATGAAACTGCAGATCTACTGTCTAAGACCTATTCATGGAATCATGGTTTAGGCGAAGTTATAAATGCCTTAACCGAAGCTGGATTACACATTGACTATCTAAATGAATATGATGAAAGTCCGTATAATGTATTGCCAGATTTAGTCGAAACCAAATCTGGCAATTATGAGTTAAAAGAAAAACTGTATCCTCTTGTGTTTGAAATTAAAGCTACTAAGCTTTAGTTTTTGATAACGTACTTTGTGCTAACTTTTTTGCCTTCAACATAAATAGACATTAAATAAGAGCCACTTGAAAGATTAGATAAATCAACAGAAGATTGTCTATTATTTATGTCCTGAGCCAGCATTTCTTGACCAAGTAAATTATATAGTTTAATATTGGAAATTACAGTGTTAGACTTAATGTTTACAATGTTTTTTGTTGGATTAGGAAAGATTTTGAAAGTAAGACTATCAAACGTTTCTAACCCTAATGTGCTAGTTGTAATTTCAATGTTTTGAGTACTGTTATAAAATCTAGTTGGTGCATTGGTTAAAGAGGTAGGTCCTACAGAGTAGGTAACAACGTAATCACCAATTGTAGATGACGCTAAATCTATTTCTCCAGTATTTTGATTTATAGATAAACCAGATGGAGTACTAGTGTATATTCCACCAGTAACACCTGTAGTTAATGTTGGAGTAGGATTGGTGTCTGTTGTAATATCATAAACAGAATTGTCATAATTAAATCCTGTAAAATCGTCATAATGCGCAGCAATATACTCTGTAATTACTGTTGCATAATCTTGTGCAAAATAATATAATCTTGGCAATTGTGAGTCTGTCCTATTATAACTAGAGGTTCCGCTATATACAGTTCCTAAATCTCGTACTCGTCTATTGACTTCTGTCATAATTCCGTCAATAGTACCACCACCACCATTTAAAGAGCCACCTCCAACTAAATTAGTAGATATGCTTGGGTCACCAGAACCATGTCTAACATTACTGTAATAATCTCCTTCAAAATATTCGGTCCCAGGAAATCTGTCATCACAGCCAGTATTATAACTACTTGGTGTCGCTCTGTAACCTATTGTACGTGTGTTATCGCTACTACAAGGCGTACGTGTGCTGTTGTAGTATGCACCTCCTGTTGTTTGAAATAATTGACCTAAACTATGGTCACCTCTTAATAACTGTTCTAAAGATAGGTTTTGAAGGTTATTGTTTTTTAAATTTTGAATGGTTGAATAATTTATAGTATTACTAACACTACTACCTAAAACGGTATATTGAATATTATATCCAACATCTATTCTTTCTGGATTATGACTTTGTCCATGTAAGTCAATGTATAAGCCTTTACCGTAGTCCATAGTTACTTGTGCAGTAGCTATATCAATAAAATTGTGGTAAGCTGTAAAATACTGTACAGTCCCAGAGTTGTTACAGGTTGCAACAGACTCTATCCTGTTAGGGTCTAACTTTGAGCGACTTAGATTGTTAATTATAATATGAGGATATCCACCTGTTTGAGCATAACATTGCTTTTGTATCTCTCTAATTAAAATGTCTGTGTTGTTATCTTCTTCATTTGTACCACAACCAGATCTTGTTGCTAAATCGTTTGCTACAATTTTCCCTCCATGAGGAGCTGATATTACAATTGGTAAGTTACCAGGAATATATTCGATATATTTTTTACTACTATTATGATATTGTGATGCTTCAGGTACAGCAGCTGGTGGTGTTTGAGCAAAAATAGATAATCTAAATAGAATAGTTATCGCAATAAGTAAAGTGTGTTTCATGACAATAAATAGGTTAAGTATGGTTTGGTGGTAAATGTAATTAGTACAGGAGTTAGCAAGCCTAAAAAACGTAAACCGCTTATTTTTAATCGCTAAAATAACCTATTTATCCGATAAACAGTTTTTTTATTGCTTTATTTTAACACTTCTGGCATCTTTGACTTAAATTTATTTAACCTAGGAATAGATACATTTTGGATGTATGGATTTTCAGGATGTAATTTTTCATAATCTTGGTGATAGTCTTCTGCAATCCAGAATTTAAGAAAAGGATATACTTCGGCAGCAATTTTATTATTAAGTTTTTTGGCTAAAGCTTTTTTCTTAGATTCTATAATTTCCTTTTGTTCCTGATTTTGGTAAAAGATAATAGATCTGTATTGACTACCTCTATCTGGACCTTGTCCATTTACTTGTGTTGGATTTTGTGAAGCAAAATAGACGTCTACCAATGTTTCAAAACTAACAATATTTGGGTCATAAATAACTTCTACAGCTTCAGCGTGACCTGTTTGACCTGTATTGCTTTTTTCGTAAGTGGGGTTTTGTGTATGACCTCCTGCGTATCCATTAATAACTTCATCTACACCTTTAACGCTTTCATATACAGCTTCGACACACCAAAAACAACCACTAGCAAAATAAGCTTTGGCTTTTCCGTTTTCTAATGCGACGGTTACTGGAGTTGCTGTCTTAATCGCTTCCTGTTTAGGATTGGTTTGTGCTTGATTGTTGCAATTAAATAATAGGGCTAAAAATAATACTGATAAAAATTTTTTCATTTTTCTTTTCTTTTTCAATTGGACGTATAAATTATAACATCCTTGCTTATTTAATTATAATTATTTCTTAAAAAAATAAACATATAGCAATAAAAAAGCCTTTACACTAAGTAAAGGCTTTTTTAATATAATGAAATTAGTTTCTATAATTTAGAAAACATTTTCTCCATTTTTTCTCTTTGTTCGTCAGCTAAAGCAGCATCAACAAGTATACGTCCACTGTGCTCATCCGTAATAATTTTTTTACGTCCAGCAATCTCCATTTGTACTTGTGGTGGAATTGTAAAATAAGATCCTCCAGACGCACCTCTTTCAATTGGTACAACAGCTAAACCGTTTTTTACATTAGTTCTAATACGGTTGTAAGCTTTAACTAAGCGCTCTTCGATTTTTTTCTTATAATCTTCAGATTTTTCTATAAGCGCTTTTTCTTCTTTTTCAGTTTCTTTTAAGATAGCATCTAACTCACTTTTTTTATGTTTTAAGTGGTTTTCACGCTCTTTGTTATGCTCTTTAGTTTTAGCAATAACTTCTTTTTTCTGCTCAATTTGAGCTTTAAATTCTCTGATATGCTTTTCAGCTAATTCAATTTCTAACTCTTGGTATTCAACCTCTTTGGTTAAAGAATTAAATTCTCTGTTATTTCTAACATTTTTTTGTTGCTCAGAGTATTTTTTAATTAATGTCTTAGATTCTTCAATTAAATTTTTCTTAGCAATAATTTCAGCATCTACAGAGCTTAAGCTATCTTCTAACTTCTCTAATCTAGTTTTTAATCCTGCAACTTCGTCTTCTAAATCGCTAACCTCTAAAGGTAATTCTCCACGTACGCTTCTTATTTCGTCAATTCTAGAGTCTATTAATTGTAGATCATATAACGCTCTTAGGCGATCTTCTACTGTTGCTTCTTTTGTCTTTGCCATATTTTAAAAATACTTAACAGGATTGGTATTTGTGTTCGATAAAATGAATGCAAAATTAGGAATTTTTTTCGTAAGTATTGCTACTAAACCACTTTTTGTGTATTGTTCGCTTTCATAATGTCCAATATCTGCTAGTAAAATGTTGTTTTCAGCTTGAAAAAATTCATGATATTTAAGGTCTGATGTTACAAAAACGTCAGCTCCTGCTGCTTTTGCTGCGTTTATTGCAAAGCTTCCAGACCCTCCTAATACTGCAACTTTTTTTATGGTTTTATTTGTTAGTTTACTGTGTCTGATCATTGAAACGTCCATTTTTTCTTTTAAATAGTTTAAAAATTCTGTCTCAGTCATAGGTTTTTTTAGCTCAGCAACCATTCCCATTCCAATATTTTGATTGGTGTTTTCCAAAGTGGTAACCTCAAAAGCTATTTCTTCGTAAGAATGTGTTTCAAATAAAGTTTTTAAAATAGCAGCCTCTAAATGTTTGTGAAAAGTTATATTTATTTGTGTTTCCGATTCTATATGGTTTTCTCCTATTTTACCAGTTGTCGGATTGGCATCTTGATTAGGATTAAAAGATCCCATGCCATTTGTTGTAAAACTACAATTAGAATAATTACCTATTTGTCCTGCACCAACTTTAAATAAAGCATTTTTAATAGTTTCTACCTCTGTTATTGGTGCATAAGTGGTTAGTTTTTTTATGGTTTGTTTTTGAGGGATTAGTATGCGTTGGTTATACAATTCTAGTTGGTTGCATATCATAGCATTTACGCCATTTTTATCATTGTCTAAAGCGGTATGTATGGCGTAGATTGCAATATTGTTTTGGATAGCTTTTAAAACGGTACGTTCCACATAATTTTTTCCTGTCAAACTTTTAAGACCTTTAAAAATTATTGGGTGAAAGCTTAATATGAAGTTACAATTTTTAGCAATTGCCTCATCAACCACATCTTCTAAAGTGTCTAATGTTACTAAAACATTGGTTACGGTTGTGTTTTTGTCGCCAATTAATAATCCTACATTGTCAAAATCTTCAGCGTATTTTAAAGGTGCAATGTCCTCTAGGTGATTAATAAGGTCTTTTATCAACATACTTTTTGGTCTTAAATATTTAAAACAAATATAAAATATTTACTTTCGTTACTATTATTGTTTACTCATTTCATTTTTTTTAAAATTTAAATGGGCTATAAATGTGCTAAATGAAGTTTTTAAGATTTATTTTATTTCCAATTGTACCATTTTATTATGTAATAACATGGTTTAGAAATGTCTTGTTTGATATGGGTTGGTTGGCTTCTAAATCTTATGATTTTCCAATTATTTGTATTGGTAACTTAAGCACTGGAGGAACAGGAAAAACACCAATGGTTGAGTATTTAATACGTTTATTAAAAGACGATGTTAAGTTAGCTACATTAAGCAGAGGTTATGGACGACAGAGTAAAGGATTTCAGTTAGGAGGTGCTAATACAAATGCTAGTATTTTAGGGGATGAGCCATTTCAGTTTTATAATAGCTTTTCAGAGGATATTACTGTTGCAGTTGATGCAAATAGGCAAGAAGGTATAGCTAATTTATTACAGCTAACTAATAAACCTGAGGTTATATTGTTAGATGATGCTTTTCAGCATAGAAAAGTAAAAGCAGGATTTAATATATTATTATCTACTTATGATAATAGATATACGAAAGATTTTGTTTTGCCTACAGGTAATTTACGTGAGCCTAAGTCAGGTGCTAAACGAGCTAACTTAATAATAATAACTAAATGTCCAGAAAATTTAGCAGAAGCGGATAAACAAAAAATAATTGCAGAAATTAAACCTTTTGCAAATCAGCAGGTGTTTTTTAGTTGGATAAGTTATAGTGATAAGGTTTACTCTGAAAATAAAACTATTGCATTGGATCAATTAGGAGATGATTTTAAGTTGGTCACAGGAATTGCAAATGCAAAACCATTAGTGTCTTTTTTGAAACTAAAGAATTTAAAATTTGAACATTTGAATTTTAAAGATCATCATGATTTTTTATCTTCAGAAGTAGAATATTTATCAAAATATAAGTGCATAATTACTACTGAGAAAGATTATATGCGTTTAAAAACAGAAGTGTCATTAAAAGGTAAGTTGTTTTATTTACCTATTAAAATGGTAATAGACAACAGTTCAAAATTTGATGCTATTATAAAGACCTATGCTTTAAATTAGTGTTTTATCTTTTTTCAGTAAGCATTAAGGCATTAAATAGTTTTTTCTCGAAATCTTCTTGTTTAAATGGTTTAGGGATAATATCCGTAAAACCAGCTTCTTCAAATTCTTGCATTTTATCCTCAATAGTAACTGCTGTAAGAGCAAAAATAGTAAGCTCTTTATCAAAGGTTCTGATAATTTTTGTAGCCTCCATACCACTAATTCCTGGCATGTGTATATCCATTAACACAACGTCATATTTAGTTGTTTTAACCATATCTACAGCTTCTTCACCATTGTCAACAACGTCACAATATAGTTTCATTTTGTTAAGGATTTTTTTAGTGATCATTTGGTTGATCTTATTATCCTCGACAACTAATATTTTAATGTTGCTTAATTCAATTTCGTCAATTTCATTAAAGTAATTTGCTTTTTTCTCGACAATAATTTCATTACTTTTTTTCATTGGTATTTCAAAGAAAAAGGTGGTTCCTTTTCCTAACTGACTTTTCATGTAAATTTTTCCTTTTAAAATATCTATTAACCCTTTTACAATGGAAAGACCAAGTCCTGTTCCTCCGTATTTTCGGTTAATTTGAATGGAGCCTTGAGAAAAGCTTTCAAACATGTTTTGTTGCTTTTCTTCACTAATTCCAATTCCGTTATCTTCTACTTCAAATCTAACTTCAAAATTTTCGCCATTTTGGTTTTGTTTAATTATTCTAATCCAAATATCTCCATCTTTTGTAAATTTGATAGAGTTACCTATTAGATTAATTAATATTTGAGAGATTTTTAATTGATCTGCATTAAAATTGGTTGGCAAATTCTTGTCGTATTCTAAATGTAAAGTAATATTGTTGTCTAAAGCTGAATTGTTTAAGGCAGACATTACGTTTTCAGCTTTCTTTTTAAGGTTAAAAACTTCAGGTTCAATATCTACTTTATTGGCTTCAATTTTATTAATCTGAAGGATATCGTTAATAAAAGTCAATAGGTAATCTCCAGAAAATTTTAATGATTTTAAATGTTGGACTTGTGCAGGTTTTGGGTCTTCTTCTAATAACATATTAGTCAAACCAGTCACAGCATATAAAGGCGTTCTTAGCTCATGGGTAACGGTTGACAAGAAGTTAGCTTTTGTTTTAGTTGCTAACTCTGCTTTTTCCATAGCTATTGTTAGTTCTGCATTTTTTTTATGCAATATATTGTTAGATTTTAATCTAATATTATTGTTTTTGTATAACGAAAGCGTTAGTAATGATAAAATTGTAATTAACGCTATACTTAATATGGTGGTTAATTTTTCTAACCAAGTAGAACTTGCTTCTTTCTCTAAATCTGCTTCTTTTTCTTTTTGGTATTCTACAGGATTGCTGTAAAGTTTATCTAATCTTTTTTCTGGAGACAGATAGCTGCGTTTAACCAATAATAACGAGTCGTTTAGTTTGATGTGTTTTTTTAAAAACTCGTTAGCTTTTTTATATTCTTCAGTTTCACTATAAATATCACTTAATGTTGCATAGGCTATATTAGTAATAGCCGGAAAATTATGTTTTTTTGAAATGTTAAGTCCTTGTAGAGTGTAGCTTTCAGCTTCATCAAGCTTACCTAATTTAATTTTGTTTTTGCCAAGATGGATATAAGCACTACTAAGTAATTTGTTGTTTAAATAGCGTTTAGATAGGCTTACTGCGTTTTCATACTCTAGTTCAGCCTCTTCATAATTTTCTAGATTATAATACGCATCGCCTTTGTACAACATAGACTCTGCTTCAAAATCATGTAAATCTTCATTTTCAAAAAGGCCTTCTGCAGAAGTAAAATAATCTAACGCACGAGTATAATTATTTTTACTCATGTAAACGATACCTATAGTTTTGTAGGTTTCTGCAATGTTAATATTGTCTTCTGCAAATCGTTGTTTTTCAATTGCCTTAATAAGTGTTTGAAGGGCTTCATTGGATTCTTCCGTTATAAACTGAATTTTTCCAATTTTAGAGTAAATTAAACCAATGTTTTTATTGTCATTAATTTGATTAGCTAGTGTTAACGCTTCGTTTAAATCACTTTGCGCCTTGTAATATTGATTGTTATCAATATTTTTTTGAGCTTGACTTATGTTAAAATTTATTTTGTTTTTAATGACTTCCTTTTCTTTTTCTGTTAAGGTCTGTGCTTGAAGGTTTAAGCCTATAAAACAAAGTGTTAAGCAAGTGAAAAATTTTATAAAATGGGATTTCATTTGTTGGGTATATATAAACAAATATAAATATTTATCCCTTAAAAGTTATTTTTATTCGGATAAATTGGAAATCAAATCTATTATTCGGCTTGAGTAGCCAGTCTCGTTATCATACCATCCAATAATTTTTACCATATTACCTATTACTGAGGTCATTTGAGCATCAAAAATACACGAGTGTGGGTTACCTACAATATCTATGGATACTATTGGGTCTTCAGTATATTCTAGGATGCCTTTAAATTTACCTTTTGATGCTTTTTTAAAAGCTTCATTTATAGTTTCAATGGTTACTGTTTTTTTGACATTAAAGGTAATATCTGTCAAAGATCCATTGGCTACAGGTACTCTGATTCCGCATCCTCCTATAACATTTGATAACTCTGGAAAAATTTTTGTTAAGGCTTTAGCTGCTCCTGTTGTTGTAGGTACAATGCTTTGTCCAGCAGCTCTAGCACGACGTAAATCCCTATGTGGTTGGTCGTGTAAGCTTTGATCTGTTGTGTAAGAGTGTATTGTGGTTATATAAGCTTGGTTAATTCCGCAAAGCTCATTAATCACATCAATCATTGGTGCAGCATTATTTGTGGTGCAAGATGCGTTTGATATTATTTTTTCTGTACCATCTAAATCATTTTGATTAACACCCAAGACAATAGTTTTAATATCATCTTCAGTTGGAGGTACACTTAAAATTACGCGTTTTGCACCATTATTAAGGTGATGTTGTAACTCTTTTGTTGTTTTAAACTTTCCGGTTGCTTCTATTACAAAATCAGGAGTAAATTTAGACCAATCAATGTCCTTTGGGTGTGCTTGGTTTAAAAGTGATACTGGGACGTTATTTACAAGAATAGTATTTTCTGTTGAAGAAATTTCAGCAGGAAACACACCATGTATACTGTCGTATTTTAATAAATGACTTAAAGTTTTTGCGTCTGTTAAATCGTTAATTGCAACAACTTTAATGTTTGTATTATTGTGTAGTAGTCTAAAAACGCGTCTTCCAATACGTCCAAAACCATTTATAGCTACTGTAATCATATTTAATTTATGTGTTTTTGTGCTTTGTATGAAGAGCGCACTAATGCACTACTTTCAACATGTCTAAATCCTAATTTAAGCCCAATTTCTTCATATTCTTTAAACTCATCAGGTAAGATAAAACGCTTAACAGGTAAGTGTTTTTTACTTGGTTGTAAGTATTGACCTATGGTTACAACATCTACGTCGTTATCACGCAAGTCGTGTAGGGTTTGGATAACTTCCTCGCGCTCTTCTCCAAGACCTAGCATAATACCAGATTTTGTTCTGCGTTGACCTTGTTGTTTTAAGTATTTTAATACACCTAAACTTCTTTCGTATTTAGCTTGTATACGGACTTCTCTGGTTAGTCTTTTTACAGTCTCAATGTTATGAGAAACGACTTCTGGAGCTACATCAATAATTCTGTCAATATGCATCTCTACACCTTGAAAATCAGGGATTAATGTTTCTAAAGTTGTTTGAGGATTCATTCTTCTAACAGCATCTACAGTTTCTGCCCACATGATGCTTCCCATATCTTTAAGGTCATCTCTGTCCACACTGGTTAATACAGCGTGTTTAATTCCCATAATCTTTATAGAACGTGCTACTTTTTCCGGTTCGTCCCAATCTACATCCTCTGGACGACCAGTTTTTACACCGCAAAAACCACAAGATCTGGTACAAACATTTCCTAAAATCATAAAAGTTGCTGTTCCTTCTCCCCAACATTCTCCCATATTAGGACAGCTTCCAGAAGCACAAATAGTATTTAATTTGTATTTGTCTACTAATCCTCTTAATTCGGTATATTTTTTACCTGTTGGTAGTTTAACGCGTAACCATTTTGGTTTAGGTTGTCTTTCGGGTAATATATTAGATGCAGTTTCTGTGTTCATAGTTGCAATTTTGTAGATGCAAAGATACGAAGTATTTTGGTTAAAATTTAAGGAGTAGGAGTAAAGTAAGCTTAGTTAAATGTTACTTTTTCTGAATAATTTCTGCTAGTAATTTTTTAGCACGAAGTAATTTTACTTTTATGTTATTTATAGGCTCTTTAAGTTCGTCTGAAATTTCTTTATAACTTAATTCCTGAAAATATCTAAGATTTATTACTTCTTGATAATGTGGCTTTAGCTTTTTTATGTCACGTAGTAATTTTGCTAAATTTTGCTCTGTTATTAGTTTGTCTTCAACAGAAGGGGTTTCATCTACAACTTGGTAAACAGCATTATCATCTGAGCTTGTAATTGCTTGTTTTATGCTGTTTTTTTGTTTTCTAATGATATCAATATGGATGTTTTTTGAAATAGTAATTAGCCATGTATTAAAAGCGTATTTACTATCATAAGACTCTATTTTATCAAAAGCTTTTGAAAAGGTCTGAATAGTGATGTCTTCTGCATCGTTTTCATTTTGGATGCGTTTAAGTTGAAAACCATAAACTTTATCCCAATAATTGTGTAGTAAATAATTAAACGCTTTTTGGTCGTTTTGTTTGGCTCTTTTTATTGCTTCTTCTATTTCCAATAATTTGGTTTTGAAATTTTATTGGCTATAAAGATACTAAATTGCAATACAATCAAGGTTATTTCTAAGATAGGTAATAGTATTATAGTGTCTTTTTCGTCTAATTTATTTGCAGAAAACCCTAAGGTTAAAAACTGAATGATGAATCTTAAAAGGATTAAACCCAATACAAATGGCCATAAATAAGTGGTTATGGCAAGTGTTATTGCTAAAAACCAAAATAGTATTTGCGATATGTAAAAGGTAGCAAGTAAAAATTGGTGTTTAAATTTATAGTGTTTTGCAGTGGAGACATGTCTTCGTTTTTGCTTAAACCAATCTTTTAATGATGACTTTGGGATTGAAGTCGTAAAGCTGTCTTTGCTATAACAAATGGCTGTGTTTTTTGCATTAGCAGCTTCATTTATAAACAAATCATCATCTCCTGATCTGATTTTCATGTGATTGATAAAACCGTTGGTTTTAAAAAACTCATCTCTGTGGTAAGCTAAATTGCGACCAACACCCATAAATGGAATACCAACTTTAGCAAAAGAAAAATATTGTGTTGCTGTTAAAAGCGTTTCAAATCTGATTAATTTATTTAAAAATGATTTTTTAATTTTATTGTAGGCACCATAACCTAAAACAATGGTGTCTTCATTAGTAAAATTTTTACTCATTTCAGCAATCCATTGGTTAGATACTGGTTGACAGTCTGCATCTGTAAATAATAGATGATTGTGTGTTGCTGCTTTTATACCTAAAGAAAGCGCATATTTTTTATTGCCCCAAAAGGCTTCAATATTTTTAACATTAACAATTTTAATATTGCTATGCTTAGATTTAAAATCCTCGAAAATATCTAAAGTATCATCATGAGAGGAGTCATTGATTAATACGACTTCAAAATTCGGGTAAGTCTGATTTAATATGCTAGGTAGAAAATGTTTGATGTTTTCTGCTTCATTTTTTGCACAGATAATTACAGAAATAGGATGATTGCTGTTTGCAGATGTTGATATGCTTTTTGAAAATGCAAAACTACCAAATAATACAGCATAGTATAACACTTGAACAACAACTACAGCTACAAAACTGTAGAATAAAACCTCAAGTATTAGCATGTATTAAGAGTGTTGCGTTTCGTTGCAATTATCAAATTGGTCTGGTGTTTTACCGCAAAATCCACAAGACTCTCCAGTGGTATTTAACATTGGATTTTGACTTGCGCAAGTACCAGCAAATTTACCATCTTTTTTTGCCCAAATTTTGATTGCTATTCCAGCAAAACCTAATGCTAGAAGACCTAATGTAAGTAGTAAAAGTTTCAAATTATGTTGCTTTTTATTGTGGCTACAAAGATACTAATTTTAAAGAATAAAATTAAGGTTTTAACAAACCTATATAAGGGATTATCATTTTTAGGTCTAATAAAGTTGTTGTTTAATCGATTTTTTTATTCAAGGTAATAGTTAGTGTTAAAGATTAGATTTTTTTAAATACCTTAAACCCTTAACTTTTAATCAATTAAATTATGAAAAAATTATTAGCAGAATGTTTTGGAACCTTTTGGTTAGTTTTTGGTGGTTGTGGTAGTGCAATTTTTGCAGCTGGCTATCCAGATTTAGGTATAGGATTTGTTGGTGTAGCTTTGGCTTTTGGATTATCCGTTTTAACTATGGCTTATGCTGTTGGTCATGTATCTGGTGCGCATTTTAATCCAGCAGTATCTATTGGTTTATGGGCTGGAGGTAAATTTCCAGCAAAGGAATTACCAGGTTATATTATCGCGCAATTAGTTGGTGCAGTTTTAGCAGCTGCAGCATTGCTGTATATTGTTTCTGGTAAGGCAGGATTTACTGGAGCAGGTAGTTTTGCTGCTAATGGTTATGATGCATTGTCACCTGATGGATACTCTATGATGTCTGCTTTACTGACTGAGTTTATATTGACTATGTTTTTTCTGTTAATAATTTTAGGAAGTACTTATCCAAAAGCACCTAAAGGATTTGCTGGTATTGCAATAGGTCTTGCTTTGACTTTAATACATCTAATAAGTATACCAATTACTAACACGTCAGTTAATCCAGCAAGATCTACTAGTCAAGCTTTGTTTGCTGAAGGAGGAGATTATATGGGACAATTATGGTTGTTTTGGTTAGCTCCAATTGCAGGAGCTATAGTAGCAGGATTGATACATAAAGCTTTATTTAGTAAGGACTAATACGCTAATTTATAGCTATACAAAAAAGCCTCATAATAATTTATGAGGCTTTTTTGTGTTTTTAAATATACTAGTCATTCAATTTTAATGAGATCTCTGCTACAGGAGTGTCGTTTGATCTTATTTGACTTCCTCCTTTAGGTTCTATTGAGATGCTTAATCCTAAAGCGTCCTCTGTATAAGGAATTTCTTGTAAGCGTCTATCTGCTTCGCTTAATACACCTAAACTAACCATTTTATCTTGTAGGTTAGCCCAAATTTGATAAACCTTATCATCAGGTAATTGCGGTAAGGATACAACATCAATCATAGATTTTTTTTCTTCTGGATTAATGTAAGCAACCGTTTTAAGATTTTTTGCTCTAGTGTTTCCTGTTAAGACATATTTTTCTGTTTCAGGATTATTAAGTTGTTTAAACTGTTCTAATAATTGATTTAATGTACTATTGTTATTAGAAATGTCACTTCTTAAGTCAAAAATTTCATCTGCAATAGTTTGATTTTCATCTACTAAATTGTTGTTTTGATTAAGTAAATAAGCAGAGGTTCCTGCAAATAAAAGTGCAGCGACACTGGCAGCAATTGCTAGGCTATACCATTTTTTTGATTTAGCAGGTTTTAATGTTATTACTGGTTTATCGTCTAAGCTATCTAAAACATTGTTTAGGATAGATTTAGGTGCTTTAACTGCGTTTAATTGCGCAGTAAACTCAAGCTTTTCTTCAAGCTTTTGATATGCTTTTTTTACTTGTGGGTATTCTGATATATAATGCTCTACCTCTAAAGTTTCTGAAGCTGTAGTTAGACCTATTAGATACTTGTCTAATAAGTCTGTGGCTAAAAATGTTTTTACTTTTTGATTCATCACTTTTTACAATTAAGGGTTGTAAATTTTTTTCAATTCACGTAACGCAATTTTTAATCTTGATTTTATTGTACCTAATGGTATATCTAATTCTTCGCTCGCTTCTTGTTGCGTCATGCCTTCAAAAAAGAGCGCATTAATAACAATCTGATACTTTTCGTCTAAGGTGTTTAAATGTTTCTTGATATCTAAAACATCCTCGTTTAAACTATTAGTTGTCAGTTTATATACGTTTGAATCTTCAATTTGGACTTCTTTATTAGATTTATTATTTACTGATCTAATTTTGTCAATTGCAGAATTGTATGCAATACGATATAACCAAGTAAATAATTTGGCTTTATCTGGATTGTAACTTTTACCTTTTTTCCAAACTTTAATTAAAGTCTCTTGAAGCACATCTTGTGCTAAGTCATCATCAGAAATCACTTTTTTTATGACTCCAAATAATGCATCAGCATAGTTTTCGTATAACAAGTTAATGGCTTGTTTGTCGCCATTTTTTAGATGTGTAATTATATGTTTTTCTAAAGAAAATTCCAAGCTATAATATTGTGGTTGTTAGTTTAACTAATTTAAAATGAAGTTATTTTATATTGTTTTAAAAAATGTTTACTTCAGCTTCAATTGAAATATTAAAGATACGATAAATAGTATTTTGTATTAATTTTGAAAGATTTAATATATCTTCTCCCTTAGCATCGTTGTAATTTACCAATACTAAAGCTTGTTTTTTGTGCACACCATAGTTTCCAAAGGTCTTCCCTTTAAAGCCTGCAGTTTCAATTAACCATCCAGCAGGAACTTTAATCTCGTTTTCAGTTACAATATAGTGTGGTACATCTTTAAAATTGTCCTGTAATTGTAAAAACTGAGATTTTGAAATTACTGGGTTTTTAAAAAAACTTCCGGAATTACCAATAATTTTTGGATTAGGTAATTTGCTTTCGCGAATAGCAATAACAGCATTAGAGATGTCTTGTATTGTTGGTTGCTTTACATTCATGGCTTCTAACTCATTAGTTATTGCGCCATAATTAGTATGTAAAGTGTGGTTTTTAATGCTTAATTTAAAAACCACACTTGTAATAATATATTTTCCTTTTGCTTCTTGTTTAAAAATTGAATGTCTGTATCCAAAATCACAGTCCGCTTTTGAGAACGTTTCAATTTGTAAAGTGTCAAGATTTAAAGCGTTGCAAGAATAAAAATGATCTTTTAATTCCACTCCATAAGCGCCAATATTTTGTATTGGGCTAGTACCTACATTACCAGGAATTAAAGACAGGTTTTCTAAACCTCCAAAATCTTGTTTTAAAGTCCATAAAACAAATTCATGCCAGTTTTCGCCAGCTTGACATTCTATTAAAACATGATTTTCACTCGTGTTAATAATAGATTTACCTTTTAAATTTAGTTGAATTACTAACGCATCAACAGGTTTAGTAAGTAGCATATTGCTACCACCACCAAGTATAAATTTATTAGTATTCTTATAATTTGAATAAATAAATTTTAAATCTTGGATTGTATTAACTGCTACAAATTGTCTAGCGTTAACATCTATACCAAATGTGTTGTATGGTTTTAAAGATATGTTGTCTAAAATTTGCACTAGTCTTTGTATACTTTTAAAGCTTGTTTAATAATGTTTACAGCCTTTTTTAAGCTATCTTGATTTAGTACATATGCAATACGGATTTGATTTAACCCAACTCCAGGAGTACTGTAAAAACCTGCAGCTGGTGCAACCATAACGGTTTCGCCATCAACATCAAAATCTTCTAAAAGCCATTGTGCAAAAGCATCACTGTTTTTAATAGGTAATTGTGCTATACAATAAAAAGCACCTTTTGGGTTGGCAACTTGTACGCCTTCTATTTGTTGTAATTCTTCAATAAGGACGTTGCGTCTTTCTACATATTCTTCAATTACATCATCAAAATAACTTTGTGGTGTTTCTAAAGCAGCTTCACTAGCTATTTGTGCTAATGTTGGTGGACTTAATCTTGCTTGTGCAAATTTTAAAGCTGTAGCAATAACGTCTTTGCTTTTAGATACTAAACATCCAATCCTTGCACCACACATACTGTAACGTTTTGATACAGAGTCTATAACTATTGCGTGGTTGTCTAAATCTGGCTCTTGTAAGATAGAGTAGTGTGTTGCTCCATCATAAGCAAACTCACGATATACCTCGTCTGCTATTAAAAACAAATCATGTTTTTTAACAATTGAGGCTAATTTTTTTATTTCGTCTTTAGAATATAGATAACCTGTAGGGTTTCCTGGATTACAGATTAATATTGCTTTAGTTCTAGGTGTGATAAGTTTTTCAAACTCCTCAATAGGAGGTAAGGCAAAATTGTCTTCTATTTTAGAAATAACAGGTACAACCTTAACACCTGATGCGGTTGAAAAACCATTGTAATTAGCATAAAAAGGTTCTGGAATAATGACTTCATCATCAACATCCATAATACTACCAAAAGCAAAAAGTAACGCTTCACTACCACCTGTTGTTACAATAATATCGTCATGTTTTACATGGATATCATTTTTTTCGTAATAGTTGGCAATTTTTTTACGATACTCTTCAGACCCTTCTGATCTTGTATAGGCTAATATATCTAATCCATGCATTTTTACTGCATCAAGTGCAGCTTGTGGTGTTTTAATATCTGGTTGTCCAATATTTAAATGGTAAACAGTTTTTCCCATTTTATATGCTTTTTCAGCAAAAGGAACTAACTTTCTTATTGGTGACTGTGGCATTGATTGCCCTTTTTGAGAAATTTTTGGCATTACATATCGTTTAGGCTACAAATTTGCGAAAAATAATTGTAAAGTTTCTTTAAAAAAAGACCTTTTAAAACAGATTATAGTTAAAAGATTTGTAATTTTATTAAAGACATAATTTACAATATCATGGATGCGCATACCTAAAATATTTATTTATATTTTGATTACACTTAGTTTTTATGCTAAAGCTCAGAGTAACTATAAGTTAAACGATAATGTGAAATCTCAAAAAATAAAATTTGAGCTTATTAACAATGTCATTCTTATTCCTATCGAGGTTAATGGTGTTGCTTTAAAGTTTTTGCTAGATACAGGCGTTAGTAAACCTATTATTTTTAATTTTATAAAAGGTTCAGATTCTTTGAAAATTTTAAATTCAGAAAAAATAAAGATTAAAGGTCTTGGTGATGGAGACTATATTGACGCTTTAAGATCAAGTCATAATACCTTTAAAATTGGAGAAGCAATCAATACAGATCAAACACTTTTTGCTGTATTTGATTCTAGAATTAACTTAGCACCTAAGCTAGGAACACCTATTGATGGTATAATTGGCTATGATATATTTAAAGATTTTATTGTAGAAATAAATTACGCTAGTAGGTATATTAAATTATACAATCCAACCAGATATAAATATAAAAAATGTAACAGGTGTGAGGTTTTAGACTTAGAGTTTAAAGACAATAGACCTTATCTAAATGCAAATGTTACTATACAAGACAAGTTAATACCTGTAAAATTATTGATGGATTCTGGTGGTAGTGATGCCTTGTGGTTGTTTGAAGACAAAACCAAAGGTTTAGTGCTTAATGACAAGTATTTTGAAGATTTTTTAGGTTCTGGACTTAGTGGAGATGTTTATGGTAAAAGAACTAAAATAGAAGCGCTTAATATAAATCAATTTATTATCAATAAACCTAAGGTTGCTTTTCCAGACTCGGTTATGGTAAATGCTGTTAAAAAATTTAAAGATAGAGATGGGACTATTGGTGGCGAAATTTTAAAACGCTTCAACTTAATAGTTGATTATTCAAACGCTAAAATTACTTTCAAGAAAAACAGTAGTTTTAATAATGCTTTTAGCTATAATAAAAGTGGCTTACAAGTAGAACATGATGGCGTAAGGGTAGTAATGGAGATTAATGTAGAAGAAAATAATGCGCACTTTAGAAGCGAAAAATCAAACACATTGTCTGTTAATAGCATTGTTAAGACTAATCGTGATTTTTCATTAAAACCCACTTTTGTAATCCATAATGTAGTTAAAAACTCTCCAGCCTATTGGGCTGGTGTTCAAAAAGGAGATGTGATTTTATCTATTAATAGTAAAAACGCTTTTGATTTAAAGTTAAATCAAATTGTTAATCATTTTTATAAAAAATCAGGTACTAAAATTAAATTGTTATTAGTAAGACATGGTTATGAAAAAGCGTTTGAATTTAGATTAAAATCTCCTGTAGAATAAATATTAAGCATAAAAAAGCCGAAACTATTGTTTCGGCTTAGAATAATATAATTTATAACGGTTTATTGCTCCATTACACTTTTACCTTTTTTCTCTAAAACACTAGTTTTAGATGGGTCAATTACTTCCCCTTTAATTTTAAGAGATACTGTAGGTGTTTCAGCGTTAGATAAAACAGTAATTGTTTTTCTAATTGGCATCACTCTTTGTGTATCGTATTTTACTTCAATTTCTCCAGAGTCTCCTGGCATGATAGGGTTTTCTGGTTTTTTAGGCACAGTACAACCACAACTTGAGCTAACTTTAGTTATAATTAAAGGTGCATCTCCTGTGTTTGTAAACTCAAAAGTTCTAATACCATTATCACCTTTATTAATTGTTCCATAGTCAATAGTAGTGTCTTTAAACTCTATTTTTGCTACTTTGTCCTGAGCATTCATCGATAAACTAATCAATCCGATAAATAATATTGTAAATAATTTTTTCATTGTATTTTGATTTTTATTGGTTTGTAAATCTAATTACTTTTAATCCATTTTACAAAGTTATTAGATGTAATGCATACTTGCAAATACTTATAACATATTTAACTATACATTATTCATCGTTATAATTTCACAAAAACAGAAATATAAGTACTTTTGTAAGATATATTTCAAAAACTATTCCAAAGTATGCAAATTCCATCAAAATATAATGCTATTGAAGCAGAAAATAAGTGGTATGACTACTGGATGAAAAATAATTATTTTCATTCAGAACCAGACGACAGAGAGCCTTACACAATTGTAATTCCTCCTCCAAACGTAACAGGAGTCTTGCATATGGGACACATGCTTAATAATACCATACAAGATGTTTTAATACGTCGTGCACGTTTACAAGGTAAAAATGCATGTTGGGTTCCTGGTACAGATCACGCGTCAATTGCTACAGAAGCAAAGGTTGTTGCTAAATTAAAAGAACAAGGTATTGACAAAAATGACCTGACACGTGACCAGTTTTTGGCTCACGCTTGGGAATGGACAGAAGAATATGGAGGCGTAATCCTTGAGCAACTTAAAAAATTAGGATGTTCTTGCGATTGGGAACGCACTAAATTTACAATGGATGATGATATGTCTGAAGCTGTAATTAAAGTGTTTGTGGACTTACATGAAAAAGGATTAATATACAGAGGTTACCGTATGGTAAACTGGGATCCTGAAGCAAAAACAACCTTGTCTGATGAGGAGGTTATCCACGAAGAGCGTCAAGGAAACCTTTACTACATAAATTATAAAATTGAGGGAAGCGACGATACATTAACTATCGCTACAACACGTCCTGAAACTATTTTTGGAGATACAGCAATTTGTATTAATCCAGAAGATGAACGTTTTGCACACTTACGTGGAAAAAAAGCCATAGTGCCAATTTGTAATCGTGTGATTCCTATAATTGAAGACGACTATGTTGACATCGAGTTTGGAACAGGGTGTTTAAAAGTAACACCTGCTCACGATGAAAACGATAAAAATCTTGGAGATAAACACAAATTAGAAGTGATTGATATCTTTCATGAAGACGCAACATTAAATAGTTTTGGATTGCAATTTGAAGGTCAAGATCGTTTTGTTGCGAGAAAGAATGTAGCAAAAGTATTAGAAGAAACAGGTGTTTTAGTAAAGACTGAAACGCACATGAATAAAGTAGGAACTAGTGAGCGTACTAAAGCAGTCATCGAACCACGATTAAGCGACCAATGGTTCTTAAAAATGGAAGAGTTGGTTAAGCCAGCAATTGAAGCTGTACTTGGTGATGATGCTGAAATTAAATTATTTCCTAAGAAATTTGAAAACACCTATCGTCATTGGATGGAGAATATTCGTGATTGGAATATTTCACGTCAATTACTTTGGGGACAACAAATTCCTGCGTATTTCTATGGAGATGGAAAAGAAGACTTTGTAGTTGCCGAAACTATAGAAGATGCTGTTTTAAAAGCACAAAAAGTCACAGGAAAAGCAAATTTAAAAGCAACAGATTTAAAACAAGATACTGATGCATTAGACACTTGGTTTAGTTCTTGGTTATGGCCAATGTCTGTTTTTGATGGTATACGTAATCCAGAAAACGAAGACATTAAATACTATTATCCTACAAACGATTTAGTAACTGGACCAGATATTTTATTCTTTTGGGTAGCACGTATGATTATTGCAGGTTATGAGTATAAAGATCAAAAGCCATTTAACAATGTGTACTTAACAGGTTTGGTACGTGATAAGCAACGTCGTAAAATGTCTAAATCTTTAGGGAACTCACCAGACGCTTTAAAATTAATTGAAGATTATAGTGCAGATGGTGTTCGTGTTGGATTACTATTAAGTAGTGCAGCAGGAAACGATTTAATGTTTGACGAAACATTGTGCCAACAAGGGAAAGGGTTTGGAAACAAAGTGTGGAACGCCTTTAACTTGACTAATTTATGGGAAGTAAGCGAAACTATACCACAACCAGAATCAAGTAAAATTGCTCTTGAGTGGTACGAATCTAAATTTAGCGAAGTATTAGTAGAAATTGAAGATCACTTTAGTAAATACCGTTTAAGCGGTGCTTTAATGTCTATTTATAAATTAGTTTACGATGATTTTTGTGGTTGGTTATTAGAAATAGTAAAGCCAGCATATCAACAACCAATTGATGCGACAACGTATAAACAGGTGATGACTATTTTTGAGGATAACTTAAAAATATTACATCCATTTATGCCTTTTTTAACTGAAGAAATCTGGCAATATATAGCAGAGCGTTCTCCAGAGGAAGCTTTAATTGTTGCAAAATGGCCAGAAGCAAAACCAGTAAACCAGGAGTTGATTTCTCAATTTGAATTTGCTTCGGAAGTGATTTCGGGAATAAGAACCGTTAGAAAAGAAAAGAATATTGCTTTTAAAGATGCTATTGGTTTTTCAGTTATAAACAATGAAAATTCTAATTCAGATTTTGATTCAGTTATTGTAAAGCTAGGTAATTTAGAAACTATTGAATATGTAAATGAACCTGTAGAAGGGGCTTTAACCTTTAGAGTAAAATCTAACGAGTATTTTATTCCAATGGATGGAGCAATAGATGTGGAAGCTGAGATTGTTAAGTTAACCGAAGAATTAAAGTACACAGAAGGTTTCCTTAAGTCTGTACAAAAAAAGCTGTCTAACGAGCGTTTTGTAGCTGGTGCACCAGAGCAAGTAATTGCTAATGAGCGTAACAAAGAAGCAGATGCTTTAGCTAAAATAGAAACATTAAAAAGTAGCTTGGCTAGTTTAAAGTAGTAGTTTAAAATTATATTTATATGTAAAAAGCCTTTCCGTTTGGGAAGGCTTTTTTGTTTATTATTGTTTGTTAATTTTTTGAATAATTCACAATTAAAACATAAATTTTAACATTTTGTTTTATTAAAAGGTCTTGTTTTGTTAATTTATTTAAGTTAATGTTAATTTAATCTTCATTTTTATGTTTATTTTATAATTTTTTGTGATTTAGTGTATAGAAAGTCTAATATCTTTGAATTAAACCAAAAATATTATTATGAAAAATTTAAAAAATGCAATCGGAATAACTATAATAACAGGACTTCTAATCACGTCTTGTATGGATGATAAAAAAAATAAGCAATCAGATATTACGGATTCAGAAACTAATCAAGAAGTAAAATTAGAAGCTAATTCAAATGCAATGTATTCAAATTCAGATAAATTGGTAGCTAAAAATAAAAATAGGTCTGATGGTAATACAGCAACAATCAAGACAGGTAATGTTGTCACTAGATCTGTAAACACTAAAGTAAACGCTATGCAAATTAGTGGATGGGATGGCTTTAATAAGCTTTCCATTGAAATGAAAAAAATAGAAGGCGCAGACTTTAAAACTAAATCAGCTGAAATACCTAATATGGGACCAATAATTGCGTCACTTCAAAGTACACGACCAGATTGGATGAAAACAGAAGAAATCACCGAAGATATTGAAGACGTTCAAAAGGAATATAACGAATATATTAAGGAACAAAACGGAAAGGAAAAACGTAATGTCAGAAATTTAGAAGAGTTAAATGAAGCTTATGATGATTTAGTTGAAGAGATTAATGAAACCTTTGATAAATATGTCAAAATTAATCGTAAAGCTAATGAAGAATATAAAGAAGAGATTATGGATGATGGTGATTTAGATGATGCTAGAGAAGAGTATAATGAAGAAATAAAAAAGCTAAATAAAGTCGCTGACGATAAATAAATTTAGTCTATTTTTTTTGTAAATAAAAAGCTACGTTTTAACGTGGCTTTTTTCTTTTAACATATTGGAAGTGTGGTTAAAACCTCAGTCATCGATGTAATAGACGCTTTATCGAAATGTGTGTTAAACATAGTCTTAAATGCTTTTAACGGTTTTCTTGTTTTTATACTTTAGCAGTCCCTAAATATTAATAGCATGTTTCAAAGTCCCTTAAAAGTAGTAATGCTTTTAGCATTATTCTTACCTATTTATTTATTTTCTCAAACAGGTCCAGGAGGTGTTGGTAATTCGTCAACACAAGTTTTATGGTTAAAGCCTGACAGTTTTTCAGTATCAGATGGAACAGTTTTAGAAACTTGGGATGACGCCTCAGGAAATGCAAACTCATTGTCACAACCTGATCCAGCTTTTAGACCAATTGTAAAAACTAATGTTGTAAATGGTTATGATGTTGTTAGATTCGAAACAGGAAATAGACGTTTAAGAAAAACTAACTTCACAGACTTTCCCTCAACACAAATTACTACGTTCTATATTAATAAAACCACAGATTCAAGTGATGGGATTTTGTCCTATAATTCAGCAGGACGTGATAATGATTATTTATTGTTTAATAGTAATGATTTACAGTACTATCGTGCAAATAACACAGGTTTAAACATTGATGCTAACGATGGTGCTTGGCATATGGTGGACATGAGTTGGATTAATACCGGTTTAGGATTAACTTCATATTTAGATGGGGTTTTAAAAAGAACGACCAGTCATAGAAACGGTACAAGTATAACTCCTGGTGGTAGTTTATCATTAGCTGGTGAGCAAGATGCAGTAGATGCTAATTATGCAGAAAATCAATCTCATCAAGGTGATTTTACAGAAGTTATTATTTTTAATCAAGTTATTAATTCTGCTGAAAGAATTATTATTCAAAACTACCTAACAGCAAAATATGGTTTAACTTTAAATAGTGCTGTGGATTTTTATATTCAAGATAATGCTGTAAATGGAAACTTTGATTTTAATGTAGCAGGAATAGGACAGGCTGGCGATGGTAGTAACCATGCGGATTCTAGAGGAACAGGGATAGTTAGAATTAATACGCCTTCAGCTTTGTCAAATAACGAATATTTATTTTGGGGAGAAGAGACTAAAGATCAAACTTACGCTCTAGTAACAGAAACGACTACCTATACAAAACAATTAAACTCTAAATGGCGTGTTAGTAAGGTAGGTGACTTAGGTTCAGTTTCAGTGTCATTTGATATTTCAAGTATAGCAAGTGCTATAACATGTAATACATTACAATTAGTGGTGGATAATGATAGTAATTTTGGAAGTCCTACAACTTATAATTTATCAGTTTCCGGTAACGCTGCAACAGCAACAGGCGTGTCTTTTACGGATGGAGATTACTTTACTATTAAATATGTAGATGAAATTGTATGGGATGGCTCAACTTACTATAATGGTTCAGGAGCATCTAATGCACCAAATAATACAGATTCATGTTTTAAGTTAATTGTAAAGTCAGGTAGCACAGCCTTTTTGACAGCAGACGCTTTTGTAAAAGAGGTTGAGGTGCAATCAGGAGCTACATTACAAGTTGAAGATGGTATTTTATTAGAAGTTGAAAACGGTATTGTTAATCAAGGAACAATTGAGTTGATTGGTGATGCTCAGCTAATACAAAATCATACAGGTACAAGCTTAAACTCTGGTTCTGGTGAATTAAAAATTAGACAACAAGGTACTTATAATTTGTATAATTACAATTATTGGAGTGCTCCTGTTAATAGAGGTGGTAGTTGGCAAGTAAGCTTTTTAGAAACCGAAACAGGTCCAGTAGGTTTTACATCAGGTTATGATGCTAATCCATTAGCTTCTCCAGGAGAAATTAGCAGTTATTGGTTACATACTTTTAATAATTTAATTGATAATTATTATGGATGGAATCAAATTTCTACTACAACACCACTTAGCCCAACAACAGGTTATATCATGAAAGGTTCTGGTAATGTGTCACCTTCTCCATTCCCATCTGTTGATCAAAATTATGTGTTTAGAGGGACAGCTAATGATGGCGATTACAATGTGCCAGCAATAGGAGGAAATCAAATTTTAATAGGAAACCCATATCCATCTGCAATGGATGCTGACCAGTTTATTAATGATAATTTATCTGTAATAGATGGTACGCTTTATTTCTATGAGCATTTTGAATCTAATAATTCGCATATTTTAGCTAATTATAAAGGTGGTTATGCAACTTATAATTTATTAACATCCATTGGTTCTCCTGCACCACCAACAAATGGAGGAACAACAACTAAAGGGGCTCCAACAAGTAATGTAGCAGTAGCACAAGGCTTTTTTGTGAAAATTGATAATTCTGGAACGATTACTTTTAATAATAATCAACGTGTATTTGCAAAAGAATCTTTAGGTGAAACTACTTTTTTTAGATCTGCTCAACAAGCTTTAACTGATAATCGTATTAAATTCTGGCTTAAGTTTAAGGATAATAATGATAACGAGTCTACTATTGCTTTAGGTTATGATGCTAATGCAAGTACAGCATTTGATAGAGGTTACGATAGCGAAATGTTTAATGATTTACCTAATGATCTTTATTGGGTAATTCCTGATCAAAGATTAAGTATTCAAGGTCTAAATAGTTTTGATGTTTCAGACGAAATTCCTTTAGGAATTGATATTTCAAACTCAGGTAATTTTACTTTCCAAATTAGTGAGACCTTAAATTTTCCTGAAAACCAAACTATTTATTTAAAGGACAATCAAACAAATACGTTATACGATATTAAATCTAATCCTGTAACATTAAATTTAGCGTCAGGAGTTGACGTGTCTAGATTTTCTATTGTATATCAATCATCAGAAACCCTATCTACTGAAGATTTTGTATCCACACAATCCTTTGTTTATTTTGATAGTTCTAAAAATGCTTTAGTATTTAAAGATTATGAAAACCTGAATAGTATTAAAAATATAAATGTATTTAACCTATTAGGTCAAAATGTTAAAACAATAAATACTCTTGAATCTCAGGAAGTTGATTTGTCAAACATAAACTCAGGAGTATATATTGCTAAAATCACAAAGGCTAATGGACAGTTGGTTAATCTTAAATTTATTAAACGTTAATGTCCAATAAAACTAAGTATTCTATATTAACCGCATTAGTACTTATTGCTTCCTATGGAGTAAATAACTATTTAGATACTCAAGAAAAAGTTGAAACTGTTACAAATGGAGCAACAGTAAAAACTAATACAAACCAATACTTTTTACCAACAAGTACAACAGGACAAATTGTACATCATAGTGGTTATAGTTTAAGTTATAGCGAGCCACACGAGCAAGCAGAATGGGTGGCTTATGAGCTTAAAAAATCTCATTTAAGTAATGCAGATTATAAACGTCCTTATTTTGAAGTTGACAATGCTGTAAAAACTGGTGCTGCACATTGGCGTAATTATAAAAATTCGGATTATGATCGTGGGCATCTTTGTCCAGCAGGAGATAGAAAATATAGTAAAGAAGCGCACGACGAAACTTTTTTAACTAGTAACATCTCGCCTCAAAATCACGATTTTAACGCAGGTGTTTGGAACAGGTTAGAACAAAAAACACGGTATTGGGCTAGCAAGTATGATGGTGTTTTTGTCGTTTCTGGAGGTGTTTTGGAGAATGGATTAAAAACAATAGGAGAGGAAGAGGTATCTATTCCTAATCAGTTTTATAAAGTATTAATAGATAATAATAACGGTAATACCAAAGTGATTGCTTTTTTGTTGCCACATATCGAGTCTGATCAGCCTTTATATAAATTTGTAACGTCTGTTGATCATATAGAACAATTAACAGGTATTGATTTCTTTTCAGAATTAGATGATACTATTGAAGATCGGCTAGAAGCTTCAAGTAGTTATAAAGGATGGAGCTTTTAAAATAATTTTTGCTTTACACCTTTCCATCTTAGATCTCTAATAAACCGTCCTTCTGCCTTAGTAATTAAGCGCTCAGGTTTGTTACTTGTGGCTTTCAAATACCCAACAATATAATCTTTAAAGTATCTAAAGCTTTTCTTTTTTACACTCATTTTTAAAGCAGTAATTAACGTCAGTGTAAAACCATAACGCATTTTATACATGGCTTCGCCTTGCAGGTGTTTTGCACCTTTATTGTAGCTAGCTCCTGTAGGTTTTAAATGCTTAACATGTAAACTTTCGTCTAAGACAATGGACCAGTTGTTATACTTTGCTAAAAGCTCGTCAATGGTATCCCAACCCATAGATTTTTTTAATTGTCCAATGGCTTCAAAACAATCTTTTCGGTAGGCTTTAAGCGCTCCTCTTATGTGATCTTTACCAGTAATAGATTCTAAAACCCAGTCGTTATTCTTTTCGATATAACAATAGCCAGCAACCATACCAATGGATGCGTTTTTATTAAAATGAAAGGCTAAGGTTTCTAAATAATTTGAAGGAAAAATTAAATCGGCATCAAATTTGCAAATCACATCATAACTTTTGTTTGTAACCTGATAGCCTTTATAAAAGGCGTTAATTATTTTAGTTCCTGGTAAGTGCTTGTCAGATGAAGTCACATTGACTAAATCAATAAAATTGTACTGTTTTTGAAAGTCTTCTACAATAGTTTTGGTGTTATCAGTAGAGTTGTCATTAACCACCACAATTTGTTTAGGAGGCAACGTTTGATTGACTAGTGATTGTAATGTTAGTCCAATGGACGAAGCTTCGTTATGCGCAGGAATGATTATACTGAAATTCACAATAGAAAATATTAGAATTTAAAGTTAGCTTTATTTAAGCTCTTTCAGCATAAATAATATAATATCTCGGTGTAAACCATCTTAAAATAGGTCTGATTCCAATCTTTTTAGTAGGATTAGTCCATTTTTGTTTATCAATAATTTTCCAACCTGTTTTTTCTAATAACCAATCTAATTGCCAATCTTCAAACTCGTGATAATGCCTATCCCAAGAATCTGTTTTGCTTCGGTAAGCCGAAGAAAACCATAATTTAAGTGGTACGCTAATTACTAATTTGTCTGCCTTTATACTTTGTAAAACAGTAAAAGGGTTTAATAAATGTTCAAAAATCTCAAAAGCAGTGACTACTGTCGCTTTAGACTTTTTAATAGTAGCTGTATCAAAATCTAGATCTTCACCTGTTGTGTTTTCAACTATAAAATTATTGTCTTTTAAAATTTTAGTAAATGGGTTTTCTACTCCTAAGTCTAAAATTGTTTCAGATTTAGAAATGTGTTTTTCTAAAAATTGATAGGTTAGTTTAAAGCGTTTATGCGGAAATGTTTGTTCGTACACAAAAATGTTTTTTTTTGTTCAGAAATTAATACTGAATCTTTATTGTTTATATACTATAGCATTAATATTCATACCTGCACCAACACTGGCAAAAAGTATTACATCACCTTTATTAATCTCTTGGTTTTTTAGTTTGCCTTTTAGGATTAAATCATATAATGTAGGTACAGTTGCTACGCTAGAATTACCAAGCGTATTTATACTCATTGGCATAATGCCTTCTGGCATTTTCATATCGTGTAGCTTATAAAAACGTTTTACAATAGCTTCGTCCATTTTTTCGTTAGCTTGATGGATCAATATTTTTTTGACATCATTTATATTGTAGCCACTTTTTTCTAAACATGATTTAAGCGCTAATGGTACATTGGTTAATGCAAATTCGTAAATTTTACGACCATACATTTTAATGTATCTACGTTGACTAGTGGAGTCTAAATTGTTGGTTTCTCCAAAAAAGATAAAATGAGCTTCATCTAATGCATAAGTAGCAGACTCATGCGCAATAATTCCGCTATCATCATTAGTCTCTTCAATAATTACAGCACCTGCACCATCACTATAAATCATGGAGTCTCTATCATGTTTGTCAACAACTCTAGATAGTGTTTCTGTACCAATAACTAGACAGCGTTTAGCTAGGCCTGATTTAATAAAAGCATTGGCTTGTATGACACCTTCAATCCAACCTGGACATCCAAATAGTAGGTCGTAACCCACACATTTTGGGTTTTTAATTTGTAATAAATGTTTAACACGTGAAGCTATGCTTGGGACAGTATCACTTTGTTCTGTATTATGTTTAATGTCACCATAATTATGTGCAACGATAATATAATCTAAAGTCTCTTTGTCAATTTTAGCATCAGCAATTGCTTTTTCAGCTGCATAAAATGCAATATCAGAATTTAATAATTCTGGTTTTATGTAACGTCTTTCTTCAATACCAGTAATGGCTTTAAATTTATCAACAATTACCTCATTTGGGCTATTTATTTTTGATCCATCTGCATTTAAAAACTCATGATTATAAAAATCTTCATTTTTTTCAATAGTACTTGGAATGTAACTTCCTGTTCCAATAATTTTAATATTCATAAAAAAAGGATTGCCTTTAATTGTTTAACTGCTAAGATAAGCAGTTAAAAACTAAAGGCAATTTTATTGGTTAATTATTTACGATGTCCAACGCTTAGTTAGCTTCCATATATGCTTCAATTGGAGCGCAAGTACAGATTAAATTACGGTCTCCATAAGCATCGTCCACACGACGTACTGATGGCCAGAACTTGTTGTCTATCACGTAGTCCAAAGGATAAGCTGCTTTCTCACGAGTGTATGGTAATAACCATTCGTCACTTGTTAACATAGCTAATGTATGTGGTGCATTTTTTAACGGATTATTATCGTCATCCTTAGTTGCAGCATCAATTTCTTTTCTAATAGAAATCATAGCGTCACAAAAACGATCCATTTCAGCTTTACTTTCACTTTCTGTTGGCTCAATCATCATGGTTCCTGCAACCGGAAAAGATACTGTTGGAGCATGGAAACCATAGTCCATTAAACGTTTTGCAATATCAACAACTTCAATACCATGCTCTTTAAATGGACGACAATCTATAATCATCTCATGTGCAGCACGACCTTGTTCTCCAGAATATAAAGTTTCAAAAGCACCTTGTAGTCTGTGTTTGATATAATTAGCATTAAGTATAGCTATTTCGGTTGATTTTTTCAATCCTTCAGCTCCTAACATTTTTATGTAACCATAAGATATTAAACACGCTAAAGCAGATCCAAAAGGTGCAGCAGAAATAGCAGTTATAGCTTGGTCTCCACCAGTTTTTACCACAGGATTACCAGGTAAAAATGGTACTAATTGTTTAGCGACACAAATTGGTCCAACACCTGGTCCACCACCACCATGAGGTATGGCAAATGTTTTGTGTAAGTTTAAGTGACAAACGTCTGCACCAATATTTCCAGGATTAGTTAATCCAACTTGTGCATTCATATTGGCTCCATCCATGTAGACTTGACCACCATTATCATGTATTAATTGTGTGATAACTTTAATCCCAGACTCATAAACACCATGTGTTGATGGGTAGGTTACCATTAAGGCAGCTAAATTATCTTTGTGTAATTCGGCTTTTTCACGTAAGTCCTCTACATCAATATTACCATCCTCGTCAGCTTTAGTAACAACAACTTTCATTCCAGCCATTACTGCACTTGCAGGATTGGTTCCGTGTGCAGAACTTGGTATTAAGCAGATATTTCTGTGATGATCGTTTCTAGATTCGTGATACGCTCTAATAACCATTAATCCAGCATACTCACCTTGAGCTCCAGAGTTAGGTTGTAAAGAGGTTCCTGCAAAACCAGTGATTTCAGTTAATTGATCTTCTAATGCTTTAAGCATTTTTTGGTAACCTTCAGCTTGATCTACTGGGACAAATGGGTGAATGCTTCCCCAATTAGGAGAACTTAATGGTAGCATTTCTGAAGCTGCATTTAGCTTCATTGTGCAAGATCCAAGAGATATCATGGAGTGGTTTAAGGCTAAATCTTTACGTTCTAATCCTTTGATGTAACGCATTAATTCGGTTTCAGAATGATGCGTGTTAAATACGTCTAGTGTTAAAAATGCCGATTGACGTTGTAATGTGTCTTGAATATTGTTTGCTTCAGTAAAACTGTCTATTGTGATAGCAGGCTTTCCTTCCGCTTCAGCGAAAATTGAAATAATCTCGTTTATATCCTTTACAGAAGTCGTCTCGTTGATAGAGATTGTCACTGTGTTGTCATTAGGATAGTAGAAGTTGACTTCGTTATTTTCGGCAATTGTTTTTACTTTTGAAGCGTTTGCTTTAAGTTGAATGGTATCAAAAAACTCAGTATTTAACTGTTCGATTCCCATTGTAGTTAAAGCATTAGCTAGAGTAGTGGTTGCATTATGTACTTTATTTGCGATAAAAGTTAACCCTTTTGGTCCATGATATACTGCATACATACCAGCCATAACCGCTAATAATACTTGTGCTGTACAAATGTTAGAAGTTGCTTTATCACGTTTTATATGTTGCTCTCTAGTTTGTAAAGCCATACGTAAGGCTCTGTTACCATTTGCATCTTTGGTTACACCAATTATACGTCCAGGAATATCACGTTTGTACGCCTCTTTAGTTGCAAAATAAGCTGCATGTGGTCCACCATAACCCATTGGAATACCAAAGCGTTGTGTAGTACCAACGACAACATCTGCACCAAATTTACCAGGAGCTTCTAATTTTACTAAGCTTAAAATGTCTGCAGCAACAGCTACTTTAATATTATTTGCGTTAGCTTTTTCAATAAAGGTTTTGATATCTGTAATTTGACCATCTTTACCTGGATACTGCAGTATTGCTCCAAAAAAGTCTGTACTAAAATCAAACTCGGTTTCTTTTCCAATGACAAGTTCTACACCAATTGGAGTAGCACGAGTCTGTAATAAAGATAGGGTTTGAGGTAATATGGCATCACTTACAAAAAATTTAGAAACACCAGCTTTTTTTTGATCACGTTCTCTAACAGCAAATAGTAAGCTCATTGCTTCTGCAGCAGCAGTACTTTCGTCTAATAAAGACGCATTTGCTAACTCCATTCCTGTTAGGTCAGTAATCATGGTTTGGAAGTTAAGTAAAGCTTCTAAACGACCTTGAGCAATCTCGGCTTGATAAGGTGTATAAGCTGTGTACCAACCTGGATTTTCTAGAATGTTACGTTGTATAACAGCTGGTAAAATAGTTGGATGGTATCCTAAACCAATATAAGTTTTGTAAGTTTTGTTAAGTTTAGACAGGTTATTAATATGATTTGAATACTCATATTCTGTCATAGCTTCATCTAAATCTAAGTCTTTTTTAAGACGAATGTTAGCAGGAACAGTCTCAGATATTAATTGTTCAATAGTATCTGCGTTTACTGTTTGAAGCATTAGTTTTTGATCATTTTCTCTTGGACCAATGTGACGTAATGCGAAAGCGTTTGTGTTCATTTATGTTGTGTTGTTATTAACCTTTTTTACAAGGTTTGAGAAAAAATATAGTTGTTTTTTAATGATTGCAAAATTAACGAAAACTAATAGTAATATTTTGTTAAAAATTGAAAGTTTTCAACTAATCGGCTGCTTTATTAACAGATTAATTATTTTTGTCTAATGAAGGTTTTAAAACAGCTTTTAGATTTTTACATAAATAGTAGCATACATGTTGCTTTAGCAGTGTATGCCTTAAGTTGGATTACTTTAAAAAAGTTGAACATAAATGGTGACGAGACCATCCTTTATTTTAATTTTTTTGCAACAATTACAGGTTACAATTTTGTGAAGTATTTTGGTATTGCCAAATGGCATCACAGGAGTTTAGCTAATTGGTTAAAGGTTATCCAAGTGTTTTCATTAGTTTGTTTTGGCTTGATGTGTTATTATGCTTTGCAATTACAAAATAACAGCTTAATGCTAATTACTGGTTTTGGTATGGTTACCTTTTTATACGCCATCCCTTTTTTACCCAAAAAGTGGTATTTAGACACGCAACAAAACTTAAGGGATATTAGTGGTTTAAAGGTGTATGTTATTGCTTTAGTTTGGTGTGGAGTGACCGTTATTTTACCTGTTTTTAATAATAATGGTATGTTTAGTCAAGATGCTATTATTACAATAATCCAAAATTTTATTCTAGTTATTGCATTAATGTTGCCTTTTGAGATTAGAGATTTAAACTATGATAGCTTAAAATTAGCGACTATACCACAAAAAATTGGTGTAAAAAACACTAAACGGTTAGGTTATATATTAGTACTACTGTTTTATTTTGTAGAATATTTTAAAGATAATATTGATGCAACTGGATTGTTGTTTCAGTGTGTGATAAGTATAATTTTGTGTGTATTTATCTATTTTGCTAATGAAGATAGAAATGCATATTATACGTCGTTTTGGGTTGAAGCATTGCCTGTAATATGGATGCTATTGATGCTTCTGTAATTCTTTCTCAAAAGAAGTTTTAAGCTCTTTTTTTTCGGATATAGATAATTGGTTTCCTTTTATGGAATCTATTAATTGTGTTAACTTGGTATTGTTTTTAGAGTGTTGTCTGCACACTGCACACATAAATGTGTGAAATTTAAATTTCACTTTCTCAATAATAGAAGCCTCTTTATATTGAGCTTTATCGCAGATGTGACCTGATTCCTCACAAGAAATCATAAATTTTTTCATAAACATAATTAAAACCAATTTTTTTCTAAACAACCTGCCATAGCAGTTCTTGCTCTATGGATGATTACCCACAGATTAGACGCAGTTATTTCTAATTCATTACAGATTGTTTCGGTTTCATAATTTAAAATGGTTTTCATTTCAAATATCTGAGCTTGCTTTTTTGGTAATTTTGATAGACAATCATCGATTGCGTTAGCTAATTCGGTGTTTTCAATTTGGTCTTCTGCAGTTTTGTCAAAAGGGTCTGCAACGCGTTCTTCTAACCAGTCGCCTTCGGTTTCGCTATCTGCATTATAAGACATTCTAACTTCTGCTTTACCTTTATTAGAATTTATCTTACGATAATGATCAATGACTTTTCTTTTTAAGATGGAAACCAGCCATGTACGCTCACTAGCTTCACCTTTAAAATTTTTCATACTTTTTAAACCAGCAAGAAAAGTGTCAGACACTAAGTCTTGTGCTATTGCTCTGTCATTTACACGTGTAATGGTGTAATTAAAGAGGTAGTCGCTGTATAAATCTATCCATTTGTTAGGATTAATTTTGTGATCTGACATGTTTAAGATTTCTTTTTCGGGCTAAAAATACTAAAAATACAATTAAGTAATTACGTTTTTTTACATACAAATAATGTTATAACCAAAACTTATAAATGTCTAAACCTATAACAAAAGCTCAAAAATAGCCTTTTTAATAGTTTGTTTTAAAGGTATGGAATATCCAAAAACCCATACTCTTGTGTAGCTTAATCATAAAAATTAACCATTTATATAGTATTTAAATAAACTTTTTAAGTAGTACTTAGGGTTGTATTTGTATAATGACTCACTATTACTCTATAATTTGGCTAAGTTTTGTATTGTAATTTATAATTAAACGTGTTATTGCTAAATGAAATCCAGCCAATATGATAGCCATTAATGACCATATAAAAAAGATTAGTAATTGATTTAATACTATTATTTTGACGACAATTAATGCAATTACAACGCTAAACAAATAGATAGCGCCTAAAGTCTTAATTGACTTAGGTAGTTGATTAAAATTAAATATAACTTTTACACTTATAATAATTTGAATAATGCCTAATATGGGTAATGCTATTATGGCTCCATAAATAGTAAAGCTAATCAATACACAAATTATAAACGCCCAACTATTAATTGCATATAGATTTGTCATTGTAATTAGTTTATAATTGTCTGTAGGTTTAAGATAACTAACCACGTGTAAATTAATGCAAAGCTTACAAATAGTGTATTCATGAAATAACTTCCTATTTTAAAAATTATTTTCTGAGGAATTTGATACATAGGGTAATATGCAATTTGAGTGGCCACTTTACCTACCCAATACATGCCTATTAAAGCTGTTAGTGATAATGCTAAGTGACTTCCGTTTTTTAAATCTGTAGGTATTAGTATAGATATCAATCCAAAACAAAAATTTAATCCCTGTATATAACGACCATAAGTTTTTGCTATTTCTTGATTTAATGGTTTAAGTTGTTTAACATCATTATACCAATCAAATACTTGATGTCTTATATAAGGATAAATTAATGCAGTAAATATTTGACCACATCCTCCAAGTATTATTAACCAATTTGGAATTTGATATTTCATAGTTGAGTATTTTTAAGATTGTTTAAAATCCAGGTAAAGTAATACGCAAGACTCATTGGCATTATGATTATAAGTAAAACAACTAGGAATAATCCATTTAAATCTTTAACGATTAACCAACCTAAGCCATAACACAGTGTTAAAATCCAATACAGTATAATATGCTTTTGTTGTTTATTATTATACTGTTTCCACAGAAAAAGGATGCCTAAAGCGCTTAGTAATTGAACAGCACCAAGTAATATTTGAGCGTATAATCCTAGATAAAAAGTTAAGTATAAAATGGTAGTAGCAATGACTAGAAATTTGTTGATGTTAAATACTGTTTTCATAATTATTAAGTGTTTTAAACTTTCAATAATTATTGAAAGTTAATTTTAAATTTTTTTATTTAAAAAGTTTAAGTAAAGATTTGGTAATCCAGTTTTGTTTTTGATTTACTAGTTTATTTATCATCACGTCCATAGTTTCTGTTAACTCGTGTAATGCTTTGGTCTGTTTGATTAGTTCTTTTGTTTTTGCTGTACCATCATCTTTAATACTTGAAACTTCATCTAAAACTTTGACTACAGGTTTAATTTCCCTTCTGCTACGTTCCACAGCAACAATTCTAGCTAATTCTTGTACATCTTTTTCAGTTGTAAAAAACTCTTTACGTTCTCCAGCCACTAATGTTTTGGTTACAATTCCCCAATCCATTAGTTGTCTTAAATTCATGCTAGTATTACCTCTAGATATTTTAAGATCTTCCATAATCTCTTCCATTGATAATGGTTTGGTAGATATAAAAAGAAGCGCTTGTATTTGTGCCATAGCTTTATTGATTCCCCAAAGTGAACCTAAACTTCCCCAAGTACTAATAAATTTGTCTTTTGCTTCTTGATATTCCATGACACAAATATATTAATAATTTTTAAACTTTCAATAATTATTGAAAGTTTATTTTGTAGATTTAAAAAAAGCCATTCTAAACCTAGTTAAAATGGCTTTATGTAGTTTAAAATTATTTAATCAATCCAGCGCGTTTAAGTAAAGCTTCAGGTTTAGGCTCTTGACCTCTAAAGCGTTTGTACAATACCATTGGGTTGTCTGTACCACCTTTGGATAATACGTTATCCTTAAATTTAGTGGCCACGTCTTTATTAAAAATCCCTTTTTCTTTAAAATAGTCAAAAGCATCTGCATCTAAAACTTCTGCCCATTTGTAACTATAATATCCAGAGGAGTAACCACCTTGAAAAATATGTGCAAAAGCAGTACTCATACAGTTTTCTTTTACGTCAGGATATAAATTAGTGTTTTCAAAGGTTTTATTTTCATGTTGTTTAACGTTAGTAATGTCTGATGGATTTACACCATGCCAACTCATGTCTAATAAACCAAAGCTTAATTGTCTTAGGGTTTGCATGCCTTCCTGAAATGTTGCACTTTCTTTAATTTTTTGGACTAAATCCATTGGAATGATTTCGCCAGTTTCATAATGTTTAGCAAATAACTCTAAAGCTTCTTTTTCATAACACCAGTTTTCTAAAACTTGACTTGGTAGTTCTACAAAATCCCAAAATACACTAGTTCCTGATAAACTTGGGTAAGTGGTATTCGCTAACATACCATGTAATCCATGACCAAACTCATGAAATAAGGTAGTGACTTCATTGAAGGTTAATAACGATGGTTTGCTTTTAGTTGGTTTTGTAAAGTTGCAAACGTTAGATATGTGTGGTCTTTGGTTAATACCATCTTTAATAAATTGTGGTTTATAAGAGGTCATCCAAGCACCATTTCGTTTTCCAGCTCTAGGGAAAAAATCAGCATAAAAAATAGAGACTAATTCATTGTTTTCATCTAAAACCTCATACGTCATAACATCTTCATGGTACTTATCTATGGTATCAATTTTTTTAAATTGAAGCCCAAATAATTTATTTGCCACCTGAAAAGCACCATCTATAACATTTTCTAGTTTGAAGTAAGGTTTAAGTTGCTCGTCATCCAGATTAAATAGTTTTTGTTTTAATTTTTCTGAATAATAAGCAGAGTCCCATTTTTCTAATTGATCGATGTTGTCTAGTTCTTTTGCAAACTGCTCTAATTGGGCAAATTCACGTAAAGCAGCTGGTTTAGCTTTTACTAATAAGTCTTGTAAAAACGAATTTACTTTTTCAGGTGTCTGTGCCATACGCTCTTCTAAAACAAAGTGCGCATGTGTGGTGTAACCTAATAAGTTTGCACGTTCAAAACGCAGTCTAGCTATGTCTAACACATGTTGTTGATTATCTAATTTGTCGTTTTTAAAACCTTTTGCTCCAAAAGCTATTGCTAGTTTTTTACGTAATGCTCTATTATCTGCATAGGTCATAAATGGTATATAACTAGGATAATCTAATGTAATTAACCAACCATCTTTGTTTTTAGACTCTGCTAATTGTTTAGCAGCCTCAATAGCACCTTCTGGTAAACCTGATAAATCGGCTTCATTTGTAATTAGCATTTCAAAAGCATTAGTTTCTGCTAAAATGTTTTCTCCAAATTTTAATTTTAGGCTAGCCAATTGTTTATCAATTGCTCTTAATTGTTGTTTTTTATCTTCAGATAGGTTGGCACCATTTCTAGAAAAACTTTTATATTTTTTATCTAATAAAGTACTTTGTTCTGTATTTAAATTAAAACGGTCTTTATTGTCATAAACATGTTTTACTTTTTTAAATAAAGCTTCGTTTAAGGTTATATCATTTCCAAATTCTGTTAAAATAGGAGAGATATCTTGAGCTATTTTTTGAAGGTCATCATTAGTTTCTGCCGAGTTTAAATTGAAAAAAATACTGGTTACACGATCTAATTGTTGTCCAGAAAATTCTAAAGCTTCAATTGTGTTTTCAAAAGTTGGGGTTTCTGTATTATTTACGATTGCCTCAATTTCTAATTTGGTATCCTCAATTAGTTTTAAAATGGCAGGTTTATAGTCTTCGTTTTTTATAGATTGAAAAGGCGAAGTGTTAAAATTTGTGCTAAAATTATTTAAAAGTATATTCATTATAACGTTTTAGTAAAATTTATGATGTTAAAATTAATATTTTAATTGCATATTAATTATTTAATTGATTATTTTTGCAAATGATTTTTTCCCGTGAGTTGGTTACTCACATAAAAATTATTGATTAATAGCGATAAAAAGCCTCAGACTTGTCTGAGGCTTTTTTTTATCTTGTTTTTTACCGATTTATTATCACTCTTCATCTAATATTCTAAAATATTACAATAAGTTGTATGTTTTTGTAAGAAAAGTCACTTTTTTGCAACTGTTTTTTTGATATGAGTAATATATTCTCATAAATAGAAAATAATAGCGATGGAAGCCTCAGACTTATGTTTGGGGCTTTTTTTTGTTTAAAAGCTATTGTTTGACCGATAAATTTGTTTTTTATCGAAACCTTAAGTTTTTTTAGTTGCTAATTGTACTAACAGAGCCATAAGTTGCACCTTTGACTTAAGTTTTTTTGGTGTGAGAGTATATTTATATGACCACATATAGAAAGATTAATAGCGATTGAAAACCCCAACCTAGTTGGGGTTTTCTGTTTTTCGCTATTTAATATCTTTGGCTGCCTGTTCTACTTTTTGTTTAAGACCCTGTTTGTAAGCAATAATTTTATTTAAAACTTCAGGATTAGAGGCACCAATAATTTGTGCTGCTAAAATACCTGCGTTTTTAGCTCCATTTAAGGCTACTGTAGCAACAGGAACTCCTCCTGGCATTTGTAGAATTGATAAAACAGAGTCCCATCCATCTATAGAGTTGCTGCTTTTAACAGGTACACCAATTATAGGTAAAGGACTTAATGATGCTACCATACCTGGTAAATGCGCAGCTCCACCAGCTCCTGCAATTATGACACTAATGCCTCTTTTATGTGCATTTTTACTAAAATCGAATAATTTTTCCGGTGTGCGATGTGCTGATACGATATCTACTTCTATGTCTATTTTAAATTCTGTTAAAATATCAATAGCGTCTTGCATGACTGGCATATCACTATTGCTTCCCATTATTACTGCTACTTTGCTCATAATTATAAACTTATTACTTCAATACTATTCTTAACTTTTTCAGCAATTTGTCGTGCTATATTTAAATTTTCATCTACAATGGTAACATGTCCCATTTTTCTAAATGGTCGTGTTTCTTTTTTACCATAAATATGCGGTGTAACACCATCCATAGCCATTATAGATTCTATATTTTTGTAGTGTACTTGACCTGTATAACCTTCTGCACCAACAAGATTAACCATTACGCTTGCCACTTTATTATCAGTTTTACCAAGAGGTAAACCTAAAATAGCGCGTATGTGTTGCTCAAATTGAGATGTGTAGCTTCCTTCTATAGTTTGATGACCAGAATTATGTGGTCTTGGTGCAACTTCGTTAATTAGTATTTTATCATCTTCGGTTTGAAATAACTCAACAGCTAATAAACCAACGTGATTAAAAGCTTCAGATGTTTTTAGTGCAATATCTTGTGCCTTTTTAGCAACTTCTGCGCTTATTCTTGCTGGACAAATAACATATTCTACTTGGTTAGCTTCAGGATGAAACTCCATTTCTACCACAGGATAGGTTTTCATTTCTCCATTAGCACTTCTAGCAACAATTACTGCTAATTCGTTTTTAAACGGAATTAATTGTTCTGCTATACATTCGCCTTTAGGCAAATCTTTTAAGTCTGCTATGGATCTTACAATTTTTACACCATTACCATCATAACCAAATTGTGCAGCTTTCCATACAAATGGTAAGTTTAAACCACCATTATCAATAGCGTCTTCAATTTCAGATACATAAGCAAACCTACTAAAAGGTGCTGTTGGTAAATTGTGGTCTTGATAAAATAATTTTTGAGTCGCCTTATTTTGTATGCGTCGCAACGTTTTTGACGATGGGTAAACTGTTATCCCTTCGTTTTCTAGTTTTTCTAACGCAGCAACGTTAACATTTTCGATTTCGATGGTTAAAACATTTACCTGCTTACCAAAGTTATAAACAGTATCAAAATCCATCAAGTCACCTTTAGTAAACTCATTACAAGCCATACGACTAGGAGCTTGGTCACTATTGTCTAAAATACAAGTGTAAATGTCAAATTTTCTAGTATTATAAAGCAGCATTTTGCCTAATTGGCCACCACCTAAAATACCTAATTTAAAGTCTGAAGAAAAATAATTCATTGGTCATAAATCGTGTTAGCTACAAAAATACATTTTAAAACCAAAACAGTGCCTAAAAATCGAATTCAAATATCTGTTAAGCAGTCACAAATGCTTATATTTGCGCTTTAAATTTATAAAATGCAAACTATTACGCTTCACGACAAACAGTTTAAACCATTTATTTCTGAATCAGAATTGGATGATGCTGTGACAAAAATGGCTAATCAAGTCGCTCACGATTTAGGAGACGAAGTCCCTGTTTTTATTGGGATTTTAAATGGATCGTTTATGTTAGTAAGCGATTTTGTAAAAAAATATCCAAAGCCTTGCGAGGTGACTTTTATAAAATTAGCCTCTTATGAAGGTGTAAAGTCAACAGAAGACATACAGCGTTTAATTGGCTTGACACAAGATTTAACTGGACGCACAGTAGTTATTTTAGAGGATATAATTGATACAGGTAATACCTTAGAAGAAGTACACCGCATTTTTAAATCCGAAAACGTAAAACAATTACTTATAGCAACACTGTTTTACAAACCGGAAGCATATAAAAAAGACTTTAAATTACATTATGTTGGTCTAGAGATTCCTAATAAATTCATAGTAGGCTATGGTCTAGATTATGATGGATTAGGTCGCGATTTACCAGCAGTATACCAATTAAAAACAACACAACACATGACTAATTTAGTGCTATTTGGACCTCCAGGAGCAGGAAAAGGAACGCAAGCTAATTTTTTAAAAGAAAAATATGATCTAGTACATATATCTACAGGAGATGTATTTAGATACAATATCAAAAACCAAACAGCTTTAGGTACGCTAGCCAAGTCTTACATGGACAAAGGACATTTAGTGCCAGATCAAGTAACAATTGATATGCTAGAGGCAGAGGTAGAGCGTAATGCAGGAGCTAAAGGTTTTATTTTTGATGGTTTTCCAAGAAATGAAACACAAGCTATAGCTTTAGATAAAATTATGGCAAGTAAAGACTCTGAAGTTAGCGCAATGGTAGCTTTAGAAGTTGAAGATGAGGTTTTAGTACAACGTTTGTTGGAACGTGGTAAGACCAGTGGAAGAAAAGACGACTCTGACGAGTCTATTATTAGAAACAGAATTAAAGTTTATTACAACGAAACTGCAATTTTAAAAGACTACTACGCAGCACAAAATAAATATTTTGGAGTAGATGGTATTGGTGGTATAGAAGATATTACCAAACGCTTAAACGCTGTGATTGACAAATTGTAATACAAACAAATTTGTTTGAGTTAATATATATTAGTGAAAACTTTTAGCTGTTAACGTTTTAAATTTTTAACTAAATTATGACTGAGGGAAATTTTGTAGACTACGTAAAAATGCATGTCTCTTCTGGTAACGGAGGAAAAGGATCTGTGCATTTACATCGCGAAAAATTTATTACAAAAGGTGGACCAGATGGAGGAGATGGTGGACGTGGAGGACACGTTATATTAAGAGGTAACTCTAACCTTTGGACACTATTGCATCTAAAATTTAAAAGACATATTAGAGCAGGACATGGTGGACATGGTAGTAAAAGTAGAAGCTCTGGAGAAGATGGAGAAGATATGTACGCAGAAGTACCATTAGGTACTGTGGTTAGAGATACAGAAACTAACGAGATTCTTTTTGAAATCACAGAAGATGGAGAAGAGCGTATTGTGGCAGAAGGTGGAAAAGGTGGTCTAGGTAACTGGCACTTTAAAACCTCTACAAACCAAACACCACGATATGCACAACCAGGTCTTCCTTTAGAAGAAAAATTTATAACCCTAGAACTTAAAGTTTTAGCAGATGTAGGTTTAGTTGGATTTCCAAATGCAGGAAAATCCACATTACTATCTGTGGTAACCTCAGCAAAACCAAAAATTGCTGATTACGAGTTTACAACACTTAAACCAAACCTTGGAATAGTTAAATACAGAGATTTTCAAACCTTCGTAATGGCAGATATTCCTGGGATTATTGAAGGTGCAGCAGAAGGTAAAGGATTAGGGTATTACTTTTTACGTCACATAGAGCGTAATTCGATTTTACTATTTTTAATACCAGCAGATGCGCCAGAGATTAAGGCACAGTATGAGATTTTGTTGGACGAGTTAAGACGTTACAATCCAGAAATGCTTGACAAAGATCGTATGATTGCCATCTCTAAGTCAGACATGTTGGACGACGAGCTTAAAGCAGAACTAAAAGCCGAATTGGATAAAACACTTCCAATTCCTTACCAATTTATATCAAGTGTAGCACAACAAGGTTTAACCGAGTTGAAAGACACACTATGGAAAATGCTTAACTAAATTATTTTGGGCGTTACCCACTTTTGCTTTTAAGTTGCAAAAGTGGGTCAGGCTGTCCATTATATCTTTTTTTGCCATATATGGCAGCAAAAAAAGGATGTCATTTCCATCCTTAACGCAAAGCCAACATTATCTTAAACACTAAGATTACTTCACATAGTTAAATGTTATTTTAATGAGCATTATAAAAAATGTAGCTATTCGTTTTTTTATTAGCATTTTGGTAGCAGGATTAATATCCAAACAATTTCCTCAATTCGAGTTTATCCTATTAATAACAAAAACCATTGCAATATTTTTGTTATTAAGCAAAATGGCAAATAAATTTTAGAATCCTACTATTGGTTTTTACCCCTATAATGTAAAATTAAAGTGGACTAAAATCTGGCATTAATCCAATCTGATATTAGTTTTAAAGCAACAGGAGAAAAAGTTTCCTCAATTTTAGCATACTCATTAATATTTCCAGTTTTAGCAGTTTGAAACAAATGATTCAAACCCTCAATTTCTTGGATGGTTACATCCTTATTTTTGGCTGTTTCAAGATGTTTTTTAATGGCAGGTAAATTTATTTCTGGTAAAACTTGTACATCTTTAGTTCCGTTAAGGACCAATACAGGACAAGTTACTTTTTCTAAATATGCTTTTGGGTCTAATGTTATAAATGCATAAAGCCAAGGATTAGTTAATTGTGAAGCTAATTGCTTAATTACTATATTGTTTGCATAAACAGCAAACGGACTTTGATCTGCTTCTAATTGTTTTTTATAGTTTTCTAATGCTAAAGTTATAGCAGCCTTTTGCTTTTCTGTTTCAGTTTCAGTGTATAAAGCATCATAAGCAACAGTTGTTAATTGGTGGTTAAAAGCAATGCCTTCTTTAGTAGTCCCTTGTAGTTCTGCAATTTTTTTGCTTTGTGACTGTAGTACTTCCTGTCCATTAACACCTGTACCAGCAAGCATGACAATAAAAGCGACGTTTGTATTGGTAGATGCTACTATTGGTGCAATTAATCCGCCTTCGCTATGACCAATTAATCCAATTTTTGATGCATCAATATCTTTACGTGTTTTCAAAAAATTAATACCAGCTTCAACATCTTTGGCTAAATCAAAGGTAGTAGCTGTACTAAAATCGCCTTCAGATTGTGCTGTACCACGTTCGTCATAACGTAAAACAGCAATTCCGTTATTGGTTAAATAATCTGCAATTACCCAAAACGATTTGTGACCCATGATGTCGCAATCTCTATCATGTGCACCTGAACCATTAATTAAAATGGCGACAGGAGGATTGATAGTATCTTTTGGTAACGTTAATGTACCAGCTAACACTATGCTGTCTGCTGCTGTGTTAATAAAAGTAACGTCTTCAATTTTATAGTTAAAAGGTCCTTTTGGTGTCTGAGGTTTTTCGGTTTGTGCAACAGTCAAACTTGTAAATAATATAAACAGCTCAACTGATAGGTTATTTAAATACTTCATAATAACTATTTTATTTTTTTAAATTCAATATAAGAATGCACTAACGGTATTATGGTAATTAATACTGCTATTATGACAAACAACGTAGCTGCTGTTTGTGCTGTAAAGATTAAGCTCATGCAAACAATTAGTAAACCACCAACAAACCATATTTTACCACCTAAAAGATGCGTTTTTTTCCAAACTGTTTCGTTTTCTAAAGTCCAAGGTGTTTTGATACCAATAAAGTAATTAGGTTTTACCGTTTTCATAAAATTACCAAGACCAGCAAATAATAATCCAAGTAGTATGTATATAATGTTTGGGCTAGAAAAGCTTTGTGTTTTTGAGCTGTAAATTATAAATAAGGCTAGTACAGACATAAACAAGACTAAGAAAAATTTTAATTGCTCATACTTTTTCCCCATTGTAGCAATCTTATTTTTTGGATCAATTTTGGGTGCAATGGTCATTATAATATAAACTAAAACAGGTAACATAAACGGAATTAATAGTAAGGTGTTTTTACTACCATAACCATCAATTTCTCCACTAGCATTCCAATGGGTTGGTACTGTTTCTGGTAAAGTATTCCAGATGTAAGCTAAATATATAAATGGCAAAGCCATTAATATTATATACGGAAATTCTTTTTTAAGATTCATAATTTTATTGTTTTAAAGTTATAATCCATTTAAGTACATCTTCCAAAATGGTGGTATTTATAGTATACTCTACATACTGACCTTTCTTCTCGCTGGTTACTAAATCTGCACGTTTTAAAATGTCTAAATGATGTGATATACTAGGTTTACTAATATTAAAAGCATCAGCAATTTGTCCTGCAGTAAGATTATCTTCTTTTAGAAGTTCCAAAATCTGACGTCTTGTATCGTCGTTTAAAGCTTTAAATAATAAATTCACTAATTAGGTATTTAGACAAATATCTAAATATTAATTGATATGTCAAAAAAAAAGCTTCCTAAAATGGAAGCTTTTAATTTTAATCTGTTAAAAATGTTAGAACTTGATCTTTAAAATTCGTGTATTTTTTTTCTTTTTACCTGGTAAAATAACAGTACGATCGTTAAGATTTACAACACCATCATTAACCTTGTAATAAACTTTAGAGTCTTTATCGTCGATTAATTTTTCAAAATCAAAAGCACCATTTTTATCAATAGATATCATATATAAATTTGACTTTTTGGCTTTAGTTTGTTTAAAAGCAATACGGTCTGCACTAAGTTTTTTAATATTATCAGAGCAGTTTATAAAAAAGTAAGTTGTTTCTCCTACTGGAATTGAAGTGTAAGAGCTATTAGTAAGACCAGTTTGTGCTTTATTGATGTTTCTAGCCCATTTTAAGTCACCATCTTTATCTAATCTAACGCTCATAATGTCATTAAAATGGTAAATGGTATAAGTAGACATTCCACCACTACCATTCATAGATGTATGTGTGGTAATAAAAAACTCCTCTGCGTTTACAATAATGTCACCATTATCCATTGTAAAAATGCCTTTAAAATCTATATTTTTAATACCCTTTTTCTGTTTTCTTTTTTTTCTGTTTTCTTTATTACCATATTTATCTGTCATAAACTCATCAGAGAAAGGTGTGAATTTTTCAGTCTCCATAGCAAGCGTATCTGGATTTAAATTAAATAAACAAACACCATTATAATTACCTTGGTCTTTAACTCCGTAAAAACCAACACATGATAATCTGTCCTCTGTTTTGATTAACTCCATTGACGAGATAAATTTATCTGCCTTTTTAAACGCTGTTGTTTTTTGTCCATCTGCATTTACTTTTAGCAATTCAAAGTGGTAATTAGCTTCGCCTTTTTTCTTAGACTTTCTGGAGTTGTTTTCAAAAGCTTTACCTAAAAAGTAAACGGTTCCGTCTTTGTCATCGACATCAATACTATTGTATTCAAACAATTTGTCCTTAATATCTTTTTCTATTAATTTATCATAAACACTTTCAAAATTAGTATTGAAAACAAATATTTTGTGGGTCTCTTTATCTTTATTGTTAAAATCAAAGTTGATAGCAAAAAACGCATTGTTTTTAGACATAATTACTTCTCCCATATGGTTTCCATCCATTTGAGAAAAGTTATTTATAAAAATGGGAAAAATACCTATTCCAAAATACTTTTGCATGTTGTCTTCAGAGAATGACAATAATTCTTTTTTGCTGAATTTTAGGTCTTTAAGGTTTGAAGACACCACATTAAATACTATTTTATCTGCTTTTTTGTCGTGGTCAAATTCTATGATATGCAATTGTCCATCTTTAATAAATGCATTTTGAATAAAATTATTGTCTACCTCATATTCAACCTCTTTGATTAACTTTAATTTTGCGTCAAAGTGCTGAATGTAATACCCTTTTAATTTAGGAATCAAGCCACCTATAAAAGATCTGATAGTAATTAGTCCTCCGTTATCATCTTCTAAAGAAAAGACTAGAGAGCTGTTTTTTTTGGAGTCTTTAAAAATTTCACTTTTAGTTAAAGACACGGTTTGTGCGCTTATTGAAAATGCGAAAAGCAAAGCAATAAGTAATACTGATTTTTTCATTATGGTTAGTTTAGTTTGGCCTAAAAATAAATTTTTTAAACCTCTTACAAACTATTATATCCATTTTTTATCACTTAAAGTGGGATAGTTGCAATCCTAACTAGTGTGTTGTATGATTTAGTTTGTTGTCGTTAAGTGATTTATGTAAAAAAAAGCTTCCAAATTAATAGAAGCTTTTTTGTTTAGTGAAGCTGAATTTATTCTACTTCAAGGCGTACACCTTCACTATGACTACTAAATTCTGGTGCATACATACTTTGTATAGTTGTAATACCATTACTCATATTACCAGCATTATTAACGCGTAAATCATATTCAAAGACAAAAATACCTTTTGGTAAATAGTCAAAAAAGAAGTTGGTAGATGCATCTTTAGTCGCTTCATAATACCCTAAACCATCTTGATATTTGTATTGACTAAGTACATTAATAGGTTCTAATCCTGCAGCACGCATATCCTTCATATGTACAAATTCCATAGCGCGATCGCTTCGTAATTCTATACGGACTCTTACTAAATCTCCAACTTTTAATTTAGTTTCATTTGTTATGGCAGTAATAAGTTCACCTGTATCTGTATTGGTTTTTAAGTATAATTGTTTTTTAAGTTTTAAAGGCGTTTCTGCAGACGTTATGTTATCTAAATCCTCAAAATATTGCCAGTATAAACTTCCCCAAGCAATGCCATTTCCTTTTTTGGTAAGCTTGACTTCAGCCATTTTAGGAGTAATTTCCGTTCCAGACCAAGAGGTTTTGTAGTAACCTGTTCCAGCTTCTACTTTTACATCTTCTAAAGTAGCAGGTGTTATTTTTTCGCCACCTAAAACCACATCAACCATTTCTGTTACACTTAGCCAATCGTTACCTTGTAATAATAAAGCATAGACAGCATCTGTGGTTGCTTTTGTTGTTTTCCATTGGTTGGTCTGTTTGTTTTTAAGTAACCATATTTTAAGGTTATCAATCGTTTCAATGTTTTTAGCTTCGGTTTGTAGTATTGTACCAGCTTCAGCAAAAGCTTCAATCATTAAGGCTTGTGTTTCAATGGATGCTTGATACCAATAGTAAGAGTTTGTGTTTTCTTTCCAATACATTCCTAACTCGTCAGACGTAATACTGTTTTCGCTAACCGATTTTAAAATGGCTTTAGCTGTTGTCGTATCGTTATTACGTTTCATTATTAAAGCCATCATTCCTTTAGCATATAATGGACGCTGTAACCAATAGTTTCTAATTTGTGACAAGTAATACTTGTGGATTTCTTGTTGTTTTTTAGATAGCTTATGCTCAGGAAAAAAGCTTCGCATGTATAAATAATGTAACTGCGTATAACTTAAATGGTCCTTGGTATAATCCACAGTATTGGTATACTTTGTTAAATCGTTATATTCTTTTTCAAATGCTTCATCTAAATAATCTAATGCATTTTTAACCATGTCAGTTATGTCTTCATCTTTATCACTAACCACATTTAGTTTTTTAAGATGTCCAAAACCAGTAATAATATGTTGTGTGATGTAACGGTTAACACGATAATCTCCAAACCAAGACCATCCACCATTTGACATTTGGTTGTTTTTTAGTTTCTTTTTAGCAAGTGCTAACTCATTATTCATTTTATTTAAATCAAACAATAAAGCAATACGTTTTTTCTGTTCTGTCTCTGACTGTGCATCACGTAACCAAGGTGTTTCTTGTATTAAAATAGATTTTAATTCTTCATTTTTTTCAAGATTACTTAATAAAGCATCTGTATTTTTCCATTGGTTAAATACCTCTTTAACACGTGGATTACTGTTTACAATATGACTAGCTAGTGCGTTGGCGTAAAAACGACTAAAAGTTTGCTCATTACACTCGTAAGGATATTCCATTAAGTATGGTAAAGCTTGTATAGCGTACCAAGCAGGATTGCTAGTCATCTCTAAGGTTAATTTGTGATGCTTTAAAGTAGCAGACGAATTGGTTTTTAACTTCTCCAATGTAAAGGTTTTGGTTTGGTTGCTTTTAATCCACATTGGAAGCGTTTCAGTCACCAACATTCTATTGGTTAAAACAGGTAAAGCATTTTGCTCTCCATCACTAAAATCGCCAGATTTAGCTAATATTTTGTATTGCACAGCACTTACGTTATCAGGAATGGAAAGCGTCCATGTGACTTGCGTATTACCTTTCGCTTTCGCGGAAAATGATTGCTGGTTTAACGTATTGGCTAATTCCGAATCTATAGCTTTTCCAGTCAATGCATCAAACAACTGAAGCACTGCAGTACCTGTTAAATCCTTTGTGCTAAGATTTGCAATTTTTGTGCTAATCTGTATTTGGTCACCTTGTCGTAAAAAACGTGGCACATTTGGTAACACCATCAAGTCTTTTTGTGTAACGGTTTGCAGTGTGTTTTGAGCATGATTACCTTGTTTGTCATGTGCAAACACATTAAGATTCCATCTAGTTAATGCTTCTGGTGTTGTAAAGTTAAAGGACACATTACCATCTTTATCTGTAGCTAATTGCGGAAAGAAAAAGGCAGTTTCTTGTAAATTTGTTCTTGCTTTAACTAGAGAAAAGTCTTCTGTTGTACCTTTTTTTGTTGTGATAATTATAACACCATTGGCACCTTGAGATCCATATAAAGCAGTTCCGCCAGCACCTTTTAATACTTGTGTGTTTAGTATAGAATTTGGATCAAGATTACTAACTTGGTCTGCAGACATTATCACACCATCAACTACAATTAACGCTGCATTGTCATCAGTTAAGGATCTATTTCCTCTTAAAATAATCTTTGTGGATTTATTACTTTCTTCATTAGCTGGGTTAATTGCTAAACCTGAAACTTTGCCAGACAGACTTTGTACTACATTTGGGTTTGATGCTTGATCAAGGTATTCTGTAGACATTATTGGAGTTGCACCTGTAAGTTCATCAGCTTTTCTTTCAACACCTAATGCAGTTATAACCACTTCATCTAAAGTGTTGTCAGGTTTTAGTGTTATATTAAAGACGTTATCAACTCCAATTGTTTTTTGGATTGTACCATAGCCAACATAGCTAAAAGTTAAAATAGCGCCAGTTTTTGCTTTAATAATAAAGTTACCATCAAAGTCTGTAGTTGTGCTTTCTGTACTACCTTTAACTGCAATTGTAGCAGAAGGTAATGGTAATCCGTTCTCGTCAATTACGGTTCCTTTTACATAACCATCTTTTACATTACCATCGTAAGAGGTTCTAGTTTTATTTGCTCTAAGTGAATTGATGTAATTGTTATAAAACCAACCGTTATTATTAATAGCAAACCCAAACCAATTAAATTGATCAAAGCTTTTTAAATTATTAAAACTATGATACTCAAAATCTCTATCTACTCTAAAATGGGTTACGCCAAAACTGTTCCCATTATTTTTTCTAAAAGACGTGTAATAGGTTAGCGGTTCAAATGGTGAGTAGTCCCAGTTGTGCGATTTAAACTGATCAAGAGATGCATCATACATACTAGCTAAAAACTCGGATGCAATTTTTTCGCCTTTTGTTCCTTTAACTTTAAAGCTCCAAGTTTCGTCTGTTCCTGGTTGTAGTTTGTCTCTAAACGTAAGTGTTTCAATTTCTAAGTCTGTTTGAGGATAAGGCACATTTATGGTTAGACTACCACCTGAGTAACTATTAAATGCTGCCAAACTATAATGAACACCAAAACCTCCTAAATCGTTTTTGTCAACAGGTATACTTATTGTTTTTTTGTTTTGGTTTAAAGTAATAGTATGGTTTTCTGTGATTTGATAATCACGTTCTATACTAACTGTAACAGTTATGTTTTTGGCAGCGCTTGCAAAGGTTAAAATTGCTTTGTCACCAACATTATAACTGCTTTTATCTGTTTTAACTGTAATTAATTGTTGGTCTGCAAGGGTTTTATCCTTGTCAGAAAACAACATGGTTTTAGCAATATCCTTAACCTCTTGACCAAATTTGTCTTTGGTTTCTAGTTCTAAAATGTAGGCTCCAGACAGCCATTTTTTGATGTTTTTTAGGTCTATAGTTTTAGACTTTTCTGTGTCAAAGGTTTTGGATAAAACTAAGTCGCCTTTTTCCCAATGTTCAGGATTATCTTCATTGGTGTAAGCATCATGCGGAAAGTAGTTTTTAAATTCTGTTTTTGTAAACCCTTCATAATCCGGAATGCTCCATGGTCGTGGTCTTAACACATTATCAGGAGCTTGCAATTTGTAAATCTTTAAAGTCCCTTTGGCTGCTACAAATTGACCATTTAAGTTTTGCGTAGTAATAGTAATTTGATTGTCTTTTTTTGTTTTGTCAATGGTAGAAGCAATGTCAATAGTAGCTGTTAACGCGTGATATCCGACTTTTACAATTGTTGAGGTGCTTCTAGTTTCGCCATTAATATCTGTGACGTCTGCTGTGACTTTATAACTAAAAACTGGTAAGCCAGATTTATCAACTTTTTCATCTGGTATGGCTTTAAATACAAGCTCATAATTACCATCTGCATTTGTTGTTGTTTCGCCATGTGTTATTTCTTGCGATTCACTAGTATAACTAGGTCTATACCATCTATACCAAGCAGGATATTGTACGTTTCTAACGACACGATAAACGACCTTTGCATCTGTAATTTTACTACCTGCAAAAGCTATAGCTTCGCCTTTTACAGTAATGCTGTCATTAACTTTAAACGTTTCGGTAATGGGATTAAAATTGGTTTCAAACTTAGGACGCTTATATTCTTCAACCGAAATTGAAGTCTGACCATAAAGATTTGTATCGTTAATTTGTATGCTATAATTACCTGTTAATCCATCGTTAGGTAAAATAAATTCGCCTGAAACAGATCCAAAATCATTGGTAATTAAATCTAATGTGCTTGCTTTTTCGCCATTAGTATTATATAAAATGACTTGTATTTTTTTATTAGAATATACCTCTGTTTTATTGTTTTTGTTTTTTAAAGCAATTGCTTTAAAATAAACGGTTTGTGATGGTCTGTAAATACTACGATCGGTAAAAACAAAAGCTTGATAGTTGGTGTCATTATCTTCACGACTACGTTTGTAATTATACATGTAATAGCTGCCAAAATAGGCAGTATCATCATTAGATTTTACCGTTAAATTAATATTACTACGATTATAATTGTTGGTTTTGCTTAAAGCAATAATACCTTTTGAGTCTGTGGTTGTAGTTTTAGTGTGTATTTTCTCGTTACGGTAGGTATAGTCAAGGTCTACTTTTGTATTTGCTAAAGGAGCTCCATTATTACGGTTAATAACTTGGAAAAAATCTTGATTGTTATCTTGATAGTTTACAATCGCAATGTTAGTAACTTGGGTTAAGGCTGTTGCAAAAAAATCTGATTTTAAATCTGTAGTTTGTCCAACGATAAGATATAATCCATTATCTAATTTAGGTACTAAACTTTCAATGGTGTGTTGTTGGTAATCGTTTTCGTCTTTTAAGGTAGACGACCAAGTTTTTGTTGTGCTTAGTTTTTTGATAAAGTCTTTTTTATCTTCCTCTTTGTATAATTTTAAATACGCATCATACTGTTTTTTGCTTATAGCATATGCGTTAAAAGTTAAGTTTTGAATGTTTTTATAGCTAATTAAAAAACGCGAATACGTATTAATTGGTATGTTTTGTTCGGTTTGAATGGTTAAACTAGGTTCTAATATTTGAGCCTGTAATGCATTACACAAACCAGCACCTTTACTATCCGGAAACTTTGCTATGACTTGTTTGCAAATAGCTAAAGCATCTTTAATTTTAAATCTTACATCAGCATTTGTGTCCTTGTTATAGTTAAAACCTTGTGTGTTGTAAATTGTGGCTATTTTAAAAAGGTAAAGACCAGAAACTTCATGATTTTTATATTTTTCAGCTTCGGTTTGTAGTGCTTTTAAATATAGGTCGTCTTTATTTTCAAAAGTCGCATTGTAGTAGACATAGTCTAATCGCTCAGTATTTAATTCCGTTAAGGCATACGGTGTTTTGTCTTTTAAGTGAAATTTAATTAAATCTTGATATACTTTTAATGCTTGTAATTGTAATGATGTCGAATCTTTAGAGGTGATTTTTAAGTCAGAAAACGGTTTGGAGTCTGTTAAAAATTGCTCATCATCAATATTAAATTTATAGGCTGGTTGCGTGATTCTGTTTTCTGGTGTTTTGTAAAATTCTAAGGCGTTATGGCTTAAAAAGTCAAATAAAGTTGGTCTGTAAATTTCAGCGTCTTTTCCTTTAGTAATTATAGCTTCAAATTGAAGTGTTGGTGTTTGTTGAAGTATTAATCCATTTTGTAAAGAGCTGGCAAAAAGCGCTTGGATTTCAGTAAAAAGGGTTTCTAAATCCCAAGTTCTAAAATCAACTGCATCTGCTTTTTGTGCAGTTTTTGTACGTCTATAAAATTGATATCTGTTTTGCTGAAAGTACTGCCAATACAACGTTGCCAACATGTTTTCTAGCACATTTTTAGTAGGTGCTTCTGTTTTAGCAATTTCTGCTTTAAAATCGTTAACAATACTAAGTTGAGCATCTTCCTCTAGCAATAATGCAAACTTGCTTTTAAATAGTAAAACTTTAATACGTTGTGCTGTGTTATTGTCTGCTAAGGCTTTGTCTTGTATGGTATTAACAACTTCTAGCGCACTTTTTGGAAGGCCATTAATTTCGTGATTTTCTACAATTTCCCATAGTTTGGAATAGTTGTTGGTTTGTGAGTGGGACGTTGCAAAAAGTAATACCATTAATAGCGATAATATATGTTTCATTTTATTAATTTTTAAACAAGGTACTTTGCTTTTTATGATTGTAATAACATAAATGTGTAAAGTAAACGTTTCAATGAGTGACGAGTGATAAATTTAAAGTTAAATAATATTTAACCAAATTAATCAAAAACAATACCAAGAGAATACTATTTTTGTAAACCTTTAACATTCAATATGAAATCATTTTTAGTAACCTTATTATTACCGTTAACTATTTTTGCTCAGACCTCAATAGAGAAAGGGAAGACTTATATTGATAGTAAACAATTTGCTAAAGCAGAACAAGAATTATATGCTTATGTAAATTATCATTCTGCAAATCTAGAAGCTATTGAGTTGTTAGGTGATGCGTATGGTCATCAAAAAAAATGGGATGAAGCTGCTGCAGAATATAAAAAGCTTGTAAATACTAAGCCTAATACAGCAAACTACCACTATAAATTAGGAGGCGCTTTAGGGATGAAGGCTTTGTCTGTAAGTAAAATTTCTGCTTTAGGAATTATTGGAGACGTAAAATCCTCTTTTTTAAAAGCTGCAGAATTAGACCCAAATCATATTGAAGCACGTTGGGCTTTGGTAGAATTATACATGCAATTACCAGGTATTATTGGTGGAAGTAAAAGTAAATCTTTAAAGTACGCTAATGAGCTTGAAAATCTGTCTAAGGTAGATGGTTATTTGGCTAAAGGTTATATTTATGAATATGATGACGAGCCAGAATTAGCAGAAGAATATTACCTAAAGGCTATAAAAGTTGGAGGCTCTTTAACGTGTTACGATAAGTTAACAGCGCTTTACGAAAAAGAAAAGCAACCAGAAAAAGCAGTCTCTAATTTGGAAGCTGCACAAATAAAACACCAACGCAATAGTTTGCATTATCAAATAGGGAAGGTGTGTGCAGATTATAACGTGCAATTAGATAAAGGAGAGCGTTGTTTAAAAGTTTATATCCAAAATTATTCAGCTAAAGATGGTGTTCCAAAAGCATGGGCAAACTACAGATTAGCGCAAATATATAAGCATAAGCAAGACATTACTAATGCTGAAAAATATATTGATTTGGCTATAGCCGAATTGCCAAGTATTGATGTGTTTAAGACGTTTAAGCAAGGGTTGTAAATTTATCCCATGCGTCTAAATAATTTAAATAAAAAATAGGCAATACCTACAGCAATTAATGCGTAATAACCAACGCCACGTTTTTTAACTTTTTTCTCTAATATTGGTTTTTGACTATTAAATGTTACTTTGTTTTGTTCTTTTTTTGAAGCTAAGTAAATGTGGTTTTCTGAAGCAGAATAGCTATCTATTTTCTGGAGATATTTTAAAATGTCCTCTCTAGCAACATAAATATCTTTATGATGTTTAGGGCTAATGTCTTCTAAAACATCACAGATATATAAGCAATAAGCGATAAGTTGATTTTTATCTTTTTTTATAATTTCAGAGCTGTCCAAACGGTTACAGATATTTAAAATAGTAACGTTTAGAGCGTTTTTAACTAACGGAACATTAAAGTTTTCTGGCTTTTTATCTACTGTTTCTTTAGCATGTTTTAAAACGTCTAAAGTTTTAACTAGTTCTGGATGGTACTGGATTGCAACAACATCAATTACTTTTCTTGTGGCTAAATATTGGATAGACCTTAAAAAAGCATTTGTTTTTGCAGTGTTATTAGACTGCTCTGCATAAGTGTTGTAAATGGTTTTAAAGCTTTCAATATATTGGTCTTCGATATGAGTTTTAAAGGCATCATCAACAAAATCAATTTTTGAAAAATCCGAAAAACCCGTGATTTCTTTCTCGTTTAAAAGTAAATTTAATGCTTTATGGTTATTGATTAAGTTAATGAACGTGTCCGAAGTCATAAGGTATATCTAAAATTATATAACAATAATACCCTTAATATAATTTAAGCACAAATTAATTTGCTGTAAGTAACTAAAAAAAGATTTTAAAAAGGATAATTGCTAACCCTTATTTTTGTTAGCAATTACTATCTTTGATTACTCTACAAAATTAGGATAATGAAAGTACATTTTATAGCTATTGGCGGAAGTGCTATGCACAATTTGGCATTAGCATTACACAACAAAGGTTACCAAGTTTCAGGAAGTGATGATACGATTTTTGAACCTTCTAAATCTAGATTAGAAGCAAAGGGATTATTGCCAGAACAATTTGGTTGGTTTCCGGAAAAAATTAGTGATAATCTGGATGCCATAGTTTTAGGTATGCATGCTAAAGCAGATAATCCAGAGTTACTAAAAGCACAAGATTTAGGACTTAAAATTTACAGTTATCCAGAGTTTTTATACGAACAATCTAAGCATAAAACTAGAGTGGTTATTGGTGGAAGTCATGGTAAAACGACAATAACATCCATGATTTTACACGTCATGCATTACCATGATCGTGATGTAGATTACATGGTTGGTGCACAATTAGAAGGGTTTGATGTTATGGTTAAACTAACCGATGATAACGACTTTATTGTGTTGGAAGGTGATGAGTATTTAAGTAGCCCAATAGATAGAAGACCAAAATTTCATTTATACAAACCAAATATTGCTTTGTTAAGCGGAATTGCTTGGGATCATATTAACGTGTTTCCTACCTATGAAAATTATGTAGAGCAGTTTAGCATTTTTGTAGATAGTATTGTAAAAGGAGGAAGCATAAATTATAACGAAGAAGATGCAGAGGTTAAGCGCGTAGTTGAAGCATCTGCAAATCCAATACGTAAGATTGCTTATCATACACCAGATTATACTGTGGAAGATGGCGAAACGTTATTAGAAACTCCTGAAGGTCCAATGCCAATCGAAGTTTTTGGAAAACATAACCTAAACAATTTAGCAGGTGCCAAATGGATTTGCCAACATATGGGAATTGATGAAGACGATTTTTATGAAGCCATTTCTACTTTTAAAGGTGCAAGTAAACGTTTAGAGAAAATTGCCGAAAATAACACCAGTGTTGCTTTTAAAGATTTTGCACACTCGCCAAGTAAAGTAGAAGCTACTACTAACGCTGTAAAAGAGCAATATCAAAACCGTACGTTAGTGGCTTGTTTAGAGTTACATACTTATAGTAGTTTAAATGCCGAATTTTTAAAAGAATATAAAGGAGCATTAGATGCTGCAGATGTAGCAGTGGTGTTTTATAGTCCACATGCTGTAGAAATAAAAAAATTAGATAAAGTATCGCATGAGCAAATTGCCAATGCTTTTCAGCGTGAAGATTTAATTATATACACCAATCCAGAAGCATTTAAAGACTTTTTGTTTAAGCAAAACTTTGATAATAAAGCCTTGTTATTAATGAGTTCTGGTAATTATGGAGGTTTAGATTTTGATGCAGTTAAAGGATTGATAGATTAAATTTTACGTAGACTTACTTTTTAATTAAGCAAATAAAGTAAGTCTATTTTTGTTTTGTTTTAAGTAATGCAAATGCACTAAAACACAAACAAAACCTAATAAAAATATTAAAACCATAATTTAGCAGTACCTTTGCACTAAATTAAAAGAGGTAGCCTAACTGAATAGTGTTTATCTCAATAAACAGTATTTATGTCATTTCAATCTTTAGGCCTATCTGAAGCCTTACTAAAAGCAATTAGTAAAAAAGGATACACTACACCAAGTCCAATTCAAGCAAAAGCCATTCCGCCAGTATTACAAGGTCATGATGTGTTAGCTTCTGCACAAACAGGTACAGGAAAAACTGCAGGTTTTACACTGCCTTTATTACATATATTATCGGAAAACCCGAAAGAAAAATATAGACCTATTCGTGCTTTAATTTTAACGCCAACACGTGAGTTAGCAGCACAAGTATATGCTAATGTAAAAGAGTATAGTGAGTTTTTAAACTTACGTAGTGCTGTTATTTTTGGAGGAGTTAATCAAAAGCCACAAGCAGCAACCATCCGTCAAGGTATTGATGTATTGGTCGCTACTCCAGGTCGTTTAATTGATTTAGAAAGTCAAGGATTATTGTCTTTAAAACGTGTCGAAATTTTTGTTTTAGATGAAGCTGACCGTATGTTAGATATGGGTTTTTTACGCGATATAGAACGTGTCATGAAGCTTATGCCTGATAAGAGACAAAACTTAATGTTCTCGGCAACATTCTCTAAAGACATTAGAAAACTAGCAAATGGGATTTTAAATCGTCCAGTACAAGTAGAAGCTACACCAGAAAATACAACCGTTGATGCTATTACACAAAAAATATTTAGAGTAGCAAAAGGTAAAAAAACTGACTTAATTATTAAGTTAATTACAGATGGTAACTGGAAACAGGTATTAGTCTTTACACGTACCAAACATGGTGCAAATAAGTTAGTAGAAAAAATGATTAAAGCTGGTATTAAAGCAGCTGCAATACATGGTAATAAAAGTCAAGGTGCACGTACAAAAGCTTTAGCTGGTTTTAAAAGCGGAAGTGTAAGCGTGTTAGTAGCAACAGATATTGCTGCTCGAGGACTAGATATACCATTATTACCTCACGTTATTAACTTTGAAATTCCTAATATTTCTGAAGATTACGTACATCGTATTGGTCGTACAGGTCGTGCAGGAGCAAATGGAGAAGCAATAAGTTTGGTTAGTGCAGACGAAACTACTTTTTTACGCGATATAGAAAAGTTAATTGGTATGAAACTACCAGTTGAAATTTTAGAAGGTTTTGAACCAGATCCAAATGCGTCGACAGTTCCTATTAAACCAGGACAAAACAGACAGCCTAGAAATAATAAGCCTAAAGGCGAAAAAAGTAAATCTAGAGGTAATACCAATTCTAACTCAGGTGGTCGTAATAGATCTAGAGCTAAATCGAAAAGTAGAAACAGCGACAGTAGACGTTAATTAATTATAAGTTATGACTATTGACTTAAAAGATAAAATAATTGAAGTTTGTAATAAAAAAATAGCACAAAAAGGAGACGCTGTTGGTGTCTCTTTTTATGCTTTTTTTAAAAATAAAAATGATACTCCAGAGTTATTAATGGAAGCAGCAACTTGGTGGATACAAACACACCAATTGAATCATTTTGAAAAAGCAGTCAAAATTAAAAGCTTAATAGAAAACATTTAGTGGAAACACAAAAGAATAATCCTTTACACGGTATAAAGTTAGAACAAATCATAACAGATTTGCAATCGCATTATGGTTGGGAATATATGGGTCATGTTGTAAAAATTAAGTGCTTTACAGACAATCCATCAATTAAATCTAGTCTTAAATTTTTGCGTCGTACACCTTGGGCTAGGACTAAGGTAGAAAATATGTACTTAAGCTATTTAAAGAAAAATAAATAGTTTTTAAAAAGGATTTTGCGACAAAAAATTTGCTAGTTTTTCTCCCTTTTTCCGATCTAAATAGCGTCTTAATACACCTCCTTTAACGTTATTTACATCAAATTCAACAATAAAAGCATCATCATCTATATTAGATATAATTCGGTACATTTTTTTAATGTCTATACGATTAATAATAGTGTGGATAATATCTAATTCTTCGTTTTCATTTTTATTTACAAACCCTTTTTTTCCTTTGTAAATGGTCATTCCAGCACCAAGTTCTTTTATAATAGCGACTTTAATCTTTTCGTAATCTTTAGAGACAATGGATACGCCAATAAAGTCCTCAAATCCTTCAATAACCATATCAGTAACTTTAGCAGTTACAATATAAGTAAGTATGGAATACATGGCTATTTCTTTAGAAATAACAAAAGCTGTGATAGTAAATAATATGACATTAAAAAGTAGGATGACTTTTCCTATACTAATTCCAAAACGGTCGTTAATAAATACACCTAAAATTTCTGATCCGTCTAAAACAGATCCATTTCTAATGGCAATGCCAATTCCTGCTCCTAAAAATAAACCACCAAAAATGGATATTAAAAACTTGTCTTCGGTAATTATTTCGAAGTTTTCAAAATGAATAAATAGTGCTAATCCAATAATACTAATAATAGATTTTAAAATAATACGTCTTGAAACAGTAAAATAACCAATAATTAAAAACGGAATACTTAGTACAACCAATAATAAAGAGATGTTTATATCAACTAATCTGCTTATCAATAACGCAATTCCGGTGACACCTCCATCCAAGAAGCGATTTGGCAGTAAAAAGGCTTTTAAACCAATACTTGCCAATAGTATACCTATTGCAATTTGAGCGTATTCTGAAAGTGATTTAATTATTTTACTTTTTTTTGAATCCATAAGTTATTGTTGTAGTTTTCTTAAGCCTTCATACACAATAATTCCAACAGAATTAGCCAAGTTTAAACTTCTTATATGCTCACTGTATAAAGGTATTTTATATAGTGATTCTTTGTGTTTTTCTATAATTATGTTTCCTAGTCCAACGGATTCTTTTCCAAAAACTAAAAATTGATTGTCTTTAAAAGGAATGTCCCAATGCGATTTTGTGCCATGACTGGAAAAAAATGCAAAATTGGCATCTTTATTTATTTCAAAAAAATCATCAACCGAGTCGTACATCACTACGTTTAAATGTTTCCAGTAGTCTAATCCAGCACGTTTTAAACGTTTGTCACTTAGCTCAAAACCAAAAGGTTTTACTAAGTGCAACGTGCTTCCGGAAGCTAGTGCTAATCTGCCAATGTTACCTGTGTTATTTGGTATTTCTGGTTCTATTAAAACAATATTAAGCATTGGATCTTGTTGTTAGTTTTACAATTGTTACTCTAATTAAAAGTACCCAAGGGAATCCATGTAAAAGCACATCAAACCAATCCATTAATTTCATGCCTTTTGCGCCTCCAGCAATCCATTGTAATTTACCCCAAATATGAGGTTCTGGAAAAAAAGGTGCTAATCCTAGCGTTAAACAGAGTAGTACAATTAGTCTAAAGTCGTTAAGTAGTTTCATGTAATTTTATAAAAAAATGCCTATTCAAATATACTGAATAGGCATTTAATAAATAGGCTAATTTGGATTAGCTATTGGTTTTATTTTGCTGTTTTTTGATTGTCGACTTATCGATATCAAAATCATTAGTTTCCAACTTTGTGTTTGCGGTTGGATTTGTTGGATTTGTTTGTCTAACCGTTGTTTCAAATTTCTTTCTATCTTTTATCATTCCCATAATTTATTGTTTTTTTGGTTCAAAATAAAGATACTATTTATTTATGTAATTGTCTCACAAGGCTTAGTTAAAGTATTGCGTCTAAGTGTTAAACTCTCTTAAAAAGCTACTTAAGTTTCATTTTCATTTCAATCATCCTGTTTATAAAGCCTTTTTTTTGATACGCTTTTATTGCAGACTCGTTATCACTGTAAACCTCTAATCTAGTTTCAAAGATTTTTAAACTAATAGACCATTGTTTTAAATCTTCAATAATAGTTTGGATAATACCTTGACCTCTAAAATCTGGATCTACATACATAAAACCCATATAAGTATATGTATCAATGGTATGATAGGGTTTAGCTTTAATAATTTTGGCGTATCCACATGCTATTAAATGGTTATTAGCTGTGGCTACAATTAACTTTGCTTCATTAGATTGTATTAAATAATCTAAGTCATAATACGTGCAATCTTCTTTTAAAATGGAATCAAATGGACGTTCATTAGCAATTAATTGTTGTTCAAATTGTAATAATTTTGGTTTGTCTTCCAAAGTTGCTTCTCTAAACGTAATTGCAGCCATATTTGAATTTTATTTTAAAATAGAATCTGTAAAACTGTCAATATTGGTATTACCATGTTTAGTTAAATGCTTTATAAATGCACTACCAATAATTGCGCCTTTAGCGTATGTTGTGGCTTGCGTAAATGTAGTATTGTCCGAAATACCAAAACCTACTATCTGTGGGTTTTTAAGCTTCATGTCTGCAATACGTTTAAAGTAATCTGTCTGTTCTGTTCCAAAACCAGAGCTACTTCCTGTAACACTTGCGCTACTTACCATATAGATAAAACCATTGGAAATAGAGTCAATAAAATTAATACGCTCTACACTTGTTTGTGGTGTAATTAAAAAGACATTTATTAAACCATATTTTTCAAATGTAGCTTTGTATTGCTCGTTGTAAACATCTACAGGTAAATCCGGAATTATTAAACCATCAATACCGATATCTTGACATTTTTTACAAAACGCCTCAACACCATATTGTAACATAGGATTAAAATAACCCATGATTATTAAAGGAATTGAAACTGTTTTTCTGATATCTTTAAGTTGAGAGAATAACGTGTCTGTTGTCATTCCATTTTTTAAAGCTTGTGTTGAGCTGGCTTGTATTGTTGGTCCATCTGCTAAAGGATCGCTAAATGGAAGTCCAATTTCAATCATATCAACTCCGTTTTGTTCAAGGTTTTGAATTATTGAAACGGTATCGTTTAATGTTGGGTAACCTGCAGAGAAGTATATACTTAATAGCTTTTTGTCTTCTTTTAGTTTTTGATTTATTCTGTTCATTTTTAAATGAATTTATTTTTTGTTCCCTGTGAGATACTGAAACGAGTTCAGTATGATGTTGTGTTTGTGGTTTACTTTGTTATTAAGTTGCGTCAATCTGAACTTGTTTCAGATTCACATTATTTGGTGTTTCTATAACTTGGTTGTTCATGACCTTTTCTTTTCTTGTGTGATACTGAAACGAGTTCAGTATGACGCTATGTTTGTGATTTACTTAGTTACTAAGTTACGTCTATCTGAACTTGTTTCAGATTCACATTATTTTAGTGTACCAATTGCAGTGTTTATTATGTCATTTTTATTTTCTAGTGTGATACTGAAACGAGTTTAGTATGACGCTATGTTTGTAATCTACTTAGTTACTAAGTTACGTCAATCTGAACCTGTTTCAGATTCACATTATTAGTGTTTTTAGGGTTGGATTCTGTTCTTTAATTAAATTTAGTTTCCATTCCTTTTTCCAATTTTTAATTTGCTTTTCTCTCAATATAGCTTGATTAATATCGGTAAATATTTCGTAGTAAATCAAATCTTTTAAATTATACTTTTTTGTAAACACCGAACCAGTTCCATTTTGATGTTCAGTGATTCTCTTATTTAAATCTGCTGTTACGCCTACATAAAATGTTGTTCTGTACTTATTAGTGATTATGTAAGTGTAACTTGTTTTCATTACTATGAGATACAGGGACTAGGTTACTATTTTTTCTTTTACTTGTGTGATACTGAATCGAGTTCAGTATGACGTTATGTTTGTGGCTTAATTTGTTATAACGTTACGTCAATCTTAACTTGTTTTAGAATCTCGTCAGTTTTTCTAACTGTAAACTATTACATTTTCTCGCGTTAAGGATTGAAAGGTCTGTCTGAGCTCCTCGCAGAGAGCGAGCCTTGAAAGCCTGACCCTTGTGGTAACGCCCAAATATTACAGTTTAAAATAATCTATATAATTTTGTAAATCCTTATCACCACGTCCTGATAAATTAATCACGACTACGTCGTCTGGATTAAACTTTTTGTAATCAAATACTGCAAAAGCGTGCGAACTTTCAATTGCAGGAATAATCCCTTCCAATTGACTTAACTCTAATCCTGCTGTCATGGCTTGATCGTCTGTGATAGATATAAACTCTGCACGACCTGTAGTATACAAGTTAGCATGCATTGGTCCAACACCTGGATAATCTAATCCTGCTGAAATGGAATAAGGCTCTGTAATTTGTCCATCTGGCGTTTGCATTAATAGGGTTTTGCTTCCGTGAATTATACCTTCTTTACCAAGGACAGAAGTTGCAGCGCTTTCTCCAGAATAAATCCCCTTTCCAGCTGCTTCAACAGCTATAAGATTAACATCTGTATCGTCTAAATAATGATAAAAAGCTCCAGCAGCATTACTACCACCTCCAACACAGGCTATAACGTAATCTGGTTTTTCTGTACCTTCTTTATCTTTTAGTTGCCATTTGATCTCTTCTGATACGACCGCTTGAAAACGAGCAACCATATCTGGATAAGGATGTGGTCCAACCACACTACCAATAATGTAATGTGTGTCTATTGGATTGTTAATCCAATCTCTAATAGCCTCGTTTGTTGCGTCTTTTAAGGTACGACTGCCTGATAGTGCTGGACGTACTTCTGCGCCTAACATTTTCATTCTGGCAACATTTGGTGCTTGACGTGCAATGTCAATTTCTCCCATGTACACGATACACTCCATTCCCATTAAAGCACATACAGTTGCTGTGGCAACACCATGTTGTCCTGCACCAGTTTCGGCAATAATACGTGTTTTACCCAAACGTTGTGCCATTAAAATCTGACCAATAGTATTATTAACCTTGTGTGCTCCTGTATGGTTTAAATCTTCACGTTTAAGATAGATTTTAGTATTGTATTTATTACTTAAACGTTTTGCAAAATAGAGTGGAGAAGGACGTCCGACGTAATCTTTTAATAATTGGTCAAACTCTTCTTTAAAAGAAGGTTCTGCCATTATTTTTAAATAATTTTGACGTAACTCTTCTACGTTTGGATATAGCATTTCTGGGATGTATGCACCTCCAAAGTCTCCGTAATATCCTTTGTCGTTAATATTAAAACTCATAATTGTGTGCTATCAATTTTTGTTTAAAATCGTTAAGTTTTGTTGTGTCTTTTAAGCCTGCTGCTGTTTCGAATTTACTGTTAACATCAAATCCAAAACATAAGTAAGATTCAGGTCTTTTTAAAAATAACAGTATAGCATCCATTTCTTTTAACCCAATTCCGCCACTTAAAAAATAGGGTTTAGAAGATGGATAGTTTTTTAATACATTCCAATTAAAGGTGTAGCCATTTCCTCCAGGTTCTTTTCCTTTGGTATCAAATAAATAATGGTCACAAACCGCTTCATAAGGTTCTAAAACCGAAAAATCGAATTGATTTTTTATTGAAAACACTTTGATTACTGTGATGTCTAAGTCTTTTAATTGTTGACATAATTCTGGAGATTCTTGACCGTGAAGCTGAACACCTTGTAAATCATGTTTGTCTACTTTACCTTTTATATAGTCAAAAGTAGCATTAACAAAGACTCCAATTTTTTTGATGCTTTCTGGTAATTCTGGAATAACTCCATTAAAATAACGAGATGATTTTTCGTAAAAAATGAAACCCATATAATTTGGATTAAGATCTGCAACATCTAGGATGTTGTTCTCATTTTTCATTCCGCATATTTTTAATTTCATAGTCTTAGTTGTTTAATGTTTTAATAAATTGTTTGGCACTTTCACCAGCGTTTTTGGTTTTCATGAAATTTTCACCAATTAAAAAGCCTTTATAACCGTATGGTTGTAATGTTTTTATAGCTTGAATGCTACTTATTCCACTTTCTGATACTTTAACAAAATCGTTAGGTATTAAATCGCTTAATTGCTTACTAGTCTCTAAACTAACCTCAAAGGTTTTTAGATTACGATTATTAACACCAAGCATATCAAGACTTGGCATTATTGATTTATGTAATTCGGCTTCATTATGAACTTCTAAAAGCACATCTAGATTTAGACTTTTAGCTAGTTCTGAAAATGTCTTTATTTCTTCTTTAGTTAATATAGCTGCAATCAGTAAAATAACATCTGCACCATAAGCTTTGGCTTCAATAATTTGATAACTGTCTATAATAAACTCTTTTCTTAATAAAGGTAAATTGCAACTTGCTCTTGCGGTTAGTAAATCGTCTAGGCTTCCTCCAAAATATTTTCCGTCGGTTAAAACAGACATTCCGCAAACACCAGCATCTTCATAACCTTTAGCTACATCAAAGACATTTAAATCGTGATTAATGACTTGTTTTGAAGGCGAACGTCTTTTATGCTCTGCAATGATACCTGTATTGCTTGCTTTTAATTTTTTTGCAAGTGAAACAGTCTCGCGTTCAAACAAAATAGAGTGTTCTAATTGTTTGATTGGTATTAACTGCTTGCGTAAGTTAACTTCAATACGTTTGTCGTTAACTATTTTGGTTAGAATATCCATTACTTACTTAATTCTATTAAACGTTCTAAACTTATTTTTGCACGTCCACTTTCTAAACTTTCTTTAGCAAGTTCAAAACCTTCTAAATGTGATATTTGTTTAGCTGTAGCAATAGCTAAACCTGCATTAGCGCAAACCACATTGTTTTGTGCGTCTGTACCTTCACCATTTATAATGTTTTTAAATATTTTTGCTGCGTCTTTAACTGTGTTTCCACCAAATAAGTCAGATTGTTCAAGATGTTTAAGACCTAAATCGCAAGGGTGTAATATGGTTTCAGATGTATTGGAAATTATCTTTGTATTTCCTGTTAATGAAATTTCGTCATAACCATCTAAAGCGTGAACAATACTATAATTTTTATCCGTATTTTGGTATAAGTATCCGTAAATGCGTTGTAGCTCTAAACTAAATACACCTACCATTTGATTGTTTGGAAATGCTGGATTTACCATTGGTCCTAGCATATTAAAAAAGGTTTTAACGCCTAATTCTTTTCGGATTGGCGCAACGTTTTTCATAGCTGGATGAAACAGAGGTGCGTGTAATACACAAATTCCGGCTTTTTCTAAGGCGTATTTTAAAAAATCTGTTTTGTTAGAAAAATGAATACCTAAAGCTTCCATAACATTGGAAGATCCAGAAGCTGATGATACACCATAATTACCATGTTTTGCAACATTAACACCAGCTCCTGCAGTTACAAAAGCAGATAATGTAGAAATGTTAAACGTGTCTTTTCCGTCACCTCCAGTTCCGCATAAATCGATTGGGTCAAATTCTGATAAGTTTACAGGAATACATAATTCTAATAGCGCATCTCTAAAGCCTTGAAGCTCTTCAAGAGTTATACTTCGCATCATGTAAACCGTTAAAAAGGAGGCCACTTGACTTTGGTTATATACGCCTTCAGATATATTGACTAATAAGTATTTGGCTTCTTCCGCAGTAATGCTTTCTTGATTAATTAGTCTGTTTAGTATTTGTTTCATATTAACTCTTAATCCAGTTTTCTAATATTTGTTTTCCGTTAGGTGTTAGTACGCTTTCTGGATGGTATTGCACACCTCTTACGTCGTAAAATTTATGTCTTAAAGACATAACTTGCCCATTTTGGTCAAAGGATGTAGCTTCTAAAACCTCAGGTAAGTTAGGATTTACAACCCATGAATGGTAACGTCCCACTTCAATAGTTTTATCCATATTTTTAAACAACACTTCGTCATCAACCACAATATCTACATTTGTTGATACGCCATGATATACATTGTCTAAATTTATTAAACTTCCGCCAAAAACTTCTCCTATAGCTTGTTGACCTAAACATACGCCTAAAATACTTTTAGTTGGAGCATAAGTTTTGATTATTGCTTTTAGTAAACCAGCTTCGTCAGGAATTCCAGGACCTGGAGAAAGTACAATTTTATCAAAAGCTTCGACTTCGTCTAAGGTTAATTTGTCGTTTCTTTTTACGGTAACTTCACAATCTAAGTCCTCTAGGTAGTGAACTAAGTTATAAGTAAAGCTGTCGTAGTTATCTATTACTAAAACTTTCATATCTCTTTGGCTAATTCTATAGCATTTGTTAATGCTCCTAATTTATTATATACTTCTTGTAACTCGCTTTCTGGGTTTGATCTAGATACTAGACCTGCTCCAGCTTGCCAATGTAAATGATGGTTTTTACTCATAAAGGTCCTAATCATAATTGCGTGATTATAATTACCATCAAAGTCCATAAAACCAATTGCTCCACCATAAAAGGCTCGGCTAGTTTTTTCATATTTTTCAATAAGTTGCATGGCTTTATGTTTAGGTGCACCACTTAGTGTTCCTGCAGGAAAGGTGTCTGCAACGACTTGCATTGTTGGTGTTTTGTCGTGTACTTTTCCGGTAACCTTACTAACTAAGTGAATGACGTGAGAAAAAAATTGTGCTTCTCTGTAAGTTACTACCTTAACTTCGCTACCATGTCTGCTTAAATCATTTCTTGCTAAGTCCACAAGCATGACGTGTTCTGCATTTTCTTTATCATCTTCGGCTAATTGTTTAGCTAGTTTTTGGTCATCTTCATCGTTTCCGGTTCTTTTAAAAGTTCCGGCAATTGGGTGGATTTCGGCTTGACCGTTATTAACTACTAATTGTGCTTCTGGTGAGCTTCCAAAAATTTTAAAATCGCCATAATCAAAGTAAAATAGATAAGGAGATGGGTTTATGCTGCGTAAGGCACGATAGACGTTAAACTCGTCACCTTTAAACTCTTGAGAGAATTTTTTAGACAATACTAACTGAAAAACATCACCTCTTGCACAGTGTTGTTTAGCTAATTCGACTTGATCTTTATACTCTTCATCTGTCAGGTTTGATTGGATTTCTGAGTTTGTGGTAAACTTATATGATGCAAAATTTTTAGAGCTAATAAGTTGTAGGATTTCGTCTATATTGTTTTCGGTTTCAAAACAATGGGCAAAAATGTAGGCTTCGTTTTTAAAGTGGTTTATGGCAATTATATTTTGGTAAACTGCATAGTATACGTCAGGAATCTCTAATGAATTTGGTTTTTTAGAGATTTCTACATCTTCAAAGTGTTTAACAGCATCATAGGCTGTATAACCAAATATCCCGTTGTTTATAAACTTAAAATCTTCGTCCGACTTTACTTTAAAGCGCTTGGTAAACTTATGTATCATTTCTGTTACATTGCGTACTTTGTTTTTCATCTCACTACCATCAGGAAATGTTTGTGTAATTGCTTTGTCGTCAACCTTTATTGAAGCAATTGGATTAAAGCAGATGTAAGAAAAACTATTATCGTTGGCGTGATAATCACTACTTTCTAACAAAATACTATTAGGATATTTATCTCTAATTTTTAAATAGATGCTAACAGGAGTAATGGTATCTGCTAATATTTTTTTGTAATGTGTGTATAAACTGAATGTTTTCATTTTTATGCTGAATTTATTTCAGTATCTCCATTTTTTAGAGATATTATTAATTTTGTTTTATGTTTTCTGAAACTAGTTCAGAAATAAATAAAAAAAAGGCTTGTCGTGAATGACAAGCCTTTTTGTATAGTTACTTAAATAATACGTATAGCGTTAGTTCACGAAGATTGAGTTTCGAGAGTTCCACCACCAAGTATGATTTAAAATTGTGTTCATTTTTATTGTAAAGCTCAAAGATATAAATCAAAAGTTAGTTTTCAAATTATTTTAGCCTTTAATTATTTGTTAAAACTGAAAAGAAGAAAACAATATATATTAAATTTACTTTATGAAACACTTATTTTTAATATTGACCTTTTCTTTTTTTGCTTTTGGAAACCAGTATATCAGTAATCAAAATAAAATAACAGATATACCATATTTAAAGCAAGATTTAAAAATAGTCGATTTTGATGGTTTAGAGCAATACCTTGCTACTAAGGATAAAAGTAAAACTTATGTTATAAATTTTTGGGCGACTTGGTGTGCACCATGTGTTAAAGAATTACCTTATTTTGAACAGTTAAATACAACGTATGCAGACAAAAAGGTAGAAGTTATTTTGGTGAGTTTAGATTTTCCAAAACAAATTGAGACTAGACTAAAGCCTTTTTTAATAAAAAATAAATTACAAAGCGAGGTTATTGTTTTAAATGATGTAGATGCCAATACATGGATACCCAAAGTAGACAAAAATTGGTCAGGTGCTATTCCTGCTACATTAATTTATAATAGTGACAAATCTGCGTTTTTTGAAAAATCATTTGATTACAAAACACTAGAAACTGAGTTAAAACAATTTTTAAAACAATAAATTATGAGAAAAGTATTTAAAGCAACATTAGCGTTGGTCGTTTTAATAACGGTTAGTGCTTTTACAACAAAGTCTAATATTACTGATTCAGGATATAAAATAGGTGATGTGGCTACAGATTTTGAATTAGAAAATATTGATGGTAAAATGGTGTCTTTATCAGATTATGATGATGCTAAAGGGTTTATAGTTGTATTTACATGTAATACTTGTCCTTATGCTGTAGCTTATGAGGATAGAGTGCAAGGTTTAAATAAAAAGTATGCTGATAAAGGTTATCCAGTAATAGCTATTATGCCTAATAATATTAACGTCAAACCAGGCGATAACATGGAAGCTATGAAAACTAGAGCTAAGGAGAAAGGTTTTACTTTTCCTTACTTGATGGATGCTGGTCAGGATATTTATCCGCAATATGGAGCAACAAAAACACCACATGTCTATATTTTACAAAAAGAACAAAAAGGAAATGTAGTTAAATATATTGGTGCTATTGATGATAATTATCAAGATGCAGATGCTGTAAAAACTAAGTATGTAGAAGATGCGGTTGATGCCCTTTTAAATAATAAAGAAGTAAAAATTAAAGAAACTAAAGCCATAGGTTGCTCTATTAAAGTTTAAAATACTTGAGTATTGTTAATAATTAAAATCCGAAGTGTAACATTTCGGATTTTTTTACGTCTATATATTATATATGTGTTAATTTTGTGCTAAAATTAATAGTATAAATATTATGGCAGATTTAATTCAATCGGATTGGGTAAACCAATTAGAAAAAGACGATAACGCAATAATCCTTGATGTAAGAACAGATGAAGAGGTTGCTGAAGGTAAAATACCAAACGCAATACAGATCGACATTTATAAAGGACAAGGTTTTATTTATGCGGTTGAAGAATTAGATAAATCTAAGAATTTTTATGTGTATTGTAGATCAGGAGGAAGAAGTGCCCAAGCATGCGCAATAATGAATCAATTAGGATTTGATACTACTTACAATCTTTTAGGAGGATTTAGTGAGTGGACAGGACCAGTTGAATAATAAAAAAAGGAATGAAAAAAATAGCATTAGTATTAAGTTTGTGTTTGGTTTTTGTTGCATTAAGCTGTAAAAAAAATGTTGAAGGCGAAATAAAAGTTGTCTCTCCAGAGGAAATGCAAACACTGTTGACTCTTGATAATGTTCAGTTTATTGATGTAAGGACTCCAGCCGAATATAATTCTGGATATATTGCATCTGCACAGAATATTGATTTTATGTCACCTACTTTTGATGATGATATTAAAACTTTAGACAGAGAAAAACCTGTACTATTGTACTGCCAAAAAGGAGGTAGAAGTGCTAAGTGTGCCGAAAAAATGATAGACTTAGGTTTTAAAAAAATATACGATATGCAAGGAGGTTTCTCTAAATGGAAACATAATGGATTACCTTATAAAAAGAATTAACTAAAAATCCCAATCTTTTAAGATTGGGATTTTTTATTTCTAGATGTTATAAATAGAATTCAATTAGTTAAGTAGCATTTGCGTGTATTGTTATTATGTTAATGCAGTCTATAATTATTGGCATCATTAAGCGTGTTTATTATAACCTCTCCTTCAACACATCATTTTATTTAAGTTGTTTGATATGACCAATAAATTTTTTAGTCATAGTTTTAAGATGTATGTTAGTGTTTTGCATGGCGTCATCTAAGTTTTTGGCTTCAGAAATAATTTGTGAAGCATATGTAATGCCCATGTTTTTTAGTTCTTTTTCGTTAATGTCAATCGTACCACAAAAGACTGCTACATTAATATTATTTTTAGTCGAAGTATCTAAAACTCCTTGAATGGTTTTTCCGGATAACGTTTGATTATCCAATTTGCCTTCTCCAGTTATAATCCAGTCTGCATTTATAATTTGATTATCAAAATTTGATAACTGTTTAATTAATTTATTTCCGCTTTCAAGCGTTCCGTTTAAAAATATTTTTGAAGCTATTCCCATACCTCCTGCAGCTCCAGAACCAGGAATTGACTGTGGATCTATTTTAAAGACCTGACTGATTAATTTTGAAAAATCTTTAAGTCCTTTATTAAGTAATAAAATATCTTGATGATTGGCTCCTTTTTGAGCAGCATAAACATAAGCAGCACCTTTTTTACCATATAATGGATTAGTAACATCACAAGCTATTTTAAAATCTGTTGTAAAAATTTTTGGATTTGCTTGACTAATGTCAATAGATTTTATGGATGACAGGTTTTGGCCAATAGGGTTTACTGTTTTTCCTTTTTTATCCAAAAATTGGTATCCTAAGGCAGTTGCCATGCCAATACCACAATCGTTTGTAGCACTTCCACCAATACCAAGTATTATTTTTTTTGCACCTTTGTTTAAAGCGTCCAAAATAAGCTGGCCAGTTCCAAATGTTGAAGTTATTTTACAGTCTAATTGCTCTGGTTTTAAAAGCTTTAAGCCTGAGGCTTCTGCCATTTCTATAAATGCAGTTTCATATTTTGGCGCATAAATATAGCTGGCCTTAATTGCTGTAAATAAAGGGTTACACACTGTAGTCTTGATAGTTTCTCCATCTAAATAATGTTTGACAATGTCAATGGTACCATCACCACCATCTGCTAATGGTAGTTTTACGATATTGGCATAAGGCAACTCTTTTTTAAGCTGTTTTTCAACGATATTACAAAACTCTAAACTGGTTAGTGAATTTTTAAACTTATCTGGAGCAATTACTATTTTCATGTTAACTTTTAATTTAAAATTTCACCAATAAAAATTGCAAACAGCACAATTAAAACAAAGTATGATAATAGTATAATGACTTCTTTTTTACCTGCTTTATAGACTTCAATATTTAAACCTGGTTTGGTTTCTTTTTTAATAACATAGCTTACAATTACAGCTATTATAACAGTCACTAAACAACCTATTGCATTCCACCAAAACCAAAATATACTTGGTACATATAGCCACAAATACATATTAAATAACACACCTATAACGATACCAATATTAGCACCTAAAGCATGCGTTTTTTTAGTTAGAATAGCTAATATGAAAGCTGCTAAAATGGGACCATAAAAAATAGAACTTATTTTGTTAATAACCTCAATAACAGTCCCTTCTATGCTTCCAGCGAAAAATGCAAAAAACAAACATACTAATCCCCAGAATACAGATAACAAACGCGAATATTGGACATATTTTTTGTCTGGCATATCAGGTTTAAATCGTTTTATAAAGTCTTCTAAGGTTACTGCAGATAATGAATTTACTGTACTACTTAATGAGGACATTGCAGCAGACATTATTGCCACTATTAAAATACCGATTACACCATTTGGTAAGTATTTAATAATAAAAACAGGTACCATTAAGTCGGCTTTTTTACCTTCTAAACTTGTAATATTAGATTGGTAGACTGTATTTAATAACTCTTGAAAACTAGCGTCTTGAAGTAATAGTGTTCCTAAAATTAATCCCATTATACAATAGGTTAATGTAATTGGGAATCTAAACAATCCATTAGCTAGTAATAATTTTTTTATGGTAGGTAATCCTTTGGCAGATAGCAGTCTTTGTGATTGTGTTTGATCTGTACCATAATAGGAAGCATACAAAAAGAAACCTCCAATTACCATTGGCCAAAAACCAAATTCGTCATTTTTGTCCGCATTATTAAATCCCCATTTAGAAAAATCTACAGCTGTTAATCTGTCTTTATCAACGAGATTTATAAAATTATCATAGCCACCCAACTCGCTTAAACCATAAAATAAGCAAATAATTATACCAAAAAAGAGAATGCACATTTGTATGACGTCTCCCCAAATTACAGCCTTCATTCCACCTTGAAAGGAGTATACCATGGTTATAACACCAATAATTAATATCGAAATCCAAAACTCTATACCAATGGTAGCTTGTAAAATTAGTGCCATAGTATATACCATAACACCTGTAGCTACAGAGCGACTAATTTGAAAAACAAAACTAATAAGTAACCTTGAAGAGGCATCAAAACGACGTTCTAGATATTCGTAAACACTTACAATACCGGAATTATATAAGGTAGGTATTATGGCAATTAGTAAAAACGCCATAGCTAAAGGTACACCAAACTCATAAGTTAACCATTGCAATCCACCACCTTCTTTTAACCCAACAAATGCAGGTGCAGATATAAAGCTAATAGCAGATAATTGGGTAGCCATAGTTGATAAACTTAATGGAAACCATCCCATTGATTGACCTCCCAAGAAGTAATCTTTAGAGTTTTTATTTTCTTTAAAGAAATACCCTATCCCTAAAAATCCGATTAAATATAATATGATAATAATGTAGTCTATATAATTCATGTGGTTAAAGCTAGTGGGTTATTTATTCATTTAATAAATCTATAAATAATGCAGCACTCCATGAAAAATTATGACCTCCATAACCTGCGTTACCATTTTTATGTTCTTCTTTTCTAGAATCAAAATATTCGTAAAACCCATTGTTTTCAATAATCTCAATGGTATCCTGTTTCATTCTTTTGGCGATGTCATAAAAACCATATTGTTTTAACCCATAATATAACATCCAATTTAAATTCACCCAAACTGGACCTCTCCAATATTTTTTAGGATTAAATCTATCACTAGTTGGATCAAATGATGCACACAGATATTGATCTGGGTTACCAAATTTTTCCATCATAATATCTACCATTTTTTTTGCTCTAGCCTCACTTGGTAGATTAGCAAAAAGTGGTGCAAAAGAAGAGGATGATATGTGTTTTAATAGTTTTTCGTTTCTTAAATCGTAATGTACATAAACACCTAATTCTTCATCATAAAGTTTATTATTAAACGCTTTAGTCCCTTTGTCTTGCCATTTTTGAAGTTGGTGTATCTTATCGTTATTATTTTTATTTCCTATAATACGATATAAATCTATTAGGCTTTGATTAGATTTTAAAAGCACTGCGTTAAATAATGGATCTTGAACTAAAAAAGGAGAAAGCTCTGCAATTTTTTGATCATTATAATTGTTTTGTTTTGCTATTTCAATAATATGTAAATAGTGATCGTATTCTCTTTTAGAAGGTCTTTGTGCAGCATCAACATGTGTTGTGTCACGTCTTTCAAAAGTATATTCTGGAGGATTCATGGTGTCCCAAATATCATCCCAAATAGGAGAGTTGTCAGTACCTGATTCCCAGTTATGGTATATGTAAACTAAACCTTCATCTTGAGGATCACGTTGGTTGTAAAAATATTCGTGATTTTTATACACTTTATCAATTACGGACTCTATAAATTTTAAAGTAGCATCTCTATCCTTACTAATACGGTATAAATCTTCTAGAACAAAACCAATAACAGGAGGTTGAGTCATACCTGTAGATTTGTATTTTTCTGAGGATTGAGGATGTAAATCTGAACGATGAAAATCTGGTCCAGGAAAATAAGTGTCCGTTTCGGTATGAAAAATAATATGAGGAATAAAACCATTACTCCATTGAGCATCAAGCAGTGTTTCTATTTCTTTTTCGGCTTTAGGCATGTCAATATGAGCGAAACCAATTGCGATTAATCCTGAATCCCAGAACCATTGAAAAGGGTAAAGCTTTGCGCACGGAATACTAAATTTATCTTTCCAGTTATTGTTTAATACTGTAATAGCGTTGTTTTGTAAATCCTTCATATATTAAAGATTGTAAGTTTTTTTGATTTTTAAAAAAATAACCCATCATTTTACTTAGCAAAAAAAATGATGAGTTATATGACTAATTAAATTATTATAAATTAAAAGTTGAAAGTTGCTGTTAAGAACATTCGTCTAGGTAAGATTGGTCGTCCAACAAAAAACTCGCCATCTCCAGATTGACCAGCAATACCAGCTCTTGGGTTTCCTTCTGTAATACCAGAACTATCAAATAAGTTAAATACAGATAATCCAAAACGTAAGGACGTATCTTCGTTAGTTTGAATTGTGTAACCAGCACCTAATCTTGCAATTGTAATAGCGTCTAACTCTACATTATTAGTGTCGTCAGTAAACTTTTTTCCTGTGTGGTTAACAGCAAAGCTTGCATCAAATACTTTGTTATCGTAGTTAAGACCTAAGTTACCTAAAAGGTTAGGTTGTCTTGCAATTTCATTACCTTCATTAATAGTGCTAGTAGTTCCATTAACTAAATCTTCGGTTTGATTAGTTGTAATTTCATGGTCTTGATATGTTAATGTTCCAGAAACATTTAAATACTCAGTAAATTTATATCTACCAGTAGCTTCAAGTCCTAAAGTTTGTGTTGATTGCTCACTTCTAGCTTGATCCACTAATTGACCTCCAGAAATTGCTTGGTCTATACGTATACGATCGCTTAATCCAACGTAGTATGCAGCTACAGAACCAGAAAATTTATCTGTTCCAAATTTGGCTCCCATTTCACCTTGTAAAATTGTTTCAGCCTCATAATTGGTATCTCTTATTCCTGGAGTTGGACCAAAACCACGTTGTTGCGGAAAAAAGTATCCTTTTGAGAAGTTAGCGTATAAGTTAGTAGCATCAGTTAGTTTGTATAAACCTGCTAATGATAATGCCCAATCTGTATCTTTAATTTCTCCAGTTGTAAATGTACCATCAGCAAATTGAACGTTTTGTAAGTTAGTTGTTAAGTCAGCATTTTCATAAACTTGAGAGGTTTCTAATCCACCTCTTCTAAAGGTACCTGTTGTAGACTCTATACGGAATCCAACGTCAAAACGCCATCTGTCAAAAACCATTTCGTCTGTAAGGTAAAAGGCAGTTCTGCTTTGGGTCAGGAAATTATTGGCAGTCATACCAATTCTGTTATATAAACCACCTTCAGAATATATTACATTATTCCCTCCAGCGTCAGTGTAGCTTAAGTTTACTAATTGCGGATTATTATTAAATTCTGTAAGCACTCTATATTGGTAGTTAACATCTTCAGCTTCTGTTCTGGCTAAAAACGTTCCAGCAGTATAAGTATGTATCCCGTCATCAGAATTTAAGATAAAGCTAGCCTCTCCAGAATAATCTGTCATAGGTCTTAATCTATCTACGTGTAGGTTTTCTACCACTAAATCATTACCATTAATTTGGTTGCCAGCTCCACCTTGGTATGTTGCGCTAAATGCGGTATTATCTGGAGCAACAGCAGCTACATAATCATTAATAGTAATTGGATTACCATAATCACCACTACCTCCAACATATAATGCAAAATTGTGTTGGTAGTTAGCATATTTTACTTTTGATTTAAATTTTAGATTATCATTTAAGTTATAGTTAAAATCTGCTAAAAGGTAACCACCTTTAGTATACACACCATCTTCAATAGGACTTTCATATACACCTCCTGGAGTTAAAAATGAAGTATTTGCAAGTTCGCCAGATAACAGTTGGTTTACTGCTTCACCATCGTTACCATTTAAACGTTCTCTGGACGCTCCATCTAATGGTAATGGTAAGTAAAATTGAGCTCTATCATTAATATATTGTCCGTGAACAGTAAAGGATCCATTTTCAAATTTTTGTTTAATATTACCTCTAAACTGCACTCCTTTTGTGGTTAAGCCAGTTTCAATAGGTCCATCATCTTTTCTAACAAAACCTGTAAAGGCATAGTAAGTGTTAGAATCTTCACTACCTAATTGTCCACCAGTATAAAAGTCTGTTTTTAATCTTCCGTCATTTCCCCATTCTACATTAATTAAATTTTCGTCGTTAGAATCTCCAGTTTTACTTGTATAGTTAATTATACCAGCAACTGATCCAGCACCATAAAGTACAGCAGATCCACCTCTAACGAATTCGACACCTTTAAAACCAACATCAGGTCTTGCGTAAACATCATGTGCAGAAGAGTTTAATCCAAACGTGCTCATAAGTGGCATACCATCGTATTGTAAAGGGTTAAAGACATATTGTCCACCAGAAGGTAAACCTCTAACAAAAAGGTTGGTTGCAGTTTCTCCACCACCACCTTCAGCTGTAATACCAGGTACATCTCTTAAAATATCGGCTTGACTATTAGCCGATAGTCTAGTAATTTCCTTAATGCCTTTACTACTAATGGATAAAGGTGCTTGTTTTTGTGATCTAAAAGTTGATGAAGCTGTAAGTACAATTTCATCTAAATTATTACCTTCTTGTAAGATAATATCAAGTGCTAAAGGCGTACCGTTTAATTCTACCTTTTTAATTAAAGTATTATAGCCAATGTAAGAAATTTGTAACTCTCTTGATCCTGTAAGTTCAGGCACTGTAAAACTAAAATTTCCGTCAAAATCTGAAGAAGCTCCAACGTTTGAGTTAATAATTAAAATGTTAGCATTAGGGATAGGTAATCCAGCCTTATCTTTTACTGTTCCTGATATTTCTGTTTGTGCAAACATAGAAAAACAACAGAATAATAATAATAGTGTGGTGGTTAGTTTTTTCATTTTATTAAGAATTAGTTAATGTTGGGCTAATATAATTATGAATTAATCATTCTTGTGTGGTAAAAAGTACGATATTTGCACGCAAACGTTTGCGAAAACGTTTGAAATTTTATTTTATATGAAGAAAGAAGTTACAACTTTAAAAAAATTGGCTCAGACTTTAGAATTATCGATATCAACAGTCTCTAGAGCATTAAATGACCATCCAGACATTAGTGTGCAAACTAAAGAGAAGGTAAAGGCATTAGCATTAAAATTAAATTATGTTCCAAATATATTTGCTAAAGGTTTTAGAAATCATAGATCTAATATTATTGGTGTTATCGTACCCAATATAACACATTACTTTACTACGACTATTGTTAGAGGTATTATGGAAGAGGCAGAAAGTAAAGGGTTTAGGGTGATTATATCAGAATCTAATAATGATGTAGAAAAACAAAAAGAGATGTTTAATACCATGATGCAATTTGGGGTGGATGGTATTTTAGCCTCATTAACAAAGCGTACCAGAGAAGTAGATCACATATTAGCGACCTTAAATACAATTCCAATTGTTTTATTTGATAAGGTTTCAAATAAAATTCCGTGTACTCAAATTACAATTAATGATGAGGAAGCAACCTATAACATTATTGAACATTTAATTAATATTGGAAAAAAACGTATTGCTATAATTAAGGAAGACCAATATTCTTATAATTCGGAAAAGCGCTATTCGGGTTATTTAAAAGCTTTAAAAGATAATAATCTGGAGTTAGATCCTAAAATGGTTATAAGTGTAGAGGATATATCAATGAAAGAAGGAAAAAGAATGACTAATATATTATTAAGTTCAAAAGTACGACCTGATGCTATTTTTGCGATTACTGATGGTGCCGCAATAGGCGTAATACAGACATTAAATAAGTTTAATGTAAAAATACCTGAAGAAATAGCAGTTGTAGGATTTAGTAATTCTGAGCACTCAATTATTATAGAACCCAAATTAACCACAGTAGATCAACCTGGAGAAAAAATAGGACGTACAGCAGTGCAATACCTTGTAAATGAAATTAATGTCCCTGAGGATAATATAACCAGCAAATTAGTTGAAATTAAAAGTAATATAGTAATTAGGGATTCTACCTTTAGATCATAAAAAACGCCCTAAAATCAATGCTTCAGGGCGTTTAAAGTGGAGTCGGAGAGAATCGAACTCTCGTCCAAACAAGTAACCAAAAGGCTTTCTACACGTTTATTCTTTTCTTAGGTTTTCGATTAAAAGCTGGTTAAAGACAACCTACTTTTAACTTATCTTTTTTAATTTCAGCAAAGCATCAAAGCGCTACTTAGCCTATATTGACTTTTTCGATGCCTCAAATGGAACGCTGTCAATCAAAGCTTTCCGGAGACATAAAGCTTGCTCACCTTGTGAGCCGAGGCTTAATCCTACTATGATTCGGATTAGGCAGCTAAAGCGTAGTTATTCTCGCCGATTAAAAAGTTGATCTAGTGTTTTACGAGCGCAAAATCATTACTCGACGTGCTTACAATTTAATTAATCTCGCTGTCAAAACCAGTCGACCCCATTTTAATAAATTGTGTAATTTATTGGATTGCAAAATTACTAAAAATTATAAAGCAAAGGTCGTACCAATTAACTTTTTATAATAAACTTAAGATAAAATAAAGACATTTTTTTTAAATTGAAATAAAAAATTGATATGATAAAAACAGGAACAGAAGTACAATGGAAATGGGGAAATGGTGCAGCAAAAGGTAAGGTAGAAGAAACTTTTAGCCAAAAAATCACGAAAACAATAAAAGGAACTAAAGTAACTAGAGAAGGGACTTCTGGTAACAAAGCACTTTATATTAAACAGTCTGATGGTGACTATGTTTTAAAGAGTGAAGACGAAGTGAAACGTGTGGACTAAATTTGATTTGCTAAACCTTAATAATAAAGGTAATTTAGCAAGAATAAATTTAGAGATATGAAATTTGCAATTATAAAAGAACGTAAAAATCCACCAGATAGACGCGTCGTGTTTTCTCCTAATGACTTAAAGGAATTAAAAGCTACTTTTCCACAAGCAGAAGTAATGATTGAAGCTTCAGATATTCGTGTATTTAATAATGCAGAATATGAAAAGCATGGCTTTAAAGTGTATGATGACGTTTCGGATGCAGATGTTATGTTTGGAGTAAAGGAGGTGCCCATTGAGGCACTGATTCCCAATAAAAAATATTTTTTCTTCAGTCATACTATCAAAAAACAACCTTATAATAGAAAGCTTTTAAAAGCTATTTTAGATAAAAATATTGAAATGTATGATCATGAAACCATAGTAAGGCAAAATGGAGCTAGATTAATTGGTTTTGGTCGTTACGCAGGTTTAGTAGGTGCTTACAATGGGTTTAGAGCCTTAGGACTTCGAGATAATTTATTTACCTTACCTAAAGTAGAGCACTTAAAAGATTTAGACGAAGTAAAAAGCGAACTGGATAAAATTAAATTACCCAACATTAAAATAGTATTATCTGGTACTGGTAAAGTCGCAAAAGGCGCACAAGAGATATTAGATCATCTTAAAATTAAGCAAGTCAGTGATGCACTTTACTTAACCTCTAATTTTACTGAGCCTGTGTACTGCTTAATTGACGTTATGGAATACAGCAAACGTAAAGATGGTAAAGTGGGTAATAAAGGACAATTTTACAAAGACGCTTCAGGCTATGAAAGTAACTTTATGCCTTATGCTAAACAAACAGATTTTTTTATAGCTGGTCACTTTTATGGTGATGGAGCACCTTATTTTTTTACAAGAGAAGATGCTAAACATCCAGATTTTAAAATTAATTTAATCGCAGATATTTCTTGTGATATTGACGGTCCTGTAGCGTCAACCATACGTCCATCTACTATTGCAGACCCTTTTTACGGTTATAATCCTAAAACTGAAAAAGAGGTCGCTTTTGATGATAAAGATGCAATAACTGTTATGGCAGTAGATAATTTACCTTGCGAATTACCAAAAGATGCAAGTGAAGGTTTTGGAGAGATGTTTTTAAAACATGTTATTCCTGCATTTTTTAACAATGATGCAGACGGTATTTTAAAAAGAGCTAAAATTACCGAAAATGGTAAGTTAACTAAGCGATTTAGTTATTTGCAAAATTATGTGGACGGTAAAGAATAAGGTCAAGTAGGACTTTACTATCCTTATCTGTTATATTACTATAACCATTACAAACTTAAAAGATGAAAAAACTAAAGTTTATAGTACCATTATTAGTCGTGTTATTGATTTTTTCTTGCGAAAAAGACAATAATATTCCTTTAAACCAACAACAGGTTGATGGTCTTGCAGGAAATCCCTTTTTAGAAAATTTTGGAGATTCCATAGAGGCTAGATTTATGGGAAGCGTTATAAATGAAGAAGGTAACCCAATTGTTGGTGCAAGTATTACTATAGGTAATATGATGGCTATAACAGATGCAAATGGTGTTTTTTCTATTGAGTCAGCAACGGTTTATGAAAAGTTTGCTTACATAAAAGCATCTAAGAATGGTTTTATTGATGGTTCAAGATCTTTAGTACCAACAAGTGGTGTAAACCAAGTCGTTATTATGTTATTAGATGCAGATCCAAATGCTACAATCGGAGCAGGTCAACCTTTTAATATAGGCTTACCAAACGGAACTTCTGTCAATTTTACTGGTGATTTTCAAACTGCAAATGGTTTTGAATATTTAGGAAATGTTCAGGTTGTTTTAAAACATTTAAATCCTGATAATGAAGCTATGGCTTTGCAAATGCCTGGAGCTTTAATTGCCGAAAATATTAGTGGAGACCTACAAGCTTTAGAAACCTATGGTATGATTGCAGTTAAGTTAATTGGTGAAAATGGAGAAGAATTAAATATAGCCGAAGGAACAACTGCAGAGCTAAAGATTCCGGTACCAACCAATCCGACTAACCCTCCAGAGACTATTCTATTATGGTATTTTGACGAAACCTATGGATATTGGAAAGAGGAAGGTACTGCAACTTTACAAGGAGATAAATATGTTGGAGAGGTATCCCATTTTAGTTTCTGGAACTGTGACATAGCTTTTGATACCGTTCAATTATGTGTTACTGTAGTGGATGATAATAACAATCCATTACCTAACACCATAGTGCAATTACAACGCGACTCGGTATCTTGGACATCTGCATCCACTGGGTACACTAATGCAAATGGTGAAGTTTGTGGTATTATTCCAGCTAATGAAACATTAACATTAACCATTCCGGATTTTGGTTGTGTTGACAATGATTATTCAGAGAGTGTTGGACCTTTTGATTCAGACACAAATATTACTATAACAGTCTCAGATAGTAATGCGCAAACAACTAATTTAACAGGTGTGTTTAATGATTGCTCAGGTACTCCAGCTACAAATGGTTATGTGTATTTAAATTATAATGATTCAGTTGCTATCATTCCAATAACTGACGGAACCTTAGATTTATCTATTGATTATTGTTTGACAGATACTGATTATGCCATGCAATTTTTTGATTTAGATAATAATCAATCTACAACTATTGTAACTGGTAATTTTACAACTCCTGTAACAGACTTAGGTGCGCAAATGTCCTGTACAACGCTATTAGATGCTGATGCAGATGGTGTATTAGATTTTAACGAAGACTTAAATGCTAACGGAGATTATACTGATGATGATACAGACCAAGATGGAACACCTGATTATTTAGATGTTGATGATGATGGTGATGGTATTGATACCATTGATGAAGATTATGATAGTGATGGTGACCCAATGAATAACGATAGTGATGGCGACTCTATACCAGATTATTTAGATAATTTAGATGTCTTAATTTACGCAACAGAGGTTTCAGGAACAGGTTGTCTACCATCATTAATTTATGATTTTGATACTATTATCTCTACGGTTTATTTTGAATTAATTAATAATACATATACTTTTTACTTAACTGAAGCTGATGCATTAGCTGATGTTAATCCATTAGCTAGTCCATTTATTGATGATGGGAATACGCAAATAATTTACGTAAAAGCGGTAAATACCATAACAAACCAATTTGATATTGCAGAAGTATACTTGTATCTGGAATTTTTAGATACAGATGGAGATGGATTAACAGATTGTGAAGAGACATCAGGTATTGATAGTGACTTTTCTGACTGTAGTCCAAACGGAAATATTACAGATCCAAATGTAGCAGATAGTGATGGAGATGGTTTTGATGACTGTATAGAAGCTACTAATGGTACTAATCCAAATGATGCCACTAGTGTACCAACTAGTCCAAGTATAATTGTAAATGATCAAACGGTAACAGAAGGAGATATTGTGGAATACGCTTTTACTTTATCTAGTCCAGCAATCGATAATATTGTTGTTAATTTTGAAATTGTTTCTGCTGAAGTAGATTTTGACGATTATCAAATTGAAGGTATTTATGGTAATAACAATATTAATATTACTATTGAAGCAGGTAGCACAAGTGGTGTATTTGCAATTGTTATTACAGATGATACAGAAGTTGAAGGGTCTGAAAATTTTACTGTTGTAGGAACATTAATAAGTGGATCTGCAAGTGCGATAGGAGAAGCGACGATTTCAATTATAGATAATGATTAATATTAAAAGCATATTTAAATAATACAAACAAAAAAGCTTCCCATTAGGAAGCTTTTTTGTTTGTAAGGCTATTTGTTTTTATGGCGTAATAACAGACATATAAAAACAACCCAAAGACAATTGTAAATAACCATGCATTTTTATTTATGCTAGGACTTAGTATTATAAAGACAATTGTTTCTATTATAGTCCATGGTTTGTTTATTATTTCCCATGAATTAAATCTTAAAAAGCGACCTAAGTAAACGCCAAATCCAACTAATAAAAATAAAAACGGAAGACTAAAAGTAACCATACGTTTTTGGATGTAAGTCTTAAAAATTATTTCCATGGTCCAAACAGATTTAAAAAACAGAATTAAACCTGTTATAGCAAACAAGAGTATAATTAAAGTGTCTAGCCAAAGTAAATGTTGACTTGTATATTTTAGATGAAATAAATCCGTAATAATATAAGGTGCGTTAGGTAAAAAAAGCAACCAAATACAACTAAAAAGGACTATTGTAGTGGGACTTAATTTATTATTTATTGTAAGGTAACTACTAATTATATAAGGGATTCCAGCCAGGAATAAATTCCAGATTAAAAATAAGTAGTAGTTGCTGTCTGTTAATTTTATGCGTAAAACTAATAACAATACACTCAAGCTTGTAAGCATAAAAACAGATAGAATTGTTTGATTTTCTTTTTTGATAAAATGACTAATTATTTTCATTTTTAATATAAGTTATATCTATAAAATAGATGGTTATTATGCCTAATGTATATGCTAATAAATCTGCAATACTAAAATAGCTTCCAAGTAGGATAGAAGCGATTTTAATGTGTCTGATATTTAAAATATCTAGTAAGCCAATAAGTTGTGCAAACTCAATACTAAATGAGAGGCTTAAAGCCCATATAGCAGCAGTAATGGATTTAATATTCAAAACACTTAGCAATGCACAATAGACTAATATAGATGCTAAAAAATCACCTACAGTATATCTAACAAAACCGCTTTTTAAATAGTATGCAATTGCAATTTCGGTAATTAGTATGACTAGTGTTAGTGCTAAAAATTTTAGATTAAGTTTTACTGTCATTGTAAGTTTATTTTTGGACCTAAAAATTTTGGTTGTGTGTTAATTATAATGTCTAAAATTGCTTTTGTGCGTGCTAAATATTCTCTTATTTGGGTGCGTAAACCGTAACGACTAGTGACATCTTTAGCATTAAATGCAATAACATTTAAATCGTGGCATTGGGCTAAGTAAATAGCCCTTTGGTTATGAAATTGTTGCGAGATTATTGTAAATTGATCCAACCCAAAAATTTTTTTAGCACGTATAATAGAATCTAATGTTCTAAAACCTGCATAATCTAAAATTATTTTTTCCTCTGGCACACCAAGATTGATAAGGTCTTGTTTAAAAGCTGATGGCTCGTTGTAATTAACTGTGCTATTGTCTCCACTAATTAAAATTATTTCTATTTTTTTATTTTTATAAAGTGAAAAAGCAGCTTCTAAACGGTATTTGTAATATAGGTTTATAGTATTATTGTCAACAAATTTACTAGTGCCAAGGACTAATCCAACGCGGTTTTTAGGTATTTCAGTAAGCTTATCATAAAGCTTGTCTTTAGCTTTGTAATTAATATGAACGTTAGATAATATAATAGCTAATATTGCTAAGGTTATAGCTGTAATAATATGCTTGATGTTGGTTTTCATGTTAATAATTTAGATTAATAAATATTGAGCTTCTTAATTTACTAATGGATGTGTCGAGTAATCTTTTATAATCAAGATTATAAAAGGCGTTGGCGTTTTTACCTATACGATAGGATTTAATATAATACTTCCAGTATTCTGGTAATATTATGGAGCCTATGGTAATGACACTAAATAAGTATATGCTGCGTTTACCATTACCAAAACAAAGGAATTGTAAGGCAATTTCATCTTCTTCATTGGTGTTGTAACCAGTCATAACATGGTAGGCGTCATGACGTTCTGCTTTTGGTATTAATTCAAATCCATTTTTTTCTAAAAACGTGCCAAGGTGGTAACCAAAGGTCTCTTTGGGAAACTGTAAAAGATGTTTCTTTTTTATATACCAAGGTTCATTTTTTTTGAAGTATTTGGTGTAAAAATGCTGTGTGATTTTAAATAACCAAGCGATGAGTTGTTTGCGTTGTGTTTTCATATTTAAAAGTACTTTGTTTTTCAAAGTGAATAGTTAAAAAAATGGATTACTGTTTTTTGATTAATTTTTCAAGTGCATTAATGTGTTTTTTAAATTCGGCTTGACCTAACTTAGTAACACTATAACGTGTGTTAGGTTTTCGATCTATAAATTGTTTTTCTACAGTGATATACTCTGCTTTTTCTAATGCTTTAGTGTGGCTTGCTAAATTACCATCTGTCGCATCTAATAACGCTTTTAGGGTTTTAAAATCAGCATATTCGTTAACCATTAAAACAGACATGATACCTAGTCTAATCCTATGGTCAAATACTTTATTAATGTTGGTTATTATACTCATTTTATATTATGCGAAAATAGGAATCTTTGCTAATTAATCTGTTATTACAAACTTTTTAACTTTTGCTACAACATTGTTTTTAAAAGTGATTTGTAAACTATGAAATTGAACGCCAAAGCCTGCACTAGATATTCCTAAATCATAAATCCATTGATTATCATTAATGCTATTAGAAGGATTACCAAGAAGCGTAACAACTTCAGACTTGTTTTTTAGTTTTAAAATTTGATTATCAATTATGTCATTCCTCATTTTATATCTTGAAGCTGTTTCAGTACGCCATTTTTCTTTATTAAAAGTAGTTTCAGGTATGTACTCTATATAACTTATCAATAATAATATTAATCCATAATAGGCTAAAGGCGTAATAATTATACTTAGTATTAAAGCTGTTATTTTATTCTTTTTTATGTTTTGACTATATTTTTTTAAAACCCATGTAGTCGAGAAAAAAATTATTATTGCTATGACTATTAATATAACCGGAACTTCAATACTCATTTAACATCGTATTTAAAATGCATATATGTACCATAAATAATATGCATAAAGCCAAAACCTACAACCCAAATCCAGAAACCATATCCTGGATATAATGTAGCTAATAGACCTAAAATCACTTCGCAATATCCTAAATATTTAATGTTACCAATACTATATTTAGAGGCGTTAATTAATGCTAAACCGTAAAATATTAGCATCAATCCACCTGTTTGTCCATAACGACCTTGACTAAGTATAATTAATATATATAATCCACCAACGACTAACGGAATTAGAAAATTAAATATTAATCGTCTTGATGAGGTATCCCAAATTTTTTCGCCATTTTTTTTTGCTTTTTTGGTCGTAAGATATATACCAGTAACGATACTTAAAAAAGCAACCATAAATAGTATAAATACAATAGTTTTAAAAACCCATCCATCCAAAAGCAAAGTTCCGTAACTATAAGTGGTGACAAAATAATAAGTGACTGCTGCACCTATAAGTGCATATATACCAGCTAAAATGCCTGTTAAACCACTAAGTGAAATAAATCTTGAAGACTTATTCATTAAGTTTTTAATCTCGCTGATATCTTTTAAATAATCTTCGTTGCTCATAATTAAAGTACTTTGAATTACAAAGTAAGTGCAATTAATTAGAATATAAAGTTAAAGGTTTCTTAATTTTCAATTTAACATTTAACGCGTGCATCATTTATTTTTCATAAATTTATAATCTAACCAATTTAAACAAAATAAATCATGGCATTAACAGGATTACTATTAGACATTGCAAACATTTCAGGAGGCTTATTATTAGGATTAGCAACCTTAGACAAATGGGATGGCGAAGCTAATTTTTTTAATAAAATAGCAGGTGTTTTGGCGCCTTTTCAAACTGTAATTGGTGGAGCACTAGTTGTATTACCAATTTTAATTATACTTGGAGGAGGGTTTGGTATTTTTAGTATTGTAAGTATTATTGGAGGCTTGTTATTGCTAACTCATGTATTTGGTAAAGTACCTGCTTTAGAGGAGACCTTAAGAAAAATATCAGATAAGTTAATGCCTTTTAAAGCAATTATAGGTGTGGCATTATTAGCTATTGGAGTACTTAGCTTATTACATATATTGTAGCAAATTGCATCCAGCAGAAGATTATATTATAAAACAACCAGAGCCTTACCGTTCCATGTTGTTGCATTTACAGGTTATTATTGAACATTCAATAACTAACTTTGAATTAAAATATAAATGGAGCATTCCGTTTTATTATGTAAACGGAATGCCTTTTTGTTATTTAAACGCAAGTCATAAAAAACAATTTGTTGATTTGGTTTTTGTTAAAGGCAATCAATTAACTGTTTTTAAGGAACATCATGTTAATGAAAACAGGAAAAAAATGATTTCATTAAGATACAAGTCCTTGGATACTATAGATGATACCGTAATTAAAGCTGTATTGCAAGAAGCTTTATCGTTGCAATAGACTAAAGTCTAAAGCGTCCACCAATAGAAAATACACGTTGTAAGAACCAAAAATGTTGTGACGCACTCTCATTAGCATTACTTGTTGTTCTAATGTCTGGCATGTTTATATAACCACCTCTTAAATCGGTTTGAATAAAAAAGTATTTAAAAAAGGTAAAGTTTAACCCTACACTAGCAGAAACTCCGTAACCAGATAAATGAAACTCATCATAAGTATCTTTACCTAAAAGTGTCGTATTGGTTTTTGGATATAATACACCTGCTCCTAGACCTTCTGTAATATTTAATTGAAATTTATCTGTATTATTTATTTTAAAGATAGAAGAGATGTCATCAAATCTATTGACTTCTAAATACACATAGTTTAATCCATTGGTGTGCTCAAATTTTAGAAAATCTTCTGATACCACATACTCACTTCCATCAAATTCTTGGTTAAATATGCTACCTTCTTCATCTACAGGAAGGTTAACATAACCGGTTACATTTTGGCTTCGGTTTCTGTTCATTACATACTTCATATGATCTACACCAAGTGATATATTATATTTGTCAGAAATAAAATAACCAGCTTTAAAATTGGTTTGTGGTATAGTCATCCTGGTTGGATTAATATAATCTATATGCCATCCTTTAGGTTTGTCTTCAGCAGTAGCATTTTCAATAGTAAAGTCATAACCATTACCTTGAAACCTGATGTCAGATTCAGAAAACGTTTCTCGGTTTCCACCCCAACTAATATAAAATTTTCCTTTATTGTTGGCAGTGTATTTTTGTAAGTCAGTATTATCCTGAGCAAATGTCAGTGTTGACAATAGGGTAAGACTTGCTAAGGCTATTGACCTTAGTAATATTTGTTTCATTTGTAATTATGTTTAAGGGATATTATAAGCTATTTATAGTTTTTCTAATAGCAGTTAAGTTAGTTAATAAAGCTTCTAGATTATCTAAGTGAAGCATGTTAGCACCATCACTTTTAGCATTTGCAGGATCAAAATGAGTTTCAATAAATAAACCATCTACATTATTTACAATTCCAGCACGTGCAATAGTTTCAATCATATCAGGTCTTCCACCTGTTACACCAGCACTTTGATTTGGTTGTTGTAAAGAGTGTGTTACATCTAAAACAGTTGGCGCATATTGGCGCATTGTTGGTATACCTCTAAAATCTACAATCATATCTTGGTAACCAAACATAGTTCCACGATCTGTAATCCAAGCTTTGTCGCTTCCAGCATCTTTTACTTTTTGTACAGCATGCTTCATTGCTTCAGGACTCATAAATTGTCCTTTTTTAAGGTTGACAACCTTACCTGTTTTTGCAGCAGCAACAACAAGATCTGTTTGACGTACCAAAAATGCAGGAATTTGTAAAACATCTACATATTGTGCAGCTTTTGCAGCATCGCTAACCTCATGAATATCTGTAACGGTTGGTACATCAAATTTTTCAGAGACCTTAGCTAAAATTTCTAATGCTTTTTCATCTCCAATACCTGTAAAACTGTCAATCCTACTTCTATTAGCTTTTTTAAAACTACCTTTAAAAACGTAAGGTATTTCAAGTTTGTTAGTAATGGTAACAACTTTTTCGGCTATTCTGTAAGCCATTTCTTCGCCTTCAATAGCACAAGGACCACAAAGTAAAAAAAAGTTATTGCTAGCTGTATGTTTAATTTTAGGGATATCTTGAAGTGTCATAATTGTAATAATTTATCCTGCAAAGATAAGTTAATTTTCAGAAGATAATAGACTTGTATTAGGTCTTAACATTTGTTTGATTTTACTATTTGTATGATTGCGGTAATACATGGCTAAGCTAATAAAAATCAATACACTTAAAATAACCGTATAAATTATAGACGTTAGGTTAGATTCTATTTGTAAAACGCTTAAATATGGCATAAAAATAAATTTACAAATAATATTAAGGCTTAGAGCTACGATAATAGAAACTGCTAAAACCTTAAAGGCAATAGCATGATATACTTTTGCTATTTGTCCTTTAGAATATCCTAAAAAATGAAGTTGTGTTATGGTTTGCTTATTTTTTAAAATAAGTAAATTAATGTTGGTAATAACAAGATATATAGACAGGATGGTAATTAATAAGCCAATACCTAAAACAATGCTTAATATTAATTTTAAGACATAGCTAAGTTTTGAATTTTGAACATCGTTGGATAGGTAATTGTATTTTTTTGAAGCTAAAAATTCTAATAATTTAGGATCAGATGGATTAATAACATCAAGTATAATGCGTGAAACTTTATTATCCTTTAAAGGACTTAATTTTTTGTTGGTATAATTTAAAAAGGATTCTGGAACTAAAATAGAGTTTATTTTTTCTGAAGCATCTAAAATATAAGCACGATAATTTTCAGTTTTATGTGTTCCAGACAAGGTTAAATCTATTGGTACTTGTCTAATTATATTCTCATTAACTTGTGGTAATCCAGAGCTAGTTGCATATCCAAAATTATATAAATTAATATAGTTTTTAGGAATAATAATTGGTACCTCTTTATCTCCTGGTTGCCATTTCCAATCTTTATTGGTAATGTCTATAAACTCATCAGACACAGCTTCTAGAAACATTTCGGTGGATATTCCTGCGTGATTAGGAAACGTTACACTTGCTAAAACACGATAGGTTCCGTGAGTAAAACCACCTGTTTTATTAATAAAAGGTTGAGCGTTTAACGCTGTAATTTCATCAGATGTAAAAGCATTATCACGTCCTAAGTCCTTATATATTATTAAATTTTGATTGCCTAATAAATCGTTTTTAGAATTAAATAAGGATTGCGTATCAATAAATAATTGCACCACAATTAGTAAAATACCTAGGCCTAAACTAGAGCTTAATGTAAAAAATAATAGTTGTGATTTGTGGACCTGTTTTTTTAAAAGTTGACCTATCATAATAATATTGTTTTTGTGTAGTCAATATTATAAGTATCTCCTAAACTAGCAATTATTAAGGTTGCTTGGTTTGTGGTAACTTCTTTATTAATAAGTGCTATAGCGTTAGTAATTTGAGCTTCATCAATATGGCTAAAGGGTTCGTCAAGTAACAACAATTTAAAAGGTTGGCATAATGCTCTTATTATAGCAATACGTTGTTGTTGTCCGTAAGATAAGGTTTCTGCCTTTTTATTAGCTAATTGATTCACGTCTAATTGTGACATCATGTCTAAAATTTCGGCTTCCGTTTTATGATTTGTAAGTATGTTTTTTAACTGAATATTTTCCAAAGCTGTCAATTCTGGAAACAGTTTTAAACCCTGAAAAACGATTGCGATTTTTTGTGTCCTAATGGTTGTCCATTCAGATTCAGAAAACGAAGTAATAGAGGTGTCGTTAAATAAAATTGAGCCTGAAAACCTATTGTTTAAACCATAAATAAAATTAAATAACGAGCTTTTTCCGCTTCCTGATACAGCTTTAACCAAGTATTTAGAATTAGGTTGAAATTCAAAATTTTTACTCCAGACTTCTGACGAAGCTGGAGTAAAATAGTCTGGTATTATGGATTGTATAGTAACTTGCACTTAATCTAGTTTATTTCTGTAGATTCTATTACAGTTTCTTCTATTTCATCTTCTTCATCATAATCATCATCTTCTAAAGTGCTCATCATTTTTGCAACTTCGTCACCATATAATATGGATTGTATTAATGAGTTTTTGTTTCCTTTAGTGTAAGTAAAAGATTCGCCTCCATCTGTATCTATAAAATAATGATTTTCGCCATAATATTTGTTGTAAAGCTCGCTGCTCTTTTTGGTAATGACATCCATGGATTTATTGTTGCCATATCTATTGTAACTACTATAAGGATTATAGATGTTGTTTATAGATTGTGTAAAGTCATTTCCTAGCTCGGCAATATTTCCTTTTGTGTAAAGGTAAACGCTGTGCGATAATTTATCTTTATGTTTAAAGTCGCTTAAATTGTTGGCAAGTTTTCCGTTACTACTTATTTCATCAGCTTTACTTTGGTCGTTTGTAAAAAAGATGTAATCCTCTGTAATAACCATAAAAGTACTACCGTCTATTTTAAAATAATTGGAGTTTAAGGTTTCTATTTGTGCACCTTTCTTTTTTACAATATTAAAAAATTGGTCAAATTTATTTTTATCTTTTAGGGCTACTGTACTATACATGTTAGGTGTTTTTTTATCTACTACTTCATAGGTTTCTTCGTCAGTAAAATAATTATAATCATAAATAGTGTCTTTTACTGTTTTACCTTCTGTCATGGCAAACATTAATGATCCATCAAATATTTTAGAAAATGATTTAGCATCCATACCAAGTTCTTTTTCAGTTTCTTGATTTGATTTTTTTATGTTTTTTCTCAACTCTTCTCTAACCTGTAATGGTAATGTTTTGTTGTCTTGTAAACTTAAAATATGGTCGTAAAAGTCTTCCGTGTCAATAGATAGTTTTGCAAACAATAAAGGATTGTCAGGTAATGCTTTTAGCATAGATTTTGAATATGAGGTAGACATCCACTTTTTGTAACCAATTATAGATTTAAAATCATCATTTAGTTTTAAATTGGTTTTAGTGTATATATGGTCTTGCTCAAAGCTACCATAATAAGATAAGTTGTTGTTTTCTAGATTAACATCCAAACCTGCAAAAGTATTTAGTAATCCATCAAATGCATCTCCTAATGGAGTAGAGGTTATGTGTAAACCCATGTCTTGTTTAGTGTCAAAAAAGGCATCAAAATAGTTGGTTGCTAAAATACAATCTTCCCTATTTAATGTAGTAAGGTCTTTTAATTCTGCAGCAGCATAATTATTTGCTCCTATAATTAATGCAGTTTTACCATTCCATCCAATTGCAATTTCTTTGTTTGCGTAAATAGTAAATCCTTGATCTTTACCAACATTAGTTTCTTTTTCTAGATTAGGTATTTCATCAATCATTGGTTTTATAAAGGCTTCAAACGATGTTGCGTCTTTAATAGGAATTATTAATCCACCAACACCAGATAATCTTTTAAACGTACCAAAGCCTAGAAGATATTCTTTTCTAAACGTCTTATCTAAATTATCTTTAGATAGTAACTCTTGCACAAAACGTTTAACCTCTTTAGGTGCTTTGTCCTCGATAAGCGAATTTATACTTAATTGATTAAAATCTAAATCTTTACTTTTTTCTGAAAGGGATTTTAAATTAACATACATTATACCAATAGCGTCTTTTGGTACAAAGTATGATTCTTCAATTTTTTTACTGCAACTAGCAAATAATAAAACGATAATTAATAAAGGTGCAAGATGTTTCATGGTTTGGTATTAGTGATTTTATATGTGGTTAATTGATATGATTACAAAACTAAGAATATATTATTTTGCAATAAATATAAAGCTTTTAAATGCAATTGTTTTTTAATATAATCCTAACTATCTGTGTCTGTTAAGCTAAAAATGTTACAAATTTTATTAATGAATTTGTCAAATATAAATTAAAACGTTTTTTTATATAAAAAATGAGTACCTTTGCACGCTTAAAATAAGGCACAATTATGGCTAATATTAAAAACATTGCAATTATTGCACACGTTGACCACGGAAAAACGACGTTGGTTGATAAAATCATGTACCATTGTCAACTGTTTCGTGAAAACGAAAATACAGGAGACTTAATTTTAGATAATAACGATTTAGAACGTGAACGTGGAATTACGATTACATCTAAAAACGTATCTGTTATTTATAAGGATACTAAAATTAACATCATTGATACACCAGGTCACGCCGATTTTGGAGGAGAAGTAGAGCGTGTATTAAACATGGCAGATGGTGTTGTGTTATTAGTTGATGCTTTTGAAGGACCAATGCCTCAAACGCGTTTTGTATTACAAAAAGCAATTGACTTAGGGTTAAAGCCTTGTGTGGTTGTAAACAAAGTTGATAAAGAAAACTGTACTCCTGATGAAGTACACGAAAAAGTTTTTGACTTAATGTTCGAGTTAGGAGCAGAAGAGTGGCAATTGGATTTTCCAACGGTTTACGGTTCGGCTAAAAATAACTGGATGAGTGATGATTGGAGAAAAGAAACAACTAACGTTGAGCCTTTATTAGACATGGTTGTTGAGCATGTGCCTACACCTAAGTTTGACGAAGGAACAACTCAGTTATTAATTACATCTTTAGATTTTTCTTCATTTACAGGTCGTATTGCGATTGGTAGATTACAAAGAGGTAGCTTAGTTGAAGGTCAACAAATCTCTTTAGTAAAAAGAGACGGTTCTATAACTAAAAGTAGAATAAAAGAACTTTTTGTTTTTGAAGGTTTAGGTCGTAAACGTGTTGATAGCGTACAAGTAGGAGATATTTGTGCTGTTGTTGGTATTGAAGGATTTGAAATTGGAGATACTATTGCAGATATTGAAAATCCAGAAGGTTTAAAATCAATTGCAATTGATGAGCCTACAATGAGTATGTTATTTACTATTAACGATTCGCCATTTTTTGGTAAAGACGGTAAATACGTAACTTCTAGACACATTAAAGATCGTTTAGAAAAAGAATTAGAAAAAAACTTAGCACTAAGATTAGGTGAAACTGGTAGTGCAGATAAATTTATGGTTTTTGGACGTGGTGTATTACACTTATCAGTTTTAATTGAAACTATGCGTCGTGAAGGTTATGAATTACAAATTGGACAACCACAAGTTATCATTAGAGAAATTGATGGTGTTAAATGTGAACCAGTTGAAGAATTAACAATTGATCTTCCTGAAAGTGTATCAGGTAAAGCGGTAGAGTTTGTTACTTTACGTAAAGGTGAACTGTTAAGTATGGAAACAAAAGGAGATCGTATGATTTGCGAATTCTTAATTCCTTCTCGTGGTATCATTGGTTTACGTAACCAATTATTAACAGCAACTGCTGGTGAGGCTATTATGGCACACCGTTTTAAAGAATATCAACCATTAAGAGGTGCTATTCCTGGACGTATTTCAGGATCTTTAATCTCTATGGAAAATGGTAAAGCAATTCCTTATTCTATCGATAAATTACAAGATAGAGGTAAGTTTTTTGTTGAGCCAGGTGAAGATATTTATGAAGGTCAAGTTATTGGAGAAAACTCGCGTCAAGATGATATGTCTGTAAACATTACTAAAGCTAAAAAGCAAAGTAATGTACGTAGTTCTGGAGCAGATGATAAAGCTAAAATTGTACCAGCTATTAAATTTAGTTTAGAAGAAGCTTTAGAATATATCCAAAAAGACGAGTATGTAGAGGTTACACCAAACCATATTCGTTTACGTAAAATCTGGTTAACAGAAAACGATCGTAAGAGAAATAAGATTGCTTAATATTAGATGAGTTGTTAAAACAACTGTCTACAGTATATAATATGTTGTTAAAAGAGGTTTCTAATTTAGAAACCTCTTTTTTTTGTGTATTACCAAACCAATTTATAATTTATAAATGGAATTAAAATTAGCTAATCATGGCAATTTGCTTCATATTTAAGTTTGTGTTAACGGACAATTATATTGCGTTGACACTTAAATATATTCAGTAACAAGCTATAACTTATTTTTATATTAAATTCTTCAATAAAAATTAGTACTTTCATTGCTTAAATAAAAATGCGCTATTTTTTCTTTAATCAAATATTCCGCTAAACACAAAGAACTTTGGAACAGTTTTATTACTGCCTCCAATAATGCAACATTTTTGTTAAATCGAAATTTTATGGAATACCATAAAAAACGATTTGATGATTATTCATTACTTATTTTTAAAGGTGAAAAGCTAATTGCGGTTTTACCAGCAAATAAGGTTGGTGATACACTACACTCTCATCAAGGATTAACCTATGGTGGATTAGTAACGCATAAGACTTTAAAATTTAATGACGTCTTAGAGGTCTTTAAATTGCTTTTGCGGTTTTTGGAAGATCAAGATATATTGTATTTAAATATTAAGAGTCTTCCTTCAATTTATGCCTCAGGACCAAACAGTCAGTTAGCGTATTTAATGTTTTTGTTAAAAGCTAATGTTGTTAGACGTGATGCGTTATCAGTAATTGATTATAATTTTATGCCAATATCAATTTCTAGCAATAGAAAAAGAGGGTTAAAAAAAGGACAAACCCATAATTTAGTAGTAAAGGAGGAGCGTAGTTTAGATACTTTTTGGAATGATATTTTAATACCTAACCTAAAGGCACAACATAATGTCAAGCCTGTGCATACGTTAGAAGAGATAACATTGCTGCAATCCCATTTTCCTGATAATATACGACAGTTTAATGTATATAAAGGCAATACTATTGTAGCAGGAGCGACGGTTTTTGAAACTAAGAATGTAGCACATGCACAGTATATTTCAGCAAATAGTGATAAACAAGAATTAGGGAGTTTAGATGTGTTGTTTAACCATTTAATACATACTGTTTTTATAAACAAACGTTATTTTGATTTTGGTACATCAAATGTAAATAATGGTTTAAATATTAATAAAGGACTATTGTATTGGAAAGAAAGTTTTGGAGCTAGAATGATTGTGCAAGACTTTTATAGCGTTAGTACAAAAAATCACGAATTATTAAATTCAGTGTTTATATGATTAAGTTTTTAGACCTACCAAAAATAAACGCAAGGTTTGATACCCAATTTAAAAACCAATTTGATTCGTTTTTAAATACAGGACAATACATATTAGGAGATGGTGTTAATACCTTTGAAGCTAACTTTGCAGCCTTTTGTGGCACTAAACATTGTATTGGTGTTAGCAACGGTTTTGACGCCTTAGTATTAATTTTTAAAGGCTATATGGAACTTGGTATTTTAAGTAAGGGAGACCAAGTCATTGTGCCTGCTAATACATTTATAGCTTCTATATTAGCTTTGTTAGAAGTTGGGTTAGAACCAGTCATGGTAGATCCTAATCCTAGTACTTTTAATATTGAAGCTTCGGATATAAAAAAACAGCTGACTAATAAAACAAAAGCAATTTTGGTCGTTCATTTATATGGTCAACTTTGTAATATGGAAGCCATAAATGATTTAGCAAAGCAAAAACAATTATTAGTTATTGAGGATGCAGCTCAAGCGCATGGAGCTTTAAATAAAAGTTTAAATTCAAAAGCAGGAAATTTAGGCGATGCTGCAGCATTTAGTTTTTATCCAAGTAAAAATTTAGGCGCTTTAGGAGATGCTGGTGCAATTACCACAAATAATAGCAACTTAGCGGACGTAATTTTTAAATTAAGAAATTATGGTACTAGCACTAAATATGAAAATGAAGTCTTAGGTGTTAATAACAGGATGGACGAAATACAAGCGTTGTTTCTAAACATTAAGCTTAGCGCTTTAGAAAACGATAATAGCCATAGACAATCAATAGCTAAACAATATATATCCAAAATCAACAATAATAAAATAAAACTACCATTTTATGATGGTTCTAAAAACCATGTATTTCATTTATTTGTGGTTTTGGTTAACAATAGACAACATTTTTTAGAGTATTTAAAAGTAAATAATATTGAAGCAGCAGTACATTATCCTATTCCACCGCATAAACAAGTTGCGCTTCAACGATTTAACCATTTAAAATTTCCAATAACAGAAAAAATTCACGAAACTTGTGTAAGCTTACCTATTAGTCCAATAATGACTAGTTTAGAGGTAGATACAGTGATTGAAAAATTGAATAATTACTAATTGAAAAAAGTTCTAGACTACATAAATAATAATGTCTTAGTTAAGGTTGCTTCCCTTAATTCTGTATCTGTAATTGTAAAAATTATAGCAGGATTTTTAACATCCAAATTTATAGCATTATTTGTAGGCTCAGAAGGTATGGCATTAGTTGGTAACCTACGTAATTTTGTAGGTTCAGTGCAATCTTTATCTATTTTAGGACTTTATAAGGGTGTTGTAAAGTACATCGCTCAGTTTAAAGATGATGCTTTTCAATTAAGTAAAACAATCTCTACTGTTTTTTACATGGGATTTTGTTCAACACTATTAATGTCCATTCTAGTTTATTTTAAAGCAGAATACATTAATGATTTAATTTTTAAAGACTACAACAATTACGCGTACGTTATTAGGATATTTTCTATGGCACTTCCGTTTTACGCGTTAAATATGTTTGCTTTTTCCATAATGAATGGCTTTGCAAAATATAAATACTTGATTGTATTTAATATTTTTGGTCAAATTTTAGGTGCAGTTATTACCATTTTATTGATTTGGCAAGAAAAAATTGATGGAGCATTAATAGCAGTAGTCATTGCAGAGTCCATTATTTTTTTAATAACGCTTGTTGGTATTGCAAACCGAAAAAACTTTATACCATTAATTAAAGCAAGTAATTTTAGTTTAAACTTTGCTAAAAAACTTGGCTCATACTCAGGAATGGCATTGTTTTCTGCTATTATTTTACCCTTAGTTGCCATATTAATTAGAAGTTATATTATTGATAATATAGGTTTAGAACAAGCTGGTTTTTGGGAAGCAATGAATCGGATTTCTAAATACTACTTACTATTTGTAAGTACATTATTAACCATGTATATTTTACCTAGATTCTCTGAAATAGACAATATCAAAGATTTTAGAAAAGAGGTATTTAGTTTTTATAAAACAATAATTCCAATATTTGCGTTAGGTTTAATCGTAGTCTATTTTTTAAGAGGTTTTATTGTTAGTTTAGTTTTTACTGAAGAATTTAGACCAGTAGAGGATTTGTTTTTATGGCAATTATTAGGCGATTTTATCAAAGTACTTTCAATTGTTATAGCTTATCAGTTTTTGGCAAAACGTATGTTTTGGCATTATATAATAACCGAAGCTTTTTCTGTTACAACATTATATTTTACTAGTAAGTATTTTATAGACGAGTTTGGTTTAGTTGGAGCTAATATGGCACATTTTGCAACTTATGTAATGTATTACGCTATTATCTTACTAATATTTTATTCGTCATTATTTGGTGTAATTCCGGATAAATTAGAAGAGGAGTAATTAGGCTTTATTCCAAGTATCTAAATAACGTTGTGCTATTGTAATATAATCATGATGCTGCTTTACAAAAGTGCTAGCCTGACGTCCAATTAGTTTTAATTGATTAGGATTATTAATTAACCATTCAAGCTTTTCAACTATATAGTCAACAGATGGTAAGGCGTTAATAGCAACACTGTTTTCTTTTAAGTTGTAATATTCTAACCATTCTTTTTCTGCTCCTGTAAAAACAACCTTGCCTTTATACATGGCCTCTAAAGCATTATAACCTTGGTCATAGGAGTATACTTGATCTAAAATGATATGTGCTTGATCATAACTTTGTATGTATTTATTATAAGGTAAGTCAGTAGTGCTAGAAATGCTAACTTTTTCAGGGTATTTATTAGCAATAAATTCTAAAGCTTCAGAAAAATAATTTGCACCTTTCTTTAAACTTGATGTCGAGTTTATACCATGGAATATATTAATTTTGTCATCAGTCTTTAAGGATTTAAATTCTAATACATCTGTGTTAACTGGATTAGGAATTAGGCCTAAATATTTAGAATGATTTTTATACGCTCTGTGATAATCCATGTCAGAGCAGATTACACCTTTAATGTTTTTGTTTAAAAAACTATGTAAGTTTTTATAGGCTTTTGTTGTATATTTTAATGAATAATTAAATGTATTTTTTAAAGCTTTATTTTTTAAATAGGGTGTCAAAACGGAGTAGCCATTAGCCGGATTTAAAAAATAGTTTATGGTAACACAATCTTCTCCACAAGCCAATAAGTAAATAGTTTTATTTTGTTTAAAAAGCTGTGTATATAACTTTATAGACTGTTTAGGTGTGACACCAAGAGCATCCTCATTAATTAATTGTACAACATCAAAATTTTTAAATCGTGGTAATAATTTTTTAAACTGATGGTAGTATTCATTTTGAATTAAATTAACACCAAAAAGTCTAATTAATCCAAAATTTAAGAGTCTTAATAAGCTATTATTTTTAACTTTTGAAGTCAACAGATAATCAGATTCAAATTGTTTTAAGCCATCACCAGAACTCACTAAAGTCACCTGATGTCCTAAAGCAATTAAACCTTCTTTTAAAGAATTATGTAGTCTGCTATATTCGCCAATTAATAATATCTTCATTTATATTTTATACATTTGTTTTCAAAGATAGAAGTTAATGGGCAATGCCAAAAAGAAAGATGTAAAATTAGAGTTGTTAATATCAACAATGTTTCAGACATCTTTGGATTTTCTATCAAATATGTTTCCAAATAGTTCTTCTCAAAATTATAATATCCTGATAATTAATCAAACAGATCAATCTCATTTATTGAAGTCAACTGTTGATAATATTAGAGTGATAAATAGTTTTGAAAAAGGTTTGGCTAAAAGCCGAAACATGGCAATAAACAACACGATTGGTCAGTTATGTTTAATCGTGGATGATGATGTTAAATTTAAACCTGATTTTGATAAAATTATTTTAGAAGCATATAATAAAAATCCTAATGCAGCTATTATAACTTTTAAAATGGAAGATTTTGATGGTAATTTATTTAAAAATTATCCTCTAGTTAAGTTTCATAATCTAGAGTCTATTAAAGAGGTTAACTCAGTTGTGATTACGTTTAATACAAAATTAATAAAGCAAAACAGACTGCTTTTTAATGTCAATTTTGGATTAGGGTCAACTTTTGAAACCGCAGACGAATATATTTTTATGAGAGAGGCTTTAAAATTAAAAATGCAAACTATATTTGAGCCTAAAGTAATACTGTCGCATCCATTTTTTAGTTCAGGTAAAGATTCTGGAAATGACAAATTAGTGTATGCTAGAAGTGCTTTATATTACAAGTATTCTGGTGTATTAGGATATTTGAAATTATGCAAATATTTATATATTGTGCATAAACAAGGAGCAATAAAAACAAATCAAATTATTAAAAAATTTAAAGTAGGTTTAAAAGGGATTGATACTTATAAAAATCTAGTTAAATTAGGAATTGAAAAGGCTTAAAATGAAATTAAAATCAACGACTGTTAACGCAGTATCTATTATAGAAATACCCAAAATCACTGATGAAGAAGGACGTGGTAATTTATCTGTTATAGAAAAAGATTGTGTTCCGTTTGATATAAAACGTGTGTATTATTTATATGATGTTCCAAGTGATGCTTATAGAGGTGGTCATGCACATAAGGCTTTGTTTCAATTTTTAATACCTTTAAGCGGAAGTTTTGATGTCATTTTAAAAGATGGTAACAACACTAGAAAAGTAAGCTTAAATAAGCCCAATAAAGGCTTGTTGATTGTTCCTGGGATTTGGAGAGAACTAGAAAATTTTTCTTCAGGTGCAGTATGCTTAGTGCTAGCCTCAGACGTTTATGATGAAGAGGATTATGTCAGGAATTATAATGAATTCCAGTTACTTAAAAGCTGATAAATAAATATTGTTTTTAATTAAAAACCCATGAAGCTTTTTTAGACTAATTAACATTGAAGCAGGTAGGTGTACAAGTACTCTTTGTTTGAAATTTAAATTATTTAAATTAATATCTTTCTTAACCGTTTTAGCTTCTGTAATTTGTTTTAATAATTTATGGCGTATAACTAAAGCATATCTATTAATATCTAGATATAGTTTTAAAGAGGCATTGTTTTTTTCTTCAGATTTATAATTATTAATTAATAAAAGTCTGTCTTCATTATAATTTTTGTTGGATAAACTGGACTGATCAAAATAGTTGTATAACATAGTGACCTTAGGGTTAAAGGCTATTTGACCTATAAGACCAAATTTAATCCATAAGTCAATATCTTGTCCTGTTCTTAGCCTAGTATTATAACCATTAATTTTTAAAAAATCTTCTTTTTTAAATGCAACTGAAGACGAAGTAGGAATAAAATTAATAATATTAGCTTTAAAAAAATCTTTTACAATTAAACAGGTGTCCTCGTAATTAAAATTAAATTTTGACTTAGTAATAAATCCATCGTGTCGTTTAATATTGTAATTAGTACAATATAAAACAGCTTCAGGACAAGCATTAATGCATTTTTTTAATTCTAAAAGATGATTGTTTTCCCAGAGATCATCAGCATCTAATGTTGCAATGTAATTACCTTTTGAGGCTTGTATTGCATTGTTTCTTGCTATGGAAGCTCCTTGGTTTTTTTGTTGGATTATTGTTATTTTAGGGTTGTTTACGCTATTAATTACTTGTAAGCTTTGGTCTGTGCTTCCATCGTCGACTATAATAATTTCAAAATCTTGAAAGCTCTGATTTAAAACCGATTTAATCGTGTTTAAAACATATTTTTCCTTGTTATAAAGCGGTATAATTACAGAAAAAAAAGACATTAATAGTTAGTTTTAAATTTTGGTGGTTGGGTTAAAATAAAGTAAACTACAGTTTTATTATGTTGTAGCTTTTTTTTCAAATCTAAGCATTAATATAGATTTATAAATAGACAAGTTGATAATTTTCAAAGTGATATATTTACAAATGTTATTTTTTATTAATTAATGAATTCTTTTTTCAAAAACAGTTTGCTTTTTATCATACCCTTAATCTTGGTTTTTATAGCTATTGAGAGTTTTTATAGGTATGTTCCAAATAATTACACCTACAAAAATGAGCAAATCAAAAAACACTATAAAACTACAGAAACATTGGTTTTTGGAGATTCGCATGCTTTTTATGGTCTAAATCCAAAAATGTTTGATACAACAACATTTAATGTGTCTAATGTTAGTCAATCTATATACTATGACAAATTATTATTTGAAAAGCATGTGGATAGCTTTCCTAAATTAAAAAACGTTATTATAACAATAGCTTACACAACTTTAAGCGAAGTAGATGATAAGCTAGATTTAAAATGGCGAAAGTATTTTTATAAAAATCAAATGGGATTAAATATACCATTAATTAATACGTATGATTTAAAACAGTTCAGTTTAGCATTGGTACATAAGCTGTCAACAACACTCAAATACGTTAGAGATTATATAAAAGATGGCACTTTGGTAACTAGCTATCCAAGTGGTTTTATTACCACTAATTTAGAAGAGAATAGCGTTAAAGATTTAGATGATTTTGCTAGACGTGTTACTGTAAATCATGAAGATGGTTTGATGGATTTTAAATTAAATACTAAAAGAATCCAAGACATTATAACACAATGTCAAGCCAAACAACTAAATGTGTATTTGGTTAGTTTTCCCGTTAATTACAGATATGTAAATTTAGTAAACACAAAAAAGCTTACTAAAATGTATGAAACAGCTAATGACTTAGCTTTAGGCAATAATAATACAACCTATATTAACTTATTTGAAGATAAGAGGTTTGATGATTCTGATTTTTTTGATGCAAATCACCTTAACGTTAAAGGTGCCAATAAGTGTTCTAAAATATTAAACCAATTTATACAGTAGTCTTGCGTTGTACTACTTCAAAAATCCTGTTATCGTCACATTTTAATGTTTTGCTTGGGTATTTTAATAGTAAAGCATAATCATGAGTTGCCATTAAAATAGTATTACCATTTTTATTAATGTCTTGTAATACTTCCATAACTTCAATACTGGTTTGTGGGTCAAGATTACCAGTTGGCTCATCTGCTAAAATTAATTCAGGGTCATTTAATAATGCGCGTGCAATTGCTATACGTTGTTGCTCTCCACCAGACAACTCATGCGGAAATTTAAAGCCTTTAGTTTTCATGTCAACCTTTTCCAAAACAGAAGCGACACGCTCATTCATTTTTGTTTTGTCCTTCCAACCAGTTGCTTTTAATACAAATAATAAATTGTCATTAATGGTACGGTCAGTTAATAGTTTAAAATCCTGAAATACAATACCTAGTTTTCGTCTTAAAAACGGAATGTCTTTTTCTTTTAAAGTAGGTAAGTCAAACTCAACAATATGTCCTTCACCTTGTGATAGTTTTAAATCACCATATAATGTTTTCATAAAACTACTTTTACCAGAACCTGTTTTACCAATAAGGTAAACAAATTCACCTTTTTTAACTTCTAAATTAACTTCAGAAAGTATTAAACTTTCACCTTGAAAAATCGAAGCGTTTTTTAATTCTAAGACAGTGTTTGACATAAAATAGTTTTATTTTTTTGCTGTGATAACGTGTTTGTAAGACCAAATATTATAAAGGACAAAGTAAACAATTAATGGGAAAAACGGAAAACAAAATCGACTATTGTTTCCGTAGGCAACTAAGGCTTGTGCTACAGATCCTGACAGGATTATACAAACTATAAAAAGATCAGGATCATAAGTACGCATTTTGTTTTTAAAAAAAAGGATTATTTTTTTAAGAGAAAATATTAGAAATAAGATATTAAAAATTATCAAGGCATAGCGTTGTATGTAAATCCACAAAAGTAAGGTGCCTTGCTTGAAATAAACATTGTTTACCTTTTCAATATTCCAATAAAAACTACTTTGATTACCCCAAAACAGTAGCCAAGATTTACCTGCTTGTTTTAAATAAAGTAAGGGATTGTCTTTTATAACCTGTTTAGAGATGTCTCCTAGTTTAAAATACAGGTCTTGTTGAGATAAATTTGTGACTTGTAATAACTCAACCTGTGCGTCCCAAACGCTCATAGCTTCAATTTTTGGATTGTGTATAAGTATAGAGTCTCTATGCCTAACTATAATATCTCTAATTTGGGCATGTTCGTCTTTTACTAGTTCAAAAAAAGGTGTTGCTGTTTGTGTTAAATTAATTCCAAAATATGCAGTATTGGTAAAGTGTCCAATGGTTTTTTTATTATGGTTGTTCCACATGTAATAGGTCAATAGTGGTAAGCATAAAACTAATGTACTGTTAAAAAGGACCGACTTTAAATTAGTTTTAAAAGATGCTACAATAAAAAACAAAGCAAAACCTACAGGAACATATATAAAAAATGGTCTTGTAAGGTATAACCAAGTTAGAATTAGCGACAATAAAAAGTAAAAGTGCCATTTAGTTTTGCTCTCAAATAACCTGCAATAGACTATTGTCCATAGACTAAAGCTTAATAAAAAAGTAGTTAATGTTTCCGTTAGTATAGCAAAATCAAATAGTACCACATTAGCAAAAGATGTAAATATAATGGCAATCCAAAAGCCAATTACTTTATTCTTACTAAGGATACTACTAATACTATAAATAAAGTATGTTGTGACCACACCTAAAAGCAATTGGAAGCCTACAACCCAACTTAAGTTAGTCTCAAAAAGATTTATAATTATTGGTAATCCTGGTGTCCTTTTACCATCATAACCAGTTAAGTTAAAAACCGTTTTTGATAAATTAATATAATCTTCAGAGTCAGGAAAAATGGTTATTGTATTATAAAATATTACAAAAATTAAACGAATAATTACAGCGTAAATAACAACTAAAAGTCCTGAGTGATTAGCTATTAAAAGTTGTAATTTATTCTTTATAGACATGTATGGGATTGTTTTAAATAAGATTGTAAATATAGAATAATTAAAACTACCTTTTTTTGATTATTTGTAAGTCAGTTTATAATTATTAGTTAAATCTATCGTTAGAGATATAGATTAATTTATCTTTGATTTGAATTTAAAAATAGTATCAATGTCAGTAAAAAAACAACTTACATTTTTCATTACCATAGTCTTTTGTTTTCAGTTATTAGGACAGGAGTCAGCAGTTTATACCAATAGTCTAGGTGATTATCAAAAAGCGTTACAGCTTTATAATAGTCAGCAATATTTAGCTTCTCAAAATTTGTTTAGTCAAATTAAAAAAGAGACGCAAGACCAAAACGTAAAAAGTAATTGTGCTTTTTATATAGCCAATGCAGCCATAAGATTAAATCAGCAAAATGCAGACGTTTTAATGGAGCGTTTTGTGGAAGATTATCCAACAAGTACTAAAAAAAATACAGCATTTTTAGATGTAGCAGAATATTATTTTACAAATGGTAAATATGCTTATGCTCAAAAGTGGTATGCAAAAGTAGACGAGAATGGACTGTCTAAAGCAGATAAAGAAACTTATAATTTTAATAATGGTTATGCATCATTTACTACCAAAAATTATAAAGACGCCAAAAAGTATTTAACACGTGTGGAGACTTCACAAAAATATGGTTCTCAGGCTAAATATTATTTAGGTTTTATGTCCTATCAAGGTGATGATTATGATGGAGCTAATAAGTATTTTGAACAAGTTGGTCAAGAAGAAAAATATAAAGAAAAACTAAGTTACTATCAGGCTGATTTAAACTTCAAATTAGGAAAATTTGATAAAGCAATAGAACTTGCTAAATCTAAACTAGAAACTAGTGACAGAGATGAAGTTTCAGAATTAAATAAAATCATAGGTGAAAGTTATTTCAACTTAAAAAAATATGACGAAGCGATTCCATACCTAACCCAATATAAAGGTAAAAAAGGAAAATGGAGTAATACAGATTATTACCAATTAGGTTACGCTTACTACAAGCAAAAGGATTATGAAAAAGCCATTTCAGAATTTAACAAAATTGTAAGTGCAGATAATAGTGTCGCTCAAAACGCTTACTATCATTTAGGAGAAAGCTACGTTAATGTAGGCAAAAAACAAGAAGCTTTAAATGCGTTTAGAAATGCCTCACAAATGGATTACGATTTAAAAATCCAAGAAGACGCTTGGTTAAACTACGCTAAAATAAGTTACGAAATTGGTAACGCTTATCAATCGGTACCTCAAATACTAACTGGCTATTTAGATAAATATCCAGACACACAATACAAAGACGAGGTAGAGGTATTACTAATAGACTCGTACATTACTTCTAAAAATTATAAGGAAGCTTTAGAGTTGTTGAAGAATAAAAACAGCTTTGAAAGCAAAGTAGCGTTACAAAAAGTAGCGTTTTATAGAGGTTTAGAATTATATAACGAAAGTAAATACCAAGAGGCAGAAACCCTTTTTGATAAATCTTTGAAAGAACAACAAAATCAAAAATTTACTGCAAGAGCAACATTTTGGAAAGCCGAAACAGATTACAATCTAACCAACTACGAAGATGCCTTAATTGGATTTAAACAATTTAAACAACAAGGTGAAGCTTCGTCAACCAAGGAATTTGAAAACTTAGATTATAATATAGCTTACACGTATTTTAAGCAAAAAAACTACGATCAGTCAACAGTGTTTTTTAATCAATTTATTCAGAAAAATCAATCGGATAAAGTTAGGTTAAACGATGCGTATTTACGTTTAGCAGATGGTTATTTTGTGTCTAGTCGTTATACTGAAGCTATAACAGCTTATGAAAAAGCGATGCAAGTAGGCAAGATTGAAAATGACTATGCGTATTTTCAAAAAGCAATGAGTTATGGTTATATTGGTAAAGAAGGTGATCAAACTAACCAATTAGAACAATTTATAGCAAAATACCCAACATCAAAGCTACGTGATGATGCTATGTATGCCTTAGGTAATAGCTACGTAAAAGCAGGTAAAGATGCTAAAGCAATAGCTATTTATAGCCAATTAAAAAAAGAATATAGTACTAGTCCATTTACTAGTAAAGCCCAATTACGTCAAGGATTAGTATATTATAACGCGAGTCAAAACCAACAGGCATTATCAACTTTTAAGTCCGTTGCCAAAGACTATCCAAGCACACCAGAAGCTAATCAAGCAGTAGCAACAGCTAGACTTATTTATATAGATTTAGGTAAGGTAGATGAGTATGCATCTTGGGTTAGAACATTAGATTTTGTAGAAGTTACAGATGCTGATTTAGACAATGCAACGTATCAAGCTGCAGAAAAACAATATCTAGACGAAAACGTAAATGAAGCTATCAAGCAATTTAATGGGTATTTAAATCAGTTTTCTAATGGATTACATGCAACACAAGCTCATTTTTACTTAGCGCAATTGTACTTTAAAAAAGATTTAAAATCTAATGCAGAGCCTCATTACGCTTATGTAGTTGGTAAATCTCAAAGTGAGTTTTCAGAAGAAGCCTTACTACGTTTATCTCAAATACAGTTAGATAAAAAAGATTGGAATGCAGCAATACCAACCTTAAAACGTTTAGAGGCAGAAGCAAACTTTCCGCAAAACAGCTTATTTGCACAGTCTAATTTAATGCAATCTAATTATCAATTAAATAATTATAATCAAGCAGTCGCTTACGCGGAAAAAGTGCTAGGTAATGGTAATTTGGATAACAAAATTAGAAGTGATGCTCATGTTATCATTGCACGTTCGGCAATTAAAACTAACGATGTTGCTAAAGCAAGAATAGCTTATGCACAAGTCGAAACGTTTGCAACTGGTGAAACTGCAGCAGAAGCACTATACTATAATGCATATTTTAAAAACAAAGATGGTTTATACGCAGAGTCTAACCAAGTGACACAACGTTTGGCTAAAGATTATTCAGGTTATAAATATTATGGAGCTAAAGGTTTAGTCATAATGGCTAAGAATTTTTATGCTTTAGGTGATGCCTTTCAAGCCACTTACATTTTAGAAAGTGTTATCAAAAACTTCAGCAATTTTGAAGATGTAAAAACAGAAGCACAAACCGAATTGAATAAAATTAAAACAGAAGAAGCTAAAACAAACTCTTCAGTAATATCTGAAGACTAATAACAGCAATCGACACAATCGTAATTCATAAATATAAATTATGTTTAGTACAAAAAAGCAAATCATTTTAACGATAGCATCACTATTAATCACTGTCTTCGCTTTTGCACAAGAAAGAGAAGGAGATACCATTCAAACAGGAGTTATAGATGTTGTTAAGCCATATACACCAAGTATTTCTGACGCTTTTAAAGTTAAAGAAACACCAACCTTAGACGACACAGAGACTGCAACTAAAAAAGAAGTAAAGTATAATATTTTTTCATTTCCTGTAGCCTCTACTTTTACACCTGCAAAAGGAAAAGCAGCAGTTGTTGATAAAGCAAAAAAAGTAAAGTTGTACGATAACTATGCAACCTTAGGTGTTGGTACATATACTACGGTAGTTGGAGAAGCGTATCTTAATCATGCTATTGGTAGAGATCAAATTTTTAGTGCATACGTTGGTCATCACTCGTCACAAGGAGATATTGAAAACGTATTAACAGATAACGGATTTTCAGATTCAAAACTTAATTTAACATATACTAAAAAAGATCGTGATTATAGTTGGACTGCTTTAGGTGGTTTCCAATACCAAACGTACAATTGGTATGGCTTACAACAACCACTATTTAATCAAGCAACTGCAGATAGTTTAGATGTTGGTCATAGTTTTATTAATGGTTATGTTGGAGGAGACATTACTTTTGAAGACGCTATAGTATCTTCAGGAAGCGTTTTATATAGACGTTTCGGAGATAACTTGGGATCAGGAGAAAATAGATTTAAAGCCAATGCAATTGGTACAATTAATATTCAGGATAACGATGTAGATGTTGAAGTGTTTACAGATTATGTTGGTGGTAGTTTTGAAAAAGCTTATGCAGATCCAAATCAGATTAACTATGGTAACTTTCAGATAGGTTTAGCGCCAACTTTTCAATTAAAACAAGACGATTTAACTGTAGATTTAGGTGTAAAGGCTGTTTATTTAAACGATACAGAAGCAAGTAAAAGCAAATTTTTTATCTATCCAAATATAGCAGCAAGTTACAGGTTGGTGGATGAGGTTTTAATTGCTTTTGGAGGAGTGACAGGAGGATTAAATCAAAATTCGTATTACGATTTTGCTCAAGAAAATCCCTTTATATCACCTAATTTATTTATTGCACCTACAGACCAACAATACAAAGCATTTGCAGGAATAAAAGGTAAACTGTCTAATACAATGAGTTACTCAGTTAGTGGAAATTACACCTCAGAAAAAAACAAAGCATTATATATTAATAACGATATTTCAACAACATCAGAGCCTTATACTTATGGTAACTCGTTTGGTTTAGTGTATGATGATGTGACTACTTTTAGTGTTGCTGGAGAGTTAAATGTTGACATAAACCGTAACTTTACATTAGGTATTAAAGGAGAGTATTTTTCTTATGATGTAACCAATCAAATGGAAGCTTGGAATTTACCAGATTTAACAGCATCTGTCTTTTTAGATTATCAAATAACCAATCAATGGTTTGCAGGAGCTAATCTATTTTATGTAGGTGAGCGTAAGGATCAATTTAACATTCCTAACTTGATTAGTCCAAACACAGGTATTGTAACCTTAGATAGTTATTTTGATGCTAATGCACATGTTGGTTATCATATAAATGACCGTTTTTCAGTGTTTGCTAAAGCTAATAATATTGTAGGAGAGGAGTATACTAAATGGCAAAACACGCCTGTTCAAGGTATACAGTTTCTAGCAGGAGCAACGTATAAATTTGATTTTCAGTAAAATTAAATAATTCATTTATAGGTTTTAAACTACCTAATATTTTAAATTAAAAGCCTCTCTTTGAGGCTTTTTTTTTATGTTTATATTTACAAAAAATATTAAAAATGAGAATCACCAAAGTTTTATTATTACTATTAATCATAGCATCTTGTGCTTCAGATAAAATTGAAGTCGATACTATCATTACCAACGGAACGGTTTATACTGTTGATGCAGATTTTAACACTACAGAAGCTTTTGCAATTAAAGATGGAAAATTTGTAGACGTAGGTACAACAACTGATATTACTAAAAAGTACAAAGCTATCAATACTATTGATGCTAATGGACAAACAGTGTTGCCTGGATTTATTGATGCGCATTGTCATTTTTATGGTTTAGGTTTAAATCAATTACAAGTAAATCTTAGAGATACTAAAAGTTTTGATGATGTTATGAAACGTGTTATCGATTTTCATAATAACCGACCATCTAAGTTTATTATTGGTAGAGGTTGGGATCAAAACGATTGGGACGACAAAACTTACCCAAATAAAGCACTTTTAGATAAACTGTATCCAGATACTCCTGTTGCTTTAACTAGAATAGATGGTCATGCAATGCTTTGCAATCAAGCAGCTTTAGATTTAGCTAAAATAGATGTCAATACAACAATTGAAGGAGGCGAAATATTAAAGCAAGATGGTAAACTTACAGGTGTTTTAATAGATAATCCAATGGAGTTGGTTGAGGCTATTTTTCCGGAACCTACAAAACAACAACAAATTGATGCTTTGCTTGAAGCACATAAAATATGTACAGATTTAGGTTTAACAACGGTTTCAGATGCTGGTTTGGACAAACAAGTCATACAATTAATTGATAGTTTACAACAAGCCGGAACATTAGATATGCGTATATATGCAATGATTAGCAATAAAAAAGAAAACTTAGAGTATTACCTACCAAAAGGGAAAATTAAAACAGACAGATTAAATGTGCAGTCTGTAAAAGTGTATGCAGATGGAGCGTTAGGCTCTAGAGGAGCTGCTTTAAAACAAGAATATTCAGACCAACATGACCATTTTGGTGCATTAGTTATAGGTACTGATGCTTTTATTAATTTAGCTGACCAAATAGCAAAAGCAGGATACCAAATGAATACTCATGCTATTGGAGACTCTGCTAACAGATTTGTTTTACAGACTTACCAGAAAACCTTAAAAGAGCTAACTAATAGACGTTGGAGAGTAGAGCATGCTCAAATTATTACAGATAATGATTTTGATTATTTTAAAAACGAAAACATCATACCTTCTATACAACCAACACATGCAACTAGCGATATGTATTGGGCAGAAGACCGTTTAGGAAAAGACCGTATCAAAGGTGCTTATGCTTATAAAACTTTATTAGAAAAAAGCGGAAGATTAGCTTTAGGAACAGATTTTCCTGTGGAACAAGTGAGTCCTCTGTTAACCTTTTATGCAGCTGTCTCAAGACAGGATCTAAACCAATATCCAGCAGGAGGATTTAATAAGGATAATGGCCTTACTAGAGAAGAAACTTTAAAAGGAATGACTATTTGGGCAGCGTATGCTAATTTTGAGGAGAAAGAAAAAGGGAGTATCGAAGCAGGTAAATTTGCAGATTTTATTATATTAGATAAGAATATAATGACCATTGAAGAAAAAGAAATACCAAATATTAAAGTAAATCAAACGTACATTAATGGAGTGGCACAGTAGTTGCTATTTTGTAATAACTTAAACAAATTTATAATGAAAAAAATTATCGCATTAGTGTGCTTTCTAGCAATAGGTACAGTAAGTATTGCTCAAAATGATCAGTATAGCAAAGACGTTAAAGCTTGTATTCAAAGCAGCGGAACAATAACCTATTATGAAGGAGTTATTGACCAAATGTTTACAATGTTAGAAGAACAATTTAAGTCTCAAGACGTACCAGCAGCTGTATGGAAAGACCTAAAAAAGGTAAAGCCTGATGCAATGGATGAATTGGCTGTAATGATAGTGTCTGCATATAAAGCACATTTTACACACCAAGATGTCAAAAATATGAATGCGTTGTATAAAACAAAAGCAGGTAAAAATATGTTTAAGCCTGAAGCATTAACAGAAGGCGATAAAATAATTTTAAAAGAATTTTATCAAAGTGATACAGGTCAAAAAATTGTAAGCTCTCAAGACTCCATGAATGCCTCAATGAGTGATATTTCTGTAATGTGGAGTGGTGATTTATATAAAAAAATGATAGCTAAGTTGTCCGAAAAAGGATACGATATCTAAACGTACAATATAGCTAAATAATCATAATGCTCGCCTTCAGCGAGCATTTCGCATTTTAAACCAGAAGCTTCGCAGGCTTGTTGTAGTAACTTAAAATCTAAATATAGCCACTTCATTGGTAGTTCAGCTTCTCCTTTATAACTTAAAAAATAATCTAATTCGCCATAATAATTAGCATTCATATCCTGCCAAAATCCACCATCTTCATCTAAATACATATATTTTATGTCACTAGAGTCTATTAAAACTTGACCACCTGTATTTAATAATGATTTTAAATGCGATAGATACGTGGATACCTGATTTAAGGTTTCAAAAATACCAGTACCATTCATTAGTAAAAGGATCGTATCAAAAGTTTCAGTCTCATCTAAAAGTGCAAGTTGTGCAACCTGTTTGACACCTCTAGCATGACTCACTTCAACAGCACCTTTAGAGATGTCAATAGCTTTAACATTTAGTCCTTGGTCTTGTAAGTATAAACTATGACTTCCAGAACCACAACCTACATCTAATGTCAGTCCTTTAGATAGTTGCAAAGCTTTTTGTTCTAATTTTGGCATGTCTTGATAATCCCTAAAAAGATAAGGAAGTGGTAACTCATCGTCGTCAGATATGTTAGTAGACGTTATTAGGTCTTCTGTATAATTACCATTTTGATAATCTAATAATGCTTTTCCGAAAAGGTCTTTCATTTAAAATACTATTTTTGCACTATGGAACAATTTTTAAATGGTCTTCCAAAGCTTGCCAAAGATAAGCATAAGGAGAATAAAACCTTTTTTACTAAGCTAAAAAAGAAAGCACCAAAGCAATTAGATTACTTAATGCAAGAGTTGCATGATAACGAGTTTAAAAAAACCGATTGTTTAACATGTGCTAACTGTTGCAAAACTACAGGACCATTATTTACTGATAAGGATATCCAACGTATTGCTAGACATTTTAAGCAAAAACCACAACAATTTATAGATAACTATTTACGACTTGACGAGGAAAACGATTACGTGCTACAATCTGTACCTTGTACCTTTTTAGGAGCAGATAATTACTGTTCTATATACGATGTGCGTCCAAAAGCCTGTTCCGAGTTTCCGCATACTGACCGTAAAAAATTTCAGCAAATATCTAATTTGACTTTAAAAAATGTAGCTATTTGTCCTGCTGCTTTTAATATTGTTGAAGAAATGAAAAAACGAATTAAATATTAATAAGCAGTATAGTTTTTAATTTTCAAGTCTTTATTGATGTGTGTACTTTAAGAAGTTTCTTCACTTTGTTTTAAAAATATAATAATACTGTACAAACTTGGTGTGTTTTTTGCATATATGGTAATTAATTAGTAATTGCAGCTTTAAATCATTGATAATCAGATAAATTAACTATTCATCGACTATTTTATGTCGTTTGGCTAATTATATATAAATTATGTTCAGATTTGTATTTAATATCCCAATTTCATAATACATTTGGTCTCCCTTAGAACTGATTTTTAGCGTAACTATATAAAATTTATATTATGATTAGGCAAAAAATAACATTCCTACTATTCTTAATGTTATTGCTAAGTACTTCGGTATTTTCGCAAGTTAAAACCACTATAGTTGAAAATGTAAATGCAACCAAAGCAGGACTTGTTCATGTATTAAACAGAACAGGTGATACTATTATACTTAAAAGTAGCTCATCTATCTATAGATTTAGTTTCTTATATCATTCTCAAAAAGAGTCTGTCTTAATGGATTTAGACAGTAAGGAAGCGAAAATTCCATTACACCATTTTGAAGTAGGACAATATACTGTTGTTGCCTATCGCGAAGATGCTGTGTATCCAATTTCTTTAAACAGAGTTGGTGCTATTACAAAACCAATAGATGCTATTGCAGATTTAGAAGAAGACGTACTTAGAGCAAGTTTGTCCGATGATGAACAACGTAAAAGAAACATTAAGCCAAGACACAATGCAAGTAGTGATACACGTTTAGCTAGTGTAGCAAATAAAAGCAAAGAAGTTGCTGAAGCTAAAGAAAGAGAACAAAGAGCGTTGATAAAAAGAGCAGCAGAAGACGCAGCTAGAAAAAATCATGCATTAGCTGAAGCCAAACAAAAAGAGCAAGAGCAAAGAGAATTAATTAAAAAGGAAGCTCAAGAAGCTGCAAGAAAAGAGCAGGCTATTGCTGAAGCTAAAGAAAAAGAGCAAAGAGAGTTAATTAAAAAGGAAGCTGAAGCCAAATCTAAACAAGAACACGCTTTAGCGGAAGCTAACAGAGCAAAAGCTGAAAGAGAAAAAGCTGAGAGACAATTGGCACAAATAGAAGCTAATAAACAAGCCATAAAAGAAAGAGCGCTAGCTGAAAAAAGAAGAGAAGAATTAAGAGCTATAGCTGAAGCAGAAAGAAAAGAAGCAGAGGCACGTATTGCAGATGTTAAAACAGTTGCAACAGAGGATATTAAGCATGAGAAAAAAGAAGTCAAATATAACATCTCTGTTATACAAGATGGATCTGTAGAAAAGCAAACTAGAGAAGAATACAGAAAAGAAAACTTAAGACCTAACGGTCTGCCTTATGAAGATTAATCTTTATTGATATAATAAATAAGGTTTACGTTTAACCATAAAATCATTCAAGCCACTTGTCCAAGTGGCTTTTATTTTGTCCTCACTCCAACCTGCTTCAATTTGCTGTTGTAGTGTTTTAGTACCAGCAAGTTTTGTAAAAAAGCCATTAGCAATAAAAAAATCAGATTTTGTAGATGTGGTGTTATAAGCGTTAATTAAATAGCTTAAGTTTAAACCATTTTGTTGCTTAATACCGCTTAAATTATAACCATGACAGACTTTGTTTTCATGCTTTGGGTATTTAGCACCTTCGTTAGATTTAGGTGTAAAAGCATAATCTGTTTTAGGTAAAAAAGGCGAACCATATATCTGGAATTGTAAATCCGTACCACGACCAGCACTTACATTAGTCCCTTCAAAAAAGCATAAACTTGGGTATAAGTTTATAGCCTGAGCATTAGGTAAGTTTGGAGATGGTTTAATAGGTAAGTCATAAGCCATTTGTCTATTGTAATTTTTTAAAGTAATCACTTTTAAATTGCACTTTAGTTCATTGTTTAGCCAATTTTCGCCATTAATCATCTGTGCATACTCACCAATAGTCAAACCATGCACCACAGGTACAGGATGCATACCTACAAAGCTAGTATGTTCTTTTTCTAAAATTGGACCATCAATATAATGACCATTAGGATTTGGTCTATCTAAAACAATCAAGGTCTTGTTTTGTTCAGTGCAAGCTTCCATGACATAATGTAAAGACGATATATAGGTGTAAAAACGTGCACCAACATCTTGTATATCAAAAATTATAACATCAACATTTTGTAGTTGTGCAACGGTAGGTTTTTTATTGTTTCCGTATAATGATATTATTGGTAAATTAGTTTTTGTATCAATACCATCTTTAACCAATTCTCCAGCATCTGCAGTACCTCTAAAACCATGTTCTGGAGCAAAAACTTTTTTTACAGCAACTTGTAAGTCAAGTAAAGTATCTACAATATGTGTGTTGCTGTCATAATTAGGTGTTTTGCTAGAAGTAACATTTTTAAATAAAACACTAGTTTGATTAGCAACTATTCCAACACGTTTCCCTTTTAATAAATGTAAATACGCTTCGGTTTGGTTAGCACCAACAATAATAGACTTAGTTGTGGTGTTAACAATAGTAGTTTCGGTTTTAGCCAAAACAGTATTAGTTTCATTTAAATTATTTTTCGTTTTAGAAGCACAAGAAATTAGTATTAAAACAAATAATAAAGCTGTATTTTTGAAAACATTAAATCGCATAATCTAGTTTGAATTTCGAGTTTTTTATAGCTAAACGCATAATTGATAGTAAAGCGTATAAAAGTAGCATATCGGCACCAATAATAAAAATTGGTATCGTAGCAATTGCATTAGGTATTATTGTCATGATGATTGCTATTGCAACAGGTATTGGTTTACAACAAAAAATCAGAGAAAAAGTAATCGCTTTTAATGGTCATAGTATTATCCAAAATTACGATAATAACAACTCGCAAGAAAGCATAAGACCAATCTCTACCAATCAAGACTTTTATCCAACATTTAAAAATGTACCAGAAGTAACGCACATACAAGGTACTGCAACTAAATCCGGAATTATTAGATTAGAAAACGATTTTGAATACGTTGTAATAAAAGGTGTAGGCGCAGACTACGACTGGCAATATTTTGAAGGGTTTTTAATAGAGGGTCGCTTACCTGACTACACAAAGGATATTAGTACTGATGTTTTAATATCACAATACTTAGCCAATAGATTACAATTAAAACTAAACGATCGTATAAACACCTATTTTTTAAGAGAGGACACCACAAAACCACCAAGAGTGATAACTTACAATATAGTAGGTATTTACAATTCAGGTTTGCAAGAGATGGACCAACTATATATGATTGGAGATATTAAGCAAATCCAACGATTAAACAAATGGGACGACGACCAAGTAGGACGTTTCGAGGTTTTTATTGAAGATTATAATACCCTAGAAGCCACAGGAGATGCCATTTTTAAAGAAGTCCCTTCTACATTAAATGCAAAAACCGTTGATAAAGAATACCCTTTTATATTCGAGTGGATTAAAATTTTTGACAATAACATTTACGCCATCATCGGGATTATGATTTTGGTAGCAGGTATAAACATGATAACAGCGTTACTAGTATTAATATTAGAGCGCACACAAATGATAGGCATCCTAAAAGCCTTAGGAAGTGCCAATAATAGCATACGTAAAATATTTTTATACAACGCAGCCTATTTAATTTTAAAAGGACTGTTTTGGGGTAATATAATAGGACTAAGTTTACTCTTATTACAAAAATATTTTGGACTATTCCCATTAGACCCAAAAACCTATCACGTCTCTGCAGTACCAGTTTACATTAATATAGGTTACATCATTGCTTTAAACATTGGGACCTTTGTGTTGTGTCTATTAATGCTGTTAGTCCCATCGTATATTATTTCAAAAATTTCGCCTGTAAAGGCCATCCGTTTTGAATAAATAATTTGGGCGTTACCACAAGGGTCGCGTCATCCACTATATCTTTTTTGCGCATAAGCGCGCACAAAAAAGGATGTCGTTTCTACCGCTAACGCAATCAACCCTAAGGACAGTTTCAAAATAAATTAATGTAGTTTTAACTTTCAATTTTAGACAATTAACGTACTTTTGCAAAATCAAAATTAGAAATTAGCACGTCTTAATTTCAAGCTTTAGCTTAAAGGAATAAACATAAATTAGACGCTTTTTTCTTCAATAAAAAAAATAAAATACCTTAATGAAATACGCAAATAACATTTTAGAAACCATCGGTAATACACCATTAGTAAAACTAAACAAACTAACAGCAGAGTTACCATGTTTAGTATTATCTAAATACGAAACCTTTAACCCAGGAAACTCCGTTAAAGATCGTATGGCATTACAAATGATAGAAGATGCAGAAGCAGATGGACGTCTAAAACCAGGAGGGACTATTATTGAAGGGACTTCAGGTAATACAGGAATGGGATTGGCATTAGCAGCAATTATAAAAGGATACAAGTGTATTTTTGTAATGGCAGATAAACAAAGTAAAGAAAAGGTAGATATCTTAAAAGCAGTAGGCGCAGAGGTAGTGGTTTGCCCAACAGCAGTTGAGCCTGAGGATCCAAGATCATACTACTCGGTATCAAAAAGATTAAGCACAGAAATAGAAAACAGTTGGTACGTAAATCAATACGATAATCCTAGTAATGCCAAAGCACATTACCAAAGTACAGGACCAGAAATCTGGGAACAAACAGATGGTAAAATTACGCACTTTGTTGTTGGTGTAGGTACAGGAGGAACAATCTCTGGAGTTGGTAAATACTTAAAAGAACAAAATCCAAATATTAAAGTTTGGGGAATAGATACCTACGGATCGGTATTTAAAAAGTATCACGAAACAGGAATTTTTGATGAAAACGAAATCTATCCTTACGTAACAGAAGGTATTGGAGAAGATATCCTTCCAAAAAACGTTGACTTTAGCATCATCGATGGGTTTACTAAAGTAACAGATAAAGATGCTGCAGTATATACACAACGACTATCAAAAGAAGAAGGCATGTTTTTAGGTAATAGTGCAGGAGCAGCAATTAAAGGTGTGTTACAATTAAAAGAGCACTTTACTAAAGACGATGTTGTTGTGGTATTATTCCATGATCATGGAAGTCGTTATGTTGGTAAAATGTTTAACGACGACTGGATGCGTAAAATGGGTTACATAGACTAATCCTAATTAATCTAATAATTTAAAAGCTCACAAAGTAACTTGTGGGCTTTTTTTATAATGTTTAATCTTGACCAAGTAATTTGCAGTTTTGACACCTTAATGTTATTATAATACTTAAACATGACAGAGTTGCTGATTATTAATTATTTATAATTTTTCTTATTTTAAATCAAATTTTAACAGCTGTTATACTATCAATAAAGGGCTCACAGCTTAATTAATATTTTAAAACTAAGATATTATAAGTTTGATGATACTTAATTTAGGGTTTGGCTTGGTTTTGGCGTTTAACCTGTCAGTACGTTTAAACTATAATAATTACAGCATAAAAATTATGCAAAGCGTACGTTTTAAAATTTATAATGTAGTATGAATCAAGTAAAAGAAAACAACACAGTTAAAGTAAATTACACAGGTAAATTATCTGATGGACAAATTTTTGATACGTCTGAAGGAAGAGAGCCTTTAGAGTTTACTTTAGGTCAAGGACAATTAATTCCTGGTTTTGAAAAAGGAGTTATTGATATGAAATTAAACGAAAAAAAGACCATCACAATTGCTAAAGAAGAAGCTTATGGTGATGTTAATCCAGCTTTAATCCAAGAAGTAAGTAAAGCAGATTTACCTCAGGATATGACACCAGAAGTAGGTATGGGATTAGTGTCTAAAACGCAAGATGGTCGCGAGACTAACTTAATGGTAGTAGAAGTTAAAGAAGAAACTATCGTTTTAGATGCAAACCATCCATTAGCTGGTAAAGATCTTGTTTTTGATCTAGAAGTGGTAGACATTAAATAATACAAGTTACCAAATAAAATAAGTCGCTTATTTTATAAGTATCCCAATACGGATTGTGTGTAGTAATACAGCAATTAGTATTGGGATTTTTTTGTTTATTGGCTAATAGTAGATTTCTTTTTATTATTTAAAGCAAGTAAACCCAAAATTGGACCTAAAGCTAAAATTACATAAATTCCGTTGGAAGTAGTCGTTTCAATTAAAGCAGTTAATAATTGAATACTTATTATAGAGATTGCAAAACCAATACAATTTACAATAGTAAGTGAGGTGCCTTTAAGTTGTGGTATTGCACTTTCTGCAATTAAAGTTGATAATAAAGGTGAGTCAGCAACGACCACCATTCCCCAAAACAATAAAAAACAAACAAAAATTTTTATTGAGGTTACTGTAAATAGTAAAGGAGAAAGTAAACAGCAAATACCAGATAATAGCAATGCTATAAAAGCAGTCTTTTTAGTCCCAATATGTTGTGCAACATAGCCACTAACAACACAGGCAACACCTCCTAATCCAATAATTAAAAAAGATAATAACGGAATATTTAAATCTGCAATATTATGTATAACGCTATATTGCTTAAGCATAATAGGTGTAAAAACCCAAAAGGCGTAAAGTTCCCACATGTGACCAAAATAACCAAAAGCAGCTTGTCTAAAATTGTGTTTTTTAAAGATGGTAAAACACGCTTTAAAATTAGTGTGTAAACTAGGTTTACGATAAGGTCCATCTGGCACTAAAAATAAAATTAACATACCTCCAATTATAGCAAGTGTGGATGTTGTAATTAATACCGACTTCCATGGATAACTAGTTGTAAAATCTTTTAATAAATGCGGAAAAGCAGTACCAAGTACTAAAGCGCCAACCAAAAAACCAAGTGATTTACCCAAACCTTTGTTAAAGTAGTCCGTTGCTATTTTCATACCAATAGGATAGATGCCAGCTAAACAAAAACCTGTTAAAAACCTAAGCAATAATAAGCTTGTTAAAGTGTGTCCATTCCAGATAATGCCTAAGTTAAAAGTAGCACCAAACAAGGCACTTATAAAAAACACTTTGGATGGCGAAAAGCGATCTGCAATAGTCAAAATTGCAAATACTAGTGTGCCAATAATAAATCCAAATTGTACAGCAGAGGTTAAATGCCCTAATGCACTAAGCTTTAAATTAAAATTTAGGACCATGTCACTAATTACACCATTACCTGCAAACCAAAGTGAGGTACAGCAAAACTGAGCGATGACAATTATGGGTAGTATTAGTTTAGCGCGTTTCAATTCTAGTAGATGGCTATATTATGGTCTGTTAAGCGAAGTTAAAGGTTTTAATTGATTTGCTAAGTGTGTTTGTGTAGGTTTTGTAGCGTGATTTAGCGATCAAATTAGCTATAATTATTTATATGTTGTGGTTTGGTTATTTATCTATTCGCTCTTTAATAGCTGCTCTTATATTTTGCAATTCAACTATTCCGAATTGCAAATTTGGAAGATAGGCATTATATAACTTCTGGTAACTACTTATAACATAACGTCTATATTCTTGACTATTTACAAAATAATCTTGCAGCTCTTCACTGCTATTATCTTTTGTTATTCTTTTGCTTATCCATTCTGGATACCACCTGTAATTATCTCTAAATATATTTACAACTTGGTGACTTTCGTCAGAAATTTTTTTCTCTATAGTGTTAAGGGTTGTTGAAGTATCATATAATTCAATTAAGTACAACGATAGACTATCTTTTGATGCGATTGATTTTAAGCGTTCAATACCACCTTTATTCATATTAATTATTGGACCTCCAGCCATTATTCTAGATAATCCATCGTCTAATAAGTCTACTGTTCTAGTATCTAAAAGGACAGCATCATAAACAGGTTTAATAGAATCGTAATATTTGATAACGCTTGAAAACTCGCTAATGTCATTATCTAAATCAAGTGCAATCTGGTTGTAAATATCTATAATTTCAGATTGTTGCTTTCGGTTTTCATTCCAATTGTTAATCTGTAATGCAATTAAAATTCCAATAACTACAAGTATTATTTCTCCTATTGCGTATTTGATGTACTTTCCCAGTTTTCCTTCCGAAAGTAAATTTTGTCTAATTTTTCTAAAGAATTTTATCATTGGTTAGCAGTTTGTGTTAATGATGCGCAACATATAGATAAGACAAGTTTTTAATTTGCTTTATCGAAGGTTCAGTCAAGTTAGTAGTTTTATGTTTAGAAATCAATACGTATAACTACGTATTTTTCTTACATAAAAAGTGTAACTTTAAGCCATGCAAGAAGATTTTTTACACTATCTCTGGAAACTTAAAAAATTTGAAACCTTAAATCTCCAGACCACAAAAGGAGAGCAAGTTGTTATCCAAAATGTAGGCACACATAATTATCATACTGGTCCAGATTTTTTTAATGCGCAACTTATAATTGCTGGTCAATTATGGGCTGGCAATGTCGAGATCCATATTAAATCTAGCGATTGGTACGTGCATAATCATGAAGTTGATCCTAATTACGATAATGTAATCTTACATGTTGTTTGGGAACATGACACACCTGTTTTTAGAAAGGACAACTCAGAAATACCAACCATCCAGCTTAAAAGTTATGTGTCGCAAGTGGCTTTAAATAATTATGCTAAATTATTTAATAGTAAACAAACGTGGATTAATTGCGAAAACACGATTACTAATGTTAATCCTTTTATTGTCACAAATTGGCTTGAGCGTTTGTTTTTTGAGCGTCTAGAAAGTAAAGCAAAAGCTATTGAAGCTATATTAATAGCTTCTAATAATAACTGGGAAGCGGTTTTATTTAAATTACTAGCTAAAAATTTTGGTCTTAAAGTTAATGGAGACGCTTTTTTTAGTTTGGCTAATAGTTTTGATTTTTCGGTAGTTAGAAAACAGCAAAGTAATTTACAAGGTTTAGAAGCTTTGTTTTTTGGTCAAGCAAATATGCTAGAGGACGATATACAAGAGGCATATTATATTGCACTTCAAAAAGATTATGCGTTTTTAAAACAAAAATTTAAAATTGATAATACTAGTGTTAGTCCGTTTCAGTTTTTTAGACTGCGTCCACCAAATTTTCCAACTATTAGGTTGTCGCAATTAGCCAATGTATACCATATGCACCACAATTTATTCTCAAAAGTTATTGCTTCGGATAGTGTTGCGGATATTTATAAATTATTTTCGGTGTCAACCTCACCATTTTGGGAGTCGCATTATACGTTTGACAAAGTATCTTCAGCCAGAAAAAAGCATATTACAAAGTCGTTTGTAGATTTACTTTTAATAAATACTATCATTCCGCTTAAATTTTGCTACGCAAAACAACAAGGTAAATCTATTGAGGAAGAAATTGTTAATTTAATGCAACAATTAAAACCAGAAAAAAACGGAATAGTAGATAAGTTTGCGAGCTTAAAAGTGGTTTCGGAGTCAGCATTAGAAAGTCAGGCAATTATTCAGCTTAAAAATTTATATTGTGATAAAAACCGTTGCTTAAAATGTGCAATTGGTAATACCATACTTGCACAAAATTAATTATCTTGCAGTATGCAATTTTTATATAAACAGCTACACTATTTTCAAAAACGAGGCTATCACGTCTGTCAGCGTATCGCAGATCGTTTGGGTATTAGAGCCAAAGTAGTGCGCACCACGTTTATGTATTTAACCTTTGCAACACTAGGTTTTGGTTTTGCGTTATACTTATTTTTAGCCTTTTGGATGCGCATAAAGGATATAGTATACACTAAACGCTCGTCAGTGTTTGACCTATAAATTATGACTAACCCACTAATTACACTTTACAGATCTAAAATATATACTGCAATTGCACTATTAATTATACTATTAGTTATTGGTGTTATTGGCTTTAGGTTTATGTCCCACTACACTTGGGTGGACGCTTTTTATATGACAGTAATAACCATAACTACTGTTGGTTTTGGAGAGGTGCAACCCTTAGACGATAAGTCTAAAATTTTCACCATCTTTTTAATTTTAAATAGTGTTGTAATTGTAGGTTATGCTTTAACTATTATTACCGAATTTATTTTAAGTAAAAATAACATTGAAGAACTAAAACAAAAGAAAATGCAGAAAAAAATTGATGCACTAAATAACCATATTATAATTTGTGGTTTTGGTAGAAATGGGAAACAGGCTGCAACAAAATTATTAGCGCATAAACAACCTTTTGTTATTATTGAAAAAAATAAAGAGGTTATTGAAAAATTTGAAGACGAAAACACACCTTTTGTTTTAGGTAATGCTAATGAAGATGAAATTTTACTGCAAGCAGGAATTACTAGAGCTAGTACCTTAATTTCTGCCTTACCAAATGATGCAGACAATTTATTTGTAGTATTATCTGCAAGACAAATGAAAAGTGATTTACGTATTATAAGTCGTGCCTCTCAAGAAACATCATACGAAAAACTAAAATTAGCAGGTGCTAATAACGTGATTTTACCAGATCGTATTGGAGGTGATCATATGGCATCCTTAGTGGTTGTTCCAGATTTGATTGAGTTTATTGATAATTTGGCTATAGTAGGAGAAAGTAATATTAATATTGAAGAAGTGCAAGTTGAAAAACTTTACGATCCTAAAACAGGAATTAAGACAATTAAAGATTTAGACCTGCGACATAAAACAGGATGTACAGTCATTGGTTTTAAGAATGGAAATGGTGAGTATATTGTAAATCCTGAGGCCGAATTAAAATTAGTGCCTAACTCTAAAGTTATTGTACTTGGACGACCAGAACAAATCCAAAAACTAAACACCGTTTTTAGTTTGGACTAAATGATGTATTTAACAAGATTTCTTTTAAAAATTCATCATTTTTTTGCATCTTGCTAATCTTAACTTAAAATTAACTAACAAATAAATAAATTATGAAGAAATATCTTCTCTCGATGTTTACATTAATATTACCATTGCTAACCTTTGCTCAAGATAGTACAGCAGACAATATAGACGCTATCTTTAAAAAATATACAGGTTGGTTTGTTGAAGGGATTTTCTCTGAAATTCCTTTTACAGATACTATAAAAATTCCATGGGTATTAATTGTTCTTATTGGAGGTGCTTTATTTTTTACAATTTATTTCAAGTTCATCAATTTTACTGGATTTAGAACTGCAATTAAGGTAGTACAAGGTAAATATGAAGATATTGAAAAACATGGTGTAGACTCTTTATATGGTGATCAAACACCAGGTGGAGACATCATTGAAACAATGAAAGCTGAAGGTGCAGATGGAGAAGTGTCTCACTTCCAGGCGTTAACAGCAGCGTTATCTGCCACAGTAGGTTTAGGTAATATTGCAGGTGTTGCAGTAGCACTATCAATTGGTGGTCCAGGTGCAACATTTTGGATGATTATTGCTGGACTATTAGGTATGGCATCTAAGTTTGCCGAGTGTACTTTAGGTGTAAAATACAGAGATGTAGGTGAAGACGGAACAGTATATGGTGGACCAATGTACTACCTAACTAAAGGGTTAAAAGAAAAAGGAGCTGGCGGAATTGGTAAAGTTTTAGCTGTACTTTTTGCAATATTTGTAGTTGGTGGATCTTTTGGAGGAGGAAACATGTTCCAAGCTAACCAAGCAGCAGCTCAGTTTACAAAATTATTTAATTTAACAGGAGAAAATGCAGGAATGTACTTTGGTATTGTAATGGCTGTTTTAGTAGCTGTTGTTATTATTGGAGGTATTAAACGTATTGCATCTGTAACAGAAAAAGTAGTGCCATTTATGGCTGGTATTTATGTATTAGCAGCATTAATTATATTGTTTGCTAACTTTACTTTAATTGATGATGCTTTTATGGCAATATTTAATGGTGCATTTACTCCATTAGCTGGATTAGGAGGTGTCATTGGTGTAATGATTCAAGGTGTGCGACGTGGAGCCTTCTCTAACGAAGCTGGTGTAGGGTCTGCAGCAATTGCTCACTCTGCAGTACGTACTAAATATCCAGCAAGTGAAGGTATTGTTGCGTTGTTAGAGCCTTTTGTAGATACAGTTGTTATTTGTACTATGACAGCTTTAGTAATTGTAATTACAAACTTTGATGGTGGTTTTATGGAATATGGAGTAGAAATTAAAGAAGGTGTAGAGATTACAGCTACAGCTTTTGATACGGTTATTCCTCACTTCTCAATCGTGTTAACAATAGCAGTTATTTTATTTGCTTTTAGTACAATGATTTCTTGGTCATATTATGGTATGCAAGGATGGGTTTTCTTATTCGGAAAAGGAAAAATTACAGATTTAATTTATAAAATTTTATTCTTATTATTTGTTGTTGTAGGAGCTTCGATTAGTTTAGGAGCTGTTATTGACTTCTCTGATGCTATGATTTTTGCAATGGTAGTGCCAAATATTATTGGTGTAGTTATGTTATCTCCAGTTATTAAAAAGGAGCTTACTAAGTATATGAATGCTATCAACAAAAAAGAAGATGCTATAGAAGATGGTGCAACAGATTTAGTTGATGAAATGTAAAAAACAAAAAACATTATAATGAATTTAAAGTCCCACTTCCAGTTTTCTAAACAACAACGAAGTGGGATTTTTTTATTGCTGCTAATTATCCTATTTGTTCAAGGGTTTTATCATTTAGTACTTCCAAAACTATTAGATACAGACCCTGATTTTGCGTCTAATGATGCTAATGTTAGTGCTTTAATTAAGCAAATTGATTCGCTTAAAGCAATTCAATTAGAAAAACGTAAACCAAAGATTTATCCCTTTAATCCTAATTTTATTACAGATTATAAAGGTTATACACTAGGATTATCTAATCAAGAAATTGATCGATTGCTAGCCTTTAGAAAGCAAGATAAATGGGTAAATTCTGTAAAACAATTTCAGGAGGTAACAAAGGTATCAGATTCGGTATTGGACAAAATATCACCTTATTTTAAATTTCCAGATTGGGTAACAAATCCAAAGCCTAAACAGACTAATTTTAAAACAGGTTATTCAAAAACAGTAAAAACCGAAGTGCAAAAACTTGATTTAAATTCCGCTACAGCGATACAATTACAAAAAGTGTATGGTGTAGGACCATCGTACTCCGAACGTATCATTAAATTCAGGAATAAAATTAATGGATTTCATTCTTTTATAGAGTTACAACAGGTATATGGGTTAACGCCAGAAGTTATCCAGAATATCAAAGCGGATTTTACTATAAAAACACCTAGAGCAATTACTAAAATTGCTTTAAATACTGCGACCAAAGAACAGTTGGTAATTATAAAATATATTGACTACGAAATAGCACACAATATTATAGAAGAACGCACCTTACGTGATGGGTTTAAGTCTATTGACGAATTAACAAAAGTTAACGGTTTTCCTGTTAATAAATTAGAGATAATTAAGTTATCTTTACGTCTAGATTAGAACTTAACAATAACACAACGTATTATGGAAAATATGTACTTCAGTGAAGAGCATAATTTATTTAGAGAAAGTTTACGCGATTTTTTAAAAAAAGAAGTCGTTCCTCACATTGATAAATGGGAAAAAACCGGAAGTATAGAGCGCTTTATTTGGAAAAAATTTGGCGACATGGGCTTTTTTGGTATTAGTTACCCAGAGCAATATGGCGGAATGGATTTAGATATTTTCTACATGGTAATTTTGCTAGAAGAATTACAAAAAATAAATTCGGCTGGTTTTGCAGCTGCAATGTGGGCACATGCTTACTTAGCAATGACCCATTTAAAGGCAGAAGGTAGTGATGCCATTAAAGATAAATATTTAACTGCCAGTATTACTGGAGACATGATTGGGTGTCTTTGTATTACAGAACCTTTTGGTGGTAGTGATGTTGCAGGAATGCGATCCACAGCAGTTAAAAAAGGTGATACATATGTAATTAATGGTTCAAAAACATTTATTACAAACGGAGTATACAGTGATTATTTAGTAGTTGCAGCCAAAACAAATCCAGATTTAGGTAATAAAGGAATTAGTATTTTCTTAATTGATAGAGATACACCAGGCGTGTCTGCAACCAAATTAGATAAATTAGGTTGGAGAGCATCAGATACAGGAGAGATTGCATTTGATAATGTAACAATTCCAGCATCTAACCTAATGGGAGAAGAAAACAAAGGGTTTGCATACATTATGCAGCATTTTGCTACAGAGCGTTTGATTATGGGTGTTAATGCTCATGCTAGAGCAGAGTTTGCTTTAGATTATACAATGCAATACATGTCAGAGCGTACAGCTTTTGGTAAAACAATTGATCGTTTTCAGGCCTTAAGACATCGTTTAGCAGACCATATTACAGAAGTAGAAATCTGTAAAACATTTAACTATACAATTGCAGATAGATTAGGTAAAGGTGAGTACGTTGTTAAGGAAGCTACAATGTCTAAATTAAAATCAACTAAAGTAGCAGACGAGGTTATTTATGATTGTCTTCAGTTTTTAGGTGGTTATGGTTATATGGAAGAGTATCCTTTGGCGCGTTTATTAAGAGATAGTAGACTAGGTCCAATTGGTGGTGGTACTTCAGAAATCTTAAGGGAGATTATCGCTAAAATGGTAATCGATGGTAAAGATTATAAGCCTGCTACAAAGTAATTTGATTAGCTTTTTAGCGAAAATTATTCCAGATTATCGCTAAAATGGTAATCGACGGTAAAGATTATAAGCCTGCTACAAAGTAATTTGATTAGCTTTTTAGCGAAAATTATTCCAGATTATCGCTAAAATGGTAATCGATGGTAAGGATTACAAACCTGCTACAAAATAATTTGATTAGTTCTTTTAGCGAAAATAAAAGTTTATTTTCGCTAAAATGCCAATCGTTAAAATCGATTTGCAGCTAACAAATAATATTTAAACTTTTTAAAATGAAATTGACTCAGATCAAATCCTTAGTAATTATTGTCTTTTTACTTATAGGAAGCGTTGCTGTGGCTCAAACCGAACTAAAAAATAAAGTCGTTGACTTTATGAGTATGATGCCAATTGAAAACGCAAGTGTATATATCCAAAATACAACCATTGGTACAATTACAAATGCAGATGGTAAATTTGTATTATTAGTGCCTAAAACATACGAAAAGGATACTATAATAATTTCGTCAATAGGTTTTAAAAGTTACAAAACAACTATAGATCAGTTTGATAACGAGTTTGATATTTTGCTGGAAGAAGATGTAGCATCTTTAGATGAAATACTAATAGTAGCAGAAAACAGACCAAAAACTGGAAACGATATTGTACTTAGAGCGCTAGAAAAATTAGAAAACAACCTTCCAGAATTGCCTTACTTGCAAAAAGGGTTTATTAGACATAAAGAGCGTAATAAAAAACAATTTAAATGGTTGGTTGAAAGTGCAATTACTTTGTATGATGATTCTAGTTATGTCACAGGTGGAAAAGATAATCTTAAAATAAATGTAGATCAAGTTAGAAAAAGTTACGATTTAAGAGATGTTGATAGCTTATTTTCTTATGCAACCTATTTAAAATATAATGCAAATGTCGATTTAAAACCTAAAAATCTAAGAAGAGATACTATTGAAAAATCTTCTTTAATAAAATCAATTAAATGGAATGATACTAGAGTAAATGGTTTAGATAATTTATTTAAAGGCAAACTTAATTTGGTACGTAATTCTAAAAGCCCAAAGGCATTATTTGGTAAAAATATTTTAAAAACACATCAGTTTAAGTTAGATACAATTTTGGTAGATAACGAAAGAAAAATTTACAAAATAAAGATTGATAAAAGCGAAGATTTTGTTGGCTTAGATACTGAAGGAATTTATAACGAAGGATATATTGCAGAAGGCTGGATGTATATTTATTGGGATAACTTTGCAATTAAAAAGATAGAATATCAATTAAAAGCAGGATCTAATGCTCAAAAAAGTAGAAGTAAAACCCTATTTGATACACAAATAAATCACAAGTTAGTAATATCTTATTTGGAATATCAAGACAGGATGTATCCAAATTATATTTATTACGAAACACCAAAACTTGTCAATGTTGGGTATAAACCAGCAGGTAAAATTAATAAAGAAGAAGAAGCCCTGTTTAATAAGGAAGAACGTTACTACTATACAGTACAAGAAATTTTATTTACAGAGATAATTCAAGATCAAGAACAAGTAGAAGCAGCTTTAGGTCAAAACTGGGACTCAGACCTTTTTTCTGTAAAACCTTATAATAAATCCTTTTGGGAAAACTATAATACCTTGTTAGAAAGTGAAGAAGACGAAAAGTTAATTAAAGATTTAACTAAGCGTTCAACACTTTTTAAGCAATAAAAGCAGTAATTTTTATTGTAAAATATAAATAAGTAATTATATTTGCGCCTCAAAATTTTAAAAGAGAGGAGGTTAAGACACTATGTTAATAATTCCAATAAAGGACGGAGAAAATATAGAAAGAGCTTTAAAGCGCTACAAACGTAAGTTTGATAAAACAGGTACAAGAAGAGCTTTGCAAGGTCGTAAGCAATTTATCAAACCGTCAGTAGAGAATAGAGCTAAAATTCAAAAAGCTCAATATGTTCAGCATTTAAGAGATCAAGAAGCTGTTTAAAAGTTTCAACTAATATTAAAAATCCCACTAAGTCATTTAGTGGGATTTTTCTTTTATTATTAAATCCAATGCAAAATGTTATATTTAACCTATTCAAACATTTAAAATATAATGCTATTAAAAGCCTTTTTAGACTATCTATTGCTCGAAAAAAAATATTCCCAGCTAACTGTTAATGCTTATAAAAAAGATATTGAAACCTTTTTAAATTTTGTTAATGAAGAAGATCAAACAACTACAATAAAGGAGGTTCACTATTCGCAAATTAGGAGTTGGATAGTTAGTTTGGTGCAAAAAGATATAACTAACAGGAGTATAAATAGAAAGATTTCAGCATTAAATAGTTTTTACAAATTTCTACTTAAAATTGAAGAAGTAAATCTAAATCCACTTTCAAAACACAAAGCGCTTAAAACTAGTAAAAAAGTTCAAATTCCATTTTCAGAGAAAGAAATTGCAACCGTTTTAGACCAAATAAATCATGACCAAGATTTTGAAGGTCTTAGAAATAAATTAATAATAGAATTGTTTTATTCAACTGGAATTAGACGTATAGAGTTAATTAATATAAAGTTAAAAGATGTTGATTTAATAAATAAAACAGTCAAAATTTTAGGAAAAAGAAATAAAGAACGTATAATTCCACTATTACCCATGATAGTGAATAGTGTAAATAGTTATAAGTTAGAAAGAAATAAATTAGAAACTATTACAGATAATGAGTATTTGGTTTTAACAAAAAAGGGAGTTAAAATATATGAAACTCTTGTTTACAGAATTATAAATGATTACTTTAGTAAGGCTTCTAGTAAAGTAAAAAAAAGTCCGCATATTCTTAGGCATTCATTTGCAACGCACTTATTAAATGAAGGAGCAGAGCTAAATGCTGTTAAGGAGTTGTTAGGCCATTCAAGTTTGGCAGCTACTCAAGTATATACTCACAATAGTATTGCTGAGTTAAAAAAAGTATACGCAAAAGCACATCCTAGAAGCAAAAAATAAATGTTTAACCACAAAATTTTAAAGTATGAAGGTAAACACACAAGCAGTAAACTTTAATGCTAATCCCCAATTATTAGAGTTCATTCAAAAACGAATGGATAAACTTGAAATGTACTACGATAAAGTAATACAGTCCGAAGTTTATTTAAAAGTAGAAAAGAGTAGTAATAAGCTCAATAAAATATTTGAAGCTAAAATAAATGTACCAGGAGATTGCTTGGTTGTAAAAAAACAATGTAAGTCATTTGAAGAAGGGGCTGATATAGCTGTAGCCTCTTTAGAAAGGCAATTAAAAAAGCGAAAAGAAAAATTAAGAGAAAAATTTAAAAATATTTCATAAAAATGTTTTGAATAATTAAATAAATATTTACATTTGCAGTCCGTTAGAAATAGCGGGCTTTTTTTAGAAATAAAATTAGCATAAAAAAGCCGATGTAGCTCAGCTGGCTAGAGCAGCTGATTTGTAATCAGCAGGTCGTGGGTTCGAGTCCCTCCATCGGCTCAAAATAAACTTGAATAGATAAGTTTTTTGTTTAAGTTTGTAAAGTTCTTTAAAAGAGTGAAAAGTTTAAAATTGGGGAGATACTCAAGCGGCCAACGAGGGCAGACTGTAAATCTGCTGACTACGTCTTCGCAGGTTCGAATCCTGCTCTCCCCACTTTTTTGAAAAAAAAAGTTTTAAACAAAAAAAAGGATTTTAAATAATTGCGAGAGTAGCTCAGTTGGTAGAGCGTCAGCCTTCCAAGCTGAATGTCGCCGGTTCGAACCCGGTCTCTCGCTCTAATATTTAAGCCGGTGTAGCTCAGGGGTAGAGCGTTTCCTTGGTAAGGAAGAGGTCACGGGTTCAATTCCCGTCATTGGCTCAGAATAAAGAATAGAATAAAAAGAATACACTAATATTATTATATAACTAAGATTAAATTATTAAAACATGGCAAAGGCAACTTTCGATCGTTCAAAACCACACTTAAATATTGGTACAATTGGACACGTAGATCACGGTAAAACAACTTTAACTGCTGCTATTACTAAAGTATTAGCTGATGCAGGTTTATCAGAAGCAAGATCATTCGATCAAATTGATAACGCTCCTGAAGAAAAAGAAAGAGGTATCACAATTAATACATCACACGTAGAGTATTCTACAGCTAATCGTCACTATGCACACGTAGATTGTCCAGGTCACGCCGATTACGTTAAAAACATGGTAACTGGTGCTGCGCAAATGGATGGAGCTATATTAGTAGTAGCTGCAACAGATGGTCCAATGCCACAAACTCGTGAGCACATCTTATTAGGTCGTCAGGTAGGAATCCCAAGAATTGTAGTATTCTTAAACAAAGTGGATATGGTTGATGATGAAGAGCTTTTAGAATTAGTAGACATGGAGGTTAGAGAGTTATTATCTTTCTATGAGTATGATGGAGATAATGGACCTGTTGTTTCTGGTTCTGCATTAGGAGCTTTAAATGGTGAGCAAAAGTGGGTTGATACAGTAATGGAATTAATGGCACAAGTAGATGCATGGATCGAAGAGCCATTACGTGAGGTTGATAAGCCTTTCTTAATGCCAATCGAGGATGTATTCTCTATTACAGGTCGTGGTACTGTTGCAACAGGACGTATCGAAACTGGTATCGCTAATACAGGTGATCCTGTTGAGATCATTGGTATGGGTGCTGAAAAATTAACATCTACAATTACAGGAATCGAAATGTTCCGTCAGATATTAGATAGAGGTGAAGCTGGAGATAACGCAGGTATTCTATTAAGAGGTATTGAGAAGTCTCAAATCTCAAGAGGAATGGTAATCGTTAAGCCAGGATCAGTTACACCACACGCTAAATTCAAAGCAGAGGTTTATATCCTTAAAAAAGAAGAAGGTGGACGTCACACTCCATTCCATAACAACTATCGTCCTCAATTTTACGTTCGTACAACTGACGTGACAGGAAATATAGCTTTACCTGAAGGAGTAGAGATGGTTATGCCAGGAGATAACTTAACTATTCATGTTGAGTTAATTCAAAAGATCGCAATGAATGTTGGATTACGTTTCGCTATACGTGAAGGTGGTAGAACAGTAGGAGCAGGTCAGGTAACTGAAATTTTAGACTAATTTATAGTTTTAAATATAAAATTAAGGCACTTCGTTAAGAAGTGCCTTGATTTATGTTTACGGGTTTAGCTCAGTTGGTAGAGCACTGGTCTCCAAAACCAGGTGTCGGGAGTTCGAGTCTCTCAACCCGTGCAACTTAGAATATATTTTGAATTTATTCTAAAAAGTATTAAAGGAATTCATTCCGTTTAATAATATTAAATAAAATAACATGGCTGGAATAGTAAACTATATAAAAGAATCATTTGGAGAGTTAAAAAACAATGTCACTTGGACACCATGGTCGGAGGCACAAAGTTTGACAATCCTTGTGGCTGTTTTTTCAATTATTTTCTCTTTAGCTATTTGGGGTATAGATACTGTTTTTAGTAAAGTAATTAGTTTATATTTCAATCTAATAGGATAAAATGCTATGGCTGAAGTTGGAGAAAAAAAATGGTACGTAGTAAGAGCTGTAAGTGGTCAAGAAAATAAAATTAAGGCTTATATCGAAAATGAAATTGCTAGGCTAGGTTTGCAAGACTATGTAGAACAGGTTTTAGTTCCTACTGAAAATGTAGTGCAAATTAGAAATGGTAAAAAAGTAAATAAAGAAAAAGTTTACTTTAGTGGTTATATAATGATTAAAGCAAACCTTACAGGAGAAATTCCTCATATTATTAAATCTATTACTAATGTTATTGGTTTTCTAGGAGCTACTAAAGGAGGTGATCCTTTACCTTTGAGACAATCAGAAGTAAATAGAATGTTAGGTAAAGTTGACGAACTTTCAGTGGATGCAGATGTCAATGTAGCAATACCTTTTACTAAAGGAGAAACTGTTAAGGTTATAGATGGACCTTTTAATGGTTTTGATGGTACTATTGAAAATATAAATGAAGAAAAACGTAAGTTAGAAGTAATGGTTAAGATTTTTGGAAGAAAGACACCATTAGAGTTAAGTTACATGCAAGTAGAAAAAATATAATAATTGTTACACTAATAATAATGCTTTTTTAGGCTTCCACTTAAACATAGCATCAAATTAATTTATTCAAAATGGCAAAAGAACTAGGAAAAGTAGTTAAACTACAAGTTAGGGGAGGTGCAGCGAATCCTTCGCCACCGGTTGGACCCGCTCTAGGTGCTGCAGGTGTTAATATCATGGAGTTTTGTAAGCAGTTTAATGCTAGAACTCAAGATAAAGCTGGTAAAGTGTTACCAGTTGTGATTTCGGTTTACAAGGACAAATCATTTGATTTTGTAATCAAAACACCACCAGCTGCTGTACAATTACTAGAAGCGGCCAAAGTGAAAAAAGGTTCAGGAGAACCACACGTTAAGAAAGTAGCAAAAGTTTCTTGGGATCAAATCAAAACTATTGCGGAAGACAAAATGGTAGATTTAAATGCATTTACATTAGATTCTGCAATGAAGATGATTGCTGGTACTGCAAGATCTATGGGTATAACTGTTAAAGGTGGTGATGCACCAAATTAACCTAAAAAGATTTTAAAATGGCAAGATTGACAAGAAAACAAAAAGAAGCTGTAGCAAAAATAGAAAAAGATAAAGTTTATTCTTTAAAAGAAGCTTCGGTATTAATAAAAGATATTACTAACACTAAATTCGACGCTTCTGTTGATTTGGCAATACGTTTAGGAGTAGATCCTCGTAAGGCTAATCAAATGGTTAGAGGAGTTGTTTCTCTTCCTCATGGAACTGGTAAAGATACTAAGGTATTAGCTTTAGTAACTCCAGACAAAGAGGCTGAGGCGAAAGAAGCTGGTGCTGATTACGTTGGTTTAGACGAGTACCTTGATAAAATCAAGAGTGGTTGGACTGATGTTGACGTTATCATTACTATGCCTAGTGTTATGGGTAAATTAGGTCCTTTAGGACGTGTATTAGGTCCTCGTGGTTTAATGCCTAACCCAAAAACAGGAACGGTAACAATGGACGTTGCAAAAGCTGTAACAGAAGTGAAAGCTGGTAAAATTGATTTTAAAGTTGATAAAACTGGTATCGTTCATGCTTCAATTGGAAAAGCTTCATTTACTGCTGATAAGATTGAAGATAACGCAAACGAATTATTAACAACAATATTAAAACTTAAACCAACTGCTGCAAAAGGAGTTTATGTAAAGAGCATTTTTATGTCTTCTACCATGAGTCCTAGTATTGCTGTGGAGACTAAAATAGGTTAAGGAGTTAAAAACTTTATATTATGACTAGAGAAGAAAAATCACAAGTAATTAAAGACTTAACTGTACAATTAGCCGAAAATTCTAATATCTATATAGCAGATATTTCTGGTTTAAACGCAGGAACTACTTCTGACTTACGTCGTGCTTGTTACAAAGCAAACATTAAGTTAGCGGTTGTTAAAAATACATTACTTGAAAAAGCGATGGAAGCTTCAGATAGAGATTTTGGAGATTTACCATCAGTATTAAAAGGAAATACATCTGTGATGTATTCTGAAACTGGTAATGCTCCAGCTAAGGTAATAAAGACTTTTAGAAAAAAATCTGATAAGCCTTTATTAAAAGGTGCTTTTATTGAAGAAGCAGTTTACTTAGGAGACAATCAGTTAGATATGTTAGTGGACATCAAGTCTAGAGAAGAGTTAATTGGTGACATCGTAGGATTATTACAATCACCAGCTAAGAATGTTATTTCAGCTCTTAAATCTAGTGGAGGAACACTTTCAGGTATCTTAAAAACATTATCTCAAAAAGAGGGATAATACCAACTTAGGCACTTTTACAATTATATATTAAATTACAAAATTAAAACGATAGAAAAATGGCAGATTTAAAAGATTTCGCAGAACAATTAGTTAACCTTACTGTTAAAGAAGTAAATGAGTTAGCTACTATTTTAAAAGATGAATATGGTATCGAACCTGCTGCTGCTGCAGTAGCTGTTGCGGCTGGTCCAGCTGCAGGAGGTGATGCTGCTGAAGCTCAAACTGAATTCGACGTAGTTCTTAAAGCAGCTGGAGCATCTAAGCTTGCAGTTGTTAAATTAGTTAAAGAATTAACTGGTTTAGGTTTAAAAGAAGCTAAAGAATTAGTTGATAGCGCACCAAGTAACATTAAAGAAGGTGTATCTAAAGACGAAGCTGAAGGGTTAAAAACTTCTTTAGAAGAGGCAGGAGCTGAGGTTGAGCTTAAGTAAGCTTACCAAATAATTTTACAAAGGTTTAGGTCTGAAGCATACGCTTTACGACCTAAACCATTTGTCGTATATAGTGATTAGCTATATAAAATAATATTTTTTTTAATCAAAATTTCGTCCATTGATGTTAGTAACACAAGCTGAAAGATTAAATTTCTCGTCTATTGTAAATAGAACAGAATACCCAGATTTCATGGATATTCAGATTAAATCCTTTCAGGATTTTTTCCAGTTAGAAACAAAATCTGAAGAAAGAGGTGATGAAGGTTTATATAATACCTTCATGGAAAACTTTCCAATTACAGACACACGTAATCAATTCGTATTAGAATTTTTAGATTACTTTATTGATCCACCAAGATATACCATTGAAGAATGTATTGAAAGAGGACTAACCTATAGCGTTCCATTAAAAGCTAGGTTAAAGTTATATTGTACAGACCCTGAACATGAGGATTTCGAGACCATTGTCCAGGATGTGTACCTTGGAACTATACCTTACATGACACCTTCTGGTACTTTTTGTATCAATGGAGCAGAACGTGTAGTAGTTTCTCAATTACATAGATCTCCAGGTGTATTTTTTGGACAGTCTTTCCATGCAAATGGAACCAAATTATATTCAGCAAGAGTTATTCCTTTTAAAGGATCATGGATAGAATTCGCTACAGATATTAACCAAGTAATGTATGCGTACATTGATAGAAAGAAGAAGTTACCTGTAACTACTCTTTTTAGAGCTATTGGTTTTGAGCGTGATAAAGATATATTAGAAATATTTGACCTTGCAGAAGAAGTAAAGGTATCTAAGTCTGGTCTTAAAAAAATCATAGGTCGTAAATTAGCAGCTCGTGTGCTTAATACATGGCATGAAGATTTTGTTGATGAAGATACTGGTGAGGTTGTTTCTATTGAGCGTAACGAGATAGTTTTAGATCGTGATACAGAATTAGATAAAGATAATATTGAAGAAATCCTTGAGATTGATGTTAAAACTATTCTTTTACACAAAGAAAGTGCTCAACAAGGTGATTACGCAATTATTCATAATACACTTCAAAAAGACCCTACTAACTCTGAAAAAGAAGCAGTAGAACATATCTATAGACAATTACGTAATGCTGAGCCGCCAGATGAGGAAACAGCACGTGGTATTATAGATAAATTATTCTTTAGTGATCAACGTTATTCTCTTGGAGAAGTAGGTCGTTATAGAATGAATAAAAAATTACAATTAGATATCGGAATGGATAAGCAAGTGCTTACCAAAGAAGATATTATTACTATAATTAAGTACTTAATCGAGCTTATTAACTCTAAAGCAGAGATTGATGATATTGATCACTTATCTAACCGTCGTGTTCGTACAGTTGGAGAGCAATTATCTTCTCAGTTTGGTGTTGGTTTAGCACGTATGGCACGTACTATCCGTGAACGTATGAACGTTCGTGATAACGAGGTTTTTACTCCTATTGATTTAATTAATGCTAAGACGCTTTCGTCTGTTATTAATTCTTTCTTCGGAACTAACCAGTTATCTCAATTCATGGATCAAACCAATCCTTTAGCTGAAATTACGCACAAACGTCGTTTATCAGCACTAGGACCAGGTGGTTTATCTAGAGAAAGAGCAGGTTTCGAAGTTCGAGATGTTCACTATACGCACTACGGAAGACTTTGTCCAATTGAAACTCCTGAGGGACCAAACATTGGATTAATTTCATCATTATCTGTATATGCTAAGGTAAATTCAATGGGATTCATTGAAACACCTTATAGAAAAGTTACAGATGGCGTTGTGGATATTAAAGGAGCTCCAATATATTTAAGTGCAGAAGAAGAGGAAGATAAACTTATAGCTCAAGCAACTGTTAAAGTTGATGAAGATGGTAAGATTTTACATGATAAGGTAATTGCACGTATGGAAGGTGACTTCCCAGTAATGGATCCTAAGGATATTCATTATACTGATGTAGCACCAAATCAAATTTCATCTATTTCTGCGTCACTTATTCCTTTCTTAGAGCATGACGATGCCAACCGTGCATTGATGGGATCAAACATGATGCGTCAGGCTGTACCATTATTACGTCCGCAAGCTCCAATTGTTGGAACAGGATTAGAAAGACAAGTAGCATCAGATTCTCGTGTTTTAATTAATGCTGAAGGAGATGGTGTTGTACAGTATGTTGATGCAAATGAGATTGTTATTAAGTACGAACGTACAGAAGACGAAGCTAAAGTTAGTTTTGATAGTGATATTAAAACCTATCCTTTAGTTAAGTTTAGAAAAACTAACCAAGGAACTTCTATTAATTTAAAGCCAATTGTTAAAAAAGGCGATAAAATTACTAAAGGACAAGTATTATCTGAAGGTTATGCAACTCAAAAGGGTGAATTAGCTTTAGGTAGAAATATGAAAGTAGCCTTTATGCCTTGGAAAGGGTATAACTTTGAGGATGCAATTGTAATTTCAGAAAAGGTTGTTCGTGAAGATATATTTACATCAATTCACATTGATGAATATTCTTTAGAAGTTAGAGATACTAAATTAGGTAACGAAGAATTAACAAACGATATTCCTAACGTTTCAGAAGAGGCTACTAAAGACTTAGATGAAAACGGTATGATCCGTGTTGGTGCAGAAGTTAAACCTGGTGATATTTTAATTGGTAAGATAACTCCTAAAGGAGAGTCTGATCCAACTCCAGAAGAAAAACTTTTACGTGCAATCTTTGGTGATAAAGCTGGAGATGTTAAAGATGCTTCATTAAAAGCTTCACCTTCATTACATGGTGTAGTTATTAATAAAAAATTATTTTCTAGAGCAGTTAAAGACAAGAGAAAGAGAGCTCAAGATAAAGAGGACATCGCTAAGTTAGAAAATCTTTACTTTACTAAGTTTGAACAATTACAAGATGTATTAGTTGAAAAACTATTTACAATTGTTAATGGTAAAACATCTCAAGGTATATTTAATGATTTAGGTGAGGAAGTTTTACCAAAAGGTAAAAAATTCACTTTAAAAATGTTAAACGCTGTTGACGATTATACTCACTTAACAGGAGGTACTTGGACAACAGATGAACATACAAATAAGTTAGTTGCTGATTTAATTCATAATTACAAGATTAAAGAAAATGACTTACAAGGTTCTTTAAGACGTGAGAAGTTTACTATTTCTGTAGGAGATGAGTTACCAGCAGGTATTATCAAGTTAGCTAAAGTTTATATCGCTAAAAAACGTAAGTTAAAAGTAGGTGATAAAATGGCAGGACGACATGGTAACAAGGGTATTGTTGCACGTATTGTACGTCAAGAGGATATGCCTTTCTTAGAAGATGGAACTCCTGTAGATATTGTATTAAATCCATTAGGTGTACCTTCTCGTATGAACATTGGACAGATTTATGAAACTGTTTTAGGTTGGGCTGGTCAAGATTTAGGTCGCACCTTTGCTACACCAATTTTTGATGGAGCAACAATTGATCAAATTAATGAATTAACTGATGAAGCTGGAATCCCAAGATATGGTCATACATATTTATATGATGGTGGAACTGGAGATCGTTTTGATCAACCTGCAACAGTAGGAGTTATCTATATGCTTAAATTAGGACACATGGTAGATGATAAGATGCATGCGCGTTCTATCGGACCATACTCTTTAATTACGCAACAACCTTTAGGTGGTAAAGCACAATTTGGAGGTCAGCGTTTTGGAGAGATGGAAGTTTGGGCACTAGAGGCTTACGGAGCATCTGCAACGTTGAGAGAAATCTTAACCGTTAAATCTGATGACGTAGTTGGTAGAGCTAAAACTTACGAAGCTATCGTTAAAGGAGAACCAATGCCAGAACCTGGATTACCAGAATCTTTCAACGTATTAATGCACGAATTGAAAGGATTAGGATTAGACATTAGATTAGAAGAATAATTTTAAGTGAGTCGAGCAGTTTTTAATACATTAAAAACTGCTTTACAAACTGAACACTATAAGAATTATGGCAAAAAAGCAAGATAAGAATACAGTACAGAGGTTTAATAAAATCTCTATTGGTTTAGCATCACCAGAATCTATATTAGCAGAATCTAGAGGTGAAGTTTTAAAACCAGAAACTATCAATTATCGTACACATAAACCAGAACGTGATGGTTTATTCTGTGAGCGTATTTTTGGTCCTGTAAAGGATTACGAATGTGCTTGTGGTAAATATAAGCGTATTAGATATAAAGGAATTGTTTGCGACCGTTGTGGAGTTGAAGTTACTGAAAAGAAAGTACGTCGTGATAGAGTAGGACACATTAATTTAGTTGTTCCTGTTGCTCACATTTGGTACTTCCGTTCTTTACCAAATAAAATAGGATACATTTTAGGATTACCTTCTAAGAAATTAGATATGATTATTTACTACGAACGTTATGTAGTAATACAACCAGGTAATGCTAAAAATGAAGAAGGAGAGCCTTTACAAAAATTAGATTTTTTAACTGAAGAAGAGTATTTAAATATTTTAGAAACACTTCCTCAAGACAACCAATATCTAGATGATACAGACCCAAGCAAGTTTATTGCTAAAATGGGAGCAGAATGTCTTATTGACTTATTATCTAGAATAGATTTAGACACGTTATCTTACGAGTTACGACACAAAGCTAACACAGAAACGTCTAAACAACGTAAAACTGAAGCTTTAAAACGTTTACAAGTTGTTGAAGCTTTACGTGAGTCTAATGAGAATAGAGAGAATCGTCCAGAATGGATGATTATGAAAGTAGTGCCAATTATACCACCAGAATTAAGACCATTAGTGCCTTTAGATGGTGGACGTTTTGCTACTTCAGATTTAAATGATTTATATCGTCGTGTAATTATCCGTAACAACCGTCTTAAAAGATTAGTTGAGATAAAAGCACCAGAGGTTATTTTACGTAACGAAAAACGTATGTTACAAGAATCGGTAGATTCATTATTTGATAACACACGTAAGTCGTCTGCAGTAAAAACAGATTCTAACAGACCTTTAAAATCTTTATCAGATTCACTTAAAGGTAAGCAAGGTCGTTTCCGTCAAAACTTACTTGGTAAGCGTGTAGATTATTCAGCACGTTCTGTAATTGTTGTTGGACCAGAATTAAAATTATTTGAATGTGGATTGCCAAAAAATATGGCAGCAGAATTATACAAGCCTTTTGTAATTAGAAAATTAATTGAAAGAGGTATTGTTAAAACTGTAAAATCTGCTAAAAAGATTATAGATAAGAGAGAACCAGTTGTTTGGGATATATTAGAAAATGTTTTAAAAGGACATCCAGTGCTTTTAAATCGTGCTCCTACGTTACACAGACTTGGTATTCAAGCTTTCCAACCTAAATTAATTGAAGGTAAAGCAATCCAGTTACACCCATTAGCATGTGCTGCATTTAATGCCGATTTTGATGGTGACCAAATGGCTGTGCATTTACCATTAGGACCTGAGGCTATTTTAGAATGTCAGATGTTAATGTTAGCATCTCATAATATCTTAAACCCTGCAAATGGTGCTCCAGTTACTGTACCATCTCAGGATATGGTACTTGGTTTATATTATATGACTAAGCACAGATATTCTACTCCTGAAGTTCCAGTTAGAGGTGAAGGATTAACATTTTACTCGGCAGAGGAAGTAACAATTGCTTACAACGAAAAGAGGGTAGAATTAAATGCAGGGATTAAAGTTAGAGCAATGGACTTTAATGAAGCTGGCGAACTAGTATATCAAATTATTGAAACTACTGTTGGTCGTGTTTTATTTAACGAAAAAGTTCCAGCAGCAGCAGGTTTTATTAATGAAGTATTAACTAAAAAATCTTTAAGAGATATTATTGGTAATATTTTAAAAGTAACTAGTGTACCTGAAACTGCAGCTTTCTTAGATGAAATTAAAACTTTAGGATATAACTTCGCATTTAGAGGAGGTTTATCTTTCAGTTTAGGAGATATAATTATCCCGCCAGAAAAGCAATCTATGATTGATGCTGCCAACCAAAAAGTTGATGGTGTTACTGGTAACTATAACATGGGATTAATTACAAATAACGAACGTTATAACCAAGTTATTGATATTTGGACGTCTACCAATGCAGAATTGACTGAATTGTCAATGAAACGTATTAGAGAGGACCAACAAGGATTCAACTCGGTATATATGATGCTTGATTCTGGAGCTCGTGGATCTAAAGAACAGATTCGTCAGCTTACAGGTATGCGTGGATTAATGGCTAAGCCTAAGAAATCTACTGCAGGAGGAGGTTCTATTATTGAAAATCCAATTTTATCTAACTTTAAGGAAGGTCTTTCAATTTTAGAGTACTTTATATCTACTCACGGTGCACGTAAAGGTCTTGCCGATACAGCACTTAAAACTGCAGATGCTGGTTACTTAACCCGTCGTTTAGTGGATGTTTCACAAGACGTTATTGTAAATAGCGAAGATTGTGGTACATTAAGAGGTGTTGAAGTTTCTGCACTTAAGAAAAATGATGAAGTTGTTGAGAAGTTAGAAGCTCGTATTGTAGGTCGTATTTCATTAAATGATGTATATGATCCTTTAAGTGAAGAAGTTTTAGCAGAAGCAGGTCAACTAATTGATGAAGAAGTAGCAGCTAGAATTGAGAACTCACCAATAGAGTCTGTTGAAGTACGTTCACCATTATCTTGTGAGGCTAAAAAAGGTATCTGTGCACAGTGTTACGGTCGTAATTTAGCTACTAACAAAATGGTACAACGTGGTGAAGCTGTAGGTGTTGTAGCAGCACAATCTATTGGAGAGCCTGGTACACAGTTAACACTTCGTACTTTCCACGTTGGAGGTATTGCAGGTAACATTTCTGAAGAAAATAAACTTGTAGTTAAGTTTGATGGTATTGCAGAAATTGAAGATTTAAAAACTGTTAAAGGTACTGACAACGATGGTAAAGCAGTAGATGTTGTAATCTCTCGTACATCAGAACTTAAGTTAGTAGATAAGAAAACTGGAATTACTTTAAGTACTAATAATATACCTTATGGTTCTCACGTTTTTGTTAAAAATGGAGATCCTTTAAAAGCAGGTGATGTTGTTTGTTCTTGGGATCCATATAACGGAGTTATTATTTCAGAATTTGCTGGAAAAGTTAGATATGAAAATATCGAACAAGGTATAACTTATCAAGTTGAAATTGATGAGCAGACAGGTTTCCAAGAAAAAGTGATTTCTGAATCTAGAAATAAAAAATTAATACCAACACTTATTGTTGAAGACGGTAAAGGTGAAGCAATTCGTTCTTATAACTTACCAGTAGGTGCGCACATCATGATTGATGATGGAGAAAAAGTTAAGGTTGGAAAAATCTTAGTTAAAATCCCTCGTAAATCTGCTAAAGCAGGTGATATTACAGGAGGTTTACCACGTGTAACAGAATTATTTGAAGCGCGTAATCCTTCTAATCCAGCAGTAGTTAGTGCAATCGATGGTGTTGTATCTTTTGGAAAGATTAAGAGAGGTAATCGTGAGATTATTGTAGAGTCTAAATTAGGAGAAATTAAAAAATACCTAGTTAAGTTATCTAGTCAAATCTTAGTACAAGAAAACGACTTTATTAAAGCAGGAATGCCATTATCTGATGGTTCTGTTACACCAAATGATATTCTAAATATTAAAGGACCATCTGCTGTACAACAATACTTAGTTAACGAAGTGCAAGAAGTATATCGTTTACAAGGAGTGAAGATTAATGATAAGCATTTTGAGGTTGTCGTAAGACAAATGATGCGTAAAGTAAGAATTATTGACTCTGGAGATACTATCTTCTTAGAAGATCAATTAGCACACAAATCTGATTTTATTGAAGAAAATGATAATATTTTTGGAATGAAAGTAGTTGAAAATGCTGGAGATTCTTCAAACTTAAAAGAAGGTCAGATCATATCTGCTTTCCAATTAAGAGATGAAAATTCTATTTTACGTCGTGAAGATAAACAACTAGTAATTGCAAGAGACGCACAGCCAGCAACAGCTACGCCAATCTTACAAGGTATTACTAGAGCTTCTTTACAAACTAAATCGTTTATATCAGCAGCTTCTTTCCAAGAAACTACTAAAGTATTAAATGAAGCAGCTGTTGCTGGTAAGATTGATACGTTAGAAGGACTTAAAGAAAATGTAATTGTAGGACATCGCATACCAGCAGGAACAGGTATGAGAGCTTATGATAATATTATTGTTGGATCTAAAGAAGAGTTTGATCAAATGATGAAAGCTAAACAAGAAGTTAACTATAACTAATTGTATATCAATTTAATATTGGTAATCAGATTATATAATAATTAAAAGAATCCTGCATATTGCAGGATTCTTTGTTTAAAAAAATAGATATGTCAGATAATAATGATAACAAACCTAAACAAGGTCAAATTAATATAGAATTAGACGAGAAAATTGCAGAGGGTATATACTCTAATCTTGCCATTATAAATCATTCAGTATCAGAGTTTGTTGTAGACTTTGTAAGAATAATGCCTGGTACTCCAAAAAGCAAAGTAAAGTCCAGAATCATATTAACGCCACAACACGCTAAAAGATTATTAAAGGCTTTGGGTGAAAATGTAAATAGATTTGAAAAAGTCCATGGAGAAATTAAGGATTATGAGCAACCACCAATTCCGTTAAATTTTGGACCCACTGGTCAAGCTTAATAAAAAAGCCTTTCTATTAAAATTAGAAAGGCTTTTTTTTAAATTAAATTTTTAAATAATTAAAAACTATTTATATTAATTTTGTGATTGGTTTTAGTTATTAACGCTCTGTTTTAGGCTTTAATTAATGATGTTTTAAGAGTGTTTTTGTTTTTTCTCTCTATATATTAAGCTTATTAGCTTAATCTATCTTTAAAACCGTTTAAAATCAATTTTGTACTATTCAAACTCTGAAACGTAATGGAATTTAACACTAGGATATTTTTGTTGTGTCATTTGTAACGAAAATGGTGAATCCGCTAAAAAAACTAATTGTCCTCTTTTGTCCTTAGCTAAATAACGCTGTTTAACACGTAAAAATTCTTTATACTCACTATTTTTTTTGTCTTCTGGATCAACCCAACACGCTTTATACACATTTAGGTTTTCATAGGTACATTTAGCACCATATTCATGTTCTAACCTATATTGTATAACTTCATATTGTAATGCTCCAACAGTACCAATTACTTTTCTTCCATTAAGTTCTAATGTAAATAACTGTGCCACACCTTCATCCATTAACTGATCTATTCCTTTAAAAAGTTGTTTAGACTTCAATGGGTCTGCATTATTAATATATCTAAAGTGCTCAGGAGAAAAACTTGGTATCCCTTTGTAATTAAGGATTTCACCTTCTGTTAACGTATCACCTATTTTAAAAGTTCCAGTGTCTTGTAAACCAACAATATCACCAGGATAGGATATATCTACGATCTCTTTTTTTTCTGCAAAAAAAGCATTTGGGCTAGAAAATTTAACTTTTTTCTTATGTCTAACATGCAAATAGGGCGTATTTCTTTTAAATTCTCCTGATACTATCTTAACAAAAGCTAATCTATTTCTATGATTAGGATCCATATTAGCATGTATTTTAAATACAAAACCAGTAAATTTATCTTCTTCTGGTAAAACTAATCTTTCCTCACTATTTTTAGGTCTTGGTTTAGGAGCTATTTCAACAAAACAATCTAATAATTCTCTAACACCAAAACTGTTCAACGCTGACCCAAAAAATACTGGTTGAAGCTCTCCTTTTAAGTAGTCTTCATTACTAAATTTTGGATAAATACCTTCAACTAACTCTATTTCTTCACGTAAAGTATTTGCAGCTTTATTTCCTATTAAAGTATTTAATTCTTCAGATTCTAAGTCATTAATCTCTATAGTTTCCTCAATATTCTTTCTACTGTCACCACTAAAAAGGTTAATGTTTTTCTCCCAAATATTGTATATACCTTTAAAATCGTAACCCATTCCTATCGGAAAACTTAAAGGTGTTACTGTTAATTTTAATTTTTGTTCTATTTCATCTAATAGTTCAAAAGCATCCTTACCTTCACGATCCATTTTATTAATAAAAACGATCATTGGTATGTTTCGCATTCTACAAACCTCTACAAGTTTTTCCGTTTGTTCCTCAACACCTTTAGCAACATCAATAACAACTATTACACTATCTACAGCTGTTAAAGTTCTAAACGTATCTTCTGCAAAATCTTTGTGTCCAGGTGTATCTAAAATATTTATTTTTATACCATCATATTCAAAAGCAAGTACAGATGTAGCTACAGATATACCACGTTGACGTTCTATTTCCATAAAATCACTAGTGGCACCCTTTTTAATTTTATTACTCTTTACAGCTCCTGCTTCATTAATTGCACCACCAAAAAGTAACAATTTTTCTGTTAGCGTTGTTTTTCCTGCATCTGGATGCGATATGATACCAAAGGTTCTTCGTCTTTTTATTTCGTCTAAAAATTTCATTAAAATAATTTTTACAAATATATAGGTATAGGGTTTAATGTCCTACTAGTCAAAATCATTTGTTAATATATTTAGTAGGTATTTTGTTGTTAGTTTTGATTGGTATGTAGTATAAATCTTTTAAATCGATTTTAATTTGCAAATAAACGATGTAAGTTGTGTTTTAACGATGTTAAATATGCTTTATGAATGTTTTTTTATCTTATGATTTATTGTTTTAATCTGATTAAATTACGTTTTAACGAATATTAACACTTTTTAGCGTCCATTTAAATTTTAAAAGTTTGTAAGTATTTAACTTCGCAAATCTAGTAGGTAGTTCTACTATTTAATAGCAAATTTTAATAAATTTAGAGTATTACACAATTTTACCCATAATATAGTATGAAAATATTTACAAGATTAATGGCAAGCAAATTGACATATATTAAAGTTTTACTAACCTTAATAGTTTTACTGTCAGTAACTACAGAATCGATTGGTCAAATCACTGGAGTATGGTCCCAATCAGGTCCAAGAGGAGAATGGCAGGCTCAAGCAGGTAGTGTCTATGTAAGGTTAACGTATTCTAGAAATATTATTAATTTATCAACAGAAACAATGGGATGTGCTGGAGCATATTCTGATCCTAGTGTAGATAATAACCCTTCATTAAGATTGACAGCTAATGCAGACGGAACAGGAGCTATAAATGGAGATTTAGTATTTGCTTTTTTTGATGGTCCAACTTCTACAAATCAAATCTCTGTAAATGCTCCAATAATTCATGTAGACAGAGTTGGAGGTGCTTCAGGTGTGCCTGGAAGTCAACTTTCAAATTCAGGTTTATATACCTTAACTAATGGTACGTGGTCTGAATTATCTCAAAATGGCGTTCATTTTGTTTCTACAAGTACTGAATTTCAAAGGTCAACTGGAGTTGTTATGGATGATCCTAACACCCCAGAATGTACTACTAGTCCTAGCGCTGGTACTTCAGCAGGAAGCTTACAATTAAATGGGACATATTCGACTATTTCTATTAATGCAACACAAGCAGCAGGAGGGCCTAATGGAGGAGATGCTATTGAATTGGTTTTTACAGGATTAGTACCAGAACCTCCAAGTATACAGGTTGCCAAGTCAGCAGTACCTACTGGTGATGTTAATGTCGGTGATACGATTAGTTATACCGTAGAAATTGAAAATAATGGTAGTGTTAATGCTAATAATATTAACGTTACGGATTTACTACCTTCTGGTTTAAATTATGTATCTGGAACTGCAAGCGCAACATATTGGGAGTCTGATTTCACAAATGGCTCGTTTTCATATACTATGTCACCAGCTAATCAAACATTTAATAGTACAGGTTTAACACAAACTTATACTGTAACAAGCGCAGATATACCGTCAAATGCAATCTTAACCTCATATACTTATAATGTCACTGTCAGCACAACGGATTGGTTGTCAGAAATATCTATGGTGGCAAGCTACCCTCAGGGTTCTTTAACCGCAGGTTCCTTTGGTGGTGATGTGGCTGGCAATAACGTTAGTCAGACAGCAACAGTGAATGTAAATGGAGCTATTTCGGCTTTAGGTAATTATAATTTTGTGTGGGACGACCCAAATGATTTTGGAACGAATACGGTAAATGATGCTACATTTACAATCAATTACACAATTCCAACGGTAAATAGATCTCAAGTTACAAATACAGTTAATGACCCAGCTAATATGATAATTTCTGGAGATAATATTAATTTATTTCCAGGCGAAACAATGACGGTTACATTGAATGCGATTGTTAATGCTAGTGCAGCAGGTACAACTCAAACAAATACTGTTAATGTAGGAGCAAATTATATTGGAACTGTTAGTGATACAGCTAGTAATAATGTTCTTATACCTGTAGATCAATGTGATGCATCTGCATCTGGTAATTTAGATACAGACGGAGATAATGTAAGTGATATTTGTGATTTGGACGACGATAATGATGGTATTCTTGATATTAATGAATTATCATGTTCTCCAGGCTTTGTAAATTTAGGGCAAACTTTTACAAATAATGATACAGGAACAAACGGAGGGTCTGCTTCAGCTACATTAAATAATATATATCCTTTTGATGGAGTTGATGTTGTTTCCGCTACTTATGAGTTATTAGGATCTACTACTTGGGGTACAGGAGTTAATAGTGCAAGTGTAGCTGGTGTAACAGGTGATTATATTAATACTCAGCCAAATAATACAAATTTTCCTAATGGTGATGTAGCTGTATATACGTACACTTTTTCTGAACCAGTATATAATGTAGAATTTAAATTTGGAGGTTTAGATAATCAAGATAGAGCAGATTTTACTGCTTCTAATGGAGCCATAAACACACCTGTGATATTGTCAGATATAAATTTAGGTGCTAATGGAGTATTTAGTGGGCAAAGTGTAGTTAGTTCTGCTGGTGGAGCAAATGCACCTAATAATGCTGTAAGAGCTTTTATTTCAGGTCCTGTTACAGTGATAAGTATAACTGTAGGGAAGCAAGATGGAAATTTAGGAACTGTAACTATGCAGTTTTTTGAATTAGAATATTGTGTAGCTAAGGATACAGATGGTGATGGAATACCAGATATTTTTGATACAGATTCTGATGGTGATGGATGTTTTGATGCGTTAGAAGGAGGAGATAATATATTAATCAGTAATGTTCTTGCTAATGGACAGTTAGATGGGGCTGTTAATTCAACAACAGGTGTACCTAACAATGTTGATGTTAACAATGGACAAACTGCTGGGACATCTACAGATAATACCCAATTTGATTCATTTGGACAATGTGATTCTGATGGAGATGGAGTAATTGATACAAATGATATTTGTAACGGTTTCGATGATAGTGTTGACATAGATAATGATGGTGTGCCTAATGGTTGTGATTTAGACAATGATAATGATGGTATATTAGATACAGACGAAGGTAAATGTACTTCTCAAGTGCTGTCTGGAGCTTGGACTATTTCAGGTACCACAGCTTCATATGACTTTGGTAATGGTGTTATAGCAGAAGTTTCAACAACAAATGCAATAGATTTTACAGCTGGTAATTTTACTAACGATTCTTTTTGGACAGAAAATTTAGCTAACGATACATCTTTACAAAACCAATATATTTGGGGTAGTACACTTACTGTAAATTATGTAGATGCTTTAGGTAACCCAGTTACTGTTACTAATCCAATCATACATTTAGACAGGTTAGGAGGGACAGATGGAGTTACAACTCAAAATGGTGCAATTGTAACATTGCTTAATGGTTTAACTTGGAATGAATTAACAGGAACTTCTGATTTTAATGTAGCGTCTTCTACAGCTTCAGACACAGGTATTAATGCTCCTGCAGATCCTGCACATACCCAAGAAAGTACGCAAAATGATGCTGATGGTACAGCTGCTGGTACTTTACAGATTAATGGTGAAATTTCAACTTTTACTTTAGAATTTGTTCAAGGTGGTTTATTTGGAACTGGTACAGATGGGATCGAAATTATTCTTTCTACTTGTCAAAGCACTGATACAGATAATGATAATATTCCGGATTATTTAGATGTAGATAGTGATGGTGATGGATGTTATGATGCAATCGAAGGAGCTGGTAGTTTTACAATTGCAAATTTAACTTCAAGTAACAACTTAGCAGATGATAATGAAGGACAGGTTGATGCAAATGGTATTCCTGAGGATGCATCTGCTAACTCACTTCAACAAGCAACAACTTCAGGAGTTACTGATAATACAGACCTTACTGCTTGTGGTGGAGTCACAGGAACCGTAGACATCACAGATACGTCAGTACCAGGGGACACCTTAGATGTTGTTGTAACCGATAATGATTTAAACACGGATCCATTAGTAGCAGAAACTATTGTAGTGACGGTAGTAAATGATGTAACTGGAGAAAGTGAAGACATTACCTTAACCGAGACAGGCCCAAATACAGGTGAATTTGCAGGCACAGTAGACACAACATTTGGCACAGTAGCAGGCACAGATAACGACGGAACCATCAATACCCAAACAGGTGATACAGTAACGGTAACTTATGA
>NZ_JADR01000008.1 GCF_000518485.1 Olleya marilimosa CAM030 | reverse complement strand
AGAATTTTAGCCTGATTGCGGATCTAAAACACCGATTAAAAGCCTGATAGTTTTTCGCGATTTTTTTTAGAATTTTAAGTTATTAAAAGTCAAAAAGTACGTAATACAGAATTTCACTCAGACGTAACAACGACGTAAACCGAATTAGCTTGTTACTCAAAAAAAAGTAAAATTTAAAAACTGTAGGCAACACAGCATATAAAAAATTGTTTACTTTAGTGCTTAAGTTATGGAAGTTGTTTATTTACTTACTGCTGAAATTCCTTCGGAATTTCATTGCTCGTAAACACAACTTTCCATATGCAACACGTTAGCCTTCAGTTTGCGACAATTGCAGAAATCCGAAACGAAATATTAATTTAACCTATAGAATAAATGAGTGTTTTTAGTAAATTATTTAATGGTAGTGAAAATCCAAATTTGAATGCGCTGTTGGCTAATAAAAACTTTAAAAGATTTATTTCAAATGCAGAAGATATTTCAATTGGTTTTAGCGAAATAAATATATTCAAATTAGAAAACATTAAAAAAGAGCAAATTGGATATAGCCTGACAAAAAATTGGAAATCGTTAATTGGAAAAAACAATGGAGATTGGAAAAAAAATTGGATTGTAATTGCAACTGATGATATGGCTGATCCGATATTTGTCGATATTGAAAAACCAAATTTACCTGTTTATACTGCTGAACATGGAATTGGAGAATGGGAAGAAATTAATATTGCAATTTCAATTGAAAATTTTAGTCAAATATTACATGATTTAAAAAAATTATCAATCGAAAGAGAAAATCCAAATAAAATTGAAAAAAATCCAATTTCGGTTATGGAATTGGAAAGCTTTTTATCTAAAACTAAAAATGATAATAACGGAATGAATATTGAATATTGGGAAATTTTCTTAGAAAATGATTAATAAAAACCGAACGGCTAACATCGTATAAAATTAATTGCTAGTTCAAGCCTACTTACGAAAGTCCTCGCGGACTTTCTATCTGTGATTTATTTGCTAAATTAGTTGCTTAACCACGCAACTAACCATACACAACAACGTTGTGAGTAATTTGAACTCACTCAAACTAACCCAAAAAATTTAATGAAATCAGACAGTTTTGAAAATTTTGGTAGATATAAAAATTTAGTTGGCGAAAAGTTGGCTGAATTCATATTGGAATTTGAAAATGCGCCTGAAAAAATAAAGGAATTGCTTCATTACCAATCTGTAATTAATGCATCTAATAAAATAATTCGGTTCAACAATTCTGAAGCGAATGCTCTGAAAGATAAACTAATTGAGTATTTTGAATTAGTAAAAGAAATAGACTTCTCGATAGACGAAAACAACTATTCTGAAATTCAAAAACAGAAAATGGAAAGTAGGAAAAGATACAATAAGTACATTTATCCCGTTGGTTCTCACTTAATGTTTGAAAGTGAGTTTAGGACTAAACTTCCAATTGGATTTTATGTGTTTATTGGAATTATAGCTGATTTAATTATCTACTATAATTTCACCAAAGAAATAGTTCCTCTCGCCACGATTGTCTTCATCGGAATTGGAATTTTATTTAGGAAAAGTAAAAAGAATAATGATAATGTGTTCGCACCATTTAAATAAAAAAACTACGCACAACAACGTATAAAATTAATTGCTTGGTACGAGCCTACTTACGAAAATCCTCGCGGATTTTCTATTCGGTTTTTATTTGCTAAATTAGTTGCTTAAACACGCAACTAACCATATACAACAACGTTAGCTTTAATGCCAAAAAACGAAATATGAAAAACATCAAAAATGAAGAACAGAAAAAACCTTCAAAGAAGAAATTAATAATATTGACTATTCTGTGGTTCTTTAGCACAGGTACTTTCCTACTATTAATGACTGATTTTTTCAAGGAATCACCATTTAAAAGTAGTTATGTAGGATTTTTTATGATATTGTTCGTTTCGGCTTTTGGTATTATTAAAATATATTCTAACTATCGAAAATCTAAATCTGTTTTATAGAAAAAAATCACATTAGAAACTTTAGTTTGTTTGCGGAATTTGAATCTGAATTGGAAACTCGAAATCTCACTCAAACGGAATTAATCAAGTTTCGGAATTGCTCCCTGAAATCGGAATTGAAAAATATTGTGGAAATTTAGCAAGTTTGCGGAATTAAAAGCTGACTGAAAAAAGAAAATCGGAACGAAAAATTATGCAGACAAAAAGCACTAGAAGCCAACAACGTATAAAATTAATTGCTTGGTACGAGTCTACTTACGAAAATCCTCGCGGATTTTCTAGTCGGTTAGTATTTGCTAACTTTAGTGCTTAAACACGACACTAATCATACACAAGACCGTTAACGGTCAGGCAAGGAAAACGAAATCAGACGCAAATATTATATCACATAATGGAACATAGAAATTTGAAAACCTTCCCTATATTGACAACTGAAAGATTGACTCTTCGACAATTATCTGACAACGATGTCCAGGAAATATTTATTCTTCGTTCTGACGCTTTAATAAACAAATATCTTGACAGAAATCCAAGTAAGACACTGGAAGACGCATTGGTATTTATTAAGAAGATAAAAAACAACAGCCTTTCTTATTGGGCAATTCAACAAAAAGGAAACAAAAAACTTGTTGGGACAATTTGTCTTTTCGACATTTCAGCAGAACTTAAAAAATGTGAAATTGGATATGAACTTTTAACTGAATATCAGGGAAAAGGAATTATGAGAGAAACAGTGAAAAAAATAATTGAATATTCAACTCAAACACTCGGACTAAAAACAATTGATGCTTATACACATAAGGACAACCAAAGTTCAACCAATCTACTTAAAGAATTGAAATTTAAAAGTACTGATAGAATTGATGAGACAAATTCAAATTTGATTTTATTCCGACTGAACATTAGTAATAAAAATAAATAAGTGGAAAAAAGCCCGAACCGCTAACACCCTATATAATTTATTGCTTGGTTCTAGCCTACTTACGAAAATCCTAGCGGACTTTCTATTCGGTTTTTGTTTACTAAATTAGTTGCTTAACCACGTAACTAAACATGCACAAGCACGTTGCCCACAATTTAAGAAAACGAAATAATGAAAAATAAAGTCAAATGAAAAAAACACTAATCCTTCTCTTTTCAGTCTTTCTGACCTCAATTGCATTCGGACAAGAGAAAAGAGTTGTATCGAAAATTGATTCAACAAAAACACCTGAATTAGTTCTAATCCAAGAACTAATTGTAAAAGCACCAATAGATTCTGTTTGGAATGCTTACACTACAAAAAAGGTTGGGAAAATTGGGCTGTACCACTTGCGGAAGTTGACCTGAAAGTTGGTGGATATATCAAAACGAATTATAATAAACAAGGTAAAATTGGAGATAGCACTACAATTGTTACTCACATCATAAATTACGTACCAAAAAGACTTCTGACTTTACAAGCAGAAATAACCGATAATTTCCCTGAATTTATGAAAGATGATGCCAAGGATTTTTTCAATGTTATTTATTTTGACGAGTTAGAAAATGGACACACCAATATTAAATCATTCGGAATTAAATATAAAAACAATCCGAAATACTTGTCATTAATGAATTATTTCATTCCAGCCAATGAAAAAACTTTAATGAATTTAATCGCTTACTTGGAAAAAAAGTACTGAAAATAAAAACTGTGGGCAACAACGTGTATAATTAAGGCTGGTTCTAGCCTACTTACTAAAGTCCTCGCGGACTTTCTATCTGTGATTTATTTGCTAAATTAGGTGCTTAACCACGCCACTAATCATACACAAACACGTTGTAAAACATTTAAAATCAAAACATGAAAAACATAATTTTACTAGTTTTCACAGTACTTATATTGGGATGTAATTCTAAAAAGAAGAAAGAAGAACCTATTTCAAATTCTCACGAAAAAAATGATCTTAGTGATTCACCACTATTCAATACAGAAATTGTTGAACCTACAAAATTATTTGATAATATTTACTTTGTTGGTTATGAAGGTGTGGGAGCATTTATTGTAAATACTACACAAGGAATAATATTAATAGACGCCATGTGGACTAATGATGATGCAAAGAATGTTATTATTCCTGGCATAGAAAAACTTGGATTAAACCCTAAAGATATTAAGTACCTATTGGTTACTCACGAGCATGCCGATCATTATGGTGGCGCTAATTATATTGAGAAAACCTATAAATCCAAAATTCTAATGAGCGAAGTTGCTTGGAATGGTATTCACGATCCCAATGCACTTGTTTTAGTAGATCCTTTTGGAAATAAATCAAGTGATTTACCACTACCACAATCCTATCAAAAAGTAGATGATAAAGAAATTATATCTCTTGGGGAAACTAACATAAAAGTATTGTTAACACCAGGCCATACTAAAGGTGCTATTTCATTAGTAATCAATACAACTGATAATAATATTGATCACGATGTTTCAATATGGGGAGGAACAGGATTACCCAATACTCTTGAAGAAAATAAAAAACATCTGAAATCCCTTAATTATTTTGAATCATTTGCGATTAAGAATGGTGTCGATGCTCAAATTTCAAACCATCCGTTTGTAAATAATTTATTAGATGATATGAAATTACTTAGATTAAGAAAATCAACAGAAAAAAATCCACTAATTTTAACAACAGAAGAGTTCAAAAGAAATATCGATACAGCTTTAAGAAAAAGTGTAATTGAGAAAATAAACAGTTATCAATAACCACATAACTAAAGTCTTTATTGAAAAAACGTTTTACAACACCGTAAATATTTAATTGCTTTGGCTAGTGCTTATTTGGAAAATTTCTTCGGAATTTTCTCGCGTTCGTTTTTGTTTGCTAAATTAGATGCTTAAACACGCAACAAACCATAAACAACAACCTAGCCAATGTTGACAAAAAATAGAATTTAACAGTATGATTTTAATCAATACTTTTAATAAATTTTGAATATGAACTATTATCAATTAGGAATATTATTATCACAAGGTATATTAGTTTCATTATTGATTTTAATGCTATTCCACCTTCGTAAAAAACTTGGAATAGGAATAGTCTTTGCATGTTTGGGGTTATTCCAATTTATGCAAGTGTTTCTTTCAAGCACAGTTTATGTTGAATTGGCAAAGAATTTCCTCGTATCACCAGGTTCATCAATTTTGTTTACTGCGTCACTTTTTGCTATCTTAATTATTTACATAAAAGAAGATGCTAGTGAAACCCGAAAAATAATTTATGCCTTGTTGATTACAAATATTGTCATGTCGCTACTTATTGAATCTTTTGGTTGGAATATTAAAGAAACATCTACATACAACCCATTTAATGTTTCAACAAATCTTTTTAATAATAATGCATGGGTGTTATTTATAGGCACAATTGCGCTTTTTCTCGATTCATTATTAATCATTATTATCTATGAATTTATATCCAAACGCCTCTCAAGCCTATTTTTTCAAATTTGTTTGACCATGCTAATCGTGGTGAGTTTCGACACTACATTCTTTTCGATTACAGCATTTTGGAACTACGATAACATTAATACTATTGTAATATCGGGCTTAATTTCAAAAGGTTTTGTTGCAATTTTTTATAGTGTTATCTTTTCTATTTATTTAAAGCATTTCGACACTAGGGAATTCAAAACCAATTACTTAAAAATAAATGATGTATTCAAGCCATTAACTTACAGACAGAAATTTGAAATCGCTAAATCTGATGCTATAAAAACTTCAGAAGAAGTTAAATTGAAGGAAATTAAATATCAAACACTAACGAATACGTCTTCCGTTGGTGTTTTTCATACACTCAGTGATGGATACACAACTTTTGTCAACCCTAAATGGTGTGAGATTTCCGGTTTGTCGATGAATGAAGCTCTTGGTGATGGATGGTTTAAAGCAGTCCATCCTGATGATATTGAAAAAGTTAAAAAGGAATGGAAACTGGCAACCATTGAGAATAGAACATCCGAAACTCAATATCGTTTTTTGTTAAGTGATGGTTCAACTAAATGGGTATTGGGTCGTGCTGCTCCTGAAATAAACGACAATAATCAAATAATAGGATATGTTGGTACCATTACGGACATCACTGATATAAAACTATTTGAGAAAGAGCAAATTTTATTAAAAGAAAAAGCAGAAGAAAACGAAAAAGAAATTCAAAAACATAAAAACCACCTCGAAGACTTAGTAAAAAAAAGGACAAAAGACCTTGAAGAAAAAAACAAAGAACTTGAATCATTTAACAAATTTTTTATTAATAAGGAATTAAGGATAAAAGAATTGAAAGATAAAGTGAAAGAACTTCAAAGCAAAATTCAATAAAGAAAAAAACTGAAAATATTTTGGATTATTCACTTAATAAGACATTCCGAAAACACAGCACATGGCTGTGACAATGTGTCCTACTTAGTGGTGGTAAAGTAATAAATATCAAAGTTTGTAGCTCGCATCTATACCATTAAAGTTTATTAGCAAGTAGCTACTAAATTTGCCACTACGCATACACTAACTATTGTTAATAATTAATAATCGTATAACTAAATGAAATTTTCTAATACCGCTAAATTCATCATCCCAATTATATTATTTATTTATGCTTGTAAAGAAAATAATACAGAAAAAAACATTGATAGTAAAAAGGCACAAATTGAACGTGATATTACAATTAATAAAGAGAAAACTAACCCAACAGATTTAGCTAGTGATACTGATAAAGATTTATTTATGTGGGAAGTTTTAAATAGTTATGGGGCTGACACATTAGCTCTTGATATTATTGAATTTGGTAATAATAAATACCTTCAAGATAAAACTCAATTATTTATAGATTCATTGCTACAAATCAGTCCAAAACATTATACTGGAAATGAATTAAACAATATTCAAGAAAAAATTTTACAGATAAACAACAACACAAATAAAAATAACCTTTTCGAGGTTAAAAATTCATTAATATCATACGTTAATTTATCCGATAATTTTTACTCCATTATACTTCGTAGTTCTGATGTATCCTATGATTTTTATTCATTAATTACCTACAATAAAGGGGGAGAAAAAATTGACGAATTCAATATTGGTGGTGGTGCCATAGAGGGTACGCAAATAGACTTTAAATTTTATCCAAATTATATCAAAATTATAAATGCTGAACCTACAGATTTATATGATATTGATGATAGACAAATTTATGATGTTACTATGAAAAAATTATTACGGATTGATAATGATGGTGAAATTAAAAATGTTAAAACGCCTGATTCTATAGTCACAAAGTATAAAACAAATAACGTCTCAATTAAACATCAAAAAATTGTAGGAACTTATAAATTTGGTAAAAATATCGAAACAGAAAATTGTGGAGAGATATTAATAAAGCCTTGTTCAAGCAATAGTGTTTATATATACCATAGCATAACCAAAGCAGCTCCAAGCTATCAAACAACATCTCTGTTAACCGAAATAAAAATAGAAGATAATATTAGTTATTATCAAGATTCTTTAGGGAATCTAAAGTATAAATTTGAATTCAAAAATGATTCTATTTTCATCTCAGGAATAGGCCCTTTTGTTAAATCGAGTAATAAAATCCCTAAAATATATATTCAAGGTAATGGAAAACATGTCCCAATATCAAAACAAGTCAATTCTTTTAAAATAAACTACTATTAAAAACTACTATTACCAACAATAGCTATAAGTAATGGCTCGTTTTTCCTTACTTTGGAAATTCTACAGAATTTCCATCTTGGTGTGTACTTTCAAAGTTAAGAGCTAACTTACGCATCTACTCATAGCCAAGACCTTTGTCTACAATTAAACATAAACTATGAAAAAGATATTGAAAGCTAGTTTGATTACAATAATTTTTATTCTAATTTCATGTTTTTACCTTAAACAAGATTTTGAGAAAAATCCACCAACATTATACAAGAATTCTCATATAATTACCCTAAATGAGAATCAACCATTTGCAGAGGCAATGTATATTGAAAATGGTAAAATAATAGAAATTGGAACCAACCAAGAACTTGAAAAATTCATTTCTAAAGACGTTAAAGTAGTAGATCTAAAAGGAGCAACAATAGTACCAGGTTTTATTGATCCACATACACACTTCTCAATTAGTATGTTTTTATCTGAAATGCATGATTTATCTGGCTTTAAACATACATCAAATAAGGAAGTCTGGAGTAGTTTTGAAAAAATAATCAAGAACGCAGATAAAGGAGAGTGGATAATATGCAAAGGTATTGATCCAATACTGGTTAATGATTTAATTCCACCTTCGATAAAATATTTAGATAGTATCGCACCAAATAATCCTGTACTATTTTTTAGTCAAAGCTTGCATAATTATTGGGCAAATTCTAAAGCTTTTGATATTGTAAAAATAGATAAGAATACTCAAAACCCTTCTAATCAAAGTTTCTACGGAAAAGATAACAAAGGAGAACTTAATGGTTTAATTGTTGAGCAACTTGCAATAAAACCCTTTTTCGACATCTTAAAATCGGAAGTATTAACACAAAAAAAACTAATTAATGCTGCTTCAAAAGTAATGTCTGAATACGCAAAAAATGGAAACACTACAATTGTTTCTGCTGGAATTACAATTCAAGACCAAAAACCATTAATGCTATTTAACCACTTGTCTAATAAAGACCCCAAACTATTGGGAAGTATTTTAGAAAAATTTGGATACTTACCAAAAAGAAAACAAAACCCAAGACACTTTATGTATATCCGACATGATATGGGACATCTAATGCCAAAAAACAATAATAGTAGAAATGATTTTTACGATATTATTGGAATTAAACATTGGTATGATGGTTCTCCCTATATTGGCACTATGTATTTAAACGAAGCATATATAGATTCCGATCTCTCAAACCATAAATTGCATATACCCAATGAGCATAAAGGAAAAGCATTAATTAATAAGGATGAATTGAAAAAATTTATTATCGACTATCACAAAAAAGACTGGCAAATAGCAATTCATACACAAGGAGACGCTGCTGTAAATGATGTTGTAAATATATATGAAGAACTAGAAAAGGAACTTGATTTTTCAACTTCAAGGCATCGACTAGAACATGGTCTTCTATTTCCAATTGATAATATTGATAGAGTTAAAAAACTAAATCTTACGCCAAGCTTTCATATCAATCATTTATATTATTATGGTGATGCTTTAAAAGCAAGTTTAATTGGAAAAGATAGAGCAGAAAAAATTTTACCTTTAGCCTCTGTTAGAGATAAGGATATTAAATTTACCCTACACGCAGATCAACCTATGTTTGAAAGTCATCCTTTTAGATTAATCCAAACAGCAGTAGAGCGTAAAACATCTTCAGGAGATACGTTAGGATATAATCAAAAATTAACTGTAATGGATGCCTTAAAATCCTTAACATTGGATGCAGCTTGGCAAATTAACATGGAAACTAAAATAGGCTCTTTAGAAAAAGGGAAATATGCAGATTTTGTTATTTTAGATAAGAACCCTTTAAAAGTTGATACAAATACATTGAGTAAAATTAAATGCTTAAAAACATTTATCAACGGAAATCTAGCAAATTAACTGTAAAACAACTTATAAAATTAATAGTTAGTGCTAGCTTACATACAAAAATTCCAGTCGATTTTATTCAGTTTTTATTTGCTAAATTAGGTGCTAAATAACACCACTAATCATACAAAAACACGTTTAAGTTAAAAAATGAAACCCGATTTATGAATAAACAATTTATAATTTTTATCATTTTAATATTTTTCAATTTTGCAAGAGCTCAAGAGAAACCAATTATCGGATGGATTGATAACAATGCTTTAAATATTTCAAATTCCAATCAAACTAACGACATCAATATCCCTTTTGATCGTATGTCAGAAAAATTTAAAAATGCGAGAATCTATGGGTTTGGAGAAGCATCACACCAACACAAAGATTTTTTTAATTTAAAAACAAAATTTTTCAAATATCTAGTAATTAATAATAATTTGAAAATTCTTTTTTTAGAAGAAAGTTTTGGCGGTGCATATTCAGCAAATAAATATGTTAAAAATGGAGAAGGAAATCCAGTAGAAATTATTAAAAATTTTAGACAAGGATTTTTGCATACGTCAGAAATGTTGTCTCTTATCGAATGGATTAAAACATATAATGAGAGTCAAACTATCCAAAATCAAATCCAAATTTATGGTATGGATTGCATGTTTAACTATAATATAGTATCCATACTAGAATCAATATTTCAAGAAAATAATTTTGAACTAAAAAGCAATATATTAGAGTTATTTAAAAAATATAAAGTAGAAAAATTTGAACCTTATAAAATAAAAGAGATAACAGCAGAAATTTCTCAAATTCAATCAGTACAAGACAGCATAAAAAATATATCACTTTTTAAAAATAAGCAAGATGCTCTAAATGGTCTAGAGGCTTTGAAAAGTTATATCACTTTTATGAATGAACCTACTCAAAACATTAGAGATAAAAACATGGCAGATTTAATATTTTATGCATCGGACTTTAAAAAAGCTTTTATTTCTGCACATAATTACCATATTCAAAAAACTGAATTACCACCAAAAACTTCAATCCCTTCATTAGGCAATTGGCTAGAAAAAAAAATTGGCTTAAAATATTATTCAGTAGGTTTCGATTTTGGTGTTGGTAAAGTAAAAGGATATAATAAAGACAAAAAATGGGAAGAGGCAGAAATTAATACTGTTACTAAAAACACATTTTCAGAAATTTTTTTTAAATCATCAAAAGCTATTTTTTATTTTGATTTTAGTGAAGCAATTAAAGATGATAAAATGAACAATTTTTTAACAAAAAATAATTACTATTTAGGAATTGGTGGCTATGGAATTTTACCAAGACAAATTAAATATGCATTGATAAAAGGAAAATTATTTGAAATGTATGATGCCTTAATATTTGTTAAAAAAGTTACATTAAACTCATCATTAAAATAGAACTAAAAAAAAGGCCAACACATAACAACTTATATAAATAATGGTAAAATTTGGCCGAAACAAAAGATAATAACAACAATAAAATATGGTCTAAACTGAAAAATCTGTGATCTTAAAACCACTACTCTTCTTAAACATTTGAAAGATGAAAAGTTATTTGTGAAAAAAAATAGTACTCGCCTACCTCCCAAAACCCTCTCTAATTTTCTATTTGGATTGTATTTGCTAACTTAGTTACTTTAACACGCAACAAAATCATATACAAAATCGTTGGGCGTAATGTAAAAATTCTACAAGTATGACAGAGTTACTAAAACATAACATCCTTAAGCACATTACACTTTCTACCAAAGAGCTAGAAAATTTTTGCATCTTATTCAACCAAAAGGACGTTAAAAAAAAGCAGTTCCTTATGCGTGAAGGAGAGGTTTGCAAGTTTGAGGGCTTTGTTAACAAAGGTCTTTTTAGAGTGTTCCACATAGATAGTAATGGTTTTGAACAAGTGCTCTATTTTGCTCAAGAAAATTGGTGGATTACCGATATAGATAGTTTTACCAACGAAACACCATCACAACTTTACATACAAGCATTAGAGGACAGTGAAGTATTATTAATCTCAAAGAAAGATAAAGAGTTTGCTTATATCAATATTCCTAAAATAGAAAAACTCTTTAGAATCATGACTCAAAAAACGCATATCGCGTTACAGCAACGAATGATAGATAATTTGAGTAAAACAGCCGACCAACGATATATAGACTTTATTGAAAAATACCCCAACCTCTTTCAACGATTAACCAACCTACAAATTGCCGCTTACCTCGGCATAAGCCACGAGTTTTTGAGTAAAATAAGACGAAAAATAGCTAGTAAATAATTACTGATAGTTTATTTATTGAACTTGTTCAATGTTTTGAAGTAGGTAACCGTTGCATCTTTGTACCATCATTAAAAACAAGACAAAAAAATGAAATCAATTATTTCAACAGCATTATTCACAATTTTAATTTTATTCAAAATGAACGCACAAGAACAAAGTTTTAAAACAATAGAAACAAGCAAATTTAAACTTCAAGTTTACAACGCATCCGAAAATAGTTTCGGCGTGGCATCTGTAATTATCTCAGGTAAAAATGATGCCGTATTGATTGATGCACAATTTACATTGGCAGAGGCAGAACAAGTAGCCCAAGAAATTAAAAACTCAGGGAAAACCTTAACTACTATTTATGTGTCTCATGGTGACCCAGATTTTTATTTCGGATTAGAAGTATTCAAAAAATATTTTCCTGAGGTTACGGCCTATGCATCGCCTGCAACAATAGAACATATAAAAGCGACAGCTCAAAAGAAATTAGACGTTTGGGGCGAAAGATTAGGTGATAAAATCACGTCTAACGTTATTTTACCGCAAGTTCTAAAAGGAAACACTATTGAGTTAGAAGGCGAAAAACTAGAAATCATTGGATTAGACAATTTCCCAAAAAGAACTTTTGTATGGATACCTTCAATTAAAACAGCTCTAGGTGGTATTAATGTTTTTGGCACAACATTTAATGTATGGATGGCAGATGCACAAACAACAGAGGCACGTAGTAACTGGATTTCAATTTTAAATACAATAAGTGATTTAAAACCTGAAATAGTAATTCCTGCGCACGCAAATACAAATTCCGACTTTACAATTGATGCTGTAAATCATACCAAAAATTACATTCAGTTTTATGAAGAAGCTTTAAAAAGCAACTCTACATCTGAAGAATTGATAGAAACGATAAAATCAAAATATCCAAATTTAACTTTTGAAACAGCACTAGTGTTAGGAGCAAAAGTGAATACAGGAGAAATGAAATGGTAAGATTTATAATAATTATCAACTTGGCATTACTTTTAGTAATGTCAAGTTGTTCATTTAAACAAGAAACAATGACAAATTTAGAAATTATAAAAAGCACGTATGAAGGTAAAACTTCAGAAGAAAACGGTGAAAATTTAGCCAAACATGTAGCTGAAAATATTAGTTGGACAGAAGCCAAAGGTTTTCCTTATGCAGGAACATATATTGGTTTAGAAAGTATTACCGAAAATGTTTTTCAGCGCTTAGGTAGCGAGTGGATTAATTATAAATTTACTCCTGAAGATTATATTTCAAATAAAGACAAAGTAGTTGCATATGGCACATATTCCGGCACCTATAAAAAAACGAACAAGTATTTTGAAGCGCGTGTTGCCCATATCTGGAAACTAAACAATGGTAAAATTATCAGTTTTGAGCAGTTTGTAGACAGTAAATCAGTTGACGATGCCATCCGTTAAAACATTTAGCCTTACACCATATGTAATTTATTGTACGCACTAGCCTACTTATCAAAATCCACGCAAATTTTCTATTAGGTTTTTGTTAAATAAATTAGGTGTTAAAACCACGTAACAAAACATACACAACAATATTGGCTAAAAGCAAAAAACCAATCAGTTAAGAATATTTCTCAACGACTAAATCGCCCCAATCTGCAATAGATTGAATTAACGGAATTAAAGTTTTACCAAAATCTGTTAGTGAATATTCGACCTTTAAAGGAGGTTTTGAAGTGTAAACCTTTCTTTTAATTAAACCATCCTCTTCTAAAGCTTTTAATTGTAAGCTCAATGTTCTTTCGGTAACAGTAGGCATTGATTTTCTCAATTCGTTATACCTTAACTTTTCATTTATCAAATAAAAAAGAATAACTGTTTTCCATTTTCCGCCAATGAGTCCCATGGTTAAGCTTGCGCAGCAAGGGTATTCATTCCCTTTAAATTTAAGCATTTTTGGCTTTTTTGTTTCCATAAAAATTATACTATCATTTTTGACCGTTATTGCAAAAGTAAATGACTATACTTACTTTAGCAACTATAAAAATGATAGTTAAATAAAAAAGTAAAAAAATGAACTTAAAAGACATCTTAAACTGGAGATACACCACCAAAGAATTTGACACAAGCAAAAAAATATCTGAATCAGATATGAAGGAAGTGAAAAATTTATTGAGAATGAGTCCATCAAGCGTAAACCTGCAACCTTGGCACTTTATTATAGCTGAATCTAAAGAAGGTAAAGAAAGAGTTGCAAAAGGGACACAAGGCTTTTTTCAATTTAATGAACCTAAAGTTTTAAATGCATCAGCTGTTGTATTGTTTTGTTCAAAAATTGATGCTGATGAAAAGTATTATCAACATATTGCAGATACGGATGATAAAAACGGAAGATTTCCAGATGAAGACATAAAAAAAGGATTTTTAGGTGCTGTAAAAACATTTGCAGGCATTCATAAATATGACTTGAAAGACCTTAATCATTGGATGGAAAAACAAGTTTATTTAAATATAGGAAGCTTTTTATTAGGAGTAGCAAGTCTAGGAATAGATGCTACACCAATGGAAGGTATTGATGTAAAAGCGTTAGACGAAGAGTTTGGATTAAGAGAAAAAGGCTACACTTCCTTAGTAGCTGTATCAATAGGTTACAGAGCAACTTCTGATTTTAATTCTACTGAAAAAACACCAAAATCAAGATTGCCAGAAAGTGAAATAATGACAGTAATCTAAATAACAAAAACAATGAAATCAATCACTTATTTAATCTTAATTTTAGGGTTACTTCTTTCATGCAACAATCCAAAATCAGAAGAAAAAGCGACAGAAACTACTATTTCTCAAATTGTAGAAAACCCAACAAATAAAATTGGTTTAAGTACTGATATTATTTGGGAACAAATGAATCCAGCACGAGGAGATAAAAGCCCTTTAGCTGGAACAATTTGGGGTAATAGAAAAGACGAAGTTCCAACTGGATATATAGGGAAATTTGTAGATGGGTTTTCATCTCCACCACACATTCATAATGTAACTTATCGTGCCATTGTGATGAAAGGATTAATACATAATGACGACCCAAAAGCAGAAAATATGTGGATGCCTGTTGGCTCATTTTGGACGCAACCTGCTGGTGAACCGCATATTACTGCTGCCAAAGGAGAAGGAACAATGGCTTATATCGAAATCGATAATGGACCATATTTAGTAAAACCAACAAATGAATCTTTTGATCAAGGGGAACGCCCAATTAATATTGATGCCTCTAATATTGTTTGGCTTGACAATACCCAAACCAATTGGATTTCAGCCAATAACCAATCCAAAATTAGTTTTTTATGGAAAAATGCAGAAGATGTTCGTGGCGTTTTAGTGAAACTCCCTGCGCATTTTAAAGGAAACATTTACAGTAAAGGAACTATTTTATATGGAGTTATTATTGAAGGAAATGTTGATTACAAAATGCCTAATTTAGATGCTGTAACAAATTTAGATGCTGGTAGTTATTTTGAATCAACAGGAAATAGTGTTCACGAAATCTCAACAACCAAAGAAGCATTGATTTATATTAGAACTAATAACATAATTGAAATAAAATAAAGCCAGTTACCAAAAACGAATATAAAAAATAGCAGATAAGAGCTAAACTTAAAGTTTGGTTCTTTTCTGCTATATTTGTTTCTAAACTAAAATTAGCACATTTAATCAATAACTTATCATATACACATCCTTTGTATGTAATTAAAATAAGCAGCTAAAAAATGAAATTAACGACAATAATTCTTAATATTTTATTACTTAGTATTTCATTAAAAGAATACCATGTATTTAATGACATTAAAGATTGCAACAAAATAAAACCAAAAAAAACACTTTATTATAAGCACACCATAGACTCAATCAAACCAAACAGCATAACTCATGATTTATTGATTAGTGGAAACGAAAATTTTGATATAATCTTAACTACTATAAAAAAGGAAGATTATGAAGAAGCGAAACAAATTAAGACAACTCAACTATTAGATAAAACTATAATTCCTTCTCAGGTAAATTTGACTGAATCTTGCTACACTGTCAAAACACCAATTAAGACTGTTAAAACCTGTTTAGAAGATGATGATGAACTTATTAGTTTATCTTATAGTGGATTCATAAAAACAATAAATAGCTGTGTTTTTTACGAAAACTGGTTTGAGTCAAGTACAACAAATTTATTGATAAATCTAGAAAATGGCTCAACATCCTATATAACTGGTAACGAGCTCATTTTTTCTCCAAATCTAAAGTTTATATATAGTTACGCTACTGATGGAATTGATTTTGCAGGTATTTCTTTACATCAAATTATAGATAAAAAAGCTCAACCAATTCTTATTACAGATTACGAAATAGAGGAAAAATACAACTTTGATTTCAGTTCTTTTGGTAAAGCATTTTGGGTTTCGGATAGTAGTTTCTATGCTAGTAATGGTAATGACTATTTTAAATTTAAAATTCAAGACAAACTAGTTAACTATCGTAATGAGTATAAAGAAAATATTATACATTCTGAAAATAATAAGTTTACAATTAAAGTTGATAAACTAAAAAATGGTACTTTCAGATATACATCTTGGAATAAACCAAACAGCACTAATGATAGACCTAATTTAGTTTTGTATAATGGTGAGGTTGAACAACAAACTAAATATGGTCCTGGTTTTGATTATCGATTTGAAAACGGAGAGTATCTTTATATTGTAGAAATTAATACAGAAACAACAAACGCAAAACGTGTGATGCTCAGACTTTACAAAAATCATAACGAAATACTTTACACCAAATTAACAGATTTAAGTAAGTAAAAAATAAAACGACAACAAGAATGACTAAAAGTTATTGCTTGACTCCTATACTTGTAAAGTTAACCACTATATCACACAACAAACCACATAAAAAACTTAGCAACAAACTTAAAAAGTAGATATAGCATATTAAACAAGCAATCCTTAAAATTAATTATGGTATTTCTAAACCAAAAATGAAATAACTTAACACAACATTACTTACTCACAGTAATTAGATTTTATTAAAGCAATTAAACTTTTTATATAGAATATAGTCTTATTGAAAAATATAAACTGTGAAACAATTAACTCTAATCTTCTTTTTTGCCTTACTTATGGCAAATTGCTCTAAAACAGAGAGTGACAATTTTATAAATGAGCCAGTTTATGAAATTGATGTTAGAATTGGAGATTTTTCTGTTAACTATGTAAATCCTGAAATTTCACCCAGTGGAAATTATATGACTTGGATAGAAATTGATACTTTAAATGGTATTACAGGAAAAGTTTGGCAATGTGGAATTAACCCAGACAATGGCGAATTAATTCCTGCAGATGGAAAAGGATTTAATCCATTTGTTTCAAATATTTATTCACGTCCGGCAGATTGGGGTTTAGACAATTTAGGAGTTTATTATGTAGGAGCAACACCTTTAGGGCAAATGAAAATGGTAAGACCTACAAGTCCAACATCTGCAACTGTTACAGATATTGCAATACCAATTAACAATAAACGTAGAGTTTTTTACCCATCACAACTACCAAATGAAAACAAACGATTTGTATCGTATATATTAAATGATGTAATAAATGGGTTTTCTTCAACCTATCCTCAAAACACAAAATTTCAGTTACGTTTACTTGATTTAGATAATCCTACTAATGATTATTTAATAGAAGAGCAACCTAGTACTTATCCACAAACTGTAGCAATGGACGTTATAGTACCTAGATGGATTAAAGGAAGCCACTATCTTACATATGGCTATAAAGATTCCAATGGTAAAGCTCAAGCTAAAGAGTTTAATGCATTTGCACCAACCGATCCTGCAATTCCCGTAACCAATGATTTTGCTAATAAAGTTGATGGTAATTCAGCTTTTAATCTGTCGAACGGAAATCAATATTTTATAAGTGGCATAGACGCAACAAATACTGCTTATTTTTACAAAAGAACTTCATTTAATTCAATCTTTGTAGAACATGAAGTTGTTATGCCAATTTCAGAAAATCTTGAAACCCCTTCATTAAATCAATCACATGAACCTTTTACTTTTAATAATAAATTATATTCGACATTTCAAATTAATAATGACGGTGGAAATTTCTTAGATACCACCTTCAATCAAGCTGGTGAAATTTGGTTAACAACTATCGATAATCCAAATCAACAAATGTGGTTATTAAGTTCATTTGATGACAATTTAAATATTTCTGAGCCAGAACCCTATGTTGGTAATGAAAAAGTTTGGGTGTTTTATTCAGCTGTTAAAATTGATGAAACAACCCCTTATTTAAAAAGAAAATATCAATTAAGAAGATGTATAACACCTATTAATTGATAAGAACATTCAATTTGTATTTTTATTAAGGTGATGAACTTCTTCTTATAAAATAGAAATTTTAAAAATCAATAAATTAGGATACAAAAAGTCAATTGTCAAGACCTTGTATAATTAATTATTAGTTATAATCTAATTTAGAAAGACTTCGCTGACTTTCTAACTGTGATTTATTTGCTAACTTTCTCACTTAAATATACAACGTTATTATATACAATAATTAAGCATATTTGCGTTTAAAAACAACTGATTATTTGTTTTTATAATACAACATAGTGTTGACTATGGTTAAAATTGGTTTGTATTTTAGATTAAACTTTTTGAGACCAAATAAGTCAAATAACTATCAAACCTTAAATAATGAAACATCTCCTGACCTTTTCACTACTATTTTTCATCCTCTCTTGTTCATCTGTTCAAAACGAGCAAGCGTTTGAGCCAAATAGTATTGAAATTCCTGTTTCTACTATCAACTATGATAGTATGACTAATTGGTATTTTCATCCAAATCAACCTTTTAACTTTTTAGAAACTTATGATTTAGATATTGCTGTAATTGATGAAAATTTAAACATCAGCTCTAACATTGAGATTAGCAATAATGCTACTACAAATACAGGTATTGATGTGTTTTGGGTACACCCAACCCATCTTGATAATCCATCTACAGATCCAAGTACAGTATCAATTGATAATCAGGATACAAATTTTATTGGTCTTTCTATTTTAGCTCAGGGAGCATTATTAGCAAAATATGGTCGTTTTTATGCGCCAAAATATAGGCAAGCCACACCTGCATCTTTTTTAAGTCCTTTTCATACTGAAGAAGAACGAGCTGCAGGATTGCTAGAAGCGTATTCCGATATAAAGGCTTCTTTTCAAAATTATCTAGACAACCATAATAATGGCAACAAAATTATTCTCGCTGGGCATTCACAAGGTTCCTTTCTTTTAGCCATGTTAGTTAGAGACCTATTTGACACTAATCCAGAACTAAGAGAAAAGTTGGTAACTGCTGCATTAGGAGGAATGGGCTATGTATATTCTAGCGACACCTCAACATTAGGAGGTTGGTGGCAAAATATAGGGCTTTGCAAAGTTACTACTGAATGTGGTTGTGTTCATTTTTGGAGAAGTTATGAAAATGATTTGGCTATACCAGAACCAAACTCCACCTTTCCATCGTATAGTGAAACTTTAAAAAAAATTGGATTAGTATTTCGTACAACTGAAGAAAATAATGACACTTTTTTTCAAGACAATTTAGTTTTTAATACTCAAAGCAGTCCACTACGCTATATAACACCAGGTATTCAATATAGTTTTAGTAATGGTGCAAATTTTGTAGCCTTTGACAATATGTATACAGCACGTTTTAAAAGAGAATCGACTATAAAAACAGGTTTGGCAATAGATTACATTGCTAATTTTACAGACCAACGACCTAATGAATTGGAAAACATAGTAAGCCTTAGTTCCTTTGAAGTTGGCGATTATCACATCAAAGATTATCATATTTATATTTGGACTTTGATGCAACAAATTGATGATAAAATTAATACTTGTTTATAACAAAAAAACCTTGTAAAATAATTAATCCTTTTTACACCTTTAATTAAATTAAGACATTTAATCCGATAAAACTATTGCTAGCATTGCATAAAAAAATAGCACAAGACATTGCTATCAAAATGATTTAGGCATTTTTTGGAAAGTAGTCCAATGTTTATATTAGAAAATTTCTAATAGAAAGATAAGTAGTAAAATTCAGCTTTTGATAAATCTGAAAAACATTACTTATTGTCAGTATCATTTTCATATACAAAACCATTGGTTACAATCGTGATTAGACCTTGAATAAGACTAATTAATTTAAGTATTTTATACAGAAATGACAGAGTAATAATACGGTATATAGAAAAAACATAAATTAAAAATGTTGGCAAAATTAAACAGAAAAATCAACTGTTTTGTTATTTGATTTAATAGTCATTTATATTCCTTAAAATAACTATTAACACTATTAATATAACATTGTATAAAAGCTGCATAAAACAGCTTAAAAAGGCTATAGTAATGATGTAACACATTTAAATACTAATCGATAAGCATCTTAGATACATAACAAAAATATGCGCATAAAAAAAGCTTCACATTTCTGTGAAGCTTTACTTAGTAGCGGGAACTGGACTCGAACCAGTGACCTTCGGGTTATGAGCTTAAAGGTGCCAAAGCACTAAACAGCTCGTAATCTAGTAAAACCTATGATAATCAATACTATACATTTTAAATAAAATCATTTAAATACAATTAAAATCAAATTATTCTGTACTTATTCTGTACTGATTATTTTAAAAATGATTATCTTTATATTCTAAGTTAAGTGATTATGGCGATTATTAAAATAGTACTTCGGAAAAATATGATTCGCAAAGATAAAACTATCCCACTTGCAATTCGTATTAGTGAAAATTATAAGACAAATTATAAATGGCTTGGACAGTATGTACTAGAAAAAGATTGGGATAAAGATATAGGAAGAGTAAAAAAAACGCACCCAAACGCCAAGAAACTTAATAACTATCTTCTAAAAAAACTTACTGAAGCAAATGACGTTTACTATGACTCTAAAGACAAAATAACACCAAAGCAAGTCAAGTTAAAATTGAAAGGTGCTGGTGGCTCTATATCATTTTTCCATGTTGCCTCAGACAGAATCAAAAGCAAATATGAACGTGATGTATTTTCAGTTGCAAAATCTGAATTATCAATTTTATACAACTTAGAAGAATTTTTAAACCATAATGACTCTCAAGAAAAAGAGCTGGTTATTCGCGGAATTAAGACCCGTAGAAAGATTAGAGTTAGCAAAGGGCGAAAAGGTGAGCATACTTTCATGGATTCTGTTGAACACTTTAAAAAGAATAAATCCTTGAAATTCCAAGATATTAACGAATCTTTCTTGGATAAGTATAAAGATTTCTGTGCAGTCTATCTTGAACAAAAAACACGTACTATAACTAATCAACTCATTTTTATCCGTACACTTTTTAATAAGGCTATTAAAGATGGTATAGTCGATTCCAAATTTTATCCGTTCGGTGGTGAAAAAGAAAAAATCCGGATTGGCTCTAGTCATAAAATAGGTTTGATAGTAACTGAGGTAGAGCAGATTGAACTTCTAGAATTAGAACCTAACACCTCAATTTTCCACACTCAAAACGTATGGCTATTTGCTTTTTATTTTGCTGGAATACGAATTTCAGATGCAATAAAATTAAAATGGTCAGACTTTAAGGATGGACGTTTGTTCTATGTAATGAATAAGAATGAAAAGCCGTTAAGTCTTAAAGTGTCTGAGAAGGCAGAAGCAATATTAAAATATTACAAACAAGAAAAAGAAGCTAACAATGGGTTTATCTTCCCATTTCTAAAAGACGTAAATGAATCTGATACTGAAGATGTGTTTAGAAAAACTAGAAACGCGACTAAACTGCTTAATAAATATTTAAAGCGAATTGGTGGCATCTGTGAAATAGACAAGAACCTTTCTAACCACATTGCTCGACATAGTTTTGGAAATATCGCTGGTAATAAGATTCATCCTAGAATGCTTCAAAAACTATACAGACATAGCGATTTAAAAACGACTTTAATCTATCAAGCTAACTTTATCCATGAAGAAGCTGATGATGCTTTAGAGGAAGTAATCAACTTTTAAGTTATTTTAAAAGTTCTTCGGAATAATAAAAATTTGCCGGTAAGCCACCTGTATGCCAAAAGAGCACATTAGAGTTTTTTTCTATCTTATTATTTTTAAGATGATCTATCATCCCGTAAAAAGCTCTACCAGAATAAACAGGGTCTAACAATATACCCTCACTTTGAGCCAATTGCTTTATGGCCATCTTTTCGTTTTCAGTAATTACTCCATAACCAGGTTTATCATAATCTCTAATAAGTGTTGCATCTTTAATTGAGTACGTTTTTTGAATACTCAATTCTTTTTGACCTTGATGCAGTATCTCTAAAACAGCATCGTCTAGTGTTTTATCTCCTAAACCAATTTTATCTATACTAATTGGCATTAGTTTTATATCAAGATCGTATAAATCTATACCAAGTTTAAGCCCAGCTTGTGTTCCGCCAGAACTTGATGCAAAGAAAATGTAATCGATTTTCAAGTTATTTTCTAAAAGTTGTTCCTTCAATTCTTTAACAGCATCTACAAAGCCGTAAGCTCCAAGTAAATTAGATCCACCATAAGGAATTTCGTAAACATTTCTTTTCTGTATTTCTAAATCTTGCTTTAATTTAATTATATCTTCCCCTTTTCTATTATCTCCAGTAAAATGAATTTTAGCTCCTAATAAATGAGAAAGCAATAAATTACCATTGTAATTTTTAGGCTTCTTACCACCTAACAGTAGATGGCATTCTAGTCCTGCTTTAGCACAAGCTGCTGCTGTTTGTCGGCAATGATTAGATTGTTGGGCTCCAGCTGTAATAATCGTATCACATCCGTTACTTAAAGCTTCATAAATAAAAAACTGAAGCTTTCTTACTTTGTTTCCGCCAGATGCTAAACCTGAGTTATCATCTCTTTTGATATACAAATTATAGTTTGGATAGACTTTGGATAAGTTATCCATTCTCTCCAAAGCCGTAGGGAAAAGACCTAGTTTATACTTGTTATTCAGCATTTTACGCTTTATAATTTTTGATTCACACTAAGATAAGTTATATTTAGTACTCTCGGAATTTTAAGTTAAAATATTGTTGTACATGTGGTTATATGTTTTACTTAATTCAAAAATATCGATTTGTCCCAGAATACACCTACGCTTCTTCTATGCATTGGGTGGTGCTTTTCTTGTGCATAGTTATTAGCATAATCATAATTTTTCAGCTTTTTAATATTGGATTTGGTAAGCGTCAAAACATTAAATCTAAGTATCGATATCTAATTTTAGCTATTATTTTTCTACTATATAATCTTTTGAATGGTTTATTACCAGACGATAACTTTCCTGGTCCTAGATTCCTTCAATACATAATAACTTATTCAATTTCAATTGTAATGTGCATCTATCTAGTTTGGTATTTATATAAAGAATTTAATATTAAAACACCAAATACATTTTTCAAAATAAAGAACTTAATTATCATTCTTTCTCTTTGTTTTGCATTACTTTTTATAATCCCCTATTACTATACAGGCTCTCTAGATTTCGCTAGAAGTCTATTTCTAATTTTCCCTACTATACTTTCCATAGTTTTTATTGTATATTTCTTTCTAGTGATTAAAAAGAAAACTAAAAGAGACCGCTATTTTAAAATTCAAACGAATCTAGGTTTAAGTTCAATTTTCTCTTTAGTTATGCTTCCTGCATTAACTTATTTCGGCGATTTTCAGCCCATAACGCATTCCATAATGACGTCATCATTTTTTTTCGTTACTATAATGGAAGTAAATAGCTATTTATATCGATTAAAGAACACCTACAAATTAGATCAAGATATTGCAGACCTATACGGTCTTACAAATAGAGAAAATGAAATTGTACTTCAGATAATAGAAGGCTACAGTTATAAAAAAATAGCTGAAAATATGTTTATATCCTATGGTACAGTTAGAAAGCACGCTTCTAACATCTTTAACAAATCAAACTGTTCGAGCAGACAAGAACTTATTGATAAAGTGAATTAATAAACTAATCTCAATAGCATTTATGAATTGTGTATAAAATTCACATAGCAAATACGCAAAATTTACACAGTTTATTGTCCTTCATTTATGTATTTCTAACCATCTTTATTAAACTAACCTAAAATCTACCAAATACTATTAAAAGTCAATAGATAATCTATTGGGCACCGCGTGTATAACTAAACTTTTGTAATGGATTTTACTTTAAGCAATACTATCTACACTAAGGAACTTGAAAAAATCGAACAAAGTTCTTTATCCATCCTTGACACGTCCAGACAAATCATAATTCTATCTCGCAACACTTTAAATGATTTTAAAAAAGCTATTATTAAAACGGATTTTGTTTCAGTTCCAAAGGAAGTAGAATTCTTCAAACATCAAAAACAAACCTCTTTAATTCAACTTATCTATTATACCGAAATACGTTCTTTTGAACTTCAGTTTCCAAAATCAAATGTTCAAGACCAAGAAAAAGCTTTAAAGAAAAAACTTCGAAAGCTTAATCGGTTCTATTTATACAATATTGATTTCAACCAATATGTTGAAGCTAAACTCCATCACTTTGATAAGCAATATTACACAAGAGGCCATTTAGACCGTTTTTCAATCTCATCATCAAAATTCTATTTTCAAGATCCTGATTTTAGTACGCCACGTGATATGCTTTTAGGTAAGATTAAAGCCTACAAGCTTTTTATGAATTACCTAAAATTAAGGCTTGATAAAATCAAAAATAGAAATTCAACCAATTACGTAAATAATACAAATCTAAAATGGACATCTTCTAAATCTGCATTGACAGAATTAATCTATGCACTTTATTATAATCGCGTAATAAATAATGGAAACGTCGACATAAAAGAAATAGCAATTGCGTTACAAAAAGTATTACAATTTGACCTTGGGGATTTCTACAAAATATTTTCTGAAATCAAATCTCGAAAAATAAGCAGAACCAAATTTTTGGATGATTTATCCAATGGTTTACTCCTACAAATGGATAGCGCAGAAGAATAAAATATCTTCCTTTTTTTAACCACATACGGTTGACCTCCTGCTTTCATAATTTTGTTACAATTATATTCTTTTTTAAATCTAAAATTCACTTATTACAACCCCAAAACGTACCAAATAGCATCAAATTTAATAATGTTAAAATTTGACCGTACTCTGGTCGTACTTGTGATTAAAATCCATCAATACTATTCAAATTTGTAGAACGAAAGTCAAATCAGGTCAAGGACTATCATTTTAGTTGAAAGAAAAATGGTAGTTCTTTTCTAAAAATAGTTCTACTATGCCAGCAACAATTATTACTACAGATGATCTCAGAGATTTTAAACTTGAATTGCTCGACGACATCAAAAAACTGTTAAGTAAACAAGCACAAGGTAAACTGAAGAAATATCTAAAATCTTCAGAACTCATGGACTTACTGCAAATTAGCCCTGGCACTCTCCAAAATCTTCGAATTAAAGGCACACTACCCTATACAAAGGTTGGTGGAATTATTTTTTATGATTCCGAAGAAATCCAAAAGGTTATGGACAACAACCGTGTGCATCATAAAACGGAATAAATATGTATGAATTATATAAAACATCTCAATGCTGTATTTCAAAAATTCTATGCAGACAAAAGGCTAAACACAACTCATATCAGCTTGTATATGGCTTTGTTTCAGTTTTGGAATTTAAACCGATTTCGAGAAGAATTTTACATAGATAGGCAAGAAGTTATGGAACTCTCAAAAATTGGTTCGACAGCAACTTATCATCGCTGTTTAAAACAAATGGATTCATGGAATTATCTAAAATATTTCCCTTCACACAATCCATATAAAGGCAGTAAAATCAAGTTGTTCAATTTCGGTACAACCTCTGAACAAGCTGTGAGTGAGTTTGAAACAACTACTGAACAAGCATTGATACATAATACAAACAGTAATAAACAAATAGAAAACATAAATAAAACTAAGCTACCAAAAAATGAATTTGAAGTGATTGATTTTTTTAAAAAGAAAAAATGGCCTGCTAATGAAGCCAAGAAATTCTACAACCACTATCAAGGCATCGGATGGAAAATTGGTGGCAAAATAAAAATTGAAGATTGGCATGCTACAGCGAGTAATTGGATGCTAAAAGCCAATGAATTTGAAACTGCAGATGCAGTTCCTCAAAAAAAGGACAATCTGAGAACCAATAAAAACAAAGATTATGGTCAACCCTTGTAAAATAGTCGAAGAACACAAAACGTATGACATTGGCACTTTTGATGGCAAAGAAGTGATGTACGATTTTGAAAAAATCTTAATCTACCTAGAAGTCAAAGGAAAAATGCTCTTCGGTAACGGTTTTAAAATTTATGATGAAGATCGTCCAATCATTTTAAAACTCTGTCATTATTTCATAAAAGACAAAGAAAATTGCAAGAAAAATGAGATTGATCCAGATAAAGGTATTTTACTTTCTGGACCCGTTGGCTGTGGCAAAACAAGCTTGATGATTTTGCTAAAAAATATCGTTCCGTTGCAGAAACCATACATCCTAATTCCTTCTAGAAATATCGTATTTGGTTTCAATCATATTGGCTACAAAACTATTGAAGATTATGGTTGTAGACAGTTTTTCTGTTTTGATGATTTAGGTGTTGAACCTATTGGAAGACACTACGGAAAGGATTGTAATGTCATGGGCGAAATCTTGCTTTCTCGTCACGAACTTTTTATAAACCATCACATAAAAACACACGGAACTACAAACCTAAATGCTGAAGAATTGGAAGATTTGTATGGCAATAGAGTCCGAAGCAGAATGCGAGAATTATTCAACCTTGTAGCATTTGACCAAGATACTAGCGATAAACGAAAATAAAATTTAGAAATCATGAAAATTGCAACTTTTAATGTTCAGAACTTATTTCACAGAGACAGAAGTCTGTTAGAAAAACCAATTGAAAATTTAATTCCTGATTGGACAACAGAGCTTGATGCACTTATGCTCGAACCCTCAAAATCATTAAATCAACAAGATCGGATAAGAGAACTCTCATTTTTAATTGGTTTTGAAAAATCAAGTCCGCGGCCTTATGCAGTTTTGAGACGAAAAGCAGGTTTTCTATTTATGAAAGGTCTTAGCCATTCTATTGATAACAAAGCTGGCAATCTTACAGATTGGAATGGATGGATAAAACTTCAAACCGTTCCTATTCATCCCAAGTCCACACAACATAAAGCCCAAGTTATTGCGAATGTAAATCCAGATATTTTACTGCTACAAGAAATTGAGGATAGAGCTTCTTTTGAGGATTTTAACCAACTCATTCTACCAGAATTTGACTGTAAACCTTATGAACACTCTTTTGTGATTCAAGGCAATGATATGGATAGTTTAGAAATGGGAATAGCATTGAGACAAGGCTATAATCTCAATGCTATTAGAACTCACAATATCAATCAAACGATTAATTATGATGGCAAAAATTTGATTGAATATGAAATTAGCACACCATCAAAAGATACCATTTGGCTATTAAATGCTTATTTAAATAAGCCTGCAAAGGACAGAAAACAATCGGATAGCATTCGAAAAAAACAAGTTTGGAAGATCGCTAAAGTTTATAAAAAACTAATAGCTGAAGGTAAAACCAATGTCATCATCGCAGGTACGTTTAACGCGCCATCTTATTGTAATTCTTTATCGCCTTTAATTCAAGACACAGACTTGAAAGATATTACAAAACATCTCTCTTTTGAAGTGGATATTGATAAGGGAAACGATGGCACTTACTTTAGATTAGGTGCTTACAGAATGGGTGTAAACATTAAGCAGAAAGATTATATGCTGTTCTCTCCAGCCTTATTCAATAAGATGAAAGATAGTGGTTTAAATCGCAAAGCGATGTGGCCAGAAAAGCATCCGCAATGGTCTATCTACAAATCTGTTTCTAATAGAAATGTTGCTGCTAGTGAGCATCCTTTGGTTTGGGGGAATGTTGATATTTAAACTACTTCATTTTATTTATCTCCTTAAAAGAAAAGTCTTTTAAAGCTTCATTTATGAAGGTATGTAACCCATTTTTTATTTCTTCAATCTTATCATTTGACATATGCTTTGTGATTGAAGGATGAAATAAAATTCTTAATTGTTTATAAAATATAATCAGTCGGTTTGATGTATCTAAAATCGAATTATAATCCTCCTTATTGACAGTTTTTTGTGGAATTAAAATTTCATTCCTATAATCTACATAAAAACCTGCGTTTTTTAAATCGTTGAACTTTTTGATGCCCTCAATCCTATTAATTGCCGTACTAGCATTTGATAATACAAATGCGGCATCAGATAAAAATTGCAAAGTATTGTTAAGCCATTTCTTTTTCGTGTTAAGAATTTGCTTTTTGATTTCTCTATTTTCCCATTTATCAATTGTATCAAACAGAGACATTCCAGTTTCAATAAGCATTTGAAGTGAATGTCTTATTTCGTGATTTTTAAAAAATCCTTTAGCATCTTTCAGTAAATACACTCTGTAACCATGACTATGCAATAATACTAATATTGCTTTTATGACTTCTTCGGAACTCAAAATAAGTAAAGAACTTGCGCTGCTATATGATTTGTTTACATCTACTAATACTAAAGAATCAGATTTTAACCGTTTTGCATTTTCAAAGATATTAATGTTTAAATCTTTAGATTTTGCTTTAGAAAGATTAATAAAAGTTACTTCTTGCATTGTATTAATACTTTAATTTTTATGGCAATTATTCTACTAATTTGTTTAGCCTATGATCTATATGCGGATGTTCCCATTTACCAGTAATATTGTATAGTTCATAATAAACAAACCATTCTTGTGTCCAAGGGATAATAGTATCGTAGAGGTTATGATTTCGTGAATCCCAAACTAAATCATCTGACTTCGCATGATATAGACAAAGTGAGTTATCTGATGGGAACATATGTATTTCGTCATTATAATCAATTTGTGGCGAATCAACGAAAATCTTTGGTGGTGCGACAGCATTGTAAGTTAACGTATATCGGTATTCTGGCGACTGTTCCGTCGGCTTACAAATACCTTTTACAATAAGTACACCTTTACTAATACGACAATCCAAAAAATCAAAATATGTCTTTAGCAACTTTTTTTCACGGATTAAAATAGCTCTTTTTATTAAACCTGCTCTTGATGATTTTTGGGCTCTATTTTTATGAAATTTACTTCCCGCCATAATTAGTATGCGGTTTATTTTTCACACTTCCTGAATCACTTATTGATCCATCTCTTTTTGTATGCGCAGTACCTGATAGAATACTTGCCGATTGAGCTAGTAATGCTTTTTCTTTAGCGTCAACATCTTCATCTGCTCCTAAAGGAAACTTATCTCCAAAGTGTTTTCTCCATAGTTTACTTGATTTTAACTGATTAGGCTCATCTTCAACTGCTTTTGTAGCATCTTTGATGAAGTCATCAAGGTTTGAAAGAAAGTTATTCTTTCTTGAATCATCGTAATCTGAAAATAAATCATCATATGGCGTTCCAGGAACAATACATTCAAAACTATTGTTTAATGCCGTCTTAATAGTTTCTAATGTCTCTTTTATCGAGATGTCATCTCTATCGTTATATTTAATATTTTTCTCAGCCAAAATGCACATAGCTAATCCACTTGGCATTTTATTTCTTTTAAAATCTCCCCAACCCTTTAAAAACTTTACTACTCTTACTAATTGACCATTCTCATCTTTAGCCCCAGCGAACCAATCAATAACCTCTTTTGGATCACTCTCTTGTAATTCTTCATCTTTAACTGCTAAACGAGGATGTTCCCAATCTTCTTGAAAATAGTAAACTGGAAAATCAATATGATAATCTGCTGCGTAAATAACCCTAACACATCTTTTTCTATGTTGAGGATCGGCAGAAGTAGCACCAGTTACTGCATCTTTAACCCATTTTTGAAGTGTTGTACCAGTTACACCTACTTCTCTTTTAAAATAGACACCATCATCTAAATCACAATCGTCATCCTTCGTTACAATAGTAGTTTTCATTTTGTAACTACCTTGAATATAAAACTCAGGCACATAATCTGGATGATTATCTTTGAAATATTTTCTAATTCTATCTCTTAATACTCTTTTTGACTCCTTCAGACGGTCTTTTTTTGCCGACTTGATTGTTAAATTAACATTATAGTCTTTAAAAAGTTTATTACAGTTTGCCATATTATAAGTTTTTTTTCTAGGTTTCTTTTCATTAGTGTTTTTGAGTAATAGGTAACTACCTATTGCCAAAATAGGTATCCAATACATCTTTACAGTTTTTTTGATATTCTCTGGTTGCTCGTTCAGCTAAAGCCTCCAATTTATTTGCGTTTTTCTCATCCATAGCAACTTTAAAGTTATCATCAAACTCTAAATCAATTCTATGGTAATTAAAATCGTTATTAAAATTATTCAACACAGAAATAGAGTTATGCACTATTTGTGACTGACTTTGCATAAACAATTCGATAATTCTTTTTTTCCAAATCCAATAGAAAACCTGCCATCTTTTTTTCTTCTTGGCATTGGAAAATATTTTTTGTCCTGTTCCCAATGAAAGTAAATCTATTTCGGAAAGATTTTTTTCTAATCTGGTCTGTGCTTCTATAAGTGCAATCATACTCGGATTATTAGCATAAACACCACCATCTACCTTATTGGTAAAACTCTCAACCGTTGTAGAATCAATTTTCTTAAAATTATTTGAATACGGATTAAAAAAAGTAGGTGCTGCCGATGTTGCCATTGCTGCCATATACATAGGTATATGCTTATCTAAAATTAAATCCGATGCATGTGGTGTTTTAAGTACTTGCGTTGAACCATCCGTTAAGCTATAAATAGGAATCAGCAGTTTCGTTTTAGCATCATCTATTCTGGGATGTACATCTTTGTTATGATATTCCTTGAATATATCTTTTAAAAGTGCTTCCAATGGCTCATTATTGTAAAATGCACGTCTAAAAATATTATATCTTTTTTTTCCAAAAATAGTGTACGCATTATCTTTATAGAGTTCAAGAATTCTTTTTGCTGGAACACCTAATGAAAGAGCTAAAGCTATTATACCTCCAGTTGAAGTACCAGTTATAATATCGAAATACTTGTGTATTTGTCCTTCTCCTATTTCTTCCTCAAGCAAGGCTAAAAATTTCGCAGGAAAAACACCTTTAATTCCTCCTCCATCAATGGATAATATTTTAAGTCTTGGTTGGTTTTGCATACAAATATTATAATTTCTTTAACATTTATATCAATAAGCTGACCAATATTATTTTAGTGCTATTTTTAATTTAATTCTGACAAAATGTCAATAGTAAACTAAACAATTACAGGCTTTTGTTTCTAAATAAAGAATTAAACAAGGCTACTAGAATTTCTTTTAAACTCTTAACAATAGCAATCATAAACTCACTCATAACCCTAAAAATTTAACAATCGATTGAAGTATAACCAAAGCAACTGCACTTTGAGATTCTTCCTTAGATAAATATATTGCCTCATCGGTTTGAGATAAAAACCCAAGTTCTAAAAGAATACTTGCGCTACCGCTAGAACTATTCCTCAGAACTTGGAAGTTTCCATATTTCAATCCACGTTTTTTAATGCCAAGTATATCAGCTAATCCTTTTTGTATAGTAAAACCTAAATAGGCAGATTTTTCAGCTTGCACTTCACTTTTAGGATGAATAAAAACTTCTGTTCCTGATGCTGTTCTATTTATAGCTTGATTGCAATGTATCGAAATAAATATATCAGCTTTTAATTTTTTGGATAGTTCCGTTCTATCGCTAAGAGATATTAATGTGTCTGTATATCTAGTAAGAAATAATAGTAATGGATTTTCAATCAACTTGCTATTTAGCACCACTATTTTAGAAGCAATACCCAAAGCAATATCTTTTTCCTTTATACCATTTCTGGTTGATGCACCAGCATCTTTTCCGCCATGTCCAGGGTCTATAACTACAATAGGGTTCCTTACTTGGTCTTTACCATTTTGTGCATAAGTGAGATTTAAAAAAACTATACAGAATAGTAAGAGTGTAATTTGATTTAATGTGTTCATAATAATCGTTTTAGATTACACAATATTTAAGAAATCAATCACTTCCTTAATAATCTTCAAAAGTTTAACACCAATTAGCGTTAAAATTTAGAGATTTTCTTCCTTCATCTTCATTTCATAATAGATTTCACAAAAGTCTTAGCAGACGGCGAAGTTTGACGTACTGCACGGATAATAAATAATTTAAAATCTATTCGTTATGAAAAAATCAATTTTTGTCTTACTCACATTCTTGCTAACATCAGCGTCAAGCTTTGCACAAATTGGTGGTATTGAAGATTCTGTAAACGATGTTTCAGATACCATTAGAACCATTTTCCCCATCATCCTAGGTGTCATATTTCTTATTGGTTTCCTATTTAATGCTGGTCATTTCTTTGGCGAAAACGCAGACCTTAAAAAAGGTATTACTCGTGTTTTAGTATTTGTTCTCATCGCTGGTGCTGTGGTAGGCATATTCACTTACTTAATAACAATAGTTGTTTAATGAAGCGATACGAGGTCTATAAAAACATTAGGAAACGGGCGGTCATTTTTGGCTTGCCCATTTCCCTATTTGCCTTAATGATGGTTTCTATATTAGCATCATTATTAATTATCATCTTCTCTTTCAGTTTTGTGTTGATAATTGGCATTCTGATTTTTAATTCTGCATTATATGTTGCCTTGACGCGCATAACCCACAATCCACAACTTTTTCAGATGGCAAAAGCCTTCCCAAGAATTATAAGTAACAAAAGAAACTCCGGCTTCGATTATGAGTAAGATTAGTATTTCAGCATATCAACCCATTGTAGATATTCAAGACCATATTGTATTTGCTAATAATGGCAATGTGGTTTTATGCTATGAAGGGAATCTGCCAGAAATCTATTCCTTATCCGAAAAGGATTTTGAAGATATGCATGGTGCATGGTTTCAAGCTTTGAAATCGCTACCTATTGGAACTGTTGTCCATAAACAAGACATCTACCTAAAAAAAACTTATACTTCGGAACAACTTCCAAATACCACCTTTTTAGAAAAAGCCACACACGCCCATTTTAAAGGTCGCGGACATATAGAGCATAAATGTTATTTGTTCTTCATATTAACCAAGAACAAAGCACTCAACAATCCGAAATACGTCAATCCTTTCAGAAAAATTTCAAAAGGCATTGTACAAGAACTCGACGATAATATTAAGAGCTTCGCAAACTCAGTAAACGATTCGGTTTCCTTTATAAATAATAGTAGGAAAATAGAATTTCTTCCGCTAAAATCAGAAGATATTCAGCAACTAACAAGTTGTTATTTTAATGGTTTTAATGAAGGATTTGATACCGATATTTTATTGAAAAAGAAAAGCGTCAATATTGGCGAAAACTATTTTGATGCGCTTGCCATCAACAGCGAACTATGCTTTGGCGAAAATGTTCAGAGTAGCAAAACTAATGAGAAATTCACTTCGGACGATTTTGTGTTTCATCAAGGGTTTATTGATGGTTTAGGACTTACGCTCAATGAAAATCATATTGTCAACCAGATTCTCTATTTGGATGACAAACAGAAGTGGCGTAAGCTACTCGATAAGAAAATAGAGGAACTCAATAAGAGTTCCAATTTTGGTTCACAGAACAAAGTGGTGCTTGGTAAAATTCAGCACATTCTGGACCAAATTAATGCAGATGACAATTCACGAATAATACGTGGTCATCTCAATATTGTGTATTGGTCTAAGGATGCTAAAGAGTTAGATAAAATAACTTCCAAAATTAAAACCGAATTTAAAGAATTGGATATCATTCCTTACTATCCACGAGGCGAAGAACGCAAAAATTATATACTAAATAGTTACTGTTGCTTCTCTTCTAATTTTTCAAACAATGATTTATACGTAACTGATTTAAAGCATGCGCTTTGCTTGTTTTTAAATAACACCAACTACAAATCAGATAAAACAGGCATCATCTTTAATGATAGAGAACATAACATTCCGGTATTAAAAGATGTTTGGGATGAAAAAAAGAAACGCATCAAGGCTAGAAATTTTGCCATTTTCGCACCAACAGGCGAAGGCAAATCGTTCTTAGCCAACAACATTCTGCGCCAATATTTTGAAAGTGGTGTTCGTTTAGTCATAATAGATTTGGGTGGTTCTTATACCAAATTCGCCAAGCTCTATCCTGAAAAATATACCGTATTACGATACGAAAGCGGAAAGAACTTAGGTATCAATCCCTTTTATATTAGTGACGTAAAAGATTTAACACCTGAGCGACTTGAAGATTTATCGGTCTTTCTTTTTGAACTGTTTGCTTCGGATTTAAAAGTAACTAAAGCGCAATCAGTTTCGGTTAAAAAGATACTGCGCCATTATTACAATAGCACTTCAGAAAATCATTCTTTGGAAGGCTATTATAACTTTATAGAAAGGAATCAGGAAGATCTTCTGAGTACCTTAAAAATCCATCCTGACTACTTTAATGTTACGAGCTTCTTGCATGTGATGTCTGAGTACGTTGGCGATGGTCTATATAGCTTTCTATTTGAAGTTAGCGAAGACCAAACTTATAAAATAGAAGACAAACGATTGATTGTTTTTGAACTCGACGAAGTAAAGGACAATAAGGAAATTTTGTCCGTAATGTTGAAGTTGATTAAGTCAGCCATTCAAAGAACCATTTGGAAAAACAGAGCTGAAAAAGGCATCATCTTATTTGATGAGTTTGCCAAACAACTGAAGTTTGAAAACGTACTTGAAAGTGTAGAGTTCTACTATCAAGCTATTCGTAAACAAAATGGCGCTATTGGAATTATCCTGCAATCGATTAATCAGCTTCCGAATAATTCAACATCTGCAAGTATTCTAGAAAACACGCAAGTCATTTACAGTCTTAATAATGAAAAAGGTTATGAAGAACTGGTTAAAAGACTCAATCTATCTAGCCACGACTTAAACCAATTAAAATCCATTAAAAACAATCTTTCTGGTCCACGCAAGTACACCGAAATGTTTATTAAAATCGGAAAAGAAAGCAACATTTTTAGGCTCGAAGTTCCCAAAGAAGTTTATGCAGCTTATTTGACCGATGGACAAGAAAACGAAGACATAATGAAGTTCTATGAAGAGCATCATGACATGCAAAAAGCAATAATTCAATTCACATCTAAAACGTAATATTATGAAAAAGAAAATCAGAATTTTAGTAATGGCAGTAGCATTAATGCTATTAATTCCATCAAAGGCAACAAGCCAAGGAATGCCTACTTATGACAACACCAATTTTATTAGTTTGGTAAAGCAACTTGTAGAATCTGGTAAACAGACAGCTCAAATGATTAAGTCTGTGAAATTTTTAAAGGATGCAAAAGAAGCCATAGAAAAAGTTTCTAGTGTGGTACAACAACTCAGAGCGGTTGAGGAAATTGCACAAAACAATCAACGTCTTATTCAGGTTATGCAAAACGATTTGCAAGACATTTTGAACTCGCCTTATATAAAACCTGAAGAAGTTACACGAATTGCAGAATCATTCGATGCGATAGTCCAAAACTCATTGGACACCGTTGAATTTATGGGCGAAATTTTATCCAGCGACAATCTTAAAATGACCGATGCCGAACGTGCAGAAGTTCTTAAAAAGAAAGAACAGGAATCTAAAGAAATGGTTTCAAATATCACTACAAAAACGAAACGATATAGAGATATTATTTCCTTCAGAAAAATGCAAGATAAAGTTAATAATCGCGAAACAATCTATTAGAAATGACCGCAACCATCATTTTAGGAATTGGACTGGAATATATCGACACGGTATTTCAAACCATACAGAACAGCAGTTTTTCGCAATATACCATTGCAGGAATGAAAACGCTTGCTGTATTGTTTTTCTTGGTCAATATCCTAAAAAAATACAATGAAGGTATTGCGGATAAAGATGGCTATTCTTGGGGATTGAGTCCAGGCGAACTCGCAAAGAATTTTGCTGTGGTAATCTTGGTTATTTTTTCAACGCAGGTGTTAGGGTTTTTCGATGGTATTTTAGTTGCCATTGAAGGACAATATCGAGGGACTGCACCTGCGTTATTACCATTGCAATTACAGGATTTACCGCTTGAAGAAGAAGTCGGTTTATTAGATGCTGCAAGTATGGCAATGACTTTACTTTATGAAGCTTTAGTAACACCACTTTATGGATTCAAGATATTAGCATTTATGTTGAGTACCATCTTATGGATTCTTGACCTGTTTATTTACCCGCTATTTTTAGCAGAACGCTTCTTCCTGTTGGGGATTATGCAAGCGTTTTTCCCATTGGTTATAAGTTTAGCTGTATTTGAAAAATTCCGCTCTCTTGCCTACACATTTTTCAAACTCTATGCAGCTGTTTATATGTTAGTGCCAGCATTTTTTCTGGTCAATGTGTTTGTCAATGCCATCTATACTGAAATAAACACCAACTTCTGGACCAACTTGTTTGGTACCGATTTTGGCCAGGGATTCTTTGCGCCTGTTGTACAATTAGGTTCGGTTGGCTTTATCGTATTCCTGAAGTTCAAGTTATATAAACGCGCTACATCTTTTACTCTTAGATTATTTACTGCCTAAGGCAGATTAAAGATAAAAATATGAAAACACCATACAAAAATATTTACAACGTACTAAAACTGAATCGATTTATTGTTTTGGCAGTAGTCGTTTGCGCATTGCTATCTAGTACTTTTTCGGTTTGGATGGCATTTAATACAAATAAAAATGCGATGAATAGTGCTTTTGCCATTAATACAGATGGCAGTATTATTCCGCTGAAGCTCGTTAACCAAAAAGAAAACTTTAAGGTTGAAGCTTTGGCGCATTTAGAACTATTTCACAATTACTTCTATAATATCGATGCCAGCAATTATGAAAAGAATCTGAAAAAGGCACTTTGGCTTGGTAATAGTTCGGTCGACAACTTATATCGTCAGAAAAAAGCTGATGGTGTCTATAATCGATTATTGCAATATTCATTAGTTCAAAAAGTACTGAGCATCGAGTCGCAGATAACAGAAAATAATGGCGCGTATGGTTTTACTTCAACCACCATTTTTGAAATCAATAGAGGTTCTATAATTGACACATATAAATTGGTTTCCACCGGAAACCTAATTATGGTTGATCGAAACTTTCCTAATAATCCACACGGATTGTTAATTACCAATTATTTCGAAAACACTCTAAAAAAATTAAGCAATGAAAGCCCATAATAAGCATTAAAATATCACTCTTATGAAAGTACAAAAGAACAAAATAGTATTTGCAGCTGTATTAGCCATTGTCTTTATATTCATTATTTCCTATTCCGTGATGGTAATGGGCGACGATGACAATGAGAATGAAAACCTAGAACAGACCTTGATACCAGATTTGGAAGAAAATCAAAAAGAGTATGATTCTAAGTTAGATGCTCTTAATGATTTAAAAGAAGTACGCGAAACCAATGCACCCAGCATCTATGATGAAAAATTAATTGATTCTATGGGTTATTACGATCCAGACCTTCCAGAACGTGAAAGAAAACGTATTGTAGATAGTATTTATGATGCAGGCAAAATTCTATATTCTGATAAAAAATATCAAAACTTCGGACAGAAGAAAGTCGAAAAGAAGCAACCTATAGAAATTGATTCTTCAGAAATACTTAGAGAACTTAAAATTCAAGCTAAAGAATTAGGCTTGGAACATCAACTGTTTTTTGCAGCTGCACCAAAACCCAATGAACTTTCTATTATTGGCAATACGGATGCTACCATTTACGTGGTTGTTGATGGCGACCAAATTGTAAAGGCAAACACCAGATTGAGAATGCGACTTACCAAAGCTGCAACAATCAACAATAAACTAATGCCCAAGAACACACTTGTATTCGGGTTCATAAGCTTTCAGCCTAATCGTGCTTTAATTGAAATTGAAAACATCAATCATCATCCCACAAAACTCAAAGCTTTCGATTTACAAGATGGTAGCGAAGGTATTTATGTGGAAAACAATTTTAGAGCTGAAGCGACAAATGAAGTTCTAGACGATGTTATTAGCGATATCAATATCCCAACTGTTCCGCAGGTAGGTGGTATTACAAAGGTACTAAGACGTAGTAATCGAAATGTAAAGATTACCGTATTAAACAATTACAAACTTATTCTAAAACCAAAATTATGACCCATTATGGGTATTTAAAAACGCACTCTTATGAAAAACTATATCAACATTTTGACTCTAATTATTGTTTCCGTTTCTATGAATGCGCAAACAACAACCTCACTTGACACTATTTATGCAAACGACACTAAAAATGTTGCGCTCTTTTTTCCTGAGCCTATTCGTCAAGGCATAACAGGTTCAGAAAATTTTGTATTTACCTACAATCGTGAAAAAGAACAATATTTCGGCTTACTGCAAGCCAAGCAGGGAAAAGAAAGTAATCTACTGGTAATCAATAGAAATGGTTCGATTTTTTCGTATATTGTAAGGTATAAAGCGCAGCTTTCAAAGCTCAATTATTTCATCCCGATGACAAGTAGTATCGGGAGTGAAAAACCAAAAGTTGAGGACTCGATTCTGTCTAAAAATTTTGAAAAGAAGATTGATAATAGCACGTATTATTATCAAAAATTCTGCTCTTATCTTCTTGATGGAAGACAATATCTTGGAAGACATACAAGACGAAATAATGGTGTTGTCATGAGGCTTGAAAATGTTGTTTTTGATAAAGAAGAGCTCTACTTCGTTATTCAAATTAGGAATAATTCTACTTTGGATTATGATTTGAATTTCCTAAACCTTTCCGTTGAAACGCGACAAAAAGGAAAAAAGAAATCTTTACAACGTTTGTACATAGAGCCTATTTTTAAACATCATCTGCCTTCTAAAATTGTGGTAAATGAAACCGTAAGATTTATATATGTTATGCCTAAATTTTCGTTATCTAATGACAGAAGAGTAGTTTTAGAATTAAATGAGAAAGATGGCGAACGAAATATTGAAATGAAAGTATCACATAAATATATCAATAACCCAAATTAATAATATCATGAAAAAAATAGCCATTTACTCACTTGTTGCCTTATTTATTTCTTGTGCGGGAACTACGAATTCAGATCCTTCATCGGTAGCAGAAATCGTTGCAGAAAGTTTTTATCAAGGCAAAGAAGCCACGCTTAAAAAGCATACAACACCAGAAGGTTTTGCCACATTTTCCAATCTTCAAAAAATGTTTGCTAAACCTAAAGGTTCAGAATCAAATTTTAAACTTATAGATGAAGTTACAGAAGGCGATGTTGCTTGGATAAAATACTCGACCTCTTATGACAAAACACCAGGCATTTTTAAATTGGTAAAGCAAGATGGTGTTTGGAAAGTTACGGTTAGAGATCCTAAGGAAAAAGCGCCGTTGTGAAAATTAGATACTTTTTTTAAATATAAAATTAACTTATAAGGGATGAAATTACTTTCATCCCTTTGTGCTTTTGTCTTTCAATTTCATCAATTCTACTGAACCTGTATCTTTTTCAATAAAAATGAAATCTGCTTGATCTTTTGACATTCCATAATTTTCTCTTGCGCCAAAAATTGTTGTCTTATCTGTTATAAATTCAATATCCTCATTAATCGAGAAAGAATATCGCTCTACTGTAGAATTAATTAAAGTATCAGCATAATTTGGGTAATCCTTAAATTTAATTTCATTATAGTTGGTATCAAGAATATTTACAAATGCTTTCTCCGCATCTTTAAAAATTCTTAATCTATCTTCTAATTCATTTTTCCCAAGTTCATTAAAATCTGTCGGATGCAAATATTGCTTTATTTCTAATGAATTAATATCGAAAAAAAACAATATCATTTCATCTGTAACCCTAGAACCTTTATTATGCGGATGCTCATTTGAAAGTATTCTAAGTCGCTTGTCATGAGGTTTAATCACAAGCCTACTAAAGCTATCATTCTTCGTAGAAATTCCTATGTAGTGCAAATGGTACTTTGTAAAATCTCTGTAATTTTCAAACCCTGATAAAAATGGTGGTTGATATGAAAGATTATAAAGAAATTTCTCTGTTGTGAACCAATCTATTACTTCAGGATCTTCAGATTTTTTCCATATTCTAATTAACTTATCTCCAAGTTCTATATCTAAATCTCCAAATTCCATAAGTGGTAAATCATGAGCTTTAAACAATTCAACTAAATCTATACTTCCGGACATTTCATTGCCTCCAGATTCAAATTTAAAGTTGATTTTACCTGAAAGACTCAAATTCATCAAAACTAAATTTTCATTTTCAAAAATGAATTTTGATTCTGCCCTTTGTCCTATAAAATAAATTTTACTTCTCTTAAACCAATCTAAAGACTCCGTATCGTTTTTCAGCCACTCAGATTCTTGATTCGAAATGGGTGGATATACTAATTCTAAATAATGTATTTGTGCCCTCAATATCTATAATTTATTCTTTTTCGTTTTCTCTCTCCAATCAATAAGTTTAGCACTATAGTCTGCTCCTAAGTTATCGAGAGTTCCAATATTATTTTCGAGTAGTAATTCAACCGCATTCCATTTTCCTTTCTCTCCTGCCCAGTAAACAGCTCTTTCTGCTCCACTATCAAGATTATGAAGGTCATTATCTATTAAGAATTGTAACAACGTTACTTGACCTGTACTAGCTGCACTACAAAAAATACCGTTAAACTCGTTAAAGTAACCAAGTAGCAATTCCATAATTGGTAGATTACCTTTAGCTGCTGTCCATTGCAATGCAGAAGTCTCATTTTTATATTCTGCTGATTTCCCAATGAGATACTTTACAAGTTCCAAGTCCTGAGCATCACAAGTATATGCAAGTACCATTTTTTTAGCAGCAGATTCATGAGAAATTCCATTCTCTAGAAAATAGGTGACAATTTTAGAATATCCTTTTCTAGCAGCAATATCTATACACCAATCATTAGCAACATGAATATCTACTCCGTGTTTTACACATGTCTTGATAAATCTTAAATTGCCTTCAAAACAGGATTCTATGAAGCTTTTTTCTTGGTCTGTCATATATTAAACAGGTCTTATATTTCCATTAAATTTTCTCTATCTTTCAAATAGTAATATTTTTCCTTTCCTGAACTAAAATAAGCATTTCGAGTGGCTTTAAATTCCATTTTCTTCAAGTCTATATTCATTGTTAAAGCTCTTATTTCCCCACCATCTTTGTGTTGAATAATAAATGTTGAAATTGTAAATCCGTGTTCGGACAATCCTGTAAAATATTTAATATCAATTATTTTTGAGCCAGGTTCAAAACCTTTCTTTATCATTTCTCTTGTGATATGGTCTTTACCATAATCAAATATGACTTGAATATCGTTTAAACGTTCTTTCCTTTCAGCCTCAGATAGTTTTGTCCACATTCGATAATCGTCCATAAACATAAACTTCGTTTTCCTAATTAAATCTGAAGCTTCAAATTTAGATTCATCTTTTGATAAGTTTTGAACATTAGTTTTATTTCCTTTTTTCTTTTTTGAAATCAGTTTATAAATCCAATAGAATGGAAGTCCGAGAAAGAATAATATTAATAAAATAAGTAGAATTCCTGTCATTGGTTATTTACTCATATTAATTTCCCAATACCCTCTAGTACCATCTTTTCGTTCTAAATAGCCTTTTTCTTTAATAGCATTTATATGTTTACCAACAGCAGATTCATTGATACCTAAAACTTCAGCTATTTCATTATAAGTTATGGTTTTATTTTCAGCAATTAGTTTAAGTACTTCTTTTTGCCTTTTAGTCAATTTAGAATTATCGTCTATTTCACTACCTATTACACCACCTATTACACCACCTATTGCACCACCTTCTCCATTATCTTCTTTATCATCTACTTTAGTAGTAAGTTCTTTAGTAACAAAAGCCATTCTAAGAAAGTTTTCAGAAAAATTAAAACTCTCTTTACCATAATGATCTAAAATACGTGGAATACCAGAACCCAATTGTTCTACTAACTCCAAGTCTTTGAATATGCGCATCAGTTCTTTGTTACGAGGGACTGAAAACCCTTCAAAAAATTCTTGCTGACTCAATCCTTCAGGTAAACCTCCAGCAGATGTAATTTCAATTCTATCTGAAAAAATCTCAAACTTGGGCGGTACTTCATTGGTATAATCATTATGTACAAAAGCATTAATAATGGCTTCACGTAATGCAATAGGATTCCATAGGTGGCTTTGTTCTCTCTCCTTTGAAGTGATTTTTGTAGCTATTCTATTTTCTACAGCAATTTTATCTATGACTTGTTTAGTTGCCTTTGCTAAACACTCATTGCCATACTCATTACTTTCTATTAAATCTGTTCGATTTGTACCAGAATATTTAGCAACTTTAATAGACGTATTATTCTTATCTGCCAAAAGATAAGCTGCATAATTATATGCGCCATCTTCAGTAAGTAGTTCTAAATTTTTAGCAAATGCGTTGCCTAGTTTATAGCCTGATTCTTCATAATATATTTTCAGTTGGCTAAAAGTCAAGTCTTGTGTCGTTGCTTTGATTTTACTTATGGAATTTCGAGTACGTTTAGAAAAAAGCGTATCAATCATTTTTTGAGGCATTGGTTCTGCAGCAGTTCCAATTCGTATAAAGCACCCCTTTTCACTCATACCATATTTTCTTAAATGATATGGTTTTTCTGGTCCACTTGCTACAATAATTTTTATGATATCCTTACCCTCACGTTCTTCACTAACAATATCAAATAAGCCTAATGCAGATGGTTTAATATTGTGTTTCAACCGATCCTTTATCTTTAATTGGTCACTATCTGAATCTGCCAAACCATAAGTTTTTCCTGTTTTATCAATACCTATATAGATAATGCCACCTTCGCGATAGTTCAGAAAAGCAATGACTTCTTTTTCTAATCCTTCAGTAAGCTCTTGTTTGTATTCTATACGATTGGTCTCGGTCATGAAAATTGAAATGGTCTAACTAATTACGCTATAAAGATACTGATATTAATTTTTGAAAATCGATCTAACTTCTTTATAAACTCTATCAAAATTAGCTTGTAAATCAGCATCAGAATAGTTCTGCTGCTTTGTTGGTAGTCGCTTTTCAATTTTAGGCAATTTAAATTGTACTTTTCTGTCCTTTCCATCTGCGAACGTAATAAATTCGCCTTCTTTCAGTCTGAAAAACACATCAGCTCTAATTTTTGCAACCTCACGCTCTCCTGTTGTAATTCGTGTATCAAAATTAAGATTATGACCTCTGTTTACGCTTGTGGTTTCTTTCTTTACAATTTCAAAAAAGCGTTCGTAATATTTCGCGGTGTCTGGATCGTTTACCTTTCCGAAGAATTGATATGATAAATTACTTAAAATCGCTTTACTCGCCTTATCTCCATACATCATATCATTCTGTATTTTGTCTTGCATTACGTAAATCGTGGCAATATCATAACTACGCAATGTGGCTGGAATTCTGTGCATATTTAATAATCTGATTGTTGGTGCTTCTTCCATCAACAAAAACGAAGCATTTGAATCTCGTACACTCATTTGTTTGGTAATCGTGTGAATAATAGTCGCTATAATTGGCGAATATGCAGTCTCGTATTTCGGATTATTGACTACTGAAATTGCTAAAGGTTTCTCCTGGCTATTTATATCTAACGGAACATCATCTGCGGATAAGGTCATAAAAATACGTAGCGTACTTATTTTTTTGAGCGCATTGGCCAAAGTGCTTTTTACTCCAGCGGTTTGTCTGTCGGAATCCTTACCACTAATAAACGCATCTGCCATCGCTCTCGATGTTGTATTTAAACTCAAAAAAGCAATTAGACTATCTGTGTCTAGAAATTGATAAATAGCTATTAAATGTGGTAGTGTGCACAAATGCGGATATTTCGTTCTCAACATCCAAATCAAACCACTAATTAAACCTTCTGCTGCATCATTAAAAAATTTTGTTGTTCCTATACTTCCAGATTCTCTTTGCTCTAATAAGTTTTCAATGAGTACACGAGCAACTTCATTTACGCTTTCTTCATTGGTCATATATCTTGGTGCTATCGGATTCACTCGATCATGAATATTATCGAATGAAATCACTTTAAAATCAATTTCGTTTTTTTCAAATAAGGGGAATGCCATTTCTGTGATTTCAAAATTCTTGTAATCGTGAATCACACCAGAAAATTTATGCTTACTGAAATGCTGAAGAAAATTAAAAACGACACTTTCAGTTTTCCCACTTCCTGCAGAACCAATTATTGAAGCACCTCGTTTGATGTTGTTTATTTTAAAACTTCCACGTTTTACTTTAAAATGGACTTGGTGCTTATTATTGGAATCTAACATTTCATTCTCCTTGTGAAGAAATACATATAAAACTGTATTGATAAGTAAAAGTGGGCAACCAATATAAAGTAATTGTATAACCCATTGCATAAAATATGGGCTCATTCTGAAAAGTAGACCTAAACAAATTACAGTCAAAATTAGATTTATAAAAAAGGCATGTTGCGTCATTTTGAAAAGACTAGAGAACACCAAGCTCATTCCAAATAATAACCCAATAGTAAATATGACTCCTTGTATTTCCATGTTATATGCCTATTGAACCAGATTTAATCGCCACGTCCACACCACGTTTTAAAGTCCTGATTGTTTTTAGTGCCAACTGCACTTGATTAGTTGGAATACTCATAATAGGTACTCCAGATTTCGCAAGCATTTTAAAAGCTATGGCTTTCTCACTTGCTGGCAATCCTAATAGTGTTGCGAAGTACAACTTTGGATTTTTAATGAAATCTTTCTTCGATTTATACGATTCTGCATAGTTGCGTTTGTAGCCAAATGTTTTGTCGAAAGTGCTTTCAGCTTTTGTAAAAAATGCATCTCTATCAAAACCACGTTTTACAATTTTACCATGCATCTCAACTTCAGAAGCTTTGTGTTTAGATCCTGGCGATAAACTCACAGAATTTGAGGCATCTTTTCGGCTCACGATAATATGAATATGACTTTGATTACCCGCTTTTTTCATCCCTTGAACAATCCGTTTTCCATTTTGTTGGTGTGGTGCTCCAGCTTCGAGTTTGATTATTTGGGATTTCATTTTCTTTATATTTCCCTCTAATTGATGATTCTCTATTTTTCGGATATCAGTTTTTAGCTGAAGTATTTTTGTGGCAAAAGGTTGGTTTTCTTTTACCTTTTTATCTGTTCCTTTAAATGTTCTTTGATGCTCAATTTTTGCAAAATATTTTATGTCGTCAACTGTTATTGGCTTACCATTTATTTCTCGATTAAATGATGTTGCATAATCCTTCATTATGGCTCTTGTATATTTTTTTAAATCTTCAGAATTATTCTGCATTTTTCTCAATTCATATTTACTAGGACTAACTGTAATTGAATAAAATTTTGGTTCTTTCTTTTTCAGTTTTGCAGTATTACCATCGATTTCTTTTACCACTTCTTTCACTTGAATTTCATCTCCATATTGATTAAAAAAATGTTCGACATCTTCTTGCTCCAATCCTTGATTTTCCTTCTCCAGATACTGAGCAAAATCCGTAGAGCTTTGTGAATAATCTCCTCCTAATTTTTGAGCTGTAATTGTGATATACATAATTTTATAATTGATTATTTGAATCTTTTTTTTCGACAAACTGAACTTTTGTGTCTTTGACTTCTTTAATTTCTTTCGCTAAAATCAGCTTTTTCGGTTTGGGTTCTAATCCCATAAACAAGGATTCCAACATCGCGGTTGTAGGTTTGTCATGGTTCTTTTCTATGTCTTTTATGATGGCGATTACCGCATTGATTCGCTTCTTAATTTCACTCTCCAATGTTTGCATATTTGGTCCCAAAGTTTCATTTGGTGAAATGCCATTATTCTCAAAAAAGTCTAGCATCAAAAGCAACGTCATCGATTGTGATTTAGACAATTTTTTACTAAACTCTCGAAAACGCTCTGCTACTGAAGTTTTAATCCCGAGCTTCTCAAACCGCTCTTTTTCATATCCTTTATCCATTTTTTCTGAAAAAATTTGTTGTTTTTATTGGGTTGCGAGGTTATTTTCTGAAAAAACGATGCTAAAAATTTGAAAACCAAAACAATCAATCGCCGATAGGTGTTGATTTCACTAGGGTTTTGAAAAAACTGAAAATCGAAACATCGCGCTAGCGTGTTACCCTCTTGCTATTCCTTTTCGTCCCGCTTTAGCGGGACAAAAAAAATACCATTACATCCAAAAATGTAATGGCTTTTTCTGTAATACGAATTGAAATTAGATTTTTTAAGAGTGTTTCAATTGAAGTTTAAAAGTATGTTTAACAAACCCCTCTTTTTGTTGCAGAATATAAAATAACATGACAAAAAAAGACCTCTAAATAATTAAAGGCCCTGGGTTAATAATTCGATTTTAAATATTAAAAACATAGTCATAAGAATACAAATTTCTTAGAGCTTCTTCTTCCAAAAGTGTATCATATTCAATATGATGTTCTTCGGCATAGCGTTTCAAATCATTTCCAAATTTATGCTCAACATCTTTTTTGGAAACCGAAACCAAACGTTCTTGGGTTTCGTTATCGAGGTTCGTATAATTGAGATATACCATAACACAATTTTCAGTATTCGCTCGGAAGCATCAACGTATTATCTACGAAAAATAATCGCAATTCATCCAAAGGAAAATCGGTTACATTATATCGGTGCGTTTCAAAAATTTTATCATTTCCATCACTATAATTAATGATGGCTTCACATTGTTTTTCAAACTGTTCCTTTTCAGAAAGTCGCTTAAAATCGATAGTAATAAAAGAGCTTCTATTTGATAAACTTTTTGCAATTACTGATGCATCTGTAATCAGCCAAAAGCATTCCGCTTCGTTGGCTAAATATTTCAATCCGTCAGTAAAACGAGTTCCAATTAATGGGATTTTAAAGAACATTTCTGTACCACAAAAATGTTGCAAATCGGCTTTTATTTTGTTAACTTTATCCTTCATTGTTTTTTCTTTTTATAAGTTAATAATGAAAAAGAGAGCGCAACTTTTCGACAAGAACGCTCTCTTTTAATTTTCAATTATTCAGTAGCGTTTTCGCCTTTAATTCCTAAAAGCAAGATTTCATCTACGACCACTTCGGTAACGTATCTTTTTTCTCCCTCTTTGGTTTCATAAGAGCGTGAGGTCAATTTTCCCTCTAGTGCTACTTCTTTTCCTTTGCCTACATATTTCTCAACAATTTCGGCAATCTTTCCCCATGCTACAATATTGTGCCATTGGGTATTTGTCACTTTTTCGCCTTTAGAATCTTTATAAGATTCATTGGTTGCGATTGAAAATTTTGCAACTTTCTTTCCGCTTTCAAGGTTTGTGATTTCTGGCTCGTTTCCTACGTTGCCAATTAACTGTACTTTGTTTTTTAGAGTACTCATAATTAAAAAATTTAAAGATTAATATTGACCTAACTGAACTATTCAGAAAGGCTTTGTTATTGATTTACTTATTATATCCAGAGCGTTTTCCTTTTTTTGTTTTTTTAACTTTTGTTCCGCTTCCTTTTTATTGATTTTGTAAGATTTCATAAGATTCATTTTAGATTTACTTCCCATAGAGCCGACGCTGTTACCTTCTTTTTGTTGCTTAGTGCGCTCCAATATTCAGCTTTGTTTAGACATATAAAAAGTGCGAGGTTAGCCTGCGCTGAGCGCAGTCGAAGTGAGCCTGGTTATGCTGTCGTTCAAAGCTGAATGTTGTTATTTTGCTGTCAAAAAAAGGTATGACGGTGTTGGATTACGGAAGTGATTCTAAAGTCTTTGTGAAATACAAAATCATAGGAAGTGGAACAAAATGCAAATACAATTTTATCCTATTAGGCGGACTTGATTCACGCTTTTTATTTGGGAATGAAGTATTCCTTCCCAGAGAAGCGGAAAGGGTTAACGGAATGAAGTTTCAAAAGTGTGGATTAGGACCAAGACTTATTTTAATGAAGCTCTTTTACTGGAATGTAGTTTTTACGAAATGGAAAAAAATGTGCTGAATGGATTCTGAAAAAGAGGTTACCATCGTCATGAATAATTAATTGTTAGTGACTAATTAATAAAATTTAAAATTAGGACGAGGAAACTTTCTAGTATAAGAATAGTAAGGAAATAAATTGTAATTAATTTTCAGAAAGTAATCTAATAAATAAAATGCAAATACGGTTTAAACAAAAAACTAATTAGCTATGAGTTATATACGTTGTTTTTCGTTCGTTCTTTTTCCCGTATTTAATTTGGGGAATGCAGACCAATTTTATTTCCTTCCGAGTCAAGAAATAGAGCGTAATAACCACTTTCGTCTGCGTGAAGTGATTTCGGAACAATTATTTCTCCTCCAGTTTTCTCAACTTTATCAAGAATTACTTGAAGATTATCTCCACCATTTAAGTATATGGTTACACCATTAGCCGAAGGTTTATAGCCTTCTGCTCTAATAATAACTCCAGTAACCATTTGTTCTTCATAAGGAAATATTCCCATTTCCATTTCGGGCATTTCCATTTTCTCAATGTTAAGGTCTAAAATTGCTTGATAAAAATTAACTGCTCGTGAAATATCCGTTGCTGGAATTTCAAAAATTGAAATATGACTTTTCATTTTTTCTGTTTTTTGATTAATATTAGATTCTACCGAGATAGTTTCGGTTTTAGATTTGCTTTGATTGTTACAGGCTGTAATACTAAATGAAAGAATTATGGCTGTATAAAGAATGGTTTTTTTCATTTCGTCCTGTTTGATTTTACAAGACAAATTTAGGCTTAGTACAAATAAAAAAATTGTAAAAATGCGACACCCTGACTATTTGTAGAAAAGGGTAGAAAGTGTCATATTTTCATTGCTTAAAAACTCCTTTGGGTTAATTCCAGTAAACTCTTTAAAGTCTTTTGTAAAATGTGCTTGGTCGAAGTATTCTGTTTTATACGCAATATCAGTCAATTTTTCAGACTCTTTATTAAGAAGCAATTTTAGGGCAGTTTGCAGTCGGATTACTTTACCTAATTGTTTTGGACTAACTCCAATTTGTTTTAAAAATTTCCGTTCAAGTTGTCTCCGTTTTGATAAATCTCCTTTAAGAATAGTACTTATCGAAGCACTTCCATTCGTTGCTAAAAGGGCATCAATCGTTGTTTTTACGATATTGTCAATTGTAGTTTTTTTGTTTAATTTATCTAATAGAAAATTTTCAATGATTTCTATTCGTTCACGACTATTGATCGCCTGAATTATTTTTTGTTCCAATTCATTAGCTGTTTTTTCTCCGAACAAAAATTCAATAGGTGTTTCCTTATTTGCTAAATTCTTAATCGGCATATTTACAAAATTCGCAAAACCATAAGGATAAAAACGAATTGCAAATGTATTCACGTAGCCTGTCGGTTCAATATAAAAGGGTTCAATCGTCTGTCCGAGAACCATTGCACGAGGTTGTATAATGAATTCATTCTCCGAAGTGTATCGTTTAATATCGTCTCCAAGTATAAAAGCCATTTCAATTGTTCCATCTGGAATTATCCGCTGTCTTTGTGCATCAGATTCAGCAGGAACTTCTAAAGTCCAATAACAACTGATAAGAGATTCCAAATCTGAATTTGGTTGAAATGTTTGGTATTTCATTTATTTATTGCTGTTTTTTGAATAACGCACAATGTGTATTATAACTCATAAATATAACATTATCCCAATAACGATATGTAATAAAAGTATTTTTTATTTAATCCTGTGCTTCTGTATTTTAGAGAATCGGACTTGATCCACACTTTTTACTTGGGAATGAAGTGTTCCTTTCCAGAGAAGCGGAAAGGGTTAACGGAATGAAGAGTCAAAAGTGTGGATTATGTCCAAGACTTTGATAATGAAGCTCATTTTCTGGAATGTAGTTTTCCTGCCCGTCCGGCAGGCGGGTACGGAATGGAAGGAAATGTGCTGAATGGCATGATAAGACAATCTCCTCGTATAAGCGGAATATTATTTTAAAACAACTTCTCTTGAATATCCAAAATACCATCGTCTTTTGATACTTTATTCTTTTTCAAAATACCCTTAAGCGCTTTTCTTCGCTTATCATAAATCCATAATCTCAGGTTTTTTAAGAGTCCTTTTTCATAATCTGACAATTCTTTTGGTGCTATTTCAATCATAGCTTCTAATTGGTCTTTACTTTTGGTCTGCATTGCATATTGAAGTCCTAGCCACGTGTAAATGTTTACCCATTCTGTTTGCATGGGTGCTTCATAAGTTCTTGGCATCATATAGGCTAAAGTCTCTATAAGTGATGCCATTTTCTCTTGCGTCATTGAGCATATTATTCGTGATAATTTTATTCTACCAAGAATGTCTTTTGGAATAGTGTCTTGCCATGCTGATTTAAAAACAATTATTGGACTCGCAAGGCAATCCATAAAATCGAAAACGAAATCACTCTTATGCTTTTTAGTTGGTTTTACTACTTTTTCTTTTGCTAATATCGGCTTACATTCAAAACCGAAATCGAACTGAACTACTTTTAAATTTTCCATGATGTGAGATTTTAAACCTGTCTGCCGACAGGCAGGTTAAACGCTATCTAATAATACTTGATAATTCGCAGGATGCTTTTCCCTGTAATAAGCTAAATGACTTTCTCCACTATCGACATCGTAATTTTCACTACTTAATCGGTAATGTTCTTCTGCTTCTTGTAATGACATGTTGGGTTTTTCAGGTACTTGTTTCATAATTCTAATATTTTTTGATTAAACAATATTTGAGCAGTATCTAAACGGAAGATAAAATCACAGCTCAAAAGGAAACGGAATAAATAAGCGTTGGATGATGTGTAGGCTTTATGCCGTAGTCTTTTGATGGGTGTATTTTACGAGTTTACCTTTGCGCTGATATTGATTGAATAGGTTCTACCTACCTTTTTTTTACGAAGGACTATATAAAAAAATAAGAGCCAGCACGAATGCTGCCCCTTACTTCCAACAACAAAAGCTAATCGTTTAATTCCTGAATTTTCTTTTCAAGTTTTCCTATTCGCTCTTTCAAACGTGCTTCACGCTTGTTTCTCTCTTCTGCATATTCCTTTTCAATATTGGCAATTTTGGTTTTATAATACCCTTGCATCGCATTGTAGAATGAAATGTTTGTTAAGTTATTAACGTGATTGCTTTCGCCAAAATGTACTTGCTTGGTAAGGATGTACCGAATCAACTTATAAAAGGTTTCCTTTTTGAAATTCTTTTTGAAGTTCTCGACAGTTTCCACATCAGTCTTCTTGGATGTGTTACCCAATAATTTTGAAAAGTGTTTTTGTCGACCTACATAGTCCACATTGTTTTCAAATACCGTTAATGAGAAAGCCACCATTTCATCTACCGAAAGTGATTTCTTCTTTTCGATATAATCGGTTTCACGAATCATCTGAACTATGTCCTCAAATTCCTTATTATGCCCGATGTGTCGCTTTCGTGTTTCTCTTTCGTTGATTTTAACGATTTGCTCTTCTGGCGAACACTCTGCCATTTTTCTATTTGCCAACGGTTCCGAATATGTAGAATTTTCAGTTTTTGAATCTTCTACTAGCTTCACAAAGATTGCTTTGTGAACATACGTTTTTGGATGAAACATAACACCATTTACAAATCCATTTTCTTTTGCTGAATTATATGTTTTTAATTCTTCTTTGTAATTCTGAGTCACTTCTTCAAATTCAGCGCTCAGCTCATTTTCAGAATAGTCGTAATGTTGGTATTCTTTCTTAATTGCTTCTATTGTAGGTTCAATTGGCTCTTCGATTATTTCAACATCATCCAGCAGATAGACCTTCAAGCCACTTTTTTCCAATTGCGATATAATGAGCTTATTATTGTCATCAGTTGCCCAATATTTGCGAATTTCAGGAATCAACAACACATTCTCTTTCTTCGATTTCTCAATCAAGTTCAAGAATGACTTGCTTTTCTTCGTTTCATAACAGGCTGATTTTGTACACACCATTTTACCTTCGCCAAACAAATTACCTTGATTTGCTGCGTTGAACGGACATGTTGTACAAGCTCCGACTTTAGTAATCAATTTGTCATCAACCACATCGAAAGGTGCATTCTCCAAATCATAAGTCTGATTTTTAATCATCTGATTAATTTGATGTGCATTAAAATCTTCGCCCATTGTTTCTAGCATCATTTGCTGTTCCTCTGGCTCGAAAAGCGCAACACCTACACCTAACGAAATCGTCATTTCGCCATTACGAACAAACACTTTAAAACCTTCAATTAGAGCTGCTAATTTTAAACGTTGCCTTACAAAGTTTTCTGTTCTTCCCAACCGTTTTGCAATTTCCGTTGGCGCATATTTTTCGCTTAGGAATGCTACAGCTTCGGCTTCTTCAGTAGGTTCAACATCCTGTCGTTGCAGATTTTCGATAATTTGAATTTCTAGAACATCATTATTAGCATATTCCCTAACGATACTCGGAATGGTTTTCTTTTTTACCAATTTGCTTGCGCGAAACCTACGCTCTCCCATGACGATGATGTAATCTTTTCCAGATTTTCGGACAGTAATAGGTTGTAGGACACCGTGTTCTTCGATGCTTTCAGATAGTTGCTTAAGCGCTTCATCGTTAAAGGTTTTTCTTGGTTGCATTGGGTCTGGAATAATCCTTCCGATAGGTAGTTCTTGAACTTGAAGTCCAATGGCGCCTTGTGTCAATTTCTTCTTGACTTCATTTTTAACGGTGGCTGTTGCCTTTCCGTTTTTGCTTGTAGTACTTGCTTTTGTTGTCATAATACTTAAATTTTAGATTAAACAATATTTTTGCAGAACCCAAACGGAAGACAAAATTTCTACTCAAAAGGAAACGGAATAAATGAGTTGTGGGCGAAGCGTTGGCTTTATGCTGTAGTCTTTTGATGATAATATTTTGCGAGTTTATCTTTGTACCAATATTGATATAGATATCTCTCCCCTTTTTTAGCAGAAATAAAGTATGAATCTAAAAAATGCTCTAGTTTTAAGGTACTAGAGCAACCTTTAATTATCAGGTTTTAAACCATTTCATATATTTCATTGAATAGTTTTTTATCCCACTTTTCTTGTTGTGAAAATGTCTTCTTCAATGTATTGTGTAACATGGAATTGAAGGCATTGTAGCCTAACCATAAATTCGGTTCTTCGTTTAGCAGTAGTGCTTCGTAGTTCAAGGTTTCAAGAACTTCACGGGATTTCTTTGAAGGCTCTTCATTAGTATCGCTACATTCATATCTAAACAGCTTAGTTTTATCCAAAATGGCTTTTACAAATTCTTTGGTGTCGATGATTTTGAAATCTTTCATCTTTTCAAATTTCTTGACGATGGTATAAAACTCATTGTTCAGGAACTTATCGAATAAGCCATTCATTCTTGGCATAATCAATTCTGTATTATTTTTGCTATGTTTTATGGAAAACTCAATTTCTGCTTGCGAAACGTGCAATCCATTTGAGCATACTTTTCTGTAAAAACCAAAATGTCCAGAAGTTTTTTCACTACCATCATACGAGTTTTTAAATCGTAGCATGGGTAGTATTAAATCTTCCTTGTTCTTTAATTTGAACTGGTTGCTATCTTCAATAATAAAGTCTATTATGAAAGACCTATCGTTTCTATTGACGCTTCGTTTGTGATAATTTAGTCCAGCATCCAAAAGCATCTGTTCTGCTTTCTTGAAGAATAATTGATTGGGAATATGGCCATAACTGTTTGATACCACATTAACGATTTTACCATTTGAGATAATGGTATTTTCAAGTCCTCTACGAGATTCCATCTGCGTGAGGCTTTTTAAGGATTTCATTTCTGAAGAAACAAAAATCTCATCTTGTTGTAAATTACTTAAATACATAATATTTGATTTTAGATTAAACAATATTTAAGCTAGAACCAAACGGAAGCTGAAATCTCAGCTCAAAAGGAAACGGAATACATAAGTAGTGGACGAAGCTTTGGCTTTATGCCGTAGTCTTTTGATGGGTGTATTTTACGAGTTTAACTTGCGTCACATATTGTATGAATAACTCTTTTTAGCGGACGCTATTTCAAAATTTTATATTAGGAATGTAGTGTTCCTGCTACCGAAGTTTCGGGATTAAGCAGGATCAAGCGAAGTGGAAATCTGAAATTTTGGAATTGTGTTCAAGACTTCTGTTAGTGAAGCTCTTTTCTCGGAATGTAGAGTAACGAAATGTAAGGAAATGTGCTGAGTGTGAAGAAATGGCTAATTTTACTATTCCTTACCAACTTCATCATTTAAATAGGGATGTTTAAGACGCTCGTACATTAGTTGTCTGAAAGGCAAAGTTTCTTCGGTTGGATATGTATTGAAATAATTATACATAGCAATAGCCATTTGCCTCATAAATCGATTCCATTTTTTAATTGGGATGAAATAGATACTATTTAAATTTTCAATCTTAAATATAATCCCTTGTACCGATAAATTGTTCTTCTTAAACTTATAAGCGTAATAAAAGCTATTGTTTGATAAATCGGACTCCTCAATATATTTATAGTTTTCTAGGATATTATCAAAATCAAAGTTCTCTCTAAATTTCCAATGTTTCCCTTTTTTCCTTTTATGAATGAGTTTTTCTTCAGCTTCATCGGAAGTCATAAACGTATTTATGATTAGCTTGTGTTTCTTTAACTTACCAAAGTTAGTTTTTGAGCTAAATACAAGATTAAGAATACTCTGATTGTAAAATACCTCAAAACGTTTTAAGAAAAGAAAAAAGCGGAATGCAGAAATCACAAAAATGAACGTCCTTCTTTTTGCTCCTAGTTCTTTAATACTATCATCGGTAAAATGTACATTAAATTCTTTTCTTTTATTATCAAAACCTATTGAGATATGCTCTCCTTTATTTAAAGTTGGCGCATTGAAAATGAAACCGTTTTCATCAGTATAATTAAAACGTATGTATAGTTTTCTTAATTCATCAATCATACATTATAAGCTATTCGTTTTCTTCATCAAATAAGACACTTGCTTTTTCAAGCAAATCTTTACCTGAGCGTTTGTAACCCAGTTTTTCAATTTTATTATCTAAATAAAAAGAAAATGGTATCAGAGAATCTTCTATTAATTTATTTGCTTCAACCATACTTCTCGGTTTTGGTCTAGCATTGGCCATATTGAATCTTAGATACTCTTTTTCATATTCAAGAAAGGCATTTTGAACTGTTATCTTTCTTTTAACAAGCGCATCTTTATTGAACATTAAAGTTTCAACATCGATAATTACCAAACTGTGCACTCTGGAAACATCCAAACCCAATGCCTCTAATTTTGCCAACTCCTCATCAAACCACGAATTAATGACACTATTTAATCCTGCTGCGTTAAACATTCTGTAATGCAGAACCAATACTGGAAATATATGCACCCTTGCCAGAGGTATATTTGCATCGTAAACAGCTTCGCTATTCAATATTTTTCTTACTGTTTCAACCAATTGTCTTACCGCCTTCGGACTACCTTTTTCGTTTTCAAATAGTTTAATCCTTAATTCGTTTTCTAAATCCCTATAATCCAATGATTGTTTACTTTCTTTGGTAATTAAGATATCTTTAGATTCGTAAACGTGAATATATTTTCCATTACGCATGTAGTAATCTGGCGCACCGTCTATAATGCCATCTAACTCTAAACCCGTTTTTTGAACATATCTATTACCATAAATTTCTTTTAAAAGTTTAGATAAAACATACTGTTCGCTAAACTGATATGTTTTGAGATTATAAAAATTAGTCACCTTATCTCCATTTGCCAACTCTTCATTAATAGCTTTCAATCTAAAAAATAAACCGTTGTACATCATTTCGATAGTGAATAAAGGCGAAATGATTCTGTATTTATCTTCTTCAAATTTATACAGCGGATTGCTACGAACATTTAGAAAATCGACTTCAGTAATTAATTCATCAACATTGGCAATATGCTTATCAATGAATGCCATGCTTTCTTGTTCTTCAAGATGAATTTCCACGTGAGATTCCTTGTCCATCATTAAAACCGAATAAACTATTCCGAATAGACGCTTTAAATAATCTTTATAACCGGTAACTTCATAATGTGCATAAAAAGCGTTAAGTAATGTGGTACAATTGGCTTGTGCTGATAAAAACTCAAAATAAAGCAAAGCCCTTTTAAACTGGCATTCATAAAGTTTATCAACTCTATAGTTTATGAGGTCACTATTATGAAAACTTATTTCTAATAAGGCCTGAGCAGGTGTAGGGCTTAAATTATTTTCTTCCTTAATTTGCTTACTTATAAGAAATCTATCTGTAATCGTTATCTGATTTAATAATACATAAGCTTTAAATGTATCTTGTTCAATTTGCTTATTTGTTTTTGTGGTTTCTTGGTCATTAGGTATCGAATCAAAAATAAACTCAAACAGTTTCAAACTTGAAACGACATAAGGAACTTCATAAATTTCTAATGGGTATTCTGTTGTTTCTATATATCGTAGTATATTGGTATAAATAGCTTGTGCAAAATCAGAGTTTTCTGGACCGAAAAACATTTGCAAAAAATGAGGAATGTTTGAATATCTAGATTTTTCGACATTAAACCCTAAGAAAAAAGAACCCATTTTGAGTAGGTCTGCTTTATTAATTCCTGATAAATATTCCCCTAATTCGCCTCTTTCCTCATCAGGAAAACAGGCTTCAAAAGTTATTCCGAGTTTGAACAATTTTTCTACTTTTTAGATTAATCTAACAAGTTAAAAAATATATTGTCCGCTCAGTTGAAATGAAGTTAAATATAATTTAAAATAATATCTCAAAACGTAATCACAACACCTGCCATATTATAACCTGAATGTGACGAAAACGTGAAATTGGTTTTAAATCGTGGTTCGATTATTTCGCCTGTAACATCGCGTTTTACTTCTTTTTTAATTCTTCGGTTGGCTGCATTTTTACCTATAACATAACCCATTAAAATGGCAAATGGATAATCTGAAGCCCAATGTACCCTAGAACTCATCATTTGAAAAGCCATAACTCCTGCTATTGTATAACCTACTGGCTTAAGCCATTTAACGTCTGGATAGTTAGTTGCGATAACAGTAAGCGTCGCTATGTAAGTGGTCATGTGGCCAGATGGCATAGCATCGTAATTTGGTGTGTTGGTTTGGTAGGCTTTAAAACTTGGAAAAGGTGTCCAATGACCTCCTGGGTTTCCGCTTTCAATCGCTGCACTTGGGCTTTGTCTTCCTGTTATTCTTTTGATTATTTGTGTACTTACACCAGAAGATAACAACACTTCTATTAATTCACTTGATGTATTCAATGCACGATAATCGTTATTAATTTTTCCTGAAATATAAAAACCACCACTTAACAGAATTGGTGTTAATCCATTTCCGATATAATAAATTGTTCCATTAATATCTTTTGGAAGCACCTCTATACCTAAAAGTCTAGTATAGCTCACATCTTCTGCTAATCCAAGTGGCTCGCCTAATTCTTGTGCGTTGTCCAATAATTTTTGGTCAAATGGTATTAACGCTAACGTACCACCAACTGCCATTCCTGTATAAAGTAAGTTTTCTTTTTGGACTGTATATTTTCCAAATTCATATACATCATTTGGAATGTACCGAAACATATCAAAAAACTTGGGCTTGGTATAGGTAAAGGTTGTTCCATCTTTCATTTCGAAGGTTTGTGAATCTTCAAGTTGTTGTGCGTAGTTGGTACTAGATAATAAGACAAAACTTAATATTGTGATCGTTTTAATTATGTTATTGTAATTTATATTCATATTGAAATCTATATTAATACCAGCGTCTTGTAAATAATTTTATGAGTGTGGAAATACTTAACGTGACTTTAAATCTAATCTTTTCTCCGTATTTATTTTGCCCTAATTCGAAACCATTATTTGATGCTACTGGTAAGTACAACTCGAAATAATCTTCTACCAAGCTTAATTTTACTCCAGAGTCATAAGCAAAGTAAGGGCTTACACCTTTATTCTTTAAAAACCCAACGTCGCCATAAGCGTGAATCCAATTCCAAATACTCACTTCTCCGTTTAAAGTCGTTATCCATTGATTAGCAAATCTGGTCTCTAAAATGGATTTGAAACCACCTTCGGCAGTAATATATTCTTGAGAAAATAAACCTTCGTCTTCAGACCTTCCAAGGTAATCATAATCGAATAAATAATCTGTTGGTCTATCTAACGCAAAATCAAAATAGCCATTATCTGCTTGTGTTTTGTTGTTTAAGAAAGTTCCTGCATACAGCCTTAAACTGATTTTCCTGTTATCAAGAAATAATTTTCGGTAAAATGCTGTAACCGACACTTTGCTAAATTTTTTAGATAATTCATAATCTCCTTGAAAGACAAAACTGTTGGAAAAATTAGAGTTGGAAAATATGTACCTAGTATTAAACACACTATAATTGGGTGTTTCTAATGGCACTTCTACATCAACATCCCTAGAAATAGTAACATTTCTTAATGTGATGGTTTGTATTAAATTACTCCTTAAATCTTTGCTTCTATAATTGAAATCGATATAAGGTGTAAAGCTATTGGCAAATAATTCTGGCGTATAACTGGTTCTGTTTCCAGATAGACCAATCTTATAAGAGTACCAACCCGACTCCTTAAATTGTTCATTTAATACTAAAGAGGCCGAACCTATTAAGGCTTTGGATTTAAAACCATAAGTCGGTGTAATTTTGTAAATAAATGGTTTTGCTATTATGGTCTTATTATAGAGTTTTCCGCCAAGTGTTAAACCATCATAAATATTATCAAACTCAATAACTGGCATAAAAAAGGTTTGATTTTTACTTGGGTCTTCAACATCTTTCAACAACCTGACTTGTAGTGGCTTATTTAATATTCCCTTAAGATTTTTATAATTATTTGAACGTTTCACTTCAGGAATATTTCTGTCGTAATCAATAACCAGCTTATCTGCATTATTGTTTTTGATGATGATTTGTTTTTCATCTAGAAAACCATCTATCCAAATCTTGTCAATCTCCTTATCGTCTTTAATGGATGAAATAGAAACTGGCATCGTGTTTTCCCGTTTATTCTTTAAAATAATAATTAATGAATCCCCTCTTTCTTTAACGCTTTTGAATTTGAAGTCTAGCTTATCATTCTTTGCAATAAATTCATCAAAAAACCAATTGGTCTTCTTCTCTGCTAAAGATTCAATAACCGTTTGAAATTGTTTTGCAGATGTCGGTTTCAGCTTGTAATTAAAATAAAATTGCTTTATACTTTTGCTTACCGTTTTATCATCCAAATAGTCTTCTAAATATTTAAAACCTAGACCAGCTTTATATGTGTTTGCTATATTATAATTGAATTTTAGTAATGAATCTCTTGGTGTTCCCAGCGGTTGGTCTATAAAACGTCTTGCCATGTTTTTGTAGCCCAAATAATACTGTTCGTTAAAGGTTAAATCCGCTGCATGAAACCAGCGCAAACCAATAACTTTTGAAAGTGTACCACCTAATTTCATTTTAGGATAATAGTTGTCCATATAATCCATCATCAAATACACCAAAATACCATCTGTAACCCATTTTTCTTCTCTTGGATTAATGACTAAAGTGCTTTCTAACATTGCATCAATCGTGCTTTTTAGCAAGGATATTTCAAACTGAAACTCATTTGAAAAAGGTCTGAATTTTTCAGGAAGTTGATTGAAGCCATAAATAGGGTTCTTGCGTTTATCGATATTTGAAACGATGAGTTTTTCCAACGGAAAATCACCTAAATTATCTTTTAGAAACGTGACAATTTTATTGGCTGTTTCTAATTTTATTGAATCTTCAACTTTGTCTGCGGAAATGTTAGTAACCAAATCAAATTCATCTGTTTTAAGATAGTAAAAATCAGCTGTTTTCTGAATATATAATTTAACCTCTCGCTGATTGTCTCCTGAAACCGAAATCGTTTTATTTCCGTTTATGACCTTTTCAGATTCTTTAAGACCTGAAGTTAATGTATAATTAGTAGGAAGTTTAAATTTGATATTATAGGATGCCAATGGTGCATAAAAATCTCCTAAATCTTTATTGCTATGCACTTCCCATTCCGTGTCATAAACCGCAGGAACTAAATACCAATAGCGTAGATTGTAATTTTTTTTATTGGTGTAACCGTTCCCTGTAAATTTATCATCTGGAAGTTTAACCGAATATGAAAAAAAGATTTGCATGCTATCCTCAGGCGCAATAGGTTCATTTAATTCGACTTCTAAAACATCTTGAATACCATTAAAACGTTGCCATTTCAATGAGCTTTTTGCTTCGTTTTTAATGGAATCTATATTAGTATAACCACGTTCAAAATCACTCGCAAAATGAAAATTGCGTCTGTAGTCTTCTGCAAAACGTTGGGCTAATGGTGTTTCTTTATCTAAATAACTATTGGCCCAATCGTGTAGTAAAATTTGGGTTAAGGTGTCTTTAGAGGTATTGTAAAATACCACTTTTTGCTTTACTTTAATGGTATGGTTAATCGTGTCTAGTTCTGCATTGATAGCTATTTTATGCTGTGCAAGACCTACAATTGTAATTAGAAAAAAGGCAATACTGGTTATAAATTTAGTTGTAGTCATTAAATACTAGTCATATACATCAATTTTTAGTTTTCTACGTCCTTGTTTGTTCTTTCTTGAAATGGTTTAGCCATAGCATCTGCTTTTAGCTGTTCCATTAACATCATGTTCTTTTGCTTCTTATCTTGAAGTACATTTTTACCATAGTTTGTATGGTAGTGGTGCTCTGATAAAAAATCGAGATTTAGCTTAAACCAATCTTGGTCTGTAAATATTAAATCCATAGAGGTTTTCCATTCTATACGTAGTAATTCGTTTTTAAGCATATATGTTTTCGTGGACAAATGGAATAAATCGGCATCACAAATAATCTGCTCTAACTTTGTTTTAGGATTTTGTGGCATTTTAGTGGCGCTGATACAGTTCATCACTTCCACGATTTTGTTAACTGGATATTTTAAATCGCTTAAAAATAGATGTGCCTTATTGGCACTTATATCTTCGTGACCTTTATAAGTGGCAGAAACTCCTGTATCGTGAAATAGTGCAGCTATTTTCAAAATTTCTAATTCCTCTGCATTACATTCTTCTTGCTTACCAATAGTTTGTACATTTTTGTACACTTCCAAAGTGTGTTGTACACAATGAAATGGCAACACTTTACAACGACTGTGCATTAGCAAATCGAGGCAATGTTTTTTTACTTTGCAAACTATTGAATTCATCCTGTCTAAAATTTATATTTGAAACCAAGCAAGTAGTTTCCGTCTCCACCACTAAACGTGAGTTCATAATGTTCTTTTTGGTAAGGTGTTGTAAATAAATAGGTACTCCCAATTCCGACCAATGCACCACCTAAAACATCCCAACCATCGTGTCTTTCATTAATACCTTCTAGTCTGCTGTATGCTACCAATCCAGCAACAACATAAGCAGGTATTCCATACTCCCAACCATAGCGACGCTGTAAAAAAGAAGCTCCAGAAAAGGCTACAGATGTATGTCCTGATGGAAATGCTTTACCGTCTGTTCTACCATCTGGTCTTGGCTTATCAATAGCATATTTTAGTCCGTAGGTTAGAGCCAAAGTCGTACCATACGATTTTGTAAACTGCCAGAATCCTTTTTTGTCTTTTTTTGCAATAATCATAACCAAAGAAGTTAACGCTGGTACATGTTGCCCATAATCTCCTAATACTTCATAAGTTGTTTCTCTTCTAATTTCTGAAGGCGAATCAATGTCTTGGGCTAAGACCATAAAAGGCATGAAAGCCACTAAAAGGCAAATTGTTTTTTTCATTTTAAAAAAATATAGTTCAGTTAAAATTTATAGGTGAAACCGAGTAGATAGTTTCCGTCATTACTGTTAAAGGTAAGTTCCATGTGTTCTTGTTGATATTCTGTAGTAAAAAGTAAATTGCTCCCCAAACCTATAGCTGCTCCAGCCAATACATCAAGGATATCGTGTTTCTTAGAATCTATTCGACTTGCTGCTGTAAAACCTGCAAGCGCATAGGCTGGAATACTATATTTAAACCCATAGCGTCTATGAATATACCCTGCACTATGGAATACTGTAGAGGTATGGCCAGACGGAAACGAGTTGTCATTACTCATATCCGGTCTCTGTTTATTTATGCTGTACTTTAATCCGTAAGTTACTCCAGCTGTAAGCAAAAGTCCTTTTGTAAATTGCCATGCTCCTTTTTCATCTCCTATTACAAATGAGGTTCCTACTGTGGCTACTGGTAACGCAAAGAGAATAACATCGCCTATTTTTTGAGTTGTTCCAACTTGTGGTTTTGTCTCACTTGTGTCTTGAGCTTGAAGCGGAATTGTGGATAAAAATAAAACTGTGCATAACAGCCATAAGAATTTTAGATGCTTTGATATCATTAATTGGGTGTTTTAATTAAAGTAGCTTTCTGTATATGCAGTTTATTTTATGATAAATGTAGTTGGGAAATCTTAAGAAAATTTAAAGCTATCCTCCCAACACATTAATTGATTTATATTAAGACACTTAAAGATTCTTTTTTAATTGATATTGAAAGTGTTGTGTCATTAATTTTTGATATTTCGCCATCAATCTGAGATTCGAAAAACGCACCTTGTTTTCGGGATAATTTCAGTTTACTTGTTTGATAATATTTGACTTCTTTAAGCAGTTCTGGCTTTTTCATAAGCATACAAAACCCGAAAAATAACATTTTCAACCTGCTTATTTTTGGCACTATAATAACATCTAGAAGACCATCTGTTAAAGATGCCTTTGGTGTAAGACTCATGTTATAACCCATAACATTTGAGTTTGAAATGAAGATTAAAAAAGGATTGACCACCTCAATATTATCATCAATAGAAATGACCATTTCTTCCTTTTTATTATAGTATTTAAAGGATTTTAAGGACGCATTTAGATAACACAGTAATGTTCTTTTTTGTGACGCTTCATAGTTTTCTATAACATTGGCAGTAAAACCAAAACCAGTATTACTAAAAAAGTAACGTTGGTTCACACAACCCACGTCAATCGTTGTGCATTGGTTATTCTTAATGATATAGAGTGCTTTTTTTATATGTCGTGGAATGTTCAAATTAGAAGCCAATCCATTACCAGAACCAACAGGAACAATCCCCAAAGGAATGGTTGTACCAACTAAGGTTGAAGCCACTTCATTTATGGTGCCATCTCCACCACAAGCCACAATAATATCAGCTTGCTGATGTATGGACTCTTTAGTTAAATCAATGGCATGACCTTTATATCCTGAAGATTTAATGATTATATTATACATGTCCGCTTCAAAATAATCTTGAAGAAACGTTTCAGAAAAACTATGATGGCCAGAGCCAGCGATTGGATTTACTATGAAATGTATGTCTATCAATTTATTCGCTCTTTATTTTTAAACCCTCGTTTCTGTACAAATCATCAGCTACTTGATAGAATGAAATGCTTTTATTTTGAAATTTTTCTTCGGAAGGAATAGTGTTTAAGCTATTATCAGATGGATTCCAAGAGTAGAAATTCGCATTTGCCTGTTCATCTAAAATCAATATTTTGTCATCCTTTAAATAGCCCAACTTTCTATAGTTTCCTATAAATGCGCGTTCATCTTTTGGTTGCATGGATAGAATATCTTTTCCGAAGAGATTAGATTCATAATCCCAATTCAAAACCGAAAACAAGGTTGGAAACACATCTATTTGAGACGCCAGTTTGTTTACTTTCTCTGGTTGCTGATTTGGCAAATTGAAGATTAATGCAGGAATGTGGTAGTTTTTCACATCCAATTCCCATCGTCCTGCACTACTTGCGCAATGATCGCTCATGATGACAAAAACCGTATTGTCGTACCACGGTTTCTGCTTTGCCTTTTTAATGAATTCGCCAATAGCATAATCTGTATATTTTACTGCACCATGACGTCCTGCTCCAGAAGGAATATCAATTTTACCTTCTGGATAGGTATATGGTTTATGGTTTGAAGTGGTCATTACAAAATCGAAAAAAGGTGTTCCTGTTTTGTGAGCTTTGTCTGCTTCTTTCAGTACTTTATTGTAAATATCCATGTCGCAAACTCCCCAAGCATTTTCAAAGGTTACTTCGTCATCTTCAATATTAGTTCGTGTGGTTGTAATGCTTTTATCTAATAAAAACCCACGACCTCTATCCACAATATTAAATCCATTACCTCCAAAATAGGTGTTCATATTATCAAAATAGCCATCGCCTCCGTAAAAGAAGTTGCGTTCGTAACCTTGTTTTTTAAAGACTTCCCCAATTGTAAATAAGCCTTGGTTGTTTTTTCGTTTTACGATACTTCGCCCAGGCGTTGGTGGAATGGATAGGGTAATGGCTTCCATACCTCTTACGGTTCGTGTTCCTGTGGCATATAAATTTTCGAAAAACAGACTTTTATTTGCGAGCGAATCCAAAATTGGTGTAATGTTACTTTTACCTCCAAATGTCTTTAAAAAGCTACCACTTAAACTTTCTATACAAATGAAAATGACATTAGGCTTCGATGGTCTTGAGATGCTATCTGAATTTACAATTGACCTGTAAATAGCATTTACATTTGGATTTATAAACGTATTTCTTGAATCTGAAAAACTGGATTTAACGGTTTGGAACGCTTGCTCTTTTGGAATGGTTTTATAAAATTCATTATAAGGCAATTCGTTATTTCTAAAGGCTGCAAAGAATGAGTAGATTCCAGATTTTGCGAGTTCGTTATTATATCGATTTTCAGAAAAATCAGCTTGTTTATTTGTTACAAAAAATATGCATATAGCTACAATTAAAAACCAAGGCATGGATGCAATCAATTTAGGTTTAAAGGGTGTTTCACTTTTAAAAGCTTTACTGAAATATCCTAATTTATAGACAATAAATATACTTGCAAACACCAAAGCCAACATTGTAGAAATTAAAATCGGTAGTGGATAAGACTCGTTGATGTTCTTTACAACTTCATAGGTGTAAATGAGATAATCTACCGCAATAAAATTGTAGCGTCTTTGAAACTCGTCCCAAAAAGTAAATTCTCCAAAAAATGAAAAGAACACAATTAATACTCCTAATGAAAAACCAAAATAGGTAATAACTTTATCGACTACCGAACCATAGAAGCGTTTTGGAAAAAGCAATAGACAAATAATATACGGAATTGCAAAAAACGAAATCGTAGCCACATCAAATAAAAAACCAATGACAAATGTGTTGCCTAACGTGAATAGGTTTTTATCTACTTCGGAAAAATTCCAAATCAAGAAACTTAATCTTACTATAAACGATAATATTAAAAACAAACCAATATAGGCTTTGAGTAAAGCAAATCGCTTCGGGAATAGTTTAGACATTAATTATAAAATTGAAAGTTTAATTGTTCACGAAAGTAATTGCAGAATCTAAAGAAAAATTAAAGTTCATTACTCGCATATAATCATACTTTGGCAAGACCATCTTTAGAATCTATTAAGATTTGGCGTGTAAGTTTAAGTTTTAAAAAAATGAATTATGAAATCAAAATACTTATTGATAGTTTTTTTTCTTATGACAGCTATACCTAGTGTAAACGCGCAACAAGACACAATCTCAATTAAAATAAAGAAAGACAAAACTTTTCTTCAAAAAAGTATTCTGCCAGCATCCTTGATTATTGGTGGCACATTAATAAGCGGAAGTGGTTTTGAAAAGAATTTTCAGCGTGATGTACGAAATGCCGTTGGCAACGATTTTGCATTTGGATTTGATGATTATGCGCGCTATGTTCCCATAGTTGAAATGTATGCTGCTGATGCTTTTGGTGTTCCTTCTAAAAATCATTGGTTTGACCAAACCAAGAATTTAACTATTGCTATTATCGTTTCAGATTTTATTACCTTCAGATTAAAAAAGTGGACTAATAAAAGAAGACCAAACGGTGGTGATGACCTACAATCATTTCCGTCTGGTCATACATCTTTTGCGTTTACCAATGCTGGAATATTATATCAGGAATTTAAAGACACCTCTCCTTATTTAGCTTATAGTGGTTATGCAATTGCGACTACGACTGGTGCATTTAGAGTAATGAACAATGCGCATTGGATTAGTGATGTTATTGTGAGTGCTGGCATAGGTATTTTAGTTACAGAATTGGTTTATCTCTTTGATCCAATCATTAAATGGAACCCGTTTAAAAAAGTAAAAGGGGTTACTTTTATACCACAAATAGATAACAATCAATATGGTTTTTATTTAAGTAAAACGTTTTAAATCCAAAATAATGGTGCCAAGTCTAAAACCCAACAGATTAGAGTTTATTAGTTATAGCCTATTACTTATGCTGATGTTGTTTGGTCTTTACTTGTCTTTCGCAAACGAATTATATTTTAATTCCGTTTTTACAGCTGAAGATGGCATTATAGAATGGTTTACATTTTTGTTTCTTTTGTCGAGCTGTATATTACTGTTCTACAAAACTTTGAAAAGTTGGTCAATAAAACAACGCTCTTGGAAGTTTGGGATGATACTAATGGCATTATTGTTCTTATTTGCTGCTGGCGAGGAAATTTCTTGGGGACAGCGTATTTTTAATATTGAATCAAACGCTTTCTTTGTAGAGAACAACCTTCAAAAAGAAACCAATCTTCACAATTTAACCATTGGTAACATAAGTCTAAACAAGCTTGTTTTTAGCAAAATCATTTTTGGAACTTTACTTATTTACATATTGATTTTACCAGTTGTCTACCTTCTTTTTCATCGAGCGCAAAAATTAATGGATGATTTTGCTATTCCTATAATGGAAGCGCATCACGTTTTAGCATTCATAATCTCTACGGTTATCATTGTTATTATTCCTGCTGAACGTAAATGGGAATTGTATGAATTTTGTTTCGCTTTTATTTTCCTAATGATTTTTTACAACCCATTTAATAGTTGGATATACAAAGACGAAATCTCAAGTGTTCTTTAGATTGTCTTAAACAAATCTTTAGATTTAAAGACTAAACTTGCACTAATAAATCAAAAACTATTTTCTATTTATTGAACAACTCTACCATTCTAATTTTAATCCCTAAATGCATGAAGCAAAACTAAAAGCTGATAAAAAACAAATGTTCAATAAAAAATAAATAGTATGAAAACAATAAAAACAACAATACTTTTAGTGTTAGTGACAGTAAGCATAGTTTCTTGTTCAAAAGACAATCCCAATACAACTCCAGACGGTCCAACAAATGCAAACTTAATAGCATCAAGAGCCGATAATTCTATAAATGTAGCAACAGTTCCCCAAACCATTTTAGACTACATCTCTACAAATTATCCAAGTGAAACTATCGCGACTTCTGAAATTGAAGATAACGGTAATTATGAAGTGGAATTAAATACTGGTGTTGAGCTTATTTTTGACAGCAATGGTGCTTTTTTAGGTATTGATAATGATGGAACTGATGATTTTGGTGACACAGACATTAATCCAGAAGATCTGCCACAAAGTATTTTGGATTATGTTCTTGTAAACTATCCAAATAACACTATTACTGAAGCAGAGCTAGAAAATAATGGTAACTACGAAATAGAACTCGATGACAGTATTGTTTTAGTCTTTGATGGCAATGGTACTTTTCTAGGCGTTGGTGTTGATGAAGATGATAACAATGGAAATGATAATGACGACGAAAACGAAGATGATGACCAAGTTATTGATCCTTCAACATTACCACAAATGGTGCTAGACTATATTAGTACTAATTATCCAAATGAAAATATTTTACAGGCAAAAACGGAAAGTGATGGTGGCTATGAGGTAACTTTAAATACTGGCTTAGAGCTTCATTTTGATACCAATGGTAATTTTACCGAAACAGGTGATGGTGATGACGATGATGACGGTAATGGTGATTAAGATTAAATTAGATAATCCCTAACCCTAATTTAGTTGAGAGAGGTCTTCCAGTTTTGGAAGGCCTTTTTTTATATTAATCATTTTCTATTACAAAATCATTTCTGGCTCTGTCTGTTTCTTTTTCCAAAACAACTAACTTGCTTGTTGTATCAAAAGCTACGACATAAACTTTCCCTTTGCTTAAAATTTCTAATTGATACTGATTATTTTCGGACGTATTTTTGTTGTAAATTTTTATCAGAAATGCTTCAGGCACTTGTTTTGTGAGTGCTGACAAAAGTTGTTTTGGAACACTATCTTCTGAAACCTCAATTCTGGTAGACATCCACTTCCCGCTATCACTATATGCAACAGTTTTGTAATAAAATTTTCTTTGATAAAAAGAAACTTCCCAAGTACTATCATGAGTTTTTAACCAACAAACATCTTGTGGGTTTTTAAATTGCTTGGTAAACGATTCCTGAACCTCAAAAGGAACTTTGGGACTACAAGAAATAACCAACAGCAAAAGAAAAGCTGCCTTAAAAACTGTTTTTAGATTCATTATATATGACTCTTTTAATTTAAGTGATAATGTAAAATCGAATTATGGCTCTAAATGGAAGATATTTTTAAGCGTATTTGAAAATAAAAAAGACCCTAATCTGGCACACAAACTAGGGTCTCTTTATCAAAAAAACTAACCAATCAAACTATTATGAAAAACTTAACTTAACATTAATCTTTATCTTCTTTATCGTCTTCTTTTTTTACTTCTTGTTTTACTATTTTACCATTTGTATCTATTACAACTTCCATGTTGCTTTCTCCTTTTTCTATTTCAAATTCATAGACCATTCCATCTTTGGTTTCAGAGATTTCTACCTCTTCCATTTCATATCCTGGGAATTTAGTGGCTAATACGGTCTTTACATTTTGTGGGATGTCTTTTTCCTCAATTTCGTGTTCTGTTTCTTTCCAAGTGCCATCTTCCAAGAAATTAGCAGAATATTCTACTTTATTCATTTTGAATTCTGCTTCCCATTCGGTAGCGTTTTCTTTTTCCCATTTTACTTTTTTAGCAGTAGGGAATTTTTTTGCAAATGCTTCTTTCACTTTTTGCGGTGCTTTGTCTCCTCCTGAAGCAAAAGCAAATATTGTTGTTACTAAAAAAGCTCCTAATATTACTTTTAATGTTTTCATTTTTTATCGTTTTTTAAATTAATAATAGTATAAATGTAGTACCTAATTCTAAAGTTGATTTTAAGGAAATCTAAAGTAAATTTCAATTAACATTATTTTAATAAAAAAGGCGCATCTACAATGAGGTGCGCCTTTAAAGAGGAATTAAAGGGAAATTTGCTATTAATCATTATCCGTTTCATCGTCTTCATTTTCGTTATCCTCTTGTTTGTTTTCTTTTTTTATAATCTTTCCGTTGGCATCTATAATAACCTCCATGTTACTTTCGCCTTTTTCAATTGCCATTTCATAGGCTTTACCATCTTTGGTTTCGGTTAGCTCCATTCCTTCAATCTCGTAGCCTTCAAAATTGGTATTCATTGCATCCATAACTACTTGTGGAATTTCAGATTCAGAAACTTCGTATTCAGTTTCTATCCAAGTACCATCTTGCATAAAATTTGAAGAGTGCTCTTTTCCGTTAAGCTTAAACTCTGCTTCCCATTCTGTATCTGATTCTTTTTCCCATTCTACATTAGTTGCATTTGGAAATTTCATAGCAAAGGTCTCTTTCACTTTTTGCGGCGCATTACTATCGTCATCGCAGGACATAAAACTGACAGCGATTCCCATTAATACGAAAAATGTAATTTTTTTCATTTTAGATAGTTTTTAAGAATTATCAAATAAAAGTAATATTGAAATCTAAAGATTTGTTTAAGAGAATCTTAAGTTTTAAAACTTATATTTCATTCCCAATCTTACAATCTGGGTTTCGTAATAGTTTTCGTAAAGTGCGGTAAACCCTTCTCCTTTGATTCGTTGTCTTAATCCGAAGTTGTTGAATAAATCGCTTGCCGATAATGTAATTTCTCCTTTTTTATCCCAAATGGATTTCTTTAAGCCTAAATCTATTGAAGAACGTGCCAACTCTTCGCCTTGTGGAATGTTTCGTTTTGAATAATACAATCCGGTAACTTGTGCTTCAATTTCATAAGGTAAAGTAAACGAATTTGAAATTTTAAAATCTCCTGCTGTGTCTGATGATTTGGCAATACTAAATGGTCTTACAAATGGAAATAACAATGTACCTTCAAAAGCATTAATACTATTTCGATAAATATTGGTGCTTGCTGTTAATTTCCAATTTTCAGTTAAGTCTTGACTGAATAATAACTCGATACCTGTGTTGGTGCTTTCGCCAGTATTTTGGTAAATTCGGTTGACAATATCGTAATCTGGATTGCTATTATCTACACTAAAAATGCGTTGATAAGCACCTTTAATTTGTCTGTGATAAATGGCTGAAAATAATGAACCTGAACCCCAATTATAACGATGCGCTGCTTCTACGCTGTTTGTAAACTGAGGACGTAAATACGGGTTTCCGACCTTTAATAATTCTGGGTCATCATATTTTGGAAAGATGCGCAATTCGGGTTCTCCTGGTCTGTCTACTCGACGATTGTAAAATAATGACAGCTTGTTTTTATCATTCAATTTATATGTGAATCTTACACTTGGAAATAATTCAAAATAATCATATTTATCATTACTTGGATAATAAGCATTTTGTGAGTCTAAAACGTAAGACACATCTGTCTGTTCTGCACGTAAACCTGCTTCAACATCAAAACGTTCTTTTTCTAAAAGATAGTTTCCGTAGAACGCATATAGGTTTTCTTTCCATTTTGAAAAATCGCCCAAATCGGGATAAATAATAGACTGGTTTCCTCTATTAATCGTATAATCCACAGGTAAATTTCTAAATCTCACTTTTGCTCCAGCTTCAATTTTACCGCTACTTAATGCACGGGCATAATCTGTTGACACACTTGTGGTGTGTTCAATCGCTCTAATATTAGTCATATCTCTACCAATACGAACCGCAGAACTATCGTTTAAAAAGTAGCTTTCATCCTCTAAACCTCTTGTATATTGTGCATTTGCAGATAACGAATGACCTGCTTGCGGAAAATTATGTTTGTAATTGGCTGCTACATTTATAAAGCTTGTAACCTCTTCTTCTTTCCAAGTATATAAACGATTACGAACATTATTATCTAAATTGATAAATGCGACTTGCGAGGTGTCAATATGCTTTTCCCTATCAAACATTCCAGAAAATGTGATGGCATCATTATCGCTGAGTTCCCAATCTACGCCACCTGTAATTATAGAACGAAACTGTCTTCTGTTTTCAGGAACTTGCGAAATGATATTACGACCATCATCATAATTTCTTGTTGTAAATTCATTGTTAGGCAACGCTTCTTGAATGATGAATTCTGATTGAAGAAAATAATTAAGTTTATCTGTTCTATAATTAAGATTCAAACTTGGAATCAATTTTGGGTTAACTGAAAAACTACCAAAATCTGTTGGTGTGTCTTCTTTTCGTTTCGATAAGGCACCCAACCCAAAAGAAAGTCCTATATCTCCATTTAGTCCTGTTTGTTTTTCCTTTTTATAAATGATATTTACAATACCTGCAAAACCGTTAGCATCGTATTTTGCGGATGGATTGTTGATGATTTCAATACGTTCAATATTAGATGCAGGAATATTGCTTAAACCTTTTTGGTTACCAAAACCTGTAAGGCTTGATTGTTTCCCATCTATTAAAACCACTACTTTATCACTACCACGCAGCACCACTTTCCCTTCTTGGTCGAAAGCAACACCTGGCATTGTTTTCATAGCATCCACCACAGAACCACCAGATTGTGCAACATTATCAGTAAGACTAAAAGACTTTTTATCCAATGCTGAATTTACAGTCGCTCGTTTTGCTTCAATGGTCACTTCATCTAAAGCTTCAGCAGAGGGTTTTAGTTCTATTTTACCTAAATCGAAAATTGGGTTTAATCCGCCAGAAGCAATTTTCCGCTGTACCGTTTCAAAACCTAAATAGGTAATGTTTACGATGTACTTTCCTGTTTTTAAATCCTTGATTTCAAATCGCCCATTATCATCACTAATGCTTCCTGTAACTATGGCATTAGTGGCTTCATCATTTACAGAAACACTAACAAAAGGCAAAGTTTCTTGAGTTTTTTGGTCTATAATTTGACCAGTAATAGTAATTGTTTCTTGTGCGTTTACAAGGAATGAAATAAATAGTAAAAGTATTGTAAGCGTTTGCTTTATCATTAGGTTTCAATTTTTATAGGGCAAAAGTAGTGTTGAAATCTAAAGGGATGCTAAAGAAGTTAAAATATAATGTGTTAAACTTTTCTGTTGGTTTATTACTATAAAATAGGCTGCACAAATGAGTTAAAACAAACTCATTCACACAGCCTTTTATTATTTCAAATTTTTAGTATTCTGAATTGTTATCTCTATTCTTTTTCACCTGATTGATTCATCATCATTTCGTGGTCATATTTGCAGCAACCTGGTAAACTATTGTAAGCATCTTCACTTCCTGCTACCTTTTCAGTATCATATCCTGAAGCTGCGATTGCATTATGAATTGCCATTGCATTGGTTTTGGTATCATCAAAAGAGACATCAATTTTCTTTTTATCGACATCCCAATTGGCATTTGAAACACCTTCAACACCGTTAGCTGCTTTTTCGATAGTGTTTTTACACATTCCGCAATTTCCTCTTACACCAAAAGATAGGTCTGTCATAGCCATTTCTTTTGATACTTCCATAGTCGTAGTTTCTTCAACTTTTTTGGTTTCGTTCTTACAACTTGTTAATCCTATAGCTACTATTGCAGCTACACTTAAAATTACTTTGTTCATTTTTTTAAAATTTAATTGTTATTATTTGATTTATTATTTTTCTATGACTTGTTTTACTTCTCCACAGGTTAACATTGCGTCTCCGTAATATGGATTTCTAATCTCTTTTTCAGCGCTTAACCATATTGCACCTTTATTATTATTTGCCATTGGACATTTTTGAACATATAATGTCGTATCTAAATCATTGATATTTGTAGCCATAGCTATTATGTTTTCATTGAGTATTACAAAATGAGAGCGTTGCTTTTCAATATCGCTATTTTCAGAAATAGCCATTATCATTTCTTTAGTTTTATTGAAGTGTGTTGTTTCCATATTTGCTAAACCACTAGCATCAATAGTTTTAGTTTTAGAATACATGGTTTTAGCAAAATCAGAAACTTTATTAGTATCATTTTGAACAAAAGCATCTTTCATATTTAGATACATTTTTAGTATGATTCTGAATTCCTTTTGAAAACTCTCAGGAAATTTCATTTCCATATGTTCCATTGAAACCATGGATTCTTCTTTTTTGGATTGATTCATCATAGATTTTTTGCCTTGTAATTGCGCTGCTGCGTCAACAGTAAATGTTCCATTTGTTACTATTTCATCGCCATTACTCAAACCATCTAAAACCTCATAATTATTGCCTATTTGATTGCCTAAAACAATTTCACGCATTTCAAAAATGGCCTGGTCTGGACTGGTTTTTAAATACACGACAGAACGCTCTCCTGTCCATAAAACGGCTGTGGATGGAATGGTCAGTACTTGTTCTTTACTTGAAGTCATTCCTTTAACTTTTCCTTCAACAAACATTCCTGGCTTAAAAACATCCTGTTTATTATTAAGTACAGCTCTTAATTTCACAGTTCTTGTTCGGGTATCTAAAACAGGATCTATAAAATCTACTTTAGCTTTAAATTCTTTATTAGCATAAGCATTTGTAGTGACTGAAATCTCTTGTCCTTTTTTAAATACATCGATTTGATTTTCATACACATCAAAACTTGCCCAAACTGTACTTAGATTTGCTATTTTGAGCAAAGGCTGTCCTTGTTTGATATAATCGCCTTGTTCTACTAATTTTTCAGAAACTGTTCCTGAAACCGTTGCATATACCGGAAAATTTTCTTTAACCTTACCAGAAGTTTCAATTTGATTAATTTGATTTTCAGAGAGTTTCCACAATTTTAATTTGTTGCGCACAGCTTTGTATAATGCAGGTTGTGATTCTTTTAGTGAAGATGCTGTAATGAGTTCTTGTTGAGCTGCATATAATTCTGGCGAATAGATAGTTGCCAATAGCTGTCCTTTTCTAACTTCTTCGCCTGTAAAACTTACATTAAGTCGTTCTATTCTTCCTGAAAAATAACTGACTTGAACGGCATTCGCTTCTTCATTCTCTACAATTTTTCCAGATAATTTAACTGTACTATCTTCTGTTTTACCATTGCCTACAATTGACGTTTGAATATTTGCCAAAGCCATTGCGTTTTCTGTTAGCTTGAATTGGTCTGCCATTAAACCATCTGCACTACTTTCGGCAGGAATTAAATCCATACCGCAAATTGGGCAATCGCCAGCTTCTGGTTGCATAATCTGTGGATGCATAGAACACGTCCACATTTGATTGGTTTCTGCTGTTGCTTCGTGATTGTGTTCAGTTTCTTTGGAAGATGAATTACCAAAAAGAAACCATCCTAAAAAGAGTCCAATTGCTAATATCCCTATGTAAATAACTATTTTATTATTTTTCATTCTCTAATCTTTTTATCATTGCTTTCATGTCTTCTATTTCTTTTCGTTGCGCTTCAATAATATCATCAGCCAGTTTTCTAACTTCTGGGTCTTGAATGTCTGCACGCTCACTTGTTAATATAGCAATGGAATGATGTGGAATCATACCTTTTAACCAAAGTACGTCTCCTACAATTGGTGCTTGTGCTCTAACTAATCCTAACGCACTAATAAAAAGCACTAGACTTCCTATAAGTATTGCCATATTTTTCTTTTTGTTTTTATACATTTTCAGCATGAATAACAGCATAATTACTGCCATTGTTGAAATCCCTAAGCAAACCATATAAAAACGAGTCAAGCTGAAATATACGTGATCTATGGCATAGGTATTTAAGTACATTGTTATATACATAGCTATAAATGATAACCCTAACATTAAAAAAAATGTTTTATAGTTTCCTTTATTTGAGTGTTGATTTGAATTTTCCATAATTATTTGATTTAATATTTAAACTTTAATTGTTCTTAATCTTAATGCATTGGCGATAACCGAAACAGAGCTAAAACTCATGGCTAACGCTGCAATCATAGGCGAGAGTAAAATTCCGAGAAAAGGAAATAAAACACCTGCTGCAACAGGCACTCCTAATGTGTTGTAAATGAGTGCAAAAAATAAGTTTTGTTTAATATTTTTCATCACAGCATGACTCAAATTTTTTGCTTTTACAATTCCGTGTAAATCTCCTTTTACCAAGGTTATCATAGCACTTTCAATAGCTACAGATGTACCTGTACCCATAGCGATACCTACATCACTTTTAGCAAGTGCTGGTGCATCATTAATACCATCGCCCGCCATAGCAACAACTTTTCCTTTTTCTTGTAGTTTCTCGATTTCTTTGAGTTTATCCTTAGGCAACATACTTGCTTTAAAATCTGTAAGATTTAATTCGGTTGCTACTGCTTGCGCTGTGTCGTGATTATCGCCTGTTAACATGATGACTTCAATACCTTTGTCTTGAAGTTCCTTAATGGCTTTGGCGCTAGTCCCCTTAATTTTATCTCCTATTACTACATAACCAGTAACTGTTTTATCAATTGATAAATAAGAAACTGTCTTTCCTTGTTTTTGATACGTTTTAGCTTCTTCCTCCATTTGAGAGGTTATGGCTGCATTGGCATAATCCATCATCTTAGGATTTCCTAATGCTATTTTTTTATTATTAATAGTAGCTTCTACACCTTTACCTGTAACTGCGCTAAATGCATCTGATTTTAAAATTTCAGAATTTTGTTCTTTTCCATATTTAACTGTAGCTTCTGCTAATGGGTGTTCGCTATTGGTATTTAATGAAACGATATATTTCAGAATGTCATTTTCGCTAAAATCAGCATCAAAAGCACCTACTGTTTCAACGGTTGGTTTTCCTTCTGTAATTGTTCCTGTCTTATCTACAATTAGCGTCGTAACCTTATCCATTTTTTCAAGTGCTTCGGCATTTTTAATCAATACACCATTTTGAGCACCTTTACCCACACCAACCATTACAGACATAGGTGTTGCCAATCCCAATGCACAAGGACAAGCTATTATCAAAACAGCAATAGCATTCACAAAGGCATAAACATAAACTGGTTCTGGTCCCCAAATTGCCCAAACCGCAAAAGTTAGTAATGAAATAATGACCACAACAGGCACGAAATAACCGGATACTTTATCAGCCAAATTCTGAATTGGTGCACGACTTCTACTAGCATTGTTAACCATGTGGATGATTTGAGAAAGTAGTGTATCGCTCCCCACTTTTTCAGCTTTCATTAAAAAAGATTGATTACCATTTATTGTTCCGCTACTAACTTTATCATCTACTGTTTTATTAACAGGAATTGGCTCTCCAGTAATCATGGACTCATCAATGGTTGTATCTCCTTCTGTTATTGAGCCATCCACAGGAATTTTATCGCCTGGTTTAACTTTTAGAATATCATTTAATTCAATAGCGTCGATGGTTACTTCAACGTCTTCGCCATCTACTACTTTTATAGCTTTATTGGGTGCTAACTTTAACAATTCTTTTACTGCGGAATTGGTTTTACTATGCGCACGAGCTTCTAACAACTGTCCTAAAAGCACCAAGGTTAGAATAACCGTTGCTGCCTCAAAATAGACGTGTACTGCACCTGATTCTGTTTTAAATTGAGCAGGAAACACATCTGGAAACAACATACCAAAAACACTAAATAACCAAGCTACACCTGCACCAATCCCAATGAGTGTAAACATATTAAGATTCCATGTTTTTATACTTCTATAAGCACGTTCAAAGAACATCCACGTGGCATAAAATACAACTGGAATGGATAATGCAAACTGAATCCAATTCCAGTATTTCTGTTCCATTATATCGTACAATGGATTGTTATTGAGCATTTCGCTCATTGCGATTATAAAAACTGGTAAAGTGAAAACGGATGCTATCCAAAACTTCTTCAATAATTTTTTATAGGTCTTTTCTTCTGCTGAAACATCTGGTTGCATTGGTACTAAATCCATACCGCAAATAGGACACGAACCTGCTTCATCTTTTACAACTTCTGGGTGCATTGGACATGTCCATTGTTCAGCTGTAGCTTGTTTTGATAGATTTTGTTCTTCGACCAAATCCATTCCGCAAATAGGGCAATCGCCTGGTTTATCGTAAGTTTTATCCCCTTCGCAATGCATTGGGCAATAAAATGTGCCTGTACCTTTGCCTTTTGATGTTTTTTCTGTTTTATCTTCTAAATGATGATGATGTTCACCTTGTTTATGAATACTGTATCTCCCACCATCATTTTTTAAGGCTTCTTGAAATGTTTCTATAGGAATATGCGATTCCATTTCGATTGTAGCTTCTGCCTTTTCTAAATTGACTGTTGCTTTTGAAACACCTTCCACTTTTGAAAGTGTTTCTTCTACGTGAGTACGACAACCGTTACAGGTCATTCCGTGTATGTGATATGTGTGTTTCATAAGCTTATTGATTTATTTTTTTAAATGATGTATGTGAATGGATAATTTTCCATTCTCCATTAATCTTTTCAAGAATTGAAGTCGCCACACCTTTGCTTTCAATAGTTCGCTCTTGTGTACCTTTAACTTCATCACCTTTTAGAACTATCGTATATAAATAGTTTTCAGTAGTATAAGCGTAAGGTAAGTTTACAGTAGTATTGATTTCATAATCTGAAAATGTAAAGCTTTTAAAATGGCCTAATTCGGGTCCTAAATGGTGGTCTATATAATCTTTGTAAGTACCTTCAACTTTACCTTGTTCAAATACGGTTGCATCTGGTGTAAAAAGCTCAAAAGTACCTTTGGTAGTTAGATTTTGAATAGCATCTTTATATGCCTTCATTACTTTTTCAACTGACTGTTTTTCAGATTGTATAACTACAACTACTTCTTTTGCTAACGTTTCTACTTCTGCTTGTTCTTTGTTCTTACAACTGCTAATAATAGCAAAACTTAAAAGAATGAGTAATACGGATTTTTTGAGTTTCATAGAATTGGTTTTTAATTAGTTATACTGTCTTTTAATTGCTTAACCCAATTGAGGATTTCTTCCTTTTCTTCTTCTGAAAACCTTGCTTCTTTATGAATCAAAGTATAAGAAGATAAAGGCATCTCATCACTTTCAATCTGCTTAATTATTGAACTTAACTTACTTGCCTTTCTTCGGTCAGATAAAGAATCCCATTTACTAAAATTTAATTCGGCTTTACCTTCTTTAATATGGTCTTCTAAAAACCAAGCAACTGGTTGCATTTTGTTATACCAAGGATAGTTTGTGTTATTACTGTGGCAATCATAACAAGATACTTGCAACTTACTTTTAATGTTATTTGGAACTTTGTTAACTAACATAAAATCGGTTACAGGAACAATAGCGCTTTGGTTGTGTTCTGTGGGAATAAATTGTATTCCCACAAAAGCAACTAATAAAACCAATATTATCTTTTTAACAATTTTCATTTAGTTAATCTCTTTCTGTACTTTACCACATTTCAACATCTGGCTTCCGTAATACGGGTTACGTACTTCTTCATTTTTACTTAACCAAGCACTTCCTTTATCGTACATTGGGCAAAATTGCTCGTATAAAGTATTTGCTGTGCCTGTAATGGCAACCATATCTGTAACATCTTTACTTAAAACTTTAAAATGTTCTCTTTGATGTGCCATTGGACTTTCTGAAATATGTTCTGCGTGTTCTATTGCATCTTCAACAATTTCTTTTAATTCTGTTTGTTGCTCCTCTGTATATTTAGAAACATCTAAATTTTCTAAACTTTTTTTTAATACTGCCCCAAATTCTTTTGCTTTAGTTTCATCATCTGCAACTAAAGCATCTTTTAGATTGAAATAATCTTTAAGTATCATTTCTGCATTTCCGTCTTGATTGCTAGTCATTGCCATTTCTTTTTTATCACTATCGTGATGACCATCACTATTGTCGTGATTCATTTCTGTTTTATGACCTTCATCGTTGTTCTGTTCTTTTTTTGCGTCTTTACACGACATCGCGATTAATGTTAAAAATGTCATTGCTAAAATTCCTGTTATTACTTTTAAATTTTTCATTGTTTTTTATTTATTTAATTATTAATGTTTATTGTTTAAAATCTTACCAAAAGACCGCCACCCCAACCGTATCGGTTGTTATAGTTGCCTTGTATTGAAAAATTTCGTGATAAAATATAAGAGGCTCCAACTAACCATTGGGTTTCACCTTGATAGGATGTATTCCCTATATCATTGACCCAACCAAAGTCTGCTCTGTATTCATATTCGCCTTCTATAAAAAGTCTTGGAAATAGCAAAAGCTCTCTATCTAAACGGATTCTTGGACGCAATTGATGGTCCATACTCACATCTACATTAAATCTATAGGGTGTGAAATATTTAACACCAACTAATCCTACGGTATTAAACGTGTCATAAGAATCCGGTGTTGACGTTTCGGTATTTACACCTGCATACACGCGCACCCAATCATTTAAGTATCGGTTGTAATTTACTTCTACTTCAGCATTTCGGTCATAGTCAAATTCGGCACGCAAGCCAAATTCATTTCTAATATTACTGGACATAAGGTTTAATTCTGTGAAATTTGAACCTGCACGAGCTCTTCCCCAAGAATAATAATGGTCTGTTTCATTGATGAGTTTTTGAACTGGATAGGCTTCCATTCTTTCATCCCTTGGTGTGTCATAACTAAATACTCTTGCCATACCACCCATCATATGATATAATACATGGCAATGAAAAAACCAATCGCCATATTCTTCGTTATAAAATTCAATAATCACTTTTTGCATTGGTGGCACATTGACCGTATGTTTTAAAGGCGAACGTTCTCCATTTTCATTAATAACCCTAAAATAATGACCATGAAGATGCATTGGATGGTGCATCATTGTTAAGTTATTTAAGGTTATTCTGGTAACCTCTCCACCTTTAATTTTAATCTTATCGGTTTCAGATAATGGCACACCATTTATGCTCCACACATAGCGTTGCATATTACCTGTTAGATTGAGTAAAAGGTCATTTACAGGTAAATCTTCCTTATAAGTAGTATTTTCTTTTGCCTTTAAAAAATCATAGTTGAAATATGTTTTACGTGCATTATAATCAAACGACCTAGAGTCTTTCTGCATCATAGACATATTATGGTTCATTGGCATAGAATCCTTTTTCATATCCATCTTTTTGTCCATTTCCATTTGCATATGATTATCATTCATATTCATAGGTTTTTGGTCGTCCTTTTTCATACTCATTTGGTTATCCATCTTACCATCTTTCATCGACATCTTATTATTCATATCCATATTCATATTGCCATCTTTCATATCCATTTGCATTCCATACCTTTTCATTAAAGCTTCAGGTGTATTTTTCTTTTGATTTCCTGCCATTGCAGGTGCACCCATTTTCATATCCATTTTAGCCATTTGCTTCATCATCGCAACTTTGTCTGGTCTATCTATTACAGTTGCAGGAAAAAGTTTGCCACTTCCTAAACGAATGGATGTACTGCCAGAGCCATCTTGTGTGGTTGCTGTAACTTCCAATATACCGTTAGGAATAGTCACTATAACATCATAGGTTTCTGCGATACCAAAGAGAAATCTGCTTTTGTTGACTGGTGTGACATCAACACCATCACTTGATACGATTAATGGGTTACCTGCTCCAAAATCCATCCAATAATAAGATGAGGCAGAGGCGTTGATAAAACGAAGTCTTACTTTTTCTCCAGATTTAAACTCTGGATATTCCGCCAATTTTTTACCATTAGATAGAAAGGCAGGGTAATAAATATCAGCAATATCTGCGCCTTCCATTCTATCGCGCCAAAACTTAAATTGCGCACCTAATGCACCTTCTTTTATAACTCTACTTAACGGTACAGCTGTTCCTTTTTTAATTTGATACCATTCGTTACCTCGTTTAAGGTTACGAAGCACATTCATTGGTTTTTCATTTGTCCAATCCGAAAGAACTACGACTAAATCTATATCATATTCCAATGTTTTTTCTTTAGGCCGAATAACAATTGAGCCATATACTCCTTTCTGCTCTTGTAACATGGTGTGGGAATGATACCAATACGTACCAGATTGGTTGATAGGGATTCTATATTGAAATGTTGTACCAGGTTTTATTGGTGGCGTTGTTAAATAGGGCACACCATCATAAAAATTAGGAAGAATTAATCCGTGCCAATGCACAGAGGTTTCTTCATCCATTTTGTTGGTAACATTAATAATAGCGAGGTCTCCTTCATTAAATTCTAAAACTGGCCCAGGAATACTACCATTGATTGTCATACCTTTTGCAGTTACACCAGCAAGTGTCATTTCATTTTCTTCTATAGTGAGGTTATACTCTTTTATATTTCTTCCTTCTTCGTTTCTATCATCTCCATTAGTCCCTACTTGGGCAAATGAGATTGACGCTAGGAATAAAAGAAGTATTGTGTTTAATATTTTCATTGTTTACTGAATTAAATAATTAATTATAGTACTCTGAACATAGTAGGTCTTAACAGACTCTATTTGGTTCATTTGAAATTTTAGTTGTAATTCTTGAATATCCAGAACATCATTAAAATCAATCGTTCCTGTTTCGTAGCTTTTGATTAAAATGTCTTCTGCATCTTTGGCTTGTTTTAAGTTCTTGGTTTGAGTCTCATAACTTATTCTTGTCGAAATACGCTCATTAATTGCTTTACTTAAAAGCGTTTCCAAAGTGTTTAATCGTTCTTGTTTTTGAGCTCTTATTTCTTGCTGTTCTAACTCATTTTGCTTGGTTTGAGATTTATATTTTTTATTAAAAATTGGGATGGACACCGAAACCATAGGCATTACAATATCTTTACCGTTATCAGAGAAATTCATATCTGGTCTTTCAGAAACGTTGATATAGTCCAAGCCAAAACCAATCATAGGACTGCTTTCTTTTTGGTTTAATAATTCGGATTGCTCTACCGAATGATAAAGTTTATCGAATTTTAGTAATTCAGGGTGTAAGGCTAAATTTTTAGTAGTGATTTCAAAGTCTTCTGAAGGCATCATTAAACTATCTACCACAGTAACAGCAGTATCATTTTTCCTGTTCAAAAGCTTATTGAAATTGGTTTGTTCTGCTAAAAACTGTTGACTTAAAACATCTTTTAGTTGTTGCATTTCATTTTGACGCATTTGCAATCGCAACACATCTACAGCAGATGCTTTACCAACCTCAACAGATGTTAGTGCTAATGTTTCATAGGTTTCCAATAGTTTAATGTTTTCTGTTAGCACCCTTTGTTTCGCTTTGTTAGCGTATAAATTATAATAGGATTGTGATACTGAAGCCATCAATTTTCGCTTTGCAATAACAATGTCTTCATATTTTGCATCCGCTAATGAACTCACATAATTTTCTCTCGATGTAATGGTTCCGAACCAAGGCAACATTTGTTTAGCCGATATTTTAAATTGTTGCGCTCCTGTTCTCGTTTCTGGTTCGCTCACAAAGTAACCTACACCAAATTCGGTATTAGGAATGGTATTGACTTCGTTTACTTTTTCAGAAGCTCTTTTGTATTGCAACTCAAATTTTTGAATTTCAGGATTATTACTTAATGCTTCATTAATAAGCGTTTCTAATTCTTGTGCATTAGAAACACTAAAAGCTAATAAACCTATGAGTGTATAAATTATTCTTTTCATTTGTTTGCTCTTTTCAATTTAAACTCTTCTCTCCAGCTATATAATACTGGTACAATAAAATAAGAGGTAATGTCTATAACCATGCCTCCAAATATTGGAATTGCCATAGGTATCATAATATCACTTCCTTTTCCTGTGGATGTCAATACCGGCAACAGCGCCAAAATGGTAGTTACCGTAGTCATTAAACACGGGCGAATACGTTTTTCGGCCGCTTGTAAAGCGGAAGTTCTTATGCTCTTTTTATCCGAAGGTTTTTCTCGCTCAAAAGTTTGCGTGAGGTATGTTGCCATTACGACACCATCATCTGTTGCAATACCGAATAGGGCTATGAAACCTACCCAAACCGCCACACTTAAATTGATGGTTTTCATATTGAAAAGTTCCCGCATATTTTCTCCAAACAAACTAAAATTGAAAAACCAATCTTGACCGTAAAGCCATAGCATAATAAAACCCCCTGCAAATGCAACCGTTATTCCTGTAAATACCATTAGTGAAGTAGTAACAGATTTGAACTGGAAATACAGAATGATAAAAATAATTGCAAGCGCTAATGGAACGACAACTGATAAAGTTTTTTCAGCTCGCAACTGATTTTCATAAGTTCCCGTAAATTTATAACTGATGCCTTTAGGAACAGTTAATTCTCCTGCATCTATTTTTTGTTGAAACAACGCTTGTGCATTTTCAACAACATCCACTTCTGCAAACCCATCTAATTTATCAAACAATACATAACCGACTAAAAAGGTGTCCTCACTTTTAATGACTTGTGGACCTTGCTCATAGCGAATAGTCGCTAACTCACTTAATGGAACAGGGCTACCTTTTTCAACAGGAATATAAATGCCTTTTATATCTTCTGGGTTACCACGCAGCTCTCTTGGATAACGTACTCTAACAGCATAACGCTCTCTACCTTCAACCGTTTGCGTTAAAGCCATACCACCTATTGCAACCTTTAGCACGTTTTGCACATCTTCAATTGACACACCATAACGTGCTATCTTTTCCCTATCAATATCAATGAGTAAATACGGTTTACCAACAATTCTATCTGCAAAAACAGCTTCAACCTTAACACCTTCTGCCTGTTTTAAAAGACTTTCCAATTGCAAACCAAACGCTTCAATTTGTTTTAAATCTTGTCCTTTTACTTTTATTCCCATTGGTGCTCGCATACCTGTTTGCAGCATAACCAACCTGGTTTCTATGGGTTGTAATTTTGGTGCGGAAGTAACGCCTGGTAATTTGGTAACTCTAACGATTTCATTCCAAATATCGTCTGGTGATTGTATTTCTGGTCGCCAATTTCTGTAGTATTCTCCATTATCGTCTTCAATTAGTTGTTCATTTGTTAGATTTTTAGAAGTCGAAATTCTTACCGCTTTCTTCTCGACAGAGCCTGTGCTGAGCGTAGCCGAAGCACTCGAACTGACTGCTATATTTTGGTTATGAAATAAACTACCATCTTTCAATTCAAATAAACCGTCCTCATTTACTTTGTAACGTTGCCTTTTACCTTCGGAATTTCGCATATATTCAGATTTGTATTGAATCATATTTTCATACATCGACAAAGGTGCTGGGTCTAAAGCCGATTCTGTTCGACCAGCTTTTCCAACTACGGTTTCAATTTCTGGAATAGTAGCTACTGCCATATCTAATTGTTGAAGCACTCTTTTGTTTTCTTCAACACCAGAATGTGGTAATGAGGTTGGCATTAATAAAAATGAACCTTCATTTAAAGATGGCATAAATTCTTTTCCAGTATTGTTCATAATCCAAATACCAGAAATAAGCACGGTAGTTGGTATCATTAAAAACAAGAGTTTGTTTGCTAAAGCCCAGTTTAAAATCTGTCCATAATACCTTCTGAAAATTGAAAATATTCCTAAAATTCCGAAGCAAATGATAGCGACAAAAATTAAGTTGATGAAGATACTTCTGTCAAAACCTAGCGGTCTCCAATATTCAGCAAGTAAGAATACAATAGCAGCACAAGAGATGATGATATTAACAAGATTGCTATTCTTTTTGTTGAGTTTTCTCGAAACTCCCAATAAACCTGTGACACCAAAAGCAATTAAAATTATACCTAACCAATATCCAACACCTATAATTGCGATTCCAGCAATTATTAAAGCACCATTTAAAATATGCTTAAAAGAATTTTTAAGTGATGTTTTTCTGAATAAATAAGCTGCAAATGGTGGAATTAAAAACAATGCAATGACCAAAGATGCTGATAACGCCATCGTTTTGGTAAAAGCAAGTGGTCTAAATAGTTTTCCTTCTGCACCAATCATTGTAAACACAGGAACAAAACTGATAATTGTGGTTAATACCGCAGTTAAAATCGCTCCAGAAACTTCGGCTGTGGCATTATAAATTATTTCATCTGTGGTAAATGATGTTCCATCGTCACGCAATCGTAATTTTTTATCATCGAGATGGCGAATCATGTTCTCTGCGAGAATGACGCCTACATCTACCATAGTTCCAATAGCAATAGCAATTCCTGAAAGGGCTACAATATTGGCATCAACGTTAAACAGTTTCATGGTAACAAATACCATTAATACGGCGACAGGCAGCAATCCAGAAATTAAAATAGAAGCTCTTAAATTGAAAACCATAACAATAATAACCAAAATGGTAATTAATATTTCTAGTGTCAATGCTTCATTAAGCGTGTCTAATGTTTCATGAATCAATTCGGTACGATCATAGAAAGGAACGATTGTTAATTGAGATGTTCTACCGTCTGCCAATACTTTTGTTGGTAATCCACCTTTCAGTTCCTCAATTTGCGCCTTTACATTGTTAATGACTTCCATTGGATTTGCACCATATCGTGCCACTACAACACCACCAACCACTTCCGCACCTTCTTTATCTAATAAACCTCTTCGTGTTGCAGGACCTAATGATACTTTACCAATGTCTTTAATTTTAATTGAGGTAAAATCTTCTGATGTCACTACAGCATTTTCAATATCTTCAACAGATTTCACATAACCCAAACCACGCACTAAATATTCAGCTTGATTGATTTCTAAAGTCTGCGCACCAATATCTTGATTGCTACTTTTAACCGCTTTTACAATCTGGTTTAAACTAATGTTATATTGACGCATCAACTCTGGATTGACATCCACTTGATATTCCTGAACATAACCACCAATAGAAGCGACTTCAGAAACACCGCTTGCACTAGATAAAGCATATTTTACGTAGTAATCTTGAATGCTACGCAGTTCGTGTAAATCCCAACCACCAGTAACTTTTCCGTTTTCATCACGTCCTTCAAGTGTATACCAAAATATTTGTCCTAATCCTGTTGCATCTGGACCCAAAGCAGGATTAACACCTTCAGGTAATAAACCACTTGGTAATGAATTGAGTTTTTCTAGAATACGACTACGACTCCAATAGAATTCTACATCTTCTTCAAAAATGATATAGATACTTGAAAAGCCGAACATAGACGAACTACGAATCGTTTTTACTCCTGGAATACCGAGTAAAGAAGTCGTTAATGGATAAGTGATTTGGTCTTCTATATCTTGTGGCGAACGACCATCCCACTTTGTAAATACAATTTGTTGATTTTCTCCGATATCTGGAATGGCATCAACAGCCACAGGATTACTTGGTAAAAACCCTGTATCCCAATTGAAAGGTGCGTTTACAGTTCCCCATCCAACAAAAAGGGCAAGTAGTAGAACTGCAACGAGTTTATTCTCTATAAGAAATTTGATTGCTTTATTAAGCATATATTTTGATTATTAAACAGTTAGACATTGGCGTTAGGAAAACACCGAATACAACAAATTATCCTTATGACATTATAAAGTCATAGGATAAAACAGTCTATTGTTTAAAAATCAAATTAAATAAGTCTCGTCAATCTTGAAGATTTGCCTGACGACGAGTGGTGGATCGTATTCTTCAAAAGAAGATACATTGTTATCTAAACCTTCAAAAAGGTTAATATAGGTATAAACAAATGAGGCAATGAAAACTTGTTTTTCAAAAGAAATTTTGTCAACTTGTAATTGAATTTCGTCTTGACCTTCAATTGCTAATTGTTTATCATCGCAACAATTTTTCTTGGTAATAGAACATCCTTCAGTAGAAGGTTTTTCCATTTCCATACCGCAACCTTTGGCTTTATGGAATATAGCCGTTTCTACTAAAGTATCTCCACAATAATGCATATTAAGCGTAAATGACATTGTAGAGCATAACACTACAAAAGCCATTGCCAAAGACATTGTTTTATGGAATACTTGTTTCATATTATAGCAAAGATATAAAATTTTAACATTCAAAATCTTAATTAACAGAAATTTAATCAATCAATCCCAACTCATCCTCTGTAATCTAACCGCATTTAAAATGGCTAACAATGCGACACCTACGTCTGCAAATACTGCTTCCCACATTGTTGCCAAACCACCAGCTCCCAAAATTAAAACAATGACTTTTACACCAAAAGCCAAACCTATATTCTGCCAAACGATTTTACGTGTTGAACGACCAATTTTAATGGCTTTTACCACTTTTGAAGGTTGGTCGGTTTGAATAATAACATCTGCTGTTTCAATTGCGACATCACTTCCCAATCCTCCCATTGCAATTCCTACATCACTTGCTGCTAAAACTGGTGCATCATTAATTCCATCGCCTATAAAAGCAATCTTATTATTGGGGTTTTGTTTTAAAATTTCAACTTCATTCAATTTGTCTTCTGGTAATAAACCACCTTTAGCAATTTCGATATTTAACTCGGAAGCAACTTTTTGAGTTATGGAATCCTTATCTCCAGAGAGCATCATTATATTTTTGACACCTACTTTATGTAATGCGGTAATCGTTTCTTTCGCATCCTCTTTTAATTCATCTGCAATAACCACATAACCTGCGAATTTGTCATCAATCGCAACCAAAACAATCGATTCTACAATAGTTTCTGTTTCCTCTAAAACATCAATATTATTGGCTGTCATTAGGGCTTTATTACCCACTAAAACAGCTTTACCATCCACAATACCTTTTAAACCTTTTCCTGCTATTTCAGATACTTCGGAAGCTTCATAATCTGTACCTTCATCTTTATATTCTAAAATAGCTTTTGCGATTGGATGTGTGGATTGTTCTTCCATCGCCATCAGGTATTTCATAAACTCTTTTTCATCCCAACCAATTGCTTTGACTTCTTTAATTTTAAAGACACCTTTAGTAACTGTTCCTGTTTTGTCCATTACCAAAGTATTTATCTTGGTCATGGCATCGAGAAAGGAAGCGCCTTTGAATAAAATTCCATTTTTTGAAGCTGCGCCCAAACCACCAAAATAGCCTAATGGAATAGAAATTACTAAAGCACAAGGACAAGAAATTACAAGAAAAATCAAGGCACGATATAACCAATCTCTAAAGACATAATGATCTACAAAAAAATAGGGTAAAAATGTAACCGCAATAGCTAGAAACACAACTATTGGCGTATAAACTCGAGCGAACTGCCTGATGAATAATTCTGTTTTCGATTTGCGAGCTGTGGCATTCTGTACCATATCCAAAATTCGAGCAATGGAACTATCTTTAAATTCTTTAGTGGTTTTAATTTCTATAACGCCATCCAAATTAATACTACCTGCAAATACTTTTTCGCCTTTTACAATCGTATTAGGTTTGCTTTCGCCTGTTAATGCTGCTGTGTTGAATGAACCTTTGTCGGAAAGTAGAATACCATCTAAAGGGATTTTTTCTCCAACACGTACTTGCACTTTTTCACCAATTTCAACCGTTTCTGGACTTACAGACACATAATTATTGTTGCGATATACCAGAGCTTCATTTGGTCTAACATCCAATAATGCTTTAATATTTCCTTTTGCTCTATTTACTGCTGTATTTTGAAATAATTCTCCTACTGCATAAAACAACATTACTGCTACACCCTCTGGATATTCACCAATTATAAACGCACCAATAGTAGCTATAGACATTAAAAAGAACTCTGTAAAAATATCACCCTTTTTAATACTATTCCAACCCTCTTTTACTACTGGAAAACCTACAGGCAAATATGCTATACTGTACCAAACAATACGAGTCCAATTCTTAAAAAAAGAAACATCAAAATAATCTAAACCTATACCCATCATAAGCATCGTAAAACTTATAATTGCTGGCACATAAGTTTTAAATGCACTTCCATTACCGTGATTATGACCATCATCGTGAGAATGTTGCTCTTCTGAATTTGGTTTTAAATCTCTTAAATTGACTTTCTTTTTTTTCATTTTGAATTGAATAAATTTTTAATATCATTAGGTATAGGCATAGATTTTAATGGTGGTACGTTTGCACTGCCTGTGTTACCAAGTGGCACGTGGTCAATAAATGATTTCCAACCACCAACAAGTAACCTAATAATTTGGCCGAGTACTTCTTTAGTATCTTTTTGCATAAATCCAAACTTTAGCATTAACCAATGTGAATAGGTATGTTCTATTGGGTAAGATTGCCCTATGATATGACTGCGTTCTAAATGATACCAAGCATTATTATACTGCTTATTTTCTAAACAGAAACTGTATTGTTTTAATTCTTCTATATAAGCCTGTTTAAGAGGTTTAGGTATTTTAGTATTAAACTTCATATCCATTAATTTTGAATAAAAGTAGTACAATCGTTAGTGCAATGGAAGTGCATTTGTTATCCACTACACTTATCACATATACCTTTTACAACCAAGTTTACATTTTCTGAAACAAAGCCATCAGGCACTTTAATTTTTGGTATTTTATGGTCTGTTAAGCAAATGGTTTCATTACAATTGTTACAATGGAAATGTAAGTGTAAATCTTTATTTATATCACAACTACAACCTTGTTCACATAAAGCATATTTGGTAATACCTGTACCATCATCTATTTGATGTACAATGTCTTTTTCCTCGAATGTTTTAATAGTTCTGTACAATGTAGTTCTATCTGCTTTTTCAAAAGCATTTTCTATATCACTTAATGTTACTGCTACTTGTTTCTCTGCAAGAAACTTATAAATCAATAAACGCATTGCCGTAACGCGAATATTTTTTAACTCTAATAATTGTTCTATGGTTTGCATAATCTAATGTTCGTGTTCTGCTTCGCCTTTTTTCATTTCGGCTATTAAATAATACGCATTGTTATAAGCGAATTTTGTGATTTTATCTTGTTCTTCAGTAAATTGAACAGCTACCCAATTGCCATCTTTTGCTCCTAAAAGCACTTCAATAGGTTTAAAACTCCAATCGTCATTTTCTTTTTCTACTGAAAAGACATAAAATCTATCGCCTTCTTTTATAATTGCGCTTTCTGGCAATGCATGAGTTTCTGCGTTCTCAACTTGAATTTTACCTTTAATATACATTCCTGGAATTAGATTCCCTTTTTTGTTTTCAATTTCAGCATGGACGTGTAGTGCTTTAGGATTATCTTCAAAAGTTTTGCTTACCGAATAGATTTCTGCTGTAAGATCTTCGTCTGTATTAGATTGTAAATTGAAAATCACTTTTTGACCTTTCTTTACTTTATAAACGTCTTTTTCGAACACCATTAAATCTGCATGAACGTGATGCGTGTTTACGATTTCAAAAAGTTCGGTTTGCGGTTCTACATATTGTCCTGTTTTTACTTCAACTTTTTGGACAAAGCCTTCTATTGGACTACGTAATGATATACTTTGAGCAATGGTTCCATTTCGTACTGATGACGTGTTTATGTTTAATAGTCTCAATTGAGCTTCCAATCCATTTACCATAGCTTTAGAGGCATCATATTCTGCTTCGGCTTTTTGAAAACTTGCACCAGAGCCAACTCCTGCATCATATAATTTTTGCTGACGTTCATAGTTCTTCTTTAAAAAATTACTGTTGCTAAAAGCATTTAAATAATCGGTCTGCATTTTTATAATATTAGGATGAGATAAATATGCAACCACTTGACCTTTATTAACTTTATCGCCTTCAATAACTTTTATTGATACCACATTTGCACCAACTACAGAAGTTATTGCTGCTTCGTTTTGTGGTGGTACTTCTAATGTGCCATTGGCTTCTACATAACCGCTCATATTACGCAATGCTAGGGTGTCTGTTTTCATTTTTAAGGCATCAAACTGTTGTTGTGATAGCATCACTTCTTCTTCATCACTATGAGCTTCTTCGGCTTCTGGCTTTACATCTTCATTGTGTGCATGACCATCGCCTTCTTTATGGCTTTCTTTATTTCCACAGGCAACTACTAAAAGTGAAACTGTTAGTAATGTTAAGATTATATATCGTGTGTTTTTCATTTTCTTATTTATTAAAATATTGTAGTTGAAATGTGCTTTCTAAATAATTTATTAATGCTTCTTGAGCTTGTAATTCAGATTGAATAGCTTCTTTTATGAGTTGTGTAAACCCTGTATAATCTATCTCTCCTTCTTTATAGGCAAATAAAGCCCCCAATTTTTGTTCTTTCACAAGTGGTAACACCTCATTTTTATAGAAAAACCAAGACGTTTTCCATTTTTGATAATTCTCTTTTGATTGTACAAACTTGGATTGTACTTCTTGTTTTTTGAACTGAATGTTCGTATCAGCAATTTCCTTATCGATTTTTGCGGTTTTAACCTTTGCTTTATTTGTACCAGACAAAAAAGGAATGGAAACACCTGCTTGATAGGTATAAAACCCTGAATTACCATTTAAGTTTTGTAAACCACCTTGAAAATTTAACTTGGGTAAATTATCTGCTTTGGCAGCTTTATATGTGGCTTCTGCTTCTGTTACCTGTAATTGTGCTATACCATATAAGGGATGTTCTTCTAAGTTAAAAGTATCAACATCAATTTCACTAGTGATTTCAAAATCATTGGGAACGGTATAGAATGTATCAGAAACCAACCATAGGTTTAACTGTTGTAATGCAATACTATATTCACTTTTTGATTGCATAAATTTATTTTGAATCTGTAAAGCTTGATTTTTAGCTGCTGAATATTCTAACCTTGAAATCGCTTCTACTTCATAATTTAATGCTACTGCTTTTTCAAAATTGGTATAAATTGAATCTAACTCTCTGTATAAATTATAATTCCTTTTACTCTGCAAGGCATTTGCCCAGGCTTTTTTCACTTCCAATTCTAAATCTAATTCTGAAAGTTGAAACGCTTTTTGAGCTAGTTGAATGCGTTGTTCTTGCAATCGTTTTTTTGCAGAAATACCAAACACATCAATGTTGCTTTGACCAATTCCTATAGTTGTATAAATACCATTTCCGTTATTAATTTCCTCGCCTCCAGTAAAAATTTGAGTCGTTCCAAAATCATAAGCTGTACTTTTTAACTGCTCTTGTTTGCTGATTTCTAATTGCTTTTGTTTTAAAAGCGGAAAATTTTCTTTTGATAATTTAACCGCTTCATTCATCGAAATGATTGGCAACGTATCGTTAACTTCTTGGGCGTTTCCTGTTATTGGTAACAAAAACATAAAAGCTACCATAGCAGTAACTGTAATCACTTTTTTGTCTGCTCTAAACTTGAATGATTTGTTTTCTACCCAATGATATAATATAGGTAAAACGAACAATGTTAATAGTGTAGATGTTAATAAACCACCAATTACAACCGTTGCTAAAGGCCGTTGTACTTCTGCACCAGCTGATGCCGAAATTGCCATAGGTAAAAAGCCTAAAACATCTGTAAAAGCGGTTAACATAATTGGTCTAATTCTTCGTTTTGTTCCCTCTATAATTCTATCTTTAAGATTGGTGACACCTTCTTCTTTAAGTTCATTCAGTCCGCTTATCATTACCAGACCGTTAAGAACAGCAACGCCAAACAAAACAATAAAACCTACGCCTGCTGAAATACTAAATGGCATATCCCTTAACCACAATGCTACTACACCACCAATGGTTGCCATAGGAATCGCGATGTAAATCATTAAGGTTTGTGGCAACGATTTTAAAGCAAAATAAATAAGTACAAAAATGAGTAATAACGCAATTGGTACAACTGTTAGTAAGCGATTACTTGCACGTTCTAAATTTTCAAATGCACCTCCATAACGAATAAAATAACCTGTTGGTAATTCTAATTTAGCATCTAACTTTGACTTTATTTCCATTACCAAAGATTTTACATCACGTCCTCTTACATTGATACCAACATAGGTTCTTCTATTTGTATTATCCCTGCTTATTTGCATTGGACCTCCTTTGTAACTTATATCTGCAACTTCACGAAGTGGAATTTGAGTACCAGACGGTAAATTGATATATAAATTTTGAACATCTGAAATATCCTTTCGGTTTTGAGAATTCAATCTTACCACTAAATCAAATCGCTTTTCGCCTTCAAAAATAATACCTGCTGTACCGCCTGCAAAAGCTGTTTGAACGATTTGATTCAACGTATTTATTTGCAGTCCGTATTGAGCTAATTTATTTCTATTATACGTAATGGTCATTTGTGGCAACCCTGTTGTGGCTTCCGCTTTCATATCTCCAATACCTTCAGTACCAGCTATAATTTTAGATATTTCTTCTGCTTTTTGAGACAGTATATTTATATCTTCTCCGTAAAGTTTTATGGCAATGTCCTCTCTAACACCTTCAAGTAATTCATTAAAGCGCATTTCGATAGGTTGTGTAAATTCATAGTTAACACCAGGAATTATTTCAACAGCTTCTTTCATTTTTTCGATGAGTTCATCTTTAGATGCTACCGTAGTCCATTCGCTTTTTGGTTTCAAAATCACAAAAACATCTGCAATATCCATTGGCATGGGATCTGTTGGAATTTCAGCAACACCAATTCGACTTACAATTTTCTCAACTTCTGGAAACTTTGCTTTTACAATTTGTTCAATTTTTGTAGTCGTTTCAATAGTTTCTGTAAGGGAACTGCCTGGTTTTAAAATGGCGTGAAACGCAATGTCGCCTTCATCGAGTTGTGGTATAAATTCGCCACCCATTCGTGTAAACATAAAGACTGCAATACCGAATAGAACAACAGAAACACCAATTATTAGTTTTCCTTTTTTTAAGGCTTTTTCTAATAAAGGTTGGTATTTACCTTCTACCCAATGCACAAATTTGTCGCCATAAGATTTTTTGTCTGACTTTGGTGCTCTTAAAATCAAAGCAGACATCATTGGCACATACGTCAAACAAAGAACCATGGCACCAATCATTGCAAAAATAAAAGTCAATGCCATTGGTTTAAACATTTTCCCTTCAATACCTTGTAAAGCCAGAATTGGAAGAAAAACAATAAGGATAATAAGCTGACCGAAAAACGCAGCATTCATCATTTTTTTTGAAGCATCAGCTGCAACACCATCACGCTCTTTGGATGTCAATTTCCTTTTCTTTAGTACTTGTGATGCAATAAGAAAAACTGTGCTTTCTACAATAATTACAGCACCATCTACAATAATACCGAAATCTATTGCTCCTAAGCTCATTAAATTAGCCCAAACATCAAACACATTCATAAGGATAAATGCAAACAACAACGATAACGGAATAGTGGATGCCACTATTAAACCACCTCTCCAATTTCCTAATAAAAAGATGAGTACAAATATTACTATTAATGCACCTTCAATAAGGTTTGTTGCTACAGTTGATGTAGTTTCTGCTATTAACTTACTTCGGTCTAATAAAGGTTCAATAATCACACCTTCTGGTAATGACTTTTCTATTTGAGTCATTCGCTCTTTTACATTCTCAATAACATCGTTTGAGTTTGCTCCTTTAAGCATCATTACCAAACCACCTACAACTTCTCCTTCGCCATCTTGTGTTAATGCACCATAACGAATAGCTGAACCAAATTGTACTTTGGCAATATCGCCAATAGTTATAGGAATATTATTGACGTTTCTTACTGTTATTTTTTTAATATCATCCAAACTACGCACTAAACCTTCGCCACGTATAAAATTGGCTTGATGGTTCTTTTCGATATATGCACCACCTGTATTTTGATTGTTGTTTTCTAGAGCCTCAAAGACATCGGTAATTGTTAATCCGATTGCTCGCAACTCATTTGGATCAACAGCGACTTCATATTGCTTAATTTTTCCGCCAATAGCATTAACTTCAACAACACCTTCTACCATTGCCATTTGACGCTGTACTATCCAATCTTGCATGGTGCGCAAATCAGTAACTGAATATTTCTCTTTGTATTCTGGTTTGACTTTAAGTGTGTATTGATATATTTCTCCTAGACCAGATGAAATAGGACCCATTGAAGGTTCTCCGAATCCCTCGGGAATTTGTTCTTTAATGTCGTTGAGTTTTTCAGCGACTAATTGACGTGGCAGATACGTTCCCATATCATCGTCAAAAACAATGGTAACAACTGATAAGCCAAAACGAGAAATTGAACGAATTTCTTGGACATTAGGTAGATTGCTCATTGCTACCTCTACTGGATAGGTTATGATTTGCTCAATATCCTCTGTTCCTAAATTTGGTGCTTGCGTAATGACTTGTACTTGGTTGTTGGTAATATCTGGTACCGCATCGATAGGTACTTGAGTCATACTCCAAATACCAGCTCCAACAATGGTAAGCGTTAGCAAACCAATAATGAATTTGTTATTGATTGAAAAATCAATGATTTTATTAATCATAGAATTATAGTTATAATGAATTTATAAATAAAGAATAGTTACCAAAGAGTATCGATGGTAGCATAGATTTATAATACACCTGCGTAGCAGGTATTCATTACACTTGTGGTGGTTGTAAAACGGAATTTGTGAAGTCTTTTTCTGAACCGCTTAGGTATAAAACATCTTTTGTGGAAATAAAAGATATGTCTAATTTTAAATCTGGAATATCAAAATTCACAGCACTTACATGGCAGCATTGACAAATGCAAAAAGGCGAACATAAACCAGAATCTTGATGTTGATGGTCATTGTCCATACCTTGTGAAATCTCAGTTTGCACCTCATTATCAAGCGTAGTATAATCTTCGCAAGGTGCTAAATTAAGCGCGAAAATATAAATTGATAATATAAAAGCTAAAAATTTCATCGTAGCAAAGATATAAATTATTTAATGCAATGGTATTGCAAATAACGTTATGCTTTCTCTTAACTTTTATTTACAACTGAAAAATCTATTGAAAATACATGGTGGTCAACCTCAAATTGATATGAGATTTTAAACCCATATAAATCACATATTTTCTTAACGATTGCCAATCCTAAACCTGTGGATTGATTGGCGTTAGATTCTCGATAAAAACGTAAAAACAAATTTTCGGGATGTGCCAAGGCCTTTTCTCCAAAATTTGAAATAATGAGTAAGTTATCTTTTGTGACGACAGCAATCTCTTCATTTTTTTTACTGTGTTTTATGGCATTTGAAACCAAGTTATTAATGAAAATATCTGCTAAGTAGGCATCCATAGAAACAAATAATTCGTTTTTTAAAGTGTAAACGAGATTTGCAAATTGAAGCTCTTTAAAGCTTTCAATCTTTTCCTTTATTAAATCTGATAGGTTGATATTTTCAATATTTATAAATTGATTATTGTCAATTTTAGTTAAGGTCGTTATTCTCTTATTAAGTTGTTTTAAGCGTTGAATATCTTTTTGAATAGAGGTAACTTGCTCAAACTGTTTATCACTTATCTCCTGCTCATTAATAAGGTTATCAATTTTTGCCTGAATGATTGCTAAAGGCGTTTGCATTTCGTGCGAGACATCTTCCGTAAACTGCTTTAAACTCTCATAATCTGACCTTACTTTATCTGTTAATGTCTCAATTTCGGTTTTTAATTCTGAAAACTCTAAAACATCGCTATCAACTAAACGCAATGGCTCTTTTGATGTGAGCGAGAATCGTTTCATCTGCTCTAAATTCTTGAAAAAAGGACTCCATAACTGAAGATTTCTTGTGGTATTGAAATAAAATAAAAATATGAAAGCTAAAACGAATATGGCTATATTTGAGATAACAATGGCTAAAGCAAAATCTTCAGATTCGACGACCATATTTCTAATGGTTATCTGATAGTTTTTCCCATTGATTGCTTTGTAGGTGGATAGTTCTCGAAACAATTCCATTTCATCTTCTGAAGGATCATAAATGATGGTGTCCTTTAATATTTCTTTTCCTAAAATTTCAACCTCCCGAACCTCTGTAACTGGTGGTAATGAGTATATTTTTCGATTATTTTTTAAGGCAGCTTCAACTCTTGCTTCTGTGGAATACAAAACCTCTTCAACTTCACTTTTTAAAAGATGGCTGGTATAAAAGAACAAAGCTATGGAACTCAGCAATGCTAAAAACAACCCAGTAATTAAGAAGGTTTTGGATGTTTTTTTTATAAGTTTTATTTTTTTAGACACGGATTAATCTTCTATAAATTTATACCCACTTCCATAGGCTGTTTTGATATACTTTGCACCTTCCGCAGTTAACTTTTTACGCAAGTTGTTGATGTGTACGTAAATAAAATCAAAATTATCGAGTAAATCGCTATCATCTCCCCAAAGATGTTCTGCAATGATTTCTTTAGAAAGGACACGTCCTTTGTTAGATATAAAGAATACCAATAAATCGTATTCCTTGCGTGTTAAAGCCATTGCTTTACCATCAATGTAAGCGGTTCTGGATTTGGTATCAATTTTTATTTCGTTGAACTCCATAATTTCATCGCCACCATATTTGCCACGTCGAAGTACAGCATTAATGCGAGAATTTAATTCTGCTAAATGAAAAGGTTTAGTAATGTAATCATCCGCACCTAGATCGAGGCCTTCCAGTTTATCTGTCAATGAATTGTTTGCAGAAATAATTATCACACCAGCTCTTTTCTTTTCTTTCTTCAACGTTTTAAGTACGTCTAATCCACTACCTGTGACTAAATTAATATCCAAAATAATAACATCGTAATCGTATATAGCGGCTTTTTCTGAAGCTTCCCCAAAATCTGAAGCTACTTCACAGATATTGCCATCACGTTGTAAATACGTAACAATAGATTGTTGTAAATCGAGTTCGTCTTCAGCTATTAAATATTTCATTTCTATAAATTTAAAACAATAAAATTAGTATTTGATTCTAAATATATTCTAAAGACGAAATCTATGATTATTCGGTATTATCAGAATTTATAATATGTAAAAACCTATGAACGATTGGTGCCATTACTACCGCAATAACACTAAAAAAAGCAGTACCACTAAAAAGGGCATAAAAAGATGCAAATAATTTAGCGGTGTCATTTGGCATTTCTGCTATTGGCCCGACGCCAGCAAGTATCATACAGGCATTATAGAAAGCGTCTATCCAAGATAAAAATCCAAAATAATGATAACCTAAAGTGCCAATAGAAACAGAGATAGCCACCATAATTATTGCATACATTACGTAGCGTAATGCTCTAATAAAAAATCTTTTCCTTTGAATAACAGGACTTTTCTTTTGTTCAAATCTTAAAAATGACATGATAATTACAATTATAAACTTCAAATTTACTTAAGATTTCTTTAGTAAATTTACCGTATGGCAAAAAAACTCAATCAATTAGAAGCCACAGCCATTTGCGGTAATGATATAAGTTCTTCTTGTTTATATGTCTCTGCACTGGCTATTGTATATGCAGGGCAATATGCTTGGATTTCACTTTTAATGGTTGCTGTTGTACTTTTCTTTTTTAGAAAAATATATGGCGAAGTTGTAGGTGCTTTACCTTTAAATGGTGGTGCTTACAATGCTTTACTAAACACTACTAAAAAATCTACTGCTTCATTAGCAGCTGCCTTAACCGTACTATCTTATATGGCAACAGCAGTCATTTCTACAAGTGAAGCTGTGAAATATGCGCATAGTATTTGGATTGTTATTCCTGTAATTCCTGTTACCATTGGTTTGCTTTTGTTATTTATGGGATTGGTAATTTTAGGTATTGGCGAATCGTCTAAAGTAGCGATTGCTATATTTCTATTTCACTTATTATCACTCATTATACTCTGCGGATTCAGTTTAGTTTTCTTATTTGAAAATGGAACGGAAATACTCTTTTCTAATTTTAACACACCAGTAAAAGGTGGTATAATTACTGCTTTATTTTTAGGTTTTTCTGCTGCTATGTTGGGTATTAGTGGCTTTGAAAGTTCTGCTAATTATGTTGAAGAACAGGAAAAAGGTGTTTTCCCAAAAACCTTACGTAATATGTGGGTAGTAGTTACAGTTTTTAATCCACTAATTGCTTTTTTGGCTTTGTGCATCATACCTATTTCTACTGTTGTAGATAATCAAGATGCATTATTATCCATAATGGGAAAAACCGCTAGTGGAAATTGGTTATCATTACTAATTGGGATAGATGCAGCATTAGTATTAAGTGGCGCAGTACTTACCTCATTTGTTGGTGTCGGTGGCTTGATGAAACGCATGGCTTTAGATAGAATACTGCCAAAAGTACTCTTGAAGAAAACGAAAAAAGGAAGTAATTATTTAATCTTCGTGTTGTTTTTTGGACTCTGTGTTTCCATTTTGTTGATTACTCAAGGTGACTTAGCAAAATTAGCTGGTGTTTATACCATTGCTTTTTTGTCTGTTATGATTTTATTTGGTATCGGAAACTTGTTGCTAAAAGTAAATCGTTCTCGATTACCCAGACCCGAAAGATCAAGTTGGTTAGGATTATTTATAGGTGTCATAGCAGTTGCAGCTGCGATTGTTGGTAATGTGATTTTAAACCCACAATATTTAGCCATTTTTATGGAATATCTCATACCAACGTTAGCTGTTGTGTTCTTTATGTTATATCGTACTTCTATCTTTAAAGTTTTTCTAAAAATTCTTGACTATGCTTTTCCAGAAAAAAATTCACTTTTTATTAAGCTAAAAAAACCAATAAAAAAAGCACTCAATTCTATTAACAAACAGCAATTTGTCTATTTTACCAATCATGATGATGTATCTATTTTAAATAAGGTGCTATCATATATTTCTAATAATGAATCTACGCGAAGCGTAAAAATTGTAACCGTTTTAGATGAAGGCGAAACTATTGCTACAAATCTTACAAAAGATATTGAAACTTTAGATAGAGCTTATCCCTTAATTAATGTCGAGTTTATTATAGAGCCGGGTGTTTTTGGTCCTGAAAAAATTAAAGAACTATCCAAACGTTGGCATATTCCAATAAACTTTATGTTTATTGCTTCCCCTGGACATAAGTTTCCATATAAAATTCAAGAATTGGGCGAAGTTCGTTTAATAATCTAATCAAATGATGCAAAAATATTTTTCAGAATTTAAAATAGAAACTACTATTGCTATAATAATTGTTGGTACTATTTTTTTTTCCATACTCTTAAATTGGTTTCTAAAACGATTTATAAAAAAATCGCTTATTAATCATCATAGAGATCTTACTGGTTATTTATTTTTAAAACATATTCTAACAGCATTGGTATACGCTATAGGGTTTGCTTTTGCTTTAGTACAAATACCTGAATTTAAAATTGTAGGACACTCATTACTGGCTGGTGCTGGTGTGATTTCACTAATAGCAGGTTTAGCATCACAACAAGCATTAAGTAATATTATGAGTGGTATTTTAATTGTTGTATTTAAACCTTTCAGAATAAATGATAAAATTACTTTAAGAGGCTCTTTTACTGGAACTGTAGAAGACATTAATCTAAGACAAGTCGTGATTAGAGATTTTGAAAACAATAGGATAATTATACCAAACTCAGTTATTAGTAGCGACCTAATTGTAAACGCTCATATTGGTGAAGAAAAGTGTTGCAAACTGATTGACATTGGTATTGGTTATTCATCAAATATAGAACGTGCGCTAGACATTATGAAAGAGGAAGTTGGTAATCATCCTTTACATATAGATAATCGCACCACTGAAGATATCGAAAACAATGTTCCTTTGGTAATTGCAAGGGTAACTGCTTTAGGCGATTCAGATGTAAATTTAAGAGTTTGGGCTTGGGCTAAAGATTCTAGTGATGGGTATGTATTATATTGTGATTTGCTACAAAGCATAAAAAACCGTTTTGATAATGAGGGTATTGAAATTCCTTTTCCTCAACGAACCATAACGTACTCTAAGAATAATGAAAATAATTAATAGCTAAGATAATGGAAATTAAAAACACCAATCATATTTATAAAAATGAACTTAAAGCTTCAGAAAGATTTGCCATTTGGATAACAGATAAAATTGGCACAATTGGTTTTTTTCTGGTTATATTTTTTTGGACTGTGTTATGGTTGAGTTGGAATATGTTTACACCTAAACATTTACGCTTTGATCCTTATCCGGCTTCTGTTTTATGGCTCTTTATATCAAATATGATACAAATTTTTTTGATGCCATTATTAATGGTTGGTCAAAATCTTCAGGCAAAACGTGCCGAAATTCGTGCTGAAAATGATTTTAATGTAAATATCAAAGCTGAAAAAGAAATTACAACCCTTTTAAAAGAGGTTAAAGAATTAAAAGATATGGTCGCTAAACTATCTCAGAACGATAAAAGACTACTTCTTTAGGGACAGCTTAAAATTGAATAATGTATGCGATATTAAAGCTTCTTTTGGCACTCCATTTTCGTAGGTATAATTATTTGTATGATGGTTACCAGGATCTGTTAATTGATATGTAGATACACCACTATTGACAATATTTTTATTTATTCCCTCAAGCTCAGCAAAAACAGTATCAACTTTTTTCGGTTCTTCAAAATATAACATTGTTGTGGTATACGTTATTGGCGAATTTATTTGTGTGGTTTTACCATTATGATTTATGTTATAAACACCATTTTTAAGAATAATAGTCGATTCATCATTGAGTGTTCCATTCTTTTCAATCCTGTAATGACTAGACTGCAATATCCCATTTGTGAATTTTACAATTAAGTACGTTGTTATTTGTGTTTCGCCAAATAAATGTACGGTTGCTATACTATTTGCTGCGTAGGTAGTATTATTTCCTTCTACAGTTTTAACAGCTGTTAAAGTACCTATAGAACTTCCTTCCACACTTAAATCATAGTTAAGTGTTTCACTTTGTGCGATTACGAAGCTACTTGTTAAAATCAATAAGGCTATAAGCTCATATTTCATATTTATAAATTTTAATTCTTAAGTTTTTGTTTTATGTCCTCCATCCTTTCAATAGTCGATTCATAACCAATATCGAAAAGTTCTTGCGACTTTTTAACGTCAAACATTCCATATTTAAAAGATTTTTCGATTTCTAACGCTATATTACATTGATTTAAACGATGTTGCATTGTTCCCCAAATGGCGAGCTGAAGACAACGTTCTGCAATATTTCTGATTCCTTTAATGTCATTTCTGATTTCATGAGGACAAACACTAACACCTATTACTTTTTCGCATTGTTTTAATAATGGTTCTACGGGAAGGTTATTTAGCAAACCTCCATCTAAATATGTGTTTCCATTAATTTTGACAGATTTAAACAAAAGCGGTAAAGCACAAGATGCTGCTAAAACCTCAAACAAATCTCCTTGAGAAATAATCTCAAATTTTCCTGAGTTAATATTAGAAATACATATATGTAAAGGTAATTTTAAGTCTTCGAACTTGTTAGTTGCTATATGACTTTTCAGAAAATCTTTTAAGTATGTAAGTTCTGTTAACCCTTTATTCAAAAAACCGATTTTAAAAATTTTTAGAAATGCTTTTTCGTGAGAAAGCATTAAAATCTCATTTGGTGTATAGCCATAGCAATACAATGCTCCAATTATACTTCCGGCACTTGTACCCGAAATTCGATCTGGAAATATACTATTGTCATTTAACGCTTGAAGTACACCAATATGTGCTGCACCTCGCGCTCCACCTCCAGATAGTGCTACTCCTATTCTATCCACTTTTTAACTATTTTGTGTTTATTTTCCTCATAATATCTTCCATCATTTCTACTTGTACTTGCTGAATATTTAATAACTCTTGTTGTTGATGTATAATGAGGTGATCTAGTTTTTCGTGCAAAGTTCTTATTTCTAATTCTGCCTTTAAGTTTATCATGTAATCTTGTTTGGCTCGATCTCTGTCTTTTTCTTCCTGCCTATTTTGGCTCATCATAATTACTGGTGCTTGCAAAGCTGCCAAACATGATAAAATTAGATTAAGTAATATGAATGGATAGGGATCAAACCCTTTATTAGCAAGAAATACAATATTTGCTGTAATCCAAATAAAAATAATGACAGAAAAAAGAATGATAAATTTCCAGCTACCTCCAAAAGAAGCCACTTTATCTGCTAATCGTTGACCATAATTACTCGATGTTTCTTTCTCTTCGGAAATGATATTAGCTGAAATTAATTCTTGTTTTTCAATACTTTTTAAAACATCCAATTCTAATTGTGATAAATCTCCAGCTTCTTTTAAAAGATAGCTTTCTAAGTATTTCTGTCTAAAACGGTTTAACTCAGAAATAGCAAGTTTACTATGTTTATTAAAATTGGGGTTTTCAGTCTTAATAAATTCAAAAATAGAAGCTCGAATGTTTACAGCCAGAACCACTTCAGATTTAGGAAACTCATTGTTTGATATGTTGCTTTTAAATGTTTCCATTTGTTTACTTTTTAAAAATTAGTTTATATTAAAAATGTAACCCTAATCTGAAATTATCTAATACTTGTCCCAAACAAATACCCAACAGCTGCGGTTAACACCATTGCTACAGTTCCCCAAAATGTTATTCGGATAATAGCTTTTTTTATGCTACTTCCACCAACTTTAGCAGCTATAGCTCCTAGTACGGTTAAAAATAGAATGGCAAAACCATATTGTAAATATTCCATTTTAGTTATTGAACCGAACATAGCGACCAAAACAGGCAATATACCACCAAAGGTAAACGCTGCACCAGATGATAAAGCCGCCTGCAATGGATGAGCTTGCGTAATTTCATTAATTCCTAATTCATCACGAGCGTGAGCTTCAAGAGCATTATGTGCAGTTAGTTCTTTTGCAACTTGATAAGCCAAGTTTTTGGAAAGCCCTCGTTTTTCATAAATTTTAGTAAGTTCCTCTAATTCTTGTTCTGGCATTTCTTCGAGTTCTTTATGTTCTCTTGCCAAATCTGCTTTTTCAATATCAGTTTGAGAACTCACCGAAACATATTCACCTGCTGCCATAGATAATGCTCCAGCTACTAAACCTGCAACACCAGCTAAAATAACAGGTTCCCTTGTGGTGCTTGCTGCTGCAACACCAATAATAATACTTGCTGTAGATAGAATACCATCATTTGCGCCAAGAACTGCTGCTCTTAACCAGTTCCCCCTGTGTCCGTAATGTTGTTCTATTTTCATTTTTTAATATAAATTATTCCTTTATGACTTTCAAAATTGTAGGTAATACGATTAGCAACAACGGTAATGCAAATAACAATCCTCCAATTACAGCAATGGCTAATGGTTGATGTAATTGCGCACCTGCACCAATACCTAATGCTAAAGGTGTTAATGCCATTATTGCTGCAAAAGCAGTCATTAATTTAGGTCGTAATCGTGCTGCAATTGAGTATTCAATTTTTTCTATATGTGATAAGGAATTATCGCTTTCTTGATACTGCCTGTAAGTGAAAATTGAGTTCTCACCAATAATCCCAACTATCATAATAATTCCAGTATAACTACCAACATTTAAAGGTGTTCCTGTCAAGTATAAACTCAATAAACTTCCAGCAACTCCTAATATCGCAATTACAATAATTGCCAATGCAATCTTAACTTTTCTGAATAGAAATAATATCACAATAAACACCAGTAATATGGCAGATATTAATATCATCATCAACTCTTTAAATGCCTTTTGTTGTTCTTTGTAAGCGCCTCCATATTCGATCGAATACCCAGCAGGAAGTGATACATTATTATTTAAATGACTTTGGATGTCTTTGAGTGTAGATCCTAAATCACGATTGTTTAATCTTGCGGTAATTACACCCATCGATTTTTGATTTTCACGATTGATTTCTGCTACACCTTTTCCCATTTCAATAGATGCCACTTGATTGATAGGTACGCTAGAACCATTTGGCAATAAGATGGCTGTATTTTTTATATCAGATACTGAAGTTTGTTGTGCATTTGGATAAATAAGACGAATATCTACCATTTGTTCTTTATCTATCATCGAGCTTACAACTGTTCCTTCAACTTGGGTTTGTAACTGTAATTGAAAATCAGCAACTGTCATTCCTAATTGTGAAAGTTTGGGAACGTTTGGGACTATGGACAAACTTGGTCCTGCGACAATAATACCATCATTTACATCTGCTGTACCTTGAACAGTTTCAACTTCTTTAGCTATTTCCTGTGACAAGCTTTCCAAGGTATTTATATTAGTTCCAAAAACCTTAATCTCTATGGGCTGAACAGAACTCATTAAATCCCCTAACATATCGCCAATGACCTGACCAAAATCAATGGTTAATTGTGGAATTTTTTCTTCAACACGCTTTCTAATCTCATCTGAAACTTCAGTTGTGGTTTTATTACGCTTATCTTTCAACTTAATCAAATAATCGCCACGATTAGGTTCAGTAATAAAGAAACCCATTTGTGTTCCTAATCTTGCCGAATACGCTTCGACTTCAGGCTGTGTGTCCAAAACTCCATTTACAATTTGTAACATTCTATCGGTTTCTTCCAGAGTAGTTCCTGACGGACTATTATAATCTAAAACAATACTACCTTCATCCATTTCTGGCAAAAATCCAGATGGCAATTTAGAAGGGATGACTACAAGAATAACGACGCAAACCAATAAAAAGAAAATTCCAATAATTGGTTTGCTTAATACGCTATGAATCCACTTTGTTTTTGGCTCGTGTTTGCGCTCTACCGATTTGTTCTTCGTAAACAAAATAGATAATACAGGCACAACTAACCAAGTGACTAAAAAGGACGCAGATAAAGCAATAATCATACTAAATGCCATTACCTGAAAATACGCGCCTGCTACTCCTGTCATTAAAACAAAAGGGATAAAAATAACCAGCGTACTTAAAGATGAGCCAATCATTGCAGGAAACAGATGCGTAATAGCCTCGTGTGCTACCCAACTCATTGGTTGTTCTGGATGCTCTTCTCTAATTTTATGTATTTGTTCAATAATAATTACAACATCATCTATCATTAAGCCAATGGCAGCTGCAACTGCTCCCAAAGTCATAATATTAAAAGTGTAACCTATGGCATCAAGAACAATGAGCGTTAAAGACAAGGACACAGGAATGGTAAACAGCACTACCATACTTGCGGAAAACGAACGCAAGAATAGAATCACAACCAAAAGTGCCAAAACCAAACCAATCCACAACACATCTTTGATACTCGCAATACTGGTGTTTACAAAATCTGCTTGTTTGTAATAGGGCTTTATCACAACGCCTTTAGGTAGTGTTTTTGAGAGTTCTGCAACTTTTTGTTCAATGGTATTATTGACTTCAATAAGGTTTGCATTCGGTTGTTTTACTACTGCGATGATAGGCACATTTTTACCATTGGCAAGGATTTTCACATACTCCTTGACTTCGTTAACTTCAATATTAGCAACGTCTTTCAACCGTATTAATCGATTAGGACTATTGATGATAACGAGGTTTTGTAAATCGTCAATATCATCTACTGCATTATCGGTAAGCGTAAGGTACATTCTATTAAAATCTGTGATGTAGCCATTGGATTGTAGTAGGTTAGAATTGACTACAGCATTTTGAATAGTTGCAATAGAAATCCCCAAAGATTTGATAACATCTGGTTTTAAAATAACCTGAAACTCTTTGTCTTTACCGCCAATTACGGCAATGTCTGAAACGCCTGGTGTAGCTGCTAAAAATGGTTTTACCTGATACTTTGCAATCTTCTTTAAATCTACTTGCGATAAGCCTTCTCCCTCTAAGGAATAGCCCATAACCGGCAAAATAGATGGGTTCATTTTTTCTACGGAAAACTTGGTGTTTGGTAGAATACTTCCTTGTGACTGATTGATAAAGGACTCTATTTGTGCTTTGGCAGTATTGATATCCATATTCCAATCTAAAAAGACTGAAATCTCACAACTCCCACGAGAGGTTGTACTGCGTATATATTGTAAACCTTCTGTACGACGGATGATGTTTTCTAAAGGAATGGTTACGGTAGTCATCATTTTGTCCACAGGTTGTTGTCCTGCATCTGCAATAACCTTAATCTTCGGAAACGTAATATCTGGAAATAAACCTGTCTTTAAATTCTGGTATGTAAAAAACCCTCCAATAAGTATTAGAATACCTATAGCGAGTAACGGGAATTTATAATTGGAATGCAGTTTTTTCATTGTTTTTTGAAGCTTACAATTGTTGAATCCTGCATTTGGTAACCACCTTCGGTAATCACTAAATCATTTACTTTAAGACGTTCTGATTTTACTTGAACCAAAGAATCATTCCGAAGTAAAGGCTTCACTTTTTGTTTTAATGCCATTGAGTCATTTACTATTTTCAGTACCCAAAAATCTGATAATAATTCGTTGGTCTGCAAAGCAGTTTTGGGAATGGTCATTGCAGTTACATCTTCTTTGTAAATCGTCCTTACCTGAACATTTAAATTTTCTGGAAGATTTGCATCTGGCAAAGCAATTAAAAATACTTGTGATTGCGCTACTGAATCTATTGTAGGTAGGGTTCCTGTTACCTTCGCAGTCAACACTTCGCCATTTTGCAACATAATTTCGCAGGACGAACCTATTTTAACGGCATCTTCATACTCGTAAGGCACGTTTACTTGTATTACCAACGATTTTGGTTGCACTACTGTAGCTAAAACATCGCCTTCAGCAACATAATCATTTGCAGTTATATTGAGCACAGTAAAAACGCCAGTAGCATTGCTTCTAATGGTTATAGGACTCACAAATTTTGATAATGAACTGTCTATTTTAACAGCTTCTTTAAGCGCATCTTGCTCTTTAGTTCTAACCGAAGCAAATGTTTGTCCGTTACGAATATTGTCGCCAATTTTATATTTCATCCAAGAAATATAGCCAGTTACATTTGAGCGTATATTTTCTTTTCTTTGGTATTGCGTAACACCATTAAACGTTAGGTATTCTTTAATATCATTATGTTGAACAGCAACAACGCTTACTTTTATTGGTGCTTTTTTTTCTGAAACTGTATCAACCTTCTTCTTACAAGCGGAAAAATTAATAACTAATAATAAAATGGCTATATGTTTAAAGTAGTGTTTGTTCATAATCAATTACCAGTTTATAAAGTTATACTGGCTTTGTAATAACCAGTAGTTGGTTTGCATTTGTAATTTAGTGTAGCTATTAAGCTTATAATTCTGAATAACATTTAGATAATCTACAATAGAAATTTGTCCCTGAACCAATTTCCCTTTATAGATTTCTAATATGTTTTGTTGCTTCTCAAGTTGTTTGTTAAGTAGCACCATATTGTCATTCAAGGCCTGGATTTGTTGTTCAATATTTTTAATATTGTTGTTAACTTGTATTTTTGAATTATCCCTGTAAAACGCTAAACTTTCCTCTTTTAAAAGACTTTGCTGTGCATTGTACTTGCGTTGCTTTCCATCATAAATAGGAATCGTTAACCGCAGTCCAGCACTTGCACCAAACCTTCTGTAGATATTAGGAATTTCAACAGCATTTAAACCTGTATTAGCATAAGCAGTAACCTGCGGTTTGTATTGATTCTCAAAAACCTTTTGATTGGCAACTACTTGCAGACTATCATTCTCAAATTTTTTCTGATAAAAAAACCGTGAAGGTTTAGAAGTGGTATTAAAATTTGGTGCTTCCAATTTTTCAATAGATCCAATTGGTGTTCCGCTTAAACTGTACAATTGGTTAATTGAGGTTTTAAGGTTGTTTTGTATTTGCTGAAGTTCTAATTTTTTGCCTTCAATATCCAGTTGTAACAGTAAATAATCACTTTCCATTAAAACAGCTCGCTTTACTAATAATTCTACAACTTGTAATCGCTTTTCGAGGTCTTTTAGAATTTCTTTTGTAAATTCTTCCTGTAATTGTAATTGATAAGTAAGTATATAAGCGTCTGTAATATTCTTAATAATGTTATGATTGATTTCTTCTGAAGATAGCGTAATTGTATTGTTGGCTATTTTATTTTGAAATAGTAAATTATCTGTAATTGCCTGATTAAATAGGTTTTTGGTAACATTGATTTGAGCAGAATATAAACCACCATTTGTAATACCTATATCATACCCAAAAGCGTTTGCTGAAGGTGTAGTGGTGACATCTACAATTTTACCATTATTATTAAAGTATGGTGCTACTAAAATATCTGAAGTGGCATTGATTTGAAAAGCCTTGTTTTGGGCAAGAATGATACTATTTTGAATTTCATTTATTTTTTGAAGGTTTCCGTTATCCTTTAAAACTGGCGTATTTTGAATAGCTTCCTCTTTAAAAAAATCAAGATTTTTGACCTCTTGCGCATTGACAAAGCAGGTTAAAAGAAAAAAGAAAAGTATAGTTAGTCTCACAAGCTTTTATAATTTTATACAAGACAACTAATATCTCTTGTTAATGGTATAATTTTCAAATAGTTGTGCCTGACAAGAGAAGTGGTATTCATATCCAATCAAAATAATAACACTTCCCTTACAGGTCTTTATTTGGTATAAATGTAGATAAAGATTCTAAAGATTTTTTAAAGAAGCTTTGGATAAGTAAATTGTTTTTATCTAAACTAGAGACTGAATTGTTATTTAAGCATCACTCGCCAAGTTAAAGGGAAAGGCTGACTTTTATAATGCCTACTTGCTACATGAGCTATAATATCGAAACCGTGGGCGAAAATTTTAAAGTTCTTTTCTGGTCCGAAAAGGTCAATTTCAGCCAACACTTCTTTTTTGTATTCTTCAGCATCTTCATAAAGTATAAGAGAATGCTTTGATGTTCCTTCGCCATGACTATAATCTTGAATACAAATTTTGTCTTCCATTTCTTCAAGTGGAAACCAGATTTGTAAATTCAATTCTGTAAATAGTTCAGTTGTAATCTTTCGAACAAATTGATAGAGTTCTTCTTCATCAAAAATCAAGGCATATTCAGCCAAAATAGGAACAATCATTGAAGATTGAATTTCACAATCTTCATCGCCATTATGAATATCAACTAGCTTATCGTAGTTTTTTCTAAATAACGGAAACAACTTATTTATTTTATACCTATTGTTAAAACCCAAAGTCATTTCAGAAATCCATTTTTTTGCTGGATTGAAGTTTCTTGTAAAATTTAGTAAGTTGAGTGCTAATGCAATCTCAACGCTATGTACATCGTATTCTGGATATTTTAAAGGTGGATTGTTTTGAATAAACAAACCTAATGCATTACTTATCGATACAGCGCTTTTATAATAAACGTCGGCTTGTTTTTTTTGTCCTTCATTATAATAGATTCTAAATTCTTGAATTTCGGTTAACCCTATGGTTGCTATAATTCCTATTTCTTCCCATACATTTAGGCTATATTCTAAGCTATTTCTGCTGTATTTGTAGATGCTGTGTTCAACCTTATAGTGTTCAACCACTTTATTAAAATAGTTTACACCAATTGCTCTTTTTAAAAGATGAATTTTGTAAAACTCTTGCCTTACATAGTTTTTCTCTAAATGATTGCCTTCTTGCATAAAGTGCCAGACGAGTAACAAGCATCTTTCACTTGCATAAATTGAAGGTTTTAAATTATTATTGTCCTGGGACCATTTGTATATAATGTTCAGGCATAATCGCACCAGTCTTAACTTTTTTAAGATTTGTCTTTTTTGTTTGGGTTGCTTGTCTAAAATTTTTTGAATTAGCGTATAGAAATGTGATAAATCATAGTCTGGTAAATCTAAAAACGCCAAAGACTTTCTTAATAATGATTGATATTCCTGTGGAAATAGTTTTTCGCTAACAAGATAGTCGTCAAGCATTGCAGTTATTTCTCCTGTTCCCCAAAAATCATATTCAACAGCATCTGTAGTATTCTGGTCGATATACTGTGTCCAATCCACTAAAACATTTTGATTTATAACACCATTAGTGCAAACTATTATTTTTTTAGGAAGCTTTTTTAAACGATTAGTAAGTGAAGTTGGAATGAAAGTGTCTTTAATTTGATTAAGAGTTGAACGTATAGCGTTTACATCTCCATCCCAAGTGGTTCTTGTTAGATTGCCTTGTTTTACAGCAAATAAAAACACCTTTTTAATACCATCTTCTGGATCAATACCTACAGCTGAAATATCTACGCCAAACTGACGACCTTTCATTGGCTTTGAGATGGTTGTAAATTTCATTCCAACTAACAAGTCAGTCAGCAATGCATCAAGTTCTTTATCCTCTTTTAAAAGATTAATATATTCACTCAGTAAAAATCTCATTGTCTTCTTTTAAAATTTTGCCATAGTAACCGTTCTGTGGCTTGACCAATGGGGTCAATAAATTCGCCTCTTGGCATTTCGCCAGAATGAGATATAAGGCCTGGTGTCATCATTTCGGTATATTCGCCTTGGTACTTTGAAAATGTAGATTTGCCAGTTCTGTAATTGATATTTTTAACCATACTTAAGAATGATGAGCTTTCTGCTTCACTCTCTTTATAGGATTTATTAAATTTTCTATTCTGAATTTTATTATAATATATCAATCTTCGCTCTGAAGGCGCAAACTCTTTTAGGTTTTCTAAATCTGAATAAGCCTTATATTTATCTTCTCCTTCTTCAACAATATCTTTTATTATTTTCTTAAGTTTTCTATTAGCAGCCTTCTTTTTTAAATTTAAAAATTCAATAGTTGAATAGTAATTGAATATTAAATGGTTAATAAACAAATCAGCTAAAAAAACCACAACCTCTTTATTATCTACTTTTTGTTCAAGTATAGAATATACCAAGGACAAAGAGGTGTCTTTATCATAAACATAGGCAAGTATTTTGTAGGTGATATATTCAATATCGTAATCTGAAAAGTCTTTTATTAGAACTTCTGAAACCGTCAATCCTGATAAATCTCTCATATATCTGGCACTATTCATTTCAAAAATGGCAATATGAAAATTAGGATTGTCTTTATTTAACCAATTTGTGTACAGCTTTTGAAATTCAGAATAAAAATCATCGCAAAGTGTGTTTAGCAAATGGCTGAAATATTTTATTTTTCTAGCATTTTCAGGACTCATATCAACCCAATCTGTTATAAAACTAACCACCAAACTTAAATTGGTTTTGGCTACATTTTCTAATCGATATGCCAATTGACTATATGCACCAGCATGTTCTAAATCAATGTGAAGCAACAATGGAAGATATTTTTTGAAGAGGTGTATTTCGTTTTCTAAATCTATATTGTAATCCAAGAAGTATATGAGCTCTAATTGAATTTCAATAGTCTTAATACTTGATAGCTTATCTATAATTTTATCTGCATTTTTTAATTCATTTCTTTTAATTCTAATGGTAAAGAAAACTGATGGCCATAACTCCTCAAGAGTCTTATTATTAATAATACTATTGAATTGTTTCTCAATCCAGCTCACAAATGTTTTTGGTGCTGTTTTCGCTATCAAATCAATTTTGACGATAGATTTTATTCCTATTTCATTTAAGCTTATGTTATCATCTTCGATTAGGCGTTTAATTTCATCTATTGAAAACTTTTGGTCTGAATGATATAATCCGGATAGAATATCCATTAATGTAAAATACGAATCAGGATTTTTCGTTTCAAGTGTTTTTAAATAAATTTCTTTACCAAAAGAAGCATCCTCTTTTGCTTCTCGTTCTAATGCGACCAAAAGGTTTCTAGTTGGATAGTTATTTTTTAAATTTTTCAGTAGTTCAGGTAATGCCTTTATGTAAAGGTTTATATCAACATTTTTAATATCGTCACAAAAGGTTCTATAATCTTGCCAGCGATTAATAGGTGCTTTATTATTCAATAAGTCTTGAAGGAATTGCAAATGAAAAAGAATTATAATTTTTCTAAAGTTAAAAAAGAATTGAAGCCATTATGAAAAACTGACAGAAATTTTGAATAACGACTCCATAATCTTCAATTCTTGCAGAAAAATGTAGTTCAAATTTGATTTCACATACTAAATGAAATCAATCTAAATCAAATACTATAAGGTCTAAGATAAACAGCCAAATTCTGTACTTATTCTGTACTGTGTGAAATAAAAAAGCCTTTCAATTTCTTGAAAGGCTTGGTTTTACTAGTAGCGGGAACTGGACTCGAACCAGTGACCTTCGGGTTATGAGCCCGACGAGCTACCTACTGCTCTATCCCGCGATTTATATTCCTAAATGATTACCTTAGCTTTTAACTTTCGATTCATAATGTCGACGTAATCGTTTCGGACTGCAAATATACAACCCTTTTTGCATATTACAAGCATTATTTAAACTTTTTTTATTGCTCTATATTAAGCGCTTCAAAACCAACAAGTTCAGCTTCCTCAAATTGAGGAGATACTTGAATCGGGTTACAACACACCTCACAATCCTCTACATAAGTTTGCTTAGTTACACTTGGATCTAATAACATGGATATGGTTTCCCAACAGTATGGACATTGAAAATAGTGCTCAAACATAACTTACTTTTTATCAAAAATAAAAATAGCCAACCAAAGGTTGACTATTTTAAATATATTTTAACAGCTATTTACTCTTACTCTTGATTTAAAACAACTTCCGAGTCTTCTAAAAATAATGACATTTTATTTGGTGAGTCATCTACTACTGTTAAATAATCGTTGTTTAATAAATTATCACTTACCATAACTAATTTTAAGTTTGATAATTGTGATAACTCAAATGGTAAAGTACCTGATAATTTATTACTTGATAATACTAATTCTTCTAGATTAGATAATTCTACAATACTTTCAGGAATTTGACCTTCTAATTGATTATCTAATAAGCTTAATTTTTTTAAAGATTTTAAGTTACTAATATCAAAAGGTATTGTTCCACTTAAAAAGTTACTTCCTAACTCTAAGTTGCGTAATTTAGTTAGACTTGTAATTGACTGTGGAATTTCTCCGGTAAATTGATTACTATATAGTGCTAAAGATTCTAAATTTGAAAGGTTACCAATCCAATTAGGAATTTGGCCATCAAATTGATTTAAAAACAATTGTAAAGAGTACAAGTTTTGCATGCTAGACATTGTTTCTGGCAAATCTCCAGTTAATTTATTAAAACTTAAATTTAATACTTGTAAGTTGCTTAATTGTGCAATCTCTGATGGTATAGATCCTTTAAGATTATTGAAAGATAAATTTAAACTAACAACTTTAGAATCAATTATAGTTACACCATGCCAAGTATCAATAGAAGCTTCAAGATCCCAAGTGTTATTCCACTCTGGTCCATTTGTGTTATTGTAAAGTGCAATTAAAGCTTCTTTTTCAGAATTTGATACACTTGCGAATGCTACACAAGCAAAAAGAAACATCAGTAAAGTTAATTTTATCGTTTTCATGTTAATGATTTAGGATTAACTACATCAAACTTAACACAAAAGAGGTTAAATGACAAATTATTTCGATTAAATGCAACAAACATTAACATTTAATTTGTCTTTTAGCACTGTTTTACCCAATTACTGCTCTTTTAATTATAGAAACAGAGTATTAAATAATTTATAAACCACTGAAAATAAAAAACTTAAAACTGAACATTTAACAGCTCTCCACTTAATTGAAGCAATTGCAACTCTGCTAATTTTGCATCGTATTTTGCTTGATTTCTGCTTAATTCTGCATTTAACAGATTAAGTTGTGCTTGTCTAAATTCAATTGAATTTACTTGACCAATTTTAAATTGTTCTTTTGTTCGCTCAAAATTATTTTCTGAGGTCATAATATTTTGTTGCTGGATGTTATAAATATTTAATTTATTGTAAAAATTCTCCCAAGCATTTTCAAAATCACGCTCAATACCAATTAATATATTTTCTTTTTCTAATTGTTGTGATTCTAAATTAACTTTTGCGTTTTTTACTCTAGTAATTGTTCCGCCTCCATCAAACAAATTCCAAGTTAAATTTAAACCACCTGATAAACCTGTATTAGTACTAACTGCAACAAAAGACGCTGCATTATTATTGTTTTTATTCCATCCATAAGTACCATTTAATCCAACTGTTGGAAGGTAACCTGATTTACTTGATTTAATATCTAATTGGCTTATTGCAATATTTTTTTCTGTTTGAAGCAGGGCTACGTTTCTAGTTTTAGCTTTATTAAATAAACTGTCTTTTTGAAACTTTAAAGTAAAGTCAACCTCTGTACTAACGGAAAAATCAGTCCCTAAGGTATTACCCAGTACTACATTTAAATCACGTTTGGCATTTTTTAATTGTTGTGCTGCAGATATAATATTAATACTATCATTATTTATATCTACTTCGGCATTTAAAACACCAAGTTTAGTATTTTGACCATAATCAAATTGGTATTGCGCACGTACCAATCTATCCTTAGACACATTTAAGGTTTCTGACAAAGCATCTAGATTTTCTGTTAGTTGTGCTACATTATAATAAATAGAAAATAACTGAGTAATCGTATTCTCTATCGTTTCTCTAGCTTGCAAATCTGATAATTGGTACTGCTCTTTTAAACTTTTATAATTGTAACGTCTACCCAATCCATCAAATAATGTATAGTTTAAACTTACTGAAGCATTATACCTGTCACTCTCTGCTCCATTTAAAACTGTTGATGTACCGTTTGAAAATTCAGCTTCAGTGTTATCTAAATTATAAGTTGCTCCTGCATTACCTGTAAGCGTAGGCAAGAAACCTGAATTTAAAATACTTGTATTATTTTCGGCAACTCTTACAGCGTTATTCGCTATTTTAATTCCGTAGTTATTTTCTAAAGCTAATTTTACAGCTTGTTCTTGTGTTAAAATATCCTGCGCTTTACCAATGGTAACACAACAAAATATTGCTATAATTAGATTGTAATTAATACTCATTTTCTTCATTTTGTTCTTTAATAGCACGTTCAACTTCTTCTTTAGTCACCTCATTACCTGTAAACAACCATTTTGCTTTTTGTTTAAAAGTATTACTAAAAGATAAAAATAAAGGCAACACTAGTAAGGTTAAAATTGTTGCATAGGCAATACCAAAAGATATAGAGATTGCCATTGGTTTTAAGAATTGTGCTTGTCTACTTTTTTCTAATAATAATGGAGCAAGACCAGCAATCGTTGTCAAGGAGGTTAGAAAAATGGCTCTAAAACGTGATTTTCCAGCTTCAGAAATTGCTAAATCAAAAGACATACCTTCCTTTAAATTACTATTAAATTTACCTATTAATACCAATCCATCATTTACCATAATACCAATTAATGCAATAATACCTAGTAGTGATAATATATTTACTGGAAACCCTAATATCCAGTGTCCCCAAGCTACTGCTGTTAAACTAAATGGAATTAATAATATTAATAATATAGGTTGACTGTAGCTTCTAAAAGTAAAAGCGATAGTAATATAGATTAGCAGTAAAATTGGTATTCCTGCTTGCCATAAAGAACTTTTTAACTTAGTTGCTTCCCTCTTTTGTCCTTCAAATGAAGCTGTAATTGTTGGATATTTAGATTGCAATTGCGGAATAAAATTATTTTTAATATCATCTAAAATATCTGTATTACTTGTACTAGGATCTTTTAAATCTGCAGATACTCTAATTTCTCTTAAACCTTCTAAGTGATTAATTGCGACATCTCCTCTTTCAATTGTATAACTAGCAATATCTTTTAAATTAACACGCTCACCTGATGGTGTTAAAATACGCATATCATCTAAATCGTTAATCGAATTTCTGTTTGGTCTATCATACCTAACCCAAACTCTAATCTCATCTTGTCCACGCTGAAAACGTTGTGCTTGCACACCAAAAAATCCAGAACGTACCTGAGTCATGACTGTACGTAAATCTAACCCTAAAAGATAAGCACTTTCTTTAAGTTGCAATCTTATTTCTTTAATACCAGCTGGATCATTATCCTCGATATCCTTAAGTAGCGGATTGGTTTCTAAATAGTTTTTCATTTCTATTTTAGACGCTTTAAGCTCTTCAATATTATTACCTAGCAATGATACAGATACTGGACTACCACCAAAGTTTCCTCCTGATCCAAATATTAAACGTTCTGTACCAACAACAGGTCCAACTAATTCTCTTAATCTATTAGCTACCATTGACGCTTTAATGGCGTCTGGACGTTCTTCTCCTGGAAGCATATTTAATTTTAAAGATGCACTAGAACTGCTATTTAAAGTCAATATTGTGTTTTCAAATAATTGTTTATCTGTACCTTTTAAATACTTTTCTGATAGCTCTTGATTAACTATAAATGATTTTTCTTCTATCATAGACATAATAGAATCTGTCACCTTAACATTTGTTCCGTTAGGCATTTCTAGCTGAATCGTAACTGTATCACTAGCAATGCTTGGAAACAGAGTTACACCTATAATACCTCCTCCAATGGATCCAAAAGTTAAAATTAAGAGACCTACAAAAATCCCTAGTGACAATATTTTAAATTGAAGTACAAAGTCTAAAGTTGGTGCATATATTTTATCTCTTAAAAAAGACATCAATTTATCTCCTGCTTTGTTAATAAACCTCATTTTACCAAAAAATTGTTTGATTCTTGATGGGTTTTCTTCTTCAATATGTGGTCTTAAAGCTTTTGAATGTGCTAAGTGAGCTGGTAGTATTATTAGTGCTTCTACCAATGATACTACTAAGGTTAATATAACTATGACGGAAACTTCACCAAAAAACTCTCCAATCCTACTATCTAAAAATAAGAATAACGAGAAGGCTAATAGTGTTGTTATAATTGCTGAAACCACAGGAGGAATTACTTCCATTGTCCCATCAATAGCTGCTTGGATTGGCGTCTTACCTTTTTCGTAATGTTGATAAATATTTTCTGCAATAACAATACCATCATCTACTAAAATACCAATAACAATAATCATCCCAAATAATGACAAAACATTAATGGTAACATCAAATTGTCCTGCAAAAATAAACATTCCTAAAAATGAAATTGGTAACCCAAAGGCTACCCAAAAAGCTAGTCTTGTATTTAAAAATAGCGATAGAAATACTAATACCAAAATCATTCCGACAATAGCATTTTCTGTAAGCAACTCTGTACGCTGATTTAATGTAATAGATAAATCTCTTACAATATTTAATTGTGCATTATTATGTTTTTGGTTGTAAGCCTGGATATAATCTTTTACCTTATCTGCAGAGCTTATTAAGTCTTCGTTATTTGTACTTGTTACAGTAATATTAACTGCTAATTGTTGATTAAAGTAGGTTGCATTTGGTGTTTCAGAAAAACGATCTCTGATAACAGCAACATCCTTTAAACGTACTACTTTACCATCTGCTGAAGCTTTTACAATAATGTTAGACATCTCGTCTCCATAATATTGTTTATTGTTAGCTCTAATCAGATACTCCTCTGCATCAGTTTTTATATTACCACCTGTTACTAATATATTAGATGTTGATACTGCATTGGCAACATCACTAAATGTTATATTATACGCCAATAAACTACCTTCATTTACTGCTATTTCAATTTCTTCTTCTGGATAACCAGACACTTCAATTTGCGAAATACCATCAATAGCACGTAAATCATTTTCTACTTGACGACCTAATTGTTTTAATGTGGCTAACGGAATGTCTTTTCCGCTTAAAGCGAAAGAAATAGTTTGACGGACTTCTTCCTGTTTAGATACCACTAAAGGCTCCATACCTGTTGGAAAAGTTGGCACTCTGTCCACTGCATTTTTAACCTCAAGCAGCATAAAGTCAAGGTTTTCACCTTTTTCAATCTCGACAGTAATGGTTCCGCTATTTTCTCTAGACACAGAGGTGACACGATCAACCCCTTTTAGTCCTTTTAAATTTTCTTCGATTTGAAGCACAATACCTTCTTCAATTTCTTGAGGAGATGCTCCAGGATACGCTATACTAACGTTGATAATTTTTGACTCCACTAAAGGAAAAAACGAAGACTTTAAAGACGAATATCCTAGAATACCAAAAACAACAAATGCTAAAATAAAGACATTAACTGCTACGTGATATTTTATAAAATAAGTTATTATTTTTCTCATTATTCAGCGCTATTGTTATTGGTATTGTTTTCAACAAATGGCTGGACTAACATTCCTGCATAAGCACCAGGAACAGGTCGTTTTAATATAACGGTTCCGTTAGGTACGTCTTTTAAAACCACTTTAGTGTCAGAAAAATGTATTGGCTTAGCTGGCATAACGTCTAACAAGCTGTCTTTTATTACAAAGATTTCTTGATTATCCGTCAGCAGGTTTCTATCAATTTCGATAGCATTTTCTATACTTTTAGCATTTAAATTTGCTTCTAAATACATACCTTCTTTAAGGTTACTATTTTCAACTTCAATAAAAGCAGTTACTGTTTGAGTGTTAGCATCGATACTACCATTAACACGAGATACTTTACCTGTATAAGATTCTGTTTTATCTAAATTAGTTAAACTAACAGTTTCGCCAACTTTTAAGATATTTGCAAAGCTCTTGCTAATAGCGACTTGCATCTCATAAACTGAAGGATTAATAAACTCTCCTAATTTTTGACCGTTTCTAATTAAAGATCCCTCAGTAACTAAAGCCTCAGTCAAAATCCCATTAAAAGGTGCAGATATTGTGTACTTAGATAAGCGTTGTTCTAAGTTTTTTACATTGTAATAATTTGTAATTATACCACGTCCAGTAATAAAGTAGTTTTCTTTATCTGACGTTATTTCTGGTAATTTTGGTGTGGTTTTATTTAAGTCAAAACTGCTTAAGTAAGTTTGCCATTTTTGAAACACATCCGGAAAATCTAGACGTAAATCTGGCATTATTGCAGCAATCGAATTGTACAAATTACTTTTTGAAGATTGAACACTAGCATAATACTCTGCAGCATCAACACGAATTAACGTTTGTCCCTTACGATAGTTTTGACCTGGTTTAAACAAGTAACTACCATTACGAAATATACCTTGTACTTCCGAGTAAAGCTCTACACGTTGCTTTGCTGTTAAGTTACCATTTGCTGGTATAACAATAGGTATGGTTGTATTATTTACCGTATCGGTAAATACGGTTTTGATAACTTTTGCTGCTATAGGCTTTGGTTTGTTTTTATTATCTATTAATGATTTAGAAATAAATACTGTAGCAATAATAAATAAAACACCTAAAATGGATAATATAATGTTGCGCATGCGGTTGGTTTTGATGATATGACCGCAAAATTAGCCTTTAGTTTAAACGCAAAACGTTAAAAAAAACCTAAAAGAAATTATTAAAAAGCCTCTAATTGCAATGTTATATCCTCCCAATCTTGCATAAGTTTTGCTAATTGGTCTTTTTTAGCCTGATAATTTTCGAAAAAGTTAGGTTTTGCAACGGTTTCATCATAATTATTAGCTAATTCTGTATCTATAGCTTTAATATCCTTTTCTAACTGACTAATTTTAGACTCGCAATTACTTAACTTATTATTTAAAGACTTGATTTTTTTCTGGTCTTCGTAGGTTTGTTTTGGTGTTTCTTTAGGTTGACTTTTAACAACGGTTCTTTTTTCTACTTCACGTAAATTTTCAACATTACGTTGTTCTAGATAGTAGTCGACATCACCTAAATACTTTTTAATGTTTCCATCTTTAAATTCAAAAACAGTATTAGTTAATCCTTTTAAAAAGTCCCTATCGTGAGACACTAGTATTAAAGTACCTTCAAAACGTTGTAAGGCATCTTTTAAAACGTTTTTAGATTTAATGTCCAAGTGGTTAGTAGGCTCATCCATTATTAGCACATTAAATGGCTGCAACATTAATTTAGCTAAAGCTAATCTATTACGCTCTCCTCCAGATAATACTCTAACATATTTTTCTGCTTCTTCACCTCTAAATAAAAATGATCCTAAAATATCACGAACTTTACTTCTATTAGTTTCGTTTGCAGCATCAATCATAGTATCTAAAACGGTTTTACTACCATCTAAATATTCGGCTTGGTTTTGCGCAAAGTATCCTATTTGTACATTGTGACCTAATTTAAGATGGCCTTCATGCTTTAAATCTCCAACCAAAATCTTAGCTAAAGTAGATTTTCCTTGGCCATTTTGCCCAACAAAAGCAGTTTTAACATCACGTTCTATTAACAAATCAACACCTGTTAATACTTGATTATCACCATAACTTTTTGAAACATTATTAGCTTCGACCACAACTTTACCTGGTGTTATTGATACCGGAAAATTTAAAGTCATTACACTATTGTCATCTTCATCTACCTCTATACGATCAATTTTATCTAGCTTTTTCATTAAAGATTGAGCCATAGTTGCTTTGCTAGCTTTGGCTCTAAACTTTTCAATTAACTTTTCAGTTTGTTCTATTTGTTTTTGTTGATTTTTTTGAGACGCTAACTGCTGTGTTCTAATTTCTTCTCGTAGTACTAAATATTGAGTATAAGGTTTTGGATAATCATAGATACGCCCTAAAGAAATCTCGATAGTACGATTAGTAACATTATCTAAAAACATTTTATCATGCGATACAATTGCGACAGCTCCTGGATAATTTTTTAAAAATCCTTCTAACCAAATAATAGACTCAATATCCAAGTGGTTGGTAGGCTCATCCAAAAGTAGCACATCATTATTTTGCAATAATAATTTAGCTAGCTCAATACGCATACGCCATCCACCAGAAAAGGTATCTGTTAATTTATTAAAGTCTTCACGTTTAAACCCTAATCCTTGTAATATTTTTTCAGTTTCACCTTGATAGTTATAACCTCCTAAAATTTCATATTGATGTTGTATGTCACTTAATTCAACCATAAAATCATGGTAAGCATCACTTTCGTAATCAGTACGTTCGGCTAATTGTGTGTTAATATGTTCTATTTTGGCTTCAATCTCTTTAATTTCTGTGAAAGCTTGGTAAGATTCCTCTAAAACAGTTCTTCCTAAAACAAAATCTATATCTTGTTTTAAAAATCCAATTTTAAGGGTTTTATCTGCTGCAATTTGACCAGAATCTGGTTCTAATTCCTTTGACAAAATCTTAAGCATGGTAGACTTACCAGCTCCATTTTTACCTATAAGTCCTACTCTATCTCCATTTCCTAATTTAAATGTGATATCTTCAAAAAGGTATTCTCCTTGAAATGAAATGGATAAATTATGAATATTTAGCATGAATTGTGACTTATGTTACTTAATGTTGAAAGAATAAAACTTAATTTTGTGATGGAAGTTTTAAAAACTTCAACACACATTTTTTGAATTGCAAAAGTACACAATTATTATGTTTAAAAAAGGCTCTAAATTATACTCTATTTTTACTGGCTCTTGTCCAAAGTGTCATCAAGAATCTATGTATACTAATCCAAACCCATATGTGCTAAATAAACTATTTAGTATGCATGAACGTTGTAAACATTGTAATACAAAATATCAAATAGAACCATCGTTTTTTTATGGATCTATGTATGTAAGTTATGGTGTTGGGATAGCTTTTGCTGTTGCTGCTTTTGTAATAAGTTACTTATTTTTAGGCAGCACACTTAACACTGCTTTTATTGCAATTATTGTAGCGCTAATTGTCTTTTACCCTGTTATAGTTAGGTTATCAAGAAATATTTGGATTAATATTTTTATGAGTTATGACAAAAGTTTAGCTGAAAAATCAGCTACCAAAAATAACGCTATTTAGTAAAACCTACTGCAATCAATCTCTGCATCAATTGCTACATTGTTTTCAATAAAATCATATAATTGATTAGCAACGTATGGTGCAATCATAACGCCTCGAGACCCTAAGCCATTAAAAATATACATGTTTTTAAACGTTTGATGTCTACCAACTAATGGTTTTCTGTCCTTAACTGTAGGTCTGACACCTGCGACTTGTGTTAATACCTCAAAATCACATTTGATAAAGGTTTTAAGCTTATCTAAAAGCATATCTCTAGCTTCAGATGTAATAGTGTTGGTTTTATCTTTTTGTTCGTACGTTGAACCAACACGATAGTTGTGATTACCTAAAGGAATAACAAATACACTTGATTTAAGTACATAATCTAATTTTAAATCTGGTGCTTGGATGGTTAATAATTGACCCTTTGTGCCACCTAATGGAAGATTATTGAAATAAGGGTTTTGTTTTAAACCGAAACCTTCAGCAAAAACAATATGTTTAGCATTTATATTTTTATAAATGACACAATCATGACCTATTGATAATGCATCATAATCAAAAGATTCTTCTATTAAACAATTTTTAGTTTTTAAATCAGCACGATATTTTTCAACCAATAATTTAGTATCTAAACGTCCCGTACTTAATACTTCACCCAACTTAAACTGTGCATCAATTTTTGGGTTATTATTATCGATTAACGTGGTATTTAAAAAAGGTTTTAAACCAACTTTATCAGATGCCTCAAACCAATTATTTTGCTCTTCTAAAGAAGTAAAACGACGTCTGACAGGAATTTTATAATCTAAAGTGACATCATACTCCTTTTCAAGTTTATTGTAAACAGGTAATGCTGTTTGTAACTGTTCTTCACTTTTCCATACAGGAGTAAATCTTTTTAAAGTTACGGGATTGTATAATCCACCTGCTACTATTGAAGATTGCTGTGAACTATCCTCAAAAACTACAAACGATTTATTTTTTGCTTTAAGCTTTTCACTAAACGCAACACCAGCTAAGCCACAACCTACAATTATATAATCTACTTTCATACCACAAAAATAGAATATCTATTTGAATAATATAAGAACATATAAAAACAAAAAAAACGTTCACTTTTCAGTGAACGTTTTTTAAATATGATTAAATCTAACTATTTAGTAAGACCACATGTCTAACTCAAAGTTTCTGATTTTTTCTTTTATTCTTTCAGATTCTAATAATTGCATTAATGAATTTTCAGCAATATACTCTTCAACCTTACGATCTCCAAATACATTTTCTTCCTTGAAAATGATACCACTAAAACGACGTGCGTTTAAGATATGGTCAAAAGAGAAAGGCATTGCACTGTTTTTTGCATTAAACGCTTTAGCTTCATGTAAAACGTTACGTGCATCTGGATAGAAAATCCAGAATAAAGGAATAGGCTCTTTATTTGCCTCGTCATTAGAATTAACATAGTTAACATCTGGTGCAGCAGGCGCTATACCTAATAGTCTATATTTTAATTCACCTTGACGCTTATCAAAATACCACATACCTTTAATTAAGTAAGCAGAAACATCGTAAGACGAAATAGTAGTTGTAGTAATATATTCTGGATCTACATAACCATCAGCATTTAACTGATCGTATCCAATATCCATAGTATCTACAGCTGTTCTAATTTGAGCTAACTCTTTTTTAGTACGTTTTCCGGTAAAATAAGAATCGTTATAAACGTTTTCAATTTCACCTTCATCAATTGCTTTAGTAAGTACATCAAATAAAGAACGTCTGTCGCTTCCAATGTTATTTGTATCTACTGGGTAGTACAGAGGAAAGTTAACACGTTCATCTAATACAACTTTCTCCCAGGTCATTTTAGCAAACATAACATCTCTATCATCAACATAACCGTATTCTAGAGGCTTATCGTTATCTAACGCTTTTTGTTCATCTGTTCTAACACCAATCTCTTTTGGAGATTTAGCATTAAGAATATTAGATTGCGCATTGATTTGTGCGGTAAATGCTACACCAAATACGACTGCTAATAAAGATTTGTAATTCATCTGAAAATTGTTTTTATAATTTTTAATTAATCAAATATTTTGATTAGTTAGCTAATTCAATTGCTATTGGACTTGCTGGTTTAATTCTAACGCTTGAATTAGCTTTAGATTTAATATCAAATATTTGTACTGCATCACCTCTTCTTGCTTTTCTTAAGGCAGCCTTAGCTGTTCCATTAAGTTTGTTACCGTTTACGTTAACAGTAGCTTGACCAGGTACTTTAAATTTAAATGATGTCACTGTTAAAGGTAGATCAAAATCAAAGTCAGATAATTCTGCTTTAATAGTACCAATTTCAATGTTATTTCTTGGTAAACCACCTTCAGATTGACCTGCTATAGTACCTGTTGGTTTAGGAATATCTTTTATTCTAAACACAGCTCTATCTGTCGCAGTTGATCCATCATCAAGCTTAGCTGTTACATTAATAGTAACTTCTTTACCTGTTCCTGGATTCATTGAGTATTTTCCAACACCACTAGCTTTAGACAATCCTGAACCTGAAGCATTTACTTTGTTATCAGGTACACCTGCAAATGAAATTGTCATTGGGTTAGATACACCTCTATAAACAACATTCATTTTGTCAGCTGAAATAGTTGCTGAATTTGGTCTAGGTACTACTACGTAGTTTCCAATAATAGGAATTTCTAATTCCTTACCATCTTCTTTGAAAGTAAATTTACCATCAATTTCATGCTCTCCTACATTACCAACATTAAAATCTAATGTTGCTGCTCCGGTTGAATCGATTGCTTTAGATAAATCAACTTCTTTTCCTGCTACACTCATTTTAGTTGGAGCAACGTTAGCATATTTACCTAAAACTACTTTTCCTTGAAATTTCTCTCCTGCAAAAAACGCAGACTTATCTGCTAATACTATAGCTGTATAGTTTTTTAATGATGTTGCATTACTTACAAGGTTACCTAAAAATCCATTGTAGATGTTAGTTTCTGTAGCTTTTACATCATTTTGCATAGCTGTTAACTTAGTGTAAGATGCTATTGCTGGAAATCCTTGGAAGTGATAATCTAACCATTTTTTCTCAACACCATCGTTATCTTTAACTGGTGCAGTACTAAAACGATCTTCAAAACTTTGAACTACAGGTTGCCATTTACCTTCTTTAGGCAAAACAGCTTTAATATCAGCTTTATACTTTTCTATTCTGTCTAAAACTTCTTGGCCTCTTTTAGTTAATCTGTCTCCAGTAAACCAAAGTTCGTCAAGTTTATCTCCCTTATCCATTTCTTCGTAAGGTAAATCTCCATTTTCTTCTAACTCGTAACCTCCATTCTTAACGATATCGTTAGCTTTAACTGTTCCTAAAAACTTATAAAAATCATCAGATATTGCGCTAATTTGGTTTGCTAATTTGTTTGCAGATTCAAATTCTTCAGGCTTTTCTTCAGCTTGTGTTTTTAACTGCGTTAAAATACCATTATTTGATGCTATAGCTAACTCATTAGCTCTATCAAATTTCTTATCCATTAACCCGAATGCAGATAGCACTTCTTTTGACATAGTCATTGCAATCATTGCAATAAATACTAAGTACATCAAGTTAATCATCTTTTGTCTTGCGGACTGTTTTCCTCCTGCCATTTCTAATTAGTTTATTATTTATTAATATTAGTTGATATTAATCACTAATTAGTTTTTGTTCATTGCAGATAACATACCACCATATACTCCGTTTAAAGAAGATAAGTTAGATGCTAAAGATTGCATTTGCTCTTTTAATTTAGTTGCATTTTCAACAGCTTCTTCGTTGATTGAAGCTTGACGACTTGCACTTTCCATTTGTACTTTATAAAGACTATTTAAAGACTCCATTTGTGCAGCAGCTAATGACATTTCTTCACCATATTTTTTAGTTGCAGCTATAGAATCTACTGTTGGAGAAATTCCTTTTGCAGCACCTTCAAAGTTTTTGATACTTTGTCCTAAACTACTCATTAATTCACCATCAATTTTAGCTTCTTTTAATAAGTTATCTAATTTTTTAGATAATAATCCTTCTGCATCTTTTGGCTCTTCTTTAGCAGCTTTTTTAGTAGTTGCTTGTCCTCCTGCTAATTCAGGATATACTAATGACCAATCTAATTCTCCTCCTTGCTTCTCAAAAGCAGATAAAGTAAATACGATTGCTTCAACAATCATCCCTATTGTTAAAATTAGAGATCCATAAGGCCAGTGTTGTATTTTAAATAAAGCTCCAATAATTACAATTGCTGCTCCAATACCATAAACCATATTCATTGTTGATAATTTCTTTTGTGCCATAATTTCTAAGTTTTTTTAGTTGTTAAGTTTTAGTTGTTAATTTTAGTTGTTTAGTTAAGTGTGTTTAATCTTATTGTCTTGCGTTAGCAGTTATATCTGTTCCCATGTAATCTTGCACAGTTCTGAAACCAATATAGCTTCTTGCTGAATCTGCATATTCGTAGTCTCTTGAACTAACTTGTAGGTAATATGCAACATCTTTCCAAGAACCACCACGAACAACTTTACGTTTGTTACTTGGATCGTTTACACTTGGATTAATTGTTGAAGCATATTCATATGAAGATGGATCGTAAGATGAGTCAACCCATTCTGATACATTTCCAGCCATATTATATAAGTTAAAGTCGTTAGGCTCATAAGCATCAGCTTCTACTGTATATAATGATTGGTCTGCTGCGTAATCACCACGTAATGGTTTAAAGTTAGCCATAAAACATCCTCTATCATTTTTAGCATAAGGTCCTCCCCAAGGGAAAGTTGCAGCTTGAAGACCTCCTCTTGCAGCATATTCCCACTGTGCTTCTGATGGTAATCTATAACGCGCTACGTTATGCATTTTTCTTTTTCTTCTTGAGTCGTTGTGATATTTAGTTCTCCACTCACAAAATGCTTTAGCTTGTTGCCAAGACACTCCAACCACTGGATAGTCACTATATGCATCATGCCAAAAGTAATCGTTGTGCATAGGCTCATTATAAGAATATGCAAAATCTCTAATCCATGATGTAGTATCAGGATAGATTTCTACTTCTTCTCTAACTATAACATCTTTACGACGTAAGTTTTTATTTTTTGCTGCTTTAGCAATATCCATATAAGTGTATTGGAACTTAAATTTAGTAACATCCCAAGTACGTTGTCCATTATAAGACTCTTCTAAAGGTAAATACATGGTATCCATAACCTCTACGTAATACTCGTCTGGATAATCTGCTGTATCAAAAATTAAATCTACATCGTGATTTAATTTTCTACCTTCATATCCTGTTTCCCCTAGACCACTATAGTTATCTAGCATGTACTTCTCATATGCCGAAGAGTTAGTTGTATCTGCATCTTTAAAAGCAAATTCTCCAATTCCGCCATCAGCTTGAGTCATACCAACCTCATCAGCTAAAATTGCCAATTTAGTACGGATTGTAGAATCTCTTACCCATTCTACGAATTGACGATACTCACTATTTGTGATTTCCGTTTCATCCATATAGAAAGATGCAACAGTTACTGTTTTTGCAGGTGCATCTTGGATTCCAGCTAAATCATCATCTGCTTTACCCATAATAAAAGCTCCACCAGGAACTAATGTCATACCATAAGGTTTTTCTGGGTGCCATTTTTTTCCTTTGGCACCAACAAGCTGACCCTTATCTTTTGATCCACAACTTACTAATAGTGCGAAAACCGCTGTTAATAATACAAACTTCTTCATATTCATTGAAAACTCGAGGTTAATTTTATACTCTTAAATTTTTTAAGAGCGTAAACATATTTATATATTTTTTAAAAAACAACTTTTTCGATAAAAAAAAATACATTTCATCGTAAAAATTTAACATTTAAACGATATTAATTGTCGTTTATCTGTTCGTCTATATCGATTACACGCTATTTTTTTGATATGCCTTATACCAACGCTCTGGTATTTTGTCATTACAAGCATCTAGATAGTCTTGATGCGTGCATGGTAATAACGTGTGTTTTTTTAATTTATTATTAACATTTGCTAAAAATGGTATTTCTATCCACCAACGTCCTGTTTTTGTACTCTTATAAAAAATTAATTCGTGAGACTCGGCTAAAGTAATGAATTTTTGATGATTATCATCATTAGAAAAATCATCATCTTTAACTCTGCAATTTACTCCTTCTATAAAATACCATATCATTTGAGAAATTAGCATGGATGTAATGTCGTCATCTTGAGATGGTTTATACTCGTAAATACCGAACGAAGACACCTTATTACTAATACCAGCATACCTTGCTACTGTACAAATCTCTTTACCATCTAATCCGTTAGGTGATACTTTTTGTTTTTGACTTACCTCTGATGCTTTTAACACACCTAAGTCCACTGTAACTATATTAGCATCACGCATGACTGGCTCAACAAGAGTAAGGTCATTTGATATTTCTCCTAAACGATAGGGTTCAAAATACAAACGCTCCATTAGATCAATCTCTTCTTGACTATTAAAGTAAGTTTGATATCCAATTATGGCGTAATTAAAAAGATTGTAAGGTTCGTCTAAAATAATTTTTCCGACGAAGCTAGTATTTTTTATTGGTTTAGAAGAATCTCCTAAATCAAAAGATTTATCAACATTTACAATGTTAACCATTGGCATTAAACTATCATAAGCACGATAGTTAACGTAGGACAAATCTTGACTACCACCTATTATTATTGGGATAATCTTATTTTCTATTAAAATAGTTAGTGTTTCTTTTAATGCAAAATAGGTGTCCTCAACGGTATCTCCTTTTTGAATATCTCCAATATCTGCAATCGACGAACTCCAACTTCCAGGGTATAAAGTGTAGAATGATTTTCTAATTTCGTTTAAATTAAAATCTTCTCCAATGTAATTAACATCGTTTCGATTTTCTAGCACTCCTAAGATTACAATTTTTACATCATCTAAATCAGGCAGTCCATGCTGTTCTGAATGAATTTTAATTTTTTGACCTAAACTTAATGGCGATAATAATTGATTATGCGCTAAAACAGTGTCTGGGACTGGAGTAAGAAAATTAAAATTCATTATGTAATACTATTTCTTTTTAGCTGTTGTTTTTTTCTTAGTAGTTGTTTTTTTCTTTGCAGGTGCTTTCTTTTTAGCTGCTACCTTCTTTTTAGGCGCTTTCTTTTCAATCATATCCTTAACCTCGTCCAAAGTTAAAGCTGCAGCATCTACAGTCTTAGGAAGCTCTATTTTAATTTTACCCTTTAAGATATTATGTCTTCCCCAACGTGCTTTTTCTACACGTATGCCTTCTTCTTCCCAATTATGAACAACTTTATCAATTTCTTTTTGAATTTTAGCATCAACTAATTCTTCAATTTCTTCAGTGGTTAAGTTATCCCAATCGTATTTTTTATTGACATTAATAAATAAACCATTCCATTTAATGAAAGGTCCAAAACGTCCTTTTCCTTTTGTGACTCCGTGTCCTTTATAATTATACACAGGAGCGTCTGCAATTTCTTTTTCTTTAATAAGTTCTATTGCATCTTCAATCTCTATATTTAATGGGTCTTGACCAGGAGCTAAGGATACAAATTTATCGCCATATTTTACATAAGGACCAAAACGACCATTATTGACTTCTACAGCTTCGTCTTCATATTTACCTAAAGTTCTTGGCAATTTAAATAAATCCATTGCTTCTTCATAGGTAATACTTCCTAATTGTTGATCTGGACTTAAACTTGCAAATGTTGGTTTTTCTTCGTCATCTACAGTTCCCATTTGTACCATTGGTCCAAACTTACCTAAACGTACACTAACTTGTTTTCCTGTTTTAGGATCTTTACCTAAAATACGTTCTCCGGATTCTCTATCTGCATTTTCTTGTACATCTATTACTACTGGATGAAATTTCTTGTAGAAAGTTTTCATCATTTTTTTCCAGTCTTCTTTACCTTCAGCAATATCATCAAATTGACTTTCTACTTTAGCTGTAAAGTTATAGTCCAAAATACTTTGAAAATGATTAACTAGAAAGTCTGTAACTATCATACCAATATCTGTTGGCACAAGCTTACCTTTATCTGAACCTACTTTTTCAGTTAACGTATTGTCTTTTACATTTCCTTCTTCTAACATTAATTGTGTATACTCACGCTCTACACCTTCAATAGTTCCTTTCTCCACGTAATTTCTATTTTGAATAGTAGAAATTGTTGGCGCATAAGTAGATGGACGACCAATACCTAACTCTTCTAATTTTTTAACCAAAGAAGCCTCAGTATATCTATATGGCGCACGACTATAACGCTCAGTTGCTGATATGTATTTATTAAGTAGTGTCTCGTTAGTTTTCATTGCTGGAAGCATGCCTTCTTGCTCTAAATCTTCATCATCAGTACCTTCAAGATATACTTTTAAAAACCCATCAAATTTAATCACCTCTCCATTAGCTGTAAAGGTTTGGTCATGTGTATCTGCTTCAATTTTTACATTGGTACGTTCTAATTGTGCTTCACTCATTTGAGATGCAATTGCACGTTTCCAAATTAAATCATATAAGCGTGCTTGATCATAATCAATATCAACGCTGTGTGTTTTAAAATCTGTTGGTCTAATCGCTTCGTGAGCCTCTTGAGCGCCTTTAGATTTACCTTTAAAGTTACGTTCTTTAGCATATTCTTTACCATATGCTGCAACAATTTCTTTTTCGGCACCTTTTCTAGCTTCATCAGATAAGTTAACACTATCTGTTCTCATATAGGTAATCAAACCGGCTTCGTACAAACGTTGCGCCATAGTCATAGTCTTACTAACAGAAAAGTATAATTTACGTGACGCTTCTTGTTGTAAGGTTGATGTTGTAAATGGTGCTGCTGGAGATTTTTTTGCTGGCTTTTTAGTTAAATCAGCGACTTTAAAATTAGCAGCTGCATTACTTTCTAAAAAGTCAAAAGCTTCTTTTTTTGTTGAAAATGTTTTAGGAAGCTTAGCTTTAAAAGATTGTCCTGCTTCGTTTGAAAACTCAGCATCAATTCTGTAAGACGCTTCTGGCTTAAAATCTTGTATTTCGCGTTCACGCTCTACAATTAATCTAACAGATACTGATTGTACACGACCTGCAGATAAGCCTCCTTTTACTTTTCGCCATAAAACTGGAGACAACTCGTAACCTACTATTCTATCTAATACACGACGTGCTTGTTGCGCATCTACTAAATCATAATCTATTTGTCTTGGATTTTCAACTGCTTTTTGAATAGCAGTTTTTGTAATCTCATGAAAAACGATTCGTTTTGTTTTTTCTTTATCCAAGTTTAAAGACTCGGCTAAATGCCAAGCAATTGCTTCTCCTTCCCTATCTTCATCACTTGCTAGCCAAACCATTTCGGCTTTTTTAGCTAAATCTTTTAATTTTTTAACTAATGCTTTTTTATCTGAAGACACTTCGTATTTTGGATCAAAATCTCCCTCTACATCTACTCCCAATTCCTTAGATGGTAAGTCAGCAATATGCCCAAAACTGGATTCGACTTTAAAGTCTTTTCCTAAAAATTTCTCTATTGTTTTTGCTTTTGCTGGTGACTCTACTATTACTAAATTCTTCGCCATTCTTCGATTTTTGTGAGTGCAAAGGTATATCAAAAAAAATTTATCTTCCTAATTTTATAACTTTTAGCTAAAATTAAAGGTCTGTCAGATTGTCATAATTTTAAAATAATCCTATCTTTGCGTGCTTATTGGAGATGAGTGATTTCAATATATTTATGGAAAAGACAATAGACGAAAACAAACAAGGAGAGACATTAGTTATCCCTCAAAAAAAAGAGAACACCAAAAAACTTTTTATTGAAAGTTATGGTTGTTCTATGAATTTTAGTGATAGCGAAATTGTTGCCTCTATCCTTAATAAAGAAGGGTTTAATACAACACAAAATCTAGAGGAAGCAGATTTAGTATTAGTAAACACTTGCTCTATACGTGATAAAGCAGAACAAACAGTACGCAAACGCTTACAAAAATATAATGCCATTAAAAGAGACGTAAACCCAAAAATGAAAGTGGGTGTATTAGGTTGTATGGCAGAACGTTTAAAAAGTAAATTTTTAGAAGAGGAAAAAATAGTTGATCTAGTTGTAGGACCAGATGCCTATAAAGATTTACCAAACTTAATTGCAGAAGTAGATGAAGGTCGTGACGCTATAAACGTAATCCTTTCTAAAGAAGAAACTTATGGAGACATAAGTCCTGTTAGATTAAACAGTAATGGTGTTACTGCATTTGTATCTATAACAAGAGGATGTGATAATATGTGTACGTTTTGTGTCGTTCCTTTTACAAGAGGAAGAGAACGCAGTCGTGACCCACAAAGTATTATTGAAGAAGTAAATGACCTTTGGAACAAGGGTTACAAAGAAATTACTTTATTAGGTCAAAATGTTGACAGCTACCTTTGGTATGGAGGCGGAATGAAAAAAGATTTTGATAAAGCTTCTGATATTGAAAAAGCGACTGCAACAGATTTTGCTAAGTTGTTAGAGCTATGTGCAAAAGCACAACCTAAAATGCGAATTAGATTTAGTACCTCTAATCCACAAGACATGCATCTTGAGGTTATTGAGACTATGGCTAAATATGATAATATATGCAATCATATACATTTACCTGTCCAAAGCGGAAGTAATCGTATTTTAAAAGCAATGAATCGCTTACACACAAGAGAGGAATATTTTACATTAATAGATAATATTAAAAGAATAATTCCAAATTGTTCGATAAGTCAAGATATGATTTCAGGTTTCCCAACAGAAACAGAACAAGACCATCAGGACACTTTAAGTTTAATGGAATATGTCAAATACAATTTTGGATATATGTTTACCTATTCTGAGCGTCCTGGGACTTTAGCCGAACGTAAATTTGAAGACGATGTGCCTGAAGAAACTAAAAGTAGACGTCTAAGAGAAATCATTGCTTTACAATTAATACATAGTGAGTTTAGAACCAGAGAGTTTTTAAATACAACCGTAGAAGTATTAGTTGAAAGAGAATCTAAAAAATCAAACCAAGAATGGTCTGGTCGTACACAACAAAACATAGTCGTTGTTTTTCCAAAAGAAAACTATAAAATTGGAGATTTTGTCAACGTTATTGTAACAGATTGTACAAAAGCAACACTTATTGGTAAAGCTGTTAGTAACGCAAACAATTAATCGTATTTACATTATAATTACCCATTATGAAAAAAATAATTATACTACTAGTAACATTAAGCTTTTTAACCTCTTGCCAAAATGAGCCTTTAGAAGGATTTACTTTTGACGACACAATTACTGGCGAGCCTGACCCAACAGATGGATCAGACAGTAACGATTTACAATTATCAAACTACACTTGGGATGTTGATACCGAAGTACCTTTTTTAGGTCCAATTACCATTAATACAGACTTTACATTTAATACTAATAATAAAGTGTCTGACCTAGATGTAGAAACAGTTGCATTTGGCTTTCCTATTGTTGCCAACGGAACATTAACCAGAGACGCTTCTGGAAACATTATTACAGTAAAAAACTTTGAAGGTTCTACACAAATTAACCAAACAAACATTAGTTATTCATCAGACAACAACGTTACTCAAATTGCATATGATGACTTTGAAGACGATACAGAGGACTACACCTACAACTTTACTACATCTGGTAATGTAACAACAAAAACACAAGCAGGTAATCCTGTTGAAACACAATACAAAACAGATGCCTCAGGAAGGTTAATTGAAAAAATATCGTTTGAAGATGGTATAAGTATTCAACAAGAATTTTTAACTTATGATGATAACGGAAATTGTATTTCTGTGTTATCATCTGGAGAAAATAATAATAGTACAACTTACGGTTATGACAATTTTATCAACCCTTTAAAAAATGGGTTTAGTGACCAATATTGGTTAGCTATTTTAGATGATGATTATACTGAAGAGGCTGGACCAACAATAGTCCAATTTCATAGCACAAACAATTGGAACTCTGTTACTGCAGACGGAAACACAGTCACTTTTATGATGACTTATAATACTGCAAACCGAATTACAAGTAGAAATGGAGTATTTTCTTTGGATGGCATAAGTTTAGTACAAGAAGAAACTTTTAATTATACCAACTAAAAAGTCTAAATGGAATCAATACAATCAATAAAACAACGTTTCGGAATTATTGGAAATAGCCCAACATTAAATCGTGCTATTGAAAAAGCAATTCAAGTCGCTCCAACAGATATTTCTGTTTTAGTAACTGGAGAAAGTGGTGTTGGAAAAGAGAGTATTCCAAAAATAATTCATCAATTATCGCATCGTAAACACGGTAAATATATTGCAGTTAACTGTGGTGCAATTCCAGAAGGAACTATAGACAGTGAGCTTTTTGGTCATGAAAAAGGAGCCTTTACAGGAGCAACAGCTACTAGAAGTGGTTATTTTGAAGTTGCAGATGGTGGAACCATCTTTTTAGATGAAGTAGGAGAATTACCATTAACTACGCAAGTACGTTTACTAAGAGTATTAGAAAATGGTGAGTTTATAAAAGTAGGATCTAGTAAAGTCCAAAAAACCAATGTTAGGATTGTTGCTGCTACAAACGTTAATATGTTTGATGCCATTAAAAAAGAAAAATTTAGAGAAGACCTTTTTTACCGTTTAAGTACTGTAGATATCAATCTTCCTCCTTTAAGAGAACGACAAGAAGACATCCATATACTGTTCCGAAAATTTGCTAGTGATTTTGCATTAAAATATAAAATGCCAACCATTAAATTAACGGACGACGCCATTAGTTTATTGTTAAAATATCGCTGGAGCGGAAACATAAGACAACTACGTAATGTTGCAGAACAAGTCTCTGTCTTAGAACAAAACAGAACCATAACCGCTCAAGTTTTACACAGTTATTTACCAAGCGGAAACAACCTTCCTGCAGTAATAAACACCTCTAAATCCGAAGGTGATTTTAGTAGTGAACGCGAAATTTTATACAAAGTTTTATTTGACATGAAAGCCGATTTAAATGACTTAAAAAAGCTAACCATGGAATTAATGAAAACTGGTAACGCTAAAGATGTTCAAAAAAATAACGAAACTCTAATTCAAAAAATTTATGGTGAGAATGAAAGTGAAGCTGAATTTGATGAACATGTAGAAGACATGGAAGTTTTATCAATCTCTCAAAACTCTGGACTATCAAACACTAATCCTATTGATAGCGCACAAGACAAGTATCATTTTGCCGAAGAAATTGAAGAAGAAGAAACCTTGTCATTACATGACAAAGAATTGGAATTAATAAAAAAATCCTTAGAGCGTCATAACGGAAAACGTAAGCTAGCAGCAGAAGAGTTAGGTATTAGCGAGCGTACACTTTATCGTAAAATCAAACAATTTGATTTATAATCTAACGTTTTATAGAGAAACACTAATAAAATGAAACCACTTAAATATTTTTTACTACTAACCATAATGGCAACCTTTTTGGGTTGTGGAGCATACTCATTTACTGGTGTGCAAGATTTAGGAGATGCAAAAACCTTTCAGGTTAATTATTTTCAAAATAATGCAGCATTAGTAGAGCCTGGATTAGAAAGAGATTTTACCATAGCCTTACAAGACTTAATATTAAACCAAACCAATTTAAGCCTAGTAAACTCAAACGGAGATTTGGTGTACGAAGGAGAAATTACCGAATACCGTATTTCTCCAACCACTGCAACAGCCAACAGTACTGCTGCACAAAACAGACTAACTATTGGTGTAAATGTTAGATATTATAATAAAAAGGATGACGAAAATGATTTTGAAAAAAAATTCTCTTTTTACTATGATTATACTGGTAGCGAGTTATTATCAGGCGCCATCAAAACCACTGCTTTTGAAGAAATTTTTGAACGTCTAACACAAGATATTTTTAACGCCTCACTTGCAAATTGGTAAACAAATGACTAGCCACGAATTATCTAAAATATTACAACAACCCCATTTAATAAGTGCTGAGCAAACAGACTTATTAGATAGTATTATTAAAGAGTTTCCTTATTTTCAATCGGCTAGAGCAATTCACCTAAAAGGATTAAAAAACAAAGAAAGCTTTAAGTACAATCAAGCACTAAAAACCACAGCAGCCTACACGACTGACAGAAGTATTTTATTTGATTTTATTACCTCTGAGTCTTTTAATCAAAACGAAGTTTCAGAATACATAAAACATAATTTAGATTATATAAATAGTTTAGAAGTCGTAACAGAAGATATTTCTGTAAGTAACAAAACTAATTACGATCTGATACTTGATCAACAAATAGAAGACACAAGGCACACCATAAATCCAGAATTGTTTCAGCCAAAAACTGAAAGTGGTAATTTAACAGATGGTAATTCTGATATAACACCATCAGATTCTGACATAAATAAAAAATTAAGCGATTCAGAAACCGCTCAAGCTAAAGACATTTTAAAAATTGGAACACCACTTCAATTTGAAAAATCTGAAAAACATAGTTTTAACGAGTGGTTAAACCTAGCGCAATTCAAGCCTATTAAAAGAGAAACTATTATTGCAGAACAGAACGCTAAATCTGTCGAACCTGAAAACAATAATGATATAAATGACTTAGAACGCGCTAAAAAATTTGAGTTAATTGATAAGTTTATTACTAAAAACCCAAAGCTAGAAGCAAAAAAATCAAACATTACAACGCATAATATAGCCAAAGAACAAATGATTCAACCAGAGTCTTTAATGACAGAAACTTTGGCTCGTATCTATGTAGAACAAAAAAACTATAAAAAAGCGATTCAATCTTATAAAATTTTAAGTTTGAAATATCCAGAAAAAAGTGGTTTCTTTGCAGACCAAATTAAAGCAATAGAAAAATTACAAGAATAAATAACATATTATAATGAGCACATTTGCAATCTTTTTAGTCCTAATCGTGATAGTAGCATTTCTACTAATAGTCGTAATAATGGTACAAAATCCTAAAGGTGGAGGATTATCTTCTTCTTTTGGAGGTGGTGGAACACAACAATTAGGTGGTGTCAAAAAAACAACAGACTTTTTAGACAAAAGTACTTGGACATTAGCAACTATCTTATTAGCATTAATCTTAGCATCTAGCTTAGGTATTGACAGAAATGGAACTGCTGGAGAATCTAAAATTTTAGAAAGCGATAATATAGAGTTACCTACTCCTACTACACCTGCACCAACTGCAGATGAAGCTACAAAAGAAATTACACCAGAAGCTGGAAAATAATCCTGTTTTAAAAACATACTTTAAAATGCCAACTTAATCAGTTGGCATTTTTTGTTTCTGCAAGTTTGTCAGTTGTCTTCTATTGGCACATTTTTAGCTTATTGTTAATCACAAATTTTCTAATTAATTAAACATATATATTATGAGTAAATTAAACATTAAACCACTTGCAGACCGTGTGCTAGTAGAAGCACTTCCTGCCGAAACACAAACAGCTTCTGGTTTATACATACCAGACACAGCTCAAGAAAAACAACATAAAGGAACTATCGTTGCTATAGGAAACGGTAAAAAAGACGAACCTTTAACTGTTAAAGTTGGAGACACAGTACTTTATGGAAAGTATTCTGGATCTGAAATTAAATTAGACGGAAAAGAGTATTTAATGATGCGTGAAGAAGACATTATGGCTATTATCTAATATAGCTTTAGTTTTCAAAACAAAATTTTTACAATTAATCAATCTTATAGTTACTAGATAATTCTAAAAACTATAAGCAAAATAAAATAAAAATGGCAAAAGATATAAAATTTGATGTAGAAGCACGTGATGGATTAAAACGTGGTGTAGATGCATTAGCAAATGCAGTAAAAGTTACTTTAGGACCAAAGGGAAGAAACGTAATTATTAGTCGTTCTTTTGGCGCTCCTGTTGTTACTAAAGATGGAGTTAGTGTTGCTAAAGAAATTGAATTAGAAGACCCATTAGAAAACATGGGAGCTCAAATGGTAAAAGAAGTTGCTTCAAAAACTAATGACTTAGCTGGAGATGGAACAACTACAGCTACTGTATTAGCACAAGCAATAGTTAAAGAAGGTTTAAAAAATGTTGCTGCTGGCGCAAATCCAATGGATTTAAAACGTGGAATTGACAAAGCGGTAGAAGCTATTGTAGAAGATTTAGGTAAGCAATCCAAAGAAGTAGGAAACTCTTCTGAAAAGATTAAGCAAGTTGCCTCTATATCTGCTAATAACGATGATGTAATAGGTGATTTAATCGCTAAAGCATTTGGTAAAGTAGGTAAAGAAGGAGTTATAACTGTAGAAGAAGCAAAAGGAACAGAAACGTATGTTGATATTGTAGAAGGTATGCAGTTTGACAGAGGTTATCTATCACCTTATTTTGTGACTAACAGTGACAAAATGATTACTGATTTAGAAAACCCTTACATTTTATTATACGATAAAAAAGTATCTACTATGAAGGATTTATTACCAGTATTAGAGCCAGTTGCTCAATCAGGTAAGCCTTTATTAATTATTGCAGAAGATGTAGATGGTGAAGCTTTAGCTACTTTAGTTGTAAATAAATTACGTGGATCACTTAAAATTGCTGCAGTTAAGGCTCCAGGCTTTGGAGACCGTAGAAAAGCTATGTTAGAAGACATTGCAATTTTAACTGGAGGAACTGTTATATCTGAAGAAAGAGGATTTACTCTTGAAAATACAACTTTAGAGATGTTAGGTACAGCAGAACGCGTTACTATTGACAAAGACAACACTACAGTTGTAAATGGAGCTGGAGATAAAAGCTTAATTAAAAACAGAGTAAATCAAATTAAAGCTCAGATTGAAACAACAACTAGCGACTACGATAAAGAAAAACTACAAGAACGTCTAGCTAAATTAGCAGGAGGTGTTGCAGTACTTTATGTTGGTGCAGCTAGTGAAGTTGAAATGAAAGAGAAAAAAGATCGTGTTGATGATGCTTTACACGCTACTCGTGCTGCAGTAGAGGAAGGTATTGTTGCTGGAGGTGGTGTTGCTTTAGTTAGAGCAAAATCTGTTCTAGAAAAGATTACTACTGAAAACTTAGACGAAACTACAGGTATACAAATTGTAGCGCGTGCTATTGAAGCACCATTACGTACTATAGTTGAAAATGCTGGCGGAGAAGGTAGCGTTGTGGTTGCTAAGGTTATGGAAGGTAAAAAAGACTTTGGATACGATGCTAAGACAGAAACTTACGTAGACATGCTAAAAGCAGGTATTATTGACCCTAAAAAAGTAACAAGAATTGCTTTAGAAAATGCAGCTTCTGTTGCTGGAATGATCTTAACTACCGAGTGTGCTTTAATTGATATTAAAGAAGAAAGCGCAGGAGGTGGAATGCCAATGGGTGGAGGTATGCCAGGAATGATGTAATACATTCTAAACTTATTATTTTTATACAAAAAAAAGCCTCAACAAATGTTGAGGCTTTTTTATATCCTTAAATCTAACTTAGTTAATCGTAACTTTTTTAGATAATGTTCTTCCATCTTTTAAAGTAACATCTACTATATAAACTCCAGTACTTAAATTATTAAGCTTAACTCCTGAACTTACTTGATTTGCACTAACGTTAGTCATTCTCAATACATTTTGACCTAACATATTAATTAAGTTTAAACCTTTAATATCTTGACTCAAACCTTTAATATGTAACTGGCTTAAATTATTATTAACAAAAATAGAAATATCGTTAGCTGCCTCAAATTCTTCGTTTGATAAAGATTCTCCTGAATTAAATACTATTTTAAAACGTGTAGCATCTTCTCCAGCTGTCGCACTAAAGTTATAATCTCCTGTTCTTAAATCGTGATAAACACCTTCCAAACTATCATATAAATAGATTTCTTGAGCATCATCAATGTTTTCTATTTCAGTCATTCTAATAGTATAAGTTACTGTTGCATCACTGTTTAAAACTAATGCAACTTCTTTATCAGATTGAATTGTAGAATAGGCCTGAATAGTATATTTCTCATTATTTAATGTTGATAATAAATCGTTTGCAAAAAACTCATTCGCTTTAGCATCATAACCGTAATCAAAAACATCATCTCCTGTATTATTACCAAAAGCTAATAATAACTCTCTTGTTAAATGACTAGAAGTTTCAAATTCTAATCTCATAACTTGCAATTCTGAATCATTAGCATCTGGAGTTGTTGCTGCAGTTGATCTTAAAAACTGAGAATCACCTGAAACCTCTGTTTTAAATACACGTTGATCGTTATTAAACTCTACATTTCCACTTCCTACAATTTCAGTCATGAAACCTTGAGCAACTGGAATGTAACGTTTTGGTGTTTTAGTTCCACCTTGCACACCAGTATTATCACCATTTAAACCTACAAACTGATACGCTTTGGTTCCTCCTACAAAATTTAAAGTCGCATAACCACCTTCATACTGATTTAAAATATGACTATTACCAGCCCATTGTTCCCAAAGGTATACTGCGCCATTTATTAAACCTGCATTATCAGCTATAAAAGCATTAACATCAATAGCAGATGGATAAGGATTACCTAATAAATACTGTGTTTTAGAAGTTCCTCCAACAGATCCTGGTCCGCCAGCATCATTTACACTAATAAAAATGTCGCCATTATTTGGTTTTCCTTCAAAAGTATATTCAAAATCAGTAGTACCAACTCCTGTTCCTTTTTGCGAATAACCAACTCCTGGTTCTATAGCAGAATTTTCATCCAATGGAGACCATTGATAGTAGTTAAATCCATTTTTATAAGTATATAACCAATACGTACTTAATGTTGCTGGAGTAGTAACTGGAGGTGTATAGCCTGTTGTAAACTGTATTGCTCCATTAGCATCACTTAACATATTTAAAGAGAAGTCTGTATTATTAGCCACTGTGCTTTGTGCACCTACAGGAGAACTCCAATAGTTATATCTGTAAACATTATTAGTCCCTTGTTGACGTCTTAAAATTTTACCAGAGCTTGTCACTTTTAATTCACTTAATCTAGTTTGTACTAACTGAGACTCATTTTTTAAATCTAAAGTTCCATTTAACTCTAAATACCAAGTATTTTTAATCTCATTATTTCCATTAACGACAAGCCTTTTATTATTGTCTATAATCAAACCTAATTGTGTGTGTGACGCATTTGTAGTCACTCGGTTTTTAATATGTACTATTGACCAATCTTTGTTTGGCAAATTTTCGATATCCCAAACATCACCATGTAACCAAGTGCTTTCATCTGTCCAAGCTCCATTACTAGTCGTTTGATAAGGCATAGGCGCAGTTTGTTCTTGTACTGTTGTAATATTATTTAATTTTAAATGACGCGATGCATTAGATTCGTCATAAGCCAAACCATTAACAATACTTGTCATTGGATAGTATGCTTCTAATGTAGACCATTGTATTGGTGCTGACGTTGTAAAATCAATAATATTTTTTTCAATTGTAGCACCTTGTATTGTTCCAGAATTATTTTCAATTTCTTGATAAACCATACTCTGTAATTGATCTTCAGTTAACGCTTTTTTAAAGACTCTAACCTCATCTATATTACCATCTAAATGTCCAAAACCTGCTGGACTAGTATTGGTTGGGTATCTTCCAACAGTAAAAGGTCTACTTGAATAAATATGAGACGTTCCATTAAAATTTTTAGTTAGTAATTCTGAATTTAATAATGGATCTGTTTCTGTACCTACTAATTCTCCATTTACATATAGTTTAATAGAATTTGTTGATGCATCAAAAACACCCGCAATATGGTACCATAAATCACTTTCAATTTTTAAATTAAGTGAAGGATCTGGTAATGCTGTAAAACTTGTATTAGGATAATTATCTGTTAAAGTAACTTGATCTTGAGTATAGACAAGAAATCCTGGCACTCTACCAGTACTAATGTATAAACGCATATTTTCTTGTCCTGCGATGCTAAATAGATTAGGCAATGTAGTATTATTACCTTCTATTTTAACCCAAGCCATCATTGTAGCTTCCGTCCAATTGCTAATAAAATTTGGCGCATCTAAATAATCGTCAACACCATCAAAATCTATGGTATTAGATCCTATAATAGCTGTATTATTATCTCTATAATCCAAATCACCTCCCGTTGCAGCATCATTATCAAAATCACCAAAAGAAGACACTAGGTTTGTAATATCTCCTGTAGTCACTTCGTCATTAGAGTCATATCCTACAGTTACAAAATCAAAATTATTATCTAAACCATCTTTATCTGTGTCTAAATTTGATACTGTGCTAGCTTGACCATTTTCATCAATATCCAATATACCATCATTATCCGTATCTGTATCTAAATAATCTGGTAGATCTGTCCCATCTGTATTTACAGGTGTAAATCCAGAACCGTAATTATTATACATACCACTATTTGCTCCACTTGTATTTACAACTCCACTTGGAGCAATATATCCAGCTGTTGTCTGTGCTTCAACATTGTCAGGAATACCATCATTATCAACATCAATATCAAATTGAGGCTGACATAAAAAACTGTAAGCTAAACTATCTAATCCATGAGGATCATGTGTGCTCGCTCCTAATCCACCAGAAACCACAATGTGTCTAATAGCAACATGACTAACAGGATCACTAGTAACAAAACCTATAGTGTTTTCAATATTTTGTCCAGCTAAGACAGATCCTCTAAAAGTACCATTAGCATCATATAAACTAATATTTCCCGTAACATCATTTCCAATATAAGCATTACTAAAATATGCGATTAAGTTTCCGTCTGCATATACTTCATAGTTCATAATCTCAGTATTAGCATTGGTATCATAGGCATCTACAAAATCAAAACTAAAAGATGCTACAGGCTCTGTGAAATTAATGTTTACTGTATAATAATCACCTGTTTGAGAACCTACCTCTGGATAGACATATAAACCATTAGAAGGCCCACTACCTGAAGTAAAACCACCAGCAGTAGTTGTTCTAAATTGATGTATTGGTACAGCTCTATAAATATAATTATGTTCAAAATCTAACGTACCATTAGCAAATGTCCCTAATGTAGTTGTAGCTGTACCTGGAGTAGTTTGCGTAAAAGAATAATCCGAAGCTCCATTTAAAACTGTTAGAGGTTGACCTCTATCATATACTTCTTTTTGAAAACCAGACTCTTGGTAACCTAAACCATTTGTGTTAGCTCCAATTGTAAACACTTTAAATTGGTTTAATTCCCAAGAAATTTTATCTCCTTTTGCATTAGCAGCTCCAGGAATAGTAGGACACTCTACAGTATCTCTAATCCCATCGTTATCGTCATCGACATCTAATCGATCAACAATACCATCACTATCAAAATCTGATTCTTGAGCTTGAGCTGTAAAAGAGAAAAATAACATCACGCAAATAAGCGCACTGAAAAACAAAGTAGTTTTCTTCATAGGTTAAGATTTTTAATTTGAGGGATATATCATCACTCGGGCAAAGTAAATGATACTAAAGCAAAAGTAGGTTTACAACAATAGACTGAAATCATTTAATCGCTAAAAAACAACTATAACCGACTAAGTGTAAGAAAATGATTATTTTAACGACAAAAAGCTTTGACTTTAAACACATTAGAATGTTACAGCATTAAATTATTGACGTAGTTTATTATAATAAAATGCAGGAAATAGCAGTAGCAGAATGATAGGCTGAATTAAAAAACGACGAAGGTTAAAAAAGATATAATAGTTTTCTTGTTTTGGATCTAAAACAAAATATAAATAACACACAATCAACAAAATATAAGAAACCAAATAAATAACACTAGAAAATTTAATTAAACTTTTTTCTTTAAAAAAGACATATAAAATTACTAACGATAGTATTGTATTTAATAAGTATCTAAAAGATGTATTGATCACCAACTTAAAAACTTCTTGTCGTGGCGAATCCATATATAAATAATCGTTATGAAAAAACAATAAATAGGGATCATAAAACAACTCGTTTTCAAACCACCTGATTAGAGCTAATAGTATAAACAAAAAAGCAACTAAAAGATATTTATAAAATTTTGTCATCTACTTATTAATATTGGAAAATCGATTAACCCAAAACATCCAAAGCAAAAATACCATTCCGTAAATTATAGCCGGAAAAATCACTGTATGCAACTCTTCTTTACGCCAAGGATAATGATACAAGCCAACAGATAAAATAACGATTCGTAGTAGATTTACAACATATAATAAGACACTACCTGACAAAAGATATAGTATTGTTGTTTTAAGTTTTCCCGAAAAGGCTATTATAAACGAAACAAATAATACAATAACACTCATTCCATTACAACCCTCTATAACTCTAGCCAAATACTTTCCTTCTAATATTAATTTCATAGAAGGCTCATCAGGATGCGGAATGACTTGTGTAGCATATCCAATATTTTCCAGTAAGTTTTTGGATTGATTAGCGACCAAATTAGTAATGTAATCTGGATAATAATAACCACCCTTAGAAGCGTCTAAATAATAGTTATAAGCAAATGATAAAAACCCGTATACTAACAAAAATGTAAGTATAAATTTAATTACTAGTCTATATTTTATAAATAAATCTTTCAATAAAAAAGAATAAATTTTAAGTTTTTATAATGGTTAAAATTACGTCTTTTTAAATACTTTTACCAAAATTTTCAAACAAATGGCTTTCGAAACTTTAAAACCTCAAATTGAAACTATCGTTTCTAATACAACATCTACTAGAGACGAAAAATTATTACAAATTTGTCAGCTACTAGATGATAACATATCCTATTATAATTGGGTTGGTTTTTACTTTAAAAATGGAGATAAAAACGAACTTAAACTTGGACCATACGTTGGGGCTCCAACGGATCATACCATTATCCCTTTTGGAAAAGGGATTTGTGGTCAGGTAGCAGTAAGCAATCAAAATTTTGTAGTCCCTGATGTTGCTGCACAAGATAATTATATTGCATGTAGCATAACTGTTAAGGCTGAAATTGTCATTCCTATTTTTGTAAATGGAGAAAACATAGGACAGATAGACATCGACTCTAACACTCCTGATCCCTTTACAGAAGCTGATGAGCGCTTTTTAGAGTTTGTTTGTAGTAAAGTTTCAGAAATACTTTAGATGTTAATAACTACTTGTTTTAGTTGAAAAACCACTAAAGTTTTTCAACTAAAACAATTTCCTTTTGCTTAAATTTGCTTGCTTATTAACACAACTATAATGAGCAACAAAACAATTAAATCTGCATTAATCTCAGTATTTAGCAAAGATGGACTAGAACCTATCGTAAAAGAGCTAAATAAACAAGGTGTAACCATTTACTCTACTGGTGGAACCGAAACTTTTATTAAAAATCTTGGTATTGATGTCGTTCCTGTAGAGGATGTGACCTCTTACCCTTCTATTTTAGGTGGTCGTGTAAAAACGTTACACCCAAAAGTATTTGGAGGAATTTTAAATAGACAAAACCACGATGGTGATGTTAAAGAAATGAAAGACTTTGACATACCACAAATAGATGTCGTAATTGTAGATTTATATCCTTTTGAAAAAACAGTAGCTTCTAGAGCTTCTAACCAAGACATTATCGAAAAAATTGATATTGGAGGAATTTCTTTAATTCGTGCTGCTGCAAAAAACTATGCAGACGTCATTTGCGTGTCTTCTGTTGATGATTATGCTGAATTTTTAGAATTAATTACTGATAAAAAAGGAAATTTATCTGAAACTGACAGAAAAGCATTTGCTGCAAAAGCTTTTAATGTGTCATCGCATTACGACTCTGCTATCTTTAACTACTTTAATGCAGACCAAACTATTCCTGCTTTAAAAATTAGCGAGACTAATGGTAAAGTATTACGTTACGGAGAAAACCCACACCAAAAAGGTTTTTTCTACGGAGACTTTGATGCACTTTTTACACAACTACATGGTAAAGAACTAAGTTACAATAACCTTTTAGATGTTGATGCTGCAGTAAATTTAATTCAAGAATTTAAAGGTGAAAAACCAACTTTTGCTGTTTTAAAACACAACAATGCTTGCGGATTTGCGCAACGTGATACTGTATTACAAGCTTATGTAGATGCCTTAGCTGGTGATCCTGTCTCTGCTTTTGGAGGTGTTTTAATTAGTAATACCCAAATTGATGAAGCGTGTGCTACAGAAATTCATAAATTATTTTGTGAAGTCGTTATAGCACCAGGTTTTACAACTGAAGCTGAAGCAATCCTAAAAGGAAAGAAAAACAGAATCTTACTAGTTTTAAAAGACACTGATTTTGCTCCAACAACGGTTAGAACTTGTTTAAACGGAGTTTTAGTACAAGATAAAAATAATAAAACAGACCAAATTGAAGATTTAACTTATGTAACAAATAGTAAACCATCTAACGATGCTATTGCTGATTTAATTTTTGCCTCAAAAATATGTAAGCACACTAAATCAAATACTATTGTTTTAGTAAAAAACAGACAATTATGTGCAAGCGGAACTGGTCAAACTAGTCGTGTTGATGCTTTAAATCAAGCCATACATAAGGCTGTGTCTTTTAACTTTGATTTAAAAGATAGCGTGATGGCTAGTGATGCGTTTTTTCCGTTTCCTGACTGTGTTGAAATAGCTGGTAACGCAGGAATCACTAGTGTAATCCAACCTGGAGGATCCATTAAGGATCAATTAAGTATTGATTATTGTAACGATAATAATATTGCAATGGTTATGACTGGTACGCGTCATTTTAAACACTAATCAGTTTTATTTTTAAACGAAAGAATTTTAAATAACTAAAAGCTTCAGTTTAAAGACTGAAGCTTTTTTTTATACCATTTGGCTAAATTTCCGCGAAAGCGTAAAACGTCCAAAACTTGTTTTTAAACGTATCTTCTAATTGTGTGACGATTAATAAAATTTGTAAGGTATTAAATCCTTATATTACCATACTTTTATTACTTTTACTGCATCTTTTTAATAACGCCTTATAATTACATATAACACATGGGATTTTTTGATTTCCTGACAGAAGAAATCGCTATAGATTTAGGTACTGCCAACACTTTAATTATTCATAACGACAAAGTCGTTGTCGATGCTCCTTCCATAGTAGCACGTGACCGTATTAGCGGAAAAATCATTGCTGTTGGACAAGAAGCCAACATGATGCAAGGTAAAACGCATGAAAACATTAAAACTATTAGGCCTTTAAAAGATGGTGTAATTGCAGATTTTGATGCGTCTGAGCAAATGATAAGTCTGTTTATTAAAAATATTCCTGCGTTAAAAAAGAAATTATTTACGCCTGCTTTACGTATGGTTATTTGTATTCCGTCTGGAATTACTGAGGTAGAAATGCGTGCTGTAAAGGAAAGTGCAGAACGTGTAAATGGTAAAGAAGTATACTTAATACATGAGCCTATGGCTGCTGCGATTGGTATTGGTGTAGATATTATGCAACCTAAAGGAAACATGATTGTGGATATAGGTGGTGGTACTACAGAGATTGCTGTTATTGCTTTAGGTGGAATTGTATGCGATAAGTCTGTAAAAATTGCAGGTGATGTGTTTACTAACGATATTATTTATTACATGCGCACACAACATAATTTATATGTTGGAGAACGTACTGCTGAAAAAATTAAAATACAAATTGGTGCTGCTACTGAGGATTTAGATCTTCCGCCAGAAGATATGAGCGTACAAGGACGTGATTTATTAACTGGAAAACCTAAGCAAGTACAAATTAGCTATAGAGAGATTGCTAAAGCTTTAGACAAATCTATATTACGTATTGAGGATGCTGTTATGGAAACTTTATCTCAAACACCTCCAGAGTTAGCTGCTGATATTTACAATACTGGTATTTATCTTGCTGGTGGAGGATCTATGTTACGTGGTTTAGATAAGCGTCTGTCTCAAAAAACAGATTTACCTGTTTATATTGCTGAAGACCCATTACGAGCTGTTGTTAGAGGTACAGGAATCACACTTAAAAATATTCCGAAATACAAAAGTGTATTGATAAAGTAGTAACAAAAACCAAATGCAACAAATTGTAAATTTTATACTTAGAAACAAATCGTTTTTGTTTTTCTTGTTGTTGCTTTGCGTTTCAGTAGGACTGACAATACAATCGCATTCTTATCATAAAAGCAAGTTTATAAACTCGGCTAATAATGTTACTGGTGGTGTTTATAATTTAGGAAACTCGGTTAGTAGTTATTTTCATTTAAAAGAAGAAAATGACAAGCTGCATGAGGAAAACACGCGTTTACGATCCATATTAAATAATCAAATGGAAAAGTCTGAGACCTTTATAGACTCGACTTCCTATACCACTAAGTATAAGTTTACTACTGCTAAGATTATAAAAAACAGTTATTCGCTTCAAAACAATTATCTTACAATTAATAAAGGTAGCAGAGATAGTATAAAGCAGGATTTAGGTGTTATTTCATCTAAGGGAATTATTGGTATTATTGGAAATACTAATAGTAAATACGCAACAGTAGTTTCAATATTAAACACGACAAATAAAATTAGTGGTCAGTTAAAAAAAACAAACCAGTTTGGTACACTAAGTTGGAATGGTAAATCACCAAGATACATTCAATTATCAGACATTCAAAAAAATGCAAAACTAACCAAAGGAGATACTATAATAACTTCTGGACGTTCTTCTATTTTTCCTAAAGGTATTTTAGTTGGTCAAGTAGAAGGTTTTAAATTGGACGCTACAAAAAACTATTATGAAGTGGAAGTCCTTTTGTTTAATGATATGACTAATCTTGAGCATGTAAGTATTATAGAAAATAAGGATAAAACACTAATTAATAATTTGCTTCAATCTAATGAATAACCTACTATCTATACATACTGTAAGATTTGTTGTTCTTATATTACTGCAAGTGCTTTTATTTAGCAACATAAATTTTTTAGGCTATATAAACCCTTATATCTATATCCTTTTTATAATCTTATATCCTGTTAAAAACAATCGTATTTTGTTTTTATTTATTAGTTTTTTAATGGGACTAATCATTGATATTTTTATGGACTCTGGTGGTATTAATGCAACTGCTGCTTTAGTGGTCGCTTTTATTAGACCAGCAGTTTTAAAATTTAGTTTTGGAGCAGTTTATGAGCATCAAGCACTAAAGTTTAATAATATAGATTTTGGACAAAGATTAACGTACATTACAATACTAACATTTATACATCACTTTACTTATTTTCTATTCGAAATTTTTAACATTTCAAAAATAATTTTAGTATTACAAAACACGTTATTCTCTAGTATATTCACCATCACGCTATGTATATTAATAACATCTATATTTAGCACAAAATCTAAATGAGAAAATTATTTCTTCTTTTATCGGTAATAATTGTTGGAATTGTTTTTACTGGACGATTGCTATACCTGCAAGTATACAATGCAACCTCAACAAATCTATACGAAGACAATGCTATTAGAAAAGTCTTTGATTATCCTAAACGTGGTTTTGTATATGACAGAAATGGCAAACTACTAGTATCCAACCAACCCTCTTACGATGTCATGGTTATCCCTAGAGAAGTTAAACCTTTGGATACGATTGAGTTTTGCAATCTGTTAAAAATAGACAAACAAACTTTTATTGAAAAATATAATAAAGCCTACAGGTACTCACCAAGACTACCATACGTATTTGTGTCGCATTTATCCAAAGAAGACTATGCAGTATTACAGGAAAAAATGCGTAAATATGAAGGGTTTTATATTCAAAAACGTAACCTAAGAAAATACGAAACTGCTATAGGAGCCAATGTATTAGGAGATATTGGAGAGGTTAACAATAGAAACATACAAAACGACAGCTATTATCAATCCGGAGACTTAATTGGTAAACAAGGGGTTGAAGCGTCTTATGAAACGACATTACGTGGTCAGAAAGGCATTAAATTTATACAGAAAGATAGATTTAACAGAAACCTAGGTCCTTATCAAGACGGTATCCATGACACATTACCAGAAGCAGGTAAGGACATAAAAATAACCATTGATGCTACTTTACAAGCCTATGGCGAGTTATTAATGACCAATAAACGAGGAGGCATTATTGCTTTAGATCCTAAAACAGGCGAAATCTTAGCTTTAGTTTCTGGACCCAGTTACGACCCTAATATTTTGGTAGGTAGAGATCGTTCTAAAAACTTTACCAAACTATATAACGACTCCATAGCTAATCCAACATTTGACAGAAGTTTACAAGCACAATACGCACCAGGTTCTCCTTTTAAAGTTATTAACGCTCTTATTGGACTACAAGAAGGTGTTGTTAACCCAACAGAACAATTTAGCTGCAGAATGGGTTATTATTATAATGGAAGAAAACTTCATGGATGTCACAGTCATAGAAGTCCTGTTGATATGAATTTGGGGATTTACGAATCTTGTAACGCTTATTTTGTAAATGTATACAGACGTATTGTTGAAAAATATCCAAACGCTTCCACAGGAATGGATGCTTGGAGTAATCATGCTAAAAGTTTTGGTTTAGGTGATTATCTTGGATACGATTTAGTAGTTGGTAGAAAAGGACGAATTCCTGATAGTAAGTTTTACGATAAGTGGTATGGTAAAAATAGATGGAGCTCCACCTTTATGACCTCCAACGCGATTGGGCAAGGTGAAGTTGAAGCAACACCAATACAATTAGCCAATATGGTAGCAGCTATAGCTAATCGTGGTTATTTTATTACACCTCATATAATTAAAGAAATTGAAGGTGAATCTATTGACGAAAAATATACCACTCCAAGATATACAACAATTGATAGAAAACATTTTGAACCAGTAATACAAGGGATGTTTGATGTATATAATAAAGGTACTGCATCAAACCTGCAAGTTGAGGGTATTGAAATTTGTGGTAAAACAGGAACTGCAGAAAATTACGCAAAAGTTAATGGTGTAAAAACACAGCTTACTGACCACTCCATTTTTGTTGCTTTTGCACCTAAAGACAACCCTAAAATAGCTATAGCAGTATTTGTTGAAAATGGGTATTGGGGAAGCCGATTTGCAGGTAAAATGGCAAGCTTAATGATTGAAAAATATTTAAAAGGAACCATCTCTCGTACAGATCTAGAAACCTGGATTTTAACGCATAGTTTAGAAAATGAATATGCCAAACCACACTCTGGAGAACCTTTTAAAATTAACAGAGAAACGCAATTACAAATTGTTCCTGCGCCAACTTTAAAAGATACAGACACACAATAATAAAGACAGCTAAAGCAAAGCATGAGGCAAACTGATAGATATTATAAATTTGATTGGCTAACAATCTTCCTGTTTTTTATTCTAGTCATATTTGGTTGGGTAAATATAATTTCTGCATCACACTCAGGAGAAGCATTAGAGTTTACAAACTTCTCTCATTTTTATAGTAAGCAATTAGTCTTTATTGGATTATCCATTGTTTTAATTATTTTGGTCTTATCCATCGAGTCTAAGTTTTACGAGCGATTTTCAAGTATTATTTATTTTATTGCATTAATATCCTTAGCTGGTCTTTTTGTATTTGGTAAAAATATAAATGGAGCAACTTCTTGGTATCCAATTGGATCGTTCACCTTTCAACCAGGAGAATTTGCAAAGGTTGCTACAGCATTAGCTGTTGCTAAATATGTAAGCGACTTAAATACAGATATTAGGCGTTTTAGTGACCAACTTAAAACGTTTGCTATAATTGTTGTTCCTGCTTTATTAGTTTTATTACAACCAGACGCTGGAAGCGCAATTGTATATGGTGCATTTTTCTTTGTATTATACAGAGAAGGATTACCACACATTTACTTAATAATTGGAATTTTATTAATATTACTTTCCATTTTTGCTTTAAAATTTGGCGTTGTTAGCACGTTACTTATAACAGCCATTGTGGTGCTTACCTACTACTTTACAAGAAAAAAGAAACCATCAATAATACAACCATTAATTGTAATACTGCTATGTACTTCTCTAGCGTTTACGGTTCGCTTTTTTTATGAAAACGTATTGCCAGATCATCAAAAGGATCGTATTACTGTTTGGCTAAGTTTAGAAAAAGATCCAGATAAATTAGAACGAATGAAAAAGACCGTTGCTTATAACCTTAACGAGTCTGAAAAAGCAATTAGTAGTGGTGGATTTAAAGGAAAAGGATTTTTAGAAGGAACGCGTACAACAGGAAATTTTGTACCAGAACAGCATACAGATTATATTTTTAGTACTGTTGGTGAAGAATGGGGTTTTATTGGAAGTTTCCTAACAGTTGTAGTTTTCTTACTTTTAATAATAAGAATTTTAGTTTTAGCCGAAAGACAAAAAAATCAATTTAGTAGAATGTATGGCTATGCTGTAGGTGCCATCTTATTTTTACACTTTTTAATTAATATTGGCATGGTGATGGGATTAATACCTACTATTGGTATACCTCTACCCTTTTTTAGTTATGGTGGTTCTGGACTTTGGGGTTTTACGATTCTTGTATTTATTTTTATTAAACTAGACTCTAACCGTATTAACCAATGGTAATACCATTAAAAGTTACACTTACCTAATCTTAAACACTCAACCAAGCATACAACAATATTAAGACTACTCTATATAAAAAAGCCCTTTAAACTATTGTTTAAAGGGCTTTTACCTAAGACTAATTATGTGACTTATAGATTATATATAAATCTAGCAGTTAAAAATCTTGGTTGTATAAAGTACTCACTAGTACTTACTGAAAAAGCTCCATTACTATTTTGTATTCTAGAATCTGTATCCAATAAGTTAGTAGCCTTTAACTCATACTCCCATTTACTATCACTTGTTTTACGGTAGGCTAAATTAGCATTCCATAATCCAAAACTATTACTATTACCATCAATAGTTTGACGACTATAAGTATAATCTGTTTTAAATGTAAACTTTTTAAATATCAACGCATCAAACTCAACAGCTGGTGCATTTGTATAAATTTTTGTTCTTCTTGTACCTTGATCGTTATCATTAATTCCGTAAGTATAACGCAACTCAAAGTTAGGTGCATCTCTAAAATTTGATCTTAACTCTGTAGTATAGTTTTGACTGTAGTTTTGATTTTCAGAAACCTGAGTATTAATAAATTGATTAAACTTAGAGTAATTAAATGTTCCCCTAACGCTTGCTTGTAGTTTACCAAAACGTCTTTGAAAACGACCACTAGCACTTAAACTCTCATCTTCTAAACCAGAGTTATAAGGTGTACTTGTTCTAATAACTGATCCAGGTTGAAACTCTGATACGTTTCTAATATTATCAATGTTTTTAGAGTAATTGATAAAGGCAAATACATTAGTGTAATTAAACATATTAAAGCTAAAGTAGCTTAAGTTAATGTTATGTGACAATGCACTTTCTAATTCTGGATTACCAATAAATTGCGAGTTATAATTATTTAAAACTAAACCTTGAGCAAATTGGTTTACATCTGTAAACTGCGTTTGCATTTTGTATGATAGGTTTAAATTTTCAGTCCCTTTTAATTGCACGCGTACATTTAAATCAGGAAGTACTCTAAAAAAGTTATCCGTTGTTGTCGTATTAAACTGGTCATTAACTGCACTATAAGCATGTGCAGATAAACCTGGACTAATTGTAAATTTACCAGTTTTAAATCGGTAATGCGCTCCAAGATAAATATCACTAAACGTATATTTAATATCATTTACATCAGACACTCCTGGTATTGACGTGTTGGTATCAACCTCGCTTCCATCATCCAAAGTTTGAAACACATTAGAATCAAATTGTTGATTACTATAAATAGTCCCAACAGTAAAGTTTATATCACTCTTTTTATTTAAAATATTCCAATAGTCAACTTTAGCATCTAATTGGTTTGTCTTAACTCGTTTTTGTTGATTTACATCATAGGTAACCTGTGTACCATCTAATCCAAGACCTACTGCTGTATTATCAAATGGATCTGCAGAACTTGTTGGATCATTTTGTAATAATGCGTTATAAAACGGATCTTCATCTTGTAATAAATGCTGAATAGATAACGCGAAAATATTATCTTCATCCATGGTATAATAATAATTCAGGTTTTGATTTATTTTATACGGATTAGTTTCTTCAAACTGATCAATTGGTCCTACTACATTAGAAAAAGTTCCATTTAATTGTTGATCTTTAGAAGTACGTCCAAGTATATCATAGTCTAATTGATTATTAGCATTAGGCTTATACTTTGCACTAAATTTAACTAATCCAAGGTCACTTTTTTGTTGTGTATTACTTGATGTTGTCTCATCTGGAATACCTAAAGTTTGGTCTGTATATAACACTTGACTATCTTCTTGTAATTCAATCCTGCTACTAGCAAAAATTGCAAAACCACTAACATCCAAAACACTTGTTGGAGAGTAACTAAAGTTAGCTGCACCAAATTTGGTATTTAAACTTTTAGCTTGATTATTTTGAAGCTGTCTAAAACCTAAATCATTGCTTCCTAAGCTGATATTGGTACCACTTTGTTGACTAGGTTGTTGGAATCCACCTGAAAAATTAAATATATCTCGTCTAGACAATGCTAACTCTCCAATGTTGTTTAAATCACCAATAAAGTTGATACTTTTTTTAGGACTGTAGTAAAATAATTTAGGTTGCGCTAAATACAACTCTCCACTACTAGAGTCTCCTGCTCCAGCTGTTATTGTACCAAACCAAAAGTTTTTCTTACCTTCTTTTAATTTAATATTAATAGCGATATTATCTTGATTATTAGTCACACCACTTAATTGTCCAACTTCAGAATAATTCTTTAAAACTTGTACTTTATCAATAGCATTTGCTGGAATGTTTTTTGTTGCTAATTTAGTGTCGCCATCAAAAAACTCTTTACCATCAATCATGACTTTACCAACCTTTTTCCCTTCAATCTCTACTTCTCCATCATCATTTACCTCAACACCTGGCATCTTCTCTAGCACATCACCAAGTTTACGTTCTGTTCCGTTTTTAAAAGAATCTGCATTATAGGTTATTGTGTCACCACTAATGGTAACAGGCATTTCATAGGTGATTTCAATTTCATCTAAACTATTATCCATAGCCATTACATAATCTTTAGAAATATCAGTTTCTTTGGTTTGAATGGTTTCAGAAATTTGTTTCATTCCAATATAACTAACTTGTATGCTATATGATGAATTGACATCTAAATTTAATTTGTAACGTCCTTTATCGTTAGTAATTGAATAAGCTTCTAATGTTTTTGTAGCTTGATTTATTGCAACAACATTTGCTAATTCTAGTCCGTAACCTGTACTATCTTTAACGACACCTTCAAACTTAACTTGTGCAAAGGTTGTGCTTACTACTAAAAACAGTAGTACTGAAAATATGTGTTTCATTTGTTTTTTTGATTGGTTTTTATTGAAAAAAATTAATTTCTACCTCTTCCACCACGCGATCTAAACATCTCACGCATTTCCTCCATTTTTTTCTTAACAGTATCTTGGTACTCTTCCATTGATACTTCTTTTCCTTTAGAAGGTTTTTTTATTTCATTTTTATCAGAAGGATTCATAACAATTTTAGAACATAAAATAGTTGTTCTACCAGCATTAACTTCTAATATTAAACCAGGAAGTCCCCAATACTCACCAGGACCACTATTTACAGGTATATCCATAGTATACCAAGCAGTAACTTCAATCTCTTCCGGAATTTCAATATCTTCAAAAGGATCTTTTGGTGCATCAGTTTTTGTGCTATCCTTTTTTACTTCAGCAACTTCTTTTTTGTCGTCCTCTTTTTTATCCTTATCATTACCTCTTCTTCTCATATTGGTCCAATCTGCAGCGTCTACTTTTTTGGTAGCAGTTGCTTTAAAAGCAGTGTATTTACCTATTTGCTTAGACTCGCCACTCATTTTCCAATCTAATTTTACTAAACTATCTTTAATTAAAAATTGTTTACCAAAAAACTCCTGATCTTGCAACAACAAGTTTTCTTTTACGTTTTTATATATCGTTCCTGCAGCCATTCCACCCATCATGAAACCTCTTCCTCCACCAGGTGCTTCTAAAGCTTCGTCTTCTTTGTAAGTAGATTCTGTTTTATTAAAATCCAAAATAAATGTTTTTTCAAGCATCGTTTTCATACGCTCCATTATCATTTTTTTTCGCTCTGGACTTAACTCACGACCACCAAAGTTATCCATATCCATCGTTGTTTTAGACATGTATGTGGCTTGACCTTGAAAGCCATCTTGTGCAAAAACACTTGACGTGATAATCAAAACTAACAGTGTTGCTAAGTTTTTAAAAGTTGATTTTAATTTCATTTTATTTAAATTTTGTTGTTTGAATATTTTTAAATTAGACTATTAATATTGTTTAGGGTTTAATCCATAACTGTTAAAAGTTTGTAATATTTATATTAGTCTACTAGACCAACAATTTGTTACAAGTTTGGTTTAGTTTTTGTACATTGTTACCCAATGAAACCACTAATAATTTTATTTTTTTTAACGACAGTATCGTTGTCTGCACAAAACAAAATTTTGGTAGATCTTACAGGTAAGGATAGTCTAAATGTCGACGTATTTATTTCAAAAAATAATTTTGAAAACCTGTACTACATAAAAGACAATGTGCTTTTTAAAAAATCTGATAAGCAAACTATTAATTATAGTAATATCCAATTAGGCAAAATCACGTCTGTACATACTTTTAATCCACTAAAAATTAATGTACTATATAGCGACCTTAATACCGTTGTTATATTGGATAATAGGTTAGCTGAAGTATCTAAATTGGATTTTAATCAACAACAACCTTATAAAAACATTTCTCATATAACCACTGGTTTTGATAATACCATTTGGTTATTTAATCAAGATTTTCAGTACTTAGAGCTATACGACTATCAAAATAAAACATCACGTTATAAAACAATTCCTGTTAGTTCCAAAGTTTTAGACTTAACAAGCAATTATAACTATTGCTGGTTACTTACAGAAAACAATTTGTATTGTTATAATTATTTTGGAAGCTTAGTATATAAGTTTAAAAATGAAGGTTATACAAATATTAAGGCCTACAATGAGAATTTAATACTTCAAAAAGCAAATGATTTGTTATTTTACAATAATAAAACAAAAACTATAAGTGCTATCAACATACCAAATATGTTAATAAGTCAGTTTTTTGTAACCAACCAAATCCTTTATATTTACACTCGCAAATTACTTTATCAATACCAACTTAAAACAGACTAACTATGCACGTTGCCATAGCAGGAAATATAGGCGCAGGAAAAACGACGCTTACTAAATTATTAGCCAAACATTTTAACTGGGAGGCTCAATTAGAAGACGTTGTAGACAACCCTTATCTTGACGATTTTTACAATCAAATGGAACGCTGGAGTTTTAACCTACAGGTTTACTTTTTAAATAGTCGTTTTAGACAAGTATCACAAATTCGCGAAAGCGGAAGAGACATTATTCAAGACAGAACCATATATGAGGATGCACACATCTTTGCACCCAATTTACATGCAATGGGCTTAATGACCAATCGCGACTTTGAAAACTATAAATCTTTATTTGAATTAATGGAAGGTTTTGTTGAAGGTCCAGATTTATTAATTTACTTACGCAGCTCTATACCAAATTTAGTCTCTCAAATACACAAGCGTGGACGTGATTATGAAAACTCTATTAGTATTGATTACCTAAGCAGACTTAACGAACGTTATGAAGCTTGGATCCATGGATACAATAAAGGTAACTTATTAGTTATTGATGTTGACAATATGGATTTTGTTGCAAACCCAGAAGATTTAGGTACAATTATTAATAAAATAGACGCAGAGATTAACGGTTTATTTTAAACTTAATTCTGCTTTTTTTTTAAGATTGTACAATTAAAATATATTTATTAAAAAGGTCACATATTTTATATGTGACCTTTTTAATTTAGCTTTAAACCTATTTAATTAGACCATTTGCTCTTGCGTGTAAAATAGCATCTTTACTAGAGTTTACCAACAACACTGGTGTAGTATTATAGTCATTAAGTAAGCTTTTAACGCGTTTAATTTTTTTACTATCATTTACACTTCTTAAATAAACTGCTTTAATACGATTAGGAAATGTATTTACTATTTCTAGATAAATATCTGGATCATGCTCTCCACTATCACCAATTAATATAAATGAAAAAGCAGGATAGGTTTTTAATATATTTTCTATTTCTAGTTGTTTTTCAGGTTTACAGGTCGATGATTTTTTCTTAAAGATAGTTCTGAAACTTCTAAGTAAAATTGGTCCTTTTGGAAAATTATTTTTTTTAAGAAAAAACTCTAAATATCTATATAAGTTCCAGGGACTATGACTAACATAAAAAATTGGATTAGTCTTGTCCCCATTTGGTCCTATATGTAGTAAATGATAAAACTCTGCAGCACCTTCTAAAGGTGTTCTGTTTTGCGCATGTTTAAAAAACGTATTATACAACACACGCCACTTTAATATAGACACAACACCTGTGTGTAATATAGTGTCATCAATATCACTAATAACCCCAAAATCACAATTTTGATTAGGTATCAGTATTTCGGCAGGAAATTTATTTTGATTTTGTATGGTACGCTTTAATGTTGCATCGTCATAAGACACCTCTATATTTAGCCAACCTTCAGAATTTATTAGAGACTCAATGTTTTCTATTTCCTTATCGATTTTATAATAACCATCTTTGTCTGTTTTGGTATAAAAGACTTTATTATTAGGTAAGGTTATTTTAATCTTAGTATTTTTTATTTCATCTGACTCAAATCTTTTCCAAGTATTTAATACCAGAGCTAATAGGCTTTTTTGTTCTAAGTCGATGGTTTCATCTTCCAACGCACGACCACGATGGTATAATCGCTTAGATGTACCATAACTTGAAAATGAAATTATTTGTAAAGGATCTTTCTTAAACCAACTCATCACATCAAATATAATATAAAAAAAACCTGCTAATGTCATTAGCAGGTTTAAAATTTACATTTCTAATAAAGTACTAGCCTTTTTTGACATTAATTTTTTTAATTACTTTTTTATTCTCTTCATTTGCTAGATTGTTAGAGGCTTCAAAGTCTTTTAATTTGGCATCAACATCCTCTTTACTTCCTCTAAATTTTTCCTCTTTAATAACCTCTTTACCATCAATAATTACCGAATAGGTTATTGTTGCTTCAGCAATATTATCCGTAACCACCATCTCCTTTTCAATATTTATTTCTTCAATATTAGACACTCCAGTGTCCGCATGACCTCCTAAAATTGGAGCAATCACTAAACCTATTAAACAAGTTAACTTAATTAAAATATTCATTGAAGGTCCAGAAGTGTCTTTAAATGGATCTCCTACTGTATCTCCAGTAACTGCTGCTTTATGTGCATCACTTCCTTTAAAGGTCATCTCTCCATTAATTTCTACTCCAGCTTCAAACGATTTTTTAGCATTGTCCCATGCACCTCCAGCATTATTTTGAAAAATTGCCCAAAGCACTCCACTAACTGTTACACCTGCCATGTAACCTCCTAACATTTCGGCAATTGCTAAATGCTTCATTCCAAAAATCATAGGAACAAAAGCAATTACCAGCGGAAAACCAATAGTTAATAAGCCTGGTAACATCATTTCTTTTAAAGAGGCTTTAGTTGAAATAGCCACACACTTATCGTATTCTGGTTTACCAGTACCTTCCATTATTCCTGGAATATCCCTAAACTGTCTACGCACCTCTTCTACCATTTCCATAGCTGCTTTACCTACAGCATTCATTGCTAATGCTGAAAAAACTACTGGCACCATTCCTCCAACAAATAACATAGCTAAAACTGGTGCTTTAAAAATATTAATTCCGTCAATTCCTGTAAATGTAACGTAAGCTGCAAATAAGGCTAACGATGTTAGTGCTGCAGAAGCAATTGCAAAACCCTTACCTGTTGCAGCAGTTGTATTACCAACCGAGTCTAATATATCTGTACGCTCTCTTACAATTGGTTCTTGTTCACTCATTTCGGCAATACCACCTGCATTATCCGATATTGGTCCAAAAGCGTCTATTGCTAATTGCATTGCTGTTGTTGCCATCATTGCTGATGCTGCTAAAGCTACTCCATAAAATCCTGCTAAAGCATATGATCCCCAAATTGCTCCAGCAAACAATAAAACTGAAGGAAATGTAGATATCATTCCTGTTGCCAAACCTGCGATAATATTGGTTCCTGCTCCTGTACTAGATTGTTGTACAATATTTAAAATTGGCTTTTTACCTAATCCTGTATAATATTCAGTAACTGATGAAATAACAGCTCCAACAAATAATCCTACTAACGTAGCAAAAAATACACGCATGGAAGATATTTCAAGAGTACCTTCTCCAAAAAATTTCATTTGCATAGTTTCTGGCAACATCCACGTAACTAAACCATAACAAGCTGCTGCAACTAATGCAATAGATGTCCAGTTACCAATATTTAATGCTCCCATTACTTGAGCCTCCTTGGCGTCGTTATTTTTAATTTTAACTAACATCGTTCCGATGATAGAAATAATAATACCTGCACCAGCAATAGACATAGGTAATAAAATTGGTCCAATACCACCAAAAGCATCAGTAATTGCTCCACCCATATCTTTGATTACATAATTACCCAAAACCATTGCTGCTAAAACGGTTGCTACATACGATCCAAATAAATCGGCTCCCATACCTGCAACGTCCCCAACATTATCTCCTACATTATCCGCAATTGTAGCAGGATTACGAGGATCATCTTCCGGAATACCTGCTTCAACTTTACCTACTAAATCGGCTCCTACATCTGCAGCTTTAGTATAAATACCACCTCCAACACGTGCAAATAATGCAATTGATTCTGCGCCTAGAGAGAATCCTGCTAACGTTTCTAAAACTAAAGTCATATCATCCGTATTTGTCCAACCATCTGGCATAAATACAAACTTGTAAAAAATAATAAAAAACGCAGTTAGACCTAAAACTGCAAGTCCCGCAACACCTAGTCCCATTACTGTACCTCCACCAAAAGAAATTTTAAGTGCTTTTGGCAAACTTGTTCTGGCTGCTTGTGTTGTTCTTACATTTGTTTTGGTTGCTATTTTCATTCCTATATTTCCTGCAAAAGCAGAAAACACAGCTCCACAAATAAAGGCGATTACAATTAAATAGCTTGTAGTTGGCACAAAATAAGCAACTACCGCAAGTAGTGCACTTACAATAAATACAAATATTGACAACAATCTATACTCGGCATTTAGAAATGCTAATGCTCCTTCGTAGATGTGATCCGAAATTTCTTTCATCTTTCCATCTCCTGCATCTTGTTTCATTACCCAAGACTGTTTTATAACCATGTAAATTAAGCCTAAAATTGCCATAGCAATAGGCATATAAATCATCATTGATTCCATATTAGTTTGTTTGATTAGTTTTTAATTACTGCTAAAGTAACAAAATCAAACAGAAGTCAAAATATTAACATCGCAATTTTTTAACAATAATTTTACATTTATATTAATTTTATGAGAATAACAATTATATATAATTAGAAATAGAAATTAAATTAATACATATTAAAAATAGCCCCAATCTTGTTAATAATGTATAAAAAAACCCTTTCAATAATAATTGAAAGGGTTTTAATAAAGTTTTGGTTTAATTACTTAGATAGTAAAATCTCCATTTGTTTTGTGCTCACTATTTTCATAACGCTCAACACATTTGTTTAATATGTCATAAGCTTCTTTAGCATCTCCCCATCCACCAACATCAACTTTCTTTTTCTCTAAATCTTTATAAACTTGAAAAAAGTGAGTAATTTCTTTAATTCTGTGCGGATTTAAATCCTCGATATCATTACAGCTATTCCAAATTGGATCTGTAACTGGTACACATATAATTTTTTCATCTGGACCTTTTTCATCAGCCATATGGAATACACCAATTGGTTTAACTTCCATAACACACATAGGAAAAGTTGGCTCTGTCCCCATTACTAAAACATCTAATGGATCTCCATCTAATGCTAATGTTTCTGGTATAAAACCATAATCTCCTGGATACATCATTGAAGAAAACAACATGCGGTCAAAACGGATTTTGTTTAATTCAAAATCGTATTCATACTTATTTCTACTTCCTTTAGGTATTTCAATTAATACGTCAAATGTCTTTTTTCCAGATGGACTCATATTATATTATTTTAGTTTTCCGTCAAGCGGAATTTAAATTTTGCTTTACTTTTTCGGCTTGCAAAAGTACAAGATTATTTAGGTTTTGACAAGAGAAACGCTTTGATTTTTACTTACTTTACTATTTTAAATCTAAGTGTGATGAAAAAAAAGACTATAAATAACAACTTACTGACTTAGTAGTTAGACATAGCTATTAATAATCTTTAATTAGTTTTAGCTAAAATCTAATTATTACAAATGCTTTAATACCCAAAGCTCAACTGCTTCTTCCGCTCTCCAATGTTGATCTCGTTTGGTTTTACCTGATGCCATTTTTACATTTCTTTTTAAACATTTTTCTAATATAAATCGTCCACCTTCTGCAAGTTCTAATTCAATTGGATGTTGTTTGTTTACTTTGGTAATTTGAGCAAGATTAGAAAATATTAAAACCAATTGTCCTTCTGGTAATAGTAGTTGTTTAGCCTTTTTAAAAAATTGAGTAAATAAGTTTTTATCATAATAAATAGCTTCGTCCAACATATTTAAATTAGAAGATTGTGGTAACCAAGGTGGATTAAAAACAATTAGCTCTGTTAGTTGATTAGCATTTGCAAAAAGATGACCAAAATCTAAAGTAATTTTTCTTGATAACTTGGTATCCTTTATAGTATTAGTTAAGCCTACAATAGCATTTGGGTTAGTATCTGTACCATATACTTTTTGAAAACCATGTTTTAGCATCTGAAAAGACAATACTCCACTACCAATTCCAACATCTATTGCATTTTTTTTTGGTCCATCATAACGGTTTAACCAATTATCAAAAAGTATTAAATGATCAAATCGTGTTGGAAAATAAGTACCGTAAAACGGATAAATTTTATTACGTAGTACAGGAATAGATATTCCGTTTTCATACCATTGCCAAGCACTATTTAACCCTTGTATTTTTACAAATGGTAATAAAAAGTCGCTAGTTTCTGGATAAAACTTTTCTAACCAACCTATAAATGGTGCTTTTTTAACTACTAATTTATAATTAATAACTTCAATTAAAATTAGTTGAGAAAGCTTGTTGTATTTAGACCTATACTCACGCTGCTCCTTAAATGATTTATTTATGTACTTTTTTTGAAGATGTACTTTTAGGGCTTTTAATAAACTTAAACCATTACTATAAAATGCTGTAATCAATACAGGATGACCAGCTTCTAAAGTTTTTATTGTTAACTTAATATCTGTATTACTACTAAACAGCATTAGTTGTTTATCTGTAATAATTATCTCTGGTTTGTTTAATTTGCAATTAGTTGCACTACTACCTTCTGCATTGGTTATTCCCATTATTTTGTATTGAAACGAATTGCAGAGTAATGAGGTGCGCAAGGCGTAAGATTAAAATCACTATAAGTAATCATGTTCTAACAATCAGGCATTAATTTGACTGTTAGTGTTTCAATAATCAAAATAAAAAAATAGAGGCTTTAAATAAAAAGACTCTGCTTTTTGCTTAAACAATACAAAAAGCTAATTACTACTATAAATAAGACTATAAAGGTAGCTTATAATTAATCAGAAATTTAAAATATGTTATAATTGGGTTAACTATTAAAAATAAAAGCCAAAGCTTCCTGTAACACCAAATTTTCTAGCATCTGGATTGGTAACAGCATTTAAGTAATTACCTCTAAAGTTAAAATCTATTCTTAGTACTTTAAATATATTACCTACTCCAACACTATATTCGTAATACGCATCTTTACTTGGTGCTCTATATATTAATCCTGACGCATTAATATCTTTATTTTGTTGAGATACATCTCCTATAACTCCTCTTGCTCCAACAATAGCTCTTAAATTATATTTTTTTAAGAATGGAATACGAGAAAATAGTCGTCCGTTAAAATTATGCTCTACGTGTAAAGTGGCATACTCGTCTGTAACAAACTCGTAAAAATCTAAATTAGAAAATGTATTATAGATAGAGAAATAACTTTGGTTTCCTGGCACAACACTTAGTAACCCTAGTGGTACTTCTCCATAGGTTTTACCTGCCTCTACAGTTGTATATAGACGTCCAAAACCACCTAATGACCATGGTTGCGTATATGAAAATTGTAATTTTGTATAATCAAAATCACTGTTTAAAACACTTTTATCTCCAACTGTTATTTGTGCAAACAACCTTGCAAAGTCATCGTTTTTAGTTCGTCTTTCTACACCGTAACCTGTCATTTCTCTATTAGGAAAAAAGGACATTGAAAAAGCTGTTTCGTATTGCTTAACTTCAGATTTAGTTGTGGATTGTGTAGCGTCTGTAAAATAGTCTAAACTAAATGTTGGAGAGGCTGACTCTAAAGTTCTATAACTTCCGCTTAGGCGTGTAACTAAATTACGAAATGGCTCTGCTTCGATAGATAATGTACTTAGATTTATGTTAGTTAGTTTATCATTTGTTCCTGTTCCAACTACTGCACTACTGGCTAAACTTCGTCCTAATACATCTGTACTAGTTGTTAAACTTGCTCCAATTTGCTCGACATCACGCCTGTTACCTCCTGCAATAATTAATCGACTACGCTTATCTAATAACCATTTACCTGATAGTCCATATTTAAATTTATCGTCTTTAAAACCATAAGCTGTAAATCCTTCTATACGCCATAAATCGTTTTGCCCAAAGTAGGTACGACCTCCTGCTCTTAGCCTTACACCTTCTACTGCATTATAACCAAAGGTTGAAAAAATTGGTCCATAGTCTAAATTAAGTTGTGGAAACTCAACATAACCTGAGGCTAATATGCTTCCTAAATTATAAAGACGTTTAAACTTTTGTGTGTTTTTTAAAGAGTCTAACATGACGTAGACACCTTTTTCGTCTTTACTTAAAGATTCCATCCTATTTTGTTCCCAAAAACTATCATCTTGATTATAGATGTCTTGGTCAAAACTATATACTTTTTCTTTGTAAAATTTAGGGTCTTTTACTTGATCAAAGGTATAGTTATCATATAGTGTGGTACGTTTACCGTAAATTCCTTTTGATTTTTCCTTTTTGTTAAATGCAAAATCACTCATGAAGTAATCTCGCTTTATTAAAAACACCGAGTCATTTAATACTTCAAATTCTTGCTCAATATAGATTTCTTTAACCCAGTTTATATTAGCACTTTTAGAGGCTTGCATGTTAATTTCTTTAATAGCAAATGTGGTATCTGCAACCCAAAAATCACCTTTAAAAGTTAATTCGTTTTTTCGTCTAGGATAGTAAATAATATTGTAACACCATTTGTTATCTATAAAACTACTGTCTGCTAACACATAGTTATAGGTCTGAATTCCGGTTCTAGAAATTGGACTAGTAAAACTTTTATCAAAAAACTTTAAGTAGTTATCATACACATCGTAGTCTGAATATAGGTCATCCACAAAGTCTATTATTATTTGGTTATTACTAAAACCTGAGTTTTTATTACCTTTTAATACTTCACGTTTTGCATTTATAATGTTGTCACCATATACTTGGCTAGAGGACTCATTAATAAACATTGGCAGATACGTTTTTCCGGTAACGTTAGAGGTGTCCACTTGCTCAAATACAAACTCCATACCTTTAAATAGTTTACTTTCCATTAAAGAACTATCAATTGTATTAAGATCAAACTCGACTTTTTCGTATTTATCGTATTGGTATTGCTTATATTTTTTTAATCCATTACTACGTTTATTGGCCCATATTTTTCTTAAAATGTCAATAGCTGGATTATTTTTTTTGGATTGCTTACCAGATACTATAACAACTTCATCTAATGCTGCAACTTCTTCTTTTAAAATAATTTTTAAGTCGTAGTTTACTTTTTTAGTTAGTTTAATTTCTTGAGTTTCAAAACTTATAAATGATATAGAAAGCGTGTCCCACGTATTACTGTCTTCCATATAAAAGCGACCTTCTTCATTGGTAATTACACCTATTGAAGAGCCTTTAAATATAACATTTGCAAATGACACAGGTTGATTAAACTCATCAAACACAACACCACTAACTTTAGTTTGTGCTACAGCAAAAAGACTTCCGAAGAAAAAAAGGATACAAAAAAGTTTACTATTCATTATGTGGTTATTTAATACAAAAAGCTTCATCAACAATCGTGCTAATGAAGCTTTTGATAAATCTAAAGTACTATTTTTTTATTTATACATTACTTTTTTAACAGCAGTGATCACATCTTTATGGTCTGGTAACCACTCTGCTAACAATACTGGAGAGTAAGGCGCAGGTGTATCTGCTGTATTAATTTTTATAACTGGTGCATCTAAGTAATCAAATGCCTCGCTTTGTACTAGGTATGTAATTTCAGTAGCTACGTTACCAAAAGGCCAAGCTTCTTCTAAAACAATTAAACGGTTAGTTTTTTTAACTGATGTTAATATAGCATCTCTATCCATTGGACGTACTGTACGTAAATCGATAATCTCACATGATATACCTTCTTTAGCTAGCTGGTCTGCTGCGATATAAGCTTCTTTGATAATCTTACCAAAAGATACGATAGTTACGTCTGTACCTTCTCTTTTTATTTCGGCAACTCCTAAAGGTATTGTATATTCTCCTTCTGGCACTTCACCTTTATCTCCATACATTTGCTCACTTTCCATAAAGATCACAGGATCGTTATCACGTATAGCCGATTTTAATAAACCTTTTGCGTCATAAGGGTTAGATGGCACGACTACTTTTAATCCTGGTGTGTTTGCAAACCAGTTTTCAAAAGCTTGAGAGTGTGTTGCTGCTAATTGTCCTGCACTTGCAGTAGGACCTCTAAATACTATTGGGCAATTAAATTGACCACCAGACATTTGTCTAATTTTAGCTGCATTATTAATAATTTGGTCAATACCAACTAAAGAGAAGTTAAAAGTCATATACTCTACAATCGGTCTGTTACCAGTCATGGTAGATCCAATAGCTATACCAGCAAATCCAAGTTCGGCAATTGGTGTATCAATTACACGTTTTGCACCAAACTCGTCTAACATCCCTTTTGATGCCTTGTAAGCACCATTATATTCTGCTACTTCTTCTCCCATTAAAAAAATGCTTTCATCTCTACGCATTTCTTCGCTCATGGCTTCGCAAATAGCTTCTCTAAATTGAATTGTCTTCATCTAAATAATAATTTGAAAAGCAAAAATAACAATAAATGAAAAACTTTAGACTAAAGAATTATTTAAAATTTACTATGCATGCATAGTATTTTTTCGAAATAAAATAATTATCTTCGTATCCGTAAGATTTAAGCGCATTTTTAACGCTTAAATTTGTTGAAAATTTATATTAAGGTTAGACTAACTATATCGTTATAGTTAATTACATCTAACGTAACAGAACTTATAAAAAACAAAAAAATATGAAAATTTTAGTGTGTATTAGTCATGTACCAGATACGACATCAAAAATTAATTTTACAGATGGAGATTCAAAATTTGACACAAATGGAGTACAATTTGTAATTAATCCAAATGACGAATTTGGTTTAACACGTGCTATGTGGTTTAAAGAAAAGCAAGGTGCATCTGTAGATGTCGTAAATGTTGGAGGTCCTGAAACAGAACCTACTTTACGTAAAGCATTAGCTATTGGTGCAGATACTGCAATAAGAGTTAATACAGAAGCTAAAGATGGATACCAAGTCGCTAAAGAAATAGCTAAAGTTGTTAAAGATGGTGCTTATGATTTAGTAATTGCTGGTCGTGAATCTATTGATTATAATGGAGGAATGGTTCCTGGTATGATTGCAGAAATGGTTGACGCTAACTTTGTAACTAATTGTATTAGCTTAGAAGTAGATGGTACTAACGCAAAAGCTATAAGAGAAATCGATGGTGGTAAAGAAACCGTATCTACTACCTTACCTTTAGTTATTGGTGGGCAAAAAGGATTGGTTGAAGAAAGTGATTTACGTATTCCAAACATGAGAGGGATTATGCAAGCACGTCAAAAACCATTAAATGTTTTAGAACCTACAGGTGCTTCAGTTGAAACAGCTTCTGTTAAGTTTGAAAAACCAGCACCTAAAGGCGCTGTAACTTTAGTGTCACCAGATAATTTAGATGAATTAATTAACTTACTTCACAACGAAGCTAAAGTCATTTAATCAGTTATTAATCTTAAAACAAAAAAAACATGTCAGTTTTAGTATATACAGAATCAGAAAACGGAACCTTTAAAAAAACAGCTTTTGAAGTTGCATCTTACGCCAAAGCAGTAGCTGACCAATTAGGTACGACAGTTACAGCTGTTGCAGTTAATGCCAATGATGTTTCAGAATTAGGAAAATACGGAGTAGATAAAGTGTTAAAAGTATCTGATGCTACTTTAAATAATTTTAATGCAAAATCATATGCTTCGGCAATTGCTCAAGCAGCAAAAAACGAAGGGACTAAAGTTGTAATATTAAGTCAAAGTGCAGATAGTAAATATTTAGCACCTATATTATCTGTAGGTTTAGAAGCAGGATATGCCTCTAACGTTATGGAATTACCAACCTCAACATCTCCCTTTACAGTAAAACGTACAGCTTTTACAAATAAGGCATTCAATTTAACAACAATTGATACAGATGTTAAAATTGTTGGTGTATCTAACAATTCTTTTGGATTGGTAGAAAACAATGGTGCAGCTACAGCTGAAGATTTTGCGCCTAGCCTACCTGCTTCAGGTGTAACTGTTGAGTCTGTTGATAAAGCAACAGATAAAGTTACCATAGCTGATGCAGAAATTGTAGTATCTGCAGGACGTGGAATGAAAGGACCAGAAAACTGGGGAATGATTGAAGAGTTAGCAGATGTTTTAGGTGCAGCAACAGCTTGCTCTAAACCAGTATCTGATTTAGGATGGAGACCTCATAGTGAACACGTTGGACAAACAGGAAAACCTGTAGCGTCTAACCTATATATTGCAATCGGAATCTCTGGAGCAATACAACACTTAGCTGGTATTAATGCCTCAAAAGTAAAAGTTGTAGTAAATACAGATCCAGAAGCACCTTTCTTTAAAGCAGCAGATTATGGTGTTGTTGGAGATGCTTTTGAAGTTGTACCACAACTAATTGAAAAATTAAAAGCGTTTAAAGCAGCAAACGCATAATTTTTTATAAATTTAAGTTCTATTAACAAAGGACTGTTTAAATTATGTACAAAAAACTGCGTAATGTAGTTTGGTAAAGTCCTAATTTAAGCAGTTCTTTGCTTTTTAAATACTATGAGTTTAGTCCGATTAAATATAAAAGGTATATCGTATAGCCAAACACAAAATGGCGCTTACGCACTAATTTTAAACGAATTAGATGGCGACCGAAAACTACCTATTGTTATTGGTGCTTTTGAAGCGCAATCCATTGCTATAGCCTTAGAAAAAGAAATACGACCACCAAGACCATTAACCCACGATTTATTTAAAAACTTTTCTGACCGATTTGATATTGTTGTCAAACAAGTAATTATTCATAAATTGGTGGATGGTGTCTTCTACTCCTCTTTAATTTGCGAACGCGATAATATTGAAGAAATAATTGATGCCAGAACCAGTGATGCAATAGCTTTAGCTTTACGTTTTGATGCGCCAATTTTTACTTATAAAAACATATTAGACAAAGCTGGAATTTACTTAAAAGTAGATCCAACTAAAGAAGAAGATCCTGACAACATTTTAATTGAAGACATCCTTAACGAGGATATAGAACTAGAACCTTCTCAAGACGATTATTTTTCCAAAACAGTAGAAGAATTACACAATCTACTAGACGAAGCTGTAACTAACGAAGATTACGAAAAAGCAGCTAAAATAAGAGACGAAATCTCTAAACGATAATTCCTTTACAATGAAACATTTTGCACTTGCTATTGTAGCGACCCTAATAAGTATTACATCTATTTTTGCTCAGGATATTGAAAAAGATTGGCAACTCGAAGCAAGCAAAACCAAACTAGACTCAACTAGCTTCCTTTCTAAAAATGACATCTTAACACTTAAAGACGGTATTTTTAAACACAACAATTTATCAGGAGATTACTTGTTTCAAAAAAATGTTTTAGTGTTTTATTATGACACACCTTCAGATGTCTCAAAACGTCTTAAAGTCCAAACATTAACAGATTCAACCTTAATCTTTAAAGAAAATAAAAACATATATTCTTTTAAAATAAAAGAAAAAACAGCTGCTCAATTAGCGGTTTCAGAAGCTAATAAAATAATACCAAGCAAAGGTTTTTCTTTTAATAGTTTATGGAGAGGAGCCTTAGGGATGGTAGCCCTAATTTTTATCTCGTTTTTATTTAGTAGTAACCGTAAAGCAATCGATTGGAAAATTGTTGGTATAGGATTAGCCTTCCAACTATTAATAGCTATTGGTGTTTTAAAAGTTGAATTTATTAAAACTGCTTTCGAGTTTGTAGGTGGTTTATTTATAAGTGTATTAGATTTTACTAGAGCAGGTAGCAAGTTTTTATTTGAAGGCTTAGTGGTAGACATGGATACCTTTGGATTTATTTTTGCTTTTCAAGTATTACCAACAATCATTTTCTTCTCTGCATTAACATCATTATTATTTTATTTAGGGATAATCCAACGTGTAGTAAAAGCTATGGCTTGGTTATTATCTAAAGCACTTAAAATATCTGGTGCAGAAAGCTTAAGCGTAGCGGGAAATATCTTTTTAGGTCAAACCGAAGCACCTTTACTTATAAAAGCATACCTAGAAAAAATGACTAAATCAGAAATGCTTTTAGTTATGATTGGTGGTATGGCAACCGTTGCAGGAGCAGTACTTGCTGCTTATATTGGGTTTTTAGGAGGTGATGATGAAGCTTTAAGATTATTTTATGCTAAGCACTTATTAGCAGCATCTGTAATGGCAGCTCCAGGAGCAATTGTAATCTCAAAAATACTATTTCCACAAACAGAAGAAGTAAACACAGACGTAGAAGTATCTCAAGACAAAATAGGATCTAACATATTAGACGCGATAGCAAACGGAACTACAGAAGGATTAAAACTTGCTGTTAACGTTGGCGCAATGCTATTAGTATTTGTTGCATTTATAGCTATGGTAAACGGTATTTTAGGATGGGTTGGAGATGTTACAACACTAAATGACTGGGTAGAAAATAACACAAGCTATAAAGCATTATCACTAGAACTTATTTTGGGTTACATATTTGCACCATTAATGTGGTTAATTGGTGTTGCTAAAACAGATATGGCACTTATGGGACAGCTATTAGGTATTAAGTTAGCTGCTAGTGAATTTGTTGGATACATCCAATTAGCAGAACTAAAAGACGTAGCCAAAGCAACACATTTGACCTATGAAAAATCCATAATTATGGCAACCTATATGCTTTGTGGTTTTGCTAACTTTGCATCTATTGGTATTCAAATTGGAGGTATTGGATCATTAGCTCCAGGACAACGTAAAACGTTATCTAAATTTGGTATGAAAGCATTACTAGGTGGTACAATAGCATCTCTAATATCCGCAACCATTGCAGGTATGATTATTGGATAAAGTAGTTAATAACTTTTCATATATAATTTAGGGTTGACATTTTAATGTTAACCCTTTTTTATACTTTTAAATTCTTGAAAACTTAATAAAATGAAACAATACCACGACCTAGTACAACATATATTAGAACACGGAAACGTAAAAGGAGATCGTACAGGAACAGGCACAAAAAGTGTTTTTGGCTATCAAATGCGTTTTGATTTAAGTGAAGGTTTTCCAATGGTAACCACTAAAAAATTGCATTTAAAATCCATTATTTATGAGTTATTATGGTTTTTAAAAGGCGATACAAACATTAAGTATTTAACAGATAATGGAGTTAAAATATGGAATGATTGGGCTGATGAAAACGGAGATTTAGGACCTGTTTATGGACACCAATGGAGAAATTGGAATAGTGATGAAATTGACCAAATTAAAGATGTTATACATAGCTTAAAACACAATCCAGATAGTAGACGCATGTTAGTCTCGGCTTGGAATCCTTCAGTATTACCAGACAACTCAAAAAGTTTTTCAGAAAACGTTGCCAACGGTAAAGCTGCATTACCACCTTGTCATGCTTTCTTTCAGTTTTATGTAGCAGATGGTAAGCTTTCGTGTCAATTATACCAACGTAGTGCTGATACTTTTTTAGGTGTTCCTTTTAATATTGCTTCTTATGCTTTATTTACTATGATGATGGCTCAAGTTTGTGGTTATGAAGCAGGTGATTTTATTCACACCTTTGGAGATGCACATATTTATAGCAATCATTTTGAACAATTAGAATTACAACTTTCTAGAGACATAAGACCATTACCAACAATGAAAATTAACCCTGATGTTAAAGATATTTTTGACTTTAAATTTGAAGATTTCACCTTAGAAAATTATAATCCACATCCACACATAAAAGGTGCTGTAGCAGTATAAATCTATCAAATGAAATATATCTATTTATGGTTATTTTTATTTTCAAGTTTTGCATTTAGCCAATCAAAACCTGAATATAATCGCGAAAAAGCAATATTCCCTGGTTGCCAGAGTGCAGAGGATTTAGAGTTATGTTTTGAAAATAAGGTTTTACAATTCATAGATTCTTCATTAACAAAAAGTATAAAAACTAAAATAATTCGTTATTCAAAAAAAGATACACTAGACCTATCTGCCAATATATTTTTTAATGAAGAAGGAGATTTAATAAAAAAAATGTCTGGATTTCAAATTTATATGGACAGTTTAAAAAATGAATTAAATTATCTTGAGGATAGCTTTCCTAAAGTATTACCTGTATTAGACAAATATGATAATGGAGTTGCCGATTATAAAAATCTACTCCTAGGTTTTAAAATAAATAGAGCAGATAGTACCATTATACCAATAAAAAACTACATACCTAAAGATGTTCCGTTTTCTTTAGTAGAACAAGTACCTGTATATCCAGGTTGCGCTCCAAGTTTACTCCAAGAAGCAGCAAGAAAATGTATGAGCAATGCTATTGGTAAACATGTGCTACAAAATTTTAATACTAACTTAGCATCTACACTTAATTTGCCTTCTGGAGTTATCAGAATATATGTTGGTTTTAAGATAGACAAAAAAGGCAAAGTTGTAGACATCTTAACTAGAGCGCCACATCCTGCTTTAGAAAAAGAAGCAAAAAGGGTAATAAATCTTTTACCTCAACTAGAATCACCAGGAATGCAAAAAGGTAAGGCAGTAAACGTTCCTTACGGTTTGCCAATAACCTTTAACATTGCAGAAACAGCTGCTCAGAGAAAAGAACGTAAAAGGCTTAAACGCATAAAAAGGAAAGAATAATTGTAGACCAATTTAGTAATTTAAGCCTTATAACTTTATAACACTATTATCTGTAGCTGCATAATCACTCCATACATAAGCGTCTGCCTCCACTTCGTTTTCCCATTGTCCATCAACAACATATTTAAACTCGTAAGCTTGACCAGCTTTTAGATTTACAGTCCCTTTAAATGTTCCGTTTTTTAACTTTTTTAATGGTTCTACTTCTGTATTCCATTCATTCCAATTACCTGCAACAGTAACTTGCTTTGCTCCTGCTGCTGGAACAGTAAAAGTGACTTTACAAATTGGTTTACTTTTCAAAAATTGTTTCTTAACAGCCATAATATTAATGTTTTAAAGCTTTAAAATTAGACAAGATTTTTTCAGTCATCAACATAAAATTTAAATAATTTTAAACTTTTATGAGATTATTAAAATTAAAGCTTAAAATCACTATTTTTATTAAATTAAGGGTAATAAATTATTAATAATAACAACACAAAATTTATCATAAATAACTGATAATCAAACTAAATCGATTTCGTTTATAAATTACAAAATCAAATCTCATAAAATCATTAACTTTACATTATAATAGTAAGATATGTTTGGATTAAAGAAAAAAGAAAAACCTCAAATAGATAAAGAGCAATTAGAATTAATTAAAAATGCACAACGCAGAATTAAGCAAAAAAAACGCCTCTATGCGCATTTTGTTATTTTCTTAATTGGAGCTGTTTTTTTAATTGTAGCTAATACAGTTTTAGGGATAGGTAAAGACACTAAGTTTTTTGGCATCAATTGGTTTGTATTTGCCATAATGGCTTGGCTATTCTTCTTTTTATATCATTTATTTAGCGTTTTTGTGACCTCTAAATTTATGGGTAAAGATTGGGAAGAACAACAATTGGCTAAACTTGTAAACAAACAAAAAGTTAGAATTGAAAAATTAAAACTACAAGTTGAGAAAGAAGATTTAACACTTGCAAAAAGTGAAGTCTTCAAAGCACAACAAACTAAAGCAAATAAAAATCTAACCATGATTGTTGCAGCTGGAGAAAATAATGAAATTGGTAAAAACAACGACCTAATTTGGCACTTACGGGATGATTTAAAACGCTTTAAAGCTTTAACATCTGGCCATCATATAATTATGGGTCGAAAGACATTTGAGAGCTTTCCTAAGCCACTACCAAATCGCACACATATTGTAATTTCAAGACAATTAGACTATCAAGTACCAGAAGGTGTTTTAGTTGTTAATAATTTAGAAGACGCTGTTGCTTTAGCTAAAAATGATGCACAACCCTTTATAATTGGTGGAGGAGAAATTTACAAACTAGCCATGCCTTATGCCTCTAAAATTGAACTGACTCGAGTACATTCTAATTTTGACGCAGACACCTTTTTTCCTAAAATAGATATGACCCAATGGAAAGAAACCGCTAATACTTTTCATAAAAAAGATGAAAACCATGAATTTGAATTTTCTTTTTTAACTTTTGAGAGAAAATAATTTCCTTTAAAATGAATATCATTTTAGTGTTGTTAACAGGTTTTCTAGTAGTGGCTATTTTTGATGCTATTGGAGCAATTTTGTCAAGAGTCTTAAACTTTAATTACGCTATACTAACTATTGGATCAATAATAATTTATGGCCTCGTCGCTATATATTCTGCCAAAGTCAGTAACACAATTACAGGAATAATGTCTTGTGGAATACTTGGTGTTTTTGATGCCATATTTGGCTCTTTAATATCAAAAAAATTAAAAGCTAAAATTCCAAAAATTGAAGGTGTAGATTTTGAGATTTCTCACAAATTAATCATTTCAATGTTCTTTTTTGGTTGCTTAATTGGACTAATTACACTAAATATATTTGGATAGATTATATTTTGCCTAATTTTGCAGCATGGTAAAAGACATTCAACTTCGTGTTTCTTTAAAAGAAGAAGAAATTCCGGATATTTTAATTAAAAAATCTGCGGAGTGGCTATCCATATCTAGAGATGACATTACAGGTATTAAAGTACTACGTAAGTCAATTGATGCCAGAAAGCCTAAAATAATATTAAACTACAAAGTATCGGTTTACATAAAAGAACCCGTTCCGGAAACTTCAGATTATACGTTTAACTATAAGGATGTCTCAAAAGCAAAACCAATTCATATCATTGGATTTGGTCCAGCTGGTATGTGGGCAGCTTTGCGCTGTATAGAGTTAGGTTTTAAACCAATTGTATTGGAACGTGGTGCAAACGTAAAAGATAGACGTCGTGACCTAAAAGCTATTAATCAGGACCATTTTGTAAATGAAGATTCTAATTATTGCTTTGGAGAAGGTGGAGCAGGAACCTATAGTGATGGTAAATTATATACACGTAGTTTAAAACGTGGTGATGTACGACGTATTTTTGAAAATCTTGTATACCATGGTGCAACAGATCAAATTTTGGTTGATGCGCATCCACATATTGGGACCAATAAACTTCCTAAAGTTGTTCAAAACATTAGAGAGAATATAATAAAGTTTGGAGGCGAAATTCATTTTAATACGCGTGTTACAGATTTTACCATTAAGAATAACAAAATTGAAGCTATACAACTTCAAAATGGCGAAGAGTTAATTACAGACAAAGTAATTTTAGCCACAGGACATTCTGCACGTGATATTTTTAAATTATTACACGATAAAAATATTGCAATCGAAGCAAAATCTTTTGCAATGGGTGTTAGAGCAGAACATCCACAACACATCATAGACAGTATACAATACCATTGTGAAGGTCCAAGACCAGAGCTATTACCTGCAGCCTCCTATAGTTTGGTGCAGCAAGTTAATGGACGTGGCGTTTACAGCTTTTGTATGTGTCCAGGTGGTTTTATTGTTCCTGCAGCAACTGCCAACGGAGAAGTTGTTGTTAACGGGATGTCACCTTCTAGACGAAACAATAAATTTGCAAATTCTGGAATAGTTGTAGAAATTAATGCGGAACGTGACCTAAAAAAATACGAACACTTTGGTGCTTTAAAAGCTTTAGAATTTCAAAAGGATTTAGAAAAACTAGCCTTTACTGCAGGAGGACGTAGCCAAGTTGCTCCAGCACAACGCATGACCGATTTTGTAGAAGGTAAGTTATCTAACACTTTAAATGAAACCTCTTATCAACCAGGTTTAAACAGTGCACCACTGCATAGTTTATTTCCTAAATTAATCGGAGCGTCTTTAAGAAAAGGCTTTAAAGCTTTTGGTGATAAAATGAAAGGTTATTATACTGAAGAAGCTAATATAATTGGTGTGGAATCACGCACCTCTTCTCCTGTTAGTATTCCTAGAAACGAAAATTTAGCTCATCCAGAAATTACAAATTTATATCCATGTGGAGAAGGTGGTGGTTATGCAGGAGGAATTATAAGTGCTGCAATGGATGGAGAGCGTTGTGCAGAAGCTGCAACAGGCAAACTGTAAGTCCTTTTTAAACAGTAAATACCACAACTTTTTTAAGTAAAAACTATTACTATTTTGACAACAAGTCTTAATAATAGTCTTGCTTCTTATAAAAATTTTATTCTTATTTTTGTCTTTAAATTAAGAAATCAATGAAAGCATATATATTTCCTGGTCAAGGTGCCCAATTTACTGGAATGGGTCTTGATTTATACGAAAACTCACCAGAAGCTCAACATTTATTTGAAGATGCAAATGCCATTTTAGGCTTTAACATTACAGATATAATGTTTGAAGGTACTGCTGAACAGTTAAAAGAAACTAACGTTACACAACCTGCTATATTTTTACACTCTGTTATTTTAGCTAAAACTTTAGGCGACAGTTTTAAACCAGAAATGGTGGCAGGACATAGTTTAGGAGAATTTTCGGCATTAGTAGCTGCTGGAGCATTAAGCTTTGAAGATGGTTTAAAATTAGTATCACAACGTGCACAAGCTATGCAAAAAGCGTGCGAATTACAACCTAGTACTATGGCTGCAGTTTTAGGCTTAGAAGATAAAGTTGTAGAAGATATTTGTGCGCAAATTGATGGTGTTGTTGTGGCAGCAAACTACAATTGTCCAGGACAATTAGTAATCTCTGGAGAAGTTGGTGCTGTAGAACGTGCTTGCGAAGCGTTAAAAGAAGCTGGAGCAAGACGTGCGTTAATGCTTCCTGTTGGAGGAGCGTTTCACTCGCCAATGATGGAACCTGCAAGAGAAGAACTAGCAGCAGCTATTGAAAACACAACGTTTAGCAAACCAAATTGCCCAATTTACCAAAATGTAACTGCAACAGCAATTACAGATGAAAACGAAATAAAAGCAAATTTAATATCTCAATTAACAGCTCCTGTACGTTGGACACAATCTGTACAACAAATGATTAAAGATGGTGCTACTTTATTTACAGAGGTTGGTCCTGGAAAAGTACTTCAAGGTCTAGTTAAAAAAATAGATAGAGAAGCCCAAACAGAATCTGCAACTCTAGAAACTAAGACTGATGAGTAGTAGAAACATACTAATACTTGGCTTAGTAGTCTTTAATATTATTTTAGATCAAGTCTCTAAATTTATTGTTAGAGCAGATGTAATTGCTGGATCTGAAACTGAAATTTTTGGTCAATATTTTACACTTCATAATGTAGAAAATAAAGGCGCCTTTTTAGGTATGGGAAGTGACTTTAGCCCTACCCTAAGAATTGCCTTATTATTAGTTTTACCTATCATTGTTTTAGCATTAGTCCTAAGACATATTATTAAAGATAAAACAATTAACACCATGACCTTAGTAGGATTTTGTTGTATTGTTGGTGGTGGATTAGCTAATGTTTATGACAGAGTTGTATATGGGTCTGTTACAGATTTTTTACACATCGATTTAGGAAGCGTATTTAGAACTGGAATATTTAACCTAGCAGACGTATCTGTTATGGTTGGTATGGGTTGCCTAATTGTAGGTAGTTTTAAAAACAAAAAAGCATAAAAAAAAGCCTCGAAATTTTCGAGGCTTTTTTATTTATCTAGCTAAATTACAATCTCTGCAATCTTTTACTTCTCCGTAGTACGTTTCACGATATTTATGAAGCGTTTTAACTGGTATGCCTAACACTTGTTTTTTAATATAAGTTACTTTGGCATTTAATCGTCCCATTTTAGGAGCAAATCTGTTTTCTTGTCTTGTCTGACGTTTTACTGTAATCAATTTCATTATTTTATCATTTGCATTAGCTTACAAAGTAAAACATAATAATTACCAACGACGAATCCTAACTACTAAAATATTGTTAATCAGAATATTAATGTGAAATCTCTAAAAATTGAGTCTAATAACTAAGAGATTATCAACCATAAGCCTTTCTAATTTAGGATATACTAATCCTGTTTTATGGTATTTTGCCACTTCCAAGCTGATAAAATAGCATCTTCTAAATTATATTCTGCTTTCCATCCTAAAATGTTATTTGCTTTTGTTGTATCTGCAAAAGCAGACACTACATCTCCTGGACGCCTGCCTACTATTTTATAATTTAGTTTGGTGTTTGATACTTTTTCAAATGCTTTTATAACTTCTAAAACTGTACTACCTTGTCCTGTACCTATATTAAATACTTCAAAATTGGATTGATTTTCGTTATTTAACAACCTTTGTAAAGCAACAACATGTGCTTTGGCTGTATCAACAACATGAATGTAATCTCTAACACAGGTTCCGTCTATGGTTGGATAATCGTTACCAAAAACAGACAATTGAGCACGCTTACCAATTGCTGTTTGCGTTATATAGGGTATTAGATTTTGAGGTACACCAATAGGTAACTCGCCTATTTTTGAAGACTCATGTGCTCCTATGGGATTAAAATATCTTAATGCGATACTTTTTAATTTAGGATAAACTTGACAAGTATCCTTTATAATTTCTTCTCCGATTTGTTTTGTATTACCATAAGGTGATTGTGCGACTTTAATTGGTGCTGTTTCTGATATAGGCATGGTATCTGCTTGACCATAAACAGTGCATGAAGAACTGAAAATAAAATTAGATGTTTTTAGTTTGGTTAATTCTTGTAAAACATAAACTAGGGTATTTATATTGTTCTCATAATATAATAATGGATTAACAACACTCTCTCCTACTGCTTTACTTGCTGCAAAATGAATAACCCCTTGTATGTCTTGGTGCGATTTAAAAAAGTTTTGCACTGCTGCCTTATTTTTTAAATCAAGTTTTTCAAAAATTGGTGGCTGTCCTGTTATAGCTACAATCCCTTCTAACACGTCTAAAGTAGTGTTGGAAAGATTATCTATGATTACAACTTGATAGCCTTTTTTTTGAAGCTGAACAACTGTATGTGACCCTATAAAGCCTAAACCTCCTGTAACTAATATCTTCATTTGCTGATGCGTGCGTTAGGGATAGAAACGGTATCCTTTTTTTGCTGCCATATATGGCAAAAAAAGATTTTAGTGGATAGCCCGACCCTTGTGGTAACGTCCTAATTATTTGCTATAAAATCTTTAACTGTTTTTGTTATAAAGTCAATTTGATCATCTTCCAACTCGGTATGCATTGGTAATGAAATTACTTCTTTTATTAATTGATTGGTTACTTTAAAATCGGCTTCGTTATATCTTGTGTCGCGATATGCTTTTTGAGCGTGTAATGGTATTGGGTAATATACACCACATGGGATTCCGTTCTCGTTTAAATGCTTTACTAAAGCGTCTCTGTCTACATTTTTTACTTTTAATGTATATTGGTGAAACACGTGACAGTTACAGGTGTCACAAATACCTTCGCATCCATTTACTGTTTTTGGTGTAATTATATTTTTTACGTCTTTAAATGCTGCGTTATATTTTCTAGCTGCATTACGTCTTGCATTATTATAACTGTCTAATTTAGGTAATTTAGCATCTAATACTGCTGCTTGTATTGAGTCTAAACGTGAGTTTACACCTACTACATCGTGGTGATAACGCTCATACATTCCGTGATTTACAATCCCTCTAATGGTGTGTGCTAAATCATCATCGTTTGTAAAAATCGCTCCTCCATCTCCATAGCAACCTAAGTTTTTGGATGGAAAAAATGAAGTTGATGCAACATGTCCAATGGTTCCAGATTTTGCTTTAGTACCATCAGCATAAGTGTAATCTGCACCAATACCTTGAGCATTATCTTCTATTACATATAAATTATGCTGCTTAGCTAAATCCATTAACGCTTCCATATTGGCGCACTGACCAAATAAATGCACAGGTACAATCGCTTTGGTTTTTGGTGTAATGGCTTTTTTAACAGCCTCTATGTCTATATTAAAAGTTTCTGGATCTACATCTACTAATACAGGAGTTAGCTTTAATAAAGCAATAACCTCCACGGTTGCTGCAAAGGTAAAGTCTGCAGTAATAACCTCGTCGCCTTGTTCTAAACCTAATCCCATCATTGCTATTTGTAAAGCATCTGTCCCGTTTGCACACGGAATAACATGTTTTACACCTAAGTAGTTTTCTAGGTTTTTTTGAAACTCGTGTACTTTAGGTCCATTAACAAAAGTTGTATTATCAATAATTTCTTGTATTGAAGAATCAACAACATTTTTTATAGCTGCATATTGACCTTTTAAGTCAACCATTTGTATTTTTTTCATCTCTGTATATGTGGTAAACTAACTTGAGTAACTTAGTTTTACTTTTAATTTATAATTATCGAATTTACAAAAATACCAAACGCTAAGCAATGAATTGTTTATTTTAGCAAAAATAGATACGTGAATTTACTTTATAATATAACAATACAACTAGCCTCTGTAGTTTTAAAACTTTTAAGTTTATTTAATAATAAGCTTAAATTAGGTGTTGATGGTCGCGCATTAACTTTTAATAAACTTGATCAATTTTTAAATAAAGGTGATAAAACTTTATGGTTTCATTGTGCCTCCTTAGGCGAATACGAGCAAGGTTTACCCATTTTTACAGAATTAAGAAAGGATTATCCAAATCATAAAATTGTACTCTCTTTTTTTTCACCCTCAGGTTACGAAATAAGAAAAAACGCACCCTTTGCAGATCTTGTGGTTTACTTACCCTTAGACACAAAAAATAATGCCAAGCGTTTTATTAATCTTGTAAATCCTGAATTAACCGTATTTGTTAAATATGAAATTTGGCCTAATTACTTAAATGAAATTAAAAGTAGAGGACTAAGAGCCATATTAATATCGGCAGTGTTTAGAAAAGACCAATCTTTTTTTAAATGGTATGGTAGCCAAACTAAAAAGGCTTTATTTGCTTTTGAACACATATTTACACAAAATGAAACCTCTAAAAAACTATTAGAGTCTATAAATTACACCAACGCAACTATATCTGGTGACACAAGATTTGATCGTGTTTCAAACCAATTAAACACAGATAATAATTTAGATTTCATAAAAGTATTTAAAGACAATAAACTTTGTATCGTTGTAGGAAGTTCTTGGCCTGAAGACGAATCGCTAATTATTGAGTTTATAAATAATTACGTAGGAATACCTATAAAGTTTATTATTGCACCACATAACATCAAGTCTAAACAAATAGAAAACATACAGACTAATTTAAAAAAGCCTTCTATTTTATTTACCCAAAAAGAAAAGAAGGATTTAAGCCAATACGATGTTTTTATATTAGATACCATAGGACTACTAAGTAAAGCCTACAGCTATGCAGATATAGCTTATGTAGGAGGAGCAATGGGGAATACTGGCTTACATAACATACTAGAACCTGCTGTTTTTGGAGTTCCAATAATTATTGGAAAAAACTACCAAAAATTTCCCGAAGCTTTTGATATGATAAAAAATAAAGGTGTTAAATCAGTTTCTAATATTACAGAGTTAAGCACAGAATTAAATAGCTTGATAAATGATCCAGAGTCAAGACTAACTACTGGCAATCAAAACGCGGACTTTATCAAAAAAAACGAAGGAGCTGTAATCCAAATCATGCAGTATTTACGTAAATAAAGTACTATGTATCATAACCATAATTCTTTATTAACTAAATTAATTATTAAGTTTGATAACATATTAAACACTAAAAACAATAACTAATGAAAAAATTACTATTAAGTGCTGTTCTTGTATCAGCAATTACTTTTACATCTTGTAGAGAAGAGGATAAAAATAACGCAGAACAAGCAGGAGACGCTATTGAGAATGCTGCTGAAGAGACTGGAGAAGCAGTTGAAGGCGGATTTGAAGCTACTGGAAAAGCAATAGATAATGCTGTAAATGAAACTAAAGAAGCTGGAGAATCTGTTAAAGATGCAGTAAATGAAGTTTCCGACGATTTGAAAAAAGATTAATTCTTTTTAAGACTTATCAAAATAAAAAACCTTATCAATTGATAAGGTTTTTTTTGTTTTAAACGGACTTGGTTTCAACTTTTATAAATGAAAAAACCTCTTGAAAATCATATGATTAACAAGAGGTCTAGTACTCGGGACGGGACTTGAACCCGTACGTCCTAATGGACATTGGATTTTAAGTCCAACGTGTCTACCAATTCCACCACCCGAGCGAAGGAATATTTTAAGGAAAATTCTCAGAGCGAAAGACGGGATTTGAACCCGCGACCCCCACCTTGGCAAGGTGATGCTCTACCCCTGAGCTACTTTCGCAGTCTTTAAATGAACGTGCAATATCGTATTGCGGTTGCAAATTTAGTACTTTTATACAAAGTACAAAGCTTTTTTTGAAAAAAATTTAAAAAAATTTATACTTGCTTCTTTTTCACCAACATACGTTTTATCTCATTTAGTTTCATTAAAGCTTCAACTGGTGTTAAGGTGTCAATATCGATATGTAGGATCTCTTCTTTTATGTTTTCAAGCAATGGATCGTCTAAATTAAAGAAACTTAATTGCATTTCATCTTGCATAGATTTTACTTTATCTGTCAACTCCTCGCTTGAATGACTTTTTTCCAGCTTTTTTAAAATCTGATTAGCGCGTCTTAGCACTTGTTGTGGCATTCCAGCCATTTTTGCTACGTGTATACCAAAACTATGTTCGCTACCACCTTCTACTAGCTTACGCAGAAATAGTACATTGTCTTTTAACTCCTTAACAGATACATTAAAGTTTTTAATACGCTCAAAGGTCTCTGTCATTTCATTTAACTCATGGTAGTGGGTTGCGAATAACGTTTTAGGTTTTGCAGGATGCTCGTGTAAATATTCACTAATTGCCCAAGCAATAGAGATTCCGTCATAGGTACTTGTTCCTCTTCCAATTTCGTCTAACAAGACTAAACTACGATCTGATATATTATTTAAGATTGATGCTGTTTCATTCATCTCTACCATAAACGTAGATTCTCCCATCGAGATGTTATCACTTGCTCCAACACGAGTAAATATTTTATCGACCACACCTATTCTAGCTTCTTTTGCAGGTACAAAACTTCCTATCTGAGCCAATAACACTATTAAAGCTGTTTGGCGTAAAATAGCTGACTTACCAGACATGTTTGGTCCAGTAATCATTATTATTTGTTGTGTGTCTCTATCCAAAAACACATTATTTGCTATATAAGGCTCACCTATTGGCAATTGCTTTTCAATTACTGGATGACGTCCATCAACGATGTCTAAATCGTGAGAATCATCTAAAGCAGGATATACATAGTTATTATCTGAAGCCAATTGTGCAAATCCACATAAGCAATCAATTTTAGCTATTAAATACGCGTTTTGCTGTACAGGTTTTATATATTGGTTCATCCATTGCACTAAATCTGCAAATAACTTTTGCTCAATAGCCATGATGCGTTCTTCAGCTCCAAGAATTTTAGATTCGTATTCTTTAAGTTCTTCAGTAATGTAACGTTCTGCATTTACTAAAGTTTGTTTACGAATCCATTCTTCCGGAACTTTATCTTTATGTGTGTTTCTAACTTCTATATAATAACCAAAAACATTGTTAGATGCTATTTTAAGAGACGTTATACCTGTACGCTCGCTTTCGCGTTGTAACATTTTATCTAAATAATCTTTTCCTGAAGTTGACAATGCTCTAAGCTCATCTAATTCGGATGAAAATCCAGCAGCTATTGAGCTTCCTTTTAAAATATTTACAGGTGCTTCTTCGTTTAAAGTCTCTTTTATTTTTTCGCGAAGCACGTTACAACTTTGTAAATTATCACCAATAACTTTAAGGGACTCGTTATCGCAATTAGATGACAGCTCCTTAATAGGAATTATAGCTTCTAACGAATTTTTAAGTTGAATAACCTCTCTAGGACTTACTTTTTGCGTTGCTATTTTAGAAATCAAACGTTCTAAATCGCCTATTAGTTTTATATGATGCTGAATCTTATCCAAAACAACACCTTCAGTTTTTAAAAAAGAGACGACTTCGTGACGTTGCTTGATTTGATCTATTTGCTTTAAAGGCAATGCTAGCCAACGCTTAAGCAATCGTCCTCCCATTGGAGAAATAGTTTTATCAATAATATTTAATAACGTGACTGCATTGTTGTTTGTAGAGTTGTATAGCTCTAGGTTTCGGATGGTAAAACGGTCCATCCAGACATAATCGTCTTCTGCAATACGCGAAATTGAAGAAATGTGCTCTAGCTTGTTGTGCTGTGTTTCGGCTAAATAATGAAGTATCGAACCTGAAGCTATAATACCTTCATTTAAGTTTTCAACCCCAAATCCTTTTAAAGATTTAGTGTCAAAATGTTTTAATAATGTTTCGTTTGCATAATCTGGTTGATAGACCCAATCCTCTAAATTAAAGGTATGGAAATCGGCTCCAAAATAGTCTGTAAATTTATTTCGCTTAGGTTTTGCAACTAATACTTCACTTGGACTAAAATTTTGAAGTAGCTTATCTATATACTCTTGATTTCCTTGTGAGGTTAAAAACTCACCTGTAGATATATCTAAAAACGAAATCCCAATATTAACCTTACCAAAGTAAACTGAACATAAAAAGTTATTTGTTTTGGATTGTAACACCTCATCATTTAGCGCAACTCCTGGCGTTACCAATTCGGTTACACCACGCTTAACGATATTTTTGGTTTGCTTAGGGTCCTCTAATTGGTCACAAATAGCAACACGCTCTCCTGATTTTACTAATTTAGGCAAATAGGTATTTATAGAGTGATGCGGAAAACCTGCCAGCTCTGTCTCGCTATCACTTCCTGCACCTCGTTTAGTTAAAGTAATACCTAAAATACCTGCTGCCTTTATAGCATCTTCGCCAAAGGTTTCGTAAAAATCACCTACTCTAAATAATAACATGGCATCAGGATACTTAGCCTTGATGGCATTGTATTGCTTCATTAACGGAGTGACTTTTTTGCTTTTTGTTGCCAAAGGATATACGTTTTTATTAAGTTTGCAATGTAACTAAATATTGATTTTTTAAGAAGTCTATTTAAGTTTAGTTATTGATAATTATTCACAATTATTTTGATGAGAAAACTAAAAAATAGCGAATTAGACAGATTAAGTATAGACGACTTTAAATCTGCAAAAAAAACACCAATAATTATTGTTTTAGACAATATTAGAAGCCTAAATAATATTGGTAGTGTATTTAGAACTAGTGATGCCTTTTTAGTTGAAAAAATATACCTATGCGGAATCACTGCAACACCACCACACAAAGACATACATAAAACAGCTTTAGGGAGTACAGACACTGTAGCTTGGGAATATATTGAAAATACGATGGATTTAATCGAAAAATTGAAATCTGAGAATGTCACTATTTGTGCTATCGAACAAGCTGAAAATGCCACCATGTTAGACGACTTTAAAGTCGAAACCAATAAAAAGTATGCTTTGGTTTTTGGTAATGAAGTTAAAGGTGTTGCACAAGATGTAGTTAGTGCAAGCGATTTTGTTATTGAAATCCCTCAGTTTGGGACCAAACACTCGCTTAACATTAGTGTTAGTTGCGGTGTTGTTACTTGGGATATTTTCTCTAAGATAAAAGCCTTATAAACGTAGCTTAATTAATCAACATATCCTTTAAAAATTTTATTTCGCTTATTAAATCTCCATTATCGGAAAACCCTTGTATGGAAAGCAAATAATTTGTTTCTAGACTATCGTTTATTTTAAAAACCGATTGTCCTTTGCTATCTGTTACAATTATAGGCTTCCAATCCACCTCTTGCTCTAAATTATCTGTAGTATTAATATACTTAGGAGTATAATAGGATTTTGCTTTGTCAAATCCTGATTCAAAAAAATGTTTTCGGAATAATTCCTTTACACTATTTTTATAATTTTCTGTAGTAAACACATGAAAAATCGTAATTTTTGGCTCTCTTCTAAAAGCTATATCACTAATATCTTCCATCCGGATTTGCAATGCATTAGGCAAACTATAAGTATCCATCCCTTTACCATCCACTTTTAAAAACGCTTCTAAACCTCTAGCAATCAGATAGGTTTCCACACCTCTCCAACTGACCAAACTAGCAGCTTCTGTAGCTTTTAAATATTCAAATAAGGTTAGATTTTTGTTATAATAGTGTTCCGGAATCTCCATTGGGTCATAAAACATTATGCTGTCTTCGTATTCTCTATATTTTTTCATAAAAGCCCTACTATCTAACCTCATCTTATTAGCCTTGCTAGATTTAAGCTTAACAGTGTCTAAATAAGTTGAACTAGTATATATATAACCCAAATCATTATTTTCAAGATTTGTTTTATAAAAATCATCTACCACTAAAGGCGCTCCATTATTTTTATTAAAATAAAAGCTATTTAAACTATTAGCCAGCTTTGGAACACTATCAAAATACATGTTAAGAGGCTTGACTAATTCTTCACCATTGCGAATAAAACTTATTTTTATTGAATCCCCTTTGTACGCTATTAAATTTTTAAATTTAAAATTAAGCTTACTATTTAAATACGTTTTAGCCACAATTTGATTGTCATCAGAAAGCAAAACCAAATTATTTGATTTTAAAGGACTTACTGTACCTGTTAGACTAAAACCAGATTCAAAATCATAACTATATTTAGGATTGTTATAATCCACAAACGCTTTGGTCGTATACTGCGACCAACCTTGAGTCAATAATAACAAATCAATCTTTCTAGTTTTATCTTTTGTGTTTTTATCAAAATAAGTTGCTGGATTTTCTACATAACCTTTAACATAAGGTGATAGCAAAAAAGCACTTTGTATTGTTGTATAAGGTTTATATTCTGTATCAGATTTTAGCACTGATATACTTAAGTTACTTTTTATATTTAAGTCTTTTAACTTAAGTTGATATATAATAGAATCTTGAAGAACATTTAATTTTTCAATTTCGATTGTTGAATATTTTTCCGGCTTATACACAAAAAACTGTCGTTCCAATATTGGCTTATTATTTTCAAAAACAGTAACTGTATTTACGCCATTAAATAAGGACTTTTTATTTAACTCTAAGACTACAGGCAAACTATCTTTAATTGCTATCTCAACAAAATCAAATATTTTATTTTTTTGATGAAATAACAACGTGTACTTAGGATGATTGGCTTTTACAGTTGTGCGATTAGATTGAAGTTTTACACTAACAACATCTTTATTTGACGTGTTAACCATGACCGAAACTCCTTGTTTATTAGCCTCAGGAATCATCACTTTAATAATAGTGTCTTTTATAAAAAATTCGGCTATATAAGACTCAGTAGATTTATACTTAAACCTAACACTACCCATCCCTAAATGGTCATCATTAAAAGTGGTGATTTCTTTTTGATTTGAATCTAAAATGCGACCACTAAATGCAATGCTTTTACCATTAACCAATGCCTTAAGCCCTATTGTATTGTTCACATCCTCTAGAAGATAACCGCCTTCCGGAAATACCTGAGCGTCGTAAACAGTTTGCTTTAATGTATTTGGTTTAGGTTTTAGGATAGTTCCTTTGATAAAAATCTTAGAAACAAATGTATTAGCCTCTCCAAAATTTTTCATGTAATTAGTATGGGCTTGGATAAAGTAAAACCCTTCTGGCAAATCTTGATAAAACTGAAATTGCCCAACACCAACACCATCTGTGATTAAAACATTTTTAGTTTCTAAAAGAATACCATTATCCGTAAATAAACTTACATATAATACAGATGTTTGCACTGAAGGCTTATTATAAGTATCCGAAACATAGGCTTTAAACCAAATCACATCTTCAGCAGAATAGCTGGTTTTATTAGTATGCACATACACTTTTTCAAAAAGTAATTGGTCTTTTTGCAAGGCTGCAACAACAGAATCCAAAGTATTACTTTGTGCGAATGCAAGTTGCGTAATAAAAATAAAAACAAACCTTAGATTATATTTCATTTTGATTGATTGATTGATTGATTGATTGCCAATCAAATTACACAAAATCAATGAAATAAATACTAATACTTAGAAAATAAAAATTGAACTAGAACGTAAAAGCGCTACCATAACCAATAACCTTTATATAATTGGCACCCAAATTTCCTCTTCAACTTCAGGATTTGAAGGATGGTAATCTTCCGGAAGTTTTTCAAAATGTGGTCTATCGTCTAAGTTGTAACCAGACTTAGGCAACCAAGTAGTGTGTATGTATTGCCAAGCCTTAAAAAAACCATCCGGTTTACCCTTATAATTAAATACAGCATACTGACCTGTTGGTATTGTTAAAACTTCCATATCACTTGGTAAAGCTTTAGCATTTGACACCTCAACGCCTATCCACTTTTCAAATAATGTATTAGGAGACATTTTACTGTAATCAAATTGATCATAGATCTGAATTGAAAATTTTTCTGACCCAACACGGTTTACAATATGGTTGCGATTTGGCATAAACTGTTTAGCCAACTTCGCAGTTCCTGGACCATTAGTTGTAAAAGATAAATTTGCTTTTAATCCAACTATAACAATAGGCTTAGTGTTAATAATTTTAGGCGTCATCGTTACATATTTGTTTTAAAAGCCATAAATAATCTGCCCTATGTTTAACAAAATCTTTATCTGAGATGTCAATAATTTTAACATTAAATTCGGTTTGACTTTTCAAAAACTCTAAATAACCTGCATTAATTTTTTCCAGATAATCATCTTCAATTTCACTTTCGTACTTACGACCTCGTTTTTTTATATTAGCTTGTAAACGCTCTGTATTTTGGTATAAATAGACATACAAATCTGGTTTTGCAATGTCTTTGTACATCAAGTAAAATAATTTACGATACAGCTTAAACTCGTCTGGTTGCAGTGTTATTTTAGAAAAAATCAAAGATTTAAAGACATCATAATCGCTAACAATAAAATCTTTAAACAAGTCTAATTGTCCTAAGTCGTCTGTTATTTGCTGGTAACGATCTGCAAGAAAAGACATTTCTAAAGTAAAGGCGTAACGTTGTGGTTCTTTATAAAATTTTGGCAAAAAAGGATTATCTGCAAAACGCTCTAACACTAACTTAGCATTAAAATCTGAAGCTATTTGTGTGGACAAGCTGGTTTTACCTGCACCAATATTACCTTCAATAGCGATATAATTATGTTTAGAAAAGTCAAATTGCTTATTAGGATTTTTCAACCAAATTTTAATTTGCTCTAATTCATTAGTATCATCACATGTAGCTAACAAATCATCAACAGACTGTTTTAGTTTAGGATGGATAAAGTTGCCAGCAATTAACTGTAAAGGCTCCAATACAAAACGACGTTTATGAGCTTCGGGATGTGGAATTATTAAATTTTTGTCTTCAATAATTTCATCTTCAAAAAAGATAATATCTAAATCTATTATCCTAGACTCATACCCTTCTGTTTGTTTTGGCGTACGTCCTAATTTTTTTTCAATTTGCAATAAAACACTCAATACCTTTTTAGGTTTAAGCCTTGTTTTTACTGCAATACATGTGTTTAAAAAATCATCACCTTCAAAGCCATAGGCTTTACTTTGATAGACTTTTGCTATACTAACAATACTACCAACTTCTGTAAACACAGCGTCTATAGCGTTTTGTAAGTTTTTAAACTTATCGCCTTTATTACTGCCTAATGCTATATATACTGTTTTAATCTCCTGCATAATTTCTTCAGCAAAATAACTAAAAGAAATTCACTTAGTTCTTATCTTTATCAAATCTGTTAATAAGTTTTTATGACCTTAAAAGACAAATTACTTGCTCAAAAAATCTATTTACTTCTAGGTGCGCTTTTTATAACCTCATTAGTGGTGTCCAATCTAATCTTTCAAAAGTTTTTTTATTGGTATCCTTTTAACATTGAAATTTTTGGCTCTAAGCTATTTGAGGTTTCTGTAGGCATATTACCTTATCCTGTCACCTTTTTAATAACCGATTTAATAAGTGAGATTTACGGTAAGAAACGTGCAAACCAAGTAGTTATAGGCGGAATATTTGCTTCGTTTTTTTCATTATTAATTGTTTACACAGCTAATGCTGTATCTGCCACAAGCTGGTCACCAGTTAATGACAGTCTATTTACCACTGTATTTGGCAATACTATGATTGCTGTTTTTGCTAGTATGATGGCTTATTTATTAGCTCAATTAGTAGATATTCAGATTTACCACTTTTGGAAACGTATTACTAAAGGCAAACATTTATGGTTACGCAATAATTTTTCGACCTTTTTATCGCAGTTTGTAGACACGTTTTCTGTACTATTTTTATTATGCTCGTTTGGCGAGATTGGTTGGGATAAATTTGCAGGACTATTAATAAGCGGTTTTATATTTAAAGTACTAATTGCCATACTTGACACACCTTTTTTATATTTAGGTGTTTACCTATTTAAAAAACGCTTTAAACTGAAGCAAAATGAAGAATTACAACTACTTTAACAAATGCTAAACTTTTATTAAATACTTTTGTTTGGACAACTATTTACTTAAGTTAAACGTAGATAGATTAAAGATTAAACAACACTATTTGATGAAAAAAAAGCTAAAAATCGTAGGTATATCATTACTAATTCTTGTTGCATTATTAATTGCTAGTCCTTTTATTTTCCAGAGTCAAATAAAAGATATGGTTCGCAATTATATTAATGAAAGCGTAAACGCCAAAGTTACTTTTGATGATGTTGACTTAAGCTTTATAAGAAGTTTTCCGCAGGCTAACGTAACCTTGGACAACTTAACAATAACCAATTTTGCCCCATTTAAAAATGATACTTTAGCCAAAGTTCAATCATTGTCTTTAGACATGTCTATAAAAGAGCTTTTTAAAAATGCTACTGAAGAGCCTATAATTGTTAACTCTATTGCAATTGACAATGCGCTAGTAAATCTAAAAACTAATAAAGAAGGAGCTGTTAATTGGGATATTGCAAAAGCATCAGACACACCAACAACAGATAACAATTCAAGTAGTGATGGCTTTGTTTTTGATATCGAAAACTATAGCATTACCAATAGTGCGTTTAATTATTTAGATGAAACTAACAATACTATATTTAAAATCACCAATTTAAATCATTCCGGAAACGGAACCTTCTCTGGCGACACATCAGAATTAGACACCAAAACCGAAGCAAATGTGACTTTTAGTATGGAAGACACAGAATATTTAAGTAATAACAGTTTAAAACTAGACGCTTTAATAGACTTAGACTTACCAAATAACAAGTACACTTTTAAAGAAAACAAAGCTTTAATTAATGATTTACCTTTAGAGTTTAAAGGTTATGTACAATTAATAGAAGCAGGTCAAGCAATTGATATAACCTTTGAAAATCCAGGATCTACCTTTAAAGATTTTTTGGCTGTGATACCTAAAACTTATGCTAAAAACTTAGATAATGTTGATACAACAGGTAACTTCAAAATAAACGGAGTTATTAAAGGAGAATCTACTGAAACAACCATTCCAACCTTAGATATTAATATAGTATCAAACAATGCGTCTTTTAAATTTGCAGACTTACCAAAACGTGTAGAAAATATTAATATTAATGTCGAAATTAAAAATAATAACGGACTAGTTGATGACACATATATAGCCATTAATACTTTAGATTTTAAAATAGACCAAGACCAATTTAAGAGTTCGGCCACTATTAAAAATTTAACCAAAAACATGCTAGTTAACGCTAATTTAGATGGTGTTTTAAACTTAGCAAACTTAACAAAAGCGTATCCGATTGAGTTAGAAAATGAATTAAAAGGAATTTTAAAAGCAAAATTAAATACTAGTTTTGATATGAATGCTATTGAAACTAATCCTTATGAACGCATCAAAAACAACGGAAGCGTAAGCGTATCGGACTTTGTGTTTTCATCCGCAGATATTGTTAACCCAATAAATATTTCTAAAGCTTCAATAAATTTTAATCCAGGCACTATTACTTTAGACAATTTTATTGCTACAACAGGTCAAACAGACCTTAATGCTACTGGAATTATAAATAATTTACTTGGCTTTTTATTAAGTGACAAGAAACTAGAAGGTAACTTTAATGTTAAGTCAAATGTTTTTAAAATTAGTGACTTTATGATTGAAGGAGGTAGCAAAGCACCAATCAATCAAAGTGCAGAGCCTGCTACAGCATTAAAAATCCCTGCCTTTTTAGATTGTACCATAACTGCTGATGCTAAAACCGTTTATTACGATAACTTAATACTAAAAGATGTAAAAGGTAGTCTTAAAATAGCAAATGAGACTGCGCAATTAAATAATGTTACCTCAAGCATATTTAATGGTAATCTTAGCCTTGAAGGATTGGTAGATACAAAAACTACAAAACCTACCTTTAATATGAATGTTGGTGCAAAAAACTTTGATATCGCACAATCCTTCAACGATTTAAATTTACTGCAAGCCTTGGCTCCAATAACCAAAGCATTACAAGGTAAGTTAAACAGTTCTATTAATCTATCTGGTACATTAGGCGAAGACTTTACTCCGCTTTTAAATACCATTTCCGGAGATGCGTTAGCAGAGTTGATAACAACACAAATTCAACCTAAAAATGAGCAATTATTTTCGTTGTTAGAAAGTAAATTAAACTTTTTAGATTTCAGTAAATTAGATTTAAAAGATTTAAAAACTAAGCTTTCATTTAACGATGGTCAAGTAAATGTTAAGCCATTTGATATAAAATATAAGGATATTAAAATGACCGTTGGAGGATCACACACCTTTAGTAACACTATGAATTATCAAGTTGTATTAGATGTGCCAGCAAAATATTTAGGTACAGAAGTCAATAATTTGATAAACAAAATAAATGATGCAGCAGTAAATGACATTAAGATCCCTGTGACTGCAACCATATCTGGAAACACACTAAAACCTCAGGTAACAACAGACTTAACCAGTGGTGTTAAAAACCTAACCTCTCAATTAATTGAAATTGAAAAACAAAAATTAATTAATAAAGGAAAGGACAAACTTACTGATGTTGTTGGTAACATATTAGGAGGAAACAAACCTAAAGACAGTACATCAACACAAAGTAATGGTGGTGTTAAGGATGTTTTAGGTAATATATTAAACGGAAACAACACGCCAAAAGACACAACCAAAACAACAAATGACAAGCCTAAAGATCAAGTAAAAGATGCTATAAAAGGGTTGTTTGGTAAAAAGGATAAATAATAAAATTTAAAATTTTAACATTTTTTAGTCGTTTTTAAATGATTTTTTAATGAAATTTAGTTGTTTGGGCTGTTTCTTAAAAAGAAACTGTTAATAATTAGGATTTGTCAAAAATTATGTTAGATTGTAGGTATAACTTTAAAACAATTTGGACTGAATGAGGCAATTAAAAATTACCAAGCAAGTTACCAACCGCGAATCTAAATCACTAGACAAATACTTACAAGACATTAGCAAACTTCCCATGATTACAGCAGAGGAAGAGGTCGAGTTAGCTCAAAAAATTAGAGAAGGCTGTCAAAAATCTTTAGATTTACTTACCACTGCTAACTTACGTTTTGTAGTTTCTGTTGCAAAACAATATCAAAACCAAGGATTAACGTTACCAGATTTAATTAATGAAGGTAATGCAGGACTTGTAAAAGCTGCCAAGCGTTTTGATGAAACTAGAGGATTTAAATTTATTTCTTATGCTGTTTGGTGGATCAGACAAGCAATTCTTTCTGCTTTAGCAGAACAATCTAGAATTGTTAGATTACCATTAAATAAAATTGGATCTATAAATAAGATTAGAAAAGTAACGTCTCATCTAGAGCAAGTTAATCAAAGACCACCTAGTGCTTCAGAAATCGCAAAAGAGCTTGATTTGACTATAAGTGATGTTAAGCAATCTATGAAAATTTCTAGCAGACACGTGTCAATGGATGCACCTTTAAAAGAAGGTGAAGATTATAGTTTATATGACTTAGTTAGCTCTAACGACTCTCCAAATCCAGATACTAATTTAATGAGAGAATCATTAAATACTGAGATTGACAGAGCTTTAGAAACTTTAACACCTAGAGAAAGTGATGTTATTAGACTTAACTTTGGTTTAAGCGATCAACCAGCAATGACATTAGACGAAATAGGTCGTACATTTGACTTAACACGTGAGCGTGTAAGACAAATTAGAGAAAAAGGAATCAGACGTTTACGTCAAACTTCTAAGAGTAAGATATTAAAAACCTATTTAGGATAAACCAAATAGACTTTTTTAGATATTAAATAGTAAAAAAATGCAATATTAATTTGAATTATATTTTAATTTAATAGATATTTGCACCAGATTTAAAATTTAGATATGTTAAGAATTGAAATAAAAGAAGGCGAAAATATAGAACGTGCTCTAAAACGTTACAAACGTAAGCACAGAAACGTAAAAGTTATGCAAAACTTAAGAGAGAAGCAATACTTTACTAAGCCATCTGTAAAAAACAGAAGACAAATACAAAAAGCTAGTTATATTCAAGGTCTTAGAGACGCAGAGAATATATAATTAACTACTTTATTTATATAAAAAAACCACGCATTTTTAAATGTCGTGGTTTTTTTGTTGACTTTTATTTGGAAAGCATCTTATATTATTCGGGAAGTATCGTACTTATTTTAACGTGTTTAATCCAAAATTTTATTACCCAATATCAAAAGCTTAAAAATTCAACTTCAAAATCACCATCTAACAAATCTTTCATAATTACCGGATTATTGTTAGAATAAAACTTTAAAGCAGGTTTATTAACTACTTGATTTAATAAACCGTGTTGTTCTAAAACAGATTTTGTTTGTCTAGCAACTGCAGCACCAGAATCTATAATCTTAACATGACTAGGTAGAAGTTTTAAAAGCTGAGGAACTAAATATGGGTAATGTGTACACCCTAAAACTAGATAATCAATATTTGCTTGTATCATAGGTTTAAGATACGTTTTAAGCAAATCTGTCATTTGACTAGATACGATATTACCGCTTTCTATTAATTGTACAATACCTTCACCTTCTTGCTCAATAATAGTAATACCATCACTATACAACAAAGAGGTGTTATGAAACAACTCACTACTTAAAGTACCTCTAGTAGCCAAAATACCTATGGATTTAGTTTTTGTATTTAAAGCAGCTGGTTTTATAGCAGGTTCTATACCAATAATAGGTGTCTTATACTTTTGTCTAAGGTGTTTAATAGCATTAGTCGTGGCTGTATTACAAGCTACTACAATTAGCTTACTGTTTTGATTAAGCAAATACTCTGTATTTTTCTCAGAAAGCGCTATAATAGCCTCTTTTCCTTTTGGACCATATGGTGCATTAATACTATCTGCAAGATAAATTGTATTCTCGTTAGGAAGTAATCCATGAATAGCTTTCCAGATGGATGTTCCACCTACTCCAGAATCAAAAATACCAATGGGTTGTTTACTCATAATTATAAATAAAAAAAGCTGTCTAAAGTTAGACAGCTTTTTTTAATTTGAAAGGGATTTTAATTAAAATCCTAATTCTTTTTGAACGTCTTTTAATAAGTCTTTACCTTCAGCCATAATGACACCTGATCCTTGAGAAGAATCTAATATGTAATTAAAACCTTGTGCTTTACCAACTTTAATGATAGCTGCTTTAGCTTTATCTGTAATAGGCTTTAATAAGTCAAATTCTTTTTTGTCAATTTGATTTTGAGAATCTGCTTGAAACTGACGGATACTTTGTTGCATTTGTGCTAACTCTTCACCACGTTGTTGGTTTACTTCGTTAGTTTTAGTTGCAGCTTCAGATTCGTATCTTTTTGCTTTGGTTTGGTATTCTTGTACCATTTCTTGAATATCTGCTTGAAAAGTTTTACCTACCTTTTCCATTTCAGCTTTAGCTAACTTCATTTCTGGCATAGACTCAACAAGTTCTCCTGTATTAATATGAGCTACTTTGGTTTGAGCATTTGTAAAACTTGTTGCACCAATAAATAATGCTGCTGCAAATAAAAGTGTTTTAATTTGTTTCATTTTTAAAAAAGTATTTGTGTGTTATAATTATTAATATTTGTCTTAGTTATCTTCGTTGTCTTGGCTCTCTTTTTCGTCTTTAGCTTTTTTACGATCTTCTAAGATTTTTTTTCTTTTAGCTTCAAGTTCTAATTTTCTGGCTTCTCTATCTGCTAATTTTTGTTGTCTTTTTTCTTCTAAAATTTGCTCTCTAGTTTTTGGAGCGTCTTCTTGATTTACTTTGTCCTCTTCATTACGGTCTTCAGATACGTCATTAGTTTCAGTTTCTGTATTTCCGTTTCTTTCTTTAAGCTTTTCCTCTCTTGCTTTAGCGCGATCTTCTAATATTTGTGCTCTTCGGTCTGCAGCTTCTTTCTTTTTAGCTTCTCTAGCCTCTAAAAGTTCTTTTTTTCTTGCTTCAGTAGCTGCTTCTCTTTCTGCTTTTTTATCGTCTAATATTTTTTGACGTTCTTCTTGTGCTTCATTTATTTCTACTATAACATCTTCGTCTTTAGCATCTTTTCTTTCTGCCTTATTTTTAGCTTGTGTACGTTTTGAAGCTCTAGAAATTGTTCTGATAATTTGCTCGCTCATATCAAATCGCTCTGCTGAATACAGCATTACAACATCGGCTGACTTATCAAATACAAAATCATATTTTTTAGCTTTAGCAATATCTTGAACTGCTTGAAAAATTTGATCTTGAACTGGCTGCATTAACTGTCTTTTTTGGATCATTAAATCTCCATTTGGACCAAATCGCTTTTGTTGATAATCTAAAATTTCTTTTTCTTCAAATAAAAGATCTTCTTCACGCTCGTCAATCAACTCTTTAGTCAGCAATGCTTTTTCGTTATTAAGCGCTTCGCGTTTTTGCTTAACATCATTAAGTTTGCCTTCAATTTCTGTTTTCCATTTTTGGACTTTGCTTTCTAATTGACTAGTTGCTTCAGTATATTCTGGAATGTTTTCTAAAATATATTCTGTATCAATGTAACCAATCCTAACGCCACGTTGTGCACTAGCAGAAAAACCTGCTGCAAGCATTACCAATACAATAAGAACTTTTATTTTCATTTTGGAATTTGTTTTATTATTTCTTGATTATAAACTCAAAATAACTTAATTCATTGTAAATAGAATAGTTTTTTGAGTAAGTATTTTCAAAATAACGAATTTTAATTTTAAAAATTTTAATTCTTTTATCAAATCCTTATTAGGTTATTAGAAAATATCGTGCCAAAAATATAAAAAACAAAAAACTATAATTGTTATTTATTGATTTAATTAGGTTTAGTGATATATTAATTAAAATTGTTGACCAATAATAAAGTGTGTTTCCCAACCATGTTTAACAGAGCTTCCTGGTAAAGGATCAAATCCATGACCTAAGTCAATCCCTAATAATCCAAATGCTGGCATAAAGATTCTGACACCAAAACCTGCAGATCTTTTAAGTGTAAAAGGATTGTAGTCTTTAAAATTATCGTAAGAAGAACCTGCTTCTAAAAATCCTAATGCATATATTTTAGCAGATTGCTTTAAAGTAATAGGATATCTTAACTCTAATGAGAATTTGTTATAAATTGTTCCTCCATCTTGAGATGATAATGCTTGATTTGGGTAACCACGTAAGGCTACTGCTTCTCTACCATCTAAACTATAGCTTCCAAGTCCATCTCCTCCAACAAAGAAACGCTCAAAAGGAATCACACCTCTATCTTGATTGTAAGCTCCTAAAAATCCAAACTCTACACTTGGTCTTAATACTAACTTGTCTACTAGTCTTGTATACCAATCTCCTCTAAATTTAACTTTGTAAAATTCTAACCACTTGAAACGTTCTTGATCAATTTCGCTAATTCTAGCTGCAGCTTCGTTTCTAAGAATTACGTTTGCATTAGTGTCGTTAACTACTGCTTGATTTTCTGCTCTTTCAATACTTAAAGCTGTATAGTCTACACTACTAAATAAAGAATAAGGTATAGATAATTTAGCTGTTGCTGTAAAACTTGATCCTCCCATTGGGAAAATAGGATCGTTAAACGTGTTGTTTCTGCTTAATCCTAAAGTATAAGATAGGTTGTTAGAGTAACCGTCTCCAAATGTAAATAAACCAGTATTATAGTTTTTTAAGTTGTAGTGTTGAAAACTAACTGCTTGAGATAATGTAAAGAAATCGTCTGGAATAGATAAACGTTTTGCTAATCCAAAGGTTATACCTGTAATATTAAAACGCTTATCCTTATCTGCATTTCCAGTTGTCGCATCATATAAAAATTGCTTTGTATGTGATAACGACGTTGAAAATTGTACTGGTTTTTTTCCTCCTAACCAAGGCTCAGAGAATGAAAAACTATAGGTTTGAAAAAATCGACTTGCTTGTAATCTTAAAGATAATTTTTGACCGTCACCCATTGGTATTGGTGTATAAGCATCCTTTTTAAATATATCTTTAATAGAGAAGTTATTAAAAGATAATCCTAAGGTACCTATAAAACCTCCTCCACCATAACCTCCTTGAAGTTCGATTTGACTAGAACCAGACTCTACTAGAGAATATTCCATATCTATTGATCCTTCTTCTGGATTTGGGTTTTTAAAGTTAGGTGTTAATTGCTCCGCATCAAAAAATCCTAATTGACTTAACTCTCTAATAGTACGTACTACGTTTTCTTTACTATATAATTCTCCTGGTCTTGTTCTGATCTCTCTATAAATAACGTGGTCGTTAGTCTTTTTGTTACCAACTACAGATACTTTGTCAAAATACACAGGTTTACCTTCTGATATTCTGATTTCCATATCAATTACATTTCCATCTGCATTAACCTCAACTGGGTTAATTGTAGAGAATAAATATCCATTGTTTTGATATAAGTTTGTTAAATCATCACCATCTGGCTTAGTGTTATCTGCAATTCGTTTTTGAAGTTGCACACCATTATATGTATCTCCTTTTTCAATACGTAACTTTCTTTTTAAAACCTCATCAGAATACACTGTATTACCAATAAACGTTACGTCTCCAAAAGTATATTTTTCTCCCTCTTCAAGTGTAATATTTAAAGACACCGTTTTATCATCATTAATAATTAACGAGTCTGATATTATTCTTGCATCTCTATATCCTACTTCTTTATATCTATCAATTAGGCTAGATAAGTCTTCTTTATAGTCTGCTTCAATAAACTTAGAACGTTTTAAGATTCTGATAGGGTTAATTTTTTTAGTGTTTTTCATGGCTTTTCTAAGCTTCTTATCACTTAAAACACTATTACCTTCAAAATCTATGTTTTTTACTTTAACTTTTTGACCTCTATCAATAGCAACAACCATGTTTACTAAAGACTTAGCTATTGAGTCGTTTTTAATTTCGGTAGTTTTTACTTGCACATTAGCATTTAAAAATCCGTCCTTTTTATATTTATTTTCTAAATAATTCTCGGTAGTTGTTACTAAGTTTTCCGTTACTTTGGTCCCTTTTTGAAGCTTATTTTCTTTTAAAATAGTTTCGTGCTTACCTTTTTTAACTCCAGTAATTTTAACTTCGTTAAGTTCTGGCAAGTCTGTTAATCTAATTTCAAGAAAGGCATTATCACCTTCTACTTTTAGCAAGTAAACTTCGATATCATTAAATAAATTAGATTTCCATAACTTTTTGATAGCATCACTAATTTCTTCTCCAGGAATCATTATTTCTGCACCTTTTCTTAATCCAGAATAGGTTATAATGGTTTGCTCACTAAAACTAGTGTTCCCTTTTACGGTAATTTCGGCTAGAATTAATTTTTTACCGTCTTCGTAGCTTAAGTCTTGTGCTTTAACAGATAAAGCACTAATAAGCATTAGTGCTAACAAGGTGTAATTTAATATTGTTTTCAATGGTAATTGTTTAGCTAATTTGTTCACTGGTTTTCCCAAATCGTCGTTCTCTTTTTTGATATTCTATAATAGCTTCACATAAGTGTTGCTTTGTAAAGTCTGGCCAAAGTACTGGTGTAAAGTACAATTCTGCATAAGCTATTTGCCATAACAAAAAGTTACTAATGCGTTGCTCTCCACTTGTTCTAATAAGTAAATCTACATCTGGTAACGTCTGCGTGTAAAGATGTGCATTAAATACCGATTCGTCAATATTTTCTGTAGAAATTATATTATTTTTAACTTTAGCACTTATTTCTTTAACAGCATTTAGCAGCTCTTCTCTAGAGCCATAGCTTAATGCTAATGTCAAATCCATATGTGTATTGTCCTTAGTTAAATCCATAACTTCGTGCAACTCCTTATATACTTTTTTTGGTAATGATTTTAAATTACCAATTGCTTTTAGTTTTATATTATTATCTAAAAGGGTTTTGATTTCTTTTTTTAATGAGGATACTAAAAGCTTCATTAGTGTATCAACTTCTAACTTTGGACGATTCCAATTTTCTGTTGAAAAGGCATAAAGTGTTAAATGTTTAACACCTAACTCTGCGCAAGCTTCTACGGTTTGACGTACAGATTTTGTACCATTTTCATGACCAAAAGCACGTAGCATTCCTTTTTGTTTTGCCCAACGACCATTACCATCCATAATTATGGCGACATGCTTTGGCAAATGTTGTTTTTGTATTTGGTCTTGTATATTCACTTTAAAATCCGCAGTAACATGGGTTTTTTCCAAAGGTGTAAGTTAACGTTACGCCTGTAAAAGTATACCAATCATTATTATTTAAATTTCCAAAACTTCTGCTTGACAGCTCTCCTGCATCAGGAACACTACCATCCAACTCGTCAGAGAAGGTATAACGTGCACCAACTTCAAAAGCTAAAACAAACTCAGGGGTTACAGCTGCTTTAAAACCAATTACCATAGGTATTCCCCAAGCATAGCTTTGTGTGTCTTCAGACTGTGTTTCTCCTAAATTGTTATAATAAAAGTTATCATGTTGTGCGACACTAAAACCTGTATATAGGTATGGTGTGGACACAAAGTTACCTTGATGCAAGTTAAAATCAAAAAATGTAAATTCTAAACCAGCAGACAGTTCAATAATTTGATTATTAAACTCAAAGCCTCTTATTTGTCTACTTGGATCATCTGAGTTAATATCAATACCTTCTAATTCTGTAAAGGTTAAAGAGATCCTGTATGAGTGTCTAGGACTTCTGTTCCATTTATAAATAGCACCAATTGCTAATTGGCTAGGTGCAATATAGTCTGTAGCACCTACATCTCCAATAAAATTAGAACCACCCAAATACAACCCAAACTCGTTGATTTGTGCACTACTTAATTGTATGCATAAAAATGTTAAAACTACTACTGTTAACTGCTTCATAAATCTTCAAAGTTTGCAAATATAATAAATAAGATTAGCCTATAACAATTTGATTGAAATAGTTACACTTTTAAACAGATTTAACAACAATTTATTGTTTAATTTCTATTATCCTCACCCCAAAGTAGCTTTTTACGGAGTGTATCAAGAAAAGTCTCATTATTTAATACTATCATTTTAATAGTAAATGGCGCTTTTTTTATTGTAATTGTAGTTTTGTTGGATAATGTTGCAATTCTAGAATCTAGGGACACTAAATGTTTTTTCTCACGACCGTTTACTTTTAAGGTAATTACAGTGCTGTCATCTATAACTAAAGGTCTTGCGCTTAAATTATGAGGTGCAATTGGTGTTAACACTAAACTTGCTGCATCAGGTGTTATTACTGGACCACCACAACTTAAGGAATATCCTGTTGATCCTGTTGGTGTTGAAATTATTAAACCATCACTCCAATACGACGTAAGATATTCTCCGTTTAATTCGGTTTCAACCGTAATCATAGAAGTGGTATTTTTTCTGCTTACAGCAATTTCATTTAAAGCAAAATTGCAAGAATTAATTTCGGAATTATCCTCAGAGCTTTCAATAGTTAATAAACTACGTTCTGAAATAGCGTACTTTTTATCTAAAATGGCATGTATTGCAGCTTCTATCTCGTCATATTGGATAGTTGCTAAAAACCCTAATCTTCCTGTATTGACACCTACTATTGGGATATTTAAATCTCGCACTAATGTTATGGCTCTTAATATAGTACCATCTCCGCCAATACTTACTAAAAAATCATAGCTGGCATCTAAGTTATTAAAGGTTGAGTAATCTGTATTTAATTTTGGAGACACACCTTTATAAAAGGCTTCCTCTATGATTATTTCAATATTTTTTTTATTTAAAACATCTAATAAAACCTCTAAAGACGCCAGTGGTTTTTTTTTCTGAAATTGGCTAAATATGGCAACTTTCATTATTAAATGTTTAGGTATTTATTAAGGTAATCAGAGCGTTCTTTTAAACCATCTAAATAACTATCTTCCTCATGACCTGATACTATATTATAGCTATAACGTCTAAAGGTTTGCATAATTTCGCTTAAACCAACATTACCAATTTTTAAGGTTATTTGAGCCACATCATTTTCTATTTTAGAAATAAATGCACCATATAATTTACCATCATTACTTTCTACAATCTGACTAATCTCACTAAAAGAATAGTCTAGTAAACCTTTTTCTATGATTAAAACAGCTCCATTCTCTGAGAAAAATGGCGTTTCATTAAACAATCCTATAATATCATTTAATTCATAATAACCTAAATATTTATTACCTGCATTTAAAACAGGCATTATATTAGTAGAATTTTGAGCAAAAGCCTCTAACACATCTAACCAATTAGTGTCTTCTCTAACAAAAAAACCTTCAGTAGCATAAGCACAATCCGAAATAGCCTCAACTTTTTGAAAACAATGTGCATCATTCTCTGATATACATCCCAAATACACACCTTCCTCATTTTTTATAGGAATATGAGAATAAGTCAACTGATTAAAAAGCAATTGCAAATCGCTTACTAACCCAGAATTAAGTAATGGTTTTATATCGTTTATTATGTAATCTGAAAGGTTCATTTTATTAAATCTTTAGATTTGCAAATTAATTAAAAATTAGCACAAAAAGCCTCTTATACTTTGTATTTTTGTATTATTAAATTAAATAATAGTATGACAAAATTAAGCGTAAACATCAACAAGATTGCTACTTTAAGAAACTCTCGTGGAGGCAACACACCTAATGTCGTTCAGTTTGCTAAAGACGTCCAACGTTTTGGAGCAGAAGGCGTCACTATACATCCAAGACCAGACGAACGTCATATTAGATATCAAGATGCTTACGATTTAAAACCTGTAGTTTATACCGAGTATAATATTGAAGGTAATCCAATCCCTAAATTTATGGATATGGTTTTAGAGTTACAACCAACACAAGTAACCTTAGTACCTGATAGTATTGATACTTTAACTAGTAATGCAGGTTGGGACACCATTAAACATAAAGCTTTTTTAGTTGAAGTTATTACTGAATTTAAGAAAAAAGGCATCAGAACATCCATATTTGTAGATCCTGATTTAGCACAAATAGAAGGTGCCAAAGCTACAGGAACAGATAGAATTGAATTATACACCGAAGCTTTTGCACATCAATATAGTTTAGGCAACAAAGAAGCCATATTACCTTATACAAAATGTGCCGAACTAGCTAATAATTTAGGACTTGGTGTTAATGCAGGACATGATTTATCTTTGGATAATATCCAGTATTTTAAACAAAATATGCCAGGATTATTAGAAGTATCCATAGGACATGCTTTAGTTTCTGAAAGTTTATATTTAGGCATAGAAAACGTGGTTAACATGTATAAAAACAAACTAAAATAAATCCATATGCTCTTACACTCAAATATTATAGGAGAAGGTAAACCATTTGTCATTCTTCATGGCTTTTTAGGCATGAGTGATAATTGGAAAACTCTAGGTAATCAATTTGCTGAGCATTTTCAAGTCCATCTTGTAGACCAACGTAATCATGGTAGAAGTTTTCATGATGATAGTTTTCATTACGAAGCTTTAGCAGAAGATCTAAAACATTATTTTGACGCTAACCAAATAAAAGACGCCATTTTATTAGGACATTCCATGGGAGGAAAAACAGCTATGTTATTTGCTACGCTGTATCCAGAACTTGTTAGCAAATTAATTATTGCAGATATATCTCCACGTTTTTATCCTATCCATCACGATGCCATTTTACAAGGTTTAAATAGCTTAGACTTTAATGTTTTAAAAAGTCGAAGTCAAGCCGACAAACAACTAGCCAACTATGTATCTGATTTTGGCACAAGACAGTTTTTATTAAAAAACCTGTATTGGATAGAAAAAGGAAAATTAGCACTAAGGATGAATTTGGAAGCTTTAACAGAAAATGTTTCGGAAGTTGGAGAAGCATTACCTATACACGCAAAATTTGAAGGAGACACACTATTTTTAAGAGGTGATAAAAGCGAATATATAGGCAACCAAGATGAAGCAATAATTAAAAACCATTTTCCGGAAGCAAACATAATTACCATAAGTAATGCAGGACATTGGTTGCATGCAGAAAATCCCGAAGATTTTTATAATGCTGTAACAAATTTTGTAAATTAAGGTCTAATAACTAAAACATAAATTATGAACTTAATTATAAGATTATTACTTAACGCTATAGCAGTATTTGTTTTAGCACATATATTAAACGGAGTAGTTGTAGACAGCTACTTAACAGCAATTATAGTGGCAATTGTTTTATCAATATTAAACTTATTAGTAAAACCTATACTTGTCATACTAACCTTCCCTATTACCATTATAACTTTAGGTTTGTTTTTATTTGTAATTAATGGTTTAATAATACTATTAGCAGATAAATTTATAGATGGCTTTACTGTTTCAAGTATTTGGACTGCTATTTTATTTAGTATTTTGCTATCTATCTTACAATCCCTATTACAATCCTTTTTAAAGTCAGACACTAAAACCAAGTAAAACTTAAAATAGTCTGTAACACAACATGTTAAAAACTTTGCAATACTATAAAAAAGTAGTACTTTTGCACACCTTTTTAATTAAAAAAAACTAGTGTTAAATGCCCTTTTAGGGCTTTATATCATTTATAAATGAATATTACAAGAGAAAACATTGATGCATTAAATGCTGTAGTAAAAGTAGAAATCGTTAAAGAAGATTATAACGATAAGGTTGAAAAAATCTTAGTAGACTACAGAAAAACAGCTAACATCCCAGGATTTAGAAAAGGTCAAGTACCAATGGGAATGGTAAAAAAACAATACGGTAAAGCTGTATTAGTAGATGAAGTAAACAAATTACTTCAAGATGCATTAAACAAATATTTAACTGAAGAAAAATTAGACGTATTAGGTCAACCATTACCTAAGCAACAAGATGAAATAAACTGGGAGTCTGATTCTTTTGCTTTTGAATTTGAATTAGGTCTAGCTCCAGAATTTAGCGTAGATTTAAAAAGCAAAACAGCCATTACACATTATAACATCGTTGCAGATGACAAAATGATTGATGAGCAAGTGGAACGCATCCAAAAACAATACGGTAAAATCGTATCAGAAACTGAAGTTAAAAAGGATAGCGAAATCACCGGAACTTTTAAAAACGAAGAAAAAGAAATAGACAACACAGTTACTATTACTTTAGACAAGTTTAAAGGTAAAGCAACAGAAAAGAAATTTATTGGAGCTAAAGTTGGTGATGTAATAACATTAAAAACTAAAGGATTATACGAAGACGATCATGAATTAATGAACGCTTTAAAAATCCAACATGATGATGCTCACGGATTAGATATAGAAGTTACTTTTACAATAACAGAAATAAATAGTCGTGAATTAGCAGATTTAGATCAAGAATTATTTGATAAACTTTTTGGTAAAGACGTAGTAAAATCTGCATCAGAACTTAAAGCTAAGATCAAAGAAGATGCTGAAAAGCAATTTGTACAACAATCTGATCAAAAATTATTAAACGACGTAACAGAATACTTAGTAGACAATACTAAATTTGATTTACCAGCAGAATTCCTTACTAAATGGATGCAAGTTGCAGGTGAAAAAGAAATGGATGAAGCGACTGCTAAAGAAGAATACGAAAAATCAGAAAAAAGCTTACGTTACCAACTTATTGAAGGTAAATTAATGTCAGACAACGACCTTAAAGTAGACTTTGAAGACGTTAAAACAAGTGCCAAAAACATGATTAAAATGCAAATGGCACAGTTTGGACAATTAAATCCTTCTGAAAAAGAATTAGACGACATCGCTGCACGTGTATTAGGTAACCAAGAAGAAGTAAGACGTATTTCTGAGCAAGTAGTAAGTCAAAAACTATTGGACCTATACAAAGAAAAAGCTAACATTAAGACTAAAGAAATGTCTTATGAAGCTTTTGTCAAAGAAGTATATGGTGATAAATAATAAACCCTCTATTATCTTTTTATCAATTTGATAAGAATGTATTGGGAGCGGTTTAACAAAATAATCATTATCTTTAGGCGTTGTTTAGCAAGACTAAACAACGCCTAATTTTTTCAATTAAAATAACATTTAAGCAGACTATGGATTACGGAAAAGAATTCGAAAAATTCGCTATAAAAGATCAAGGTATAAGTAGTACGTATTACAACAAAATTATAAGTAGTATGTATCCTACTAACTTAACGCCAAACATTATTGAAGAGCGTCAAATGAACATTGCTATATTTGATGTGTTTTCGCGTTTAATGATGGATAGAATTATATTTTTAGGAACAGGTATTAATGACCAGGTTGCTAATATTATTCAAGCACAATTATTATTTTTAGAAAGTACAGATGCTAATAAAGACATCCAAATATATATTAACTCTCCAGGAGGAAGCGTATATGCTGGATTAGGTATCTACGACACTATGCAATTTATTAAACCAGATGTAGCAACTATATGTACAGGTATGGCAGCCTCAATGGGAGCAGTATTATTATGTGCAGGAGCAAAAGGCAAGCGTAGTGGATTAACACACTCTCGCGTAATGATACACCAACCTTTAGGTGGTGCACAAGGTCAAGCTAGTGATATAGAAATTACTGCACGTGAGATTTTAATCCTTAAGGAAGAACTTTACAAGATTATTAGTAAGCATTCTGGACAAGATTATGATAAAGTGTATGAAGATAGTGATAGAGATTACTGGATGAAAGCTGACAAAGCTAAGGAATACGGAATGATTGACGAGATTTTAGCTCGTAACTAAATATTTAAATTAAAGGGTCATTTTAATTATAAGTTATCATTTTATAGCTTACAATTAACTATTGACTTTTAAACAAAAAAAATGGCAAAGGAAGAATTAGAATGTTCGTTTTGTGGTAGGAAAAAGCCAGAAACCAATTTATTAATTGCTGGTTTAGATGCACACATCTGTGATAGATGTATTGAGCAAGCACATGGTATTGTTGTTGAAGAATCTAAAGAAGAAGACACTAAAGATCTTTCAGCAGAATTGATGCTGAAAAAGCCGCAAAAAATAAACAGCTTTTTAGATCAGTATATTATTGGTCAAGAATACACCAAAAAAGTAATGTCTGTAGCAGTTTACAACCACTACAAACGTTTATTACAACCTCCAACTAATGATGATATTGAAATTCAAAAATCAAACATTATAATGGTTGGACAAACAGGTACAGGTAAAACATTAATGGCTAAAACCATTGCAAAAATGTTAAATGTACCCTTAGCTATTGTAGATGCTACTGTGTTAACAGAAGCAGGTTATGTTGGTGAAGATGTAGAAAGTATTTTAACACGATTATTACAAGCTGCAGATTACAATTTAGATAAAGCACAAAAAGGTATTGTGTTTATAGACGAGATTGACAAAATAGCACGTAAAAGTGATAACCCTTCAATAACTAGAGATGTCTCTGGCGAAGGTGTACAACAGGCTTTACTAAAACTTTTAGAAGGTACTGTAGTTAACGTTCCGCCAAAAGGTGGTCGTAAACATCCTGACCAAAAGTTTATTGAAGTAGATACCGAAAATATTTTATTTATTGCTGGTGGTGCTTTTGATGGTATTGAGCGTGTAATCTCAAAACGATTAAACATGCAAGCTGTAGGTTATAGTGCATCTATTAAAGAAGATGTTGTAGACCACAATAATTTATTACAATATATTATCCCTAAGGATTTAAAAGACTTTGGTTTAATACCAGAAATTATTGGGCGTTTACCTGTTTTAACTTACATGGATCCACTTGACGGTAAAACGTTAAGAGCTATATTAACAGAGCCTAAAAACGCCATTATCAAACAATATAAAAAGCTGTTTGAAATGGACGAAATAGAGCTAAGTTTAACCGATGGTGCTTTAGACTTTATTGTTGACAAAGCTATAGAGTATAAACTTGGTGCTCGTGGATTAAGAAGCTTGTGCGAAGAAATCCTTACGGACGCCATGTTTGAACTTCCTGGAAGTGACACTAAAAAACTAAACGTAACAAAAGCTTACGCTGAACAAAAATTAAGCAAGACTACTATTAAAAAATTAAAAGCAGTCTCTTAAATTATAGTTTACGCAATTAAAAAAACCACTTTAGACAGATGTTTAAAGTGGTTTTTTCTTGATTAAATTCAATATGACTTCCCTTAAAGCCAGATTAATAGCAAGACTAATATATGTTTTATTTGTTTGATAACCAAATAAATAGACTGATTTATTTAAACTATGATAATTATAAAATAGACATTAGTTAAAAAGAACAGTAAATAACACTAACTATTACCTATGTATTTAAAAGTATTAGCTCGTCCATATATTGACGCGTATTAGATAGTCTTGGGACTTTGTGTTGGCCTCCAAGCTTATTATTTTGCTTTAACCAATCATAAAACAACTGCTCTCTAGCTATATGTATTTTTGGTTTATTTAATGTCATATTATTATAACGTTTAGCTTCATAGTCTGAGTTTAGACTTTTAAGTGCATTATCAAACAGCTCATTAAAATAATTAATATCCTTTGGAGGCGTTTTAAACTCGATTAACCACTCATGCGCACCTTTTTCTTTACCTTCCATAAATATTGGAGCTGCTGTGTAATCTACAATTTCTGACTTCGTCTTTTTACATACTTTTTTTAAAGCATCTTCAGCGTTTTCAATAATCAACTCTTCACCAAAAACATTAATGTGGTGTTTTGTGCGTCCTGACACTTTTATACGATAGGGACTGATAGAGACAAACCTTACGGTATCACCTATCATATAACGCCAAAGCCCAGCATTAGTTGTAATTACAACTGCATAGTTTTTATTAAGTTGCACCTCACTTAATGGTATTACTTTTTGGTCTTTGGTCCCAAATGTATCCATTGGGATAAACTCGTAAAAAATACCATAGTCTAACATTAACAATAAATCGCCAGAGTAATTTTGATCTTGAATTGCAAAAAAACCTTCCGATGCATTATAAATTTCGTAATATTTAAAATCTTTTTTAGGTAAAATGTTTCGGTATTGCTCGATATACGGATTAAAGCTTACACCTCCATGAAAATACACTTCTAGATTAGGCCAAACGTCAAATAAGCTTGTTTTATCAGTTTTATCTAATACGTTATTAAGTAAAACTAACATCCAACTTGGTACTCCTGCAAGACTGGTCACGTTTTCGTTTATAGTCTCGTTAACTATAGCAGCCATTTTAGTTTCCCAATCACTCATTAAACTAACCTTACTACTTGGTGTACTACTAAACTCTGCCCAAAAAGGCATATTGTCTATTAAAATAGCGCTTAAATCTCCAAATGCAGTTCCGTTTTCTTTGTACAGTTCCTTACTACCTCCTAACCTTAAGCTTTTACCTGTAAATAATTGCGAGTCTTCATTATTATTGAGATACATACATAGCAAGTCTTTACTTGCTGCATAATGACACTCCTCTAAACTGTCAAAACTAACAGGAATAAACTTACTTTTAGCACTGGTTGTACCACTAGATTTTGCAAACCACTTAATTGGCTTTGGCCAAAAAATATTATTTACACCTTGTCTTGAGCGCTCAATACTATCCTGTAAATCCTCGTAAGTAGATATTGGTACGCGATCCGCAAAGGTTGCATAGTTTTTTATTGAAGCAAATTCGTGCTTTTTACCAACCTCAGTGTCTTTAGCAATATCTAGTAAACTAAATAATAGCTCTTGCTGCACCTCATTTGGATACTTTAAAAACAACTCTATTTGATGAAAACGCTTCTTTAAAAACCATGAAGCAATAGAATTAACAAGAGGAATTGGCATAGTTATTTGTATCTTTAAGTTTTAAAAATAATACTTTTTTTTATGACCTACCAAGGTGTGTTGACAAAAATGCAAACCGAGTTTTCTAAACCTATAAACTACTATATGGTTTTTAAAAATGACTTTATTAATATTAACCAATTATTAGACAAAACCTTAACGTTTAGTTTTGTAAAATACGAGTGTCTAAATTGCCATTTAGATAAGCCTATTTATCGTCAAGGTTTTTGTAAAAGTTGCTTTTTTGAGATTCCGCAAGCAGCAGATTGGATTATGAAACCCGAGTTAAGTCAAGCGCATTTGGATATTGAAGAACGTGATTTGGCTTACGAAAAACAAGTACAGTTACAACCACATATTGTCTATTTAGCTAATTCTAGCAATATAAAAGTTGGTGTAACTAGAAAAGGTCAAGTCCCAACGCGTTGGATTGATCAAGGTGCGCATGAAGCTATCGAAATTGTTGAAGTGCCAAACAGATATCTGGCTGGTATTACTGAAGTTGCTTTAAAGGATTATGTTGGCGACAAAACTAATTGGCGTACCATGCTTAAAAATGATATTAAGGATGAAAATTTAATTGAATGGCGTGATAAGCTAAAACAGTATATACCTGACGAAGCAAAACAATATTTTATTGAAGATAATCAGGAAACTAATATTGAATTTCCAGTCTTACAATATCCAACAAAACCTAAGTCTTTAAACTTTACTAAAACACCACATTACACAGGTGTTTTAAAAGGTATTAAAGGACAATATTTAATTTTTGAAGACAACACTGTTTGTAACATTAGAAGTAATGAAGGTCTGGTTGTAAATATTAGTATTACTTAATTTTATAAATAAATTAACGAGCCACACAAAACATATTACTCTAGTTTTTAGTAAATTGTAAATAAAAACTATGAAAACGCCTGCAATGCTTTGGGTGGTCATTACTACCTTACTATTAATTACTGTTACCATTATGGTAGCCATGAACATATCCTTTAGTTGGGTCTTTTACCTAACTGTTATTGGACAAATTTTTGTAGCTATTATGGTTTATAAAGTATTAAAAGACCACTACTTTACGGATAAAACATTTGAACATTTTTACGAAGACAAACCTTTTAATTACAGAAAGTAATTATTTTAAATGTTTTTCGACTTAGTGTAAATGACTACACTAGTATTTGTTTATAATGCCAAATCAGGTTTTAAAAACCTAGCACTTGATATTGCACATAAATTATTTAGCCCTAAAACTTACGCTTGTAATTTATGTGCTTTAACGTTTAACAGGTTTACAGAAAATACAATTTGGAAGGATTTTAGAAATAGAACTGATTTAGAAATTGAATTTTTACATATTGACGCGTTTGAAGCAAAATTTAAAACTGAAAATTTCAGTTACCCAATTATATTATCCAAAACCAATAACACGTTTCAACCTTTTTTGTCAAGCAAAGCTATTGCGTCCTTAACATCTGTGGAAGAACTAATTCTTACTATTGAGTCCAAGTCTTGCGATAGGTTGCGTTAGCGGTAGTAATGACATCCTTTTTTTGCTGACATATATGGCAAAAAAAGATATAATGGATGACGCGACCCTTGTGGTAACGCCCAAAAATTACTCTTTAAACCAACCTGAGTATTTGACGTAATTATCGGCAATACGATTTATTTCTCCATTGATTAACTCTTTACTAATGTCTTTGACTTTTTTTGCTGGTACACCTGCGTAAATGCTTCCTGATTGGACTATTGTATTTTGGGTTACGACAGCTCCTGCTGCTATTATACTGTTACTTTCTACAACGCAATTATCCATTACGATGCTTCCCATACCTATTAACACGTTGTCGTGAATTGTGCATCCATGGACTATAGCATTGTGACCAATGGATACATTATTACCTATAATAGTTGGGTATTTTTGATAGGTACAATGCACGACTGCTCCATCTTGTACATTGACTTTGTCTCCTAATTTTATATAATTTACGTCACCACGTAGCACTGCATTAAACCAAATGCTGCATTGTTTGCCTATTTGAACGTCGCCTACTATGGTTGCGTTTTCGGCTATGTAACAGTCTTCTGTAATTTGTGGTGCTTTACCGTTTACTGGTTTTATTATTGGCATGTGTTATTTGTTTTATGTTTTTTTTGTTAGTTACTCTAAAAACACCAGAACTGACGTATTGTATTATTTAAAGTATGATAATAAATCTGATTTTTTTGAAGCAGATACCATAATTTCTTGTCCGTTACTAAGTATTACACTTCCTCCTTTTCCTTTTACGTATTTAACGACTTCGGCTACATTAATAAGGTAGCTTTTGTGCACACGAGCAAATCCTGATGGTGTTAGTGCGTCTTCAAAATATTTTAGTGTCTTACTGACAACTTTCTTTTTATTGTTGTTTAAATAGATCTCAGTATAATTATCATCTGCTTTACAATATAAAATATCTTTGGTATTTAACACCTCAAAACCGTCTTGTTGTGGAATGGTTATTTTACCTTCTACATTATTGGTTTTAGGTATTAATACTTGGTCTTGTAACGCGTCTTCTTTTGACTTAATTTCAGAAACGTAGTCTACTGCTTTAATCAACTCGTCAATATCTATTGGTTTCATTAAATAATAAGAGGCGTGTGCATTTAGGGCATCCATTGCGTAGTTATTATAAGCGGTTACAAATATGGTTTCGAAATCGCGATCACCAACTTTGTCTAATAAATCAAATGCGTTACCATATGGCATCTCTACATCTAAAAACACTAGGTCTAAATCTAAGGTACGTATTAACTCTAAGGCTTCGTTAATATTTTCTGCCTCTCCAATTATATTAACTTTAGGACAGTATTTGGTTAAATAGTTTTTTAATATGGCTCTACTTTGTGCTTCGTCTTCTACTAATATTGCGTTTAGTTTCATAATTAATCTTTCTTTAAGGTTACCACCACTTTTGTCCCAACGTCACCTTCAGTTGTATTATCGTCTATATACACATCGACTTTGTCTTTGTACATTTGGTTTAAAATAGAGACACGTTTTTTAATATTTCCTAATCCTTTAGAGTTGTGTTTTTGTTGATTTTGGGTCTTTAAACTTTTAGATTTTTTACGTCCAATACCATTATCTGCAATGGTAATTGCTATTACACCTTTTTGTTTTTTGGTTATTGAAATCTCTAACAATCCCATGTCATTTTTATATCGTAGTCCATGCCAAACTGCGTTTTCAATATATGGCTGAAGTAACATTGGCGGAATCTGGTAGGCTTCGATATCTATAGTTTTGTCTATATTTATGGTGTATTCAAACTTATCCTTAAACCTGAAATGCTCCAACTTAGTGTATAATTCTATAAGTTCAATTTCTTTTTGAAGCGGAATAAAATCTTCTTCAGAATTCTCTAAAACTGCACGCATTAATTTAGAAAAATCGGATAGGTATTTGTTTGCAGTCCTCTCGTCATTAGTCGCAATAAAACTGTTTACCGAGTTTAGTGCATTAAAAATAAAATGCGGATTCATTTGGCTACGTAAAGACTTTAATGCCAATAAATTGTTTGCTAATTTTTGTTGTTTTATATATTTAAACATCAAATAAGCTGTTACTGCCAACAGGAATAAACCACCTATTAATGAATATATAATAAGTTGCTGACTTTTATTTTTTTCTTCAGATAATTCAACTTGACTTAGCGTCAACTTTCGGTCTGTTTCTAGAGTTGTAATTCGGTTTTGCTTTTCGGCAATACTTTTATTAAATCGTGCTGCTTGCGATATTTCTTGCTCTTTTTTAATGTATAGTTGGTCCACAGTTTTAACGTACTCGTCAAACATTAATTTAGCTTCGCTAAAATTACCAGACTCGACATACACATCTGTTAGTTTTTTAGTCGCATCTTTTTTAACTATTAAGTCTTCTTTTTTATCTGCTTCTTCAATACTTTTTTCTAGATATGGAATGGCTTCTTTATACTCTTTTTGAAGGAAATATGCATTACCAATTTTATAGTTTTGTTTTTGTTTTGTGATGTTACTCTCGTTAGCTATTACAGAGTCTTTTTCAATAACAGCGATATCCTTAATAATCTCTTTTCTAGTTTTAATTTCTTGATCGTAAGATTGGTTGACATTTTGAAAATCTGCAAACTTAATTTTTTGTTCAACCTCTCTTGTTTTATTTTCTTGAGCAGCAAGTGCTACAGAGTTTTCTAGTAACACTTCGGCTTTAGCCTTATTACCTTCTGAATTATAAACCTCTCCTAATTTAGAATTTAGATCTGTTATTTTTGGCAAAATTTGATTGGTAGTCGCTATTTTTAATCCTTCTGTATAAGCTTGCGTTGCTTTACTGTTTTGATTGATTTGAGCATATACATCACCTAATCCTTCGTAACGTATTACGTTTTGCCAATTAGACAAATCGCTAGTTTTTAAACTATTATATATTGCTAAACTTTCTTGGTGGTTTTTGTTTTTAAAATAGGCTTTAGCTAATTTTAAATTAACATCTGTTGCATTTACATTATTTAAACTTATACGATAGTTTGTTACTGCTAAATCGTATTGTTTCCAATACATATAGACATCTGCCAAGACCTCAAAAGCTTCGGCATTTTGCTTAACAGATGTGCTTTTGGGAATACTTTCGGTTATAAATTGTATACTTTTTTCGGCTGAAATTTTCTTGTAAAAAACAGCAGAATCTATGGTGCTTTTAAACGAATTTGATTTTGTTTTTATTTTTTTAACGTAAGCATCTTCAATTAACGCATGCACTTCAACTGTTAAATCGTCATGGGACTTTACGGTGTAATAAATAGTCTCAAAATCTTTATGACTAATCATAATCTCATCTCCTATTTTTACACTAATCCTAAACTCACCACTTAAACTTGTGCTAGTGTAAGAGCCTCCATTAACTTGGATATTGACATCCACAACAGGATTATAAGTATCTACCTCTCTAACTAATCCTTTTATGGTAAAAGTAACATCATCATCAGTTTTATTAAACTGTTGTTGAGCTTGCATGATATGCTGTGCTGTTAAACACAATAAAATAGTTAGTAGTATGCGTAGGTTTTTCATTTATTAAATTATAAAACATAAACTTACGCACTTTAGCCCATTAAATAAAATGTACTTTTTTCAATTTGATAAGTAAAATAACTAAAATTATAGTCTTAACTCATTTATATACTAAACTGACTCATTAATGTTGTTAGTTTACTCAATCTAGTTTTTGTTTTAAATATGTTGCTTATAGGTTTACCAAAATAAAAACTTATAACCATTATGAAACTTACTAAATTATTTGCCCTATTTACTTTACTTTCTATTAACATCCAAGCTCAACATATGGGTAATCTTAATCAAGGTATTTCCAGACAAAATATAACTAGCGGAAATGCTATTGCTTATGGTAACTCACCTAGACAAGTCACACCTAATTTAAATCCTAATAGCACTATTGTAATTGACGTTAGAGCGTTGCAAAATGTAAAGGCAACTAATTACACTGCTATTTTTAATGTTTCGCAAATTGGCGAAACTGCTGAAACCACTAATAGTCTTTTAAATAATCGTATTGCAAATATCAAAAGTGAATTGTCCTTGATAGGAATTTTAGAAAAGGATATTGCTATTGATGTGATATCGTTTGTTCCAGTTTATGAGGTGGAAGTCACCAAAAAACTATTTAGTAAAACCTATACAGAAGTCCCAAAAGGATTTGAGCTGCAACAAAATATTCATATCCAGTTTACTAAATCACAACAGTTTGAAAAGATTTTAACTGCTTGTGCTAAAAATGAAATTTACAACTTAGTTAAAGTGGATTATTTTATTGAAAACATTACTGAAGTCTACAAAAATCTTCAAACTAAACTACTAAATTTAATATCTGATAAAAAAGAATATTACAACCTATTAGGTTTTAAGTTAGACAATTATAATGTTGTAATGGCAGATCAAAAATATTGTTATTTCCCTAAAGATTTTTATCAAAACTATCAAGCTTATAATAGTATATCTTTTCAGGCGTTAAAACAGGATAAAGGCGTTACTGAAGCAAAAAAACAAACCTCATACTATTACCAACCCTTATCTTACGAAAACTATGACATTGTAATAAACCCTTCTATTTTAGAACCAGTAGTACAAATTGGAATGGAAATAAAATTACATTTTACACCTAAACCAGCTGAGCAAAAACAAGAACCTGTTATTAAAACAGAAATTAAACATAAATACTTTGTTATATCACCTGATGGAAGCATTGATGTTAAAGAGTTAAATACTAACCATTAATTAAATTCATAAAAAAAGCCTCATAAAATGAGGCTTTTTTTATAAATTATATAGTTAACTTAGTTAATTGCAGGACAATTACAACTATATCTTTCTTTACCACAATTAAAGTTAAATCCTAAAGTTAATTGGTGGAATCCTCCGTTATTAAACACCACAGAGTTTGCTTGATAGCTATAATTATAAGCAAACACAAAATTGTTTACTTCCACACCTAATATTGGTGTTATATATTGTAATTTTTGGCTGCTTACTCCAGATCCATCTCTAAATTCTGCTCCATCTAACGATCGTCTGTAAGACAATCCTCCCCAAACTTTACCAAAGTCAACAGTTTTGTAAGCTTTAAGATTAATATCAAATGATGCTTCCTCTGTAGCATCTCTATACATAAACATTGCAGAAGGTTCAAAGCTCCATTCACTACCATAGCTTCCAAATGTGTTACCAACAGACACTAAGTAAGTTCTTAAATTATCGTAACTTAAACCTTGTTCGTTAAAGTTAATACCATCATTTTTCAATAAGTTTTTTACGGTTGCGTGTGCATAAAAATCATATAAAAAGTAAGAAAAACCAAAGTCTACATTAAAATTAGTAGCAGACTGCTCTATTCCTGCAATTATAGGATCAAAACCATCAGCTAAAAAGCTTGTTTCATCCAACTTATATTGTATTGCTCCAACACTTAACCCAAAAGACAATTGGTTTAGGTCAGTAGTACTTCTAGAAAACATTAAATGATGTGCGTAAGTAAAATAGGCTCCTGTTTGAGAGTGGTAACCATTTTTATCGCTATAAACAATAGCTCCAATACCAGATTGTGACTCGCCAATTCTACCATTTACACTAGCAGTAATTAATTTAGGCGCATCATCATCTCCAAACCACTGCTGTCTTCCTGTAACCCTAAGCTTAGCACAATTTGCTGCACCAGCCATAGATGGGTGAATCAAGTAATAGTTATCCGTTAAATAATCTGAGTAGATTGGTAATCCCTCTTGGGCTTTTAAAAGTTGAGTGCCAAATAAAGCAACAATTGCTATTAAAAATATGTTTTTTAATCTCATAATCTCTTATTTCGAGGTAGACAGGTCTATAAAATAGCTACGCTATTGGGTTTATAACTAACTTTTAAATTAAAAATTAAAAGTTAGTCTCAAATATATAAATTTACAACGTATAATTTCAATCGTAAAAGTTAAAGGTTCAAGATAAAAATGTTTTATCAAATAAACCTCAAAAATCGTTAAATTTTATAAAAATCAAATATAATAGATATCTATACTTTTCTTTAGTATTTTTGCAAAAAAAAAGCAACAATGAGTGATTTTAAAGTTTCAATACAAGAAACCTCTAACCCAACCATAATAAAATTTGAACTTAACCAGTTTATAACTAAGCATCAAAGCTTTGAGTTTAATAATATTGACGAGGCTAAGGACTCACCTTTAGCACAACAATTATTTTATCTTCCATTTGTAAAAAAAGTATACGTCTCTAGTAATTTTATAGCTATTGAAAGATATAATATTGTAGAATGGAACGATGTTAAAACTGAAGTTGCAGAACAAATTGAAACGTATCTTAACGATGGAGGAATTGCTGTATCAGACACAGCTGCAACAAAAAAAGTTGCTGTAACCGTTTACACGGAAAGCACGCCAAACCCATCAGTATTAAAATTTGTTTCAAACAAAAAATTAGTAACCTCTTCTTACGAGTTTACATCTATCGAAACTGCTAAGCCATCACCTATGGCTACTGCTTTATTTCATTTTCCGTTTGTAAAAAGTGTCTTTTTTGACGAAAACTATGTATCAATCACTAAATATGATATCGCAGAATGGAATGACATTTCTTTTGAATTAAGAGAGTTTATAAAAAATTACATAGAAGATGCTAAAGAAATTGTATCTCCAGACGCTCCAGAAGTTGTAGAAAAATCTGTCGAAAAAGTAGAAGCACACTTTGAAACATTGGATGACACCTCTAAGCAAATTGTAAATATTCTAGAAGAATATGTAAAACCAGCAGTTGCCAGTGATGGAGGAAATATCCAATTTGAATCCTATGATGAAACTACTAAAACAGTAAAAGTAATTTTACAAGGTGCATGTAGCGGTTGTCCATCTTCAACATTTACATTAAAAAACGGAATTGAAAACATGCTTAAAGAGATGTTAGCGGGTAAAGTCGAGTCGGTTGTAGCCTTAAATGGTTAATTTCAACCAATAAAATGAACTGTTTATCCTGTTTGCTATATTGTTAGGATATTTAAATCTGTGATTATTGTATTAAAATTTGTAATTTTAAGAAACAAACAATAATTAAAAATCAAATATTATGGCAGTATTAAAAGTAATTGAAGTATTATCAAACTCAGATAAAAGTTGGGAAGATGCAACTAAAAAAGCAGTAAAGCATGCGTCTAAAAGCGTTAAAAATATTAGATCTGTCTATGTACAAGACCAAAGCGCTAGCGTTGAAGATGGTGAAGTTGTAGATTTTAGAGTTAACCTTAAAATTACTTTTGAAGTTAACTAATACCTTTTTAAAGTATTTTATTATAAAAAAAGCCTGAACATTTGTTCAGGCTTTTTTATTGGTGTTATTTAATCTTGCTTATTTACCTTTTTAAAGTAAAGTGAGCTTTAAATTGTTTTCTTGTATTTGTCGTATCGTTTGGTTCTCTATACTCAACCGTAAACCAATAGTCACTGGTTGGCATTGGGTTACCATTATACGTTCCATCCCATCCTGGACCACTTGGGCTTAATTGTTTTAATAATTTACCATAACGATCAAAGATGTATATCTCAGCATCTAATTGGTCTTCTATCCCGTAAATGTTCCA
>NZ_JADR01000007.1 GCF_000518485.1 Olleya marilimosa CAM030 | reverse complement strand
GCATCACTTGAGGTTTCGTGATAAGTAACGGTTAATCCTGGTGCTCCTCCTGTAATTTCGGCTGTTGCATCACTTAATGTGAATATTCCAAATCCATCACTATCTGGATCACAATACTCTAAAGCTGTTGGTGTAAAAGCTATTGGTGCTTGTACTACGTCTAACTGTAACGTCGTGGTTGTAAAACATCCTGTAGTCACATCTTCTACTCTTACATAAACTATTTGTGGATTAGCGATGTTTGTATAGGGTATAGCTAATGGGTTAGTCTCTGTTTCAGCATCTAATTGGGTTAAATAATAACTTACCGCATAGTCTGGGTTACCTCCACTAATCTCATTGTTTTTAAGACTTAAATCTATACTTGTAAATCCGTCTGGTGTACCATCATCACAAACTTCTAGTGGTGTTGGTGTTACTGCTGATGGTAATGGATTTACTATAAGATTAAAAGTTGTAGACCCATAACATGTTGGATTAGCATTATCATTTACTCTAACATAAATTGTTTGCTCTGGAGAATCAATATTTTGATATGCTGTTGGATTTAGAATTGGGTTGGTTTCCGCCTCTAAATCTGGTATATTTTCATAAAAAGTAACAGTATAGTTTGCAGGATCTTGACCTCCAAGAATTGTAGTTTCTTGTATTGTTAAATCAAAAATCTCAAATCCATCTTCAGAAGCATCATCACACACTACCATATTAGCAGGTTGTACAGCTGTAGCATTAGGATTAACAATTAATGTAAATCCTCCGTTTGGTAAAGTAGTAGCAGTATAACAGTCTGAATTTATTAAACTTTCAATACGAACAAAGATATATTCGCCATTACTTCCATTATAAGGGCTAGTTAAGGCGTTAACACCTGAATCAGCATCTGCAAATGAGTTATGATAAGTTACTGCATATTCTGAAGCTAATTGTGTACCTAAAACTGTTGCTGTTTGTAATTCTAAATTAAACATTTCAACACCATCATTGGATAAATCATCACATACTTCCATATCTGGCACTTGATTAAGAACAGATATTATTACATCTAAATTGAAAGTATCAACATCTGAACAAGTTCCTGATGCCACATCTTCAATTCTTACGTGTATTACTTCAGGATAAGTCTCATTTCCAACATAGTTAGCTGGATCTGTAATAGGGTTAAGTCCCAATTGCGCGTCTGACAAACTAGTATGATAACTAACACTTACGTCTGAAGCTACTTGACTTCCTATAGCTTCGGAATCATTAATTGTTAAATCAAATATTTCAGTTCCTGAAGGATTATTACACACTATCACATCCAATGTGTTTTCAACCAATGGACTTTCAATAAATTCTATTAAAACAGAATCTGAAGCTTGACAAGTTGCAGAAAACACAATATCAACAGAATAAACACCTGGTTCTGAAACATTAATTACAGAACCCGTTTCGCCTGGTATAACAACTCCGTCTAAATACCAAGTATGAGTTGCTGTTGGCAAGTTAGTATCTAAAGGTATAGTACCTCCAGAACATATTGCTGTACCTGCATCAATCGTGACGTCATCACCCAAGTCTCCACCTAAATCAAAACTACCAGCTCCTAGAAATACTGCAGCATTATATTGTATATCACCATCATCTGCAATAACTAATTTTATTTTGTATGGATTACTAGGTACAACATTAGCGAATGCTGTCATAGATCTAGTGTAACCTCTAAAATCTATAGGGTCGTTAACCAAAGGTAAACCTCCTGTTCCGTAATAAGAATCAAAATAACCTGGATTTACAGATGGACAACTAGCATTATATGCATCATCCCTAACCGTAAAAACAGAAACCACATCTGTAGTTCCCGGAACCACAGCTAAATTAGAAATAACTCCAGTGGTTAAGTCTGTTAATAAAAAAGCAAAAGCATCTGTAAAACCACACTGAAATCCTCCATATTCTTCTGAAGCAAATAAAAAATCAAAACTTACACTGTTAGTTATAGGAACAAAATCAAACTCAATAAAAGTGGCATCGTTAGAATCTCCCGGATTTAGAGCCGGAATAGCATCTTCCAAATCTGTGTCTCCTGGCCATCCTCCACTACTTTGAGTTCCGGTTTCTGGACCTTCAGCCTCCATAGCATCACCAGTATTTAATATAATTCCAGCTTGAAAAGGAAATGCACCTGGAAGTGCTGTAAAATAACCAATCCCATTTTCTTGTCCAAAATTAGTACCAGTACTCCAATTTATGTTAGATACAGTTGCACATGGACTATCAATTAATACATCTTCTACTAATTCTGGAACAGTATAAGTTGCTTGATCTACACTGATATATGGACTTAAAACTTCAACTTCAATAGTTGTTGATGCCGAACACCCTGTAGGATTAGTATCAGTTACTGTAAAGGTAACAGTAAAAGTGCCTAAATTATTAAACGTATGACTTGATGAAGTTCCTGCAGCTGCAGATCCATCTCCAAAATTCCAATTATAAGTTGCTCCTGTTCCGTCTTCTTCAAAAATTGCACTACCATCAAAACTAACAGTACCACCTAAAGGGATTTGAATAACACCTAATCCGTTAGCTATTGGGTCTGTAGTATCTATTGTAGGTGTAATTGTTTGACAAGATTGTAAACAAGAAATATTAGCTGCCCAACCTGAGGCGTTTAACGCTGCATTACTTACAAACTCAATTGTAATGCAACCTGTCGCACTAGTTGTTGATGCAGAAATTGTACCTGGATTATTTGATGCTCCACCACCAGAATAAGTACCTATTACTGCTGCGCTAGTGTCATCACCATCATATATAGTCATTACGTCAGAACCTAATTGCGTACTAAATGCAGTAAATTGTATTTGAATAAATTGATCTGGTCCATCTGGACATAGTGTTAGAACAAAATTCTCGTTATCAGCATAATTAGCCGATGCACCTCCTGAATCATAAAGGACTCCTGAACATTGAGAAAACGTTCCGTTTTGCATCAAAATATCTTGAGAATGAGCAGTGAATAAAGCACCTAGAAAAGTAACAATAAGTAGAAATTTTTTCATTTCTTATTTAGTAAAAGGGTTTAATAATTGGTTAATTTACAATTATACTAAAATACTGCCTAATAATTTGATTAATTTCATCTTAAAAAATGACTAGAATAGATCTTAAACAGATTAATTTACACCTATTTTTTATAATAAAAACAGACATGATTGAATAGTATACATATTAAACAACTGCAACTCAAAAACTCCTACCTAACATTAGAGTTTGTCAATTATATTTATATTTGTTCTAACTTATAAAATCACACAATGGAATTACAAAAATGGATAGACAAAGGGTCTGAAATTATTATTGAGTACACCCCTAAAATGTTAGCTGCAATAGCTATTTGGATTATTGGGGCTTTTGTTATTAAACAAGTTTTAAGAGCTTTAAAAAAGCTAATGCTAGTTAGAAATTATGATGAAAGCTTACAAAAGTTTTTATTAAACCTATTACGTTGGGTTTTAAAAATTGTACTAATAATTGTGGTCTTAGGCACCTTAGGTATTGAAACTACATCTTTTGCTGCTATATTAGCTGCAGCAGGCTTAGCAATTGGTTTAGCTTTACAAGGATCTTTAGCAAATTTTGCTGGAGGTGTTTTAATTATGTTATTTAAACCTTTTAAGATTGGAGACTTGATAGAAGCTCAAGGTCAAGTGGGAGTTGTAAAAGAAATACAGATATTTACAACCAAACTAACAGGTTTATCAAACAGAGAAATTATTATTCCTAATGGCTCATTGTCCAACGGAAATATTATTAATTTTTCTACTGAAGGGACACGACGTGTAGATTTGGTTTTTGGAGTTGGGTATGAATCTGACATAAAAAAAACTAAAGCTGTTTTAATGTCTGTTTTAACCGCTAACCCTAAAGTATTACAAACCCCTGAACCAACTGTAAATGTCCTTGAATTAGCTGATAGCTCGATTAATTTTGCTGTAAGACCTTGGTGTAAAGCTGAAGATTATTGGGCAGTTTACTTTGAAACAACCGAACAAACTAAAGAAGCACTAGATGCTGCAGGTATTGATATACCTTATCCACATAGTGTTGAAATACAAAAACAGGCTTAATTATTTTTTAGACTTTATAGCTACAAAATCTTTTAAATAATAGGGTTCAAAATAAGCGACATCTTCGGTGTCGCTTTTTTTATACTTATCAAAACTTAAGGCACTCATTTGATCTGCTGAAGGCAACTTGTTTTCAATAAAAACTGCATTATTATTATCTATTAATGCTTTAGTTTTACTCACACCATCACCTACAAAGTACACTTTCCCTTTTGATAAGAATGACTCAAATGATTTTTCATCAAGTATTTGCGCTTCGATTGCTCTAACCTCGTTAAATTTAGTATCAAAAATAGCAGAATATACTTCTAAACGTCTAGCATCTAGCATTGGTACAATTACTCCAGAGTCTGCTTTTACTTGATGCGCTAAGGCTTCTAAAGTAGATACTGATATTAATGGTATGTTTAAAGCAAATGCTAAACCCTTAGCTGCAGACACACCTATACGTAATCCTGTATATGATCCTGGTCCTTTACTTACTGCTATTGCATCTAATTGCAAAGTTGAAATCTTTGCTTCTTTTAATACCTGCTCAACGTATACATGAAGTTTTTCTGCATGAGAATAGCCATTTCCGTAATCTTCTTTTAATACCAAAGTCTCTCCTTTAGAAGAAAGAGAGACTGAGCAGTTTGTTGTAGACGTTTCAATATTTAATATATATGCCACTGTTATTCTGTTATTGGTTTGTCTAGATAAAAATCTAACACTTTAGTTTTAAATACATAATTATATTTTGCATTTAAAAATGACGATTGTGCGTTTATTAATCTGTTACGTACCTGTTCTAATTGAAACGACGTACTAACTCCTAAATCATATTTATCTTGTTCATTTTTAAAAGCTAACTCTTGAGACTCTAAGGATATTTTAGACGCTTCATATTGTATTAAAGACGCTTTAGCATCTGCAAAAGCCTGCTCTACGTTAGCTGTTAAGGTTTGCTTTTCTTGCTCTAAAGCTAAAACGATACGCTCCTTACTAATTTCAGCTCTTTTTACGTTAGCATCTGTTCTTAATCCATTAAAAATTGGCACGTTTAAACTAAAACCAACATTGTATCCAAGGTTGTTTTCAATTTGCTCTGCAAATCCATTTTTTTGTAATTCAATGATAGCTTCTCCTGACGTTGCATCAAATCCAGTAACAATTGGTAAAACATCGTCTTGTCCTTGTAAATGTTGGTAAGATGTACTTGCTCCAACACCAAAACTTAAAGAAGGTAAATAGGCACTTCTAGCAATTTGATAGTTTAACTCAGCATTATCAATATTTAATTGTGCACCTTTAATTTCTGGACGATTATCTAACGCGTAGGATAAAATTTCGTTTGAATTGTTGTAAGCTAAGACTGCTTCAGTTAAATCAATATCTACATTTTGAATGTCAAACCCTTGCGATGGTATTTGTAATAACTGTGATAAATTTAATAGTGATAATACCACATTGTTTTCCGCATTAACTAAGCGCTCATTATCTGAAGCTAATTGAGATTTAGAGACTAACAAATCTGCACTTGCTCTGGCTCCTGCATCAACAAGTTCTTGCACTTGCTCTAAACTTTTTTGGCTAATTGCCACTTGCTCTTCAGCTTGCTTTACAGCTTCGCGATTAAACAATATATTTAAATACGCATTTACTACATTTAATGAGATATTATTTTTTAAAATATCTAATTGAATCTTACTACTTTCAATACCTAATTCTGCTTGCTTTTGAAGATTTGTATTTCTAAAACCATTAAATAAGGTAACACCTGCATTTAAACCAAATCCATTACCTCTAGAATCTCTTGAAATCCTACTTCCATTTTGATCTATAAACGAACCAAAATTCCAATTTTGAGAAGCACTTGCATTTACTGTAGGTAAAAAGTTTCCTTTTGCAGATTTTAAATCTTGTTCTGCAATTTGCTGATCTAATTGTGACTGTCTAACAGTTATGTTGTTTTGCAATGCATAATCAACACTCTCTTTTAATGACCACTTTTTTTCTTGAGCAAAAGCTGTAAAACCTACTAAGAATACTAAAGTGAATTGTATTATTTTTTTAGTTTTCATCTTCGTTATCTTCTTTTGATGCTTTATTCCACACTTTAATTTTATCTCCTTCTTTAACACCATCTGTGATTTCGACGTTAATTCCATCAGACAATCCTAATTCAACATCTCTTTTTTCAAATTTTCCTGGAGCAGTTTCAATGTCTACAAATGGTTTTTCAGTAATTCTGTTAAACTGTAATAAAGATTCTTTAATTACTAAAATACTGTCCTTGCTTTCCATTTCAATTTCGGCATTAGCACTATAACCAGCTCTAATTTTTGTTGAAGGCTCTACCGTTACATCTGCTTTAATAGTAAACTGTACTGCTCCATTTTCTTCCATCCCTTTAGGTGCCACAAATGTAAGCTTAGCAGGAAAAACTTTTTCGTTAATCGCACCTAAAATTACTTTAATATCTTTTCCTTCTTCTAGTTTACCAACTTCAGCTTCATCCACTTTTCCTTCAAATATCATTTTGCTCATGTCTGCAATAGTAGCAATTGTAGTTCCAGCATTAAAGTTATTACTTTCAATAACCTGATCACCTTCTCTAACCGGAATTTCTAGAATTGTTCCAGGAATTAAAGCCACAATATTTGTATTTGCAGATCCACCACCAGACAATGATCCTCTTTTAATAATCTGATAATTATTTTGAGCTTGGTTTAAAGTTTCTTGTGCTTGGTTTAAAGACAATTGACTGTTTTCAAAATCTTGTCTAGAAATAACTCCTTTTTCAAATAAAGCTTTATTACGATCGTATAATGTTTTAGCATTGTTAAACGATAGTTTTGCTGTAGATATTTGTCCACTTGCACCAACCAAACTTTGCTCGTTTGGTACGACTCTAATTTTAGCAATCACATCTCCTTTTTTTACGATGTCACCTTCTTCGACTAAGATTTTATCGATAATACCAGAAATTTGAGGTTTTAGCTCTACTTCTTCCTCTGGATTTAATTTACCTGTAGCTACTGTTTTAGTATTTATTGAGGTATAAAAAGGCTCAGCTGTTTTAAACTCTTCCACTGATTTAGAACTTGAGTCTTTAAAGTATTTTAACACCATTAAAAGTGCTATTACCAAAGCAACAATTACAATTATTTTTATTACTTTTTTCATTTTTATATAGTTTACTCGGTTGATTTTAAAAGTTTTTTAGACTTTATTTTAATTATATTTAATTGATAAAATTATTCTTCTCTTAATGCCTCGATAGGCTTAATACTTGTTGCTTTAAAAGCTGGTATTAGCCCTATTAAAGTACCTAATACTACTAAAATTATTAAGGCAATAAACACTACTGCTATAGATACTGATGCGTTAACAATAACAGCTTCTGCACCTTGACCAAAAGCACTATCTAACGCTATAAGTATCCAGCCACCACTAATTATACCTAATAGACCTGCGACTAAGGTTATTGATACAGCTTCCACAACAATTTGTCTTTTAATCTCATAAGGTGTTGCGCCTAAAGCACGTCTTACACCTATTTCTTTAGTTCTTTCTTTAACTGTAATAAGCAATATATTACCAATTGCAAATACACCTGCAATTAAGGTTGCTATTCCAACAAACCAAGTTAAAAATTGCATTCCTGTTAAAAACCCAGTGATTTTTGCAAACTCTTTACCTAAATTAAAACTACCAAATGCACGATTATCTTCTGGATGCACTTTATTTAAGTTTCTTAAAATTAGTTTTGAATCTGCTTCAATTTGCGAAATATCGTATTCTGGTTTACCAGTAATCATCATCCAACCAATATTTTCACCCATGTTATAGATTTGCTGAAAAGTGGTGAAAGGAATATGAATATCACTGGTTGGTCCCATATTAGCTTTACCTGTTTCGAACATACCAATGACTTTAAAATTCATTCCGTTTAATTGAATGTATTCGCCTATCATTTCTTCGTCCTTCTCAAAAATTTGTTTGTAGATTTCTTCTGAAATAACGACAACTTTCCTGTTTTCATCAATATCAGTTTGATTGATAAAACGTCCACGAATCATTTTCTTTTTTTGAACTTGATCTAATAAAGGATAATCTCCATTTACTCCAAAATTACCAGACAGAAAATTACGTACTACCAAAGCAGAACTTTGATTTCTTGGTACGACAAACTCAATACCTTCTACATTTTCTTCAATTTTTTTAGCGTCACTTATTTTAAGTTGTACCTGTCTACCTTCCTGAAACCCTTTAAAAGGCTTGCTTGTACTTTGTGCCCAAACAAACACACTATTTGTAGCAAAGTCACCAAATAATCTATTAAAAGAATTTTCTAATCCTTTTGCTGAGCCAAGTAATCCGATAAGCAATAAAATTCCCCACCAAACACCAACCATAGTTAATGCCGAACGTAGTTTGTTTTTACTTAAACTATCGTAAACTTCTTGCCATGTATCTCTTTCGAATAAAAACATTATAATTTAATCATTTCTAAGTGCGACAATTGGTTTAATCTTGGATGCCTTTTTAGCTGGTAAATAGCCTGCAATACCACCAGCTACAATAAGTGTAATAGTTGCTGCAACAACAACATTTAAACTTACCGATGGGTCTTTTATAAAATATTTTTCTAGCATTGGTCCTGCAAACTCTACAACTGTCATCCCAATGAGCAAGCCTACAAATCCAGCAATAACTGTAACTAAAATAGATTCTAATAATATGATTAAAACTATAGATTTTGGTGAAGCGCCAAGTGCTTTTCTAATTCCAATCTCTTTAGTACGCTCTTTAACAATAAAAATCATCATGTTACTTATACCAACAATTCCTGCTATTAATGTTCCAAATCCAATAACTAATACCATGACACCTAAACCTCCTGTCATTTGGTTAATAGCTTTAGACTCATTAGCCAAGTTTCTAACCCTTATAGCACGTTGGTCATTTTGAGAGACTGAAAAACGATCTTTAAGTTTTCTGGTTAATGCTGTACTAAACCCAATTGCCTGGTCAAAATTCATGCTTGGGTTATAGGTTAAATTGATTTGATCGATATAGTCATTGTTACCATAAATTTGTTGTGCTGTAGATACAGGCATATAGATTAATCGTTCTTCATTATCTCCACCATCATCACTAAACACACCAACCACTTTATATTGGATCCCATTTAAATTGATGTATTTACCTATAGCAGTTGTTTTTAAAAATAAATCCTCTTCTACTAATCGTCCAATAACTACAACTTTAGTTTTATTGTCAACGTCTAATTGATTGATGTATCTACCGTATTCTACTTTAGTGTTTTCAAGATATTGATGGTCAGGATGAACTGCTCTAACACTGTAGCTACTTTTTTCGTTTCTAAACGAAGCATTTACATTTCTGTATATTCTTGCGGTTATGAATTGTACTTTGTCACCAAACTCGTCTTTAATATACTCATAATCCTCATTAGTAAACTGTATTTGTCTACCAGCTTGTAATCCTTTATGTGCCTTAGAGGTTTGTCCAGAATTTATAAAAATAGAATTAGCAGCATCATCCACAAACGCGGTATCAAATGTATTGACTAATCCATTGACTACTCCAAAAAGAATGGCGAATAACGATATGGCAAAAGCTACGGTAAAACCAGATAATACACTTCTGGTTCTATTCATGTTTATACTCTGAAATATTTCGCGCCAAAGGTCTCTATCAAACATGTGCAGAAGCTCTTTCTTGATTAATAAACACATCCTCCATAATAACACCATCTTTTAAACGCACAATACGCTTACACATATTGGCAATATCCTCTTCGTGTGTTACCATTAAAATGGTTTTACCCTCGTCGTTTAGAGATTGGATAAAGTCCATAATCTCATAAGAAGTTTTGGTATCCAATGCACCTGTTGGCTCATCGGCTAATAATAATTTTGGATTTGCAGCTAAAGCACGTGCAATTGCTACACGCTGTTTTTGTCCACCTGACAACTCGTTTGGTAAGTGAGTAGCCCAATTAGCTAAACCCACTTTTTTAAGGTGAAACATTGCTTTTTCAATACGTTCTTTTCGTTTTAAGCCTTGATAATACAATGGTAATGCAACATTTTCTACTGCATTTTTGTAATTTATTAAGTTAAACGATTGGAATATAAATCCTAAAAATTTGTTTCGATAAATCGCTGCTTTCTTTTCGGTAAGATTTTTAATAGGGACACCATCAAGTATATACTCGCCTTCATCAGCTTCATCTAACATTCCAATAATATTAAGTAACGTCGATTTTCCAGAACCTGAAGAACCCATAATAGCAACCATTTCGCCTTCTTCAACAGATAAATCAATACCTTTTAAAACATGAAGACTAGAATCGCCAATTGGATAAGACTTATGTAACTTATTTATTTTGAGCATAATTGATGGTTTTTTTGATTGATGATTAACTCAATAACAATTAGACTACAAAGGATACAATTTGTTACAACATTTATTGAAAAATTTTGTTAAATATTGATTTTAAAGTGCTTCTATTTCTTTTTTACTTTAAAATATTTCCAATAAATAAAGAAGCCTAAACTAAAAACTATGATGTATGGTATGGACATTAGATAGACAATACCATCGTTAATACCTTTTGCTGCAGCTTGACCTTCTTCGTTTTCTAGTACAGCTCTACACATAGCACATTGTGCATTTGTCTGTAAAAACGAAACGATTAAAAATAGAAATAAAAAAACTTTAGTTTTCATAATTTTAAGATGCTTAGCAAAGCTTTAAATAGCTGTTACAAGTAATAAGGCGAAATCATTAAATACACAATCACACCAGTAACCGCAACGTACAACCATAATGGAAACGTAATTCTAGCTATTTTTTTATGACGTTGTATATTATTTGTAATTGCTCTAACATAAGTTATTAATACAAAAGGAATGACTACTATGGATAATGCAATGTGTGTTATTAAAATGAAAAAATAAATAGACCTAATTGCGCCTTCGCCTCCAAATTTAGCAGAATCACTTGTCATGTGATAAGCGACATACATAACTAAGAATATTACTGATAACGAGATTGCAAATTTCATTAAATTTTCATGAAGTTGACGTTTTTTATTTTTAATTGCCCAAACAGCTACCAATAACACAAATGCTGTAATACCATTTATAGTCGCGTAAATAGGTGGTAAAAATGTTAAAGGCTCTACATTAAAACCTAAGTCTTTTAATTTAACTGTAAATAAAGCTGCTACAGCTAAAGGAATAATAATTGAAAGTATAATAATCCACTTATTGTACTTTAGTTCGGCGTTTAGTTTTCTTGTACTCATATTAGTCTTAAATAGATTAGGCTAGATTAGAAAGCGTTTAACTTACTCTTGTAATAGTTTTGCAATGTCTTCTTTTAAAATTGTAATTTCTTGTTCATTACCGTCTTCGTCCATTTTTTCTTGCTCGCTAATTACACCTTTATAAAATATTTTAGGATTACCAAAAGCATCTGTTCTAGATCTTAAATATCCTTCTTTATCCACTAAAGCAAAATCTCCTGAATGTTCAAAGTTTTCAACATTAACAAAAATATTAAATCCAATATTTGATAATTTGTAAATAGCCTCTTTATCTCCTGTCATTAAATGCCAATTTGGACTAGTAACACCATAATCTGCAGCATAAGCCTTTAGGATTTCTGGAGTGTCGTTATCTGGCATGATACTAAATGATGCAATACCAAACTCTGGATTGTCTTTAAATGTATTTTGTATGGATGCTAAGTTAGAGCTCATCCTTGGGCAAATGGTAGGACAGGTTGTAAAAAAGAAATCCACCACATACACTTGACCTAAATAGTCCTTGTTAGTTATTGTTTTACCGTCTTGATTAGTAAAACTAAACTGTGGTACTTTTTTTCGCTCTCCATTAATCACTAAATAGCCTACATCTGATTTATTTGGCGCATCGCTTTTTGGATTAACAATAACGCCTTTACTTCTACTCTCGTCTGTACGATTAATATCCTTATTACTAATTCTATCTATGATTTTAGGAATAAAAATAATCCCGAACAGTAATATAATGAATGAAATACCTACGTAAGAATAATTTGCTTTTTTACTCATGGTAATGCTATTAGTTTGTGTCTCCTTTTAAATCGTCTGCACGTCTGGAGGTCGAGTTAAACTCGCCTTTACGTTTTTGCCTATATTCTGTAAACAAAACACGCAAATCATCTGCTCCCATAACATTTTTAAGCTGTGCAACTTCTGATGCGTTATAAGCAGTAAGCGGATAAGCTTGCTTACCTTGTTCTATTTCTTTTTTGGTTCTATTATCTAAACGTCCACGTTGATTTAATTCTTTATCAACAATATATACTTTGTTAGTTGCCAAATTAAAATCTAAGACTTCACTTGACCTTAAGCTATTAAACATTTTTTTAGTATCAGAGTCATCCAATTCAACAAAATGCCAGTATTTAAGTTCTCCGTATTTAGTTAATTCTTTTTTAAGTCTATCTGTAGCATCTGTTGTAGATTTAGACACCAACATGATAACTTGAAACTTTTTAAAACCTTGAAACTTATCGTAGATTAATTCTTTTAGATTAGAGGTTTCAACAACTTTTGATTCTGGATCTTTTCCTAAAAAACCTAAAACTGTGATATGATTTTCTAATTGTAAGTCTGTTGTTGATGAAGACAAGTTTTGAAAATCAAGAACATTATTTTTTACAACGTCTAAAGGATTGTAATTATTAGTAGAAGGGTATAAAAACAATAAAAAGATTACTGGTAAAAAAAATAAAGCACCTAAGGTAATTCCTTTTTTCAATTTCTTTTTATCCATAATCTCAAAGCTTTTTTATAATTATACAAAAATAAAAAAGGTGGCTTTAATAAACCACCTTTTAACTATATTTTATATCGATTTCTTTACTTAGAAATCTCTTTTGATAAATCCTTTGTCGTATACATCAAAAACGTAACCTCCTTCTTGTAATAATATAAATACTAAGTAACAAATAAGGAATATTCCTGTCCAAACTACAGCACGTCTTAAACCAGGTAACTCATCACGCATGTGCATGAAATCCCAAGTAATATAATATGCTTTAACTATTGTTAAGATGATAAAAATCCAATTTAAAAGTTTCATCCCTAACACAACGTTGGTTCCCCAAGATGGTTTGTAGATACCTAGTACAACCTCTACTGCTGTAATTATAGATAATAAGATTAAAACTCCCCAAATTTTTTGAGTATTAGATTTAAACTTAATTAATCCTCTAAAAATTTCTAATTTATGTGCGTCTGCCATGATATTTCTTTTCTATAAAATTATTAAACTAGGTAGAAGAATGTAAATACAAATACCCAAACTAAATCTACAAAGTGCCAGTAAAGACCAACTTTTTCAACCATTTCGTAATTTTTACGTCTGTCATAGGTCCCTAAAACAACATTAAAGAAAATAATGATGTTAAGGACTACACCTGAAAATACGTGAAATCCGTGAAATCCTGTAATAAAGAAAAAGAAGTCTGCAAATAATGGTGAACCATACTCATTGACCTGTAAGTTAGCACCTTGAACTACTAATTTACCGTTTTCTTTTATTTGTTTTAAAGACTGCTCTCTTGTTAAGATTGTTTTTTCACCTTCTTCGTTAATGATTTGCGTTCTAACTAACACATTAGGATTAGCTTCCATACCTTTAACGATATCGCTTACTTGATAAGCTGGTAAAGTTCCTTCTCCTACAAACCAAAGTCCGTTTTTACGCTCATGCTCTACTCTGTCTGTAGGTGCAGCAGTAGCAAAATCTGCTATAGCCAAACGTTTAAAAGTTTGTTCTCCATCCACAGTTACATTTTCTCCAAACTGAAGGATGTTACCACCTTTTGTTTGTACAGCACCAAAGTCTCCTTTAATAAAAGTATTCCACTCCCAAGCTTGAGACCCTACAAATATTAAACCACCAATAATGGTTAAAAACATGTACCAAGTTACTTTTTTCTTGTTTAAATGGTGACCAGCATCCACTGCTAATACCATTGTCACTGAAGACATGATTAATACAAACGTCATAAACGCTACATAAATCATTGGATAATTACCATGGAAAAATGGTACGTGAGTAAAAACCTCGTCTGCAATTGGCCAAGCATCAATAAATTTGAATCTTGAAAAACCATAGGCTGCTAAAAACCCAGAGAATGTTAATGCATCTGATACGATAAAAAACCACATCATCATCTTACCATAACTTGCTTTTAATGGTTGGTTACCACCTCCCCAAGTCTTTCCTTCTGTATCAGTAGTTGCAACTGTAGTATTCATAGTGTTAAATTAGTTGTTAAAATGTGGCACAAAAATAATCATTTTATTCAGTTAAAAAAATACCAAACTCTAATTTTATAGTATCTAAATAAGGTTTTAGTCTTATTAGATCAATAATTTTTTAGTTTAGAAAAAAGTATAAGAAAAAAAACAGGTAGATCCATAGCAAGTCAACAAAGTGCCAAAAGGTTTCTGCTAATTCAAATCCAACCATATTATCTTGAGAATATTTACCTCTTAAGTGATTGATTAACACTACTAGTACTGGAATTAAACCCACTAGCACGTGTACTATATGCACTACTGCAATTAGGTAAATATAAGTTACTGTAATATTACTAGTTGGTCCTGTAAAGTTAAATCCTAAGTCAATAATTTGATTAAAACCCGCAAATTGATTGTAAATAAAAAATAGCCCTAACACAAATGTTAAAGTTAACATTGCAGTAGTTAATCCATTTTTACCTTGCTTTAATGCTCTTTTAGCTATTATAAAAGTAATACTACTTATTACCATTATTATAATACTAATCCAAAATGGCTGAGGCATTTGAAAATCATTTAGCCAATCTGGTCTAGAACTACTTACAATAAATGCACTAGTCCATCCTGCAAAAGACATAATTAAAGACGCTATACCAAAGTACAACATCATTTTTTTTGCGCGTCCCGTTTTTTCTTCTAAAGTCCCTTGAGTTAAATCCATTTTATCTTATAAATTTATCAATAACGTATACAATCTGTATTAGTGTAATATATAGTACGCTTGACAACATTAATTGTTTTGCTGCTTTTTCAGTCATTTTTTTATACAATTGAATAGCATAATACAGCATGACTAATCCTAAACTTAAAACTATTATTGCTGCAACGATAGATAATTTTAATTGTCCTGTTACACCAAATACTGGCACTATAGATACTAAAATAGTCCAAACCGTGTATAAAATGGTTTGCACTGCTGTACCTTTATCTTGTTTACCTGTAGGCAACATAAAAAAGCCTCCACGTTTATAATCTTCAAATAAAAACCAACCAATTGCCCAAAAATGAGGGAATTGCCAAAAAAATTGTAAAGCAAATAAAGTTCCTGGTTCAATACCAAAATTATCTGTTGCTGCAACCCAACCTAACATAAAAGGAATAGCTCCTGGAATAGCACCAACAAATACAGATAATGGTGTTTTTGTTTTTAAAGGTGTATAAACGCTTGTATATAAAAATATTGAAATGGCTCCAAACATTGCTGTTTGTGCGTTTATTGAATATAAAATACCAATACCTAAAATAGTAAAAACACAAGCTATTAAAAAAGCTGTATTAACCGTCATACGACCAGAAGCAACAGGTCTGTTTTTGGTACGATGCATTAAGGCATCTAAATCTTTTTCGATAATTTGGTTAAACGCGTTACTGGCTCCAACCATAAAATAACCTCCTAAAGCAAGCAATAAAACAATTTTTAGGCTGATAGTATCTGCTCCTAAAAAATAACCAGCAACTGATGAAAATACGACGCTTAAAGACAAGCGCATTTTAGTGATTTCTTTAAAATCTGATAATGCTGTATGTTTAATTGTAGGGGTTACAGTTGTACTCAAACCAACGCTATTTTTTTTGCTGATGCAAAGATACTGCTAAAAAGGAATTTGGCATAAAAAAACCGCAAGGTTTTTAGGCTTGTGGTTTTTTTATATTTTTAAAATTTTGACAAATCAAAACACCAATTAAATAAGTCTGTTCTGATCCCAAAATTAATCCAAACTGTACTGTTATTATAAACCGAAGCTGTTTGTGCTTCTGGATTAAAATTACGATAACTTAAATTTACAAATGCTTTCTATTGTCTTTTTATTATGATTTAAAAATATTATTCTTTAATAAGCCTAAAAGCACAAGAGGTAAGTATAGCAAAATTATAATATAATATTTAAATTTTTCTGTTTCAGAAAATATACAAATCAAAAAGATTAATAAGCTAAACCCTAAAATTAAATATTTATATATTTTTTTTAATGGCATAACCAAAGAAATAAACAAGTAAAAAAATGCTGTTATTACCAAAGATATTATTTTCATGATATTTATTTTTAGCTTAACATACAATAAGCAAATTGACTAAGCTTAAATACAGCTCCAAAACCAGTTACTTACCTGAGTCTTATCATATTTTTCTAATATGAAATAATAAAGTTTATATTAATTTTTCTCTTGGTTGTTTTTGTTGAGAGATTAATATGTTTTCAAAAACAAAAACATATCAGCACATTCATTTTTTCAAAATATAGCTGTGACTATATCCACACTTGACTGATTTTAATTTATAAAGACTAAAAATACTTGCTTTTACAAATCAAAATACCAATTAAATAAGTCTGTTCTAATCCCAAAATTAATCCAAACCGTACTGTTATTATAAACCGAAGCTGTTTGTGCTTCTGGATTAAAATTACGATAACTTAAATTTACAAATGCTTTTAAATTAGAGGCTGGATTAACCAAATAGCCTAATTGTGCACTTGCGTTTACAGATGTTGTTTTTATACCTTGACCTATTGTTACTCCTGTATCAAAAGGTCTATCGTTATAATCTTGATAGACATCGCCACCATAACTAAAATTATCTGTACCATCGTTTACATCAAACCCTCTAATACCTGTTACTAATTTTGCCTCTCCAAACCAACGGTCTTTTTGATAGCGTCCAATTAACACCAACTCTCTAAAATTTGCTCCCCAAAGGTGAGCCATAGGTTGATTGTTGTGCGCATAGTTTAATACAATTGTATTATGAGAATAGGTATATGGTCGTACTTGATTGTATTCTGCTTGAAGCATTAAATTTTTAACTTTAAAGGCATTGTAATATTTTGCACCTAATTGGAAACCAAATTTGTTTTTCCAGCTTTTGTTTCCTCCTGTGACATCGTTTAAAGAAAATTCGTCTAAAATAAATTGACCATATACATTTGCATTATCACTAAGCTTGTATTTACCTGAAGCTCCTAATATAGCATTACCAGCTCCTTGACCAGTTTCAAACTCTATAGCTCTAAAAAATATTAATGGGTTTAGGTAGTTGATATCAAAACCTCTATCATTAGTGTTTTCCCAGATTACAGACTCAAACAAACCTAAATTAAAACGTTTTGATACATTCCAACTTAAATAATGGTTTGCAATATATTTTGTTCTGAATGCTTTATCCACCACTGCTGCATCACGCACATCTTTTAACCAAGTCCACGTGTTGGTGTATTTAATTTTCCAGAAGGTCGTGTTTAATTTTAAAAAAGGATAAGGACTTGCCACATCACTTTGCAATAAACTTCTATAACCATCACCTATAAATTGTTTGCCATGTCCAAACTGGACGTTTAAAAATTTAGCAGGTGTATACGATAAATAGGCTTCTGCTGCAGGATAATCATAAGCATCCTCTTTAAAGCGTTTGGCAATACCACGACCTGGTATAATTGCAGGATCTGGTCCAAATGCTTTTAAACTTTCGGCATATTGATTATAATATTGTGCAAAACGTCCTTGACTTTCAAAAACTGAAGCGGAAAAACTAAGCTTACTTCCTAAACCTCCTTGTATGTACAAGCCTCTAGTATTGTTATACGTTGTACCAAAATCTGCATCTGTATCTTTTCCTAATTGTAAATCAAGAATAGGGTCTACTGTAAACCAATAATCTTCGCCTTGTATTTGTGCCAAATGCTCATTCCAAAGCTTACGACTTAACCATGATTCAGCATCCTTTTGCAGCTTTAAATTTTCAGCAGAAAAATCGTAATAATTTGACACATCTTCATAACGATAAGGTTTTGATGCTGTATGACTGTTAGTTCCTATTCTGTTAATATCCTGATCAAACCTAAAGTAGTTTTCATGAGAAAACGGAATGTTAATTTGACTTGTATAAGCTTTATTGGTATACTTAGTTGTTGCTTTTTGCACACTATCAAACTCTTGCTTTGCTTTTTGTTGCAAATCCGTTAATTGCGCTATTTGATTTAAGTCACTATTATTGTCCATTTTAGCCTCAGTAATACTAGGCAACGCTTGAGGTGTGTTTTTTTGGTTTAATGGAAAATATAAATTAAAACTGTATTGCTTAAACGTTGGATTACCATTGTAAGTGGCTGGTTGGATCGTAGGAAATGCTTCAAAAACGCGTTTAGCCTCTTCTTTTAAATCTTTACTATGTGCATCAATATAAATAGTTTTAAAGTTACCGTCTTTGGTGACTTCAAAAATTATTGCCATTTGTCCAGTATAGTTTTTATCAATACTATCTGGAAGTTTAAATTCTGAATATATTATTTTATATACTTCTTGATTAAAGCAATAGTCTAATTGTTTTACTTCAGTATCTTGACAATTCTCAAAACGAGGTGGGATTTGATAATCAGTTGTATCTTGAGCGTAGATTACAGCTGAAGTACATAATAATAGTCCTAAAATGAACGTCTTCATATTTAGATTGAGGTTTTAATTTAGCCGAAAGATACTGCTTTTTATTAACGCTTTAAAATAGAAAAGTCGCTACCATTAACTAGTAGCGACTTAAAAACTATTATTTATCTATTAATACTTAACCTGAAAAGCAATTGGTAAAGTATATAATACTGAAACCGGTTTACCACCTTGTAATCCAGGCGTCATTTGTGGCACTTTACTAACCACTTTTTCTGCTTCTTTTTCTAATCTTTGGTGTGGAGCTCTTGTTTGCACCAACTCAGCTTCTCCAAGCTTATTAATTCTAAATTGAATATAAATTTTTTGAACACCTTCCTTTAAACCTAATTCTGCTCCTAATCCAGCATCAAATCTTCGTTTTACAATTTTTGTAAGGTTATCAGACATACATTTTCTTCTTTCATCATTGGTGGTTGCGCTTTCACATCCTGGAAAAATAGGCATAACTTCGACCTTCTCAAATGGTAATTCTATATCTGGATCCACTTTTGGAGGATCTAAAGCTCCTAAATCCACTGTAACATTACCTTTTGGTTTTGTCGGTTTTACTATTTCTGTAATCAAATTATCTGTCTCCTTTTTATCAGGCGTATCGTTATCAATAATTTCGGGTTTGATAATATGGACTGGTTTGGTTTTTACAGGCTCAGACGTTTCTATAGCATCAGGCTCTACCACAACGACTGGAGCAAACATTGCATCCTTCTCAGATTCTGCAAACGCAGTTAACGGAATACTAAAGTTACTTGACTCAAAACGCATTTCTAACGCACCATAAGCAGCCAATAGACACATAATTAACCCAATCTGGAAGTACAACGACGAGTTTTTTTGTAAATTCGCATCATGTTTTTGTGATTTTTGCACGTTTTTCTCATTTTGGCGAGTGAGATCACGAGATTCTTTCGAATTTTTCATAATATATATAGTTTAAATGTTAATGTTATGACAAAATCACAATAAGCATACCAAAAACAAAAATCCCGCTACTTAATTGTAACGGGATTTTTAATATATATGGAATATGTATTACTCTACTTTAAAAGTAATTGGTAAACCGTAAGGTACATTTACTGCTTTACCTCTTTGTCTACCTGCTTTCATTTTAGGTAATTTACTAATAACTCTTTTAGCTTCTGCCTCTAATTTAGGGTGTGGTGCTCTTGCTTGAATGTTTACAATGTTACCTGTTTTATCAATTTTAAAACCAACATTGATTCTTTTAATACCACTATCTAAACCTAACTCTTGTGCTAAGTCGTTATTAAAATTCTTTCTTACAAATTTTCCAATTTTCTCAGACATGCATTTTTTCTTTGCATCATTGTTAGGTTCTCCCTCACAACCTGGATATACTGGTACATTTTCAATAATTGAGAAAGGTACATCTACTTCTTCTTCTACAGCTTCAACCTCAACATCTGCAATTTCTATCTCAACTACTTCTTCTTGAGTAGTTTCAGTAGACTCGATGATTGTTTCTTCCACATCCTCTTCATCTTCAACAACCTCAATTACTTCTGGAGCTGCAGGTGGTGGTGGTGGTGGTGGTGGTGTGTTAAGCATTTCTGTAATTGGAACATCATCATCATCTTCGTTATCAAAAACTAATTGTCCTATATCTATATCTGCCTTATCAGTTGTTGTATAATTGATTGCTGAGTAAGATAAAAATAGCATTAATGCTAGTCCTACTGCTACGTATAGAGAACTATTACGTCCTACGTCTGCTTTTGTATTTTTCTTAGATTCCATATCTGTAAATTTAAACTGAACGCTAAAATAACTATTTATTTGTCAAAAAAACAAGGTATTAGTTGTTTTTAACTTTCAATTTTGTAATTAAATTAATAAATAACACTGCTAAAAGTGTTCCTATAATATTTGCTATAACGTCTTTATAGTCTGCTTGTCTTGTTTGTGTTGTAACCTGTTGTAATACTTCAATTATTATGCCAAATACTATGGAATAAATTACTGCAGTCTTAATGGCTTGAGGCTTACTTTTTTTAAATGAATTTAAAAAGGTAAAAAACCATAAGCAGGTAAAAATAAAATAAGCAGTTGCATGAATTACTTTATCTTTATTATTGGGCATTTCTATAACACCTTCTACTGTTATTAAACAAGATACTAGTAAAGCAATGCTATATCCAATGCTAATGACTGGAAGTAATTTATGCACCAATTAAAGCCTTATAATCTTCTGCTGATAATAATTTATCTAATTGAGAGGCATCAGAAACTTTTACTTTAACCATCCAACCGTCACCATAAGGATCTGTATTTACCTTTTCTGGTTCGTCTTCTAGGGTATCATTAAAGGCAACAATCTCTCCTGAAACAGGTAAAAATAAATCTGAAACTGTCTTAACAGCTTCTACTGTACCAAATACTTCATCAGCCTCAAGAGTTTCATCTAAAGTTTCAACCTCAACGTAAACGATGTCTCCTAATTCGCTTTGTGCAAAATCTGTAATTCCAACTGTAATTTGGTCTCCTTCCACTTTAACCCATTCGTGGTCTTTAGTGTATTTTAATTCTGATGGTATATTCATTATATATTTATTATGTGAGTTGCAAATGTATCTAAATGACTATTAATTTCAAACAATGCTTTATTAATTTCCAAAATTATATCTTAGTGTTAATCCAGAACGAATTGTGGTTTGAGGAAATGCTGTTGAAATGGCATATTCTGAGAATGAATAATCAAAGTAAAACACACCTGTTAGATTTTTACTAAAGGCATATTCTGCATTGTATTTAAGACCCCAAATTGTTTGCCCATTTGTTATTTGATTATTTTCTAAATCTAAGTAACGTATTATTGTTTTATTATCTCTTACAGATAAATCTGCAGACATGATTAAATCGGACACAATCGCTTTTTTAGGTCCTGCTAAGTTAGATTTAATTCGTAAATCTTTGATACGATATCCTAATCCAACAACATACTCGTTACCTGCTATTTCAGTCATTAAATTATTGTCAAAACTTAAAGATAACATTCTGTCTTTTCTCATCTCTAATAAAATCCTAACCGAGTTTTTCATTTCCATATCAAAACGGAACAGTGGACTAAACATTTCTGTTAGTGTTACGCTACTATATAGTTTCTCGCTTTTAAAGTTTCCTGCTTGATCTAAATCTTCACTAGGTTGTAAATCATAATCAAGTCCATAGTCTATACCATCATAATCCAAATTTGTTCTAAATTGTCCTATACTATAACTTGACCTGTAACCATGTGTTAAAGAGAAACGTTTGAAACGTTTTTTAAACCAATTCATTTTCATAAAACCAGAATACTTTACGTCCCAGTTTGGTATTGGTACATTTCTTAATGCCCCAAGTTTAGTTTTGCTTGCATTCTGACCTGTATAGGCACTTACAAAAGCAGGTAATAATACTTGTTGACTTGTTTTACCAAAACCTTTAGGGTAACCATCATCATCTACATCATTTGGATCTGCTCCATTTTGTACTGCTAATCGTCTTGCTATAGCTAATCTATTATTTCTAAAATCATCAAAAGCTTGAGAACCTGTCTCGTCACTCTTACCAAAAGCGGTAGGTAACGTAAAGGATGAAATACTAAAGTTACCAAATGTATTAGGTGTTAACGATAAGTACTGTCCGTTTTCTACTCTGTAATTTTCTGTATAATTTTCGGCATACGTCCTAAAACCAACTAAATCTATTTTAAGATCACTAATAGGTTCTAGATTAGCAGACAAGTCTAATTGTTTAGTTTGGTTAGTGGTATATTGCTGATTAAAATCTGGAAAAGCTGTTAACCAACCATTTCGGGCTGCTAAATCTCTAACATCGCTTTGACTACCAAAAGTATAACCTATAGTTGGTTTTGCTGTACCTAAAAACCCAGGTGTTTGTAAATAACCTGGTAAGAAGGTTCCATTAGTCTCACTATATACTGCTTGAATACGCTTAATAGAAGTTAGTATACCAATACCAAAATTGCCTAATTTAGATCCTATACCATCACCAGCTTTTTTGGCAACTGGTTTTTCTTTTTTAGCAACTCCTGGAGGTCCTGCACTTCTAGAAGTTCTGGCAACTTTATTACCTCTTGATTTAGGTTTAGCAGAAATTCCTAAATATTTATACAACTTATTCATGTCTAAAGTTGAATTAATATTATGTGTATTTCCGTTAGAAATAGTATTACCTAAATTATAAGTCAGACCATCATTACCTACTAAGTTACCAAATAAGTCCGACCCTTTTTGCCACTGGAATAATCCTGAGTAAGAATAAGTCGCTTTTAAAAAACTTAGTGTTGGAATTTTGCTTAATGGAATTTCATAATTAATTCCAATTTGCTGTTGCTGTCTGTTTGGATCTCCAAAATCAAAGAAGCCATCCCAAACGTCCAATAATGGATCAGGTTCTCCGTTTATTATATTATCCTTAAAGTAGTTTCTTACAATATTATTGTTAGATGAAGAATAATTTACTTGCAGTGACTTTGTCAAATTCCAGTTAAGATTGTACTGATAGTCAAAATTATAATTACGTCTATACAGTTCTTCTAATCCAATATTATTTCCTGTTAAATCTAGATCTCTAAATTTTTGACGATTAAATTGTCTATTTAAATCTGTATTTATTGTAAAACTAGCAGGTAACACATTAAAGTTTAAATCCTTTAAAAATTGCCAATACTTACCAGTAAATAACGAATCGTTTTTCTTGAAAGGCTCTACTAACTTAGGTTCAAAATTATAAGCGTAGTTTACACCAGCTCTCACCTGCTTATCAACAGATCTTTCAATTTCGAAGTCACGATGTTCCATTTTGTTATAAGAATAGTTTAAAGTCAAATTTTCGACATCATAAAAATTTGGTTTAGCTTCTCCTGTTCTATTCTTTTTAACACCAATAAAGTTTATACTTTTTCGTTTAGTGTAAGCTTCCGATTGTTCTAAAATTAAATCCCGCTCTGCTGCATCTGTTGCTGCATCTAAACGTGTATCAAGCTCTATATCTTCGTATTGTTGATCAAATTTTGGTGTAATGACTTCAACACCTTGACCATAGTTAAATGGTATTTGAATTCCCCATTTTTTTGGTAATAATTGACCAACATTTACATTGGTTACTACGTCATATTGCTTACTGTCCTCAAGACTACGCTCGTTTGGACCTTGGTTTACATTACCAAATCCAGCAGTACTCATTCTACCTGTTGCACTTACACTAGCAAAATCTGCCAATTGTGTATCAACTGTAACAATTGCTGCCCAACCACCTTCGTTTTCTAATTCTGACAAACGCAATTCATTAAACCAAATCTCTCCACATTGTAGGTTGTTTGTACCATTTTTTACACCAACCATCAATGTTCTAACATCTCCAAAATTAGGATTACCTTTTATAGCGACACGTTGTTGACCTAAAACATAACCTCCATATTGATCTACAACAGGTACTAGGTCTCCACCAACTACATCATAGAAATTTGCTGTACCATCTGTTAATGTTTGGTTACTTATTCCTAAAGATTTTATACGTTGTAAGATTTCTAACTCTATATTAATTTCATTCTCTTCAGGCCAATATGCTTCGGCAGATGAACCTCCATTGTATACTTTTAATGGTACTTCAATTTGATAATAATTTTCAGTAAGGTCATTACCCATTCTTATAAAACCTACTAAGTCTGAATCTGTTAATCCTGGAGTTTCTCCATCTCTAGCATGCATAAACATTCTCAGTTTTTTATACTGACGCATATCCACACTAATATTTTTAAATACAGCTCTAGAGTCTTTAGCTTTTAAATCGCAAACATCTACAACTAAAGCTTGTTCGTTTTGTCTTACAATTGTGTTGTTATTGTTAAGTCGTTCTGGCACTACACTTGGTGGTGAAACATAGCTACCATCATTTTCTTGTGTGCTTACTGCTCCTACTGTAAAAGCGGTATCATCAAAATCTAATGGTGTTGCACCACCATCTAATGCTAATTGAAAACGTCTCCAATCACTACGTACTAGCTCTAATGTTCCAAATCTTAGGGTTGTATTTTGCTGAAAATCGTTTAGGTACATTCTAGAAAATCTTATAGAACGTAAATCTGTAATACCATTTACAACAAACTCATCATCGGTACGAATAGGTATTCTAAATTGATACCATCTTGGATAGGCTGTATCTCCATTTGGCAACACCCTAGGATTATTGGTATCTGTAACGTTTTTAGTATCAACAATATATTCGTTATTAATATTTAAAGACGCTGGAGTAATTTCAATCTCATATTCAAAATAACTATCAATAGTATTCATTGTGTTATCCCTATTTACATCCTCAACATCTGGTTGAGTTGTAGATCCTCTATTAGTATCACTAAAAGCGTCAGGTGAGTTACCATCTACTCCATTGTATAATTTATATCTATTAAACAAGTCACCTTCTGCATTTAAATAATAGTCGTAATTATCTTTTGCAGGATCTGCTAATCCTGAAAATCCTGAAGGGAACCTTGTTGCTTCTTCAACATCATCATAACCATCAAAACCAACATCCTGATTGGTTCTTTCTTGTCCTGTTGTATCAAAAGCATAAATTAAAGCTTGGTTTTGTGGTACTACAGATTGAAACACAGTTTCTGGCAATAAGCTAATATTACCATCTTGTGGCAATCCGTTTTCATATTGTTTACGTCCATCCTTTAGGACATCCTCTGATATATTACCTAAATTAATAAATAATTTACCTCCTGGATTACTTGGGTTTTCTTGAAAAGGATCCTGTAACCAGAACTCGATATACTCCACATTTGCTTGTTCAAAATCTGTGGATGTAATCTGTCTTGTTATACCAGCCCAACTACTTTCTGGGTTTGGTATTACTCCACTTTCTGTCCCTGGCTCAAAGTTATAAGGACCACGTTCTTGTGGGTAATACGTTAAATCTAATGTGTTTAAAACTGATGTTTGACCTTGTGCAATGTCTTGTTGCGGAAACAGCTCGTTAACAAATACTCTACTAGTATATAAGCTAGACATATCATCGTCTGATATTCCGGTTGGTCTTTGACTACCATAAAAAATAGGATCAATAGTGTACCAGTTAAGCATAGCTCTACCATAACCGTTTTCGATTCCGTTATTATCTAAAGCAGTTGAATTATTTACATTAAGTGGTCTACTTGACAAACTCCATGACTGAGCAGATTTAAGATCTATTCCGTTTTGTGTACCCTCAAAATCATCAATATATGCAGTTGCTTCACCATTAAAATCTGTTCCTTTTGGTGCTCCTGGTAACAGGTATGCAAAATCACCTCTAACCGAAATATTAGATGGTGCATCTGTGTCAATATTTGGTAATTTGTTAACCAACCTAGATAAAAATGGCAACTCTGAAGAGTAGTTAGCATTAAATCCAAGTATGGTATTATTTATAGGCTCATTAGCATAATTGGCTTTTTGAGTTATTGGACGCTCGTTTAAATTAATATACGTACCACCTATTACAAAGTTGTCATTAAACTTATGCTCTACATTTAATCCTGTATAACGCTTAGTTTGTTGTCCAAAAATAGAATTATTTTCAGTTGACACTTCAATTGGTATGTTAGACGCTTTTAAACCTTCATCTATTATATAAACACGTCCTAACTGGTAATTAACTGTATAATCTTGTCCTTCTACTAAAACACGTCCTCCTGCAGATACACGAACAGATCCTCTTGGCACATTAAATCCACCAATTGGGATTCCGTCACCTCCTGAAGATTTATAACGTCCTTTAATTTGGAATTTATTTTTTTGACTCTCGTCTAACGCAGCTGTTTTTGTTGCTTTATACAGCAAATCGTAAACATACTTTTCTTGATTAGCATTGGCGTAAATATCAGCCTCATAATCCGTACTGTTATTTCCTGTGTTACCATCGTTATCTAAAACATCAAATAAATAACGTCCAAAAGGTTCGACTTTAGTAAATACAATTTTTCCGTTTTGCGGAATTACAGTAATACCTGGCACAAAGTCAAAAAAACCGTCTCCATTAGTTTGCGGATCGTTATTGTAGTTTAGCCTATCAAAATTAAATAAGCGCAATAATGTGGTTTGATCTATAGGCTCACCTTCAAAATCAGTACCAAAAGGTGTTCCTTCTACAGCAGTGATATAGTTTACTGGAGCAGATTCGTTATAAAAAATGTTTAGTTTAAAATCTTCTTGAGTTAATTGAAAAGCGCCTGTATCATAAACATTTTTCATCATTAAGTCCCATATTGGTTGAGAGACACTAGTAATACTACTTTTTAAAAGCTTTAAAATTAAAGCGTTATTAGTCACATTGGTAACTTCTCCATCTGTATTTACTGCAACATCTGTTGCTCCAATACCATCATTAGCAAACTCTCCTACCTGAAACACTTGTCCTCCGACTGTATATTGGTAAGCAACTGCTAAGACTTCGTCGTTATTTAATCTTTGATTTAAAGAAATATAACCCAATTGTGTGTTTAGGGTATATTCTTGACCTTCTATTAATTTTCTAGTATTTTCTTGTTTTGCATAATCAAAACCTTCATTAAATCCTGAAATTGAAATTCCGCTTTGCACTGTTGCAATATCTCTAATTGCACTATTTAATTGAGAACCAGCATTACCAATATTAGTTGGATCTAAACCATTGTTTCCGTTATCCGGAAATGCATTAGGTCCTCCAGTAACTGATACACCTGGATTACCAATGATACCAGTTTCTCCTAAATCTTGAAAAGCTACAAAGTTTCTAACATTCTCTGTTCTATTACTTCTGTTAGTTACCCAAACTTCAATTCTAGTAATCTGTATATTATTGTTAATAAAAGGGTAATTCTCTAAAGCTTTATCATAGTTATTACGGAAATATTGCCCTAAGAAAAAGTGACGATTCTCGTCATAATCTCTGATAAAAAACTCAAACTCGTCTAAGGTTCCTCCTCCTTGTGCAGTTACTGACCTAGCGTCAGAACGTTGGTCAGAGAATACTCCTGTGATTGTAGTTTTTCCAAATTTTAATTGTGTTTTTACACCAAATAGACTTTGTGCTCCAGAAATTAAAGAGCTATTAATTGGCATACTAACGTTACCAACTTCTATTTTTTGAATAATATCATCTTCGGTTGGTGTGTATTCTAACTTAATTAAATTTTGAAAGTCAAAAGTAGATTGTGTATCATAATTAGTAGTTACTTGTAATCTTGATCCTACTTTACCGATCATACTTAGACTGATACGTTGGTCAAAATCAAAAGAAAAATTACGTCTGTTTCTTGGAGAAAACGATGGATTATCTTGCTTTGTAAACAAGACTCCTAAATCCATCTCTACAGTACCTTGTGGTACAATGGATATTGGTCCTTCCCCAAAAATACTTTCAAAAAAACTAGAATTTACATAAAACTCTGGTATTAAGTTTTTTTGAGCAGCTTTTACATCTCCTTTTTTACCATCATAAGCGTCAATTTTGTCTTTATAATAAGATTTTAAATTTTGGCTTGATACTAAATCTAAATACTCATCTGGAGTTAAAATTATTGGATAATTGATATTAAATTGTCCAACGGTCTCTGTATAAATATATCGATCTGTTACAGGGTCATAAGTATATTTAGATTCTATACTTGATGGATTTTGCATTTGTATAGTTCCTAAACTAAAACCTGTTTTGGTACTATCCTGTTCTACTTCATTTTCTTCTTGAGCAAAAGAAAATGCGGACACTAACAACGCAAAAGCGGTTAGCAAAAAATGTTTAAGGGATTTATAAAAGCTAAGTTGACTTGTATTCAAAATAAATTATAAATTTTTTAAGGCTAGTTTGATGATTGTTTCTACGTTAGCTTCTGGTTGATCTTTGACAATTTTATCCAGTACTTTTTCTGCTTGTTTTTTAGCAAAACCTAATACTTCTAAAGCAGATAACGCTTCATCTTTATTAGTATTGCTTTGAGTTACAGAAACTTCGTCTATATCGTAAATTTTTAAGATTTTATCTTTTAAATCTATAATGACACGTTGCGCTGTTTTAACACCAATTCCTTTTATAGATTGAATTAATGCAACATCATCCACAGCTATACCTTCTCTAATTTGTTTTGGAGTTAAAGACGACAGCATGGTTCTAGCAGTATTTGCGCCAATACCACTTACTGAAATTAATAGTCTAAACAACTCCCTTTCTGACGTTGATGCAAAACCGTATAAAGTATGCGCATCTTCCCTTATTTGAAGATGCGTATATAACTTTAAATTTTCTTGATCAGGAATTTGGGAGTATGTGTGTAGCGAAATATTTAGCTTATATCCAACGCCATTACAATCTATAACGACATCTGTTGGATTTTTTTCTACCAACTTTCCTTGTATGTGTGTAATCATTTGATTTTGCTGTTAACCCTTCAAATGTAAGAAAATTATCTTTACATCAAATTAGTTCTTATTTTCTAAGTTTTTTTCCCATTTTTCCTTTTGCTGAGCGTCAATAACTGCAATTGCAGTCATGTTTACAATCTCATCAACACTTGCATGCAATTGTAAGATGTGGACTGGTTTTCGCATTCCCATCATAATTGGTCCTACGGACTCTGCATTATTAAGTTCTTTTAATAACTTATAAGTAATGTTTGCAGACTCTAAGTTAGGAAATATTAGTGTGTTAACTTTTTTACCTGCTAGTTTAGAAAATGGAAAACTATCTGTTAACATTTGACTATTTAAAGCAAAATCTGTTTGTAACTCTCCATCTACTAATAAGTCAGGATGTCTTTTATGTAAATAAGATACTGCCTCTCTAACTTTAGTAGCTGTTTGGTCTTTTGATGAGCCAAAGTTAGAATAAGAAGTCATTGCCATAATTGGTTCCATTCCAAACATTTTAACCACTTTAGCGGTCATTTGCGCAATCTTGGTTAAATCTTGTGCTGATGGATTAATATTTATTGACGTGTCACTTAAAAACATTGGACCACGTTGCGTCATCATAACATTGGTAGTCGCTATTCTTGTTGATCCTGGTGCCAATCCTATAAGTTCTAACATTGGTTTTACAACGGAAGGATAACTACGAGAATACCCAGAAATTAAAGCATCTGCATCACCTTCATTAACCATCATTGCTGCATAGTAGTTACGTTCTCTCATTAACTTTTCAGCTAATAATAACGTTACTCCTTTTCTTCTACGTTGTTCCCAATATATTTTAGCGTACTTGTTTTTTTGTTCTAGTTGCTCGTCAGATTTTGGGTCTATAATTAGCACATCTGCATCAAACTCTAACTCCTCTTTTAAGCGTTCAATTTCTTCTTTTCTACCTAATAAAATTGGTATAGCAACGCCTTCTTCATACACTATTTGAGCTGCTTTTAATACATCTAACGAGTCCGCCTCTGTAAAAACAACACGTTTTGGATCTAGCTTAGCTCTGTTTAATAATAATCTTACAATTTTATTATCATTGCCTAATCTATCCAATAATTGCTCTTCGTATTTTTTCCAATCTTCAATTGGCTCTTGAGCAACACCACTTTCCATTGCTGCTTTTGCTACAGCTGGAGGTACTGTTGCAATTAATCTTGGATCAAATGGTTTAGGTATAATATAGTCTTTACTAAAAGTTAAACGCGTTTCGCCATAGGCAATATTTACCTGTTCAGGTACAGACTCTTTTGCTAAATCAGCTAATGCTTTTACTGCTGCCATTTTCATAGCTTCGTTAATTTTAGTTGCTCTAACATCTAAAGCACCTCTAAAAATAAACGGAAATCCTAGTACATTATTAACCTGATTAGGATGGTCACTTCTACCTGTAGCCATAATAATATCCTTACGTGTTGCAATTGCCAAATCATACCCAATTTCTGGGTCTGGATTAGCCATAGCAAATACTATAGGGTTTTTAGCCATAACTAATAACATAGCAGGCGTCACAATATCTGAAGTTGATAAACCAACAAAAACGTCAGCGTCTATCATTGCTTCATCTAGTGTATCAATTTTACGGTGAGTTGCAAATTCTGCTTTCTGAGATGTTAAATTATCTCTGTCATCTCTAATTACCCCTTTACTGTCTAACATGACAACGTTTTCACGTTTAGCACCAAATGCTAAATATAAACGCGTACAAGAAATTGCTGCTGCACCTGCACCACTTACTACGATTTTAACGTCCTCAATTTTTTTATCAGAAAGCTCTAATGCGTTTAATAATGCTGCTGCAGAAATGATTGCAGTACCATGTTGGTCATCATGCATTACAGGAATATCAAGTTCCTCTTTTAAGCGTCTTTCTATCTCAAAAGCTTCAGGTGCTTTAATATCTTCTAGGTTAATACCTCCAAACGTTGGAGCTATCATTTTTACCGTTTGAATAAATTCTTCAACATTTTCAGTATCCACTTCAATATCAAAAACATCAATATCTGCGAAGATTTTAAATAACAAGCCTTTACCTTCCATTACTGGCTTAGAGGCTTCTGGACCAATATTACCCAATCCTAAAACTGCGGTACCATTAGTTATTACTGCTACAAGGTTACCTTTAGCTGTATATTTATAAACGTTATTAACGTCTTTTTCAATTTCTAAACAAGGTTCTGCCACACCTGGAGAATAAGCTAAGGCTAAATCCCTTTGGGTTGCATATTTTTTTGTTGGAACTACTTTTATTTTACCTGGAGTTGGCTTTGCATGATATACTAAAGCTTCACGACGTCTACTTTGTTTGCTCATAATTTCACTTTAAGTTTTAGTGAATTACAAATGTAAGTTTTTAAGACGTTTGAACATAAAAAAAATGAGAGAGACTTTTAATAATCTTTGATTAATTAAATTTTAATAATGATATGTTTTTGTTTGATTATTTTCTGTTACTTGTATTGTAAACGACAAGTTTTTAAGATCTGCTAAAAGTTGTGCTTGACTGTTTTGGGTTTGCCATGTTATGTCTAATGTGTTTTTATTAGACGTATTTATGTCTACATTTCCAGTAAAGGCATGACATGTATTTCTTATTTTAATTATCTCTAATTGTTTAAGTACAATATCTTTTTTTAGTCCTGCCTCAATATCATCATGACTTAAGGTTGTTCTATTAATTTCTTTATGTCCTCCACTTCCAGCATTATCTGCAGCCTCATAATCGTTTTTTCCCGCAAAAATATCCAAATACCATACTTGAGGTATTCCTGGCACAAACATTTGAATAGCTCGAGCCAATAGTAATTTTTTTTCATCTTCTCCTAAAGCGCTAAAAAAAGTCGCATTTACTTGATAGTAAGATATTTTTGTACCTGATGGACCATAAAGGTTTTTAACACGTCCACCACGACTTATTATGGTCTCCATTATGGCTTCTATTTCTTTATCCTCCAATAAACCTTCATTATAATTACCATTAACCGCTTTTCCTTTTAGATCTAAGACAGGTATTCCATCATGACAGCCTAACATGTTTACGGTTTTATATTTTTTAGTCACTATTTCATTTATCCACTTTAAAAGTGCAGTATTACAACCTGTTTCTAAAGTATGAATGACTAATCCTGGTAGAAAAAAATCATAAATATAATAGCCTTTACTCGCTACTTCATCATGTAATCCTAAACCATATTCGGCATGAATCTCTGGTAACAGCATTAAATTATTTTTTTGAGCTATTTTTTTTATGCGTTCTAAATAATCCCAAGTTCCAGGTTTATTAAAAAAATTGGATTGCCCTACTTCTTTATGCAAATATGCAAAAGCGTCTAATCGCAAAATGTTGCAGCCATAACCATTAACTTTTTCTAAAGTTTCTTCATAAAATTCCCAAATTAATGGCGATTTTGCATTTACATCCATTTGCCCTAAATAGTGTCTTTTACTATTTACAACTTTCAATATTTCTGGTTTAAAACTTGTAAGTTTTCCTAAATCAATTTGCGATACATCTTGATTATTTTGAATTAATTGATTTATTTTTTCGCAAATTAACACAGCATCCTCAGGGATTAGATTGGGTACCTGTTTAAGGTCGTTAATTGAAATTTCTTGATATTTTATATCTTGATAAAAAGTATTCCAATAGGGCTGTTGGCTACCATCCGGAAATGGTACTTTTAATATTGGAAGCCCTGATTTACGCATAAATAATTTATCCAAATATTTTTTTTCTGGAATAACAACACCTTGATTATCCATGCTTCCATTATTACCCCAAAACTGATTCCAGTTTATAAAAAAATCTTTGTATTTTGACTGTTCTCCGTATTTTAATAAGTTTTTAAACTGTGGAGATGCTACTGATAAATGATTTAATACAATGTCAAATTTAAGTTTGATATTTAAATTATCTAAATCACGCAAATCTTGAGTAGTAACTAAATCTTCATTTAAATTGTAATCTATGATAGAAAAACCTCTATCTAAATCACTATTAAAAAATGTAGGAAGGACATAAAACAAAGAAAATGCATCTTTGAATTCTGGTGTTTTTAATAATTTTATGGTATCGCTCCATTTTTCACCAATGCTATCTGGATAAGCATTAAACATGACACCATTTGAGATAGTAATTTCTGACATTTGAATATATATTTTTATTACTAGAAAAAACTTAAAGTAATTTAGAGACAATATTAATGTTTTCAGGTAACCTGCCCACATTTTGAAGTTTTAGCGCTGCTAATTTAAGTGCTACATCCAAGCATTCCTTCATTGTTTTTTTCTGACTATAAGCATACAAAAATCCTGACCAAAAAGCGTCTCCTGCTCCTGTAGCATCCATGATTTTTTCAATTTTAATTGCAGGTAACTGTAAAATTTGTTTGTTTTTTTGAGATAATTTAACGCCTTGACTTCCTAGAGTTAAACATACAGTGTCAACGCCTTCGGCATGGAAAAATGAAAAAATTTCTTCGTCTGGTAATTTTTTTCCAAACAATCTAAGCATATCATCTTCACTTATTTTAACCAAAGGATTAAACTTACAATAAGCTTTAATTATTTTTAAAGCTTCATTTTTACTATTCCATAATTTATCCGCATAATTGATATCTATACTTAATTGACATCCTAAATTAAATGCTTCTTCTGCTTTTTTTAGTATTGTTGCTTGCGCAGGATCTTTACTTAGAGCAAAACAAGTGGTATGAAAAATTTTGGTGTCTTTTAATGTTTTTGTTGTTATTTGATCTTCTGTAATAACACAATCTGCTTCTCTGTAAGGTATAAAATCAGGTGTACCCGATGACCTAGACACAAAAATCACACTAGTTGGTTTTTTTTGAATGATGTTAATATTGGATGCATTAACACCAACTTCGGCCAATTTTTTAAATATATACTCTCCTAAACCGTCATTACCAACTGAGGATACCAATACTGAATTTAGCCCTAATCTTGCTGAATTCATTGCTACATTTGTTGGAGAGCCACCTAAAAATCGGTGATAATCTCTTGTTTCGTTTATTAAGGCTTCAGGCTGATGACCAATAAAATCAATTAACACCTCTCCTACACATAGAATGTCTATGTTTTTCATAATAAAATGTAATTTAAAAAGTTTTAATGCCCAGTAGGCTGAATCTTCACGTTTTTTATATTGTTTTTACTTTTAATGAATAGTGTTAATATTGCACTGATTATTAAAAGTACACCAGCAAAAGAGATTGCCATACGTGGATCATTATTTAAAAAATACTTTAAAATATAACCAAATGATAGAGTTTGAATTATCATTGGTATAACAATCATCATATTAATAATACCCATATATACTCCATAGCGTTCTTTGGGTATGTCTGCAACAATCATTAAATAGGGTATTCCCATCATACTTGCCCAACCAATTCCAAATCCTGTTATAGCAAAAAATAACAAGTTTTTATTTTGAATGTGTGGAAATGCTAAAAATCCTATTGCAGCAATCAACAAACAAAATGCATGTACTTTTTTTGCACTATATTTTTTAGCAAATCCTACTAGTGCAAAAGCGACTAAAAAAGTAACTACATTATACCATCCGTTTACTAATCCTGTCCAACTTACAGCTTCGCTGTATGCTTCTTTATTATCAGGTGTGGCATTCCAGACAGATAAGGCTACACTTTTTGAAGAGTTTTGCCAATAGCAAAACAATGCGTACCATTGAAACAAGTAGACTAAAGCTAATTGCCACATAACCCTAGGCATATCTTTTATAGCTGAAAAAATTTCAATTAATGGCCCAAACACGCTTCTTTTTTCTTTGAGTTTTTCTAATTCTTCTGGTGTTGGCGGAATCTCTTCCGTTTTGCTAATACTCCATATAATTGAAGCTATTGAACAAAATGCACCTAAAAAGAATGACGCATAAACCCAAGTAGGTAAAGATCCTGTTGAGCCAATGAAAATTAAAGGGAATATAAATAAAGATAAGTTAGCTAATACTTGTCCTAATCCTGTAAAAAAACTTTGCATCTGAAAACCTAAAGGTTGTTGGTCATCATCAAGTTTATCTGCTATTAATGCTCTATAAGGTTCCATAGCTGTATTATTTCCTGCATCTAAAATCCAAAGTAATCCTGCAGCCATCCATAATGAACTGCTAAAAGGAAATGCCAGAAGAGCTAAACTGCATACAATTGCACCTATTAAAAAAAAAGGTTTACGTCTTCCAAATTTTGGACTCCATGTTTTATCACTTAATGCTCCAATAATTGGCTGAACTAACAACCCAGTCACTGGACCAGCAAGGTGTAAAATTGGAATTTGATCTGGACTTGCACCTAAAAAATCATAAATTGGTGTTACTGCACTTTGTTGTAGACCAAAACTATATTGAATTCCGAAAAATCCAACATTCATATTCAGTATTTGCCAGAAGCTTAATTTTGGTTTTTTTAACATAATACTATTGTTTTATTTTTTTTAAAAAATCTTCAAAATTAATATCATTAGTAAATATCTCACCATTTTTTTCTATTACCGGAATATTTAAATTGGTGACATCTATTTTTGCTTTATTAAGCTTATTAAGCATTTGTTGTAATGCTTTTTCATTCTTATCTATATCAAAAAAAGTATAGGGTATATTATTTTTTTCTAAATAGGATTTTGTATCTATACAATAATGACAAGTATCACTACCATACACAATTATTGCTTTTTTATTTTGTTTGTCTTTTAAAACTAAGCTGTCATTTTTTTGTGATGAATTACAACTTACAAAAAACAAACAGAGAATTGTTATTAAGGTAAATGGCTTCATGATACAACTTAATTAAAAATGGGTTGGCAGATAGTTAGTCTATCACCAACCCAAATTAAACACTTAAAAAAACTAATTCAACTTTTAATTAAAACTTATATTGAAATGTTAAAGAAGAAGAACGACCAGTAATTGATCTAGCTCTAACATAACGATCTGTACCATTTATTGCTGGACCATCAATTCCGTTAACTTCTGTAATACCTACTGTATCAAAAAGATTATTAACATTAAGCGCTACAGATAGTCCTTTAGTTAAACCAACTTTAGCTAAGACGTTAAAGTAAGCATATCCTGGTTGTACTAAATCATTAGAATCAAAAGCATAAGATTCTGTAGTACCTAATACTGTTACTCCAAATACATGTTGTTTATTATTACCAAAAACGTAAGAAGGTGCTAAATTATAAACAAAATCTGCTTGTCTTTGTGGTTTATTACCATTGTTAGCTCCAGCAGTCACTCTATCTTCAACTATTTCTGCATCAGTATAGGTTACAGATCCTGATATTGAAAAATCGCCTAAATTATAAGCTCCTTCAAATTCTAAACCTGTAGCTCTAAACTCGTTACCAACACTTAAATTTAATGCAGTACCAGCATCTTCATCTGTGTTACTAGTAAATCCTACTAAATTAATATAACCATTTGCTAATTTTCTTTTATAACCTGCTTCCAATTGAGAAACTTTGTCATACTGTGTTGATGCAGTACCATCTATTCCGTATCCATTTCTATCTGAAGCTCTACCAGATGCACCCACACTATATCTTGCAAATACAGCAGATTGATCGTTGATTAGATAATTTAAACCTCCAGAATAAGATACAAAATCATATTCATCTCCAATAAATTGGCTATTAGTTGGCTGTACAACTGGTACTAAAGTTTCAATAGCCTCAATAGTTCCGTTTCCGTCAACATCTACAGGTCCTTGTGTATTACCTGCTGCAATTGTACCATCTACTCTTACTTTTTCAAATCTAACACTACCATCAAAATTTAATTTTTCTGAGATACTTGCGTCAACTCCTACATATGGTGCGCTTACTGTATGTTGTGTATTGTATTTACGTTGGCAGCAATTACCCCAAACTGGAGTACCATATGCATATTGTCCGGCTCTTGAATAACCATCAATGTTAACTAATCTTGCTTCTCCACCTCCTTTAACTTCTTGAAGGAATGCATTCCATTGCCAAGAAATTTTTGTGTTTTGGCTAGCAGTAAAGTAACCTAGGGTTACACCAATATTATCACCAATCTTTTTGCTTAATTTAATATCATTAAAAACATTATTTAAGTCGTCAATAGTTGTATCAAACATGTGAATGTTTTGAATTAATCCATTAGATGGTGTGTAAGGAGATCCATCATCTGCATAAGATAACGTTACTGGTTGCGGTACAGGCAAACCTGCAACAAAACTATTTGTTTCACCAAATCCTGCTGTAAAAGGCGCTATCCAACCACCTTTATTAAAAGAGATTCTACCTTTTTCAGTTATTTTCCAACCTTCACCTAAATCAAAAGAAAACTCTAATCCAATAGCCTGAGAAATTGGATTGTTTCCATCTCTTACATCTCTTACAGATCGACCTCTATCACTACTTGTAGGTCCAGCACTTTCTTGTAAATATTTAGTCTGTAAACCATCCGTAGTAATATCAAAACCTGGTAAGTTTGCATAAGTAGGATTACTGTCTGACCCTTGTAATAACATTGGCATTGGCATATACATTGGTGTTTTATCGTTTAAAAACTTAAAATAAGTACGTACATAACCTGATTTAAATTGCTTAGTAATATTAGCTTTAAATTGACCTCCTTTACTTGCGTTAAAACCTGCTTCTCTTGGTCCTTCTCCTGTTCTCATAAAACCTCCTATATGGTATGAAATACCGTTTGCTAATGGCGTACCGTATTCAAAATCAAGACGGTTTGTGTTATAATCTAAACCTGCACTAGTAGATATTGATCCACCTTCAGTATTTCCGGTTTTACTAATTAGATTAATTATTCCGGCTGGACCATTTGACGTTTGTGTGGATGCTGATCCACCTCTAATAGACTCTACTCTACCAATATTTGCATCTGCTCTTAACCAATTATCTGAATTACCAAATGAAGTATCTCCAAATAGCATAATAGGTAGTCCATCTTCTTGTAGTTGTAGGTATCTAGATCCACCCGAAGATACAGGCACACCACGTACATTAAAGTTTGCATTACCATCTCCACCTGAAGACTCTGATCTTACACCAGGAATGTTTCTGAATATTTCTCCTGTTGTTCTTGGTGCTGACTGCTCTATTAATTTTGCACCAATTGAAGACACAGACACACTAGACTCTAATCTAGATTTAGGATTAACCACTCCTGTAATAATCACTTCGTCTAAAGCTTCAAGATCTTCGGCTAATACAAAGTTTGAAATTACAGAGTCACCATTTACTGTAACAGTTTGTGACAATGTAGCAAACCCAATATAGGATGCATTTATTTGATAGGTACCATTTTCTACATTAGAAATTGTGTAATTACCATCAAAATCTGTTTGAGATCCCTTACTAGTATCTTCTAAAATAACATTAACTCCTACAAGAGGTTGACCACTTGCATCTTTTACAGAGCCAGAAATTGTAGACTGTGCAACAATAAAAGATACGGAAAATAGCATAATTGCTATAAAAATCCATTTTGTTTTGGTTTGATTCATCTTGACTATAATTTAATTAATTAGTAAAAATTTAGTTTAATATGTAACAAATTTATATTTAAAGGCTGTTTAAATTACATAATTCTTACCGAAAACGTTTTCGAAAACAACGAAAACGTTTTCGATAGTTAATTTCTTTTAATTATATTTATAAAAAAAAGTGTGAAACCTATTACATTAAAACAAATTGCCGAAACTTTAGGAATATCTATAACTACAGTTTCTAAAGCTTTAAAAGATTATCCAGATGTTAGTAAAAAGACCAAAGCATTAGTTAAAGACTTAGCTCAAACTTTAAATTACAAGCCTAATTCATTTGCAGTAAATCTTAGAACTAAAGAATCCAAAACTATTGGTTTAATAGTGCCAGAAATAGTCCACCACTTTTTTTCTAGTGTTATTAAGGGAATTATATCTCAAGCAGAAAAAAAAGGCTATTTAGTAATCACGTTACAATCCAATGAGTCCTATGACTTAGAACGCAAACAAATAGAACTATTATTAAATAAAAGGGTTGATGGCATATTGATTTCGTTGGCCAATCAAACTGCGGATTATAATCATTTAAATGCTGTTATGTCTAATAACACTCCGTTAGTTATGTTTGATAAAATAGCAAAACTAGTCAAATGTTCTAAAGTTTTAATAAATGATCGCGAAGCTGCATACAAAGCTACACAACATTTAATAGATACTGGTTGCAAAAAAATAGCACATTTTAGAGGTCCATTACTGCCTCAAAATTCTATTGATCGTTTTTTAGGATATAAAAAAGCTTTAATAGACAATGGTATAACTTACGATTCGTCCTTGGTTTATATTCTTAAAGACATGAGTTATGAAGAAGGGCGTTTTTATGCTAAAAAACTAGTGGATGAGCATGAGGGTGTAGATGGTATTTTTATAAATACTGATTTAGTTGCAATTGGTGCTATTACCGAATTTAATAGCCTTAAAATAAAAGTTCCAGAAGACATCTCTGTAATTGGTTTTAGTAATTGGTTTATGTCTTCTGTAATATCTCCTTCACTAACTACCATAAATCAACCTGGTTTTGAAATAGGTAAAAAAGCCTTTAAACTTTTGTATAAAGAAATAAATAGTAAGAAAAATGATAAGATTATTAACTTTAAAGAAGTGATTTTGGATACTCAATTAGTACTAAGAGAATCGACAAAATCTTAATATTTTATTTTAGAAAATCTATATTACGCTTAAGACCTGAAAATTTAGTACGTTTAACTGCAGATTTTTTAAAGAGGTTTTTAAAAACCTCTTCAGTAATCTCTTCCCAATCTTTTTTTACCATGTCTAACAAATCTGGGTGAGGATTAAAAAGAGGCTCACTATGAGGCTTAGAAAACTTATTCCAAGGACAGACGTCTTGACAAACATCGCAACCAAACATCCAATGGTCAAACTTACCTTTCATTGTGGTCGGTAACTGCTCTTTAAGTTCTATTGTAAAATAACTTATACATTTACTACCATCTACTACATAAGGCTCTGTAATGGCTTGTGTTGGGCAAGCATCAATACACGCTGTGCAAGTACCACAATGGTCCGTAACAATGGAATCGTATTCCAAATCTAAATCAATAATTAACTCTGCTATAAAATAAAAAGAACCAACTTGTTGGGTCAATAAATTACTATGCTTGCCTATCCAACCTAAACCTGATTTAGCAGCCCATGCTTTATCTAAAACTGGTGCAGAATCTACAAATGCACGTCCTGAAACATCACCTATTTCTTGCTGAATAAAATGAGTTAATTCTTTAAGTTTTTCTTTAATTACAAAATGATAGTCTTGACCATAAGCATATTTGGATAATTTTGGTGCTTTTGCGTCTTTTTGAACTTCTGAAGGATAATAATTTAATAAAAGCGATATCACAGATTTAGAATCCTCTACCAATTTTGTTGGATCTAAACGCTTATCAAAATGATTTTGCATGTAACTCATTTGTCCATGCATGTTTTTATTTAGCCAATTTTCTAGTCTTGGTGCTTCTTTTTCTAAAAAACCTGCTTTACTAATACCACAAGATAAAAAACCTAAGCGTTTAGCTTCGGCTTTAATTTGTGTTGTGTATTTAGATTTGTTATCAAGCATTATTATCTTTTCTGAAAACTAAGATGTGCATTTTTAGGTTTTAGTGTAATTAAAGGTGTAATCTTAACGTAGTCGAATTTAGGCTGAATTTTAAATTTTTTGACTAGCGTTGTAACTGCTATAATCATTTCAAACATTGCAAAATTATTACCTATGCATTTTCTTGGACCTGCTCCAAAAGGGAAATATTGACTAGAAAACTGTCGTCCACCATTTGCAAAACGTTCAGGTAAAAAGGATTCTGGATTATCCCATAATTTGGGATGTCTATGGATTTCGTAAACCGAAAACAGTAAATTACTACCTGGTTCAAATTCCATTTCATTAAAAACATCCTTCTCTATATTTACTCTGTCAATAAAATATGCTGGTGGGTACAATCGCATGGACTCTTCAAGGACTTGTTGACATACTTTAGATTGTGATATTCTAGTCATCAAATCAGCATTATCACCACCAAGTTCAATAAATTCATTATAGATTTTATCTTGCCATTCAGGATGTTTTGCTAATAATTGAAATGTAAAAGTTAAAGCATTGGAAGTCGTCTCATGGCCAGCTGTAAAAATTATTAATATCTCGTCAATTAATTGGTCTTCTGTCATACCTAGACCGTTCTCATAGCGTGTTTCTAAAAGCATATCAAGTAAATCGTCATAACGTTTACCGGAAGCTTTACGTTTATCAACTATGCGTTTTAGTATAACTCTAGCTTCTTCTGATAAATCTAAATGTTTTTTTAAAGTGCCACCAATTTTAAACCACCATCCTAAATAAGGTTGCCTTAACTCCTTAACTAGCATGCGTTGATTTGCTTCGGTTATATACTGTAACCGCTCCATATCCTTATTTTTGGCTGCTTGAGTGAACAAAGATTTAACTACTGTTTGAAAGGCTAAATCATTAAGAATTGGAAAAAGATCTATGGTTTTATTACTTTCAACCTTATTAAATTCTGAAATAATTGTCTGCTGCATACCATCTAGCAAATTTTGCAATTGCTTTTTATGAAATGCTGGCTGCATCATCTTACGCTGTTTCTTCCATTTTTCGCCTTCAGACGTTAAAAGACCTTCACCTACATATTTTACTAAATCTTCAGTTTGAATTTTTGATTTCGTGTAGTTTTTTTGATTTTTTTGAAGCACATACTGAGCAAAACCAGCATCTCTACAAAAGTATATCTTAGAATTAAAACCTACATTAAGCTTGAAAATATCACCTAATGCTTCAAAATTTTTATTATGAAAAGGCAAAGGGTTTTTAAGGATTTCTAATGAATGCTTAATAAATTTTAATAGCGAAACTTCTGGAATCTTTTTCATTATCTTAATTAGAAATTAATATTTTCATCCAAACTATTTAATACACGCTATGCCTCTATTAAAATAAACCACCTTGCGTTGGACCTTTAATTTTACCTAAGTGTTTGTAGGCTAATTCTGTAACCTCACGACCTCTAGGTGTACGCATAATAAATCCTTGTTGAATCAAAAAAGGTTCGTAAACTTCTTCAATAGTCTCGGTACTTTCACTTACTGCTGTTGCAATAGTGCTAATACCAACAGGACCACCTTTAAACTTATCAATAATCGTAGATAATATTTTATTATCCATCTCATCCAAACCATAAGCATCAACATTAAGCGCTTCTAAGCTATATTTAGCAATTTGGATGTCAATACTACCATTACCTTTAATTTGGGCGAAATCTCTAACCCTACGCAGCAATGCATTTGCAATTCTAGGTGTACCACGACTACGACCAGCTATCTCTATAGCAGCTTCCATAGATATTGGAACATTTAATATGTCTGAACTACGTTGTATAATAGTTGTTAGTAATTCTGTATTATAATACTGTAATCTACTTTGTATACCAAACCTTGCTCGCATAGGAGCTGTCAATAAACCTGATCTAGTTGTCGCACCAACAAGCGTAAATGGGTTGAGATTAATCTGAACCGTTCTAGCATTTGGTCCAGATTCAATCATAATATCAATTTTATAATCTTCCATTGCAGAATACAAATACTCTTCTACAATTGGACTTAAACGATGTATTTCGTCAATAAAAAGTACATCTCTTTCATCTAGATTTGTTAGCAAACCTGCTAAGTCTCCTGGTTTATCTAATACAGGACCTGAGGTTACTTTAATACCTACACCCAACTCATTAGCTAATATATTTGCTAAAGTAGTTTTACCAAGACCAGGAGGTCCATGAAATAATGTGTGATCTAACGCTTCATCACGACCTACAGCAGCTTGAACAAAAATTTGTAGATTTTCTAATACCTGATCTTGACCTGTAAAATCTTCAAAAGATAGTGGTCTTAATTGTTTTTCGACATCAAACTCCTCAGGAGTAAAATTATCACTGGTTGGGTCAAGGTTATTGTTCATGTTAATGTTCCGCAAAAGCGGTAAACTAATAATTAATATAACTTAAAATAAAGTTGGAGAATAATATAAGCAAATATAAAGAAAAAGCCTTTCTGTTTTTGCAGAAAGGCTTTTCAATATGCTATTAGAATAAATCTAGTGTTGTAATTCTTCTTCTCCTTCTTTTAAAGGAATAATTTGAGAGACAAAATCTTCATCGTGTCCAGGTTTGCTATAATCATAAGCCCATCTGTGAACTTCTGGGATAGCTCCTGGCCAGTTACCATGAACGTGCTCTACTGGAGTTGTCCATTCAAGGGTATTAGATCTCCATGGGTTTTGTACAGCTTTCTTACCGTAAAAAATACTTGAAAAGAAATTGTATATAAACACAATTTGGAAAATACTACCAACAATAGCAAACAACGTAATAACAACGTTTACACTAGCTAAATCATCAAATAATGGGAAGTTAGTATTAGTGTAGTAACGTCTTGGTAAACCTGCCATACCAATAAAGTGCATTGGGAAAAATACTCCATAAGCACAAACAGCTGTTATCCAAAAGTGAACATATCCTAAGTTTTTGTTTAACATGCGTCCAAACATTTTTGGAAACCAATGATAAACTCCAGCAAAGAAACCATATAATGCTGAGATACCCATTACTAAGTGAAAGTGAGCTACAACAAAGTAAGTATCGTGAACGTTAATATCTAAAGCACTATCTCCTAAAATAATACCTGTTAAACCACCTGTAATGAAAGTAGAAACTAATCCAATAGAAAACAGCATAGCTGGATTCATTTGAAGGTTACCTTTCCATAAAGTTGTAATATAATTAAATGCTTTTACCGCTGATGGTATCGCAATTAAAAGCGTTGTAAATGTAAATACAGAACCTAAGAATGGATTCATTCCTGAGATAAACATGTGGTGACCCCAAACAATTGTGGATAAAAATGCAATTGCTAAAATTGAAGCTACCATTGCACGATAACCAAAAATAGGCTTACGTGAGTTGGTTGCAATAATCTCTGAGGTTATACCTAATGCAGGTAATAATACTATATAAACTTCAGGGTGACCTAAGAACCAAAATAAGTGCTCAAATAAAACCGGAGAACCACCTTGGTAATGTAATACTTCACCTTGAATAAATATATCAGATAAGAAGAATGAAGTACCAAAACTTCTATCCATTATTAATAATAATGCTGCAGATAGTAATACTGGGAATGAAATAACACCAATTATTGCTGTTACAAAAAACGCCCATATTGTTAAAGGTAATCTAGTCATAGACATCCCTTTAGTACGTAAGTTAATTACCGTAACTACATAATTTAAAGATCCTAATAAAGAAGAAGCGATAAATATAGCCATAGAAACTAACCACATTGTCATACCTAATCCAGAACCTCCTTGAGCCATTGGCAACGCACTTAATGGTGGATAAATTGTCCATCCTGCTGCAGCTGGTCCAGCTTCAACAAAGAAAGAACATACCATAATAACACTTGAAGTAAAGAATAACCAATATGAAACCATGTTTAAAAAACCTGATGCCATATCTCTAGCTCCAATTTGCAATGGAATAAGTAAGTTACTAAACGTACCACTAAGTCCTGCTGTAAGTACAAAGAAAACCATTATAGTACCATGGATAGTTACTAATGCAAGATAAATATCTGCACTCATTACACCATCTGGAGCCCACTTACCTAATAAAGCTTTAAATAATGGGTTTGATTCTTCTGGCCAAGCAATTTGCATACGCATCATGATTGACATTACTACTGCTATGATTCCCATAATAAGACCAGTAATAAGATACTGCTTGGCAATCATTTTATGATCTTGACTAAATATATACTTAGTTATGAATGTTTCTTTATGATGATGACCATGATCGTCATGTCCATGTTCTTCTACGTGTGCTGACATAATCTAAAATCTTTAAATTTAATTTCTTGTTATTTAATTTTTTACTAATGAATCTACAAAAAGCTTTTGCTCTTTCATCCACTCATCATACTCCTCTTGTGTTTCAACTATAATTTTCATTTGCATGTTATAGTGAGATGTACCACAAATCTTGTTACATAATAGTAAATAATCAAACTCATAAGGCTCTAAAGCTTCTTTACCCTCAGCAATTAAAGATTGACTCTTTTCTGTTCTGATTTTGTTGATATTAGCTACTTTATCTTGAATTTCTTGCGTTTCACGCATTTCAGCAGTTGTTTTTGTTGGTGTAAAACCAAACTGCGTTATCATACCTGGAACACAGTTCATCTGAGCTCTGAAGTGAGGCATATAAGCTGAGTGTAATACATCTTGAGAACGCATTTTAAATAATACAGGCTTACCGACTACTAAATGTAATTCTTTAACAATTACGTCATCCTGAGCATTAGGATCTGATTCGTCAACACCTAACTCATTAGCTCTGTTAATATCAATTAATCTAACGTTTGCTTTACCTAAAGCATTATCAGGACCAGAATATCTTGCTTTCCAGTTAAATTGTTGAGCATAAAGTTCAATAACCATAGGATCAGCTTCTTCATCAATATTCATAATGCTAGTCCAAGTAAATAAACCTTGAATGATTAAACCTGCTAATACTATTACAGGTATAATAGTCCAAATAGCTTCTAGCTTATTGTTATCGGCATAGAACAAAGCTTTTCTGCCTTTTTCACCTTTATATTTAAAAGCAAAATAGTGTAATAAAAACTGAGTAATTGTTTGAACAAAGAAGATAACAATCATAGAAATGATCATTAAGTTGTCAATACCAGGTCCATGTTCTGAAGCAGAATTAGACATTAATGGTAAATCTCCCCATTTAACAAAACATACAATGGTAATAAGATAAATGAAGATTAAAAAACCTATCATTAAGTAACCGTTAATACGGTTATCGTTATCGTTTGCTACTTGGTTATTATCGTTTGTTTTTCCAGCTTGAGTTAAATCAAAGATTTTAACCATTTGCCAAATTGCAACGAAAATAAATACTAAAACTAAAATTGATAAGAAAGTCGTCATTGGTATCGTTCTTCTTTATTTTATTTTTTATTAATAATGGAAATGTTCACTCTCCTTGATAAAAGGATTTCCTTTAGCTATAAGTGGTTGCTTAGATATTGCATAGAATACAATAAACATGAATAAACCAGCGAACAATAAAATTGCTCCTATTTCAGGCATACCGATAAACCATCTATCACCTACAGTAGCTGGCATAATCATATTAAAAATATCGATATAGTGTCCTGCTAATATGACAACTCCTGCCATAACTACAAACCAAGGAATACGTTTGTAATCACTATTCATTAATAGTAAAAGAGGAAATAAGAAATTCATTGCAATCATTCCAAAGAAAGGAAGGTTGTAATCTTCTATTCTAGTTACAAAATAAGTTACTTCTTCAGGTATGTTTGAGTACCAAATTAACATGAACTGAGAAAACCATAGGTAAGTCCAGAAAATACTAAATCCGAACATAAACTTAGCTAAATCATGAATATGACTATCATTAACTTGTTGTAATAAACCTTTAGATTTCAAATAGATAGTAATCATAGCCATAACTGTTACAGCACATACCATCATACCTGCAAATACATACCATCCAAATAATGTAGAAAACCAGTGAGGATCAACACTCATTATCCAGTCCCAAGACATCATAGACTCAGTATAAATAAAGAAGACTAAAAAAGCTGCTGCAATACGGAAAGACTTTTTAAAGTTACTTCTGTCACCTTCAGGTGCTTGATCTTGAGCTAAAGAAAATTTACGAGCAAAGTATCTATATAAAGACCATCCTCCAATAAAAATTAATGCTCTAATAACAAACCCAGTTGTATTTAACCATGCTGATTTACCTGCAACTAATTTGTCAAACTTATCACTTTCGGGATTAACCATATCTGGATTCATCCAAACAAATATATGATCTCCAGCCCAAACAGCTATTGCCAATACTATTAATGCTCCTGGCAGCACGTAATAGGTGATACCCTCCATTACTCTAAATAAAAGAGGTGACCATCCTGCTTGTGCAGCAAATTGAATAGCGTAAAATGCTAAAGCACCTAAAGCAATCATCATAAAGAAAAATGCAGCAATATATAATGCTGAATAAGGTCTATTGTGAATTTGGTGCATTACGTGTTCTGCATGCTCATCACCATGATGTGCATCAGCATCAGCATGTGAAGCATTATCACTATGAGAATCTTTTGAAGCATGTGTATCTTCAGTTACAGTTGCGTGACTATCACCATGACCACCATGACTTGCTTCTTCAGCTAACATCGTTTTAACGTTATCTAAAGTAACGTGGTGAGATGAATAATAACCTGTTCCCCATAATCCAGCTCCTACTATGATTAGGATTAGTGAAACTAATTTTAGTCTATTTGAAAGTGTGTACATATCTATATATAAACTTTATCTAAATCTTATTTTTCTAAGTCTGCCTTTAATTTCTCAACATAGGCAACTACTTGCCAACGTTCTTCCTCGCTTAAAAAGTTAGCGTAAGATCCCATTGAGTTTTTACCATAATACATTACATGATAAATGCTACCTGTGTTAATGGCTCTTCCTGCATCGTCGTAACTAGGTACACCAAGGATTTTTTCTCTTTTAACAAGATTACCTTTACCGTCTCCTTTATTACCATGACAAATACCACAATAAATGTTATATAACTCTTTAGCTCTAGGCTCATCAAACTGAGTGGAATCTAAAGGAGATTTTAATTCAGCTTTAGCTAAATCATAACCTGTTATATCGTTTGAATACTCAAAAGGTGTATAACCTCTAGGTATAGTCCCATCAGCTGGTAATTGTGCTTCTACTCCATTTGCAAATGCATCAGACTCTTGATAAGCATCGTATGCAACAGACTCATACATGTTAGGCATGTACTGATAGTTTGGACGAGAACTCTTATTACAAGAAGTAAACGATATTGCAATTAAGGCTATTATTGATATTTTAATTAAATGTTTCATTCTATCTAATTAATGTGCTTTATCTACTACGTTAATTTCAACTGCTCCAGTTTCTGATAATAAACTTTGTAATTCAAGTTCATTATTATGAATTGGAAGTTCCATTAAAAAATGGTCATCAGTTGTTCTAGGATCTGGGTTTTCAGCTTTTTTAAAAGGCCACATCTTACTTCTTAAGTAAAATGTTATTACCATTAAATGGGCTGCAAAAAACACAGTAAGCTCAAACATAATTGGTACAAATGCTGGCATATTTTCTAGGTAACTAAAACTAGGTTTACCACCAATATCTTGAGGCCAATCTTCAATCATAATGAAATTCATCATTAAAACTGCTACTGTTAAACCAACACAACCGTACAAAAATGCACAAATAGCTAAACGTGTTGGAGCTAATCCCATCGCCTTATCTAGTCCGTGAACTGGAAAAGGTGTATATATCTCTTCGATTTGATGTTTTGCAGCTTTAACTTTCTTAACTGCATTCATTAACACATCGTCATCGTTATAAATAGCGTGAATTACTTTTGAAGCTTCCATATGCTACTTTATGTTTTTTGATTCATTATTATTAACTACAGAAGTTCTGGCATCTGATCCAGTACCTACTAAACTATCTCCTCTTTCTCTGATGGTTTTGTAACGATCTCCAGAAGATTTTAAAATGGTTTTAACCTCTGCTTGTGCTATTACAGGGAAAGTTCTAGAGTATAATAAGAAAAGTACAAAGAAGAAACCAATTGTTCCAATAAATATACCAATATCAACAAATGTTGGTGAGAACATAGTCCATGATGATGGTAAATAATCTCTGTGTAAAGATGTAACGATAATTACAAAACGTTCAAACCACATTCCTATGTTTACTACAATCGAAATAAAGAATGAGAACATTATGCTTGTACGTAATTTTTTAAACCACATAAATTGCGGAGAAAATACGTTACAGCTCATCATCATCCAATAAGCCCAAGCGTAAGGACCTGTTGCTCTGTTTAAGAACGCATATTGCTCATACTCTACACCAGAATACCAAGCTACAAATAACTCTGTTATGTAAGCCACACCAACTATAGAACCTGTAAGCATGATAACAATATTCATTAACTCTATATGTTGTACTGTAATATAGTCTTCTAGGTTACATACTTTTCTCATGATGATAAGTAATGTATTTACCATAGCAAATCCTGAGAAAATCGCACCTGCCACAAAGTATGGAGGGAAGATTGTTGTATGCCATCCAGGTATAACTGAAGTTGCAAAGTCAAAAGATACAATGGTATGTACTGAAAGTACTAACGGAGTAGCTAAACCTGCAAGCACAAGAGAAACCTCTTCAAAACGTTGCCAATCTTTAGCACGACCTGTCCAACCAAAACTTAATAAGCTATAAATTTTCTTTTGGAAAGGTTTAATAGCTCTATCACGTAACATTGCAAAGTCAGGTAATAAACCAGTCCACCAGAAAACTAATGATACTGATAAATACGTTGAGATTGCAAATACGTCCCATAGTAAAGGTGAATTAAAGTTTACCCATAATGAACCAAACTGATTAGGTATTGGTAAAACCCAATATGCTAACCATGGACGACCCATGTGAATAATTGGGAATAAACCTGCTTGTACTACTGAGAAAATAGTCATTGCTTCAGCAGAACGGTTAATTGCCATTCTCCATTTTTGACGGAATAATAATAGTACTGCAGAAATTAATGTTCCTGCGTGACCAATACCAACCCACCAAACGAAGTTAGTAATATCCCAAGCCCAGTTTACTGTTCTGTTTAGACCCCAAGTTCCGATTCCTGTAGAAACGGTGTATATAATACAACCTATTCCCCAAAGAAAAGCAACAAGTGCAATAGAAAATACAATCCACCACTGTTTGTTAGCTTTACCTTCAACAGGTGCTGCGATATCTACAGTTACATCGTGGTAAGATTTCTCACCTGTAACCAAAGGTCTTCTAATAGGTGCTTCGTAATGAGACGCCATAATCCTTTATAATTGTTTATTAATTAATCTTTTTATGCTTCTTTCGTGTTTCTCACTTTAGTATGATACTGAACATTAGGTTTAGTACCAACACTTTCTAATAAGTGATACATACGATCGTCTTTTAAAAGTTTTGCAACTTTACTTTCCTTATCGTTAATATCTCCAAATACCATTGCTCCACTACTACATGCAGCTGAACAAGCTGTTTGGAATTCTCCGTCCTTAATCTCACGTCCATCACGCTTAGCATCAAGAATCGTTTTTTGTGTCTTTTGAATACACATAGAACATTTTTCCATTACACCACGAGAACGTACAGTAACATCAGGATTAATTACCATACGACCTAAGTCATTATTCATGTGGTAATCAAACTCATCATTTCCATTATATAAGAACCAGTTGAAACGTCTTACTTTATATGGACAGTTGTTAGCACAATATCTTGTACCCACACATCTGTTGTATGCCATATGGTTTTGACCTTGTCTACCGTGTGCTGTAGCAGCTACAGGACATACAGTCTCACAAGGTGCGTGGTTACAATGTTGACACATTACTGGTTGGAACGCTACTTGAGGATTATCTGCAGGATCTTCTAATTCTCCAAAACCTCCTAAAGAACCATTATCTCCAAATAACCCAGAGAAACCTTCTTTTTTTGCATCATCTTCTGCAAAAGTATCTTCAGAAGAATAATATCTATCAATACGTAACCAATGCATATCACGACTACGTCTAATTTCTTCTTTACCAACTACTGGCACGTTGTTTTCAGCATGACAAGCGATAACACATGCTCCACAACCTGTACAAGCGTTTAAGTCTATTGATAAGTTAAAGTGATGACCTATAGAACGATCAAATTCATCCCATAAATCAACTTCAGGAGAAGTAACTGGAGTTTCTTGGTGATTTAAAGATACCATAGGAACTTCATTCCAATAGTGCTTATCTTTGGTATTAAATATTTCTAAAGTCGTTTCTTTAATAATATCACCACGACCCATTAAGGTATTCTGTAATTGTACACATGCAAATTCATGCATTCCAGTTGCAGGCTCAATAGATACGCTTTGAACAGTATTAAAATCTTTATAAAGTGTAAAAGCATTTACACCTGTTTTCATTTCATCTTTAAGTCCAGCTGATCTACCATATCCAAATGCTAAACCTACAGATCCTTTTGCTTGACCAGGCTGAATGATAACTGGTACATTAGCTAATGTAGTATTACCTAATTTAAGGTTAACATAACTACCATTTAAAGCACCTGTTGAGTCATTTTCGTTAACTATATTCCAAGCTTCGGCATCAGATTTAGAAACCGTTAAATAGTTATCCCATGATGTTCTAGTAATTGGATCTGGAAACTCTTGTAACCAAGGGTTATTAGCCTGTTGACCATCACCCATTCCAACTTTAGAATATAATGTTAATTCTGTACCATTTGTTTTTGCAGAAGATGCTAACGCTCTAGCTGCATTGCTAGCTGGTAATTCATCTTCAGAAATTTCTTCTGCTACCTCTTCTATAATTGGAGCTGAGCTAACAAATGATCCGTCATGAAGTGCTTGATTGTAAGAACTTCCATTAAGAATACTTTCTTTCCAAGTTGCTTTGATATACTCATTAAATGAAGTGCTATTCTCATTCCACTTTAATAAAACATCTTGAAACTGTTTTGTATCAAATAAAGGTCTTATAGTTGGTTGCATTAACGCAAAGTGACCCTTCTTTAATTCTACATCACCCCAAGATTCTAAATAATGAGGAGCTGCTGCAATATATTGTACTAGTGAAGCTGTTTCATCTTCCTTAGAAGTGAAAGCCACAGACAATGTTGTATTTTTTATACCCTCAGCAAATTCAGAAGCATTAGCTAATGTATACATTGGGTTAACTCCGCTCATAATAACTGCACCTACTTTACCTGCTTTCATGTCAGATATTAAAGTTTGTACTGATTTATTATTTCCTTGACGAGTTTTTATAGGCGTCTTAGGATCAAAAGCCTTACTACCTAGTTTTTTATTAATTTCTAAAGCAACAGTTTGCGCATTCACATCTTGAATACCTGTTACTAAAACACCATTACTACCAGCTTTAATTAATTCTGAAGCTGCTTTTTGTACTGCTTCTTTAATCTTAGCAGGTAACGCGTTAGCATTTACAGATCCACCAACAATTAAACTATGTAATTGTGCCAAAGCAAGTTTTTGTTGAGAAGGTGTCAAAGGTACACGCTTATCTGCATTAGCACCAGAAAGAGACATATTTGACTCAAACTGAATATGACGAGACATTTTACCATCTACTGGTATACGTCCTTTAGCATAAGCAGAGTCAAAACCTCCACCTTGCCAATCACCAAGAAAATCTGCTCCTACTGAAACAATTGTCATTGCTTTAGAAAAGTCATAATTAGCTAAACCACGCTCACCATACATAGCCTGATAAGCATCCAAAGCAGCTGACTCTGAAATAGCATCATAAACCACGTGGTTTACATTACCATACTTTTCAGTAAATTCCGCAACTAATTTTGATGTTGAAGGACTTGCATAAGTTTGAGTTAACAAAACAATTTGCTTTCCAGAATTCTTTATATTATTTAATGCTGTTGTCGTTTCAGATTCGAAATCTGACCAAGAAATAGAGGCACCACCTTTTTTAGGTCCTTGCACTCTAGTACTATCATATAAGTCTAAAACCGAAGCATTAACTCTAGCATTGGCACTACCATTAGTAGCAGCTAAAGTATTATTTTCAATCTTAATTGGACGACCTTCTCGAGTCTTAACTAAAACACTTGCAAAATCAAAACCATTAGCAATAGTTGTTGCATAATAATTTGCAACACCAGGAACAATTCTGTCTGGCTGTACTACGTAAGGTATTGACTTAACTACTGGTCCTTCACACGCTGCTAAAGAAGCAGCTGCTGTACTAAAACCAACATACTTTAAGAAATCACGACGTGTTGTTGAAGAAGCCTCTAACGTTTCCTTATCACCTAAGAACTCATCAGTAGGAATTTCTTGAACAAATTCGTTTTGTTTTAGCGTCTCAACAATAGAGCTATCTTTTAGCTCCTCAACACTTTTCCAGTATTTCTTGTTTGATGACATATTATATAATTGAATTTATTTCTTTATTAATTATTTTAAGGTTTTCCATTTTAAAGGAAAAGAAAAATCTTGTTTTTAGTAATGACACTTACCACATTCTAAACCTCCCATTTGAGCTGCAGTAAAGTTATCCTTACCATACTTTTTGTAAAGTTGCTCATGGATTTTAGTGTAATATGCGTTGTCTTTAACTTTCACATCTGTCTCTCTGTGACAGTTTATACACCAGCCCATTGTTAATGGCGCATGTTGGTACATAATTTCCATTTCTTCAACAGGACCATGACAAGTTTGACACTCTACACCTCCAACCACTACGTGTTGCGAGTGATTAAAATATGCAAAGTCTGGTAATTTATGAATTTGAATCCATTTAACTGGAGCTGTTTTTCCTGTATACTTTTGTTCTGCATCATCCCAACCAACTGCATTATAAAGTTTTTTGATTTCAGCATTGTAATCTACTCCATATTCTGATAATCCTTCAGCTTGCGTTTCGGCAGCAACTTCATAAATAGATTTATGACAATTCATACAAACATTTAATGAAGGTATACCTGAATGCTTACTAACTCTAGCAGAAGAGTGACAGTATTTACAATCAATACCATTTTCACCTGCATGAATTCTATGTGAATAATGTATAGGCTGAATAGGCTCGTAACCTTGATTAACACCTACCTGCATAAAGAAACCATATACAAAATAAGCACTAGACAACAACAACACCACAACTGATACCAAAACTAAAAATTGATTTTGAACAAATGCTTTCCATATTGGTGTACGCTTTGTAGTCTCAGACAACTCAACACCTTTTGCTTCAGCAAAATTACGAAGTGTCTTGTTAACTAAAAATAAGGCTCCCGCTAACAATGCAAATAAAACACCTAATGCTCCTAAAATTATTTTATTAGAAATACCTCCTTCAGAAGATGCATTAGACGAACTAGTAACAGTAGGATCACCTGCAGCCACAGGAGCAGCAGTTGGCTCTGTAGCAGTATATGCTAAGATGTTATCAATATCTGCATTAGTAAGAGTAGGAAACGCACTCATTGCAGCACCATTGTACTCATTATAAATCTTGTTTGCATATGCATCTCCAGATTTAATAAGTCCTGCACTATTTTTTATCCATTTGTACAACCATTCTCTATCTAAATCTTCGGTATCAGCCAAACGAGACTCTACTTTACGTAAAGCAGGACCTGTCATTTTTTTGTCCAACTTGTGACAAGCTATACAATTGGCGTTAAATAAAGATTTACCTACAACTGCATCGCCTTCTTGAGCGAACATTGAGGTTGAGAATGCTAGTAAAAAAATTAAGCTTAAACGAAGATAGTTGCTACTTAACTTACGGTGAATCACCTGTTTCATATTATATATTGAATTTACTTCTAAACTTTGGTATGATTTTTTCATAACTATATATTAAATACAGTTGGAAAAACGTTACGCAAAAGTAATACTTAAAGTCGATTTTTAAAATCTTAAAGAAGTCTTAATTGCTAATTTAGATAAATTCTAAATAATAAATTGTAGCACTTTTTAGTTTAATACATTTACATTTGCATTAAATACCATTAAAAATGAAAATAATACAAATAAAAGCCTTTTGCTTAACCTCCTTAATTACAATATGTTTTTCTACATTTAGCATGGCTCAAAGTGGAACGGTAATATTAAATGAAGATCCTGCTATCGCTAAATTATTAGAGATAAAAAAGGATATGAATAAAGACGATAAAAATAGTGACCGATATAAAATTCAAATATATTCAGGGAATCTAGGTAGCGCTGAAAGTATTAAATCTAAATTTGAAAATAGCAATGGTAAGATACGCTCTCAGCTTGTATTTGAAACACCAAACTATAAAGTATGGGTTGGCAGCTTTAGAACACGATTAGAAGCAGAGAGAGCTTTAGTAGACGTGCAGAAAAAATTTACCGATGCCTTTATCTTTAAGCCTAAAAAAGAAAAAGAATAATATAATTTAGTTTAAAACAAAAAAAAGCGATTCAAATGAATCGCTTTTTTTATATAGTTTACTTAAGTTTATTTAAGCTTTTTCTTAACTTCTACTTCATGGAAAGCTTCAATAACATCTCCAACATTAATATCGTTGTAGTTCTTAATTTGCATACCACAATCATATCCTTTAGAGACTTCTTTGGCATCATCTTTAAATCGTTTAAGCGATTCTAAAACACCTGTATAAGTTACAACTCCATCACGTATTAAACGTATTTGAGAGTTTCTAAAAATCTTACCATTCATTACCATACAACCTGCAATAGTACCAACTTTAGAAACTTTAAATATTTCTCTAATTTCAGCAGTACCTGTAATCTCTTCTTTAACTTCTGGAGATAACATACCTTCCATTGCGTCTTTAAGATCGTTTATGGCGTCATAAATGATAGAATATGTTCTAATATCAACTTCTTCTCTGTCTGCAATTGTACGTGCATTTCCAACAGGACGCACATTAAATCCAATAATAATTGCATCTGAAGCTGTTGCTAATAATACATCACTTTCTGTAATAGCACCAACACCTTTGTGAAGAATATTTACTTGAATTTCTTCTGTAGATAGTTTTTGGAAAGAATCTGTTAATGCTTCAACAGAACCATCCACGTCTCCTTTAAGGATAATATTAAGCTCTTTAAATGTACCTAAAGCAATACGTCGACCAATTTCGGCTAACGTTAATGTTTTAGTTGTTCTTACATCTTGTTCACGTTGTAATTGTGTACGCTTAGTTGCAATTTGCTTAGCTTCACGCTCATCTGCAAATACGTTAAACTTATCACCTGCTTGAGGTGCACCATCTAAACCTAATACAGATACTGGTGTTGATGGTCCAGCTTCCTGCACATCATGACCACGCTCATCTTGCATAGCTTTAACTTTACCACTATTCTTACCTGCTAAGACATAATCTCCAACACGTAATGTACCAGCTTGTACTAATACTGTAGACACGTATCCTCTACCTTTATCTAAAAAGGCTTCCACTACTGTTCCTACAGCTGGCTTATTAGGATTAGCTTTAAGCTCTAATAATTCAGCTTCAAGTAATACTTTTTCTAATAATTCTTTAACACCTGTACCTACTTTTGCAGAGATATCATGAGACTGGATTTTTCCACCCCAATCTTCTACAAGTAAATTCATTTGTGCTAAACCTTCTTTAATTTTTTCTGGATTAGCATGAGGCTTATCAATCTTGTTTATTGCAAACACAATAGGAACACCTGCTGCTTGTGCATGAGATATTGCTTCTTTTGTTTGAGGCATAATATCGTCATCCGCTGCTGCTACAATAATAGCAATATCTGTAACTTGAGCACCACGTGCACGCATCGCTGTAAAGGCTTCGTGACCTGGTGTATCTAAAAATGCTATTTTTTGACCGTTATCTAATTGTACACCGTAAGCACCAATATGCTGAGTAATACCTCCAGACTCTCCAGCAATTACATTTTCCTTACGGATGTAATCTAATAAAGATGTCTTACCATGATCAACGTGACCCATTACTGTAACAATTGGGGCACGAGGTTTTAAATCTTCTGGTTTATCCGCAACATCTTCTACTGAAACATCAATATCGGCTGTAACAAATTCAGTTTTATATCCAAATTCTTCTGCAACGATAGCAATAGTTTCGGCGTCTAAACGCTGATTCATTGTTACCATCATACCTAAAGACATACAAGCTGAGATAATTTGTGTTACTTGAACATCCATCATCGTAGCTATTTCGTTTGCTGTAACAAACTCTGTAACTTTAAGTATCTTACTTTCTGCAGCTTCAATTTGCTGATCGATTTCTGATTGCTCTCTATGTTGATCTCTTTTCTCTCTTCTATACTTAGCACCTTTACCTTTAGATGATTTACCCTGTAACTTCTCTAAAGTCTCACGTACTTGTCTTTGTACTTCTTCCTCACTAGGTTCTGCTTTAACAACAGGACCTCCTGATTTACGACCACCTGGTTTTTTACCTTTAAATCTGTCGTTACCACCTCTAGCAGGTGATGAAGATGTTCTGTTATCTCCTGGTTTAGATATACGACGACGCTTCTTTTTATTAGCGTTATCATCTTTTTTAGGATCTTCTTTTTTCTTTTTAGGCTTGTTAAACTGAGACAAGTCAATTTTTTCTCCTGCAATCTTTGGTCCGGTAAGTTTTGTATACTTAGTTTTCAAAGTTTCTTCAACAGGTTCCTGAGGCTTCTCTTCTTCCTTTGGCTTAGCAACTTCCTTTTTAGGTGTAACAACAGGTTTAGCTTCAACTTTTGCTTCTGGTTTAGATTCAGTCTTAGCCTCAACTTTGGTTTCAACCTTCGGCGTTTCTTTAGCTTCTGAAGTTTTTTCAACTTTTACAGGCTCTTTTTTAGGCTCAGGAACTGCCTCTTCCTTTTTAGCTACTTTTTTACCTGAATCTAAATCTATTTTTCCAACAGTTTTAGGTCCAGAAAGCGCCTTAGAAGCTTTGATAACTTCTTCCTCTTTTTTGAGCTGAGCAGCTTTAGCAGCTTTGATAGCTTCTTCTGCTTTTTGCTTTTCTTCTAACTCCTTTTCGCGTTTAATACGTAGCTCTTCCTTCTCTTTGTTCTTCGCTTCATTAACCTCTTGAGACGCCATTTTTTTGCTTGCGTCTTTTTGAAATTCATTTGAAAGAATACTGTACGTTTCTTCTGAAATTTTAGTAGTCGGACGCTTCTCAACCTCTACACCCTTAGAATCTAAAAATTCTACAGCGCGATCAAGAGAGATGTTAAGCTCACGTAATACCTTATTTAATCTAATTGTTTCAGCCATAAATTGCCTTTAACCTTATTCTTTTTTTTTCCAAATATATGTTAATCTTCGAACTCTTCCTTAAGAATTCTAATAACATCTAAAATTGTTTCTTCTTCTAAGTCAGTTCTTTTGACTAGATCTGCCACATCTTGCTCTAAAATACTCTTAGCTGTATCTAGACCTGCTTTACTAAATTCTTTGATGATCCACTCTTCGATTTCATCAGAGAATTCTCTTAATTCTACATCTTCTTCAGCACCTTCTCTTAGTACGTCTATTTCATAACCTGTCAATTGACCTGCTAATCTAATATTGTGACCTCCTCTACCAATTGCTTTACTTACTTCTTCTGGCTTTAAGATTGCTTCTGCACGTTTGTTTTCTTCATCAATCTTGATTGATGTTACTCTTGCAGGACTTAATGCTCTAGTAATATAAAGTTGTAGGTTATTAGTGTAATTAATTACATCAATATTTTCGTTACCTAACTCACGAACTATGCCATGAATACGAGACCCTTTCATTCCGACACATGCTCCAACAGGATCAATTCTGTCATCGTAAGAGTCTACCGCTACTTTAGCTTTTTCTCCAGGGATACGAACCACGTTTTTAATTGTAATTAAACCATCAAACACTTCTGGTATTTCTGATTCAAAAAGTTTTTCTAAAAACTTTGGTGATGTTCTTGACATAATGATTGTTGGCTTATTTCCTTTAAGCTCTACACTATCAATAACACCTTTTACGTTGTCTCCTTTTCTAAAAAAGTCAGAAGGTATTTGTTTATCTTTTGGTAAAATAATCTCGTTACCTTCATCATCTAACAAAATTACAGCTCTGTGACGAATGTGGTGTACTTCTGCTGTATATAAATCTCCAACTAATTCTTGGAACTGCTTAAACACGTTAGTATTATCATGTTCATGAATTTTTGAAATCAAGTTTTGACGTAATGCTAAAATAGCACGACGACCTAAGTCGATTAATTTAACTTCTTCAGATACATCCTCACCTACTTCAAAATCAGGTTCAATTTTTCTTGCTGCAGTTAACGAGATTTCTTGATTAGGCTCTTCAACTTCACCATCTGCAACTACAACACGATTTCTCCAAATCTCTAAATCTCCTTTATCTGGGTTTATAATAATATCAAAATTATCGTCATCTCCAAATTTTTTCTTCAATGCATTTCTAAATACATCTTCTAAAATAGCCATTAAGGTGACACGATCTATTAATTTATCGTCTTTGAACTCTGAAAAAGATTCAATTAACGCTATATTTTCCATAACTCTATTTGAATTAAAATTTTATAATAACCTTTGCTTCTACAATATCTTTGTAAGCAATATTTTCTTTTTTATTTACTGTAACTTTACCTTTACCAACTGGTTTTGGCTCTCTAGCTTTCCACTCTAAAGTTATTTCATCTTCATTAGCTTCAGTCAAAACACCTTCAATTTTTTGAGTAGTTGTCTTAACACCTAAAGTTCTTCCAATATGCTTTGGATACTGTCTTGGCAACGTTAAAGGAGCAGCTGCACCAGACGACATTACTTCTAACGCAAAATCGTGCTCTTCTCTATCAATATTATGCTCTATTGCACGACTAATAAACATGCAATCTTCAACTTTAACACCTTGATCACCATCAATTATAATATTAATAGCATTCTCTCCATTAACACTAAAATCTATTAAAAATAAATCTTTGCGCTCTGTTAAGGCTTCCTCTAGTAAACTTTTGACTGTATTTATAAACATTTTTAAGTATAAAAAGAGGGGACTTTTAGTCCCCTCAATTTCAGTTTTTCTCTTGCAACGCTGCAAAGATACATAATTTTATTGATTTTCATAACTTTTTAAAAGTCATTTTTTATTACTAACTTTATAATAAGTTCTTTATTAACCATCTAAATCAACATTATGAAAAAACTACTAGTCCCAACTGACTTCTCAACCGAAGCAGAAAATGCAGTTAAAGTTGCTGCTCAATTAGCAAAAAAACATAATTGCGAATTAATATTATTGCACATGCTAGAGCTTCCATTAAATCAACTAAGCACAGGTGGTGGCACACCAGCTGATTTACCAGAAGCTGTTTTTTTTATGAAATTAGCCCATAAAGAATTTGAAAAAATACTTGATAAAGACTATCTAAAAGGCATAACGGTTCATGAAGCAGTAGATTTTAACGAAATCTCTAAAGGCATTCTTGAAACCTGTAAAAATCATGATGTCGATTTAATTGTTATGGGATCTCATGGTGCAGAAGGACTTAAAGAACTGTTTATTGGATCTACCACAGAAAAAGTTGTTAGAACTTCCAACACACCTGTTCTAGTTATCAAAAACGAACATGACAATTTTGATATAAAAGAATTTGTTTTTGCTTCAGATTTTAAAAATGACAACAAAGAAACTTATGTACAAGCTGTAAAACTAGCTAATCTTTTTGAGGCAAAAATCCACCTACTTAACGTTAACACACCAAGTAATTTTACAACAACAGCAGCCTCAAAAGTTAGAATGAGAGACTTTATAGCTAACTCAACTTTTGACAATTACACGATAAACATATATAATGACGAAACAATTGAAAAAGGCATATTGAATTTTTCTAGAATAATAGATGCTGATTTAATAGGCATAAGCACACATGGACGACAAGGTATTGCCCACTTTTTAAATGGCAGTATTAGCGAAGATTTAGTAAACCATGCAAAAAGACCAGTAATTACTTTTAAAATCTAAAGTTAAAATGTAATAAAAATAAAAAAGCTTCCTAAAAAGGAAGCTTTTTTTTGTTGGCCCACTAGGTTTCGAACCTAGACTCTTTGGTACCAAAAACCAACGTGTTACCAGTTACACCATAGGCCAATCTCGTAATGAGGATGCAAATTTAATACAATTATTTATTCACGCAAACATTTTTTAAAAAAAATTTAAATTAAAACTTAACGTTAACTTAAAAACCGTGTCTGTTTGATAATAATTACTAAATTCGCAACACATAATAAACCTTTAATTTATGATGACTTTTAACTTTAAAAAATGGAACTTAATACTTAGTTGGTTCGCTTTTTTAATTGCTCTTATCACTTACACACTTACTGTTGAACCTACTGTAAGTTATTGGGATGCTGGAGAATATATTTTAACCTCTTCAAAATTACAGGTTGGACACCCACCAGGAGCTCCACTGTTTCAGATGTTTGGTGCTGTGTTTTCAGTGTTTGCACTAGACCCTTCACAGATAGGTTTTTTAATGAATATGATGAGTGCTGTATCTAGTGCTTTCGCAATATTATTTATGTTTTGGACCATTGTTTTATTATTAAAAAAAATAATTGGACAACCAGAAAATTTAGCAAAAGGACAAAAAATAGCCATTTTAGGAAGTGCTTTTGTTGGAAGTTTAGCTTTTGCGTTTACAGATTCGTTTTGGTTTAATGCTGTTGAAACCGAAGTTTATGCTATGGCAACATTAATTATGACTGTCATGTTTTATCTAGGCTTACGCTGGGAAAAAGACATGCACAAACCAAGAGGAAACCGTTGGTTAATTCTTATAGCCTTTGTTGTAGGACTATCTTTTGGAATTCACTTTATGGGATTATTAACCATTCCTGCGATTGGGTTAATCTATTTTTTCAAAAACTACCAAAACATAACAGTCAAAAATTTTATAATAGCCAATGTTGTATCGGTTGCTGTATTATTGTTTGTATTTAAATTAATGTTTCCAAACGTATTAAGATACTTTAGTGCATTGGAGCTATTTTTTGTTAATCAAATAGGACTGCCTTTTAATTCTGGTTCAATTATAGCAGGCGTTTTATTGATTGCAGCATTTTACTACGGACTTAAATACACCAGAGCAAAAAAACTGTATCATATTAATACAGGTATTATATGTTTGCTATTTGTATTAATAGGATCATCTACTTGGTTAATGTTACCAATTAGAGCAAATGCCAATGTTGTTATTAATGAAAACAATCCTTCAAGTGCTAGAGAACTTTTAGCGTATTATAACCTAGAGCAATATCCAGAAACACATTTATTTTACGGACCTTTATTTACAGATCAGTATACAGGTTTAGATGAGAACGAACCATATGTAGATGATAAACCTAAATACGAAAAGGATGAAGCTACAGGCAAATATATAATTGTTAACGACTATAAGCGCGCTAAACAAAACTACAATTCTAAACAAGCTGCCATTTTGCCAAGAATGTGGAGTGGAGAAAATGCTGAAAACTACATGCTGTTTACTGGCTTTTTAGAATTTAGTTTAAAACCAGAATACCAAGGTGAAGATCAATTAGTACAATCTATGATTGACTTTAAAAGTGATGTCGCTAAAGGTGTCATTGATTATGAAGATTATCACAACTTTTTAAAACAATTTGGACAGTTTATAAATATTGAAAAGCCATCACTAGCTAGTAACATCTCTTACCTTTTTGAATACCAACTTGGTTATATGTATTGGCGTTACTTTATGTGGAATTTTGCAGGTAAGCAAGACGATTTACAAGGTCGATACGACCAACATGGTAATTGGATTAGCGGAATTAAGTTTATTGACGAGTGGCATTTAGGGCAATCTCAAGACAATCTTCCAAGTGATGTTGCAGACAACAAAGGTCGTAACACGTATTTTTTCTTCCCATTAATTTTAGGATTAATAGGCTTATTTTTCTTATTCAATAAAGACAAAAAATTATTTTGGGTTACCTTGGTATTTTTCTTATTTACAGGATTAGCAATACAAGTATATACAAACGTAAGACCATTTGAGCCTAGAGAACGTGATTATTCTGTGGTTGGTTCGTTTTATGTATTTGCGCTTTGGATTGGACTTGGTGTGTATGCTATTTTTGATTTACTTAAAAAGTATGTTACAAATAAAGTATTAGCTCCAACAGTCACTTTAGTTTGTTTATTATTAGTACCAGTAATTATGGCAACACAAAACTGGGATGACCATGATAGATCAGGTAAATACACTGCTTTAGCTATGGCTAAAAAATACCTTGATTCTTGTGGAGAAAACGGTATTTTATTCTCTATTGGAGATAATGACACCTTTGCTTTATGGTATGCACAAGAAATTGAAAACTATCGTACAGACGTACGCGTGGTTAACACTAGTTTATTTCAAACAGATTGGTATATAGATCAAATGAAGCGTAAAGCCTACAAGAGTGATCCAATACCTTCCAGCTTAACACACGACAAGTATAAACATGGTACAAGAGAGTACTTAATGAAACGTCTAAGATCTAAGGATACTTTGGATATTGCTACGTTTATGAATTTTATAACCAGCGACGACCCTAAAACAAAATTAAAACACGCCTTACAACAAGAGGGTGAAGATTATACACAATATCCACAACAATTTCTAAACTCTAACTATTTCCCTGTAGAAAATATTAGAGTGCCTGTAGACAAACAATCTGTATTAGATAACGGTATTGTAAAAGCAAAAGACAGTGACTTAATAGAAGACTATGTTGATATTACAATTACTGACAATGCCATAACAAAAAACCGCTTATTGATGCTTGATATTGTAGCAAGTAATAATTGGGAACGACCAATATACTTTACTGGTGGAGCTTTTGGAAACGATGATTATATCTGGATGAAAGATTACTTACAATTAGATGGTATGGTTTATAAATTAGTACCAATAAAAACACCTGTTGCTAGAGCAAATCCATTTGATATGGGACGATTAGATACAGAGTTTATGTATAATAAGGTGGTTAATTGGGATTGGGGAAATAGTGGAAGTGATCAAATTTACCATGATCCAGAAACTAGAAGAAACTCAATTACTTATAGAGGAAACTTAGCTAGATTAATTGAAAACTTAATTAACGAAAATCAATTAGATAAAGCTGAAGAAATAGCAGACATTGCTATGAAGAACATGCCTGTTAATAAGTTTGGACACTATACTTTATTAGAGCCTTACATAAGTGCCTATTATGAAGTAGATAATCAAGACAAAGCTAGACAACTATTTAAAGAGGTAGCTACTAAATATCAAGAAAACTTAAAATACTACAGTACTTTAACTAGAGAAAACCAAGACAATAACTTTACTGAAATACTTACTGATATAGAGCGTTACAAAGCCTTAGTAGATGTTTTAGTAGAATATGACAGAGATTTTGCTAAAGAAGAATCTATGACCTTTACTAACTATCTTGAATTGTTTAAACAATACTATGATAGCGAGCCTGAGCCAGAAATCAGTCCTGTACCATCGGACAAAGATTTTTTACAGCAATTAGACACTGTTTTAAAAAGCGAATAGATGCCTGTTTTTCCTGCAAAAACACCAAAATTAATACAACGCCTTTTTCCAAAGTATATTTGGAAAAAGGCGTCTTTGACTAAGACTATTTATTTAACTTTTGATGATGGTCCTACTCCAAAAATCACACAATGGACTTTAGATACACTTAAAAAGTATAATGCTAAAGCAACATTTTTTTGTATTGGCGATAACATAAAAAAATATCCAGAGCTATTTAAATCTGTTTACAATGATGGCCACACCATTGGTAATCACACGTTTAATCATCTTAAAGGTTGGCGTACAGATACCAATAGCTATGTAAAAAATACAGAAAAAACACAACAACTAATTACCTCCAATAGCAAACAATTGTTTAGACCTCCTTTTGGAAAAATCAAACGCAAACAAGCTAAACAATTAATTAAAAGAGGTTATAAAATAGTAATGTGGAGTGTTATATCTTATGACTGGGAAGTCAAGGTAACACCAGAACAATGCCTAGAAAACGTTATTAAAAACAGTGTATCGGGAAGTATTATTGTGTTTCATGACAGCATAAAAGCATCAAAAAATATGCAATATGCATTACCTAAAGTTTTAGAGCATTTTAGCAGTAAAGGGTATCAATTTAAAGCGCTTTAAACAAACTGTTGTACGATACTTATTAAAGTATTAGCATCCTGTTCTCCGCTTTGGCGCCACTTCATTTCTCCATTTTTATAGATAATTAAAGTTGGCAACCCTTTGACGCGTAAAGCTTCAGATAGTTCTTGATTTTTCTCAACATCAATCTTGATAACTTTTGCTTTATCACCAAGTGCTGCTGCTACATCGCGTAAAACAGCGTGCATGGCTTTTGATGGTTCATTCCATTCTGTAAAAAAGTCTAACAGTACAGGAATTTCGACATCTATTAATTCTCCAAATTTTGACATTTGATATTCAGTTTAGTTCAAACTAGTTACTAAAATATAACATTTAGTTGTAATTAAGCAATTTGAGTCCCTTTTTTAAGTTCTATAACAGTAATTTCTGGCCAAATTCCAACGCGTCCAGGATAAGCTAAATAGCCAAAACCTCGGTTAACGTTGATGTATTGTCCTTTTTCTTTATAGATTCCTGCCCAATGTTTGTAACGCCATTTTACTGGACTCCATTTAATCCAACCTGGTATTTCTATCCCAAACTGCATACCATGTGTGTGACCACTTAAAGTTAAATGGTAATGATTATCGTGATCTATGACTTTTTCTGCCCAGTGTGATGGGTCATGAGATAATAATATTTTAAAATCACCTGCAGCTATATTGCTTGAGGCTTTATCCAAGTCTCCAGCTTTTTTAAAACCTCCTTTTCCCCAATTCTCTACACCAACTAAAGCTAATTTTTGACCATCTTTTTGGATGTAACGACTTTCATTTAACAATAAATCAAAGCCAATTTCTTTTTGAATAGTTATTAATTCGTTTAAATTATCCTGTTTGTCTTTTTCAGTTGCCCAATCTACATAATCTCCATAATCATGATTGCCTAATACAGAAAACACCCCATCACTAGCCGACAATCTAGAAAAGGTATCTTTCCAATCATACATTTCTGAAGCTTTATTATTTACTAAATCTCCAGTAAAAACTATCACATCGCTTTTTTGTTTATTAACTAAATCTACAGCGTAATTAATTTTTTCTTTATTATCAAAACTTCCAGAATGGATATCGCTAATATGTGTCATTTTATAACCATCAAACGCTTCTGGTAAATCTTCAAAATGTAAAGTATATTTTAAAACTTTATAATTGTATCGTCCTTGATACATACCATAAAGTAAAGAAGCAAATGGTATTGCTGCTAGGCCTAATCCAATTTGGCTTATAAATTTACGTCTAGAGGGTAAGTAAAAAGACTCTTTAGTTATAAAGTATTTATCATAAACGCTAATAAATGATCTAATAATATCCTCTCCTATTAATATAGGAACAAGCACTAAATTAAAAGCCATAAAGGATAACAAAAAACCTATAGCATAACCTCTACCACCTGATATTACTCTGCCTTCAGATGGTGTTGTAAATTGATACACCATATTTAAAGCTACAACAAGTGCTATTGCAAAAAACAAATAATGTATCCAACTTGATTTAAATACTGTTTTAATAGCCTGAAAACCATAAACAGTTAGTAATATATATAGAATAGAAATAATAATTAGACGTGTCATAACATAGTTTAGACCACAAATTTAACCATTATCAATCTCAATTATCTTAGCAATTTGTTAAACGTTTTGATTTTTAAATCGTTAAGCTGAATACTTTACATCACTATAAAGTTAATTATCATCATATAAACTAATAGTTTTATTATATGCTTTTACCTATTATTAAAATTGAAAGAAGCATAACGCTTTACTTCTTTTTGAAAATGAATATAAGTACTTACAACAGAATTTTTTGAAGCTTCATTTTTAATTATCTTAGTTCCTTATAAAAATTAGCATTCTATTTTAATGAAACTAAAACTAACCGCACTTTTCATTTTACAACTATTCATTTCTAGCTGTAATGACAAAACCGAAAATAGTAACCCAACAACCACAGAAAAACCTTTAATAAGCTATGTCAATCCTTTAATTGGTACAGGAGGTCATGGTCATACGTATCCAGGAGCAACTATGCCTTTTGGAATGATGCAACTAAGTCCAGACACACGACTAGAAGGTTGGGATGGCTGTTCTGGCTACCATTATAGCGATAGTTACATCTATGGCTTTTCGCATACACATTTAAGCGGAACAGGTGTTTCGGATTATGGTGATGTTTTAATCATGCCAACCAATAAGGTTAATTTTAATAATGGTGCAGATGGAAAACCTGGATATCGTGCTCATTTTTCTCATGACAATGAAGTCGCTCAACCTGGTTATTACAAAGTACATTTAGACAGTACAAATATTGATGTAGAATTAACGGTTTCTAAACGAAGTGGCATACACAAATACAGTTTTCCTTCGACAGAAAACCAATATGCAATTGTAGATTTAATTCATCGCGATAAAGTTTTAGATGCTAAAATCACAAAGATTTCTGACACGCAAATTGAAGGTTATCGTTTTTCTGAGGCTTGGGCTAAAGACCAGCGTCTGTATTTTGTTATTAAAACATCACATACTTTTTCAGATATACTTCAATCTCCACCTCAACAAGGTCAAAAAGGCGCTCAAAAAATAGCTTTAAAATTTAACAACCCAAATAACAATCCTGTTTACTTAAAAATAGGTATTAGTGCTGTAGATGTTGAAGGTGCTAGAAAAAACCTTAAAGAAGAAATAGGAGAACACTCTTTTGAAGAGATAAAAAATACAGCTCAAGATATTTGGGAAAAACAACTACAAAAAATTGTAATCCAAGATAAAAATATTGATAACAAAACCAACTTTTACACCTCAATGTATCATGTGGCTTTAGCACCTAATTTGTATCAAGATGTCGATGGTCGTTATCGTGGTATGGACATGAAAATTCACACAACCAAAGCTTTTGACTACTATACAGTCTTCTCGCTTTGGGATACCTATCGTGCAGCGCACCCATTATTTACAATCATAGAACAAGACAAAACCAATGATTTTATAAACACTTTTATTGCTAAATATAACGAAGGTGGTATTATGCCAATTTGGGATTTAAGTGCCAATTACACAGGCTGTATGATTGGCTACCATGCAGTACCAGTAATTGCAGATGCCTACTTAAAAGGCATCAAAGATTATAATATCGACAAAGCTTTTGAGGCAATGAAGCATAGCGCAACAAGAGACAAATTAGGTTTAAAAGCTTATAAACAATTTGGTTTTATTCCTGTGGAAGAAGAAAGCGAATCTGTTTCTAAAACCTTGGAATATGCCTATGACGATTGGACCATTGCCCAAATGGCAAAAAGCTTAGGCAAGCTAGACGATTATAAAACATATTCTAAAAGAGCACAATATTATAAAAACAGTTTTGATCCCGAAACACAGTTTATGAGAGGTCGTTACAGAAACACTTGGTTTGCACCTTTTGATCCTTACGAAGTCAATTTTAATTACACTGAGGCTAATGCTTGGCAATATAGTTTTTACGTACCACAAGACATCTCTGGTTTTATGACACTTCTTGGCGGAAAAGACAAACTAGACGCTAATTTAGACAAACTATTTGTTGCAAAAGACCAAACCTCTGGACGTCATCAAGTGGATATTACAGGTTTAATTGGGCAATATGCACATGGTAACGAGCCTAGTCATCACATGGCTTATCTTTATAATTTTGTAAATAAACCACACAAAACCCAAGAAAAAATCCATCAAATTTTAACCCAATTATATAAAAATCAACCTGACGGAATCTCTGGTAACGAAGACTGTGGTCAAATGAGTGCTTGGTACATTTTTAGTAGCTTAGGTTTTTATCCAGTAACTCCTGGTAGTAATAATTATATTATTGGTACACCGCTTTTTGAAAAAGCAACCATTAATCTAAAAAACGGCAAACAGTTTACAATTTCGACAGATAATTTAAGTTCTAAAAATATTTATATCGCTTCCGCAGAATTAAATGGCAGTCCGCTAAATCAGTCTTTTATCAATCATTCAGATATTATCAATGGTGGCACACTTCATTTTAAAATGACAGACCAACCCTCTACTTGGGCTACAAAAGATAACCAAGTTCCAAAAACCGAAATTACAGAACACCTCATCACTCCTGCTCCATTTATTGCAAAAGGTGATATAGCCTTTAAAGGCGAAACTGAAGTTGTTTTAGATAATGTAGACAAACAAGTTGCAACTTACTACAGCCTAGACAATCAAAGTTTTAAACCATACCAACAACCCTTTACTATCTCTAAAGCTACATTGTTACAAGTCTATTCAGAAAAAAACGGAATTAAAAGTGCTACTATCCAAACCCAATTTTATAAAATAGACCCAAATATTTCAATTAAACTAGAAACCGAATATGCAAATCAATATAATGGTGGCGGAAACGACGCGTTAATAGATGGTATTTACGGAACACAAGATTTTAGAACCGGAACTTGGCAAGGTTATCAAGACAAAGACTTAATAGCAACTGTTGATTTAGGTAGCGCAAAACAAGTAAATCTTGTCACATTAAATTTTTTACAAGAACAACGATCATGGATTTTTTATCCAACCCAAGTGAGTTGTTTTGGCTCGACAGATGGTATTAATTTTAAGCCAATAGATACTACTCAATTTGTTAACAACACACAACCTTCTGAAGACACAGAAATAAAAAAGATCTTCTTTAAACAAGTACCAAAACCATATCGTTACATAAAAATCATAGCAAAAAAACTAGGCAAACTTCCAGAATGGCATTTAGGCTACAAGCATGATGGTAGAAGTTGGCTTTTTGTGGACGAAATCACTATCAAATAACATTTATAACTATATTTAGGACAAATTAAAAACCAACCAATGGAAAACCAAAATAACAAATCTGCTTTAACAACCTTAGTGACTGTCTTCTTTTTTTGGGGATTTATAGCTGCTTCAAACAGTGTATTTATCCCTTTTTGTAAAACCTATTTTGATATCGATCAATTTCAATCGCAATTAGTAGATTTTGCTTTTTATGGTGCCTATTACATTGGTGCCTTACTATTGTTTATAATATCTAGCACAATTAAAAAAGACATCTTAAATGCTTGGGGTTATAAAAACGGAATTATTTATGGATTACTCCTTTCTGCAATTGGCGCTTTTGTTATGTATCCTGCAACAGCTGGTGCAGAACAAGGACAAACTAGTATTTTTTATTTTGTATTAATTGCACTTTTTATTGTTGGACTTGGTTTTTCATTACAACAAACCACTGCTAACCCATTTGCTATTGCATTAGGAGACCCTAAAACTGGCTCACACAGATTAAATCTTGCTGGCGGAATCAACTCCTTTGGTACTACCATTGGACCTATTGTAGTTGCATTTATCATTTTTGGTTCTACACCTTTATCTGGTGATGAATTGGCTGCTATGATTAAAAATAACGAGATTACACTTAATACTGTACAAATGCTATATTTAGGTGTTGGTGTTTTATTTTTATTAGCAGCAGCATTATTTTATTTCTCAAAAAAATTACCAGCTTTAAAATCTGAAACTGCTTTTGAGCCAGCTAATAAAGCCAAAAACTTATTAATTGTGTTAACCCTAATAATCATTGGTTGTTTTGGTTACATTTTTAGTACTTATACAGGTAATGAAGTTGCTTCAGAAGCTTTAGAAAATAAACGTCTAGTCTTTTTAATTATCGCATTAGCTGCTGTTGTTGGATGTTTACTATTTGCTTATTCTAGTTCTTCTAAAAAATCAGAAGGTTGGGGAGCAATGAAGTATCCTCAGTTAGTTTTAGGGATGCTTGCTATTTTTACGTACGTTGGTGTAGAGGTTACTGTTGGTAGTAATTTAGGTGAACTACTAAAAAAAGCTGTAGACGGAACAAACCTAAACGAATTAGGCTTACCAATCCTAAACGATGCACAAATCGCACCTTATATTTCACTGTATTGGGGAGGATTAATGGTTGGTCGTTGGGTTGGAGCTATTACTGTATTTAACCCAAGTAAAGGCTTAAAAAAATGGCTGTTAATTATTGTGCCTTACGTTGCTTTTGGAGTAATATTATTAGTTAATTTTGGAAAATACTCGTCTAATCAAATCTTATTTTTCGCCATATGCGTTGCGGTACAAATTGGAGGTTTCTTTTATGCTAAAGACAATCCAGTTACAACATTAAAAACATTTAGTTTATTAGGTGTTTTAGCTATGGTAATCGGACTATTAACTTCCGGTAACGTCGCATTATTTGCTTTTTTATCTGGTGGGTTGTTCTGCTCAATTATGTGGCCTTGTATATTTACTTTAAGTATTGCAGGTTTAGGCAAATACACGTCTCAAGGATCTGCATTTTTAATAATGATGATTCTTGGTGGAGCAATTATTCCGCCTTTACAAGGTAAATTAGCAGATGTCTTTGGTATACAAACGTCTTACATTATGGCTGTACTATGCTTTGGTTATTTATTATTTTATACTTTCAGGACTAAATCCATTTTGGACAAACAAGGTGTAACGTATTAATTACATAGTATGGACAGAAGAAAATTTTTAAAAAACGCATCATTAACCAGTATTGGTTTAGCAGCAGGAAGTTCAGTATTGGCTTGTGCCAAAACCGAAAAAACGTTAACTGATGCTACACAACAAAAAGAAGACACTACAACCATAATTGACAACACAAGTTTTCCTGTATCCATTTGCACTTGGGGTTTTGTAGATGCCAATGCAAAAGCAGGTCAAACGTTGGAACAAGGTGTAAAGGCTTTAGATGCTGCTATTGCTGGTGTCGCTATTGAAGAAGAAAACTTAACTAATACAACCGTTGGTAAAGGTGGTGCGCCAGACAGAGATGGCCAAGTAACGCTAGACGCTTGCGTTATGGACAGCTCTGGAGATTGTGGTGCTGTTGTTTGTGTCCAAAACATTACCAATGTTGCACTTCTAGCCAAAAAAGTAATGACAGAAACTCCTCACGTTATCTTAGCTGCAAAAGGTGCCGAAGATTTTGCCTACACACAAGGCTTTAAAAAAGAAAACCTACTTACAGAAGCTTCAAAAAAAGCATGGGAAGACTGGAAAAAAACTTCAGAATATAAGCCTATTATCAACATAGAAAATCATGATACCATTGGTATGTTATGCTTGGATAAAGATGGTGACATTGCAGGTGCTTGTACAACCTCTGGATTATCTTATAAAATGAAAGGACGCGTTGGCGACTCGCCAATCATAGGCTCTGGATTATATGTTGACAATCAAGTTGGTGGTGCAGCTGCTACTGGTTTAGGTGAAGAAATTTTAAAAACCGTAGGAAGCTTTTTAATCGTAGAGCTGATGCGCAACGGAATGCATCCACAACAAGCATGTGAAGAAGCCATAAACCGTATCGTCAATAAAAACAAAAACCACAAAGATTTTCAGGTAGCCTACATTGCTATTAACAAAGCAGGTCAAACAGGTTCGTATTGTATTCATCCTGGATTTGCGTACATGAAATATCAGCATGGTAAAAATCAAAGAATCTTATCTAAAGCATTCTTAAAAGCTTAATCAATAATTTACTGTTTTAAGTACAGAAGTTATCAAATTTTAAAGCAAACCTGCGTTAAGTTTTGTAGTTTTGGTATTCTATCAAAATTACTATTATGTCAGACAATAAACGCGTCTTTTTAGTCGATGCCTACGCTTTAATTTTTAGAGGTTATTACGCCTTTATAAAAAACCCAAGAATAAACTCTAAAGGAGAAGACACCTCTGCTATTATGGGTTTTATGAACTCGTTATTAGATGTTATTAAGCGTGAGCGTCCTGACCATTTAGCAGTATGTTTTGATAAAGGTGGAAGTGCTGACAGAGTCGAAATGTTTGAAGCCTATAAAGCCAATCGTGACGAAACGCCTGAAGGTATTAAAACTGCTGTACCTTATATCATGGAGATTTTAAAAGCCATGCATATTCCAATTATGGTTAAAGATGGTTATGAAGCGGATGATGTTATAGGGACTTTAGCTAAACAGGCCGAAAAAGAAGGCTACCAAACCTTTATGGTAACACCTGATAAAGATTTTGCGCAATTAGTTAGCGAAAACATTTTTATGTACAGACCTGTGTTTGGAGGTGGTTATGAAACTTGGGGAATCCCAGAAGTACAGAAAAAATTTGAAGTAACAGACCCTTTACAAGTCATTGACTTTTTAGGAATGATGGGAGACGCTAGTGATAATATTCCTGGTTTACCTGGTGTTGGAGAAAAAACCGCTAAAAAGTTTTTAGCACAATATGGTAGCATGGAAAACCTTTTTGCCAACACACACGAGCTTAAAGGTAAAATGAAAGAGAAGATTGAAGCCAACCAAGAGTTAGGTTTACTTTCTAAAAAACTAGCAACTATTATGTTAGACGTTCCTGTGACGTTTAATGCCAAAGATTTTGAGTTAGACGCTCCAGATATTCCTAAAGTTACTGAGATTTTTCAAGAATTAGAATTTAGACGCCTTATAGATAATTTCACAAAAACCTTTACTTCTGGTGCAGAAGCCACATCGCTTGCTAACAACAACCCTTCGGAAAAAGCAGCACCAAAAGTGACGCCTAAAGAAGCAGAAAGTGCTGGAGCTGGTCAATTTAATTTGTTTGGAGGCGACCCAAATTCCGCAACAGCGACATCTGACACAGATAGCTTAGCGCGAAAAACTGCCGAAACTACTGCTCATTTTTACCAAAGTGTAGCCTCAGGAATGGCAACTACATTATTTATCAAAAACTTAATGAGTCAGACGTCTGTGTGTTTTGATACCGAAACCACAGGTCTAAACCCATTAACTGCAGAATTGGTTGGGATTTCATTTTCATGGGAAATTGGTAAAGGCTTTTACCTACCCTTTCCGGAGGATAAAACCGAAGCACAAGCCCTAATCGAAACCCTAAGACCATTTTTTGAAAGTGAGACCATTCAGAAAATTGGACAAAATTTAAAATACGATATTAAGGTACTAGCCAAATACAATGTACAAGTCAAAGGTCCTTTATTTGACACCATGTTAGCGCATTACTTAATTAATCCTGACATGCGTCATAATATGGATGTATTGGCAGAGACGTACTTAAACTACACTCCAATTGCTATCACAGAATTGATTGGTAAAAAGGGGAAAAACCAATTATCCATGCGTGATGTTCCGTTGGAAAAACAAACGGAATATGCGGTTGAAGATGCTGATATCACGCTACAATTAAAAGAACATTTTGAAAAGGAATTAGGCGAAGCTAACACCCAAAAATTATTTGACGATATTGAGGTGCCTTTATTACGTGTATTGGCTGCAATGGAGTTAGAAGGTATTAATTTGGATGTTGACTTTTTAAATAGCCTATCAGACGATTTAAATAACGATATCAACACCTTAGAACGTAAAATATATGAGGTTGCTGGAGAAGAATTTAATATTGCTTCACCAAAACAATTAGGTATTATTTTATTTGAAAAACTAAAATTGGTTGATAAACCTAAAAAGACAAAAACAGGTCAATATGCGACAGGAGAAGACATACTGTCTTACCTAGCTAAGGACCATGAAATTATTCGCAATATTTTAGATTATCGTGGTTTAGCAAAACTTAAAAGCACCTATGTGGATGCGTTACCACTTCAGGTAGAGCCTGCAACAGGTCGTGTACATACAGATTATATGCAAACCGTTGCTGCTACAGGACGTTTAAGTAGCAATAATCCAAACTTACAGAATATTCCGATACGTACAGAACGTGGACGTCAAGTCCGTAAAGCGTTTGTACCACGCAATGAAGATTACACACTATTAGCTGCGGATTATAGCCAAATAGAACTACGTATTATTGCTGCGTTAAGCGAGGAAGAAACCATGATTGAAGCGTTTAAAAATGGAGAGGACATTCACGCTTCCACAGCATCAAAAGTCTTTAATGTGCCTTTAAACGAAGTCACTAGAGAGCAACGTAGTAATGCTAAAACCGTAAACTTTGGGATTATCTATGGTGTGTCTGCTTTTGGATTAAGTAACCAAACCGATTTGTCGCGTGGTGAAGCCAAAGAACTTATTGATACCTACTACGAAACCTACCCTAAGCTTAAAAAATACATGAGTGCACAAGTAGATTTTGCACGTGATCATGGTTATGTGAAAACTATTTTAGATCGTAGACGTTACCTAAAAGATATAAATAGTCGTAATGCTGTGGTACGTGGTGCAGCAGAGCGTAATGCTGTTAATGCACCAATCCAAGGTAGTGCTGCAGATATTATTAAAATTGCCATGATTAACATTTACAACAAACTAGAAGCTGGTAATTATAAAACCAAAATGTTACTGCAAGTGCACGATGAATTGGTGTTTGATGTTTACAAACCTGAACTTGAGGAAATGAAAACCTTAATTAAAACCGAAATGGAACAAGCCTTTAAAATGGAAGTGCCTTTAGATGTTGAAGTGGATACTGGTTTGAATTGGTTGGAGGCGCATTAGGATGAAAACTATTCTTGTTACATGTGCAATCATCCAATTTGATGATAAAGTTTTAGCTGTTCAAAGAAATAAAAGCATGAAACTTCCATTAAAATGGGAATTTGCAGGTGGCAAGATTGAAGAAGGTGAAACAGAGGTTGAGTGTATTAAAAGAGAAATATTAGAGGAATTAAATATCAAAATTGAAATCAAAGGAAAGTTAACTCCTGTAACTCATGAGTATCCTGATTTTAAAATCAAATTAATTCCTTTTACTGCTGAATATGTTACAGGTAAATTAATACTTAAAGAACATTCTGATTTTGTTTTAGTTAACAAACGGAAATTAATTAATTTAGATTGGGCAGAAGCCGACATACCAATTTTAAAAGAATATTTAGAATTATGAATCAAGGAATTTACGAAGAATTAATAACCCAATTAGTATCTGAAAAATTAAATGAACTTGATAAAGATAAATTCTTTCTAAAGAAAACTTCAATAGACAAAGAGGAAGCCTCAAATGTTTTATCTAAACATTTAGCTAAAACTTTAAAACATGCTTTTCAACTTATAAAAGGTAAAGCTGAATTACAAATTGAAATTGCTAACAAAATAATTAAATTACTAAAAGACGAATTAAATAAACAAGAATTTAATGATGATTTAGTTAGTGTTGAAGGTGAAATTTTAAAGGCAGTATTTTCAAAAACTGATGCGCACTTTTCAGATTTAGATTTAAGATTAAAAGAAATAACCCCTTACACAAGATTAACACAAAGTGAATTATTTACAGGTGGGAATGTTGGTCTATCACTAGAAAGTGAACTTAAAAAGGAGATTCTTTCATCTAACGAAATATATCTTCTTGTCTCTTTTATAAAATTTAAAGGTATCATTATTCTTGAAAAAGAGTTACGAGAATTTACACAGCGTGGTGGAAAACTAAAAGTAATTACCACGACATATATTGGAGCAACAGACTATAAAGCTATTCAACTACTTTCAAAATTACCAAATACTGAAGTTAAAATATCGTACAATACAAGTAATGAAAGGCTACATGCAAAAGCATATCTTTTTTATAGAAATACTGGATTTCATACAGCATATATTGGCTCTTCTAACTTTTCGAGGTCAGCTTTAACAGATGGTTTAGAGTGGAATTTAAAAGTTACGACCAAAGAAGTAAGTCACATAATTGATAAATTCAATAAGACATTTGATTCTTATTGGAGGAGTGATGATTTTGAATTATTTGATGATGGCATACATAAAGAGAAACTTCAAAGCGCTTTAAAACAAAGTAAATTTAGTAAACCTTATGAAAACGCTACAGCTTTGTTTGATATTAAACCTTTTCCTTATCAAAAAGAAGTATTAGAAAAACTAGAAGTAGAAAGAACGGTTCATAAAAGATTTAGAAACCTTGTAGTTGCAGCGACTGGAACAGGAAAAACCGTTATTTCTGCATTTGACTATAAGCGTTTCAAACAAAACAACAAGTCAGCAAAACTTCTATTTCTTGCACATAGAAAAGAAATTATTCAAAAATCATTATCTACTTTTCAAGGTATTTTAAGGAACAATAATATTGGTGAATTATGGGTTGACGGAATGGTTCCTGATAATTTTGAATTCGTATTTGCTTCCGTACAATCTGTCAAAAACAAGTTTAAAGAATATAACTTAACTCCAGATTATTACGATTATATAATAATCGATGAATGTCATCACCAAACCGCTAATAGTTATAGAGAAATAATTAACTATTTTAAACCAAAGGTTTTACTAGGCTTAACTGCTACACCTGAACGAATGGATGGTGGAGACATTTTAGAAGATTTTGATAATAAAATTGCTGCAGAAATTAGATTGCCAGAAGCAATGAATCGAAAATTACTTTGTCCATTTCAATATTTCGGGATAACAGATAGCATAGATTTAACAAATGTAAGTTGGGCTAGAGGTAAATATGTCGCAAGTGAATTAACTAATCTGTATACCGAAAATGACAGAAGAGTTAGAGAAATTATTGATGCATTAGATAAATACACGAAAGATATAAATGAAGTTAGGTCTTTAGGATACTGTGTTTCTATGGAACATGCTAAATTTATGGCTGAAAAATTCACATTAGCAGGATTAAAAGCCGATTATTTAACAAGCATAAATAGTAAAGACAGAATTCAAATTCGTCAGAAACTTGAGAAAAAAGAAATTAATTACCTATTTGTAGTCGATATGTTTAATGAAGGTATTGATATTCCTGAAATTGATACTGTTCTATTTTTAAGGCCAACTGAAAGCTTGACAGTCTTTTTACAACAACTTGGAAGAGGACTGAGACTTCACGAAGAGAAAGATTGCTTAACTGTTTTAGATTTTGTTGGAAATTCCAAACCTGAATATAATTTTGAAAGTAAGTTTAGAGCTTTAATCGGTAAAACTAATACAACAGTTAAAAAAGAAATCGAGGATGATTTCCCGCATCTTCCTTTGGGTTGCTCAATCATTTTAGAGAAGAAGACAAAAGAAACAATTCTTAAAAATATTTCGGCTGCAACATCATTAAATAAAAACAAATTAATTCAAAGAATTCAACAATATCAAAACGACACTAATTTACCATTAACAATAGGTAACTTTTGCTCGTTTTATAATATACCTCTACAATCAATATACAAAAGAGAAAGCTGGAAGCGTTTATGTCAATTAGCAGGAAGAATAGAAAACTTCAATTCTGAAAATGAGAAAGCTATTGTTTCTGCTATTTCAAACAAATGGTTATCTACAAATTCACTCAGTTATTTCTCTTTCATTTTAAAAATTGCAAAACAGAATTTTAAGGTGACAATTTCAGAATTGAATGAAAATGAAAAAACCATGCTTCTAATGTTGCATTACGATGTTTGGCAGAAAGAAGAAGGTTTCGATTCTTTAGAAAAAAGTATTCTCCAAATTGGAAATAATCTTGTTCTAGTCGAGGAAATAAAGGAAATTCTAGAATTTTTAATTGATAATATAGACTTCAAAGAATTACTGATTGAACTTCCATATGAACAACCATTAAAATTACATAGTCGTTATACAAGAGACCAAATATTAACTGCTTTCCAATTTAGTAGTTTCACAAAAAAATCATCTAATAGAGAAGGAACTGCATTGAATATAGATTTGAATACCGAATTACTTTTTATCAACCTTATTAAGTCCGAAGAAAACTTTTCACCAACCACAATGTATGATGATTATGCTGTAAATGAATTACTATTTCATTGGCAAACTCAAAACTCTGCAAGACCTGATAAAGGAAAAGGATTGTCTTACATAAAACATCAAGAGGAAAATAAACGAATTTTACTTTTTGTTCGCGAAAAAGCAAAAGATGAATTTGGCAATACAAAAGGTTATGTTTTTATAGGAGAAGGAAATATAAAAGACCACTACGGTTCAAAACCAATGAGCATTAATTGGGAATTAAATGAACCTATGCCAAATTATTTATGGAAAGATGCTGCAAAACTTTCTGTTGGATAAATCCTAACATTTCCTACCCTCAAAATACTCCATACACTTAATAGCAGGATTTGTTTTTCGGTTTTTAAAGCCATGTGCAGCGCTGCTTACAATTAAAATTAAAGCAGCAACTAATGCAGTGTAGGCTACAGTAGTATTTGTGTTGTTATTAGCTACGTAAATAGCAATTAATGCCCAAGCACCAACTAATGCAAACTCGCGCATGTTACGTGTCCAGGTAACTATTAAGTTTATTACAGTGGCTATCCAAATTAATAGTAAGGTCCAAACGGTTGGTGATAACCCAAAACCATCCCAATTATATTTTACTAAAACTGCTGAGACATTAGCAATACTAGCTACTGTAATCCAACCACTATAGATTACAAATGGCCACCACAAAAACACAATAACAGTGATTGGTGCATCAAACAATTCCATTTTATTTTTAAGCACTATTTGTAATAATGCGATAAGTATTATAAAAATAAATACAGAGGACAATGCAGTATAACCATAAATCCAAGTGACGATCCAAGCACAATTAGCAATACATGAAATAGCAAACCACCAACCTGTTGTTAGTACAAAGTCGTCATTTCTGACCTTGACAAACAAACTACATCCTTGATAAACAATAAATCCTGTTAAAAGCAAATAGATGATTCCCCAAATGGAAAACGCATATCCAGCAGGTGTAAATAAGGTATTGTATTGTTTAGAGACTTCTCCAATGGTCGTGTTATTTAATAAACCAGTATTGGATAAATAGTTCATTACAATCACGCAGACAAAAGCAATCCCATTAATTATTTGTAGTTGTTTTTTCATAGTTATAATATACTACAATTAAAACATCCTGAAAAAATTCTACATCAAAAAAAAGTTAATAGATTACTAATTTTTAACGACGTTTGTTTTTGCTTTTAAACTTAGCCTTATTCTTACGTTGGTTAAAGGGAACCGCATCATTAAAGGTGTTTTTAGCTTCACCTTTTGGCTTGTTTTTTCGCCATTTTTCTTCTTTTCCTGGTAATAAAACGTTTAATAAGTCAGGACGTCCCACTTTATTCAACGTCTTTTTTATCCAAGCTTTGTTTTCTTCTTTATACCAAAAGAAAAAACGATGTTGTTCGTCTTTCTCTTTTCTTGTTTTAGGCGTATTTACTTTTTTAAGCGTGTATGGATGGTAACCACTATAATAAATTACAGTTGCTACTGTCATTGGTGTTGGTGTAAAGCCTTGTACTTGCTCTAACTGAAATCCCATGTCTTTGGTTTCGGCAGCTAGATTAGCCATATCTTCAACCTCACAAGCAGGATGATTAGAAATAAAGTAAGGTATTAACTGTAATTTTAATCCTTTAGCAATATTAATTTTATCAAAACGCTCTTTAAACTTATGGAAGTATTTAAACGACGGTTTACGCATTAATTTTAACACAGGATCACTTGTATGCTCTGGAGCCACCTTAAGTCGTCCAGAAACGTGCTTAGTCATGACTTCTTCTGTATAGGCATCTAACTCTTTTGGATCTGCATTTTTATTAAATTCTGGGACTAACATATCGTGTCGGATTCCAGAACCTATAAACGATTTTTTAACTTTTGGATGACTATCAACCGCTTGGTACAATTCGGTTAACGGTTTATGAGACGTATCTAAATTACTACATATTACTGGCGAAATACAACTTGGTGCGACACATTTATCGCAAATAGACTGAACTTTACCCTTCATTTGATACATATTGGCACTTGGTCCTCCAATGTCACTTAAATAGCCTTTAAAATCAGGCATATTTGCAACAGTATCAACTTCTTTTAAAATAGATTCCTTACTACGTGAGGCAATAAATTTTCCTTGGTGCGCAGATATGGTACAAAAGCTACAACCACCAAAACAGCCTCTGTGAATGTTGATGGAAAACTTAATCATCTCGAACGCAGGAATTGGTCCACGTTTATCATACTTTGGATGTGGTAATCGTGTGTATGGTAAATCAAATGACGCATCAATCTCTGCTTCGGTCATTGTTGGATATGGTGGATTAATCATTAACACCTTATCCCCTACTTTTTGAAAAATTCGTCTTGCAGCTAATTTATTGGACTCTTGCTCGATGACCTTAAAATTAGATGCATATTTTTTCTTATCCTTTAAACAGGTTTCATGCGAAGCTATTTCAATATCTTCCCAATTACTGTTTTTCGGAATTTTTTCGTCTTTATTTAATAATACAGCGGTTTGATTAACTGTATTAATACTACTAAATGGTACGCCTTTTTCTAGTAAACGTATAATTTCACGTAAAGGTTGTTCTCCCATTCCGTACACCAACATATCTGCTTTAGAGGTTTCTAAAATTGTTGGCATTAATTGATCACTCCAATAATCGTAATGTGTTACACGACGTAAAGACCCTTCAATACCACCAATTAATACTGGAGTATCTGGCCATTTTTCTTTTAAAATTTTAGAATATACAGACGATGCATAATCAGGTCTAAATCCAATGTCACCATTTGGCGTATAGGCATCCTTATCACGTTTCTTTTTATTAGCATTATAATTGCTAATCATGGGATCCATACAACCACCTGTAACACCAAAAAATAATCTTGGTTTACCTAATTTTACAAAGTCCTGAAGATTATCGTTAACGTTAGGTTGCGGTACAATAGCGACACGTAAGCCAAAACTTTCTAGCAAACGTCCAATAACTGCTGGACCAAACGTAGGATGATCCACGTAGGCGTCTCCACTAAACAGTATGACGTCTAGCTCTTGCCAACCACGTATCTTAACCTCTTTGTTAGTGGTAGGTAACCAATCTGATAATTTTAATTCTTGCATAACGTTGCAAAAGTATATAAAAAAAGACTGTGATGTATTTATTTTAAAGGGAATAGTTAATCTAGAAGCCTAAACTTTAACATCTAACGCATCGCGTAATGCATTACCAATTAGCATAAAAGCCATTACTAAAAGCATGATGCATAAACCTGGTAAAATAGCTAGATAGGGTTTCCCTAAAATAATATAGTTATAATGATCCTTAATCATTGCTCCCCAACTTGCCATAGGTGGTTGTGCACCAATACCAAGAAAACTAAGTCCAGACTCTATTAAAATTGCTGCAGCAAAATTGGCTGCACATATTACAATCACTGGAGCCATAATATTAGGCAATATGTGTTTTGTTATTATCCTAAAGTCGTTAAATCCTAAAGCTCTAGCTGCTGTCACATATTGCATTTGCTTTGCACTAATAAGTTGTCCTCTAACCACTCTAGCCACTTCTACCCACATGGTTAAACCTACTGCTATAAATACTTGCCAAAACCCTTTACCTAAAGCTAAAGTAATAGCTATAACCAACAATAACGTTGGTATGGACCAGGTTACATTTATAATCCACATGATTAAAGCGTCTACTTTTCCTCCATAATATCCAGCAACACTACCCATAAATATCCCAATAACTAACGATATAAATACTGCTACAAAACCAATAAAAAAAGAAATACGCGCACCAACCAATAAACGACTTAATAAATCACGTCCATATTTATCGGTTCCTAAATGGAAGGTCACGTTTTTAATATATTGAGAGGCTGAATTTTGAGTAATAAAAGAGGCATCAATTGTTTTTGTAACTCCTTCTAATCCATCAGAAGCAAACTCGGTGTACGTTAATTGATTATTATCTATTGAATAACTTGAAATAGGAATTTCGGTATCTGTATTTTTTATTCCGAAGAACACTTTTTGAAAATGTGATTGCTCATTTTTAATTTGAGAAGGTATGGTCAACATCTTAACACTAAATCCAGGAGGTTTAGAATGTATTGACACATGCATTTGATTGGCATTTTGAGAATTGTCTGGTGCAAATAAATACGCAAACACAGATACTAAACCAACTAATGCCACAAAACACAAACTAAAAACGCCCCAAAAGTTTTTTTTAAACTTTTGAAGCGCTAATTGTGATAAGGAGTATGTTTTTGTTGTCATTTTATAATTATCAATTCCTAGGTTTTGCAATGTTAAATATACAAATCAAAGGAATGACAAAACTACTAATTTTTTATCGTGGCTACTTTTTTAATTTCGTAAGTCATTTTTAGGTCGTTTAGCACGTTAAGCGCTTCTTCAACATAAACATCTTTACTTAAATTTTCATGCCATCTGTTACGTTTATCACGTAAGGTTGTGTCTTGATCAAACATTTTTTGTTCGTATGGTAACGACTCAAATGTTAAATTAGTTTTGTAATCTGAAATTGCATCAAACTGCTTAGCTTCTTCTTCATTTAACTTTAACTCTGCTTTGTATTTATCGTAATTAAGCGAGTAGCTATTATCATCCATTTTTGTTTTAGCCCATTTAGCACTATTTTCAATTAATTTTAATTGTTCGTTATTAGCCATACGCTCTTTACTGTTAGCAATGGTACGATCGTAGTCAAAATAGCTATTCCAAACTTCAAAATCTACTGGTGTAATTTTATCCCAAGCTAATGGGTTTTCTTGATCACGCTCTCCTATGTCAATAAAGCTATAACGATCCGGAACAACAACATCACTTTTTACACCTTCTAACTGCGTTGATCCACCATTAATACGGTAAAATTTTTGACGTGTTAACTTTAAAGCACCTAAATCTCCGTGAGAACTATTACGAACCATACGGTTTAAGTCTAATACATTTTGTACTGTTCCTTTACCATAGGTTTGCTTACTACCAATAATAATAGCACGTTTGTAATCTTGCATTGCTGCAGCTAAAATCTCTGATGCAGATGCAGACAACTCGTTAACCATAATTACTAATGGTCCATCCCAAACAATGGATTTGTCAGTATCACGTAAAACCTCTTTTGGCTCGTCAGTTGATCTAACTTGCACTATTGGTCCATCTTTAATAAATAAACCAGCCATGTCTACAACGGTTCTTAAAGATCCTCCACCATTATTACGTAAGTCTAAAACAAGACCTTCAATACCAGCTTCTTTTAAACGCTCAATTTCCAGTTTAATATCTGTTGCAGCATTACGATTATTATAATCTTCAAAATCTACATAAAACTTAGGAAGGTTAATAATTCCGTAATTTTTATTGTCTTTTTTAACTATTGAAGATTTAGCATATGTTTCTTCTAACTCTACTAAATCTCTAGTAACAGCAATATCCTCAATAGTACCATCCACTTTTTTCATGGTTAAAATAACCTTAGTTCCTTTTGGTCCTTTAATTAATTTTATAGCATCATCAATACGCATTCCAACTACGCTCACTGCTTCTTTCTCTTTATCTTGACGTACTTTCATTATTACGTCTCCAACTTCTATTTTACCATCTCTCCAAGCTGGTCCTCCAGAAATAAGTTCTACAATTTTGATGTAGTCCATTTTTTTCTGTAAACGTGCTCCAATACCTTCAAGTTTACCAGACATTTGTTGATCAAACCTATCTTTATCAGTTGGTGCTAAATAAGAGGTGTGTGGATCAAACTCTTCCACAATGGTATTTACATACATACCAAACCAGTCCTCACGATCCATATCTTCAATATAATCTGTAAAATAATTATCTAAAGCTTTAGTAGTTTCTGCTCTAGCTTCAGCTTCAATTTCTGTAATAGATTTTTTTACTACTGGTTCTTTTTCTATAGCTTCAGTATCTTCTGCATCTTCATTTACTTTAGCTGTTCCGTTTTGCTCATCCATTAAAGCATCATAGCTAGATAGCGTATTAAATTTTAACTGTTGTCTCCAACGCTCTTTTAATCCTTTTTTGTTTTTAGCGTATGATAAGTTTTTATAATCCGTATTATACTCTTCATCTTGGTTAAAGTCAAAAGGTTTTGCTAAAATTTCTTTATAATAAGATTTAGCTTCTTCTTGACGTTGCACTAAACGCTCATAAACTAAATTGAAAAATGAAATATCATACGCTCTAAGTTGGTCATCAATTTCGGTTTCAAACTTTTTAAAATCGTCAATATCTGATTGTAGGAAGTAACGTTTTAAAGGGTCAACCAACTCTAAATAGTCGGAATAAATCTCAGCAGAAAAAGCATCATTTAATTGTTTAGGCTCAAAATGAAGTTGATCTAAAGCCAGAGTTATGATTTGAATTAATAGTTTGTCTTTATCTGGATCGTCATCAACTTTTGTTGTAAAACTACAAGAACCAAATGCTAATAATAGTACTAGCAATATTATATTATATTTCCTTTTCATGTGTTCTGTTTAAATTTTTTTGAGAAATTTCTACTAAAGTAAAGAAAAAACCATGCCAATAAAATCTAAACCACCTAATTTTTTGTTAAACTGAAGAAATTGAGTAGATACGGGAGAATTTATGTATTTTAGCTAAGTAATTTAATAGACTACTATGAGTAAAAAACCACTAATTTTAGTGACTAATGATGATGGCATAACTGCACCAGGAATTTTAGCTTTAATTGAAGTTATGGAAACCCTAGGCGATGTAGTTGTTGTAGCTCCAGATAGTCCGCAAAGCGGAATGGGTCATGCTATTACTTTAAATAATGTATTACACTTAGACAAAGTCTCTAAAAAAGGAGACAAAACTTTAAAATACAGCTGTTCTGGGACGCCTGCAGATTGTGTTAAAATTGCAATTAACGAGGTTTTAGACAGACGTCCAGATTTATGCGTTTCTGGTATTAATCATGGCTCCAACAGCTCCATCAATGTGATATATTCTGGAACTATGAGTGCTGCTATTGAAGCTGGAATTGAAGGCATACCTGCAATTGGATTTTCTTTGTTGGATTATAAATGGGATGCAGATTTTGAAGCTTCAAAAAAATATATCAAACAAATAGCTAAAAATGCATTACAACATGGTATTGCTGATGGAATGATACTGAATGTTAATATTCCTGCTTTAAAAGAGAAAGAATTAAAAGGCATTAAAGTTTGTAGACAAGCAAGAGCTAATTGGAAAGAAAAGTTTGACAAAAGACAAACACCTCAAGGTAGAGATTACTACTGGCTAACTGGTGAATTTGTAAATTACGATAATGGCACTGATACAGATGAATATGCACTATCAGAAGGTTACATCTCTGTTGTACCTGTACACTACGATTTAACTGCGCACCATTACATGCAAGAACTAAATACGTGGCAATTTGAATAATAAAAAACAGATTATTTTAGGCTTTATCTTAGGTGTAATTTCTACAGGAATTGGCGTGCTACTATACATTGCCTTTTTTTCTAGGTATGGTGTTGAAGAGACTTTAAAAAAAGCTGTTCATTTTAAATTTGTTGACAAAATAGTTAGCTTAGGCGCATTACTTAACTTAGGTTTGTTTTTTCTGTTTTTAAACAGAAAAAAGGATGATATGGCAAAAGGTGTGCTAATAGCCACACTAATCATTGGATTAATCATTATAATAAATAGATTATAAATTGAAATATTACATTATTTCTGGCGAAGCCTCTGGCGATTTACATGGTGCAAACCTAATGAAAGCGTTGCAAAAACAAGATGCATCAGCTGATTTTAGATTTTGGGGAGGCGACTTAATGCAGGCTGTTGGTGGTACATTGGTAAAACACTATAAAGCCTTAGCTTTTATGGGATTTTCTGAAGTCATCATGAATTTAAGAACCATTGCCAAAAACTTAACGTTTTGCAAAACAGATATTGCAAACTATAATCCTGACGTGATTATTTTTATTGACTATCCTGGATTTAATCTACGTATTGCAAAATGGGCTAAGGCTAAAAATTTTAAAACACATTATTATATTTCCCCTCAAATTTGGGCATGGAAAGAAGGTCGTATTAAAGCTATCAAACATGACGTTGACCAAATGTATGTCATCCTACCGTTTGAAAAAGACTTTTACGAAAACAAACATAATTATCCTGTACATTTTGTTGGACATCCATTAATTGATGCTATTGCAGACAGAACGCAAGTGGACGATAAAACGTTTAGACAAACACATGGTTTAAGCGATAAACCTATAATTGCCTTATTACCTGGAAGCAGAAAGCAAGAAATTACTAAAATGCTATCTGTTATGCTTAGTGTTGTTGATGACTATCCAGACTACCAATTTGTAATTGCAGGTGCACCAAGTCAGGATTACGATTTTTACAAAACTTTTATTAAACAAAGTAATGTCCATTTTATAACCAATAAAACTTACGATTTACTAAGTCTTGCAACTGCTGCTTTAGTTACTTCCGGAACAGCAACTTTAGAAACCGCCTTATTTAAAGTACCTCAGGTAGTTTGCTATAAAGGGAGTTGGGTGTCTTACCAAATTGGTAAACGCGTGGTAAACCTAGATTATATTAGCTTAGTCAACTTAATTTTGGATAAAGAGGTTGTAACCGAATTAATTCAGGGTGACTTTAACACTAAACGTCTAAAAAAAGAGTTAGATACTATACTGGACAATTATGAACGTACTAAATATTTTATGAGTTATTATGACTTAGAAAAAAAATTAGGCGGAAAAGGTGCTAGTGAAAATACAGCTAAACTGATTTACAATTACATACACGATTAATTATTAAATGAATAAAATTGTCCTACTTTTAATATTAGCAACATTAATGTCCTGCGGAAGCAGTAAAAGTAAACGTGTTGTAACTACCAAATCTGAATCTGAAGTCATTAGCCAAACAACTAACAAGCCTGCTAGACGTGGACCTGCAAGAAAAACAACAACCACAACTTCTAGAAATACAGAAACCGGACACAATACAGAAGACAATCAAAACATAGAAGTAATTCCTATTAGTAGTCCTTTAATAGCCAATATTATTAACACTGCTAAAAGCTATGAAGGTGTCAGATATAAATATGGTGGCACTACAAAAAAAGGAATGGATTGTTCTGGTTTAATATTTACAGCATTTCAATCTGAAGATATAAGCTTGCCAAGATCTTCAAGCGCTATGGCAACTCATGGTGACTGGATAGATGTAAAAGAAGTTAAAGAAGGTGACTTATTATTTTTTGCTACAAAACGAAACAGCAGAACGATAAATCATGTAGGATTAGTAACATCTTCTAGATTAGGACGCGTAGAATTTATACATGCCAGTACTAGTAAAGGCGTTATGACTTCATTACTATCTGAACGCTATTGGTACTTTGCTTTTGTCCAAGCGCGTCGTATATTGTAAGAAATTGCTTATATTGAGATATGAAATTGCTTCATTTTTCAATTATAAAATTTACCATTTGCCTAATAATTGGTATCATACTTTCTAAAACACTAAGTATTTCGGTGTTTTACAGCTTTCTTATAACTGTATGTTTTACAGCACTTACGGTTTTTTTATATTTCATCTTTAAAAAGAAAAATAATTACCTCTATATTTTTGGAATAACTTGCTACCTGACCTTTATTGCGTTTGGTCTTTTTATATCTAATAGTAATGAAGATTTAAATAAAACCAATCATTTTAGTAATTATACAAGTCGTGATACCGCATCTACAACTATAACTTTTAGGGTTAGAGAATTACTAAAACCTAACGCTTTTAGTAAACGCTATTATGTTGATATACTAAAACTAAACAATAACACAGTAATTGGTAAAGCATTACTAAACGTTAAAAAGGACAGTTTACAAACCCAATTACCAATAGATGCTATTTACACGACAGCCTTACCATTAGTAGACGTAAAAAAGCCTTTAAATCCGGATCAGTTTAGTTATAAAGATTATTTAGAAAAACAGCAAGTCCACTACCAATTATATGCAGATCACACCAATTTACTACAACTTCAAAATAAAACTCATACATTATTTGGATATGCAGCTAAGTTAAGAAATTACATAAATAGCAAATTAAATCCGTACCAATATACAAATGACCAACTATCCATTATTAACGCCTTGATATTAGGGCAAAGACAAAATATAACAAAAGAAGTTTATGACAATTATACTAATGCAGGAGCAATACACATATTAGCAGTTTCTGGGTTACATGTTGGTATAATATTGTTAATACTAAATTTGGTATTCAAGCCTATAGAACGTTTAAAAAACGGGAAGTTTTATAAAACCCTAATACTCGTTATTTTATTATGGACCTATGCTTTAATTGCAGGTGGCTCTGCATCTATTATAAGAGCAACAACCATGTTTAGTATTGTTGCTATAGGTATTAACTTAAAACGACCGACAAACATCTACAACACCTTAGCTGTTTCTGTTTTTATTTTACTGTTAATTAAACCTAATTTTTTATTTGATGTTGGTTTTCAGTTAAGTTATGCTGCAGTAATAGCAATTGTTAGTTTTCAGCCTATAATAGAAAAACTTTGGACACCTAAATACAAAATAGTTACCCTTTTATGGCAAACACTAACAGTAACGGTTTCTGCTCAATTTGGAATTATTCCTATAAGTTTATATTATTTTCATCAATTCCCTAGTTTATTTTGGCTATCCAATCTAATTGTAATTCCGTTTTTAAGTATCATTTTAGGTCTTGGTTTACTAGTAATAACATTAGCACTATTTGGTTTACCTAAAACTTTATTGTCAGATGCTTTTGGAATGGTTATCAATTGGATGAATTCCTTTTTTGGATGGATTTCTAGTCAGGAAGATTTTTTAATAATTGATATTCCGTTTACCATTGCTCAAGTCATTGTGTCCTACATCTTCATATTTTGTCTATATGTATTATATCACCACAAGAGTTATAGATGGTTACAAGTCACTTTAATTTCAGTTTTAGCATTGCAAATAACATATACAATTATTCAATTTGACACTAAAGGCAATCAATTTATTGTATTTCATAAAAGTAGAAACACACTATTAGGTAAAAAACACAACAATCAATTAGCGACGTTTTCTACATTAAAAACAGCAGAAACAAATGCTATAATTAGAAGCTATGCAGTCAAAAACGCATTACAAACAATACCTTCTAAACCCATTACAAACTTATATAAATTGAACAACAAACATCTATTAGTTGTTGATAGTTTAGCTGTTTTTAATTTAAAAGGAATTACAGTAGATTATGTAGTATTAACACAATCTCCAAAATTAAACTTAACACGTTTAATTGACAGCTTAAAACCAAAGGTTATAATAGCAGATGGAAATAATTATAGATCGTATGTTAATCGGTGGGAAGCCACTTGCTTAAAACAAAAACTCCCGTTTTACCATACATGGAAAACAGGAGCTTATATTATAAACTATTAAAAACGGTTTAATTGTCTTTAAAGGTCGCTTTAAAGGCTTTGTAATAGGCATCAAAATCTGCTTGAGTTTTCATGTCCTTGTGTTTATTAGACTGAAACATTTTTAAATACAACTCTAAAGCTTGAGGTGTTTGATATCCTGTAATAGGAGATATTAACTGTGCATCTTCATCAAAAAACAGTAATGTTGGATAAGCTCTAATTCCTAAACCACGTGAAAGCTCGTGACTAGAATTTCTAGTTTTAGCTTTAGCTGGATTGTAATTAGGATTTTTATACGTTTTTCCTTTAAAAGTAATCTCTTCATTACCTTCTGCGTTAAACTTCACTGCATAGTAATGCTTATTTACATAAGCAATTAAGTCTTTATTTGTAAAAGTTCTAGCATCCAAAAGTTTACATGGTCCACACCAAGCTATGTAAGCATCCATCATTATTTTTCTAGGTTCCTTTTTTTGAAGTTCGACAGCTTCTTCAAGTGTTACCCAATTAATTTTGTCTTGTGCAAAACTGCTAACTGTAAACAACAGTGTTAAGGCTAAAAATATGTTTTTCATTATATCTATATTATATCTTTTATAGTCGCAAATAGTGTTCCAAATTTACAAAAAAATAAAACGCCTCAAATTTGAGGCGTTTTATAATAAATTATACTCTTTGATTAACGTATACCATGCATCATTTTTAATAATGTCTTATTTAAAATAATCATTATTATTCCTGCTCCAATTGGTACCAATGTAAAAATTAAAAAGAAAGTTGTCATTCCATATTCCTCTACAATTGGATCAATATAACTACCTGTAATACCTGCTGTCCAGTTAGCAATAAAATTAGCTACAAACCAAACACCAAACATCATTCCTACAAGTTTAACAGGAGCCAACTTACTTACATAAGATAATCCTACAGGAGATACACATAACTCTCCAAGTGTGTGAAATAAATATGCTAAGATCAAGAAAATCATACTTACAGAAGCTGTTTTAGCTCCTAAAGGAATACTCATTGATCCATAAGCTAATATTCCAAAACCTAATCCTAGTAAAATTAGACCTATTGCAAATTTTATTGGTCCAGTTGGATTGTACTTACTCTGCCATATTTTTGAAAACAATGGTGCAAAAGCAATAATAAAAAATGAATTTAATATACCAAACCATGACGCTGGCACATCTGTTTGATCTGATTGAAACTCTCTTACTAACATCCAAATAACTATAATCCAAATGATAACAAAACTAGTACCTAATAAAATATTTGACAGTGCAAATTTAGAAAACGTTTGTCTAAACAACATTGTTAACACCCACGTTATTATAAGCATTGGCACAATTGTTAAAATGGTATTTACTATTTTAAATGTATTTGCTCCAGCTCCAGTTAATACTCTATCAGTATAATCATTTGCAAAAATTGTCATCGACCCACCTGCTTGCTCAAAAGCCCACCAGAAGAAAATTGTAAAAAATGCAAGTACACCAATAACAATTAATCTATCTCTAGTTACTTTAGATTTTTTAGCTTCATCAACAACTTCTTCTAAATCATCATTTATCTCTTCAATAGAGTCTTCAATAGCATCATCAAAATCTACAGTTCCTTTAGGAGATAATCCAATTCGTGCAAATATTTTTTGTGCATAATAAAATTGTAACATTCCAAAAAACATAAAGATTCCTGCTAAACCAAAACCATAATGCCATCCTACTTTTTCACCTATATAACCACAAAGTAAAATTCCTAAAAATGCACCAGCATTAATTCCCATATAAAAAATGGTATAACCAGCATCTTTTTCTTTTCCTTGGTTTTTATATAATTGTCCAACCATTGAAGAAATATTTGGCTTAAATAAACCGTTTCCAATGATTAATAAAAACAATCCTAGATAAAAGAATATAGAAGTTATTCCTTCTAATGCCATACTTGCGTGACCTAAAGTCATTAGTAAGGCTCCAACAACTATTGCATTTCTATATCCTAATAGTTTGTCGGCTATTAGACCTCCAAAAATCGGTGTTATATAGACTAATCCTGTATACAGTCCATATAACTGTAAAGCTTCAGAACGTTCCCAAGCCCAACCACCATCTAGAAGTGTGGACACTAAGAATAGTACTAATAACGCACGCATCCCATAATAGGAGAATCGTTCCCACATTTCAGTAAAAAAGAGTACAAATAATCCAGACGGATGACCTAATACGGTTTTTTGATTGGTTTCTGAACCTCCAAATTTAAATTCCATAAGTTATAATATTAGTTAGTTTAATTAAAGTTTATCGCCTAAAGTGCGATTGATAAAGTTTGTCATTTTTGTATATAAATGCAATCTTGTATTACCTCCATAAATACCATGGTTTTTGTCTGGATATATCATCCATTCAAATTGCTTGTTAGCTTGTACTAAAGCTTCAACCATACGCATTGTATTTTGTACGTGTACGTTATCGTCTCCTGTACCATGTATTAATAAAAAGTCTCCTTTTAATTTATCAACATGATTTATTGGTGAGTTATTATCGTAACCACTTGCGTTTTCTTGTGGTGTTGTCATGTAACGCTCTGTATAAATAGAGTCGTAAAATCTCCAACTTGTTACAGGTGCGACTGCTATTGCCATTTTAAACACATCGTTTCCTTTAAACAACGCATTACTTGACATAAATCCACCATAGGACCATCCCCAAATTCCCATTCTGCTAGAATCAATGTATGGTCGTGCTCCTAATAATTTTGCAGCTTCAATTTGGTCTTCAACTTCAAATTTACCTAATTCATTTTGAGTTACTTTTTTAAAATCTGCACCTTTTAAACCTGTTCCTCTTCCATCAACACAAGCAATAATATAACCTTGTTGCGCCAACATTTGATACCAATAATCATTTGCACTATGCCATTTATTAGCCACTTGTTGAGATCCTGGACCTGAATATTGAAACATAAATAATGGATATTGTTTGCTAGCATCAAAATTGGCTGGCTTTATCATCCACATGTTTAAGTCGTTTCCGTTTACAGAAATAGTAGAAAACTCTTTATCAGATATTGTATAAGCCTTTAAAGTATCCTTTAAATCTTTATTATCTTTTATGGTTTTTAAAACTTTTCCTGTATTAGCATCATTTAAAGTATATAAATATGGCGTTGTCGCACTTGAAAAGGTATTGATAAAGTAAGTGAAGTTAGCACTAAAGTCTGCATTGTTTGTTCCTTCGTTTTGTGTTAATCTTCTTTTTTGAGTTCCGTTTAATTTAATAGAATAAACGTCTCTGTTAATACTACCGTTTTCTACTGACTGATAAAAAATACGATCTGAAGCACTATCATAACCATAGTACTCTGTCACTTCCCAATTACCTTTAGTAATTTGGTTAATTAACTTTCCTTTTTTGCTATAATGATACACATGATTGTAACCATCTTTTTCGCTAGTCCAAATAAAGGTTTTGTCCTTTAAAAACGTTAGATTGTCTGTAATATCTATGTAAGCTTTATCCTTTTCTTCAATAACTAAATACGCTTCGTTTTGGCTAGCATCTATCATCCATAAATCTAATTGGTTTTGATGACGATTCATATAAATAGCACTTAACATATTAGCGTCATGAGACCATTTAATTCTAGGTATATAAAAGTCGTTGTAAGTTTTATTCACTTTTACTTCTTCTAATTTATTTTTATCTAAATCAAAAAGATGTAAGGATACTACTGCATTACGCTCGCCTGCTTTTGGATATTTAAAAACGGTTTGTGTTTGATATAAATCTTTACCATAAACGTCCATAGAAAACTCAGGAACATCACTTTCGTCAAATCTTATAAATGCTATTTTGTTACTCTCTGCATTCCAATCAAAAGCTCTAACAAAACCAAACTCTTCCTCATAAACCCAATCCGTAATACCATTAATTACTTTGTTTTTTTCGCCATCAAAAGTCAATTGTGTAACGTCGTTACTTTCTAAATTTTTAACGTATAGATTGTTTTGATAACCATAAGCTACTTTTTTACCGTCTGGAGAAAAAGTTGGTTCTTGTATTTTATAATTAGCAACACTATGTACTGACTTGTCTGACACATCATACACCACGTATTTACCTAATGAAGAACGTCTAAAAATAGATTCTTCTTCAAAAGCTAAAAGTATTTTGTTTTCATCTTTGCTAAATGTATAATCAGAAAAATATTTTAAATCTAAATCCTTAGAGCTAACTAAGGTCTTAACCTTTTCTAGCGTCTTGTAATCGTAGATATCAATTGTCGTTGCTCCACTTGCGCGATCAAAGTTTAAAACCGAATATTGTTGTCCATTATTCATGGAGTGTAAGGCTTCTAAACCTTCAGTTCTAAAGGTACCACTCCATATTTCATCAAGTGTAAATTCCTTATTTTGAGCAGTTAAAAAAGTAGTTGCTAAAAAGCAGAATAGAGAAAGGATTCTTAAAATCTTCATTTAATATTAATTATTTAATAATAGGATGTCAAGTTTACTAAAAATTACCCAAAAAACCTCCAATATTAACAGATAAATCAGCAATATTACACGGACTACTGTAAATTGAAAGTCTATATAGTATCTTTGCATTTCAAAATTAATAACATGAGTACACTAGTTTCTGGATTTTCTAAATTATCAAAAGCTGAAAAGATTAATTGGCTAATCACAAATCACTTGTCCAGCTATAAAGATGCTGAAACCATCCTTAAGCAATATTGGAATAGCGATCAAAAGCTACAACAGTTGCATGACGAATTTATAGAAAACACCATTACTAACTACTTTTTACCCTTAGGGATTGCACCAAATTTTGTTATTAATGACAAGATTTACACCATACCAATGACTATAGAAGAAAGCTCTGTAGTTGCTGCTGCTAGCAAATCAGCAAAATTTTGGCAAACTAGAGGTGGATTTAAAGCAACCGTAATATCTACTACTAAAATTGGACAAGTCCACTTTACATATTCTGGAAGTTATAACGATTTAAAAGACTATTTTAATACCATAAAACAACAACTTTTAGAGGACACAAAATCCATCACTAAAAACATGGAAAAACGTGGTGGTGGTATTTTAGATATTGAGTTAAGAGATAAAACTAATGATTTAGAAAATTATTACCAATTGCATGCCACTTTTGAAACCTTAGATGCAATGGGAGCAAATTTTATAAACTCGTGTTTAGAACAATTTGCTAAAACATTTAAAACAGAAGCTGAACAATACTTACAATTACCAATAAACATTGTCATGAGTATTTTATCTAATTACGTACCTGAGTGCTTAGTTAGAGCTGAAGTAAGCTGTAAAGTTGAAGATTTAGCCGAAAAAGATATTAATCCACATACATTTGCTGAAAAATTTGTTCAAGCTGTAAACATAGCTGAAATTGAACCTTACAGAGCTGTCACACACAATAAAGGTATCATGAATGGGGTTGACGCTGTGGTTTTAGCTACAGGAAATGATTTTAGAGCTGTGGAAGCTGGTGTCCATGCTTATGCTGCAAAAGATGGAAAATACAGTAGCTTAACGCATGCTAAAATTGAAGATGGGATCTTTACTTTTTGGATGGAAATACCTTTAGCTTTAGGTACTGTTGGTGGCTTAACAAGCTTACATCCTTTAGTAAAATTGGCATTACAAATTTTAGACCAACCTAATGCAAAGCAATTAATGCAAATTGTGGCTGTTGCTGGATTAGCACAAAATTTTGCTGCTTTAAGAAGTTTAACCACAACTGGTATACAAGAAGGACACATGAAGATGCATTTAATGAATATATTAAATCAATTTGAAGCAACACCTTCTGAAAAAGAACAGATTGTAAATCACTTTAAAACTAACGTAGTTACACATAGTGCTGTTGTAGAAGCTATTGAAAAACTTAGACAATAATGCAAACCTTTTATAGTCACGGAAAATTATTACTTACTGCAGAGTATGTTGTACTTGATGGAGCTAAAGCGTTAGCAGTACCTACTAAATTTGGACAGCAATTAACAGTAGAGCCAATTAGCCAACCTCAAATTATATGGACCAGCTTAGACCATAACAACGCTATATGGTTTGAGGATCTATTTAGTTTAAATGAAATTAACAATGGATACTTATCTCGTAATCCTATCTCAGATAGGCTAATCCAAATTCTTAAAGCTATAAAGCAGTTAAACCCTGAATTTTTAATATCAAATACAGGTTTTAAAATAACCACAATACTTGAGTTTCCTAAAAATTGGGGTTTAGGTACATCGTCTACTTTAATCAATAATCTGTCGCAATGGGCTAACGTAGACCCATACCAATTACTAAAATTAACCTTTGGAGGTAGTGGTTATGATATTGCTTGTGCACAAAATAGTAATGCTTTAATTTATCAATTAGAAAACAATCTACCTACTATAAATAGCTTAGTTTTTAAACCTGTTTTTTTTGAAAACCTTTATTTTATTCATTTAAATAAAAAACAAAATAGTCGTGATGGTATTGCACATTATAAAGCTAACAGACACGATTTAGAAAACTCAATAGAAGCTATTAATACAATAACAAGTAAGTTTATTAAAACTGAAACAATTGATGACTTAAAAGAGTTAATAGACCATCATGAAACGATTATAAGCACCATAACACATCAAACCAAAGTCAAGGATAATCTTTTTAGCGATTTTGATGGCAGTATTAAAAGTTTGGGTGCTTGGGGAGGCGATTTTATTTTAGTTGCAAGCAAGACCAATCCTACTGCTTACTTTAAGGCTAAAGGATTTAATACCATATTAAAATATAAAGACATGGTCTTATAAAATTAATGCATATAAAAAAGCCTCTTAAATTGTTAAGAGGCTTTTTTTATATTTAAACTATAGTAGCTTATTGTACTGTTTTAGCTCTAAAATCTTCAATCTCTGCAGATTCTTTTAAAGCACTGTATAATCTAGTTTGTACTGCACTTAATTTTTGTGCACTTACTTGATTAGCAAATGGTAAATAGTTTTCTAATTCTACAGCAGGCGTCTTTTTAGTAACCTGTACCATAAATACACCAGTGTTTCCTTTTATTAATTTAGAAGCTACACCTTCTTTTAATCCAAAAGCTGTTCCTACAACCATTGGCTCTTTTCCTGCTCCTGCAATTGTTGGATTTTTCATGTTTATTGCTGAAGATGATTTAACCGTTTGGTTTTCTGCTGCAGCAAAATCTGCTAATGTTGAAGCGTTAACTCTGTCCATTATCATTTTAGCTTTTTTCTCTTTTCTAATTGCTGGTAATGCAGTAACTGAAGCATCTTCAACACTCATTAATCCTTTCTCTTGCTTACCAGTTAATTGTGCGATTACAATTCCTCCAGGTACGTTATCAAAACGCTTATAATCTCCTACTTCTGTAGCATCTTCAAAAGCCCAACGTACAATTTGACGTTGATTTCCTAATCCAGGAATACTTTCGTCTAATTCATTAGCTGTCATTGGACGTACTTCATAGTTTGCATTTTTAGCTACTTCTGCAAAGTTACCGTTAGCGATAGCTAATTCAAAGTTAGAAGCATCAGCAAAAATCTTATCTTCAGTTTTAGATGAAGGCTCAATTTTTCTAGCAATTGTAGCTAATTTTGCAGCTGTCTCAACATTTTTCTTATCGTCAACTCTAATAATGTGGTAACCAAATTTAGTTAATACAACGTCAATGCTTCCTTTTTCATTAAAAAACAAAAAGTTAGCAAAGTCAGGATCAAAACTTGCAGGATTGTAAGTTGTTAATCTTGTCCATCCAATGCTTCCGTCTTTACCTTTAGTTCCGTCAGAGTTTATTTCATTTGCTACTTCTGCAAATTTAGTTTTATCATTTTTTACTAAAGGAAAGATGCTATCAATCATTGCTTTAGCTTCTTCTTTAGTTCTAGTAACATCTGCTCCTGCTCTTGTTGTTCCTACAAAAGGAATTACAATATGGCTAGACTCGATTGAATCTGCTAATTTTTTGTAATCTAAAACTTTAGTTACTTTATAATAGTTACCGTCTTTGTATGGACCGTAAGTTTTTCCAGCTTCTAAATTAAAGATTGTATCTGCAATTGTTGCAGGTAAGCTAGACTTGTATTGGTATTTATCTACAAATTTAAAATCATCAGAGTTACTGTTTACAAATCCTTCTGTATCTTTAGTATTTGCAAAACCTAGTTTGTTGTCTGTTGCTTTAGTAACTTCGTTATAAACTTCTTTATCTTTAAGCAATGCTTTAAGCTCATTTTGGATTTCATTTTCATCTTCTAAAGAGGCAACTTCTTTAAAAAATACATATTGAAAGTTTCTGTTAGCTTCTGTTTGATATGCTTTTTGATTTTTGTTTATGTAGTTTTTAATATCTGACTGAGACACGTTAACCTCTGCATCTGGAATAGCTGTGTAAGGGACTTGCACATAATTGATGTCAACTTTTTCTCCTTCTAATTTATGTTCTAACTGTCCTTCTGCTAAAGTTGCAGTAGTACCAGCTTTAACCATGTTAAAGTAGTTAGATTGTAAGGCATTGCTAGCTAAAGACTGCTCTGTAGAAATCCAATTTTGGTAAGCTTCAGCTGAAGAGCTTTTTAAATTATCTATGAATAATTTTAATTTAGCCTCATCAAAAACACCATCTTCATTTAAAAATGTAGGGTCAGTTCCATAAGACGTTTTGATTAAGTCACGCATTTGCTCAGACTCAACAGTCATTCCTAATTTTTCAATTTGACCGTTCATTACAGCTTCTCTCACTTTAGTCTCAAACACACTATTCATGACTTGACTAGTTGTTGCATTTGGTCCCATTTGTCTTTGCTGAAACTCTACAAGGTTAGAAAACTCTTCTCTTGAAATGTCTTGTCCATTGATTGTTGCTACAACATCTGGAGATTTAGAAAATAATGCATCTTTATTATCAAATAAACTTGATAAAATAAAAGCGAATAACGCTAATGCAATAACTAAGATTAATACAACCGTTTTTTGTCTAATTTTATTTAAAATTGCCATTTTTTGTGATAAATTTTGTGAAATATAGTGGGCGAAAATACCATTTTCTATTCAATAATAAAAGTACTTTATTATAATAAATATATTAATTAAAAATACTGTTAGTAAAATAGTTAGTATTTATCTTAAAAAATTAGTCTTCTTCTTTAATTTGAAGCTCTACCAAGTCTATTTTGGTATTGGAAACTTCTAAGATTTTAAAGTTGAATTTTTCTGTAGAAACAATTTCGTTTTGTTGCGGAATCTCCTCTGTATGATCTACAATTAGACCTCCTAAGGTTTCGTAGTTTTCTCCGACTGGAAGATTAAGCTTGTACGTTTCGTTTAGATAGTCTACTTCTGCTCTTGCTGAAAACACATAGGTTGTAGCATCTTTTTGTTCTTCAATTAAATCGATTGTATCATGTTCGTCTTCGATTTCTCCAAACAACTCTTCTACAATATCTTCAACTGTCATAATACCAGAAGTTCCACCATACTCATCCACAACTACAGCAATACTTTTACGCTTTTTGATTAAAACATTAAGAATATCTTTGACTAACATGGTTTCTGGAACCAACTCTATTGGCATAATCATAGAGCCAATATTTTTGGGTTTTTTAAATAAATCAAAAGAGTGGACATATCCTAAAACATCGTCTATGGTTTCTTTATATATTAGTATTTTAGAACAACCAGTTTCTGTAAACAAAGCGCTTAAGTCTTGAATTGAATCCTGAAGCTCTAAAGCTATAATCTCTGTACGAGGTACCATAACCTCTCTTGCTTTTACTTCGGAAAACTCCAAAGCATTTTGAAAAATTTGAATTTCGGTATCTATATCCTCATGCTCTTCAATACTTTCCATTTGCTCACTAATGTAGTGACCTAATTCTACTTTTGTAAAGGCTAGTTGTACTTGATCACCTTCTGTTTTAAAGATTTTTTTTAAAACTACATCACTAATCCAAATAACAAAATCTGACACCCAACTAAACAACACATAAAAAAGGTAGGCAGGAAAAGCTAATACTTTTAACAAGGTATTAGAATATATCTGAAAGAATACTTTAGGTAAAAACTCGGCAGTAAATAAAATTAATAAAGTAGATAATATGGTTTGAGACAATAAACTTAAATCTACTAACATATAGGACGCAAAAGCATTATCTGTTGGTAACATGCTCTGAAACCAACCCATAAGCAAATCTCCCATAAAAAAACCATAAATAACCAATGCAATATTGTTACCAATAAGCATAGTAGCAATAAACTTTGATGGTTTTGCTGTTATTTTTGATAGGATTTTAGCTAGAAAGCCATCTTGCTTTTTTTCTATCTCAATATGAATCTTGTTGGATGATACGTATGCAATCTCCATCCCTGAAAAAAAAGCTGATAATAATAAGCAACAAACAATAATAAGTATTGAGCTAAGCATCTACTTACGATCTTGGTTTTCGAACTTTTTATTAAATCTTTTTTTGAAAAAGAACATAAATACAGCTGTTACACCTAATAGAAGAGACATATATGCTCTGGTTTCTCCCCAACTTGCAATTGCATCATAAAGAAACAGTACTGCAAATACTAAATAGGCGTATTGAAAAAATTTAAAAGTTTTCATTTAAATATAAATTGATAAGTAAAGATACTAAAAAAGTATTCTTTTAATTAGAAAGGAAATATTATTCTTGAACAGCAAATTGACCTGTAACACCCAAAACTTCAGCTTTTTTAAAGTCTCTGTCCGAATCAAAACCCATTCCGCTAGTTACGTAACCTTTAGCCCTGTATGTTGCTGGCAGATTAGTAAATAACCATTGCTTACTTTGATCGTAGTATAATTGCTCTGCAAACAAGGTGTCATTTGTTGATGTCGCTGCAATAACATGACCTCTTAAATCAATAAGATTGGTATTATCGTAAAGTATAGCGTAGTCTGATATAATAGTAGTTTTAGCTCTGTTTTTATCATACAAATGCAAAATAACACCTTCCGGAAACTCAGAGTAAGCAAAAGCCCTATTACTAAAATCAAACATTTTAGGACTAATCAAATTTGCTGCTAGACGACCTGAGTCTGTATATTTAACATTAATACTGTCTGAGACACCTACTGGATCATTAGCAGACATACCCATTTTTTTTACATCGTCTAAATTGTTTTTACATGCAAAAAACAAAGTCATAGCTAATGCTATGACTGAGTTTTTTAATATATGTAATTTAATGTTTTGCATTATAGGTTTGGTACTGTTACACTTCTACCTATCCAACATCCAATTTTAATACTTTGACCTGCATTACCTTCAGCAAATATTTCTGATTTGGTAGGCGCTTTAGCGTTATAGCTTTCTACATATTTAGATCCTGCTCCTCCAGCTTTAGCAGCTTCGTTAGCAGCTAACCAGAACACAGCTCTTTTGTTAAAGTTTGTATCACCACAACTGTTTGCACTACTTGCATACATTGATGCTATCTGTAAGTGAGGGTTTTTGTTAGATGGGTTAAGGTTTAAAGACTCTTGGTAATATTGTCTTGCCTTACCATAACTACCACTCTTTTTAAAGTCTGAAGCAGCTTTGTAATATAATTTAGCCTTTTTAAATGGATCTGTTTCTAAGTCCATAGTTTGGTCTAAATACTTTTGCTCTCCTGTAATAACATATAAGTAATAAGAAGTACTAGCATCTGGTTGTATTGTATTTTTTTGCTTTACAATGGTAACAAACATTGGATCTTCTTTACATCCTTTTTCATATAACTTGTTCATTGCACGTTGTAACCAAACTGCATTAGTTTTGTTTGCTTCGTAATTTTTTTGGTATAATGGAATTAAGTTTTCACAGTTAGCTCTATCTCCTAATTCTTTATCAACACCAAGTTGAACATTATCAAAAGCATCTACCATAGCACCATAATATGTTTTCCATTGACCATCCTTTTTAGTTAAGGCCACACCAGAGTCTTCCTTATTGATTAACTCATTAAGTTTTTTAGCGTTAAATGCAGTTTCTTCTTCAATTTTTTCGGCAACATCATCATACTTATCAAATAAGTCTTGTGCAGTTTTGTTTCCAGAATCATATAAGCTAACCATTAACTTAAAGTATACATATAAACTCTTAGCACTTTTAAAGCTATCCTTATCTGCTTTATAAGCAGCATCAAAACAATCAAAAACATCTTGATCTGTTAAACCTAAAGCTTCTTTGTTATCATACTTAAGTTGACATTGCTCTGATTGGTACTCTCCAACAGGAGAAATACTTGCAAAGTTTGCCATTCTTTCATCAAACATTAAAATTAAATCATTTACATAACCTAATTTTTCTGCTCCAGTAGATTTTTTTATGTAATGATTTAGTATTTTTTCTCCATATACGTAAATCGCTTTGTTATATTTTGGACAGTCTTTTCTTAACTCCATGAAATATGGGTAAGCTGCTTCATAATTTTTAGCTTTTGAAGCCTCAGTCATTAACGACAATTTAGTCATACATTCTTGCTCATTTTGAGCAAATCCTACTGACAGACCCAAAAACAGGGCTATTAATAAAGTGATTTTAGTTTTCATAATCTTCAATTTTACGCTGTTAGTTATATTTCTTTTTATTAAACCATCTATCATTTAATGATAAACTTAATTGGAAGTTAACAAAGTTTTCTTTTACTAAATTTGCATTTGTTGTACCTCTTTGTCCAATCTCTACTCCTAAATTAGCATTAGAAAACCAAACTCCAACTGGTATCCCTACTCCAAAAGACATGCCAAACTCTTGTATTGATTCGTTATTTATAATTAAACCAGTCTTTTCAAAACGCATTCCCGCTCTATAAGTCGCTCTTTTCCAAACGCTTGAAAAAGAATTATATTCTGGAATAAAAAATCCACCTAATGAAAATTTTGAAGCATCTTCAAAGGTTGCACCTACGTTTTCATATAAGGGATTAAAAAATTCGCTTGTGTTTTGTGTGGTATATTCTAGACCAGCAAACCACTTTCTAGGCTGACCTATACCAGAACCTACTGAGAATTTTGATGGTAAGGTTAGTTTTGTTTCTTTTAAGTTATTAGTAGATAAGTCTACCTCAATTTGATTTGTTAAACCAGAAGACACATCAATTGTAGATATTGATCGTTGGTTTTGAGAGGTCAAATTAATCTCTGGTGTATAAGTTACAGATCCTTGATATTCTAGTTTAGGAGATATCATTTTTTGATAATGTATTCCTAAATTAAAATTTAATCCACTCAAGTCAGATCTATTACTCTCTTCCGAGTAATATTGTAATGGCTCATCAGCATCGTTATACAAAACATTAATTGTGTTATTCTGGATGTTTCCAAAATCATAGTCCATTTGTACACCTACACTAAGACTTTTATTAACTTGATATCCTAAAGCTAAAAAAGCTTTATTTAACCCTCCTTCTCCTGCATATCTGTAGTCCACCATATCATTAGCATTACGAGTTTCTAACTCATAACCTACAGAAGAGTAAGGTAGTAGTCCAAAGCCAAAACCAAATTTCCCAACTGGAAAAGCTAGAGCTAAATAATCAAAAGTAGTACTTGTAGCACTATCACTTCCGTTATCAGATTTTAGATCAGTGGTTGTATGGCTTCCTCCAACAGTAAATTTTACTGGTCTAGTTTCGTTATTAAAAGTTGCTAGATTGTTACCACCATAAGTTGCTGGATTTGAAAAATTAATATGAATACTATCTTTGTAAACACCTAATCCTCCCATGCTACGATTTTCAACCGATCCTTTAAATTTTAAGCTTCCTATACCATAAAAAGAATATGGTGAAGCTGTTCCCTCCTGTCCGTAACTTTGAATTGCAAAAACTGCAATAAAAACTAATACAAGTTTTTTTATCATCCGTTTGTGTTGTGTTGTAATATGAAATTCAAACCTTCTAAAAGAAAATTTGAGTTGGCAAATATGCTACTTTTTAATTGTTTAGACAAAAAATTAGTATCTCCACCTGTTAAAATTATTGTTAAATCTGAATAATCAGCACTATAACGTTCAATTATTCCATCTATTTCACTTAAAACACCATAAACAATTCCGCTATTTATTGCGTTTATTGTGGAATTTCCTATAAAATGTTCTGGAAACTGAGTTTCTAATAATGGTAATTTAGCGGTTTGATTGTGTAATGCGTGATAACGCATTCTTATCCCAGGAGAAATTGAACCTCCTAAATAATCGTTTGTATTAGTTATAAAATCATACGTAATACAAGTTCCTGCATCAATTATTAAAACATTTTTATTAGAAAATTGTTGTACAGAAGCACAAACTAATGCTATTCTATCAATGCCTAATGTTTTTGGAGTCGCATACAAATTATTAAATGGTAAAGGTGTTTCATGACTTAATACCAATAAATTAAAATGAATGTTCAAATAATTAACAACAGCTTGATCTAAAACACCAACCGATGATACAATTGCTAAATGCAACTGACTATAAGATTTCCTTAATTCTTTAATGCCATCCAAAACTTCAGATTGTGATACTACAACAACAGTTATAATGTTGTTTTTGTCAAAAACAGCTAACTTAGTTCTGGTATTTCCTACATCTATTACTAAATTCATTCTACATTTAAAAGTGGTAAATCTACAAAACCATTAGATTAAAAAGTATTAATAATATTATAATATTGAAATTGAGACAAATAAGTCTCCTTAAAACACAAAAGTAAAAAAACATTGTAATTTTTTTGATTTTTTGTTTGGTAGTTCTAAAATTGAAACTATATTTGCACTCGCAATTTATTGCTACTGGTGCCTTAGCTCAGTTGGTAGAGCAAAGGACTGAAAATCCTTGTGTCCCTGGTTCGATTCCTGGAGGCACCACCACTAAAAACCCGATTCAGATGAATCGGGTTTTTTGGTTTTAAGAACTAACCAAAGATTAATAATTCACTATAAAAAGTAGTATATTAGCTAATACTACATTTTTCAACTTAAAATTTAAATTATAGTATGAGTACTAAAGATCAATTTATGCAAGAAGCTGTAAACGCAGCTTTAAAAGGAATGAACAACAATGAAGGCGGACCATTTGGCTGTGTCATTGTTAAAGATGGAAAAATTGTAGGACGCGGAAACAATAAAGTAACCTCTACTAACGATCCAACTGCACATGCAGAAGTAACTGCGATTAGAGATGCTTGTAAAAATTTAGACTCGTTTCAATTAGATGGTTGCGAAATATACACCTCTTGCGAACCTTGTCCAATGTGCTTAGGTGCTATTTACTGGGCTAGACCAGACAAAGTATATTACGGAAGTAATCAAGTAGATGCTGCCAATATTGGTTTTGATGACGAATTTATCTACAAAGAAATCCCTTTACCTTATGCAGAAAGAAGCATCCCGTTTGAGCAATTAGCACGCGAAATAGCATTAGAGCCTTTTCAAGAATGGACTAAAAAAATTGATAAAACTGAATACTAAATAAACAATGACGTCAGTTCGAGTGTTTCGACTTTTTGTCGAAATGTATCGAGAATATTTTCAAAAAAGGGCTTCTCGATACAAAATTCCAAAAAGGGAATTTCACTCGAAGTGACGACCTCATTACATTTTTAATTCATTTATAATAAAAATCAATTAAAACAATCCTCATGATAACCTTCATCCTAAATAACAAAACCATAAAAACCTCGGAACATTCCGGAACCACTTTATTGGATTTTGTGCGTTACCAACAACGCTTAACAGGAACAAAGATTGGTTGTCGTGAAGGTGACTGTGGCGCGTGTACCCTTTTAGTAGGAACACGTCATGGTGACACTACAGAATACCAAAGTATTACCTCATGTATTTCGCCACTAGGAAATGCGCATGGTAAACACATTGTTACAGTTGAAGGCACAAATCTTAAAGACAAATTAACCACAGCTCAAGAAGCTATGAAAGCAAATTACGCCACGCAATGCGGATTTTGCACACCTGGTTTTGTAGTTGCCTTAACAGGATTTGCATTATCAAATTCAGATAAAAATTATACTAATGCAATTGACGCTATAAGCGGAAATATTTGCAGATGCACAGGATACAAAGCAATTGAAAAAGCAGCGCATCAAGTTGTAAAAAAACTAGACAACAATACAAACACCACATTTAATTGGTTAATTGAAAATCAATTTATTCCTGAATATTTTAAAACCATTCCACAACGCTTAAAAGACATTGAAGCTAAAGATTTAAATCAACCCAAAGGGAAATATGTTTCTGGAGGTACGGATTTATATGTCCAACAAGCGGATCATTTAGCAGATAACGCTGTACATCTAATAGCCGAAAAGGAGTATTTAAAAGGCATTAACATTAAAAATGGTATTTGCACGATCGGAACCAACGCAACGGTTTCAGATTTATGGAATCATACGGAGTTAAATAGTATTTTACCAAACTTAAAAAAACACTTAAAGTTAGTCTCTTCAGAACAAATTAGAAACATGGCTTCGCTTGGAGGAAATTTAGTAAACGCCTCGCCAATTGGAGACATGACTATCTTTTTTCTGTCGCTTAATAGTAATATTACAATATTAAATTCCGCAGAAAAAGAAAGAACAATTGCTCTTAAAAACTTTTACAAAGGGTACAAAACTTACGATTTAAAAGACGGTGAACTTTTAAAGAGTATTCAATTTAAATTACCAACAGAACAGTCATTTTTCAATTTTGAAAAAGTGTGTAAACGGACACATTTAGATATTGCCAGTGTCAACTCTGCATTCCATATTACGGTTGAAAACAATATTATATTGGAAGCACATGTTTCCATTGGAGGTGTTGCTGCAATTCCAAAATATTTGCATGAGACCTCAGCCTTTTTAGTTGATAAACCATTGACTTTAGACACTATAATTGAAGCTAATCAAATACTTCAAAATGAAATCAGTCCAATTAGTGATGTTCGTGGGACAACTGACTACAAACGTTTGCTAGGACGACAATTATTTTTTGCTCATTTTACAACGTTATTCCCGAAGCAATTCACCTTAAACGATTTTGTACAACATGCATAAAAACAAGCCAAATAAAGTATTAGACACTAAATTAGATGCTGTTTCAAAATCATTAAAACAAAGCATCAAAAACTTAGACTCTTACACGCATGTTCGTGGAGAGTCATTGTATGTTGACGATGTTAATATTAGACAAGGGACATTACATGCGGTCGTGTTTGATTCGCCAAAAGCACACGGAAAAATAAAAAGTATTGATTATTCTAAAGCAGAAGCTCTAGAAGGCGTACAACGTATTTTTACCTATAAAGATGTTCCTGGTGAAAATGAAATTGGTGGTATTATTCCTGACGAACCTTTATTTGCGGAGGATGAAGTCCACTTTTGGGGCATGCCAATAGCCTTAATTGTTGCAGAATCAGACTTTATTGCTCGAAAAGCACGAAGTTTAATTGACATTGAAATAGAAGACTTACCAGTCATTACTACAGCAAAAGAAGCCAAAGCAAAAGGCAGCTTTATTAATGCACCACGCTCTTTTAGTTTAGGAGACACAGAAAAAGCATTTGCCGACTGTGACTATATTTTTGAAGGCGAAACATTCTCTAACGGACAAGAGCATTTATATATCGAAACACAAGGTGCTTATGCAGAACCTTTAGAAAACGGAAACATAAAAGTAACGTCATCTACACAAGGTCCAACAGCTGTGCAAAAAACTATCGCTAAAGTTTTAGGCATTGCAATGCATAAAATTGAAGTTGATGTTACACGACTTGGAGGTGGATTTGGAGGTAAAGAAGACCAAGCAACACCTTGGGCTGTAATGGCAGCTTTGGCTGCGCACCATTTAAACCAGTCTGTAAAACTGATTTTAAATCGTCATGACGATTTACGTATGACAGGAAAACGTCATCCTTATGAAAGCACATATAAAATTGGACTTTCAAAAGACTTAAAAATTATAGCGTATCAAACCGAGTTTTTGCAAAACTCTGGTGCAGCAGCAGATTTATCTCCTGCAATTGCAGAGCGTACTTTATTTCATGCCACCAACAGTTATTACATACCTAATGTAACAACAAAAGTGTTGAGTTGTAAAACCAACTTACCGCCAAACACAGCATTTAGAGGATTTGGAGGTCCACAAGGTATGTTTGTTATTGAGTCTGCTATTGCAAAAGCTGCTCATGAAATTGGTGTACCAACAAGAACAATTCAAGAAGCAAATTTGTTAGATGAAAACGACACGTTTTCTTATGGACAAATTGCTAAAAAAGTAGAAGCCAAAAACACATGGCATTCTGCTAAAAACATATTTAATATTGAAGCTTTAGAACAAGAGGTTGAAGATTTCAATAAAAACAATACCAGTTTCAAAAAAGGAATAGCGTTTATGCCCATTACCTTTGGTATTTCGTTTACAAACACACCTATGAATCATGCACGTGCTTTGGTTCATATTTATTTAGACGGAAGCGTTGGTATTAGTACTGCTGCTGTAGAAATGGGCCAAGGTGTAAACACCAAAATGATGCAAATTGCTGCGGATGTGTTTTCTATTCCTATTGAAAAAATTAAAATAGAAACAACCAATACAACGCGTGTTGCCAATACGTCGCCTTCTGCTGCCAGTTCTACCGCAGATTTAAACGGAAAAGCAACCTTAATGTCGTGCAACGCATTGGTCGAAAGATTAAAAATTGTAGCTTCGGAAGACTTAAAAGCTTCAGTAAAAGACATTACTCTAAAAGAAGAATCTGTTTATATCAACAACAAAAAATCAGCTTTAACTTGGACAGAGCTAGTCAGTAAAGCTATGTTAAAACGTGTTGCTTTAACTGAAAACGCACATTATGCGACTCCAGAAATTCACTTTGATAAAACCAAGGAAAAAGGACATCCTTTTGCTTATCATGTTTACGGAACCGCAATTACAACAACCACTATAGATTGCATGCGTGGTACTTACGAATTTGATAGCGTAAAGATTGTACACGATTACGGAAAAAGCATGAGTGAAGGTATTGATTTAGGTCAAGTAGAAGGTGCTTTAATACAAGGTATTGGCTGGATGACCATGGAAGAGATTGCTTATAATAAAGAGGGAAGATTATTATCAAATGCGCTTTCTACCTATAAAGTTCCAGACATTTTTTCTGTCCCAAAAACAGTAGAAGTGATTCCTGTAGAAACTGAAGGAAACGACATGGCTATTTTAAAATCTAAAGCTGTTGGAGAGCCTCCTTTAATGTATGGGATTGGTGCTTATTTTGCACTTCAGAATGCTATAAAAGCGTTTAATCCAAACTACGATTTACAATTTAACGCACCAATGACTCCTGAAAAGGTATTAACTGGTTTATACCAAAAATAATTAAGCCTTATCGCACTACATTACAAAACACAAAACATCTTAAAAGGTGCACTAATTTATAGTGCTGGAGACACAATAGCAGCTTTAATTGTTGACGAGTATTCTTGGCACAGACTACTAGGAATGGCATTTGTTGGCGCGACTTTTTACGCGTTTGAAATCCCTAACTATTTTGATTGGATTGTTAAAAAAACTAAAGACTTAAAAGGTGTACGCGCTGTATTATCTAAAACGGGTTTAGCCATAGCATACTTTAATCCACTTTGGGTTGCAAGACATTTATTGTTTATCAAATTGTTTTCTGCTAAATTTAATGACATTGGATTTAACCTTATCCAAATTGCCTTTTGGTCCTTTTTGGTGAATATTCCTATTTCGTTTTTAGCAAATTACTTGATTCAAAATAGATTTAAATTAAAGTGGCGTTTTCTTGGAAGCGCAATATACTCGGCAATAATGGCGATTTATTACGCTTTAGGTGAAACTATTTTTAGTTAAATTAAATTTTCTAAATCTTTTGTAGTCAGAATAGAACATTCAGTTATCCCATAATGCTCCAAAACAGCATCCAACAAATAATCTCTGACTACCAAAATAAGATGTGTGTTATCATTAGATTTAAACTGAGAAATCAAAGCTTTGGTTGAAACGTGCAAGCCTTCATTTTTTAATTCTAACTTTCCTATTTCATCAATAATTAAATATTTAGGCTCTGTTTTAGAAGCTTCTAAAATCAAATAGTCATTAGCTTCATTAAAAGCCGATCGCAAAAATTTAAAATTCCCTATTGTAACAATAGCTTCGGTTTCAGCTTCAGCTTCAATCTTAAAAATTGTTTTGTTTTTTAATTTCAGAAAATAACGTTTTCCATTAGCATCGTCGGGACACAATAGCCCATCAACATCATTTCGGCTTTTAGACCAATGTAACAGCGCTGTAGTCTTCCCTGATCGTATTGCTCCCATGAGGATATAAATCATTCCGTAGGCGTTTTAAAATGAATACAATTAGAAATGCTATTCGCCATAAAAAACTTAAATCGAGTAAATCCTTTTAAATGCTGCGTTTGTTTCCAAGTATAGGAAATAATCTGCCTAAAATAAGGGAACAAATCCATAGCATTGGTAATGTCTTGCTGGTACTTAGATTCCTTTTTACTTAAGTATTTCTGAACCAATTTTAACAAAAAAGGACCAATTATTAGATACCAAAGCATTAAAATAAGAAAACTACGGAATACGATATAAATAGCTTTTTGCCACCCAAAAAGAGCACCTCCAAATATTGAAAACCCTAAAACAATTATGGCAACCGTAATTAGCCAAACCCAAATAACTTTGGTTTTAAAGGGCACTTTTCTTTTAGTGCTTTCCGATGCTTTTGGCATTGTTTCCAAATAAAAATCAACTTCGGGTTTACTTGCTATTATCTTAATAATACTTTTAATAAATAATCCAGCTAATAGTCCACAAATGCCATATACTACAAGATATAACGTGACTAAAAAAGATGTGGTAGAGGTTTCCGACACAAAGTTTAACTTTTTCTGAACCCATGAGCCATAAATATTAATAGCTTCCCAAAGACCAGTACCATAAACCACTGTTAGCACTATTAGTTTTTGCAATGCGGACTCTAAAAAAGTCACCATTCCTAAAACCAAAATCACGACACCTTTCCAAGAAAAGTTAGAAAATAAAAACGCACCAAAAAGCGCTTGAAAACTGACTGCAACATAAGCTCCGAATGGAGAATATGGACTTACTGCCATTTTAATAATCAAGACAATAACCAATGCTTTTAAAATAGCTTGCCATTTATTTTTAGCATAAAAAGCAATTAAGCTAATTAACAATATTGAAACACCACCAACAATCAAACCTGTGAATGGCGAATTAAACACATGCAAAAAACCACCCAAACCAGACTCATTTAAAGCCCAAAGCGCAGTTAATTTATCTATGATTGATTTGTTTTTTTTCATTTAAAGATTCTTCGCCTTGCTAAGAATGACAGTTCTTATTACTATTTAAGTATAGATTTATAATGTACTTGTAATAATTGTGCAACAACGCTTATAGCTATTTCTTTTGGTGTATCACCTCCAATATCTAAACCAATAGGACAAACTACATTAGTCATACCTTCAGGAATATTCATATCTTTAATAAGCATGTTATTAAATCTTACCTTTTTGGTTTTACTGCCAATCAACCCTAAAAACTTAGTTTGATTTTGTAAGGCCATTACTATAATATCAAAGTCAATTGCATGATTATGTGTTAACACTAAAACGTAGCAATTGTTCCCCCATTTCACAGCCTCTTTAAAGGTTTTAAAGTCGGTTTCGGTAGTTTGATGTGTTGCAATACTAGCATCTAACTCTAGATTAGAAAACCAGTCGTCTCGAGAATCTATAAGATTAACTTTAAAAGGCGTGTCTACTAAAAGTTTGCAAATTTCTACTCCGATATGTCCTGCTCCGAATAAAAATAACTCTGGCGATTGATTCATAGGCTCTATAATAAATTCGACTTTACCTCCACAACATTGCTCAAATTCAGGTCCTAAGGTGTAACTGGATTCTATAATCCTGTTGTCATTAATAGCAATTATTGCTTCGTCAATAGCTTTAAACTCTAGCTTCCCTCCTCCTATAGTTCCGTAAATCTGTTTGTCTTTAGTCACTATCATTCTAGAACCAACAACGCAAGGTGTTGAACCCAGACATTTAGAAACAGTAATAAAAGCAATGGGTTGTTGTTTTGCCTTAAAATCAGATAATAGACTAATCCAGTTTTGCATAAAGCCTATTTAATTTCTAGTTTTTTAACCAATTTACCAACGGTCATTCCTTGTATTAATATAGAAAAGACAACCACAACATAAGTAATTACCAAAATTAAATCACGCTCCATAACTTCTGTAAGGCCTAATGCCAACGCTATAGATATTCCGCCACGTAGTCCACCCCAAGTCATAATTAGGTTAGTTTTTGGAACAAAATCTAACTTGTTTTCAAAGAATTTTATTGGTACCAATAACGAAATGTATCTACACACCAAAACTAAAGGAATGGCTAATAAACCAGCAGTTAAATACTCAAATTTAAAGGTTAGCACTAGCATCTCCATTCCTATTAAAACAAACAGAATGGTATTTAAAAGAATATCCAACAACTCCCAAAACTTATCGACATAAGTTTCAGTTGTTTTTGACATAGCACTATCTCTAACGGTATCATTTCCAACTACCAAACCAGCAGTTACCATTGCCAAAGGTGCTGATATATGTAGCTTTTGTGCCAAAACAGTTCCTCCCATTACAGCAGCTAAGGTTATAATAACTTCAATATCATAATCGTCAATAGACTTCATTAATCTATACGTAATCCAACCCAAAATCAAACCCAATGCAATCCCTCCAAGTACCTCAACACCAAACAGCTCCACAACCTCTAAAGCACTAACGTTGTCAATACCCAAATCGGCAATTTTAAAAATGGTTAAAAATATAACAACACCAACTCCATCGTTAAACAGGGATTCTCCAACAATTTTGGTTTCTAATTTTTTAGGCACACCTGCTTTTTTAAGTATCCCTAAAACAGCTATAGGATCTGTTGGCGAAATTAATGCACCAAACAATAAACAGTATATAAAATCTATATGTAAACCTATAATTGGTAGTGCAACAAACATAGCACCTCCAACTAAAAATGTCGAGATTAAGACACCAAAAGTCGCAAACGCAAACACTGGCCAACGTTGTACTTTAAGTTGCTCAAAATTAGTATGCAAAGCACCTGCAAACAGTAAAAAACTTAGCATTACGTCTAATAAAATGCTTTTAAAATCTATTTGTTTAATTATAAATTTTTCTGCATTTAATAGGGTATCGTCAAAATAACTTAGCGCAAAAACACCTAAAGTAAATACAATGGTAATTAACATTAACCCTATGGTATTAGGCATTTTTAAAAATCGAACGTTTATATACCCAAAAATGGCAGAAATAAGCACTAAAATTGATGCAATCACAAAATAATCCATAGAAAAATATATTTATTGCTAAATTAAAATAATTAACATAAAAATCTGTTATTTGACTAAATTTAGAATTTAATACATTTTATGAAACACCTTTATATACTAGTTCTTGTATTAACCTATTTTATAAGTCCAGCTCAAAACATGAAAACTTTTACATACGCAACAAAAGGATTAGACACCCTTAAATTAGATGTTTACACACCAGAAAACATTAAACCAACAGATAGTTTACCTGTTGTTATTTGGATGCATGGTGGCGGTTTTTCGGGAGGTGGACGTAATGGTATTGACGAGATCAACATTGTTAATGCTGCAAACAAAAATGGTTACATTGGTGTTTCAATATCCTATAGATTATTAAGAAAAGGAACTAAAACTGGATTTGGATGTGATTGTAGTAAAGAGAACAAATTGTTCACCCTTAACCAAGCTGCAATAGATTTTTTGGACGCAACTAATTTTGTCTATCAAAACAGTACGATGTTACAAGTTGACACTTCAAAAATAATAGCAGCAGGAAGTAGTGCTGGTGCAGAAACTGCATTACACGTTGCCTTTATGAGACGTTTTTTTATACCTGATTTAACCGCGTATAAAGACATTACTTTTGCAGGTGTTATTGGGTTTTCTGGCGCCTTTTTAGACATAGACTCATTAACTATTGACAATGCAATACCCATAGCACTTACACATGGCACAGAGGATCGTGCTATACCTTATGGTAGTGCTCCACACCAATATTGCCAACCTGAAAAACCAGGTTATATGATGTTACATGGTTCTAAAACCATCACAGAAAAACTAGACACTTTAGAAGCGTCTTACTTTTTAAACATTGTTAAAAACGGGACTCACGATGCTGCAAATGTGCATCCTGAAGATTTAGATGCTATATTCTATTTTTTAAATAAAACAGTCCTAGAAGATGAGGTTATTCAAACCAAAAAATACACTTTACCAAAACCTACCACCTATTAATTTGTTATAAATTTAGGTACTTTTGTTAGTACTACTAAAACTTTACGACAAAACGGTTTTAGATTTATATCTTTAAAAAAAATCATAATGGCAAAAACATATTACGATCCAGCAGACCTAAGAAAATTCGGAAAAATTACAGAATGGAATGAAGAACTTGGTAACAAGTTTTTTGACTATTACGGAAAAGTATTTGAAGAAGGTGCGTTAACAGCTCGCGAAAAATCACTAATAGCATTAGCAGTTGCACACACAGAGCAATGTCCATATTGCATAGACGCCTATACTAAAGACGGTTTACAACGTGGCGTTACAAAAGAAGAAATGATGGAAGCCATACACGTTGGTGCTGCCATAAAAAGTGGTGCAACATTGGTACATGGTGTGCAAATGATGAATAAAGTAAACAAATTAGACGGTTAATATAAAACCAAAATAAGTTTACTTACGTAAGAATTACAAACAAGACAAATTGATTAATGGCAACAAAATCCCTTAAAAAGTTAGGTAGCGATTTAGCAAAAAGCAATAAACAACTAGAAATCTTATCTGGCGGAATCTTTGCTGATGGCGAATTACCGACTTTTAAAAACAAAATTTCTGAAACTAGTCAATTTCCGCTTAAAGCGAAAACATTAGAAATACTACAAATTAACGTTGGATACATGTGTAATCAAGTGTGTGAGCATTGTCACGTAGATGCAGGTCCTGACCGAAAGGAAATTATGACCCAAGAGACGATGCAACAAATCTTGGATGTTATTAAAACTACAGGCGCACATACTTTAGATTTAACAGGAGGTGCTCCAGAAATGAACCCAAATTTTAGATGGTTTGTAGAAGAAGCTTCAAAAATTGGAATTAAAGACTTTATCGTGCGTTCTAACTTAACCATTATTCGTGCTAACAAAAAATATTACGATTTACCGCAGTTTTTCAAAAAACACAACATTCATGTTGTAAGCTCAATGCCACACTGGACTCGTGGTAAAACAGATAAACAACGTGGTGAAGGTGTATTTGACATGTCTATTAAAGCCTTGCAGGAATTAAATGCTGTTGGTTATGGTATGCCAGGAAGCGATTTAAAACTGAACTTAGTTTACAATCCTTCAGGTGCCTTTTTACCAGGAGACCAATCTGCTATGGAAAAAGATTTCAAAAAAGCATTGATGGAAGATTTCAGCATTCAGTTTCATAACTTATTTGCGATTACTAATCTACCAATTGCTAGATTTTTGGACTTTTTAATAGCTTCAGAAAACTACGAAGACTACATGTACTCATTAGTAGAGGCTTATAATCCTGCTGCAGTTGCCAACGTCATGTGCACCAATACATTGTCTGTAAGTTGGGATGGTTATTTATTTGATTGCGATTTTAACCAAATGCTAGAATTACCTGTAAACAGTAAATCTAAACATATATCAGACTATAAAACCGAATTACTTGAAGGTAGAAACATAGTAATTTCTCAACATTGTTATGGTTGCACTGCAGGCGCAGGAAGCAGCTGTCAAGGTGTTGTTGCATAATATAAAACTAACTTTTTTCGCTGTCGCGGAAATCTGTAAATGAAAACTAAAACTGCCATTTTAATTTTTTCTAATTCTGCTAAAGAGGACGCTAAACGCAAATCTTTTTCGGATAGTCAGTTGTTTGAAACTCTAACAAACGATACGATTAGAAAAGTTAAAAAAACAGGATTACCATTTTTTCATTTTACCGAAGCACAGCAACAAGGCTTAAACTTTGGTGATCGTTTTACAAATGCTATTCAATTGGTTTTTGATAAAGGTTTTACTAACGTTATTTCCATTGGAAACGACACACCACACTTAAAAACAAAACATATAAATGATGCTTACCAAAAACTTAACAACAATCAGTTGGTTTTTGGACCATCAAAAGATGGTGGTTTTTATTTAATGGGTTTAACCAAAAACCTGTTTAATGCTAAGCAATTTAAAAATTTACCTTGGCAAACTTCAGCTTTAAAAAACTCAACCTTACAATACTTATCTACTACTAAAATCACTTTTAGTACTCTAGAAACCTTAGACGACATCGATTCGGTTAAAGACTTAAAAGCTATATTAAATAGTTATAAAACGGTTTCAAAAGCACTAAAATCAATAATACTACAGCTATGTTTTTCAGCGAAAGCGATACTTAAACACATAGCATTACAAAACCTATTATTACCTCAACAATTACCTTTTAATAAAGGATCTCCTACATTAGTTTCCGTTAAAAACTAAAGGCTTTTAGCCAAAAAATCACTGAAACTAATCTTTATTATTTAATGAAACACATTTACCTATGTGCTTTGCTTCTTGTTTGTACATTTAGCGTTGCACAAACTACAATTACTGGTACTGTAACAAGTGCCCAAGATGGTCAAACTTTAGCGTATGTTAATATTTTGGCAGACCAAAATAATGGAACAATAACCAATGGGTTTGGTGACTATTCTATTATAATTTCTAACGAAACGGAACACTTAACATTCTCATTTATTGGGTACAAAACACAACAAATCGCAATTAATAATCAATCGGTTATTAATGTTGTTTTGGAAGAGGACACCTCAAATTTAGACGAAGTGGTTATTACAGCTTTGGGTCTTGAACGCGACACTAAAGAGCTAGGATATGTAGTACAATCCTTAAAAAGTGAAAGTTTAACCGAAGTTAAAACAGTTAACTTTATTGATAATTTGGCCGGTAAACTTGCAGGTGTAACAGTATCTCAAGGTGCGACAGGTGTTGGATCGTCTTCAAAAATTACGATTCGTGGTGAAGCCTCTTTTTCTAACAACAATCCTTTGTTTATTGTGGATGGTGTCCCAATTAACAACAATACTGTTTTTAACTTTACAAACGAAGCTGCTGCTGGTTTTCAGGAAATAGATTTTGGAAATGGAGCTATGGAAGTTAATGCAGACGATATAGAAGAAGTTTCTGTTTTAAAAGGTCCAAGTGCTGCTGCTTTGTATGGTACGCGTGCATCCAACGGAGTGATTGTTATTAAAACCAAAGATGGTAAAAAAACAAAAGGCTTAGGGATTAGTATTAACACGTCGTTATTTGTTGACAATGCCTTTAGACTACCAGAATTTCAGAATAGTTACGGTCAAGGTAATTCTGGACAATTTGAATACGTTGATGGTCTTGGTGGCGGAATTAATGATAACATTACCTATTCTTGGGGACCACAATTGGATGCTGGCATTTACCTTCCGCAATTTAATAGTCCTGTGACATTAGCAAACGGAACTATTGTACGTGGTGGAGATACTGCCTTATATTCTGGTGACGCTATTACACCAACCTTATTTCAGTCTAATCCAGATAACTTAAAAGATTTTTATCAAACAGGAATTACTACAATAAACAATATAGCTATTTCTAATGGTTTTGATACTGGTGATTATAGATTATCGTTTACCGATTTAAGAAGCGAATCTATTATTCCTGGTGTGAATTTAGACCGACAAACGGTTGCTACAAAACTAAATTTTGAGCCCACAGAAAAAACGACTATTTCAACTTCATTATCTTACACAAATTCTACAAGTGATAACAGACCATCTAACGGTTATGGTAGCGAAAATGTAAATTACAGCTTGGTAGCTTGGGGACCACGAAGCCTTGATATTAATAGCTTAAAAAACTATTGGCAACCAGGTTTAGAAGGTGTACAACAATATAGTTTTAACTACACGTTTTTTGATAATCCTTATTTTATTTTATACGAAAACACAAATAGTTTTAATCGTGATCGTGTCTTCGGAAACATAGCTATAACACATAAATTTACAGACCATTTAAATCTTCAGGTTAGAACAGGAATGGATTATTCGTCTGAAAAAAGAATACTAAAACGTGCGTATTCTAGTAATCGTTTTCAAAATGGTGCTTACGCAGAACACGATGTGTTTTACAGAGAAGTTAACACCGATTTTCTATTAAACTACAATAATTCGTTTGGCGATTTTAAACTAGATGTATCTATTGGTGGAAACCGATTAAACCAAACAGCATCAACCAAGCAATCACAAACGGTTAGTTTGGCACAACCTGGAATTTTTAATTTAAATAATGCTGCATCACCTATTGAAGTGTTTCAATTTGAATCTAAAAAACGTATCAATTCCTTTTATGGAGTTGCAAAATTAGGCTATAAAGATTTTCTATTTTTAGACATTACTGGTCGGAATGATTGGTCTAGTGCTTTAGCAACACCTTTTTCGGTGGATGGTACTTCTTTTTTCTATCCTTCGGCTTCAGCCAGTTTTATTTTATCTAATGTTACAGAGCTTCCTGAAGCTGTATCTTTTGCAAAACTAAGAGCCAGTGTGGCACAGGTTGGTAACGATACTAATCCGTATCAAACTTCCGGAGCTTTTGTATCGCAAACACCTTTTAATAGTCAACCTACTTTTAGTAATCAGGATTTTATTCCTAATTCTGAATTAAAACCAGAAAGCACAACTAATTACGAATTTGGTGCAGATTTACGTTTCTTAAAAGATCGTATTCGTTTTGACTTTACCTATTATAATGCCATAACTAAAGATCAAATAATTTCTTTACCAATACCAATATCGTCAGGTTATGATCAACAAGTCGTTAATGGTGGAAAAGTAAAATCGACTGGTGTCGAAATTATCGCTGGCTTCACTCCTATTAAAACGTCTAATTTTAAATGGAATACAACCTTCAATTTTGCTAAAAACAAAGCAACTATTGAAGAGTTACCGCAAGCAGACGGTCGTTTAACTTTGGCTTATAGCCGAATTTACGATAGTGCCAATCAAACGGTTTGGTTTCAAGTTGAAGAAGGTGGACAGATTGGAGACATTTATGGTACTGGATATTTAAAAAATGAAAATGGTCAATTTATAATTGATGACAACGGAAACTACATTGCAGATAACAACCTACAAAAATTAGGAAACTATAATCCAGATTTCACTTTAGGTTGGAGCAACGATTTTAACTATAAAAACTGGTCTGCTAGCTTTTTGTTTGATTGGAGACAAGGTGGTGAAATTGTATCTAGAACAAGCGCTTTGGGTAATGTTGGAGGACAATTAGCAGAAACAGAATACAGACCAGAAGATGGTATTATTGCAGAAGGTGTCACACAATCTGGAACACCAAACACTGTAGCTATTACAGCTGAAAGTTATTACAGACAGTTTTACGACAGAAACCACGAAGAAAATAACGTCTACGACGCGTCTTACTTAAAACTAAGACAATTTTCTGTTGGCTATAATTTTAAATTAAAAGAAGGCTTTTTAGGCTTAAAAGAAGGTGGAGACATTGCAGTGTCTTTAATTGGTAAAAACCTATTTGTTATTACTGAAAACCCACACTTTGATCCAGAACAATTAGCAGTACAAGGTAACGGTTTTGTTAGTGGTGTGGAAGACATGAGTTATGCCACATCACGCAGTTTTGGATTAAAAGCAAGTTTAAATTTTTAATAGACACATCATGAAAAACACATTATATATATTAAGTTTTTTCACGCTTGTTTTAACAACAAGTTGCACAAAAGACTTTGAAGACATTAATACTAATCCCAACGCACCAAACACTGTACAACCAAGTTTGTTGCTGCGTCAGGTTATTTATGATTTTGGAGAACAAATGAGTTATGAAGGTTTTGTTGCTGGAGATTTATTATCGCAACACAGAACTGCTTTAGATTTCAATTTATTTGACAGACACGCCTTAAAATCGCCGCAATTAGGTGGAAATCCTTGGCCAATATTTTACACCAATTTACGTGATAACGAAATTATATTAACACAATCCAAAACCACCTCAACCTTTAAGGTTTATGAAGGTCCTGCTTTAATTTTAAAAGCATATATGGCAGCAGGATTAACAGATTTGTTTGGTGATGTTCCCTATTTTGAAGCCTTTAATGGAATTAATGGAACCGTTACACCAAGTTATGACAGTCAAGAATCTATTTATTTAAATGAAAACGGGATATTAGATAATCTTGATAAAGGGATTGAAGCTATTACAAATTACGATTTAGCGATTCCGTTGGAAGGAGATATTTTATTTAATGGTGATTTAGACGCTTGGGTAAAATTTGCAAATAGTTTAAAATTGAAATATTTGCTTCGTATTTCCGATCAAGTGAATGTTTCAACTGAATTACAAACCTTATATGATGAAGGTAATTACATTTCAGCTACAGCTGAAAATGCTGTATTCAACTTTACTAACACAGATCCAAACAGCTTTAGATTAGCTCAATTAAGAGTAGGAGATTTCAATAATTTTATCTTATCAGAAACGATGGAAAATATTTTAATTGACCTAAATGATGATAGACTAAGCACGTTTTTCAAACCTTTTGAAAATTCGTCTTCCAATCAGTTTAATGGTTTAATCAATGGTATTGATGCTTCATCAACATCAATAGCTTTAGCAGACTACTCTTTAGCAGGAAGTGCTTTTAGAGAAGACACTTCGGTTTTGGATGCTAATTTTATTACCTCTTGGGAAGTTCATTTTATATTAGCTGAAGCTGCTTTAAAAGGGTTAATTAGTGCCAATGCACAAGATTTATATGAAACAGGAGTCGCACAAGCTTTTGAGTATTGGCAAACCGATTTACCTACAACTTACCTAACAACCAATGCTGCTTATAATGCACCTGGAACTACACCTTTACAACAAATTATCACCCAAAAATGGATTGCTAATCTTATAAATGGTTATGAAGGTTGGGTAGAATACAGACGCACAGGTTTCCCTGAGTTTAATACAATATCAGCCAGTTTAAATAACGGATTAATACCTGTAAGAATGCCTTATCCTGCAGAAGAAGAAGCTTTAAATGCCGAAAACTATAATCAAGCAGCAAGTGCTACTAATGGTAATGATATTAACTTCCCAGTTTGGTGGGACCAAAACTAAAAAATGAGTACAGAAATTTGGCAATGGATTTTAGTGATCGCTTCAAGTTTAATCTTGTTTGCTTTATCTCCTTATGCAAAAACCACTGCATCTTTTTTTAAAGCTAATCACAACAAAAAATCACCAAATGTTTTAGTACTAACTGGTAGTTTAATAATCTCTTGGATTTTTGCCAAAAGTATTACTAATGCTGCCAATTTAGGCCTAGATTTTGGTCTAGTTGGAGGTGTCGCTTATGCTGGATATTATCTAAGTTTTGCGGTTGCTGGATTACTAATTTATCAATTACGTACCAAAGGTGGCTTTACAAGTATCCATGACTTTTTAACTAGTAAATTTGGCAAAAAAGCGGTTGCAGTCTTCACGTTTTTAATCATCATTAGATTATTTAATGAGGTTTGGAGTAATACCATGGTTATTGGCTCTTACTTTGGTGAAACAGGAAGTGCTAGCTATTACACAGCCATAATAGTATTTACAGTATTAACCCTTAGCTACGCTATTAAAGGTGGATTAAGCAGTTCGATATTTACAGACGTGATACAAATGGTTTTATTTTCTGTACTATTAATCATTATTTTATATACAATTTTTTCAGTTGAAAACTTTAGCACAAAAGACATTGTAACTTCAGGCACTTGGAGTTTTGAACTAGGTTTAAACCTCTTTTTTGCAGCCATTATACAATCCTTTAGCTACCCTTTTCATGATCCTGTGCTAACTGACAGAGCTTTTATTAGTTCGCCAAAAGTGACTAGAAAAAGCTTTTTATGGGCTAGCTTATTAGGTGCCATTTGCATTGTGCTTTTTAGTTTAATTGGTGTGTATGCACAAACTCAAGGTTTAAAAGGACAAGCAGCTGTAGAGGTTGGAAAAGCATTTGGAGTTGTGGTATTATTAGTCATTAATTTTATTATGATTACCTCAGCAGCTTCAACCTTGGATTCGACGTTTTCATCGTTTTCAAAATTGTTGGCAGTCGATTTGGGATTAGGCAAAAGCCTAACATTTGGTAGATTAGCAATGGTAGCCATTGCTGTACTTGGTACAATTCCTATATTTTTTAATGCCGAAATCCTCTCTGCCACCACAATATCCGGAACTATGGTCATTGGTTTAACACCAATATTTGTGTTCTGGAATTATAAAGTGCCAAAAATAAGCTTTTATTTAAGTATTGGTTGTGGTATCCTTTTTGGGTTTTTATTAGTCTTCAAAGTTTTCCCAGAAGCTTTAATTTTTACAAAGGGTCGTTATGCCGATTTACTTTGGGTAAATGTTTGGGGTATTTTTAGTTGTAACCTTTTATATTTCGTTCCTAGATGGATAAAACAATAAATAACATAGGCACATTAACTGGTAAAGTCTTACTTTTTGGAGGCGTTTACAGTAATCTTCAAGCCTTAGAAGCACTTAAAGCTGTAGCTGAACAACAACATATAGCTCCAGAAAATTGTATTTGCACAGGAGACGTTGTTGGCTATTGCGCACAACCAGAAGAAACGGTTCAGCTTTTAAAAATTTGGAATGCTAAAAGTATTTTAGGAAATGTAGAAATACAACTTATAGAAGGTGAAGCAGATTGTGGATGCGATTTTACAGAAGGCTCACGATGTGATGGGTTTTCTAAACTTTGGTATCCTTATGCACAAAGCAAACTAAGCAAAAACTCGATAGCGTATTTAGCAACGTTTCCGGATCATATCACTTTTAATTATGCTAATAAAAAAGTAACCGTTGTCCATGGTGATTACTTTAATGTATCAGAATTTGTATTTAAATCTACAGACTGGAATATTAAGGCCAAAACAATAGACGCAACCAAAAGTGATGTTATTGTTGCTGGACATTGTGGATTACCTTTTAGTCATGAGCAAGACAACAAATTATGGCTAAATCCAGGTGTAATCGGTATGCCTGCTAATGATGGATCACCACAAGTTTGGTATGCCATTTTGGAAGACATTAATGGTGAAATGAAATTTACGCATCATACGCTCGACTATAATTACAAGCTAACTAATAGTTTAATGAAAAACGGTTTATTACCAGAAGAATACGCAAGAACAATAGTGACTGGCATTTGGGATAATACCGAGATTTTACCAGCTATTGAAAGTGGATTACAAGGTTTCGGAATTAATTTATAACATTATGAAAACAGTATTATTTTTATTTATAAGTCTTTTTGCTGCACAAAGCATAGCACAAGACACACTAGATGAATTACTTAAAAAACACAATAAAAATAGTGTTCCTTATATAACTGTGCAGGAATTAGCAATGCCAAAAACCGACGCTATTATCCTAGATGCAAGAGAACCTAAAGAGTTTGAAGTCAGTCACATTAAAAATGCAACTTTAGTAGGTTACGATTTTTTTGACATTAAAAAAGTTACAGAAAAATACACTAATAAAGACCAAAAAATAGTAGTCTATTGCTCAATTGGAATACGATCGGAAAACATTGCTAAAAAACTAAAAGACGAAGGCTACACTAATGTCTTTAATCTTTATGGTGGTATTTTCGAGTGGAAAAACAATGATTTTACTGTAGTAGATTCCGAAGACAATGAAACAGAACAAATACATACTTTTAATGAAGCTTGGAGCAAATGGTTAACTAAAGGTATAAAAGTATTTGAAACAACTTCTTCAAAAAAATAAAAATTCATGTATAAAAATCTAGTAATAACCTTTACCAGAAACCCTGAATTAGGAAAAGTAAAAACACGATTAGCTAATACTATTGGCAATATTTCCGCTTTAGCGATTTATAAAAAATTATTAGAACATACTGAAAGCGTTTTACAACAAATAGACTGTGACAAGGCAGTATATTACTCGGTTAAAATTAGAGAAAACGACCTTTGGAATCCTGACATATATCAAAAACATCAACAAGTTGGAGACCACTTAGGCATAAGAATGTCTAATGCCTTTAAAACTGGTTTTGATACTGGCTACACTAAAATAATTATTGTTGGTAGCGATTTATATGATCTAAAACCCGAACATATTAATCAAGCTTTTGATGCTTTAGATAATAATGATGCTGTAATTGGACCTGCTATAGATGGTGGCTATTATCTTTTAGGAATGAAACAATTGCATCCTGCTGTTTTTGAAAATAAATCTTGGGGAACCGAAACAGTTTTTGAAGACACCATGAAAGATTTAGTTAAGGAAAACGTATTTTTGTTAGAACCATTAAATGATGTTGACACATACGAAGATATGTCCAACAACCAAACCTTAAAAGCCTTAATTGAACATGATAAAGCAAATAAATAAAACCGTAGAATACCTAAAAGAAAAAGGATTTGATCAACCAGAAGTTGGTATTATTCTAGGAACTGGATTAGGAAAATTAACGGATGAACTTGAAGTTATTCAAGAGGTGAGTTATAATCACATTCCTAATTTCCCAACTGCTACTGTCGAGTTTCATAAAGGAAAATTAATTTACGGAATCTTAGCTGGAAAAAAAGTAATTGTAATGCAAGGTCGTTTTCATGTTTATGAAGGTTATAGCTTGCAAGATGTTACGTACCCAGTTAGAATTATGGAAAAATTGGGTATCAAAACATTATTGGTATCTAATGCTTCTGGAGCTATTAATTTAGACTTTAAGAAAGGTGAATTAATGCTTATTGACGATCATATTAATCTACAAGGAAGTTCACCTCTAGCTTTTAAAGGAGTTGCTGAGCTTGGCGAGCGTTTTGCAGATATGAGTGCACCTTATGATTTAGACATTAATGCAAAAATTAAAGCTATAGCAAAAGCTAATAATATAAAATTACACGAAGGTGTCTATGCTAGTGTTGTCGGACCGCAACTAGAAACTAGAGCAGAATACCGCATGCTTAAAATTATTGGAGCAGATGCAGTTGGGATGAGTACTGTACCTGAAGTTATTGTTGCTAATCATTTAAATTTAAAAGTGGCTGCAGTGTCAGTTTTAACAGATGAATGCGACCCAAATAATCTAAAACCTGTAGATATTGGTGAGATTATAGCTATGGCTAATCAAGCAGAACCTAATATGATTACATTATTTAAAGCGTTGATAGAAACACTTTAATATTAAATAAATCAGGTTTAAATTATAAACACAAACTTAAAACTAAAAAAATGAGCTATTTAGACGCTACAAACAACTTATATAAAGAAGCTGCTTTAACACCAGATGTTGGCTTATGCTGCACCACTAATCCTATATGGGAATTACCAGGTCTTAAGATTCCTAAAATCATGCAGGAAATGAACTACGGTTGTGGTAGCACTGTAAATGCTAGAGATTTAACTAACAATCCAAAAATGTTATATGTTGGTGTTGGTGGTGGTATGGAATTATTACAATTCGCTTATTTTAATCGTCAAAAAGGTGGTGTTATTGGTGTTGATGTGGTAGATGAAATGCTAGAAGCATCACGTAAAAATTTTATTGAAGCTGAAGCACAAAACGATTGGTTTAAAAGTGAGTTTGTAGATCTTGTAAAAGGAGATGCTTTAAATCTTAACGTAGCAGATAACTCAATTGATGTAGCAGCACAAAATTGTTTATTTAATATCTTTAAGGCAGAGGATTTAAAAAAGGCTATTGCCGAAATGTATCGCGTTTTAAAACCACATGGCAAACTTGTTATGAGCGATCCTACTTGCGAGCAGGAAATGAATGACACATTACGTAACGATGATAGATTAAGAGCTTTATGCTTAAGCGGAAGTTTACCAATTGCCGACTATGTAAAAGCATTAACTGACGCAGGTTTTGGTACAATAGAAATTAGAGCCAGAAAACCTTATCGTATTTTAGACCCTAAAAATTATCCTACAGATGAATTAATCTATATAGAATCTATAGAAATAGCAGCCATTAAAGATCCAATGCCAGCAGATGGACCATGTGTTTTTACAGGTAAAGCTGCAATATACTATGGTGATCAAGATTTTTTTGATGATAAAAAAGGGCATATTTTACTTAAAAATCAACCTATAGCTATTTGCGATAAAACAGCAGGAGATTTAGCTGCTTTAGGTCGGGATGACATATTTATTAGTAAATCTACGTATCACTATGATGGTGGTGGATGCTGTTAAGTAACCTTTGTTACAACTAAAAAACAAGTAAATGACTAATTTAGTCAGCTATGGAAAAGTATCTAGACATTATAAAAAACGCCTATTTTGGCTATTGGAATTACCTAAAACACCAAATTATTTTCCCAAATAATTGGGACAACTATTTTTATGGATTAATCATAATATCATTAGTTGTTTGGGGTTTAGAAATTGTGTTTCCTTGGCGTAAAAAGCAATCTATTTTTCGTAAAGATTTTTGGTTGGATACGTTTTACATGTTTTTTAATTTCTTTTTACTAAATCTTATTGTATTAATAGCTTTATCTAATACTGCTGCAAGTTTTTTTGATGATATTTTAGGCGTTGTTGGTTTATCTATTTCAAGTTTTCAACTGTTTGATGTAGACAATTTACCATTATGGTTAGGTTTGTTTATTTTCTTTATAATTTCAGATTTCACACAATGGATAACTCATAATTTATTACATCGTTTTGAGTTTTTATGGAACTTCCACAAAGTACATCACAGTGTTAAAGAAATGGGATTTGCAGCCCATTTACGCTACCATTGGATGGAACCGGTTTTATACAAATCCATGCTATACATACCTATTGCCATAATTGGTGGTTTTGATGCAAAACACGTTGCTATTGTCCACTTTTTTGCAATCACTGTTGGACACTTAAATCATGCCAATTTAGGCTGGGATTATGGTGTTTTAAAATATGTATTTAACAATCCAAAAATGCACATTTGGCATCATGTAAAACACTTGCCAGAGCACACAAAATTTGGCGTTAACTTTGGGATAACCCTAAGTATTTGGGATTATATTTTTAAAACCAATTATATACCACATGATGGTCGTGATATCGAGTTAGGTTTTGAAGGAGATGAGCACTTTCCAAAAGATTTTATAAGTCAAGAATTATATCCTTTAAAAAAATGAAACAACTTTTAGCTTTAGCATTATTAGTCTTGTTTTGCGCTTGTAAAAGCACAAAACAAACTGTACAAAATACCCAAACAGCAACTAACAACTTTAAAAAAGAAGCTATAGCTGAAGCTGAAGCTGAAAGTAAAAAAGATATAGTCAATACTGTAAAAAAGGACACACTTTCTTCTCATACCGAAACTATAAAACTTACAGAAAAAACACCTCTGCCACCTTTGCCTCCTAAGGGAACAAAAACAGAAAATTTTAGTCACCAAAGATGGAATAAGCTTTTACAAAAGCATGTTTCTATCTCAGGAAACGTAGACTACAAAAAGTTTAGAGAAGATAAAACTACTCTTGCTATTTACATCGATGCTTTAACACACGCTGAAACAATAGAAGATTGGTCAAAAGAAGAAAAACTAGCCTTTTGGATTAATGCATACAACGCATTAACAATAGATTTAATTATAAAAAATTATCCTGTAAAAAGCATAAAAGACATTAAAAACCCTTGGGAACATCGCTTATGGCAATTTGGTGACAAATGGTATAATCTTGAAGATATAGAGCATAAAATACTACGTAAAATGGACGAACCACGCATACATTTTGCTATTGTTTGCGCCTCTTACTCTTGTCCTAAATTACAAAACTCTGCATTTACAGCAGATAATTTAGAACAACAATTAACCTTGGCTACTCAAGAGTTTTTAAGTGATACAAACAGAAATGAAATCTCTAAAAACACATTAAAATTATCTAAAATATTTAGATGGTTTAGTAAAGATTTTGAGCAAAACGGAAGTTTAATTGATTTTTTAAACAAGTATACAGAAGTAACTATTTCAGCGAAAGCTAAAATTAGCTACAAAGATTACAACTGGGACTTAAATGACTAAAACCAACCTAATAAAACTTACGTAAATACAGCATGATAAGTATTATTATTCCGGTTTTAAACGAAGCGAAGCATATAACAGAGGTATTGTATCATTTAATTGATAATGCATCCTTAAATACTATTCAAGAGATTATTGTTGTGGATGGTGGAAGTGCAGACAATACCGTTTCAATTATCCAAGGATTAGGTTTAAATATTAAAGTTTTACATTCTGAAAAAGGTCGTGCTAAACAAATGAATCTTGGTGCCAAAGCTTCAAAAGGAGATATCCTTTATTTTTTACATGCAGATTCTTTTCCACCTAACAGATATGACCAGTTAATTTTAGATGAAATTAAAAAAGGTAATAATGCAGGTTGTTTTAGATTACAATTTGATAGCAACCATTGGTGGCTACGTTTTACTAGTTGGTTAACTCAGTTTTCTTGGCGAGCAAGTCGTGGTGGTGATCAAAGTCAGTTTATAACCAAAGCGTTATTTAATGATATTGGTGGTTATGATGAAAACTATATTATCTACGAAGACAATATTTTAATTAACGAACTATATAAACGTAAAGAATTTGTTGTGATTAATCATAAGCTTAAAACCTCAGCTAGGTTATATCAAAAACATGGCGTTTGGACACTACAATACCATTATTTAGTCATTTATATAAAAAAATGGTTTGGTGCATCTGCTGAAGTACTACACCAGTACTACAAAAAACATATTTCTTAAAAATACTGTCCTATACCAAAGACTAATCCTTGACCATCCTTTTCTGAAATTCCGTAACCATAATCTATTCTAAAAATAGCATTAAATATAGATTTGTGGATAAAACGCAAGCCTACACCTGGAAATACTCGTAAGTTATCAGCATCACCAAAATCTCCTAAATCTCCACCAGGATTTCGCCAGCTTCCTGCATCTACAAACGCATTACCTTGCAGTGCAAACCAACCTTTTTCATATAATGTATGTCTATATTCCGTATTTAAAACAACTGCTCCTGTACCTCTATCAATGGTATTACCAACACCTCTTATATTTAAATTATTATCTACTGAAAATGGTGCAAAAGGGGTTTCGTCATTACTAGACAATCCTAACCTAACACGTGTTGCCCAATTCCCTCTTTGCCCTACTCTTTTGTAATAATTAAAATCATTCCATCCAATTAAAAATTCGGGTAAATCATCACTAGTAGACGTTACATATTGCACATTTAATTGACTTTTAAAGCCCGAAACGTATTGGTAATTGTAATCTAGATTATTGTACTCGTATATGGCTTTATACAATAATTTATTAACACTTAATGCTTGAGGAACATCAGGATTTGTTGCTCCTGACTGATATTCATATTCTTCTGAAAAAGAATTAAAACCAAACTCAAAACGGTTATTAAAGTTAGGCTGATACAATCCTAAAACTTCAAAAGATTTGTTTCTGTATCTATAATCTGAAGTTGTATTATCAAAAAAAACAGGCTCTAAAGTTTGTAAATCTTGATGATTAATTGCCAAACCAAACTGACGACTAAACAAATAAGGTGCTCTAAAATTTATACCATATGAGCTAAATATATCTTTTTGATAAAATCCACCAAAAATCATATTTTGTCCTAAAAGGTTAAACTCATAAACACCAAGTCTATAAGCAAACTCGCCATCATTTGAGGTATATACATTAAAGGAAGGTATAATGGTAAAATTTTCTTCGATGTTATAAAACACATTGTAATCTCCATTTTCTGAAGGAAACACTTGATAATACGCATGAGAAACAGAAGGTAATCGTTTTAATAACTTAATATCTTCATCTAATTGGATACTATCTAATACTGCACCTGCTTTAGCATTAGCTACTTTTTTTACAAAACTAGATTTTAGCTTTTTATTGCCTTGAACTTTTAAATCAGTAATGTTTTGTGAGTGTGAAATGCTAACTCCTAAAAAGGTTAAAACAAATAATAAATACTTCATCTAGTTTACTTTATAATGCTCTTTAATAAGCGTTTCTGCAGGTTTGTTTTGTGGTGTAAATCGGTTATTATCAATACCTCCAACTTTATCATGATTAATAAACCATTTCCAGACAAAACCTCCAGCAAACCAATCTTCTTTCCAGAAAGCTTCAAATAGGGCTTTTGTGGTATTAACCTGTGCTTCTAGGTTTACATTTTCTTCAATTCTATCTACTGTCCATGGTGCTTTAGCTGCATAATCTATGCTACGGTAACCAAACTCGGTAAACAAAACAGGTTTGTTATATTTATCTGCAAATTGTTTAATGGTTGCCTTGTGTTTTATCCAACCTTTTAAACACTCTTCTACAGTAGGTGTTTTACTATCACTAACCGGAAAATAGGCATCAATACCAATATAATCTAATTGTTCCCAAAAAGGTGTTTTTTCAAATTCGTTCCAATTAGCAGCATAGGTTAATTTACCTTTATAAATTTTACGAATATCATTAATTAGTTTAAACCAATACTCTGGTCTAGCAGCAACAAATTTTTCTAATTCTGTCCCAATGCAAAAAATCTCAGTATTGGTGTCTTCGGCTACTTGGGCAAAAGCTAAAATAAATTTTGAATACGTTTTTTCAAAAGTTAGCCAATCCGCTTCGGTTTTCATTTCTAATAATCCAGTAAACTCACCTTTCCAAACCCAAAGTTGTGGTTTAAGCATCGCATTAATATTGTTCTTTTTTAACGTATTAATATATTGCTTACCTCCTGTAATAGTTTCACCAAACCATTGTCTTTCTGCATCATAATTAACCTCAGGATGTGCTAAGTCTTTAACCATAGCAAAAGGCATGATAGCTGCATAATTAGCATTGATATTTAGAAGTGGATCTATATTTTTTTGAGTAATACTATCCCTATGAGCCACATAACTTACGCCATTTATTTTTTTGTCTTGAGCTGTACAAGATTGAAGTAATATTGCAATAAGTAAAATTTGAATGAGACGCATCATGTTTTTTTACTAAATATAAATAAATCCCGCTTTTCAGCAGGATTTATTAACTATTAAATTAATGCTACTTATTAAAATAAGGCTCTTAAACCAATATTAAAAGACTGTCCTAAACCAGTATTGTTTCCTCTAACAAATTTAGAGTACAAGGTTTCAATATTTAACACATCACTAATTTGATATTTTGCACCACCTCCAACTGCAGTAAAATCTTGTTCAAAATCATTACCTGTATCAATACGTTGTGAGTGTTGTACTAATCCTAAAACGGTAAATTTAGAACTCGGAAAATAACTTAAAAACAAACCTGGTGTTAAGCTTAAACTGTTATTAGCAAAGCTTTCTTCTTTTTTACCAAAGTGATATTCTGTATTAAGCTCTGTAAATAATTGCCATTTAGAGTTAAAATTATAATCATAAAAAAAACGATTTTGAAACGTAAACCCTTTTTGATCTAAAAACACTCCGTTTTCACTTTCGTTATCAACTAAAGGAATATGAAACGCTGTCTGGATAGTAAAATTACTAACACTTTTTATAGGATTAAATTTAACTGCAGGCGCAAAAGATGTAAAACCAGAACGTGCAGTATTAGATTCGCCATCAAATTTAAACACATCTAAAGCATCACGATCTCCAATAACATTAGACCTAAATTCTAATAATAAACCAACATTAAAGCGGTTATTAGCACTAATACCTGTAAACACATCTACGGTTGAAGTAAAATAAGTTTCTCTAGCTTCCGTACCAGATGTAAACGTACTTTCTGTTTGTGTATAAAGGTTATTAAAAAACTTAATATCCCATTGTCCTTGGCTTAATAATTTTGAAGGTGTGTAGGTTTGAATGTTACTTCCTGAGGCTTCATCTTCTTGAGAAAATCCAGTGATTGAAGTTGCAATAGCTAATAGTAGTAAAGTTAGTTTTTTCATGCTTTTTTTTGTTTTGCTTTCCGCGAAAGCGTTATATTTTTTTTATTGTTTGTTAAGGTTCCAGTTATAAGAAAAGTACTTTAACTTATAATTTTCAGGTATTATATTAGTTCTGTATTTGTTTATAAATTCAATTTCGGTCATACCGTTTTGTACAAAATCTTCGTTGTACCATTTCATGATTTCAGAAGCTTCAACTGTTTTCTTTTTGTCGTTTACCTTCACAAAATAATCACCATTTAACGCTAATTTTGTTTGTTGTTCTAATTGCGCTTCCAATGTTTTTGGCAAATAAGCATTAGCAATTAAAGGCGGACAACCTATAGCACCACAAACAAGCACAAAATGAAATCTTGCATCTTTAAAATTCCCTCTCAATAATTCGTTTTCAATGGTGTTTAATGTCACTTTCTGACCTGCTAAACTGTACGTTATTTTATCAAAAAATCCAGCTTTATCTAATGGTGAAGCTATTGGATAATTATCAACAATCCCTTTAATAACAGATAAGTTGTAAGCATTAATCCAAAAAGCTTGGTAGTTTTTAGCTTCTGTTTTTGATACAGACACTTGATTAGCAATTGTTAATATTGAGGTTAAAGTTTCCGCGTTTTCCTTTACTGCTTTATAATCTACTTTACCTTTAGACACGTAAGCTTTCAAAAAGGCATCGGTTTGTGTAAAAAAATCGTTAAGGGTTTGCGCTTTCGCGGAAAATAATCCGCTGAAAACAAGCACTATTATTAGGCTATTTTTCATCATTAGGTTGGGTTTTAAATATTTGTAACATTGATTAAGTCTTAACATTTAACAAAAACTTTCAAAAAAAATAAAAAAAAATCTCGTCTTACTATTAATTATAACCTTACACAAAAGAGGTTATTTAAAAAGATTCTAAACTAAAAATCCAATTAAGTTTTTAACTTTAAAAACGACAGACTATCTAACTAATTAAATTTTTATGGAACACATCGTCATTATAGGAAATGGGATTTCTGGAGTTACTCTAGCAAGACACGTTAGAAAATTATCGGACAAAAAAATCACTATCGTTTCAGCCGAAACGGATTATTTTTTTTCTCGTACAGCCTTAATGTATGTGTACATGGGACACATGAAGTTTGAGCACACACAACCTTATGAGAATTGGTTTTGGGAGAAAAACCGCATCAACTTAAAAAAAGGCTTCGTTAATACTATAGATACTGATAATAAAACACTCCACTTTGCTGAAGGTGATACAATGACTTACGACAAATTAGTAATTGCTACCGGAAGTAAACCTAATAAATTTGGTTGGCCAGGACAAGACCTAAAAGGTGTTCAAGGCTTATACAGCAAACAAGATTTAGATAACATGCAGCAAACTGCACCAGACAATAAAGTGTGTAAACATGCTGTAATTGTTGGTGGAGGATTAATTGGTATTGAAATGGCAGAAATGCTAAATTCAAGAGATATACCAGTCACTTTTTTAGTTAGAGAGACTAGTTTTTGGAATGGTGTTTTACCTGAAGGCGAAAGTCAAATGATTAACAGACACATAAAAAACCATCACATTGATTTAAGGTTAAATACCAATTTAAAAGAAATTAAATCTGATGACAATGGACATGTTAAATCAATAATTATTGAAGAAACCGGAGAAGAAATAGCTTGCAACCTAGTTGGACTGACTGCAGGAGTATCTCCAAATATTTCATTTTTAAAAGACTCTAAAATTAAAACAAACAAAGGTGTACTTGTTAACCGTTATTTAGAAACTAACATAAACGATGTGTATGCAATTGGAGATTGCGCTGAGCAACACGAAGCTATTGGCAACAGACGTCCAATAGAAGCGGTTTGGTACACAGGACGTATGATGGGAGAAACTTTAGCACAAACCATTTGTGGTAATAGACTACAATACAAACCTGGTCATTGGTTTAATAGCGCAAAATTTTTAGATATCGAATACCAAACTTACGGTTGGGTGTTTGGAGAACGTGGACGTCCTGAGCACGAAAAACATTTCCATTGGAAACATGAGGACGACACCAAATGTATAACCGTAGCTTACAACAACGACACCAAGACTTTTTTAGGCATTAATACTTTTGGTATCCGAATGCGACACGAAACTTTTGACAAATGGTTAACCGAACAACGTGATGTAGATTACGTAATAAATAATTTAAAAGAGGCCAATTTTGACCCAGAATTTTACAAACATTTTGAACAGGATATCCTAAAGGCATACAACAAGCAACTACAAACAGTATAACAGCATCCAAATATGAGTAATAAACTAAATCACAGTATGTCATTAGCATCACCAGATGCGTTTCATATATCAACAAAACAAAAATTTGCTTTAGGTATTGGTCTTGTTGGACTATTAATTTTAACATTAGCCTTATTTAACGTTAATCTACCAAATACAGCATTATTTTTAACGCTAGCATTAGGATTGATTACAATTGGTATTATTATATATTCTAGAGAAGCGTATTTAACCAAATTAGAGGGTATAAAAAATGACGGAGTTTGGTATAAATCCATTTCATCCAGAGGATTTTGGGGTTGGGCTTTAGGTATTATACTAACCAGTTTTTATATTGTGTTATACTTTTTTCCTAAATATTTGGGTTTAGTTAAAGATGGTGCTCCAAACACTGGTTTAATTGGATTATTCGACCCTTTAAGCAATTTATTAAGTGGTAGAAATGCTAGTCAATGGTTTGTTTATGGCACATTATATACCATCGCCATTTTAGCATTTGGTTACAAATACATCTTAAAATATAGACACAATCGCTATCAACAAATCAGAACCGTTTCGGTTATGTTTTTTCAGTTAGGTTTTGCTTTTTTAATCCCAGAATTCATGTACGTCATGAATAATGATTTACCATATTATGACCTTAAAAGCATTTGGCCATTAAACTATTACATTTTTGATGAGTGGTCTGTAAAAGGCTTTTTATCTAATGGTAATTTAGGATTAGCTTTAATCATTTTTGGGATAGCTTCTACCTTTATTATCACACCTATTTTAACATACAAATACGGAAAACGTTGGTATTGCTCATGGGTTTGTGGTTGTGGTGGTCTAGCTGAAACTGCAGGAGATAGTTTTAGACATTTATCTTCAAAAAAACTTTCTGCTTGGAAGCTAGAGCGATGGTTAATACATACCGTTTTAGTATTTTCTGTAGTAATGACAACAGCAATGGTCTATAGCTATTTAGGCAAAGACAGTAACAATTTTTGGTTAACACGTGATGTTTTTATCATATCTGTAATCGTATTTTTAACCATCATATTTGCAGGTGTCATGTATTTTAGAGGCAAAGAGCTTGGTAAAGATGCAAAAGCTGGTGCAATTGGTTATGCTGTTGTAATTGCTTTATTACTAATTATGCACTTTACAGCTACAACCGATCATTTATTTTTTGTAAAAGGTAGTGCTTTAAGATCTACCTATGGAATCTACATAGGCTCCATATTTTCAGGAGTTATCGGAACAGGTTTTTACCCAATTTTAGGTAGCAGATCTTGGTGTAGATTTGGATGTCCTATGGCAGCTATATTAGGATTTCAACAACGTTTATTTTCAAAATTTAGAATCACGACCAATGGAGGACAATGCATCTCATGTGGTAATTGCTCAAACAGTTGCGAAATGGGAATTGATGTTCGTGCCTATGCCCAAAAAGGAGAAAACATAGTACGTTCTAGCTGTGTTGGATGTGGTGTTTGTAGCGCTGTTTGTCCAAGAGGTGTTTTAAAATTAGAAAACGATACTATGGATGGACGTATAAACCCAACAGAAGTATTATTAGGTAATGATGTTGACTTGATGGACTTTGTAAACAAAAAATAAAAAATGAAAACCTTTGTTTTATATTTTTTTATTGTTTTAGGTTATAACGCTTACGCGGAAAAAACTTACGTGAAAGCCTTTTACGACAACGGAAGCCTATTGTATAAAGGTTGGACTAGTAATAATCAAAAAATAGATTTTTGGGTGTATTACTACCCAAACGGAAGCATTAAAGAAAAAGGAAACTATAGCAACAACCTTAAAACAGGCTATTGGATAGAGTACCATGACAATAAAACAATCAAAGCTAAAGGTAATTATGTTAAAGGCTTAAAAGAAAAGTATTGGAGCTACTATCATAATAATAACACTTTACAAAAAGCAGGTAATTATCTTAAAGGTAAAGCCAATGGTTACTGGAAAACATACCACAAAAACAGCTACTTAAAAAGTCAAGGTCGTTATATAAATGGGCTAAAAACGGGCTACTGGAAAACCTATTTTGATAATTCAAAAACTAAAAGTGAAGGGCATTATTTAAACGATTTAAAAAATAAATTCTGGAAATTCTATCATAGCAACTCAGTAATTTCTAAATTTGGAAGCTTTAACCAAAACCTCAAAACTGGCTATTGGCAGTATTTCCGCGAAAGCGGTAAAAAAGAAAAGGAAGGTCATTTTATAACCGATAAAAAGGTAAAATGGTGGTTGTTTTATGATGACAACGAAAAAATAAATCATAAATGTCAACTTAAAGACAATCAAAAAAATGGGTATTGTCTTATGTATAAAAACGAAGCTTTGATATCTGCAGTAAAATTTAAAGCAGGACAAAAAATAAAAGAATGGACCGATTTAAAGTCCTTTAAAAGAGAAAACAAATTAAGCGACCTTAAATGACCAAAATAAAAGTCATCATTCCTGCCTACAATGAGCAAGACTCGATTGCTCAAGTTATTAAAGACATACCTTCTATAGTGGACGAGGTGATTGTGGTTAGCAACAACTCGACAGACTTAACAGAAGCTAATGCCAAAAACGCAGGAGCAACTGTTTTACAAGAAAACAATAAAGGCTACGGTTATGCTTGCTTAAAAGGTATGGATTATATCGCTAAACAAGATAGTAAACCTGATATTGTGGTGTTTTTAGATGGAGATTATAGTGACTATCCGGAAGAATTAACCAAAATTGTTGCGCCAATTATAGATCAAAATATGGACTTTGTTATTGGTGCACGTGTCAAAAAATTAAGAGAAGAAGGCAGTATGATGCCACAACAAGTGTTTGGTAATTGGTTAGCAACAACCTTAATGTCACTTTTTTTTGGTGCTAAATTTTCAGACTTAGGACCATTTAGAGCTATTAAATATGATAAGCTTCTAGCTTTAAACATGGTAGACAAAACCTATGGTTGGACGGTAGAAATGCAACTAAAAGTATTAAAGCAAAAACTAAGCTATATAGAAGTCCCTGTAAACTACAGAAATAGAATTGGTGTCTCAAAAGTTTCAGGAACAATAAAAGGTAGTATATTTGCAGGCGTTAAAATACTAACGTGGATTTTCAAATACAGTTTTAAAAAGTGATTCTCGAAACCATTACCATTATTATTTATAGCATTGCGCTAGTACTTATTTTCATGTATGCTTTGGCACAATTAAACCTTTTGTTTAATTACTTAGCATCAAAAAAGAAAGAAGAAAACGGACCAAAATTTAACTTTAATAATTCAGAAGAAATTCCGTTTGTAACTATTCAACTTCCTGTTTTTAACGAGTTGTACGTTATGGATCGTCTATTGGACAACATAGCCTTAATGGACTATCCAAAAGATAAATTAGAAATCCAAGTTTTAGACGACTCTACAGATGAGACCGTTGCTACAACCAAAGCACACGTTGACCAACTTAAAACAAAAGGGTTAGATATTACACATATTACTAGAACCAACAGACAAGGTTTTAAAGCAGGTGCTTTAAAAGAAGGTTTAGAAATAGCAAAAGGAGAATACATTGCTATTTTTGATGCCGATTTTTTACCAAAACCAAATTGGCTTAAAAAAACTATTCCGTTTTTTAAGGACCCAGAAATTGGTGTGGTACAAACTCGTTGGGGACACATTAACAGAGACTATTCTACATTAACAAAAATACAAGCTTTTGCTTTAGACGCACATTTTACTTTAGAGCAAGTTGGACGTAGTAGCAAAGGACATTTTATTAACTTTAATGGTACAGCTGGTGTTTGGCGTAAAGACTGTATTTTAGACGCAGGAAACTGGGAAGGTGACACCTTAACAGAAGATTTAGATTTAAGTTACAGAGCGCAACTTAAAAACTGGAAATTTAAGTATTTAGAAGACGTTGAAACTCCGGCAGAACTTCCTGTGGTAATTAGTGCAGCAAGATCACAACAATTTAGATGGAATAAAGGTGGTGCAGAAAACTTCCAAAAAATGTTTGGACGTGTCATTACAAGCAAAAATATTTCTGCTAAAACTAAACTTCACGGGTTATTACACTTATTAAATAGTACTATGTTTTTAAACGTACTAATAGTTGGTATTTTAAGCATCCCGATGTTGTACATTAAAAACGAATATGCACACTTAAGACCATACTTTTACGTCATGAGCTTTTTTGTAGTTAGCACAATTATCTTTTTTGTATGCTACTGGGTGATGTACAAGCAAAGTCATGGTAATACATTTAAAGATTTTTTAAAATACATTGCACTATTTTTTACGTTTTTCTCAATAGCAATGGGCTTTTCATTACACAATTCTATTGCAGTATTAGAAGGCCATGTTGGTAAACGTAGTGAGTTTGTACGCACACCAAAATTTAATATTAGCACACTTAAAGATAGTTGGAAAGGCAATAAATATTTACGTAAAAACATATCCATTAATGTTATTTTTGAAGGTGCATTGATGTTATACTTTGCGTTTGGTATGTACAGTGCTTTTGTGGTTGGAGATAAAGGTGGTGACTTTGGTTTATTCCCATTTCACTTAATGTTAACCATAGGATTTGGATTTGTATTTTTTAAATCCCTAACCTCTAAAGCATAATATTTTGGGCGTTACCACAAGGGTCGCGTTTTTCATTATATCTTTTCTGCGATACAAATTTACATTCATTTAAAACTGTTTTACAAAGCAAAACCCTTGCTAAACTTTAAAATCTAGTTTTATAATATCGCAAAAAAGGATGCCATTTCAACCGCTAACGCAGGACGCATCATGCTTAATACATTATTTTTAAAAACTAACAAACTAACATTACTGCTAATACTAGCTAGCTTTTGTTTGTATGGTGTATTTGCTTATAATTTAGCCAGAACAGATCACACCAATTTAATATCCATATATATTGTATTATTTGGATTATTCATCAAAATAGTAAACAACAATAAAAACAATTTTAAGCTTTTAATTGCAATTGCAATCATTAGCAGATTAATCTTTTTAATAGCAATCCCTAATTTATCACAAGATTTTTACCGTTTTATTTGGGATGGACGCATGATATTACAAGGTTTTAATCCTTACCTACATACACCTGCAAGTTTTATAGCATTAGGAGAGTATCCAATAAGTCAAGCACAACAACTAGTAGTAGGCATGCAAGCGCTTAACGCCAGCCACTACTCCAACTATCCTCCCATAAATCAATTACTATTTACTATAGCAAATCTAATATCTTCATCAAACATACTAGGGTCTGTAATAGGTTTAAGACTTATAATAATAGCAGCAGATATAGGAACCCTATATTTTGGGGCTAAACTTTTAAAAAGACTCGAACTATCTCAATATAAAATATTCTGGTTTATCCTAAATCCTTTTATAGTTATAGAGCTAACAGGAAATTTACACTTTGAAGGTGTTATGTTATTCTTCTTAATCTTAAGTTTATACTTATTACATAAAAACAAATGGCAATGGTCTGCGGTAATTTTTGCGCTATCTATTTCAACAAAATTAGTTCCTCTTTTATTTTTACCATTATTTGTAAAATGGTTTAGAGTTAAAGACAACCATTCCAAAATTGATTTCAAAAAACTAATTTACTTCTATATAATTATTGGTGTCTCTACATTAGTATTATTTACACCATTTTTCTCAATGGAATTTGTAAACAACTACTCTAAAACCGTAGGGTTATGGTTTGGAGACTTTGAGTTTAATGCAAGTATATATTACATCGCTCGAGAGGTTGGTTATTTAATAACAGGCTACAATCAAATAGCAATAATTGGTAAAATATTACCTGTAATAATTTTTACCTCCATTTGGTATATAGCATTAACTAGACAAAATCAAAATTTTATAACCTTGATAAAAAGTATGCTTATCGCTTTTACAGTATACTTATTACTAAGCACAACAGTACACCCTTGGTACATTGCTTCCATTTTATTGCTTTCTATATTTACAAACTACAAGTATCCATTAATTTGGAGTTTTATAATTATAATAAGCTATTTAGCATATGCCAATGCAGATAACACCGAAAATTTATGGATTATAGGCTTTGAATATCTTGTGGTTTTTACAGCGCTATTTTGGGACGTATTAAAACAAAAAAAGCTTCTCAAATATTGAGAAGCTTTTTTACTCTGTACAGGCGGAGAGACTCGAACTCTCACACCTCGCGGCACTAGATCCTAAGTCTAGCGTGTCTACCAATTCCACCACGCCTGCAACTTATACCGATAATTTCGGATTGCAAATATAAACAATAGTTTGAATATTCATAATAACTTCAAACAAATTATTATCCTTTTTGTATTTTTACCTAAATCCAATAATATTTTTCAATGAAAAACATAAAATCTTACGTCCAAGAAAATAAACAACGTTTTCTTGACGAATTAATAGAACTACTTAAAATTCCCTCTATTAGTGCAGACTCTGCCTATAAACAGGACACTATAAACACAGCCGATGCTGTTGCAAAAAGCTTAAAAGAGGCTGGTTGTGATGTTGTAGAAATTTGCGAAACAGAAGGCTACCCAATTATTTATGCTCATAAAATAATTGATAAAGATTTACCAACCGTTTTAGTTTATGGTCATTACGATGTACAACCACCTGATCCATTAAATTTATGGACTTCGCCACCATTCGATCCTGTGATTAAAACAACAGATTTACATCCAGAAGGCGCTATTTTTGCACGTGGTGCTTGTGACGACAAAGGACAAATGTATATGCACGTCAAAGCACTGGAGTTTATGACAAAAAACAACGCTTTACCTTGTAACGTCAAGTTTATGATAGAAGGAGAAGAGGAAGTTGGAAGTGTTAACCTTGCTAAATTTGTAAAACAAAACCAAGACAAATTATCTAACGATGTGATCCTAATTAGTGATACTGGTATGATCGCACAAGACACACCATCCATTACAACAGGATTACGTGGTTTAAGTTATGTTGAGGTAGAAGTTACAGGACCAAATCGCGATTTACACTCAGGATTATATGGTGGTGCAGTAGCAAATCCAATAAACGTTTTAACTAAAATGATTGCATCATTACACGATGACAACAATCATATTACCATTCCTGGATTTTATGACAACGTAGAAGAATTATCTTTAGACGAGCGTGCACAAATGGCAAAAGCTCCGTTTTCATTAGACAAATACAAAGAAGCTTTAGACATTGATGCTGTTTACGGAGAAGAAGGCTATACCACCAACGAGCGTAACAGCATAAGACCAACCTTAGACGTTAACGGTATTTGGGGTGGTTATACTGGCGAAGGCGCAAAAACAGTAATAGCAAGTCAAGCATTTGCAAAAATATCGATGCGTTTAGTACCAAACCAAGATTGGGAAAACATCACAGACTTATTCAAAAAACATTTTGAAAGCATTGCACCAAAAGGCGTTAAAGTAAAAGTAACACCTCATCATGGTGGACAAGGTTACGTAACACCAATAGATAGTGTCGGTTATCAAGCAGCAAGTAAAGCCTATCAAGAAACCTTTGGAAAAACACCAATACCACAACGTAGTGGAGGAAGTATTCCAATCGTCTCATTATTCGAGCAAGAACTTAAAAGTAAAACCATTTTAATGGGCTTTGGTTTAGATAGCGACGCCATACACAGTCCAAACGAACATTTTGGAGTATGGAATTACTTAAAAGGAATAGAAACCATTCCGTATTTCTATAAGTATTTTACTGAAATGCATAAGTAAAATTAGGGTGTCACCACCTTTTGCTTTAAAAGTGGCAAAAGGTGGTCGCGTCATCCATTATATCTTTATTTTGCCATATATGGCAGCAAAATAAAGGATGCCATTACTACCGCTTACACAACCAATCAAAGTGAAAGACCAACATTTAAAGCACGTATTAGCACTAACCTTTGCCACACTACTAATTAGTACATCAGGTAGTTTAGGTCGCTATATAAGCATGCCTGCTCCTGTAACCATTTGGTGGCGTAGTTTTTTAGCTTTGTTTCTACTATTAGGCTATTGTAAATACAAAAACATTACCCTAAAAATAAACTCTAAAAGAGACTTAGGTGCATTTGTGTTAAGCGCCTTATTTATGGCTTCGCATTGGATTACTTACTTTATAGCGCTGCAACTATCAAGTGTTGCAATTGGTATGCTAGCTTTATTTACATTTCCTATAATGACAGCTTTTTTAGAACCCTTATTTTCTAAAACAAAATTTGACTATATGCACCTTTTATTAGGCGCTATGGTACTTTTAGGGATTTACATTCTCTCTCCAGAATTAGACTTTCAAAATGACTCAGTAAAAGGGATTCTGTTTGGACTATTGTCTGCCTTCTGTTATGCTATGCGTATTTTAATACTTAAACAATACGTAACCTCCTACCATGGTAGCAGTCTAATGTTTTTTCAATTATTAATAATTAGCATCATTTTATTACCTGCCTTATTTTTATACGACACTTCTAATATAAGCACACAGTTTCCGTTTGTAATCATTCTAGCATTAGTAACTACAGCAATTGGCCACACCTTATTTATTCAAAGTTTAAACCATTTTAAAGTCAGTACAGCAAGTATTATTGGTAGTACGCAACCAATATTCGGTATTATAATTGCCTTTTTCTTTTTAAACGAAATTCCTACTTGGAACACTTTTTTTGGTGGAATTTTAATCTTATCAACGGTTATTATAGAGAGTTTACGCTCTAGAAAGTAGTGACTAATCTATACTTGTCATAAAAAACAGCTTAATAAAAAGTCTTTATTTAGGCGTGCCTTTTTTGTGATAACATAGTTATTTCCGTTTGGGGTGAGATCCTGAAACTAGTTCAGGATGACCTAGTGTAAGTGACAACATATGCAAGATCATTCAACCCTAACTTACTCAAAATGAAACACAAACTGTACTTTCTTTTATAAATAAAAACACAAAAAAACAACTCTACATTTGTAGAATCGAATTTTTATTCTACATTTGTAGAAGTTAATCTAAACTTGTAGACATGCAATTATCAAAAACGGAAGAAGAATTAATGAGTCATTTATGGAAACTAGAAAAAGCTTTCATGAAAGATTTACTAGAAGCCTATCCAGAACCAAAACCAGCAAACACAACCGTTGCAACGTTATTAAAACGTATGACTGACAAGGGTTTTGTAGATTACACAACGTTTGGAAACTCTAGACAATACTTCCCTTTAGTAAAGAAAAAAGATTACTTTTCTAAGCATGTAAATGGCTTGATTAAAAACTTTTTTAACAATAGCAGCTCACAATTTGCGTCGTTTTTTACAAAAGAAACCGATTTAAGTAAAAATGAATTAGAGGAGTTAAGAGCAATAATTGACAACGAAATTAAAAACAAGTAATCATGGAACTATTACTATTAAAATCCAGTGTTTGCCTTTTGGTTTTACTATTGTTTTACAAAATAGCTTTAGAACCATTAAGTGTGCATAAATTTAAAAGAGTTTATCTATTGGTTGCTGTAGCAATAGCAGCTATCATACCTTTTATAACATTTGTAAAATATGTACAACCTAATTTTGATAACTCATCATTAATTTTTGATACATCACCAACAATACCATTAGACACAAATTTTAAAATAGTAGAAGAAACAAACTACTTATTTATCATATTATGGAGTATTTATGCTTTAGGAGTAGGTTTATTTTTTATTAGATTCTGCATTAATCTGTTTCAAATAATTTCAAAAATCAGAAAACATACTAAAGTTAAAAGTAAGTCTTTTATCAATGTTTTAATGGAACAAATAGAAGTTCCGCATACGTTTTTTAATTTCATCTTTTTAAATAAAAACAAGTTTGAAAATAATCAAATTCCACCCGAAGTCTTACTTCACGAACAAACACACGCTAAACAAAAACATAGTTTAGACATCATATTTATAGAGCTACTTCAAGTTGTGTTTTGGTTTAATCCATTAGTATATTGGCTAAAAAAAGAAGTAAAACTTAATCATGAATTTTTAGCAGATCAAGACGTTATAAATCAAGGGGTCGACACTAAAACTTATCAAACAATTTTATTACAATTCTCGTCTAATCAACAAGAATTAGCATTAGCAAATGCTATCAATTATTCATCAATCAAAAAACGTTTTACACTTATGAAAACACAAACACCAAAAAGAACAAAATGGATACGTAGCGTATTGCTATTACCATTATTAGCGCTATTACTTTATAGTTTTAGTAGCACGAAAGAAGTTGAAAAAGAATTAACTCCAGCTATGCTTTTTCAAGATGAAAAAGAAGTAAATACTAGGCAAAACACCTTAACAAAACAAATTGAAGATGATTTAGACAAAATCGGACAATTAAAAATCAATTACCTTAATCAAAACCCAACGCTAAAAATTAACGGAATAGCATGTGATGGTTGTACACTTAACTTATCAAAAAAAGGAATAGCAGAGTTAATTTTAAGCACAACTAACCAAGAAGATATAACTAACTTTAAGTTAAAAATCCCTGGAATTAAAACATTATTTAACGAAGGTAACATGCCTAATAATGAAACTAGACAATATGTTTTAAAAACAAAAAAAGGTGATATTATTCAACTATTTGATATCAAAACTAAATCCAACAAATTTAAGCCTGTTGTTATTAAGGTTGTAGACAAAAATGATGAGAACTACTCAGAATCACCTAAAGTTAAAAAAGGAGACGCGTCTAGTATTCCACCACCTCCTCCACCTCCACCTGTAAATCCAAATGCAACACCAGAGGAGAGAGAAAAACAAGAACGAGTTATAAAAAAATACGATAAAGAAAATAAAATCATAAAAGGTAAAGTTTATAAAAACCCTCCTCCACCACCAACTCCTTTACATTCAGATACTGAAACAGGATTTATAAACATTAATGATGAGGCTCATTTTTTTGTAACAACAAAAAACAAAACTAAGTATTATAACAAATCAGGAATTGAAGTCGACAAAAAAGGGAATAAATTATCTAATATTCCAACAGATGGTAGCAAAGTAATTCCTGGTCAAAAAATAACTAAAGTTTATAAAGACGGTAAAGTTTTTATTAAATTTAAAAAAACTTGGAAGGATGATGACTTAACACTTCCACCTCCACCACCTCCAATGAAAACTACAGATCACATTATTAGTATGGCAAAAAAAGACGCTTCATTTTATTATAATGGAGAAGCCATTACCTCTGATAAGGCTTTAGATTTAGTTAAAAATAATTCAGAATTAAACATATCATCACATACAAATAACGGTGTATCCACTGTACATCTGTCAGAAAAACCAATTAAAACGGTTAATGGTAAAGTTGTAAACGAGTAACATATGTTTTTAGATAAAAATAGCTTCATTAATTTGAAGCTTTTTTTTGGCTTAAACTGTAACAAAATCAAACATTTAGCGTTCTAATAGATAATCAGTCCTGAGCTTATCTAAGTATCATCAATCAAAATCAATCACATCATGTTAAAACAATTTTTTATTATCTGTTCTGGAGCAGATACAGATATTCTAAAAACTGCTTCCATTGGCGAACAAAACAAATATGCAGGAATAGGCGCAACCGTATTTTTTACAGCAGTAATGGCTTTTATAGCTTCTAGTTATGCACTTTACACTGTTTTTGACAACACCTATATCTCTATTGGATTTGGATTAGTTTGGGGCCTTTTAATTTTTAATTTAGACCGCTTTATTGTATCAACCATTAAAAAAAGAGGCGATTTTTTAAACCAATTACTGCAAGCAACGCCTAGATTAATTTTAGCTTTAATTATAGCTATAGTCATCTCAAAACCTTTAGAGCTTAAGATTTTTGAAAAAGAAATCAATCAAGTTTTATTAACAGAAAAAAATGCCATGACACTTCAAAACCAAGAAGACATTGCATTACAATTTTCACCTAAAGAAATTGAATTAAAACAAAACATAGCCACTCTTCAAAATGAAATAACCACAAAAGAAGCTGAAGTCAACACGCTTTACAATACCTATATCTCAGAAGCAGAAGGCACCTCTGGCACTAACAAACTTGGCAAAGGACCAGTCTATAAAGAAAAACGCGACAAACATGATACTGCTTTCGCAGAATTACAGCAATTAAAAACAGATAATAAAGCAAAAATTTCAACCATTGAAGGAGAGTTAAGTCAACTAAACTTGGATTACCAATTACAAGTCAGCAACACACAACCAATAATTGATGGTTTTGATGGATTAATGGCTAGACTTAACGCCTTAAACACATTACCTTGGTTACCATCATTTTTTATATTTCTATTATTTTTAGCTATTGAGACCTCTCCTATAATAGCCAAACTATTGTCACCCAAGGGAGAATATGATTTTAAACTAGAAGACCAAGAAACAGCTATAAAAACGGTTGTTGAGCAACGTGTACAAGAAAGAAAACTATCTGCAAAAGCTGACTTTAAAATAAATGATAAAATTTACTCGGATTTATCAGAGGAAGATGAACTGTATCAATACAAACGTAAAAAAGCACGTAATCTAATGCAACTTCAAGCAGATGCCTTTTACAAACAGCAACAAAAAGCATTGTAACTAAAAAGGCTTCAATTATTAATTGAAGCCTTTTTATATATTGTCATTAAAATTATAATTTCTTAACGTACTCTGTAATAATAACAGTAAGTGTTGGTCCTACTTTACCTTCAATATAGTTAGCGTTTTCACGATCTAATCTAATATTTCTAACTGCAGTCCCTTGTTTAGCCACTTGACTAGAGCCTTTAATTTTAAGATCTTTAACTAAAACAACATTATCTCCAGTTTCTAAAATAACACCATTACAATCTCTATGGATAATTTTATCTGCTTCGTCTTTATGCTCATCTGTTAATCTAGCAATTGCTAAATTATCATCATCCAAGTACATCATGTCTAGCAAATCTTTTGGCCAACCTTCGCCTCTTAATCTTTGTAACATTCTCCAAGCCATAATCTGAACAGCCACGTGCTCTGACCACATACTATCGTTTAAACACCTCCAATGGTTTACATCCATTTCTGTGTTTTTTTCGATTTGATCATAACAGTTAGCACATACCATTAAACTAGTATCAACAGTTTCGTTTAATGAAGGTGGAATATTATATTGTCTGGTATCTACATTAGAAGCACACAACTCGCAGCTTGAGTTACTTCTTTCTTTTAACATTTGTAAAACGCTCATGTTTAATATTATTTGATGCGCACAAATATAATCATTGCTTTGTGTTTAGCTATAAAAAGTACAATTAAGATGCCTGTTGTATATTTTTAGCAACCGTATCATCAATATATATCTCTAATAATTTAGCATTAGTTGAATTAAAGACAACCGCATTTGTTTTTGCTGGAATTAATATTGTCTCACCCATTTTTAAAGTTTCATGTTCAGCACCTATGGTAATAGCTACCTTACCTTCTACACACATAAATATCACAAAAGAATCCAAGTTATCATATGATTTTGCTTGAAGATTAGTAATGTCCAAGATGTTAGTTGTAAAGTATTCGCAATTAACCAAATTAGTCCTAGTATTAGGTTGTATGCTATAGTTTGCTTTACCGTTAGTATCAAATTGTTTGGTCGCTTGTTCTGCTAACTTTGTGTGCAGTTCTCTTTTATCACCATTATCATCTACTCTATCCCAATCATATACACGATAGGTTATATCTGAGGTTTGCTGTATCTCGGCAGCTAAAACACCTGCTCCAATAGCATGTATTTTTCCTGCTGGTATAAAAAAGCTATCTCCTTTTTTAACTTGCTCTCTGTTAAAAATAGCATCTACATTATCTGCATTAATATGGTTTAAAACTTCTGGATTTATTGAATTATCTTTTAATCCTAATACAATATCTGCATTTTCATCACTATCCATTATATACCACATCTCTGTCTTACCAAAGCTATTATGATGCTTTTTAGCCATTTTATTATCTGGATGTACCTGCACAGACAAATCTGTTTTAGCATCTAAAAATTTAATTAACAACGGAAAATCAAATCCAAAATTCGCGAAGTTATTTGCACCTAATAAATCTGCTTGATATGTTGCAATTAATTGCTTTAAACTAGAACCTTTATAAGCTCCATTACTAACTTCAGAAACATTCCCGTTTACATCAGAAATTTCCCAACTTTCACCAACATTATCTTTAGTCGTATTCTTACCTAGTAAAGTCCCTAGTTTGTTTCCTCCCCAAATTTTTTCTTTTAATATTGGATTGAATTTAATTGGATATATTTTCATAATTATACTTTTAAAAGGTGCATAAATATTGAATTTTAATAAATTGGTTTTCAACCTTAATTTTTTTTAGATAATCCACAATAGAAAACAAGCTTTGAAACAAGCTTAATTTTATTTTTCGATTATTTAATTCTTGGATATTAAATTTTAATAATTGTTGTTGATTTTCGCTAATGGCTTCAATCAAACCTTTTAATCCATGATGGCTAATATTTAATAAATTAATAGACACATAACCTAAATGATTTAAGTCAAACTGACTTGACATATATCTAGCTCCTGCCCTAATAGCAGAAATATCCGATTTAAATTTTTTTACATTAACTACAGATACATTACAACACTTATTTTTAATCTCATTTAATAGCTCGAAGGTATTATCCTTGCTAGCATTGTTTACTAAACAAAATTGTAAATGTGATGTTTTTACAAATTGTTTAATAAATACATTGGGATCGATGTCTTTTTCATTATTATGAAAATTAATTATTATACCTATTTTCATGATTTGGGGAATTAAGTGATTAGGCTACGTTTACATTATTAGTAACATGTTTTTTACTTGTTGCGTATTTTTTTTTATTTCTGTAAACCCATGCAATTTGCCCTAACTGCGCTACTATTTTTACAGAATCCTTCATTGATAATTTACTACCATCTGCATGAATCCATCTTTTTAAGGGTTGCTCACAAAGCATTGCTTTTGCTTCTTTTAATCCAAAATGGATACTCATTCTTTTAAAAATTTCTACATCAAAAATCCATTGCGTAACAAATTTTTCACCAAAGGCTATATTAATTACATCTTTTTGGAAGATTTTAGCTCCACATTGCGTGTCTTTAAAATCCATTTTTAAAATCTTTCTTATAATAAAGTTTATCGTTAAGCTAATTATTTTTCTTGCAGACTCCTTTGTAATATCTGCTCCCATTCTAGAGATACGTGATCCACTTACAATTTTAAAGTCTGTTGTTTCAATGGTTTTAACTAAATCATCAAAATCTGCTAAGTCTGTAGATAAATCTGCATCTAAAAATCCGATGTAATCTAAATCTTCTTTTTTAGCCATATGTAACATTCCTAATCGTACAGCTTCAGCTTTACCTCCATTTTTCTCACAGTCATACACTGTAATAAAATTTTCTCTCCCTTTTTGTAATTGTTTTAAAACTTCTAATGTTTTATCCTTACTTCCATCATTTACAAAACATAAATGGTAACCAGAATTTTTATCTATATAAGTAATAAATTCTTCACTTAACAAACGTTCTTCTTCGTTATAACAAGGGATTACAACACCAACACAACGCTCTTGAATCATTACATTACTATTGGTAACCGTATTTTGCCCTTCAGGAGTCCCAATTAATCGTTTTACACGTGCACTAATCTCATTTAAGCTTAATGGCTTTTTCATGTAATCATTAATTCCTAAATCAAAACCTTCTGTAATTGTTTCGTCTTTTGTATCTCCAGATAAAACCATGATAGGCGTTTCAGAATTTTTAGTAATTCTAATATGTTTTACAACATCTAATCCAGATACAAATGGCATATTTATATCTACAATAACTAAATCTGGGTTAAAAGTGTTGAATGCTTCCATTCCTTTCTTTCCGTCAGTTTCTATTTGTACTTCGTAACCTAACTCTACTAATCTTTTTTGTAAAGGCAGTAATACTAATTGTTGATCATCTATTGCTAAAACTTTCATAATAAGGGTATTTGTTTGTTGTTGATGGTACAAATCTACACGAGAAGACACTGCTATATTTGAAATTTAGTTTAACTAATAGCTATGTGTCGACGAATGGTAGTTTGCTGTAGATAATTAAAAATGGAAGCCCTACATAATTTATTTATCTTTACCATATTATTACAGCTCAGGCTTTAGAATGAAGGAAACCTCAAATAAATACTTAATCTCAGCTATTCTTTTAGCTTTAGCGTTTCATGGTAGTGCCATATTTTTTACTTTGGAAACTACTTACGACGCGTTAATACATTTGTTTTTTGCAGACCATTATGCTAATAATTGGTTTGAACCTTGGAACTACGAGTGGTATACTGGTTTTACCGTACAAAGCTATCCACCTTTAGTACACCAATCCATTGGACTACTATCCATGATTGGTGGTTTAAAATTTGGGATGTTTAGTGTTGCACTTATTGCAATTGTTTTATTTGTGACTGGTACCTATCGTTTTTCTTTAATGATGACTGCTAACAAGACGGTTGCTGGTTATGCTTGTGTTTTGGCTGTGTTTAGCTCATCTTTTGTAGAAACGCTACATATTTTTGGACAATTACCTAGTATAGTTGGAGTTTCGGTTTTAATGCATGCTTTACCAGAAATTTATTTATGGTTAAAAACCGGAAAAAAATGGTATTTAGCAACCTCGTTGTCTTTAATTGCAGTAACAGTAACCTCACATCACGTAACTCCAATTTTTGGAATGGTATTTTTTATCTTTCCTTTAATAGGTATGGTAATAATGGATGTTTCGCGTGAGCAAGTCAACACCATGAAAGAGGTTACCTTCAAGCTATTTTTAAATAGTTTTTTTAAACTTTTTAAGCGTATTGTAAGTTTTGGGATGCTATCTTTAGTCTTAATTGTTGGTTGTATTTTCCCGTATTGGTTAAACTCTAAAGCCAACCCAATTACTCAAGTACCAATTCCGCATGGCTCACGTGATAATTTTCTTGAAATTACATCATCTGGTTTAGTTTTCTTTTTAATTCCTTGGGGAATTCTGCTAGTACTTTTACCATATATATTTTACAGATATTACAGCAAACGTTACTTGTTTTTTGGTTTATCGGTTACAATTTGTACCATTTTAGGAACTGGAGGCACTACTCCTGTACCTTTAAAAATGTTAGGCGAAACTGCTTTTAACATTTTAACCTTAGATAGGTTTACCCTTTGGGCTTCCATATTATCTATTCCGTTAATGGGAGAATTTGCCTATCGTTTTGTTGAAGGTGATTTAAAAGAACTCATCCAGTCTAAATTTGGTGCTGTTTATCACAGAATAATTGGTGGAATACTTGCTGGATTAATGGTGTTTATGGTCGTGTTTACTATGAGTTTAAACTATTTTAGACCATCGCAACCGCAAAAAATAAAGATGTTGCCAATTGTGAATTTCTTAAATCAAGACGATCATGATAAATGGCGATTTTTAACACTTGGTTTTGGCGACCAAATGGCTTGGTTAAGTGCACAAACCAATGCCATGACTGTTGATGGAAACTACCATTCTGCAAGACGATTACCAGAATTAACCACACGACCAATTGAACGTTTAGAAAACTCCAAATTTAAAGGTGTTGCAGGTATTGGATCGCTACAGCAATTTTTAACCACTCCAGAAAAATACAACCTTAAATACATTTTTTCTAACGATAAATTTTACGACCCAATTCTCTATTTCTGTGGTTGGCAACGACTACGACAACTGGAAAACGGAATCATGGTTTGGGAACGATTAAACATTCCGCCTGTATCCTCTATTTTGCCAAAAGAAGACGTTGCTAAATGGTTAAAAATACATTGGGGAATTATGCCATTTTTAACCGTTTTAATTGCCTTTATATTAAACATACAAATGCTTTGGGTAAACATGTTAAAAACCCGATTTAAACCTATTCCAGAATTTTTAAAGTTCCCAACTACGTATAAAAAGTTTAATAGAAACGTACTGCGAATTACACATATTTGGTCTATAATTTTGGCTATTGTTGTTTTTTATGGCATCTATTTATTTTATCTAAAAAACGACTCGCAACGCAGTCCAGAAAACGCCATTATTGCCTATTATGATGCTTTAGATTTTAAAGAATTTGAAAAAGCGCATAGCTTAATAGATCCAAATAATAATATTCCTATTGCGCAATACATGCTAGAGATATCGGTAACGGATGGTTTACTAAGCAGCTACGCAAAAATGGATGCTATTGAAACCGAAATCACCAAATTTAACGACAGTACAGTGTCGGCAAAAGTAACTACGCAATGGATTACACCTTTGGAGAAAATTGAAAAAATTGATTATAAATCATTATCTAAACGCAAAGGAAAATGGTATTTACAACCAGACGACTTAAATAACGATTTACCTCCAGACCAACTCTATTCTGCTAATGCAACCAAGTATTATAATCAAGGACGACGACGTATTACAACAGAAGCTACACATCATGAAGACGTCCTTAAACAGCCTGTTCTAGAAATCGTTTCGGCTAAATTGGTACATTACGATGGTAGCTATGCTATAATTGGAGAGGTCCAAAACATAGATAATGTCCCAGCAGATGTTATTTTAAAAGGAACACTTTATAACGACGATAATAAACAACTAGCAACTTATAATGCAAAGTACCACGTTAAGCATAAATTAATGCCAAAAGAATCGAGTAGTTTTAGGATTAATTTTGAAGGTATTGCTTGGTCTAAAACACAAGATTCTATTCCAGATACGTTTAATCCAGACGAATTTACTCCAGTTGAATTTGAGGAACAACCAACCAAATTTAATTTGCAAGCAGCAGGAAATGTTTCAGGTTCAGATTTATATAAAAACGTGGTGTTAAGCGCTATTACTATTAAGGACAGCATTATACACGGAAACTTATTTAATAGTGGTATACAAGAAATTACCATTCCGCAATTATTAATCACCTATTACGACGCTAATAAAAACATGGTTTGGGTGGATCATTTATTTGTAAAAGAAGGTGTGAGACAACAACGCAAACAAGATTTTGAATATCAAATTTTAAAGGATGGTAAAGTAAAAATCATAAATAGTGATATGAAAAACATTTTTGTTAACGGTTTACCAAATGATGCTATTGCAGACAAAGTCGTGCCTAACAGAATTGAAAATCATAGCGATGCACAATTACAAAAAATTGACCATCCTGATTTTAGTTATATTAAAATAGAAATTAACACCTACATAGGAAGTCCAAATTAATGCATTTTAAACGCACATACACATTTGTTATAGGTTTGGTTTTATTATCATCATTTGCTGTGATACAATCCAGTGACATGACTAATCCAATCCAATTATTAACAACACAAACAGACTATAATGTTGGATATCCTGTTGTTTTAGAATTTACAGCTTCAGAAGGCGAAAAACCATTATTGTATTGTTCTAACAGTTACGGTTCTACTTTAGTTTCGGCTAAAGCCAAAAACGATACCTTACAATATGTAATACCGTATAATATGACCAAAAAAATTGGCGTTGTAAACTGGATAGTATTAGACAAAAATAAATCTGCTGCAGGTCAATTCAACATAAACCCAAAAGCAGAAGTCGCGACCATGGAAACCTATATTGGACCTCCAAGTATTGAAGCAGGAGGAACAGATTACACTATGTTGGTTGTTATTCCTACGGATTCTTTAGACAATCCTGTGCCAACAAACACTAAAGTCGATGCTAAATTTCAGTTTTTAAATTCAGAAGAAAAGGACGCCATTTTTACAAAAAACTTAATTTCTTATAAGAACATCTATTCTAAAAAAGAAAGTGGACGCATGTTAGTGTCTTCAGAAAGTTTAGGAGTTAACTCCAAAGAGTTTACAATAAATGTTTGGGCTGCCATCCCTACAGACTTTAAAATTATGGCAAAACGACCACACAATTACGCAGACGGAAATCAGGTAACCACATTTAATACGTCTGTAATTAAAGACAAGCAGAACAATGTGGTTAGCGATGGGACGTTTGTCACCTTTTTTATAACCAATGGTATTGGAAATATTTTAAAAACTACTGGTACGACTATTGAAGGAATTGCATATGCAAAAATTATTCATCCTGATTTTAAAGACAACTGGAGTATTAAAGCCTATGTTGATGGTATGGCAGAAAGCGATACGATTACATTAAACTACCAAAGTGTTATTGAAGATTTTGAGGTTGCTTTTGCTAATAAAAATCGTGAAATTTTAGTGGGTCCTTTACAAAGTTTTATGAAGCAAATGATTCCTGATGGTCTACACGTTAAACTATTAATATATAAAGACAATTTACTTGTTGACACCATTACAAAAACAGCCTTTAATGGCTACGTTACTTTTAACTTAAAACCTGCTATTTATAAAAATGGTAGTTATAATTTTAGTATTGAAACTGCAGGAACACACAAAACATTTAATAACAAAAAACTATGGTAGGTCTTAACAAAAACATACTACGTACCATATTAATAATCTCATATATTATGATTGTAGCCTTGATAATATCTGGTATTAGTGGACTTTTTAGCTACTTAAATACTGGAGCAGATAGAAGCTCAATGCTACATACCGAAATACAAAAAGTCGAACAATATGCTCCAAAATTAATTTGGGAACCTTTACAAAATGAAGGTCGACCAATGGATAACGAAAATCTAAATGCTTTGCAAAATGATTATTTAGATGCTTGGTATGTCAAACAAGTAGCTTACAAAACCAACAAAACTGCTGGCATAAAAGATTATTATACAGATAGTGCCAGAGAAAATTTATACGCATTTATTGCATTAAACAAAACAGAAAACACAACCATTGAAGCCACAACGCTAAGTCACAACCCAACTTTAGAATTTTTTAGTGAAGATGGACAGTTGGCTGTTGTTACAGATAGAGATGTTGTAGAATACAAACGTGTGTTTAAAGCTGAAAAATTAGTGCTTGAAACAACAGAAACCTCAACCTATAAAATGGTGTTTTTACTAGAAGATGGTTTTTGGCGCATTAGACATTTGATAAAAGAAAGTAGTAACCCTTATTTACCAGAAACAGCAAAAATTAAAACCGATAGTTTAATTATAAAAGGGATTAATTATTATCCAAAAGCTACACCTTGGAATATGTTTGGTGACGCTTTTGCTAAAGACACAATTGCTAACGACTTTAAAATCATTAAAGACGCTGGCTTAAATTCGGTTAGGATTTTTGTACAATATGATGACTTTGGAAAAGCAAATGTTAACCCTAAAAAATTAGAAAAACTAAAACAAACTTTAGATGCTGCTGAAGAAAATGGACTAAAAGTAGTAATCACACTATTTGATTTTTATGGAGATTATTCTATAATGAATTGGACCTTAAATCAACGTCACGCAGAAACTATAGTCTCTACTTTTAAAGATCACAACGCTCTTATTGCTTGGGATATTAAAAACGAACCTAACCTTGATTTTGACTCAAGAGGAAAAGATATGGTTATCGCTTGGTTGGACAACATGATTGATTTGGTAAAATCTATAGATAAGGTACATCCTGTAACTATTGGTTGGTCAAACACCCAAAGTGCACCAATTTTAAAAGACAAGGTAGATATTGTGTCGTTTCACTATTATGAAGGCTTAAGCGAATTAGATGAAGCTATAAAAACCATGAAAAAAGAAATACCAAATAAACCATTAGTATTACAAGAATTTGGTATGTCATCTTACAATGGTTTCTGGAAACCTTTAGGAAGTAATGTAGAGGATCAAGCTAATTATCATAAAAAAATACAAGAGATTATTGCTGCTAATAAATTACAATTTATGTCTTGGACATTATATGATTTTGTCGATGTACCAAAAGCAGTAGTTGGTAGCAGACCTTGGCGTAGAAATACCCAAAAGCATTTTGGGTTTATTGATAAAAATGGTGTAAAAAAAGCGTCGTTTAAATATATTACTAACTAGTAGTATTAGACAGCTATTTAAATAGTCTTATAAAAGTAAAAATCTCAAATTAAGTAGGTTAATTTGAGATTTTTTAGAAATGCATGTGCTATATCAACATGAGATTTTTATTTGTTTGGGACAAAAAAGGTATCGTATTTTAATAATCTTATTCTGCTGAAGCAGGCTCTAAAACCACTGCTTTTTCATTCTTTTTTCTTAAGTTTTTTTTTGGTGATTTAGTTGCAATAATAGTATCAAAGTTATTAAGATACATCTCTGCAATTTTTTCCATTGGATACGCTGTTGCAGCTTCGTAATTAGCTTTTCCTAAAGCTATTCTATGTGCTTCATTTGTTACAATTGCTTCAATAGCTGTTGCTAAACTATCTACAGATGTAGGCTCAAAAAATTCACCTTTATAACCTTCATCTTTTACCAATAATGCAAGATCTCCTAAATCTGGCATCACCACAGCTTTACCATAACTTCCAGCTTGGTGTAAAACTCCAGAGCTTCCTGTTGTTGACGTATATGGAAATACAACTACTGCACTTTCTTTAAATAATGTTGGTACTTCATATTCTTCTACATAACCTGTAAAACGTACTTGTGGTACATGCTTGTAGTCTTCTTGTACTTTTGCTAAATAACCAGGTACGTTTGGGTTATCTGTTCCTGCAATGACAACTTCTAGATCCAAACCTGTTGTTGCTCTTACTTTCTCAACCGCTTCAATCATATTCTCTACTTTTTTGTAAGTTCCAAATTTTCCGAAGGTCATCACTTGTAAAGGTCCTTGTGGTAAATCGTATTCTGGCTTTTCTTCTGAGATTTCAAAAGTTCCGTGCGGAATTAATGTCACATTTTTAACTTTATACTTTTTCTCTAAAATATCAACATATTTTTGCATGGTTACTGCAACTGTATCTGCTTGCAAGATTAGCTTTGTTAAGCTTGTCCCTATAAAACCATATACTTTTTGCATGATTTTGCTAGTTGTAAAACCTGCAGATCCTAAATCTACTTCTTCTAATATATTATGTAATAACACGATATTAGGAATCTTTTTAAGTTTACAAACTAGTGGTAACATTAATCCTAAAGCTGCTGCAATTTTTTTGTCTCCAAACTTCATGAATTGTAAGTTGAATAATACTGCATCTGGTTGTGTGTTGTTAATTGCTTTAGTAACATTTATTATGTTTGTGTAGCTATTAAATGCCCAACACTCCTTAACTGTTATTTTACAACCAGCTTCTGTAAAAGCAATGTCTTTTGCGCCTTCTGTTTTATCTGTTAATAAAACAATCTCAGTTACACTTTCTTTTTGTCTAAAGTGCTTTACTAAATGGTAAGCATACTCGTTTAATGTGACTTTGCTTGGTGGATATGCAGTTACGATTGCTAGTTTCATTGTTATATATTTTAATATGTTGATTCTTAATTACACTACAAATTTGCGTTATTTAAGACACTAATTATGACATCTTTAGATAGGTTGCAGGTTACTGTAGACGAATGGTAAAAAGGTGTCGTTTTACCATTTAACATGTTGACTTTCAAAAGAAAAAAACAAAAGACACACACTGTTTATAGACTGCTACCATTTAGTACTAATATAAACACTTGCACATACCTACAGCAAAATGCTTCATACAGAAAAAGCCATGGTTTAAAACCACAGCTTCTTCATTTATAATAGACTAATAAAATAATTTACTTTTTATTTTCTCATTTTAGACTCAAATACAAAGAAGATCACTTGGATAACCAACAACAATACCATTGCAATTATTTGCATATGTACAACTTGCTCTAAACTATCATGAAAAAAGATAACTAATCCCATTTGCAACATTCCGAAGACTCCAGATATTACTACAGGAATATATCTATCTAATGATAAATAGTAGTATGCAAAGATGTTTGATATGGCAAACAAACCTGTTGCTAAAGCATACTTCCATAATAAAGGCGCCATTGTTAGATAACTATCTCCAAATAATATAGTAATTGCAGTTTCTGGAAACAAAGCACAACCAATAACTATTGCAGTTGCAATTGCTGCGATGTAACCAACGTATTTAAATAAAATTGGTGCTGTTGCTTGTCCTTCTTTTTTAAGTTGTACTACTGTTGGTAATAATAACATAACAAACATCCAAGCTACAAAATATACTATACGACCTATTAAGGCTAATGATGCGTACAATCCTGCGTCGTAAGCGTCAAAGTAATGTTTTACTAATAAGATGTCACTATTGTTAATTATAATCTGTGTCAGCTCGTAAAACGCTGTGATTACAAAAAAGCTTTTAACCTGTTTAGCTTGGCTAGCTTCAATAGCAATTGTTTTTTTAAAGTTTAAGTTTTTAAATTTGAAAGGCACTAATCCAAATCCAAAAGAAATTAAAATCCCAACAGCAATCACAACCGATGATTGGATATCAAATAAAAAGATTAAAGCTAACGTAATAATCAATCGGCTTAACATTTCGGCTTGATAGGTAATTGATAAAGATTTAAATTCTTTTTTACCTTGAAACACACCTCTGTTAACACTCATTAAAAAATAAAGAGGTACACCTATTCCAAAAATGATAAACATGCTAGAGGATGATGTATTAAAAAGAGCTTGTAATTGATTTGCAAACACGATAATTAAAGCACCTAAACCTAATCCTACAATGGTTGCGTTTTTGTAAATTTTTGAGATAAAATTTTTAAACGTATCGTTTTCAAAAACCACCGAGAATTTTGCAGTGACTAATTGAAACGTCATCGCTACAAAAGACAGCACTAATAAAAAGGTAATTAATACAGCTGCATCTGCAAATTGTGCTGGACCTAACACACGACCTAAAATAAGATTATACAAATAGTTTCCTCCATTTACTGCTAATACGCTAAGCATAAATAATTGCTCTGGAGATATTTTTTTGGATTTTAATATAGATAAAGCTTGCATCTTATTATGGTGTATTGGTTAGTACAGTTTAGGCTACTTGTGGATATACAAATGCTTCGTAAATCTCTTCACTCCTTTTACCCTCAACAAAAAACATCTGTTGATTTACAACTCCGTTTACATACATTGTTTTTAAAGTTTGCAAAGCACATTCATCAATATCTGTAACCTTATCAATATTTAATGTTACACTTTTCAATGTATTTACTATACAACCAAAATGTATTTTAAAATTATTAATAGTAGCAGTATTTAAGCTTCCATTTAAAATAATTGTGTTGTCCTGTTGTGTAATTGTTAGTGCCATAATTGTTATATTTAAATTGTTATTATCTGATTTTCTGATACAAAGATGCAACGCAAACCTCTGAAGGACTGTTGAATTTCGACGAGTGGAGCATTGGTGTAGATGAATGAATGAAAATGATTGACTAACTTGCAAGTGAATTAAAACCTAAACATGAAACTCAAATTTATAACCCTACTTACCCTATTATTGACTGCTGTTTTTAGCTATGCTCAAGACATGCAAGAAGGCTTTACCTATTTAGAAACTGGTAAGTACGCTAAAGCGGAAACGTTTTTTCAAAACATACTAAAAGACCATCCAGACAATAAAACTGCTAGACTATGTTATGGTCGTGCAATTGGATTAAACGGAAAACCAGAGCAAGCCAACACACTGTTTACAAATCTATTAGCAGATTACCCAACAGATTTTGAGGTGAAACTAAATTATGGTGAGTCTTTATTATGGAATAGCAACTTCACTAAAGCCAAAACCTATTTTAAAGGTTTAATTGACGAAGATCCTAAAAGTTTTCCTGCTTTATTAAGTTATGCAAACACACTATCTAATTTAAAAGAATATGAAGCTGCACTAACTTATGTAAACAAAGCATTAGAGGTTTTACCAGGCAACCCAAACGCATTAACCTCTAAAAAATACATGTATCTAGGCTATGCTTACCAAAAGCAACAAGCGCAACAGTATGACGAAGCCGAATCCCTATTAAAACAAAACCTAACGCTTTTTGACAACGACAAAGACACCTTATTAAACTTAGCAAACTTATATTTAATTGCAAATAAGTTAGATGAAGCTAAAGCCACTTATGATATTTTAGCTAAAAACCCTGAAAACAAAATCACAGCATTAAATGGTTTAGCGTTAGTTTCTCACTTAAACGGAAAAGAGAAAGACGCACTACAATTAAGTCAACAAGCATACGATAGTTTAGAAGATACAACAGATGCAACACTTACACAACAAACCACAGAGCGTTATGCACAAGCTTTAATTTGGAATAAAAAATATAAAACTGCAAACACGCTTATCGCGAAATTAATAGAGACTAAACCTAACGACAATTGGGTATTAGCTTTACGTGCAACACTTAACATTTACAAAAGCGATTTTAAAAAGAGTGTTAAAGATTACGACCAGATTTTGGTAAACGACAGCACATCGTTTGATGGTAACTTAGGAAACGCAAATGCTTTAAAAGCGTTAGGTAAATATGAAGCAGCTTATACCTCTGCCGAAAACACGTTGAAGTTTTACGACAACCAAAAAGATGCCACTAACTTTATAAAAAACCTTAACACAACGTTTACCCCTTTTTACGAAGGTAAAGCATCGTACACATTTGATAATGGAGATAATGAAGCATTTGCACTTAACAACAATCTAGAGTTTCCATTGTCTACAAAATTTAAAATCTTAGGAAGCTATAATTACCGAAGCACAAGCAATGCTGTAACAAATAACGAAGCAACCTCTCACGATTTTAGTGCAGGATTATCTTACCAATTATTACCAAACGTAACCTTTAAAGGTACTGCAGGATTAACCTCTGCCAAAGCAACTACAAATGACTACACACAATTACTTACAGATGTCTCTTTTAATATAAAACCATTTAAACTACAAGATTTAACTATTGGTTATAAGCGTGAATTACAAAGCTTTAATGCAGAGTTATTAGATCGCGAGATTGTACAAAATAACTTTTATGCTAACTACAGCTTAAACACTAATTTTAACTTAGGTTGGTTTACACAATACTTTTACACAAGCCAAAGTGATAGTAATGCCCGAAATTTATTGTTTACTTCTTTATACTATAACATCTTACCAAAACCATCACTTAAAGCAGGTTTAAACTACCAATACATTACGTTTAAAAACCAAGTACCTACAATATATTTCTCACCAGAAACCTTTAATGCAGTAGAGGTTTTTGCAAACCTGATTAAGGATGAAAACATAGCTAAACCTAAAGAATGGTACTACGAGCTTACAGCTGCAACAGGTTTACAATACATTGAAGATGACGAACAGCAAAGCACATACAGAATACAGGCTAAATTAGGTTATAAATTTTCAGAGCGTTGTATGGCTAACCTTTTTGGTACACGAAGCAATATTGCGTCTGCAACTGCAGCAGGTTTTACGTTTAACGAAATTGGATTACGTTTTAAATGGTTATTATTTGAGAAGCCTGTTTTTAGGGAGTAATCAACTACTTTTTAAAGCTTAAGCTTTTATAAAGCCACTCCATTATAAAACACAATAAAATAAGACCTAAAGCAACAACAACACCTGTGACATTAGTTTGAAATTGTTGGACTATAAGTGTACAAAAAGCCAATAAACACAAAATACTTGCTAATAAATGGATAGTTTTATTAGATTGTAATATTGTATGCTTTTTAAAGCCTATATAATTAACTAAGCAAAAAATTAATAAAAAGCCAGCACTTCCTGCTGTAGAAATACTTTCTAGATTAAACAAATTAACCAAAATTATAGATAAGATTGCTGTTACTAAATAACCAATAGGTTTACCCCAAAAAACATGACAAAAATAACGTGGTAATTCTTGATCCTCTGCAATGTCATAGTTTACTCTTCCACTTCCTAAAATAGTAGCGTTAATGGCGGAAAAAGTAGAAATCAATGCAGTAACTGTAATAATAGTAAATCCAACTTGACCTAAGGTTGGTGCAGCAGCTTCAGCTAAAACATAATCTTTAGCACTTGCTATTTTATCAAAAGGTAAAGAGCCAACAGTTACAATTGCAATTAAAATATATAATACAACAACAAAACCTACAGCTCCAAAATAGGCTTTTTCAGTATTTTTTTCTCGGTTTTTCAAATCCGAAATAGAGTTGGCAATTAGCTCAAAACCTTCGTAAGCTACAAAAATAACCATTCCTCCGGAAAGTAATAAAAAAGGGTTTTCCCAATTACTTGGTTGTAATTGATGTAAATTTTCGGGATGCATAGATAAGCCATAAAGTCCTATCCCAATAAAAGCAACTAATATTAACAATTTAATTACAACCGCAACAGACTCTATACGACCAACTAAACTTACACTTAAATAATTAATAGCTAAAGCAATAATAATTATTGATGTTTGATAAATACGAACATCTATAGCTTTTTCTCCTGTAATTTTAAACAACTCGCCTGCATAAGAACCAAATGCCGAAGCATATAATGCCAACATCACAATATAACTTACCCAAAGTAAATTGTTTATACCACCTGCAAAAATTCCATTACCATATTGTTGATGTACAAATCTAACTGTACCACCATTTTCAGGAAATTTTTTAGATAATTTAGCGTAAGAATATGCAGTTAATAAAGCAATAATACCAGCAAATAAAAAGGCAACAGGTGTCCCTCCTTTGGCTAATGACACCGCTAATCCTAGAACCGCAAAAATTCCGCCACCAACCATTCCTCCAATACCAATAGATATCGCATCTTTTAAAGTTATTTGATTACTCATTTTTGTGTTACTTTGGGTATTAAAGGTAATAATTATTAAAACCCCTAAAAAGTATTTACTGCTAAAGATTAAATTTTATTAAAAAAAGCGCCAACATTAAATATTGAACGATTTTATTAATTTATATTCCTTTTAAATAAGAACAGTTAATAGACACCAAAAAAACACAAACAACTAATAAACAGGTATTAATAAAAACCAAAAACTAAAACATTAAGATGTAATTTCCACACAAAATGTGATGCTTAATTTACAATCTGTTATTTTAACTGATAAATTTTCCTTTTGTAGATGCTAATTATTATATTTACTTTAAAATACATTTAGATTCTAAAAATCAACAACTTACACTTAATAAGCCCTAACTTATTAGTTTTGAACAACCAATTACTTATATGAAAGAGCTTTACAAACAGTTATTTCAAAAACACGTAACAAAAGACAATGTTAGTTACACATACATGGACTCAATACAAAGAGATATTGCAATTGGGTCCTGGGAAGTAAACCTCCAAAACAATGAAGTGACATGGAGTGCAATGACCAAAACCATTCATGAAGTTGAGCAAGACTACAATCCTAGTTTAGAAGAAGGCATCAATTTTTTTTTAGAAGGTTATGATAGAGAGTTAATAAGCATCCTATTTAATCGTGCTGTTAATAAACAAGAACCTTATGATAATGAGGTACAACTAAAAACAGCAAAAAACAATATTAAATGGGTGCGTATTGTAGCTTATCCTGTAATAAAGAATGATGCAACTCAAAAAGTTATAGGTGTCATCCAAGATATTACCGAAAAAAACAAAACTCTATTTGAACTTAAATTAAAAGAAGAATTAATACGTACAACGTTTGACAATGCTCCTAACGCTATGGCATTAGTTAGTTTGGATGGTCAAATACTTACTTCAAACAAAAGCTTTAGCGACTATTTAGGCTACACAAAAGAGGAACTTAGTGGCTTCCCGATAAATACTTTATCTCATCCAGAAGATGTCGATGTAATACCTCAAAATATAAAAGATTTAATTGCTGGTAAAAGCAATAAATTTCAGTGTGAAAAACGATACATCAGAAAAGACAAATCTATCATACATTGTCTATTATCAGTCTCTATTTTAAGAGATGAAAATTTCAAACCTGTTCATTTTATATCTCATATAATTGATATAACTAAACGTACAATAGCTAATAAAAAGGTAGAAACGCTTTTAAAAACCACAAAACAGCAAAATGAAAGATTATTAAATTTTGCTCATATTGTATCACACAACCTAAGGTCACATTCTGGAAACATACAAATGTTATTAGATTTAATGCACTCAGAAATACCAGAAGCAACTAATAACGAATATGTTCCGTTAATATTAGAAGCTGTCCATCAATTAAGCGAAACCATTGACAATCTTAACCAAGTGTCTACTATAAACGACAATAAAGAACAAGATTTACAGCGTTGTAATCTTTTAGATTTTACAAATAAAGCCATCTCAAATTTTAGTGCCGAAATTAAGGAAACTAAAGCCATCATTAATATAAACATAGAACAAGATATTTATGTTTTAGCAATACCTGCTTATTTGGACAGCATATTATTTAATTTTATATCTAATGCTTTAAAATACAAACAAGACCATATAACACCCGAAATAACTTTAAGCGCAGAACAGTCTGATAAATTTGTTAAAATAGAAATTGAAGATAATGGTCTTGGTATTAATCTAGACCTTCATAAAGATAAAATTTTTGGGTTATACAAAACTTTTCATAACCACAAAGAAGCTAAAGGATTAGGCTTATATATTACAAAAAACCAAATTGAAGCCATGCATGGTAAAGTTAAAGTAAAAAGCAAAATAAACAAAGGAAGCATATTTTCTATATATTTAATGTATGAAACAAATTGAATCTGCCTGTCTAATTGACGACGATCACATCTTTATTTTTGCTGCTAAAAAAATTTTATTAGCTACAGATATATGTCAAAATTTCATAATTTATAATAATGGAGCTGATGCAATTGAAGGCTTATCCGAAATTATTAAAACTGGCAAAAATGTTCCTGATTTAATATTATTAGATATTAATATGCCAATTATGGATGGATGGCAATTTTTAGATGAGTTTATTAAAATGAAATATCCCAAAAAAGTAACACTATACATTGTTAGTTCCTCTATAGATCCTGTAGATATTAAAAAAGCAAAAGAGTATGAAGCCATTACAGACTTTATTATTAAACCCATTACACGAAAAAATTTGATAAATATGGTGGCTACCGTATTTGACAAAGAGCAGGATTAATAGGGTCATATATTTTTTTCAAAATAAAAAACGAATATTAAACTCTTAAATAAAAAAAGGGCAAAAGATTTCTCTTTCACCCTAAATAAGGAACCAACTGTATAAAGCTATTATTAATTCTTAGGTTCCTAGCTATCAATCAACAAACTATATGAAAATATTACTTTACTAGTAATTTTAAGGGATTGTAATGTGTGTTATCACTTGATAATTTACAGAGGTATAATCCAGAGCTTAAATTTTGTCTGCTTATAGCAATCTGATTTTTACCAACTTGTGTATTTATTGTTTTATTATAAACTACTTTACCTAACAGATTGTAAATCACCAATTGTACTGATTCAGATTTTGTTGAAGTAAAGTGTATGTTTGACATATCCAACATTGGATTTGGGTACGCAGCAATGTTATTAGCAGAAGTTTCAGTTTCAAAATCATTAACAAGCAATGTTGTTCCTCTAGAAAAACGCACATCTTGCAAATTCATTTCTTTTGTCACAATGCTTCCATCTTCGCTAACCATTGTAAAGACAATAGTCACAACATCATCTGCATTTAAATCTGTAGGTAAATTAGATGTAAAATCAGCAAATGAAAGCACATAGTTTTGAAAACTATCTGTTAAAGCAATGGTCGTTTTGTATTGTTCTTCCCAATTAGAAATACTTTGCTTCACTAATGTAATCTCTAAGTTTCCTGTTCCTTTAGCTTTTAATTTAAGACTATTAAAATCTGTTAAATCAACAGCTTTAAAACGTGGAGTCAAAGCTCTGTAAGCTGCAAAATAGGTACTTGTAGTTGCATTAAGCGTCACATTACGTTCTATTGGAAAATCTAAACTATTAAACGCAATTGTGTTTTCTGTTACGTTATAATTATTAACGCTAGTAGATGCCTGAGAGTCATCAAAACCCCAAGGACCATCAGACATAAATAAATCGTCTGGTGTATTAATACCATCTCCAATTCTAAATCCAATATCAAATAAATGTCCAGTTGGTACAGTTATTTCTGTGATATAGTTTTCATTTAAATCAAGACTACTAGAAGTGTAGTTAAAATCACTAGTTTCAGTTGTTCTAAAACCAGAATCAAAAGCAACAGTGTTAGTTGCATTTGTATTTATTATTTGAAGGTCTAAAGTACCATTAGCATATTTTCCTTTTCTAACAAATACAGTTGGAGGTGTTGATAGTTGGTATTCCGAGATTGGCTTTACCGTATCCAATAAGTTTAATACCTCTTGAGCTAAATTGTATAAATCATCAATTGAATCTGACCAAATTTGGAAATTATAAAACGTGATATCTGATTGATATAAGTCTAAATTCCAATGTGACTCGATAACAAAATTAGCATCAGCATTATCTAATTTTGCAGATAAACTTAATACATATTCAAAACTACCATCTGCATTTTTAATAATAGATTTAATAAACGATTGATCGTTAATATCTATGGTTGATACCGAAATTAACTCGGCTCCTAATAATCTGTCACAAATATATTTTGTATGCTCATACACACCATTTTCTGTTTTTAATGCTAATATTGAGGCTATTGAAGCACCATTTTGCATATAATCTACTGAGTACACCTCTGTAGCATTAGTAATATTTAGTAAATCTAATGGAGTTGAGTCTATTGCATAATCTTCGTTAATTGTATTTAATGGTACAAAATCTTGTAATTGAAAACTATTACTAGCTGATCTGTAATTAGAATTGTTACGACTTGTATCTTTAGTGACACGTTTTGCTGTTTTTTGGTTAAATTTATAACTCGTTTTAGCACGATTAAAGTTTCGTTTATTAATAGCTTCAGACAATCTTCCGTTACTTTCTAAACCACCATCGTTAGCTGTAGTTGGAGGTGCAATAACGTCACAACTTCCAAAACCAGAACAAGAAGGGTCCTCACAATCAATCAATCCGTCACCATCATCATCAATACCATTATCACAAATTTCTTGAGCTACAGGAGCTGTAGGGCAACGCGCTCCATCATTACTTGCGCTTGAAGGACCAAATGCAAATAAATTAGAATCCATGGTTGATGACGCTGTCAGGTCTTGAACACTTTGAATTACATATATAGTACCTGTTTGATTTGCAGACACGTAAAAACGACCATCTGCATCAAAATAAACAGCACCATATGTATAATTTAATCCAGATAAAATTGGAACTTCACCTAAAGCTTGAACATTACTTGTTGTTGGATCAATACGATATAAAATATTTGTACTTTTTTCTACTGCGTATAAATTTCCATCTACTGCATTAAATGCCCAATCGTGAATGCTGATGTTTTGAGATAAATTTTCTGTAGATAAGTATTGTGTATATGTTGCTGAGTTTGGATCTAAATCTACTTTAAAATAGCTAGTACCTCCAGCTTTAAAATAATACACACCATTTGGACTAATATCTCCAACATATTTATTTCCTGAGGTCAATTCTGGAATAGTAAACGTTGTTGTTTGAAAATCATTACCAATTCTAACTATAGTATTAGAAGGCGAGCTTAAATAACCCCAAATAAATCCATCTGCTGGATTGTAAGCTGCTGCGTTGATATTTCCTGGTGTAATATCCTTAGCAGCTATATAAGCATTACCAGAAGCTAAATCAATTGCATAAACATCATTATACTGAAATAAATACGCACTATAATCACAATTAAACGGAGTGTCCTGTGCGTTAACAGAAAAACTTAATAGTAAAATTAACACTACTAATATTTGCTTTTTTGATGTGTGTAGTTGTTTTATCATGGTTTGTGTATTTCTTATTTATAGTACAAATTTACTTGTAATAGGTGCTTTTTAATATGTTTTTCGATTGACACGTTGTAAGTGTAGACCAATGGTAATTAACTGTAGATAAACAAGTTTAAAATTACAACTTAACAAAAATATTAGTGAAATAGTTTTTACCTTCTGCATCTTGTGTTGTAGATATACCAATATTTGTTGCCTCAGGATTTTCTATGTTTTCTCTATGTCCTTCACTATTTAACCAAGCACTTACTAAGGCTTGCGCATTACTAAAACCAAATGCAACATTCTCTGAAACCGTCTTTGCATTAACGGTTTGTTTTAAGTTTTGAGAACGCAAATAAAAATAATCATGACTTGGTGCGCCTTGGCTAACCATATAATTATTGTGATTTATAGCTTCTTTAGACGCTTCATTTAAAATATCTAAACTTGATAATCCTTGAGAAATTCTGTAATTATTAATCAACTCTATAATCTCATAATCTAATTGTGAGTAGGATACATCCACGATTGTAGCATTATAGCTTTCAGGTAAATTTACCTCTTCGTCTACTGAACAAGACATTAATAAAATATTGAATAATACGATTAGGATTATAGTTAGTTTTTTCATCTTTATTTAGTTATTTGATGACAAAACTAATTTTAAAGCGTGGTAGGTTTAGGGTTTTTCGATTAGTACAATTTTATGTGTAGATGAATGGTAAAAAATAAAAGATTAGCCAATAATTTTACCTTTTATCGAGGATTGACGTAAAAACACACAACAGCATTACCACCTAACTACCTGACAAGGTATAGGATTGATAAATTAAACAATAAGGATGATGTTTTACAATTACAGTAAATTAAGACGTTTCATTAATTCTGGTCTATTAGATCGACTTACAGGAATTACATCTTTTTTAATTAGCACACTATTATCCTCAATATCAATAATTTTTTTAATGTTAATGATGTATGACCTGTGTACTTTTAAAAATAAATTGTCAGGTAATTTATCTTCAATTTTTTTTAGTGTAGAATGTACTGTATAGTTCTTATCCTCTGTTTTAACTTGAATATAATCACCTTTAGCCTCAACAAGATAAATACTTGGTATGTCAATTTTAATTAAGCGTCTATCAATATTTACATACAAATCATTGCCAGAAGATGTTTCCACCTTTTCAGATTTTGAAACCTCTTTAGGAGTTGTAATTTTTTTAGCTTCTGCCTTATCAATTGCTTTTTTAAAGCGATCTAACGTTATAGGTTTAACTAAATAATCAACAATACAGTCATATTCAAAAGCTTGAATAGCAAAATTTGGGTCTGATGTTGTTAGTATTATTTTAGGTGGATTTTTAAGGGTATCGATAAAATCAAAACCAGTAAAATCTGGCATATGTATATCAAGAAAAATTAAATCTATTTCGTTTTGATTTAAATATTTTATGGCTTGCATTGCATTTGGAAACTCTTCCAAAACATTTAGACTTGGTACATTTGAGCACAATTGAGAGATAATCATCCTAGCTGTAGCTTCATCATCAATGATAATACAATTCATATTTTTATTTATATTTAAATGTCTTCTAAATAATCGGTTATGTTTTTTAATATCCTTTCAAATTGATCTTTAAGATCTGTAGTACCATTTAACAAATTGTTTTCGTAAGCTACTGCGACTTCATAACCTTTTTCTAGGCCTAAAATACTAATTTTATGTTTAAGTTTATGCACATTATCTGCTGCTAATTTAAAATTATTAGCTTTAAAATTATTAAAATAGACTTGTTTTTCTTCTGGATATTCTTTTTTAATAATATCGATTAGCTTTTGTTTAAAGGCGTCATCACCTCCAGATAAGCTGTTAATGTAGGATTGGTTAGGTTGTTCCATTTGGGGATTTTTTTAAAGTGAAATAAAATGTTGTACCAACATTGACTTGAGATTCTAGCCAGATTGTACCACCATATAATTCGACAATTTTTTTAACTATAGACAATCCAATTCCTGTTGAATCTGGATTGTTTTCTAATTTTATAAAGGTTTTGAATATTTTATCAAAGTAGGATTTATCTATACCTTTACCGTTATCTTTTATATAAAACTGCCAATAGTCGGTTTTATCTTCTGCTCCAATGTTAATAGTACCTAGGTCTTTATCATTGTATTTAATGGCATTACTAATAAGGTTTTGAAACAATTGTTGCAACCTATATTTATCACCTTTTAGAACAGGCAAATTGGTTTTTGTAATATTAATATTAGTTGGTACATGAATAATTTTTAGAATATTATCTATTAGCAAATTAGCATCCACATCGTAGGTTTCTATTTGATTTTTACCTATCGTAGAGTACTCTAAAATACCACTAATAAGCGTATCCATTTTTTCAACGTTATCTCGTATTAAATCTAAGGTGTTTTTTCCATTACTATCAAAAACCTCTGCATAGTCTTCAGATAACCATGACGTTAAAGCGTCAATACTACGAAGTGGCGATTTTAAATCATGAGATACCATGTGTGCATAATCACTAAGTTCTTGATTTTGATAAGCCAACTCATTTAATAATGCTTGTTTTTGTTTATTCATTTGGATAATCTCCTTGGTTTGATTATCGATAAAGTCTACTAATTTTAAACCTGTAAGCTCTATATTTTCGGCTTTTTTGTCTTCTTCTAAATTATAAAATTTAAGTGTGTTTATAACGCTTTTAAGCTTTTCTATTAGTTTTGATTGCTCATGTGCTTCGTTTTGTAGCTTACGATTTGCAGCATACAACTCGTCAGAACTAATAGACATTGCTCTTTGAATCATATGTGATTGCTCGTCAAAATTATTGTAAGAGCTACTTATAGCATTAAAAAACTCTGAAAGTGCCTCGTTGTTTTTTAAATCTTCACTTAAATATTTGCGTATTTGCCTTTTTAATAATGAATTCATTACTCGCTAATTAGCGTTATAGTCATGGTTTGATTATGTAATTGGCATGCGACTTCGCCATGAAATGGTGCTATTTCTCCGTAGGAATAAAATCCGCTAACTACTGTGTCTGTACCAATGACTTCTATAACTTCTTCAATTTCTTCTTCTACACGTTGGTCCAAAACAATTTTTCTGCCTATACAACTTACTAATATAGCTAATTCAGGTTTATTTTGTCTATGCTCTAACGCTTGTTTTGCTGCACGCTCTGACGCATTTGCTATGTGATCTACATTTGTCATCATGAGCTGTACTTTAGAGTTTTCTTTAATATCTCCTGCTAAAATTACAGCATTTTCTGCTTCATTTATATTTAAAATTGAACGTACGATGGATTGATCTTCGTCTTCAGACGTTACGTTTAAAGGGTATAATAATGCTGCTCCTGGAAGGTCTCTAGCTTTGTCTCCTAAATAAGTTTTGTATAAATCTAAGGCTGGTTGACCATCCAATTCATACAAAACATTACCACTAGATTTGGTAACAATACGTTCTGGGCCAAATGGTGTCCATCCACCATGAATTGAAAACGAAATTTCTAATGTGTCCCCATAAAACCCTATAGCCACTAGCTCTCCTTCTTTTGGATTTTCGTTATAAGATGCTAATGTTTTTTCAAAACGAGCATCATCACCACATAATCCTCCTGTTATTAACAGGTTATTATTTGTAGCAGCACTCATGCCTTTTGTTAATTGGCTTCCGTTAATAAAACTACCTTCTGAGACTACAAATGTGTATTTTAAACCTTCTTCAGGAAACTGTTGTATCAATTCGTTTCCTGTTTTATAACTATCTAAATCTTTGTTTAGGACGTTACTAGTTTTAATTAAAAACTTACTTTTTTCAAATTGAATGGCTGTAACTGTAATACTGTTTTGATTAACTGTATTAGATGAAATTTCTGCACAAGAAGACGCAAAAACAATATGTCCATCAGGAAAAATCTGTCTAAGCTCTTGGTATACTGTTTTTTCTTCCAACATAAATCTATTTCCAAAAACCAATACTAAAGGCTCAATTAGTTTCTGTTTTTCAACTACATATTCCCAATTTTTATTTTTATGTTTTACTAATTGTGCTATTTTCATTACTATTTTTTTAAAGTGAAATAAAAAGTGGTTCCTACTGTTGGTTGGCTGTCTAACCAGATTTCTCCTTCGTGTAAATTAACTATTTTTTTAACAATAGATAATCCAATTCCTGTAGAGTCCTTACTTTTATTAAGTGCATGGAATATTTTAAATATTTTATCATGAAACTTTTTATCAATTCCTATACCATTATCTTTAATTGAAAACTTATAGTGGCTTTTTAAATCCTCTACATCTATGATAATATGTCCTTCTGTTTTATCTATAAACTTTACTGCATTACTAATTAAGTTTTGAAATAACTGTTGCAACTTGGTTTTATCACCATTAATATTTGGTAATGTATTAAGGCTTTTAATGTGTATATGGTCAGGAATGTATAGCATACTAATTAGCTCGCTAACCATTGTATTTAAATTGACTTCAGATTTTGCTGTATTATCTGCACCAACGCTAGAGTAATTTAAAACATCTGTAATTAGTTGCTCCATTTTTTCTAGAGTAGATTCTATCAACGCAAAATTTTGGAGACTTACATCATCTAACTTTCCTTGGTTGTCTTCTTTTAACCAACTAACTAGTGCATATATGCTTCGTAAAGGCGATTTTAAATCGTGTGAAACTATATGAGCATATTCTTGAAGCTCGTCATTACTTTTTTCTAACTTAGCTAGTAGTTTTTCTTTTTGTAATTCAAGATTTTTTATTTCAGTAATATCCAAATGGATACCAATAGACCCTACAACCTCTCCTTCTAGATTATAATTTGGTGCACCACTAATTAACCAATATCTTATTTCTCCAGATTTGTTTTTAGCTTTAATCTCATAGGAATTGGACAATCCTTTTTGACGCTTCTTATTTTCTTCTTTTATTATTTCAGAACCAGTTTCAGCCGAAAATATTTCTCCTGCATTTTTACCTTTTAATTCCTTTTCTGTATAACCTGATAATTGTTCAAAACTTTGATTTACCATCAAGATTTCGTCTTGATTGTTAACCTCAACCAGTCCTAAATTCATGTTAGCAATTATGCTGTAATATTTTTGCTTTTGTGCTTCTAAGCTTTTTCTATAGGTACGATTTAAGGTCACATCCTTAAATGTCCACAAATAACCTTTAGATTTTTGACCCAAAACAATTGGTGTATAATTGCGTTCTAAAATTTTACCATCAACCATTTCTAATTCATCACCAAGCACCTCTTTTTTAGCCTCATCAATTGCTCTCATTTGTTTTAAAAACCCATCTGGATCTTTAAATAATATTTTATTTTGCTCTGAGGCTGCTTTACAGTCTAAACCTATTAAATCTTTAGGCGAAGCTTTTAATCCAAATAGTTCGCAAAATTTATTGTTAGTCAATACAATTTTTCTGTTTTCGTCCTCCAAAATAACACCACTATCCAAATTAACAACTAGTGATGCTAATCTGTTTTCAGATTCTATTAATTTTTCTTCAGAAATTTTTTGATTGGTGATATCTCTAACAATACCTTGAGCAGCAACTGGTTTTTTATCTTTATCATAAATAACACTAGCGTTTATATGCACCCATTTTACCTCTTTAGATTTGGTGTATACTCTAGCTTCATAACCTTTAAAAAAACCTTTAGTGTATAACTCATAAAAAGAAGTCATAGCGTATTGATAGTCTTCTTTATATATGAGATTGGTTACATTTACTTTATCTATAGAGACATCATAACCAAATAATTTTGTTGCAGCTTCGTTAAATTTTATAACATTACCTTGAAGGTCCATGACCACATAAGCATCTGCTATATTCTCAAAAACACCTTGAAGTTGTGAGGATTTTTCGTCTAGAAGTTGTTCTAATCTTTGAGAGGTAAAGTAAAGTTCTCTTGATTTTTCTTCAAGAATTTTTTCTGCAGCTTTTCTAGCTGCTTTTTCTCTAGTTAAAGCACGCTTTAATATTTCTGACTGATCTTGACTCATTAATTTTTATTAATAACAAATCTAACTTCTGTTCCGTCTTCTTTTATTTTTTGTAAATCTATAGTTGCTGTTGCGTTAAAATGTGCAAATGTTTTATTCATTAACCCTAAACCAAAATGATGCATCGCTCTGCTTGAAGTATATATCAATACTAAAGAGTTTTCAGTTTTTTCTACAACTTCAAACGTTGGTAATTCTGCGTCAGGATAAATTTTTCTGACCTCTACATGAATATGGTTTTCAATAGACGAAATCATCTCGATTGGATCATTATAAGTTGCTAATAATCCTGGATAACTATTTTCTATTACACTAAAAAAGTGCTCTGCATAAACTAATAATAAGTTATCTATTGAAATACCTGTGTTTTCGCTTAAATGTGTTAAAAGCTGAAGCATTTCTGAAAAACTATACGTCCCAACAGCTGTATAAATACCACCAGACTCTAGCGTAGAGCTTGTTATGATATTGTCTACCATTTCTAGACCAAACTTATCTTCAACTAACTCTAAAAACTCTGTAAAAACTATACCCTTCATTGTTATACTACTATTAATTCATTTATGCTCCAATAGGCTAATAATCTTTCAATTTTGATTACGTAATCCTCATATTTTAAAGGCTTAATCACATATCCTGCTACACCAATTTTATAACATTCTAACAAATCTTTTTGATTATTAGATGTTGTCAAAATTATTGTAGGAATATATTTTAATACATCATCATTCTTTAAAATTTTCAAAAACTCTATACCATTAATTTTAGGCATGTTTAAATCTAATAAAATTATATCAGGTAAGTTGTCTTTTTTCTCTAATATTTGCAATGCAACTTCTCCATTATTGGCTTCAATAATAGTATGATCTAATTTTAGAGTAGAAATTGTTCTGTTCAATTTCATTATTTCAATCATGTCATCTTCAATAAGAAGAATTTTAAGTTTTTTAATCATCTTGAGGGTATTTGTATTAATCGACCGAAATTTACCCCTTAATCAAGGTTTAAATTTTATATTTCGGTTAGACATGGATAACTGTCGACGGATAGCCTTTAAGTGTCGACGAATGGAAATACTATTTTTGTTTTTTATAAAAACGAATAGATTGTATTGTATTTAACTTGGCAGACTGCTTAATTTTAGATAGCTCTTGAAGAAAACTAAGAGAATAACTATCTACTGCTTTATTATCTAGATGCATTTCAAAATTTGAAATAAATTCTAATTGCTTTAAATTTAAATACAAACTCTTGCTATACTGATCGTCATACATATTGTTTAATGTATTGTCATTAACATTAGTTATGACTTTTATTTTGCTTTTAAAAAAATTTAGAACACTCATACTGTGAGAATATATGTTTAATGGTGTCAAAGGTAGCATGGTCTTTAGTGCTTATTTTTTTATTTCTTTAAAAGAGAATTATATGTAGATAAGTTGCAGTTGAGTGTCGGTAAATGATTTTAAGACTCCAATTCCAACCTCATTTTTTTAGTCATTCCTTTGATTACCATATCATAGGAGTGATCTATTAATTGCTGTATAAATTGTGGTTTTAAGTCGGCTTTATGTATCTGGATTGTATTCCAATGTTTTTTATTGGAGTGCCAACCAGGTACAATACTTTCATGCTCTGCACGAAGTTGTAAAGCATATTCTGGATCACACTTTAAGTTTATAGACGCTAGTCCACGCTCCCATTTATCTAATGGGATTAAAGCAAACATTTTACCTAACACTTTAAACACTAAGGTACTTTCATCAAACGGAAAAGATTCGGTAACCTTAGGCTTACTTAAGCAATAGGTCCTTAATAGCTCTGTATCCATAATAAAGACAACTTAAATTTATTTTTGATGTTTTGTATTAGACTTGCTAGATTGTCTTCTTAGTTTTTTTAAATAAAGAGTGTCTTCCTTGGTTGCAATTGGCGGAATGTCTAAACTTAATAAAGTGTCATTAATGTATTGTAAAAATTTGTTCATAACTAATAGCTTTGGTTATGTGAATCAAGGTATTAAAACACAAATAGGTTAAAACAAATGTAAGAACAAAAATTATTAAATCTGATAAAACGCGTTTTTAATCGATAAAAAACACTTTAATTTAACATCTTATCATTCTTAGAAGTTATTTTTAATGCAGAATAGTCTAATGACCAACCAATTGTTTCGACTATATTTTCAACAAGAAGTAAGGATTCTAAAGCTTCTTTTTTGGCTACATTATACAATCCGCTTTCTGGAACTTTATCTCTAATATGTTGCTTAGCTTCCTCGCTTAAGTTGGTTAAATCGGTAGCTTCAAATTTATTAAAGTAACCATCTTTTTTATCGTAATAATTAATATTAGTCTCTATGGACAATATTTCTGGTTGCGGAAAATGACTAATTGTTATCGTCTTTTTTTTATGATTAGCAGTTAATTCAATTTTATTAAAATCGTAGCCAACATAAGCTTTGGCATTAATTACTACTAAGGCTTTTTTCTTACTAGACACTAATTTTAAAAAGCGCTCTTTAACATCTTCATAATGATAGATTTCAGCAAAATCACCTTCTACAGTAATAAACTTACAAACCTTTTTAATTTTGTCTAATAAGATTACAGATTGCGCTGACACCTTTTTTTTGGACTGCAAATGATTGTATAAAGTGTAAATACCTAAACCTATAATACCACCTATAATTAATGTAAAAAACGTTTCCATTTAGTTTTCGATTTTATATAAAATAGGTTTACTTGGTGTCGCATCATTCTCGATTGGTGCAATTTGAAGATTTAATACGTACTTACCATCTTCAATTTTATTAGAGACATAAATAAACTCTGTTATTGTGGCGTCTTTTCTAATCGTACCATTAAAATCCCAAAAGGCTTTATGTGCTAACAATTTACCATCATCTTTTTCTTTATCAACACTAGGCAAATCAATTAATAAGTGTTTGACACCTATTTTTCGGATAAATATAGCAGCTTCTTCTGTTAGATAAGGCCAATTAGTGTTAGAGTATTGCCTAGATTTTTTCTCTTTAGTATTAGGCATAGTCCTAATAATTAAAGCTTGAGGTTTACGCTGTTTTAATAAATATTGTAATTGTGCTTTTGATATTACCTGATCCTCTCCTATTAATTCTGGAGCTACTGTAATGACTTCGGCTAAATAAAAAAACTGTTTTAAACACTTGTTTACACTATAAAACTGCTCTGTAATATGACCAACACACTCTGTATGTGTACCATGTGCATGTGGATTAAATTTAATGTTATTAAAATTTATTGATGCACCTTCTTTAACACTTGCAATCCAATCATTAACCACTACAGGTTCTATTTTTGGCTCGTCAACATACCAAGCGTTAGCATTTGATTTTGAGGCACGAAGTGGCATAGAAATATCTAAAGGTTGTGCTAAGTTTACTGTGTATTTTCTGGTGTTTATGGTTATAGTAGAAATCAAAATTAGATAATTTTAAATAAGTCCGAAGCAATTCCGTCGCTTAGAAACTTACCGGTTTTTGTTGTTTTTAAGTTGTTATCCTCAATATACAACATTTGTTTATTTATATACTGATTAGCTTGTTGCAACAAGTATTCCAAAAAGGATTTACCAAACTGTTTTTCGATTTTATCTAACGAAACGCCCCAAATAGTTCGCAATCCAGTCATGACGTACTCATTATACTTATCATTTACAGTCAAAGTTTCTACCTCCAATGGTAATTGATTAAGATTAATTTTGGAAATATAAATTGCGTTGTTTTTTACATTCCATGCACGTTGTTCACCATTAAAACTATGAGCAGAAGGTCCAATTCCTAAATAAGGCTTACCTAACCAATAGGCACTATTATTTTTACTGTAAAATCCTTTTTTACCAAAATTAGACAACTCGTAATGATCAAAACCTGCTTGATTTAATTGCTCTATTAAAATATGAAACTGCTCATGCGCTAAGTCGTCATCCACATTATCTATAACTCCTTTTGCTATAAAACTAGCTAATGCTGTTTTAGGCTCTACGGTTAAAGCATAACTAGAAATGTGTGGCACGCCAAAGCTTAATGCAGTTTGTATGTTATCCAACCATTCTGTATTTGTACTATTTGGAATCCCATAAATTAAGTCTAAGCTTATATTATCAAAATATTGGGTTGCTAGTTGCAAACAACGTTTAGCTTCTTTAGCATTATGTGCACGATTCATTAGTTTTAAATCTTTTTCATAAAAAGATTGTATACCAATACTAAGCCTGTTAATAGGACTTTTTGATAATGCAATTATTGTGTCTTCATTTAAATCGTCAGGATTGGCTTCTAGAGTAATCTCTGGACTATCGGTAACTTTATAATTTAAATATACTGTATCAATAAGTAATTGCAGTTCTTTTGTAGACAACACACTTGGTGTACCTCCTCCAAAATAGATGGTTTCAACAGTTGTGTTTTTAAACTCATCTTTGCGCAACTCTAATTCTTTGGCTAAAGCCGAAATTAACTGATCTTTCTTTTTCATGGACGTTGAAAAATGAAAGTCACAGTAATGACAGGCTTGTTTGCAAAACGGTATGTGTATATATATTCCTGACATTTTATTAAGCTATTAATTGTAAACCTAAGTGTTACTACTTTTTTACACGCTTTTCATTTTGTTTAACAAACGCACTCCAACCTGTATAGCTTTTACCAATCTCTACACGTCCTTGATTGTAAAAATGACACACTGCTGCGCCTAGCCCATCCATTGAATCTAGATTTTTAGGTAAGGTTTTAATCCCTAACATACTTTGCAACATTTTTGCTACCTGCTCCTTACTAGCATTCCCATTACCTGTAATTGCCATTTTAATCTTTTTAGGCGCATACTCTGTAATAGGAATTTCGCGACTTAAACCGGCTGCCATAGCTACACCTTGTGCACGACCTAACTTAAGCATACTTTGCACGTTTTTACCAAAAAATGGTGCTTCGATAGCAATCTCATCTGGATGATGTGTCTCTATCAGCTCAATGGTACGTTCAAAAATGAGTTTCAACTTTAAATAATGGTCGTCGTATTTTTTTAAATCTAATTCGTTTAACTGAATCAAACTCATTTTTTTATTTACAACCTTAATTAAACCAAAACCCATAATGGTTGTTCCTGGATCAATCCCTAAAATAATTTGTTCTTTGCTCATTTAATTACAAGTATAACAACCGCTTAATGAGACTGCCACACCTACAGTTACCGTTAACATATTACCATTAAAAGATCCAAATCCTTCTGTAATTGGGTCAAAAGCATCTGCAAATCCTACAATGTAAGAGGCATCAATAAATGCTGATACAGTCCTACTAATCCCATAATGGAACTCCAATCCTCCCATTGCATTTAAAAAGGATGTTTTATTATCACCATAATCGCCTAAAGGTTTAATCATGGAGTAACCAGGTCCAACATGAAACAACATCCCTGTCCCAAATGGTAAAAAATTAAAATCGCGAGTCGCGTCGTATACAAATTGTAAATTAACACGTGTATAATTGGTTTTAAACTCTGGTGTATTGTCCGCATTTGCAAAACGATTATATCCAAAGTCCACCTTAGCTCCTAATTGTGGCGTAAACATACGTTGTACACCTAAATTTATTGTCGGAAAATTAATACTATTAGCTTCAAAAGGCGCAACCAATCCATCTTGTGATGGACTATTAAAACCTAGTGCAAATAAGGCTTTCCATTTACTAGTTTCTATTTGTGCATTTGCTGTGCTTAAGGTAAAAACAGCAATTAAGATAAAGCAATAGTGTTTGATAGTAGATAACATTGTGTAATATTTAGTTTAATTTGCAAACCTTAACATTGGCGCAACTATTATGCACAGCAGCTTGCCTTACAAAACTAAACAATTCTTTTTTGTACTTATTAAATTAAGTATAGTTGTTGGCGCTTTTTATTTTATCTACCAAAAACTTCTACATAATGACCACTTAGATTTTAGAAGTTTTATATTAATTTTAAAGCAAAACAAGTTGTTTGACATTAAAAACGTGGTGTTTTTAGTGCTTTTAAGTAGTTTAAATTGGTTTTTGGAAATCACAAAATGGCGCTTTTTAGTTTCTAAACTTAAAACAATAACGTTGTTAAAAGCTACAGAGCAAAGTTTAGGTGCTTTAACAGCCTCTTTATTAACTCCAAATCGTATTGGAGAATATGGTGCAAAAGCTATTTATTATTCAAAACCACTAAGAAAACGTGTTTTATTGCTAAATCTAATGAGTAATTTAATGCAAATGAGCATTACTGTTATTTTAGGAATTATTGGCTTTATCTTTTACTATAACACTTTTGACATCACTATTAATATTATTAAAATATCAAGAGGCTTACTTATAGCTTTAACTATTTTAGTGCTAACATTATTTGGGATAAAACAAAGTAAATATAAAATAAAGGGATTTTCCATTCCAAAAATCACTAATTATCTAACCACATTAGGTTATCCTTATATTACAATAGGCTTACTAATATCACTAATTAGATATACAATTTTTTCGTTTCAGTTTTATTACATTTTAACGCTTTTAGGAATTGAAACAAGTTATCCTGATGCTATGGTAATAATTACAACAATGTATTTACTAGCATCTATTATTCCTACTATTTCAATTTTTGATGTAGTTATAAAAGGAAGCATTGCCATTTATTTATTTGGTTTAGCTAACATTGCAGAACTTCCTGTGTTAGTTTGCACACTATTAATGTGGCTACTAAACTTTGCGCTACCAAGCCTATTAGGAAGTTATTTTGTTTTAAGATTCAACCCATCAAAAACCATCATCTAATGCTAATCACCTTTGTAATTATTACAATTCTGTATCTGTTTTTAATAGGCTATTTTGTGCTAGGATTTGATAAAGTAAAAGATTTTAGACTACAAGACATTGCTCCAAAAACAACGTTTACAGTTGTTATTCCGTTTAGAAATGAAGCCGAAAATTTACCAGAATTATTACAATCTCTTTTAAACTTAAATTATCCTCAATATTTATTTGAAGTTATTTTAGTGAATGATGACTCTGAAGATGATTCAATTGAAATCATAAAAAATCACCTAGTAATAAACGAAACTAAAAATTACAACCTCAAAATTATTAATAATCAAAGACACACAAATTCACCAAAAAAAGACGCAATACAGGCTGCAATAAACCAAGCTAAACACCAATGGATTATTACCACTGATGCAGATTGCATAGTACCTGTATATTGGCTAGATAGTTTTGATAATTTTATACAAAGTCAATCATTAAAAATGATTGCTGGTCCAGTAAGCTATAGTCAAGGCAATGGGCTTTTAAATACATTTGAAGCTTTAGATTTTTTAAGTTTAATTGGTGCTACCATTGGTGCTTTTGGAATTAACAAACCGTTTTTATGTAATGGCGCAAATTTGGCTTATCAAAAACAGTTTTTTCAACAACTAAATGGGTTTGAAGGCAATACAAACATTGCAAGTGGTGATGATATTTTTTTAATGGAAAAAGCGTTAAAAAAAGATAGCAACAGTATTAAGTATCTAAAAAGTAAGCAGGCTACTGTCATAACTAAACCACAAAATAATTTAAAAAATTTAATATCACAACGTGTCCGTTGGGCTAGTAAAACTAGTAATTACAATAACACATTTGCTAAAATTGTTGGCTTATTAGTCTTGATAACAAATGCTAGTCTAGTTATTGGAATTGTATTAGTAACTTTAGGACTATTTGCCTTAAAACCTTTTGCTTATCTGTTTTTTATAAAAGTAGCTATAGACTTTATACTAATTTATAAAGCTTGCCAATTATTTAATAAAGAAGAATTGCTTAAGCATTACCTTTGGAGCTGTTTTATTTACCCATTTTTTAGTGTTTATATTGCCTTTATATCTATGTTTACAACCTATAAATGGAAAAACCGAACATTTAAGAAATAGCTTTTTCAGCCAAAAACATTTACTTTAGCATTAAACCAAACTACAGCATTATGAAAACCCTAGTTTTATTTTTAGCCTTAAGCTTTACAACGCTTACTATTGCACAAAACACATATACGTTTAATAACGAAAAAATTGAACTTAAGACAGCGATAGAAGGTGACTACGACTTGTTATGGAATACGTTTAATGGACGTTATCGTTATTTTATTAAAAGTCAAAATGAAAACTTAACAGAATTAACAAACAGTAAAGGTGCAGACAATAAATATGATAATGCTTATCAAACCACTTTAAAGGCTACAACAGGTCAAGATGCTTCTAAGGTAAAGCTTACACTTTATAGTTTAAAAAACTTTATTAATCAAGCTAATGCATCAAGTGATCCTAACTACACCTATGCTAGTGACAAACCAAAATTAAAAACTAGAGTTGGTGTTTTTAGCGGTTTAACTAACCATCCTTTTGTGGTTAATCCAAACAATAAATCTGTACCGTTTTTTGGAGCAGAATTAGAAGTTTTTCAGGACAGCTCTGTACCAAAACATTCTGGTTTTTTAAATATACGTAGTGCAGGAGATACTGACGATTTTAAATATAGCGCAACCCAAATTGCTTTAGGTTACCGATTTAGATTTATAAACAAACCAAGTTTTAATATTTATGGACAAACTAAGTTTGCCACTTTTACTAAGTCTAAAACAACTATTGCTTATCAAGATCCAAACAACACGGAAACATTAATTATTGATGAAGTAAAAAATTCTGGTTTTGATGTTCCTTTAATTTTTGGAATAGGTGCAGATTATAAATTAGGTAAAGGCTACATCACGCTTGTTTTAGACTCTTTGTTTGCTGCTTTTATAGATAACGAAGGTAATTTTCCATTAGACTTGTCTTTAGGTTACAAGTTAAATTTATAACATGCGTTTTTTAGAAAAGACCTCTAATCCAGCATTTACAGATTACTTTTGGAAAAACCGTAATCCAACGACTAGTCAAAAAATGACTGTTGGTGGTATTATGACTAAAACTTTATTCTGTTTACTGGTTATAACAACTATCGTTGTTGCCATTTGGAAGCTTTATGCCAACGGAACCAACATTAAATGGTTTGCTTCTGGAGGTATGCTTACTGCTATCGTTATTAGTATTGTGCTTTCTGTTAGACAACAGTGGGCTCATGTTTTAGTACCATTGTATGCTGTAGCAAAAGGCTTTTTTCTAGGTGGTATTACTGCTTATGCTCAGGCTAGGTTTCCGGATTTACCGTATCAAGCTATAGGTGTAACCATCGTGACTTTTTTTGTGGTTTTGTTTTTATATCAAACCCGATTAATCGTAGTCACTAAAAAAGTTAAAAGTGTGATAATAACTGTTTGCACAACCCTATTTATTGTGTACTTTATTTCTTGGATTTTAAGTTTTTTTGGTATAAAATCTTTTATTTGGGGAACCTCTTGGCTTGCTATTGGATTTAATATTTTTGCAGCCATTTTTGCTGCTTTATCCCTTTTACTAGATTTTGATTACATAGAAAGACAAAAAAATAAAGCCACCAAATACAAAGAGTGGATGGCAACTTGGGGACTTTTAGTTACATTAATTTGGTTGTATGTTGAAATTTTAAGACTAATGAAAAAGTTTGCTATTAGATTTTAAAACCAAACTTAATTAACTTGTAATACAATTGGTAATTTAAATTGCGACTTTACCTGTTGACCACGTTTTATGGCTGGATAAATTGTTGGTAATGTATTTAAACTTTCGGAAATTAAATGCTTGATTTCAGGAATTTCTAAAGTTGTGATACTATCAATTTCTATTGCATTTAATAATAACGCTCCTTTTTCTGAAATTAACAAGGATAACATTATTGTATCATTAATATCCTGAGTTACTATAATTGTTTTTTCTTGAAGTTTACTAGAAATATGATTAGCTAAAGTGGTTTCAAAACATTGTTTAGCATCAAGTTTTGACTGTAATGAGTCACAGGTTTTAAAACTTGGATAACTATCTAACTCTTTCCAATTAAAGGTTTTAAGTTCTTTTTTTAAAATAGCATCAGAAGAGGTTTTTTCTATGTCAAAATATTGGCAAGAGGCCAACATAAAACACAATAAGAAAACAGCTATTTGCTTCATAATTAACTAATATAGCCGAAAAGTACAACTTTTTTAAATGACAGAAACTGGTAAGTTATTAATTTCTTTTAACTACAAACAGATTAGAGTAGGTTATGTCGTCTTTAGATATTTTTAATACATAGACACCATCCTCAAGTTTATCTACGTTTAAGACTTCATTTAAATCACCTTTAGCAAAGTGTTTTTTGTATTGTTTTACAAGTACACCATTGGTCATGTAAATAGCAAAATTATACTCGCCTTGAAGCACCTCTTTAAAAGCCACATTTAATTGGCTTACTGCTGGATTTGGATAAAGACTAATATTTTCTTTGGATAATGTAGTTGTTATAGCATCGCAGCATACTTCCTCTTGTACTACTTTAGAGGATTTAGCACCTAATGTGATTATTTTTACACTTATTTTTCCGTCACGTTGAATGGTTAATTTTACTGTATCAAAAGGCTGATATGCTTTAACAGCATTCATAGCATCTCCTCTTCTATTGACTTCTAAATCGTCAATTGCTAATACTAAATCATAGGGTTGCAAGTTGTTTTCTGCAGCAGCAGTATTATCTATTACTTTTAGGATAATAACACCTGGATCAACTTTACTTTCTTTATCACAAGGACTACCAAACTGCACACCTAAAAAAGCTGTTTCGTAAACTATTTTATCAATTGTACAGGTTTGTTTACAATCTTTAATACTTTGTGCATTTACTGTAAATGCAAAACTAAATAAAGCAAAAACTAAGGGTAGACATCTTTTCATATAAAATAGTAATTAAATAAGTATTCAATATATAGTAATTTTCATACAAATTAATAAATCTAACTAAGAAATTTATATTGAAACTAGACTTTTAGATTAAAATCAATTTAAAGTGTTGATTTACAAAATCTCTATTCGGTTTTATTTTGAAATTTTTCGCTTTTAAACTTCGCTAATTTGAGGTTTAATATTTCTGAATATTTGCTGTCCGGAAATTGATTATTAAACTTTTGAACTTCCTTTTGTTTAGCATCAAGATCCTTAAAATAATCCAATTTAGTAAACGTCCTAAAAAAGTAATTGGACTCAGATTTTGGATTTTCTTTTATTGCATTATTAAAAGCCTGAATCGCTTCTGCTGGTTTATCCTGTAAATTATACAAAAGGCCTAATTTAGCATACTGCTCATCCAAGGGTTGGTCTAATAACTTAATAGCTTCTAGAACATGCTTTTCGGCTAAATCGTATTTACGGATTTGTTCATAATTAATACCTAATAAATAATGATTATTAGCATCTTTAGGGTCTAACTTTAAAGCTAGGTCTAAATATTTTATAGCCTTACTGTAATAGTAAACTTTACCGTAACAATACCCTAATTTTTCGTAAACAAACTTGGTTGTTTCGCCCAAATCTAAGAGTTTTAAAAATTGACTTATGGATTCATGGTATTCATTATTTAAATAATGTTTTTGAGCAATAAGTCCTATTAACTTTTTATTATTTGGATAAGATTCTAACCCCTTGTTTACGTAATCTTCGACCTTTTTAAACGCTCTTTTTTGAAGACTGTATTTAGCCAATTCAAAAATTGCATTTTGATGTGTTTGATCCAATTGATAGGCTTTTAAAAAATTATCCTGAGCAGTTTCAAAATTGTCTGAAGCATTACCAACCAACCCTAAAAAATAGTAGTAATTAGGGTTGGATTGATCTGCTTTTATTAGGTCCAATAAATGGGTTTTAGCTTTGGCTAATTGACCATTTTGAAACAATAATTTACATTGTTCAAACTTTATTAATTGGTTGTTTGGATTGTTTAACAATGCTTTATTGTAATAGTCTATTGCTTGGTCATAATTACCTATATAATAATAGGATTTTGCTATTTTATCAGCATAATCCAATGGATTATCTAACTGGTTATAAAACGCTATTGCTTTTGAGAAATTTCCGTAATCATATAAGCTATCTGCTGTTTTTAAAACGGTGGTTTGGGAATTAGCACTAACAAAAAGCAAAATATTGACTAAGACAATAATTTTTTTCATTTTAGTTAATTTTAAACGCTATTGGTAAACCATAAGCAACATCTACCGCTTTACCTTCATGCATACCAGGTATCATTTTTGGTAAGCTATTAATTACACGATATGCTTCTGCCTCTAAATCAGGGTGTACTGCTCTTGAAATTACATCAACAATAGCTCCTGTTTTACTTATTTTAAAACTTACATAAACCTTAGTAAGCCCTTTTTTTAAATCTAAATTATCGGCTAACTTGGTATTAAAATTATTTAGGACATGTTTAGACACTTCCTCTGAAAAACATTTTTTTTGTTGGTCCTTGTCAACAAGTGTTTTACAAGCTTCTAATAAAGGTGCTTGATCAATAGTAGAAAATGGGATGTCTACATCCAATGATGTACTATCGTTGACCACTATTTTTTCGGTATTAACACTTACTATTGCTTCTTGATAAGATTCTGTTTCGTTAGAACAAGAAGAATAGACTAACATCCCTAACACCATAGGAACTAATAATAAGTACTTAACTACATGTGATTGTTTTGTTTTTGATTTTTGTAACATAATGATTCGTTTTTTGATTAATGATTGTTTGAAAAATGGATTGATAAAAGCACAAGTTTTAACACTAAAAACTTGTTGTAATAATTGTTGATAGTATTCTGATTTACTAACTTTAACAGCCTTTTGATCTGCCAAATACTCGTGGATATTACTAATTCTTATTTGGTATGCATACACTAATGGGTTAAACCATAAAACAATTTTTAAGACCTCAAACCACAACAAATCAATACTGTGTTTTTGGATGGCATGAATTTTTTCGTGTTCAAAAATTGATTGTCTTTCAGTACTTGACAGTGTATCTCCTAAAAAGATAAAATTAAAAAATGAAAATGCTGCATTAGTTTCCTTTAGATGAACAATGGTTAAATTATCTTGTATTGTTTTGGGGTTATGATGGATTAATTTTAAAATCTTAAATAGCTTTATTACAAAGACACTAAAAATTATTATTGTGATTAAAACATAGCCATTAGCTACCGTCATTAGTGAGACTACAGTGTCATCTGAATAATTTGTTTTAGATTGATTGTTTAAACTGCCCAAAACAATTTCTGGCAACACAATAATTGAATTGCTATCTAGCAGTGTATTAAAACTGTCTATTTTAATAAACGGAATAACAATTGACAATGCAGATGTGATTAACAAATACCATCTGTTATAACTAAAAAAAGTGTTTCGTTTTAAAAACAAATCATAGACTATTAAAAATAATAGTTGAAATAATATGCACTGAAATATTAAATACAACATAGCTATTCTTCTTTATTAATTTCTTTTAAAACGCTTTCCAACTCGTTTAAACTAATGTCATTTTTTTTAACAAAAAAAGACACCATACTTTTAAATGATCCTTGAAAATAATTATCCACCAATTTGTTAATAGACTGATTACTATAGTCTTGTTTTTTTAAAATTGGAAAATAAATATGACCCTTACCTTGTTTTTTATAATCCACAAACCCTTTAGATTCCAGAATCCTTACAATTGTAGAGACTGTATTATAAGCAGGTTTTGGCTCTGGCATAAAGTCTATTATTTGTTTAACATTGGCGTTTTTTAGTTGCCATAAAACCTGCATAATATCCTCTTCTGCTTTAGTAAGTGCTTTCATTATTTGTAACTAACTTTTTAGTTGAATGATTCAAATATAACTAATTTTATAGTTTAAACTAATTTTTTAGTTTAAAAATGTAACAAAAGTTATTTTTAGTAGTCTTATTAATAAAAAAACTGATGGATATTTTATTTAGCCTTTTAGGCATAATGTTTATTTTATTTGGAATAGCAGGAAGCTTATTACCTATTATACCTGGTCCACCATTAAGTTGGATAGGTTTACTGTTTTTACACATGACCACAGCTGTACCTAATGACAATACTTTTTTAATAATAACTTTAATTATTGCTATAGTTATATTTACTTTAGATTATTTTATTCCTGCAATTGGTACCAAACGATTTGGAGGTAGTCGATCTGGAGTCATTGGAACAACCATTGGATTATTTATTGGGTTATTCTCACCTATTCCTGGAGGCATAATTATTGGGCCATTTGTTGGTGCCTTTATTGGAGAAAAATATAATAACGCTAACACTAATACAGCGCTCAAAGCTGCTTTTGGATCAATTTTAGGATTTGTAACAGGAACTTTAATAAAGTTTATAGTGGCTATTGTATATATGGGCTATTTTATTGCTACGTTTTGGGAATATAAACACCTAATGATATAAAAAAGATAAAGCAACATCCTTAAATGTTGCTTTATAGTGTGTAAATGTAAATGCTATTAATCAAACAGAAGTTTGAAGGGAATGATTAACTTTATACTAAGTTATATAGCAAATATATATAATCTTATATTTACCTATTGTGGTTAAAACCACACCATTACTGTGGTTAAAACCACAAGTTTTAGTCATATCAAGTTATTTGATAGATTTTTGATCGCTAAAAAAAATTAAATTTTAACATTTTTATTTAAATGTAGCCTTTTTCCTTAGCTATACTTATTAAAGTTTCGTCCTTACCATCCTCCACAGCAAACAATTCTTTTAGATTTTTTTTTCGTTTTTCAATAGCACTTAATGTAATGCCTAATGGCTCAACTAAATCTTTTGTTCTGACACCTAATGATAAAAAATAAAGCATTTTGTGGTTTATTTCATCTACTTCAATAGGGTTAAAAATACTTCGCTTAATAGTATTATTAATTGTACCTGTGTAAAAAGGAGGATTATTTTGAATAACTTCAAAAGCACTAGCTAACTCGCTTGATGTTAAATCACTTTTAATTAAAAACCCTTCAGGATTTATAGTTTTAATTATATTGTGTATTCTGTAAACCTCATTAAACATTGTTAAGATAACCACTTTAGCCTCTGGCTGTGTCTGCTTGATATGTTTTGCTAAATCTTCACCAGATTTATAAATACCGTCTGAAGATTGAGGTATACTAATATCAAAAAAATAGATATCGTAAGGCTTTCCAATATTTTTTGATTTTTTTATTGCTGCTAATGCAGAGTCACAGTCTGTAGCAATATCAATTTCTAATGTTTGATTTTCTTTTTTAGTAGCTAATAACGTGTGTTGATATCCTTCAATAATCATTGGATGATCATCCACCATTAATATTTTTAAAATTTTATTTTCCATAGGTTACTTATTTATTGTTGGGACAATAATTATAATTTTAGTGCCTTTATTTGCTTGACTCTTAATGCTAAGTTTTCCGTTAATTTCTTGTATTCTATCCTCTATATTTTTTAATCCAATCCCTTTTTTAGCTTTTTGGGTATCAAAACCTTTTCCGTTATCAAAAATACTGAAGACTAATTTACCTGCTTCATTTTTAAATGAAATATCAACTTTTGTAGCTTCGGCATGTTTATAAGCGTTTTGCATGGTTTCTTGTAAAATACGATAAAGATGAATTTTTACTTGATTATTTAACGCTTCCCAATCAATATTGTCGTCACCATAAAATGTATACTCAATGTTATAAGCATTCATTTGAGTATCAACCAAAGTTTTAACAATATCCAAAAAACCGGATTGTTTTATAAAGTCGGTATTTAATTCGTGAGATACTTTACGGATATCTTCTTCAATATTTTTAAGCTCGCTTATATAATGGCTCCTTTTGTCAATAGCCTCTTTATTAACGCTTAAATTCAGACCATCTAAACTAAGCCTTACTCCAAAAAGCTTTCCTAATATTCCGTCATGAATATCTTTAGATATTCTGTTTTTTTCTAAACTTCTAGCTTCATCAATTTTGTCTTGCTGAGATAGCATGAGTTTGTATATTTCTTCATTAGCCTCTTGTTGCTGTCTTTCTAACTGTAATTCTTTATTTTTTTCTCGTTGGGTTTTAATAATGTACAGAAAAAACAAAGTAAATAGCAACGCTCCAGAAACAATAAGTAACCACAAACGCTGACGTGAGATTTGTTGGTTTTCTTGTTTAATTTCTTCTGTTTCATAATCAATTCGCATAAATTTATTTCGACTTGATCGTTCTGCAAAAAGTAAACTATCATTTAGTCTTATATGTTCAAAGAGATATTTTTTTGAAGTTTCCCCTTTTTCAATTTCAGACTTAATATAAAGTGCTTTTAAAATAGTCTTATTATGCTTTAACTCTTTACCCAAAACATATGCTGTAGTAGAATATATCGCAGCCGAATCGAGTTGATTTATCGTTTTAAAATAGTCTGAAAAGTTAAGACTAACAGACATCTTTATGTTTTTATCCGAAATAGAATCACTAAGCCTAAAAGCTTGTCTATAAAGCGTTTCAATTTCTTTATTAGAATCCTTTCCACGCAAAAACTTAGAGTACGCTAAATCATTTATTACATAAGCATAAGTTGAAGGATCCTGTGTTAAAAGTTTACTACTATTTAATATTTGATTGTACATATCAATAGCAAGATTATAATCGCCTTTTTTTCGATAAGTCGAAGCTATATTAACGTTAGAATAGATTTTGTAGAAATAATTATCTTTTAGTTTGTTACTACTATTAATGGCTTTATTATGATATTCTATTGAGTTATCATATTGCTTAAGCTCGCCTGATATTATACCAATAAGATTATATAAGGACCACTCTGTATCTACATTATATTCGTTTTTTTGAAGTTTATCAACAACATTTATGGCCTTAATTACATTATTTTGTGCTCCAATATAATCTCTTTCAGACTCTTGGATATTTGCCATATTTAATAAAACAGCAGCATAATTTTTAAAATCTTCTAACTTATCGTAAAGCTTAACTGCGTTGAAGTAATAATAATAAGCACTATCTACTTTTTGTGTTTTACCATAAGAATAGCCCAGATTGTAGTATGCATTTGCAATTGAGACCGAATCTTTTAATTTTTTGGCAAGATCTAAATTATTAAGATTTATAGATTTGATGTTATCTATTTGCCCATCAATTATGTATAAAAAAGATAAGACTCTTTGACTATTTAATAAAGTAGAGTCCCTATCAGTTTTAACAGATAATGTAATTGCTTTTTTAGCATACGTAATCCTGTCTTCCGTAGTTATTTGGTCATTTTTGGCTAAGTTTCTGTAATAGTATATTGAGTCGAAACTCTGACTATAACCTAGACTAGCAAAAAGTAAAATTACTAATGGAAAATATTTTATCAATCTATTTACAAAATTAAGATAAAACCAAATTTAGGATAAAATAGATAAATACAGGCACACAAAGCACTGATAATTTTCAATGCTTATTATACTACCACAATTAAACTATAGACTATCCTTGAGATGGTACTTTATCTTTTTTGATACCATTAGTTGCTAGTAACTTAATATCTACTTTTTTAACTTCGGTATTAGAATTTTCTTTGTTTGGTGTTGTATCATTTAAAGCGCTTACTCCAGTTAATAATACGATAGAAAAGATTGCTACTAATGTAATTTTTAGGGATTTCATAATAATAATTATTTAAGGTTAATTTTGAGTTATTTAATAATTTTAAAAATTTAAATATACTAACAGTAAGCTAAGAATATAGCTTACCAAATTAACACACTAATTATTTGTATGTCCAAGAAGATTAATTGATTAGCTTTAATAGTGGTAATGTTTGAGGGAAACTTTTAAAGCCCGACGAAAATATCATAACATAGACTAAAAATAGCAAATAATTCGATGAAAAGCAAATAACACAGACAAAGCGCTTTAAAACAAAAAAGCATCCCAATTTTCTAGAAGAAAAAAGGAAAGCTTTCCATCGGTTCAAGCTATTTGACTAGCTTTCTACCAGTTTGATAGACTACTACATCTATCAAAACAACACAACTAAATTTTATTGCCAAAAAAAGCTCCGATAAATCGGAGCTTTTAGCAATTTTCGCGGTCTGGACGGGATTCGAACCCGCGACCTTCGCCGTGACAGGGCGACATTCTAACCAGCTGAACTACCAGACCGTTGCGTTATTGCGAGTGCAAAGATACACTTCTTCATCAATGTCGCAAACTTTTTTTCACTTTTTTTTATTTTTTTTTAAATAAATTTTTCACGTTCGATCATATAAGTTGTCAAAATCTTGTCAAATGCCTGATTTACATCAGCATTAACATATTTAATCTTGTATTGCAGACATTTCATTTTTAAATCATTAAAATAATTTAAAACTTCTTTTTTGTAATTATCCTTTACTTGATCCGCATATAAATTGACGTAGTCTCCAGTTTCAATATCAATAAATTTTTTGGGCTTATTATTAAAATCAAAGGTTACTTCTTTGTTTTTATCATGCACATGAAACAAAACAACTTCATGTTTATTATGTTTTAAGTGTCTTAAAGCTTCAAATAGTTTTTCTTGATCTGTTGAAGCCTGAAACATATCTGTAAATACAAATATTAATGATCGTCTGTGTATCTTCTCTGCTATTTGATGCAAATACACATAGGTATCTGTTTGCTTGTTTTTTGGATCTACTGTAACAGCATCCTCTAATTGATGCAATAACATTTGATGATGACGCTCGCTCCCTTTTTCTGGTGCGTAAAAATCGTAAGCATCACTATAAATACTTAGTCCAACAGCATCACGTTGCTTTTTTAAAATATGCATCAAAGCTGCTGATGCTAGAGCTGAAAAAGCAATCTTATTTAAGTTTGATAAGGCGTAGTTATTCATTTTTGGATAATGCATAGAGCTACTATTATCCAAAATAATATGACAACGCAAATTAGTTTCGTCATCATAACGCTTTGTGTACAACTTATCTGTTTTAGCAAACAGTTTCCAGTCTATGTGACGCGTACTTTCGCCTTGATTATAAATTTTATGCTCTGCAAACTCTGCTGAAAAACCATGAAACGGACTTTTATGCATTCCGGATATAAATCCCTCGACCACTTGCTTTGCTAAGTGCTCGAGGTTTTTAAATCCTCCTGCTTTATTAAGTTCGTCTTGTAATTTCATTACTCTGCGATACCATCAACAATGCCATAAGCAACAGACTCATCTGCTCCCATCCAATGGTCACGATTAAAATCCTTCATTACTTTTTCAAACGTTTGACCACAGTTGTCTGCTAAAATATGAGCACTTAACTCTTTGGTTTTTACAATTTCTTGAGCAGTAATTTCTATATCACTTGCTTGTCCACGTGCTCCACCACTTGGTTGGTGTATCATAACTCTGGCATGTGGTTGTATAAAACGTTTTCCTTTTGCACCAACAGATAATAATATAGAACCCATAGACGCTGCTAATCCTGTGCATACTGTTGAAACGTCGCTTTTTAAACTTTTAATACAATCGTACATTGCAAATCCTGAGGTTACATAACCTCCAGGACTATTAATATACAATGTGATATCCTTAGTCTCTATGCTATCTAAATACAGTAATCTGTCTATTACATGCTTTGCAGATTTATCATCAACCATTCCCCAAAGAAACACTTTGCGTTCTTCTAAAAGTTTAGTATCGATAGCATCTTGTACTTTTATTGTTTTACTCATTTTTTATAATTTTGATCGTTTAAATCTTAAAGTTTAATATCACTATAAAAAAACCTATAGTTTATTTAGGTATTTATTATAGTTTCAACTAAAGTAAAAAAGGTTTGCCATTACAGCAAACCTTTTATCAATACTTTAATAACATTGACTTATAATAAAGCGTCTATCGCTTCAGCATAAGCTGTTTTTGGTGCAACACCAACTTGACGTCCTACTACTTCACCATTTTGAAATACTAAAACCGTTGGAATGTTACGTACACCATATTTTGCAGCAAATTCTTGATTTGCATCTACGTCCACTTTACCTACGATAGCTTTACCATCATACTCAGTACTTAACTCATCGATGATTGGTCCAACCATACGACATGGTCCACACCAAGCTGCCCAAAAGTCTACTACTACAGGCTTATCGCTTTTTAATACTGTTTCTTCAAAATTTGCATCTGTGATTTCTAATGCCATAATATTATGTTTTAATTGTGTTTTACTACATGTTAATATGCAATATTAGTCAAAAATTCTGCCAAAGCTTACAACCAGACAATTTGTTTTAACTATTGCTGTATTGGTTTGACTTATGTTGATGATTTTTAAAACGTAAAACAAACCAATATTTATTTACTGATTAATTAAAAAATGAATCTGTTGTTCTTGCAACTCATTAAGCAACTCATTAGTGACTTTAATTTTTTGTTTTCGACTAATCATAGTTAACTTAATTTTGTCTCTATTATCATAAACTAAAAAGTTAAGCGCGTGATTACCTGGGTGCATTGAGATTAATTCTTTTAAATAATGAATCTTTTCTGCCTCTAACTCTTTAATATTTAATTGAATTGATATTTTACGGACATTTTTTTCCATAACATCATGCAACAGTTGAAAGCTGTTAAACTGTAATCTTGGCTCACTTTTTTTACCTGTATCTCTATTTACCCATCCTTCTCTAACAAATGCTTTAACGTGTACAAATGTATTTTGTAATAAAAAAGGACGATGTTTTAAATACTCTTCTCCAAATACTCTAAATTCAAAAGAATCCGTATAATCTTCAATAGTAAATAGTGCCCAACCTTTACCTTGTTTACTAACACGATGTTGTACATCTGTTACCACTCCACCAAATGTAATTTCTTTATTTACATGAGGATTAAGATCATGAAAGTCTGATATTTTACCATTACAAAACGATTTCATTTCAGTTCTAAAATCGTCTAAAGGGTGTCCTGATATATATACACCAACCACTTCACGCTCTCTGGATAATTTTTCCATTGTTCCCCAAGTATCACACTCTGGGATTACAGGTTCTTCAATTTGCACATCACTCTCTCCTCCAAACAAACTGACTTGAGCTGAATTTTCGTTTTCTTGATGTTTCGCTCCATATTTTATTGCTTTTTCTAAAAAAGTCAAATCACTACCATCTTTATAAAAATACTGCGCACGATGTGTATCTCCAAGCTCGTCAAAACCACCAGCTAACGCTAAATTTTCAAACGCCTTTTTATTGGCTGCACGCAAGTCTATACGCTTTGCCAAATCAAAAATCGAGGTATAGGGTCCATTTTCATTTCTATTATTAACAATAGTCATTACAGCTCCATGACCAACACCTTTAATGGCTCCCATACCAAATCGCACAGCATTGTCTTTATTTACCGAAAATTTATAATACGATTCATTAACATCAGGTCCAAGTACAGGTAATTTCATACGCTTACACTCATCCATAAAAAAGGTTACCTGCTTAATATCATTCATATTATTAGACAGTACTGCTGCCATATACTCAGCAGGATAATGCGCTTTTAAATACGCTGTTTGGTAAGCAATCCAAGCATAACAAGTCGAGTGCGACTTGTTAAAGGCGTAACTTGCAAATGCTTCCCAATCCTTCCAAATTTTTTCTAATTTTTTAGGGTCGTGTCCTTTTGCGCTGGCTTGCTCTACAAATTTTGGTTTCATTTTATCCAAAACCGCAATTTGCTTTTTACCCATTGCCTTACGTAAAACATCGGCTTCACCCTTTGTAAAATCTGCCAACTTTTGTGATAATAGCATTACCTGCTCTTGATAAACGGTAATTCCATAGGTTTCTTTTAAGTACTCTTCCATTGCTGGTAGGTCATACTCAATATCTTCATCACCATGTTTTCTACGTACAAAACTTGGTATGTACTCCATTGGACCAGGTCTGTACAGTGCATTCATTGCAATTAAATCGTCAAAAACAGTTGGTTTAAGATCTTTTAAATGTTTTTGCATTCCAGGAGATTCATATTGAAAAACACCAACCGTTTCTCCACGCTGGAACAACTCGTAAGTCTTGACATCATCTAGAGGAAAAGTGTCAGGATCTAAAACTATACCATGTTTAGCCTTTACAATTTTAACGGTATCCTTAATTAAGGTTAACGTTTTTAATCCCAAGAAATCCATCTTAAGTAATCCAGCATCCTCTACTACAGAGTTATCAAATTGGGTTACATATAAGTCTGAATCTTTTGCTGTTGCTACAGGTACAAACTTAGTAATATCATCTGGCGTAATAATTACACCACAAGCGTGAATCCCTGTATTTCTTACAGAACCTTCTAGGCTTCTAGCAAGATTTATTGTTTCGGCTTCTAAATTATCGCCTTCCGAAATATTAAAAAGCTCGTTTATTTTTTCTAAATCTTCCGCTCTAAATTTTTGACCTAATTCCTTTTCAGATAGTCCAAAAATCTTTTTCAATTTAGACATTGTCGGAATCAACTTTGCTATCCTATCTGCATCAAAAAGTGGTAAATCTAATACACGTGCTGTATCTCTGATACTACTTTTAGCAGCCATAGTACCATAAGTAATAATTTGCGCTACTTGATTACTTCCATATTTATCTATTACATAATCCATGACACGTGATCGACCTTCATCATCAAAATCGATATCGATATCTGGCATACTGACACGATCCGGATTTAAGAAACGCTCAAAAAGTAAGTTATATAGTAAAGGATCAATATTTGTAATCCACAAACAATACGCTACTACAGAACCCGCAGCACTACCACGTCCAGGTCCTACCGATACATCCATTTTTCGGGCTTCGCGTATAAAATCTTCTACAATTAAGAAATACCCTGGATAACCAGTATTTTCAATAACTGAAAGTTCAAAATCTAATCGTTCTATAACTTCCTCAGACAGCTCTTCTCCATAACGTTTTTTAGCTCCAACATAGGTTAAATGTCTTAAAAAAGCGTTTTCTCCACGCTTTCCTCCATCAACTTCGTCTTCTGGATGCTTGAACTCGTCTGGAATATCAAATGCTGGTAATAAGACATCTCTGGCAAGCTCAAAACCTTCAATTTTATCAACGACTTCTTGAATATTTGTAATTGCCTCAGGAATATCCCTAAATAAAGCCTTCATTTCTTCAGAGGACTTAAAGTAATACTCTTGATTTGGTAAACCGTAACGGTAACCACGACCTCTTCCTATAGGTGTTGATTGCTTTTCGCCATCCTTAACACATAATAAAATATCATGTGCATTAGCATCGCTTTGTTTTCCGTAATAGGTGTTATTAGTTGCAACCAACTTAATATTATGCTGATTAGCAAATTTAATTAAAGTTGGATTAACACGGTTTTCGTCTTCTTGATTGTGACGCATAACCTCGATATATAAATCGTCTTGAAATAAGTCTTTCCACCAAAGCAACGCTTCTTCGGCTTGACTTTCTCCAACGTTTAACACTTTGCTTGGCACCTCACCATAAAGGTTTCCTGTCAAGCAAATTAAATCCTCTCTATATTGCTCAATTAATTTTTTATCAATACGTGGTAAATAGTAAAAACCATCAACAAACGCATGCGATGACAGCTTAGCCAAGTTATGGTATCCGTTTTTATTTTTGGCAATCAGGACAATTTGATAGCCATTGTCTTTTCTGCTTTTATCTGTATGGTCTTCGCAAACAAAAAATTCGCAACCTAAAATCCCTTTTATTTCTTTTGCTTTAGGTGTTTCTCCTTTAGCTTCAGCTTCGGCATTTTTAGCTTTAACTGCTCTATTATGACCATTAATAGCTTTTACAAAATGAAATGCTCCCATCATATTAGCATGATCAGTAAGTGCAACTGCAGGCATGTCCTGCTCAGCAGCCAAATCGACCAAATCTGTGATACTAATTGTGGATTGCAATACAGAAAACTGAGAGTGATTATGTAAGTGAACAAAATCTACGGACTGTAAATCCTTGATGTTTTCTTTAATTTCGGCAGAAGAAATCTCACTTGTATTCTGCTTTTGTAATTGCGCTTGGATTTTAGCACTTTCCTTTTTAAGGTTAATATGCTTTAATCCTATAAGCTGAATTGTTTGAGGATTTGCTTTATTGAAATGCTCAAAATAATCTGGCTGAACATCTAACTGTTCTTTTGTATACTCTTTTAATCTAATTAACTCTAAAAAGCAACGTGTTGTTGCCTCAACATCTGCTGTTGCATTGTGTGCTTCAGCAAATGGCTGATCAAATAAAAACTGATGCAACTCTGTTAAAGTAGGTAACTTAAACTTACCGTATCGTCCTCCTGGAATCTGACATAACTCTGCAGTATACTCTGTACAAGTGTCCAAAACAGGTAGCTCTTGCAATGGATTTTCTACGCTTTCGCGAACAAATTCCGCTCCCATAATATTTAAGTCAAACTTTACGTTTTGACCGACTACAAATTTAGTTTTACTTAATGCAACATTAAACTTTTCTAAAACTTCTGATAATGGGACACCTTGTTGTTGTGCTAATTCTGTAGATATACCATGGATTTTTTCTGCATCATATGGTATATTAAAACCTTCAGGTTGGACCAAATAATCTTGATGCTCGATACAATTACCCATCTCATCATGTAATTGCCAAGCAATTTGGATACATCTAGGCCAATTATCTGTATCAGTAATTGGTGCATCCCAACGCTTAGGTAATCCTGTGGTTTCGGTATCAAATATTAAGTACATTATGTGATTTCTTTGAAGTTTGTGCTGAAAAATACGAGCCTATAAAAGTACATAGAATTTATAATTTTATAAAGCGAAATAGCAAACAGTTGTAAACAAAAAAAAGCCAGCAGATAACTGCTGGCTTTTATTTTACAACTATGCGTTTATGAGATTAGCTCTTCATGTACTTTTTCGGTGTTAATTGCTGCTTGAATCGCATTTCTATGCTTAGCAATTAAATTATCTATTGTTGGAGGCAAATTGTTTTCTTTTAACAAAGCATCGTATTCTTCCAGACTAGCTTCTTCACCTTTAATTGCTTCTTCCAAAATAGCTTCTTCATTATTTGAAGTAAAGGTTGATTTTAAGCTCATCCAATTTCTATGCATGGTTCCTTTAAAGCTACCTGAGTCTTCTGGGATTTGTCCATATTGCAAAATTTCTGTTCTTAATTCTTTTGCAAATTGGCTACGTTCTGAAGCTCTTCGTTTAAAAAACATTTTTAATTCTTTATTGTCTACGTTATCAATTGCATTTAAATACCCTTTTTCGGCATCATAATTTTTAACTAATAATTCGTTTAACTTGTTTGAAATTTTTTCACTGTAATTCATAATATCTTTGATCATTTAAATTTCAATATTTTTTTTAAAGATGCATATTGTTTCACATCTGCAATAACAATATAACACAAACACCACCTGATGTCAAGCGATTTAACAGGCTTTGTGATAGCCTTAAGAGTATTTAACAAAAAAAAGCCAACGCTATTGCGTTGGCTCAAATATTATATTTTGAAGGTAATTAATTAGTGCAATCACCTAAGTCGTCAATCAAATCTTGCATAGATCCATCTGGATCACCACATTGTTGTAATTTTACCTCAAGTGCAGTTTTATATAAACCACAATAAACTGGATAATCTGGTGATGTTGTATCTACAGAGTCATAATTAGTTTTTGTTGTCACCACAACCGCTGTTGCATTTTGACATGCAACTAAAGGATCTGTCGACACAACATTTCCAATGCTTAATATTGGCACATTATAAAAATACCCTTTATTAAAATTTTCAGTCATTGTTCCAGAACTATCAAATGCGTTAAAAGCAAACGTTCCAGAAACTGTTCTTTCAATGCTATTAAATTCAGAAATATTTATTTTACCATCTGCTGGATAAATTTGCAGTTCAGGATCAGGTTCATTGTTAGTTGAGTAAAAGTCACCAAATTCGTTTTCATAAGTTGCAGAAGATGTTGTATTACCTAATTGGTACAAAGTTTCGGCAGTATCGTTAGTTTTAAGTATCACAGTCTCTAAACCTCTAATACCAGTAATTGTTAAATTTCCTGAGCCATCAACATTAGCTCTATAAGTTGTAGCTTCCCACAATTCGCCATCATTATGTCCAATAAATGCAGGGTTATTAAAAACTAAATCCTCACTACAAGATGTTAAGCTTAATAAGAGAACTAATAAAATTGTTATTTTTTTCATTATCATTACTTTTATACAAGACCAAAAATAGAATAATTTATTTTATTTGACAGATTTACTTTAAAAACTTGATAATTAAAAAAATATAGTATCTTTGCAGCTTATTAATAATAGAGGTCGCGTACCTTACAAATTAATTATTTATGCCAGTAAAAATTAGATTACAAAGACACGGTAAAAAAGGAAAACCTTATTACTGGATCGTAGCAGCAGATGCTAGAGCAAAAAGAGATGGTAAATACTTAGAAAAATTAGGTGCTTACAATCCAAACACAAACCCAGCAACTATCGACTTAAACATTGATGGCGCTGTAAAATGGTTACAGAATGGTGCACAACCAACTGACACAGCAAAAGCAATTTTGTCTTACAAAGGTGTTATGCTTAAAAACCATTTAGCAGGTGGTGTTAGAAAAGGTGCTTTAACTGAAGAGCAAGCTGAAGCAAAGTTTACAGCTTGGTTAGAAGAAAAAGCAAACAAAGTAGAAGCTAAAAAAGAAGGTTTATCTAAGGCGGAAGCTGACGCTAAAACTAAAGCTTTTGAAGCAGAAAAAGCAGCTAACGAAGCACGTATCGCTGCAGCAGCACCAGCTGTTGAAGAGGTAGTGGCTGAAGACGCTGAAGCTTCTAATGAAGAAGAATAAAAATTATTTTTTATACTTTTAAACTCCGATAATTTTTATCGGAGTTTTTTATGCAAAAAACTTTTGTTATGGATATTAAAGACTGTTTCTTTTTAGGAAAAATTGTAAAAAAATATAGTTTTAAAGGCGAACTCCTTATAAAACTAGATACTGACGAGCCAGAACTTTATGAAAACTTAGACTCTATGTTAATAGATTTACGTGGTTCATTAGTTCCGTTTTTTGTTGAAAGCTCTCAATTACATAAATCAGAATTACTTCGTGTAAAGTTTGAAGATGTAGATACCGAAGCTGATGCAGACAGTTTAATTAAAAGTGATATTTACTTACCGCTAAGTTTTTTACCAGAATTAGAAGACGATAAATTTTATTTTCATGAAATTATAGGCTTTAAAGTAGAAGATAAAAACTTTGGATTTGTTGGTGTTATCAAAGCGGTTAATGATAGTACAGCACAATCTTTGTTTGAAATTGACAGAGATGGTATTGAAATTTTAATACCAATGAATGACGAGTTTATTGCAAAAGTAGACAAGCCTAACAAAACTATTTTTGTGGATACTCCAGAGGGTTTAATTGACTTATATTTAGAAGAATAATTTGTTTTGTGCTGAATTTATTTTTAGCCTAAATCTAATAAATAATGAGATCCTGAAACTAGTTCAGGATGACGTAACCTAGCAGTAAGTCTTTTATAAATAATCTAACAAAATCATAGCTGTTATTTATCCTAAGTATTTAATAGATTTGCAGCTTACAAGATAACCTAGGTCATGCTGAATTTATTTCAGTATCACATCCAAAACTAAAGAGATCCTACAACACATTTAGGACAACGTTTTATGAGCAAGCCTTTTAAATTTAAACAATTTACTGTACAACAAGACCAATGTGCCATGAAAATTGGGACTGATGGTGTTTTACTTGGTGCTTGGTCACCTTTAGACACCAATCCTTTTGCTATTTTAGATATTGGTGCAGGCACAGGAATTTTAGCTTTAATGCTAGCGCAACGTAGCAACGCACAAGTAATTGATGCTTTAGAGATAGATGAACATGCCTACGAGCAATGTGTGGAAAATTTTGAAACCTCACCTTGGGCTGATCGCTTATTTTGTTATCATGCCGATTTAGCTGAATTTACTGAAGAAATTGAGGACAAATACGATTTAATTATTTCCAATCCTCCGTTTTATGCTGAGGATTACAAATCTGACAATACACAACGTGACTTAGCACGTTTTACAGATGCCTTACCGTTTGATCATTTAGTAGCTTGTGTTGCTCAATTATTGTCAGACCAAGGTGTTTTTACGGTTGTTATTCCTTTTAAAGAAGAAGCTCATTTTATAAAGCTAGCGTCTAAAGTTAATTTGTTCCCTAATAACATCTTACATGTTAAAGGCACGCCTACTTCGGATGTTAAAAGAAGCTTGCTAGCCTTTTCTTTCCGCGAAAGCGAAATTAAAACCGAGACCTTGGTTATTGAAACCACAAGACACCAATACACAGACGATTATATTGCGTTAACTAAAGATTTTTATCTTAAAATGTAGTGAATTGCATAGCTTTTTGGATGCTGTTTACTTGCTTTAATTAGGATGGGATCCTGAAACTAGTTCAGGATGACGTGGTGTGCGTGGCTTTATTTTGCTATTGTGATTGGTGGTCTGTAAGAGACCCTTCGACTGCGCTCAGGGAGACATTGCTTTTGCTATTTGTGACATTGGTTTGATACTATTGGGTTTGATTTGTTACTATAAGGATTTGTGCTAAAATGCTAAATATGTTATTATATACTAGTAAATAAAAGAATTCTTAAAAAATTGCCTTAATTTTTGATATAATATTGTGTTCTGAAAACGATTTCGTTATTTTTGTGATTGAAACGATAAGCTACACGAATAGTTTATTTTTAATACAGACTTAAATGAAACCAGATTTATTTGAAGCGCCAGATTATTATAATCTTGACGAACTTTTAACTGAAGAACATAAATTAGTACGTGATGCTGCTCGCGAATGGGTTAAGCGTGACGTCTCTCCTATTATTGAAGAGTATGCTCAAAAAGCAGAATTCCCGAAGCAAATTGTTAAAGGATTAGCAGATATTGGTGCTTTTGGACCTTATATTCCTGAGGAATATGGTGGTGCAGGTTTAGACCAGATTGCTTATGGTTTAATTATGCAAGAGATAGAACGTGGTGATTCTGGTGTACGTAGTACTGCCTCAGTACAATCGTCGTTAGTAATGTATCCTATTTGGAAATATGGTAACGAGGCACAACGCCAAAAATACTTACCAAAATTAGCAAGTGGAGAATGGATTGGAAGTTTTGGTTTAACTGAGCCTGATCATGGAAGTAATCCTGGAGGGATGGTCACCAACTTTAAAGACATGGGAGACCATTACCTATTAAATGGTGCAAAAATGTGGATTTCAAATTCGCCATTTTGTAACATCGCTGTAGTTTGGGCTAAAAATGAAGCAGGACGTATCCATGGTTTAATTGTAGAACGTGGTATGGAAGGCTTTACAACACCTGAAACACATAACAAATGGTCCCTTCGTGCGTCTGCAACTGGAGAGCTTATTTTTGACAACGTTAAAGTACCAAAAGAAAACTTATTACCTAACAAATCTGGATTAGGTGCACCATTAGGTTGCTTAGATTCGGCACGTTTTGGTATTGCTTGGGGAGCGATTGGAGCAGCAATGGATTGCTACGATACTGCTTTAAGATATAGTAAAGAACGTATGCAATTTGGTAAGCCTATTGGACAATTCCAATTACAACAAAAGAAGCTTGCTGAAATGATTACCGAAATTACCAAAGCACAATTATTAGCTTGGCGATTAGGTGTTATGCGCGAAAATGGTACTGCTACCTCAGCACAAATATCTATGGCGAAACGTAATAATGTAGATATGGCACTAAAAATTGCTAGAGACGCTAGACAAATGTTAGGTGGTATGGGAATTAGTGGTGAGTACAGCATTATGAGACATATGATGAATCTTGAAAGTGTTGTTACTTATGAAGGTACACATGATATCCATTTGTTAATTACTGGATTAGATGTGACTGGATTAAATGCTTTTAAATAGTAGATAGTGAATAGAATATTGCATAGCTTAAGCTTTTCTTTCTTATTATTTTATTTGAATATTTAGTCACTCAATGTATAGATATAAAAAAGCACGTCTTAACGACGTGTTTTTTTTATTATGTATTATACTATGGGCTTATGCTGTTTTGTAGTTTTTGAATTATCCTTTGGTTTACACTGTAGTTTATATTTAGGCTTATGTATTTCATCTAAAATCATTAGTAAATCGCCAAATCACACCAATGTTACATTGGTAATAACTACCTACTTCAGGACTATTATTTTTGACTGCTACGTTGGCACGTCCAGAGATATTAATAGCCATTTTAGGAAACACCCAATAATTAATTCCTAAACCAGGACCTGCTATAAGCGCGTCTGTATTAGCGTACGTGTATTTTCCTGCTGCTAAAAACACATACAACTCTTTGTAGTCTCTGGTTGTATTTGGGATAATATAATAATTAATATCTGCTTGCGTTGCCCATAAACTGGCTGAGTTTTTGGGCGTTTTAAGCGTGTTGGTGGACACATTTAAACCCACACTCCAATGCTTATTTAATTGATAATCCAAACCTACATTAAAGGGTGTCGCATAGTCTAACCTCTGGATTTCCCAAGGTAATCTGCTGTATGGATTATTATTAATTATGTTGACGCCTAAAGCCAATTTTAGGTATGGTTTGTCTTGTGCTGTTGCTTTATACATTACACATGCACTAACAACAACTACGTGTAGTAATAGCGATTTTATCTTCATTAAGTTACTATTTTAACTTAGTTACTGTTTGCGCTATTAATAGTTTAGGGAGATACTTTACTAACCTTATATAGGTATTATTATTGTACTATTTTTTAAACTGATACCATTTTTTCTTAACCGTTTCGGCATGATAACCATAACCATAGCCATAATTATACCCATAACCATACGACCCTTTAAAGTCAATATCGTTAATAATATAACCCATGTTTTTGATTTTTTTCTGGTCCACTAATTTCTTAGAATATTCAATTAATGGTTTTTCTGTCACTCCAGATCTCACCACGTAAGCCGTATAATCCACACCATCCATAAACGTTAAGGTATCCGCTACTAATAAGGTTGGAGCAGTATCTACAATTACATAATCATACTGTGCTTTTGCTTCTTTTAAAAACGCTTGGAAACGTGCACTTGATAATAAAACCGTTGGCATTGGCGGAATTGGACCTGATAATAGTAAATCAAATTGATTACTATCAGCATCCATATGTATTAAAATGTCTTGCCAATTACTATTTTGACTACTTAAATAATTAGACAATCCTGTGGTGTCTTTTGTACTACCTATTAAGGTGTGTAATTGAGGATTACGTAAATCTGCACCAACTAATAAGACTTTCTTTTTTAAATGAAAATAGGTTTGTGCAATATTAAACGCAACCGTTGTTTTACCTTCTCCTTTAACAGATGATGTTAACGCAATAACTTGACCTTGGCTTGCCTCCTTGTTATGCAACGTAAAGTTTAGGTTATGTATTAAAGTCCTAAAGGCTTCTTCGGTTTGGGTGTTACCTGAGGTTAGCTTTAAGGCTTGTTTAGCATTTGGAATTACAGGAATCTCACCAATAATAGCTGTGTTTGGATTGATGCTTTCTACATCCTTACTCGTGTAAATTTTAGTGTTGGTTAAAAACTTTAAATACAAAATACCTATTGGTAGTCCTAAACCTAGCAACAATGCAGCTAACAGTACTATTTTACGTTTTGGTGCTACAGGAATCGAGTTAGTAATGGCGTAATCTATCACTTTTACATTCGCTGCAGTGACTGCCATAGTAATTGCTGCTTCTTCGCGTTTTTGTAATAACAGTAGGTATAGGTTTTCTTTTAGGATTTGTTGACGCTCTATGCTACGTAATATTTTTTCTTTGCTTGGTAAGGTTTTAAAGGACTGTTGCGCTAAACCTTGCGCACGTTTATTTTGCGATAAGGCTTGTTGTAATTGCGTTTTATAACCAGATAACGAGCGTTGGATGTTGTTATTTAAGTCTGTAATAGACGCTTTTAAAATCTTAACCCTTGGGTTATTGTCTCCTGCTGTAGCTTTCCATTTGTTATATTCTAACACTGCAGCATTATAATCGCTAACCAAAGTATTTACTGCACCACTATTTAACCCAATATTAGCTGGTAATAATTTTATGTCTTGGTTACTTGTTATGCTTTTGTCTAACACATCTGCTAACAGTAATTGTGTTTCGGCTTCAAAAAGTTGTTCGTCTTTAATTGATTTTTTCTGAATCACAGACGCTGCATCAGCTTCAAAAATACTTAAGTTATTGTCTTGCTTGTAGCTGCCTTTTGCGACTTCAATCGAGTCCAACTCGGTAGTTAGATACGTAAACCTTTCGTCAATAAACGCGATAGTACGTTTAGACACTTCCTGTCTGTCTGTAATACCATCTTGTGTATAGACTTCAATTAAGGTATTTAAGACCTGTTGTGCTTTTTGCTTGCTTGGATCTTCAAGACTTAAAATTAATATATCACTATCCTTACCATCAGGCGCAATTTTTATGGCTTGTAATAGGTTTTGAGTCGCTTGTGTTTGGCTAATAATTTTAACCTCATACACAGGATTATCGCTTACAGTTAAGCTTTGTGCATTGGTTGGCTGAATGGCAAACGGAAAGTCTTGCGTTGGTTTTTCAAAATAAAAACTTGGGACTTGTAAAATTGCTTCGGTTTCTAGGTTTAATAATTGGTAACCTTTATCCTGAAGTGTTATTTGGAAATTTAATTCGGCTTCTTTTTTTGCTAATTCCGGATCAAACACCACTTTAAAAGGTGCGTTAAACACTTCGGATTTATTAACACGACCAGACTGAAAATATTGCACCTGTAAATTTAATTGATTAACCACCTGTCGGTTTAATCTAAAGGATTGCAATACAGCACGTTCGTTTTCAAGGTTGACGTTTCCTTTACCTAATAATTTATCTAAATCTAGGTTTAAGGCAGTGGATTCTTTTTCAGTTAACACCTTAATTTTTGCAGCAGTTTTGTAGCTATCAGGTGTGTAACGTAAATATAAAAAGGCTATAATTAAGGCTATTATTCCGCTTAAAGCGATCCAATACCAATAAGCCAAATACTTATTAGCAATGCCTTTTAAGTCTATTTGCTGCTCTTGTGTGTCTTGCTGCTCTAGGTAATTATCCATAGTCGTCTTATCTAGTCAATAAAATTATAGCACTTAAGGTTACCGATGCAATTGCTACTATTGTTGACACATTACCCACGTAACCTGCTGTTTTTACTTTAGCACGATTAGGTTGTACCACTAACACGTCGTTAGGTTTTAGTCTGTATTCTGGATTATCCATCCATTGGGTTGTGGTTAAGTCTATGTGTGTAATTTTACGTGTCGCGTCCACTTCTCTAATTAACAAAATATCGTCACGCTTTCCGTTTATGGTTAAATCGCCAGCATAGCCTAAAGCTTGAGGTACACTAATGTACTGCTCTGTAAAACTAAAGGTTCCAGGACGTTGGACTTCACCTAAAACAGTGACTTTAGCATTAAGTAATCTAACGGTTACAATAGGATTAATTAAGTGTCCATCATTTTCTAGTTGTGCCACAATTTGGTTTTCTAATTGCGAGTTGGTTAGCTGTGTGGCTTTAATTTTACCTAAAACTGGTAAGGCTATAAACCCTTCAGGATTTACCAAATACCCTTGCAGTTTTAAAATATCTACGCTATTATTAACAGCATTAGCATTTACGTTTTTGTTATACGGAATGGCTGCTTCTGGTATGGCAGCACTTATGGTTACTGCTAAAATATCGTTAGGCTGAATGGTGTTTTCCTGATACTGTACGTTAGTTTGGTTGTATTGGTTAGCGTCCTGAAAGTATAAAATTTCTTTATTACTCACACAGCTGCTTAAGGATATCGAGACAACCACAAGCGTTATTATTTTAATTAGGTGCTGTTTAAACATGTATTGATTTTCTATTATTAGCGATTATTATGATACTGACTATTGGTTAGTTACATCGTTGTCTTACCATTTTTATTAAAACTGATTTATTGCATATTAGTTGGTAACAAAAATAGTAACAAATAAGAACATAGCCTCTGTAACTTATATTTTATGATATTTTAAAGGATTTAGATTCTACAACAAAGACTGCAAATCTTTTTTAAGAAATCGTATTCCTCATTAACTTCTCATATAATTTTTTATATTTTTTTGCTGTTTCTGAAATAGTAAAAACTTTTTCTGTATGATTCTTATTTAATTTAGAAGATCCTTTAAAAACGGTTGAATTACTAATACAAATATTATTCAAATTTACATATTTAACATCTATAAATCCTAAATCACGATGTTGTGGTATATCAGACAAAACTAAATTCATTCCTATAGATGCAGCCTCTAGTACAGCTACAGGCATACCCTCAGAAGAAGACAAATTATAAAATGTATTATACTTGGATAATGTTTTAATAACTTTAGAAAAGGGAAGAACACCTCCATAACTTACATTAATTGAATCTTTTATCTCTGTTAATACCGCATTCCCATAATTCTGGTTATGACTATCTAATGGACCATAAATTGTTAATACTTTATCTTGATCCCTGAAAGCTTTAATTAATTCTAAAACGTTTTTTTCAATACTAATTCTACCAATAAAAACACATTGCTTAGTATCTTCTGAACAACTTAAATGACTCACTGCGATACCGTTTGGAATAAAATTTATTTTTTTCCAAAAGAAAATACGAGAAAAATGAGTAGTATCTCTCTTACTCACAAAGACCACTTCATCAACAAAAGCACATGCTAACAAATCTAGAAAATAAAATATGCAGCGGTAAATAAAATTCCACTTTTTTACACGCCATGGACAACCATGTATTGTAACAATAGTTTTATATCCCAAAAATTTTGCTAAAACAGCTTGTAGAACAAAAAGTTCTTTATGAAAATGTAATACAGATATTTTTTTCTGCTTTGCATATGAGAGAACAAATTTTAATTGTTTAAAATATCCTTTTGGTAACACCTTTATATTTTCTTTCTCTTCCTGCACCCATTCCACTAAAACATGACTATCTGCTTTATTCAGTCCTGTAACTAAATCAAATACCACTTTTTCTACTCCTCCATGAGCAGGTGGATAATTTTTTGGACCTATATGTAATATTTTCATTTTTTGTCTATTAATTTTCTGTATTTTAGTTTATAGTTTTTTAGTGAATACCGATCTTTTAATATAATATTACTCTCAACACCCATGTTTTTTTGATTATCAATACCTTTTAAAATATTCTGAACAGCAACCGCTAAAGACTTAAAATCTGACACCTCCTCGACAAATCCATTAACTCCATCAATAACAAGCTCCTTATTGTCACCTACATCAGTTGCGACTATAGGAAGGGAAGCGTTCATTGCTTCCATAATTGAATTACTAGTACCTTCAAAAAGTGATGTTGACAAATAAATATCAGATTTTAAGAGTAGTTCTGGTATATTTTTTGGATTAATAATCATTGTAATATGATTTTCTAATTCATAATTAATTATCCATTGTCTAATTTTACTTTCTAAAATACCATATCCTACAATTGTATAATGGACATTTTCCCCTTTAGACAATAATTGTTTTATAACTAAAATAGATGTTAAATAGTCTTTTGCTTTTACGAATCGTCCTACCGTAATTATATTAGTAATTTTGTTATTACGATTTCTTATTATGGGATCATTAATTAATGGAAAGCAATTTGGAATAACTATGCTTTTAGTTAGCCCCTTTGCAGTAAAAATTTTTGCACCTGAATAACTATTATAAATTGTACCTGTAACTAAATAATTAGAAGTAACTTTCTCTATAAAAAATTTCCAAAACGGTAACGTAGTAGTTCGGATACCACTATAGACATTACGTACCTTTGCTTTCTTACTAGCTATTGCGCCTATCAAATTAGGCTTTGTCAAAAAGTTAAAAACATGAGTTGTATTGTTTTCCTTAAGAAATTTACAGAGTATTTTGAATTTATAAAAAAAAGAACCTTCCAACTTTACTAAATTATAATTATCTCCCTCAATAAGATTTAACATATTTTGCTCTATCTTTTCTGGATGTATCACAATTAGAGTCGTTGAAAAATCACTTTTCAGGACATTAAACAACATGATACTCTGACGCTCAGAACCTCCACTGTTCAAAGTATTTACTAATATCACTACTTTAACCATTCACTGTTATTTTAGCATAATTTTGTCTAAGTTTTTTTATATTATTCTTCGACTGTCGAATAAATCTTACTGCTAAAGCAATAAGCACCCACATTAACGGATTATTATATATCCATGACCCGAAAAACAATATAAACATTACTAATATCCCTAACAGATAAACTTCTGCCGTACGTCTTTGATTAATACAAGCGCTAATTCTAATTTTTAGTAAATGTTTAATGATGTATCCATAAAACAAAATGAATAATGATGTACCTATAATTCCATTTTCGGTCAACTGAACCATATATTCCGTATGTAAAACATGAGTTGAATTATTTCTGTAAGGAAAGTTAATAAGTCCAATACCGTTTATAGGATTCTCTTTAAAAAACTCCCATCCATTAATGTAGTAAGACATTCTATGGTCAAACATCTTATCTGTCGATTCTGCATTTGCAGATTTTTCAAACGTATGAAGGATTCTAGTCCCAATACCTGTATTATTCAATGTCCAAAACCCTAAAATCGCAACTAATCCAAAAGAAATAAATCCTAAAATTATATTTTTAATTACATTTTTAGACCTTTTTATAACTAGGTAAGATAAAATAACAAAAACTAGTGTTAAAAAATTTTTTTTTGATGCAGTTAGTAGAATCGTAGCTATAGATACTATAGCAAAAGCATACTCAATAATATGGGTCTTATTAAACTGAATTTTTTTTATAATCATTAGTATTATATAAAACAATGCTCCAAAAGCGATTGCATTCGAATTGAATTCAGAACCAAATCGCGCAACAGTATCACTTCCCTGAATAGAACTAGAATCGAAGATAAAAGAAATAATTAATCGTACTGCAAAAGCTAACTGCATTACAATAATCAAAGATTTAGTTGAATATTTTTTAGAAATTATGACAATGAAAAACAAGAAAGTTATTACAATTGCTGATATAAATACAAAGGGACTTTGACTGTTAGGGTGAAAAAAACCTGTAATAAAAAAAGTATTTAATAATGCAAAAATTATCCAAATTAACCATACTGAACCTGGTCTTGATGATATTGTTTTCCAAAATAATGGGCTTGAAATATTATCAGTCAGACCAAGGAATAAGACTGGCAACAAAATTAAAAATTGATAAATTGCAGCGTCTAAACCCAAGTAAAACTTAAGTGTGTCCCAAATAATGATAAAAAAAATCATAAAATTGGTGCGATCTAAAAGCAACTTTAAAACATTCATAAACTAGATTCCTTAGTTAAATTTTCTATCATCCACCCATAGGGATCAAATTTACCTTCAACCCAATTCAAATCGTTATCCCAATATCCAGGACAGCTATCGTAACCTTTGACATGCCAACCGTAGCTAATCTCAATAATAATAGGATTATCACTTGAATCAAACACAAAATCAATAGCAAGACTTTGTGTTTTCAACTTTTTGTTTAACTCAAAAGCCATTGCAATACAACGGATATCAAACTCTTCTTTTGAATATAGTATATGACCACTTCCAGATGCACGAAAATCATTTTCTCTAACTAATCTTTTAATAGCAAATGCACGTTTCCCAACAACAATAACTCTAATATCACTATCGTTACCTGCACAAAATTCTTGTATATATAAATATCCCCTTTCCCGCGGTGAATATTTCATAAATTCAGTCGGAATTAACATCCTACCAAATGCTTTAATAACATTTAAACCTGATTCATTCCCTTTAGTAAATTTCTTAAACTTATCACGAAATGGTATCCAACCATTATATTTTTTAAACCCTTTGGCAAAAGCTTTTTTAGCATATCGCAATCCTTCTCGCTTTGACTTTAGTAATTTTACATTTATTGATCCTGCTCCTCCACGTAGCTTGAACACTTTTGGGAAATCTTGAGTTTTAATCCAAGAACAAGCTTCTTTTTTATTGTAAAAAACATGTGTGTCAACAAATGGAATATCAATTGCTTCTAACAAATACTTTTGCCCAATTTTATCATCAAAATACCATGTAGTATTACTATTAGGGTAGACTGATTTCCCTGATTGCTCTAAGGCAAACAACAATTGTTTTGCCATTATACTATCAGTAAAATTAGCATGATGGTAATGCCATAACAGTGCGTTACAATCATCTAATTGTTTAACAATATCACTATCATAACAATTGACTATTTTGTAAGAAATATCATTTTCATCACAATAATTAATCCATCGCTCGGAGAAACTTCCTAAACTTTTATGTATTGCTAATTTCATTAATTATTTTTAGTGTTTTTTAACTGAAAGAATTTTAAATATAAACCACCTCCCATCAAAGACCTTGATAACATTAAGCTCAATGCAGCTCCTATAATATCAAAAAAATAAATTAATGGTATCGTTATTATAAATCCAATTATAGACATTTTTATAGTATTGCTCATAACTAAATTATCTTCATTATTCACAATAAAATAATTCAAACCAAATACGTCATAGGCTGTATTACCAATTATACTTAACGATAAAAGAATTAAAACCCAAATACCTGATGAATAATCAATATCAAGATACCAAAATATAATTTGATTACTTAATATTATTATTAATACACCCAACACTGTTAGTGTAAACATTATTTTTTTATATATATAAAAAGCTGATTTATTTTTATTCAAATAAGGAAAAAATACTCGTGATATTATAGTCAACAATGTTATAGCTAAATCAATAATTTGACGAACTGCAGTATACAATCCCAATAATGTTGGTGCACAAAATATTCCTAGTAAAAAACCTCCAGTATTGTTATATAAATTAGGGATAAACTGGTTAACAAATATGGGAATATTTATATTTATTGTACTTTTTATTCTTTTAAATGACATTCTATAAAATTTAAGCTTATATTTTTTTATCAAAATATATTGCCCAGCTAATCCCGAAAAAAACAAACCTAAGCTCGTCATCAAAGGATATAATATATAATCATTTTCCTCTTTTATAAAAACAAACACACTTAAAGCAAAAGCAACCTTTACAATTATATTTATTACTGTAATGTATTTCATTTTTTCCATTCCTTGAAAAAACCATTCTGGAAAAAGCATATATCCAATCAGCGATAATGAAGCTGAGAAGAAAATAAATTTTTCTTCATAAAATGGTGGGTAAATAATAATGATTAGCGTTAATAGAATTAAAGATAATGTCAAAAATATTGCTTTAACAGTAGTTACTTTACTATAAATTAAATTAAGTTTTTTAGGACTATTTCTAAAGACTGCAACATCTCTAGTAGCAGTAATACGAAAACTAAAATCTACTATCGAATTAAAATAAGCCACTAACGATAATGCTAAAGCTATTAGACCATATTTCTCTAATCCGATTACCCTTAAAACGTATGGTAATGTAATTAAAGGGAGTAACATGCCGACAAGCTGTAATGCAGATAAGGAGAAAAAATTCCCAATTAGCACTTTACCTTGCTTAGATTTAATATTGTTTTTTATTTTATCTAACATTATAAAAAGTGCCTAAACTTAAATAACTTTAGCAATTTAGTTGTTGTTTTAATTTTCAAAAATTAATTTAACTCAAATTCTCCCAATACCAATCTACTGCTTCTTCAATCCCTTGAGCAATACCATGCGTTGGATTATAATCTAATAAACGTTTTGCTTTATCTACAGATGCCAACGAATGTGGAATGTCTCCTTTTCGGTTTGGACCATGTACTATATTAACTTGGGCTATTTTAGGATCGTATTTAGACAAGTATTTTTTTAGTAAGTCTGTTAATTGTACTAAAGTGGTACGGTCTCCAACTGCTGTATTATAAACTTGGTTAAGTGCCTGTTTGTTTTGGGTTGTAATGGCAAGCAAATTCATTTGTACTACATTGTCTATGTGAGTGTAATCACGAGAATAACTTCCGTCTCCATTAATTACTGGACTTTGGTGTTTTATTAACTGCTTTACAAATAATGGGATGACTGCTGCGTAGGCTCCGTTTGGATCTTGGCGTCTACCAAAGACATTAAAATAACGTAATCCTATGGTATTTAATCCGTAGGATGTAAAAAAGTTTTCTGCATACAGCTCGTTTACATATTTTGTGATGGCGTATGGTGATAAGGGTTTACCAATGGTTTCTTCTACTTTAGGTAAGGCTTCGTGGTCTCCATAAGTGGATGAGCTTGCAGCATAAATAAACCGTTTTACTTTGGCGTCTCTTGCTGCTACTAGCATATTTAAAAATCCAGACACATTAACTGCATTACTTGTAATTGGATCTACTATGGATCTTGGTACAGACCCTAATGCTGCTTGATGCAAGACAAAGTCTTGATCTTTGCAGGCTGTATTACACACTTCTAAATCGCGAATATCGCCTGTTATTAGTGTAAAATTAGGATTGCTTAAAAAGGGTGTAATATTGTGTTGGTGTCCTGTTGCAAAATTGTCTAAACAGGTCACTTTAATGTCTAGGTTTAATAAGGCTTGACAAAGGTTAGACCCTATAAATCCTGCGCCTCCTGTTACTAGTACTTTTTTATTTTTTAATTGTGTAAATGTCTCCATCTATGGGTTTACTAAACGTTACTATTTTTGTTTTGATTGTTTACAGTCTACCGTCTGCGTGTTTTAATACACCTTTTACATCGTATACAATAGCTTTGGGTGCTTTTAGTGTTTGTAAATCTAAGTCTAAAAACTGTTTATGTGGTACTGCTACTACTACTGCGTCAAATACTGCTGTAGGTTTGTGTTGTGTTGTTGTTAATTGGTACTCGTGTTGTACTTGCTCTGGTGATGCTAATGGATCGTAGATGGTTACGGTTATGCCATAACTTTGTAAACTACGGACTACATCCACGACTTTGGTATTACGGACGTCTGGACAGTTTTCTTTAAACGTAAATCCTAGTACCACGATGTTTGCTCCTTTGACTTTAACATCATTATTTAGCATTAATTTTACTATTTGTGAGGACACATATTCTCCCATGGAGTCGTTAAGTCGTCTACCTGCTAATATGATTTCGGGATGATAGCCTACTTCTTGTGCTTTTTGAGCTAGATAATAAGGGTCTACACCAATACAGTGTCCACCAACTAATCCTGGTTTAAAGGGTAGAAAATTCCATTTTGTAGCTGCTGCTTCTAATACATCGTTTGTATTAATGTCTAAACGATTGAAGATTTTAGCAAGTTCGTTTACAAACGCAATATTAATATCACGTTGCGCGTTTTCAATCACTTTTGCTGCTTCTGCTACTTTTATACAAGGTGCTAAATGTGTACCTGCTGTAATAACACTGCTGTACAATTTGTCTATTTGTTGCCCAACGTCTGGCGTTGATCCAGAGGTTACTTTTAAAATTTTATCTACAGTGTGCTCTTTATCTCCTGGATTAATACGTTCTGGTGAGTAGCCTGCAAAAAAATCTGTATTAAATTTTAAACCACTTGTGGCTTCTAATACTGGAATGCAAACTTCCTCTGTTGCTCCTGGATATACCGTAGATTCATAAACTACAATGTCTCCTTTTTTTAATACGCGTCCAACGGTCTCACTAGCCTTAACTAAAGGTGTTAAATCTGGTCTATTGTTTTTGTCTACTGGTGTAGGTACTGTTATAATATAATGTGTCGCGCTTGCTAAATGTGCTTGATCTGTTGTGCAATACAAGCCTTGATCTTTTTGATTAAGTTGGTCTGGACTAGTTACAACCACTGCTTTTAAAGTTGCCTGATCAATTTCTAGCGTACTGTCTATACCTTGTTGTAGCTCTGAAACACGAGCGGAATTAATATCAAATCCTATGACCTTATATTTTGTAGCAAATAATCTTGCTAATGGTAATCCTACATAACCTAAACCTATAATAGCTATTGTCATTTTATATATATACTTATTATCTTAATTTATCTTTTTTATAGTTTTTTCCCTTTTTTTTACAAGGTAGGAACAACCCATTTAACTTTACCCGATTTTACTTTTAAAATAAAAGGAAATAGTAATAACACAATTCCAGCAGGTAATATTATAAAAAAGGCTTTATTTATTGGTAAATCCCTAAGTAAAATTGCTAAACCAGTTATTATAATTGTATACAATCCAATAATTAGTGTCGCATATTTATGTTTTAAACCTAAGTCCACCAAACGATGATGGATGTGATTACGGTCTGGCGAAAATGGGCTGCGCTTGTTAATTATCCTAATAAAAAACACACGTAAGGTATCAAATAATGGATACGACACTAATGCTAGCACTATTACTGGAGCGTTTTTAAACATTATTAACTGTGACTCGCGTGCACCAAGACTTAAATATGTTACGACCTCTAAAGCTAACAAAAAGCCAACTATTAATGACCCTGTGTCACCCAAAAATATTTTACGGTGTCGCGAAAAATTAAAGACTAAAAAGCCTATTAAAGCGCCTACTAAAGACAAACAAACTAAACTATAAAAAAAGTGATTGGTCAGGTAAAATACTATGGACATATAACCAGAGATTAAAACGCCTAGCACTCCTGCTAAACCGTCTATACCATCAACCAAATTATAGGCATTAATTAAAAGAACAATAACAAACACAGAAAAAATTATGGAATAAGTTATTGGAATATCATCCATCCCAAATAAACCTAAAAAGGAATCTATATACATATTTGCACCTAAAACATAAATGGTAGCAACCACTAATTGATATCCTAATTTTCGGACTGCCGAAAGTTTCATGATATCATCAAAAATACCTATCAATAATAACGCTAATATTAACGCATTAAATATTAACAAATCAATTAGCTGGCTGTAATTAGCAAATAATATTGCTGTTACATTTATAGGTAATATCATACCTGTAAATACACCAATACCACCAAGTGTAGGCACAATCCCTTTATGAGAGGTCCTGTCGTTTGGTGATGCAGTTAAATTTTTGGCTTTACTAATGGCTACTACTTTTGGAGTAACAACCATGGTGGCACAAATAGCAAATAGTGTAGTACAGACCGCTACAGGAAACTTGTAGTGGTTTAAAAAGGCGGTTATCTCCTCGTGATTACTAGGTAAGTTATCTAAAATCATATTAATAGCGATTGCCAAATTGGTACTAAAAATGGTTAAGTATAATAGGTACCGAACGTGGCTACGCCCTTACTTGTCACATGGCAAGTTGCTATTATACTGCGATACATTTGTAAAAACAACTTGTTTTTACGTCATTAACACGACCTTAAACCTTAACTAAATGCAATGCTAAAACACCAGTTATTATGCCTAGCTAATTAAAACATTGCTGTTTTGATTAGGCCGTCACATAATCCTTTGTAATTTAGTTATTTATGTTATGAAGGAGATGTCATGATTATTTTCCCTTTTATTATAATATATAATTACGATTTGGTGAGAACCGTAACACTGTATAAAACTGTTTTTTTATTACTGATTAAGCTGCAATTTTACAACAAATCCAACAGACTTCAAAACTACCCAAACATTATTTTTTGTGGTTTTCACTATTAATCCTTCTTGATTTTCTATACCAAAATCTACCAAAGGTAGCGTTTCGCCAAGCGTTATCGGTTCCACACTATGCGACTGAATATCAAGGTTTTTCAAATTGTTTTTTAGGTAATTAATTTCTTCTTCTCTGACAATTCCGGGTTTTCCTTGGTCGTACAAATAGTTAACGGTTCCTGGTAAATCAAATATCGTATTGCGCTGTTCCTCAGTAGCATTTACAAATATGATACGAGGTAATAATGGGACTTTTATTTTTTTCTTACGATCGCTCCACACACGGATTTCAGTACGAATTGGACAAAAAGCATGAATGTTGTTATTCCACTTATTTATAAGGGTTTCGACCTTATTTTCGTGGTTTCGTTTTACGTATAGTACGTACCAGTTTTTATTCTGCATTTTTGTTTGTTTGGAACTCTGCCAAAAGTACTGTTTATATTTTAATGTGGTGTTTTGTGAATTTCTGAATAAATTAGTTGTATTAATTATTAGAATGGGATATTAAATCTAATTCAGAAACACCTTTTGGTTTTGATTTACCTTTTCTCTTTTAATTAAAATATATCTTATCTTGCTATGAGTAACTAAACACTATGTTTTCAGCAAAAAAGAAATTAGATCGTGCTTATAATAACGCCAAAGTTGTTGCGTTTGATGACGATTCCAAGTTTATATTATTTAGCGATTGTCATCGTGGTGATAATAGTTTTGCAGACGATTTTGCTAATAATAGAAACATTTATTACCATGCCTTAAAACATTATTATGTCCAAGGTTTTGCCTATGCCGAATTAGGTGATGGTGATGAGTTATGGGAAAATAACTCGTTTGAATCCATCCTTTACGCTCATAAAAACGTGTATGGTTTAATGCAACTGTTTCATAAACAAAAGCGCTTGCATATGATTTGGGGAAATCATGATATGGTGTATCGCGATCCCAACTATGTTAAGAAAAATTTACATTCTTTTTTTGATCCTAAGGTTGGTGCAGATGTAGAATTGTTTGGTGATATCGAATACAACGAAGCCATTATTTTAAAACATAAAGACACACAACAAGAGCTGTTTTTAACTCATGGTCATCAAGCCGATTGGTGGAATTATACTTTTTGGAAATGGAGCCGATTTATGGTACGTGTCCTTTGGAAACCTTTAAATGTTATGGGTATTGCGGATCCAACAAGTCCTGCAAAAAACTATAAAGAATTAATTAAAGTAGAACGTCGTACCAAAAAGTGGATTACTGAGAATAATAATATTATGACTGTTGTTGGTCATACACACAGACCACGTTTTCCGGAACCTGGTGATGTGGCATTTTTTAATGATGGTAGTTGTGTGCACCCAAGAAGCATAACTGGTATCGAGATTGAAAATGGCGCGATTTCTTTAATTAAATGGCAAATAGCCACTAAAGAAGATGGTACACTACAAATTGTGCGTGTCTTATTAGAAGGTCCTAGACGTTTATTGGATTATAAAGGTTAGGTGATTTTCTGTTTTTTGAAACTGATTCCATATTAAGCAGATTGCTTCACTTTGTTCGCAATGACGTATTTATAAGACTTACTTTGTATGTGATGACGTGTGATTATTCTTCAGGAGCTAACTGGACTTCCAAACCTTCTAGGTCTGGTGTTATTTGTATTTGACAACCTAAACGCGAATTATCTTTGACATTAAATGCTTCGCTAAGCATCGCTTCTTCATCGTCCTGCATTTCTGGAAGCATCGTATCACTTAATACATAACATTGGCAACTAGCACACATTGCCATACCACCACAAATACCAATAGTGCCTTCTGGAGCTAGCTCGTAACTACGTACGACTTCCATAAGGTTCATTGCCATATCTGTTGGCGCAAGCACTTCATGTGTTACACCATCTCTGTCTGTTATTTTTATGTTTATGTCTTGTTGCATTAGTGATAGTAGTTAGGGTTTAGGTTTGATGGATTTAATTAATCCATGTAGCATTTTTGCGATTTGGTTAGTATTTTCAATAAGACTATTAGCGTTTGTTTTACTTAAATAATGCAATCTAATTGATAAATATAACATCGTGCGGACTTCGCTATTTGATCTTTAAAAGAGAAGTCTTTATTATCTTGAAATACTTTGCAAAGATGTATCGCTACATCCTGAGACTTTTGCCAAACTAGTAAGTCTTCAAATTTTTGTATTGCCATGACTGACTACTGAATTGCTTTTACCACTGCTTTTGGTGCTTCTTTACGTGTCCCATCAAATCCATCTACTCCACTAACTGTGGTATATTTTAATACATAACGTTTTCCTGGATTAATAATCTGGTAAGCCGATTGACACATTAGTGTTGCTTCGTGAAAACCACATAAAATTAATTTAAGTTTTCCAGGATAGGTATTAACATCTCCAATAGCAAAAATACCAGGAATATTAGTTTGATAATCCAAACTATTATCCACTTTGATGGCATTTTTTTCTATCTCTAATCCCCAATCTGCAATAGGTCCTAATTTTGGTGACAATCCAAAAAGTGGTACAAAATGGTCACACTCTTTTTTAAAGGTTTTGGCATCTTGTTTTATGGTAATAGCCTCTATTTTATTAGTACCTTCTACTCCAATAACCTCAGCTGGTGTGATTAAATTAATCTTACCTGCATTTTTTAATTCTTGCACTTTTTCTACTGAATCTAAATGACCTCTAAACTCGTTACGTCTATGGATTAAAGTAACCTCTGACGCGATATCGCTTAGATAAATACTCCAGTCTAAAGCAGAATCTCCTCCTCCAGCGATGACTACTTTTTTATCTCTGTAAAACTCAGGTTCTTTAATTATATATTCAACCCCTTTGTCTTCGTAATCAGAAATATTATCAATAATAGGTTTACGTGGTTCAAAACTACCTAATCCACCTGCTATTGCCACTACTGGAGCATGATGTTTTGTGCCTTTATTAGTGGTTACTATAAATGTACCATCCTCTTGCTTGTCAATAGTTTCTGCACGCTCGCCAAGTGTAAATCCAGGCTCAAACTGCTTGCATTGCTCCATTAACTTATGGGTTAAATCTCCTGCAAGAATTTCTGGATAGGCTGGAATATCATAAATAGGTTTTTTAGGATATATCTCTGAGCATTGACCACCTGGTTGTGGTAATGCGTCAATTAAGTGACATTTTAATTTTAATAATCCTGCTTCAAACACTGCAAAAAGACCAGTTGGTCCTGCACCTATTATTAGTATGTCTGTTTTAATCATTATTTTTTCTTTTCAAATTTGCCTTTAGCCATTTTTTGTGGCTTTTAGTGTGCCTGACAAAAGTAAAACAAGATTTGGTTTTGTTTTATGACTTTTGTTAGCTTTTTACTTGCGTTAAGATTGGCGTACTACGACTACACGCAGCACAAACTCACTGTGTGAGTGCCTCGACACTAGCTAGTAGCGAGCGCCTAACCCTTGTGGTAACGCCAAAAATTTATGCTACGTTTGTTACTTTTTCGATTTGTGGCGCGTATTTTTTGATAGTCATCTCAACACCTGACTTTAAAGTCATTTGGTTGACACTACACGAGGTACAAGCACCTTGTAATTGCACTATTACTTCGTTATTTTCAATCGATAAAAGCGCTATGTCTCCTCCATCACTTTGTAAAAAAGGACGAATTTCTTCTAAAGCTTTTTCTACGTTTAGTCTAAGTTCTTGTGTTGTCATTTATTTTTTATTAACTGCAGAACATCCTGCCATAGTGGTAATTTTGATTGCTTCAGTTGCTGGAAGGTTTTCGTTTCTGTCCACCACTTGTTGCACAACATTTTGCGTTATTGTTTCAAATGCTTTTTCTAGAGGTGTTCCAGTTTGCATTGCTGCTGGACGACCAACGTCTCCTGCTTCGCGTATGCTTTGTACTAATGGTAACTCTCCTAATAAAGGCACTTGTAAATCTTCAGCTAGATGTTTTGCACCTTCTTTACCAAAGATATAATATTTATTATCTGGCAATTCTGCTGGTGTAAAGTAAGCCATGTTTTCAATAATTCCTAAAACTGGTACGTTAATACTGTCTTGTTGGAACATTGCGACTCCTTTTTTGGCGTCTGCTAAAGCGACGTTTTGTGGTGTACTTACCACTACTGCTCCTGTGATTGGTAGTGATTGCATGATACTTAAGTGGATATCTCCTGTACCTGGTGGTAAGTCAATTAGTAAAAAGTCTAATTCTCCCCAAGCTGCATCAAAAATCATTTGGTTTAATGCTTTTGCTGCCATAGGTCCACGCCAAACGACTGCTTGATCTGGTTTTGTAAAAAACCCGATAGATAATATTTTAACTCCGTAGTTTTCTACAGGTTTCATTTTTGATTTACCATCTACTGTTGTAGATAATGGACGTTCCAACTCTACATCAAACATGATTGGCATTGATGGTCCGTAAATATCAGCATCTAACACACCTACTTTAAAGCCCATTTTAGCTAATGTGACTGCTAGGTTTGCAGTAACTGTAGATTTACCTACACCACCTTTACCAGAAGCTACTGCTACTATATTTTGTATTCCAGGAATGTGTTTTCCTTTGATGACGTTTGGTGCTGATTTTTCTGGTGCGTCTACTTTAATATTAACCTTAATCTTTGCTTTTTCATACACTAACTTGTGAATGGCTTGTAAGATTTCGACCTCAGTTTTTTTACGCGCTTGTAAGGCTGGGTTTTTTATTGTTATGTCTACAATAACCTCGTCTGCAAAAGTTACTACGTTTGTTATTGCTCCGCTTTCGACCATATTTTGACCTTCTCCTGGTACTGTTATAGTTTCTAGCGCTTTAAGAATGTCTTGTTTATTTAATTTCATAATTATTTAGAAAAAAGAGTAAATTAAAGCGTGACAACTGTGCCTACAGCTTATAATAATCCACTCTAGATAATAGTTAACTAATTCAGAATGATTCTAAAATGCAAAGATACTACATAAACCTTGAAGAATGAAGCGCTTGGTTTGTTGTTTTTTATGGAACTATAAAGGGAAGTTATGATGGATTAAACTCCAATAAGCAAAATATGTAATTATGTGTAAATTGTGTAAAATGAGGAATAAATTTTAGATTTAATCATAATCGAGAAATATAAGTTTTCTCTTGTAATAAGGCTCTCCGAAAATTGAATCTGGATACTTTTTCTCCATAAAAACTACTGCTTCTGTTTTTTTAAATTGAGAATAATTTATTTCTCCTTCAAATTCATTTGAATAATATATTTTTTGTGAAGACATGAATTTGACTCGCATAGTAGTTAAATAATCTCCTGAATATTTTCTAATTGTAGATACAATAAAATGCTTTGGTTTAAGAAAATAATCTTGATGTCCAGTACCACATATAAATCCTGGAACATAATTATATTCTATTGGTTTCCATTGGTTATTTTTATCTTTTGCTTGAACTTGCATAAACAAATCACCATTAACTATAGGTTTAGAAATTACTCTACCAAATTTAGAATTATTGAAAATAAAAACTGGTAAAGTTTTATAATGTTTTCTTTCTCTTTCTGTTCGTAGCCTCTTTGATATTTGGAGATCATTCGAGTAATTATATTCTGAATTCACATCAAAAGGTTCTGAATTGTTTAAAGATGGTGGAGGCGGAGGAAGTATAGAGTAAAAATTCATTTCACTAGTATGAAAATTCAACTGTTTTGTATCTACAAAAATTAGAATACTATCTTCAGCTTTGTTAAATTCACTCCTTAATAACTCATCAAAATTATGCGATAAATAGTTGAATGAACCTGAAATTTTCAATGTATCTTTTACATTAATCCCATAAACAATAGGTTCTGAAATCATCATTTCCTTACTATTTATTTGAATAACAGTATCGTATTCCGAAGTAATTAAAACTGGAAATTTTATTTTATTATCTTTTTTACAAGATGTAACCACAAAGATTAGCAAGATTACATTAAAAAGGAAGTTGTACTTCATGCTAAAAACGTATCAAAAATTATTCCGAAAGTAATACAGAAGGATTCCAGAATAGGGTTTCAAAATTTTGGATTTGGTTATCTACAACCTCAACACCTTCACTTTCTAGTAACTGTTGCATGAGGTTAGTCCCATCAAAATGATGTTTTCCAGTTAGCAAACCCTTACGATTTACCACTCTGTGTGCAGGCACATCTTTATTATGCGACCCATTCATAGCATAACCTACCATTCTGGCTCCACGTGTTGCTCCTAAAAAATTAGCTATAGCACCATAACTTGTCACACGACCATACGGAATTTGTCGTGCTACCTCATACACTTTATCAAAAAAATTAAGTGTTTCGGGTTTCATAGTTTTAAAAGTCTTTTATAATATTTATTAGTGTTACAATTGCGATTATACCTGTAATTGAACCTATAATATAATTCATGTTTTTTTGTGACTTTAGCTTTTTGCTTTTTATCTTTTTTAAGAAAAACACATAAATATACAACATTACAAACGTACCAGATGCTGCTCCTGCAACATAAGACGCTATATTTGGATTGTCCAATGTTATCCATCCTAAACTAGCTAATGTAATACTCATATACGCTTGATACGGAATTGGAAATACATTTAATGCTGACAACACCATACCATAAAAAAACTGACTGCGTTTGCTTTTACGGTCGGCTTCTACTTCTGGTTTTGGATCCTTGGTTGCTAATAAAAAAAAGTAAACCGTTATTAAAACAAATAATACAAAAGCGACTTGCTGCAATATCCTAACTACTTCTGAATGTTTACTTAAATAGCGTGCAAAAATAACCGCTATAAGTGTTTGTATAATTACAATGACACATACACCTAACGAGAATACTAAGCCACGACTGTACCCTTCTTTTATACTAATTTTTGCTGCTGTCATGTTGAGTAATCCTGGAGGGATTACACCAACTAAAGCAATTAGTAAGCTTACAAAAAAGGTAATTGTTAAATTCAATAGTTAGTTAATTTTAAATCTAATATACGTAATTGGTTTGTTTTGTTCTAAATAGATGCTTTCATAGTGTGTTTGGATGCTAGTTACTTCTTCTGGGCTTCCATCTTGTCTATACACATCATTATTAGAATGCAGTACCTCATGACCTTCGCCATGTAGTAACCCTAATGTGTAACCATGCATAAACTCTGAATCTGTTTTAAGATTCATGATTCCGTCTGGTTTTAAAATTGTTTTGTAACGTTTTAAAAACTGCGAGTTAGTCATGCGGTGTTTTGTACGCTTATATTTTATTTGTGGATCTGGAAAAGTAATCCAGATTTCGTCTACTTCGTTTTCTGCAAAAACAGACTCGACCAACTCGATTTGTGTGCGTATAAAGGCAACGTTAGGCATATTTTTTTCGGTAGCAGTTTTGGCTCCTCTCCAAAAACGCGCACCTTTAATGTCTATACCAATAAAGTTTTTGTCTGGAAACTTTTCTGCTAAAGCCACACTATATTCACCTTTACCACAACCTAGCTCTAACACTAATGGATTGTTGTTTTTAAAAACATTTTTATTCCAGTTTCCTTTATGCTCGTAAACCTGGTCTACTAATTGACTTCTAGTTGGCTGAAACACATTATCAAAGGTTTCATTTTCTCTAAATCTTTTTTGCTTGTTCTTGCTACCCACTTCTTAACTATTTGTTATTTCTGGCGTAAAATTAAGGAAATATACCTAAGTAACTTTATGATTATCTTTGATTTTGACATTTTACTGCGTTAAGGATGGAAGTGGCATCCTTTTTTTGCTGCCATAAATGGCAAAAAAAGATATAACGGACAGCCTGACCCTTGTGGTAACGCCCAAATTTTTATAATGAAAAAACGAATTCTTGTTGCGCCTTTAAATTGGGGAATTGGTCATGCGACGCGATGCATACCTATTATTAACGCCTTGATTGATGCGGGTTTTGAGCCTATTATTACTAGTGATGGTCAAGCGTTAGATTTGCTTAAAAAAGAATTTGAGGATGTGACGTGCCTTACATTACCTGCTTATAATGTTACATATGCTAAATCTAAAACATGGTTTAAATGGTTAATGCTTTGGCAATTACCTAAAATTAAAACAGCAATAAAAAAAGAATATCGCGCGACACAAAAAATTATTGAGGACTATAATATAAAGGGTATTATATCTGACAACAGAATGGGTGTTTTGTCCAAATCTGTGCCTTCTGTATTTATAACGCATCAATTAAATGTGTTAAGTGGAAGCACCACTAAATTAAGCACTTATTTTCATGATCACTATTTAAAGGCTTTTGATGAATGTTGGATTCCGGATTTTGAAAAACAACCCAATTTAAGCGGAATCCTTGGTCATAACTTTAAAAACAAAGGTTTAACTATTAAGTACATTGGTCCTTTAAGTCGATTAGAAAAAATTAAGGTCAAGCCTAAATATGATGTCATGGTTTTACTGTCTGGCCCTGAGCCACAACGTACTATTTTAGAAGAAAAATTACTATCTGATTTAATAAACTATAAAGGTAAAGTGATGTTTGTTAGAGGAAAAATTGAAGCCGAACAGACTGTTATGTTTGAAACCCCTTTTACGATTTATAATTTTATGCAAACCGAAGAATTGCAACAGACACTTAATAAAAGTGAGCTTGTAATATCTAGATCTGGTTATACAACGGTTATGGATTTAGCTAAGTTAGGTAAACAAGCGTTTTTTATACCAACACCTGGACAATTTGAGCAAGAGTATTTAGCAGAGTATTTAAACAACCAAGGTGTAATTGCTAGTTGCAGTCAGGAGGATTTTACTTTAAAACAATTGGAACGCGTAACGACTTATTCTGGATTTAAAGGCTTGACAAACACAATAGATTTTAAGGCGTTGTTTTTGCTTTTTCAAGGGTAAAAGAAAACTCGCTACCAATATTAAACTCGCTTTCTACATAAATTTTTTCGTCATGAGCTTCAATAATATGTTTAACAATTGCTAGTCCAAGACCAGAACCACCTTCTTTACGTGACCCGCTTTTATCCACGCGGTAAAAACGCTCAAACAATCTAGAGATGTGTTTTTTCTCAATCCCTTCTCCATTGTCTGTTACTCTGACAATGACCTTGTTTTTAATTAGTTTTTCTATACTAATTTCGGTCGTCCCTTTTTCACGTCCATATTTAATAGAGTTAACTACTAGATTAGTTAACACTTGTTGAATACGCTCTTCATCGCCTTTTACCATTATTGGATCTTTATATTCCATATCAAAGGTTAGGGTGATTTTTTTCTTGGCAGCTTTCATTTCTAAAAGCTCAAAAACGCTTTGTACTAGCTCTACAATATCAAAAGTATCGACGTTTAAACTTAAATCTCCAACTTCTAGTTTGGTAATCATGTCTAAATCTTTAACTATATAAATTAAGCGTTCTACACCTTTATTGGCTCTTTCAAGATATTTTTCAGCTACGTTTTTGTCATTAATGGCACCATCCAACAACGTTTCTAGATACCCTTGTACTGTAAATAGTGGTGTCTTTAGCTCGTGAGAGATGTTGCCCATAAACTCCTTACGATACTCTTCTCTTACTTTAAGTGTTTCTATTTCAAGTTTTTTGTTTTTAGCGTATTGGTCTATCTGTTTGGTCAGCGTAGCCATGTCTGTAGTGATGCTTTTTTTGCTAAAGCTAACTGCTTCTAAAAGTGTTAAATCTTTGTAGATTTTGTTTATACGCTTATAAATAAATTTTTCTACCCTAAACTGTGTTATTAAAAACGATACGCTAAAGGTTGCGAAAGCAAAAAGAGCTATTTGTCCTATGTTTACAAGATAAAACGCATATAAAAACAGACCCATAAAAAGGGTCAGGAAGATTGTTATTAAAAACGAGGTTTTTAATGCAAACTTGTAAGTCTTTTTTAAGTTCAAATTATTCTACAAATTTATAACCAACACCTTTGACGGTTTTAAAACTGTCGTCGCCAATTTTTTCACGAAGTTTTCTAATATGCACGTCTATTGTACGACCACCAACAACGACTTCGTTACCCCAAACACGATCTAAAATATCTTCTCTTTTAAATACTTTACCTGGTTTAGAGGCTAATAAAGATAATAATTCAAATTCTTTTCTAGGTAAAACAATCTCGTCACCATCCAAAATAATTTTGTACTCCTCTCTATTAATTATTAGTTTACCAATGGTCATTAATGACTTGTTAGTCTCTTCTGTTTTTAAACGACGTAACAACGCTTTAACTTTACTAACTAATACTTTTGGTTTAATTGGCTTAGTAATATAATCATCTGCACCTGCATCAAAACCAGCTACTTGCGAATAATCCTCTCCTCTAGCTGTTAAAAACGTAATAAGGGTTGCGCTTAATTCTGGAATTTTCCTGATAGCTTCACACGCTTCAATCCCATCCATTTCTGGCATCATCACATCTAGAATAATAAGCTGTGGTTTTTCTTTTTTAGCTTTTTTGACTGCTTCTAATCCGTTTTTAGCTGTAATAACTTGATAGCCTTCGTTGGTTAAATTATAACCTACAATTTCTAAAATATCTGGCTCATCATCTACTAAAAGGATTTTTATATCTTTTTTATTCATGTATGTATTCTAATGTTTTAATTGTGGGTCACTTGGTATTTTTTTTAGTAATCGTCTAAAAAACAAACCTTATATCCGGTTAATTTTAAAGACTTTAATCTTGGATTACATAATGGTTATATTAATGTAAAGATAAAACTATTACTAAAACATTTTATTATTAAACGATTAATAACATTAAGATAACATGACACTTAAGTCAAAAAAATTATAAGACTCCTAAAATCAGTTATTAACTATAAATCTGATAGCCAAAGCATTAAAATGATGTTATTTTAACATTAAGAAGCCGGAAAGCATTATAAATAATTGGGTTAAGTGTATTTTCTATGTATCTTTATGGCTTAATTTTATATCCATTAATTATGAAAAAACTTTACTTTTTAATTACTTTATTTACAGCTACTGCCACTTTTGGACAAGAGTTATTGGTAAATGGAGATTTTGAAACTTGGACAGACCCAACAACACCGACTTCTTATGAGCTTATTCAGAGTGTTGAACAAGAATCTACTGAAGTACACACAGGTACTTTTGCTGCTAAACACACAGGAGGTACTACCAAAATCAGTCAAACTGTAACTGGAATTACAGCTGGTACATCTTATACAATATCGCTGTGGTACAAAATAGATGGTGCATTTGGAGATGGTACTGATGCAAGAATTTGGAGTTATTGGAAAGCTGGAAGTAGTAACATTTCAGATAATGCCAATGAATTAAGAGGACCAAATAATGCTTATTTTGATGCTAACGGAAACCAGTGGACAGAATACACTGTTACTCTTACTGCTCCTGCAACTGCAGACACTTTTTATTTCGAAGTTAGAACTTATGGAAGTGCTGTAGTATATTGGGATGATTTTTCTGTTTTCCAAGAATCTACTGCTGTACCAACACTAGGAGTTACGTCTCCAAACGATGGTGACAATGTTGCTGGACCTGACGTTAATGTTGAGCTAAGTGTACAAAACTTTGTAGTAGCAAACGGAACTGGTGATGGTCACATACACTATACTGTTGATGGTGGATCAGTTGTAATGAAATACGATACTACTCCAATTGTTTTAACTGGTTTATCTACAGGAGAACACACTATTGACTTACAATTAGTAGATAATAGTCACATGCCTTTATCTACTCCTGTAACAGCTACAACTACCTTTAATGTATATGAAGTACAAGCTTTACCTTTTACTGAAAGTTTTGATTATACTGCAGGAGAAACTATTGCACAACAACCAGCTTGGACTAACTACTTTTCTGGTGATGATGCGTTAGTAGAAACAGGTAGTTTAACTTATCCTGGAATAACAGCTTCTGGAAACTCAATGTCTTTTGACGGTTCTGGTGCAGACCCAGTTGTAGATTATACACCTACTGCTGCAGGAAAAATATATACATCTTTTATATTACAAGTTACTGCTTTAGATGCAGGTGCTACTGATGGATACTTTGCGACGTTAAGAACTGACTCTGGAAGTTACGAATCTAGATTATGGATAACTCCAACAGGTGCTACAACTTACAGAATAGGAATTAGTAATGGTGGAACATTAACACAAATTGCTCCTACAGATTTAAATGTTGGCGACACTGCTTTTATTGTGTTTAACTATGATATTGATAATGATACAGTTAGCACTTGGGTAAATCCAGTATTAGGTGGTGTAGAGCCTACTGCAGATGCTACAGAAGCTTCAGGAAGCACAGGTAACACTTTTTCTCAGCTTTTAATCCGTCAAGATAGTGCTACAGAAACACCATTTATTATATTGGATGAATTAAGAATAGCAACTACATGGAGTGAAGCCTCTTTAACAACTCAAGAATTTAACACAGCAGCAAACTTTAGCATCTATCCAAATCCAACAAATACAGGATTTGTAAACATTACGACTAAAGCAAATACTGCTGTTAATGTTACTGTATTTGATGTATTAGGAAAACAAGTTTTATCTAAAACACTTAACAACAACACATTAGATGTTACTAACTTAACAACTGGTGTTTATATATTAAAATTAAACCAAAACGGAACGTCTACTACTAAACGATTAATAGTAGAATAATCCCATATTAAGGTATTGTTAAAAGAGTTATCTGTTATCAGATAACTCTTTTTTTTTGTATAGATTTGATGCTAAATTTAACAACACATTTTATGAAAAAAATTTACTTTTTACTTTTTACTCTTTGTTTTACAAACTTACTTTTAGCACAAGGGTCTGAATCTTTTACAAATCATGACTTATCTGGCACCTCATATGCTACGGGTTCATTTGTTGGCGACAATAATATAACATGGAACTATGTCGCTTGTAGAGATGAAAATGGAGATAGCAACAATGCTGGAATTGATGGAAAAGCATTAATGCTTAGAAGGTCTTCTGACAACAGTTCTGTTTCCGCACAATCTGGAGCAAATGGTGTTAAAAGTGTTACAATGAAACTGTACAAAGGATTTACTGGTGCAGGTGGTAGACAAGTTGAATTATTTGTTAATAATGTATCTCAAGGTTCTTCTATTAGTTTTGATGACAACGGAGAACACATATTTACTGTGGATAATATTAATATTGTTGGAGACGTTGTAATTGAAGTTAGAAACACAACATCTAAACAAGTTATCGTTGATGACATAACTTGGACTGCTTACACTTTATCTACTGACACTTTTAAACAATCAGAATTCTCTGTATTCCCTAATCCAACGTCTAACGGATTTGTAAATATCAAAACTGCTAACAACCAACCAGTAACGGTTGTTGCTTATGATGTTTTAGGAAAGCAAGTATTAAACACAAAGTTAACGACTAGTCGTTTAAACGTGTCTAATTTAAAAGCTGGCGTTTACATTTTAAAATTAACGCAAAATGGAGCGACTACTACAAAAAAATTAGTAATAGAATAAGTTTTATTATACCTCACAAAAAAAGCGTTGCAATAGCAACGCTTTTTTTATTTTATATACTTTTGTGTTTTACAATTAAATGAATATTACTAAGGACATATTTACAATTACTACTCCTGATCAGTTTAAGGCAAAAGCCTTAGAGGTGTTTCGCTTTCAGTTTGATAATAATGCAATTTATCGTTCGTTTTGCGATTTACTGTATATTAACCCAAGTGATGTATCAGACTTACATGAGATTCCGTTTTTACCTATTCAATTTTTTAAATCTCATCAGGTTTTAAGTACAACCAATCCTATAGAAACTACATTTACAAGTAGTGGTACCACAGGACAGATTACTAGTAAACATTTAGTGTCTGACTTAAGCGTGTATGAAACTAGTTTTAAGTTAGGTTTTAAGCACTTTTATGGTGACATAAAGGATTACACCATTTTGGCCTTATTACCCAATTATTTAGAACGCGAAGGTTCCTCTTTAGTTTATATGGTAGATCACTTAATTAAAGACTCCAATAAACCTCAAAGTGGTTTTTACTTAAATAATTTAGACCAGTTAAAGAACAAATTAATCTCTCTTGATCATGCTGGAGAAAAGGTGTTGCTTATTGGCGTTACTTTTGCGCTTTTAGACTTATTAGACTTACACACTTTTAACCTTAAACATACTATTGTTATGGAAACAGGTGGCATGAAAGGACGTCGTAAAGAGGTTATTAGAGAAGAACTTCACAATACTTTAAAAGCTGGCTTTGGCGTAGATGCTATCCATAGCGAATATGGTATGACAGAGTTATTAAGTCAAGCTTACTCTAAAGGTCATGGTATTTTTAATTGTCCACCTTGGATGCGTATTTTAACTAGAGATACTGAAGATGCTTTAACCGTTTTTAATAGTCCTAAAACTGGTGGTATTAATGTTATTGATTTAGCTAATATAAATTCTTGCAGTTTTATTGCGACCCAAGACCTAGGTAAAGCACATGATAATGAAGACTTTGAAGTGATTGGCAGGTTTGATAATAGTGATATTAGAGGCTGCAACCTAATGGTCTTGTAAGGTATTAATAAAAGAGACGACCAACTACATATGAAAAAGAGAAATTAGTTTTTAGTTGGTTAACTGAGTTCATAAAAAAAGCCTGCTTATTTTAAGCAGGCTTTATTATTTATAATAGTATTTGAGATATACACCCTCAGCATTTATTAAATAGCTTTAATGATAAAGGTTGTTTTTTTACCTCTGTTAATTACAATGTACTTATCGTTAATTAAATCGTCTTTAGTAATTATATAATCTTCTTTTACTTTATCCTTATTTACAGACACCGAGTTTTCTTTTAATGCACGACGTGCTTCTCCATTACTGGCTAAAAAATCAGTTTCGGCAGCTAATGCAGCAATCATGTCTAAACCAGCTTCGATTTTGTCCATAGACACTTCGGCTTGTGGCACACCTTCAAAAACATCTAAAAATAAATTTTCGTTTAGCTGCTTAATTTCATTTTTAAAATCTTTACTAAATAATATTCCTGATGCTTTTTCAGCATTTTCTAATTCTTCTTTACTGTGTACAAAAGTAGTCACCTCTTCTGCTAATCGCTTTTGTAAGGTTCTAAAACCTGGATTCTCTTTATGATCTAATATTAAAGCCTCAATGGTATCTTTATCTAAAAAGGTAAAAATTTTGATGTACTTTTCTGCATCTTCGTCTGAGCTGTTTAACCAAAATTGGTAGAATTTATATACACTGGTTTTATCAGTATCTAACCAAACATTACCACCTTCGCTTTTACCAAATTTACTTCCGTCTGCTTTTGTAATTAATGGACAGGTCATAGCGTAAGCTTTAGCTGTGTCGTCACCAACATTCATACGTCTTACTAATTCTGTACCTGTGGTGATGTTTCCCCATTGATCACTTCCACCCATTTGTAATTTACAATTAAGGTTTTTGTGTAAATGGTAAAAATCGTATCCTTGGATTAATTGGTAAGTAAACTCAGTAAAACTCATACCTACATTACCTTCTTCTCCAGACAGACGTTTTTTAACACTATCCTTAGCCATCATGTAGTTTACAGTAATACGTTTACCTACGTCACGCGCAAAATCTATGAATGAAAACGACTTCATCCAATCATAATTATTAACTAAAACTGGTGCGTTTATATCGTTAGAGTTAAAGTCTAAAAAACGAGACAATACAGACTTAATACCTGCTACGTTATGATTAAGTGTTGCTTCGTCCAATAAATTACGCTCGTCACTTTTACCAGAAGGGTCTCCAATCATACCTGTTGCTCCACCTACTAAAGCTACTGGTTTGTGACCTGCTTTTTTTAAATGCACTAATAATATAATTGGCACTAAACTACCTATGTGTAACGAGTCTGATGTTGGGTCAAAACCAATATAGGCTGTGGTCATCTCTTTATCAAGTTGCTCTTCGGTTCCTGGCATGATATCGTGTACCATCCCTCTCCATCTTAATTCTTCTACAAATGCATTAGCCATTTTAGTGTGGTTTTATTATTGAAGACGCAAAGATAAAAATCGTGCCATAAACTACATACAATATCTAATATTTATTACCTTAGAGGTATGATTTTAGTTACAGGAGGAACAGGTTTAGTTGGTGCGCATTTATTATTTAATTTATTAAATGAAAATCAATCTGTACGTGCTATTTATAGAAACGAAAAAAAGTTTGAAACCGTTAAACGTATTTTTAGTTATTACACTAAAACACCTGACATACTATTTAATAGTATTGAGTGGGTAAAAGCCGACTTAAATAATATACCAGATTTAACTGAAGCTTTTAATGGTATTACCCATGTTTATCATTGTGCTGCATTTGTGTCTTTTGAGCCAAATAAATTTGAACTACTTAGAAAAACTAATATTGAAGGGACAGCAAATATTGTGAATCTTTGTTTATCAAATCATGTAAAAAAACTATGCTATGTTAGCTCCATAGCTGCTATTGGTACACCAACTACAACTGAAACTTTAATTACTGAAGACACTGATTGGAATAAGGAATTTGATAATAGTGTTTATGCAATTACCAAATATGGTGCAGAGCTTGAAGTTTGGCGTGGCACACAAGAAGGTTTGGATGCTGTTATTATAAATCCAGGTATTATAATTGGTCCTGGTATTTGGAATTATGGTAGTGGATCGCTGATTACCATGGTAAAAAAAGGGATGACCTATTATACTACAGGAAGCACAGGCTATGTGGACGTTAAAGATGTTGTTAATTGCATGATTAAGCTTATGCAAAGCAGTATTGTTAACGAACGCTACATTGTTGTTTCCGAAAACTTAACTTTTAAAGATTTTATATACAAAACTGCGCACTACCTAAATGTAACACCTCCAAAAAAGAAAGCCACAAAGCAAATATTAGCTTTAGGTTGGCGATTAGATTGGTTGCGACATAAACTAACAGGAAAACGACGCTTATTATCTAAACAAACAGCACATTCTGCTTTGTCACAAAGCCAATTTAGTAATAGTAAGATTATAAACGCAATTGATTATAATTTTACAAGTATAAACAATAGCATAGAACAAACTACTTTGCTGTTTTTACACGCTTAACCTTGTCCTTAAGGGTTTCTTTAAGTTCTTTATCTTTAATAAGGTTTTCTTTTTTCTCTACGTCTTTGTAAAAAGTCCTTAAACTTTCAAGGCTATCCCTTACGTCTTTGTAAATTTGGGAATACTCATCAATATCATATGCATAGTAGTTATTACTATTTGCAAATATGGTACTGTCTATTTTGTGTTTTTTATACACAAAAGTATCTGGAACAATCCCTTTGTTTTCAAGCTCGCGCTTATTAATTCCTTTAGCAGATGATACTAATGCTAACTCTACCAGAACATCAACCATTTTATCCTTACTCATTAAATTTTCAGGTTTTTTAGGTCTATCAATTCCGTAACAAGACACAAATAACAAGGTTATAAATATGTATATTACAATGTTCTGTTTTAACATAACTATCTATTAAAAGTTAAGCGTTGCGCGTAGTTAGTATCATAAAACTTAAAGTTTTTGTATGCTAAACCACCATTTACAAACGTATGAGTAATTCTAGATTTAAAAGTTGTACCTTCAAAAGGAGACCATCCACATTTATATAAAATATTGTCTTTGTTGACTGTCCATGGGTTGTTTAAATCTACTACAACTAAGTCTGCAAAATAGCCTTCTTTGATATATCCACGTTTTTCTACTTCAAATAAGATAGCAGGATTGTGACAAAACTTTTCTACAATTTTCTCGATAGAAATATCTCCATCATGATACATTTCAAATAATGCTGGTAATGCATGCTGTACTAAAGGTCCTCCAGATGGTGCAGAGGTATATACATTTGATTTTTCTTCAAAAGTATGTGGTGCATGATCTGTTGCGATGACATCAATTTTATCATCTAATAAAGCTTTAAGTAACTGTTCACGATCTTTTTCGGTTTTAACCGCAGGATTCCATTTAATTAGTGTGCCTTTATCGTCATAATCTTTATCGCTAAACCAAAGGTGGTGTATGCAAACCTCTGCAGTAATCTTTTTATCTTTTAAAGGTAATTTATTGTCAAACAACTCGGTTTCCTTTCCTGTTGATAAATGAAACACATGTAAACGTGCACCTGTTTTTTTAGCCAATTCTATAGCCTTAGAAGAGGAAATATAACAAGCGTCTTCACTTCTAATTATAGGATGAAAATTAACAGGAATATCATCTCCATAACGCTCCTTATAAATGTCTAAGTTTTTTTGGATGGTTGCTTCGTCCTCACAATGTACTGAGATTAATAAATCTGTACTCTTAAATATTTTTTCTAAAACCTCTGGATTATCAACAAGCATATTACCTGTTGACGATCCTAAAAATAATTTTAAACCTGCAACTTCCTTTTTATTGACCTTTAAAATTTCTTCTAAATTGTCGTTAGTACCACCAAACATAAAAGAATAGTTAGCCCAAGATTTTTTAGCAGCAATTGCAAATTTTTCGTCTAATTTTTCAATAGTTGTTGTTTGCGGATTAGTATTTGGCATCTCTATAAAAGAGGTGATACCACCAGCAATTGCAGCTCTAGATTCTGTCTCTATATTTGCTTTATGCGTTAAACCTGGCTCTCTAAAATGCACTTGATCATCAATTGCTCCTGGAATGACATATTTACCCTCTGCGTCAAAAACATTAACATCTGCAGATTTTGGGCTAATAGAATGATCAATTTTTGTAATAAACTGACCTTCGATTAATATATCACCATTAAAAATTGTGCCTTCATTAACGATTTTTGCATTTTTAATAAGTGTCTTTTTGTTTTGCATTGTTTAATTGGATTTGAATAAACTTTTTAATTTCATACTAATAACTCCGAATATAGCTTCAGATATTATGCCAGAACTTAATTTAGATTCACCTTTTGTTCTATCGGTAAATATGACAGGCACTTCCACTAATTTAAACTTTTTTAAATACGCTTTAAATTTCATTTCTATCTGAAACGCATAACCTACAAACTTAATTTGGTCTAAATTTAGTTGTTCTAAAACCTGTCTTTTATAACATATAAAACCAGCTGTAGCGTCATTAATACGCATTCCGGTTATTAATCTTACATAAATAGAAGCACCATAAGACAATATTACACGTCCTAAAGGCCAATTGACTACATTGACACCCTTTACATAACGCGATCCTATTGCTATGTCTGCTTGATTAGTATGACAAGCATCATATAAACGTATTAAATCCTTTGGGTTGTGAGAAAAATCTGCGTCCATCTCGAAAATATATTGGTAATGCTTTTTTAAAGCCCATTTAAAACCATGTATGTAAGCGGTACCTAATCCAGATTTTTCCTTTCTAACCTCTAAAAATAATTGATTATTATATTCTGATTGTAATGCTTTCACTTTTACTGCTGTTTGATCCGGTGAATTATCATCCACCACCAATACATCAAATGCTTTAGGAAGCGCAAACACTGCACTTAAAATAGCTTCTATATTCTCAATTTCGTTGTATGTTGGTATAATAACAACAGCGTCCTGCATCAATACTAATTAAAATTTAGGCAAATGTACATTTTTATAAAATTACTTAATTATAAAAATTACTTAATTATTAATCGATTTGATATTAAAAAATAATAATTTTATGCCATGCTAAGAGACCTATATACTGTTGATATATTAACCCTAACCTTTATAGGTTGCCTAATCATTGTAGCGCTATCAAAGTCCCTATTTACTAAAAGATTTAATGAGTTTATTTTACTACTATTTAACTCTAGACACACTAACCAATATATAAAAGAACAACGTTTTTTTGATTTATTTGAAGGGCTATTATTTTTAAATTTTATTATAAATTTAGGACTGTTATTACACATCTATTTAAGCAATCAAGCCTCAAATGCCATTCCACAAATGGATGTCTTTAAATATGCATTACTAATAGGATTGTTTTTAATTTTGAAGGTCCTTTTTGAAAGGTTACTATCTAGCGTATTAGATATTGAACCAATTATTGATAAGTATATTTTTGAAAAAACCAGCTTTCAAAATTTTATTGGACTACTACTTTTACCTCTTAACGCACTGCTAATCTACAGCATACCACCTAGCCATATTGTTTTAATTACACTGCTTGCTATCCTACTATCTATACAATTATTTGGATTGTTTTTATTTATTAAGAACAATCTTAATGTCTTTAGGAAGAGCTTGTTTTATTTTATTTTGTATCTTTGCACTCTCGAAATTGCACCCTATGTTGTTTTATATAAAATTATTACAACTAATTGGGTCTAAATAAAATTATACAACGTATGAAAGTGAAAACGATTTTAGTCTCGCAACCGGAACCTAAAATAGAAAATTCGCCTTATTTTGATCTTTCTGAAAAACAGAAAGTTAAAATTGACTTTAGACCTTTTATTCATGTTGAGGGTGTGCCATCCAAAGATATCAGACAACAAAAAGTAGATTTAAAAAACTACTCTGCTATTATTCTAACTAGTAGAAATGCAGTAGACCACTTTTTTAGAGTTGCAGAAGAAATGCGCTTTAAAGTGCCAGATTCTATGAAATACTTTTGTCAATCTGAAGCAGTTGCTTACTATTTGCAAAAATATGTTGTTTACAGAAAGCGTAAAATTTATGTTGGTAAACGTAATTTTGCTGACTTATCACCTTTAATAAAAAAATATAAGGATGAAAAGTTTTTACTACCTACAACTGACAAGTTAAAGCCAGAGGTGCCGGAAACATTAAATGCACTTAATATAGACTGGAAAGAAGCTGTATTTTACAAAACAGTTATTAGTGACTTATCAGATTTAGAAAATGTAACTTACGACATATTAGTGTTTTTTAGCCCAAGTGGTATTGAGTCTTTATTCCATAACTTTCCGGAATTTAAACAAAACGATACTAGAATTGCTGTTTTTGGTAACACAACCATTAAAGCTGTTGAAGAAAAAGGATTACGTGTAGATATTGCTGCGCCAACACCTGAAACACCATCTATGACTATGGCACTTCAAAAATATATTGACAAGGTTAACAAAGGTAAATAAACCTTTAAACTATAATACATTAAAAAGCGCCAATTGAAAATTTCAATTGGCGCTTTTTTTATTAACACTTTATCTATTACTATTCAGCATAACGTTGTGGTCCACCACGTCTAATTTCTTCACTAGCATAAGATTCAAATTTCTCAAAATTCTCTCTAAATGCATTAGCTAGTTTAAATGCTGTTTTGTAATATTCTTTATCATCCTTCCAGGTTGCTCTTGGGCTTAACACCTCATCAGGCACTCCTGGACAAGTTCTAGGTTGTGCGACACCAAATACAGAATGGATGTGATAATCTTTATAATTATACAGTCCTAAATCTCCATTAAGCACTGCACTAATCATAGCACGCGTATATTTTAATTTAATTCTGCTTCCTACACCGTAAGAACCACCAGTCCAACCCGTGTTAATCAACCACACGTTAACGTTAGCATCTTTCATTTTTTTACTTAACATCTCAGCATATTTTGTTGGATGTAAAGGCATAAAAGGCGCTCCAAAACAAGCAGAAAAACTTGGTACTGGCTCAGTAATTCCTGCTTCTGTACCTGCTACTTTTGCAGTATAACCAGATATAAAATGGAATGCCGCTTGAGCTGGAGTTAATTTAGATATTGGAGGCAATACTCCAAAAGCATCTGCTGTTAAAAAGAAAATATTCTTAGGGTTCTCTCCTGTAGATGGTACTCTAATGTTTTCAATATGATGTATTGGATAACTTACACGCGTATTTTGTGTAATAGAAGTATCTTCAAAATCAACCTCACCTTCATCATTCATGATCACGTTTTCAAGGATAGCTCCTTTTTTAATCGCACCAAAAATTTCTGGTTCTTGTTCTCCAGACAAGTTAATTACTTTAGCGTAACAACCACCTTCAAAATTAAATACCGTATTTTCTGCAGTCCAACCATGCTCATCATCTCCAATTAAACTTCTGTCAGGATCTGTAGACAAGGTTGTTTTACCAGTTCCAGAAAGTCCAAAGAAAATTGCAGTATCTCCATCCTTACCAACATTTGCACTACAGTGCATTGGTAATGTGTTTTTATAAACTGGTAAAATAAAATTTAGTGCAGAGAAGATTCCTTTTTTAATTTCTCCTGTGTAACCTGTACCACCAATTAAAGCAATTTTTCTAGTAAAATCTAAAATTGCAAAGTTATGCTGACGTGTACCATCCACTTCTGGATCTGCCATAAAACCTGGTGCATTAACTACAGTCCATTCTGGTGTAAAATCTTTTAATTCGTCTTCAGTTGGTCTTAAAAACATATTATAAGCAAACATGTTACTCCATGGATACTCATTTATAACACGAATGTTTAGTTTGTAGTTTTCATCTGCACAAGCAAAACTATCTCTAACAAAAACTTCTTTGTTAGATAAGTAAGCTGTTACTTTATCGTATAGTTTTTGAAACTTATCAGCATCAAAAGGAATGTTGATATTTCCCCACCACACTTTATCCTCAGTAATACTGTCTTTTACAATAAAACGGTCCATTGGAGAGCGTCCTGTAAACTCGCCTGTATTTACCGCTAAGGCTCCAGATGAAGCTACTTTACCTTGACCTTTTTCTAGAGTTTCCTCTTGTAATTGATCTGGTGTTAATTGATATTTTACTTGGGCATTTTTGATTCCGTATTGTTCCAACGCAATCGTTTTCGTAAATTGGGTATGGTCTACCATAATTTGTGTGTGTTGTGTATGTGTTGTTTGAGTTGCAAAGTTAAAATTATTACACTAGAAACGCCAAACAAATACTAATTATTCTGTTTGATCTTTAAAATATTTATCAACAGGACAAGCCATGACAAGATTAATAGTAAGCCTCCTATTGGTGTTACAAACGCTATCGATTTAAAATTAAAAGCGGTTAATGTGTTAGTTGCCAATCCGTAAATAGAGCCTGAAAACAAGAGTATACCTGACAACACCAAGTAAAAGATAATTGTTTTAGATTTTTGCGTTACAAAACTATGACTTCCTATTACCAATAGTAATAACGCATGGTACATTTGGTAACGCACACCAGTTTCATAACTTTGGACCGCTTCGGCAGAGACTAAAGCTTTTAATCCGTGTGCTCCAAAAGCGCCTAAAACAACACTTAATAATCCTAAAATAGTTCCTAAAAGTAATAGCTTCTTATTCATATAAATACTTCGTTTTCGTTTTTATCCCAATTAAAATTTTCTACATTCGTAGTTCAAAAATACTCAACAAATCTCATTATGCGAAAGATATTAGTCATAGGTTCCGGAAAATCAACCTCATACCTTATTAAGTACTTATTAGATAAATCAGAAACCGAAAATTTACATATTACGGTTGGTGACTTAAACGTAGAAAGCGCAAAAATAATGATTGGAAATCATACTAACGCTTCGGCAATTAGCTTAGATGTATTTGATCCAATATCTAGAGAACACGCTATTAAAGCAGCAGATATAGTTGTATCAATGTTGCCTGCAAGATTTCATATAGAAGTTGCCAAAGACTGCATTACTTTTAATAAAAGTATGGTTACTGCATCCTATGTTAGTGATGAGATGCAAGCTTTAGACCAAGATGCAAAAGACAAAGGATTGGTGTTTATGAACGAGATTGGTGTGGATCCAGGATTAGACCACATGAGTGCTATGCAAGTTATTGACGGTATACGTGATAAAGGCGGAAAAATTATATTATTTGAATCGTTTACAGGTGGTTTAGTAGCACCAGAGAGTGATAATAATTTATGGAATTATAAATTTACCTGGAACCCAAGAAACGTCGTTACAGCAGGTCAAGGTGGAGCAGCAAAATTTCTTCAAGAAAACACATACAAATACATACCATACAATCGTTTATTTAGACGCACCGAGTTTTTAGACGTGGAAGGATTTGGACGCTTTGAAGCTTATGCCAATCGCGACTCGTTAAAATACCAAAGCGTATATAATCTTGACAATGTAAAAACATTATATCGTGGGACCATGCGTCGTGTAGGATTTTCTAGAGCTTGGCAAGTCTTTGTTGCATTAGGTATGACTGACGACAGTTACACTATTGATGATAGTGAGAATATGACCTATCGTGACTTTGTCAATGCCTTTTTACCCTACAGTCCAACAGACTCTGTTGAGCTTAAATTTAGACATGCTTTAAAAATAGATCAAGACGATATTATTTGGGACAAGTTTTTAGAGTTAGACCTATTTAGCAAGACTAAAATGGTCGAACTTAAAAAAGCAACTCCTGCACAAATATTACAAAAAATATTACTAGACAGCTGGACATTAGATCCTCAAGACAAGGACATGATTGTCATGTACCACAAATTTGGTTATGAGCTTGATGGTAAAAAACACCAAATAGACTCTACAATGGTTACCCTTGGCGAAGACCAAACTTACACAGCTATGGCAAAAACCGTAGGACTTCCTGTGGCAATTGCAACCTTAGCCATTTTAAATGGTAAGATTACAACTCCAGGTGTACAAATACCAATTACTAAAGAGGTCTATACTCCAATTCTAGAAGAATTAAAAGATTACGGAATTACTTTTAAAGAAACCGAAGTCCCTTATTTAGGCTACAACCCATTAAACATTTAATTTATTTGGGCATTACCACACAACACTTACAAGGTTTTAATTAACCTTTAAGTGTTGCTTAGGTCAGGCTGTACATTATATCTTTTTTGCTTTTAATGGCAAAAAAGGATGCCATTTCCATCCTTAATGCAATTAAAAACAGGATCTTTAACAAACCAAGTTTCAGTTTAAAATAGAATACTTAAATTTATCTTTTAAAATTTAACTCATTTCATCTTGAAAACTACAAACAATAACATTACAATAGATGGTATCGATAAAAAGATACTTCGTGCTTTAATGCAAGATGCTAGAACACCAGTTTTAGAAATTGCACGTCAAGTTGGTATTTCTGGAGCTGCCATACACCAACGCTTAAGAAAACTAGAAAAATCTAAACTTATTGCAGGCTCTAAATTTGTTATAAATCCAAAAGTATTAGGCTATACAACTATGGCGTTTGTAGGTATTTATCTGGATAAAGCCATGAGTAATCCAGAAGCAGTTAAACAACTAAAAAAAATACCAGAAGTATTAGAATGTCATTACACAACAGGAAACTGGAGTATATTAATAAAAATACTATGTAAGGACAACGAGCATTTAATGCATTTGCTAAACAATGATATACAATCTATTGCTGGAGTATCAAGAACAGAAACCTTTATTTCTCTGGACCAACAAATAGAAAGACAAATTAAAATATAATAAAAGCGCCTTTAAAAAAGGCGCTTTTATTATTCATCTTAAAGGTTTTTATTATTTAATAATAACCTTTTTAACAAGGTTACCTTTACCTGATGTAATAGTAACAAAATACAGTCCAGCAGTTAAATCTGCACTTAAATCTAAGACAGTACTTGTTGTTATATTATTTAAATCAATAGTTTTAATCACACGTCCATTAATATCAGACACTTTTACAGCCTCTAAAGCAATTCCGTTATTTTTAATTGTAATTTGTCCATTAGAAGGATTTGGATAAACAGATAGTGCAGCATCTAAATCAAATGATTGTGTGTTTAACGTCAAGCCAGGTATAAAAGTTATAGCATCTAATGCTAATTGCTCTACTCCAGAATTAGAAGAAAACTCAATTACCAATTGTGCTTTGCATGCTGCATTAGCAGATAAATCTGCTGACAGTGATTGCCAAGATCCTTGCAAACCAGGTAAATCATCTATACCATTAGTCTCTGTAGTGGTATCAATTAACGTAAGCGTTGGTGAGGCGCAATCTGAAAATTGAATAGTCACTCTAAAAAAGTCTAAAATATCCCAATTAGTATCATCTAAAAAATATTGCATACTAAACTGTGGATTGGTACCAACAAGATTTACTTGGTCAAAAGTCATAGTAACCGTTCCATCTACATCATCCATAAAAAAGGCTTGAGTCCCTTCAGGTGGAGCAAAACCTAATTCAGACTGGATGGAAGCAGAAGTTGCCACTCCAAAATAATCTCCATCAGAAAAACCAACAGGACCATTAGGAGTCGTTGGATCTAACACAATAGAGTATCCCAATGTTGTGCCAGAACTGGCTTCAGTAACATAAACCAAACCACAGGTGGCATTATAATTAGTTAAAGTATGAGCTGTTGTAGTATTTGTGTCAAAATATTGACATGCGTTACTTACTGCGTCAAATGTTACACCTGGAGTGTTTTCAAAACCATTGCCAACTTGCGACATAATTAACGAGGGTAACAGTAAAATCAAAAAGAGTAGTTTATTTTTCATGATAGGTAAAATTAATAGCATAACAAATTTAACATATTGATTAACACTATATAATAATTTTTGATATTAATTTTAAAAATAGTCCTTCAAACAACAAACAACTATAAAACAGTAGATTACATTTTTATTAACAACTATAACATTTAAGTTTATAGATAAAAAAAAGCACCTAAAATTTAGGTGCTTTTTTTATATTACTTGTATAATTTTTAGTCTCTTGACATAAATATTCTAAGAATGTACCAAAATAACAACATTAAAGATGCAAATAACCCTAATGCTGCAGGTATATAATCTTCAGTAGTGTACTTGTCTTTAATTTGAGACGTTTGATATAAAATAGATCCTCCTGCTAATAAACACATACCTACAGAAAACCAAAGTCCTAGTGTAAATCCTCCAAATAATGATCCTGCAACGATTAATCCTAAAGCTATAAAACCTCCAATGGTTAAACCTGCTTTTAAAAATGAAAAATCTGTTTTAGTCATCATTACCACAGCAGTTAACCCTGTAAATAATGCTAATGTTACTAAAGCTGCTTGCTGTAAAATATCTGGACCAGAATCCATGTAAAAAGCTGCAATGTAAATCATTGGTACAAAAATAACAGCCTGAGCTAATATATATACGCCATAGGCTAAATATTGTTTGTTTTTATCTGCTGTTTTCATTGCTGTACTTTCAGCATAAGTTGTTACTAACATAAAACCACCTAAAAGCAATAGCCACTTATAACCTTCGGTCATTGATAACATAAACTCTATTACTGTTTGGCTTTGTAAAAGTAGATATTCAAACAAAACAAATACTAAAACACCTCCAGCAACGTGTCCATATGTTTTTTTATAAAATGCGACTCTATCAGCTTCAGATGCCACATTTACTAATGTATTCCCTTGATAATTTTCAAAAGAATTCTCAAAATTGTTTTCCATTATTATTGATTATTTAATTGGTTATTCAAATGTAAAAAAAGAAAACCATATTGTATTATTTATCCAGAATTAAAGTGAGTTAATCACGTCTACCTAAAATTTGCATAGCCCAATATAATAACGATGCTAACGCTCCAATTGCTGCTACTAAATAAGTTCTGGCAGCCCATTTAAGTGCATCTTCAGACCCTTTATATTCTTCTGGAGTAACAATGTTTTTTGCTTTTAACCAAGCTAATGCTCTGTTACTTGCATCATATTCTACTGGTAAAGTGATAAAACTAAAAAGTGTTGCAAATCCCATCATAATCAAACCTGCAATTGCAACATAAAGCCCACTTGCACCTAGTGCTCCAGAAGCCATTAATGCAATACCACCAATTATTACCCATTGTGACATGCTAGAGGTAACTTGTACAATTGGCACTAATTTAGATCGCATAGTAAGATAACTATAAGCAGTTGCGTGTTGTACTGCATGTCCACACTCGTGTGCTGCTACTGCAGCTGCTGCTGCATTTGCGTGACTATACACGACTTCACTTAAATTTACAGTTTTATCCACTGGATTATAGTGATCCGTTAGTTGTCCTTTGACAGAAATAACTTTTACGTCTCTAATACCATTATCTGCTAGCATTTTTTCTGCAATTTGTGCTCCTGTCATACCATTACGCAAATGCACTTTAGAGTAATATGCAAACTTACTTTTTAACTTACTACTTACTAAACTACTAATTAAACCTATAACACCAATTAGTATATAGTAACCCATATATCCTGAAAACATATTTTTTTAAATTTTAAAATTGATAGTATAAATATAGCAAAAAGTAAGCCAATTTAAAGGACAGAAAAAATGTCAGACCAAGCCTTTATTTTAATTAACCGTTTAAAATTGCCGAATCAAGTGTTTACATTAAGCTGTAAGACTAATCTGTCTTTAGTTTATCATAACTCAGAAAATAATCTTCTTCACAAGGTGTCATTGCGTGAGGGTAACTATAAACGCAACATCACATCGAATGGTTTGTGAGGCACGAGCAAATTGTATCAAGAGGTCTATTGGTTCTCGATACAATTCTCCTACGTCGAATCACTCGAACTGACGTTTTCCTAATTACTCTTGATTATATCCTAAAATTAGCTCATTGAAGAAATTACTTCGTTCCTCGCAATGACGTTTGCCTTTTAATTATACTAAACAGTTATATTTTTAAAAATAATTATTAACGCAACGTCACATCGAATGGTTTGTGAGGCACGAGCAAATTGTATCGAGAGGTCTATTGGTTCTCGATACAATTCTCCTACATCAAATCACTCGAACTGACGTTTTCCTGATTACTCTTGTTAGTATCCAAAAATTAGCTCAATAAAGAAATTGCTTCTTTCCTCGCAATGACTGTATTTTTTATAATAACGTTAGCCTACAATATTTACAATTTTACCTGGAACAATAATCACTTTTTTAGGTGTACGACCATCTAATTGTGCTATTGTTTTTTCATGAGCCATTACTGTTTTTTCTATATCGTCTTTAGACATATCCATTGGTAACTCTAAGGTAAAACGCATTTTTCCGTTAAACGAAATTGGATAATTTTTGCTACTTTCAACTAAATGACTTGCATCAAACTTTGGAAATGCTACAGTTGCAATGGAACCTTCATTACCTAATTGGCTATATAATTCTTCAGTAATATGAGGTGCATAAGGCGACAATAAAACCAATAGTGGTTGTAACACTTCTTTACTTGTGCATTTTTGAGCAGTCAACTCGTTAACAGCAATCATAAATGTTGAAACCGAAGTATTAAAAGAGAAATTCTCAATATCTTCTTCAACCTTTTTAATGGTTTTATGTAACGTTTTTAAGTTGTCTTTTGTTGGTGTTGCATCGTTTACAAGTAAACCATCTTCTCCAACATACAGCTTCCATAGTTTTTTTAAGAATCCATGCACACCTGTAATACCTGCAGTATTCCATGGTTTAGCTTGCTCTAAAGGTCCTAAAAACATTTCGTATAAACGTAAACTATCAGCTCCATACTGCTCGCAAATATTATCTGGATTTACGACGTTGTATTTGGATTTAGACATTTTTTCGACTTCGCGACCTACTTTATAAACTCCATCTTCTAATATGAATTCTGCATCTTTAAAGTCTTCACCAAATTCTCCATCATTTTTTAATCCTTCGATATCTAATTCATCTGAAGCATTAACATATTGCACTTTTACGTGAATAGGTGCTACTTTTTTATCATTAATTAATCCTTTAGACAGATAGGTATTTGTACCATCTTCACGATAAACAAATGCACTAGTCCCAAGAATCATCCCTTGGTTAATTAGCTTTTTAAAAGGTTCTTCTACTCCAACAAATTCTCTATCTTTTAAAAACTTCACCCAAAAACGAGAGTACAATAAATGTCCTGTGGCATGCTCACTTCCTCCGATATAAAGGTCTACGTTTTCCCAGTAATTAAGTGCATCTTTACTTGCAAAATCTTCTCCTCTATTGGCTTTTTCTTCCATATAACGGAAAAAATACCATGAGCTTCCAGCCCAACCTGGCATTGTATTTAGCTCTAAAGGATGTATAGTTGTATTATTAATTTTATCGTTGCTAACTACAGTATTTGTAGTAGTATCCCAAGCCCAAATGTCTGCACGACCTAAAGGTGGCTCTCCTGTTTCGGTTGGTAAATATTTTTCTACTTCTGGAAGTGTAATTGGTAAATATTGTTTGTCAATCATTTGTGGCATTCCGTTAACGTAGTATACTGGAAATGGTTCTCCCCAATATCTCTGTCTAGAAAATACTGCATCACGCAATCTGTAGTTAGTTTTTCCTTCGCCTTGACCTAATTGCTCCAACTCAAAAATAGCACGTTTAGATGCTTTTTTGTAGTTCATTCCATCTAGGAAATCGCTATTTGCAATTTTTACATTGTCTTTACTCGCGTAAGCTTCTTCGCTAATATCTACTCCTTCAAAAATATTTGGAATAGGTATATTAAAATGTTTTGCAAAGTCGTAATCACGTTGATCACCACAAGGAACAGCCATTACAGCACCTGTACCATAACCAGCTAAAACGTAATCTCCAATCCAAATTGGAATTGGTTTTTTACTAAAAGGATGCTCTGCATAAGCACCTGTAAATACACCAGATATAGTTTTTACATCTGCCATACGATCGCGCTCGCTACGTTTTGAAGTTGCTAATATGTATGCCTCAACGTCTGCTTTTTGCTCTGGTGTTGTTATGGTTTGCACCAACTCATGCTCAGGAGCTAACGTCATAAAACTTACACCAAAAATAGTATCAGGTCTAGTTGTGAAGACTTCTATTTTTAGAGGATGGGATTCCGAAACAAGTTCGGAATGACTTTGGACTTCGTCATGCTGAACTTGTTTCAGCATCTCACTCGTCATTTTAACATTAAAAGTTACACTTGCTCCAACAGATTTTCCAATCCAATTACGTTGACTTTCTTTTAGCGACTCTGTCCAATCTATAGTTTCTAAACCTTGTAGTAAACGTTCTGCGTAAGCAGAAATACGCATACTCCATTGCGTCATTTTCTTTCTTATTACTGGATGACCACCACGTTCTGACACTCCGTTTACAATCTCGTCGTTTGCTAAAACAGTTCCTAAAGCAGGACACCAGTTAACTTCAGTTTCGGCTAAATACGTTAATCTGTATTGTAATAATATTTCTTGTTGTTTTTCTGATGAAAACCCATTCCAATCGTCAGCAGAAAATATTTCGATATTATCATCGCAAGCGACATTTAATCCAGATTCTTTTGGACAATTTCCGTTTAATTTAAAAACGTAAATCAACTCCTTTATATCTTTTGCTTTATTATCATTAAAACAATAATAAGATTCAAATAACTGAATAAAAATCCATTGAGTCCATTTGTAATATTCTGGACTTGATGTACGGACTTCACGACTCCAATCAAAACTAAATCCAATTTGATCTAGTTGACGTCTGTAGGTTTTTATATTAGTCTCTGTAGTAATTGCAGGATGTTGACCTGTTTGTATTGCATATTGCTCTGCAGGTAAACCAAAACTATCATAACCTTGTGGATGTAATACATTAAACCCTTTATGACGTTTATAACGTGCATAAATATCTGACGCGATATAACCTAATGGATGACCAACGTGTAATCCTGCTCCAGATGGATAAGGAAACATGTCCAAAACATAGTATTTTGGTTTGTCACTAGAATTTGAGGCTTTAAATGTTTGGTTTTCTGCCCAATATTTTTGCCATTTGGCTTCGATGTCGTTAAAATGGTATTGCATTTTTGTGTTTTACAGCTTAATTAAGCAACAAATTTAAACTTATTATAAGACTATTAAAAGTTTGACGTTCTAAATCAAAGGGATTTCAATTTCTTTTATATTTTTACATTATAAACTAACATCAATTTATGAGCTCTTCTTTTGAAAGATATCAAAAACGTAGATTAATTTCTTCATACTTTTCTGTAGTACTAAGTATTGCATTAGTCTTATTTTTATTAGGTATTTTAGGTCTTTTAGTCCTTAATGCTAAAAAAGTAGCCGACTTGTTTAAAGAGCAAGTAACGGTTACCATTTATTTAAAAGACAACGCAAAAGATGTCGAAGTCAAGCAACTTGAAAAAAGTTTAGCATTGGCAGATTATGTAAAATCTACCGAATACATCTCTAAAGAACAAGCTGCAGAGTCTATGAAAGCAGAAAATGGTGAGGATTTTATGGAGTTTTTAGGATTTAATCCTTTACAAAATAATATTGATGTTAACCTTAAAGCAGACTTTGTAACATCTGATAAGTTAGAAGAATTAGCTGCAACTGCACTAGAAAAAGGTTTTGTTGAAGAAGTTAGGTATGACAAAGACTTAGTAACCTTAATGAATAGTCGCGTTAAAAAAATTAGCTTTTGGGTGTTATTACTAAGTGCTATTTTTACTTTAATTGCAGTGTTACTTATTAATAGTAGTATTAGACTGTCTGTTTATGCTAAACGATTTACTATAAAAACTATGCAAATGGTTGGAGCCACCAAACGCTTTATACGCAGACCTTTTGTATGGAAAAGCATTAAACTAGGTATACTTGGTGCTATCCTTGCTTTAGTAGGCTTAGGCTTTATCGTGTATTACGTAGACCAAGCTTTTCCAGAATTAGTTTTACGTCAAAGCCCTGTTTTAATAGGTGGTTTATTTTTAGTAATCTTTTTATTAGGTATCCTTATTACTTGGATAAGTACACATTTTGCAACACAACGTTTTTTAAATTTAAAGACCGATCAACTGTATTAATTTAACAGCTTTTAACTAAAGCGTTAACAATACTTTGCACTTTAGCGCGTTATATTTACTTAACCAAAAAATAACGCACTATTAACCAACTAATACTTTAAAATGATTAATAAATCTAAAACTAATGTTTATGAAAAGAATCACATTTGTATTAATAGGTATGGTTGCAATTGTTGCTTATTTAGCAACTACAACTAGTAAATTTGAAACTAAAGTAGCGCACACTGATAAAGTGACTATTAAAAAACATCAAACAAAATTTATTTACGATTAATTTAAATAGTTTAAATTTGTCGCAAATCAACACAAACAATACTTTGGGAGAAAGCAAAAAAAACAATAAAAACAGTTTAAAAACCGAATTAGTTTTTGGTAAACACAACTATAAATTTATGTTTATAGGCTTAGCTTGCATTGCTTTAGGCTTTATATTAATGTCTGGAGGTGGTAGCGATGACCCAAACGTATTTAGTGATGCTATTTTTAGTTGGAGACGCATCCGTTTGGCTCCTGCTTTAGTTATTATTGGCTTTGGAATACAAGTCTATGCTATATTATCTAAGCCTAAAACGGACTAACATTCTCTTTTGTTTTTAGTATATCGAAATTTGAGTATTAAATTTCAACTTCAATATAACATTTGGTCATAGTATTTTAATACTTTTGCCAACATGGATATTTTCGATTCAATTTTATTAGGTATAGTACAAGGATTAACTGAGTTTCTTCCTGTGTCTTCAAGTGGTCATTTAGAAATAGGTAAAGCCATTTTAGGCGATAAAAGTATTCCTGAAGAAAGTTTACTATTTACTGTTGTCCTTCATTTTGCTACTGCTTTAAGTACCATTGTTATTTTTAGAAAAGATATTTTAGAGATTATAAAAGGATTTTTATCCTTTAAATGGAATGACGACACCAAATTTGTAACAAAAATTGCAATCTCTATGCTACCTGCTGCATTTGTTGGTTTGTTTTTTGAAGAACAACTAGAGCAACTTTTTGGTGGCAATATCCTATTAGTAGGTTGTATGTTACTAGTTACAGCTGTTCTTTTATTTTTTGCAGATAAAGCAAAAAACACAAACAAAAATGTATCCTTTAAAGACGCACTTATAATAGGTGTATCTCAAGCAATTGCTATGTTGCCTGGTATATCTAGAAGTGGAGCAACCATATCTACTTCAGTATTATTAGGTAATGACAAAACTAAAGCTGCAAGGTTTTCATTTTTAATGGTTGTGCCTTTAATTTTTGGTAAAATAGCAAAAGACATTTTAGGAGGTGATTTAAATTTTGACAGTCAAAATATTACTGCCTTATCTGCTGGATTTATAGCTGCTTTTGTCGCAGGATTATTTGCTTGCACATGGATGATTAGCTTAGTTAAAAAAAGTAAGCTCTCATATTTTGCTATTTACTGTGCTATTGTTGGTATAATCGCAATATCATTTGCAATTTTAAACTAAGTAAATGACTAAAGAAGACTATTTAGCAGGACAGGTTTTACTTATTGACAAACCATTACAATGGACATCTTTTCAGGTGGTCAATAAATTACGCTGGGAAATCCGTCAAGCCTTTGGCATTAAAAAAATTAAAGTTGGTCATGCTGGGACTTTAGACCCTTTGGCAACAGGTTTATTAGTTATATGTACTGGTAAAATGACCAAGCAGATAGACGCTTTTCAAGGTCAAATTAAAGAATATACTGGTACTATTGTTTTAGGAAGCACAACACCTTCTTACGATTTAGAAACCGAAATTGATAAAACTTTTGAAACTAGTCACATTACCGAAGATTTAATACACCAAACCACAACACAGTTTATAGGAGAGATTGATCAATATCCTCCAATATTTTCTGCATTGAAAAAAGAGGGAAAACGTCTTTACGAATATGCTAGAGCTGGTGAAACGGTTGACATTAAATCTAGAAAAATTACTATTCAAGAATTTGAAATCACAAAAATTGATGGATTAAATATTGACTTTAGGGTTGTTTGTAGCAAAGGTACTTACATACGATCTTTAGCTAATGATTTTGGAAAAGCATTACACTCTGGTGGTCATTTGTCTGTATTACGTCGCACTAAAATTGGTGAATTTGATGTTAAAAAAGGACTTTCTATTGACGATTTTATTAAAAACCTCCCAAAAAAGGATTAAAACACGTCTTTTTATACTTTGCAAACGTATATACAACACTAACTATTAGTTATTAATCGTTTGTAATACATGTCTTTTAAAAATTCTCATAAAGCGTTAGCTATAACATTATTAATTTCAGGTACACTGATACTATCTGTATTGAATGTGACTATTTTTAAAACAAATATAACGGTTACCGAGACTTTATATGCTATTGAAAAAGTTGAAGATGTTATTGAAAATGAAACAGAATTAACACCAACTAAAAACACTAAAAAAGCAACTAACAAGGCCTTTAATACCACTGAAAATTATAAACATTACGCTCAAGCCTACAAACCAATAGCTCCTCCTGAAGATTATACCAATCCAAAATTAGAAACCTATAAAAATAAAGTCGAAAGCGATGAATCTTCTGAAGCAAATAATGGTCATTCTGCAATCTCTGAAAAGACATTAACAAGCTTTAATAGTGTTAATGAAATACTTAATAAACGCTCTCAAAATAAAAGCGTAAAACAAAGTCATGTGGCAAACACTAACAGTTCTATTTACTATTCATTAAAAGGACGTATAGACCTATCCCTACCAATTCCCGTCTACTTATGCGACGCTCAAGGTAAAATTGTGGTTAACATAACTGTAAATAGTAATGGTCATGTTATTGATGCTTACATAAATAACGCATCCACCTCTAACAATGTATGCCTGCAAGAACACGCTTTACAATATGCAAAAGAGGCTAAGTTTAATACCTCTGAAAAAGCAAAACAATTAGGCTCTATTACCTTTGAATTTAAAGGTAAATAAATGCATTCCCTTTTAGTAAAAAAGAGAATAGATGGATAATTTAGCTAATTAAAGTGACTAAATCAGCAATGACCGTTTGTCCTTTATCCTTATTATACCATTGTTGTAATTCTTCTTTAAACTCTGGTGTTAAAATACCATGCTTTGCTTTATAATCATTTACCAACAACGTTGCAGTACTTGGTCTGGGACCATAAGTTGCAATAACATCTTTAGTTGCAGTATCTAAAATAATTAGCTTAGCTATAGATCTAGATCCATTGGTTAAAAATTGATCCATTAACGCTTCATTGTCATCTCTTAGTACAACTCTAAAGTTAATACCTTGATTTAATTCAGCAATTTTATTAATTACAGGTATCACGTGTGCAGCATCACCACACCAACTCTCTGTAATGACAATCCAAGTTTGGTTAAACTTTTTATGTTTTATAGCATCAGCAACACCTTCTCCTATCTTAATTGTTTTATCCCAACGCTTCATGCGCTTGTTGTTAAGCATAGTATAATTTGCCAAAGCCTCAGTAACTTCATGACCTGTATTGGAGTTATTTTCGACTTTAGTCATAACTAATTCTCTATACTCAACATAGCTCATGCTATTATCTAATCCATCTTCTATAATTTGTTTGATAATTGTATTTTTAAGTGTTTCCATAGTACAAAAATACAGCAACTATTATGATTTATAAGTTACTGTTGTTACATTAGTAGATATTATTAAAACTTCCTTACAATGTTAACTTTAAGAACCTTTAAACCTATTTTATTTGTTGGTTATTTTAGTTTATTGGCTTGTAAAAGTTTAAATTTAATTCCAAATTACCATATATTTAAAAACCTATACTTGTTTGATTTAAGACATGTAATAGTCCTTATATACTTACTAATTAGCATAAAGGAATATCGAAAAACGAAACAAAATGAAAAAACATAAATGCGGTTGGTGCGTTGGAGATGATTTATATGAAGCTTACCATGATAAAGAGTGGGGAAAACCTGTATATGATGACGCTACACTATTTGAGTTTTTAATTCTAGAAACCTTTCAAGCTGGCCTTAGTTGGATTACAATTTTACGTAAACGAAACAATTTTTTTGATGCATTTGATCAATTTGATTACAAGAAAATAGCTAATTATAATGAAGACAAAAAATCTGAATTATTACAAAATGCTGGCATTATTAGAAATAAATTAAAAGTAAATGCCACTATTACTAATGCGCAATTATTTATGGACATCCAAAAAGAATTTGGGAGTTTTAGCACTTATTTATGGGCTTTTGTAAACAATACTCCTATAAAAAACAAAGTAGCGTATTACAAAAATGCTCCAGCAAATACTCCTGTAAGTGATGCCTTAAGCAAAGATTTAAAAAAACGAGGATTTAAGTTTGTAGGATCAACCGTTATGTATGCTTTTATGCAAGCTGTAGGCATGGTAAATGATCATGAAGTAGATTGTTTTAGATACAACGAGGTTTAAGTTAAATACTTTAAAAACTGATCTCTAGAAATATCAATCGCACCTAAACTTTCTAAATGATTAGTGTATACTTGGCAATCTATAAGCTTATAATTGGTATTTTGAATAAAACTTATAAATCCTACTTTACTAGCATTACTAACTTTAGTAAACATACTTTCTCCACAAAAAACTCCATTACCCAAATCCACACCATATAATCCACCAACAAGGGTATTATCTAACCACACCTCAATAGACTTAGCATAACCTAATTGATGTAAGTTAGTATAAGCTTCAATCATACCATTAGTAATCCAAGTATCATCTTGACCAGGACGCTTTACAGCTGCACATGCAGCTATTACAGCATTAAAATCTTTATTAACTGTCACAACAAAGTCTGTATTACGTATGACTTGTTTCATACTTTTAGACACTTTTAAATCTTCTGGAAATAATACAAATCTTGGATCTGGAGACCACCACATTATAGTGTTATCGTCTTCAAACCAAGGAAAAATGCCTTTTTGATAGGCATTTAACAAGCGTTTGGCACTTAAATCTCCTCCAATAGCCAAAAGACCATCCTCTGATGCTTTAGTAACATCTGGAAACGCATTATCACTATTTAAAAATTCCATTTACAACAATTTAATTTAGAGATTAAAAATGACATTGACTTAAAAAAACTACAAAAAGCAGTATGATTTAAATTTATAACGTTAAATATCAGGTATTTGTACGAATTTAAAATTATTTTTTAGATATTTATGTAGTCTTTATATTGATAATTAGTTTAATAATGTTTTTAAAATTTATAACTTAAAGACAAACTGAAACCCACTAATCTAAAAAGTCTTGTTTAACCACAAGGCTTTTTTTTATAAAAAAAAACCTCAAAACAAAAGTCATGAGGTTTAAATATTTTACACAGTACAAAATTACTGTATATAAGACTGATTATTACCTAAAATGGTAAATCGTCGTGATCTTCATCTTTTACATTACTAGCTGGCTCAAAAGCTTGAGCTGGTGGCACTTCTGGCATCCCTTGAGGTGCTGCTCCTGCTTGTACTCCTTCAATTCTCCAACCTTGGATAGAGTTAAAATATTTAGTTTCACCTTGAGGGTTAACCCACTCTCTACCACGTAAATTGATATTTACTTTAACATCTTGACCTACTTGATAGTTGTTTAATAAATCACATTTATCTTGAACAAATTCTACTAAAATATGTTGAGGATACTGCTCTTCAGTAGTTACTACTAATTCTCTTTTTCTAAATCCGTTGCTACCAAAACTTTGCGTTTCTCCTATTAGCTTCACTTTACCTTGTACTTCCATTTTCTATATAATTATTAAATATTCGTCTAATTAAATATCGTAACTTTACGATAACAACACTTTCCAAGCGCTTTCTACATCACTATAACTTAAAAAGTCTTTTGCCTTTTTATGTTTTTGCTCAGTCGACAAAGAACTTAAATTATGTTGGTTTTTAAAAGCCTGAATGCTATTTTCCTCAGGTAAGTTTTCAACATTTCCTAAAAGACCTAAATCATTACCTGTTAAAATAGCGCTTTCTCTGATAGCTTTTGGCAAAGCATCAACACCAATACCAAGGGTTGATAAGGGTTTTGGAATTTCAAAAAATCCAGATTTTGCTCTACTATAATAACTACCTCCTGCTCTAGATACTAAATCTAGTTTATTTTGATCAATTGCACCATTTTCATCTAAAACATCCTCTGACACATGCATTTTAACAACTTCACAAATAATTAAATTACCTGCTCCTGCGTTTTCACCAAGGTGTACAATTTGATTGACTTTACACTCCATTTGCACAGGACTTTCTGCAACCCTAAATGGTTTTACCAAATCTGATTTTAACATGGTAAGACCAGCTTTTTCAAATTCGTTTACACCTTCTGGATATTCTGTACTACTTAAAGACATTTGTTGTACAATATCATAATTAACAACATTAATAACAACCTCTTTAGTGGCTTCTGCATTAACCAAAGTATGCTTAATAGTATTATCTCTAACGCGTCTTGCTGGCGAAAAGATTAATATTGGTGGATTAGCACTAAATACGTTAAAAAAGCTAAAAGGTGATAAGTTAGGTTTTCCATTTGCATCTATTGTACTAGCAAAAGCAATTGGTCTAGGAGCCACAGCACTAAGCAAATAGCTATGTAGTTTAGCAGTAGAAAATTCTTGTGGAGTAAAAGATAACATAGTCGTGTTTTATTTACTACAAAAATACACAATCTGTCAGTCAACTAAAAGGCAATTAGTAACCAACCTCCACAATATTATTAACAGAATTGCATTATATTAACACCAAAAACTTACAATCATGTTTTTTACAAAACATCGTCAGCTAATCCGCTGGATAATTATTGTTGCTTCATTTGCTATTATATCTTTAATACTATGGAATACCTATGTGTTTTTTCAGAAGTTTAAAGCCGAAGAACGCAGAAAAATGCAAACGTGGTCTTATGCACAAAGTGATTTTTTAAATAGTTTTAAAAATGGTTTGGATGGCGAAGTAAACAATGTCACAACCTTTATAATTACAGACTCTACCTCAACCACACCAATGATTTTAGTATCTCCTAAAGGAGAAATTAGTAGCTTTAATAATCTTGACACCTTAGGAATTAAAAATGTAGATGCTTTTTTAAGAAAAAGCAAATTACAGTTTGAAAAAGAAAATAATCCGATTGCATTATCTTATTTTAATAATAAAACTAATAGCGATGAAGCTATTGGAACACTTTACTACGGAAACTCTCCGCTTTTAAATAAACTAAAATATTATCCATTAGCACTATTATTGATTATTGTCTTATTTGGAGCTGTGGTTTACTTTTTTTATCGCAGTTCTAAAATTGCTACTCAAAATAAATTATGGTCAGGGATGGCTAAAGAAACTGCACATCAAATCGGGACTCCATTGTCGTCATTAATTGGTTGGACCGAAATTTTAAAAGGCGAAAACACCAATCCTGAATATATAAAAGAAATTGAAAAAGACATTAGTCGCTTACAAACTATTACAGAGCGATTTAGTAAAATAGGGTCGCTTCCAACATTAGAAAAAGTAGATATAGTTGCCGAAACTAAGGAGGCTTATGATTATTTAAAAACTAGATCATCTAGACTTATAAATTTTGACATTAAATTACCAGAACATCCTATATATGTTAATTTAAACACCCAATTATATGGTTGGACAATTGAAAACTTAGTAAAAAATGCAATTGATGCCATGAAGGGAAAAGGTGATTTACAAGTCAGTATCACACAGTTAGAACAACGTGTAAAAATAACTGTTACAGATACAGGAAAAGGAATAAGTAAAAACGAATTTAATACTATCTTTGAGCCTGGTTATACAACTAAAAAACGTGGTTGGGGACTTGGCTTATCATTGGCAAAACGAATTGTAGAGGACTTCCATAATGGTCGTATAAAAGTTTTAAACTCTGAAAAAGGTAAAGGTACCACTATGCAGATTAGCCTAAAAACAATATAAATGTCTGATAGATTACTTACAATAAATACCGTTGATTTAAACAATAATTGTCCAGAGTGCTTTAGTACCAAAGGTTTACAATTAACCTTTAAACAACGTTTTATTGAGACTGCTTTTTATAAAAGTATTACACAAGAGGTGAACACTGAAATGCATTGTACTGTTTGCAATACAACTATTTATCCTGCACGTTGGACAGACGACATTGAGCGCGTTTATGACTACCAAATGAAAGCTTTCCAACCAAAAAAATCATCTAAAAAATATAAAAGTCTATTTTGGATTTTAATTGGTGCAGTTACCATCTTAATAGCTTCAATACTAAGCGTTATAGTTTACCAATTATAAATTAGCAGCAATTGCTTTTGCTAAAGCTTCAAAATCTTCTTTTTGTAAAGCTACTTTATTAATAAACCGTGCATCTTCCATTGTATTTAATGGTATTAAATGTACATGTACATGTGGTACTTCTAAACCGATTACACTTACTCCTACACGTTTACATGGCACTGTTTTTTCTAAAGCTATTGCTACTTTTCTAGAAAATAGCATTAAGGCAGTGTACGTTGCTTCATCTAAATCAAAAATTTTGTTTACTTCCTTTTTAGGAATACATAAGGTATGCCCTTTAGCATTTGGATTAACGTCTAGGAAGGCTAAAAAATCTTCAGTTTCGGCTACTTTATAACACGGAATTTCTCCGTTAACTATTTTTGTGAAAATGGATGACATATTTGTTTCGGTTTAAAAACTAAAGATAAAAAAAGATTCCTGCTAACCTGAAATTTGTTTCAGAATAAACAGGAATCTTCAAAAAATTTACATTTTTATATATTTCCGCTTTAGCGTTATAATTAAAATTAAATATTATCTACTAATTTCGACAATATCAAACTTAATTATGCCACTTGGCACTTGTATTTCGGCAACATCACCAACAGATTTACCTAATAATCCTTTACCAATTGGACTGTTTACAGATATTTTACCTGAGGCTAAATCAGCTTCACCATCTGCTACTAAAGTATAGTTCATCTCCATACCATTGGTTTGATTTTTGATTTTTACTTTAGATAAAACTAATATTTTTGAGGTGTCCATTTGTGACTCGTCAATTACACGTGCTCCAGCCATTTGATCTTCCAGTTTTGCTATACGCATTTCTAGCATACCTTGCGCTTCTTTGGCTGCATCATACTCGGCATTTTCACTTAAATCACCTTTATCTCTAGCTTCTGCTATAGCTTTAGAGGCTTTAACACGCTCTACATCTTTAAGCTGCTTAAGTTCGTCACGCAACTTTTTTAATCCTTCTGCTGTATAATAAGATACTTTACTCATATTTTTATCGTTTAAATAAAAGGACGCTAAAACAATTTAGCGTTAAACACAAAAATCTCGTCGACACGAGATTTAGTCTTACAAATATACAAAATATTTAACTCAACATTGTAATTGTTGTAAATTGCAATCCTAAAAAATTAATAAATTTATATGTTAAGGTCTATAACTACATTAATATGCTGCTTTGTTTTAGTAACCTCTTGTCAAAAAAATGATGATGGTGATAATAACAATAATTTTATACCTGATATTAATTTTGACACTTTTGACTCAATAAACACAACATTACCACAATATAATGATTTACAGTTTCCTGGTGGCAGTATTGTTATTAATGGTTTTGGTTATAATGGTATTGTAATTTACAACACTGGTAATACTTATTATGCATTTGAAATTACAGATCCTAACCACGTCCCTTCTGGTTGCTCCATTTTAAATGTTGAAGGTACCATTGCCACTTGTAATTGTGAAGATGGGAATAGCTATAGCATTGCTGGTGGAGGAGTTCCTTTTGACGGTACTACTGGACAATATAGCTTAAAACCTTACTTTGTTGAAACAAATGGTAATGTAATTAGAGTGTATAGCAACTAAAAAAGCACCTCTAATTTAGAGATGCTTTTAAAGGGTTGTTATAAAAATTATTGATTAAAATTTTAAGGTTACACCTGCTAAAAAGTTAGTGGTTGCTTGTGGATAATAAAAATTTTCTGTGATTGGTGCATCATTAGAGTTTTCTGGTCTGTAAAAATAGCTATACGTATAACCGTTAGACACGTATTTATTATTAAACACATTGTTAACTAACACATTAAAAGCAACCTCTTTAATCCATGTTGGTTTGATACGGTAAGACAGATTTAGGTTATTTACAAAATAGCCATCCATACTTTTACTGTCACTTGATGTATTGTCCAAATATTGTTGACCAACATACTTAGATAATAAAGCGATGTTAGCATTTTTAATTGGCGAGTAGGTTAATGTACTACCAAATATTACATTTGGAGAAAATGATATGTCTGTATCTTCATAGGTTGTTACAACAGCCTCATAAGATACTGTATCATATGTATTAGGATCGTACTGTGTGTCATAAACAATATAATCAAACGCTTTAATTTTGTTTTGGCTAAATGTTGCGTTGGCATCTATCCTAAATTGATCAGATAATTTATATCCTGTTTGTATCTCGATACCTGCTCTGTAACTATCAGCAACGTTTTGTCTAATTGGGTCACCAACATCGTCTAAATCCCCTGTTAATACTAATTGATCTTTATAATCCATATAGTATAAGTTAGCGTTTAGGTAAAAGTTAGAATTTTGTAATTTATAACCAAACTCAAAATCGTGTAATTGTTCTGATACAGGCGTGATTGGATTTTTAGTTAAATCGTCACGATTAGGCTCTCTATTACCAACAGCATAAGACCCATAAACATTACTATAGTTGTTAATCCTATAGGTTAATCCCATTTTAGGATTAAAAAAGTTATATGTTTTTTTAACGTTAATATCTAATAAATCCGAGCTAGTTCCAACAGACTCATAATCCACGGTTCTGTATTGCAAATCTAGTAATGCAAATAAATTTGAATTGATATTGTACTCTGCTTTTAAGTACGTATTAAAATCTTGCTTATCGCCATAACTAAAATAGTAATTGCTTCTTACAGGTATTGGTGTTTCAAACGAATCCCAAATAACTTCACCAAAATGATCCCCTTTATAAGAATTATAACCTCCACCTAAATACAAATTTAAGTTGTCTTTTTGGTAATTAAGTGAATATACTATTGCTGTAAAATTGTTATCTAACCAACGTCTTCTAATAACATCACCTTCATCTGAAGCATTTGCATTATTTGGAAAATAATCACCTAACTCTTCATCATCTTTATATTGCTCATAATAACCTTTACCTCTTGTAAAATTTCCAGAAATATTAGCCGAAAACATTGCGTTAAATTGATGTGATGCATGTAATTGGTAGTGCGTTTGTTGGTAACTATCAATCTCGTTATCGTAAGTATAAAAGTTATATGTTCTACCTGAGTTTAATAAATTTTCAGCTTCAGCATCACTTGGATAATTTCTATCAATAAAAGCCTGAATTCCTTCTAAATCGTTATTAACAACTGCTTCTGGTGTTCCGTACCACGATTGGTAAGTCTCTTCTTTTCCTCCAAAAACAATAGCTTTTATGGATGTTTTTTCATTAACAAAACCAGCCTCTGTATAATAACTATTTAAGTCTGCTCTAGCTCTATCAATATATCCATCACTTTGTATATTAGACACTCTAGCTTCAGCATAAAAATTATTCTTAATTCCAGAACCAATACTAATATTATGCTTTCTAGTTCCAAAACTACCAACAGCATTTGTTGTTGTAGCATAACCATCAGTCGATGGATTAAGTGTTTTTAAGTTTAAACTTGCACCAAAAGCACCAGATCCATTAGTAGATGTTCCAACACCACGTTGTAATTGGATATCCTCTACAGAACTTACAAAATCAGGCATATTAACCCAGAATGTCCCTTGACTTTCTTGGTCATTGTAAGGTATTCCGTTGATAGTAACATTTACACGTGTCGCATCACTACCTCTAACTCTAATCCCTGTATAACCAACACCTGCTCCTGCATCACTTGTTGTTACTACGGATGGTAATTGATCTAATAATACTGGTAAATCCTGACCAAGATTTATGGACTCTAACTCTTCTTTTGTGATGTTTGAAAAAGCTACAGGAGTCTTATCTTTTGCTCTAGTAGCAGATAGTAAGACTTCGTCAAGTTTTGTGATTTTTGTTGAGTCAGACTCAACTGTTTTTTTGTCTTGTGCATTAACACTGACCGATAACACTAATAGTGTTAAAAAAAGAAATAAATTTTTCATTACGATTAAATTACTAATCGAATAAAAAGAGGTAATTATTCTTAATTGTTATTAATTAAAATTTGTAATATACAGACGATCTATACATTACATAGTAACACAAAAAATGTGTTTCAAATTTCCTAAACAGCATTACCTGTTCTAGGTTCAATGGGTATGATCTCAGCCGATATAGGCACCCCTTTTTTGAGAACGCTGCAAAGGTAGATTAGAATTTTGATTTATGAAATACGAATCTTGATTTTTTTTTCAAAGAATAATATACGCAATAATTAATATTGCAAAAACACAATTAAGACTTATATAATAAGCTACTCTATTTTTGGTTTTTTACGATTAGCTTTTATATCTGAGTTGTGTTTTTTGTTTTTTAAGCGTTTTCTTATAACTGCTCTTGGGATTTTGGTTGGTTTACGCTCTGGATCTACTTGTAATGCTTGTTGTAAAATAGCAATTGCACGTTTTACAATAATCCCTTTATTTTTTAATTGACTTCTAGTATCTCCACATTGCATTAATAAGACCTGATCTTTGGTTAACCTAGTTGCTAATTTGGATATAATACGCTCTTTTTGGTCACTTGTAAGTACTACGGAATCATTTATAGAAAAACTTAACTCTACTTTAGTAGCAACTTTATTGACATGCTGACCACCACTACCAGAACTTCTGATAGCTTTAAGGTTAAATTCTTTTTCTAAAGCTTGTTTGTCTAACACTTTATAAGACTTGATGTGTTGGTTTTAATAAGTCGTTAACCGTTTTTACTGGATTAAAGGTAACTAGAGGTACTTCAACAAAAATAGTATTCCAATTCGACATACTTCCGTTCCAAAGTCCAGGCAACTCTAATGCTTTAATATCTTTACCCACTTTTGTTTTCATAGTAATAAACGCTGTTTGGTGATCAACAAATTTTTGAAGATCATACGTTTCCCCTTTATAGTTTTTTGTACTACAAACGATGTCCACAGGATTAAAATGCGTCGCTTTTTTTAAAATACTTTTTTGCTCTTTATCCTTTTTGTTAATTTGAGCAGATTCCACTATTTGCAAAGATAGATTTGCACCTTCATCTTTAACCCAAAATGGTCCTCCACCAGGTTCTCCTTCGTTTTGTACCATTCCACAAATACGGATGGGTCTATCTAGTTTATTTTTTAAATAATCTATTTGGTATGCTGTAGAATATTTTTCAAATTCAGGAGAAATTACAACATTCATTTTACAAATCAAAAACTCTGCAATCTCAACTATATCATCATGAGACAATTGTTTTGTGTCTAAATCTTTAGCATACTTAAACGCTTGTTTTTTTAAATTAATCAACAAACCAGCTAGCATCTTTTTAGACTTTGCGACTTCATCTTCATATTTATAAACTACTACATTGTCTATGTTTTTAATAAAAATAATGTCCGCATCAAAGTCATTTAAATTTTCAAGCAAGGCACCATGACCAGATGGTCTAAAGTATAACTCTTGGTTATCCTCTCTAACAATTTCATTTTTTGTAGAAACCGCTATGGTATCTGTAGATTCTTTTTGATATGAAAAAGAAATGTCAAATTTAGTATTGGTTTTACTTTCAACTATTTGCTGAATTCTAGCAAACTCAGCATCAAACTTTTCTTTATGTTTTTCTGAAATTGTAAAATGAAGCGAAGCTTTACCATTTGATGTCGCGTACAATGCTGCTTCAAATAAGTGCTCTTCAAAAGCGCTTGCCAAATGATCTTTGTACTTATGAAACGGTAATAATCCTTTTGGGAAAGCACTAAAAGCTAATTGATCTTCATTTAAAATAGCTTGTATAAAAGCTACTAATTTTTCATCGTTTGATAATTTATTATAATTTTTATTTTGAGCCTTTAAGTAGGTTACCACTAGGTTATAAAAAGGCAACTTTTCTAGTCCTATAAAAAACAAAGACAAATCGGCTGCTTTAAATTTATTGACATAAGCATTTATACTTTGTTTGTTAGGCTCAAAATCTTTTATAAAGTCAAACAAAAACTTAAACATCCTTGTCGCTGCTCCAGAAGCTGGAACAAATTTGACTATTTTTAATTGATCTTTATGCTTATCATAATTTTCTATTAAATCTAAGGATTGATCGTCAGAAAACTTAAGTATTCCGTCACCAACAGTTGCTGCACGCTCTAAATTAATAAAAGGCAATCCGGTTTTAAGTAACTGTAGTTGTTGCTCTACTTTTTTAAGGGTTAACCCTTTTTTTTCAATAAACTTAGTGTCTAAACTGTTAAACTGCATCGTTATGTTTTGCTAATAATAAATCTATATGTTTTGTCGCTAATTGTAATCTAGTTTTTTTATCTCCTTTTAACAAAACATAAGGCCTATTATATTTTATTAATGCAGATTCAAACTTTTCAAACATTGCTTCTCTTTCCTCAGGCTTGTCTCTTAAATCATCTGCTTCCCAAGGTGTATCAATATACGTTAAAAAGTATAAATCATAATTATTTTTTATGGCGTATTTTTCTAAAACAGGATCACATGTACCAGAGTAATAGGTTTCTGAATATACTTTAGTTTCTAATAAATCTGTGTCACAAATTAAAACTGAATCAGTTTTTTTGGCCAATTGGTTCTCCAATGTCATTTGTCCAACTGCAATTGGCAACAAATCTTTTGACTCGCAAGTTTTACGATGATTATTCCATTTATTTTGTAAATACTCTCTAGCATATTCAGGCACCCAAACCGAGTGATAGTGTCTAGCTAATTGTTGAGACAATGTTGTTTTTCCAGTAGACTCTGGACCAAACAAAACTATTTTTACACAGTTTGCAGGTTGTTGTTCAAGTGTTTTTTCCATTCTAAATAACCATATATTGCAATTATTGTAAATCCTAAATACTGAAAAGAAGTAAAGGTAAATCCTTTATAAAAATATAAAGGAACAGAAATAACATCTCCAATAATCCATAATATCCAATTTTCAATTTTACGTCTAGCCATTAACCACATACCGACAAAAAATATGGCAGTAGTAATAGTATCTACATAAGCCACCCAACCAGTCCACTTATCAAATATTTGGTAAACTATGTATACAAATAACAAGGTGGATATAAATATTATTATGCTAATTTTTTTTTCTTTGTTTGTTGTTTGTGATATGGGTGTTACATGTTGACTATCTACTTTTCTTGTCCAAATATACCAACCATAAACACTCATAATAAAATAATAGGCATTAATCATCATATCACCTAACAAACCCCATTTTAGTAATAGATATACAAAAATTAAAGTGCTAATCATACCTGTTGGAAATACCCAAATTTTATTTTGTTTAGAGTTCCAAACAGATAAAAAACCAAATATTACTGCAATAATTTCTAATACAACATCTATAGTGTCATATTCAAAGTATTGTCCAAAAAAGAAATTAAAAATTTGGTTCATAATCGCTTCTATCAGTTTTTACCACCTTCATTGTTAATACACAAATGTCTTGATTTAAAAAAGAATCTTTAATTTTTTCATTTAAAAAAGGCATTAATTGGTCAAATTCTCCAAAAATTTGAGTGCTTAACGGGTTTTCTAAAACTGTAAAATTAGAAGCACGTAATGCTTTTATAAAATCAATAACATGTTCCTCATAAGCATTACTTAATGGTGACAATGTTAAATCTACAGATATCCTCATGGTTATAATTTTAATTCTTCAAAAAAATCTTGGTTTTGTTCAAAAGCAGTACCTATAACAACAAGATCTGCACCAGCTTTATAGGCTTCCTGAAGCTGAGTTTTATTTCTAATTCCTCCACCTACTATTAATGGAATTTTTAAATCTTGTTTAACAAACTTTATCATCGCTAAAGGTACAGGTTGCAATGCTCCACTACCTGCTTCTAGATAAATTAGTTTTTTACCTAACAACTCACCAGCTTTGGCAGTATCTGCGACTAAGCTGTGTAGCATTGATGGAATAGGCAAAGTATTAGTTACTTTTTGTACTGCTGTTTCTTTTCCGTTTTCAATTAAAATATATCCTGTAGGAATCACTTCCATATTGGTGTGTTTTAAAATTGAAACAGCTTCAATTTGTTTTTCTATTAAGTATTTAGGATTACGTCCAGATATTAATGATAAAAACAAAATGGCATCAGCATCTTGCGATATTTGCGTGACGTCGCCAGGAAACAATATAATAGGCAATCGTGTTAAAGGCTTTAAGGCTTTTACCAATTTTTGGGTCACCTCCACCTCTACTGTGCTTCCACCAACAAAAATATGGGTTATTATGGAATTATTGATATTATCGGTAAATTGCGATATTAATTTAAGATTAAATTTATCAGGATCAATTAATATGGCTAATAATTTATCTTGTTTCGCTTTCGCGGAAAGTATGTCGTTGTAAACACTCATTAACCTATGACATAAGCACAAGTAAAACCTTCAAATTCTAAGAAGCTTGCACTATAGCGTTTTTTTAATCCTTTATAATCTATCCAACAAACGGTTTCTGTATCCATGATAGAAAAAGGTATTACCAAAAAGTGTTCCCTAAATAGCATACCTGGAGTAGCAAACAACTTATATAAAGACTCCTTTATTCCCCATATAACAGTTAGTTTATTAATATAATCTGAAGCCTTTTGGTCTAAATAATTAAATTCATATTCAACAAATTTTTTGGCTATAATAGCAATTTTATCTCGTTGTCTTTCTATATCTATACCAACTTCATTGTCACTAACAATTACACCAGAAAATGTAAAGCTATGCGTTATAGAAATATGCTTGCCATCTTTTAAATGAGGTTTTCCATTAGCATCATAAAATAAATCTTGATCCGTATATCCAAATGCTTTTAGTAAATGTCTAACACTTAAAAAACCACGTTGATGCAACTCACTTTTCATACTTAACACACGACTTAAACTTTCAGGTCTCAAATCTAAATCACTGATTAACTGATCATAAGACTCTTCAATCTTCCAGATTTTAACAGTAGTTTGTGAATTAGGACTAAGGGTTTTATATAGAGGCATTTAATATTCTGAATTCTATTAGTTATCTTTGCAAAGCCTAAGGCGAAATATGCATTTTTGTTAAGCGAATTTAACGATTTTAAGTGCTAATTCCCAAAGGTCATTCATTTATAAAAAAAAGAGACAAATAATATGAGTACAAAAAATGTTGCTTACGTACCTAATAAGGTAAAGGACATGTCGCTTGCGGCTTGGGGAAGAAAAGAAATTAATTTAGCCGAAGCAGAAATGCCAGGTTTAATGAGTTTACGTGAAGAATACAAAAACGAGCAGCCTTTAAAAGGAGCACGAATTGCTGGATGTTTACACATGACAATCCAAACTGCTGTTTTAATAGAAACTTTACAAGCTTTAGGTGCAGAAGTTACTTGGAGTTCTTGTAACATTTTCTCTACACAAGACCAAGCAGCTGCTGCAATAGCAGAAGCTGGAACTGCAGTATATGCTTGGAAGGATATGACTGAAGAAGAGTTTGATTGGTGTATAGAACAAACCTTATTTTTTGGAGAAGACCGTAAGCCTTTAAATATGATTTTAGATGATGGTGGAGATTTAACAAACATGGTGTTAGATAAGTACCCAGAATTATCTGCAGGAATTAAAGGATTATCTGAAGAAACAACTACAGGAGTACACAGATTATATGAGCGTGTTAAAAATGGTACACTAACAATGCCAGCAATTAACGTAAATGACTCTGTAACTAAATCTAAATTTGATAACAAATACGGTTGTAAAGAGTCTGCAGTAGATGCTATACGTCGCGCAACAGATATTATGTTAGCTGGTAAACGTGTTACTGTTTGTGGTTATGGAGATGTAGGTAAAGGTACTGCTGCTTCTTTTAAAGGTGCAGGAAGTATTGTTACAGTTACTGAGATTGACCCAATTTGTGCTTTACAAGCTGCAATGGACGGATTTGAAGTTAAAAAACTAGAAACAGTTGTTGGAAACAGTGATATCATTATCACAACAACAGGAAACAAGGATATAGTACGTGCAGAGCATTTTGAAGCCATGAAAGACAAAGTTATTGTCGCTAATATTGGTCACTTTGATAACGAAATCCAAGTTGGATGGTTAAACAAAAACTATGGTCATACTAAAGACACTATTAAGCCACAAGTTGACAGATATAACATTAATGGTAAAGATATTATCTTACTTGCCGAAGGACGTTTAGTAAACTTAGGTTGCGCAACAGGACACCCTAGTTTTGTAATGTCTAACTCATTTACAAACCAAACTTTAGCACAAATAGAACTTTGGAAAAACAGTGACAAATACGAAAATGACGTATACATGTTACCAAAGCATTTAGATGAAAAGGTTGCTAAATTACACTTAGAAAAAATTGGTGTTGAGCTAACAGAATTAGCAGACTACCAAGCTGATTACATTGGTGTTAAAGTGGAAGGTCCATACAAACCAGAGCATTACAGATACTAAAAATGTTATATTGAGTTTTACTCAGTTAATCATTCTATAATAAAACCCAAACAGCCATGTTTGGGTTTTTTATTTATAAACCTTAAAAATGATTAACTTACCTTTTAAATAAATTTTATGAATTCAGAAAAATTAAATCACACACTCGACAGATTGGAGTCATACATTAAAGACTATACAATTATCAATACTAGAGTATCACAAGGTAGTATTGCTTGGCATATTGATCATAGCCTTAAAGTAATTAACAACGTATGTAATGCATCAATAGAATCTGATCCTTCTACTTATTTAAATAATTTTACTTTTTTAGGTAAATTATTTTTCACACTTGGTTTTTTTCCAAGAGGAAAAGCTAAAGCACCAAAACATGTCAAACCACCAAAAGTAATAACAGAAGAATCATTAGTACTTCAAATTGAAGATGCAAGATCGAATATTAATAAAATAAACACTTTAGATAAAAACGCCTATTTTAATCATCCTTTATTTGGACATGTAAACACAACTAGAGTAAATCGTTTTTTAATTTTACATACAAACCATCATCTAAAAATTATAAACGACATACTAAAACAACAAAAAACCCTTTCTAAATAAATAGAAAGGGTTTTAATTTTTTAGCTAATAAAATTATTAAGCTTGGAAAGGCTCAATAGAAACGTAAGACTTGTTGTCTCTTTTCTTTGTAAATTTTACTAAACCATCAACTTTAGCATGTAAAGTATGATCTTTTCCTTGGTATACATTTTCACCTGGATGGTGAGTGTTACCACGTTGTCTTATGATAATGTTTCCAGCAATAGCAGCTTGTCCACCAAAAATCTTAACGCCTAAACGTTTTGATTCTGATTCTCTACCATTCTTCGAACTACCAACTCCTTTTTTGTGAGCCATGATCTTAAGTTTTTAAATTGTTATACTTAGGTTGTTAAGCAATTAAGCTTTACCACCATCTAATTCGTCTTGCCATTTCTTTAACTCATCCCACTTACCATCAGCAGCTAATTGTGCTTGTGCTGGCCATGTGTCAGTTACGTGGTTACCACGTACACCTGCGATAATTTCAGAAATTTTTGCTGCATCAGTTTTAGCTAATTCAGCAAAAGTAGCGATTCCTGCTTCAACTAATGTTTCAGCAATTTTAGGTCCAATACCTTCAACTTTTTTCAAGTCGTCAGCTTTTCCTGTAGCTTTAGCAGCCTTTTTAGGTGCAGCTTTAGCTTCTACTTTTTTAGTTTCTTTTTTTGGAGCAGCTTTTTCAGCTTTTGCTGCTGGCTTAGCTCCTGAAGCTACTATACTTTCAATTACGATTTCAGTTAAGGCTTGTCTATGACCGTTTTTCTTACGGTAACCTTTTCTTCTTTTCTTCTTGAAAACAATAACTTTATCACCTTGAAGGTGCTTTAAGACTTTTGCACTTACTTGTGCTCCGCCTATAGCTGGGGCGCCTACAGTAATGTTAGAACCATCTGCAATTAAAAGGACATTGTCAAAAGACACTGCTTCTCCTTCTTCTGTTGCTAAACGGTTAACAAAAACTTTTTGGTCTTTTTCAACTTTAAATTGATGCCCTGCTATCTCTACAATTGCGTACATAGCGTAACGTTTTTATTAATTAGTTTATATAAAATAATCTCATTTTCCTGAGAAAACGGATGCAAATATACTTCTAATTAATTAATCTACAAACCTTTTATCAATTTTGAGGCATATTTCTACTGTTTTTAAAAAGCTGCATACAGGTTAAGGTTATAACTACCGTTGTAGCAAAGCCCATAATTGCAACAACAAAGGCTACTAGACCTATATGGACATTATAATCGCTTTTAAAAACAGTTAATAATTTTATTAAAAAATCAGGATCTACCTCTGTTGCGTAAAAGGTAAAAAATACAGTAAACAAAATAGCTGCTATAAAACCTGCAACAATACCTACTGTAAAACCACCTGTGTAACTAAAATTGTCTGCTTGTTCTAGTTTATAATACTTTATAGTTTCATAAATACCAAATCCTGTTATAACACCATTAAATAAACTAAAAAACGGATTGGTATGTAAATTAAAAAGAGCTAAGATTAAAAAAAAGGCAATTAAACATGCACTTATTACTAACCCAAATCTTATTGGAAGGGAAATATTTTTCATGATAATTTATGGTTATTGGTTAATAATCCTTTTAAATTTCGTGAAAATGAAATGATTTTTTTATAATTTGATGTTAATTTTCAACAAATTAGACATTAAAACATAGTTGGATTGCTATTTTTGTTAAAACTGTTGTAACAAAAACCTACAATAGTATACTAATACTTAAACTGATAAATTAAATAATCAAATCATGAAAAAAAGTTTATTCTCATTAGCTGCTTTGCTTTTAGCTGGTTTTACCGCTACAGCACAAGAAGTTAATTACGAAGAGTTTGATTTAGATAATGGCTTACACGTTATCTTACATCAAGACAATTCTGCACCAGTAGTAACTGTAGGCGTTATGTACGACGTAGGTGGTAAAGATTTAGGAGGTGCTCCTGAAACAGGACTAAGAACAGGTTTTGCTCACTTTTTTGAGCACCTTTTATTTGAAGGAACTCAAAACATTGATCGTGGAGAATGGTTTAAAATTGTATCCTCTAATGGTGGAAGCAATAATGCTAACACATCATTAGATAGAACTTATTATTATGAAGTTTTTCCGTCTAACAACCTTGAATTAGGATTGTGGATGGAGTCAGAGCGTATGCTACATCCAGTAATTGACCAAGTTGGTGTAGACACACAAAATGAAGTTGTTAAGGAAGAAAAAAGATTACGTTACGACAACTCACCTTACGGACAATTTTTATTTGCTGTAAGCGACAATTTATTTTCAAAACACCCTTACAAAAACAAGAATATTGGAGAAATGTCTGATTTAGATGATTCTACTTTAGAAGAGTTTCAGGCTTACTTTAAAAAATGGTATACACCAAACAATGCTGCTTTAGTTATTGCAGGAGATATTGATGTTACCGAAGCTAAAAGATTAGCCAAATTATATTTTGAAGACATCCCAAGCGGAGAAGTTCCTGTTAGAAATTTCCAAAAGGAAGATCCAATTACAGAAGCTTTAGAAGCTAAATTTTATGATCCTAACATTCAAATTCCTGCAATAATCACAGGATACAGAACACCTGGTTTTGCTGAGCGTGACTCTTACATTTTAAATATGATTTCTACATATTTAAGTGACGGTAAAACCTCTAAACTTTACAAAAAACTTGTTGATGACCAAAAAATGGCATTACAAGCTGGAGCAATTAACATTCCTCAAAAAGACTATAGCATCTATGCTATTTATGGTTTACCATTAGGTGAAACCTCTTTAGAAACTTTGCTTTCAGAAATGGATGAAGAGGTAGTAAAATTACAAACTGAATTAATATCTGAAAAAGATTTTCAAAAACTTCAAAATAAATTTGAAAACCAATTTGTAAACTCTAACTCTAGCGTACAAGGTATTGCAGCTTCATTAGCAACAAACTATATGTTATACGGCAACACAGATTTAATAAATTCTGAAATAGATATTTATAGAACAGCTACAAGAGAAGATATTCAAGCTGTAGCTAAAAAGTATCTAAATCCTAACCAACGTGTTGTTTTAGAATACCTTCCTAAGAAAGACGATAAATAAAAAAAGAAATTTCAATAGATATGAAAACAAAAATAACAGCCTTATTAGCGGTATTATTTATATCAATTTCTGCTTCGGCACAACTTGATAGATCTAAGCAACCAAAAGCAGGTCCAGCTCCAACTATTACATTAGAAGTACCTGGGGAATTTGAACTAAAAAATGGACTTAAAGTTTTAGTTGTTGAAAACCACAAACTACCAAGAGTATCATACTCTTTAACAATAGACAACCAACCAATTACAGAAGGAGACAAAGCAGGTGTATCTGCAATGTTAGGAGCTATGTTAGGAAATGGTACAACAAATATTAGTAAAGATGTTTTTAACGAAGAAATAGATTTTTTAGGCGCTAGACTTGGGTTTAGCTCTGATGGTGCTTTTGCTAGTGGATTATCAAAATACTCTGATCGTATTTTAGAATTAATGGCAGATGCAGCAATGAATCCTTTATTTTCTCAAGAAGAATTTGATAAAGAAAAAGAACGTCTTTTAGAAGGATTAAAAAACAACGAAAAAAGCGTTGAAGCAGTAGCAGATCGTGTTGGTAGCGCATTATCTTATGGTACTAAACATCCTTATGGTGAATTTTTAACAGAAGAAACTGTAAACAATATCTCATTAGATAACGTTAGAGCTTTCTACCAAAAATATTTTAACCCAAATAATGCTTACTTAGTTATTGTTGGAGATGTAGATTTTAGAACTGTAGAAAAGCAAGTAAAAAAATACTTTAAAAAATGGGATAAAGGAATTGATTTTACAACCAATCTAGTTAAACCAAACCCTAATATAGCTAGCACGCAAATTAACTTTGTGGACATGCCAAATGCTGTGCAATCAAATGTTACTTTAACTAACAATGTTGAGTTAGAGATGAACAATCCTGATTATCATGCAGTATTAATTGCAAACAAAATATTAGGTGGAGGTTTTAACAGCTACCTAAACATGAATTTACGTGAAGCTAACGGTTGGACTTATGGTGCAAGATCTAGCATTGGTACATCACGTTATGGTGCTTCAAGATTTACTGCAAGCACTGCTGTTAGAAACATGGTTACAGATAGTACAGTAATTGAGACTTTAAAAGAAATTAAAAGAATTAAAAACGAACCTGTTACTGCTGAAGCATTAGCAAATGCTAAAGCTAAGTATGTTGGAGATTTTGTTCTTGCTCTAGAAAGTCCTCAAACAATTGCTAGATATGCACTAAGCATTAAATTAAATAAACTTCCTAGCGATTTTTACAAAACATATTTATCTAAAATTAATGCTGTAACTATTGCAGATGTACAACGTGTGGCCAACAAATACTTTAAGCCAGAAAACGCTAGAATAATTATAGTTGGAAAAGGTAGCGATGTTATTCCTGGATTAGAAAAAACAGGAGTCCCAATTAAGTATTTTGACAAGTTTGCAAATCCAGTTGCAAAACCAGAATTTTCTAAACCAATTCCTGACGGAGTAACAGCTAAATCTGTTTTAGACAAATACATAACAGCTATTGGTGGTGCTGCAAATATTGCTAAAGTAAACACTGTAAAAATGAATGGAGATGTTACCATTGAAGGTGTTCCAATTGCATTAAAAGTTGAAGCTAAAACAATGACAAATCCTAATAAAGAATCTATGGAGATGACAGCAGAAGGTATGGGAACTTTAATGAAACAAAAATGGGATGGCACAACAGGCTACAGAGAACAACAAGGTCAAAAAATGCCATTTTCTGAAGATGAAATCAATGAGAAAAAGTCTGACTTAGGATTATTTGCAGAAACTAAATTTGATTTAGCTAACGTAACCCTAGAAAGCATTGTCGATATAGATGGTAAAGACAACTTTAAAGTAAAAGTTATGTCTAACGACAAAGCATCTTACAGATTTTACAATGTTGAAACAGGATTACTAAGTCAAGTAGAAAGTACTTCTAAAGCACAAGACCAAGAAGTTACAACTACAATCAAATACGATAACTATTCTGAAGTAAACGGAGTTAAATTTCCTTACGGACAAACTATTATAGCTGGTCCTCAAACTATTTCAATGAATTTTAAAAATGTAAAAGTAAACGAAGAAGTTACTGAAGCAGATTTTAAATAATAGTTAATACATATCAATTAAAAATCCGAAACTTAAAGGTTTCGGATTTTTTTTGTTTTTCTATTAGCCAAATAAACTCCAATCAAAATAATTAAAGTTCCAATAATTTGGGTAACACTAAAACTTTCTCCATCCAATAGTCCCCAAATTAAAGCAACAATAGGCATGATATAAGTAACTGAAGATGCAAAAACAGGAGTGGACATTTGGACTAAAGTATTAAATAACACCTTAGCCAAAGCTGTACCAAAAAAGGATAAAATCACAACGTATCCAATAGCATTGTTAAAATCAGGGTTACTAAAATTTTCAAGATTAAAAAAACCTGCAAATACCAAAACGATTAAAGCTGGTATAAAAATAACAACATAATTACCTACTGCTATTGCTAAAGGTTTAACCTCTTGCAAGTAACGTTTTATTATGTTAACGTTAATAGCATACATAACTGTTGAAGCGATAACAAATCCAGCATACCAATAATTTTGATTAGGATTTAAATCTGCACCTTCTAATATTAATATAGACGTACCAATAAAGCCAATAATAACACCAACAACCTGCTTAGTAGTACTTGCTATTTTAAATACAGCAGCACCAATTAAAACCGTGTTTAAAGGCACCAAGCTATTTAACACAGATACAACAGCGCTATCTATTTGGGTTTCGGCAATTGCAAAGAAAAAAGCAGGAATAAATGACCCTAAAAAACCCGAGATTGCTATCCATTTCCAATCTGTTTTTTTTATCAGGCTTATCTTTTTATAACCAGCAATAAATAAAAACAATCCAGTAATTAATGTTCGTAAAGCTCCTAGTTGATAAGCATTTAAACCCAATAGCGCCTTCTTAATTAAAATAAAAGACGTTCCCCAAATAAGTGACAAAACAAGTAAATACACCCATTTTGTAGTATTGTTATTTTGCATAGCCAAATTTTACGTTACAAAAATCCAATATAAAAAGCAATAAAGCATAATATTTAGTAGTTTTGTATCTATAACACAATAATAAAATCTTATTAAAATGAAATCATTTAAACATATACTAGTACTAATTGCTATAGCAGCAGTTACTTTTAGTTGCAAAAACGAAGCTGAGCCAGAAGTTAAAACAGCTCCTAATGCTACAGAAACTACAGAAGTAACAAAAAAAGCAGAAATTAATCCAAATGCTAAGTTAGCTAAAGCTGAATTTAAAATTGAAGGTATGACTTGTGCAATGGGTTGTGCAAAAACAATTGAGAAAAAAATGGCTAAAATGGAAGGTGTAAAATCTGCAACTGTAGATTTTGATCGCGAATTAGCTATGGTAGAATATGACGAAGCGTTAGTTACTCCTGCATCATTAGAAACTACAGTTACAAGTGTAGCAGACACGTATAAAGTAAAAGACATGCATACTGTAGATGCTTTTTCTACTGCAAAAAAAGAATGCACAATGAAGTGCAAAGCAGATTGCACTAAAAAAGATTGTGCAGACTGTGCAGCAAAAACAGCAGAATGCAAGAAAAAATGTGCTAATAAAACAGAAGCAGAAAAAATGGCTTGTGCTAAAGACTGTAAAAAAGCATGTTGTGCTGAAGCTAAAAAAGCGTAACAATCAAACATTATCACAAAAAAAAGCCTTGATTTCTCAAGGCTTTTTTTGTTTCAAATTTTAGATGTTTCTGTTATAATATTTATCCAGAAAACAATTTACTTCCACTCTACACTTTCCATTATTCGTTTTATATCTTTTTGAAGATAATTAGCTGCTGGTAAAATAGAATCGTAGTTGGGCTTAGCATAAAAGTATAAAGATCCAGTTAAAAAGTGGTTTATACTATCTGTAATGTAAAACTGAGATTGTGATGCTGCATTACCTCCAACTTCATAAAACATTCCGTACACTTTATTTACAGGATTTTCCCAAACCACCTCTTCAATTGCATCTGCTTTTTTTGTGTGTTCTTGTGTAAAATTTTGAGCATTTTTAAGGTATTTTATTAAACGCTCTTGTCCATCTATTGCTTTATAAGTAAGGTAAATGGTTCCTTTTAATTTTTTATACTCTATGTTAAGTCCAAAACTTTTTACATCATCTTGTAAAGGCTTATATATTATGGTATCACTTAGCATATTTCTGTCAAAAGCAAAAGGCAAATCTTGATTATACGTTTTATAATCTGCCTGAGGATACTCTAATCTAAGATAACCTTTGGGCTTTGGTATTGGGTCGCTACCACAACTTGTTAATGTTACAAAAGTTAAAAGAATAATTATTAATTGTCTCATGGTATAATTACTACAGCAATAGTGATATGCCTATATTTTATTATTTATGGTAAAGTGACTTTAACTCGTTTGATACGTTTTTTGTCTAGTGCTTCAATGGTAAACACATAGTTTTCAAAATGTATTTTACTGTTTCGTTTAGGAAAACCTCCAGAATTTTCTAGAATAAAACCAGCAATAGTCTCAGCTTCACCTTTATTATCTTCAAAAATTGTATCGTTTTCTAACTTAATAATTTTATAAAAATCTTTTAATGCTGTTTTACCTTCAAAAGCATAATTTTTATCATCAAGCTTTGAAAACACTAAGTCTTCGTCATCAAACTCGTCACTAATATCTCCTACAATCTCTTCAATAATATCTTCTAATGACACTAATCCAGAAGTCCCTCCATACTCGTCCACTACAACAGCAAGATGCACTTTTTTCTCTTGGAACTCTGCCATTAAATCATCTAATTTTTTGTTTTCTGGTACAAAAAATGGCGCTCTTAATAATGTAGTCCAATCAAAAGTTTGTTTATCAATATAAGGCAGCAAATCTTTAACGTAAAGCACACCCACAATATTATCCATACTATCCTTATAAACAGGTATTCTAGAATAACCGTTTTCAATAATTTCTGGGATAATCTCGCTGTAAGGCTGCTCTACATTTAATGCAAAAACATCAATACGAGGTTGCATAACTTGTTTGGTGTCTGTATTACCAAAACTTACAATCCCTTGTAGTATTTTTTGTTCTTCTTTAGTAGTGTCATGCTCGCTAGTTAACTCTAAAGCTTGTGACAATTGATCGACACTTATATTAGATTTTTGTTTTCCTAATCTATTATGAATTGTCAAAGTTATACTTCGCATTGGTAAACTTAAAGGCGAAAACAACACATCTAAGACACGTAGTGGATAAGCCATAAATGTCGCAAATTTTAGATTGTTACGACTGGCATAAATCTTAGGTAAAATTTCTCCAAACAATAAAATTAAAAAAGTAATGACTACTACTTCTACTATAAACTTAACTAATGCAGAGTTTATACCTGAAAACAAATAGTTCCCTAAAAAAGCAAATAGTATTACAATACCAATATTTATAAAATTATTAGCTACTAAAATGGTTGCCAATAATTTTTTAGGACGAATTAATAGCTTTGAAATTATTTGAATCTGCTTTTTACCTTGTAATGCTTCGTCTTCAAGATCTGATTTAGTTAATGAAAACAAAGCGACTTCTGCTCCAGAAATCATTGCAGAACATATCAATAATACAATTAACAGTACAAAACCTAGTACAATATTAATGTTGTCAGAAATTACTAATGCTAAAAAACTCGAGGGTTCAGGGTCCATAATCACTTATTAAAACGGTAGATCATCTTCGCTAGAAGCAGAAGGTGTTTGTTTTTGAGTATCAGGTTTTGGTGCTTGTTGTTGTGCAGCTGGTGTTGTTGGTGCTGCTTCAGGATCACGCTTGGTACTTAAAAAGGTAAAGTCAGACACTTGAATCTCTGTACTATAACGATCAATTCCAGATTCGTCTTGCCATTTTCTAGTTTTTATACGACCTTCAACATAAACCTTATCACCTTTTGTTAAATATTTCTCACAAATTTCTGCAGCTTTATTACGCACTACAATATTATGCCAATCTGTATTTGTTACGCGCTCGTTAGTTTGCTTACTAACGTAGGTCTCGTTAGTCGCTAAAGGAAAACGTCCAACACAACCACCTCCTTCAAAGTAGTGCATTTTAACTTCGTCTCCTAAATGCCCAATTAGCATAACTTTATTTAATGTTCCTGACATAAATTGTGTTTTTATTCTAATACAAAATTACAGCTTTAAGCTTCAATGTAAATAAATTTAATAAAAAATATTGAAGCACTGCGTGTAATGATTTAAAAATTAAATTTTTCGATAAAATTCCCTATCAAAATAGGCACTGGATAATCCGTAATTTTATCTAATGCTATACCTTTTGGCAAGGCGCTATCTAACGTTACAATCCAAAATTTGGTATACAAATGTTGATGCGATAATTTATGGATCACTGCTTTTTCATTATACAATGACACCTCAATAGATTGGTCCTTTAGGTAATTAATAAGTTTAATTTGTTTTACAATTTCAGAAAAAGAAGTGTCTTTATCTGTTTCAAGTAAAGGAAATTGATACAAGTTTTGCCAAATACCATTTCCTGTACGTTGTTCTAGTATTGTATTACCGTCTTTAGAAAGGATAACAATAAAGTTATAATACTTTTTGGTAACCTTAGCACTTTTAATTTTAACTGGTAAATCCGTAATTACAGCTTTAGATAATGCGATACATTTTGTGTTAAATGGGCAATTGTCACAATCTGGATTTTTGGGCTTACATAATCTTGCTCCAAACTCCATTATAGCTTGGTTAAAAGTTGCAGGTTCTTTTTTATCAATTAATTGTTGAGCTAATGCTTTAAACTCTTTAAACCCCTTACCTGTATTTATAGGTGTATAAATACCATAAATCCTAGACAATGCTCTATACACATTACCATCTACAACTGCAGTAACGTGATTAAAACAAATAGAAGCAATCGCACTTGCAGTATAATCTCCTACACCTTTAAGTTTAATAATTTCATTAAAAGTGTCCGGAAAGCGTCCATCTAATTCATTTACTATATATTTAGCTGAAGCATGTAAATTTCTAGCTCTAGAATAATAGCCTAGTCCTTGCCATAACTTTAACACATCCTGCTCATCTGCGTTAGCTAAGTCAAAAACAGTTGGAAAATTAGTGGTAAAAGCGTTGTAATATGGAAGACCTTGTACTACTTGTGTTTGCTGTAAAATGATTTCGGAAAGCCAAATATAATAAGGGTTTGTGGTATTACGCCAAGGTAAATCTCGTTTATTATCTGTGTACCAATTAATTAATTGTTTTGCAAAGTTCATTTATTAGAAAAAAGTAAGAAAAGCAAAAGTAAAGTTTATCGCATTAAATTTTAATGAATTAGGTTTGAAATATTGAATATTAAATGCCTATATTTGCCAACCCTTAGAAAAATTAATAACGCAAACAAGAAAAGAAAATGACTAAAGCTGATTTAGTAACAAAGATTTCTGAAAAATTAGGAATAGAAAAAGGAGATGTTCAGGCAACTGTGGAGACTTTTATGGAAGAAGTTAAAACATCTTTAGAAGGTGGTGATAATGTTTACCTTAGAGGATTTGGTAGCTTTATCATTAAAACAAGAGCAGAAAAAACAGGAAGAAATATTTCAAAAAATACGACTATCAAGATTCCTGCTCATAACATACCAGCGTTTAAACCTGCAAAAGTATTTGTAGAGGGTGTAAAAACTAACGTAGACGTAAAGTAAAAAATATTATAAACGAATTATTAATTTAAAAACATTAACCCTATGCCAAGTGGTAAGAAACGTAAAAGACACAAGGTTGCAACGCATAAGCGTAAAAAACGTAGACGCGCTAATCGTCACAAGAAGAAGAAATAGTACCAAAAAGTAGTTTATATAACTACTTTTTTGGTTTATTAAAATTATCGTTCTTTGAAAATAGAGTTTAATATAAATATGTAAAACCTTGCGTATTTTTAAACTCAAACGGATTTAAAAAATCCTGTGATTATCTTACCTTTTTTTATTTTTAAAAAAAAGGTAAGATATATTGTATAATCCATCTATACCTAGTTGTATGGATAAAAATTAACCTTAAATGGATAAAGAATTAATTATTAGATCTAGTCCAGAAGCTGTTGATTTTGCCTTATTAAAAGATGGAAAATTAGTTGAATTACATAAAGAGGAAGATGGGAACAACTTTGCGGTTGGTGATGTGTTTATCGCCAAAATAAGAAAAGCTGTTCCAGGACTAAATGCAGCATTTGTCAATGTTGGTTATGAGAAAGATGCATTTTTGCATTATCATGATTTAGGACCAAAAATGTCCTCTCTTTTAAAATTCACAAAAAGTGTAAGCACAGGTAAACTAAAAGATTTTTCTTTAAAGGATTACCCATTTGAAAAAGATATTGATAAAGACGGAAAGATTACTGACGTCTTAAAATCAAATCAGTCTATTTTAGTACAAATAGTTAAAGAACCAATATCTACTAAAGGCCCAAGGATTAGCTCAGAGCTATCCATAGCAGGTAGATACATTGTTTTAGTACCTTTTTCTGATCGAATTTCTATTTCACAAAAGATAGAGAGTAAAGAAGAAAAAGAACGCTTAAAACGCTTAGTAAGGAGTATTACTCCACCTGGTTTTGGAGTTATTGTACGAACAGTAGCAGAAGGCAAAAAAGTAGCCGAACTAGATAAAGATTTACAAAATTTGCTTAGTCGTTGGACAGCAATGTGTAAAAAATTGCATAAAGCAAATCATCCTACCAAAGTATTGGGTGAGTTAAATAAAGCCTCTTCTATATTAAGAGATATTTTTAACGACACGTTTACAGGTATTCATGTAGATGATGAAGCTTTACATGCTCAAGTTAAAGATTACGTGCAACAATACGCACCAAAAAAAGAATCAATAGTTAAATTACATCAGTCTAACATTCCTATTTTTGAAAAATTTGGAATTGAAAGACAAATTAAAACTGCTTTTGGTAAGACGGTCTCTATGGCTAAAGGTGCATACCTTGTTATCGAGCATACTGAAGCGCTTCACGTCATTGATGTAAATAGTGGTAATAGATCTAACAAATCAAACTCGCAAGAAGACACAGCTCTTGAAGTAAACTTAATCTCTGCTACAGAAGTAGCACGTCAGTTAAGATTACGTGATATGGGTGGAATTATTGTGATAGACTTTATAGACTTAAATACTGCTGAACATAGAAAAAAACTTTACAATCATCTTCGTGACGAAATGAAAGATGATCGTGCCAAACACAAAATATTACCTCCTAGTAAGTTTGGATTGATTCAAATTACACGTCAAAGAGTAAGACCAGAAATGAATATTAAAACCAGAGAGGAAAATCCTAACAGTTTTAATGGAGAAGAAGTCGAAGCACCAATTAACATTGTGCCTAAAATAACTCACGACATAGAACAAATATTTAAAAAAGACTATAAAAAGGTGACCTTAAACACACATCCTTTTATAGCAGCCTTTTTAACAAAAGGTTTTCCATCTATTCGTTCAAAATGGTTTTTTGAACACAAAAAATGGGTTAAAATACAACCAAGAGATGCTTACACATACCTTGAATATCATTTTGTTGACAAAGATGGTAATCAAATTAAATAACAAAAAGCCTTACTATGTAAGGCTTTTTTTATGCTTAATATTTAGTCTATTAAACATCAAAAATAAAATCCATTTAACATTATTTAATGTATAATATATTTAAATATCAGTCCTTAATTACACACATAAGAATAAAAAAAAGCCTTACTTAAAGTAAGGCTTTTTTATGGTTTGTAATTTGGTTGTTAATTGTATAGATTACTTTTTAGGACCTCCACTTGTAATAAAAAATTGACTTCTTCTATTAAGTTCATGTTCTTGATCTGTACATGGCTTACAGTCCACTGCTGGTTCTGTTTCTCCACGTCCTGAAGCACTAATTCTGCTAGCATCAATTCCTTTAGAGATCACATACTGTATAGTCGTTTGTGCACGTCTTTCAGATAATCCTTGGTTGTACTGCTTAGACCCTCTAAAATCTGTGTGAGAAGTAGCTTGTATTACCATATCAGGATACTTGTTCATAACTTGAACTAAGTTATCTAATTCAAAAGCAGCACGTGCAGTAATATTAGATTTATCAAAATCAAAGTATATTGGATTAAGCACCACTTGTTCTGGAGTAATAATCTCTTCAATTGGTTTTAAGTTAACTGTAACAGCAACTTCTTCTTCGTTACTTCCTTTAACAGCTACTTTATTACTTTCATAACCTTCCATTGTAACTTTTAATTCTGTAGGTGTATCACACTCAACAATATACTCCACTTTACCATCAGTATTAGCTGGTTTAGATGCTAAAACGTTACCATTTGCATCTACTAATGTTGTTAATGCACCTGAAACTGGCTTACCTGTTTTTTCATCTAAAACCGTACCTACTATTAATACATCACATAATGGTTGTAATTTTTTGATAGCATAAATATCATCACTTCCTTTTCCTCCTTCACGATTTGAAGACACAAAACCTTCTCCAGTTTCTTCGTTCATTCTAAAAGCAAAATCATCACCATTACTATTAATTGGTATTCCAACATTACGTATTGGAGCTAACTTTCCATCAATCTCTTTTGTATAAAATACATCCATACCTCCAAGACCTAAATGACCTGTTGAAGAAAAATAAAGGGTGTTATTACTACTTACATAAGGAAACATTTCTTGTCCTTCTGTATTAACTTTTTGTCCCATATTTACAGGTGTACCAACATTTCCGTTAGCGTCTAAAGTAGCTTTGTAGATATCAAACTTTCCAAATCCACCTGGCATATCACTTGCAAAATAAATTATAGAACCATCTTGGCTTATTGTTGGGTTTTTAATAGAATAATTTTGGCTATTAATAGGTAATGCTTCTACTTCAGAGAAACCATTACTACCTTTTTTAGCTTTAAATAAGTGTAAGACACTATATTTAGTGTTAGACAAGCTGTCTTTTTCGTAGATGTTTTCAAAGAAACTTTCTCTAGAGAAAAACATTGTTTTACCATCTGGTGTAAAACTTACAATACCTTCGTGGTATTTAGTATTAATTTTACCATCTAATAAGTTTTCTGCTTGGTAACTTCCATCTTCTGCAACAGTATATTCATAGATATCTAAGAAAGGCTCTTCATTCCAACCATAGTTTTTTCTGCTTGCATTTCTAGAAGACGTAATATAAAGTTTACCATCTTGAAGTGTACCTCCAAAATCAGACATATTACTGTTAAGGTCTAAACTTTGTACATTAAACTTTTTACCTTTATCTAAAATTTTTGATAAATACTCTGGATTAGCTTTGTACATAACAGCACGATCATCTGCTGGACGCATAGATGCAAATTTATCCATTTGTACATTAGAAGCTTCGTACTTACCATTAGCTTTTAACATTTCAGAATATTTAAATAGCATTTCTGGCTCAGAAGCGCCTGCTTCAAGTGCCTTAGCATACCATTTTTCAGATTCTACTGTACTAAAAATGTTATAATTAGCCTCTGCTAATCTAGAATATATGTAAGCGTTACCTTCTCCTTTTTCAATTAGCTTGTTATAAGCTTCAATAGCATCAACAAATTGAAATTTAGCAAAATGTTTATCGGCTTTTTTTGTCGCATCACTTTGAGCAAACACACTGGTACTGCTTAGTAATATCGCGAATATAAATAGTTGTATTTTTTTCATTGTATTGGTTAGCTTATGATTAGAAATAACGTGGTGAACGTGATACTTTTCTTGGAAGATTAATATCAAAGTTGATAAAAATCTCGTGTGATGAGTTGGTTACAACATCTAATTGTGATTGGATACTGTCATACGCATAACCTATTCTTAAATTAGGTGCTACTAAAAAGTTGACCATACCACTAAAAGAGTCGTCTAAGCGGTAACCTGCTCCTACTTCTACAAAGTCATACATAAATAAGTTTAAGTTAACATCAAAACTTACTGGTGCATCAAAAGCAACTTTAGCTAAAGCGTGTGGCTTTAGCTTAAAGTTTTCTGATAAATCAAATACGTATCCTGCTGCTCCAAAAAAGTGTTGCGTTTCTGATCCTATTTTAAAGCCATTTGCATCTAAATGCACAGAATTTAAAATGTTAGGCATAGAGGCAGATATATAAAACTTACTTGGTTTGTAAAAATATAATCCAGCTCCAATATTTGGAGTAACTTCATTAATATTTTCTGAGAAAAAAGG
>NZ_JADR01000006.1 GCF_000518485.1 Olleya marilimosa CAM030 | reverse complement strand
ACTTATACTGTAGCTGATGATTGTGGTAACACCTCTCAATTAACTGCTACTTTAACAATAGAAGATACTACTGGACCAAGTTTAATAAATTCTTTAGATTTACCTAATAGCGTTATATGTTCTAATGTTCCTGAAGTACCTGTATTAAACTTTGAAGATAATTGTTCTTTAAATCCTGTTACAATTGTATTTGAGGAGACAACAACATTTACAGGAGAAGAAGAAATTTATGATATTATATGGACATGGACTGCTACTGATGATTGTGGTAATGATACAGTAATAACACATACAATTAATGTAGTAACAGAAAACTTTACAACTCCATTGGAAGGAGATAAATGTATCGAAGATGGATTAATAGACTTATATGACTATTTACCGGAAGGATATGACACTTCAATTGAATGGGTAGTTGTTACAGATGGTGTTTCAATAATTGATGGTATTTTTGACCCATTAGAAGTTGAACTTGGTGATTATGTTTTCACTTATACAACTTTAAATAACGGTTGTTTAAATACTTTTGAATTGACTATAAATATTAATGATGATTGTACCGTATTACCTTGTGGTGAGGATGATTTAAAAATATCTAAAGCAGTTACACCAAATGGTGATGCTTATAATGAGTTTTTCACTGTAGGTGGTGTTGAAGAGTGTGGATTTATTATCGACATAAAAATCTTTAACCGATTTGGAGATATTGTTTACGAATCTAGAGATTACCAAAACAATTGGAATGGTCAAAGCCCTAGCGGTTCTGTAGGATCTGCAGGTAGATTACCAAACGGAACATATTATTACGTAATAGATATAAAAGATAGTGGTATTAAACCTTTAGCTGGTCCTCTTTATTTAGGAACTAAATAACGATTTTAAATGAAAAAAATAAATATATACAGTATTGCTCTGGTGTTAATATGTAGTTCAGCACAACTATTAGCACAACAGTTACCTCAGTTTTCGCAATACATGTTTAATACTATTTCAATAAATCCAGCCTATGCTGGAAGTAGAGAAACTATTAGTGTGGTAGGTTTACATAGAAGTCAATGGGTTGGATTAGCTGGTGCTCCAACAACATCAACGGTTTCTATTCATGCGCCATTAAAAAACGAAAAAATAGGTTTAGGTTTATCTATAATTAATGATGAATTAGGATATGAAAACTTTGTTTATGCCTACGGTGATTTTTCTTATACTATTGAGCTCTCAGAAAAAACAAAATTGGCTTTTGGTTTAAAAGCAGGATTTACTCATTATAACCTTGATCAAGAAGGATTTCTAGACGATCCAACTGTGGCAATAGACCCTTTCTTTAGTAATTTTACAAATAGATGGAATCCTAATATTGGTGTTGGTGCTTATTTACATCAAAACAAATGGTATTTAGGTTTATCTGCTCCTAGAATTTTAAATACAGATTATAACGAAAGTGCTTTAGATCCAGAAGTAGACTACATCGCTTTAGAGCGTGTTGGATATTATTTGACTGCTGGTTATGTGTTTGAATTAAATGAGTCCACAAAACTTAAACCATCGGCATTAGTAAAATTAACAAATGGAGCTCCTGTTTCATTTGACTTAAGTGCACATTTACTATTTGACGAAAAGTTTTGGATTGGTGGTAGTTATAGATATAATAGAGATACATCAACTATTGGTGCTTTAGCAGATTTTCAGGTATCACCTCAAATGAGGATTGGTTATGCCTATGAACATTATATAACAGATCTAAGACCTTACACAGGAGGAACACATGAAATTTTACTAATGTTTGAAGTCTTTAAACCTACCAAACGTGTTAAATCACCAAGATATTTTTAAAATGAAAATGAAAATAACAGCATATCTAGTTTTATTTTTATTTGTACAACAAGCAGTTGCACAAACTAAAGTCGCAGATAACTTTTTCAGGGATTTTTCTTACGAAAAAGCTGCAGAACTATATAAAGAGGCTATAAAAAAAGAGGATAGTACAGAACATATTTTGAAACGTATTGGTGACTGCTACTTCAATATTAGTCAGCTTGAAAAAGCAGAGTTTTGGTATAACAAAGCCATAAATAAATATCCTGCTATAGATACTGAATACATCTATAAATATGTTCAAACCTTAAGAAGTCAAAAAAAATATGAACTAGCAAACGACTATTTAAGGACCTTTAACAACAGAAATAAAAAAGACAATCGTATTAAAAACATTGAAAGTTTTAATATTGAAAACTATAATCAATTAACAAACACTGAAAAAGTTTATGTTGAATTAGAAAACCTTCCTATTAATACAAAATATTCAGATTTTGGAGGTTACGAGTTTAAAGATAAACTTTACTACTACTCTACTTGGGTTAAAGATTCAATAACAGATGAAAATGAATTATATGATTGGAATAATGAACCTTTCTTAAATATTTTTGAAGCAGATATAAAAATAGAAAATGCAATTAAATCCTTCGACAATTCAAAAAAACTAAACGCAACAGTAAATACAAAAGATGATCACGAAGGTTTAGTTACTATTACAAACGATGGTAAAACTATGTACTTTACCAGAAATAATGTAAACAAAAAAGAAAAAAGAAAATACTCTAAAGAAGGAACTTCATTTTTAAAAATATATAAAGCTACGCTATCAGGTAATACCTGGACAAATGTAACTGAGTTGCCTTTTAATAATGATGCTTACTCATGTGGTGCTCCTGCATTGAGTCCTGATAACAAGACTCTATATTTTGTATCTGATATGTCAGGTGGATTTGGCCAAACTGATTTGTATAAAGTAGCAATAAATAACGATGGTAGCTATGGTAAACCTGTTAATTTAGGACCTGAAATAAATACTGAAGGAAATGAAAAATTTCCGTATGTAGCAAAGGATTCTACGCTATATTTTTCAAGTGACGCTAACCTAAACCTTGGTTTACTTGATATTTTTGAAAGTAATTTATTAAAAATTAAAAAAAATGATACCACTCAAGTTTACATTAAAAACCTAGGTGCACCATTTAACAGTCCATACGATGACTTTTGCTTTTTTATTGATACAGAAACTCAAACAGGTTACTTGTCATCTAATCGTGAAGGTGGTCAAGGTGGTGATGATATTTATGCTTTTGGAAAATACCAGTGTAATCAAACTATTTCCGGTGTTGCTTATGACGATTTAACTAAGGAACCTTTAGATAAAGTCAGAGTTGTAATATTGGATGCTAATGGTAAAGTTTTAGATACTTACTTTACAGAAAAAGATGGTAAATATGAATTTAAGGAAGTGGGTTGTGATAAAACATTTACAGTTATGGCAGAACGTGTTGTTTATAGACCTGATACTAAAGAGTTAAAAACAACACCAATTAATGGAGAAAATACCGAAATTGATTTATACTTGAAACCATTAATTATTGATAATGAAATTGTAATTAACCCTATTTATTTTGATTACGATAAATCTTTTATTAGATCTGATGCTGCTTATGAATTAGAAAATATTGTTGCAGTAATGAGAGAACATCCAAGAATGATTATTAAAATTGAATCTCATACAGATAGTCGTGGTCGTGATGCATACAACTTAAAACTATCTGATAGACGTGCTAAATCAACTAGAGATTATTTATACTCTAGAGGAATTGAAGAAGATAGAATATTAAGTGCTATAGGTTATGGAGAGACACAAATACTTAATAAATGTACAAACGGAGTTAAATGCTCTGATGAAGAACATGAATTTAATAGACGATCTAAGTTTATTATAACTAATCAGTATAAGTAACGAAAAAGCCTTTCTAAAATAGAAAGGCTTTTTTGTTCCTAGTTTTAATTCTTGATAAAATACGTTTTAACACCCTTTAAATCAATCAAGTTATCTTTAAGGTATATCTCAGATTTTACTAATTAATATGATGTAGTTACTTATTATTAGATAATATAAAAATTTTATCAATTATATAAAGTAATATTTCAATTTTGAATGAACTTCACATACTAATAATCATAACAAAACTTCAAACACCTACATGGCTAGAATAATTAATAGCCTAAGCAATAGTATAGAAATGTTAAGTCTTGCAATAAAAGTATCTCTGGCTTTTGAAACTAACAACGCCTTATCAATTATATAAACCTTGCAAAAGAAGTAAGGTAACGTTAGCTTTACTAGCTATTGTAATTTGAAAATTACTAATCATTTTAAATAAAAAAAGCCTTTCTAATTTAGAAAGGCTTTTTTTTTTGTTATTACTAGTTTTATTTCTTGACAAATATGTTTGTAAAATACCATTTGTTATTTTCACCTAATTCTGCAGATATTTCAAAGTCTGTAAAATCTCCCTCGATATTTCTTTTATGACCATCACTATTTAACCAAGCATTAACTACTGAAGATGCTGAAGAGAATCCATAAGCCACGTTTTCTGACACTTTTAATGCATTTACATTATTGACTAGGTAATTTTTTCTGCTGTAAAAATTATCATGGTTTACTTCGTTTATATTAACCATATAATCTGTGTGAGAAAAGGCTTGTCCTTTAATAACTTTAAGATTTTCTAAAGCATTTAAACCAATACTAATTCTGTGTTGATTAATTAATTCTAAAATTTCAATCTCAATAGGTTTAGCATCAGGAATAACTAATACGGTAGAGTCTTCATATATTTCATCCATTGAGTCTGTTGAACAGGATGTAAATGAAATTGCAATGCAAAAAACGATAAGTAGGCTAGTAATTCTTCTCATTTTTAAAGGAGTTAAGGTTATTTGGGACTCCTAAAATATAATAGCTTAGCGAATTAAAGTGTTAAAGAAATGTTAAAATCGATTAAAAACATGCTTTTTAACGACTTACTATGCGTTTTATCGATAAAAAGCGCTTTAAGAGTGTATTTCAACGTCTAAATCAAGGACATAAACGATTTTTATTCCAGTTAAAATCAGAATCTAAGGTATATAAAACACGATCATGCAACCTATTAGGTCTTCCTTGCCAAAACTCAATTGAAACAGGCTTTACAATATAGCCTCCCCAATATTCAGGTCGTTGTATGTCTTTATTTTGATATTCTTCCTCTAATCTTTTTAAATCATCCTCTAATACTTGTCTATTAGCAACTATGCTACTTTGCTTAGATACTATTGCTCCTAGTTGACTACCTCTTGGTCGCGACTCAAAATAACCATCACTTAAGTTGGAAGCAATTTTTTCAGTTTGTCCTTTAATTATAATTTGACGCTCTGCTCCATGCCAAAAAAAAGACAAACAAACATTTGGATTGTGTTGGATAGCTTTACCTTTTTCACTTTCGTAATTAGTATAAAATATAAACCCTTCATAAGTAAACTTTTTAAGCAGTACTACTCTACTTTTAGGAAAACCGTCCACTCCTATTGTAGAGATTGTCATTGCATTAGTCTCGTCTTGAGGGAAAAATTCATCCACTTCATTAAACCAAGATCTAAACAGCTCGATTGGATTTTCTGGAGTTTCTTCTAGCAATAAAGCTCCTTTTTCGTATGATTTTCTGTAATTACTTAAGTCTTTTTCCATAACTATGTTTTAATTGTAAATTTACGAGAATTAAATTATTTTTTTAAGTTCCTAAGTCTTCAACTTATTGTATAAAATGACTTGATAAACAATAAATACATGTTTAATACTACTGTAATAGTTTTATTGTGTGCATTAGATAATAAGCATGATAAATACCTAGATGCGATTGTGCAGTATTGGAAAGTAAAACATTAAAACCGTTAATTTAAAACTCAAAAACTTTTCCGTCATCTCCTAATAGTACGTTATCAAAGACTGTCTGAGCTTCAATTTTAAATAGATTTAAGTCCTCGTATCTAGTCGAGTAATGTCCAAGTATTAAATGACCAACATTAGCTTGTTTTGCGATACTAGCTGCTTGTTTTGCGGTACTATGCTTAGTTGGTTTGGCTAATTTTAAATGCTGATCTAAAAAGGTGGACTCATGATATAAAACATCTACCTTATCAATTATAGGTATAATAGCTTCGTTGTAGGCTGTATCACTACAAAATGCGTAACTTTTAGCTTTATTTGGTGGTAGTGTAACGGTTTCGTTTTTAATTAAATGTCCATCTTCATTAATCACATCAAAGCCTTGCTTTAGCTTTCTGTAATAGGCAACATCAATATTATTATTTAAAACCGCATTCATATCTAATTTTCGATCTCCTGCTTTTTCTTTAAAAAGAAAGCCATTAGTATACACACGATGGTCTAACGGAATGGTATGAACTTCGACCTTATCATCTTCAAAAATTAACTCAGAGGACTTACTATTTAATTCGTGAAAATAAAGGTTGTAATTAGTCCATGAATTAGCTAATTTCATTTGTAGTGTAATTACTTCCTTTAAGCCTTTTGGCGCGTGTATATGTAAATCTGCTTCGCGACCTAATAATCTAAAAGTTGAAATTAAACCAACTAAACCAAAAAAATGATCTCCATGTAAATGCGAAATAAAAATATGCTTAATCCTATTAAACTTAATCTTATGTTTACGAAGCTGTACTTGTGTACCTTCTCCGCAATCTATCATAAATAGATGATTGTTTATTTCTAAGACTTGAGATGTTGGATTGGTAAAGGTACGTGGTGTTGCGCTGTAGCAACCTAAGATATTTAATTTCATTACATGTTTATTGTTTGGTAGTTACTTTATTTTAAAAGTGAGATCTACCGTCTTAAAATCCCAAATCACGTTCCATTTCTTCCATTTCAATAATATCTTTAGCCTCTTGTAATGTTGGTACAATCACTATTTCTTCTGGAGTTTTATCTGTATTGATACCTTCGTTTACAATAACAAACGAATGCTTTGCAGCACGATGTTGATTAGATAGTCTTAAAAACTCTATAATTTCTTCTAAAGAAATAGGTTTGATTGTATTTAAATTAATAATTAAATTATTGTTTTTGAACTTAGGATATAGGGTTTCTATTTTTTTTACTAATTCAATAACCGAAGCATTTTCTTGGGTTATAATAGTTAAATTTTCATTTTGATCTATAATCATAACTATTGTTTTATTTTGGATGCTAATAGGTATATTACTGCCATTCTAACAGCAACTCCATTTTGCACTTGATCTAAAATTATGGCTTGTTTTGAGTCTGCAACGTCACTTGTAATCTCTACACCTCTATTTATAGGTCCAGGATGCATAATAGTTATTTCTTTATCTAAGCTATCTAACAATGCTTTGTTTACACCAAATTGCTGTGTATACTCTCTAGTAGATGGAAAATAACTAATATCCATACGCTCGTTTTGTACACGTAGCATGTTTGCTACATCACACCAATTTAATGCTTTACGTAAATCTGTCTCTACTTTAACGCCTAATTTTTCAATATGCTTTGGTAGTAATGTTTTAGGTCCACATACCATAACATTGGCACCTTGTAGTTTTAATGCGTAAATGTTAGATAATGCCACACGACTATGTAATATATCTCCAACTATTAATACATTTTTGCCTTTAACACTACCTAAGCGTTCTCTAATAGAATAACTATCCAATAAGGCTTGTGTAGGATGCTCATGCGCACCATCTCCAGCATTTATAATACTTGCGTTAACATGTTTAGATAAAAACACACCTGCTCCAGGGTTAGGATGACGCATTACAACCATATCCACTTTCATGGATAATATGTTATTTACGGTATCTATTAATGTTTCGCCTTTTTTAACTGAGGATTGAGAGGCAGAAAAATTTATAACGTCTGCGGACAAACGTTTTTCTGCTAACTCAAAAGATAATTTAGTTCTGGTAGAATTTTCAAAAAATAAATTGGCTATTGTAATATCACGAAGCGAAGGTACTTTTTTAATCGGACGATTAATCACTTCTTTAAAGTGGTCTGCTGTTTTAAAAATAAGCTCAATATCTTGTTGGTTAAGATATTTAATTCCTAATAAGTGATTGACACTTAATTCGCTCATAACTTTAATTATTTATTAGATATACTGAGTCTTCTCCTTCATTTTCAACCCAATTAACTTTGACTTTTTCATTATTAATAGCATCAACCTGTCTACCTCTATAATCTGGTTGTATAGGTAGGTGTCTACTAAAACGTCTATCTATAAGTGTTAATAGTTCTATCTCTTTTGGTCTGCCAAAAGACTGGATTGCTGTTAAAGCGGATCGTATACTACGACCTGTATATAATACATCATCAATAAACACAATTTTTTTGTCCTCTACTTGTACATTAATCTCGGTTGTACTAGCTTCTAAAGGTTTATCACTTCTTCTAAAATCGTCTCTGTAAAAAGTAATATCTAAATGACCTAATTGTAAGTTTTTAATTTTATACTCTTCTTTTAATAAAGCAGCTATCCTATTAGCTAAATATTTACCTCTAGGCTGAATACCAATTAATACTGTATTAGAAAAATCGTTATGTTTCTCGATGAGTTGACAAGCCAATCTATGTAAGATGATATTGACTTCTGTTGCATTAAGTAGCACTTTTTGACTCATAGTGTTCCAAACGGGTTTGGTTAACAAATGTAAAGTAAATTATGGTAACAAGAAAGTTGTTTTTTGTTTTAGCATAAAAAAGGAGTCTTATTTCTAAAACTCCTTTTGGTTATTAAGATATTAAGGTATTAACTTTTAATAAATTTATGATGATAGCTAGACGTATTATCTTCTAATAATAACACATAAACACCTGTATTTAAGGTAGAAATATCAATAGTCTCAAGTTGTTCTAAACTATTAACTGTTTTTACCTGTTTACCATCCAAACTATATATTTTATAAGATTTAAAATCTTTATTGGTTAATAGTTGCAATTGGTTAGACTTATTAATGATTTTATGATCATTAACATCCTGAGATGCGACACTTAGGGTTGCATCAAACTCGCTATACATTGTAATTGTGGTTGTAGATAGTAAACTAGATAATAAAGAAGCTAATAAGCCTTGAGGTGTATTTACCCTCAAATAAAATTGGTCATTTACTTCAAAATCATCAAGGATTAACTCAAAACTTCCACCTACCAATACGACAACATCATAATGATCGCAGCTAACTTCTTCTAAATTGGACAAATCGCCTCCAGGTGCTTTTAAAATTTGGTAATCAAATTTTGAAAATACAGTCAATCCTAGGCTAAACATGCCAATGGTTAGCTTGTTTGCTCCTGGATTAATTACGTGTTTGTAATATACGTCTTGATTAAAAAGACCTGAGCAACTAAATGGTGTTGATGAGGCTGAAGCCGAAGTGAAATTTAGAATGTTTACATTAACATTTGAGCCATTAATAGGAATAGCTTCACTTAGTAGGTTACCTGTTTGTGCTTTTGTAGCAGTAAATCCTACTACAAATAATAATAGTAATAAATTTTTCATAATAAAACGGATTTAAGTTAATAATAAGCTAACAATCAGTCTAGGGAAACTAAAAACACTTAAAAAAATAAATCAATGTATTGCAATACGAAAAATTTGATTCAACATTAAATTAAAAATAATATGCTGTTAATCAAAATGTTATCGATGAAATGACAATAATTTTAACAACTATAGCCATAATATGATAATTTATGACATAATATTCTTACAATATAAATAGCTGATTTTAAATGAAAAAGGAAATTATATTACTCAACTTATATATAATAGACGTAACTAGTTAATAAGGCTATAACTAATTATAACCACATAATTAGCAGTATAAATTGCTAAGATTGATACAATAAAAAAAGCCTCTCATTTCTGAGAGGCTTTTAAATTTATAATAAAAAGAGGAAATTATTTTTTCCCGTCCATTTTATCTTTTAATGCTTGTAAAGCTTCGTTTGCATCACCTAAAGTTGGTTTAGACTCGGCAGCTTGATCAGCAGCTTTCTTAACAGCAGCTTTTACGTTAGCCATTTCTTCAGCTTTAAAGATAGCAGTATGAGATGCTACAACACGTTTGAATTCTTTATTAAATTCAATGATTTTGAATTCTGCAGTATCACCTTTTTTCAACATCTTACCGTCTTCTTTTTCAAGGTGACGAGATGGTACAAAAGCAACGATATCTTCGTTAAATTCAATTGTAGCTCCTTTATCTACAACATCAGCAATTTCAGCTGTGTGAGTTGTATCTAAAGCAAATTCAGTTTCGTATTTATCCCAAGGATTTTCAGTTGTTTGTTTGTGACCTAAAGATAATTTACGTCCTTCAACATCTAACTCTAATACTACTACATCTAATTTGTCTCCTACGTTACAGAACTCAGATGGGTGTTTGATTTTCTTAGTCCAAGATAAGTCAGAGATGTAAATTAATCCATCAATACCTTCTTCTAATTCAACAAAAACTCCAAAGTTTGTAAAGTTACGTACAATACCTGTATGCTTAGAACCTACTGGGTATTTAGTTGTGATGTCAGTCCAAGGATCTGCAGATAATTGCTTGATACCTAAGGACATTTTACGATCTTCTCTATCTAAAGTTAAGATAACCGCATCAATTTCGTCTCCAACTTTAACAAAGTCGTTAGCAGAGCGTAAGTGTGTAGACCATGACATTTCTGACACGTGTACTAAACCTTCAACACCTTCTGCAACTTCGATAAATGCACCATAATCAGCGATTACAACAACTTTACCTTTTACTTTATCACCTACAGCAACGTTTTCTCCTAAAGCATCCCATGGGTGTTTAGATAATTGCTTAAGACCTAATTGGATTCTAGACTTATCTTCATCAAAGTCTAAAATTACAACATTTAATTTTTGATCTAACTCAACAATCTCATTTGGATGGTTGATACGAGACCAAGATAAATCTGTAATATGAACTAAACCATCAACACCACCAAGATCAATAAACACACCATAAGAAGTAATGTTTTTAACAACACCTTCTAATACTTGTCCTTTTTCTAGTTGACCAATGATTTCTTTCTTCTGCTCTTCAATATCAGCTTCAATTAAAGCTTTATGAGATACTACTACGTTTTTAAATTCGTGGTTGATTTTAACAACCTTAAATTCCATAGTTTTGTTTACGTACTGATCGTAATCTCTAATTGGCTTAACGTCAATTTGAGATCCTGGTAAGAATGCTTCAATACCAAAAACATCTACAATCATACCACCTTTAGTACGACATTTAACAAAACCGTTAACGATTTCTCCAGTTTCATTAGCTTTGATTACTCTGTCCCAAGCCTTAATTACACGAGCTTTTCTGTGAGATAATACTAATTGTCCTGTTGCGTCTTCACGTACATCAATTAATACTTCTACTTTGTCTCCTACTTTTAAGTCTGGATTGTATCTAAATTCGTTTAAAGAAATAACTCCTTCAGATTTAGCGTTGATGTCAATAATTGCATCACGATCTGTCATGTGCACTACTGTTCCTTCAACAACTTCATCATCTAAAGTATCAACGAAATTTTCTGATACTAATTTTTCAAATTCTTTTAATTGAGAATCTTCAACTTCATCAATACCTTCTTGGTAGTTGTGCCAGTTAAAATCTGCTAAGAATTTTTCAGGGTTTGCTTGTGCTTCAGATACTACTGGAGCATTTTTAGTGTCTGCTACTTGAGCTTCTACTTCCGCTTGTTTTGCTTTTTCAGCCATTTAATAAATTTTAATAGTGTACTTTTCGCTTTCGCTGAATTATAAACACACTATGTTTTGTATTCTGTTATGTTTAGAAGATTTAAGCGCTAACACACAGAAGTGTTATAAATAAAATTGTTTTTCTCCTTTTCATCTTTCTTTGGTACGCTAAAAAGGTGTGCAAAAATACTACTTTTTAGTAATATTGCCTAATACATTTAAAAAAATATTAAACTACTGACTGTCAATAGACTATAAATCGTAAAAAAAAACTAAAAACTGCATTTTATCGGTTTTTATATACACTTTGTCTAAGTATTGTTGAATTACAAATTTAGTTAAACAATGTAAACCTATAATTACTATCTTTAAGGGAGATTAACAATTTAAAACAAATTATTTATGGCTGTAAGAGCAAAATATCAAGGTGTACTTGATTTAGGTGAAAAATTAAATATCGCTAACGGAAACGTTACTGAAGAGAATGGTGTATTAAAAGTTAAAGGAACTGCTGCTACACAATATGAAAAAAACCTTTTATGGGACGCAATCAAAGCTGCTGGTGGAGATAGTCCTACTGATATATTAGCAAATATAGATGTTGCTGATGATACAGTTTATGCAAGACATACTGTAAAAGGTGGTGACACTTTAGGTAAAATTGCTAAACATTACTATGGTAATGCAAGTAAGTATACTGCTATTTTTGAGGCTAACAAGGATATATTAAATAATCCTGATGTAATCCACCCAGATCAAGAGTTAAAAATTCCAAATTTGTAGGAGTTTAATAGCAAACTATGTTAAGCGAATTGTTTAAGCGAAAGCTAACAATTCGCTTTTTTTTGTTTGACAAGTATTAGCTTAATTTATCTAAAGTCTTATTTACTAGATTTAATACAGTATCAAATTGCTCTGTTAAAGTTAAATCAGAGTTATCAATCTCTATAGCATCATGTGCTTTTACTAAAGGAGAATCCTCTCTGTTTGAATCAATATAGTCACGTTCTTGAACATTACGTAACACATCATTGTATTGCACCTCATCTCCTCTATCAATCAATTCATTAAATCTTCTAGTAGCACGCTTGTCTGCCGAAGCTGTCATAAACAACTTTAGCTCTGCATACGGAAAAACAACAGTACCAATATCGCGACCATCCATAACAACACCTTTGTCTTTACCCATTTTTTGCTGCTGTTTAACTAACTGATATCTTACTTCCGGAATTGTAGACACTTGACTAACAAAACTAGAGACTTCTAATGTCCTGATTTCTCGCTCAATATTTACACCATTTAAATACACCTCTGCAAAACCTAATTCCGGATTAAACGTAAAGCTTATAGTTACCTTATCCAAATTAGAAACTAGACTTAAAACGTCAAAATGATCTTTATCAATCCATCCGTTTTGCATAGTAAATAAGGTAACTGCTCTATACATTGCACCTGTATCTACATATATATAGCCTAAATGTTTTGCTAATTGCTTAGCGACTGTACTTTTACCTGTTGATGAGTAACCGTCTATTGCTATGGTGATTTTTTGCACTTATTTTAAATTTTAGATTTCAAAAATAGGGATTAATTTTTGAACATTTAAAGATGATTATTGGAATGATTAACAATAACAACTTACTAAAACACGTAATTAGTGTTACTGTAAATCTATATTTAATCCAAAGAAATTTGCGTTACTTGCTGCTGTATATTTAGCATGCGTATAACTAAAACGTAACTTATTAATTTTAAGACCAAAACCAGCAGATAATCCTGAAAAGTTACGTTGGTCTACAATACGAAGTTCCTCTGCACGTCTAAAGTTATAACCTAGCCTTATATTAAACCCTTTATCAGGAAATAACTCGGCTCCTATTATTGTGTGACGCATGACATTATTTATAAACCCAACTTTTTCTTGTGTTTGGTTACCTTCTAAATCCGTAGTTACTCTTGCTGGATTAGCTTCTCCTATTGGCCACTGCTGTAAATTTTCGAAAGTTAAATGCCAACGTAATGGTACATTTTCCAATGTCTGGGACAACCCTAGTGTAATATCTAATGGTAAACTTTCGCGTTGGCCTGCATAAGTTGTGATTTGTGTACCTAAATTTCTGACTACTAATGCTGCTTGAAATTCTAATTTTTCGTCAACATACATTAACCCTAAATCTGTAGCTACACCAAAAGAACTATATTGTTCTAAACTTGATGTTATAAATTTTAAGTTTGCTCCAAAATAAAAATCAGAATATCCTATTTGTAAAGCGTACCCTAAAGACAAAGCTGCTTCTGTACCAGTAAAAGTACCAGTAGATATTCCGTTTTCGTCATAACCATCAAAATCACCATAATTTATATAAGTCATTCCTGCATGTAAGGTTTGGGTACGTCTGTCCCAAGTATAAGCATAGGCAGCAGTACCATATGTTATACCACCTAAATAATTACTAAAATTTAAAGAGAATTGATTATCCATCTCTGGATTTATTGCAGAAGGATTATACAAACCTTGAGTGACGTCATAATCTATATTGGTTAAGACCTTACCTCCTAATGCTGCTTGACGTGGTGATGATACTAAGTTTAAAAATTGATAAGTAGATTGTCCACCTAATTGCGCAAAGCAAAAAGTACTAGAAAATAAAATTAAAAGTGGGACAATATTTTTCTTAAACATAGTTTGCAAAGTAAATAAATCTACATTAAAACGTAGTTATTGTAGATTTATTTTTTTACTTCAATTTTAACTTTTGTCCAATTTTTAAATTATTGAATTTAATATCATTTAGCTTACTAAGATTTTCAACGGTTGTATTATATTTTTTAGACAAACTATATAAGTTATCTCCTTTTTCAACCACATGATATTCAGGTGTTTCATCAGTTTTATCCGACACTGTTTCTGATTTATCTTCTGTTACTTCTGTCTTAGTGTTTGCTTCTACTTCTTCTTCTAAAACATCGTTCTCTGTTTCAAGTTTAGTGTTTACTTTTTCAGTAACGATGTCTTCTTCTTCTAAAACCGATTTAGTTTCTTCTAATTTAGCTTCAGCTTCTTCTTTTAAAACCGCTTTTTGCTTAGCTAATTCCAATTGTCTTTTTGCTTCTTCTAATTGTTTTTTTGCTGCGATAACTTCAGCAGAATCCTCTTCTTGCACTATCACATCTTCTTCTACAACTAAAGGCACAATATTAGGTTTAGAGTAATTGTTTTTTTTAGGTGCTGGTTTAGCTAAATTGTTGTTTTGCGTTGGTACTGGAGGTGGTGGTAATGTTGCAGGAGACTCTCCAACTGGTAATCTAGCAATTATACGCTCTTCACCAACATAGCTAATAACAGGACTACTAGATGGCACCAAAGTGCGTTTTACTAATTTAATTTTTTGCCCTAAACTTAGCGCATTATTTGATAACTTATTATCTTGTACTATCTGATCTACGCCTATATCATGCTTTTTAGAAATTGAAGACAAGGTCTCACCTTGAACTACTGTATGATAAGTTATATCGTTATAAACAACACCACTTGGCGTTGTAGTTAACTCTTCTGGATTAGTATCCGCATGTGATTTAAAAACATATTCACCTGTCTTAGTCGACATAAAGGCTTCCTTTCCTTCAACTTCTATAGGCAAAAACTCTTCTTCAATGTCTTGAGAAAAGCTTGTAGTGATAGTTAATAGGATTAAAAAAAATAGTAAATTTTTCATTATAAATTAGATTAATTTTAACAAATATAAACTATTGATTCCAACTATTTTAAAAATAGTGTTTTTCCTACAATTATTATGTTATCTTCTAGATTATTAAGGCTTTGTATAGTTGCAATTGATACTCCTGTTTTTTTAGAAATACTATATAACGTATCGCCTTTATTGACAATCCACACATTACTATCTTTTACCCTAGCTGACGTTGCGTAACCAATTTTAAGTACTTGACCAATTTTTAAAAGATTGGAGCTTAAATTATTGATTGATTTAATATGCGGAATACTTACGCCATATGTATTAGATATGGCGTATAAAGTATCTCCTTGTGCTACAACATGCGTTGTTATTATATCTGAATTATCCTGTATTGATACTTGTGGCTTGTCTGATTTACTATCAACAAACTGAGTGATTCCTGTTTTAGTATTTAAAACAGCAGGTTTACCATCTAGGATAACGTTAACTAAATTTTGATCTTGAGCTAAAGCTATAGATGAATTTAGTATCACAACAAAAAACAATAGTCTTTTTAGTAGACTTAGTGTCTTATAATTTTTTAGCATTATTAACCTTTTGATTTGTAACTGCAATTTTAATAACATCCAACATATCTGAAACATAGTGGAATGTTAAACCTTTTAAGTATTCTGGTTTAATTTCTTCAATATCTCTTCTATTATCTTCACACAATAATATCTCTTTAATTCTTGCACGCTTAGCAGCTAATATTTTTTCTTTAATACCTCCTACTGGTAACACTTTACCACGTAATGTAATCTCTCCAGTCATTGCTAAACTTTTCTTTACCTTACGTTGTGTAAATAAAGAGACTAATGATGTTAACATGGTAACACCTGCACTAGGTCCATCTTTAGGTGTTGCACCTTCTGGTACGTGGATATGTACATTGTATTTGTCAAACACCTCAGGATTAATGTTAAGTTCTTCTGCATGTGCTTTAATAAACTCCATAGCAATTGTAGACGACTCCTTCATTACCTTACCTAGGTTTCCGGTAATATTTAAGGCGCCTTTTCCTTTGGATAAAATAGATTCAATAAATAAAATATCTCCACCTACTCTTGTCCAAGCTAAACCTGTAACAACTCCAGCAACATTATTGTTTTCGTATTTATCACGTTCTAATTTTGGACCACCTAAAATTTCTACTATATCATCGTTAGAAATCTTAACATTATACGCTTCTTCCATTGCAATATTTTTAGCTGCATAACGCACCATTTTTGCAATTTGTTTTTCTAAACCACGTACTCCAGACTCTCTAGTATAACCTTCAACTATTTTTTCAAGTTGTGGTTTCCCTATTTTAATGTGTTTATCTTCTAAACCGTGTTCTTTTAATTGTTTAGGCAATAGGTGTCGCTTAGCAATTTCTACCTTCTCTTCTATTGTATATCCTGTAACATTAATAATTTCCATACGGTCTCTTAAAGCTGGCTGAATAGTATTTAAACTATTAGTGGTAGCAATAAACATAACCTTAGATAAATCATAACCCATTTCTAGGAAATTATCATGGAATTCTGAATTTTGTTCTGGATCTAACACTTCTAATAATGCAGAAGACGGATCACCTTGATGAGAATTAGATAATTTATCAATTTCATCTAAAACAAAAACTGGATTAGAGGTTCCTGCTTTTTTAAGACTTTGTAAGATACGTCCTGGCATTGCACCAATATAAGTCTTACGATGTCCACGTATTTCTGCTTCATCACGTAAACCACCTAAACTCATACGCACATATTCACGACCTAAAGCTTCTGCTATGGATCTACCTAAAGATGTTTTACCAACTCCTGGAGGTCCATATAAACATAAGATTGGTGACTTCATGTCATTACGTAATTTTAACACTGCTAAGTGCTCGATGATACGTTGTTTTACGTCGTCTAATCCGTAATGGTCACGATTTAATATTTTTTCGGCACGCTTTAAATCAAATTTATCTTTACTAAACTTGCTCCAAGGTAAATCTAAAAATAGGTCTAAATAATTACGTTGTATAGAATACTCTGCAACCTGAGGATTCATACGTTGCATTTTTGCTAACTCTTTATCAAAATGTTTTCCAACTTTTTCGTCCCATTTTTTAGATTTAGCACGCTTTTTCATGTCCTCAATCTCCTCTGCATTACCACCACCAAGTTCTTCTTGAATTGTTTTTAATTGCTGATTTAAAAAGTACTCACGTTGTTGTTGGTTTAAATCACTTTGTACTTTAGATTGAATGTCATTTTTAAGTTCCAGTTTTTGAAACTCGACGTTCATGTAACGTAAAGTCTCTAAAGCGCGATCTTTAAGATGATTCATTTCAAGAAGCGCTTGTTTTTCATCTACATCTAAATTCATATTAGACGATACAAAATTGATTAAAAACGAATCACTTTCTATGTTTTTTATAGCAAAAGTAGCCTCTGTTGGTATATTTGGACTATCCTTAATAATTTGTACTGCCAATTCTTTAATAGACTCAATAATAGCAGCAAACTCTTTATTTTTAGCTGCAGGTTTAGCTTGTGGCACTTCCTTAACGGTTGCTTTTATATAAGGCTCTTCTGTAATGACTTGATCTATTTCAAAACGTTTTTTACCTTGTATAATAACTGTAGTGTTACCATCAGGCATTTTTAAAACTTTTAAAATTCTTGCAACAGTCCCAATTTTATGTAAATCGTCTGCTTTAGGGTCTTCAACGTCTTCATCTATTTGAGAAACAACACCAATAACTTTTCCGCCTTTATTAGCATCATTAATTAGCTTAATAGACTTATCGCGTCCTGCAGTAATAGGAATTACAACTCCAGGAAACAAAACCGTATTACGTAATGATAATATTGGAAGGGTTTCTGGCAACTCCTCTTTTGCTATTTTTTCTTCATCTTCTGGTGTCATTAAAGGGATTAACTCTGAATTTTCGTCAAAATCTTGTAATGACAAACTGTCAAGTGATATAAAGTTAGATTTTTTCATAGATATATGTAAGCCAAAATGTCACTTTTAGGGTTTCATTTAAGCTATTAATTTTTAAGATTATAAATTAAACTTTCGCTATCATATTGATAAACTTATAGTTAACAATAAGTAACAGCGTTTTTTCAATTATAAAATTTCAATTAATGTGCCATACTTTAAGATGCTGCTTTAAATAACAAAATGTTTAACAATACCTGGTTGCAATCCATTATTAAAAAATAAAAAAAAATTTTTCTAAAAGTGTAACAAAGTGTTTTAACTTTCCTCTTTATATAAAACAAACCATTTTTTGACACTAACCAAACATAATATTGAAGCGCTTATAATGCTTTGCCTATCTGGTAACCAATTAGCACAATTGGAGATTTACAACAGATATTACAAGGCAATGTATAATACATCGTTTAGAATTGTGAATAATAGTTTTGAGGCTGAAGATATCATGCAAGAATCATTTTTGACTGCATTTACTAAGCTAGATAAACTAAAAGAAATAAGCACATTTAGTGCTTGGTTAAAACGTATTGTTGTTAATAATAGCATACATGCTTTTAATAAAAACAAAAAAAATGAAGACGTAGCTTTGGATGATGTATTATACAAAATTGAAGACCATCAAGGCGTTGATACTACAACCGAGTTTACTTCTGTTAAAGCAAAACAAATTTTAGACACTTTGAACACTCTAAAATCTAATTACAGAATTGCATTAACCTTAAATCTTATTGAGGGTTATGATTATGAAGAAATTAGTGAAGTCATGCAAATTAGTTATGCTAATTGCAGAACTACAATCTCTAGAGCAAAAGAGAGTCTAAGAAAAAAATTAGAACAATTAAATTAATTGTGATGAAAGATAATATAGAACAATTATTTGAAAGTTTAGATAGTCAATTTGATATTGAAGTCCCAAATTTAGGACATCAACAACGTTTTATTGACAAACTAAACAAAACCGAAACTAAAGTAGCTAGTCGTAAAACTAATTACTGGAAACCTTTACTTGCAGTTGCAGCATCTATTGTCTTAATTTTAAGTATTGCACTTAATTTAAAACCTGATACTACCCAAAAAGACTTAGCAAGTATCTCTCCAGAATTGGCAGAAACACAAAACTTTTTTTCTAACACTATCGCTTTTGAATTAAATAAACTTAAAACAGAAAAAAGCCCAGAAACACAAAAACTTGTTGATGATGCTTTATCAAGATTAGATAAGTTAGAATTAGAATACAAAAATTTAAAATTAAACCTAACAGAAAGTGGTGAAGACCAACGCGTCATTTATGCAATGATAACCAACTTTCAAAACAGAATAGACGTGTTACAAAGCACACTTTTACAAATTGAAGCGCTTAAAACATTAAAACAAAACAATTATGAAACTACTATATAAATTAACACTATGCCTTTTACTTCCGGTAATTGCCTTATCTAATAATGGCGATTTGGATGGCAAACATACTAGACAAAAAACATTAAAAAAAGAATATACCGTTACCAAAAATGCCACCTTAAAAATAGACAATAAATATGGTAACCTAGATATTGTAACATGGACAGGTAATACTATTGCTATTGAAGTTAAAATAACTACCAATGGTAATGATTTAGAAGAAGTACAATCAAGATTAGATGAAATTGATGTCGAATTTTCTGGAACATCCAATTACGTTTCTGCTGAGACTTTAATTGGTAAAAAGAAGAAAAGCTCTTGGTGGAATTGGTCTAATAACAACGATGTTAATATGAAAATAAATTACGTTGTTAAAATGCCCATTACAAACCATGTGGACTTAAGTAACGATTATGGTAATATAACTTTAGGAACGCTTGAAGGTCGTGCAGAAATAAGTTGTGATTATGGTAAAATTACTACCAAAGAGTTATTAGCAGATAACAATATTATCAATTTTGATTACACCAATAATAGTTATTTTGAATACATAAAAAGTGGAAAAATTAATGCTGACTATAGTGGGTTTACAGTTGCAAAAACTAAAGACTTAACTATCGTAGCAGATTATACAAAATCGTTAATAGAAATAGCCGAAAACATAAATTATAACTGCGATTACGGAAGCCTACGAGTTAATAAACTAAATAGCATTTCTGGTAATGGTGACTACCTTACAGTTGTATTAGGTGATGTTTATAAACACGTGACTTTAAATGCAGATTACGGTTCTATTAAAATTGGAAAAATGACAAAAAATGCTGGAGATATAAATATTGAATCTGACTATGTTGGTATAAAAATAGGTATTGATCCCGAATACGCTTTTGATTTTGATATTAAACTAGAATACGGAAGCTTAAATGGTGAAGATGATTTTGAAATTAACACCAAAAGTATCAAGCACTCTGATAAATACTACGCAGGATATCATTTAAAAAATAACTCAGGAAATTTAATTAAAATAAACTCAGATTACGGAAGCGTAACCTTTGACAAAAAATAATCAATTAACACACAAAATCAATCATCATGAAAACATTAAAACAAACACTAGTATTAACCTTAGCGCTTATTGCCTTTACTTCTTGTAATGCACAATGGGGAAAAGGAAAAACAATTAAAGGAAACGGAAACGTTACTACAATAACTAGAACAACATCAGACTATGATGCTATAAGATTAGCAGGATGGATGGAATTTGAATTAGTTGAAGGGGAAGAAGGCACAATTACAATTGAAGGAGAAGAAAACCTTTTAGATTATATTTTAACCGAAGTTGAAGGTCATGGACTAATTGTTAAAACAGAAAATAACATTAATTTAAAACCTAGCGGAAATAAAACTATCAAGATTACAATACCATTTAAAGATATTGACAAAGTATCACTTTCAGGATCTGGAGACGTAACTTCAAATGCAACCATAGTTTCAAAAAACTTTGAAGCTAAAGTATCAGGCTCTGGAGATGTGACTTTAGACGTAAACTCTACTAATGTTGATGCGTCTGTTACAGGATCTGGAGATTTAACACTAACTGGTCAAACGACTAACTTAAATGCAAGTGTGACAGGATCTGGAGATTTTCATGGAGGTCGCTTAATGGCTGATTATACAGAAGCTAAAGTCACAGGATCTGGAGATGTAATTGTTTATGCTAAAGAAGCTATTAAAGCAAGAGTAACAGGATCTGGAGATATTGAGTATAAAGGCAGTCCAAGTAAAGTAGACAAGAAAGTCACAGGATCTGGAGACATTAGTAATTAATACTAAAATTTATAAATAAAAAAAGCCACAATTCTAATATTAGAGTTGTGGCTTTTTTTATTTGTTTAAATATCTTAGTTTAAAATAACGTCATTTAGTTCTCCTAAAACATTAGAAGTAATATTGTCATCTGCATCAAATACACTTCCTTCATATTTAATTAATCCTACATCTTTAGCAAAATAGTAAAAATACTCTGCAGAGCTATCAGGAGTTCCTGCTAATTGATACGTTGTTGTAGCTTTAACTTTAATAACTGGACTATAGCTAGTACCATTAACCTCAACAGTACTATCTTTTTCCATAATTTCACTATGGTAAATTACATTTAAATTGGTAGTTGGTACTTCTGGTAAATCTTCAATTAAAACCTCAGTAGTTGTAGTAATTGTATAAGTATTAGTCCAACTTTCTCCTACGTTTAAATAATCTTTTAACATTATAAATCCATAAGCAGATTGCGTGATTTCAATAAAACCACCTACATTTATGTTAGTACTAGCTACACTAAAGTGATAATCTCCACCATTTTTACTAGAATACGAATTTAACTCAACATCACCTGTTGTTGATCCATCTGTACTTGTAGAATTTTGAAAAAATGAACTATACAAATAAGACGGAAATCCTAAATAATCCTCTTGATTAGAAATTTCCATGATTGCATCTTCATCTGCAACACCATCAACAGAATAATCATAAGTCCATTTATTACCAGCAGCCATAGGCCAATAGTCTCCTGTAGACTCTCCTCCAGGTTCTCCTATAATTACTGCTTCACCTCCTACACTTCCTCCTCCTGTAGTATTACCTGTTGCATCTAAATCAAACCCTTCTAAAGGCTCGTTTTCACAACTTAAAAACACAAAAGCTAAAGACAATAATGGTAGTAATATTTTTTTCATTTTTAATATTTTAGATTATAAACATAATAAAATTAATTTAACTTACCATGTTTTGGCACTCTAAACAGCAAAAAGATTCCTACTAAAAAGAATACAAACAAAAACAATATTGCATTGCGCATACTTCCCGTTAATTGGTCAATGGTTGCAAAAATAACCATCCCTATAACTATACCTACTTTTTCTGCAACGTCATAAAAACTAAAATATGAAGTAGTATCCTCAGTCTCTGGTAAAAATTTAGAGTAGGTTGATCTTGCTAAACTTTGTACGCCTCCCATAACTAATCCAACACAACCTGCTGCCACATAAAATTGAAATGGTGTTACCATAAAATAAGCGTAAAAACATAATGCCATCCATATAAAATTGACAATTATAAGTGTTTTAATATTTCCGAATTTAGCTGAAGCTTTGGATGTTAAAATGGCACCAAGTATTGCTACTAATTGTATGACTAATATACTGACTATTAAACCTTGAGTTTTAGCGTCAGAGCTTCCCCATGCAATTTCTTCTTCTCCAAAATAGACAGCTACTAACATAATGGTTTGTACAGCCATACTAAAAACAAAAAATGCTGCTAGGTAACGCTTAAGTCTTAAGTTTTGCTTAAGCTGAAACCAAACTAATTTTAATTCTTTTAAACCATTAAAGACAATCGCTCTTGTCACTTTTTGACCTGTTTTAACTCCTTTTGGTAATATGTAAAATGAATATTGACTAAACCCAATCCACCAAACACCAACCATCACAAAAGAATAGCGCATCATTTGCATTTTTGCCTCTCCTGTTTCTTGAGTCATAACCATCGCTAGATTTATTATCAACAATAAAACACTCCCAACGTAACCTAAACTAAATCCTTTAGCACTTATACTGTCTTGTTGTTCTGGAAATGCAATATCAGGTAGGTAAGAATTGTAAAACACCAAACTTCCCCAGTATCCAATTAAACCCATAAAGTAAAACAACAAACTAATATGAATAGACTCGATGCTAAACCAGTATAAACCAATACAACCTAAACCTCCTAAATAACAGAAAAACTTCATAAAATTTTTCTTATTTCCTACATAATCTGCAATACCAGATAAAATAGGCGACGTAAAAGCTACCACTAAAAATGTAAAAGCTGTAACATACGTTATTAATGCTGTGCTTTTAAAAACCATACCAAAAGCTGGAATTGTTCTTTCGACTTGAGAAACAAAAAGTGCAGAATAAAATATTGGGAATATTGACGATGCTATAGTTAACGTATAAACTGAATTTGCCCAATCGTAAAACGCCCAAGCATTAAGCAGTTTTTTACTTCCTTTTTTTAAATGTGCCATTAAATTGTAATTAGTTAGTGCTTAAAAATACAAAAGCTGCTCTTATAAGAGCAGCTTCGAAAGTAATTAAATATTTTTAAAAAACTAGTATTTACCTAAAGGTCTAAAACTAGTGACACCAAATTTTTGTGCTTCTGCTTTAGCTGAAGGAGATAAGGCTGTTAAATTATCAATACGGGTTTGATTAGCTGGATGCGTACTTAAAAACTCTGGTGGTGCTTGACCTCCACTTGCTTGTGCCATACGTCTCCATAAATTAGCTGCTTCATCTGGATTATAACCAGCAATAGCTGTAAGATATAAACCAATTCTATCTGCTTCTGTTTCATGACTTCTACTAAAAGGCAACATACCACCTACGTTAGAAACAATACCATAAGATTGATTAAAGATTCCTAAAGTTTTTTCGTCATTAGCTAATGCTACATTACCAACAACTGCTAAACCTTGTTGAATCATTCCTGCACTCATACGTTGTTGTCCATGATTAGCTAAGGCATGTGCTACTTCATGACCCATAATTGCTGCAATTGCAGATTCGTTTTCTGCTACTGGTAAAATACCTGTGTAAAACACAATTTTTCCTCCAGGCATACACCATGCGTTTACAATATCTTCATCAATTAAATTGTATTCCCATTTGTAATCGTTTAAGTAACCTTGTTGTCCATTAGCATTTAACCAACGTTCTGCAGCAACAGCTATACGCTGACCAACACGCTTTATCATATCTGCTCTTGTTGTCCCTGTTTCTACTTTACTTTCTGTCAACACTTGGTTATATTGTGCAAATGCTGTTGGAAATAATTCTGCATTAGACACAAATGCTAATGTTTTTTTTCCTGTAAATGGATTAGTAGAACATGACAAAAACATCACTAATGTTAATGCTAGCGCTACACTATTTTTTAATTTCATATCGTTTATAATTTATTCTTTTTATAAATCTACAAAAACTTAGCCATTTTGTAACAAATCTAATTTTTAAATGCTAACAAAACATCGATTAAAATCAGATATAATCCACAAACAGTATTTTACTTATATTTATTTTCCTATTAAATGAATTTCAGAAAAGTTTTTATCAATAACCAAAGACACTATTCCGTTGTTTTTGATGTGCTCTAAGGTTACAGTTTCATTATCTATTTGAATCTCATTAATTTCAAAGGGTAATGCGTGAATGTTTAATTTGAAAGTCTTATAAGTCGCTTCGTACTTACCTTCTTTATGCTGTTGAATGATTAATTCATGCGACTTACCTGTTAATTTAAATGTCCTAAAACTATAACGTCCTTTAGTGTAATCGTATCCATCATGTGCGTCGTCAAATAATTGTGACGATTCCTTACCTAATTTAAAGTACACGTCTAATGATAGTTCCTCGATGATTGTTTGATCGACGTATTGCTGAATTGGAAATTTAGGTATGATTGCGCCTTCTTTAATAAAAATAGGCATACTATCTATTTCTGCGTCTACCCATTTTTCTTTACCTCCTTCTACTAACTCATCCGTCCAAAAGTTAAACCAACTACCTCTAGGTATGTACATTCTGCGACCTTTAGCGTTAGGCTCTTGTATTGGACATACTAAAATTTGGTCTCCATAAACAAACTCGTCTGTTCTGTAATGGGTTTGATTATCCTCTTGGTCGTACATGACTAAGGACTTTAATATAGGTGTCCCATGCTCTACCAAATGCCAAAAAGCTGTGTATAAATAAGGTAATAATTGGTATCTAATTTCAATAAATTTTCTAACTACATCTGTCACATCTTCATCAAAAGCCCAAGGTTCTTGATCACCATGATCTCCAGAAGAGTGCACACGACAAAATGGATGAAAGATTCCTAATTGTATCCAACGTGTAAATAATTCGCCTTGAGGCTGTTCTGCAAAACCTCCAATATCACTACCAGCAAAACTAAATCCTGACATTGCCATACGTTGTGCTTGAACGTTTGCTATCCAAAGATGTTCCCAAGTTGCCACATTATCTCCTGTCCAAGTAGAGGTGTATCGTTGGGTACCAGAATAAGCTGCTCTAGTAATTACAAAAGGGCGTTTTGGGTAATTAAATTTTTTCATTCCATGGTAAGTGGCTCTTGCCATTTGCATACCATAAACATTATGTGCTTTTCTGTGACTACAAGGATTACCATCGTAGTCGTGACGTACATCATCCGGAAATGTTTTGTTTGGCACTTCCATGACAGCAGGCTCATTCATATCGTTCCAAACACCTTGTATACCTATATCTTCGACTAATTCTTTAAATAATCCTGACCACCAATCTCTGACTTCTGGTTTTGTAAAGTCCGGAAAATAACATTCTCCAGGCCATACTTTACCTTTCATATAAGGTCCATCTGCACGTTTACAAAAGTAATCCTTATCTAAAGCCTCTTTAAATACTGAATATTCGTTATCTATTTTTATTCCTGGATCAATTATGGCAACTGTCTTAAATCCATCATCCAGCAACTCTTTAACCATACGTTTTGGATCAGGAAAATGGTCTTTATTCCAAGTAAAACATCTAAAACCATCCATATAATCAATATCTAAATAAATTGCATCACATGGTATTTGAAGCTCTCTAAATTTAGAGGTTATCGCTTTAACCTCTGCTTCTGGATAATAACTCCATTTACATTGATGAAATCCTAAAGCCCATAATGGTGGTAATTGATGTGGTTTTCCTGTTAAGTCTGTATAATTTTCTACAACATCTTGCATTTTTGGACCATAAATGAAATAGTAATTCATCTCTCCTCCTTGAGCCCAAAAACTGGTTACGTTACGTCGTTCCTGACCAAAATCAAAATAAGATCTAAAGGTGTTATCAAAAAAGATTCCGTAAGCCTTTCCATGATGTAAACCTGTAAAAAATGGGATAGCCTTGTAAATTGGATCCGTTTCTTTACCAAAAGCATAAGAGTCTGTTACCCAATTTTGGAAGCGTTTTCCTTTTAAATTTAAATGTTCTGGTTTGTCACCTAAGCCAAAATAACTTTCTCGTTCATTAACGATTTTACTCATTTTTACGATGTTACCACCAAACTCATAACTTTCTTCCCAATGAAACCCAATTTCGTCTTGATTAATTAACTCATTGGTTATGACATCATATATAGATACTCTTGCATCTTTTTTAGAGACTTCACATCGTAATTTTGAAGTGATTATCGTATAAATTTCATCACTTTCTACAATTTCTAATTTGTTATAACCTGTACTGGCGTATTTGGTTATAGCATAAGAAAAATCGTTATCAAACGTTCCAGTGGTTGTATATCTAAATCTTAGGACACTATCCCTTAAGACTGTTAATTGAAGTACGACATTATTTTCTGTATAGAAATATAATGTGTCTACATCTTTTTTAAATTTTATTATTTGTGAAGGAAATAAGTTTCCTTTTTGTTCTAATTCTGTATTTACAATCATAATTGAATGTCCTAATTATTTATAGTAAAAAAAAGCAAAATAAACCTCTTACAAAAGCATTGTTATTAGATATTATTACAAATTATTAACTATAACGTTTTCGATATTAAATTTTATTAAAACCTTAATTATCAAATAGTAAAAATAAGAATTATATAAAACAGTTTAATTTCGCACTATTTTTTAAGATTGATATTTTAAGGCAATCATCCCTAAAGGTGGTATTGTAATTTCGACTGAATTTTTTCTAGAATGCCACAATTTTAATTGGCTAACTATTGGGTTATTTTGAAAATCTCCTGTTCCAAAATATTGTTTTTTATCGCTGTTAAAAACTTCGATTAATTGTCCTTTTTTAGGCAATCCAATTCTGTAATTATTTAGAGGTACTGGTGTCATATTACAAGCTACAATAATATTGTCTTTAGGCTTATTTCCTTTACGCATAAACACTATTACAGAATGCTCTGAATCTCCATAATCAATCCACTCAAAACCATCACTTGAAAATTGTTTTTGATAAAGTGCTGGTTCAGTTTTATAAAACACATTAACATCTTTGATAAATTGGTTTAATCCTTTATGCGATGGATAATCTAGTAAATGCCAATCCAGGCTATTTTGAAAATTCCATTCTTCACTTTGACCAATTTCTGCACCTTGAAATAGTAGTTTTGTACCTGGATGAGCAAACATATAACTGTATAACAGTCTTACGTTAGCAAAACGTTGCCACTCATCTCCTGGCATTCTTCCTAAAATTGATTTTTTACCATACACCACTTCATCATGACTTAAAGGCAACATAAAATTTTCTGTAAATGCGTAGGTTAATGAAAAGGTAATGTCATTTTGATGGTGTTTTCTATATATAGGTTCTTTTGAAAAATATTGTAATGTGTCATGCATCCAACCCATCATCCATTTCATTCCAAACCCTAAACCACCTAAAAACACGGGTTTTGAAACTCCGGGAAATGCAGTAGACTCCTCTGCAATGGATTGTACGTCTGGATAGTTACCGTAAATTGCTTTATTTAAATCTTGTATAAAAGCTATGGCTTCTAGGTTTTCTCTTCCTCCATAGATGTTAGGTTCCCACTCACCTTCTTCTCTACTATAATCTAAAAACAGCATAGACGCTACAGCATCTACACGTAAACCGTCTGCATGAAATTGATCTAACCAGAATAAGGCATTACTTATTAAAAACGATTTAACCTCGTTACGACCATAATTAAAAATTAAGCTTTTCCAATCTTGATGATACCCTTTACGCTTATCTGGATGCTCATACAAACAAGAGCCATCAAATAATCCTAAACCATGCATATCTTCAGGAAAATGAGAAGGTACCCAATCTAGTATAATTCCAATATCATTTTGGTGTAAAGTGTCTACCAAAAATTTAAACTCTTCTGGATATCCAAATCGTGACGTTGGTGCAAAATAACCTGTGATTTGATAACCCCAACTTGGGTCGTACGGAAATTCCATTATAGGCATCAGCTCGACGTGCGTAAAATTCATCTCTTTGACATAATTTACTAAGTCGTCTGCCAACTCTATATAAGATAAAAAACGATTGTCTTCAATTTGTTTTTTCCATGACCCTAAATGTACTTCGTAAACAGAATAAGGCGCATCTAACGCATTTTTTTGCTTTCTGGAAGCCATCCATTTTTTATCTTTCCAAGCATAATTATCTTCCCAAACTATTGAGGCTGTACTTGGATTATGCTCGCAACGTCTAGCATAAGGGTCTGCTTTTTCTGTTACACTACCAATTGTGTTGTTTTGTATTTTATACTTGTACAAACTACCTTTACCAATATTTGGTATAAACCCTTCCCAGATTCCGCTTTTATCCCATCGTACATTTAAAATATGATCACCTTCTGTCCATCCATTAAAGTCTCCTACTACAGACACTTGTGTTGCACTTGGTGCCCAAACAGCAAAATAAGTACCTTCAACATTATTAACCGTAGTTATATGAGATCCAAATTTCTCGTATAATCGATAATGTTTTCCAGCTTTAAAAAGATTAATATCAAAGTCTGTAAAAAGACTAAACACAGTGACTTCTGCCATAAGCTATATTACAAATCCATTAGGTATTACAGCTCCTTTTTTAATAACAACAATACCATCTTTAATAACATAAGTATCGGTTTCTTTATTTTCTAAGTGCTTTCCACCATTAATTCTAACATCATCTCCTATCCTTATATTTTTATCAATAATTGTATTTTTAATAAAACAACGCTCTCCTATTCCCATTAAAATTTTAATCTTATTGGACTCTATTTCTTCTAAAGATTCATAGGAATCACAACCCATCATGTAAGTATTAATAATGGTGGTTTCTTTACCTATTCTAGATCTAATACCAATGACTGATTTTTCAATTTTGGCTGCATTAACAATACATCCTTCTGCAATTACTGTTCTATCTAAAGCAGTTCCCGATATTTTAGAAGTTGGTAATATCCTAGCACGTGTGTAAACACTTTGATCTTTATCGTATAAGTTAAATTTAGGTATATCATCCGTCAAGCCTAAATTAGCTTCAAAAAACGAATCTATATTCCCTATATCTGTCCAATACCCTTCAAATTGATAACTAAGTGTTTTATGTTTTGCAATGGATTGCGGAATGATTTCCTTTCCAAAGTCATTTGTATCTGGATTACTCATTAGCTCTACCAATAAATCTCTATTAAAAATATAGATTCCCATTGATGCTAAATGGTTTTTACCTTGTTTTTGCATTTCTGGACTAACAGTTGATGTCCATTCTGGTAACAATGATGCGTCTGGTTTTTCTATAAAAGAAGTAATTACATTTTTATCATCTGTTTTTAAAATTCCAAATGACGTTGCATCTTTAGCATTTACAGGAATAGTTGCTATCGATATTTTTGCTTTAGCTTTAATGTGTGCATCAATCATCTCGTTAAAATCCATTTGGTATAATTGGTCTCCAGACAAGATTAAGGCATACTCAAAATCATGACTTAAAAAATGATGCATGCTTTGTCTAACCGCATCTGCTGTACCTTGAAACCAACCTTCATTACCTGGTGTTTGCTCTGCTGCTAAAACATCTACAAAAGCTGAACTAAAAAAACTAAAATGATAGGTGTTTTTGATATGACGATTTAAAGACGCAGAGTTAAACTGTGTTAACACAAACATACGCTTGATGTCAGAATTAATACAATTAGAAATTGGAATATCTACCAATCTATACTTTCCTGCAATAGGCACTGCAGGTTTAGATCTAGTTGCAGTTAGTGGATATAATCTGGATCCTTGTCCTCCTCCTAAAATTATAGATAACACTTTGTTATTAATCATAGTTGTTTTTTTAAAGATTGGTATAAATTAATATATGCTTTTGCTGACACATCCCATGAATGATTAATGGTCATAATATGTTTTCTTATTGACTTAAAGATAGTTGTTTTATTGTACAAATCAATACTTCGGGTAATGGCCTTATAAATTTGATCTACTGTGACTTCTTGATGACTAATTCCAAATCCCTCATTTTTGTCTATATCTATAACTGTATCTTTTAAACCTCCAATACTTCTCACTACAGGAATTGTTCCGTAACGCAGCGCATATAATTGATTTAATCCACAAGGCTCAACCCTTGAAGGCATTAGCAAATAATCTGCTCCTGCGTAAATATTATGCGACAGTTTTTCGTCATAACCAATAAATACATTGTAAAGACCTGTATTATTTTCTTTTAACTGAAGCAAAGCCTGTTCAGCTTCATCATTTCCAGAGCCTAACACTAAAACACTACAATTTTCATCCTCTAATGCTTTTTTTATAGCCAAAGGAAAAACGTCTGCACCTTTCTCGTGTACCAATCGGCCAATAAATGTAATTAACGGTTTGCTTTCATCTAAATTAAACGTTTTACATAACGCTAACTTATTAGCTAATTTACCAGCTTCTAGTGTTTTTATATTATAATTATGCGCTATATAATGGTCTGTTTCGGGATTCCAAACTGCTGTATCTATTCCGTTTAATATGCCTATACATTTATTACTTTCATGCTGTAATAAATCTTGAAGTCCATTTGTCTCTTGTTTTAGCTCGTCCATATAACTAGGTGATACAGTGGTTATACGCCAAGCACATTTTATTGCTGCTGCCAAAGGATTTATGCAATGGTCCCAATCTAACAATCCGGTTTTAGTCGACTCAAATTCTGGTATTAAATGTAATTTATCATAACCAAACCAACCTTGGTATTGTGCATTGTGGATGGTAGTAATTACTGGAATTGTATTTAAGCTTTTATACTTAAAACTTTCTTGACACATAAAAGGTATTAATCCTGTATGGTGATCATGACAATGAATAATTTCTGGAAAATCTTTTAAAGTTAAAATCCAATCTAATGTCGCGATCTGAAACGCTAAAAAGCGATCTGTATCATCCTGCGAATACACATAATTTTTATACAAAAGATTTGGGATGTCCACAAAATAAACCTCAAAATCCAAAATTGCAGCTTTAGTTTTTAAAATATTGTAACTTATTTTATGACCATTAAAGTCCAATTTACCTTCATAAATTGACTTAAAATTATTTTTTTGGGTGAAAGCATTATCATAAAAAGGCATAACAACGCTAGATGTTGCTCCTAAGTTATTTTGGTATTTAGGTAAAGCTCCAACAACATCTGCCAATCCTCCAACTTTAGCTATAGGATAACATTCTGCACTGATATGAAATATTTTCATGTATTACATTTTTATTAGACGTTGAAAAGTTACACTTAAAATCACAAACAATAAAATGTTATTTTTAAATTAAAATTACGACTGTATTAATTCTAATTTAAGATTTTAGGATATCTTTAAAGAAAAGAAAAAAATATGAAAAAAATTGCATTATTAGTATTAGCATGTGCTTTATTTAATTGTAAAGGCAATGCGCAAGACACAAAAGAAAAAGTAAAGGAAAATTTTGAAATCACTAAAACAGAAACCGAATGGAAAGCAGAATTATCAGATGCTGAGTATTATGTTTTACGACAAGCAGGAACAGAACGTCCCTTTTCTAGTGCTTTAAATAAAGAACATAGATCAGGAACTTACCATTGCGCTGCTTGTGATACACCTTTATTTAAAAGTGAAAATAAATTTGATTCTGGAACAGGATGGCCTAGTTTTGATCAAGAAATTAAAGGTAATGTCGCTTTTGGTACAGATACCAAAATTGGATATACAAGAGATGAAGAACACTGCGCAACTTGTGGTGGACATTTAGGTCACGTATTTAATGATGGACCTAAGGAAACAACAGGAAAAAGACATTGTATTAACGGAGTTGCATTAAATTTTAAACCAGATAATGAGTAATTATAATATAACTAAATCAGAAGACGAATGGCGTAAAGAGCTAACGGAAGAACAATACCGTATTTTACGCAAAAAAGGCACAGAAATGCCTCACACTGGTAAATATAACCTACATTTTGAAAATGGTGCCTATGCTTGTGCTGCTTGTCACCAACAACTATTTGAAAGCGATAGTAAATTTGAATCTAATTGTGGTTGGCCTAGCTTTGATGAAGCCATTCCAGGTAGCGTTACTAACATTCTAGACAAGTCTCATGGGATGATTAGAACAGAAGTGGTTTGCTCTAATTGTGGTGGTCATTTGGGTCACGTATTTAATGATGGACCAACTGAAACTGGAACACGATTTTGTATAAACTCGGCAAGTGTAGATTTTAAAAATGAATAATTATATTACAAGCCTAATCAATCAGTTTGATTATTATAAAACTGCTGGAGATAAAACACTCCAGCAGTTATCATTTAATGAAATGAATTACCAAGTACACGACAACTCTAATAGTGTATCCATAATTGTAAAACATATGGTTGGAAATATGTTAAGCAGATGGACTAATTTTTTAACCGAAGATAGCGAAAAACAATGGCGACAACGTGAGCAAGAATTTGAAGCTACATATACTACCAAAGCCGAAGTACTTGCTGATTGGGAAAAAGGTTGGCAATGTCTTTACAATGCTATAACACCTTTAAAAAACAACGATTTAAAGCGTATTGTTTATATAAGAAACGAAAGCCAAACCGTTGCTGATGCTATTTTTAGACAACTAGGTCATTACTCATACCATATTGGACAAATAGCCTACATTGGCATCATGATTAAAAACGAAGATTGGCAATCTTTATCCATACCAAAAGGTAAATCTAAAGCATATAATGACTCTAAATTTAGTAAGCCTAAGCAATAAACTTAAGGTTTAATATTCTTTTTGTAAGGTCTAATTATTAAACGTGCTTCTCTATCAAACCTAATGTAGTTATATACCCAGTTAATAAATACAACCATTCTATTTCTAAAACCTATTAAAAAAAATAGGTGAACAAACATCCAAACAAACCAAGCAAAAACGCCTTGAAATTTAAAGTTAGGCAAATCTACGACAGCCTTGTTACGTCCTACAGTAGCCATAGATCCTTTATCGTTGTATACAAAAGGCTTCATGGGTTTGTTTTCTAACATTCTAAGTAAATTATCACCTAATAATCTACCTTGTTGTATTGCTGGTTGTGCCATCATAGGATGACCATGTGGCGTGCTTTCAGTTTCCATTTGTGCAACATCTCCAACCGCAAAAACATTATTTAAGCCTTTAACTTGATTAAACTCATTAACCATAATCCTATTGCCTCTAGATACAAACTGGTCTGAGTCCAACCCTTTTATAGCTGCTCCTTTAACTCCTGCTGCCCAAACAACTGTTGCTGCATCAAAGGTTAAATCACTATTTGTAGTAACTGTTTTACCATCATAACCAGTTACTCTTACATTTTTCCAAACATGAACGCCTAGTTTTTCTAAAAAATCTTCAGCTTTTTGAGACGCTTGAGGACTCATTTCTTTTAAAATCTTATCGCCAGATTGGATTAAATTAATTTGTGCCAATCGTGTGTCCAAGTCTGGATAATCCTTAGGTAAAATTCCTTTTTTAATTTCGGCTAAAGCACCTGCTAGCTCTACTCCTGTTGGACCTGCACCAACTATAACAAAATTCATTAAAGCTATTCGTTCATTTAAATCTGAAGTTAACAGTGCTTCTTCAAAATTTTCAAGAATAAGACTCCTTAGGTTTAAAGATTGTGGTACCGTTTTCATTTCCATGCTATTGGCTTCAATAGACGTATTACCAAAGTAATTAGTTTTTGAGCCTGAAGCTACCACTAAATAGTCGTATTTAAGTTCTCCAATATTAGAAATGATCTTGTTTTTTTCGGTATTAATTTCAGAAACATCTGCTAACCTAAAGAAAAAGTTAGGAAAATCTCCTAAAACCTTTCTTATAGGATATGCAATGGAGTCTGGTTCTAATCCTCCTGTTGACACCTGATATAATAAAGGTTGAAAAGTATGATAATTGTGTTTATCTAAAAGGACAACTTGTACTTCTTGTTTAGATAATTTTTTAGCTAACGCAATGCCAGCAAAACCACCACCAATTATTATAATTCGCGGAAAACTAGATTTAGGTATATTCATATTAAAAAACTTGCATTGCAAAGGTAGTATAAAGTTATAATTTTTTAAGAATCTAAATTCTTTATTCAAATTTGGTTTTGTAACTTCGTAACTTCTTAAAACTACAAAAAATAATAGAATGAGTAAATACGATGTAATTGTTCTTGGAAGTGGACCTGGAGGTTATGTAACCGCAATTCGCGCTTCACAATTAGGCCTTAAAACAGCTGTAATTGAAAAAGAAAGTCTTGGTGGTGTATGTTTAAATTGGGGTTGTATTCCAACTAAAGCGTTACTAAAATCTGCTCAGGTTTTTGAATATCTAAAGCACGCAAGTGATTATGGTTTATCCGTAACAGATTATGATAAAGATTTTAATGCTGTTGTAAAACGTAGTCGTGGTGTTGCTGAAGGCATGAGTAAAGGTGTTCAGTTTTTAATGAAAAAAAACAAAATTGATGTTATCAATGGTTTTGGGACATTAAAACCAGGAAAAAAAGTTGAAGTAGACGGAACTGTTTACAGTGCTGATCATATTGTAATTGCTACTGGAGCACGCTCTAGAGAGCTACCAAGTTTACCACAAGATGGTAAAAAAGTAATTGGTTACAGAGAAGCAATGACTTTACCAACACAACCTAAAAAGATGATTGTTGTTGGATCTGGTGCAATTGGTGTTGAGTTTGCATACTTCTACAACTCTATGGGAACTGAAGTTACAATTGTAGAATATTTACCAAACATTGTACCTGTTGAGGATATTGACGTGTCTAAGCAATTAGAAAAGTCTTTTAAAAAGAGTGGTATAAACGTCATGACATCTGCAGAAGTAACTAAAGTTGATACGTCTGGAGAAGGTGTTAAAGCAACAGTTAAAACTGCTAAAGGAGAACAGGTTTTAGAAGCTGACATTATTTTAAGTGCTGTTGGTATTAAAACTAACATTGAAAACATTGGATTAGAAGACGTTGGTATTGCTGTTGATAGAGATAAGATTTTAGTAAACGATTACTACCAAACAAACATTCCTGGATATTATGCAATTGGTGATGTAACTCCTGGTCAAGCTTTAGCACATGTTGCTTCTGCTGAAGGGATTTTATGTGTCGAAAAAATTGCTGGTATGCATGTAGAAGCATTAGACTATGGTAATATACCTGGTTGTACTTATGCAAGTCCAGAAATTGCAAGCGTTGGATTAACTGAAAAACAAGCTAAAGATCAAGGATACGATATTAAGGTTGGAAAATTCCCTTTCTCTGCTTCAGGTAAAGCAAGTGCTTCTGGAGCAAAAGATGGTTTTGTAAAAGTCATTTTTGATGCTAAATATGGTGAGTGGTTAGGTTGCCATATGATTGGTGCAGGTGTTACTGATATGATTGCAGAAGCTGTTTTAGGACGTAAATTAGAAACTACAGGACATGAAGTATTAAAAGCGGTACATCCACACCCAACTATGAGTGAAGCGGTTATGGAAGCTGTTGCAGATGCTTATGACGAAGTAATACATTTATAAGAGTTTTAAAATTTATTTTAAACACTATAAAACAAAAAAAAAGTTCCAGAATTATCTGGAACTTTTTTTATTTATATAGGCTGTATTGGATTAAAACATAAATCCAATACCAAATTGCCAAACGTTATTTTTTGCGTCTACACCTTCAAATGGTGTACCATCTTCAAAAATATCAGTAACACCTAAGTTATAACGTCCACTTAAGAAAAAGCCATTGTCAAACTTATAGGCTGCTCCTAAAGCAATACTTGTGTCAAAATCTTTTACGTAAGAGTCATCAGAGTCAATTTCGATATCTCCACCATCACTGTTTGGTTGGTAATCAAACTCTTCGTGGATTTTAAATCCAAATTGTGGTCCAGCCTCTACACTAAGCCCTTTTACAATATATGCTTTTAGTAATAATGGTACTTGAATGTAATCTAATTGATATTCGATATTTTCATCAGTGTCTACAATGTTGTCTTGATCAATCTCTCTAACATCAAAACCTTGTCCAGAGTATAACACCTCAGGCTGAAATGATAATCTTTCAGTTAATGGGATTTCTGCAACTAAACCAGCATTAAAACTAGTTCTAGAATCTAAATCACCGAAATCATCTCCACTAATTGTAGATGAATTTAATCCACCTTTTATACCTAATTGAACGTCCTTAGAATCTGATTGTGCATTTACTAATGCTAATCCCGAAATAAAAAGTGCTGTACTTAAAATTAATTTTTTCATTTGTATATTTTTTTAGGTTAATACATCAAAATTACGAACTGAATCTAAGTACAGATGTTCTATTAACAACGTTTAACAGCAATGTGCTTGTATTTAACAGTTTTTAATAGAAACCTTGTGTTATACTAAAAAATTAAATTTATTTTAAGAGTTGTGCTTTTAAAAGTTAAGCAAAACCTAAATTGTTAAAGCGCTTTATATTATAAAAAACTTTGAATGGCCAATTCATAACTTTGTAGTCCAAAACCAAGAATAATCCCTTTTGCATTTGGAGACACGTAGGATTGATGTCTAAACTCTTCCCTACCAAAGGTGTTAGAAATATGCACTTCGACCACAGGAGTCTCAATAGCTTTTACAGCATCACCAATACCAATTGAAGTATGGGTGTAAGCTGCTGCATTTAAAATGATGCCATCATAACTAAAACCAACCTCTTGCAACTTATCAATTAATTCACCTTCAATATTAGATTGAAAATGCTGTATAGTTGCAGATGGATATTTAGATTGAATTTGATCCAAAAATTCGGTAAAAGATAGACTACCATATATATTTGGTTCGCGTTTACCTAATAGATTAAGATTAGGTCCATTTATTATAATTAGTTTTTTCATAAGGTAAAAATACAAAAGTTATGGCATAAAAAAACCGAAGCGATTAAGCTTCGGTCTTTTTATAATAAAGTTTAAAAAACTTAGAATTTGTAAACGATACCAAAGTTGATATCACTTAAGTCTAATCCGATATTGAAATCGTTTCTTGCTTCTGCACCTTCTGCATCAGCTTTATTAGTACTGTAGTTTAAAACACCAACTGAAGCTTCTAATGCGATACAGTTAGATACAAAATAGCTAACACCTGGAGTAAATCCAAAGTTTAAGCCATCAGCTTTTTGATCTGCTTCAACAAAAGCTTCGTCAAATTTAGTAGCTACAAAGTTTGCAGATAACTCTCCGAAGAAAGAAAATTGACTAGAAGGAGTTGTGTAATAACGACCAAAAACACCAGCACTTAATGCAGATAGTTTGTCTTCAGCAGTTACTGTTTCTAAAGATGTTGGATCAAAAGCTGGTCCTTCTTCAGTAAAAGAAGTATAACCTACTGAAGCACCAACAGCGATGTTATCACTTACAAAAAATCCAACTTTAGGTGAAATTTCAAATTGATTTTCTTTAAAATCTCCTTGAGAACTAGTTCCAAAACCTACAGCTCCAGAAACGAAAACGTCTCCGTTAGCAAAACCACCAGTTGTCATTTCTTCTTGTGCGTTAACACTTGTAAATCCTAATACTGCGATTGCAGCTGTAAATAATAATTTTTTCATAATTAAATTTAAATTTTAAATTATTTGAGGAGACAAAATTAGGAGCAATTAAGAGTTTAAACAAGAAAAATAACATAAAAGAAATAGGGTTATTAACAACTATTTATAAATCAAATCATTAAAAATAAAATTTAACGTTTTATTTTGATAAAACTCGCCTTAAGCCTTGCTAACAAAAAGATTAGCCTAATAAAAAAAGCTAATTATTGTTAAATAAATACGCCATATTACAGCATTAAAATCACTTTATTAACAATTTTATAAACAATATTATTAGTCGCTAATTATTAATATTTAATAATCAGTCATTTACAATAAAATAATATTTTTATAGCGCATGATTAATAAATTAATACCTTTAAACCATTATGAAATGGCACCAAGCATTAGAGGATTATTCCATGTATTTAAAAATAGAAAGAGGACTTTCTGTTAATTCTGTTAGTAGTTATTTATTAGATGTCAAAAAACTAATTACTTATTTAGAGACAAATAAACTAAACCACTCACCTATTACTATAGATAATGTTATTATAAAAGCCTTTATCTATGAGGCTGCCAAAAATTTAAATCCTAGATCCCAATCAAGACTTATTTCTGGTTTAAAAGGCTTTTTTAATTATTTAATTTTTGAAGATTACAGAAAAGACAACCCCTTAGACACCATAGACTCGCCAAGAATTGGACGTAAATTACCTGATACTTTAAGCGAAAATGATATTAATAATCTAATAAGTGCAATTGATTTAACACATCCGCAAGGTCAACGCAATAAAGCTATATTAGAGGTCTTATATAGCTGTGGTTTACGTGTTAGCGAACTAACTAATTTAAAACTATCGGATTTATTTTTTGAAGAAGGGTTTTTAAAAATTACAGGTAAAGGTGACAAACAAAGATTTGTTCCCATACTAGAAGACACTCAAAAATATGTTTTAATTTATAAAAACGAAATTAGAAATCATATAAAAATCCATCCAGAGCATCAAGATATTTTATTTTTAAATAGAAGAGGAAAACAGTTAACTAGAGCCATGATCTTTACAATAATAAAAGATCTTGCAACAAAAATTAAGCTAGACAAAACTATTTCTCCGCATACATTTAGACATTCCTTTGCAACCCATTTACTTGAAAATGGAGCCGATTTAAGAGCAATCCAATTAATGTTAGGACACGAAAGTATAACTACCACCGAAATTTATACACATTTAGATAGATCGCATTTAACAACTGTTATAAATAATTTTCACCCAAGAAAATAACGCTTTTTATCCCATAAATTTGTTTCTTATCGTCAATTTACTATATATTTGTTTAGTTGATATGTAAATATTAACTGAATCCCTAAAAACTAACTTGCTTAAAAACACTACATTATGTCAGAGTTATTTAAAGGTATTCGAATAAATCAAAATAGTTCTCAAGTTAATATCGAGAATTGGGAACTTCCCTTAGAGATATCCAAAGTTGGTATTTGGGATTTTTGCGCAGCAAACAACCAAGTATTTTTCTCCAAACCATCCAGAGCAATTATAGGCTTTGAAGATGATTCGTCTTTTGGTAAAAATATAAATGATTGGAATGACAGAGTGCATCCTGATGATAAAGAAAAGTACTTTCAAGATTTTCAAGATCACGTTAAAGGATATAAACCAGTCTATGAAAACAAACATAGGGTAAGACACAAAGATGGCTCTTATAGATGGGTTTTAGATAGAGGAAAAATTATTGAAAAAAATAAATTTGGAGAACCTTCTAGATTTATAGGCACACATGTAGACATTACTGAATATGCACAGAACGAATTTAAAGTACAGCAAACGCTAGACTTAGTAGTAAAACAAAATAGCAAATTGCAAAATTTTGCTCATATAGTTACGCATAATTTAAAACAACATGCAGGCAACTTTGAAAGCTTGTTAGAATTTTATCAAGAAGCACAGACTATCTCGGAAAAGGACCAAATGATGGATTATCTAATCAAACTATCTAAATCCCTATCCAATACGATTAATAATTTAAATGAGATTGTGACAGTACAATCCAAACAAAAAACATCGACTGATAAATTATTTATTTCAAAAGAAATACAACGTATTTTAGATGATTTAGATTACTATACATCAGAGAATAACGCAGTAATACATAATAATACTCAACAAGATTGCTATCTATTTTTTAATACCTCATATTTTCAAAGTATTATACAAAATTTAGTTTTAAATGCAATTAAATACAAACATCCCAATCGCGATCCAGAAATACATATAGTAAGTACTTGCGCTAATAATAACGTAGAAATTAAAATCGTAGATAATGGTTGTGGTATAGATTTAGAAAAGTTTGGAAAAGATATCTTTGGATTATATAAAACGTTTCATAAAAATCATGATTCAGAAGGTGTTGGACTATACTTAGTTAAAAACCAAATTGAAGCTTTTGGAGGTACTATATCTTTAGAAAGCACTGTAAATGTTGGAACAACTTTCACATTAACAATTCCTACTTCATAAATTATTTCAATAAAAAATGCTTTTTAACATGTTTTTAATCGATAAAAAATGCATTTTAACGTGTTTTAAAACACTTTATCGATAGTTTTATTTTTTTAATCTTCCTAACTTATAATCAATCATAAATTTAGATATTTGTTTGCACTCCAAATAATATCTTACAATGAAGATTAATAATATTACTAAAAATGATGATTCATCTTTTGAAGAGTTGAAATGGAAATTTGCTTTACAAAACTCAGGAATAGGGCTTTGGGATTGGGATTCTAAAACAAATCAAGTGTTTTATTCCAAAGAATCTAAGCAAATTATTGGTTTTGATGAAGACGAAATAAGTTCTGATGCTTCAGAATGGGATAATAGAGTACATCCTGATGACATTGATGACTATTACGAGGACTTTAACAATCATATTAATGGTGATAATCCAGAATATATTAATGTCCATAGAGTATTACATAAAGACAATACTTATAGATGGATTTTAGATAAAGGTAAAATTATCGAGTATAATGATCATGGTAAACCTATTAGAATAATTGGCACACATACTGACATAACCAAACAAAAAGAAACGGAACGCTCCTTAAAAAAATCTATAGATTTAATAACTGTACAAAATAATAGACTTCAAAGTTTTGCGCATATTGTATCTCATAACTTAAAAGAATACGCTAGCAATTTTGAAAGCATTATTACTTTTCATGACGAAGCAGACTCTGAAGCTGAAAAACAAGAAATGTTTAGACATTTAAGAACTGTTTCTAAAGCGTTATCTAAAACTTTACTTAATCTACGTCAGATTGTAAGTGTTCAATCTAAAAAGCATATTAAGGGTAGTGTTATATCCGTTGGTCGCGAGGTTAATTTAGCAATAAACGATTTATCATATCTAATCGCAGAAAGTAGCACTATACTGTATAATAATGTAGAGCATGATTGCCATATTTGTTTTAGCTCCTCATACTTTCAAAGTATTATGCACAATTTAATTACTAATGCCATTAAGTATAAACATCCTGATCGTAATCCAGAAATAACAATATCTTCTAATTGCACAAAAGACAATTTAGAGTTAATTATTACTGACAATGGTTTGGGGTTAGATCTAGATAAATACGGTAATGACGTTTTTGGATTATATAAAACGTTTCATAACAATAAAGATGCTGAAGGTGTAGGCTTATATTTAATTAAAAGCCAGTTAGAAGCTTTTGGAGGTACAATAGGAATAGAAAGCATAAAAGAAGTTGGTACAACATTTAATATAACAATACCAAAGCAAAAAAAAATCCAGCTATAAGCTGGATTTTTTTTAAAATTTATACCAAAACTACTTAGCGATATTAACTGCTCTAGTTTCTCTAATTACTGTAACTTTAACTTGACCTGGATAAGTCATATCAGTTTGTATTTTTTGCGAAATGCTAAATGATAAATCTGCTGCATTTTGATCGCTTACTTTCTCGCTTTCTACAATAACACGTAGCTCTCTACCAGCTTGGATAGCATATGCTTTTTTAACACCATTAAACCCAAATGCTATTTCTTCTAAATCTTTTAAACGTTGGATGTAACTATCTAACACTTGACGTCTAGCTCCCGGTCTTGCTCCTGATATTGCATCACAAACTTGGATTATAGGAGATAATAATGATTTCATTTCTATTTCATCGTGATGCGCTCCAATAGCATTACATACTTCTTCTTTTTCGCCATACTTTTCAGCCCATTGCATCCCTAAAATAGCGTGTGGTGTTTCCATATCTGCTTCCGCATCTGGTACTTTACCAATATCGTGTAATAATCCTGCACGTTTAGCTAACTTAGGATTTAAACCTAACTCTGCAGCCATTACACCACATAGTTTAGCTACTTCACGCGAGTGTTGTAATAGGTTTTGACCGTAAGATGAACGATACTTCATACGACCTACCATTTTAATTAATTCTGGATGTAATCCGTGTATTCCTAAATCGATAACTGTACGTTTACCTACTTCAATAATTTCTTGTTCTATTTGCTTCGTTGTTTTTTGAACAACCTCTTCAATACGTGCTGGATGTATACGACCATCTGTTACTAACTTGTGTAATGATAAACGTGCTACTTCTCTTCTAACCGAATCAAAACATGATAAAATAATTGCTTCTGGTGTATCATCTACAATTATCTCTACTCCTGTTGCTGCTTCTATTGCACGAATATTACGTCCTTCACGACCAATAATACGTCCTTTAACATCATCACTTTCAATATTAAATACAGACACACAGTTGTCTACTGCTTCTTCTGTTCCAATACGTTGTATAGTGTTGATAATAATTTTTTTAGCGTCTTGCTGAGCGGTTAACTTAGCTTCTTCCATTTTATCTTGGATATAAGACATGGCTTCACTTTTAGCTTCACCTTTTAAAGATTCTACTAATTGTGATTTAGCTTCTTCTGCAGATAAACTAGAGATAACTTCTAATTGCTCTACTTGACTTTTATGCAATCTATCTAACTCTTCTTGTTTCTTTTCTAAAACATCAAGTCTATGATTGTAATCATTTACTTTTTCTTCTATGTCAGAATTTAGCTTTTTATTTTTAGACAACTCGCTAGATACCTGAGACTCTTTATCTCTGATACGCTTTTCTGTATCAGCCATTTTTTTGTCACGAGATAAAATCACCTTTTCGTGCTCTGCTTTTAACTCTAAAAACTTTTCTTTTGCCTGAAGTATTTTATCTTTTTTAATGCCTTCTCCTTCTACATTTGCTTCTTTTAATATGCTTGCAGCAGATTTTTTTGCGCCTTTAATAAGTTTAGAGGCGTTGTTTTTTTCTAGCACTTTAGCTATTACAAAACCTATTATGGCTCCAATAGCAATACCTGCTATAATTAAAATTGTATTATCCATTTTTGATTGTTTATATATATAAAAAAAGCCTACACTAATTTAGTTTTGTATAAACTCCTTAAAAACAAGTTTAGGGTTAACAAGCTGATCAAGGGTCTGCCCAAACAGTGATAAATCACTATTAGCAGCATGCTTTTACAACTTAAAACTCACCCTTTTTAAAGAATTAACGTTGAGTTTATCAAAAAAATAATTAATGTAGGCAGTAACCTAATATTGTTATGTTATAAGAACGTATTATAAACTAAGATGCGATTGTAACATGTCATTTAAAGCCTCTAACTTGTCCTGAACATGCTCTTCCACATGATTTTTATCTAATGCTGTCTGTTCTACTTGACTTGCAAACTGTAAAGCACACATAGCTAATACATCTTGCTTGTCACGTACAGAGTAGCTTTGCTCAAATTTAGTAATCATAGCCTCAATCTTCTTTGCTGCTAAACGCAGTCCTTCTTCTTGACTAGGTGCAATAGTTAATGGGTAGACTCTATTTGCAATAGATAACTTTATTTTAAGCGTGTCTGCCATAAAAACTATATATTATTAACTAGAAAGTTGGCTTATACAATGGTCAATCTCTCTAATTAATGTGTTTATTTTGAGCTTTGTTTCTCGTTTATCGTTGTCACTGCCTAGTATGGTATTAGCCATTTTTAAAGTGTCATACTTTTCTTGCCAATGTTTTAATTCTAAATCCTTAGCAACTAATTTAGATTGAGATTGTTCTAAAGCTTCTTTAAGCCTTAAATTTTCTAGTTTTAAAACTTGCTGTCTTTTTAGGACTTTGCCAATTTTATTTTCTAGAGCATCAACAATGGTTTCAATCTTACTCATTAACTAATACTATACTTATCTTACAAAGTTAATCAAACCTTAACACTTTGCAATTAATTTTTCATAAATTTTTATTATGCTTTAATTTAGCTCATTATCAAATATATGGCTTAGTCTTTGATTTTACTTTGGTAATTAAAACCTTATTTATATTTTAGCAGTAACCATTATTTTATGCGACACATCCTTTTTTTATTCGTTTTTTTTACAACGTTTTCTAATGCACAAAACATTTATCCACAAGATTATTTCAGGTCTCCTTTAGATATAGAATTGGTCCTATCAGGTACATTTGCCGAGCTTAGAAGTAATCATTTTCACTCTGGATTAGATATCAAAACTAAACAGCGAGAAGGCTTAAGTGTTTATGCAACTGCTAGCGGTTATATTAGCAGAATTAAAATATCACATTATGGCTATGGTAAAGCTATTTACATTACTCACCCTAATGGATATGTCACAGTACACGGTCACTTACAACGGTTTTCAGACAAGGTTGAAGCGTATGTAAAAAAACATCAATATGAAAAGGAAAGTTTTGAAATCGAGTTATTTCCGGACATTAACGATTTAATCGTTACCAAAGGAGAAGTCTTTGCTTATACCGGAAATACAGGTGGATCTGGTGGACCACATCTTCATTTTGAAATTAGAGACAACCAAGAACGACCAATTAATCCATTACTTTTTGGTTTAAAAGTTAAGGACACTAAAAAACCTATTGTAAAAAGTGTATACGCTTACCCAATTAATGAGTTATCGCATGTCAATGGGAGTAATTTAAAACAAAAACTACGCGTTATTCCGCAACAAAATGGTGATTATAAAGTGGAAGATTTAACTGCCTATGGAAAAATAGGTTTTGCCATAAACACCATTGATCAACAGGATTTAGCTGCTAATAAGAATGGAGTTTATAAGATTGAAACCTTTTATAATGGAGCTCAAAACTTTACTATTGATTTCAGAAAATTTTCTTTTGACGAAACAAAACACCTAAACAGACTAATAGATTATAAACATTATAAAGATGAAAAAGAGCGACTTCAAAAATTATATTTAGATACTAATAACCCGTTAAGTCTATATAAAGAAAAAATTGACGATGGATATTTAGTAATTTACGATACGGTTTCAAACGTTTATAAAGTTAAGATATCAGATTTTGAAGGTAACGAAACTAATATTGACATCAACATAAAAGGTGTAGAAAAACAACCTAATGATGTAGCTTCAAACTTTACATCTCCTTATTACATAAAATCTAGCGAAGCTATGGTTTTAGAAGATCAAAACATAAAAGTAGAATTTCCTAAAGAAACTTTTTATGACGATTTTTTTATTGACTTTAAAGTCAGTGGAGATACTTTAAAACTGCATGAAAACAACTTAGCCTCTAAAAAATATTTTACTATTAATTACGATGTAAGCCATTACAATTCTGAAGATTTAAAACAAGTTTACATTGCACGATTAGTTGGTTGGAATAATTTTTTAAGCTACTCCTCTACCCAAAGAAAAGATAATACCCTTTTTACTAGAACCAAAAATTTAGGCACCTATTGTTTAGCTAGAGACACTGTTAATCCAACAATAACACCTGTAAGCTTTAAAGATGGTCAATGGTTAAGTAAATATCGTTTTTTAAAGGTTAAAATTGACGACGAACACACAGGTATATCCAATTATAGAGCGACCTTAAATGGACAATGGATTTTAATGGAGTATGACTATAAAAAGAAAACCTTGACATACGATTTTAACGATAAAGTCGTTACAGATACTAAAAACAATTTAAAAATTATTGTAACAGATAATGTAGGAAATAGCACTACATTTGAAGCAAGTTTTTTTAGAAAATAATACACCTACCTTTGGACAGACCTAACTATACCATTAGATTACTCGCTTTTTTATTTCCTATATTATGTTTAGCACAAACAGGAACTATAAAAGGGGTTATTTTAAACGAATTTAATCAGCCTATAGATGCTGTTAATATAAAAAGCGATAACAATGGTGTACAAACCAACAACAATGGTTTTTTTGAAATAAAAATTCCTGCAAATAACAATGTGAAAATTATATTTTCTCATGTGTCACACAAAAACATTATTGCCACATTTAATTTAAAAAACGGAGAAACATTAGAGTTTAATCCTGTTTTAAAAGAAAATGTTGAGCAAATTGAAACCGTTGTTATTAGTGGTAGAAAAAGAAAAGATGTTGAAGGTATTGTAAATATAGATCCTGCAACCTTAAAAAAAATACCTGGAGCACAAGCTGGAATAGAAAACTTGCTAAAAACATTACCTGGTGTTAGTAGCAATAACGAGTTAAGCACGCAATACTCGGTTAGAGGTGGTAATTATGACGAAAACTTAATTTATGTAAACGGAATTGAAGTGTACAGACCTTTTTTAATTAGATCTGGACAACAAGAAGGCTTAAGTTTTGTTAACTCTGATTTAGTACAAAATGTAGATTTTTCAGCTGGAGGTTTTCAAGCTAAATATGGTGATAAATTATCGTCTGTATTAGATATAACCTATCGTAAACCAACAGATAATACAGTAGCTATTGATGCTAGTTTATTAGGTGCAAGTGTCGCTTTAGAAAACGTTAGCCAAGATTCAAAATTTACCAGCATTGTAGGTTTACGCTACAGAGACAACAGCTTATTAGTGGATGCTAAAGAAACCGAAACCAATTTTAATCCTACTTTTGCCGATGTACAAAGTTATTTATCCTATCAATTTACTGACAAATTAGAAGTTAGTTTTTTGGGTAATGCATCACTTAACAAATACAACTACATACCATTAACACGTCAGACTAATTTTGGTACGTTAGATAATCCTCAAGCTTTAATTGTACAATATCAAGGACAAGAAAAAGACAGATACCAAACGCTTTTTGGTGCTGTAAGTGCAAATTACGATGTAAATGATGATTTATCTTTAGCCATAGTAACCTCTACCTATCATACCACTGAAGAAGAATATTTTGACATTTTAGCGCAATATGCTTTAGGAGAAGTTAATAGTAATATTGGTGACGAAAATTTAGGTGAAGTAGAATTTGCTGAAGGCATAGGTAGCCAATTAAATCATGGTCGTAACGATTTAGATGCATTAATTACTAATGTTGAAGCTAAAGGAACCTATACTAAAAATGAAAACGAATTTAAATTTTCGATTAAATATACTAACGAAGATATTAGAGATCGATTAGTAGAATGGGAAGTAATCGATTCGGCAGGATTTTCTATAAATCCACCAAGTTCTGTCGCTTTTAATGACCAACCCTACACGCCATATGAAGGTCCATTAGAAGCTTACCAAAATGTTAGAGCGCAAAACAATACTACGATAAGTAGATTACAAGCATATGTGCAATGGAGCAAACGATCTACCATTGGAGAGCACGATGTTTGGTATAATGCAGGTGTTAGAAGTCATAGTTGGACGGTAAACGACCAAGGGACCAATCAAGACGTATCACAATCTGTTTTTAGTCCTCGTGCGCAATTTGCAATAAAACCAAATTGGGATAAAGACATGCTATTTAGATTAAGTGGTGGACTATATTACCAACCACCATTTTACAGAGAGTTACGTGATCAAAACGGAGTGGTACAACCTAACGTTAAAGCTCAAAAATCTATACATTTAGTATTAGGTAACGATTATAGTTTTAAAATGTGGGACAGACCATTTAAATTAACTAGCGAAGCATATTATAAAAAACTTACAGATGTTAACCCTTATACATTAGAAAACGTACGTATAAGATATCGTGCTACTAATAATGCTCAAGCTTATGCTTATGGTTTAGATTTAAGACTAAATGGCGAGTTTGTTCCTGGTACAGAAAGCTGGTTTAGCTTTGGATATCTTAAAACGGAAGAGAACATTAACGACAGAGGCTATATTGCTAGACCAACAGATCAGCGTCTTAAATTTGCTGCATTGTTTCAGGATTATGTACCAAACATACCAAGCATGAAAATGTATTTAAACTTAGTGTACAATACAGGATTACCAGGTGGATCGCCAAGTTATGCAGATCCTTATGTATTCCAAACAAGACTACCAGATTACAAACGTGCAGATATTGGATTTCAGTTTGTGTTAGTAGATAAAGACAAGCAATTTGATAGTGGTTGGAAAAAACCATTTAAAGATTTGTCATTTGGATTTGAGATTTTTAATGTGTTTAATGTACAAAACTCAATTACTAATACTTGGGTAAGAGATGTGTATAGCAAACGTCAATACGCTATACCAAACTATTTAACACCACGTGTTTTTAATGTAAGAACCACGATGCGTTTTTAAAATGAAAGGTTGCTTCGTTTTAATCATTTGGCTTTGTAGCTCATTTTGTATGTCTCAAAACAAATTAGCACAGCAAACAATTGACCAATTAAATGAGCAATTAAAAATTTATGAAACCCTTTCGCCTCAAGGCGATTTGTATTCATTTAAAGATTTAAAACTATCCAAAACTGATATTAAGTCATTTAAAAACACAGATGATGCTATAAACGATTCCTTGCAAGCTTATGCTGCTATTGAAACCATTCAGCATAAAATCTTAACCTTAATTAATGTTATTTTTATTTTGAAATCCACTGAAGATTTTGATTTAACAGACAAATTATATAACAACATTAGTTACCTAAGAAGTGACGATAACAAGCTTCACAACCTAGTGTTATATGCCAAATCTGGAGGCTCTTATCAATCCAGAATATCTGTTATTTATTATAAACAAAACACCGAATACCAAAAAGTTTACGATACTTACACAGACGAAGGTGATGTTGGACTATTTAAACCTGATGGCTATGATAGTATTAAAACACTAACCACTAACACTCAGGTAAAATATTTGTTACAAGGAAGCGTCAAAACCTGTGGCATGTGTTTTTATAATTACATAACACTTTTACATCATGAAAACGATGTGTTTACAGTAGATTTTGAATACACAACAGATTCTAGATCGTACGATACTATACTAGATTATGACAATAACAATCAAACCATAACAGTAAATTATCAAACAGATGATTTAAGTGGTCCTGAATGTTTTTGCGAACAAAACGCTGATGAAAATCTTGCAAATTTTGAGGATGATAGTACCTTAGAAAAAGAATGTTATTGCCTATTTAAGTTTAATGGTGACACGTTTATTTTAAAAGAACAGAGTGAAACCGTTTTAAAAAGTAATTAAAATTAAATACCATGAAAACCATATTACTATTTTTATCACTACTAGTCGCTAGTTACAGTCTAGCTCAGGATAAAAACACACATTACTATACATTTAATTTAAAAAAGGAAGTAACAAAAGAGGAGTTTAAAAATATATATTCTACATATGACACATATCAGAATATTGTTGAAATAAGAAAAAATGATAGTACTATTATTAAAATGTTTCATCCAAGAAAACAATTTGATGTATTAGATCCCATAGTTTTAGATTCCTTAAAAGGGTATTTAAACTATCTAACCAATAAAAAAAACGTCTTTAAAGATTATATTGTTATTAACTACTTTTCTGGAAACGAGCCTTATGAATCGTTTAATTCTGACACTAAAAGTTATGTCGTAGATAAAGGGTATATCAAAAAAATCAAAAAACTTTTAAATTGTAATCAGTTTTCTATTTATAAGGAAAAAAAAGATATTAAATATTATGAAGATAAAAAACTCTGGATAAAAGATGATTTAGGTGTTATTAAAAACTTGTTTTTTTATTACCAAATTCCCTACGGAAGTTTTGTGATTATTAAATCGGATGGAACTTTTATATCATTACATGGAGAGCATAATAAAGATATGGTTTATCAAATCGCTGAAGAAATAAAAAAAGACATTAAAAAAGTAGAACATTACACTTATGACTTTAAACAGAAAATAGAACCATCAAAATTTGATAGTCTATTATATAATTCAAATAAAGGAAACAGGAATTTTGAATTAAATTTTGAAAGCGATAGTATTTTTTATAAGATGATACATCCTGCAAGACGTTATGGTATATTTAAAAAACACCAACTAGACTCAGTTAAAAACTATATTAACAAAATCTCAAAAACCCAAAATACCTTTAAAGATTATATTGTTATAAATTATAACTCTGGTGATGCTCCAAATAAAGATTTAAGTAGCGAAAGCACAGCTTATATATACAAAACTGATTATCAAAAACAACTTAATACAATTATCGATTGCAATCAATTTTGGGTCTTTAAAGATGATAAAAACATAAAATACCGCAATAAAAAAAATATAAATTGGATTAAAGACGACGCTTCTGTTTTTAAAAATCTGTTTTTTAAATATCAAATTCCATTTGGTAGTTTTGTCATCATTAAATCTGACGGTAGATATATAGTTAACTATGGTGAATACTACCCAGAAATGGTTTATGATGTAGCTAAAGAAGTTTCTGGTCAAAGCAATAATCACGAAACAAGCTCTACTAATCTATCCAAAATTGAAGCGTTTAAAGCTAATCAAAACTTTACGATTACTAAACCTCATGATTGGTTCGAGGTGTTTCATCATGGTTATGTTGGTTATACACCAATACAACCAAATGACAATCATTTTAAAACCATTGTGTCTGTTTTTCAACATAACATAAATACAAAAGCTTTACCATTTAATACGTTTGTTGATAATCAAATTAAACAATATAAAGATGTGGTATCAATTTATAATGCGTCATTAAAAGAAGTAAACAATCACTTAGGAACGGTATATATCCATGAATTTGAAACTGAAACACATCAAGTCATTGTTATGTATTTTCAAAATAATGGACACTATTATCAATATAAATATTCTGCATTAGATAAAAGCTTTAAAAAACATCTAAACAGTGCGTTGCTAATATTAGATAGTATTAGTTTTAAATAACAAATTACAGTCTAGCCTTAAAAAGTTACAATTGAGTAAGTACTATTATTCTACAAATAGTATTGGTAGTACATTTGAGATATACAAAACCAAAAACCATGTCTTACACTACTTTAATGTACCTTCATTTAGCAACTATACTTCCTGCTTTTGTTTTAGGAACAGTTAGTTTTATTTTTAAAAAAGGAACTAACACTCATAAAATAATAGGCAGAATCTACATGCTACTAATGCTAATTACAGCTATTATAACTTTGTTTATGCCTGCTTTTGTTGGTTCAAGATTTTTAAACCATTTTGGATGGATACACCTGTTTAGTTTTTTAACAATTTACACTGTACCAACAGCCTATATAGCCATTAAAAAAGGAGAGGTTAAACGTCATAAATTTAAAATGATAGGTTTGTATATTGGTGCAATACTTATTGCCGGAACGTTTACGTTTATGCCTGGTCGCTATATGCATAGCTTATTATTTGGGTAAAATTAAACAGAAGTATTAACGATACTTGTTAAAAATGAAACTTACAAACAACTAAATAGCTTCTACCCTATTTTTAATAAAATCTAAACTTGTTTTATTAAATAGTAAAGGTTGCTCGACATTTACCACATGACCACATTTTTCTACTACATATAATATGGAAGTCGAATGTTGACTTACAATATTTTTTATTGAAGGTAAAAACAAATGATCCTCTGCTCCCATAACATAAAGCGTTGGTATTTTAATATCCTTTGCTCTAAAAAAGCGCAATAATGGATTTAACTCAGAGGTTAATTTAAACCACCTTACAAATTCCTTTTGATAAAGCTTTTTAGCTTCGTTAACAAAAAGTAATCTTGACTTTTTATGATTTTTTCTAGGCATAATAATAAAAGCAAAGAGTCTATATAAGTACATATATGGCACTACACTTTTAAAGATAACACCTACTTTTATTAGTATTTGAGATCTAAAATCAAGTTTCATTATGGCACCTCCCATAATCATACTTTTAACTCTAGCAGGATGTTTTTCGGCAATATTCCTAATTAATATAGTACCTAAGGATATACCAACAAAATGCGAGCTTTCAATTTTTAAAAAATCTATAACTTCGACAATATCATTAGTAATAGAATCAAAAGTATATTTAGTATTAAATGCATCTTTTAACTTAGGCTTACTATTACCATGACCTCGTAAATCTAGGATAAGCACGTTAAATTCGGCTTTAAAATCTCGTATTTGCTTATACCATATAGAGCTGCTTCCTCCTGCTCCATGAACAAAAGTTACCCATTCACTAGAATGAGAATGTAAATATGTTGAGTAGTTTAGCAATTATTTTTTTGAATTGTAAAAGTACAATATAAAAATTCTTAAATAAATTCTTTTAACACCTCAATAACATAATCTATTTCTTCCTTTGTATTGTATTTACTAAACGAGAATCTTATTGAAGGTTTTTGCATATCTTCATCACTTAAAATTTGTGATAACACATGACTACCTTGTGCACTTCCACTTTGACAAGCACTACCTTTAGAACAAGCAATACCTTTTAAATCTAGTTGAAACAATAATATTGGTCCTTTTTCTGGCGCTATTGGCAAACATACGTTTAAGACTGTGTAGGTACTTTTATCAAAATCTGCACAGCTTCCGTTAAATGATACTCCAGAAAAGTTTAAAACTAATTTTTCAATAAAGTATTTTTTAAGGTCAGTAATGTAGGCTCTTTCTTCTTCTAAATTCTCATAAGACAATTTTAAAGCTTCTTCTAAACCAACAATATTGTGTACTGCTTCTGTACCTGCACGATATCCACGTTCCTGCTCTCCTCCAAAAATTAAAGGTTTTAATCCAGAGTTTTTTCTAATAAATGCAAAACCAACACCTTTAGGTCCATGAAACTTATGTCCACTAACAGCCATAAAATCTATTGCTAACTCTTGCAAATCTAACTTGTAATGACCCACAGATTGTACAGTGTCACTATGGAACATGGCATTATTAGCTTTACATAATTTACTAACTTTGGCAATATCTAGTATATTACCAACCTCGTTATTAACGTGCATAAGACTAACTAATGTCTTTTGAGAAGATTGTAATAAAGTTTCTAAATGGTTATAATCCACATGACCAGCGTTATCTAAATCTACATAATCAACACTAATCCCATATTCTTTTTCCAATTGTTGTACTGTGTACAACACTGCGTGATGTTCAATCCTTGAAGTAATAATTTTTTTAACACCTAAATCTCTAACAGCACTTAATAAGGCTAGATTATCTGCTTCTGTACCTCCAGATGTAAAGACAATCTCTGATGCAGACACATTTAAATATTTTGCAACCGTCTTTCTAGCTTGCTCAATCATTGCTTTAGCAGAACGTCCAAAACTATGTGTCGAGGAAGCATTACCATAACATTGTTGCATGACTTGCGTCATTTTTTCTATTATTTCTGGTCTTAACTGCGTTGTGGCAGCACTATCAAAATATACTGGTTTCATTGAGAATTTTGCTATTAATGGGCACAAAAATAGTTTAAATAAAATTAATTGCCTTAAGCAGCGTTATAAGTTTGACAATTCTATTATTTTTGTCTTTTAAAATTAAATTATAATGCGTAAAATTTCTGTTTTATTTACCTTGTTTTTAAGCTTTTTATCTTGTGATGATGGAGATATCATAACTACTGAGTTAGAATTTGGAGACACCTTTCAAACGTGTGGTGATTTGGTACTTTACAAAGTAAAAACGGATCCTAACGAAACCTTATCCATACAACTTACAGAACCAGGTTTTACAATTGCAGATTTAATTGAAACCGAAGCCGATCCAGACAATGCTTTGTTACTTAATTTAGTAGCTGAACAAACTACTGATTTTAGCATCGCTAATTTGTTTAAATTTAGAAGTTACACCAGTAATCCTTCTAACTTTTTTTGCAATGATGTACCACCAAGCGGGATACAAATAACTGAAGAGTTTACAGCTAGTAGTGGTAGTGCTTATTTTACAATGGAGTTATTAGAGGATGATAATGATGGTATTCCTGCAGCATTAGAAGATTTAAATGGAAACGGAAACCTTTATGATGATGATACAGATGGTGATGGTTTACCTAACTTTTTAGATGCAGATGATGATGGTGACAACGTCCTAACAATTAGCGAAGGGGTTAATTATGTTGAAGGTATGACGTTAGCCGAACTAAATTTAAACGCAACCAATACGGATTTAGATTTACCTAATGGAGATAATATCCCTAACTATTTAGATAACGATGATGATGGTGATGGTGTACCAACTAGAAACGAAGAAATTAATTCTTTTGATAATAATCCAACTAATGATGTCTCAGGTAGTAGCACAGTTGCAGATTATTTAAATCCTGATTACACTAACAACAATCCACCGACTGCATTTAGAAGTCATACAATAACACAAACGTTTACTGTAACTTTAATTTTAGAAGGTGTTGAGTTTCCTACAATATTATATGAAGAAACTGTTTTTGGAACTTTAGAGGACGCTTCTTTATCAACTACAAGAACCTTAACACCACCATTTATTTAATTTGTATTTGGGTTTTGTAAGATATATACTTCTGTTGCGCCTAAACCATACTTTTTATAATCGGCTTCGTAGTATTTTACGTTATCGTATCTGCTAAATAGGGTTTCTAATTCCATTTTTAAAACACCTTCTCCAACACCATGAATAAATACAATTTTTTGGATGCGTTTTCTTATCGCAAATTCTAATTGTTGTCTTGCAGTATCTAACTGTATTGACAGTTTGTCGTAGCTAGTCATGCCTCTTTCATTATCCACCAAATGATGCAAATGCAAATCTACTTCCATGGTAGGCTGATAACGCTCTTTAGCCTTGACCTTTGTTGTTGTACGACGTTTTTTTTCTGTTTTTTCAGATAAAACATCAGATAATGATGCAGAGTCAAAAACATTATCTTTTAAAGTTGATGACTTTGTTTTAACTAATTCTGTAGCGTTAAAATCTAAATCAAACCCTTCATCAGTTTCAATAGTTATAACATCTCCTTTAATAAAAGTTACTATTCCAGATAATACATCATCCAAAACATCTACCGTATCTCCAATTTCAAATTTCATTCCTCTTCATCAATAATTTCAGATTCAACAAACGATTCTTTTTCTTTTTTACTAGGTATAGTTGATTGGACTTTAAATAGTCCAAACATTAAAACCATGATTCCAAATATTAAAACCAGTACATTTTGCTGTTCGTTAGCATTAGCATATATAGCAATTACAGCACCAATTACAATAAACAGGTAATATAATTTAGGTGATTTTAACATAGTTTAGGTATTCAGTTTTTATGTCGCAAATTTAATCTTTTATTTATTGTCCAATAAAAAAACTATTAAATACTAGCTAAATTATTTATATCTAAAAATAAAAAAACAGAAACACTAAAGTGCTGATAATAAACCACTAACAATGTTAAATTAATCTATTTCATCACAATGGTTAACTAAATTTTTTAGCTTTGTAAAAAAATAGAATATGAAACCTACTTTCTACCTATTAATACTAATTTTAATTTGCCAACAATCCTCTGCACAGATAACGGTTAGAAACGATGCCTATATTTTTGGAAACGACGTAGTCATTTACGTGGCGGATGATATTAATTTAAAAGAAGCAAATACCAACTTATACCTACGTAATGAAGCCCAAATCATACAAGGTGCTGGTAATACAGGTAATTCTGGTTTAGGGAGACTTAGTGTCTACCAAGAAGGTACTGTAAATAATTACGCATATAATTATTGGTCTTCTCCTGTTGGAAATGTAACTACAAATACTGTTGGAAATTCGCCTTTTATACCTAATCAAAATATTTTTGACGTAGTTGATTTAACCACTAGCAATTTAGCTGGTTACAGTACTTCAGGTTACAATGGTACAAGCAGTCCCTTAAATATTGAAAGTTATTGGCTATGGAAATATAATCCTGGAGCAACTTATAGCGATTGGGATTTTGTAGGTCAATCAGGAACTGTAGATGCTGGATATGGTTTCTCCATGAAAGGAACTATTGGCTCTAGTGCTGCGTCTGGACAATTATACGATTTTAGAGGTAAACCTAACGAGGGAGAAATTAATACAGCTGTTGTTTTAGGACAAGAAACCTTAATAGGTAACCCATATCCTTCTGCTTTAGATGCGCGTGCTTTTATACATGATCCAAACAATGTACCTTTATTAGACTCTGGTACGCTATATTTTTGGGAACAAGACCAAACGATAAGCTCTCATATTTTAGAAGCTTACAGAGGTGGTTATGGGTCGTTTACTATTACCGCTTCCGGAACTGTTGGATCTTATGTACCTCCAACCTTTAATGCTTACAATTCTGACGGAACATTAAATACTACAGGTACTTCGTCAACATCAGGAAAACAAGTCAGACGCTATATACCAATTGGACAAGGTTTTATGGTAAAAGGTGCTGCTACAGGATCTCTTTTAACCTCTGATAGTCATCGTGTTTTTTATAGAGAATCTGGAACCAATAGTGAGTTTTATAGAACCTCAGTCCAAAACCAAACAAATCATGACGATCAAGTATATGAAATCCAATACGATAATAATGGATTGCAAATATTACCTTCAGACTATAAAAGGTTTAGATTAAATATTGATTTTAACAATCTTTATACTAGGCAATTATTACATAATTTTCACGAAACTGCTACAACAAATTTTGATTATGGTTTAGAAAGCAAAGTGTTTTCTACTCTAAATACTGATGCCAATTGGGTACAAAATAACGAAGCTTACAATATTAAAGCAGATAACTTTGAAGTTGATTTAACAATTCCTTTAAGTCTTAAATTAAACAATCAACAATTAATAAGGTTCAGAATTTTTGATGTTCAAAATTTTGAAAGCGCTCAACCTATTTACATACACGATATATTAGAAAACGTGTACGTTAATTTAAAAGAACAAGACTTTGAAGTAAACTTACCAGCAGGAGAATATAATAATCGTTTTGAGATTGCTTTTCAAAAAGCAATCTCGTTATCAAATCATGAATTTACTGAGGCTTCATTTATAATTCTTCAAGAAAATAATTTAAACCAGCTAATTATTAAAAACCCAAATACTATTGCATTAAAATCAGTCAAACTTTTTGATATTACAGGTAAACAGATTTTTTATAAATCAGATATGGAAAACAAAACAAGAGTTACTTTTTCGACCAAAAACTTAAGCGATGGTGTTTATGTTACTAAAATTGAAACTAAAGATGGAAGTACTATTAGTAAAAAAGTAATCATCTCTAATAAATAGATTAAAAATATTATACTAAACAAAAAAGACTGTCAATGACAGTCTTTTTTTTATTTAAAATCGTATTAAATTACTTTTCAAATTGTTTTAAAGTACTTGTAATAATACTAACACAATCCAATAATTGCGCTTTAGTCATTACTAAAGGTGGTGCAAATCTAATAATGTTTCCGTGTGTTGGTTTAGCTAATAAACCATTATCACGTAAAGCAATACAAATGTTCCATGCAGTGTCACTATCTTCTGTATCATTAATTAAAATAGCATTAAGCAACCCTTTACCTCTAACCGATTTTACAATATTTGAAGTCTCGATAAATTTAGATAATTCAGCTCTAAATATTTCTCCTAAATCAAAAGCGTTTTGTGCTAACTTTTCATCCTTAATAACCTCTAAAGCTGCAGTACCAATTGCTGCTGCTACAGGATTACCACCAAAAGTACTACCATGATTACCAGGTTTAATAACATTCATTACATTATCATTAGCTAATACAGCACTTACAGGATATGCACCACCTGATAACGCTTTACCTAAAATTAAAATATCAGCTTTAACTTCTGGAGTACCAGAACAATGTTTGTCTGCACAAGTACAATTACCACAAGTTGCTAATAAGCGTCCTGTTCTAGCAATACCTGTTTGCACTTCGTCTGCAATAAATAAAACGTTATGCTTTTCACATAATGCTTTTGCTTTTGCTAAATAGCCTTCACTTGGCACATAAACTCCAGCTTCACCTTGGATAGGTTCTACTAAAAATCCAGCAACATTTTTGTTATTAGTTAATACTTCTTCTAAAGCTTGAAGATTATCGTATTCAATTTTAATAAATCCATTAGTATAAGGTCCAAAGTTTTTACGTGCTACAGGATCGTTAGAAAACGATATAATTGTAGTCGTACGACCATGAAAGTTGTTTTCGCAAACAACAATTTCTGCTTCGTTTTCATCTATTCCTTTAACTTCATAAGCCCATTTTCTACATAGTTTTAAAGCAGTCTCAACCGCTTCAGCTCCTGTATTCATTGGTAATAACTTATCGTAGTTAAACGTTTCAGTAGCAAATTTTTCAAATTTACCTAACATGTCATTATAAAAAGCACGCGACGTTAACGTCAATGTTTGTGCTTGTTTAACCATTGCTCCTACAATTTTAGGATGACAATGTCCTTGATTAACAGCAGAGTATGCTGATAAAAAATCATAATATTTTTTTCCTTCTACGTCCCAAACATATACACCTTCCCCTTTGCTTAACACGACAGGTAGTGGATGGTAATTGTGTGCTCCGTATTTGTTTTCTAAGTCCATCGCTTCTTGCGACGTTAATTGGTTTAAAACAGCCATTTTTTTTATTATTTAAAAAGTTATAAAGTAGCCATTCCTTCTGTACCTTTATCCTTTCGAAAGCTCGAAAATTCAGCGTGGGAGAGAAATCATCCCTAAGAAGTTGCAAATTAATAAATATAACTTGCTAATTAAAATTATTGTGTGTAGTTTTTTACTAATAAAAAAGAAAGTACTTTTGCCACATGGCTAGAAAAAATACAAGAAAACAAATATTTACAAATGTCGAGGTTATAGATGCAGCTGCAAAAGGTAAAACTGTAGCTAAAGCACCTGATGGACGTGTTATATTTTTACCAAATGCAGTACCAGGAGATATTGTAGATGTACAAACTTTTAAAAAACGTAAGGCTTATTTTGAAGGTAAGGCTACCGTGTTTCATAAACTTAGTGATAAACGTACTACTCCAGAGTGCCAACATTTTGGTGTTTGTGGTGGTTGTAAGTGGCAAGATATGGGTTATGAGCACCAATTATTTTACAAACAAAAGGAAGTTACCAATAACTTAACAAGGATTGGTCACTTAGATTTACCTGAAGTAACACCTATTTTAGGTTCTGCAGAACAATATTTTTACAGAAACAAAATGGAATTTTCTTTTAGTGATTCTAGATGGTTAACCTTAGAAGAGGTCCAATCTGATCAAGACTTAGGAGACAGAAATGCCTTAGGTTTTCATATTCCAGGAATGTGGGACAAAATTTTGGACATTAAAAAGTGTCATTTACAAGCCGATCCTTCTAATGCGATTAGAAATGCTGTTAAAGATTTTGCAATAAAAAATAATCTGGAGTTTTTTAATACAAGAAATCAAACAGGATTACTACGTACTATGATGATACGCACATCATCAACTAGTGATATAATGGTTGTCATTCAGTTTTTTAAAGAAGATAAAGCTAAACGTGAACTATTATTAGATTATGTTGCTGAAACATTCCCAGAAATTACTTCATTACAATATATTATTAACGAAAAAGCTAATGATACTATTTACGATCAAGATGTGATTTGTTATAAAGGTGAAGATCATATTTTTGAAGAAATGGAAGGTTTAACTTTTAAAATTAATGCTAAATCGTTTTACCAAACTAACTCTAATCAGGCTTTTGAGCTATATAAATTAACACGTGATTTTGCCGATTTAAAAGGCGACGAGCTTGTTTACGATTTATATACTGGTACAGGTACCATTGCACAATTTGTGTCTAAAAAAGCTAAAAAAGTAGTTGGTGTCGAGGCTGTTCCAGATGCTATTAGTGCTGCAAAAGAAAATGCTGAACGCAATAATATTACTAATTGCGAGTTTTTTGTAGGAGACATGAAAAACGTATTTAATCAAGAGTTTATTAATACTCATGGTCAACCTGACGTAATTATAACAGATCCACCTAGAGATGGTATGCATAAAGATGTTGTACAGCAAATATTAAACATAGCTCCTAAAAAGGTAGTTTACGTAAGCTGTAATAGTGCTACACAAGCCAGAGATTTAGCTTTAATGAAAGCGCAATACGTTATAACTAAAGTGCAAGCAGTAGATATGTTTCCGCAAACACATCATGTTGAAAATATTGTACTTTTAGAAAAGAAATAGCTTTTTAAGTTTATGAAAAAAATAAAATTAATTCTACTTACACTTTGTTGCATTAGTCTTTTGACTTGCGAACGTGACGATTTGTGTCCAGAAACCACACCTACAACACCTAGCTTAGTTATTGGCTTTTTTAATAATGCTTTGCCAGAAAACCCAAAAACTGTAAATGATTTATACGTTATTGGTTTAGATAACGACAATGTGTTACCAGGTTATAGTGTTGTTGATGTAGATGAATTAATTTTACCGCTAAGAACTGACCAAAATAGCACAACCTTTACTTTAATTAGTGACACTGTTTTAGATACGGATGGTATTGTGACATCTGGTAATAGTGATACCGTTACAATAACTTATGAAACTGAAGATGTTTACGTCTCTAGAGCATGTGGTTACAAAACCATATTTAATAACGTCATAGTAGCTATAGATGGTGGAACGGATGGTAATTGGATCATACTAGCACAACCAGAAAATGATAATTTAACAATTGAAGATGAAACAACAACACACTATTACTTTAACCATTAGTCTATTATTGTGCTTATGTTTCTCACTACAAGCACAAGAGGAAGATCTTATTACTAAAAAAGATACAGTCAAGTTAAAATACGGTTTAAGAATAGGAACTGACGCTAGTAAATTAATTAGAACCGCTTTAGATGATGAGTATTCTGGGTTTGAACTAAATGCGGACTACAGACTTACTAGAGATTGGTTTTTGGCAGGAGAAATCGGTACAGAAGAAAAAATAACGACTAATGACTATTTGAGCGTTACAGCCAAAGGAAGCTATTTTAAAGCAGGTGTTGATTATAATATGCACAATAATTGGGATGGTTTAGATAATATGATTTATACTGGTTTTAGACTTGGCGCAAGCACTTTTAGTCAAACTAGGAATAACTATACTATATATAACACAGATCAATATTGGCAACCACAATTTTCAAGCACAGAAACTGAGGAATATTCTGGTCTGTCTGCATTATGGATTGAGTTGATTATTGGTATTAAAGCAGAAGTTTTAAATAACTTATATTTTGGAATAAACGCACAACTAAAAGGTATGATAACGCAAGATCAACCTGTTGGTTTTGAAAATTTATTTGTTCCAGGTTTTAATAAAACGTTTGACTCTGGTCGTATTGGTGTTGGATATGGTTATAGTGTATCTTATTTAATACCTTTATTTAAAAAAAATAAATCTAAAACTGTTAAAAAGAAAGATGAGGAAAAGGAAATAGAATAATTAATTTTCTAACGTCTTCAATCTTAAGTCATAATCTTCATTATCCCTAATTAATCTAGGTTTTCTAAAAAAACGGTCACTAAAAACACTTTTAGCACTATCCATTTGCTTAAAATTTATTTTAGCCAAATCAGCAAAGCTATAGATAAAATCTTCCAAATTATAGGCTCGCTTTGTAAAGTTGTTATAGCGCTTGGTTTGATTAAAGTTTAATTTATATTCATCAGATAACCATGCTATAAATGGTACCTCATACATTGGCCTAGTTGCTTGATATTCATTATGACCAATAAAATCTATAGTATCAAATAACTCATCTCCATGATCAGAAAAATATAGAACAAAACTATTTGTGTTTTGTTGCCTAACTTTATCTATAACTGAATTTACTACATTATCATTATATCTAATCGCATTATCATATTCATTAATCAATTTAAATGCTTGGTCATGCTTAAACTTTGTATTTAAACTATTATCCTTAAAATAATTATAAGATTCAGGAAAACGACTAGAATAACGACCATGCGTACCAATTAGATGCAGGAATATTATTTTTTGCTTACTAGGCTTTTCTAATACTTTATCTAATATTGGTAAAAGTGCTTCGTCATAAATAATGTCATCAGAATTATCCGTAGCGACAAAATATTTTTCCTTGGCTGCATTAGCAATAATTGACGAGATACGCTCATGCAAACCAACTGGTCTTTGATTAGAAATCCAATAAGTGTCATATCCTGCAGCATTTGCCAATTGAACAATAGACGTGTTATTTTTTTTATTAGGTGCATGCATATCAGAAAGCGTCAATATCTTATCCAAAGACATTACAGTATGTACATGAGGAGAAATAACACTATCAAAAACAATTAGCTGTTCTCTAATTTTAGATAATTTAGGGTTGGTTGGTCGGTTATAACCATATAATTGCATATGCCAATTTGAAGTAGCCTCTCCAATAATCACAACATGAGTTTGTGCAGTTGTGTCAATTTTAGCCACATTAACATAGTTAGAAACAGGCTTAGCTAAATCTGTTTTTAAATCTTTACGTAAACTAATAAATTCAGAATAGCTTGTAATACTGGTTACAACAATATTTTCAGCATCAAAACGCTTGTTTATAGCATAACTAGAAGCGACAACAGTACTAATAGCTAAAACACTTATATATCTAAATCGTCCAGAAATATTAGTTTTAACAAGTAACCATTTAGCAAATACAGGCAATATTATAGTAAACAGAATGGCTAGACCAAAAACAAATCCATCAAAATAATTTGATAAAAAATCAGAACTTTCAGTCGTATCTGTTTCAAAAATTACAAAAAGTGCCGAAGCACTAATTTTTACACCATAATTATGGTAAAAACTAAGCTTTACAAACACTAAAAACGACAGTAACGTTAAAAAAATTAGACTTAAAAATTGTCTAACTTTATTACTACTAAATATAACTGTAATACTAAAAACGATAAGCGTCAAAAACCCAAATCCAATAACTTCTTTTATATAAATAAGACTTTCTGGTATTACAAAAACCCCTAATAAAATCAGTCCAAATAATGGGATACTAATAATACTTGCTAACTTAAATAGAGATATGATATTTTTAGTTAGTTTATTTTTCATTAGTCTTTATCCATGTACTTCCCTTTTTTACTTCCAGCATAAATCTCGTATTTAACTAATCTCGAGTCTAACATCGCATTCATTAGATGGATTTTTCTAGACGGTCGTAAACCTACATGCTTTAAAGCATCTAAATTTGAAGTTATAAACCAAGCATTGGTATTAGGATAATTTTGTTTTAAAGTATCTCCAATGTTTTTGTAAAAACTTTCCATTTCAATATCTAAACGTTCTCCATAAGGTGGATTAAAGACCATATGTAGTTTAGACTCTCCTCCTCTTTGGGTCTTAAAAAAGTCCTCGTGTTGTATGGTTATAAAATCTTCTAAATGTGCATTTGCAATGTTTTCTTTAGCCTTAGCTACAGCACTTGGAGACTTATCATAACCAATTATTTTATGATGAAAATCTCTAGTTTTTTTAATTAAAGACTCTTCTATTTTTTCAAATAAATCAACATCCCAATCATTCCAACGTTCAAAAGCAAACTCTTTACGCATTAAGTTTGGTGGTATGTTACAAGCTATCATTGCTGCTTCTGCTAATATAGTACCACTACCACACATAGGATCTATTAAATCTGATTGTCCATCCCAACCTGATAACATAATAATTCCTGCTGCTAAAACTTCGTTAATAGGTGCAATGTTAGTTGCTAATTTGTAACCACGTTTGTGTAAGGAATCTCCAGAAGAATCTAACGAGATATTACATTGTTCTCTATCTATATGGACATTAATTTTGACATCTGGAAATTTTAAATCCACATTAGGACGCTCACCTGTTTCGTCTCTAAACTTATCTACAATAGCATCTTTAGTTTTTTGTGCAATGTATAACGAGTGTGTAAAAACGGTAGAGTTTATTGTAGCATCCACTGCTAAAGTACCAGTAGGCTTTAAATAAGGTGTCCAATCCATTTTATACACTTGATCGTATAAATCTTGTTCTGTTTTTATCTTAAAACTATGTATTGGTTTTAAAATTTTAGTAGCAGTACGTAGCGCTAAATTTGCTTTGTACATAAACCCTTTATCTCCAGAAAAACTAACGTTACGCACACCTACTTTTATGTTTTGTGCGCCAAGTTGTCTAAGCTCTTTTGATAGTAACTCTTCAAAGCCAAATAAAGTTTTGGCAACCATATTGAAATTTTCTTCCATTCTTTTCGTCTATTACCTTGCAAAAATACTCTATTTTTGTCGGAAATATAACCTTTATAAATAATTGGGTTAAGGATGGAGCAATTTGTTTGAGCTCCTCGCAGAGAGCGAGTTGCGAGAGCCTGTTAAACTGGAGCTTAAGCGGAAGTTTAAACCCCAAAAAAAATATATGAATAAAAACGAAAATAAATGGTACGCATCTTGGTTTGATAGTCCATTTTACCACATACTTTACAAAGACAGAGATCATACTGAAGCTGAGACTTTTATGTCTAATTTGACGGATTATTTGAATGTTCCGGAACATGGGAAAATTTTAGATTTGGCTTGCGGAAAAGGTCGTCATGCAGTGTATTTAAACTCCATTGGATACGATGTTGTTGGTGCAGATTTGTCTGAAAACAGTATTAATTACGCCAAACAATTTGAAAACGATAGCTTACACTTTAAAGTACATAATATGTGTCAGCCTTTTGGCGAAACTTTTGATGCTGTGTTTAACCTATTTACCAGTTTTGGATATTTTGAAAACGAATCTGATAATTTAGCAACGATAAAAGCGATTAAAGCTAATTTAAACGCATTTGGTTTTGGTGTTATTGACTTTATGAATACCGAATACATTATAGAAAACTTAGTGCCTGAAAATACTAAAACGGTTGAAGGGATTGACTTTTTACAAAAAAGACGTGTGGAACATGGTTACATAATTAAAGACATTAGCTTTACTTTTGAAGGTGAAAACTACCAGTTTCAGGAACGTGTAAAAGCGTTTAGCCTTGCAGATTTTGAAGCTTTATTTGAACAAGCTGGAGTCTATTTGTTAGATGTTTTTGGAGATTATAAGCTTAGTAAATTTCATAAAAAAACGTCCGAACGTTTAATCATGATTTTTAAATAATTGAGGACATGAAAAATTTTTTATTACCAATTATCGCTGTTGTTTTAGGTTTTTTAATCGTGCTAGTATTTAAACCAAAACATAACCGTAATCTTAAATTATTACTTGCTTTTAGTGGTTCTTTTTTATTATCTATAACTGTATTTCATTTTTTACCAGAAGTCTATAATAGTGAAGGCAAACCTATTGGATTGTTTATTATGATTGGTATTTTGTTGCAAATAATTTTAGAATTTTTCTCTAAAGGTGCAGAACATGGTCATGTACATATTAATAAAAATAGTGTGGAATTTCCGTGGTTATTATTTATTAGTTTAAGTATCCATAGTGTTTTAGAAGGCATCCCAATTGAAGCACACGATCATTTAATTTATGGTATAATCATCCATAAATTACCTGTTGCTATAATATTATCAACTTTTTTCTTAGCGTCTAATTTAAGCAAAAGTAAAATTGTTTTATTTTTACTATTGTTTGCATTAATGACGCCTTTAGGTGTGTTTTTATCAACACAATTTCAGTTTTTTGAAAACTATTATTACGAAGTTTCTGCCTTAGTTATTGGTATATTTTTACATATTAGTACTACCATTTTATTTGAAAGTAGCGAAGGTCATAAATTTAATTTAGCAAAACTAAGTACCATTGTTTTGGGTATTGTAATTGCCTATTTAATTTAATGTTTTAGTAATTTCTTGATTTAAGAATTTGAAATCATAACAATAAAGATTTCATCCAATACAGTATTAAAATTATGTTTTCTAAAGAAGAATCCAGACAAATTAAAGAACTATTTTGGACCAGTTTTGGTAAGTCATTTCCCAGAAAATGGATATTATATAACACTAAACTAAAAGGCTTAAGCTTAAAATTTTATTTTGATAATAAAAAAGCCTTGATAGCGCTTGACTTAGAAGACGACCTAGAAAACCGAATTAACTACTGGGAAAAATTAGTGGCTTTAAAATCTATTTTAATAGAGGATTACTTACCTGAGGCTATATATGATGAAGAATTTTTATTAGATAATGGTAAAGAAATATCACGTATTTATGTGCCTTTAGGTCACAAAGTATCTATCCATAATAAAAATACATGGCAGGAAGTTATGGTGTTTTTTAATACACATATGACCCTTTTAGAAGCTTTTTTTGAAGAATATAAAGACGTTATTGAAGGTTAGTCTAACTTGTTAATTGTACTTTTTAAAGGTTTTATATAAAATAAATGAACCCAAATAGATCGTGCTATTTTATAATTTAAGGTGCTTAAAAACAACGCGATTAGCGCTATTATTAAAAAGACTTTTAATGGCGAAAAGTCTATTATTTGCCAGAATATTACCAAACTTATAATCATTTGTCCTACAGCAAGTGCGTAACTAACAAACATAGCTCCAAAAAAGAAACCTGGCTCTTTTTCAAACTTAAAATCACACACCTCACACTTTGTTTTCATTTCGGGTATTTTGAACAATAATATATTACCACGATTGCTAAACATTTTTCCTTTTTTACAATTAGGACATTTGCATTGTATAACATTTAAAACCATACTCATAAAATTGTAATATTAATATTGCAAAACTAAGTATATATGATATATTTGAAATTATAATAATAACGCTAGTTTTTGTAATTTTAAGACATTTTATATGAAAATACCTGTATTAAAAATAAATCAGTTTAAGGAAAATAAGACCTTAAAAAACGTATATGTCAATGATTTTTTTAATCATATACAGATAAATAAAAACTTGATTACCACACCACATAGTCATAATTTTCATTTATGTGTCTTATTTACTAAAGGCACAGGAACGCATGAAATTGATTTTAATAGTTATACCATTTCACCTGGTAAGGTGTTTTTTTTAAAACCAGGTCAAACACACTCTTGGAGATTTGACACTAATCCGGAAGGTTATATCTTTTTTCATACACAGGATTTTTATGATCTTAATTTTTTAAGTCATGGATTGGATTCGTTTCCGTTTTATTACTCATATCAAAACCCTCCAATACTTCAATTAGACCATAATCACATAGTAAATATTAAGACTAAATTTGATAATTTATTTAAAGAATATTCTAGTAATAATCTTTTAAAAGAATTAAAGATTGTCACAATTATTAGTAGTATTTATATTGATTTAACTAGGGTTTATACAGCACATGTAAAACCTGAAAACTTAATAACCTCTAGTTATTCTAAAATATTAGAGCAGCTAGAAATCTTGATTAATCAATATTTTTACACGGAAAAGCTACCTAGTTTTTATGCTGATAAATTAAACATTACAACCAAACATTTAAACAGAGTAGTCAAACAAACTTTAAATAAAACCACTAGTCAATTAATTTCTGATAGGATATTACTAGAAGCCAAACGACTAATTGTACATTCTAACAATAATTTGGCTCAAGTTGCCAATACTTTAGAGTTTTCTGACTATGCCTATTTTTCTAAATTTTTTAAATCTAAAACAGGCATAACTCCTTTAGCTTTTAAAAAGAAATATTAAGTGAAGTATTGCGATTAAAACTAGACGGATTTAAATGACGTAAAACAGTATCATAAAAAAATGGAAAATAGCACCAGCTAAAACAAATAAATGCCATATAACGTGATTGTAAGGTATTTTTTCGATAGCATAAAAAACTATACCTACTGTATAAGATAAGCCTCCTGCCATAAGTAAAACAATTCCATTAGAATCCATTAAATTAGACAGTGTAGCAAAATCAAAAACTACTAACCAACCCATAACTAAATACAATAAAGTTGAAAAAGTATTGAAGCGTCCAGTAAAAAACAACTTTAAAACCACTCCAAAAGCAGCGATTCCCCAAACAATATAAAACAGCATCCAACCTAAACTTTGCTCTAAGGTAATTAACAAAACAGGCGTGTAAGTTCCTGCTATTAATAAGTAAATACTAACATGATCTACAATTCTAAAATAGTGTTTCTTTTTTTCGTCAGTAATTATATGATATAATGTAGATGCTGTAAATAAGATTATTATGGATAATCCATAGACAATTACACTAAATAAACTGTAGTCTGTTTTTTTGGTTTCAAAAACTATTAATAATACCAAAGCTACAATCCCAAAAGCAGCACCTATACCATGCGTTAATGCGTTTAATTTTTCTTCAAAAGGTGTTTGTTTTCGCATTGCCTGTGTTTTTATTCAGTTTTAGACCATTTATTAGACAACTTAAAATATTCAAAATTTAAAGGTGACTTAACTAGTTTTAATTGACCATTTTGCGATGCTCTTATTAAAATATCTTCTATCAAATAATCTTCCTCTACGTTTTCTGGATCATACTCACGCTTTAAGGAGATATTAAATAAATAGGCTGTGCTATTAAACCAAAAAGCTCTCCATCCACTGCGCAACTCTTTAATTAAATCAAAAGTCGTTTTACCTGTTTGTCTGTGTATTAATTTAACTAAAATTTGACCTTCAGTTCTGGTTAACTTTTTAAGCTCGTCTGAAAACTCTTCTTCTATATATTTTTGCACTTTTTTAGCATACTTTTTCTTATCACGTTTTTTGTCTAATGACTGTAATCTAGTATTTAAAGCATTTAACCTATCTGCTGCTAACTTAGCATAAGGATACACTTTTAAGGTTTTACGTCCTAAAATAAGGTAACGTCTCCTGTCTTCTTTAGATTTAAATGAAAGCTTATCCAATATCATAACTTCATCTAAATAGATAGATTTTTGGGGTATAGAGTCGCCTTGTATAATTATATATTCTACTTCTGTAGAATCTTGTTCAATAAAATCATCCTCTTGTCCAACAAGAAATGTAGGTATGCATAATAATATAAAAATGATGTATTTCATAAATCAATAACTACTAAAACTATTCCAAAACTGAAACTTATACTGTAAAATTAAGAATTAACGTATTGCTAACTATTAAATAAGTGTGAATATTGTTATTTTAGACAAAAATTAAATTAAATGGCAACAAAAAGCATACTAAATAAAAAGTCTATGGACTTTTTAGAAACATATTTAAACAATGCATCACCTACAGGATACGAATGGGATGGTCAAAAAATATGGATGGATTACCTAAAACCATATGTAGACGAGTTTTTTACTGACACCTACGGAACAGCTGTTGGAGTAATAAATCCTGATGCTAAATTTAAAGTTGTAATTGAAGGTCATGCAGACGAAATCTCTTGGTACGTAAACTATATTTCTGATAACGGATTAATTTATGTGGTTAGAAATGGAGGTAGCGACCACCAAATTGCACCTAGTAAAATAGTTAATATTCATACTAAAAACGGTATAGTTAAAGGTGTTTTTGGATGGCCTGCAATACATACACGTGATAAATCTAAAGAAGAAGCACCAAAACCAGACAACATTACCATTGATGTTGGTGCAAAAGATAAAGAAGAAGTCTTAAAAATGGGTGTGCACGTTGGATGTGTCATTACTTATCCAGATGAGTTTCATATTTTAAATGGCGACAAATTTGTTTGTCGTGCTTTAGATAACCGTATGGGTGGTTTTATGATTGCTGAAGTAGCACGTTTGCTTAAAGAAAACAAAAAAACATTACCATTTGGACTTTACATCACAAACTCGGTTCAAGAAGAAATTGGTTTACGTGGTGCACAAATGATTACGGAAACAATCAAACCAAACGTAGCAATAGTAACAGATGTAACACATGATACGTCTACACCAATGATAGACATGAAAGTACAAGGTCATGTCGAAATTGGTAAAGGTCCTGTTGTTGCTTACGCACCTGCTGTACAACAAAAATTACGTGATTTAATTACGGATACTGCAGATGATAATAAAATACCGTTTCAACGTGCTGCTTTAAGTAGAGCAACAGGAACTGATACTGATGCATTTGCATACAGTAATGGTGGTGTTGCTTCTGCACTAATCTCTTTACCATTACGCTACATGCACACGACTGTAGAAATGGTACACCAAGATGATGTTGAAAACGTTATTAAATTAATTTATGAAACATTACTTAAAATTGAAGATGGCGAAACATTTTCTTATTTTAAATAATCAGTTTTGATTATTTAAATACAAATAACTTAAAATAATTAAAGCCTCTTTTTGAGGCTTTTTTTTATCTTTATACTATGGCTTTAAAACAACAAAAACACTTATTTGATTTACCAGAAGACGTCACGTATTTAAATATAGCATCACAATCGCCTACATTTAATACGATACATCAAGCCGGTTTAGATGGATTACAACAAAAAAGAAGACCTTACTTAATAACAGGCTCTGATTATTTTGAACCTGTAAAACAACTTAAATCTTTATTTGCACAACTTATTGATGAAGACGATTATAACCGTATTGCTTTAATTCCGTCAGCATCTTATGGTATTGCAACAGTGACACATAATATTGTTTTAAAACCAACCGACGAAATTTTGATTATTGACCAGCAGTTTCCTAGTAATTACTATTCCTGGAAAAGATTAGCAGATCAATATCAAGCAACTATTAGAGTTGTAAAAGCACCTTTAGATGCAGAAAACATTGGTCAACAATGGAATTTAGATATCATAAAAGCTATAAATACTAATACCGCTGTGGTAGCCATGGGACATATCCATTGGTCTAACGGAACGCTATTCGATTTAAAAACAATACGAGAAAAATCTAAACTACACGAAGCCTTATTAATTATTGATGGTAGCCAGAGTATTGGCGCTTTACCATTCTCTGTTAAAGAGTTACAACCCGATGCATTGATTTGTGCAGGCTACAAATGGTTATTTGGTCCGTATGGTTGTGGTTATGCTTATTTTAGTAAAACGTTTGATAACGGAATTCCGCTTGAAGAAAATTGGTGTAATCGTATAAATAGCGACAACTTTTCAGGCTTAACAAACTACCAAGAACAATATAAGCCATTAGCCAATCGCTATTCTGCAGGAGAAAGTGCCAGCTTTATAAACGTAAAAATGCAAATCGCAGCACTACAGCAAGTTTTAGAATGGACACCTAAAGCCATACAACACTATTGTAAAACAATAACACAAAAAGCTGTTCAAGAATTAAGAGCATTAGGATTTCAGATTGAAGATGATGATTACAGAACGCATCATTTATTTGGCATTAAATTACCAGAAAACATAACACCCGAAAGTGTAAAACAAACATTGGCTGATCATAATATTTATGTTTCCTTCCGGGGAAATTACATTAGATTGTCTAGTCATGTTTTTAATACAACTGAAGATTTTAAAACACTAATCGCTTGCTTTTCTTCTTTAATTAAAACAACTTAACATGGACGAAACAATTGATATTGTTGACAAAAATGGACTTCCAACTGGAGAGACCGCTTTAAAATCTGTCATTCATACTAAAGGTTATTTACATAATACCGCACACATTTGGTTTTATACTAATGATGGTAAAATATTACTCGCACAACGCGCAGCATCAAAATCAATCTATCCTTTACTTTGGGATGTATCTGTTGCTGGGCACATTGATGCAGGAGAATCTATTGAGAATGGTGCCATTAGAGAAATTAAGGAAGAAATTGGATTACAAATAAAACCTACTGATTTAGAAAAAATTGGTGTTTTTGAGTGCTTTCAAAGTTATCCAAATGGGATAAAGGACAACGAGTTCCATAATACTTACATTGTTCAGTTAGAAGTTCCTATAGCGTCTCTAACACCTCAAGAGGAAGAAGTCCAAGCTTTAAAACTTGTTACAATTTCCACATTTAAAACTCTTCTAGAAAATAGTAAAATTAACGGTCATTTTGTTGCAAGTAATTACAACTATTATATAAAAGTACTAAACTATATTTCTAAAAAAACATCATAAATTAGCGCAATGCAACTACTATTAATGGCTTTAGCGCCAATTGTTATTATCATATTTTACATTTATCTAAAAGATAAGTACGAGAAAGAACCTAAACGACTATTAATAATCTCGTTTTTATTAGGTGCTATTGTCAGCATTATTATCACTACACTACTCTACTCTGTATTTAATATATTAGTCCCATTAGCGGATAAACTTAGTATTTGGGAACAATTTAAACAAGCTTTTTTCGTGGTTGGTTTTTCTGAAGAATTAAGCAAGTTTTTAATCGTATTGCTTTTTGCACAACGCCATAAAGAGTTTAATGAACCCTTTGACGGAATAGTTTACGCTGTCATGGTATCTATGGGATTTGCTGCAACCGAGAACATCATGTACGTCATGCAAAGTGGACCAGCAACAGCAATTGCCAGAGCTTTTACCGCAGTGCCTGCACATGCTACCTTTGGTATATTAATGGGCTATTTTATGGGTAAAGCAAAATTTGCACCTAACAAATTATACTTAAATTTATTAGGCTTATTTTTTGCTATTTTATTTCATGGTGCCTACGACTTTTTCTTGTTTATAGACTTTGTTCCAGGTATTTGGGTTGGTGCATTTGTATCGCTAGCTATCGGAATTTTTCTTTCTAGAAAAGCTATTAAATACCATCAAAACAGCTCTGTATTTAAAACATAAACCCACAGTTTTATTTTTAAAGTTTAAATTTCACTAAAACGTTATAGTTACTTATCTTTATGCCTCATAATTTTAGACAAAATGAGCCAAAAATTTAATGTAAAAACAAATGGTCTTAATCAATTTGAAATAGACTCAGATGTTATAAAAAACATTGATTCTGTTGAAGTTAAACAGAATACATTTCATCTTTTAGACAACAACAAACCTTTTAAAATCGAAATCACTGATAGTGATTTTCTTAAAAAAGCGTACTCCGTAAAAGTTAATAACAACCTATATACCGTTCAAATCGAAGACCAATTGGATGCTTTAATAAAAGCAATGGGATTTGAAGTTGGTGCTTCCAAAAAAATTGATAACATAAAAGCACCAATGCCAGGATTAATCTTGGATATTATGGTAAAGCCTGGAGACGAAGTCTCAGTAAATACACCTTTACTTATCCTGGAAGCTATGAAAATGGAAAACAGTATTGTATCGCCTAGAGATGGTGTTATAAAGTCTGTAACAGGAACAAAAGGAAGTACTGTAGATAAAGGTGAATTGTTAATTGAATTCGAATAAAATGAAAAAAATACTAGTCGCCAATCGTGGCGAAATCGCAATAAGAGTCATGAGTACAGCCCAGAAAATGGGAATTAAAACCGTAGCAGTTTACTCTACTGCAGATCGTAATGCGCCTCACGTAAAATTTGCTGACGAAGCTGTTTTAATTGGAGAAGCACCTTCTAATCAATCATATTTATTAGGCGATAAAATTATAGAGGTTGCCAAAAGCTTAAATGTTGATGGTATACATCCTGGTTATGGTTTTTTAAGTGAAAATGCAGATTTTGCAGAGCTTTGCGAAAAAAACAACATCACCTTTATCGGACCAAAATCGCATGCTATTAGAGTTATGGGTAGTAAACTAGCAGCAAAAGACGCTGTTAAAGGTTATGACATACCCATGGTACCAGGAACAGATCAAGCTATTACAGATATTGCTGAAGCTAAAAAAATAGCTAAGACTATTGGCTTTCCTATTTTAATAAAAGCCTCTGCTGGAGGTGGTGGAAAAGGAATGCGTGTAGTAGATAAAGAAGACGAATTTGAATCTCAAATGAATCGCGCTATTAGTGAAGCAGTTAATGCTTTTGGAGATGGTTCTGTTTTTATTGAAAAATATGTAGGATCGCCTCGTCATATCGAAATTCAAGTCATGGCAGATACACATGGTAATGTCATTCATCTTTTTGAACGCGAATGTAGTATACAACGTCGCCATCAAAAGGTGGTTGAAGAAGCGCCAAGTGTAGTTTTAACGCCTGAATTAAGAGAGGAAATGGGACAAGCTGCTATAAAAGTAGCTAAAGCATGTGATTATGTTGGTGCTGGAACAGTTGAGTTTTTATTAGATGAAAACAAAAATTTCTATTTCCTTGAAATGAATACAAGACTACAAGTAGAACATCCTGTATCAGAGATTATCGCTGGTGTTGACTTAGTAGAACTACAAATAAAAGTGGCACGTGGCGAAGCTTTAGACATACAGCAATCTGATTTAAAAATTAATGGTCACGCTTTAGAATTACGTATTTATGCTGAAGATCCTTTAAACGATTTTTTACCTAGCGTTGGGCATTTAGACGTGTATAAACTTCCGGAAGGAAAAGGGATAAGAGTGGATAATGGTTTTGAACAAGGTATGGATATCCCGATCTACTACGATCCAATGTTAGCTAAGTTAATTACTTACGGTAAAACACGTGAAGAAGCCATGCAATTAATGCGTCAAGCTATTGCAGATTACGATGTTAAAGGTATCGCAACTACATTGCCTTTTGGGACGTTTGTATTTAATCATGAGGCGTTTAAATCTGGGAACTTTGATACCCATTTTGTGAAAAAATACTATTCTCCTGAAGCTTTAAAACAAGATGCAGAACACGAAGCTAAATTAGCTGCGCTTTTTGCTGTAAAACAGTATCTAGAGGACCAAAAGCAATTAAGACTACCAACTAATTAGATAATTACATAACGTATAGCGTTTACGACCATACGTGATTAAAATAGAGATATGGAATCTAAAATAAAAACCCTAAACGAAAAACTTGAGCTATCCAAATTAGGTGGTGGTCAAGCTAGAATAGATAAACAACACCAAAAGAAAAAATTAACAGCCCGAGAACGTGTTACTTATTTAATGGACGAAGGCTCTTTTGAAGAGATTGGAGCATTAGTAACCCACAGAACGGTTGATTTTGGAATGCAAAATCAAAAATTTTATGGTGATGGTGTTATTACAGGTTACGGAACAATAAATGGTAGATTAGTGTATGTTTTTGCGCAAGACTTTACAGTTTTTGGAGGTGCGTTGTCTGAAACACATGCCGAAAAAATTTGTAAAATAATGGACTTAGCACTTAAAGTTGGTGCGCCTTTTATTGGTCTTAACGATTCTGGTGGTGCACGTATACAAGAAGGTGTTAGATCCTTAGGTGGATATGCAGATATTTTTCATAGAAATGTAAAAGCATCTGGTGTAATACCACAACTATCTGCTATTATGGGTCCATGTGCTGGAGGAGCTGTTTATAGTCCTGCAATGACAGATTTTACTATGATGGTAGAGGACACCAGTTATATGTTTGTTACAGGTCCAAACGTTGTTAAAACAGTTACTAACGAGGAAGTGACCAGCGAAGAACTTGGTGGAGCAAGTACACACTCGACTAAATCTGGTGTAGCACACGTCACATCGTCTAACGATATAGAATGTCTAGAAGATGTTAAACGTTTACTTAGCTATTTACCACAAAGCAATTTAGAAAAACCTAAAGATTTACCCTTTGAGTTAGGTGAAGAGGTTAGAGAAGAACTTAAAACAATTATTCCTAACAATGCCAATAAGCCATATGACATGCATAATGTTATAAAAGGCATAATTGATACGGATAGTTTTTTTGAAATCCATAAAGATTTTGCCCAAAACATTATTGTTGGATTTGCAAGAATTGGTGGGAAAAGCGTTGGTATTGTAGCCAACCAACCCTTATTTTTAGCAGGTGTTTTGGATGTAAATAGTTCGCGTAAAGCAGCAAGATTTACACGATTTTGTGATGCCTTTAATATTCCGTTATTAGTGTTAGTAGATGTACCAGGCTTTTTACCAGGAACAGATCAAGAATGGAACGGAATTATAGTGCATGGTGCAAAACTATTATATGCTTTAAGCGAAGCGACAGTACCTAAAGTAACTGTAATTACAAGAAAAGCTTATGGTGGTGCTTACGATGTTATGAACTCTAAACACATTGGAGCGGACTTAAATTATGCTTGGCCAAGTGCTGAAATTGCAGTTATGGGAGCAAAAGGTGCAAGTGAAATTATTTTTAGAAAAGAAATAAAAGAATCAGACAATCCTGAAGAAAAACTTTTAGAAAAAGAAGCCGAATATGCTGAGCTGTTTGCTAATCCTTATAAAGCTGCAGAACGTGGTTTTATAGATGAAGTTATTCTTCCTGAAAACACTAGACGTAAATTAATAAAAGCGTTTAAAATGTTAGAACATAAGGAAGAAGTTTTACCAAATAGAAAACATGGTAATATTCCTTTATAGAAAAAAATAATACATAAAGAAAGCATAAAAAAAGAGCCTCAATTGAGGCTCTTTTTAGTTTCCCTAAAAAAATTAGAGATTACTAGCTATACTCTATTCAATAATCACTTTTTGAGCAGATACTGTCGTTCCATCTGTCATTCTTACAACATAAATACCTGATGCAATTGTGCTAACATCTAGCGTATTTAGACCTGTAGTTAAGCTTCCTTTTTTAACCAAACCACCAACAACATTGTACATTTGATATTTAAAATTGGTATTAGTCGTATTCATTTTAATATTAAGAACTCCAGTTTTTACTGGGTTTGGATACACTAAAGGTGCTGTTTCACTTGATAACTTAACTTCTTCTACACCTAATGTTTCATTTAAAATACTAATTTCCCAAAGTCCTCTACCATATGTTCCAACTACCAATTTGTCTTGCGTGTAGTTAATTTCTAAATCATTAATAACCACATTTGGCAATCCTTGGCCTAGCTTAGTCCAATCTTCAGTTCCTGTTTTATAATACACACCTATTTCGGTACCTAAAAACAAAATCTCTTGACCTTGATTTTGTTTTAAAACCACTTGCTTGGCAACTATATTAGGTAGTCCAGCCGAAATATTAGTCCATGTAGCTCCACCATCCATAGATTTAAAAACCTTTGATCCGTCTTCATAACCGTTGACTGTTGCATATAAAATATTAGTATTATTTTGGTTTAATGAAACAGAATTCATTTTAGCACCAGCTTCAGGTTGATTAACTGTAGTCCATGAACTTCCATCATTACTTGATTTTCTAACCGAAGTTTCTCCAATAACTATTAAATTATTTCCAAAAGTTTCGATATACTCTATTGCTCCAGCTCCAGAGTTTAAGTTGGTCCAAGTATCACCTTTATTAGTCGATTTATAGACATCTGCAAAACCACCATATAATATTGATGAGTTTGTAGAGTGCATTTTTAAAGTCCAAACAAAAGGTGCTCCTGCTGTTGGTGTAGTTAAACTTGTTCCCCAAACATCACCTAAAAAGCCATTATCTGCTCTTGTTAATCCACCATTTTGCGACCCTAAATATCTAATTTGAGGATTAGTATAATCTACTGCTGTACACGTACCATCTCCTGCTCCTGCTGTTACCCATGTTGGTACACCTCCAACTAACTCTAAACTATAACCATCATTATCTTGGTTTCCCATAATCATGTTATCTGTTGTGGTTTGTGGTGTTATTGCTACCGAATATAATTGTGTTACAATCACTCCGTTTGACTTATATTCTACCGTAGGTTTTTCATCTGCAATATTGCTATAGGTTACAAAATTTAAACCACCATCGTTTACATTCCAAAAAGAGAATCCATCATCTAAAATTCCTATTTCATGAATATCTGCATGTCCATAAGAACCAGCAGAAGTGTTATCTGACCAAGAATTGTTTAAGGTTACATACCATGTGTTTCCTGAGTCATCAGAATTTATTCCATCCACTCCTCCACTAATGATCATACCATCCTTTATGGCTAAACATTGGTTATAAGAGCCTTGTGTGTTATATCCAACTGTTGGTACACCAATTGTAGTTAACACTGGTGCTGGTAAAGTTGTATTATATGTAGATACTTGCCCATTTTCGTTTTGTACATAAAACACACCTGATTGATTGGATGTAATAGCATGACGCTGACTACTTGCGCCTTCTGACACTAAAACACTCCATGTACTTCCATTATTAGAAGAGAAAAATAATCCGCCCCAACTATCAGAACACATAATATTATTACCGTTTCTATGAAACTTACCTAAAACAGCATCGTCATAATTATGAGTATAAACATTGGTCCATGTTACGCCACCATCTGTTGTTTTTTTGATATGTTTGTTAGTTCCAACTATCACTGTATTAGCATCTAGAACAATTAAATTAGAAGTTGATTCTTGTTGATTTAAATTGAAAGTCAAATTTGTAGGCTGATAGGTTTCTCCAAAATCAGTTGACTTATACACACCAATTGATTTGATATGTCCAGCATCAAAATCTCCAGTAGAGATATAAATAATGCCTGGATTATTAATATCTGCACTACTACTTTTAATATCTGTAACACCAATACCTGCTAAATGATCTAATTTAGGTGTCCAAGAGGTTCCGTTATCTGTAGATTTCCATACACCTCCAACTGGAGCACTTACAAACAATACATTTTGACTTGGATCTGTAGCATGTTTATACCTTAAAAAGTTAGTCAATCGTCCTAATTGTGGTTGATTAGGATAACCGTTAGCATCTGGTACTTCTTGTGGTCCAATATTTGTCCATGTTTGTCCTGTATTTGAAGCTCTACTAGTCTGACTTACTAAACTTATATTGTCTTTAAATTTACCATTAGCATCAATAATACCAGCATTATAATAACCTGAAAAGGCATTAGGAAAGTTTCCGTTTAGGTCCACTCTATCTTTCCAATAATAAGCCCAACGTTCAAATTGTTTATGCTTTTTAATTTCGGTTTTGGATGCATTTTTATTGAAGGCTCCCAAATCCTCTCTAACTTGTTTTATGATTTGGTAATAATTACTACCTTTTATATAAGGTGTCTTTTTGTAGTCTATAGATTGAGCATAGGATACAATCGTGAAGACCAAGAATAAAAAAGTAATTGTTTTTTTCATGTTTTTATGTTGTTATTTGAACGTCACAAATATCTATTAACATCTTGAAAACATTGTAAACAAAGACTACGCATTGACTACGCACTTTTGTTTTAAACAAAAAAATCCCCAAAAGCAGATGCTCTTGAGGATTCCTAACATAGTTAATTATTGCTATTATTTAACTATCAACTTATATGTAAATATTCCGTTTTCATTATTGATTCTGACAAAATAAAATCCAGTTTCATATTGAGAAATATCAATTTTATAATCTTCAATTAAGTTGAGATTCTTTTTAAAAAACATTAATTTTCCTAAGGCATTAAATACTCTAACATCTACTGATTCATCTGAATTAGATACTAAATTAAAAGTTTGTGATGCTGGATTAGGATACATTTTAATACCAGCTTCTTTGATCGAATTATCCGTTATACCTAACGTTGTAATATCATATCTAGGCGTACGCCAAACTCCACGACCATAGGTAGCAGTGTATAATTTATTATCTGAATAATTAATTTCTAACTCGCTAATTTTTACATTAGGTAAATTATTAATAAATGGTTGCCATGAATTATTAGTAGTATTATCAATATAATACACACCATAATCCATACCTAAATACAATCCATCGTTACCGTTATTATCCCAGACTAAAGCTAAAGCACTAAAATCCGGTAAATCAAATTTATAAGACATCCATGTTGTACCACCATCATTTGTAACATATACTTTTTCTGTACCTATAGTTGCAATTGCAACCTTATTGGCATTAGTTGGATGGATAGCAACAGAATTTATATTATCACCAGAATAGCTTGATAGTTCTGTCCAAGTTCCTGAACCTGTTGTAGTTTTATATATTTTATTTTGATATGATGCATACATTGTATTAGGATTAGAATGAGCTATTTTAAGATGATTTAATTTAGAACTAAATACTTGAGATATTGCAGTCCAATTTAACCCACCATCTAAAGACTTATAAACTTGATCATAACCAGCATAAATAACATTTACAGCAACTGGATCTTGCTCAAAAGGTGTAACCCAATTTCCTGTTTTATTATCAGGAATAGTGATACCAGCCAAAGTTTGACCACCATCAATAGATTTATTTAAACTACCCTCTTGAGCTGTACCATAAATAATTTGACTATTAGTTTTATCTACAAAACCTTCCATACCATCTCCACCAATCCAGTCTCTCCAAAGACCTGTAGATGTCAATGTAGCACTACCATTATCCTGAGCGCCTCCTGTAATTACAACAGGATTGGTTTGGCTAATTCCAAACGCATAAAACTGTCTAATACCTAATCCTGCAGTTATATCTGTAAAATAGGTTGTACTTATTGGTCCTGCACTATTGGTTGCTTTAAATAACCCACCATCTGTAGTCGTGTAAAGTGTACTTCCAACAAAGGTTAGTAAATCCACATCTGCATGAGAATAACCTAAATTATCCGATTCTGTTACTGAAATATTCCAGTTTGTAGTTGGATTAAAGGTTACACCTCCATCCAATGAACGCCATGTATTAATACCTGCAATATGCACTTCGTTAACATTAGTATGACTTACTGCTATATCCATATCACGTGGTGCTTGTCCACTTGTTGCATCGCTTGGGTCTGTAGCTACTACATTATATCCAAAATAATTTTTGCCAGAATGATCTAGTGTTATAAAATTGTTTCCACTATCTGTAGATTTGTATAATCCATTAAAATGTGCTCCAGAAGTACCACTTGCTTCCACCAAATAAACTACAGATGGATCCGCTTCTGAAACAGCTAACATTTTTGCTCCTGAATTAAATACGTTAGGTGTTGAAGACTCAAAACCATCACTAAATAACACACCTAAATTAGAAGTTTCGACAGTCACGTCATCTAAAGTGACACCTCCACCACCAGCGTTAGTAACAGCACCTTCAAAAGCAATATAATAATCAGATGAAGGATTGGGTAAATTTAAAGTAATGTCTGACCATGACTCTTGAGCAGTCGTATAACTAGCTAGTTCTACCCATGAACTTGATAATGCGGTTTTATAATACACTTTTAAAACATCAACATCCCCAAAATAATCAGGTTGTGTATATGAAAATTTTACAACTGGATTAGTCGCAGAATCTAGATTTAAAGCTGGAATAACTAACTTAGTAATATTACCAGACGCTCCATTGGTTCCTTTAACAAATAATCCCAGACCATTTCCTGTTTTAGGTGTTATAGAAGTCACTCCAAAATGTTGAAAACCAACAGCTGCAGAAGTCCAATCAATAGAACCATTAACATACTGAGTGTCAAAATTAGGAATTCCTGTTGGTGCTTCAATTTTATTGAAGGTAGTACCACCATCCGTAGATTTAAAAACAGAAGTACCAGAAGCATATACCGTATTAGGATCTAAAGGTTTAAACTCAAAATCATAACCTCTTGTTGAAGCATCAGGATGAATTAACGTCCAAGACGTACCAGAGTTAGTAGATTTAAAAAGTCCTCCATACTCTATACTACAATACATTTTTGAAGGTGTATTTGGATCTATCAAAATTCTGTTAACTTCTCCATTACCAATAGTACTTGCTACAAGATTCCAAGTCGCACCAGCATCTGTAGATTTAAATATCGTACCGTTATCAGATCCCCAAAAATAAATTGAAGGATTTGTTGGATGCATTGCTAATGCATAAACTTTCATGTTTGAAAAATTATCTGATAAAGGACTCCAATTGGTTCCTCCATCTATTGTTTTCCAAACACCTCCAGTTTCTGCACCAACTATAATATGATTTTCATTACCTGTTTCAAAAGCCACAGAAGTAATTCTACCTGTTCCTGGATTCCAACCAGAAGTTGCATTCCATGAATAAGGACCTAATTGCTCCCAACTTCCGTTGTCTGATGAAGCGCTTCTAGAGCTAATTGCTTTTTGATTAATATAATTATTGTAACGTTCTAATTCGTTATAATAAAATTTGTTAGACCTTAAAACACCATTATCTTTAATAGATCTTAACGCTTGGTATTCCCAACGTTTATATTGCTTATATCCAGAACCTCTTCCTTTATCTTTATTTTCAAAATGGGCTTCAGCTGCTGCTTGAATTTCTTGGACTGTGTAAGTCCCTTCATTAATCATTTCACTATAATCTTTGGATTGCGAAAACAATGGTCCAGTTGATAATAGTAATAATACTAAGTAGATTTTTTTCATTGTTAATTTAGAGTTATAATTATATCTCTACAAATATGCTAAGGCTATTTATAGAACAACAATTATAAACTACGCATTAACTACGCACTTTTAAAGAAGTTTGATAATGAAGGTTATAAAGATTTAAATCGTACTAATTTTTGAGTCTTTAAAAGTTTCGTTTAGATAATCTATTAGTGTAATATTGCTATCTAATTCGTCAATTTTTTTTGATATACGATAACGTTTACTCTCTACAGCACGTGTTGAAGTATTTAAAAACGCAGCAATTTCTTTATTTTTAAAACCTAAAAACAGATAATAACAAATAATGATTTCGGAATCATTTAAGTTTGGATGCATGGTTTTTATTTGAGTAAAAAACTCAATATTTACATCATTAATTAGCTCTAAATAATTTTCTTCTTTAGCTAAAAACGTAGAGGATTGATGGTGTATGTTTTTATATAACGCTTTTGTTTTTTCTTTTTGTTCTGTAGAATTGTCAATGGAAGAGATTGTCCTTAATTCTTTTTTAAGTTCTGTAATATAATCCTCCAATCCTCTAACCTTTACTTTTAATTTTTCATGGTTAGTTTGCATAAACTGGTATTCATCTTTTCGCTTAGTAAACTCGACAATCTTCAATTTAATTTTCTTGTAACGTAATGCGATAACAGAACCAATAATGACAATAGCACTAATAAGTATTGCAATCCAAACTCTGTTAGTATTTCTTTTTTCAGTAACCACTAACAAAGCTTCATCTGTATTTACCAAGGCTTTATTTATATCTAAACTTGCGTTAGTTACTTTTTGCAATTGTTGTTCATTAAAAATACGCAGCGAATCTAGATAGTTATTTTTAGCTTCGACTTTACCTAATTGTTCATAATAATCTGCATACAAATTAAAATATTGTTTAACATCAGAACTATTCATAAAATGACGTAAGTCTTTAGAAGCTTCTAAATAAAAACCTACAGAGTCTATTGCTTTTTGCTCTAAAAAAACCTCTACAAAACAATTATTAATTGTCACTACATGGGATTTGTGCAATGAAGGTGAAATGGTTTTATCATTTTTTAAACTTTTAAGTATTTTAAAATAATAATGAGCAGTATTTAACTTATTTAAATGCGCATAGTTAGAAGATAACATAAACAAAGCATACATGTAATAGTATTGGTCCTCCTTAATGTTTTTGTAAGTCTCTAAATTTGATAATATTAAAGCATTACTTTTAGCATAATTTGTTTTATCATACTCCACAAAAGCATACATTTGACTCACTTCCGCTAATCCATTTGTGTTATTAGTTTTGGTGTAAAACTGTTTAGCATCCTCCAAATATTTAAATGCTGTTGAATCCTTTTTAATTATATAAGTGTTAAAAAAAAGCTCTAAAGACACCATTCCTGCTATGTCGTAGTCTTGCTCTAGTTTAGCATATTTTAATGCTAAAGAAAAGTTTTGAAACTGCTTAATAGGCTCATCGTTAACATCATTTATAAGTCCTTTTAATTGGTAATAATGCGCTAAGCGATCTTTAATATTAGATGTAATTGGATCAGGAATACTATTTAAAAATTGTTCTGAAACTTTGGGATTATTGTCAATATACAGGTCTGCAGAGTCAATTAAACTATAATAATTTAGCTTGTTATTAGTCTGGCTAACTGCTAATCCACTATGTAAAATAAGCGTTATAAATAAAGTAAAAACAAATTTAATCTTGAACTGCTTAAAAATCATTAAAATCTAACTTAGTTATAGGGTTTAAGACAAATTTAGGTAAATAAAAACTCTTATAAAATGTAATATTTACTTTACTGCAAACAATAAAAATAAAAGTAGATTTAAGATTAAATTTCAGATGCAATTTTAATAAATTAACTAAAAACTATTACCAATAATGAGAAAAGTATCGCAAATGCTGACAAATTTAAAAACAGACTATTTTAAAATTTAACACTTTAACTACTAGTTATTTATATACATTTGCTACATTATATCTACCGTATTATTTAAGATGAAAACAAAATTTTTTATTCTTGTATTAGTTACTGCTTTTGTAACCAATAGTTTTGCTCAAGGCGAGCTGCCTTTACCTACCAGTGATGGCAGAATTGCTTTATTAACCTCTTTGGTAGATAACAATCTTCAAAAAACTTTAGAAAAAGAAATTAACGCAAATCCATTATGGAAAACGTTAATTAATCAGAAAAAAATGGCAATTGGTTTAGTAGACCTAAGAGACACTAATAATGTAAAATTTGCAAGACTAAATGGTAACCACATGATGTATGCTGCAAGCTTGCCAAAAATTGCAGTGTTACTTGCAGCAATGGATGCTATAGATAAAAAAGAATTAATCGAAACCAAAGACATAAAAAAGGATATGCGTCTAATGATTAGCAAATCCAATAATCAAGCAACAACCAGAATGATAGACCGTTTAGGTTATGATAAGATTGAAGCGGTTATGAGAAGTCCAAAATATAAGTTTTACGACGAAAATTTTGGTGGTGGTCTTTGGGTTGGAAAACGCTATGGTGGTGGCGGAAACACTAACAGAGAACCTTTAAAAAACCTTAGTCATGCTGCAACTGTTACACAAGTTTGTAGATATTATTACTTGTTAGCTAATGGTAAATTAGTTAACAGGAAACGTTCTAAACAAATGTTAGATATTATGGAAAACCCTGAGTTACACCATAAATTTGTAAATACTTTAGACAAAATTGCTCCTGATGCTAGAATATTTAGAAAATCTGGATCTTGGAAAAATTACCATTCCGACTCTGTTTTAGTTTGGGGAAAAGACAGTAACAGACGTTACATTTTGGTAGCATTGATAGAAGATTCTGCTGGCGAACAAATTATTAGAGATTTGATAAAACCAATTGAAAAAGTTTTAAGAACACAATAGTTAGCAATTAAATTCAAACTATAATTTCTGTTATAAAACATAAAAAGCAATACCTTTATAGTGTTATTTGACAATAACTTTTGACCTATAAATACGACTTTGAAAATCACACTTCCTTTTAACAAAAAGCTTAAAACATTTATTTTAAAAGCATTTGATATTAAAGAAGAAGAGTTAAATAAAACGCTTCTACTCCAACTCAATATTTTTATTTTAATCACAACTTTGTTGGTTGTAAAACCTACAATTAATTCGCTTTTTTTATCAGAGCTTACCTCTAGCGCGTTACCTTTAGGTTACGTACTTACTGCCTTAATGGCTATAGTTGGTTCGTTTTTTTACACCAAAGCTTTAGAAAAATACACTTTAAATATTATTATAGATAAAACGCTAATTGCTTCTATAATATCCTTAATTGCATTTGGTGTATTATTAAAATTTAATTTTATTTCTGGCAACTTTTTATACGTTCCGTATGTTTGGGTTGCCATTTATGGGCTGCTTACTGCATCACAATTTTGGTTACTTGCTAATGTGGTTTATAATGTTAGAGAAGCCAAACGTGTTTTTGGATTTATTGGTGCAGGAGCAATTGCTGGTGGTATATTTGGTGGATACCTTACCTCCTTACTAACTACGCTATTGTATACTGAAGACTTACTATTTATAGCTGCTTTACTAGTATCAATATGTGTGCCTTTATCTAGATATATTTGGAAACATGAGGTTAAAAGTCTAAACGAGTTTCAGTTATCCATAAAAAATGAGACTAATTCTAAATCCCCTTTTAAACTTATTAGACAATCCAAATTATTAAGTTTAATAGCATTAGTCATTGGGATGAGTGTTTTAATAGCTAAGCTAATTGATTATCAATACAGTGATTATGCGTCTAGATTTATAGCTACAGAAGATGAGTTAACCTCATTTTTTGGTTTTTGGTTTTCTACATTAAGTGTAATTTCATTATTAATACAATTATTTTTAACCAAGCGTATTGTTGGCACTTTTGGCGTTGGAAAATCCCTTTTATGGTTGCCTGCTGGTATTTTAATTGGCTCTATTTTACTTCTTTTTATACCAGAATTATGGGTTATAGTATTTATAAAAGTTATTGATGGTAGTTTAAAACAGTCCGTAAACAAAGCATCTACAGAGTTGTTGTCCATACCTATCCCAATGGATATTAAAAAGAAAACCAAAACTTTTACAGATGTTGTAGTGGATAGTATTGCTACCGGAATTGCAGGTTTTATTTTAATATTTTTTATTAACGGTTTAGATATTTCATCTACATCAATAAGTATTATAATTATCGTGTTAATTATTATATGGTTGGTTTTAATCTATTTTTTAAGACAGCAATATGTCATCGCATTTAAACAACTTTTAGATAATTCTGAAGTCAAAAAAAGTAAAGTACATAAAGAGGAACTTAAAGTCACCTCCATTATTGGTTCTGTATTACGTGTTTTAAATACTGGAAAAGAAAACCAAATACTTAACATGCTTGAAAAAACCTTAGAGGTTAAGGACGAACGCTTTTTTTATGCCATTAAAGCACTACTAAATTATAAATCGCCTAAAGTAAAAGCTTTAGCAATTGATAATTTATACTTTTTAAAAACAGAAAATTTATCAACGCAAATTGAAGCTATGATTTACGACGATAACCAACAAGTTACAACGTCTGCCTTTAGGTATCTTTTAAAAAATTATAAGCAAAACACTATTGTTTTATTTGAAAAACACATAAATAGTACTGACAATACTATTGCCAATGCTGCTTTAGTAGGTTTGTCTTTAGAGTTAAGAAACAACCAATTACTGCAAAATCGCTTTAATTTAGAACAAAAAATAGAAGCTGCATTAAATAAATATTTAGAACTTAAGGATACCGATTTAAAAAATAACACCATAAAATCTGTGTTAGAAAGTATAGGTAATGCAAAAATAACCATGTATTACAACGTCCTTAAAACACAACTACTATCCAAAGATTTAGACGTTTTAAAAACCGCTATAATTAGTGCTTCTAGAACCTTAGACCCAGAGTTTATTGCGCCTATTATTTCGCATTTATCAATAAAAGACACCAGACAAGTTGCAGTGGATGCCTTATATTTTTATAATGATCCTGTTATTGATGTACTTTACCAAAAAGTGATTAAAGAAACTATTGATTTTGAAGATGCTGCCTATGTAATTTTGGTTATCGAAAAGTTTAAATCACAAAAAGCCATAAATACTTTAATGCTATTAACTGGTGACACAGAGCATACTGTTAAAATCGAAGCTATAGAAGCCTTAAAACGATTAAAATGGAAATATCCTTACTTAAAAATTAAAGACCGTTTTATAGTAGACAAAATTCTAGACGAATGTCAATTATACCAAAACACGCTAGCAGTAATACACACTCAAATTGTGTTGCAATACAAAATGAAATCGGTGACCATGGAGTCTAAAGATGAAAATGAAGCAAGAAACGGACTAATCCATTTACTAGAACAACGTCTTGACAGACAATTACAGCGTATTTTTAGATTTTTAGGTATCAAATATCCACCCAATGATGTTGATCCAATACTAAACACCATTATGCATGGTAAAGAAGAACAACGTATTCATGCTATCGAGTTTTTAGATAATATCCTAAATAGTCAACTTAAAAAAGAATTAATTCCGGTTGCCGAATCTGTGTTATTAGATTCCAACTCTGAAGAGAAATTAAAAAAATTAAATCTTAAGGTTTTTAGTGAAATTGAATGTTATAATGAGCTTTTAAAACGAAAAGATGTGAAACTAAAATTTGCTGTTTTATATCTCATAGAAAAATCAAATAACACCAACTTTAAACCACTTTTAGAGTTGGTATTAATTAATGAAACAAACAAAAAAATTAGAGCAAAAACCGAAACACTTTTAGGTATTACTTCCTAATTAGTTTATCAATATTTGCAGCTAAAGTCATGTGGTCCGTTGCCGAGTTTTTACGCAATACATTAGTCATTAATACAACCATATAAGTTGTTTTATCAGGATGTTCTACAATTGCAACAGAGTTCATAAAGTTTTGAACATTTCCCATATACTTACCACAAGCTTGTCCATTGCTTCTATCACATTTATATAAACTTCCGGATTTAAAATAGACTGCAGCTTCCTTTAAAGCAGGAGCTTGTGCATATCTAATACGTCTGTCTGTCATGTACATTAAACGTTTCATTTCTAAACTTGACTGCTCATCAATTACATTACCTTGTTCTAACTGCACTAAAAATTTCATGACACCAAAAGGCGTTCCAATACTTCCGCCTTTATCACCAACATAAGTATTTGCTCCTCTTGTAAAAAAGCTTCCTAAACGCCATTCGTCTGCTGTAATACCTAAGTTGCGTAACGGTAAATTTACTACATCGTTACCAAGATCTGTTAACACTTTTTTCTCTGTAGTTTTAAAATAATTTAAGGCATCTGCTTCAGTTAAATCTGGATATTTATCACCAAAAGCTTGCATAAGTAACACTTCGCGCCAAACAATACTTGCTGCTCCATTATTACTAACAGATAGCATATGGTCAGCCCACTCAAACAACGAAAACTCGTCACTAGCTATAACCTGACGTTTTACTAATTTTTTAGTTTCAATGTTATAAATTGGTATAGTGTGCTCATCTGTTAATCCCCAAACTCCTGCTTTAACCACTTTAGTTTTTAATAATGCAATGCGTTTTTCAAAATTATCTGGATAAATTTTAGCTAATTGATCAAATAACCCTAATAACACAGCTAGTTTACCTACGCTTCCAGGCTGATAACCAGAAGTTTCATTACGATGCGCATATTTAATATCGTTTAAATCAGTGATATCCATTACAGTTAACGAGTAACTTTTATCTAATCCTCTAAACAAATTATTAATGTCTTTTTGAAAAGCTTCATTCTCTTTAAAAAAACAATGCAAACTGTCTGCTGCTTTTTCTTTTAAATTTAATTTAATATCCAAATAGGATTTAAACGCACCTTCAGGTAAGGTTTGTTTCTCCACTATTTCGCCACTTTTAATCAATTCTAAACGCTTTAAACGTTTGATTCCAGTGTAATCATAACCATCAATTGGATATAAAGTTACTGTTGTAAAAGCAGAACAGATTAGCACTAAAACTAGAACAATTATTACTTTTTTCATTTATATTTTTTTTGAAAGCGCTATCGCTTTATTAGTGTTTACTATTGGTGTTATGGATTGTAAATATGTAGAACTTAATGCCTTTTTATTTTCTACAAAAGGTCTAATTTGAAACAACCATAGTTTATTATCCTTAAAGCCTAACTCGACATCATAAGCACCTTCATACTCGGTATCTGTAGCATTTGGCATGGTTTCTCTAATGGTTTTAGCTAATTGCTTTATATCTGCAATATTTTGAGCGTTTAAAATAGGCTGCTCAAAGGTTGCAGATTGTTTAAGCGTACCACCTGTAATTGGTAAACTATTATAATAACGCTCACGCGAAGGTGCTAAAAATTGATAGCCTCCAGTGTCTTTTAATAAATACGTTTCAGAAGATTGACCATCTACAGCTCCACCTGCTCCTCTACTAAAAGCTATCGTTAAATCTTGATCATTTCCAGACGTTAATCCTTTTGTTATCAGCACTCCAGAATAATCAACATCCACACTAGGAATTACTAAAATTGATGGAAATACATTTTCTGGATTTAATAAATATTTTTGTCTCCATTTAAAACTGCGCTCAGTGTAAGGTGATGCCCAAACATCTTTGATACCCTCTAATATTTTGGATTTATCAACAACATTAAACAGAGTTAGGTTTAATCCTGCTCCTGTAAATTCTTTTAAATCTTCCATATTGGTGTCACTTCTTAAAAACACAGGAATAGCACCTAAATCTTGTCCTAAAACTGTTTTAAAATCAGTTTCCATTTGCGCTATAAAGTCTGTTTTTAAAGGCATTTTTTTAATAGCAGCACGTAATGTTTCTAATTGTCTTAATTGGTAATGCTCAATTTCTTCTTCTGCAATACCATTTGTTTCCATTGCAATTGCTTCATTAAACATTGCTTCTAAAAATTGCCAATAAGTTTTGTTTTGGTCAGGCATTTCTTGATTCATATGATCTCTAAATATCCCAAACGGTATTACTAAACCTTCCACAACTTGTTCCGGAAACATCTTTTTAAGTTGTCCTAAATTGGCTGCTTTTGGACCACAAATCTTACCAGAATCACTAGCATCGACACTTCGGAGATTTAAAACATTATGCTGGTTTAAAATAATGGTTTCAACTGGGACTTCTATTTTTTCGTTACGACGTTCTTTTTTAACAAATAAAGCGCGTTCTTCCTCAGACATGTCTTGTTCTGTTTTGATAATCACATTGCCTTTATTTGACACAGCATAAAATACTTTTTGACCACTATAAGTCATTAAGTCCGCTAAATTTTGATCTGATAAAGCTGCATTTGGTATCCCTAAATTACGTGCTAATAGTTGTACATGAGACACCATGTTACCTTCAGATACCGTTGCTATACCTGCAATAGGCTTTAAATCTGCTGGTGGACGTTGGAAAATATATATTTTATTTGAAGACACCTCAATATTATCAGGAGATCCTGCTACGACCACTAACTCTCCAAACGCATAACCAGGATTTAAACCACGTATCGTACTTTGATTTGGAATATTAAGCACTTTGTTTGTCAGCGCAGACTCGTTGGCTATAAAGTCGCCTAATTCTCCTACTGCTTTACCTAAATGTAATGCAATAGACCCTCTAATTTTATCATCAATAAAACCATAAGCTAGAGGCTCAAAAGTAGTATAGGTATTAACGGTTTCTTGATAAGTAGCTTTAACCATTCCAGAACTCCATTCTACCAAACTTCTACCATTTTGTAAAACAGAGGTTAAGTCACCTAAAGTAGTATCATTTGTTGTATTTGCAGATAGTGTAAGTGTTAGAGCTTCCCACTCATGCTGTTCGATATAACCAGCAGCAGCTGTAGCCATACCTAAGTAACAAATTTTATCAACTAACTGTTCTACCGTTTTTGGTTCCCAAAGTGGTGCATTTTTAAAAATTACTTCTTCTAATTTTAATGATATATCTAATAATTGTAAACGTGCTAATGGACGTTTTTCATCCAAGACAGCCTTTTTTAATAGCGCTAATACCTCTGCTGTATTTTGGATTAAATCCGAAGTTTTACTTGTTTCATGCTGTTCAGAAACATAATCTTTAAATGCCTTACCAAAAGTTGTGTCTTTTATCAATGTTGCTTTTTGCAATACAGCAGTTAAATCTATTGGTTTAAAAAAGGTAGTCATAGTAACTATTAGCTCGTCAATCAACTTGATTTGATTAACCGATAATTTTGTTACGTGTTTAGCCCTAAAAGTTTTTACTTTTTCGATATCATTAACCTCTGTTTGTGCATGGATTTTAACACGCAAATCCATAAATGGTAAATAAGCATCAGATAGTACTTTGGATTGGCTTCGCATTAATTGCGCTAAATTATCGTCTCCATTATGCGGAATATCCTTTAAGGATTGTCTTACTAAAAAGTAATTTTGTTGTATAACATCGTCCTTTGCCAAAAGCCATTTGTAAAAATCAATTCCCCAAGCTTCTTCGTCCTCCGACTGAATGGCACCTCTATAAAACTGACTTTTTCTGTTAATCCAACCATCATCAACACCTCTTAAATATTTATCTAATTGGTATTGTTTTAATCTAGAATGGCTTGCTGGTGCATCCCAAAATGCTTCAGTTTTTGTATAGGCCAAAATTTGACCTAAAAATATATGATTACTTACTGCTAATTTCTCGACATCATCCTTATATCTAGCATGTTGATTTCCTGGACCAATATTATCTGGACAAGGGTCTTTGGGTTGCCTAACGCTACCATCTGTACAAAACCAACGAATATCTTTGTAAGGACCTCGTAAATCATTTTTGTATTTAGCAATTTGCTCCTGTATGACATCCGAAGCAATTTGTTGTGCTGATATTTGGTTAGAAACCATTAAAAAAATCAGGCTGATTATTAGATTATTTCTCATTGAAAATCAAAGGTTTGTTACAAGATACAACATACTAATATAATTATTTATTGCATATAAAATTGTTTTGCAAAGTTGTTATAAAAGTTTGATAAATATCAAATTAATTAGGTCTAATTTAACACCTATTTCACACTAATATAACCAAGGATAAATCTTTTTTAAACTACTTTTGCAGCATGCAAAAAAATCCACCTGTTAAGCTAGAGTTTATTTTATTAATGGCATCCTTAATGTCTATTGTAGCATTAGCGATTGATGCTATTTTACCAGCCATGTCAGCTATTGGCATCTCTGTTAATAGTTTAGATACTGGCAATAACCAATTACTAATAACCATGATTTTTCTAGGTTTAGGATTTGGACAACTATTATTTGGTCCTTTATCTGATAGTTTTGGTAGAAAACCAATTGTTTATATTGGATTTACTGTATTTGCTATAGGTAGTATTGTCTGTGTGTTATCACATAGTTTAGAATTGATGGTTGTTGGTCGTATCATCCAAGGTATTGGGTTAGCAGCACCAAGGACTATTGCTATTGCAGTTATTAGGGATATGTTTAAGGGTGATTATATGGCCAAAATTATGTCGTTTGTTACGACATTTTTTATTTTAGTTCCTGTAATTGCACCTGTAATGGGTAAGTTTATTTTAAATCATTATGATTGGACAGGCATTTTTTATGTCCAATTAATTATAGCTTTAGCTGTCGCTATTTGGTTTTGGAAACGTCAACCTGAAACCTTAAAACCTGAATATAAAATAAAGTTTACTAAGCATGTTTTTATAGATGGTTTAAAAGAGTTATTAAAGCATAAAGAAACTATTGGATTTACCATAATTTCTGGATTTATCTCTGGTGCTTTTATTGTTTATTTAAGTGCTTCTCAGGTCATTTTTGAAAACCAATATGGCTTAATAGACGAGTTTCCGTACATCTTTGCTGGATTAGCTTGTGGTGTTGGTTTATCAACTTTTTTAAATGGTAGTTTTGTAATGCGTCTTGGTATGTGGCGTTTATCTTATTTAGCTATTATTGTTTTTAGTGTTAATGCTTTACTATATGTCTTATTATTTTGGAATGCTACCAATAACCCAGCATTACCAATTATATTAATATTTATGGCTATCCAATTTTTTACAATAGGCTTTATTTTTGGAAATTTAAGAGCTATAGCAATGGAACCCATTGGACATATTGCTGGTATTGGAGCTGCTATAACAGGATTTATATCGACTATTATGGCTGTGCCAATTGCAAATTATATTGGTAGTTTTGTTGATACAACAGCGTTACCATTATTTATTGGATTTACCGTTTTTGGTTTTATGTCTCTAGCATTATTTTTGTTTATTAAACGAACTAGAAAACGACACCTAAGTCTTTAGTTTATAAATTTATTGTTGAAAGTATATTTACAACGGAAGATATTATATACTCCACACCTATTGCTATTACAATAAAACCTATAACTCTAGATAGCGCGTTAATACCTGATGCTCCTAAAAACTTAACAATAAAATGAGCACTTTTAAGTATTATATAAATACTAATTGCTGCTAAAAACATAGCACCAACTATGGTAAATTTTTCTGCAGTTAAAACAAATTCTTGATTATAAGTAATTAATAAGGATATTGTTCCTGGTCCAGCCAACATAGGTATGGCTAATGGTGTTAAACTTATACCATCTCTAGTCTGTATATCCTCTTGTACCTTTTTACGTTTCATCCCTTTGTGTTCTCTAAATTTTCCTGTCAATAATGCAAAACCTGAAGAGGTGATAATTAATCCTCCTGCAATTTTTAAAGCATTAAGACTAATTCCAAAAAAAGATAAGATATACTGACCTGCAAAAAACGAAAGCAATAATATAACCAAAACATCTATTGCTGTCCAAAAGGCTGTTACGGATCGTGCTTTTTTACTATGGTCTCCTGTTAAACCAACAAATACAGGTACGGTTCCTAATGGGTTCATAATTGAAAATAAAGCTCCAAATACTGCTAAAAATAATTCCATTGTTTTTTCTGCAAATTCCGTTCTTTTTTAACGTTTTAAAGTTATCCATAGATTAACTAATCTTAAATAAAACGTAAATACTAAATAAGCGCCAAAACGGTTTTAAACAACTATAAATCAATAAATTATAATCTTAAAATATTTAATTAACACTTTATTTACATAGTAACATTAGCGTAAAGTTTTCTTAAAACTTCATTCATTTTAAGTTAACACACATTGCATCTCTTGACCTTAGTTTTGACAAAAATTAACCACTTAAACAATCAAATACAATGAAATTATTTAAACAACGTTTTTTTCAATTATGTATACTTTCAAGTCTTGGATTTGGACTAGTAGGCTGTGAAGGAGAAAATGGATTAGACGGAACTAACGGTCAGGATGGACAAGATTTTACACCTACCGAAGAATTATTTAGTAACAAATCTGCTTTAGATCCTTTAGTAGATATTAGTTCTAATTTTAATACTGTAAAAGCTTACTCTTTAATTAGCTCAACAGATTATTTACCTAATGGATTCCGTTTAGTTGGTGCACAAGATGGTGCTGGTTTATTAAAAGATGGTAACGAATATATTTATGTTGTCAATGCAGAGGACGATTATAGTGTCTCTAGAATTAGATTTGACGAAAACATGAGACCTATAAAAGGAGAATGGTTGTTAAACGCTGGAGTTGCTGATTTTGCTAGACAATGTTCTGGTACAATGTGGGAAGCTGCAATACATGGTGGTACTCAAGATATCTTTTTATCTGCTTCAGAAAGTATTGCATACGATGTTAAAGCTATTGATCCTTGGGTAGAAACTCCAACACCTACTGCAGATTTTGGATTGGATGCTTTAGGTGAATTTTCTTGGGAAAACGCAGTACCATTACCTCAAAATTCTTATGCTGGTAAAACCGTAATAATTGGTGGAGATGATGACTCTAGTGGATCTGAAGGTCAAGTTATTATGTACTTATCAGAAAATGGAGACGCAGACTTAACTAACGGTAAAATATATGTTTTACGTTTAAAAGAAATGTCTGATGGCATTGGAGGTGTTCAAGATGTTGCTCCAAATACGGTGTACAACGAAGGAAGCTTAGACTTTGGTATGACGTATGATGTCGAGTTTGTTGAAATAGAAAATGGTGCGTCAATGACTAAAAACGAAATGGAAACTGCTTGTAGTAATGTCTTTGCTTCTCAGTTTATGCGTGTGGAAGATGTTGATTACCAAAAAGGAAGTGATGCCAATGGTAGAAACGTCTATTTTGCAGTTACTGGAAGAGGTCCTGGAGCAGGAACTTATAATGATTGGGGAACCGTTTACAAATTAAACTTAGATGCCAACAACCCATTACAAGGTCAATTAACACAAATCGTTAGCGGTAATACAGACACTAATAATCAAGACGGAAACTTATCTAGTTTACAAAGTCCTGATAACATTTGTGTGACTGAAAACTATATTTATATCCAAGAAGATCCTAATTCTTTTTCTAGAGGTCATGCAGCAAGAATCTACCAAACAGATTTAAACGGTAACAACCCAACAGCTGTTTTAGATTTAAAAATTGAAAGCAACTTATCTCCTACAGGAAGCACCTCTTTATCAGGAGAGTTTGGAGCGTTAATTGACATTTCTGACAAAGTTGGTGTGCCAGATACTTTTATCCTAAACTTACAACCACATTACTGGAAAAGCGACGACTTTATTTCGACTAATTTACCACACAACCAAGGTGGACAAATTGTTTTATTACAAGGATTACCTAGATAAGACTACGCTTTTTATTATTAATAATGAATCTCTGTTTTTTAATGGAGATTCATTTTGTTTATTACAAATTTAACATGAAATCATTCCATTCGTTTTTAATTATTCTAACCCTTTTTATAACACTTTTAAGCTGTAAAGCTGACAAAACCGAAACTATAGACGTCATTAATTGGGACAGTGCTCAAAAGTATTACATAGATAATATAGACCTTGCTTCCAAATACTTAGACAGCTTAAAAACCGAAGGTCTAAAAGGTAAAAACACCAAACACTACTTTACATTAGCACGAGAGGCTTTTAAAAAAGCAGAACCTTTTGCCTCGTATTTAAATCCTGAAGTAGGACACAGAGCTAATGGTCCTGCACTTCCTGTGTATAAAGAAGATACTGGCAAAATATTAAAACCAATTGGTCTTCAAAAAATAGAAGAAAGTATTTATGAGCAGGAGACGTCTGTCACAGATTTTAATCAAGAAATCTACGTAACACAAGGGTTATTTGCTATATTAAAAGAAAATATGCAAAACAGAGCGTTAACACCTCAACGCTTTTTTATAGCTACACACCAACAGTTATTACGTATTGTAAGTTTAGGTATGTCAGGGTTTGATACACCTGTTAGCCATTTAGGTATAAAAGAGAGTGCTATTTCATTAAAAAGCCTTCAAAACGTTTATAATAAAACCATAAAAGCCTCTATTGTCAAAAAAGACAAAACCATAGATGACGCGTTTAACAGCTCTATTTTGAAAGCAATTAATTACATCAATCAACATCAGGATTTTGATACTTTTGATAGGTTTACGTTTACCAGAGATTACCTAAATCCAATCACACGTCATTGGGTTTCTATCCGCAAAACAGCTGACATTTGGAAACCTACTAATACCGAACCATTCAATTTTGATGCACCTACTTTTTTTGAAAGCAACAGTTTCAACTTAAATTATTTTACAGCAACAACTAACCGTAACCCAAGCGATAAACAAATTGCTTTGGGCGAAAAATTGTTTTTTGACACACAACTTTCTGCTAACAACAGTATGGCTTGTGTTACCTGTCATAGTCCAGCTTTAGGATATGCAGATGCAATGGTTGTTAATTTGGATAATAATGGTAAACCATTACAACGTAACACACCAACTTTAATAAATAGTGCCTTTCAAAAAAGCTTTTTTTGGGATGGTAGATCTGAAACGATGATTGAACAAATTTCATCTGTATTTTTAAATGACAAAGAGTTTAACACTAACGTTCACACCTTTTCTAAAGCTATTTTACAAGACTCTACTTACATTACATTATTTAAAGAAGCGTATGGACAAGTACCAAAAAATAATACCAATGTTATTAAAGCATTGTCTGCTTATATTTCTACTTTAAACGGTTTTGACTCTAAATTTGATAAAAATATTAGAGGCGAACTTGATAATTTTACAGATGAAGAAACCTTAGGTTACAACCTATTTATGGGAAAAGCATTATGTGCCACATGCCATTTTATGCCTTTAACTAGTGGAACTGTACCACCTTTTTTCACTGAAACCGAAAAAGAAGTGATAGGTGTTCCAAAAACAGCCCAAAATAAAAACCTAGACGACGATTCTGGCTTTTATTATAAGTATAAAGAGGCCTTACATAAAGGTATGTTTAAAACGCCAACGGTTAGAAACGTTGCAATAACAGGACCATATATGCATAATGGCGTCTATACAACTTTAGAAGAAGTCCTAAATTTTTACAACCTTGGTGGAGGTGGTGGACTGGGTTTTGATTTGGACCATCAAACCCTTCCTTTTGATAATTTAAACTTAACAGAAACCGAGCAGCAAGCCATTATAGCTTATCTAAAATCCTTAACTGATGTACCTGACACGTATTAAAACGCACCAGAATCTACATCTTTTATAAAACTAATTAACCCTTTAAAAAACATCTTTTGATCATCAAATTGAGATAAATGACTGCCATTTGGGCAAAGCAAAAAACGTCCATTTTGGACTTCGGTACTAATCCATTTCATGTGTTCTGGATCCATGGTATCATGCGTTGCTCCAATGGTAAGGGTTGGTGTTTTTATTTCTTTTAAACGGTCTTTAACATCCCAGTTTTTAAGCGTTGCGTTACCTTTAATACCAAACTCACTTGGTCCTTGCATAGTGACATATACATCAGGATTTAAGTGCTTAAAGCCTCTGTTAATAGGTTCTGGCCAATCTTTGACTGGCATTCTTATAACATGTTTGGTATAATAATTTTCAACTATTAAATCTAAATATCTTTGATTTGTGTAATCTTCTTTATCCTCATAGCTCATAATTTCTTTTAAAACTTCAGGATCTAATTTTGGTGCTAACACCTGGTCAGAATATTTTTGATAATCAGGTATGGAGGCTACCATGTTAGATATAATTAACCCTTTTAAATTGTCTTGATATTTTAAAGCGTATTGCATGCCCAAAATTCCTCCCCAAGATTGTCCATATAAATAAAAGTTATCTTTATTTAAACCTAATGCAACTCTGACTTGCTCTACTTCTTCTACAAATCTGTCCAAATCCCATAAACTTAAATCTTTGGGTTGATCACTATAATATGACCCTAATTGATCGTAGTAGTAATACTCTATATTTTCCTGCGGAAAGTAACCATCAAAACACTCATAAATCTCATGTGTCATTCCTGGACCACCATGTAATAAAAGCACCTTCATTGTTGGGTTATTTCCAACGCGTTTAGTCCAAACCTTAAATTCGCCTTTAGGTGTTGTAATCGGAATCATTTTAATACCTCCTAAAAATTGATCTTCTGTATTAGGTTTTAAATAATTTTCTGCAGTATTAGCTGTTTCTGCAATAGTTATTTTTTCTGTTTTTTTACAATTAAAACATAAAACAAACAATAGACTTAGAATAAATAGTTTGGTTTTCATAAACTTGATAATTAGAAGACTAAGTTAATCAAATAATATGTCTTTTTCTTGTGCTAATTATTTTAACAAAATGATAGTAATAGTCCAGTTTTAACCTATTAATTTTGCATAAATTAGTAAGATGAAAAACGCCATTACAGAACGTATTTTAGATTTCCTTAAAGGCTTTCCTCCTTTTGATGCTTTAAGTCAAGAGCAGTTGTTTGCTATTGCGTCTGAAGTTGATGTGATTTACATAGAAAAGGATAATTTTATTTTTAAACAAAATGAAGCTTTACAAGATGCTTTTTATGTTGTAAAAGCTGGTGCGATTGGTGTTTTTAAAGATGATAAATTAGTTGACAAATGCGATGCAGGAGATATTTTTGGATTACGTGCTTTAATCCGAAAAGACCACTATTTATTAGATGCACGAGCTATTGAGCAAAGTATAATTTACGCTATACCTGCAAAAGTTATTGAAGAGGTTATTATAAATAATCCAAAAGCTAATCAGTTTTTAATTGCCAGTTTTGCTACTAATACACGTAACCCTTATAGTGATGAAGACAAGGGTACATTGTTTGCTAACATTGGTGTTTTAAAACCTGAAGCCTCTAGTTTTACTGAAATGCAATCGGCTAAGTTTTCTAAAAATCCAGTGGTTTGTAATCCACTAATTAGCATACAAGAAGCTTCGCAAATAATGAGTAATAACAAAGTGGGATCTATTGTAATCACTAATAACAAACAGCCAATTGGTATTATTACAGACAAAGATTTGCGTAATAAAGTGGCTACAGGATTACACGCTATTACAGATACTGTGGAAGCTATTATGTCTTCTCCTGTTATTACGTTTCCCGATAGCATATCTGTTGCCGAAGCGCAAATTGCGATGCTAAAAAATGATATTTCACACCTATGTATAACTAAAGATGGGACACCATATTCTGAGTTAATTGGTATACTCTCAGAGCATGATATTATTGTAATTTATGGTAATAATCCTTCGGTTTTAATTAAAGAGATAAAACGTGCAAATTCAGCTGAATCGTTAAAATATATTAGAGAAAAAGCCCAAGAATTATTAAAAGGCTATCTTAAACAAAGCATTCCGATAAGTTTTATATCTAAAATAATTTCGGCAATAAATGATGCTATTACATCACGTCTTATTGATTTAACAATTGCAGAATTTAAACAAGAACCTCCTGTCTCTTTTGCTTGGTTAGCCATTGGGAGTCAAGGTAGAAAAGAACAATTATTATATACAGATCAAGACAATGCTTTAGTATACGAAGACAGTACGGAAGACTACAAAACAAAAGCTTACTTTTTAAAATTAGCCACTGCAGTAAACCAAAAACTAGCTATTGTTGGCTTTAAGTTGTGTCCTGATAATATGATGGCAAGTAACCCTAAATGGTGTTTGACTGTGTCTGACTGGAAGTCGCAATTTACAAATTGGATAACCCATTCTGATGAGGATAAAATGATGTTATGTAATATCTTTTTTGACTACAACTTTGTTTATGGAAACCAAAGCTTGGTTAGCGGAATGTCTGACAATATTTTTAGTGCCATACATAGTCATGAAATATTTTTGACTTTTATGGGTAGAAATGCTTTAAAAAAGCCTGCACCTTTAAGCTTTTTTAGAAGCTTTTTAGTGGAACATTCTGGTGAACATAAAGATCAATTTGATATTAAATCTAGAGCTATAATGCCACTTGTAGATGCTGCACGTGTTTTAATTTTATCGCACGATGTTAAGGATTTAAACAATACTATTGCACGCTATCAAAAACTAGCTGAAATTGAACCACAGCACAAAGATTTGTTTGACTCTTGTATAAACGCCTTTAGAGTGCTATTACGTTTTAGAACCAAACAAGGTTTAAAACATAATGACTCTGGCCAATTTACAGATGTAAAAAACTTAAGTAAAAACAACAAGTTAAAACTTAAAGGTTGCTTTAAGCCTATTAAAGAAATTCAGGATTTATTAAGTGCACGTTATAAAGTATCGCAATTGCCTTAAATTATGGCACATATAATGGCTTGATTAATTATCGCTTTCTGCTTTTAGGTTTTACCTCTTTAATTCTGACATAAATTAATTTCATGCGACCTCTGGTGTCCTCACGACTATCAATTTCAAACGCTGGAATACTATTAATTAAAGGTGTTAGCTTTTGAAAACCGTAGTTTCTGGAATCAAAATTAGGTTGCTTTTTTTGTAATAAACTTCCAACATCACCTAAAAACGCCCAACCATCATCATCTGCTACATCATCAATAGTTGTAGCAATAAGCTTGATTTCCTTTTGTGTGATGGTATCGTAATTATTTTTGGAGTTAGAAGATTTGGTTGTAGGCTCTAATGTACTGTCTTCGGTTAGGTTTTTAAGTATTTCTATGTAAATAAACTTATCACAAGCGACTATAAAAGGGTTTGGTGTCTTCTTTTCTCCAATACCATATACTTTCATTCCTGCTTCACGTAAACGCGTTGCAAGACGCGTAAAATCGCTATCACTAGATACTAAGCAAAAGCCATCCACTTTCTCTGAATACAAAATATCCATTGCATCAATAATCATGGCAGAATCTGTAGCATTTTTACCTGTAGTATAACCATACTGTTGTATTGGTGTTATGGCATTTTCTAGCAATAAACTTTTCCATTTATTAAGGTTTGGTTTAGTCCAATCTCCATAAATACGTTTAATTGTTGGGTTACCATATTTAGCAATTTCCTCCATCATCTCCTTTACATATGCAGACGGAATATTGTCTCCATCAATAAGTACTGCTAATTTTATATCCATAAATATTAAGTTGAATTTTTATAATATAGCTAAAGGTAATAGCTTTAAATTAAAAAACCACTCATTTTTGAGTGGTTTTAACAATCTATAGTGTAGCTCTTATTTTCTTGTTGCTTTTTTAGCAAGTTTAGCAGCCTTTTTTTCTTTAGGAGATAGCGTCGCTTCCTTTTTTACATTTTTTTTTGCGTCTTGTGATTTAGCCATAATTACTGTATTTAAAAATTAATTACATATTAATTAAATGTAATGAAAAGTAGCATACAAATGTAAATTTGAACCTTTTATTCAATTAAAATTTTAATTATTAGATTATTACTAAATAAAAAAAGCCCTACAATTAATTGCAAGGCTTTACTTGAGCAAACATAATGACAATTAGCTATAATTATTTCTGTAAACTCAAAACAATTTACTTGGTTATAGTAAATTATAAATAAGGCAATCACTAAGGATTGCCTAAAGTTTTTTCCCTTAGAAAAAAACATTATTAATTAATTAGCATACAATTTTAAGACTTGTTTGCTTATGTATTTTACGGTTTCCCGTAATGACTTACTTTTATTTTAAATTAATCCTAAATCTTTAACAATTGCTACAAGATGTATTGCATTGTTAGCTTTAAACTGAATACGTAATTTATTTAGCTTTTTTTCGATAGTACTCAAGCTGTTAGGTGAAATATTATCTATTTTTAGTTGTTCTCTAATTTGCTCTTGAGACAAACCATTAGATAGTAGTTTAATTAATAAAATATCATAATCATCAATCTCTAAATTAGACTTTGGACTTAAAGCTTGTTGTACTTGAGGTGATAAATATTGACCATTTTGATATGTCGTAACAATAGCCTGATCAAGTTCTATCAATCCACGTCTACCTTTGCAAACGTAACCATCAATGTTATGTTTATTAACCAATACCCTTACTTTTTGCAATCTATCTTCTACCGAGTATACAATAATCTTTAAATCTGGGTTTTGTTGCTTTAAAGCTGCAACAAGCTCTTCCCCTGACTTATATTTTTGATCTCTGTGGTCTGCAATAAACGATAAATCTGTAATTAATAACTCAAATGGTTCTTGATCTAGAATTGCTTTAGATATTTTAAGATAAGCATCATCACAATATTGCACTTGTGTGACATTAGTTATGGATAAATTACCTAAGACAGATAAAACGCCTTGACTAATACTACCTAAATCGTCTGATATAATTACTTTACTAAACATACTTTATAATATAATGTTTGCTTTAAACCCTTTATTAATTGTGGATGTAAAAGTAATTGTTCCTCCAACAGATTGAATACGGTTTTCCACATTTTGCAAACCATTATTCTTTTTTAATAGTGTTCCTACACCATTATCGTTGTAATTAATAGTCACTTTTTTATTTTTTTGACTAAACACAACCACTACAATATTAGCTTGGCTATGCTTTTTCATATTGGTCATTAACTCTTGTAAAACTCTGTAAAGTGCAGTCTTTTTAACATCTGACACCTTTTTCCAATCTACCTTTACTATGTCCTTTGTTATAACATTAACCTGATTACTACTATAATTAGCTAATAAATCTGTAAGTAAGATTTCAAAATCTTGATTAACATGTATTGTGCTATTTTCTTTAGAAATATCTCTAGTTTTAAGATAAATCTGCTCCAAATCGTCCAAAACATCTTCATTTATGTTATCATTGCTTTGCAATTTTGTCATTATTTGATAAACATCATTTGCAACCTCATCATGTACTTTTTTGGATATTCTAGTTTCTGTTGTATAAACCTCTTTTAGTTTTTCTTTTTTATGTTTTGCTCTAAAAAAATAAAGTAACCCCAAAGCTAAAATCAATATTACAACTGCTAATAATTGATAGACTTGTTTTTGTGACTTTTCTATTTGAGATTCTAATTGGCTTTTACTTACGTTATATTTTAACAATGCAAACTTATTTTGGCTTAGTTTTGCTGCTTTTAACAAGCTATCATTTAAAAAGGAATACTCTTTAAAAACAGAATTATCGCCTAAGGTATATCTTGTCTTAACAGCATCTAATTTGTAGGACAAGCTGTTTACTTTATTAGCAACGTCATATGCTTTTATTGCAAAGGATAATGCTTGAACTGTATCCTTTTTACTTAAATAATATTCGGATAAATTTTTATAGCTTGGATATAACTCTGCTATATTATCAGAACTTTGACGTATGTTATAGGCAGTGCTTAAATCGTCAAATGCACCTTGATTATTTAATTTAAATTTTATAAATCCTAAATTATCAATTACTCTAGCCTTCTCTATTGAGTCCTCAACCCTATTAAATAATTTAATCGCTTTTACTAAAGTGTTCTTAGCGTTACTATATAATTTTTGATTTTTATAAATATTAGATATGTTATTATATAATACCAAACTATCTCTGGAAGTTGAAGTAATAGATAACGCTTTTAAATACGTCTCATTAGCTTTATCAAACATGTTTTTTTGATTATAAACTTGTCCTAAAAGATTTAATACTCCTGTTTTTAGTTTAGTATTATAATCGTTTACTTTTAGACCATCTAGAATCTTTAAAGCTTCTACAGCACTAACTTCACTATCATCATAAAAACCTACTTTGTAGTCTATTCTTGCTAAAAAATACAAATCATATGCTATACCTAATTTGTTGTTTTGTTTCTTTTTAACTTCTAAATGTTCAATTAAATATTGATACGCCTTAGCTAGCGTCTCTTCAGAAGTTACTTTTTCAATAGCTCTTGTATAGTAAGATAAACTGTCAGTTTTATGCTGTGAAAAGGCCTTGTTACATAAAAGACTAGTAACACATATATATATAAGAAGAAATGATTTTAGGTTGGTTTTCATACCTCTAAAATAGAAACTTATATTTAGTTATTTATGTACTTATTTACTTTTTAATAACTAAAGCTAAATCGTCTATTTTACTTTTTATTCGTCTAAATCCAAACCATTTGTAAAGCATTAAAAAACAGCTTTATATAAAAGCTAACCTTTATTAGGCTAAACATTTAAGCAAAAAAAAAACTGCTAATTAATTAGCAGTTTTTTTAATTTTTATGATATGTAGTTTATCTAAAACATACATTATGCAATATGTAAAATCTATTTCAAACCAACGTACTCCAAAATTTGCACGTCCACTATGTGAGTGGTGGTTGTTATGATATCCTTCTCCCATCATTAAAATATCTACTGGCAATAAATTTTTAGACGTATCACTAACTTTAAAATTACGATAGCCATAAATATGAGCAAACCAGTTTATAATAACTCCATGGATTGGCGCCATAAAAAAAGCGATAGGTAGTAATAACCATTGCCACCAAGCAGTTGCAAAGACACTAAAAAACACAATGTAAGCTGCAGCCCATGATAATCTTGAAATTCTAGAACTTGCTATCTTATCAAACGCCTTCCATTGTGGTACGTTTTTAGTAAACTTATCTGCTACTGCAACACGTTTTTTATTAATATCCTGATAAATATTTTTTGTGCGCCACATCATGGTAAACAAATTAGTATCATATTTAGGCGAATGTGGATCTTTTTCAGTGTCAGCGTACGCATGATGCATCCTATGCATTACACCATATCCATAAGCACTTAAATAATTACTACCCTGAAACACCCAAGTCAATACAAAGCAAACACGCTCTGTCATTTTTGACATAGTAAAGGTTTGATGTGCTGCGTAACGATGTAAAAAAAAGGTCTGAAAGAACAAACCTGTATACCATAAAATTATGATAAATATTAATATAGTCATAGACTTTGCTTTATTGGCAAAGGTCTATATACAAATGTAGTTATACAATGAACCTAAGTTAAGAAATTCGTTTTCTAATCCTACTTAAAGCCTGAGGAGTGACACCAATATAAGACGCTACGTATTTTAACGGAATCTCTTTTATCAAATTAGGACGCTCTGTAAATAACTTAAGGTAACGCTCTTCTGCTGTTTCGTTTAAAAGCGATTGCTCTCGTTTGGATTTAATTAAAAACAAACGCTCTGAGGATAAACGACCAATAACATTACCTGCAAAGCTTTTTTCGTATACTTCCTGAAGATCATCATATGAAATACTCCACACTGACATATCTGTTAAGGCTTGAAGTTTATATAAAGAAGGCTTTCTGGTTAAAAAAGAATCGTAAGCACTTACAAACTCATTTTTAAAACAAAAACCAAAAGTGATGTCTTTTTCTTTTTCTTCCTTAGGAATTAAAAAACGAGCGATACCTTTTTCTATAAACGAAATATAGTTTTCAGTCTCGCCAACGTCTAGTATAGTACTTTTCTTTTTAAAAATTCTATTCTCTAATTTAGACGAAAACAGTTGCCAATCTTGATCAGATATAACCACTGTTTTCTCTATATATTCTCTAATGTTTATCATATTTGCATGTACATTGCAAATATCGCGAATTAATTTTATTATTCTACGCGCTGACCAGGTAATACTTGACCGTTTTGATATAATATCATACTATCAATTTGTCCTTCAGGATTAGCTTTAAATTCAACTTTAGCCTCTACTACTTTTAGATAAAACTTATTATAATCTGAAGGATAAATCTCAAATTTTGATTGTCCTGTTGCTTGTAAATATAAACGATCATCCGCTAAGGTAACTGTAATAAAAAAAGCTGGTGCTAATTGATATTTACCTACATAAGTTTTTAAAATTTCTGGAGCCACAACTACTTGGTCTATATTTACACCTAATGTTTTTAATACATCACTTGCATTGGTGTTAGCTGGATTTATGTCTAATGACTTTTTGTAATTAAGTATAGCTAAGTCATTGTTTCCTGTTTTTAAATAAGCCTCTGCTAAAGAGTCATATGGATTTGATGCTTCCGGAAATTGAACAACATTTAATTTAAATAATGCCAAAGCAATTTCATTTTGGTCTTCTTCTAAAAACTGATAACCTAAGGTGTTAAGCTGGTCTACATCAAAATTATAGGTGTCTGCTTGACTTCCTTTAGCGTCTTTATAAAACATGATAGCCTCATCTATACTGCTATCTTTAATTTTTTTAGCCATTACTTTTGCTATTGATGGTTTTACTGGTTTTAAAGGATAGGAAGGCACCATTAATTTAATAGCAATAGCATCTACGTTTTCATTGCTATTTGTTAGTACGATTACACCTTTTTTTGAAGCTTTATCCATAGCAGACATTGCACAATAGCCACCTGTTGCGCCATTATGCATTAAAAATTTACCATTTTCGATGTGCCAAGCTAACGCCATTTCTATATGCTGATCGTTACTTTTAAAAGCTGATTGATGTGCTAACTGCATAGCTTTATCTAATGTTGTATTTCCGGAGTCACTATTTAAATTGGCTTGAATATATTTTACCATATCGCTTGTTGTAGACCTTATTCCTCCTGCTCCTCCTAAAGTAATGATATCCCAATTTTTAGTTTCTGATAATCCTGCATGTCCTTTTGCTAAGCGCTTAGTCATTTGTTCTGTTAGTACTAGTCTGGTATTATCCATTTGCAAAGGGTTTGCAATATGTTTTATTACTAATTCTTCAAAGGTCAAACCACTTTGAAGCTCTAAAATGTGACCAAGTAATCCCATTCCTAAATTAGAATATTCACTAAAAACACCAATATCTCTTGTTAACTCATGGTTAGAAATGAAACTGTAAAGTTTATCATAAGTATAATCTGCAAATGGATTATTGATGTCTTTAGGCTCCATATTATCTGGCATGCGTGGAAGTGCAGAGGTGTGTGTAGCTAAATGTTTTAATGTAATCTCTTTACCATTTTTAGTAGGTACTTTAACTGTTTCTGGTAAGTATTTTGAAATCGGATCATCTAAACTCATCTCTCCATTATTAACCTTTAGTGCTAAAATGGTTGTTGTAAATGTTTTTGAAATTGACCCAATCTCAAATACTGAATTTTTATCCACAGGTGCACCATTAGTCATTGCTGTATTGCCAAAACTGTAATAATCAACTTGATCTCCAACCATATAGCCTACCACAATACCCACATTAACTTGATTATTAACTCTTGACTGAATGTATGTTTTAACTTCTTCTGGAATTTTAGTCTCTTGTGCATTTGCTTGAAAGCTACATATAAGCACTGTTAAAATTAGTAATAGTTTTTTCATTTTGATTGTGTTTTGGTTTAATGCTACAATAAGTGATTTTAAAAACAACTATCTGTAACGTAACTACTTTATTAAATTACAAGGTATAAATTACATAATAATTTTCACTTATTAATAGGACGCTATAACACAGCGTTTGTTACAAATTATTACCTTGAATTGATTTAGTAAAGGGCTTGTTTTTATTTAAACAAAAAAACGCAACCTTTTGAGGTTGCGTTTTCTGCATTAGGGATTGTAGTGGCATCCTTTTTTGTTTTTTCTCAAAAAAGATATAACGAAAAGCCCGACACTTTGTAGCTTAAGCGGAAAAGTGTAATGCCCAAATAGTTAATTATCTACAATACATTATCCATGATTTCTTGCACACACTCAGGATTTAGTAATGTACTTGTGTCACCTAAATTTTCTGTCTCATTACTTGCTATTTTACGTAAAATACGACGCATAATTTTTCCGCTTCGTGTTTTAGGTAATCCGTTAGTAAATTGGATTTTATCCAACTTAGCAATAGGTCCTATTTGTTCTGTAATAATCTGATTAATCTCTTTACGCAAATTGTCTGGATCTCTGCTTTCGCCAGTTTCTTTAAGGGTTACGTAACCATATAATGCGTTTCCTTTTATATCATGCGGAAAACCTACTATAGCACTTTCTGATACTGCAGGATGCTCGTTAATGGCATCTTCAATTGGAGCTGTACCTAAGTTATGACCAGATACAATAATAACATCATCTACACGACCAGTAATACGATAATAACCAACCTCATCACGTAACGCGCCATCTCCTGTAAAATATTTGCCATCATAAGCCGAGAAATAGGTGTCTTTATAACGTTGGTGATTTCCCCAAATGGTTCTAGCCATACTTGGCCAAGGGAATTTTATACACAAACGTCCATCTACTTGATTTCCTTTAATTTCTGCTCCTTGCTCATCCATTAATGCTGGCTGAATACCTATAAATGGTAAGGTTGCATAGGTTGGCTTTGTTGGTGTACAAAAGGCAATTGGAGTAATCATAATTCCTCCTGTTTCGGTTTGCCACCACGTATCTACAATTGGCGATTTTTTCTTCCCAACATTATCATCGTACCAATGCCAAGCTTCTTCATTTATTGGCTCTCCAACGGTTCCTAATACTTTTAATGAAGATAAATCGTGCTTTTCTAAATGCTCTACGCCTTCTTTTGCTAAGGCTCTAATTGCTGTTGGCGCTGTATAAAATTGGTTGACTTTATGTTTTTCTACAATGTCCCAAAAACGTCCAAAATCTGGATAACTTGGTACACCTTCAAACATAACTGTTGTGGCTCCATTACATAAAGGTCCATACACAATATAACTGTGTCCTGTTATCCAACCTATATCTGCTGTACACCAATAAACGTCTTGTTCTCTATATTGAAATACGTTTTTAAACGTATAAGCAGTATACACCATATATCCTGCTGTTGTGTGTACCATTCCTTTAGGTTTTCCTGTCGATCCTGAGGTATATAAAATAAATAAAGGATCTTCTGCATCCATAATTTCTGGTACACAATCGTGATAAGCCTCATCTAACAAAGGTTGTAACCATTGGTCACGTCCTTCTTGCATGTTTATATCAGAATTGATACGTTTTGCTACTAAAACGTTATTTACACCAGGACATTCCTGAAGCGCTTCGTCTACAATACCTTTTAGGTCTATGGTTTTTGCACCACGATATGATCCGTCACTAGTAATGACCATTTTACAATCACTATCGTTGATTCTGGTTGCTAATGCTGTAGCAGAAAAACCTGCAAATACTACAGAGTGTATGGCTCCAATACGTGCACATGCCAACACAGATACTGCTAATTCTGGAATCATTGGTAAGTAAATACAAACACGATCGCCTTTACCAACTCCGTTTTCTTTTAGCACATTGGCAAATCTACACACTCTGTCGTGTAGCTCTCTGTAAGTAATATGTAATGCTTCTTCGTCTGGACTGTTTGGCTCAAAAATAATCGCTGTTTTGTCTCCTCTTGTGTATAAATGTCTGTCTATACAGTTTTCTGTGATATTCAATTTTGCACCTTCAAACCATTTGACTTCTGGCTTAGAAAAATCCCAACTTAATACATTGTCCCATTTTTTTCGCCACATAAAATGCTCTTCGGCAATTTCTTCCCAAAAACTCTCAGGATTTCGGACAGATTTTCTATAGACTTGGTAGTATTCTTCTAAATGTTTTATGTGATAATTACTCATAATATGTTAGTTTAAATTTTGTTTAGACACTTAGACAAGCTTAGTGTGACAAATAGTTTTTTATTTAATAGGTCTTGACTGCGCTTGACCTGACAACTGATTTATTTCTTAATTTTATTGCATCTAGATACAATTTTTTCATGCTTCAAAAATCACTAGATGTGACGGTTTATTTAAAACGTATTGTATCAATAATTTATTTATGAATCCCAATACTATGGGTTTTATATACTGATTTTATTTCCTCTATAATAGCAACATCATCAATGGTTGATGGTGTATTAAATTGTTGCTCGTCTGCGATATTACGCAACAATTTACGAAGAATTTTTCCACTTCGTGTTTTTGGTAATCGGTTAACTACTAATACGTCTCTAAAGGATGCAACTGCTCCAATTTCGTGACGTACATCTTGTATAATTTCTTTTTGAATATTTTCATTTCCTGCTGTTTCGCCTGATTTTAACACGACTAAACCAAGTGGTTTCTGACCTTTAATTTCGCAATGCACACCAAATACTGCACATTCTGCAACTGCCTTGTGTGAGGCTACAATTTCTTCCATTTCTGCAGTAGATAATCTATGTCCTGCAACGTTTATAATATCGTCTACTCGACCTGTTATAAATACGTAGCCATCTTCATCTTTATAGCCTCCATCTCCTGAAAAATAATAACCAGGAAAACGGTCTAAATAACCCGATTTAAAACGCTCTGGATTTCCCCAAAGATTACTTAATGTTCCTGGTGGTAATGGCAATTTTACTGCCACGTAACCTTCAACAGAGGATTCAACTTCTTCGCCTTCTTCATTTAAAATTTGAATATCATAACCACAAACAGGAAAACTAGCAGATCCTGGTTTTACATCTTGCAAACCAACACCAACCATATTGGCTAACATTGGCCAACCGCTTTCGGTTTGCCACCAATGGTCAATTACTGGTATGTTTAATTTTTCTTCAGTCCATCGTAAAGTTGCTATATCGCAACGTTCTCCTGCTAAAAACTGATATTTTAAGCAAGACATATCATAACGTTTTAGCATGTTTCCGTTAGGATCTTCTTTTTTAATCGCTCTAATTGCTGTTGGTGCAGTAAACATGACTTTTACATTATGCTCGCTAATTACTCGCCAAAATGTGGAAGCATCTGGTGTTTTAATTGGTTTTCCTTCAAATAGAATTGTTGTATTTCTGTTTAACAATGGTCCATAAGCAATAAAGCTATGTCCTACAACCCAACCAACATCACTTGCTGCCCAAAATGTATCGCCTTCATCTACACCATAAATATATTTCATAGAGAATTTTAAAGCTGTTGCATAACCACCTGAATCTCTAATAATGCCTTTTGGTGTTCCTGTGGTTCCTGAAGTGTATAAAATATATGAAGGATGTGTTGACGCTACTGCAATAGCTTCGATTGAAGGTGACTTATTTACTAATGTTTGATAATCGACGTCATAGTTTTTCTTAGGGATTTCAACTCCTAATTGTCTATCAAAAACAATAACGTGCTCTGGCTTGTTTTCCGCTTTAGCGATTGCTTGATCAACAAAGGGTTTATAGGGAATAATTTTCTGGATTTCTATTCCGTTTGATGCTGTAATGATTGCTTTTGGTTTGCAGTCGTCAATTCTAATCGCTAACTCATGTGGTGCAAAACCACCAAATACAACCGAATGGATTACACCAATTCTGGCACAAGCCAACATGGCGTATAAGGCTTGCGGAATCATTGGCATATAAATGATACATGTGTCGCCTTTTTGCAATCCTAAACGTTGCAATCCACCTGCAAGTTTTGACACTTCGTGATGCAATTGATTAAACGTAATATGTTGTTTTACATTAGTAACAGGTGAGTCGTAAATAATAGCATTTTGCTCTCCAAAACCATCATTAATATGCTTATCTATACACAAATAACTTAAATTAAGTTGCCCATCTTCAAACCATTGATCATAGTCATATTTATCCTTAGACAATATGGTTTTTGGTGCTTTAAACCAGTCCAATTGCATGGCTTGATCCTGCCAAAATTGCTTTGGTTGGTCTATACTTTTTTTATAAAATTCTTGATAATGCATAGCTAGGCTTTTTTTGAATTAAATAAGCCGAACCAATTAGGATTAAGTACTTTTAATTTGACAAGTGCATAAATTATAAGTACAAAACAAAGTCCCAAAACTATTGATAGTATTGGACTTGTATAGGTTTGACTTTCAAATTTAAACCTAAGATAAAGCGTAGCGATAATATAAATACTAATTATAATATCTGACGCTAATGGGTTGATGTGAAATTTCATGTCTTTAAACTTTAATTAAACTTAGTTTGTTTGCACACAAAACCAATTTTAAATAAACTCAAAAAACTGTTTAAGTCACTAGCTCCAATATTTCTGAAACTATTTTTTTAACTGAAAAAGGTTTGGTTAAATATTTATCTGCTCCAAGTTTTAAACCCTTTTCAATATCTGAAGCTTTATTTTTTGCAGTTAAAAATACCACTTTGGTATCTTTTAAACTATCTGTATTTTTAATTTGTGTTAAGGTTTGAAAACCGTCAACGTTAGGCATCATAATATCTAACAAAACTACGTTAGGGATATGATGTTTTAATATCTCTAAAGCCTCACTTCCATCTCTTGCAATAAACACTTCAAAACCCTGTTTTTTGAAGGTGTATTCTAACGACATAACAATGTTTGGCTCGTCGTCTACAATTAAAATTTTCTTCTTCATACTTTAAGACAACAATTTACTTAAAAGGTATGGTAAAAACAAGCGTTGCACCATTTTTAACGTCTTTTTTTGCCCAAATTTTTCCGTTATGCTTTTCTACAATTTGTTTGGTTATTGCTAAACCTAATCCACTACCTTGTGGTTTAATAGTATTTTGGTGTTTTGACTGGTAAAACTTATCAAAAATAAACTTATGATCTTCTTCCGGAATCCCTTTACCATTATCTGTTACAGAGATTTCTACAAATTGATTTCCTAGTTTATAATCTATTTCAATAACACCTGTTTTTGGGTTGCAAAACTTGATGGCATTGGACAGTAAATTGGTTAATACTTGAAGGATGCGATCCTCGTCATAGTTAGTACTAAAGGCATGTGGATTTTTATTAATTATTTTAATCTCCTTTTTTGCAGCAATCTGAGAGATACTACTAATAGCTTTATGTATTGTTTTTTGAATATCTTGATATTGTAAATCCAAGTGCAAGCGTCCAGTTTCAAGCTTTTCAAAATCTAAAATATTATGTATTAATCGTCCTAAACGATCTGTGTCCTGCAAAATATTTTTTAAAAACTGTGCCTTAATCTCTTTTGGCATATCATCGTCTTCGTCCATTAATAACTCTGTTGCTGCTCTAATACCAGTAATTGGTGTTTTTAACTCATGTGCAACAGTATCTAAAAATTCGTCTTTTTGCTTGTCTTTACTAATCAACTCCTCATTTGCATCTTTTAGTTTTGAGGATAGCTGAGACAATTCATTTGACTTTTCTAAAAGCACCTTATTACTCACAATGTTTTCCTTAGACTCTTCTAATATCTTTAAGACTTCAACTAAACTAATCTGTTCTTCCTTTACTACACTAGCAATTAATATTTTGGCTGAAGCCGAACCAATACTTCCTGTTAACAATTTTTCTGAGAAATTAATTAATCGTGCATCTGCCAATTGTGTGTCTTGAGGCAATTTATATTTAGTGAAGAAAATAGTCAGCGCACGAGTAGCTCTTTTTTCGCCTAAAAACCTAATTAATACACTTTTAATATCAGATACGTAAGCTTCTCCTTTCCAAACCAACGCACTATCCTGAAGGGTTGAAAAGTTTTTACTATCTACAAACATCTCAGCATAGTTACGCTCTCTGTAATTTCCTTTTGAGGTTAATGAAAACACCGCATAACATAACATGTTAAAAGTCATACTCCAGAAAAAAGCATGTGCAGGCGGACTTAAAAAATCAATACCAAATAACGCATAAGGTTTTAAAGCTGAAATACCAAACAAACCAAATTGCGTAAAATCGTCTGTTCCTGTAAAGGCTTGTATTGTGAAAGGTAAAACTAAAGTATAAACAGCAATAAGAAAACCAACAATAATTCCTGTAATTGCAGCTTTTGAAGAACCACGATTCCAGTATAATCCTATAAAAAATGAAGGTGCTAATTGTGCTATAATTACAAACGATATTAATCCAATAGAATACAATGATAGCTCCTTTGAAAAAGAAACGTAAAAGAAATAAGCCGAAATTATAATGGTAAAAATAGAAATACGACGGATATTTTTAATGTACTTAGAGTTTCGTTCTGGTTGATTTTTAATAAACTTATCTAAAAAACCATAAGGAATAATCAAGTTATTACTTACCATTGTAGACAATGCCAAGGTGGACACAATAACCATAGATATTACAGCCGAAAAACCACCTAAAAAAACTAATGTTGCTAAAAACGAGTTCCCGTTTTCTAATGGTAATAACAACGAGTAATATTCTGCATTTTGAGTCGATCCAAACGTGATTTTACCAGCCCAAGCTATAAAAATTACAAACAGGTTAAACAACAATAAATACAATGGGAACAACCAAATAGCCTTTTTAAGATGTTTTTCTCTGTTGTTTTCTAAAACCGAAACCTGAAATTGTCTAGGTAATAAAAATATGGCCATAAAAGACAATCCTATTAAGAAAAACCAGTTAAAACCATCCTCTACACCACTTAAGGTAGTGAGCTGTTTAATATTTCCGGATATTGAAATCTGATTATAAATATCTGTAGTGCCATCAAACAAATAATAGGTTACATAAACGCCTATAACCAAAAAGAATACTAGTTTTAATACCGACTCAAAAGCCACAGTAGCAATGATTCCTTTATGTTTTTCGGAAGCATCCGTATTTTGTGTCCCAAAAAAAGTAGCGAATATGGCTAGTAATAAAGCGACGTAAAAAGTAGAATCGTCAATTACAGTTGTAGAAACATAACTAGTATCATCAGACATAATCTCAAACGTTTCGGACACTGCTTTTAATTGTAATGAAATGTATGGCAAGGTTCCAAACAAACAGACTATGGTAACTAAAGCTCCCAGAAATCTATTATTACCATAACGTAAGGAAATAAAGTCTGCAATAGATGATATTTTATGCTGTTTAGAAATTCTAATAATCTTTCTTAAAACCACAATCCACAAAGGAGCTGCTATTACTGGTCCCAAATAAATAGGCAAAAAATTAATTCCAGAATTTGCTGCAATACCAACACTACCATAATACGTCCAAGCAGAACAATAGACTGCTAAAGACAACGTATACACATAGGGATTATTTACCCATTTACTTTGTCGTTTTTTTTCCGCTAGAAAAGCAATGTAAAATAACACTGCTAAATAGATTATAATAATGGTGATTAACGCGTAATTATTCATAGTGACGTTTTAATACGATATATGAAATAATGATAGATAATAACCAAATTGAAAATATTGAAAAATATAAGGTTGGGATTCCAAAAATAGCACCTTCAAAATTGAAAACTAAAATAAAAGGAATATTAAAAATTAAACACAAAGCAATAGATAAAACTACTAGCTTTTGTTCGTGGCGTTTTTTCATTTGGTTAATTGGTTTTGTTTTCCGCGAAAGCGAAAAATCTATAATGTTACTAATATAAGAAAATCAGCACTACAATTTGTAATGCTGACTTCCTAACTAACTAAATTAAAATTAAGCTAAATACATTTACGCTTTCGCGGAAAAACACTCAGACAAAACTCAATTTTTAATGATCATGAGCTTCTCCTGCTCCTGAAGGTATTCTAATGCTTTCAACCATATCTTGCACATCTTGAGGTGGTGCAGCTGTTACTCTAGAAACGACTAATGATATTACAACGTTTACGCACATTGCAATAGTACCAAATCCTTCTGGAGAAGTACCAAACCACCAATCTGCACTTGTACCACCACCAAACATGTCCAACTTAAACTTCATCATATAAAACAGCATTAATACAATACCTACAACCATTCCAGATATGGCACCTTGACTGTTCATACGTTTATCAAATATTCCTAAAATAATAGCAGGAAAAAAAGAAGCTGCTGCCAAACCAAATGCTAGTGCGACGACTGCTGCCACAAAGCCTGGTGGATTAATACCAAAATATCCTGCAATTAAGATGGCGATAAATATGGCGATTCTTGCTACTTTTAATTCGTCTTTATCAGAGATATCTGGTTTTAATTGTTTTTTGACTAAATCATGAGACACAGATGTAGAAATAACTAATAACAATCCTGCTGCTGTAGACAATGCTGCTGCTAGTCCACCTGCTGCAACCAAAGCAATTACCCAATTTGGTAAATTTGCTATTTCCGGATTTGCTAGTACCATGATGTCTCTATCTACATACAACTCGTTTGATGCATCACTAAAATTAGATACCATACGTTCACCACTTGCTCCTCTTGCATCTGTATAAACTGGTTTTTTACTAGATAAGGCATCTCCTGCAACATATTGGATTTTTCCATCACCATTTTTATCAGACCAAGCTATTAACCCTGTATTTTCCCAATTTTTAAACCATTCAGGAATATTTTTATACTCTTTATTACTTACAGTTTCAATTAAATTAGTTCTTGAAAACACTGCTACAGCAGGTGCTGTTGTATATAAAATTGCAATTAAAAATAAAGCATAACCTGCAGATTTACGTGCATCTTTTACTTTAGGTACTGTGAAAAAACGAACAATTACGTGTGGTAAACCAGCAGTACCTGTCATTAAAGCTAAAGTAATTGCAAAAACGTCCCAAGTACTTTTTTTACCGCTTGTATATTCACTAAACCCTAACTCTGTATGTAAGGTGTCTAATTTGTCTAGTAAGAAAGCACCACCTTCAACCTTACCTCCCATTCCTATTTGCGGAATGATATTTCCTGTCATTTGCATTGAAATGAAAAATGCTGGAACCATAAAAGCGAAAATTAAAACACAATATTGAGCTACCTGAGTGTATGTAATCCCTTTCATACCTCCTAATAATGCGAAGGTTAAAACCACAGCCATACCAATAATTACACCTAAATTAATATCTACTTGTAAAAACTGAGAAAATACAATACCAACACCACGCATTTGCCCAGCAACGTAGGTAAACGATACAATTAATGCACAAATTACTGCAACTGTTCTTGCAGTATTTGAGTAGTATCTGTCTCCAATAAAATCTGGTACAGTAAACTTACCAAACTTACGTAGATAAGGTGCTAGTAATAAGGCTAGCAGTACGTAACCACCAGTCCATCCCATAAGGTAAACAGAGCCATCATATCCTGAAAAAGAAATAATACCAGCCATACTAATAAAAGAGGCAGCACTCATCCAATCGGCTGCTGTTGCCATACCATTTGCTAACGGAGAAACGCCTCCACCAGCAACATAAAACTCTTTAGTTGAGCCTGCTCTTGCCCAAATTGCAATTCCAAAATATAAGGCAAATGTTAGCCCTACTAATAACCAAGTCCAAGTTTGTACACTCATAATGTTTTATTTTTTAAGTTATTAGTTAAGACTACTCGTCAAAACCGTATTTTTTATCTAATTTGTTCATTAATCTTACGTAAACGAATATTAAAATAACGAATACATAAATTGAACCTTGTTGGGCAAACCAAAAACCTAGTTTAAAGCCTCCCAATCTAAATTGATCTAACTCCTCTCTAAATAAAATGCCACATCCAAAGGATACTACAAACCATATTAAAAGTAGTATTGTTAAATACTTTATATTCTCTTTCCAATACGCTGTTGCGTGTTTTTGTTTATCACTCATAGTTGTTAGTTTTTATAAATAAATCATTGCTTGAAGCGAAATAGTATTAGCATCCAAAGCACCAAACGTTTCGTTTTTATATTCTAAAGTTAGTTTTGAATTATGTCCACTCATGTATGCATTTACACCAACACCTAATGTAGATCTATCATCATTTACTGCATCATAACTATGTGTCCCATAACTTACGTAAGGTTGGTATCTAGTTTTAGTTTTATCGCCTTTAAAAACATAACCTACATGACCATAAATCATGCTTCCCGTACCATATGCACTATACAAATAGTCTTTACCATAATCGCTGTTTTGATACACTGCATAAGCTGTTAATGCGCTTCCACTATCACCAATTGGTGCATCATAAAAAGCATCCACAGCAAAGATTGAAACATCCTCACCTTCTAAATTAGGAGTTAATGCAGTACCAGTATCTATTACAGATCCTTTTGGATGCAAGAAAAAACCTGCTCCAACATTAAATATCTTTTTTCCACCTAAATAACTACCTACTTTATATGGCAGAAAATTAGATTCTTGATCTAAGAAATTATAATCAAAATAACCAGCGTATGTTTTACCAGCATCTTTAGATCCTAAAGTAGCACGACCATTATAAACAGCATCTCCACCAGCAACTGCTGTACGACTATCTAAAGAAGAAACCGAAGCATCATTAATAGCCACACGATATTGAAGCTTATCAAACTTACCTTTTGCAAATACACCTAAATGACGTGCAAATTGATCTGATAATCCAATTGTTGCCCAAGATTGACGGTTGTTATCCAACGTCATCATGTTTAATGTACTTTGATTGTTTAATCTAGAAATACCATTAAAATAGTGCAAACCTCCACCAATTGTGTGGTCCTTACCTAAATTGTATTGTGCCCAAACATCATGGAAAAATAGCTGAGAACCATCCCCTTTTCCTGTAGGACTTAATGTAGAGCTTGTTAAGCTATTTAATCCAAAATGTGTTAAGATTAAAAAGTCTTTATTGATTTGTGCAAACATTAAAACACGAGCACGACGTAAATTAAAATTTAATTTACTGTTTTCGTTTCCGTTGGCATCAAATGTGTCGTCTGTATTGTAATTAGCTTGGACTTGTGCCCAAGAAATAAGACGAAGATACTTAGAACCATCTTCGTTAAATTTAAACTTAAGTCCTCCATCGTAATCTGGAGAGCCTTGAGCAGTCATTAATTGAAAGGACATTAAAAAGAGTCCAGCCAATAAAAGGGTTTGTTTTCTCATTGTTTAAAAGATTAGTTAGTAATTAATTGGTTTTGTGTGCACTACTAAGCTCTTAAAAACAATCTGTTAACAAAAAATTAATATATCTTTTTGTTAAATTACTATACTAATCTTTAAAACGTTCCCATTTAATCAACATAAATTTATCTCCTAACTCAGTTACTACAACACCTGCTCCTTTAATATTATTGGCATTACTAAAATACACACCAAGCTCTGAAGCATTTAAAATCTTATACGTTGGGTGGTAATTAGAATTGTATGGACGTTTAATATTGTATTTTTTTACCCAATTCATGATACTAACGTGTGAGATTCCTAAAATACGTTCGATTTCTCGATAGGTTAATCCTTCAAGGTATAATTGAAGCGATTTGTTAACATAGTAGTCGTCTATCTTCTTTCCTATTTTATTTACCGAAAAAAAATAGTTGCATTTTTTACACTTATAACGTTGTCTGTCGTTAACTATTCCGCTTTTAATGTAATGGTCTGAGCCACAATTAGGACATAAATCTACAGTCATATATATTAATTTAGCATAAATATATCAATTTAGCAATATAATTAAAACCAAAATGTTAAAAAATTAATTATTAGGCATAAAAAAAGCTTTAAAATCAAGAATACTATTGATTTTTAAAGCTTAAATTATTAAAATGAAATATCTTCTTTAGAATTAACTATTAAAAAAAGCCTCTTCTTCTTTTGTTAATAATCTAGATTGAATTAAAAAACGCAATCCTAAAGGAATTTCTAACGAAAAACTGGCACCTCGACCTTCGGTTACATCCACAGTTAAATGTGTGTGTTTCCAATATTCAAATTGATCCTGATTCATATAAAAATTAACATCATTTAGTGTTCCTAAAAGCACATCGCTTTCATCTAAATATAGATCACCTTTTTCAAAAACCATTGGAGCAGAACCATCACAGCATCCTCCACTTTGATGAAAAATTAAATCGCCATGTTTTGCTTTTAATTGCTCTAAAACTTTTGCTGCTTTGTCTGTAATTGCTACTCTTTCCATAGTTTAAAGGTATTAAAAAAAAGGCTGTATTACTAAGTAACCAGCCTTTCTTGCTATTATATTTCTACTAAAAGAACCCTAATTTGTTTTTATCGTAAGAGATTAACATGTTTTTAGTTTGACGATAGTAGTTTAACATCATCACGTGGTTTTCTCTACCAAATCCAGATTTTTTATAACCTCCAAATGGTGCATGTGCTGGATATGCATGGTAACAATTAACCCAAACTCGACCTGCTTTTATAGCACGTGGAATTTGATATAATTGGTGTGCATCTCGCGTCCAAACTCCTGCTCCTAATCCATAAAGCGTATCGTTTGCAATTTCGATTGCTTCCGCTTCATCTTTAAATTTAGTAACACAAGCTACAGGTCCAAAAATTTCTTCCTGAAACACTCTCATTTTATTATGACCTTCCAAAATGGTAGGCTGTATATAAAATCCGTTAGCTAAATTTCCTGATAGTTTTTTAGCTGCTCCACCTGTTAACACCTTTGCGCCTTCATCTTTACCAATTTTAAAGTAGGACTGAATTTTTTCGTATTGATCGTTAGAAGCTTGCGCACCAACCATGGTATTAACATCGTATGGATTGTCCTGTATTATTGCATTTGTACGTTCAATAACACGCTCCATAAAAGCATCGTAAATATCCTCTTGTACTAAAATTCTTGATGGACACGTACACACTTCACCTTGATTAAAAGCAAATAATACTGCTCCTTCAATAGCTTTATCCAAATATGCATCGTCATGATCCATAACCGAATTAAAGAATACGTTTGGCGATTTACCACCTAATTCCATAGTTACAGGATTTAAGTTTTTAGACGCGTACTGCATAATTAATTGTCCTGTTGTAGTTTCTCCAGTAAAAGCAACTTTATCTACTCTAGAGCTAGACGCTAAAGGCTTACCAGCTTCTGGACCAAAACCATGTACAATATTTACAACGCCTGGAGGAAACACTTCTGCAATTTTTTCCATTAATAAGGTTGCAGAAGATGGTGTTTGTTCTGCTGGTTTTAAAACCACACAATTTCCGGTAACTAATGCTGGAGGTAACTTCCATGACAGCATTAATAACGGGAAATTCCATGGAATAATTTGACCAACAACACCAAGTGGTTCTTTAATATTCATGGATAATGTATGCTGATCAAGCTCTGATGCGCTTCCTTCTTCCGAACGAATACAGGCTGCAAAATAACGCCAATGGTCTATTGCTAAAGGCACATCTGCATTTAAAGTTTCGCGAATTGGCTTCCCATTATCGCAAGTTTCAACTAATGCAAATTCCTCTAGATTAGCTTCAATAATATCTGCAACTTTATTTAATAATGTAGACCTTTCGGTTGCTGAGGTATTTCCCCAAGCTTCTTTTGCTGCATTGGCTGCATCTAAAGCAAGCTCGACATCTTCTTTTTGAGAACGCGGATATTTTGCAATTAAACTATTATCAATTGGAGAGGTGTTTTCAAAATATTGTCCACCAATGGGATCCACAAATTTTCCGTTTATAAAATTGCCATATTTCTCTTTAAATTTAGGTTTAGAATAACTCATATAATCTGTTGTTAAATTAGTAATTAGATAATTATTGGTTCTAAAAAATATATTATCTTTAGTTTTGATAAAGTTATTTTATCATATTCTAATTATCTTGAACATATTTATCATTGTTTTGAACATATCTCTTATTTAAGTAATTATGGAATAAAATTTAGTAATATTGAGTATGAATTCCATATTAAATCAACATAGAAACAATAGAAAACTGACCACTTTAGTGGAAAACAGAACAACCTATAATGCTGATTATGCAGAACTTAACATCTACGAAACACACGCTTTCGCGGAAAAAGTCTCGTTGACGTTTAACTTTCCTGTTATTGCAAGTATGCTTACAGGTAAAAAAATAATGCATATTGATGGTTTTGAAGCTTTTGATTTTTTTCCAGGCGAATCTGTAGTAATGCCATCTAATAAAGAAATGGTTATTGATTTCCCTATTGCCACAAAAGAGAGCCCAACACAATGTTTAGCGTTAGGTATTGATGCTTTTAAAATTGATGAGGTTGTTGAAAAATTTAATCAACAGGTAGCTATCGAAAATGAAAATAACGATTGGAATTTAGATGAAACTGCTTCACATTTGATAAACAATACAGATGTTAATCATTTAATTGAACGCTTAACATACACCTTTACTAATAACAATAAATCAAAGGATGTGTTGTTGGATTTAATGATTCAAGAATTAATTATAAGACTGTTACAAACCAAAGCAAAATCGTTAATTATAAATGATCCTAATCAAATTTTTAACGACACCAGAATTGGAACTGTTATTAAGTATATTAAAGAAAACTTAACCAATAAAGACATTAGCGTAGATCTTTTAGCCAAGAAAGCTTACATGAGCACCTCGCATTTTCATAAACAATTTAAAAACACATTAGGCATCTCTCCTATTGATTATATTAATTCTGAAAAAATAAAATTCTCTAAAAAACTTATCAAAGAATCTAAGGATTTTAGAATGTCTGAAATTGCTTTTAAATCTGGATTTAATAACACAAGTTACTTTAACCGACAGTTTAAAAAAATGGAATTAATGACGCCTCAACAGTTTAAGACTTCAATTAATAAAGCTTAATCTTTATTCATACGTTTAAAATACGCTTTAGCTTCCTTGACTACTTTTGGCGCCAAAATTAAAGTCGCTGTCATGGTTGGTATTGCCATTAATGCAAAAATCCCATCGATTAAATTAATCATTAATGCTAACGATGTTGTTGCACCTAAAATAATACTGACTATATAAAAGTAATTGTAGTAGTGTTTGTTTTTGTCGCCTATTAAAAAGGATAAACATTTACTACCATAATAAGAATATGAAAATAGTGACGATACACTAAACACAACAATACATATTAACAATAAATACTTACCAAAAAGTGGCATAGCATTACTAAACGCTTTTGCTGTTAAGCTTACACCATTGGCATCTGTAGTTTGCCAAACACCAGTTACTAAAATTGCTAAAGCAGTAAGTGTACATACAATTAATGTGTCTATTGCAGGACCTAACATTGCTACTAAACCTTCTCGTATAGGCTCATTTGTTTTTGCTGCTCCATGTGCTAAAGGTGCTGTACCAATACCTGCTTCGTTTGAAAACGCACCACGACGAACTCCTAAAATAATCAAGCCTCCTAAAAGACCTCCTAAAAAAGCATCTCCTTTATAATTTTCTGCTGCAAAAGCATCTGTAAAAATTAGTTTAAAATACGTTGGCACGACTTCCGCATTAGCGAATAATATAATAAGTATTAGCACAAAATAAAGTAATACCATACTTGGTACTAATTTGGATGCCACCTTGCTTATTCGGTTTAAACCACCTAAAATGACTACAGAAGTAATGGTTACTAATATTAAACCTATAATTAAATTTGATGTAAAATTAACTGTAATCCCATTAGGCTTTAAAACAATGTCATTGATGGCTTGTGTTAACTGGTTGACGTTAAAAACAGGTAATGCACCTATTAATCCGCAAGCACTAAAAAATACAGCTAATGGCTTCCAGTTTTTACCCAAACCTTCCATTATAAAGTACATTGGACCACCTTGGGTAACACCAGCACTATCTTTACCACGATACATAATGGCTAAACTTGAAGTAAAAAACTTGGTAGACATACCAACAATTGCACTAATCCACATCCAAAATACTGCTCCTGGACCACCAATAGAAATAGCAACTGCTACTCCTGCAATATTACCCATACCTATGGTAGAAGATAAAGCAGTTGTTAAGGCTTGAAAATGGGTGATTTCGCCTTCATCCTCTTTATTATCATACTTACCACGAAGGACTTGTATGGCATGTCCTAAATAACGAAATGGTAAAAAACGAGATAAAATTAATAGATATAATCCACCTCCAATTAGTAAAATTAATAATGGTAAACCCCAAACAAAAGAGGCAAAATCGGAAATGAATTGATTTATTTTATCGTACATATTATTCTAAAGTTTTAGACTTTAAATATAACTATTATCTTTACAACCCTAACATAAATACCATTTGAAACCAACCAGACTTTTTTTTCTTGATGCTGTTAGAGCTTTTGCTATTTTAATGATGTTACAAGGTCATTTTATAGATTCGCTTTTAAACCCTATTTATAGGGATACTTCAAATACTATTTATAATATTTGGGCTTATTTTAGAGGGATTACTGCACCAACTTTTTTTACTATAACTGGATTAGTATTTGTGTTTTTACTACTAAAAGCTAAAGAAAAAGGTGCCGAACAAGAACGCATTAAAAAAGGAATAAATCGAGGGTTACTTTTAATTGTTTTAGGTTATGCCTTACGGTTTTCGTTTATTAGTTTAATGTATGGCAAGGTAAATATGAACTTTTTACAAGTAGATGTTTTACAATGCATAGGACTGTCCTTGTTACTTTTAATTTTTTTATTTAAAATTAGTTTTAAAAATGAATGGGTGTTAGCCACATTATTTTTAATAATAGGTTTTAGCATTTTTGTGTCTGAGCCATTATACCGAACCCTAAAAATTGAAAACGCTCCAATTTTATTTACTAATTATTTAAGCCTACAAAATGGATCTGTTTTTACTATAATCCCTTGGTTTGGTTATGTTGCATTTGGTGGTTTTATTGCTGTATTATTTTCTAAATTTGGTCATAAAAACAACTATAAACCTATAAAAATAGTAGCTTTTTTAATTATTGGTGTGTTTATGATATTTTATTCTACCGCAACTTTAAAATTATTAGATAACCTATTTGATTTACCATTATTTACCAGAAGTGCAAATTACAACTACTTGTTTAGCCGACTTGGTAATGTATTAGTCATTTTTGGATTATTTTATGCATTTGAAACCTATCTTAAACAGGCCATTATCACTAAAATAGGGCAAAAAACTTTATCTATTTATGTGATTCATTTTATGATTATTTATGGCAGTTTTACAGGTATTAGCTTAAAACATTTTTTCTACAAAAGCTTAAACCCTACTCAAGCCATCTTAGGAGCAATTGTGTTTATGGTCGTTGTATGTTTCATTTCATTTTACTATGTGCAAACCAACACCTTTTTATATAATAAGATTCGCAAGCTTTATTTAAAGCTTAAAAACTAAAAAAGTGTTAAAAGCTTTTTTAATACTAACCAATCGTTTAGTTTTGTTGTATAATTAAAATGGTTTCGCTTTCGCGGAAATTAAAAATGGCAAGAACCAAACAATATAACGAAGCTGAAGTCATCCAAAAAGCAATGCACCTTTTTTGGAAAAATGGTTATGAAGCTACGTCTATGCAAATGCTAGAAAAAGCAATGGGAATTAATAAGTTTTCAATATATTCTAGTTTTGGCAATAAACATGGTTTGTTTCTGGAAAGTTTAAAGCTATACCGTTCTAATGTCAGTCAGGTCCTGGATAAACTTAAAAAAGGAACGCAAGGCGTTGAAGATATTAAACATTTTTTTTACGATTCTGTAAGTTCTAGTTTTAAAAGCGACAATATTAAAGGTTGTTTTGTGACTAATACTTACAATGAGTTTTCTGACAAAGAAGATGAATGTATCCAAAAGCAAATGAATAGTTTTATGGATAATTTAAAATCCATAATTATTGAAAAACTTAAAATGGATACTTCTAAAAATGAAGAAACGGTTTTAAAACAAGCTAATTATTTATTATTAGCAAAACATGGATTAGCTGCAGCTGCCAGAGTAAACACAAAAAAAGAGATTGAGGATTATATAGAAATGGTCTTCAAAAATTTATAAACATTTTTTTTACACAATAACTAAACGAACGTTTAGAAAAGATTAACATAACATTAAATTAAAACAAAAATTTATGACAACTTTAAAAATTCACAACATCGAAACTGCACCAGAAGGTAGTAAAACATTATTAGAAAACTCTCAAAAAGCATACGGAATGATTCCAGGGTTACACGGAGTTTTAGCAGCTTCACCTGAATTATTAAAAGCTTACCAAGAGTTACACCAACTATTTACAGAAACATCATTTAATAACGACGAGCTTACTGTGGTATGGCAAACCATTAACGTAGAACATGGTTGTCATTACTGTGTACCAGCACATACAGGAATTGCTAAAATGATGAAAGTTGACGATGCAATTATTAATGCTTTACGTAATCAAACACCACTTGCAGATGCAAAATTAGAAGCTTTACGTACTTTAACATTGTCTATAACACGTAATCGTGGTAATGTGTCGCAAGCAGATTTAGAAGCTTTTTATACAGCTGGATATGGCGAGCAACAAGTATTAGAAATTATTTTAGGATTATCTCAAAAAGTGATTAGTAATTATACAAATCACATTGCTAACACACCTGTGGATGAAGCTTTCCAAAAATTTGCTTGGAAAAAATAACACATACCCTTTATATTAATAAATAGCTGTAAACCTTCTGTTACTTTTACAGAAGGTTTACTAATTTTATAAAAAACATATTATGATAAAAGTATCTGTAATGTACCCAAACGGTAAAGATGTAAAATTTGACTCTGATTATTATATCAACAGTCATTTACCAATGATTGTTAATACACTTGGTGATGCCTTAAAAGGTTTAGAGCTAGACTTAGGTGTTGCCAGCAGAGTTCCTGGTCAACCTGCACCATACGTTGCTATTGCGCATTTAAAATTTGATGATGTTGCTGCTTTTCAAGCTGCTTTTGGTCCTCATGCTAAAGATTTTGCTGCAGATGTAAAAAATTATAGTAATGTAGATGGTCAACTTCAAATTAGTAACCTAATAACCTTTTAATTATGACAAAAAAACTTAAAATAGATATCGTATCTGATGTTGTATGTCCTTGGTGTACCATTGGATACAAACGATTAGAAAAAGCAATCCAAGAATTGGGTGTAGCAGATCAAATTGATATAGAATGGCAACCTTTTGAGCTAAATCCAAATATGCCTGCCGAAGGTCAAAACTTAAACGAGCATATTACCGAAAAGTATGGTTCATCATTAGAACAGCAAAATCAATCTAAAAAAATGATGACTGATGCTGGCGAAGAACTAGGTTTTAAATTCGATTATTTTGATGATATGCGTATGGTAAACACCTTTGACGCACATGTTTTATTAGAGTATGCTAATGATTTTGGCAAACAAACCGAATTAAAAATGACTCTTACAAAAGCGTTTTTTAGTGATCGTAAAGATGTCTCTAAACGTGATGTTTTAAGAACAGCTTTATTAGAAGTTGGTTTAAATGCAGATGAAGCTTTAGCGAAATTAGATAGTGACGAAGCACGTTTGGAAGTAAGAAACAAACAAGGTTATTGGAAAAATATGGGTGTAAACTCTGTGCCAACTATTGTTTTTAATCGTAAAAGCGCTATTACAGGTGCGCAACCTGTAGACACGTTTAAACAAGTACTTTCAGAATTAATAGCAGAATAATAACCGTTATTACCAAAGTTAAAACAATATGGACAACACAAAAAATACAGATTTGTTAGAAACATTATTAGAGAGAAAACGTCAAGAAGGTGCTTTAAAATTTACTAAGGAAAAAAAGAAAATTTATGCTGATGGTATTGCTAGTGTTTCTGATTCAGGAATATTAGACAACGCTTTAAACATAGGTGATAAAGCGCTTGATTTTACATTAAAAAACCATTTAAATCAAGACGTATCTTTATATGATCAATTAAAAAATGGTCCTGTTGTATTAACATGGTATAGAGGTGGTTGGTGTCCATATTGTAACATTACATTACACTATTTACAAAATAAATTAGCTGACATTAAAGCTGAAGGTGCTACATTGTTAGCAATAACTCCGGAGTTGCCAGATAATTCAATAAATACTTCTGAAAAAAACAATTTAGAATTTTCTGTATTAAGCGATGTTGGGAATGTTATTGGTAAAAATTATGGTGTTGTATTTAAATTAACTCCAGAAGTAGCCACTATTTATAATGATGGTTTTGGTTTAAATGAAAAAAATGGAGACGCTAGTAACCAATTACCACTAGCAGCAACCTACGTAATAAATACAAAAGGAATTATACAATATGCGTTTTTAGATGCCGATTATACTAAACGCGCAGAAGTATTAGACATATTAAATGTATTAAAAAAACTAAAGTTATGAGTAGCATAGTCAGACCAAAAGTTTTGTTTTTTGATGTAAACGAAACCTTATTAGATTTAACTATAATGAAAAAACAAGTTGGTGACGCTTTAGGCGGAAACGAAGCGTTGTTATCATTATGGTTTACTACAATGCTACAGTATTCATTAGTGGTATCTGCTAGTGGACGTTATCAACCTTTTGGACATATTGGTGCTGCAGCATTACAAATGGTAGCTGCCAATCAGGATATTACCATTACGGAAGACAAAGCACGAGATATTATTGTAAATGCAATGCAAAATTTACCACCACATCCAGAGGTTAAGGAAGCTTTAGCTAATCTAAAAAAAGATGGTTATACTTTAGTTGCATTAACAAACTCTAATAAAGAAAGCTTAAAAAACAAATTTGAAAACGTTGGTTTAACTTCTTATTTTGACCAGCTTTTAAGCATTGAATCTGTGGGGAAATTTAAACCTTTTACAGAGGTTTATAATTGGGCTGCAGCAAAAATGAATGTAAAACCAGAAGAGTGTATGCTTATTGCTGCACATGGTTGGGATGTTGCAGGCGCACTTTGGGCGGGTTGGAGAGCTGCTTTTGTAAGTCGTCCAAGACAGCAAACATTTCCGTTAGCACCACAAACAGAAATCAACGAAAGTGATTTACAAAAAGTAGCAGATATTTTATTAACTTATAAATAGTGGTTTCTTTTTAGAATAAATACGTGTATTTTACTTCAATTTACTTAATAAAACCAATTGAAACCTAAAATTTTGAGTGAAGATTTTATAACTATTGAATACTTAAAACACGGGAATAAGAAACAGATTAAGGCTTATTTTGATTTGAAAAAACATAATATTTTGCAACTGTTATCATCTTATAATCCAATTTTAACAGGTACAATCCCAATTGGTATAGATATACCTAGTAGCGACTTAGATATTATTTGCGAGTGTAAAAATCATGATGCTTTTTTATTATTTTTAAAACAACAGTTTTCAAAATATCAAGATTTTAAGGTTTATCAAACCATTCAAAACACTATACCTTCAATAATTGCAACCTTTAAAACTGAACATTTTTTATATGAAATTTTCGGTCAAGCTATTCCTTCAAAAAAGCAAAATGCCTATAGACATATGCTTATTGAAAATGAAATTTTAAAACAGAATGGACTTCAGTTTAAAAAAGACATTGTTTCTTTAAAATTAAAAGGTTTTAAAACCGAACCTGCTTTTGCTAAACTTCTAGGCTTAAAAGGTAATCCCTACTTAGCTTTATTAGCTTTGGAAAGTGATTATCTTAAAAGTTAATTAACCTATTATAAAAAAAAAAGCTTGCAGTTGCAAGCTCTTTTTTATTCTAATATAAACTAGACTTTATTTTAAATACGCTAAAACATTAGCTTCAATACGATCTTGTATGTTAGACACCTCTGCTTTTACAAAGGGCTCTCCCATAATATTCTCGTATAATTCAATATAACGTTCTGATACGGTTTCAATATATTCATCAGACATTACTGGTACAGTTTGTCCCTCTAAACCTTGAAAATTATTTGCAATTAACCATTGTCTGACAAACTCTTTAGACAATTGTTTTTGTGCTTCGTTATTGTCCTGACGCTCTTGGTAGCCTTCGGCATAAAAATAACGTGAAGAATCTGGTGTGTGGATTTCGTCAATTAAGACAATTTTTCCATCCTTAGTTTTACCAAATTCATATTTAGTATCTACTAGAATTAATCCTCGTGATGCTGCAATTTCAGTACCTCTTTGGAATAATTTACGCGTATAATCTTCCAATACAACGTAGTCTTCTTCACTAACAATACCTTTTTTCAAAATATCGTCTCTAGAGATGTCTTCATCATGATCACCCATTTCGGCTTTAGTTGCAGGCGTAATAATTGGCTCCGGAAACTTGTCGTTTTCTTTCATCCCTTCAGGCATAGCAACACCACAAAGTATTCGTTTTCCAGCTTTATACTCGCGTGCAGCATGACCAGATAAGTAACCACGTATTACCATTTCTACTTTAAAAGGATCGCATAAATGTCCTACAGCAACGTTAGGATCTGGAGTTGCAGTTAACCAATTTGGCACCAAATCTTCAGTAGCTTTCATCATGCTTGTTGCTATTTGATTAAGTATTTGTCCTTTATATGGGATTCCTTTTGGCATAACTACATCAAACGCGCTTAAACGGTCTGTTGCAATCATGACTAATTCTTCATCATTAATATTGTAAACCGCTCTAACTTTTCCTTTGTATAGACTTTTTTGATTAGGAAAATTAAAATTGGTGTCTATAATAGTCTTACTCATTAGTTGTATTGTTGTTGTTGTTGTAATTAAAATTTACTCTCTATTTTCTATATTTTTATAAGCTTCGATAATTTTTTTGACTAGTTTATGTCTAACTACATCCTTGTCATCTAGAAAAATCATACCTACACCTTCTACTCCTTTTAAGATAAGTAATGCTTCTTTTAACCCAGAAATAGTACGACGTGGTAAATCTATTTGTCCTGGATCACCTGTTAATAAAAATTTAGCGCTTTTACCCATTCTGGTTAAAAACATTTTCATTTGTGCATGTGTTGTATTTTGACCTTCATCTAAAATTACAAAAGCATGATCCAATGTACGACCACGCATAAAAGCTAAAGGTGCAATTTGTATGGTACCATTCTCTATATATTGTGCTAATTTTTCTGCCGGAATCATATCGCGTAACGCATCGTATAAAGGTTGCATGTAAGGATCTAATTTTTCTTTTAAATCGCCTGGTAAAAACCCTAAATTTTCACCTGCTTCTACTGCTGGACGAGTCAAAATAATACGTTTTACCTCCTTGTTTTTTAAAGCTTTAACTGCTAATGCTACTCCTGTATATGTTTTACCAGTTCCTGCTGGACCAATAGCAAATACCATATCGTTTTTTCGCATAAGCTCGACCATTTTTCGTTGGTTGGCTGTAATAGCTTTAATAGGTTTACCGTTTGCACCATGTACTAGGACTTCGCCACTTTTTTCAGAAGTATTATAATCATCGCTACTTTGGCTAGTTAAAACGCGTTCGATAACATTTTCATCTAATTTATTGTACTTAGAAAAATGCTTTAGTAGCATGGTCATTCTGCGATCAAACTCATCTAACAACTCTTCATCTCCAAAAGCTTTAATGGTGTTTCCTCTAGCTACAATCTTGAGTTTAGGGAAGTATTTTTTTAGTAGTGTAATATTTTCATTTCCCGTTCCAAAAAACTCTTTTGGAGAGATCTCCTGTAGTTCAATAATTATTTCGTTCAAAAGCGCTGATTTATTAAATTAATCTGTACAATTTTATTAGTTTTGTGTATCTAACAAATTTACACATTTTTTGTGTGTTCTAGGTTAAAAAAATATCAACAATAATTCATGCCAATTATAACGCTTACCACAGATTTTGGAGAGAAAGATCACTTTGCTGGCGCAATAAAAGGAGCTATTTATAGCGAATTACCAGAAGTCAAAATTGTTGATATCTCGCATTCCATATCACCATTTAATATTGCTGAGGCTGCCTATATTATTCAAAATGCTTACAGTAGTTTTCCTAAAGGAACAATACATGTCATTGGTATTGACTCCGAAATTAATCCAGAAAACAAACATATTGCGGTAGAGTTAGACGATCATTACTTTATTTGTGCCAATAATGGAATTATGAGTATGATTGCTAATGAGATTGCACATTCTAAATTAGTAGAAATAAACATACACGATAAAATAGAAACCAGTTTTCCTGTTTTAGATGTTTTTGTCAAGGTAGCCTGTCATATAGCACGTGGTGGTACATTGGAAGTTGTAGGTAAAGCAATTGATAAAATTAAACCAATTAAAAACTTAGTGCCATACGTTAATGAAGAACAAACACAAATAATTGGCAGCATAATTTACATTGACAATTATGGTAATGTGGTTACAAATATCAAAAAAAACTTTTTTGAAACACTTCAAAAAGGACGTTCTTACGAAGTTTCTGCCAGAAATTATAAGTTTAAAAAAATATATACTAAATATAGTGACATCGTTAACTTTGACACACCAGAGGATAAACGCAACGACGAAGGACGTGGATTAGTCGTCTTTAACAGTTCTAATTATCTAGAAATTGCCATTTATAAAAGTAATAACCAAACGGTTGGTAGCGCAAGCAGCCTAATGGGATTAGGATTGCGTGATACAGTAACCATTAATTTTTTTAAATAAATAATAGTATCGCTTTCGCGGAAACCCATAAAAATCCAATCCATGTTTGTAAGAATTGTTAAATTAAGTTTTGCTGAAGAAAATATAGCCACCTTTTTAGCTAATTTTGAAACCGTAAAATTTAAGATTAGAAACTTTAAGGGTAACCAGCTATTAGAGTTATATCAGGACAAAACCAATCCTAATGTGTTTTTTACATACAGTTATTGGGATAACGAAAGTGATTTAGAAAACTATCGCAACTCAGACCTATTTAAAGGTGTTTGGGCAAAAACTAAACCCCTTTTTAATGCTAAACCAGAAGCTTGGAGTGTAGACAAACTAGCTTCATTGAAATAAATTATAAATAACATTAATAAATAAAGCATGCTAGCCATACTTAAAAAAGAAATAAACTCATTTTTTGCTTCGCCAATAGGCTACTTAGTTATTGCTATATTTTTATTATTAAACGGTCTATTTTTATGGGTATTTAAAGGCGAATTTAATATCCTTGATAACGGATTTGCTGATCTGTCAACGTTTTTTTTATTGGCACCATGGATCTTAATATTCTTAATTCCAGCAGTAACCATGCGTAGCTTTAGTGACGAAAAAAAACAAGGCACTTTAGAGCTACTTTTAACTAAACCAATATCCACATTACAATTAGTTTTAGGCAAATATCTAGGCGCGTTTTTATTAATTATTATAGCCTTACTGCCAACGTTATTATACGTCTATACCGTTTACCAATTAGGAAACCCTTTAGGTAATTTAGATTTTGGAAGTACTTTAGGCTCCTATTTTGGTTTACTTTTTTTAGTTGCTGCCTACACTGCAATTGGTGTTTTTGCTTCAACCATATCTGACAATCAAATTGTAGCATTTATAGTTGCTGTATTTTTATGCCTATTTTTTTATATTGGTTTTGAGGGTATTGCAGACGTAATATCTAGTAACACTGTGGAGCAATTAGGTATGAATGCACACTATAAAAGTATGAGTCGTGGAGTTTTAGACACCAGAGACCTTATTTACTTTTTAAGTGTTACTATTTTATTTATTGCCTTAACCAAATTCAACATTAAAAAACAATAATATGGTAATTACTCCCATTTTAATTATATCATTTATAGTTGTTTTTATTTTAGCCTGGCTATTTATAAAAACTATTGGAGACAATAAATGGATAAGTTTATTACTAACTGTAATAGCAACACCACTACTCTATTTTTATTTATTTTATCCTATAGTTAATATTTTTTCTAGCTACCATCATCAAAAATATTTTAATGCAGAAAATTGGGCAGAATATCCAGAACTTAGGTTTGAAATGATGGATCAATTAAACAATAACAACCAACTAATTGGAAAAACTAAAGCTGAAATTAAAACAGATTTTGGCACTGCAGAATGGTATGGTTGGGATGATAGTATTAAAGCTAACTCTAAAGATCAATGGAATTACAATATGGGCTTTAAACCTGGTGCTTTTACTAAAGACCAAGAGTGTATTGAGCTTCAATTTAAAAACGATACTGTTGTTGCAGTAAAAACCTATCAACTTGAGAAAAAATTTGAATAAGTCTATCAAAAATATCGTACTTGTAGTTATTGGGTTAATAGTAATTAATGTAATAGCTAATACCTTTTATAAACGTTTTGATTTAACGACAGATCAACGCTACACTTTAAATCCTTCGGTTTTAACCATATTAGATAAAGTAGAGTCTCCTGTAATAGTTGATGTGTTTTTAGAAGGAGATGATTTTCCTTCAGAGTTTAGAAAACTACAATCAGAAACCAAACAATTGTTAGAAGAGTTAGTTGCCTACAATAACAATATTAGCTTTAACTTTATAAATCCAATTGAAGACGAAGGTACCAGAGATCAAAATATCCAGCAATTAAATGCTAGAGGATTAACACCCATGCAATTAAACGTCCAAGAAAACGGAAAAACAAGTCAAGCTGTTATTTTTCCTTGGGCTTTAGCAAGTTATAATGACCAAACGGTAAAAATTCCGTTAGTAAAAAATACACTTGGAGCAACACAACAACAATTAGTTACAAACTCTGTACAACAACTAGAATACGCGTTTGCTGATGGTATTAGTAAATTAGTAAACCCTAAACGACGTAAAATAGCAGTTTTAAAAGGAAACGGACAACTAGAAAATAGATATATAGCCGATTATATTAAAAGCATTAGAGATTATTATTTTATTGCTCCCTTTACATTAGATAGCGTCTCTAATTATGCAGAGAGTACATTAAAAAAGCTACAAGAATACGATTTAATAATTTCGGCTAAGCCAACAGAAGCGTTTACAGAAAAAGAAAAATTTGTTTTAGACCAATATACCATGAATGGTGGTAAAAGTTTATGGTTGCTAGAGCAAGTCGCAATGGACAAGGATAGTTTATATAACGATTATGGTAAAAATATTGCTATCCCTTTAGATTTAAATCTTACAGATTTTTTCTTTAAATATGGTATACGAATTAATCCACTTATAATAAGCTCCATGTACTCTGCTCCAATCACGTTAGCTTCTGGAGAAGGTAGTGATAGCCAATTTCAAAGCTACCCTTGGACCTATTCGCCTCTCGCTAAAGGAAACAGTAAGCATCCAATTGTCCACAATTTAGATTTTTTAAAATTTGATTTTGCCAATCCTATGGATACTATTAAAAGTAGTACCCAAAAAACAATATTACTCCAAACTGCGCCTTTAACTAAATTAGAAGGTACACCTCGCGAAATTAGCCTAGATATGGTTAATGACCAGTTAGATCCTAAAACTTTTAATAAAGGTCCACAAACCTTGGCTGTATTACTAGAAGGCACCTTTACCTCTGCTTATAATAACCGAGTAAAACCTGTCACTATTAACAACCCTAAAAATAGCAGTACACCAACTAAAATGGTAGTAATATCTGATGGTGATGTTATTAAAAATGAAGTAGGAAGATTAGGTGTGGAAGAACTAGGTTTTGACAAATACACAGGACAAACCTTTGGTAATAAAGAATTTTTGATAAATGTGGCTAATTATCTATTAGACGACACAGGACTTATAAACATTAGATCTAAAGAAATTGCAGTTGCCTTTTTAAATCCAGAAAAAATTACTGAAGAAAAAACAAAATGGCAACTACTAAACCTCTTATTACCATTGGTTTTATTAGGTCTTTTTGGTTTAACATTTAACTACTTGCGTATGAAAAAATATGCCAAGTAAGTGTTAATAAGTTTGTTTCTTATTTTAACACATTAGCAATATATTTGTAAGACAAATTATTAATAGTATTAATTTCCATATATAGATGAAATTTATTGTATCAAGCACATACTTACTAAAGCAATTACAAGTTTTAGGAGGTGTTATTAACAGTTCAAATACATTACCTATTTTAGATAACTTTTTATTTGAATTAAATGAATCTAAACTAACTGTATCTGCAAGCGATTTAGAAACAACTATGTCTGCTGTTTTAGATGTGGATAGTGATAACGAAGGAAGCGTAGCCATTCCTGCACGTTTACTTTTAGATACTTTAAAAACGTTTCCAGAACAGCCATTAACATTTGTTATTGAAGAAAACAATACCGTTGAAATTAGCTCAAACCATGGTAAATATGCTTTAGCTTATGCAGACGGAAACGAATTTCCTAAGGCGATTAGTTTAGAAGATCCAAGTAGCACAAAAATGCCTGGTCATATTCTAGCTACAGCCATTAACAAAACTATTTTTGCTGCAGGAAATGACGATTTAAGACCAGTTATGAGTGGTGTATTCTTTCAGTTTTCTACTGAAGGTTTAACGTTTGTTGCTACAGATGCGCATAAATTAGTAAAATACTCTAGAGAAGATGTAAAAGCCTCTCAGGTAGCCGAGTTTATTATGCCTAAAAAACCTTTAAACTTATTAAAAGGAATTTTAGGAGCAAGTGACGAGGAAATTACTATTGAATATAATGATTCTAACGCTAAGTTTACATTTGAAAACACTATATTAATCTGTCGTCTAATCGATGGTAAATATCCAAATTACGAAGCAGTAATACCAAAAGAAAATCCAAATAAATTAACCATAGACAGAACACAATTTTTAAACTCTGTGCGTCGTGTTAGTATATTTTCTAATAAAACAACACACCAAATAAGATTAAAAATTGCTGGAGCAGAATTAAATATATCTGCTGAAGATATTGACTATTCAAATAAAGCTGAAGAGCGTTTGACTTGTGACTATCAAGGTGACGACATGCAAATTGGATTTAACTCTCGTTTTTTAACAGAAATGTTAAACAACTTAGGGTCTAACGATGTGCAATTAGAATTAAGTATGCCTAACAGAGCTGGTATATTAACTCCAATAGATGATTTAGAAGTTGGAGAGCAAGTAACCATGCTTGTCATGCCTGTAATGTTAAACAGCTAATAATTAAGACATAGAATAAAAAAAAGCAACTCAAAAGAGTTGCTTTTTTTTTATTACATTAATATTATATTCCCTTTATTTTAATACTTTTACAACACAATTGCCTAAGTAACCCTCAACTTTAAAAAGCTTAGCTATTGTTTTAAATAATTAATCTACACTATGAAGTACAGTTATAAGTTATTGTTTTTATTAATATCTAGTATCACTTTATTCGCTTGTAATAATGATGATGATGCTTCTAATGCAAACAATACCAATACCAATACCAGTCCTATTATTGGTGATTGGCTTCGCGAAGATGCTACATCAACTTTTGAATATCACATTCACTTTGAAAATCAAAATTTTGGAAAAATAGTCACTATTGTAACAGCAGAGGACAATGTAATATCTAGTGCTAATCCTTTTGAATGGACCATACATAACGAAATACTAACCATAGTTGATAATGACGATATTCAGCATAACACAACCGTTGAATATACTGATGAAGGTCATCTTAAAATTGAAGGTTTTTCAGATCTAGAGTTTACTAAACAATAACTTTTTACCTCTTATAACAAAAAACGCAACCTAAGTAGGTTGCGTTTTTCTTCTTTATCTGTTTAATATAAACTAACTAATAAAATTAAAGGATAAAGGGTAATGCGGTTGTTCTCCATTACTAACCTTAATGGCATTTATTACTGGGTAAATTATTGATACTAATCCTAAAACTAACCAGCCTAATAAACCTAAACCAAAAAGTAAAATTAACGGTACACATACAATATATAAGACCACTATACTTAATTGAAAGTTAACAATGGTTTTTCCTTGTGCGTCCATTTGATATATTTTATCTTTTTGTGTTAACCAAAGGATTAACGGTAATATTAAACTACCACATCCAATAATTAACGTCACTAATTGACTTAAATGGGTTAATACTAAAAACTGTCTATCTTCTCTCATTTTGCTTATTTTTAATTAACCAAAAGGCTTATTCATCACAAAACATTTAATAAGCTCTCTTGATTTAGTTACTACTCTTTTTTATAAATCATCTAACTGACTTACACATATAAGACGAATATTAAACCAAAATGTTACAGTTTTTCAGAACTATTTAATAGAACAACTTCCCTCTTCTTTTTTTACACCTAATTTTACTAATATAGTCTCTAATAAACACCATTTTGTAAAAGCAGATTGAATCAAATTTACACCAATAAACACAGTAAACCACATCCAATTTGGATTAACATAAGTAGTTAATACGACGCTTAAAAGCACCATAAAACCAACAATTATTCTAAAATATGTATTTAACATTTTAATTCTATTTAAATTATTTATAATTCTTTTTTTCGATCATATAATATACTAATGGTACAACTAACAATGTCAATACTGTAGACACAATAGTTCCTCCCATTAATGAGATTGCCAATCCTTGAAAAATTGGATCAAACAGTATTACAAATGCACCAATAACAACCGTTCCTGCTGTTAATAATATAGGGGTTGTACGTACTGCTCCAGCCTCAATACAAGCTTCTTTAAGAGGTACACCTTCTGCTGTTCTTAAATTGATAAAGTCAATAAGTAATACCGAATTCCTTACCATTATTCCTGCTAAAGCAATCATACCAATAAACGACGTTGCTGTAAAAAACGCTCCCATAATCCAGTGTCCTAAAATAATTCCGATTAATGATAACGGAATAGCAACCATCATCACGATAGGTGCTTTAAAGTTTTGAAACCATCCTACAATTAAAATATATATTAAGATGATGGCTCCTAAAAAGGCAATACCTAAATCTCTAAATACTTCTAAAGTAATTTGCCATTCGCCATCCCATTTTACAGTATAATTATCTTCAAAATCTGGTTGTCCCAAATACATTTCGTTAAGCTCGTAGCCTTTTGGCAATGGAATCTCTTTTAACTTTTCTTCCATTCCAAGAATAGCATACGCAGGACTTTCTAAATCTCCAGCCATATCTGCCATAACATAAACCACACGTTTTTGGTTTTTACGGTAAATACTTTTTGCAGCAGTTGTTTCTGTTATTGTTACTAAATCTGCAATAGGCACCATATTCCCTTGTTTAGATTTTACTTTTAATTGCGAAATATCAGTAATTGTAGATTTCTCTTTTTCATCTAAAGCCAATATCAATCCAACTTGGTTTACAGCATCTTCATCATATAAATTAGTGATAGCTCTATTAGACAATGCCATATTCATGGTATACGCAATTTGCTGTGGCGCAACACCATATAGCATGGCTTTTTCTTTGTTTATGTTAAATTGATATTCCGTTTGGTCTGCTTCCACCATCCAATCAATATCTACCACATCATCTGTGTTTTTTAAAATTTTCTGAACGCTATTAGCAATTCTAATTTGCTCGTTATAATCAGGTCCATACACTTCTGCAACAATAGTTGACAAAACTGGAGGTCCTGGTGGAACTTCAACTAACTTCACGTTTGCATTATATTTTGCAGCTATTTTCTGAATATCTGGACGCAATAACTTAGCAATATCATGACTTTGTGCAGAGCGTTCCCCCTTATCAATTAAATTCACTTGTATATCAGCCATATTAGAACCACCACGTAAATCATAATGACGTACCAACCCATTGAATGTTATTGGTGCAGATGTACCAACGTAATTTTGATAATTAACCACTTCTGGTCGCGTAGATAAATATTGCGACACTTCTTGTGCTACAACTCCTGTTCTTTCTAGCGTTGTGCCTTCTGGCATGTCTATAACAACTTGAAATTCATTCTTATTATCAAATGGTAACATTTTTACTGCAACCGATTTTGTAAAAAACAATACCATAGTTGCCATTAAACCCATAAAAGTCAATCCTAAAAACAACCAACGCTTTCCTTTACTTTCTAACAAAGGACGTTCAAACTTGTTGTAAACCTTATAAATAAACGTGTCTTCCACTGCTTTTTCAGGTTTCTCTTCTGCGCCTTTTTTATCTTTTTCTCTTAAGAAAATATAACCTAAATAAGGTGTAATAGTTAAGGCCACAAATAAAGACAATATCATAGCAATAGACGCTCCAATTGGCATTGGTGCCATATATGGTCCCATTAATCCAGACACAAACGCCATAGGTAAAACAGATGCTATAACTGTAAATGTTGCTAAAATGGTTGGATTTCCAACTTCATTTATCGCATACAAAGCAGCTTGTTTAAAAGGCAAGCGCTTCATCTTAAAATGCCTGTGCATATTTTCGGCAATAATAATGGAGTCATCCACCACAATTCCTGTTACAAATACTAACGCGAATAAGGTAATTCGGTTTAGCGTATAATCCATCATGTAGTAACTCAATAAGGTCAAAGCAAACGTAATTGGAACCGATAAAAACACGACCAATCCACCACGCCAACCCATTGCTAGCATCACTACAAGTGTTACTGCAAAGATAGACCCAATAAGGTGCCACAGCAATTCCGATACTTTATGCGACGCTGTTTCACCATAATTTCTAGTAACTTCCACATGTACATCATCCGGAATTAAAGTGCTACGTAAATGATCTACTTTATCAATAATCACATCAGCAATTTTCATGGCATCAGCACCTTTACGTTTCGCTACCGAAATAGTGACTGCAGGATATTCCGACTTATAATCAGCCGATTTTATACTTCCTTTTCCGTAACCTAAACTCACATAATTTTGCGGTACTTCTGGTCCATCAATAATTGTAGCGACTTGCTTTAAATAAATAGGCTGGTTTTGTTGCACGCCAACTACTAAGTTTTCAACATCAGTAACCGAAGCTAAAAAAGCACCTGTATTTACTAAAAACTCAGTATCATTCTTATCAAAACTTCCAGCACTTAATTGGCTATTATTGGCTTTAATCATTTCCGAAACTGACAACAAATCTAAACCACTTGCAGCCAATTTATCTTTATCTAAAACCACTCGTAATTGACGGTCTCTACCACCAATTTTATGCGTAATAGCTACATCATTTATCTTCTTAATTTCAGCTTCCAACTCTTGAGCCATTTGGTTTAACTGGTAATCGTCATAATTTTCACTCCACAACGTTAAACCTAACATTGGCACATCGTCAATCGCACGTGTTTTCACTAATGGAAACGTAACACCAGGTGGCATTTGGTCCATATGCTTATTAATTTCGTTGTATAATTTCACAAAAGAACGCTCAATATCTTCGCCAACATAAAACTGTACGATGACCATTCCTTGCTCTTTCATCGACGTAGAATACACGTATTCCACACCTTTAATATTCGAAATTAATTGCTCTAAAGGCTTAATCACACGCGACTCCACTTCCGTAGGACTTGCTCCAGGATAACCCACAAAAATATCTGCCATAGGCACATCAATTTGCGGTTCTTCTTCACGCGGAATTAAAAACGAACTGTACACACCAACCACCATAAATACAATCATTAAAAGCACTGTAAGCTTAGACTGCATAAAGACTTTGGCAATTTTACCTGCAATTCCTTCTTTCATTTGAATTTTTATTTTGGGCGTTTTAACAGGCTATCCGTTACAATCTTTTTACTTGTTCTCGGTACAAATTTGCTTAGGCAAATTCACTCGAACTGACGTAAAAAGGATTTCCTCTTCTATCCTTAACGCAACTTATTAGTTATTGAATTGTAATTTTCGCGCCATTAAACAGTTTACCTTCAGCTGAAACAATGTATGCTTCGTCTGCATTTAAACCAGATAACACTTCCACTTGATCTCCAAAAGTTCTACCTAATCGCAACCAACGTAATAATGCTGTATTGCTTTGGCTTACTGTATAAACACCAGATAATTGTCCGTTTGTTACAATCGCTTCATTTGGTATTAAAACCATAGATGACGTTGCTTTTCTTTCCACAGGAAATTGAACCGTTGTAAACATGCCTGATAAAATATTCGCTTCCGTTTTATCTAAATCTATTTTTACTAAATATTGTCCACCTGTATTTTTGGCAGAAGTGCTCACTTCTTTTACTTTTCCTTTTATGGTTTTGTTAATCGATTTCACCAAAACATCAACAGTAGAACCTTTTTTAATCGCAGAAATTTCTGTTTCAGGTACCATTGCCATCACTTCAAAATTTCCAGGTGTTTCTAAACTTATTAATGGAACACCAGGATTTGCCATATTACCAGTTTCTACATTTTTACTAGTTACTGTTCCGCTAAAAGGTGCAGTAATATTACTATAAGCAAACTGAGCGTTGATTTCGTTTTTCATTTGATTAGCAGCTTCAACTCTAGCTTTTGCCATTTCGTAATTTGCAGTCATGTCATCCATCTCTTTTTGAGACGCACTATTGTCTGCAAATAAATTTTTAAAACGGTTATAATCTTTTTGCGCATTACTTAAAGCTACATTTGCTTCTGTAATTCCCGCATTTACTTGCGCTCTTTTAGCTTGTAAATCGCTATTATTAATAGAAACTAATAATTGTCCTTTACGCACTTTGTCTCCAACGTTTACATAAACTTTATTAACGTAACCCATCATTCTAGTACTTAAATCTGCACTATTAGTGGCTTGAATTTTTCCGCTTACAGATAAAAAAGGACTATTCCCATTTGCTGCTACTTGACTTGTTTTTACGCTAATTGCTGGCGAATTATCTACAACTGGTTTTTTGTCTTCGCTACCACAACTTGCTATTAATAGCGATACAGAAAGTGTTAGGATTGTATATATGTTTTTCATCTTAAAAATTATTCTTTAGTTAAAAATTGTAAGTATGCTTGTGTGTAATTGTATTCAAAAATGGTTTGGTAGTATTCCAATTGCTTTTGTGCATATTGTGTTTCGGCAATTAGTAAATCGGATGTTTTTTCTAAACCTTCTTTAAATCTGTTGGTTCTAATTCTTAAAGACTCTTCAGATTGTTGTAATGCTAAAGTTGTTAATTTCAACTTATTGTCAGCATCTAAAAACGCACGTTTTGCTTTATTTAATTCTAAATTACTTTGCGATACGTATTGTTTGTATTCTAGCTTCGATTTTTCAAATTCGGCTTTACTCTTTTGTACTTTTCCAAAACGTTTTGAGCCTTGAAATAAATCCCAACTTAATTGCGCTCCAAATAAGTAGCCATTTGCATCACCTTGAAAAATTTTATCGTCATACAACTCGTAACTTCCAAACGCGTTTAAACGTGGTAAAAACGCCATTTTATCCGCTTTATTCATAGCTTCATAAGCATTTGATGCTAATTGCATGGCTTTAATGTCTGAACGATTTTCTGACACCATTTTATCTTCTAATGAAAACGTTGCAATGGTTAATTCATCGGTTGGAGTATATACCACATAAGTGTCATCATTCATTAAAAAAGACAAATAATTAGAGGCATTTTGCACATTACTTTTAGCCGTTTGTAATTGATTCTGAACTTCAGTTACTCGCACTTCCACATTCAATACGTCTGCACGTTGTAAATAGCCTTGTTTAAAACTATCGTCTGCCAATTTTTTATTAGCATTTGCAGCTTCTAATGCTTTTTCTAAAACAGCTACTGCTTTATAGGCTAATTGTAATTGCATGTAAGCTTTATCGACTTCAAACACTAAATAATCTTGTGTACGCTCTGTTTTTAAAGACATGGCTTCCATTTTAGACTTGGCTGCTTTACGTTGGTAAATACCATCTAAGTTTATTAATGGTTGCTGAATTTCTAGCTTGGTTGCATAGTTTTCAATCTGAGAAGGATCGTTTAATAACGCAGGATTAAAATCGTTTTGCGTTAAAATCTCCTGATTTAATTTAGAACCAAAAGCCATTAACGGATTGGTAGTTGCTATTCCTGTATGACTTGCTGTAATATTAGGCAGAAATACTGCATTTGTTTGTCTGTAATCTGCTCTTGCAGCATTAAATTCTTCTTCAGAAATTTTAATACTTGTGTTATTTTCAGACACTTTAGACAAAACATCAGACTTTGCAATAGGTACAACGTCTTGTGCTTTAACAGTTATGCTGAAAACAAAAACCAATAGAGGTATATAAATGTGTTTTTTCATCAATTATTAATTTACAGTACAAATGTACGTTAGATAAACACCGAAGTCAGTAACAAAAGTTACCAAGTAGCATGATAAGTTAAAGATAAAGTATTGTTGTAAATTTAACGCTAACACTTACTTTTGTAAACTATATGGATTCATTAACACAAATAGTATTAGGAGCAGCTGTTGGAGAAGTTGTTTTAGGCAAAAAAGTTGGTAATAAAGCGATGCTTTATGGAGCTATAGCTGGAACTATTCCTGATTTTGATGTGTTTGCTTCGTACTTTACAGATACTGTTTCTGCACTTGCTACACATCGTGGATTTACACATTCTATTGTGTTTTCGGTATTATTTGCTCCCATATTTGGATGGTTGGTATCGCGTTATGACACCTACAAAAATTTTAAGGATTGGTCGTGGTTATTCTTTTGGTCGTTTGTGACGCATCCTATTTTAGATGCACATACTACTTGGGGAACGCAATTGTTTTGGCCTTTTGATTTACGATTAGCTTTTAAAAACATATTTGTAATTGATCCATTGTACACAATCCCTTTTTTGGTGTTTTTAATTTTGGCAATGCGACAAAAACGTACTTCTACAAAACGTGGTTTTTACAATACAATGGGATTACTAATAAGTACCTCTTATTTGGCATTAACCTTAGTTTTAAAATGGATTTCCTATACTAAATTTGAAGCTGCTTTAGAAACACAAAACATAGCGTATTTAGATATTGACACTAGACCTTCGCCTTTAAATACCATACTTTGGAGTGCTAATGTGCAAACTGAAGAAGCTTATTTACTTGGTAATTATTCATTTTTTGATAGCCAACCCATTACTTTTGAAAGCTATCCCAAAAACCATGAGTTGTTAGGACATTTGATTGAAGATGAAAGCGTAAAACGTATGATTGCAATTACCGAAGGTTGGTACACAATTACAAAACAGAATGACTCATTATATTTTAACGATTTAAGATTTGGATTACTAAGTCTAACACCTAAATCTGAAAATTTCGTGTTTAAATATAGGTTAGATATTGATGCTTCAGGTAAAGTTACTTTTAATGAAGCACCTAAAGATAGTCGTGATGGTAAAAAGCTGTTAACCGAATTATGGCAACGTATAAAAGGAAATTAATACGCTAGATACAATAGAAAAAGACACTTATAATTGCTTATAAATGCCTTTTTCACAACCAATCAAAAAACTGATAACCACATCAGTTAACTTTTCTTGTGCCTCCATGTCCTCCAGCTACAACAATCATTATTTTTATACTTAAATAAATGAATTTGAAAAACTGAATGATAGGATTCATCATTTTAAATCTTTGATATTTTGATATTCTTTGTGTCATACTATTTATATTTTTAATTAGGAATCAACTTGTTTTAGTTTGATTTCTATTCTGGAATCAACCACCAAAATGGTCGCATTTTTGCTTTATAAATAAATGCGTAATGTAAAGCCAATTTTAACCAATGACCTGCTAAACCTATTTCTCCGAAGGTTTTCCCTAATTGTCTACCTTGTGTTTTAGGATATTTTTCGTAATCTGGAACAATGGGATAGGTTGTTATACTAACACCACTGCCTTGTGTCATTCCATATCCAGCAGAAGCAATACAAGCTGCTCCCATATTACCTAAACTTCCCTTATGGTTTAAAGACTCTTTTCCGGATATTATAGAATCTATAATATTATCTGCAACCAATTTTGCGGTAATACCAGATGGCATTCCTGTACGTGGTGGAGCTGGTGAAATAACTGTTCCGTTTTTACTTGTTCTTGGTTTAGAAATGGCATGTGGTGGCGCAAATGCAATTCCTGGTGCGAAAATGTTTTTATAACTCGGATTTTGATACGTTTCTGGCCAATCTTTTACAGACCATTTTTCGTATGGTTTTGGTGTATAATCAGCATCTACAATCATAAACCCTTTAAAGAGTTTTTCTGTGATGTCATTTTCATTTTTATCATAAGCTTTAAAACCATGACCAGAAAACGAAGGAATTAACATTGCAAAATCATAGGTTTCAGATTTAAATTCTCCTTCTAGTGTTTCGTAATGCGCTACGCCATCTTCAATTTTATTAACACCAGCTCCAAGAATCCATTTAATGTCTCTGTCTTCAAAAATCATTTCAACCATTTCATGAGATTTCATCGTCATGCTTCCATAGCTTAACAACATACCATCCATACCAAAATCGCCTAATTGATATTCGTTAGAAATCCAAGTCACTTCAGCCATATCTCGTACTTTATGTTTACGCAATTCTTGTTCTACATTTAAAATATATTCAAAAGCAGCTCCTTGACAAGTTGATTTGGCGTGACCTGTACCTATTAGAATTTTCATTTTTTTACCAGCTTTCATTTGCTGAATGACTTCATTTAAAGCTTCCCAAGCATGGTCTGCATGTGTATATGTACAAACAGAATAGATTTTATTTTGTCCAGGAATTAAGCCTTCTGTAGCTTCAAAATTTAATTTTGGACCTGTGGCATTAATTAAATAATCGTATGTTATTTTTTCCTGTTGACCTTTACTAGCTCCTGTGACATACTCTGCTAAAACATAAGGTTTTTCTTCTGTTTTATCGCCTTCAGGAAAAAACGAAATTGCTTTGGCTTGTTTGTATCCAATACCTTTCTTTTTATACAAAGGCGCTAATGGGAATAGGATTTTATTTGATTTCATTCTACCAATTCCAACCCAAATATTAGACGGAATCCATTGGTAATTACTGTTAGGAGACACTACGACTACTTCATGGTCTTTGGATAGTTTTCTACGTAAATGTGAAGCTGCTACATGACCAGAAATTCCAGCTCCTAAAATGACTATTTTAGACATAAACTGTTAATTTTTAATAAAGATATTACATCTCTAAAATCTGTACAGCTACTTATGTTACATAACTAATAACTAGTATCATCCAACTTGACTTTACCATGAAATGTTTTATATAAAAACAAGAAATAACCTGCTAATAATGGTGCTCCAATAGCAACAATGGTTAACATTATGCCTAAGGATTTTTGAGATGAAGCTGCATTATATATAGTTACACTGTATTTAGGATCTATGGTAGAAGGTAATAATACTGGATATAACTGAAAAGCAACCAACATTAATAAAAAAGCCATTGTTAAAGATGAAAAAACTAAAGCATTAGCGTATTTTTTCTTAGACACTAATCTAGGCACATTAGCAACTGCTAAAAAGGCTAAAATAGGTAGTACAAAAAATACAGGATTTTCTTTAAATTTATCTGTAACTCCGTGTAAAAAAGTCAAAGTATATAAGGATGTTACTGCAAAACTTATAATAAAGAAAATCATTCCTTTTTTAAGTAAAAAAGTTAATCTAGCATGTAAGCGACCTTCAGTTTTTAGCAATAAAAAAATAGCTCCTTGTGTCATAAAAATAGACAATGTTGTAAACCCAACCATAATAGCATAAGGACTTAAAAAGGAGAAAAAAATACCACCTTGATAGGTCAGATTTTCTCCTAACTCAAAACCTTGTAAAACATTTCCTAAAACGACACCTAATAAAAAAGCTATTAGCGTATTAGAAATAAAGTAAATAATATCCCATGTTTTTCGCCACCAAGTCATTTCTTCAGCACTTCTAAATTTTATAGCAGCAGATCTTAATACTAAAAGCATTAAAAACAACATGAAAGGAATATACATGGCGGACAACATCGTAGCATACATAACCGGAAAACCAGCAAATAATGCGCCTCCACCAATAATTAACCAGACTTGATTTGCATCCCATAATGGACCAATTGCATTAATTGCAATACGACGACTTAAGTCTTTTTTTAAAAATAAATGCCATGCTCCTGCGCCATAATCAAAGCCTTCTAAGATGGCGTAACCAGAAAATAATAAACCCACAACTAAATACCAAAGTGTTGGATAATCTATACCTAATATTGTTTCCATAATTTTGTATTAAACGTATTTTAAAAATTCATCTGGGTTTTTAGCTTCATCATAAGGACCATGCTTTATCTTTTTATTTACAGAATAAAGGAATAATAAAAACAATATAGTATAGACTACTAAAAATAAAATTAAAGAGAATAAAATTTGATTAGAAGACACTTCTTGCGAAAATCCTTCGTTTGTTCTTAAATGTCCATACACAATCCATGGTTGACGTCCCATCTCTGCAGCAAACCATCCGACTTGATTTGCTATTTGTGGCAGTAAGACTGAAAATGCAAAGATTTTTAACAACCATCGTTTTTTAAATAAAGTTCCTTTCCACCATAAAAACGAAGCATACAATGTTAATCCAATTAAAAACATACCAATAGAAATCATAATATGATAAAATTGAAATACTGCATTAACTTGACCTGGTCTATCCGCTTCTGGAAAAGCGTTTAATCCTGTGATAGGCGCTTCAAAATCTTGATGCACTAAAAACGATAATCCTCCTGGTATACCAATACCTGTAACCTCTTGAGTTTTATCATTAACCCAACCAAACAAGTATAAATCAGCAGGTGCAGATTTGTCATAATGTCCTTCCATAGCTGCTAATTTTGCAGGCTGATTTACAGCTACACCATCTGCCGAACTATGTCCTGAAAGTAACTGAGTTAATGATACAATAGTTGCTAATCCTAATGCAATTTTAAATGCTTTTTTTGAAATTTCAACATATCGACCTTTAAGTAGATAATAAGCATGCACACTTAATACTAAAAAGGCACCAGCCAAAAAGGCACCTTGCCAAACATGAATTATTCTATCTACACTAGATGGATTAAAAACCATTGCCCAAAAATCTGTCACTTCTGCTCTAGCATTAAATCCCTCTCCTACAATATGATACCCAGCAGGAGTTTGTTGCCAACTATTAGCCACAACAATCCAAACTGCCGAAAACATAGAACCAAGAAAAACACCAATTGTAGAGATAAAATGTACTTTAGGTGACACACGATTCCATCCAAAAATTAATACTCCTAAAAAAGCACTTTCTAATCCAAATGCAAATAAGCCTTCTGCTGCTAAAGCACTACCAAAAATATCACCAACATATCTTGAATATACTGCCCAATTGGTACCAAACTCAAACTCCATAATAATACCAGTAGCTACACCAATACCAAAAGTTATGGCAAATATTTTTAACCAAAAACGTGTTAGTACTTCATAATATTTATTTCCTGTTTTAAGATATAACCCTTCCATAATAACCATTATTAGACCTATACCAATACTTAAAGGTGGATAGATATAATGAAAGGCAATAGTGAAGGCAAATTGAATTCTGGCTAAAATTTCGGTATCCATAGCTTGTTTATTTTAATACAAAAATACGACGCAACGCTTAAACGCTTTGTAACTTTTATTACAAAAAAAACCTCAAAAAGAGGCTTTTAAAAATTAATATTCATTTTATATTTTTAAGCTATAATTGTTTTAACATCATCGCTAAGATCATACACAGGAACTCTTTTAATTATATTTGAAATAATACTACTTCCTGCTGCACTTCTGTAACCTCCTGCGCAATGCACCACAATAGGTTTATCCGTAGGAATTTGACTTTGAGAAGCTCTTAACTGATGTAAAGGAATTGAAATCGCAGTTTCAAAAATCTTACCTTCTGCTACCTCGCTTGCATTACGGATATCAATAATAGTATATTGATTTGGGTGTTTTTTAAAATCTTCAATATCTAATACTTTAAATGTTTCAAAGGTATTGGCACCTAACGTAATAATCGATTTGATTTGCTTTTCATAACCTATTTTAGCAATACGACTAAGCATTGTTTTTCTGTCGTTAATTGAGTTAATTACTAAATGAAACGCTTCATTAGGAGCAACGATAGAACCTAACCAAGTTTCTACTTTATCATCTTCCGTTTCTGCAATAATATTAACACTTCCTTTTAGGTGATTCTCTTTAAATTGTGATGCGCTTCTAAAATCAATAATCAGACTGTCATCATTAATAAAATTGGTTATCCCAAATGAAAAAGGTATGCCACAAAATGTAGATTCAAAATTATCTGCACCTGTTTTATTTATATCAACATTAAATCCAAAATAGGAAGGTATAAAAGGCTGATCATTTAAAATATGCTTTACAAATTGATCTTCAGTTAAATCTTTAAATGCCCAATTTTCAGTACGTTCTCTTCCTAAAGTGCTTGATGCATCTGTACTCATGTTTTTACCACATAACGATCCTGCACCATGCGCTGGATAAACAGTTGTTGTGTCTGGTAAATGATTAAATTTATGACGCATAGTATGATACATACTTTTAGCTAACTCCTCTCTTTTAGCTTTCATGTTACCTGCTTTTTCACGCAAATCTGGTCTTCCAACATCACCAATAAATAAGGTGTCTCCAGAAAACATCGCATAATTATTATCTGCATCATTAGCAATAATTGTAATACTATCTGGCGAGTGACCTGGCGAATTAATAGCCGAAAAAGTAACCGCTCCTAAATTAAGAGTATCTCCATCATCAAATGTTTGATGCGGATAATTAGCGCCAACCAATTTACTTACATAAATTTTTGCTCCAGTTTCCTTATGAATTTGCAAATGACTACTCACAAAATCGGCATGTGGATGCGTTTCAAAAACAGCAATAATTTTAGCATTATGTTTTTCTGCTAAATCGTAATACAGTTTTACATCTCTTGATGGATCTACAAGCGCCATTTTACCATCACTAATTATTGCATAAGAATAATGCGCTAATGGCTTATCTTGAAATTGTTTAATAATCATGATATTTTTATTTAGATATTAAAATACAAAAAAGAGCCTTAATAAAAGGCTCTTTTTAAATGTATTAGCTTACTTTTTTAAGATTGAATCCAATACTAAATCCTTATCTAATTTTTTAGTACAGAAAAACCAATCTTTACAGTCTAAATCTTCAGTAGAGGTCATACGCTCTTCTGCAACACCACAAGATCCAGCAGGAGAAACAATTACATCGTCACCAGGATTCCAATCTGCTGGAGTAGCTACATTAAATTTGTCTGAAGTTTGCATTGCAATTAAGGCTCTATATAACTCATCAAAATTACGTCCTAAACTTAAAGGATAGTAAATAATAGCTCTAACGGTTTCGTTTGGATCTACAAAAAAGACCGCTCTAACCGCTTGCGTTTTACTTTCTCCTGGTTGAATCATACCATATTTTTTGGCTACTTCCATGGATATGTCTTCGATTAAAGGAAATTTAACTTCAATGTTTTTCATTCCGTTAAATTCAATTTTGTCTTTAATAGTTCTTAACCATGCAATATGACTATATAAACCATCAATTGACAAACCGATAAGGCTACAGTTAGCTTTTTCAAACTTTTCTTCTAAATGCGCGAATGTCATAAACTCAGACGTACAAACAGGCGTAAAATCTGCAGGATGACTGAATAATATTGACCATTTCCCTTTATAATCTGAAGGGTAATTGATATCTCCTTGTGTTGTTACAGCTTTAAATTCTGGTGCTTTATCACCAATTCTTGGCATTGCAAATGTGTCTTGTGGTGTTGTTTCTAGTGTATTCATATTATATAATATTTTAAATTATTTATAGTATAAAATTACTTTACAAGGCTGTGGCTACATGTAACATTTGTGACTTAAACGATACCTATTCCCTATCCTGTTATAAGTGTTAACAATCGCTGTAACAAAAACTTTTTGCATAAAAAAAAGCGCATAATATGCGCTTTATTAATTTTATGTGTACTGTTTTAAATTATCTTTCTTTAGGCTCTTCTTTATCTCTATCACTACTTGTCATTGAGCTTACTAATAAACCTATAAGTCCTAAGCAAACAATTGCGAATATAGCAATCATAATTACTCCGTTGTTCCAATTATATAATGCAATGTTTTGAGGTATCATAGTGTAAAATTGTATCGTTATTTAATACTGTAAAATTACTACTGTACTTTCATAATTAATATGACATATATCAGTTTTGCGACACCTTTTTTAGACCTTTATTTTTTCTGAATAACAAAAAACAATTCTTTTCCCGCTCTTGGCTTTATGGAGTTATAAGAGGCATCCATTATCTTTATATCAAAATAAGGGTTAAAATAGCCTAAATACTCTTTTTTACTACCTCCAAAAGGTGGATGAGTTGTATTTAAAGTCGCATCAAATAATAAGCCTGCAACTTTACCATTTACATTTAAAATGTCTGAAGCTTTTTTAGCATAATCGGCTCTTAGGCTAGGATTAATTGCACAAAAAAAAGTTTGCTCTATAATTAGATCAAACGTCATATTTAAATCAAAAAAATTATTTAAAATTAAATTTGATGATGGAAAATCAGGTACTCTAGCTATTAAGTTATCTAAAGCTGTTTGAGATAAATCAACAACATATACGTTTTTAAACCCTTTATTAAAAAGATATTCTGCCTCATAACTATTACCACCACCAGGAATTAAAATTTTTAAATCCAAATTGGTTAACTGATCAAAATAGGCTTTTAATGGCGGAGAAATAGTACCTAAATCCCAACCAATATCATTGGTTTGATATCTATTATCCCAAAAATCCGCACTTAAATCCATTAGTATGTTGCAGTAATAACATCAATTAATTCGTTTTTTTGTAGTACACCTGATTGTCTCCAAACTTGTTTTCCGTTTTTGAATAACAATAACGTTGGCACACCTCTAACTTGATATTTAGATGCTAATTCTTGATTTTTATCTACATCAATTTTTATAATAGACACACGGTCTTTTAAGTTGTCTTTTACATCCTTTAAAATCGGACTCATAGTTTTACAAGGTCCACACCACTCTGCAAAAAAATCTACTAATACAGGTTGGTCTTGATTAATTATTTCTGAAAATTTACTCATTTTTTGACATTATTTATTTATCAAAACTAATATTCCAAATACCTCTAACCTGATTTATAGAGTAACCTATTGCCTTATCCTTAGGGTATAAATTAGCAAGACTATTTAAGGTTGGTCTATTAATATCTTGATTTGGTTTACCATGACATTGCAAGCACATTGTATTTGTTGTAATTGGGTAATACACATGTACTTTATCGTCTAATAGATCAACTATTGGTTTTGGTTCTATATTATTTTTGATGTCGTTTTTAAAAGAATTAATATACGTCAATTCTTTATTATTTGCTAAATTATTTTGATTTCTTGGTTTGTCGGAAACTCTTTTTATGGATGCATTATGTATTACAGACATGCTATCTGTTAAAGGGTAAGCCTTTTCATTACAAAACGCCAAAGCTTCTAACGTCCCTTTTTTCTGGATAGTTCCCATTAAATTTTTACCCAAAACTGCTTTTGTTGATAAGGCATATTTTAATCCACGTTCTGCGTATGGTAAATCTTCAAAATTTGTTTCAGCCTGTTGTTTGTGCATACCATTTCCTTGTCCTTTTCCTTGTCCTTTATGGTTACCTTTTTCTTCATTAAAATGCTTTTCAAACCATTCTGGTTGATCAATATCATAATCAAACATATAATCTGCTATTTTAGCAATTGTCTCTTCTGGAAATGCTTGCTTTGGCATAACACCAAAACGTTTTACTGCTCCATGCATTTTAGCATCTTGTGCATTGGGATTTTTAATCCATGATTGTATATCTGCTATAAACTCTTCTTTTGTTGTATTGTCATCAATGTAATGCTTTTTAATAGCAATCATTGGTGGTCCAATCCTATCAGCTTGACTAGCTGATGGACTATGACATGTGTAACAGTTAGTTTCCATTAGCTTTTTTCCAGGATGCTTATTCGCTTTCATTTGAGTGTCAAAAGCAGATAGCTTTTTGTTTTTAGAATTGTTGCAGCTAACCAAAACCAACGATAATACTATAAGTAAGTAAACCTTTTTCATAACTATAATTTATTTAGATAGCTTACCAGTTGCACAACTAACAAAGGATTTAGCTTTAGAAACTAAGTTATTATCATCGTCTATTGCTGGATAACCTAACGTTTTAAGTTTGTCTTTTACCATTTTAGCATCAGCGTCATTGTTATGACTAAATGCAACTATGCTATTATCGACGTCTATATTAATATCTGTGATATTTTCTATTTGGGCTAATTTAGTTGTGATAGTGTTTGCACAACCACCACATTTTAAGTTTTGTACTACTATTGAAGTGTTCATTTTAATTAATTTTTAGTTAGCCATTTTAGGTTAAAACAACTATAACTTGTTATGCTATAAAGTTACGGTTATTTAAGGCTTTACATAGTAACCTTTGTTACATAAAAAAAGCGCACATAGACTGTTTTACTATGTGCGCTTTTATAATTATAAGATTAAAAAACTATTTTAATGTGGTCGGACAAACATAGTCTGTTCTTGGTATTGTTGTTTTTTTAATTGCACCATAACCACCTGCTACATCTATTAAATTATGAATTCCTCTACTTTTTAATATAGAAGCAGCAATTACAGATCTGTATCCACCAGCACAATGCACATAAAATGGCTTATCCTCCGGAAACTCACTTAAATGACTATTAATATTATCTAAAGCAGTGTGTTTTGCACCATCGATATGTTCGGCTGTAAACTCGCCATCCTTTCTAACATCAAAAATAACATCTTTGTTATCTTCGTATCGTTTTTCAAACTCTTCTGCAGAAATTGATGTTAACGTGTCGTAATCCATTCCTGCGTCTTTCCATGCTTGGAAACTACCTTCTAAATAACCAATAACGTTATCAAATCCAACACGAGATAAACGTGTGATTACCTCTTCTTCTCTTCCTTCTGGAATGACCAATAAAATTGGTTGACTAACATCTGCAATTAATGCACCAACCCAAGGTGCAAATCCACCATCTATACCAATAAATATTGAACGTGGAATGTGACCTTTAACAAACTCAGTTTGATGACGCACGTCTAATACTATAGCTTCGGTATCATTAGCAGCAGCTTCAAAAGCTTTTGGAGATAATGGTTTTTGAGATTTAGTCATAACTTTATCAAAGCTTTCATAACCTTTAATATTCATCATAACGTTTTGAGGAAAGTATGCTGGTGGATCTGATAAGCCATCTAACAATTCGGTTATAAATTCGTCTTTGGTCATGTCTGCACGCAAAGCGTAATTTACTTTTTTCTGATTCCCTAATGTATCTGTAGTTTCTTTACTCATGTTTTTACCACAAGCTGAACCTGCACCATGATTAGGGTATACTATTAAGTCGTCACTTAATGGCATTATTTTGTTACGAAGTGAATCGAATAAATAACCAGCTAATTTTTCTTGAGTTAAATCTGAAGCTATTTTTTGGGCTAAATCAGGACGACCAACATCTCCAATAAATAGCGTATCTCCTGTAACTATACCATGTTCTTTACCGTTTTGGTCAATTACAAGATACGTTGTGCTTTCCATAGTATGTCCTGGAGTATGGATAGCTTTTATCTTGTAGTCTCCAACTTCAAACACCTGACCATCTGTGGCTATGATAGCTTCATAGGATGGTTTTGCTGTAGGTCCAAATACGATTTGAGCACCTGTTTTTTCTTTTAAATCTAAGTGACCAGACACAAAATCTGCATGAAAATGCGTTTCAAAAATGTATTTAATTTTAGCATTATCTTTTTGTGCTCTTTTTATATAAGGCTGTACTTCTCTTAAAGGATCAATAATTGCTGCCTCTCCATTACTTTCTATATAATAGGCTGCGTGTGCTAAGCAACCTGTATAAATTTGCTCTATCTTCATTTTCAATTCTATTTTATGTTTTGGTAAAATGTGTTCGCCTTTAGGGCTCGGTTCACTTTTAAATCTATTTTTCTTACTAAAAGAAATTCGCCATAAGGCAAAAATTCATTTTTAATTCTTCAAATTTACTAATGTTTTTAAATTTTTACAGCAACTTAAGTTACATAATTAAAAAACTAACTCTTTTAATATAATATAAATGGACATTACTAATATAAACCAACCAAAGCTCTTTTTTAATTTTTTACTAGAAATATATTTGGAAAAATAACCTCCAATTAATATACCAAAAATAGTTAAACCTGTAAAGGATAAAAGGAAAACCCAGTCAATATCTAAGGTTTGCATATCTCCTGAAAACCCTATTAATGAGTTTATTGCGACTATAATTAGGGATGTGCCTACTGCTTTTTTCATGTCTAATCCAGCCCACAATACTAGTGCTGGAACATATAAAAATCCTCCTCCTGCACCAATTAATCCTGTAATTATACCAATTACCACACCTTGCATAAATGTCTTGTAATAAGGTTGTGAGGTAGCAGTTGTTTTTGTGTTTTGTTTAGTTTTAATCATGGAAAAGGCTGCTAAAAACATGATTATTGCAAAAAATATCATGATAGCCATATCCTTGGTCAAACTAAATGTACCTATAGATACTATAGTTTCTGGTATTGCTGGTACTACAAAACGTCTAGAAATATAAACAGCAATAAAGGATGGAAATGAAAACGCTAAACCTGTTTTAAAATCTACTAATCCTTCGCGATGCTTTTGAATAACACCCACTAGCGATGAGGATCCAACAACAAACAATGAGTATGCTGTCGCTATAACTGGATTATAGGCTAAAAAATAAACTAACAATGGAACGGTTAAAATAGATCCACCACCACCTATTAATCCCAAAACTGCACCAATTAAAAAAGCTGCTATATATGTTATTACTTGTATAAAATCCATAATCTATTAATCTTATACAAACTTAAAATATAAATATGACACCCTTTGTAACAGTTGTTACGCTTATAAGTCCAAGACCTTAATATTGTTTCTATGAAGTTCTATTTTTCCATCAATTTCAAGTGTTTTTAATAATCTTGAAATAACGACACGTGAGGTATGTAAATCTCTAGCAATTTGTTGGTGTGTGACATGGATAACCTCGTTATGATTAACCATTGCTTTGTCCTTTAAATACTTAAACAAACGCTCGTCCATTTTTAAAAATGCAATCGTATCTATTGCTTCTAGTAGCTCTGACATACGATTATGATAGCTTTGCAACACAAATTGTTGCCAAGACTTATATTTACCTAGCCATTCTTCCATTTTGGCAACTGGTATCATAATTAACTTAGTATCTGTTTCTGCTATGGCTCTAATTTCACTTTTAGAGCTTCCTAAACAACAAGATAATGTCATTGCGCAAGTGTCTCCTTGCTCGATAAAATAAAGGATTAACTCATCGCCATCTTCATCTTCTCTTAAAATCTTGATTGCTCCACTAACTAAAAGTGGCATAGACTTTATATAATCTCCAATTTCAATAAGTTTAAAACCTTCAGGAATATCTTTGTAAGTCCCAACATTATTAATTTCTTGAATTAACTCATCTTCAAACAAATAACCATAATGTTGTTTTAACTGCTCTAGCATAATCTATTTTTTTTCAATTGTAAAGTTAACCAAAAAAGGATTAACTTAACTTTGTTTTGGTTGCTGAAAACATAACGACAGCATCTTATATAACTCTGGATGCTTTTGTTTGAATAATTTAGGACGTTCAAAAAAATACTCTGAAGCTACTGCAAAAAACTCGGCTTGACTTGTTCCTCCATATTTTCTAATATCGGAAGTATCGTTATTTATACTTTCCATCTCAGTATGCATTAATTCTAACCAAGGTTGTATAAATTCTTTACCTAAAAAATATTCTGGAACACCATCAGTTTCTCCATCCATTTTATCTAGTAAATGTACAAATTCATGGACTGGTGTATTATGCTTATCAGTTTTATTATTAAAGGCTAATCGGATGGCTTTTTTTGATAAAATCATTTGTTTTTCATAACGACCAGTACCAACCATCCCTAAAATTTTTCGGTCTTTATCCATATCAGAAAATTGCAAATCCTTATTAAAGCTATCCGGATAAACAATAATGCCTGATAAGTTATTATAACTCCATTGGTTAAACCCAAAAACTGGTATAATGGCACTAGATGCTATTAGTATTTTATCCAGATCATCAATAGTAGTGTTAACACCATCAATATTAATTTCTGCTAAAAAAAGTGCTATTCGGTTTCTAAATATCTTTTGATTAGCCAGAGTTAATCTTTTGTAAAACAAAACATTTTCTAATAATAAATTATGCCAATGGTTGGGAATTTGTTTTACAGGTTTAGGCTTCATTAGTACAAAAGCATATACTATAAACCCTATTAAAATTATAAAAACTACTGTATAAATCATATTTTAAAATTGTTACTGCAAAATATTGAATTATGATAGACAAAAAAATATATTTATGGTAAAAAAAGGACATAATAAGTATCTTCGCTAAAAAACAAAACCTATGTTAAAAGCAGTATTATTTGATATGGATGGTGTTATTGTGGATACCGAACCTTTACACAAAAAAGCCTATTTTAAAATGTTTGATTATTTTAAAATTGAAGTATCGGATGAATTATACGAATCTACAACTGGACAATCTACAATAAACGTTTGCAAACGTATGTGTGACCATTTTAAATTAGATAATTCTCCAGAAGAGTTAGTGCAATATAAACGTGATATATTTATAAATCTTTTTCATAGTGATCCTAGTTTACAGCTTATAGATGGTGTTTTGGAGCTTATTCAAGATTATTACAATAATGGATTAACCTTAGTATTGGCTTCTTCTGCATCTATGCTAACCATTAATAATGTTTTTAAACGTTTTGATTTAGATCAATATTTTAAAGCTAAAATTAGTGGTGCAGACTTAAAAGCCTCAAAACCTCATCCCGAAATATTTGAAAAAGCTGCACAATTAGCTGGTCATTTACAGCATCACTGTATTGTTATTGAAGACTCAACTAATGGTATTAAAGCTGCAAAAGCTGCTGGAAGTTATTGTATTGGTTTTGATAGTTTTCATTCTAAAAATCAAGATTATAGTAAAGCAGACCTAGTTGTTTCTCATTTTAAGGACATACAGTATAGTAAAATCTACAACATTCTAAACTAAAACTAAAGCTTTACTACCTGTATGACATATGTCATATTTTAAAAGCTACAAGCCCATTAACTTTGACTTATCAAATAGTTAAAATATGTGCTTGTCTTTAGTTAATAAATATAATGTTGCTGGACCTAGATATACTAGTTATCCTACTGTACCATATTGGGATTTAGATACTTTTTCTTTAAAACAATGGAAACAAAGTCTTAAAAAAGCTTTTGATGAAAGTAACAGTACTGAAGGTATTAGCTTATACATTCACTTACCTTTTTGCGAAAGTCTTTGCACGTTTTGTGGTTGCAATAAACGTATTACCAAACGTCATGATGTCGAGCTACCTTACATAAATGCTGTCTTAAAAGAATGGCAGTTATACTGTGATTTATTAGGCGAAAAACCTGTAATTAAAGAGTTACATCTTGGTGGTGGAACACCAACCTTTTTTGATTCTGAAAATTTAAAAATTTTAATCAATGGTATAAAATACAAAGCTAAACTAGCAGAGGACTACGAGTTTAGTTTTGAAGGTCATCCTAACAACACCACAAAAACTCATTTACAAACCTTATTTGATTTAGGATTTAGACGTGTTAGCTTTGGTGTACAGGACTACAACCCTATTGTTCAAAAAGCAATACACAGATTTCAACCATTTGAAAACGTTAAAAATGTAACAGAATTAGCCAGAACTATTGGTTACACATCTATAGGTCACGACATTATTTTTGGTTTACCTTTTCAAACCGAAGCGCATGTAGAAGATACCATAAAAAAAACTAAGCAATTATTACCAGATCGTATTGCTTTTTACAGTTACGCTCACGTCCCTTGGATAAAAGGAAATGGACAAAGAGGCTACAAAGACAGTGATTTACCAACACCAAGTATAAAACAAAATCAATATCAACTAGGTAAAAAATTATTGGCACAAGCTGGTTATTATGATATTGGTATGGATCATTTTGCACTTAAAACAGATGCTTTATACAAAGCAAGCCAATCAGAGACTATGCATCGTAATTTTATGGGTTATACTGCCTCTAAAACCAAAGTTATGATAGGGTTAGGCGTGTCATCCATTAGTGATAGCTGGTATGCTTTTGCACAAAATGTAAAAGGTATTGAGGAATATTATCATTTATTAGAAAATAACAGTATTCCTGTTTTTAGAGGACACATATTATCGCCTGAAGATTTAATTATTAGGCAGCATATTTTAAACTTAATGTGTCATTTTAAAACTAATTGGATGGCAAATAATTTATATTTTGAAGATATTCCAGAGGTCCTTATAAAACTAAAAGAAATGCAGGACGATGGGTTACTTAATATAGAATTAAATCAAATATTTATTACCGAAAAAGGAAAACCCTTTGTTAGAAATATATGTATGGCTTTTGATTTGCTTTTACAGCGAAACAAACCAGAAACCCAACTATTTTCAATGACCATTTAGATTGTTAATTAATTTATAAAAGGTCGCTATTTATCCATACAATGGGTAACTTTAAAACATAAAACACAACCATAAAAACTTACAACATGAAAAAAATAATTGTACCAGTAGACTTTTCTGATCATTCAAAATATGCTTTAGAATCTGCTGCAATATTGGCCAAAAAATATAATGCAGAAATATTTGCATTACATATGCTAGAAATGTCTGAAACTATATTAACTCAAGGTGAAGCAGATATCCAATCAGAAACTATTTTCTTTTTAAAATTAGCAGAAAATCGTTTTAATGAGTTTTTAGATTTAGACTTTTTAAAAGATGTAAAAGTTACACCTATAGTAAAACACTTTAAAGTTTTTAGCGAAGTTAATGATGTTGCAAAAGAGCATAATGTGGATTTAATAGTTATGGGATCACACGGAAGCAGTGGTTTAAAAGAAATTTTTGTTGGTTCTAATACTGAAAAAGTAGTACGTCACGCAGAAATCCCAGTTCTTGTTGTTAAAAACAAACCGACAACATTAAGTTTTGATAATGTTGTCTTTGCTTCAGATTTTTCTGAAGCAACAGTCACTCCGTATTTAAACGCGTCTAAATTATTTGAAACTTTAGGCTCTAACTTACATTTAGTATATATTAATACTCCAGGAGATAACTTTAGCAGTACCTCTGAAATGGAAAAAACGGTTGCTAACTTTTTACAAAAAGCAGATGGTAATTTAGATAAATTATCAGAAGTACAGTTTATCTCAGATTATTCAGTAGAAAAAGGTGTATTAAATTATGCAAATGTTTCTGGTGCAGACGCTATAGCTGTTGCCACTCATGGTCGTACTGGATTTACACATTTTTTAGCCGGAAGTATCTCTGAAGATATCGCAAACCACGCAGCATTACCTGTGGTAACCTTCAGAATTAAATAAGTAAACTTTTGATAGTTAGTTATTAAGGGGATTAAAATGAACTATCATTTTAATCCCCTTTTTTATAAAACTAATATATATCATATCAAATAACATTTATTTCGAATATCTTTAAGTAAACCTAAAACTTAAGGATATGAAACATATCTTACTACCTACTGATTTTTCTGATAATGCATGGAGTGCTTTAGTATATGCTGTAAAATTGTATAAATATGAGGTTTGTACATTTTACATATTACATGCTAATCCATTAACACCATCTTCCCTATCCAATTTGTCAGATGTGTATTTAAAAAACACCATACAGCAGTGTAAACGACAATTAAAAGAGGTTAAGGACCAAATAGAATCTAGTGATGCAAATGCTAATCACAGCTTTAAGACTGTATTAAAATTAATAGATTTACAAGTCGCTGTCAAAGCACATATTGCAGAAAACCCAATAGACTTAATTATTATGGGTACAAAAGGAGTTTCTATAAATAAACAGCTGTTTTTTGGTAGTAATACAACACGATTGGTTAACACTATTAAAGTGTGTCCAACGTTAATTGTACCAGATCAATATGATTATAAACCTATAAAACAAATCGTTTTTTCTACAGATTTAAATAGGTTTTATACAGATCAAGAGATTAAAACTATAAACGACTTTACATATGATAATAATGCTACGCTAAGAGTTATCAATATTCAGGTTAATGATAATTTGGCTCCTTTACAACAATACAATTTATCCATTTTAAAAAAGGGACTCCAAGGTTTTAAAACGCATTACCATTCTGTGCCAAACTATAATAAAAAAGCAGAAATCATTAATACATTTATCAATGATCTAGATATTGATTTACTAATTATGGTTAATTATAAACATAGCATAATGGAACGCTTATTAAATGAACCTGTAATAAAAAAAATAGGCTTTAATCCTACTGTTCCATTTTTAGTAATTCCAGATAATCAATAAATTATGATAACTAATGACCTTTACATCAAAAAATCATCAGGAGAGCAGGTTAAATTTTCAGTTGAAAAACTTAAAAACTCCTTAATAAAATCTGGAGCAGATAGAGCCTTAGCGGAAAAAATTACGACTAATGTTAGGGACGAGTTATTCCAAGGGATTTCTACTAAAGAAATCTACAATCGTGCGTTTGCTATGCTAAAAGCTACTAAAAGTCACTTAGCGTCTAAATACAAGTTAAAAAAAGCAATTTACGAATTAGGCCCTACAGGATTTCCGTTTGAGCGTTACGTTGCTGCTATTTTAGAAGCCTCAGGATATCAGACAAGAGTTGGCGAGATTATAAACGGAAGATGTGTAAAGCACGAAGTAGACGTACTAGCAACAAAAAGTAATAATACTGTTCTTGTCGAGTGTAAGTTTCATAGTGAGGCTGGTTTAAATTGTAATGTAAAAATACCATTGTATATCCAATCTAGGTTTCAGGACATTCAACTTAATTGGAACACGACCTATCATTCTAAAACAAACATGACACAAGGTTGGGTCGTCACTAACACAAGATTTACAGAGGATGCCAAAACATATGGTAATTGTATTGGTTTATACTTATTAAGTTGGGATTATCCTTTAAATAATGGTCTAAAGGAGCGTATTGATCAATTAAAACTTTATCCAATTACAACCTCTACATTATTGACTAAAAGAGAAAAACAATTTTTATTAAACAGAGAGGTCGTGCTTTGTAAAGATTTATTAAATGATACCTTTTATTTAGATCATTTAGGTGTATCTGCAATACGTAAAAAAAGAATTTTAAACGAAATTAAATTATTGTGTAACACCAAATAAAGCTATGAATACTCATGTTAATATTACCTTTTTAGGAGGTGCAAAAACCGTTACAGGCTCTAAATATTTAATTGAAGCTTTTGACACTTCAATATTAATAGACTGTGGATTGTTTCAAGGCTTAAAAGATTTAAGACTTTTAAATTGGCAGGCATTGCCAATAAATGTGGCTTCCATACAAACCATACTATTAACGCATGGACATTTAGATCACGTAGGTTATTTACCTAGATTAATTAAACAAGGGTTTAAAGGCACTATAATTGGCACTGCTCCAACACTGGCTATAGCCGAAATTATTTTAAAAGATAGTGCTAAAATTAACGAAGAAGAAGCTAAAAAAGCCAATAAAGAACATTACTCCAAACACCAACCTGCTTTACCCTTTTACACACAAAAAGAGGTCGAACAAATTGTTGCTAAATTTGAAGTGCAAACTCAAGACAAATGGATTGTTTTAAATAACCACATCTCTTATAGGTTTAATTACAATGGACATATAATAGGTTCCACTTTTATAGAATTGGATATTGAAGGAAAACGTTTTGTTTTTTCTGGAGATATAGGTAGAACAAATGACTATTTACTTAACGACCCAAAACGTCCAGATAGTGCAGACTATTTATTTGTAGAAAGCACTTATGGAGACAAATTACACCCTAAAGAAGATATTGAAGCTAAGCTAGCTGCAATAATAAAACAAACCATAAATGATAGAGGTAATTTAATCATCCCAAGTTTTGCAGTGGAGCGTTTACAAACGTTAATGTTTATTCTATTTAAATTATATCAAAAAAATCAAATTCCAAATATCCCAATATTTGTAGATAGTCCAATGGGCAATAATGTATTAGAAGTTTTTAATAAGTTTCCAAAGTGGCATAAATTGTCCGCAACAGACTATGACGCAATGTGTAAGCATATTAATATAATTACCTCTTATGCAGACACTTGGAAAACCATTGACGATCCTCGTTCTAAAATAATTATAGCAGGAAGTGGAATGGTAACAGGTGGACGCGTATTAACCTACTTGCAACAATTAATAGACCATGACACGACAACCATTTTACTGGTAGGTTACCAAGCAGAAGGTACTAGAGGACGCTTATTAAAAGAAGGCACACACGAAGTTAAATTTTACGGTAAATATTATCCTGTCAAGGCTAAAGTAAAACATATTGATAGCTTATCTGCGCATGCAGATCAATCAGGTTTATTGGATTGGCTAGGTGCTATTAAAAATACTCCAAAAGCAATTTATTTAATCCATGGAGAGGCAACTGCACAACAAGCATTTCATATTAAACTAAAAGACACATATGGTTGGGATAGTTATTGTCCAACATTAAATGAAGTGATTAAAATTAAATTATAAGTTATTAGTTACATGACATTTATCATAGTACAACTATAATAATCCTTGTACCTTTAACTATAGAAAATAATAACTGAGTAGTAAGAGATTGCAAACAATTGATACCACGATACGCTATTAATCAACAACAAAATTATGTTTTGTTAAATGGTATACTAAGTCAAAGTAATACCAAAAAAGTGGTACAAAAATTTGTAATCAATAAACAGGAAGTTAACAGTGTTATGCTTCCTGTTTTTTTTTAAAAAACAAGAAATAAATTATGAAAACAGAAAAGAAAACCAAAATTGTAGAATGGTATAGTGCAGACAGAATGCATAACATGTCTAAAACGTGGTTATCAGAACTTAACTTTATAAAAGATGAACAAGTCTTTTTAGAAGAATTATTAACCGATTATACACATAAAATAGTTAGAGCTGAAATTTTAGATAGAGCTAAAATTGTAACTACAGCTTTACTAAGAACTGCAAGAGGTAATCAATCACTAATTAACGACTTAACTAAACATGAAAAAGAATTAAGTGTTATGATTGATGGTAAGGATGAAATTGAAAAAGAAAAACAATACAAAGAAGACCACATTGCTTTAACAAAGACATTAAGTTCTTTTTTTTACGACTATAAAGCGGTTAAGTTTGAAGTTTTTGAATTGGTAAAAAGATTGATGAAAACAGATAAAGATGAACATTTATTAAATTAATAATATGAAAAAAGGACTATTAATATTATTGCTTACAGCTTTATATGCTTGCGATAGCACGCAATTAAGAGACCGTTGGATAAGTCCAGATGCTAATGATTATACGCTTCAAAAAGTTTTTATTGTTGGTTTAACAAACAACGAAGTTGCCAAAGCGCAATTTGAAAAAAAACTACAAAAACAATTAATTGAAAGAGGCATTGAAGCGTCTATTAGCTTAGATAAATTTGATGCAGACTTTTTAGAATCTAAAAAAACTGATGACGAATTAAAAGCGCTAGAACACCAACTAATACAAGAAGGGTTCGATGCTGTAATTTTCACAAAAGTAGCTGGAATAAAAAACAAAATTCAATACAAAAAAGACTACTCTAATTTTGATAAAAATCACAAAAAATTTAATGACGATTTTTTAATGTATCAAGATCAAGTTTTTAATCCAGACGCTTACCAAGAGTATCAGGTTTATAATGCTGAAACATCTGTGTATTGTCTTTGTCCAACTAAAGATCGTACGTTAATATGGAAAGGATATATTGATATTGTAGATCCAGAAAATATTGACCAAACCGTTAACGATTATTCTAAACTATTAATTTTGGTTTTAGAAAATGATGGTATTATTCCTGAAATAAAATAAATTTATCTGTACTACACGTCCACTTTTAATCGTGTAAAACAAACAAAGGAACACTAGCTATTTTACTATGTTTTGTTATTGGAGACCCTTTAAACAAACGTTCTAAAAAGCTAGTTTTTTGTATTATAAATACTTCAAAATCTATAGGATTAGTTTGCAAATAAGTATCAACTACATGATGCATTGGCACACTAACAACCTGATGATATATAAAATTATTTGACTGTAATAGTTTGTTTAATAATTTTAAATCTTCTTGGTCAGAAGTTGCTGTTTCAGTTATACGTAAAATATCATATTTACTTGTATGCTTGTCCACTAAGTTTGTCACTTGTTGTAACCTTTTTTCATTTAAAACATCTTTTTCGTCCAACGGAATTAATACCGTTTCTGGTTTAGAAAACTTAAAGTGTTTAGGTATAATTAGTGTTGGACAAGATACGTTACGTATAACGTGCAGCGTATGGCTTCCAAAAACAACCTCATCTGCTCCTGTAACACCATTTGTTCCCATTACGACTAAATCTATAGCGTTTTGTGTGATTATTTGATTGACTGCATCTGTAAACACATCGTAATCAATGTGAGTTAAAAATGTATGTCTGTCATTTTTATATTTTAAATGAAGTGCTGCTGCTAAATCCTCTAAATCTTCTTTAGGCGATTTTACTATTGAAGCATATAAGTTAGCATTACCAGTTGTCATTAAATCTGCAGATGTAAATGCTGACGCTTTATGTACATATACCAAATGAAACTGAATGGTTTTAGATTGCAACAATTGCAAGGTGTAATTTATAGCATTTTTAGAGCTTTCAGAAAAATCTGTAAGTAATAGTATATTTTGCATTATAATCTGATTTTGATTGAATTAGCGTATTGTAATTTACAAAATATTAGTTAGACTTTTTGTAAATTTAGGATTATGTTGGCTTGGCTTTGTTTCCGCGAAAGCGTTAAAATAAAACAGTTTATTAATGACAATCAATTGCACTATTAACCATCTCTACCACTGGACTTGGAGAAATGTACGGAATACCAAGTCCTAGTCCACGTAAAATAAATAAGGCGCCAATAACTACTACAAACACTGGAATTGCTTTTTGTATGCGTTGTTTTACCTGAGCGTTTAAAAATTTACCTAAGTAAATTGCTGTGGTCATTAATGGGATGGTGCCTAAACCAAAAAAAGCCATGTATAAACCACCTTGCCAAGCATTACCTGTTGCTATGGCTCCAAAAACTGCCATATAGACTAAGCCACATGGTAAAAATCCATTTAAAAAGCCAATGGTTAGAAAGGTGTCTGTGGTTTTCTTTTTTAAGGCTTGACCCATTTGTTTTTTTACAAAACCAACAGCTTTGTAAATAGGCTTTACTATAAAATTTTGACCTAATTTTTTATAAGGAAAAAGGATTACTATAATCATTAAAACCCCTATGACGATAGATAGTTTTTGTTGTAATCCAAATATATACAAGCTTTTACCAATGACGCCAAAAATTAAACCTATAATACTATAAGCTAAAATACGACCAAAATGATAAGCGCCAATTTGTGTTATTTTTTTAAAAGAATTACTTCTGTCAACAGGTAACATAAAGGCAATAGGACCACACATACCAACGCAGTGAAAGCTTCCTAATAATCCAAATATGATTGCTGTAATTAACATTTAGTATAAGACGTCTTCTTTAAACATGTAATTGGTACCTTTGTAATTCCAATCTATTTTAATGTTCCAACGACCATCTAACATACGTTTGTCAGGTATGAGCAAATTGTGATTAGACAACAAAATTGTGGTTTCGAAATCTAGTTGTTTATTAGATGGTCTATATAGGAACACTGTACCTTTAATGTCGTTGTAATCCAACTCTGAAGGAAAACTAATTAGCATACCTTCTTGTGTTTTTTTCCAAGTGATTTTAGAGTCTAACTCTTTAGACTTTGTTTCTTTATTAATATCATTTTGATATTCTAATTCTTGCTTATAGTAATTGTCATTAACTAAGTCATGATCTAGATTTTTATCTGTATTCATGGCAATAACAAAATACATTATAAAGCTTATAAATAGTATAAATGCTATCACTACTCCTGTTCCCCAATTTAATTTCATAATACGTATAATTTAATTATAGCTTCTAGGTCCTAAAAAGTTAACTGTTGTGGTTTCTATTAGTTTTTTGCCACTATAAACTTCTATTGTTAATTTTGTTTTATCGCCTTTTATAAGACTTTGGTTTAACTCAATAAACAGTGTACCTTCCGCAAGACCTTGTGCTGGTACAACAAAACTTTTATCTGTTGATACTAGTTTAATTGTTCCTTTAAACTTTTTAAGTTTAAAGTTGACATCATTAATCTCTTTGGTTGTTTTATTTACAAGTTTATAGGTAAATACGTTACTGATAATATTGTCTGCTTTATGTTCAAATAATTGACCTGGTAGTCTTAAAACACGTGCCTCAACGTCGTTTCGTAATTGTAACATTGCTATTAATACACCTATTAATATAAATAATACAACTATGTATGCTTTAAGTCTTAATGTAAACTTAAATGGTTCTTTCTTTTCAATATTATCTTCACTAGCATAACGGATTAGACCTTTAGGTAAGCCTACTTTTTCCATTATATCGTCACACTCGTCAATACATGCTGTGCAGTTTACACACTCTAATTGTGTCCCGTTTCTAATATCAATTCCTGTTGGACATACATGCACACATTGCATACAGTCTATACAATCTCCATGACCAAGTGCTGCTCTGTCTTCGTTTTTTCTAAACTTTTTACGTCCATTTTCTCCTTCTCCACGTTTGTGATCATAGGCAACAATAATAGATTTATTATCAAGTAAAACACCTTGTAAACGTCCATAAGGACAAGCTATAATACAAACTTGCTCTCTAAACCAAGAAAATACAAAGTAAAATAATCCAGTAAAAATTAACAATGGAAATAAAGTCCCTAAGTGTTTAATTGGTCCTTCTGTAACATAGTTTAATAGCTTATCACTACCTATTAAATAGGCTAAAAAAACATTAGCTATTAAAAAGGAAATAATAATAAAAATGGTATGTTTTAAAACACGTTTTCTAATTTTTTCTGGTGTCCATTTAGTACGTTTTAATTTCATTTGCGCACCTCTATCACCATCAATCCAATATTCGATACGTCTAAAAACCATTTCTAAAAAAATGGTTTGTGGACAAATCCATCCACAAAATATACGACCAAATGCAACTGTAAATACAGTAATGAAGATAACACCAATAATCATTGAGATTACAAATAGGTGAAAATCTTGAGGCCAAAAAGGAAAACCAAAAATATTAAAACGTCTTTCTAATACATTAAATAGTAAAAACTGATTACCATTAATTTTAACAAATGGAGCTGCAAATAAAAAGACTAAAAGAATATAACTTACTATTTTCCTGTAATCGTAAAACTTACCGCTTGGCTTTTTAGGAAATACCCAAGCACGTTTACCGTCTTCGTTTATAGTTGCAATTGAGTCTCTAAAACTCTCGTTATCTGGAGCTTCCATTGTTTTATTTATTAATTGTTCATTGAAACAGATTTCTCTACCTCTAAAACGTCTGTACCTTGTGCTTCTGCAGGTATTTCTAAATCTTCAGCACCTTCTGGTTGCCAAAGGTCACCTTCTGCTTCTTTAGGATTAGCAGGAGTTGTACCTTGTAAAGACAGTACATAACTTGCTACTTGTGCCATTTCTAATGGTTTTAAATCTTTTTTCCAAGAGACCATCCCTTTACCAGAACGTCCACCTTCAGAGATTGTATGAAAAACATTTTTTATACTTCCTCCTAAAATCCAATGCTTATCTGTTAGGTTTGGACCAATACCTCCACCACCATCTGCCATGTGACAAGCTATACAGTTTTCTGTGAAGATTTTTTTACCGTTTTGTAAATCTAAAGCGTCTGTTAATAGCACCACAGAATTAACATCTACTAGGTTTTTAGCGGTCTTTTTATAAGCTTCAATTTCGATTTTTGCTTGAGCATATTCGTTATCTAACTCTTCATATTGTGTATCTGAAGATCCTGTAACATGAAAATTAAACAAGTAGATTACAGCAAATACCATAGATGCGTACCATGAGTATAGCCACCATGGTGGTAAGTTATTATCTAACTCTTTAATACCATCGTAGTTATGATCTAATATAATTTCATGTTCTTCTTCAATTGGTTTATCATCACCTTTAAGTTTAGCATACAAAGCCTTTACCTTAGTGAACTGAGGTACTTTAGCTTGATTAGCTAAATAACGTTGTTTACCTGCTTCATCTAAACTTTGAAATAATACGTTTTCAATAGCGCCAACAATTCCTTCTATAGCAATTAGTATAACTAATACTAATAATAAAAATAACATGATTATTGGATACTCTAAAAAAGCTGGTTTGTCTCCTGAGTCTACAAAATACTCTACTAATCCAAAAATAATAAAGAATACAGCAGGCACTCTGACGTATGATGGAATTAAATGTCTCATAATTCGGTTTCGTTTTGGTTATCTAAGTCTAATGGTAAATTACTTACAGTGGTGATGTAGTCTTTTTTGGCAGTAATTACCCACCAAAAAAGGACTACAAAAAAACCAAAGAATATAAGTAATGAAAGGATTGGGTATATCTCTACACCAGCAATACTATCTAAGTGATTTTTTACAAATTTTAACATGACGATTTAGTTTTGTGCTGTTGTTTCTTCTACTGTGTCTACTTTTATGTCTGTACCTAAACGTTGTAAGTAAGCTATTACAGCAACTATCTCACGATTACGCATTTCAACAAAATCAGTTCCTCCATTTTTCTTGCTAGCTTCATAAGCTTTTGCAAAATCCGGATCATTGTAAAGATTTTTCTCAATTTGTGTTCCTTGTTCAAGCATTTGCGTTTGTGCATTTGCGATATCTTCATCTGTATATGGAACCCCAAGTGTTACCATTACCTTCATTTTCTCTTCAATTTGAGACTTATCTAAAGCATTATCTATAAGCCATTTGTATGCTGGCATAATAGATCCTGAAGAGGTACTTTGTGGATCATACATATGGTTAAAGTGCCAATTGTCTGAGTACTTACCTCCTACACGATGTAAATCTGGTCCTGTACGCTTACTTCCCCATAAAAATGGATGGTCATAGACAAACTCTCCTGCTTTACTGTATTCTCCGTAACGTTCTACTTCACTTCTAAAAGGTCTAACCATTTGTGAGTGACATCCAACACAACCTTCACGTATATAAATATCACGACCTTCTAACTCTAAAGGAGAGTATGGTTTAACACTACTAATTGTAGGTATATTAGATTTAACCATTATAGTTGGTACAATTTGTACAATACCACCAATTAAAATAGCGATAGTTGCTCCAATAGTTAATTTAATAGGCTTACGCTCTAACCATGTGTGCCAACCTTCTCCAGATACACGTTTGTTAGATACACGTTGTAAAGCTGCAGCTTCTGCTAATTCATCCTCAACAGCACTTCCCTTTCTAATTGTAGCTATAACGTTAAATACTAAAATTAACATACCTGTTAAGTATAACGTACCTCCTATTGCACGCATCCAATACATTGGTATAATCTCTGATACTGTTTCTAAGAAGTTACCGTAAACTAAAGTTCCGTCAGGATTAAACTGCTTCCACATACTAGCTTGTGTAAAACCTGCTACATACATTGGTAAAGCATACATAATAATACCTAAAGTACCAATCCAAAAATGAAGATTTGCTAATGGTAACGAGTATAATTTAGTTTTAAATAATTTTGGCACTAAATAGTATATCATACCAAAAGTTAAAAACCCATTCCATGCTAAAGCACCAACGTGCACGTGTGCAATAATCCAGTCTGTAAAGTGAGCAATTGCATTAACGTTTTTAAGCGATAACATTGGTCCTTCAAATGTTGCCATACCATAACCAGTAATTGCAACTACCATAAATTTAAGTACTGGATCAACACGTACTTTATCCCAAGCACCACGAAGCGTTAATAATCCGTTTATCATTCCTCCCCAAGAAGGCATTAATAACATTACAGAAAAAGCAACTCCTAAATTTTGAGCCCATTCTGGTAACGCTGTATATAATAAATGGTGTGGTCCAGCCCAAATGTATATAAAGATTAACGACCAAAAGTGTACAATAGATAGTCTGTAAGAGTATACAGGTCTATTAGCAGCTTTAGGAACAAAGTAATACATTAATCCTAAGAAAGGTGTTGTTAAGAAAAAGGCAACCGCATTATGTCCATACCACCATTGTACTAAGGCATCTTGTACACCTGCGTAAACCGAGTAACTCTTCATACCAGTTAAACTAACAGGTAACTCTAAACTATTAAAAATATGTAATACTGCAACAGTAACAAACGTAGCAATGTAAAACCAGATAGCAACATATAAGTGACGTTGACGACGCTTTAACATTGTACCAATAAGGTTAGCACCAAAAGCGACCCAAATTAAGGCAATAGCAATATCAAAAGGCCATTCTAACTCGGCATATTCTTTAGATGTCGAGTAACCTAAAGGTAACGTAATGGCAGCTCCAACAATAATTAATTGCCATCCCCAAAAATTAATATTACTTAACAAGTCACTAAACATTCTAGCTTTAAGTAAGCGTTGTGTCGAGTAATAAACACCTGCAAAAATAGCGTTACCAACAAATGCGAAAATCACCGCATTGGTGTGTAATGGTCTTAAACGACCAAAGCTTAGCCATGAAATCCCATCTGTCATGTTAGGGAATAAAAACATAAACGCTAAAATGAGTCCTACAAGCATACCAACAACTCCCCAGAGTATAGTAGCGTAAAGAAACTTTTTAACAATCTTGTTGTCGTAATAAAATTGCTGCATTTCCATAATTAATTGTGATTAGTCTTATTTTTGATTTTAGTTTTTTTTATTGTTTTAATTGGCGTTTTAACCAATTCGTCTTCAAAAAGCATTCTTACAGATGGTGTGTAACCATCATCAAATTGTCCATTTTTTACTGCCATTATAAACGCTGTAAAAAATACAATTGCGATAATTATGCTTACTGTTAGTAATATATATATAACACTCATACCTATTAGAAGTTATGCTACAAAAGTAATTTAGTAGGCTTGTTTAAAAGATGACATTTATCATGTTTACAGTAATTTTGAAAAACTTTTTTAACATTATATTATGTTAATATTGCTACATCAAAAACTATTGTAATCTACCAGACAAAGTTTAATATAAAGCTATATTTATATTGAATAATTATTGCAGTTTACGTCCAACCCAATTGGTTGCTAACGTCGTAAATATGACTATACTAATCGAGCTTAAAGGCATTAAAATAGCTGCAATTACTGGAGCTAACTGTCCTGTTACTGCAAAATACAAACCAATAACATTGTAGAATAGTGATAATAAAAAACTCCATTTTATAATCTTTATAGCACTTTTAGAGGCCTTTATATATTGATACAGTTGGTTAAACTTTGTAGCATCCAAAATGGCATCACAAGCAGGAGAAAACACATTAACATTTTCTGAAATCGCAATACCAACATTACTTTGTGCCAAAGCACCTGCATCGTTTAAACCGTCTCCAACCATTAGTACTTTTGCACCTTCGGATTGATGGTATTTAATATACTCTAACTTCTCATCTGGCTTTTGATTAAATAGCATTTTAGTTTTGGCTGGCAGTAGCTTTTTAAGGTTTTCTAATTCACCTTCATTATCTCCAGACAAGATGACCAAATCAAAGTGCTTTTTAAGTTTATTAAACAACTTAGACAAGCCTTTACGATAGCTGTTATAAAAAGTATATTTTCCTTTGTAACCTTTATTTGTACTAATATGTACTGCTGTATTTAACACTGCACTATCGTTGTTAAAACCTACAAATTTAGCCGAACCTATTTTTATATTTTGGGTCGCATGAGACGCCTCAATACCTTGTCCTAAATGTTCTTCAAAATAATCTAAAGCTACAATATCATTATCCTTTAAAATATCATACAACCCTCTACTTAATGGGTGGTTTGAGCCTCTTAAGGTGTTTTTCAATAATACTTCCTCATCTATACTTAGTGGTACACCTTCATATTTAGCATCACTTTTTTTATTAGACGTAATGGTTCCCGTTTTATCAAAAATAACAGTATCTATATGTGCTAACTGCTCTAAAACAGAAGCATTTTTAAGGTAAAATTTCTTTTTTCCAAAAATGCGCAACAAATTACCAAAAGTAAAAGGAGCTGCTAAAGCAATTGCACAAGGACAAGCAATAATTAAGACTGCTGTAAAGACATTTAAAGCCTTACTACTATCAATAAACATCCAATATGCTGTAGCTATAAAGGCAATACTTAAAACAGCAATTGTAAAACGTTTACTAATCGCATTGGTTAGGGTTGTAAAACCATCCTCTTTATTTTTACTAAACACATCGTTACTCCATAATTGTGTCAAGTAACTTTGTTCTACAGATTTTATGGCTTCCATTTCTATAACACCAGAGGTTTGTTTACCGCCTGCAAATAACTTATCTCCAGAACTTTTCTTAACCGTTTCGGACTCACCTGTTACAAAGCTGTAATCGATTCTTGCGTTTCCGTTAATTAATATACCATCAACCGGAATTAATTCTTGATTTCTTATTAATAATCGATCTCCTTTTTTAATGTCATATACTTGAACTGGCACTTCTTCGTTATTAAAAATTTTAGTAACTGCTATTGGGAAATACGACTTGTAATCGCGCTCAAAAGACAAGAACGAATAGGTTTTTTGCTGAAAAAACTTTCCTAATAATAAAAAGAAAACTAAACCTGTTAAACTATCAAAAAAACCAGAACCTATGTCAAAAACAATTTCGGCAGTACTTCTTAAAAACAGAACAACTACGCCTAAAGCTATTGGAATATCTATGTTTAATATTTTAGTTTTTATAGCTTTAAAAGCCGAAATAAAATAATCTTGAGCTGCATAAAACACAACAGGTAATGAAAACGCAAACATAATCCACCTAAAGACATGCTTGTATTGCTCTAACCAAAACTCATTTACCTCAAAATATTCTGGAAATGATAAAAACATCACATTACCAAAAGCAAAACCTGCAACGCCTAATTTATAAATTAAACTACGGTTGACATTTTCTTGTCCTGTTTTATAATCGTCTAAACTAATGTAGGGTTCATATCCAACAGAGCTTAATAGAAGGACTAGTTGTTTAAGCGAAAAAGCTTCGGTGTTATAAGAAACTCGTACTGTTTTTTTACCAAAATTGACTTGAGATAAAGAAACTGCTGGATTTAATTTATTAAGATTTTCTAAAATCCATATACAAGAACTACAATGAATATGCGGAATATAAAGTGTAGCTATTTGAGTTTTACCGTCGTCAAACTCGACTAACTTCTCTATAATTTTATCTTGCGATAAAAAATCATACTTTCCTTCTATCTCCTTTGGTATTGCTCCAGGAGACGATTGTAAGTCGTAGTAACATGTTAAGTCACTTTCAGACAAGATTTCATAAACTGTTTTACAACCTTGACAACAAAAAGGTTTATCCTTTATTAGTATTGTTGTATCTGTACAATTATCGCCACAATGATAACATACTTTTGATTCCATAATTTGCTCATTTACCTGTAACAAAGGTTACATTTTGTGATTAATTAATATATGATATTTGTCATATCAGGTATTGTATACTTTTGGTATACTGCAACAAAATTAGGTATGAGTAAATGTGAACATTGTATTGTCAGGCAATTTAATAGTTTAAACACCTTGACAAGAGAGGAATTAGTGCGCGTGTCTGCATGTAAAACTGGACGAGTAGTCAAAAAAGGTGACATAATTTTTAGAGAAGGTGAAGCATTAAATGGTATTTATTGCATTAGAGAAGGCGTTTGTAAACTGACTAAATTAAGCGAAAACGGTAAAGATCAAGTCGTCAAATTATCTGTAAAAGGTGGTATGATGGGACAACGCTCTTTGGTTAGTAATGAATGTTCTAATTTAACTGCTGTAGCCTTAAATGATATGCAAATTTGTTTTATACCCAAACAAGAAATATTAGATGATTTACAGAAAAATGTAAACTTTTCTATGGATCTTTTAAAACGAATGGCTCAAGATTTAAGAGATGCGGATGATAGTCTTGTGGATATGGCTCAAAAAACAGTAAAGCAACGTTTAGCTGAAACTTTATTGTACGTTAAAAACAAATTTGATAATGATGCAGATGGTTATTTAGCTTTAACATTATCTAGAGATGACTATGCTAGCATTGTTGGTACAGCAACAGAAAGTGCTATTAGAATTTTATCTCAATTTAAAAAGGAAGGCATTATTAGTACCAAAGGAAAGCAAATAAAAATTGAAGATGAGCAGGCTTTAAAACGTGTGGAGTAAAATAAAAATTAATTTATAAAAAAAAGGATATCAATAATGACATCCTTTTTTTGTTTAAGGTAATTTAAACTATCAATCCACTATTATTTTAATTTAAACCTGAAACCTTTACATAATCAATAATAAATTCTTGCGGAAAAATAGAATCATCCACTTCTGGACCTCCAAAATTCCCACCTATTGCAAGGTTTAATATGATATAAAAGGGCTTGTCAAAAGGCCAGGTTTTTTCATTTTTAATTTCTGGTGAAAAGGTGTACACTAAATTATTATCTATATAAAATGAAATAGAGTCTTTAGTCCATTGTGTTTTATAATTATGAAACCCTTCCTCTATATCCTTTATAGTTGTAATTTTTGTATTAACAGATTTACCATAACTGTCAGGCGTATGTAACGTCGTATGAATTTGATGAGGAGCCTTACCTACATATTCTAAAATATCAATTTCACCGCAAGCAGGCCAAGTATTAGTATCAATATCATTACCTAACATCCAAAATGCAGGCCATAATCCTGATCCTTTTGGCAATTTGGCACTAACTTCTACTGTACCATATTGAAATTCAATTTTGTCTTTAGTTGTGATTTTTCCTGAATAATATCCAGTCGAATCTTTAGTAGCTGTTATTATTAAATTACCGTCTGTTACAGATACATTTTCTTTAGTATAAATTTGTCTTTCATTATTACCCCAACCACATAAGTTTGGACAACCATCTCCTAAATCGTAATTCCAATTAGCATCGTTTAATTGCGTCCCATCAAATTGATCAATAAAACTAAAGGCTGGTTTATCATTATTTAGCTTAGCTTGATTTTTATGTTCTTCTTTACAAGCAAAGCATATTAAGGCTACTAATATTAGTTTAAATCCTTTAATCATAACTTAAATGTATCTGTTAAAACAGTTTTAGAACTTCCTCCAATATAGACTTCAAAATCTCCAGTTTCGACGTTAAACTCTCCTTGGTTATTATAAAAACCAAGTTCTGCTTTAGTTAAAACTAATTGAATAGTTTTGGTTTCATTTGGATTTAATTCAACTAATTCAAAACCTTTTAATTCTTTTACAGGTCTTGTAACACTAGCAAATACATCTTTTAAATATAATTGCACGACTTCTTTACCTTTTAATTTACCTGTGTTTGTTAGATCAACAGACACTTTTATGGTTTCATCATTAGAAAAGGTATTACTAATTTTTAAGTTACTATACTCAAACGTCGTGTAACTTAAACCGTGGCCAAAAGCATATAATGGATCATTTGTTTCGTCTTGATAATGTGACCAAAACACCACGTCCTTACCTGGTAAAGTAGGCCTACCTGTACTTTTGTAATTGTAATAAATTGGAACTTGTCCAACGTGTCTTGGAAAAGTCATTGGTAATTTACCACTTGGATTATAATCGCCATATAATACTTGAGCAATAGCGTTACCACTTTGTGTTCCTAATTGCCATGCTTCTACAATTGCAGGAATATTATCGTCTGCCCAAGTAATAGTTAATGGTCTTCCATTGTTTAAAACTAAAACTATGTTTTTGTTAACTTTATAAACCTCTTCAAGTAACTGTTGTTGGACACCTGGTAAGCCTAAGTCTGTACGACTTCTACCCTCACCACTTTGATAACCATGTTCTCCTAAAACCATAATTACAACATCTGCTTGCTTAGCGTTGTTAATTGCCTCTGCAAACTCACTTTTATCTGTGTTGTTTATGTTTACTTCAATCGCAAATTCGGTTTTACCTAAAGCGACATCTGCACCTTTTGAATAGGTAATCTTGTTTCCTGAATATTGATTTAATCCTTCTAAAACAGAAACAGCTGTGCTATCCTTAGCAGCTATACGCCAACTTCCTAATGGACTTGTTTTATCTGAAGCTAAAGCACCAATGACTGCTATTTTTTGTCCTTCTTTTTGTAATGGTAAAAGGTTATTTTCATTTTTAAGCAGTACAATGGACTTTTTAGCCATATCTAAAACTGCATCATGAATTTCCTGACTTCCAATGACTTGCTTTTCTCTAGTTTCATTTAAATATTTATAAGGATCATCAAATAAACCCAACTCAAATTTCACGCGTAAAATTCGGCTTACAGCATCGTCAATAAGCTTAATATCTACTTTACCTTGGTTTACTAAACCTGCAAGCTCTTCTACATATAAATAGGATTCCATATCCATATCAGAACCTGCATTAACTGCTAATTGGGCAGCTTGTTTACCATCTTTAGCATAACCATGAGCAATCATTTCTGTAATTGAACCCCAATCTGAAACCATAAAGCCATCAAAACCCCATTTTCCTTTTAAAATATCACGTTGTAAATATTTATCTCCAGTTGCAGGAATACCATTAAGCTCGTTAAACGAATTCATAAACGTCCTAACACCAGCTTCTTTGGCAGCTTTAAAAGGTGGTAAAATGATATTATTTAAAGTAGAAGTCCCTACATCTGCAGTATTGTAATCACGTCCAGCCTCTGCAAACCCATAAGCTGCAAAGTGTTTAGCACATGCTGCAATTGAAAAATGAGAAGATAGGTCGTCACTTTGAAACCCTTTTACCCTAGCAATTGCAATTTTAGACCCTAAATAAGTATCTTCTCCTGCACCTTCCATTACGCGTCCCCAACGTGCATCTCTAGAAATGTCTACCATTGGCGCAAATGTCCAATTTATACCTGCTGCAGCAGCTTCTTTAGCTGCAACTTCTGAAGATTTTTTAATAGCTTCTAAATCCCAACTCGCGGATTCGGCTAATGGAATAGGACTTAAGGTTTCATAACCATGAATCACATCAAAACCAATGATTAATGGAATCCCTAAACGCGTCTCTTCTACTGCAATTTTCTGGACTGCTCTAACGTCTTTTACTCCTCTAACATTAAGCATTGATCCTACATAACCTTTTCTTAAATGTTCGTATTTTTTTGCTTGGTCTCCATTTTCAGGGACAGGACCTGTTACATCCCAAAACCCATTATACTGGTTCATTTGACCTATTTTTTCTTCTAAAGTCATCTTTGCTAGCAAATCTGATACTTTAGTTTCGATATCCGAATTTTTAGAGGTCGTAGTCGTATTTAAAGCTAAGTTTTTCTCATTACCATTATTACAAGAGGTAATGAGAAAACTAGCTAAGACTAATACATAATATTTTATTATCTTCATATTTATTGATAAACTCTTACATATTCAATTTCCATAGACGACTGTGTAAATGCTGGATCTATGTCTCCACCAAAAGTTCCTCCCATTGCTACATTTAGAATTAGGAAAAAATCACTATTAAAAGGTGAAGCACTGGTGTTTGTATAGGTATGATATACTGTATCATCTACCAATATTTTTATAACATCTGGAGACCACTCTACAGTATAATTATGAAATTGATCTGAAGCAGCATCAACTACTGTAGTGCTTCCGTCTGCACTACCTGCAAAAGCTTCTGGATAATGTAACGTACCATGTATTGTGTTTTGCTGGTTACCTTTATGTTCCATAATATCTATTTCTCCACAAGCTGGCCATACATTTGTCTGATAATTAGAACCTAGCATCCAAATTGCAGGCCAAGTACCTCCTCCTGATGGAAGTTTTGCTCTAACTTCTACACGTCCATAAGTAAAATCAAAAAGACCTTCTGATTTTAATCTTGCAGAGGTATACCCACTTCCTGTTGATATTGCAGTAATTTTCAATACTCCGTCTATAACTTCTGCATTCTCTAAATTGTTGGTGTAAGTTTGTGCTTCTTGGTTTCCCCAACCATCTGTTCCATTCCCTAAATCGTAAGTCCAATTTGCTGGGTTTGGCGCTCCATTGGTATCAAACTCATCTGACCAAAGTAAATCTGTGTAAATGGTTTCAAATCCTGTGGTAGCACCTTCTTCTTCAGAAGTTATTATAAACCACCAATCAAACTCACTATTACCATCAGTTGTTCTAATAGTAAACTCATTTGGAATATCACGACTAAAAATTTCATATTTATGATCACCACCTGTATAATATCCAATAAACCCTAAACCAGTAATGTTTATTGTTTCTACTCCACCAGGTGCTGTAATTACCCAGTTTTCTGAATAATCTTGATAAGGATAATTTTCTATATCTGCACCAACAGGAGTCTCACTGTGTGGACCTAACTCTGTAATTAAAGGTTCTCTTCCAAAAACAGTACCTGTAACGTCTACTGTAGGATCATCATTCGTACTATTAACTATATGAGTAAATGTTCCGTCTGCATTAAAAATATAACGATCATCGTACATACCTGTTGCAGATTTCTCACCAGGACCTGCTGCATACCATTCTGCTGCAACAGCACCACCCACTGGTCCAAGTCCAAAATGTGCTTGTTTTTCTGACTTAATTCTCCACGTTTTAGAACCATCACCAACCAATGCACTTAATAAATCTGCTGGTGGAGCATAAGTTGCTAAAACATCAATATCTATAGTAGCTGTTGAAGAAACACCTCCTGTACCATAAGCAACTACTGTTACTGTGTATGTATTAACACCTAAATTTGAAAACGTGTATGATGTAACTCCTGAAGGAGCATTTTGCTCTGCATTTCCAAAACTGAATTTATAACTTAATGCATTATCTGCTGTTGCTGTAAAGTTAACCACACCACTACCATCTCCATTTGGATTAGTTGCATCTTGACCAACTATTTCTGGTACAATAACAATATTTGATGGTGCAACTATGTTTCCAAAAGTTTGGTCTTCTTCTTGGCAACCAGAAAACAAGGCAGTTACAAGAATAAATGCTATTATTTTAAATCTATTTTTCATCTTCTATTTTTTAATATTAATTGCTGTAAATAAAGTATAGATTTATAACTAGTTACTTGATAAAGACACGTCATCAATATTAACCATACCTATTTGTGCTCCTAAATCAAAAAGAACACGAGCATCAGGAGCTCCAAAATCTGTTGCAACTAAAGTCAATGTGTATGTTGTTTTTGTTGTTGTAATATCCACCGTTTCTGTAGTGTTAGACCAAGGATCTGCACTTAAACCAATACCAGCAATAATTGATCTATCTACATCTGACCAAGCATCAAAAGTTAGTGTGTAAGTATTACCTTGAATTATTTCTAGTTTTTGACTAAGATTTACATCGTAAGAATTTCCTGCTGTAGTAACATCTACTGAATAATATGTATTACCTGCAACTGTAACCACAGGTATAATAGATGCATCATCTACACCTATAATCCAAGCCTCACTTCCACTTTCAAAATTACCATTAACTACAGTGTTACCTGTACCAATAATTAAAGACACATTATCAATATTAACCATACCCACTGCTGCACCTAAATCAAAGATTACACGAGCATCAATAGCTCCAAAATCTGCTGCACTAAGTGTTAAAGAATATGTCGTGCTAGTAGTTGTAATGTCTACTGATTGAGAATCATTAGACCAAGGGTCTGCGCTTAAACCAATTCCTGCAACAATAGCTCTATTTACATCTGACCAAGCATCAAATGTTAGTGTATAAGTATTACCTTGGATAATTTCAACTTTTTGACTTAAGTTTACATCGTATGGATTTCCTGCAGTAACTACATCTACAGAGTAGTAAGTATTACCACTATTTGTAACTACAGGAGCAATAGCTGCATCATCTACACCAATTATCCAAGCTTCGCTTCCATTTTCAAAATCACCATTAGTTAACAATCCATCATCAAATGTTCCAGTAGTAGCACTTTGCTTATAAAAGTAAAAGTTGTCTATATAAACTATATCTGCAACTACATCTGCATCAATTAAAATTTGTGTGATTTTTTGTGTGTTTGCCAAGTTTCCTCCATCAAAACCTGTCATATCAATATCAATACTTTGCCAAGAACCACCTACTGTTGCGCCTAAAGACTCGACATCTTCACCACCATCAATAGTGTTAACAATTTTTACTAATAATTCGTTATCAGTTCCTGAAGGTACCCAATAATCGATATGTAACATTTCCATAGCAGAAACATCTATTCCGTTATCGTAGTTACTAACCATACCTACAAAATCTAAATTTGTTAATCTCCAAACATTATCACTACCTATAGTAGTCGCTTCAAAACCTGAAGCAGACCAAACTGTTGGCAATTCGTTTAAAGTAATGTTAGCATATGCATCACTAAAAATAGATACAACATCACCTGCGTCTCTGTTAGGAGGCGTTGGAGCTGGAGTTAAAGGTGCTAATATTTCTGTTACTTCAAAATCTTCTGTGTACGAAATAGTATCTACTGAGCCACTATTAGCTGTTACTGTAATTGTGTAAGTACCAGCTTCATCATATACAAATGAAGTTACGTCACCAATATTAGATGTTAAAACTGTTGCTGCTGCGTCTCCAAACTCTACTTGATAAGACACTGCAAAATCAGCTGTAGCTATCACATTTACTTGTCTAGACACCGTTGGATCATTCTCGATAGTTACTACTAAGTTTTCTGGTGCTTGGAATGATACTACTATAGTTTGTGCTACAGTAGTTGTTTTTCCATTAATACCTGCAGCAGCAATTACGATTTCGTAAGTTCCTTCTAAATATGTGTTTTGAGTACTTTGACCAGGATTTAAAAGTCCTGAATCTGTACCAGAGTCATCACCATAATTAACTCTAAAATTAGCCACATTTTCTCCTGTTGGAGTAATGGTTACTAAACCAGAATTATCTTGAGCAATTGTTATTACAGCTGCTACATTAGTTGGTGCTGGTAAAGCACTAACATCTGGTAAATCATCATCTTGAGAGCAACCAATAATAGATGCTACTACTATGAATAAACTAAGGATGTACTTAAAATTTTTCATGCTATGTTGTGTTTTAATTTTCATATTTATTTTATTAATAACCAGAGTTTTGTGTCCAACGATTACCTGTTAATTCTATTTCAATTTGAGGAATAGGAAATACTTCATGCTTACCTGAAATAAAACCATCAATTTCTGAAGCTGCACGACCCGTTCTAACTAAATCGAAAAAACGATGTCCTTCACCTACTAATTCCACACGACGTTCTTGATAAATTGCTTCTGTTAAGGCACTTCCTGTAACCGTAATGTTGTGGTCCATATCACCAAAAGCACGTTGTCTTACTTGATTTAAGTAATTTTGAGCTCTGTCATCTGCTATAGACCCTCTATTTAAAGCTTCTGCTGCCATTAATAACACATCTGCATATCTAATAGCTCTGTAGTTATTAGGATTGGTCAAGTTTTGATCACCAATATTAGAATCGCCTTGACGTGCTATATATTTTCTGTTGTAATAACCTGTATGCTCATTACCTGTTCCAAAAGTTGCTCCTGTAGCAGTAGCCCAAGCATTAATATCTAAAATTGCGGTTTCTAATCTTGGATCATCACTCTCAAAAGCATCCACAGCTTCTTGAGTTGGCACATTGAAACTAAAACCAGAATCAAACAATGGTCCATTATAATTACGGATTCCGTTAAAACCAACAGCTACGTTACCTTCACTACATTGTAAACATCCAAATCCAGCACCTTCTAAATCGGCATATTGTACTTCAAACACAGACTCGATACTATTCTCATTATCGTTTTCAAAAATGGTTGTATAATCTGCTACTAAATCATGAGGACCAAAATTTATTAAGTCTTCCAAAACTAATGCAGCTGCACCAAATTTATTTTGATATAAGTAAACTTTACCCAATAAAGCCTCTGCTGCACCTTTAGTTACACGACCTAATTGCGTTTGAGTATATGGTAAATTATCTGCTGCATAAATTAAATCTAATTCAATTTGTGCATAAACTTGGGCTTTTGGTGTACGGTCCACTTCAAATTGGTCTCCAAATAAGAAACGTTGATCAACAATTAAAGGCACATCTCCAAACCATTTCACTAGCTCAAAATAATAATAGGCTCTTAAAAATCTAGCTTGCGCTAAAACATTTTCTTTACCATTAAACTCTATTTTATCTTGAAACTCTAAGATGTAATTTGCACGATTTACACCAGCAAACATCCAGCCCCAAATTGAACGTAATTGCTCGTTATTAGGTGTATGAATCATATCATCTATTTGCTGAATTCCTGGAACATCTGTTGCACTTTCTCCTCCTGCTAGAGTGTTATCTGATGCAATTTCTCCTAGCATAACATTTAAATAGGTGGATTGTAACAAATCGTATGCACCTATTAAAGCGTCTTGATAATCTTGCTCTGAATTAAAATAGTTTTCTGAACTTTCATTTTGAGAAGCGACATCTACAAAATCATCACTACACGAAATAATTGTAAAAGTCGAAACTAAAAAGACGATTATATATTTTATTTTTTTCATTGTTTAAAATTTTACGTTTGTTCCGATTAAAAATGTTCTTGGGTTTGGATAAAAACCGCTATCTATTCCACCTCCAATTGGAGCGCCATTAGATGTTGTTGGGTCAAAACCTCTGTATTTTGTTAGTGTAAAGGCATTACTTACAGACGCATAAACTCTAATATTATCCAACCCTATATTTTGTAATTTATCTTGATTAAAAGTATATCCTAATTGTACATTTTGAGCTCTGATGAATGAACCATCCTCTACAAAATAATCAGAAAAAACTGCATTAGACGTTGCGCTATTTGTAACTCTTGGATCTGTGTTTGATGTTCCTGGACCAGTCCATCTATCTAATACATAACTTGTAAGATTAGTTTTGGCACTGTTTCGGTCATAGTTTCTAACAATATCATTACCTACAGACGCAAAGAAATAGGTTTGAAAATCGAAATTTTTATAATCAAATGATAAATTTAAACCCATTGTAACATCCGGAATTGGGTTACCTATAAATGTTCTATCATCTGCATCAATAACACCATCTTGATTAACATCTACAAATCTTAAATCTCCAGGTTGTGCGTTAGCACCTAAAGCTAATTGTGATGGATGCGCATCAACTTCGGCTTGGTTTTGAAAAATTCCATTGGTTTGCATTCCATAAAACACACCTATTGGCTGTCCAACTTGCATTCTAGAAGGTGGATTTGCTTGACCAATACCAAAGCTACCTCCAACTTCATAACCTATGCTATTGTTAACTTCAACTACATTATTATTTAAAGTTGAAATATTGTAGCTAATATTAAACTTGAAATTATCTGATAATTGATCTTTGTAAGATACAGCAAACTCTAATCCACTATTTTCTACCGTTCCAGCATTAACAATTGGATTACCAGAACCTGGAGCAGCTCCTCCTAATATTAACGAACTTTCAACAGGAAGTAATAAATTTTCTGTAGTGCGTTTAAAATAATCTGCTGTAATATCTACTTTGTTGTTAAATAATCTTGTTTCAAATCCTATATCAAATGCTTTTTGCTCTTCCCATTTAATTTCTGGATTAGATATCGCACCAACTGCAGTACCAAGTGCTAATGCATCATCTAAAACATAAACACCTTCACCATCTAATAATGATTCAAATCTAAAACCAGGAATCCTATCGTTACCTAAAACTCCGTAAGAACTTCTAAGTTTTAAGAAATCGATGGTATTACTACTTGATAAAAAGTCTTCATCAGAGATTACCCAACCAATTGAACCTGAAGGGAAAATTCCGAATTTATTTTCTGGACCAAAAGCTGTAGAACCATCACGTCTTACTACTGCAGAGAATAGGTATTTTCCTTTATAGTTATATTGTAATCTTCCAAAATAGGATAATAACCTAGAATCGAAAAAGCGATTACTTATTTGAGCATAAGGATCTGTAATGGTAGTGGCATCATTAATATCTGCATCGCTAAACATTGTATTTTCAGGCATACCGTCTCCAACAGATAAGTAATAATCTCCTGTTGATTTAAAAACTGACGTCCCTAAAGTTGCTTTAATATTATGAGTATCATCATTTAACGATGTTTCATAATTAACAAAAGCATCAAATGTATAATCTCTGAAAAAGTTTATGCCTTCTGTAAATTGTAAATTTTCGGTATTATCAAATACAGAACCATTTCCATACTCGACTATAGGATTAAGTCCTCTAGTTCTTACCTCTGAATAGTTCCATTGATAATTAGCTTCCGCACTAAACCCGTTTAAAAATTTATAATTTAAACCAAAAACACCACTTAGTTTATCAACTTTGGTTCGGTTAAATGTATTTTCGATTTGCTTTAATGGGTTTACAACCTCTATTGGATAATTAGCTGAAGACGTATACTCTCCATTTTCGTCTCTTGGCGCATCTGTTGGTGCAAAATTAACTGCATTAAATAAAACAGAACCTAAGCCACCTTCTGGTAACGCTTTTCTTAATGTCCCAGTATATATAAGATTAGCCTTTAAGTTTAAATCTTTAATAATCTCTAATCCATAATTAGCACGTGTTGTGTAACGCGTAAAATTAGCTTTACTACCTCCAATAATACCATCTTGTGTTAATAAAGATGCTCCAAATGAATAGGTAGATTTTTCTGTACCACCACTAGCTGTAATAGCATTGTTAAATATTGGCGCAGTTTCAAAAACTTCATCTTGCCAATCTGTTCCTCTATTTAATCCAAAAGTATCAGGAAAAGGTAAAGTACTTCCGCTAGCTGCAGCTGCTTCGTTTTTAATTAAAGCATACTCTGTAGCATTTAATAATGGTATTTTTCTTGTTGTTTGTTGGAAACCAACATAAGAGTCGTACTGAAACGTCATTGGCTTATTTTTACGACCCGTTTTAGTAGTAATTAAAATAACTCCGTTGGCAGCTCTTACACCATAGATACCTGCTGTCGCGTCCTTAAGTACTGTATAGCTTTCTATATCTCCTGGATTTACCACACTTAAATCTTCAATAACATTACCATCTACTAATATAAGAGGTCTATTGTCACCATTAGTGGATACACCTCTAATTCTGATATTAGAAGCACTACCAGGTGCACCAGATTGTGATGTAATATTAACACCAGCCACTTGACCTTGTAAAGCTTGCTCTATACGTGTTGGTTTAAGCGCTTCAATAGTTTCGCTAGATACCGTTGATACAGCTCCAGTGACTTCTTTTCGTTTTTGAGAACCATAACCTATAATAACAACTTCTTCTAATGCTTCAACATCCTCAGTTAGTTGTACATTAACAGGATTACCATTAGTAATTACAACTTCTTTTGTTTTGTATCCTATATAGGAAAAAACTAAAGTTGAATTTTTAGCTACCTTATTAATGGTATAATTACCATCAAAATCTGTGGTAACACCATTAGATGAGTTTTTAACTAGAATATTAACCGTAGGAATAGGTAATCCATCCTGTTGACTAGTTACATTTCCTGTTATTATATACTCCTGAGCAAATGCTGAGAAAGCCATTAATAATAACAAAAAGGAGAAAAAAGTTTTTTTCATGTTTAAAAGTTTTTGTGCTTTTATCAAATTTATGCAGATAAAATGCTGATTTGATAATTTTAACCTCAACAAAAAACATACATCATAAAAAAATTACGATTTAATTATCTAAATCTCATTAAACATAAGCATTAACCTTATTTTAACATTTAAATCTATAAAGCCCATAATTACTAGTAAAATTAGGTTTGTTGTGGTAATGTATAGGTATTTTAACTAATTGTAGTGTTGCTATATACTCAAGATGTAGTCCGTTAAATTAACATCATGCTCTAATTCCATCTTTTTACGCAAACGATATCGTTTAACCTCTACACTTCTTGGAGAGATATTAAGTAAAGGAGCAATCTCTTTTGAAGATAAATTTAATCTTAGATAAGCACACAATCTTAAGTCGTTAGATGTCAAGGCTGGATGTTTAGTTTTTACCTTTTTTAGAAAGTCTTTATCTGCATTATTAAATGCTTCTTCAAACAAATTCCAGTCATCTTTATTATTAATATTTTTATCAATAATTCTAATTACAGATTTTAGATTAGCACTTTCGACCTTATCATTTAGCTCGCTTTTTATGGTATTTAAAAATTCATTCTTTTTAATTAAGCTCATTGTAGAAATTGCTAATTCGCGGTTTTTATTATCAATTTCTTGTCTTAATTTATCATTATTTAAAGTCATTAGTTGTTGTTTAGTTTCTAAATCTTTAAGCTCTAATTCGCGTTTTGACTTAAGCACTAATTTTTCTTTTTGCTTTCTGTAATACAGTTTATAAAAATAATTTATTAGAAGAATAATAATGAAACCGATCACACAATAGACCATTATCATAATGTTGGATAAAAACCAAGGCTTGTCTATTGTAAATGTAAAACGGTCTTGATTAGTCACCTCTACACCTCCTACTCTAGCTTTAACAATAAAGGTATATTCACCATAGGGTAAATTTTTATACAACACTTCTGCATTTGTACTCCATGTACTCCAATCCTCATACAAACCTTCTAGTTTGTGTGCGTACTCCGCTTCTAAATATTTGTCATATTCCGCAACACTGTATTTAATTTCGATGTTATTCTCTTTATTTTTAAAGACAATGTCATCTTTTAAACTAATTAACGTTTTTGATTTTTGAAGCGGTGTTTTATTTATTGAATTAATTTCAACTTGATAAGTTTTAGGTTTTAAATTAGAAATATCTAAAGTTATATAGCCTTTTGATGTCCCAAAAAGATACACATTAGGTTTTAGTTTAAAAATACTTTCATATCCTGATAAGCCTTCCCTTAAAGCGTTTGGCAAAGCTATAAAGGTAACCTCTGGTGTTGTACTTAATTTACCTGGACTTACATAATTAACTCCTTTTTGAGTGATTAACCATAATGCATTGTTTTCGTGATCTGTTATAATTTTACCAGAAGAGTAGCCTTGAGTTTTATAAATATTACTTAAAATAGTGTCTTTGACAAATGCATTATCCTCTAATTGCTTTTTAAAAACACCTTTCTCTGTTGCATAATACAACGTATTGTTATTGGTTGTTAGTGAAGAAAACAAGCCTTTTTCTAGAGTTTCAATTTTAGAAATTTGCGTTGTCTTTGTATATTCTGGGTCAACTTTTATTTTAAAAACACCTTTATATTCATGATTTACTAATATTTCATCGTCTTTTGAAAAGACAAAAAATCTTGAGGAATTATTAAACCCTTCAATCTTATTTCTAAATTGCCAAAAACCATCTTTTTTTTCTAAAATATTAAGCCCATTATAATTACCTTGTATTAGTAAGTTTGGATTATCTTTAATTGCTTTAATATCCCATGTTCCTTCAACAGATGCAATACGTTTTGCCACATTATTATTAATAATAAATGTACCCGAATTGTGACCACAAAACAATTGATTATCAATAATCTTAAGACTCCAAACTTGACCATTAGTATTAATTACTGGTTTAAAGTCGGGTTTATCTATTTTTTTATAAAATAACCCTTGATTAGTCCCTAAATAAAGTGTGTTATCATAAATTAAAGAGGTGTAAACAGTACCTAAAGCACCATGATCATCATTAAAAATCCTGAAAGGAGAGTTAATATTTATGCAGTTAATACCATTATCTAAGGCTAGCCAAATATTGCTTTCTATATCCTGGAAAATAGACAAAACGGTGTTGTTTCCTAATCCATTGGCTTGGTTTATATTTTGAAAAATTTTACCGTTTGCGTCTATTTGAATGATTCCGTTAGAAATTGTTCCTAGCAGTAAACTAGCGTCCTGTAACTGAAGACTACTATATATTGAATAATTTGATAATTGAGGATTTAGATTAACATCCCAATCTTGAACTACATTGTTTTTAATAGTTACTACACCATGATTTTGAGTAACAACAAGCAAATTATTTTTAATAGTGTAAACACCTACTATTATTTTATTTTCAAAATAATTAGATTGTAACACAGGTTTAGGCACACCATTTTCTAATTTTAATAAACCTTCTACTCTGTCTTGATAATAAATGGTATTATTAACCTTAAACATCTTTATTATACCAGCTTTAGACGTAGTTATCTTAAACTGATCTGTTTTAGTATTATAAATATAAATACGACTTAACGATTGAAACAATAACCAATCCTCCAAATGTGTAATTTTCCAAAATTGTTCGTCTTCTAATAATGTACTCTGGATTTTTTTTGATAATGACGTGTATTTTAAATCGCCAACATCTGTTCTGGTCCAGAACCCAAAATCCATATAACTTCCTGTGTACACCTTATCTTTTACAACATTTACAGATCTAATAATGGTTTGATTAGGTGAAGGATACAAACTCCACTCTGACCCATTAAATTCTAACAAGCCTTTAGAGTTTGCTACATAAATGTGTTTATTATTACTTTGGGTTATTTCCCAATTTTGATTTTCGGCATGGTACTGTTTGGGAGAAAAATATTGTATTGGAGGTAAATCTTGTGCATCAGATTTTGTGGATACAATAAAAAAACATAGCAAAATCAAGGCTTTACTAAAGTTATACCAATTATTACAATTTAATTTAAGCATTAAGCAATATACAACTTTGTATGGTTAAATTATACTATATAATTAAACTATACTAATGCTTATAATTTATAACATGTTACATTTTAAACTATTGGAGGTGGTACCATCCATGATAATAACGCAATAATTATAATTGTAATAAGAATAATAAGACCATTAAATTTCCGGTTACTCATAACAAAATTTTTATTGATGAATCGTTAAAACAGTATTAGTATGAAGTTGTTTTAAGGTTGAAAAGATGTCAGATTTAAACACACCAATTTTTCTTAACAAGCGTGGTTTTTTGTCAATTACACACATGATGCCATCTAAATGAGATTGCGCATAGGCTTTTAAATTATATGAAGCACCTGTGTAATGCAACGCTGCTGTGTGTCCTGATATCTGTTTTAGATAGTCAAGCATAGCTTCTAGATTGTTAGAAGCAGTATCACTTAATGCGTTTTGTTTTTCTAGTATTAAAACAGTTATTTCTAAATTGGTATTTTCTAAAATATTTAAAAATTTATCTATTTGATGGGTATTTACCTGCTGCTTAAAATCTGAAGCAATTGTGATATTAATTTTATTACTTGTTGCTGCATGTGGTGGTACAATTAAGACAGGACAACACCTAATTTTTTCAACAATACTTTGTGTTTTTTTACCTAGATTTTTCTCCTTTTTGCTAGTAAGAATAATAAGGTCAATGTTTAAATCTTTTATATTTTTTTGAATACTTAGTAATAATTCTGAACAATCTGATACTGCAAAAAATTGATGATTTAATGCCTTACAATTTAACGTATAGCGTTCTACCAATTTACCTAATTGCTTTTGTGCATTTTGTTTAGGCTTATCAAACCAATCTTCATCTGCTTGTAGCAATTGTATCGCATCTAATCCATTAGCATCATATGAATACGTATTTAAAAAATAAAACTCACAGGTCTCATGTTTAAAAAGCTTGAGTACATAGTCTATAGTTTGAAAACTATTTAAAGTAAAATCTGTTGGAATCAGTATTTTTTTCATCTTGTTACATTTTAAATTAATATTATACTTTTTAAGACTATGCTTACCCAGCACTTTATATCTGAAAAACCCAATTTTTAGCTACCTTTTAAACCTTTCTAAATTGGTATAAAACTTGATTCTAAAGTCATGAAGCTCTTTAATAACTTGGATATATTGCTGTCTTTTTAATTCGTGTATTTTAGCACGACTATCATTATATTCTGTTTTTCCGTATTCTATTTCATTTATAATTTCTTGTTCATATTTGCAAAAATTAGCCATGCTTAAGGTGAATTTTCTGCGTAAAGCCAACATATTATTGGACGTGTCTATATTTTTAATTAGCTGTTTTTCAATATTATTAAAATGCTCAAACTCTTTAACTGCTAATTCTAGTACAGTAATCCAATGATTGGTCTCCTTACAATCTTTAACTAAGCATACACGTCTGTGCGATTCTATTTTATAAGCTGAAGCTGTATTCAATTATTAATTAACTTTTAAAAGCGTGAACTTACCTTGTACTTTATTAAAAAACTCGTCTTTAAGTCTTCTGTATTTATCTAAATGATATAAATAGCTTCGTCTGTAACTTTCATGCTCTGTTATGTAAATCATATCGCATTGCGTATCCTCACATTCGATAATATTTAATCTGGATTTAGAATAGGTGTTTAGGGCATTTAAAAGCGTTTCATTTTCAATTTCTTTTTTCTCAAATCTATCCACCACACTTTTGTCATCTAACTTATCTTTTAATTCGTTTTGACAAATATTGATTAGATTAGATAGTTCTTTTTTTATGTATTTTAAGTGATTGATCCAATTGTCTAGTTCCATTGTATTTATTTTATGGGTCACATCTACATTTGTATCATGATCAAAAATTTGAATGTTTTCTGTTTTCATAATAATCTGTTTTAAATATGTATGTCAATTCCTTTTAAACTCTCTTCCTTTTGGACATCAATAATCTTAATTTTTTGTGCACCTCCAGGAAAATCCCAATCTATAGTATCATTTTTTGAATAGCCTAAAAGTGCTGCTCCCATTGGAGCCAAAACGGACACTTTATTAAGTGCCACGTTTTTGTCCATTGGTATTACGACTTGTAACTCCTTTTCCCAACCGTTTTCTGACGCTATAGTAACGATACTATTAAAACGTACTATATCTTCTGGTACTTCGTCATTATTTACAATTTGAGCAGTCTTTAACTCTTCAGATAATTTTACTAAAGATTTAGTGACATTAGTATCATTTCCATATCCCGAAATATTGAGTATACGCTTTAAGTACACATACTCTTTTTTTTCTAAAATTAAACTTCCGTACTTCATCTTATGTGTTTTAAAATCAAGGAAAAATACCTCTTTGTATGTATGCTTTTTCTATACGTTGTATGGCTATACAAAATGCAGCTGTACGTAAATCCACAGTTTCATTTATTGCATAATCAAATACTTTATTAAAGGACTCTTTCATTTTTTTATCCAATTTAGCCATCACCTCGTCCAATTGCCAAATCTCTCCATTTCGGTTTTGTAACCATTCAAAATAACTACCAACGACACCTCCTGAATTACATAAAATGTCTGGTATAATTGTAATACCTCGTTCTAACAAAATCTTTTCTCCTTCTACATTTGTTGGTCCGTTTGCACCTTCTGCAATTAATTTTGCTTTAATTTTTGGTGCATTTTCTTTTGTTATTTGGTTACCTAAAGCAGCAGGAATACAGATGTCACAATCTAAAGTGAAAAACTTTTTATTATCCACCATTTTAGAATCTGGGAAGTTTACAATACTACCATCGTTAATTTGACTGTATTTAAATAAATCCTCAACGTTTAATCCGTTTTGATTTTGAATACTACCAGAAGCATCTTGTACTGCTACCATTTTTGCGCCATCTTTTTCTAAAAAATGAGCAGCCCAATAACCAACATTACCAAAACCTTGTACGATAAACTTTTTACCTTCTAAACTTGTATTAGTTTTATTTGCCCAAAATTTAATGGACAAATACACACCATAACCTGTTGCTCTGTCACGTCCTTCTAATCCACCACTTGCATCAGGTTTACCTGTAACGACGTGTTGATTAGCAGTACGTTCTGCTGGTGGACGTGTACTCATGTAGGTATCTGCAATCCAAGCCATAGTCTGACTATTAGTATTGACATCTGGAGCAGGAATATCATGTTCTGGTCCAATATTATCTGCTAAAGCAAACGTAAAACGTCTTGTAATACGCTCTAACTCTGATTGCGAGTACTTTGAAGGGTCTATTTTAATACCTCCTTTACCTCCACCATATGGCAATCCTGCTAATGATGTTTTCCAGGTCATCCACATTGCTAGCGCTCTAGCTGCATCAATATCTACTGTTGGATGATAACGTAAACCACCTTTATATGGTCCTAAAGCATTATTATGTTGCACTCTATAACCTGTAAAAATCTCAACATCACCATTATCCATTTTTACTGGAAAATTGACTAAAATTTCATTATTAGTGATACTTAATATTTTTCTAATATTTGGATGTAAATTAATATGGTCTGCAGCACTATTAAACTGCTCCATAACATTATCCATCATACCTCTGACTGGTACTTTTTTTGTTACTTTTTTCAAATCTGCTGTTACTGTTGTCATTGTAATGTGTTTGTTATTTTTATTTGAAATAGCGATTGATTATAGATCTTTCGTAATATTTTTGTGAGATATATCTATCTCTAGCTTGGCTTTTATTAGATTTTTTTTCTAAAGAATTTTTGCTGCCAAATACTGAAACTATTGTGTTAAAAAACATAGCTTTTACTATTAAAGGATTAAACTAAAACTAACTCTTGTTCTGGTTGTTTTACTTGTTCTAAATTTGGTTGGTTTGGTTTTAATGCATCAAACTCGCTACATGACCAAACAGTATTTTTATTGGTTGTTAATACACAATAATTGCGATGTATACAATTTGGACAAATATTAAAATGACTCATAGGTGTAAAATTTATAATCTATATACCAACCTATTGGCAATGCATGTGCCAAATGAATAATGTAACCTGTCACAAATGCAAAAACCCCTTTAAATAAAGGGGTTAGATGATTTTATAAAATAAACTAAAAAATTACAAGTGGTGCAAAATTACCCAACTGAGTAAAAATGTACCACTACAAAAAAAGTCTAATCGGATAATTTTTGACGAATAGTTTTTCTGTCAATTTGAAGAATCTTAGCAGCTTTGGTCTTATTGTTTCCTGTAGCTCTTAGTACTTTTTCTATGTATTGCTTTTCAATGACTTTTAATGGTTGTAATGTGTCCGAAGCGTCTTGCAATGTATATTTTAAATGCTCTGGTAAATGACTAACCTCAACGGTTTTATCACTAAGTATCACTGCACGTTGGATAACGTTTTCAAGTTCTCTAATATTTCCTGGCCAATTGTAACGTTCTAATATTTTTAAAGCTTCTGGAGTTATTTTTACATAGCCATCCTTATACTCTACACCATATTTAAACAAAAACTTATCTACCAATAATTTAATATCGTCTTTGCGCTGTCTTAAAGGTGCTACATCAATCTCTACAACTGTTAATCTATAATACAAATCTTCCCTAAAAGTTTGCTTTTGAATCATGTCGCGTAAATCACTATTGGTCGCAGCTATAATACGTATATCTACTTTTTCTGCTTTTGTAGATCCTACTTTTACCACTTCTTTTTCTTGCAACACACGAAGTAATCTAGATTGCACTGTTAATGAAGCATTACCAATTTCGTCTAGAAAAATAGTCCCTCCATTTGCTGCTTGAAAAAACCCTTCGCGATTAGTTTCTGCTCCTGTAAAAGCTCCTTTTAAATACCCAAACAACTCTGCTTCTAATAGGTTTTCTGGTATGCCACCACAATTTACTGCAATAAATGGTGCTCTAGAAAATTTACCTTGATAATGAATGGCACGCGCAACTAGTTCTTTTCCTGTACCACTTTCACCTTTAATAAAAACAGTGGCTTTATTGTTTTTAACACGTTCAATAACCTGAATTACAGTATTAATTTTATCGGAATGCCCTATAATTTCGCCGTAAGGCTTATCACTATTAATTATTGAGTTTTTAGGAGATTGCGTTACGCTATCTGAGTTTACCAGACATTTATCCAACGCCATTTTAAGCTCGTCTTTAGTAAATGGTTTAGTCAAATAATCCACAACTCCAGATTTTATAGCAGCTAATGAGTCCTGAACCGATGGATATCCCGTTACTACCAATTTTGGCATTTTAGGATAGTGCTCCGACACAAATTTAATAAGCTCTGAACCATCCAATTCTGGCATTTTTAAATCGGTAATTAATAAATCTATAGTCGAATCCCTTAAAATACTAACTGCTTCTTTAACAGAAACTGCTTTAAACACATGATAATTCCAAGATTGCAAATGACGTTGCAATAACTCTAAGATATTTACATCGTCGTCAACTATAAGTATGTTTTCTTTACGTAATTGCATGAATATCTGTTATTTTGGAAGTGTAATAGTAAAAGTAACGCCTTTATTTTTATTGTTTTTTGCGGTAATTGTCCCTTTGTGCGATGCCACAATACCATGTACCACACTTAGTCCTAATCCAGAACCGTCACCAATAGGTTTGGTAGTAAAAAAAGGTTGGAAAATTTTATCCAAATCTGCTTGATTAACACCTTCACCTTCGTCTTTAATTTTTAAAACAATTGCCTTTTTAGTGGTTTTAGCTTCAATTGTAACCAACCCTTGCTTTGGAGAAAAATAAATAGCATTAATTAATAAGTTGAAAATAATTTGAGTTAATTGTATTGGATCTGCACGCAATAACAAGGCCTCTTCTTCTATTTTAACAATATACTTGACCTCTTCTTTTCTAAAAGTGGCATCTAGTAAATTTATTGCATTTTTAATGTTTGGCACTAAATTTACTTCCTTCATTTCTTGAGGCATTTCGCAAGCAAAAAACATTAACTTTTTAACAACTTCTCTGGAAAATATAGCGTTTTTAATAATTTTATCTACATCCTGAGAGGCTTTTATATCTGTTTTTAAATCCTCTTTAAGCAACTCCGCAAAGCCTAAAATATTAGCTAATGGTGTATTTAGCTCATGTGCTATACCAGCTGTGATTTCGCCTAAAATACTTAAACGATCTGCATGTTCCATTTGTCGTTTAAGAGAGGTTTCGTTTTTCTGAATTTCGATACGTTCTAGAAAACTACCTATTTTAAGTGCTATATTATCTAGTAGTAATTGTTCTTCGTTTAAAAAATCGTTTTGAGTGCATTGTGCTTCATTTAAAAAAGCGGTTAACGTCCCTTTGTCTTCATTAAACAATTTTATTTTAGACTGAATACTTATGCTGCTTTTAACGTCATTACACGTTGCTATGCTTAACGTAGAAGCATTAATCTGAATGTCTGTTTTTTTGGGATATTGAAATCCTTTTTTTATACTAAACACTATGGCTTGTAAAGTATCCTCGATTAACTCTTCGTTAGCATTACCTATTATTGAAGATACCTCATACAAACAGGTCAACTCCTTAATACGTTCTTTTAATGCTTTTTCAGTAGTATTCATTTACATTATTTTTAGACCAATTGTTTAATTTATGTTGTAAATATCAACTTATATTTTTTTTAAATACAGATATTCTGACGTTTTAAAAATCACGTAATATAAAGCAAACTTTAATTTAAAGCCAGATAGGTTTGATCCTAATTCTAGCTTTGTTATTGTGTTTTCTTTGGTGTTAATTTTGAGTGGTTTTGTTTTGCACCAATCAATTTTTGCGTACACTTGATTTTGAATAGGATCCACCTGAAAAGATTTGGTTTCTCCATCTTTAATGGTATCTATTTTTTTATTATTTATATAAATTTGGATTGCTCTAGCTTTATTAGCGTATTGCTTTAGTCGTTTAATCTCAATTATACTATTTGGCATTTAGTAACGAATTATTATTTTTTACAACAAGCCTCTAAAAATATAATAAACTGTTTATTTGACATACTACTTTAACTTTTAAACTTAACTTATCCTGAGACTAAAAATAATAAAAAGCAAAAGGTCTAACCTATACGTAATTAGATTAGACCTTTTTAAAGCGTATTATTTAAAACTGTTTTTACTTAATATAGTTTTTAAGTATTTTTTTAAGCAATGCTATATCTTCTGTAGTATTGCGTTTTAATTTCCCTTTATTATCTGTTTCAAATAAAGCGTAATCAATAGTCACAAAATTGATATCTTTTTTAGCTATCATTTCTTTTCTTCTATGATTGTACTTTTCTATTTGTTGTCCTCTAGTAATACCACTTGTGGTTAACTGTTCTAATTTTGCTAATTGCGCTTCGGTTTTATTTTTTCTTTCAGCAAATTCAATTACTAAATTAGCGTCTTTATAAAATGCTGCTACAGGTAACAATGTTCTGGTTTTACCTTTTTTATGCATATCTCCAAACAACCAAGCAAAGGTATGCTTACGTGATGCTTCTTCCTTTAAAACCTCATCACATAAGTTTATGATGTAAAACTCGTCTGTACTTTCGCGTTTAGCTTTAGCAACGTCTTTTTTAGAAACTGTACTAATATTTTCATTTTCAGGAAATGTAGCACCTTCTCTTAAAAAGTACCAATATGTTGCTGCTTCTGCACGTTCTGGATGCACTCTTGGTATAGCTTTTAGGTTATCTTCATTATCTAATGCTCTCAGGATTTTTCTAAGTGGTAATCCTTTTTTTTGATCTTTCACAAAAACACCTGCATTAATTAAATCAGACATGATATCTTTTGCTGGTATCCAATCTTTATCTGTATTAGTCGCAAAGTAATGATCTATTACTTTATTAATTTGAGCGACTTTATCCTCGTTATTACGATTATTATTCATTTTTATAACTTTTTATATTACTTGTATTAACTACAAATAAAACGCTGCAAGATAAGTCAATATTTTTTTGGATTAATTATCCAAATTATTTAATTAAAAAATAAATTTTAAAACCAACCTCTTAGGCTATAAAAAACTAAAAATTGCTGGTCATTAAATTTACTAATAACATAAAACCTTCTGTTAAAACTAACAGAAGGCCTTACTAACTTAACTAAAAAACTACTATTAAAAAACTACTTGATATTAAGGTTTAAAGAGAATACTGCAAGATTAGTGGATATTACACTACTTGTTAACCGCTGTGCCCAAATCTCAATATAATCTCCAGGTGCAAGCTCCACAGTTCCTGAAATGGCATTACTAGTAACATCTAACAAATCATTTACACGCATTACAGTATTAGTTTCTACCAATGTATTTGTTCCGTTTTTTTTGATATAAAAAGCATAAAAATTACCCACACTTGTTAAACCCCTAGCAGACACGGTTGCGTTAATTTGAAATGTTCTAGTTTTTTTTCCTAAATAAGTTAATCTATTATTTTGAGGAGAAGACATCCTAAGTAAATTAACAGCAGTTGTCGTATTTGAATTACTGTTTCCTGTTAAATTAGCATCCGTTCCTGCACCACTACTAAATGTTTGACCAAAACCTGATGTTAATGTCCCATTATAATAAATATTCCCTGAAGCCAATTGGTCTGATTCCACTGGTATACCAGGACAATCTACCGTCCACGAATTATCAAAATTATAGCCTACATAAGATCCTAAAGTGTATCTTTTTATATACTGTGTACTAGTGCCATTAAAACTAACTCCTGTTAAAACACCTGTACCAACTGCAGGATTACTAGAAACATCAATACCAATAGCCGATCCATTAACCTCTGAAAAACCACCTTGTTTTTGTATAAAATTAAAGTTTCCTGTAAATGTTTCATAAGTACCTGCATTTGTTGATAACCATCCCATGTTACTTAACAATAATTTTGTAATATTACTATAAGTAATACCTGTTGTGTTACCTACAAATTGTACGATACTAACAAACGTTAATCCAAAACCACTTATACTACCCACTGAAGCGGAATTAGCTACAACAGCATCCCTAAAAATAAAACTATCTGTATTTGTACCAGCTATCCCAAATACAGTACCACCTGGAGCTGTTAACGTCACACCTTTAATACTACCGCCTTTAGTACCAGAAAACATGGTGCCTCCTGATTTAAATAAAATATCCTCATTAGTATCAAAACCTATGATATAGGCATTATTTAAATCAATGGGATGTAACAACGCGATTGTACCATTGATTTCATATAAGGTATCCGTAGATAAAAGATAAGTTGATCCTCCTCCAGCTACAAGCTCTGCAGCTAAATCTGCTTCTGATTGAATTAATTTATGCATGCTACGTTTAGCAGAATCTATTTTAGACCATGCACTAGATTTATAAAAATAAAAAGCGTTTTCGGTTGTATCATATACTAATAATCCATTTGCTGGACTTGAAATAGCTGTTCTTTGGACAGTTGTCATTCTTGGAGTTAACATACCTTTTTCAGTAGACGTTATATCTAACATAGATGATGCCTCTGGGTTTACAGTACCAATACCTACTTGAGCTATAGCTACACTAGTTACACTTGCAAATACAGCTAGTGTTAGTGTTATTAATTTTATGTTTGAAATTTTCATAACTTATAGTTTTTAAATTTTTTATGAAATTATTTTTTTTAATGTTGAGTTTATTGAGCTTTGAATTATTTAATTGTTAGATTTAAAGACACTAGCAGCAAACTACCTGAACCAGAATACCTTTCGGCCCAGACCTCTATATAATCGCCTTGATCTAACCTTATGGATCCAACAACAGATACAGCTCCTACATCATTGTTACTCCCTACTTGTCTGTATACTTTTGAATCGTTTTGAATCACTCCGTTTTTGGCTATATAAAAAATATAGATGGAACTATTATTATCGCCTTGAAAGGAAATACTACTAGAAATCTGGAAACTTCTAGTTTTTACACCATCATAAACCAATCTATTGTTGATTGGCGCACTAAATCTAAATAAGTTATTAGAATAAGATAAGCCTTCTAATTTTGTTGGTACTCCTGATCCAATTGCTGAAAAATCTGTTTCATAACCACTACCTACAGGAGCTTCTAAATGTAAATCTCCTATTGAAGCATCATCAGTTTCTAATTGTAAACCTGTTGCGTCTACATCCCAATTGCTATTAAATTTATAGCCTGCGTACGTATTTGTTGTATAACCTTTTAATCTGCTACCATCTCCTGTAAAACTTACTTGTGCAATTGATGCAGCAATATTAATAGTTGGGTTACCACTAATATCCATTCCTGTTTCACCAGAATCTACCACTACGCGACCGTTAGCCATCTGTAAGTTATTAAATGTACCTGACAAAGTCAAAAATGTTCCGCTATTTCCGTCTGTCCAAAAGACTTTATCCATATAAAAATTAGAGATATTTGAAGCGGCGATTCCATTTGCTGAGTTTAATACCTGCAAAACTTCAAAATAAAATGTATTTAAATTGCTGAATGTTCCCACAGACGAAGCACCAACTATTACTATACTGTAAGCTATTAAATTTTCAGCTCCTGATCCAGAAATGTTAAAGACTTGCTGGTTATTACCATGAATGACAACATCTTTAAAATGTCCGCCTTTAGAACCACTAAAAAAAGTTGTTCCAGAATCGTTTATTAAAGCATCTTCTCCAGTGTCCCTACCGCTTACGTAAGCACCATTTAAATCGACTGGAAAATCAAAGTTTATACTTCCATTGATTTCATACAAATAGTTTTCGTTTAAAAGATATTTTGATCCTCCACCTGAAACTAATTCATCTGCTAAGTCAGAAATATCTTTAACTAACTTATAGTTACTACGTTTAATTTCGGCCTTTAAAGCAGTCCAATTAGTACCATCATAAAAGTAAAAGACATTAATATCTGTATCAAATACTAATAACCCTTTTGCTGGATTTGAAATAGCTATACGTTGCGCAGAGGTCATTCTAGGTGCTAACACTCCTTTTTCTGTTGAGTTTACCTCTAACATTGCAGACGCGTCTGGAGACAATGTTCCGATACCTACTTGAGCTACTGCTTGAAAAGTTACACTAATAAAAAATACTATAATTAGTGCTGTGTTAATTTTTAGCTTTAATACACTCATAATTAGTAGTTTATTATTTTTTGAGTTAATTCTCCCGTTGTTGTTACGACTTTTACAACGTATAGTCCTTGGCTTTGATTAAAAGGAATTTGCACTTTGTTTGTGCTATTTATATTATCATTTAATCTTAAAATTTCTTGACCTAAAACATTGTATATCGTGATGTTTTTTAGCTGCATTCTATCACTATTATTAACTACCACATTTTTATTTCCGTCATAAAATACACTTAGATTAGTTAATGTCTGATCTGTTGTTGATAACGAATTTTGAGGCACAAAAACTAATGAGTATCTATCCAAGTGATCACCAATTGGCAGGTTTACATTAAAATTAGCATCTGTTAAATTATGTGTTGTATTAAGAATATTATCTTTTAAGTAAACTGTGTGTTGAAAATTTTCAACTTCATCAATCATAATTTGATGTGATCCTGTTTCTGATATTAATAAACCCAAAGGAAACTCCATAGTTTCGTTAAAAGTATTAACCCCTTGAATTGCATATTTTTTATCCAAATCTTGTTCTATAACAAAAAACATTTCATCATCTCTACATATTTTAAGTAGTGCATCATATCCTGGATTATAGTTTACATCTGCAGCAGAGTTGGGTAAAAAACCAAGAAGTAATTGCCTATGAAAGCCTTCTGGATCTTCATAACCTAGACGTATAAATTGATCTTGATTTTCTGTTTGTTCATTTTGATTTCTATAAAAAATAGCGTCGCCATCAGATTCCTTTTTAAAGTCCCTTTGAGAGTTATTAAATACTATAGTTCCGGATGCATATGCTTTGATAAAGAAGCCTTGACCAATTGGCAAATATCTTTTTGGTAGCGTTATACTTCCCGCTGTACCCAATCCACCAATTAAAGTAGAGAACAATGAAGGTGGAGTCCCTCCTGTTAAGTTTCTAATAGCGTAACCACCTAAATAATTAGATAATACATGTGATGTTGATCCACCATCAACCCAAAAATATAGTGCATCAAACAACGAAGCGTTATCAAGGATAAACTTATTAGAATCAAAAGCTGAAGGATATGGATTACCTATTAAAGACTCCTCTCCAGCATTAATAGACATTGTATATTCTCCGTTATTTGGTGCTCCATAAAACACGTAATTTTGATCTGTTCCTGAAGCTCCAGTACCTTTCATTGTGTAACCTTCTCCTGGATTTAATGCACTATTTTGATCTAAAGCTACCCAGTCATAATACGAACCAGTACCTTGGATATATTTATACAACCACATCGTGTTTATAGATAATGCTGTTGTTACCTCTCCTGCGCCATTAGTAATGGCTGGTAAACCATTATAAGGTGCTCCAGAAATAAAGGACATTTGAGATGGCGTAAATGGATTAAGATTAGAGTCTGTACCATCATATTTACCGTTTAACAATGAAAATGTACCACCATTATTAATTGGTGCACTCCAATAATTGTATTTAAAAGCTGAAGCAACACCTTGTTGATCCACTAATATTTTTCCGGAATTAACTGTATTAGCATCTAAACCAACATGAGATTGTATTAATTGAGATTCTCCATTTAATCTTACGTCTCCATTGACTAAATTTAGTTGATTAGAAATGTTTAATAAAAAACCATCTGCAACAGACAGTCCTTTGGTATTTGTTGCTGTAATATCAACTTCTAGATTATTAAAATTAATATTATTGGATGATCCAGAAATACTTAATAACGGATTTACGGTACTTTTAAAGTAGGTTGTACCAGTGGTTGATGTAGTAACACCGTTATTAATAAAACTGTCATTAAGGTATAGGTTACCGTTAGCACTTAACGTAGCACTAGTTTTGTTTGTGTATTCATTTTCAAAATATACATCTGTTGTAGACGAAATTTGTAAAACACCCTCGTTTACAATTTGCGCATAAACACATAGTAGGTTAAAAACAATTAAACAATGAGATAGAATATATTTTTTTCTCATGATGTTAGGTTTTGGGGATTAATAAAAAATAGTTAGTTATTGATTATATAATTAGGTTAACTGCTCTCAAAATAGAGAGCTCTTGACTCTATACAGTATTGTGTTGCGGTTTCAAAATCATTACATGTAATATGTGGTGTTAAGGGATCGTATATTCTTTTATAAGATGCAATTAGAAGTTTTACGCCTATTGAGTTTAATATGTAAGCTTCAGAAATTCTTAAATTATTTAATACGCTAGATTTAGCTATAAAATTTGCTGCTTCTGTCGAAAAAGTTCCGTGAAAGCCTCTTAAATCTATTATAAAAGGCATTGGATTTCCTTGACATAAATTAGCTATAATATTTATATATTTTTTTGCTGTGGTAAGCTCTAGAGTATAGTAATCCTCAATACTATTAAATTGAAGGTTTATAATATTATTACCATCGGTCCAAAATTTTGCATGTCCTACTTTTTTTACGTTTTCCATGTTTTTAGTTTAATGAGTTATACATTCGGTTATCGTCTATGCAATATTGTATTGCCGATTTATTACATTTAAAAATCACATCTGGAAGTGCAGGATTACAAATAAAACTTTGAATGTTTAATAACATTTTTAATTTATAGGAATTAACTAAAAATGTTTTAGATAACACTAAAGATTTAATTAATGTGTTTTTAGATAAAAACGTAAATACTTTAATAGCGTTAGAAAAATTTAACTCTTTTAGGTCAATTAAAATTGGCATGTGCACATCTTTAGATAGCATAAATATTTTATTTAAAAATATGTGCTCAATATCTTTTATTTTATTATCATCATCTAAATCAGTTAAATCATTCAAAATTTGGCAATAGATCACCTCTTGATCTACCCAAAATTTGAAATTTTCAATTAATTTATCGTCCATCATAATTATTGATTTGTAAAATCTAAACCAATACGGATGCCACAAATATAAAATAGAACAAAAAAAATCATAATATATTGATTTTCAATATATTATGATTTTTAAAAAGATTTATATTAATAAATGAAGTGTCGGTATTCCGTGTATTGAAATTATTAAAAAAAACAACTCACGGAATACCGTTAGCGTTAATTAGGCTTAACTATACCTAATTTACTCATTTTATCGCGTAATGTACTAGGTTTTAACCCTAATACTTCTGAAGCACTTTTAGATCCACTAATTTTCCAGTTACAATCTTCTAAGACTTGTAAAATATGATTGCGTAAAACAGCATCTAAACTTAGGTCTACACAATTAATGCGTTGTTTGGATTTTTGATTAGAGGTTTCAAAACCTGGTATCACTAATGTATCACTATTGGATAATATTAAAGCGCGTTCAATTAGGTTTTCTAGTTCTCTGATGTTTCCTGGCCAATTGTAAGCTTTAAGTTTAGACATGGCATCATCTGATATATATTTAATCTGTTTATCATAGGTTTTACCAAATTTATCTACAAAATGCTCAACTAACAGTGGTATATCATCCTTTCGATCTCTTAAGGCAGGAACCGCAATTGGAAATACATTTAATCTAAAGTATAAATCTTCTCTAAATTGCTTTTTCTGGACCTCTGCTAATAGGTTTCGGTTTGTTGCAGCTATAACACGCACGTCAAGCTTTTTAGAGCCAACACCACCAACGACTTCAATTTCTCCTTCTTGTAAAAATCTTAGAATTTTAGGTTGCATGTCTAATGGTAGTTCTCCAATTTCATCTAAAAATAAGGTTCCTCCATCTGCCAGTTCAAATTTTCCAACCTTATCATTATACGCACCAGTAAACGATCCTTTTTTGTGACCAAATAATTCGCTTTCAATTAGCTCTCTTGGTATTGCAGAACAATTAACTTTTATTAATGGCTTACTGTTTCTGTTGCTTATATTGTGTACAGCTCTAGCTAGCAACTCCTTACCTGTACCAGACTCTCCCAATAATAATACGGTAGCATTAGTAGGTGCAACTTTTTCTATTTCGTTTAACACATTACTAAACTCTACACTACCATAAACCATTTCTTCAAAATTAAAAACCAGGTCTAGCTCGTTACGTAAATAGACGTTTTCTTGTTCTAATTGGTTTCTTAAAAGGTTTAACTCTTTATTGACTTCTAAAAGTTTTTCATTAGTTAAAGCTATTTTATTTTCTGCTATTTTACGCTCTGAGCTTTCAACCATAAGCGAAATAATACTAGCAATAGAGGTTACAAAACTTTCTTCATCTGCATTAAAGACTCTATTTACGTTTTTAGTTTCAAAACTTAAGATTCCATAATGGTCGTTACGACCATAGATTAAAACATCAATTCTGGATGCTATATTATTGGGAACAAAAAATTGTTTAGCAAACCCTTTAGTTATTGGATTAGATATTACATTGTTAATATTAATAATGTTTTTGTGTTTGAAGGCTTCAAAATAATCTGGAAAAGTTTCTTTTTTAATTATTAATCCTTCTGTATCAAAAGTTTGGTGCTCTTGGTTATAAAACAACTTGCTTACTAACTCTGTTTTATCCTTCTTAAACTCCCAAATAGTAACTAAATCTGCCTGAAGAGCTTCTGCAGATGTTGTGGCAATTTTTTTTAAGGATGCTTGTAAATCTTCACCTATTAAGGTCGCTAATTTTAATATGACGTCTTTTTTCTGAGTAGACTTTAAGGCTATTTGTTTTAATGTTTCTTTTATTTTTAAGTCCTCAGAAATATCTTTTATAGTTGCAAAAATTGCTAAAACATCTCCTTGGTCATCATAAATAATACCTGCTAAGAATGATGCTATAAATCTAGTTCCATTTTTTCTGATAAATTCTAGCTGAAAAGAAGGAGCTTGGCCTTTTGCTACTTTATCTTTAATCTCCATCATGAGTTCATAATCCTCTGGCCTTGCAAAAGGATAAGGTAAATCCATGCCAATAAGTTCCGCTTCGGTATATCCTAAAATATCACATAATGAATCATTAACCTTCATGATAGTACCCTCAAGATCGACCATTAATAAACCTTCTTGCATTGACATTACAAGGTTTTCAGTAAACTCATTGGCTATTTTAAGGTCTAATTCTGCCTTTTTACGCTCTGTAATATCTTGGATAGTCCCTACAAAACTTGAAGGAATATCATCTACGTAAAACACCTCTCCTAAACCATGAATCCATTTTACCTGTTTAGTTTTGGTACTAATAATTCTATATTCTAAATCAAACTTCTGATTTAGTTTTTCGCTTTTTATTACTGCATCTTTTATTATTGCTCTGTCATCAGGATGTACTATACTTTTCCAAAAGTCAAAAGATATTTTGTTATCCGTTTCATACTCCACTATATCATTAAAAGTATCCGAAGTTTTAGCTATCAAGTTTATAAGGTCAAGATTAAAACTTCCTATTTTGGCTATTTTTTGAGCGGTTGATAGTGATTTTTCACTTTCTTGAATTTTAATTTCGGCAGTTTTACGCTCAGTAATATCTTGTATTGTTCCAAAAAAGCTTTTTGGTTTACCGTTTTGATAAGACACTTCACCTAAACCATGTATCCACTTTAATTTATTATCGGTTTTAGAAAAAATTCTATATTCTAAATCAAACTCACCTCCAGTTTTTATACACTTATCAATTTCTTCACTATTTTTTTTAGCATCTTCTGGGTGTGTAATGTCTTTCCATAATTTTCGAGAAATGGCATCCTCCTGCTCTAAACCTGCAATCTCTTTAAAGGTTATTGAGGCCTGAGCTAAACTGGTCTCTAAATCTAAATAGTAGCTACCTATTTTAGCTATTTTTTGAGCTTCTAATAAAGATTTTTCATTTCTCTGAAGCTTTAATTCTACTTCTTTACGCTCAGAAATATTTTGCATGGTCCCTATCATTTTAATAGGGTTTGCGTTGTCATCAAAAAGTAACTCGCCTATACCTTGCACCCAAATTTCTTTTTTGGAATCAAATTGAATAATACGATACTCCTTATTAAATCGTTTATTGTTTTTTACACAGCTTTCAAAATAATTTAATACTTCTACTTTGTCCTCTATATGAACAAGATCAATCCAACTATCTATTGTTTTAACATAGTTGTCATCTATTCCTAAAATTTGATATAATAGCTCTGTACAATCCCATGTCATTGTTTTTAAATCGACAGCGTATGATCCTAGATTGGCTACTATTTGGGATTGCCTTAAATTATACTCGCTTTCTAATAATTTGGCTTCTGCTTTTTTACGTTCAGAGACATCACGCACTATAGCTAGAACTTTTCCGTCTTTTTGAAGTTTTGCCGAAATCTCTACATCTATTATTGTTTGGTCTTTACACATGAGCTGTCTATCAAAAATAACAGCTTCGCCTTTAAGTATGGCGTCTCGAACTACTTTATTTTGAATAACATCTCCAATTATAAAATCTTGAATTTTTAATTTTAAAAACTCCTTTTTTGTATATCCTAATGTTGTATAGGTTGCTTTATTAAATGTATGAATGACGCCATCATAGGTGTAGGTCAAAATTGCGTCTGTGGCTTGCTCTACTAAGGACTCATAAGACTCTTCTTTTTTCTTTACTTCCTCAGCCATTTTAAACTTTACAATAGCCATTTTTGCTAGGCTTACTGCAGAGTTTAATTCTCTTATATTTTCAAAAGTGGGCGTTTTTATATTGCTACTGTAGATTGCGAAGGTTCCAAAAACCTCATTTTTCTCTGACAGTATTGGAATTGACCAACACGATTTTAAATCAAAACCAACTGTTAAGTGTTGGTAGTCTTTCCAAAGTGGATCTGTAGTAATATCTGACACTATAATCGGCTTTTTTAAATAAGCAGACGTACCACAAGACCCTACATTTTCACCAATTTTTAAATTTTTAATGGCTGCACAGTAATCCTTTGGCAAGTTTGGTGCAGAAATAAGTTTTAGATGCTCTTTATCATCATCTAGTAAACTAATAGATAGGTAAAACTCTGGACGTATGAATTGATAGTTATGTATTATGTGATTAAAGACCTTTTTAATTGAGGTGTTATTGGCTATTAAATCTAATATTGCGTTTTCATTAGTTAGTTTTAACTCTATTTTGTTTCGTTCGGTTATTTCTTTTTCTAATTCTAAATTTTTTTGTTCTAATTTACTTATTAAACGTTTACTATATAGTTTTAAAACTTCTTCTTCTGTAAACTCTGTATTATCTTTAGGTTTTGTAAAAGGGTTAGACTTATCTAATAATCTTTGTACTAAAGCTATTATGTGATCTGGGTCTGTTGGTTTTCTTAAAAAACGTGCTGCTCCTAGTTTTAAGGCAAAGTCTTCGTCTACTTTTTCTGTATAAGTTGACGTGTAAAACACAAACGGTATATCTTTTAGTTTTTCATCTTTTTTACAAGCTTGACATAGCATATAACCATCCATTACTGGCATTAATATGTCAGAAATTATTAAGTCTATCCTTTTTTCTGTTAATTTATCTAATGCCTCTTTACCGTCATTAGCTTCTACAACATTATATCCTGCTTGTGATAAAATTACTCTTAATAAATATAGATTTTCAAAAACATCATCTACTATCAAAATTGTTTTCATACCAATTTATTTCTGGTTTTTTACAAGATACACTTCTTGCATTTGATTTATAAAAGTATCGGGATTTATAGGTTTTTCTATGTATCCATCTGCTCCTACTTGCATCGCTTTTTCTTTATCACCTTCCATCGCATATGAGGTTACTGCTATAATTGTCGTGTTTTTTGCTAAATCACTATTTCTTAACTGGTCACAAATTGCATAACCATCCATATCTGGCAATTGTATATCTACCAATATTATCTCTGGATTATTTATTCTTGCTAATTTTAGTCCTTCAAAACCATTGTTGGCTTTTAGTACTTGATATTGATTTTTTTCCAGTAAATAGGATAACATATACATGTTTTGCATGTTATCTTCAATTATTAAAATAGTAGGCATCATGGGCTTTGATGTTAAGAATAGTAATAGCTTTATAAATATATTATTTTTTAGTATTTAAAATAATTTTTGACAATGTTATTTATTATCTAAGGGCATTAAAGGTAGTGTAAAGGTAAAATTACTACCTTCTCCAAAGGTACTTTCTACAGATATTGTACCTCCTAATTTTTCAATTAGGTTTTTACTAATTGACAAGCCTAGACCTGTGCCTTCATGATTTCTATCCAAACCACCTTCTAACTGAGTAAATGGCACAAATAGTTTAGTGATGTCCTTTTTGTGTATACCCATACCTTGATCGATAACTTGAGTAATTAGCATGTTATCCTTAATATCTACTTTAATAGTAATAGTTCCTTTTTTTGAAAATTTAATGGCATTAGACATTAAGTTTAACAATACTTGCTCCACTCTAACCTCATCACTATTTAAAATAATATCTAAGGTTGAAATTTGTGGTAATATTTTAATCCCTTTTGCTGATGCTTGCGGTTGTAAAAAATTAATTGTTTTTTCTAACGATGCTAAATAATCAAAACTACTGTAAGACACTTTTAATTTACCTGCTTCAATTTTAGATATATCTAAGATGTCGTTAATTAAACCCAGTAAATGTTCACCACTATTTTTAACCATTTTGATTTGCTTTTTTTGCTCTTCGTTTAATGGTCCTGCTAACTCTTTAAGTAAAATACCAGTAAATCCTATAATAGAATTCATAGGTGTCCTTAACTCATGCGACATAGTTGCCAAAAATGCGGATTTCATTAAATCTGCAGATTGTGCTTTAGCTTTTTCTTTTTCTAACTCTAAGGATTGAAAATTTAAATCCTCAAGCAAATTTAATAAAGCGTCTTTACTATCATTAAGCTCTTCTGTCCTTACATTAACTAATTCCTCTAAATTGTTTTTATATTTTAATAATTCTTTCTCGTTATTTATTCTTTCTGTAACATCTGAGGCTATCCCAATATATCCAAAAACATTATTTTCTTCGTCTAAAAGTTTTGTAGCCTTTACTGTTAAAAATGTGATTTTACCTGTATTATCCTTAAACCTAAGATCTGTTTTAAATTTGATATTTGATGACATTGCCATTTCCCATTCATCAATTATCTTATTTTTATCCTCTGGATGAAAAGCTTCTAACCAACCTTGACCCATAGCATCTGCATAGCTTATTCCTGAAAGTTTGATCCAATGCTCGTTTACATAAGTACACTCGCCTTTATGATTAATATTAAATATAGCTACTGGTGCGTTTGACGTTAAGCTGCGATACAATAGTTCGCTTTTTTTAAGACCTTCTTCACTTTTTATTCGCGCTGTAATATCCTGAACTATTCCAAACGATTTTTCGGCAACTTGGTTTTTATCAAAAATAGTTTCGCACTGCTCGTCTATGTATTTAATTTGATTATCTTCAAGTTTTAAACGATAGGTAATGCGATATGGAACTTTATTTATTATGGAATCTGAGTATGTTTTTGATACAAATTCTCTGTCTTCCGGATGTATAGCTTCCAGCATTGCTTGATGTGAAACTTTAAAATGTTTTGGATTTTTTTTAAAAATTCTAAACATCTCGTTAGACCAAGTTAGTTTGTTTGTTTCTAGACAAAGCTCCCAATTACCTAGTTTTGCAATACGCTGGGCTTTATTAAGGTTAGACTCACTTAATTTGATCTGATTCCTGCTAGTTTGATATACTTTATTTAATTGTGATTTTTGCTTTTTAAGCTCTATGTTAATTAATTTATGAATACGTTCTGAGCGTCCTGCAAAATACCAAACGCCAAAACTGCTTATTAAAGTAAGTAAAAAACCAATTATAGCAAAAATGATTGCTGTATTAAAATCTAGTTTGGTTGGGATAACATATAGCTTCCACTCTCCAAAGGTCATCTCTATTGGCACAGCATATGCCTGATAACCAGAAACATCATTATCTAAAAAAAAGTCCTCTTCTCCTGTCTTTTGATTTACTCTAGATAGTTGATATATATATTGCTTATTATTGGAAGGATCTATATTTAAATCTTTAAAAAAAGTTGATAATTTGGTTACTACCGCAGAAAATCCAGCAAATTTATAATCAATAATAATGGGTTGGCGACTAACTATGCCAATACCTCCTTGTTTAAGGTTAACTGGACCTGCTATAAAAAAATCATTTCTTTTAATTGTTGCTAAAGCACCACTACTAGCCTCCTTACTATCTATAATATTATACCCAATTACATCATTATCTTTTAATGGATAGACATGAGTAATAAATCCTTTACTATCCACCAACTCCACAACATCAAAATACTTACTACGGTTTAACAACTCTACAGCTATGTCGTCAAAGTCCTCAGGAATTCCGTTTCTTTCTACTATATATGCCAAGGATTTAGTTGCTGAATAACTAAACATAACTAAAGATTGTAATTTTTCTTCAATTAAATTTACTTGATTAGCAATTTCTCTTTTCTGATTATTTTCGTTAATGTAATATTTTTGGAATGTTATGTATTGCGTTAAAAACAGTAATAATGCAAAGGTTATAAAGCCTGCTACTAATGGTTTTTTTAATATTGAATAAAATTGAATAAGCTTCATATATAAAAAGAATCAAAAAAAATTATGTGTTATTGTTTATTTAAGTTATCGATTTCTTCTTCTAATTTTTTAATTGTATTTTTTAATTCTTTCATTTTTAATTCACGTCCAATAAATAATTTATTCATACGCTGTAGTTCGGCATTCTTAATATTAACCTCTTCTGTCCTACTATTAACAAGTTCTTCCAGTTGATGCCTATATAGATCTAGTTCAATTTCTGCTTTTTTACGATTAGTAATATCTCTAATTGTACCAATTATAAATTTACTTCCACTTTTATCAACGTATCTAGTTTTTCGTGTAGAAATAGTTCTAGTATTGCTGTTTTTGACTGTTAAGGTTTCTTCACTTATGTTTTCAATTCCTGTTTTTAAAACTTCTGTATCGACTTTTAAAAAAGCTTCTCGTTCTTGCTCTGCTACCTTTTCTGCTAAAGTTTTACCTATTACAAGCTGCCTATTAGTATCAAACATTTTACAAAAGGCATCATTTACTATTAACAATCGACTTTCTTCGTCTTTTACAAATAATGGATCTCCAATGTTATTTATGATAGCATTTAAATCGTTTTTACTTTCAGATAGTAATTCTTCTGTTTTTTCTTGATTAGAAATATCTAAAAAATAAATAGACATACCTCCAGTATCTGAAGGGTAAAATCGACAATCAAACCATTTTTCATAGGGTTTAAACTCGCCTTTAAAATATTGTGTAGATTGGGTTTCTAATGCCTTACAAAAAGCTTTATAAAAAGGATGTCCTATTATCTCAGGAAAAACTTTCCATATGTTTTGGCCTATCAAATCTACGCCTTTTTTTCCTATTAGCTGAATTGCCTTATTATTAGCATAGGTGTAACATAAATCTTCATCTAATGTGACAAATCCGTCTGATATATTACTTAAAGTAATTTGTAGTTGTTGATTTATTTTACGCTGTAGAACTAAGTCTAAATACTTTTTTCGATAATTTAAAATTGTGAAAACTTCTTGATTCCAAGATTGATTGTTTAATGCTTTAAAATCAACATCTGCTATATTTTGAATAAAGCAAACGTAGGCTATAACCTTATCTTGATTATTTTTTATACTTGCAAAAAATACGGTTACAGGAAAACGCTTCCCGTTTTTGTGCATATAGATAATTTTAAATTCTCTTTTTACATGATCTTTTGAAAGCTCATTAAAAAGCATTTTATAATCTTTATGCAACTCTGGTGGCCAAAAAGGGAAAGGTAGTAATGCTCCTGTCAATTCTGTTTTATCAAAACCTGTTAAACGACTTAAGGCATCATTAGTTAATACAATTTCGCCTTTTGGCGTTATTATTATTAATCCATCTTGAAGCGACTCAATAAAACTATCCGAAAACCCATATAGCTTCTGTAATTGCTCAGCTAATTTAATGTTTGCATCGCTCATAAAACAAATTGTTATCTTAAAACATTATATTCCAATACATTGATTAATTCAAAATCAATAATTTACAGTTAAAAGATAAAATAATTTATTTAAAACTACGAATGTTTTTTTCAATCTTGCTATAATCAGAAAGCTAAGGCTATTTTACAAATCATTATAAATACTTTAATTCAATGATTTAAAATACTTTACACTTTTTTTTTCGTTTTTAAAGTACGATCAAATTAACTAAACCTAAAATTAACAATTAATTTACTAATTGGTTATTGGTCCCAATTCTAAAACATCGCTCTTGACCTAAAAATAAAGGGTTACCGTGTTTCTCGGACCAAAATCCATCCAAAATATCCTTTGAAATACACTTATAAACAGCAACACCTTTATAAATTGAATCGTCCTCTCCTTGATAATTAAAATTTACAACAAGAATATTATCTTTAAAAAAACCGGTTCCAAATTGCTGCTGATTATTATTAATTAGCCATTTAGCTACTACTCTATTATTTTGGTCTAAAGACAAATCTAATATACCTTTGTAGCTTGCACCTTCTATATCCTGATTATTGCCAATTATATTATAAGATCCCGGAAGCTGGTTAATGGTCATATATCGATATTATATTTTAATTACCTGACTTGTTTTACTTATTAACTAGGCTTATTTGCCAATACAGAAATTAGCAAAAATATTTCCTAATAAATCATCACTAGTGATTTCACCAGTAATTTCACCAAAATGGTATAAAGCTTGTCTAATATCTATTGCTAATAAATCTCCTGACAAGCCCGACTCTAGTCCATATTTTACTTTCTGAATTTCTTCAAAAGCTTTTAACAGTGAGTCATAGTGTCTTGTATTTGTCACAATTGTTTCGTTATTACGAAGCGCACCTGTATTTACAAAACCAATCAATTTCTCTTTTAACTCCTCTACTCCTAAACCAGATTTAGCGGATAGTAAATGGACATTTTCAAACTGAAGCTTTAGTCGATCTAATTCTTCTGCATTTAAAGTATCAACCTTATTAGCTATGATTAATAGTGGCTTAAGCGGAAACTTATTCTTAATTTTTTCAATTTCTATTTTTAATCGTTTGCTTTCTGTTTTAAATTCTTCAGCAGAAAAAAGAAGTACAACCACTTGGGCTTGCTCCATTTTTTCAAAGGTTTTCTTGATTCCAATACTTTCAACAACGTCCTTAGTTTCTCTAATTCCTGCAGTATCAATAAACCTAAAGCCTATACCGTTAATTACTAACTCATCTTCAATGGTATCTCTTGTGGTACCTGCTATATCACTTACAATGGCTCTTTCTTCATTTAACAGTGCGTTTAAAAGTGTGGATTTACCAACATTAGGCTCGCCAACAATAGCTACTGGTATACCATTTTTTATAACATTACCTACAGCAAAACTATCTATTAAGCGTTTTAATACAAAGGTTATTTTTTCTACTAAAGCCTGAAACTGTGTTCGATCTGCAAACTCTACGTCCTCTTCTGCAAAATCTAATTCTAACTCGATTAATGACGCAAAATTCATTAATTCTGCTCTTAATTTAGCAATCTCGCTAGAAAAACCACCACGCATTTGTTGCATCGCAATTTGATGTGAGGCTTCATTATCACTAGAAATTAAATCTGCGACAGCTTCAGCTTGACTTAAATCTAATTTCCCGTTTAAAAATGAACGTAAAGTAAACTCTCCAGCATTAGCCATTCTACAACCGTTTCTTAAAAACAATTGAATAATTTCTTGCTGAATATAAATAGAACCATGACAAGACACCTCTACAACGTCTTCACCTGTATAAGAATTTGGATTTTTAAAAACCGAAACCAAAACTTGGTCAATGGTACGTTTGTTATCCACAATATGACCTAAATGTATGGTATGTGTTTTTTGGTTTAAAAGTGTTTTATTACTTTTTACAGACTCAAAACAGCGGTCTGCAATAGCTATAGCATCCTTACCAGATAATCTAATAATGGCTACTGCTCCTGCTCCTGAAGCGGTTGCTAATGCTACAATTGTATCGTTATAAATCATAATGCAAAAATAGACATAAAATATTCAATTTTTATATTTTATATTTGTAAGAAATATTTAAATCATGAAACCATACATACTACTTTTACTAGTTGCTACTCTAAGTTTTTCTTGTAAACAAGAACCTTCAAAACCACTTGTTTTTGGTACCGAAATTGGTGATTATGCTCCAACATTTACTGCAACAACTCCTGATGGTAAAGACTTGTCTTTAAATGATGTTGACGCCAAAGTAATTGTATTAGATTTTTGGGCTAGTTGGTGTGGTCCTTGCAGACGCGAAAACCCAAATGTGGTTAAAATGTATAATCAATACCACGATAAAGGTTTAGAAATTGTTGGAATATCCTTAGATAAACAAGGTCAAAAAGACCGTTGGTTAAAAGCTATTGCGCAAGACAAATTAACTTGGAAACACGTGTCTAATTTAGAAGGATGGCAAGAACCAATTGCTTTAGCTTATGGTGTACGCTCTATTCCTGCAACTTATATTTTAGATGGTGAAGGAAAAATTATTGCTAAAAACTTACGTGGAAAAGCTTTAGAAGATAAGATTGCCGAAATTTTAACTAACTAAATTTTACCTAGCTTTTGCATAATAAAAAGTACTACAATTGGTATTGCTAAAACTAAAACCATTGTTAAGTCAGTTTTTAATAACCATGGAGCGATAATTAATGTGGTTATATAACCACCAACTGCACCTCCAAAATGGGCATCATGACCAATATTACCTATTTGTTTTTTCATCCCGTAAATTGAGTACAATAAATACCCTATACCAAAAACCCAACCTGGAATAATAAAGTTAATTTCCATCCAAGGGTCAAACATTATAGCAGAATAAATGACTCCCATAACTGCACCACTTGCTCCAACAGCACTGTAGTGATAATTATCTTTATTAAAAACCAAAGACAATAAACTTCCTGCTATAAGACTAATTAAGTATATGATTATAAATTTAGTTTCGCCTACCCTTGCAATTACCAACCAAGCAAAAAAGTAAAGCGTTATCATGTTAAATAGTAAATGTTGTTGATTAACATGTAAAAACCCAGAAGTAAATATTCTAAACTGCTCGCCTCTTTTTATGGCTCCAACATTAAATTTATATTTTTCAAAAAAAGCATAATCTTCAAATCCCTTGTAAGAGATAATAACATTGGCTGCAATTATTATTATTGTTATTAAATTTAAATTACCCATTATCTAGTTTAACTTTAAGTCAAATATAGCATATATTTGCTCTCGCAAAATTAATAAGTATTCATGCAATTATTAGCTTATATTTTAATTTATCCTTTTTTATGGTTGATTTCTATACTTCCTTTTAGGCTTTTATACGCGTTTTCTGATGGTTTATATGTTTTAATCTATTATATCATTGGATATAGAAAGAAAACGGTAAAAGAAAATTTAAACCTTGTTTTTCCAAATAAATCTGAAGCAGAAATTAAGGTAATTAGAAAACAATTTTACCATCATCTATGTGATATGGTTGTTGAGGCTATTAAGTCTTTAACAATCACTGAAAAACAAATGATGAAACGAATGACTTTCCCTAATATAGAAGAAGTTAATCAATATGGTAAATCTAATAAAAGTATAGTATTAATGTGTGCTCACTACGGAAGTTGGGAGTGGATTTTTATTTTACAAAACCATGTTAACCATAAAGGTTACGCAGTGTATAAAAAGTTAGAAAACAAGTATTTTGATAAGCTTGTTAAACGTATTAGAGCCAAATACAATTCTCATTTAATTACCACTAAAGAAACTTTTAGCACCTTATTACGTGCAAAAAACAAAGGCGAATTAACCATTAATGGTTTTGTGTCTGACCAAAGCCCTAAACCTTGGAAAGCTCACCATTGGTTAGATTTTATGGGAATTAATGTACCTGCTCATACTGGAGCCGAATTATTAGCTAAACAATTAGATATGGCTGTTGTTTATTTTGCTGTTAAACGAATTAAAAGAGGGTATTACGAAACCACTTTTACTACGTTAGCAAAAAACCCTAACGACTTTAAAGATTACGAGATTACTGATGCTTTTTTTAAATTGGTTGAAAAACAAATACACGAAGCACCTCAATATTATTTATGGACACACAAACGTTGGAAACATCGTGACAAATCTCCAGAAGATTTTAAATAATTAATAACAATTAGTTATAAAAAAACACTCATAATTATATAATTATGAGTGTTTTTTTATGCAGTAGAATAAACCTAATTACAACGTTTCTCTCTTAGTTAAAATTGAAACCAATCACTAACTCTCACGTCGTTTTTTGGCACAAATGTTTTATGGATAAACTCGTTATTTGCCTTGTTATACTCGTAATCTTTAGCCCATTCTTCATGATTTTCTGCTAATGCAATTAAACTTTCACAGACATAATCAATTTCATTACAAGTTGTTGTTGGATGTATTGACATACGTATCCAACCTGGTTTACGTATTAAATCTCCTAAAGATATCTCGTTAACCAAACTATGTGATTGCTCTTGGTCTACATGTAGTAAATAATGCCCATAAGTACCTGCACAACTACAACCACCACGTGTTTGGATTCCAAATTTATCATTCAATAATTTTACCCCAAGGTTAAAGTGTAGATTTTCTATATAAAAACTAACCACTCCTAGGCGTTTTTTTTGATCTCCTGCTAAAATTTTAATATTATCCACGTGCTCTAAATTAGCAAACACTTGGTGTAACAATTCATGCTCTCTTTCCAACATATTTTTTACACCCATTTGCTCCTTTAACTTAATGGCTAAAGCTGTTTTTATAGTTTGCAAAAAACCTGGTGTACCACCATCCTCTCTGTCTTCTATATTATCTATGTACTTATGTTCTCCCCAAGGATTAGTCCAGCTAACTGTACCACCACCTGGACAATCAGGAATCATATTTTTATATAGCTTTTTGTTAAAAACTAATACACCAGAAGTACCAGGTCCTCCTAAAAATTTATGTGGCGAAAAGAAAATAGCATCTAAAGCTTCGTCTTCATCTTCTGGATGCATATTAATATTAACATAAGGAGCAGAACATGCAAAGTCAACAAAGCATACACCTCCATTTTTATGCATTAATTTTGCAATTTGATGATATGGTGTTTCAATACCTGTAACATTACTTCCTCCAATTACAGACGCTATTTTAAGTGGACAATCTTTATACTGCTCTAGTAAAATTTCAAGATTTTGTAAACTAAACAATCCGTCATCTCCTGCAGGAATAACTTCAACTTTAGCCATAGTTTCCAACCAAGATGTATGGTTAGAATGGTGCTCCATATGTGTTACAAAAACAACAGGACGTATCTCGTCAGGTATAGTTGTAAATTTTCTTAAGTTTTCTGGAACCTTTAATCCTAAAATACGCTGAAATTTATTGACTACACTAGTCATTCCATTTCCTGCAACAATTAAAACATCGTCTGCATTTGTATTAACGTGTCCTTTAATAATTTGCCTAGCTTTATGGTAAGCATTTGTCATTGCTGTTCCAGACACAGTTGTTTCGGTATGCGTATTTGCTACAAAAGGTCCAAATTGGTTTAATAATTTATCCTCAATTGGTCTGTATAAGCGTCCAGAAGCTGTCCAATCTGTATAGACCATTTTTTGTAAACCATAAGGCGATTCAAACTCTTGATCTATCCCTACAATGTGTTGTCTAAATTGAGAAAAATAAGTTTCTAATTCTGATTTTTCGGTTCTTTGGGCTTTTGTAACGTACATAACTAATTGATTATTAGGTAAAATTACTAAATATTAGCGATTGTTTTGATTTCTGAAATGATTTTATCTGCTAGGCTATCTGCTTGTGTTTGGGTTTTAGCTTCGGTATAAATTCTAATTATTGGCTCTGTATTACTTTTTCGTAAATGTGCCCAACTTTCTGCAAAGTCAATTTTAACACCATCAATAGTTGTTAAATCCTCATGGCTATACTTTTCTTCCATTGCTTTTAAAATAGCATCAACATCCAAAGTTGGTGTTAATTCTATTTTCTTTTTGCTCATAAAATAGCTTGTGTAGGTTTTTCTAAGCTCACTGACGCTTAATTTACGTTCTGCTAATAAGCTTAAAAACAAAGCAACACCAACTAGTGCGTCACGACCATAATGAGATTCTGGATATATAATTCCGCCATTACCTTCACCTCCTATAACAGCATTATTTTTTTTCATTAAAGTCACAACATTGACTTCTCCTACAGCAGAAGCTTGGTATGTTCCTCCATGTTTTTCAGTGACATCACGTAAGGCTCTAGTGGAGCTCATGTTACTTACTGTATTTCCTGGGTTTTGACTTAAAACCCAATCAGCACAAGCTACTAATGTGTATTCTTCTCCAAACATTTCGCCATTTTCATCCATAAACGCTAATCGGTCAACATCTGGATCTACCACAATACCAAAATCGGCATTATGCTTTTTAACTTCGTTTGATAAATCTCCTAAATGTTCTTTTAACGGTTCTGGATTATGCGGAAAATGACCTGTTGGGTCACAATATAATTTAACTGCTTCAACACCTAAACGTTCCAATAATAAAGGTATTGCAATTCCTCCTGTACTATTTACACCATCAACTACTACTTTAAAGTTGGCGTTTTGTATTGCTTTTTGGTTTACATATTCTAGATCTAAAACCTCATCAATATGTATATCTATATAAGCATCGTTTTTAGTAATTTCTCCTAAATCATCAACTTCTGCAAAGGTCATACTATCAGACTCTGCAATCTCTAAAATTTTCTGTCCTTCGGCACCATCCAAAAATTCACCTTTGGCATTTAAAAGTTTTAAAGCATTCCATTGCTTTGGATTATGGCTAGCTGTTAATATAATACCTCCATCTGCATGCTCCATTGGTACAGCAATCTCTACAGTTGGCGTTGTAGATAATCCTAAATCCACAACATGTATTCCTAATCCTACTAAAGTGTTCATTACTAAGTTTTGAATCATATCTCCAGACAAACGTGCATCGCGTCCAACAACTACTTTGTAGTCAGATTTACTACGTTGTTGCTTTAACCAAGTACCATAAGCTGATGCAAATTTTACTGCATCTATTGGTGTTAAATTATCACCAACTGTTCCTCCAATTGTTCCTCTAATTCCTGATATAGATTTTATAAGTGTCATTCTCTAAATTTGTTTTTAAGTTTTAAAAAATAGGTTTCAAAATATTTATAAGACAGATGTGCCATTATAAAAGTAAATGTAAAAGTTAACATATAAATTAAAACTATAGTTAACCCATCATTCAAAATTGTAGCTATTTGTAGTTTCAAAAATAAGAAAACTACAGCGTTTAATGCGATTACATGATACATATATAATCCATAAGATATTTGCCCCAAGTAATTAAGTGATTTATTTTGTATTTGAATACCTACATTATTATAGGCAATTGTATGGATAAACAACCCAAACAACACCATGGTTATAAGATTAAATATATAAGTGTCTGTAGTATGAAATGTATCTGTTAAAAAATACAACAGGACTAAAACCGTTGTAATTAATGGGTAAATCTTATTCTTTTTTAAAAATTGAAGCTGATTTTTTTCTTCAAGAATTGCAACAATTCCGCCAAAAAACAAAAAGAAAAAGACCATATTAAAACTTTTAAGAAAACTAAAAAAGCTTAAATGAAACATTAAAAAATACAAACCAGTTAGTCCTATTAAAAATTGTAAAACCTTATTTTTATTTACCAAAAATAAGAGTGGAGCCACTATAATATAAAACTGCTCTTCTATACCAATAGACCACAACACTTCCAAAATACCACCAGGCATGTAAAGCTTAGCAAATACATTTGGTAAAAAAAACACAGACAATAATAGACCATCCCATAAAGGGTAATTATTTGTAATCGGAATTTCTAATTTTGGAAGAATAATCCAATAAAACACAAACCCAAAAAGAACAATCAAATAATACAACGGAACTATCCGTAAAATACGACGTATATAAAACTTACGTATAGAAAAAACATCGCGCTGTTTATCACTATAAATGGTTTTAATAATTAAAAAACCACTCAAGACAAAAAACATATATACTGCTTCTACACCTCGATTAAATACAGGAGCATCCAAAAAGTATGGAAGTCCCTGATTACGACATAATTGTGGTAAATGAAAAAATAAAACCAATGTGGCTAGCACAAAACGTAAAACATCTAAATTGGGTAATCGCTTCAAATTATAAAATTTACAGGGTAAAAATACATATATTTATAAGATGAATTTTCTTGCACACATATATCTTTCCGGAAACGATAAAATGATTACCATTGGCAACTTTATAGCAGATGGTATTAGAGGAAAAAAATACAAAGACTACCCACAAGACATCCAAACTGGTATTTTGTTACATAGACAAATCGATACCTTTACCGATGCACATCCAACGGTAAGAAAAAGCACCAAACGATTGCATAAAAATTATGGCCATTATTCTGGTGTAATTGTAGATATTTTATACGACCACTATTTAGCAAAAAACTGGTCAAAATACTCAGATGTACCTTTATCTAAGTATGTGGATGACTTTTATGATACGCTAGAGGATAATTTTGAAATCTTACCTTCCCGAATTCAAAAAATGATACCTCATCTTTTGGCTGACAATTGGTTGTTAAGTTATGCATCTATTGAAGGCATTACAAAAGTATTGGAAGGCATGAATAGACGTACTAAAAACCGTTCTAAAATGAATTTAGCTGTTAACGAATTAGAAGAATTTTACAGTGAATTTGAAACTGAATTCACAAGCTTTTTTGAGGAGTTAATCACCTTTTCAAAACAAACATTAGACACATTACAAAGCAACAAACAATGAAAAAACTAACCTTACTAGTTATAATTTGTATTACCTTTTTTAATTGTAACAAAAACACCAAGCAAGGTTTGATAACCAAACAAGCCATGGTTGTTTCCGCTAGAGAAGAAGCTTCTAAAATAGGAACTTCTATTTTAAAACAAGGCGGAAACGTCTTTGACGCCATGATAGCAACAGATTTAGCATTAGCTGTTTGCTACCCTTATGCAGGCAATATTGGTGGTGGTGGTTTTATGATTTACAGATTAGAGGATGGTAGCATTGGCGCATTAGATTACCGAGAAAAAGCACCAAAATTAGCAACCAAAAACATGTATTTAGACAGTTTAGGCAATATTATACCTGACTTAAGCACAAAGGGTGGATTAGCAGTTGGTGTACCAGGTACTATTGCAGGACTATTTGAAGTACACGAAAAATTTGGATCACTGCCAATCCAAGATATTATGCAGCCAGTAATTGATCTTGCCAATCGTGGATTTGTAGTCACCAAAAAAGATCAAGCTGTTTTAGAAGATAAAAGAGAAGATTTTTTAAAAGTCAACAAAAATCAGATATTGTTTGCCAATAAATGGGTTGCAAATGATACAATTAAACAACCAAACTTAGCAAAAACCTTGGAAGCCATAATGCTAAATGGTCGTGACGAATTTTATAAAGGTCAAACCGCTAAAAAATTAGCAAGCTTTATTCAAGCTAATGGTGGCGTAATAACGGTTGACGACTTAGCAAGTTATCAAGCCATATGGCGTAAACCTATAACATTTGAATATGATAATTTAAACATTATATCCATGTCACCTCCTTCAAGTGGTGGTATTTGTTTAGCTCAAATATTAAAGCAAATTGAAGATTTTAATTTAGATGAATTTGGGCATAATAGCCTTAAAAGTATTCAGGTTATAACCGAAGCCGAGCGACGTGCTTACGCAGACCGTAGTTTTTATTTAGGTGATCCTGATTTTGTTACAATACCTCATGACCAATTGTTAAGTGATGCGTACCTAAAAAACAGAATGGCTAACTTCTCCTTTGATAAAGCGACACCTTCAAGTACTATTTCTCATGGAAAAGTTGACATTATTGAAAGTGATGAAACCACGCACTATTCTATTGTCGATCAATTTGGTAATGCTATAGCAGTAACAACCACCTTAAATTCTGGTTATGGCTCAAAGTTATATAGTTCAGAATTAGGCTTTTTCTTTAATAACGAGATGGACGACTTTTCTAGCAAACCAGGTGTACCAAATGTATATGGATTAATTGGTGCAGAAGCTAATAGCATATTACCAGAAAAACGCATGCTTAGCTCCATGACGCCTACCATTGTAGAAAAAAACGACAAACTATATATGACTTTAGGGACTCCTGGTGGATCCACAATAATAACATCAGTATTGCAAACTATATTAAACGTGCATGAATATGATATGACCATGCAAGAAGCTGTTAATGCACCAAGATTTCATCATCAATGGTTACCTGACCAAATTAGAATGGAACCAAACTCTTTCTCTAAAGACCTAGTTAATCAATTACAGCAAAAAGGCTATACTATTACAGAGAAAAATGCTGATGTGATTGGTAAAGTAGATGGCATCTTAGTTTTAGACAATGGTCAATTAGAAGGTGGTGCAGATAAACGTGGTGATGACACTGCTATTGGATTTTAAACACTAAACCAAATTTTAAAACAATATAATTTTTACTTAATGAAATTAAAAAAAACATTAAAAATAATAGCTGGAGTAATCATCTTTTTTACATTACCTAGTTTACTGTTTTTTGGGTTTGTTTACTTTAAATATAACGAAGATTTACCTATTGGTAATCAAACTAAAAAAGCAGATATTTTAGCTCATAAAATGCTTATTTCCTTAAATGCCGATGCTTACAAGGCTACTAATAATTTAGAATGGACATTTAGGGGTAAACACCACTACAAATGGGATAAAAAAAATAACAACTGCGAAGTCTATTGGAAAAAAAACAAGGTTATATTAAACCTTAATAATCCGTCTATTAGTAAAGTTTATGTAAATAAAGAGGAAATTAATTCCTCTGATAAAAAAGAGCTTATCCAAACAGCAACAAATTACTTTAACAACGATTCCTTTTGGTTAGTTGCACCTTATAAAGTGTTTGACCAAGGTACGTCTAGAAGCATTGTAAAACATAATGGCAAAGATGCTTTATTGGTTACATATTCTAAAGGAGGCACTACTCCTGGAGATTCTTATTTATGGATTTTAGATGAAAATTATAAGCCTACAAAATTTAAAATGTGGGTAGATATTTTACCTATTGGAGGTTTAGAAGCCTCTTGGAGTGACTGGAAAACAACCGAGTCTAATGCAAAGTTACCAACCAACCACCAATTATTCTTTTTTAGTTTTGATATGGGTGACGTAAAAGGCACAAAATAAATTAAGCAGTATTTTAGCATTAGTTAGTTTTAAACTAAATGTTTAAATACTGCTTATTAAAATTAAAAGCAAGTTTTACTACTTACTTTTTTGCCCAACAAATTGCTGTTCTTTGGATTTAAATAATACATTAAAAGTGGTTAAGCTTCCATATATACGTGTAATGTATTGTTGTAAATCTACTTTTTCAGATGGTTCTAGATTACTAGAGTTAACTTTTTGTTCCATAACTCTCAATCGGTCTCTAACCATAGTAATTTTATGAAAAAAGTCTTCAATTTTTATTGCTTTACTTTTTAAGTTACTGTCGGCTGGTTTTAGCTCTAAGATGCCTCCCTTCCACTTGTCGCCAATTGGCACAATTTCCGAGACATCGCTATATTTTTTAAGTATTCTAACCAAGCTACTTTCTACATCAAAAAGGCTAATAGTATCCACCTCGTTTTCTGCAGCTTCAATAACTTCAAAATCATCATTTAAAGCAATGGTTTCTAATCCATTTTCAATAAAAGTAACCCAATAGTGTTTACTATCAAGGTTAGTTACCACTCCTTTTCCGTGTTCTGGATGGTTAATTCTAGAGCCTATTCCTAATATTTCCATTATCGTAATTTTTATAATTTCAAAAATAGTGATAATTAATAAAATCCTAACAAACTGTATTTCTAAAAGAATTACAAAATGCGTATCTTTACAGCTTTGTCTATTTCTGGACAAAAACACTTAAATGCTATGAGTAATTTTGAAGAAAACATTGAGGTTAAAGGTGCTAGAGCACATAACCTTAAAAATATTGATGTGACCATTCCTCGCGAAAAACTAGTGGTTATTACTGGTTTATCTGGTAGTGGTAAATCGTCATTAGCATTTGACACCATATATGCTGAAGGACAACGTCGTTATATCGAAACATTTTCTGCTTATGCTAGACAATTTTTAGGTGGTTTAGAGCGTCCTGATGTTGATAAAATTGATGGTTTATCTCCTGTAATTGCTATAGAGCAAAAAACAACCAGTAAATCTCCAAGGTCAACCGTTGGTACTATTACAGAGATTTATGACTTTTTACGTTTATTATATGCAAGAGGTAGTGATGCCTACAGCTATAATACTGGCGAAAAGATGGTGAGCTATAGCGATGAGCAGATTAAAGAATTGATTACCTCAAGCTATAAAGGCAAACGTATAAATATTTTAGCTCCTGTAGTACGTTCTAGAAAAGGACACTATCGCGAGTTATTTGAGCAAATTGCTAAACAAGGCTTTGTAAAAGTACGTACTGATGGCGAAATCAAGGATTTGGTTAAAGGTATGAAGTTGGATCGTTACAAAAACCACGATATTGAGATTGTAATTGATAGACTTAAAATTGATGATGGTGTTGATAATGACAAACGTTTAACCGAAAGTATTAATACTGCCATGTACCATGGTGATGATGTATTAATGATTATTGACCAAGACACACAAGAGGCTCGTTATTTTAGTCGTAGCTTAATGTGTCCAACTTCTGGCGTTTCTTACCCAAATCCAGAACCCAACAATTTTTCATTTAACTCGCCTAAAGGTGCTTGCGATAATTGTAATGGAATCGGAACTCTGTATCAAGTTAACGAAAAAAAGATTGTTCCTGACGATACGTTATCCATAAAAACAGGAGCTTTGGCTCCTCATGGTCCAGAAAAAAAGAGCTGGATTTTTAAACAATTTGAAACCATTGCAGAACGCTATAATTTTAAATTAAGCGATCCATATAAATCAATACCAGAAGAAGCTAAACAAATTATTATGTTTGGTGGTAATGAAAAATTTTCGGTAGAAAGTAAAACTTTAGGAATTACTAGAGACTATAAAATAGACTTTGAAGGTGTTGCTAACTTTATAGAAAATCAATACAAAAATGCTGAGTCAACCTCTTTAAAACGTTGGGCTAAAGACTATATGGATAAAATAGAGTGTCCAGTTTGTCAAGGTGCTAGACTAAAAAAAGAATCATTATACTTTAAAGTAAACGGTAAAAATATTGCTGAATTAGCTAATCAAGACATTAGTGATTTAGCCATTTGGTTTAAACAATTACCCGAATTTTTATCCAAAAAGCAAGTCAAAATTGCTGAAGAAATTATAAAAGAAATTAATGCTAGGCTTCAGTTTTTATTAGACGTTGGTTTGGACTATTTGTCTTTAAACCGAAGCTCAAAATCGTTATCTGGTGGAGAAGCACAACGTATTAGATTAGCCACACAAATTGGATCGCAATTGGTTGGTGTACTTTATATTTTGGACGAACCTAGTATTGGGCTACATCAACGTGATAACGAAAAATTAATTAATAGCCTTGTGTCTTTGCGTGACATTGGTAACTCTGTTATTGTGGTAGAACATGATAAGGATATGATAGAACGTGCAGATCATGTTATTGATATTGGACCTAGAGCTGGTAAACATGGAGGAGAAATTATTAGTCAAGGGACACCCAAACAGTTATTAAAAGAAAAAACACTTACTGCAGAATATTTGAATGGTAAAAGAGAAATCGAAATACCTAAAAAACGACGCGAAGGTAATGGTCACTTCCTAGAGCTTAAAGGCTGTACAGGTAATAATCTAAAAAATGTGTCTGTAAAATTTCCTTTAGGTAAAATGATTGGTGTTACAGGTGTCTCTGGTAGCGGAAAATCTACATTAATTAACGAGACACTCTACCCTATTTTAAACGCACACTACTTTAATGGTGTTAAAAAACCAATGCCATATAAAAGCATTAAAGGTTTAGAGCATATAGATAAGGTTATAGACATTAATCAGTCTCCTATTGGTCGTACACCAAGAAGTAATCCTGCAACTTACACCAAAACTTTTGACGAAATCCGTAGCCTTTTTGCTAAAATACCAGAAGCCATGATACGTGGTTATAAACCTGGACGATTCAGTTTTAATGTTGCTGGAGGACGTTGCGAAACCTGTAAAGGTGGTGGTTTGCGTGTTATTGAAATGAATTTTTTACCTGATGTGTATGTAGAATGTGAAACCTGTCAAGGTAAACGTTTTAATCGCGAAACATTAGAGATTAGATATAAAGGAAAAAGTATTAGTGATGTTTTAGACATGACTATAAACGAAGGTGTTGACTTTTTTGAAAACATTCCTAAAATTCATAAAAAACTAAAAACAATTAAAGATGTTGGATTAGGTTACATTACCTTAGGACAACAAAGCACAACACTTTCCGGTGGAGAAGCTCAGCGTATAAAATTAGCAACCGAGTTAAGTAAACGTGATACTGGTAATACCTTTTATATTTTAGACGAACCCACTACAGGCTTACATTTTGAAGACATTAGAGTGTTAATGATTGTTTTAAATAAATTAGCAAATAAAGGAAACACTGTCTTAATTATAGAACATAATTTAGATGTCATCAAAACCGTAGATCATATAATTGATATTGGTTACGAAGGTGGTAAAGGTGGTGGACAAGTCGTCGTAGAAGGCACTCCAGAAGTGGTTGCAAAACATAAAAAAAGCTATACAGCTAAATTTTTAAAGAAAGAATTAAAATAGTAATCCCAATGGTTACTTTTACAATAAATAATTAATAGAAAATAAACAGTTATATAATGAGAGAAGAAAAACATCCAAAAGGTTGGAATGAGAAAAAAACAAATGATTCTTGGGCGATTTTTAAAATCATGGGAGAATTTGTTAATGGATTTGAAAAGATGAGTGCCATAGGACCTTCTGTTTCAATTTTTGGTTCTGCACGTACTAAACCAGACCACAAGTATTATAAGTTAGCAGAAAATGTTGCGTCAAAAATTGTTGATGCTGGTTATGGTGTTATTACAGGTGGTGGACCTGGTATTATGGAAGCTGGTAATAAAGGTGCCCATTTAGCAGGAGGTACATCTGTTGGTTTAAACATAGAATTACCTTTTGAACAACACGATAATCCATATATAGATTCTGACAAGAACATCAATTTTGACTACTTTTTTGTTAGAAAAGTAATGTTTGTAAAATATAGCCAAGGTTTTGTCGTGATGCCAGGAGGATTTGGAACCTTAGACGAATTATTTGAAGCGATAACTTTAATACAAACTAATAAAATCGAAAAATTCCCAATTATACTTGTAGGTACTGACTTTTGGGAAGGTTTAATGGGATGGGTTAAAACAACACTTTTAGATAGTTTCGCAAATATTAGCGAAGGTGACTTAGATTTAATACATTTAGTAGATACAGCAGAAGAAGTTGTAGATATTTTAGATAGCTTCTACAAAGATTATGGATTAAGCCCTAATTTCTAAAACATTTAATGATAAAGAAAATTTTATACGCATTAATATTACTTAGTTTTTCAGGTGTCTATGCACAAGACACCTTTAAAACTATGTTTTATAATTTATTAAATTTTCCACTACAAGAACCTGCTAGTGATCGTCTAGATGAGCTAGACATTATATTATCCAATTACCAACCAGACCTTTTTATGGTTTGCGAGCTTAATAACAGCTCTGGAGCAAATGCTATTTTAAACATGATGCAACAAAGCATTAATGTTAATTATCAAATGGCAAACTTTACACTTAACTCAAGCGATAATAACTTAGGAGACCAAAACGACTTGCAAAACTTAATCTATTTTGATAGCACAAAATTTAGTTTAGAAGGACAAAATCAAGTAACTACAATTTATAGAGACTTTAACCATTATCAATTAAAATTAAACACACTTAATCAGGACACTGACCCAATATATTTAAACGTTATTGTCTGTCACTTAAAAGCATCAAGTGGTACTGAAAACCAACAATTACGTCTACAAATGGCACAGGACTTAACGTCCTATCTTTCTACTTTTTTAAGCACTGACTATTTTTTGTTAGCAGGAGATTTTAATGTGTACACTAATTCAGAGCCTGCTTTTCAAGAGTTTATTAATCCTTCAAACAACATTACTTTTATAGATCCAGCTAATAGGATGGGTAGTTGGCATAACAACCAAACTTATGTTGATGTTTTTACACAGTCTACCAGAACAGCAACTGGTTTAGGTGGTACAACAGGAGGTATTGACGACAGATTTGATTTTATACTAACAAGCACCTCAATGGTTAATAATCCAGAGTTACAGTATACACCTGGTAGTTACCAAGTGTTTGGCAACAATAACAATGAAAATTGTTGGAATGTAGCTATTAATAGTCCTGATTGTGCTGGTCCTTTATTCTCTGAAAGTATCAGAGAATCACTACACAATTTTAGTGACCACCTTCCCGTTACTTTAAATATAGAAACCAATCAAAACTTTTTAAATGTACCTGAGATTACATTAAAACAACCAGTTTTTGAGATTATTGGCACTAATATGGTAACAAGTTTACTTAAATTAAAAATTAACACAGCTTTACACGAAAATAATAACTTAAAGATTTACAATACTTTAGGTCAGGTCGTGAAAACAATTTTTATAAAAGACAAAACTATTAACGTTGATATTTCGTATTTATCAAACGGAATATATTACATTTCACTTAGCAATATTAACGTTCAACCTTTAAAGTTTATAAAAGTCAATTGAAGCTAAACTATTATATTTTTATTTGTTTTTTATTAAGTAGCATTTCGGCTTTAAGCCAAAATATTATTGATATTGATGCCATTTTTGACACTCAAAAAAACAGTATAAATATTACCCAAACTATCCAATATCAAAATAAAAGTAACACGGTTTTGGATACCATTTATTTAAATGATTGGAGTCATAGTTATTCTTCAAAAACAACACCACTTGCTGAGCGTTTTGCAGACGAGTTTAAAACTACATTTCATTTTGCAAATAATGAAGATCGTGGTTATACTGCCATAACAAGCATCAAACAATCTAATCAAACGACTTTTTTTGAACGTTTAATTAAGCATCCAGATGTAATTAAGGTAGCGCTTAACACACCTTTACAGCCCAATCAATCTTATAATTTAACGCTAACATACATAGTTCAAATACCCAATAATAAATTTACTAGGTATGGTGTTACAGATTCTGGAGACTATAATCTTAGGTTTTGGTACATTACTCCTGCTGTGTTTGATGGATCGTGGCATTATTACAGCAATAAAGATTTGGAAGACTTATTTGTAGAGCCAGCAGATTTAACCCTAAAAGTAACTTACCCTAATAAATTTACGCCTATTAGTGAATTAAATATTTTTAAAAATGAAATTGGTGATACCACAACTACTGTTTTTAAAGGGAAAGATAGGATTAATTCTAAGTTTTCTTTAGTAAAACTAAACGATTACTATACTGTTGAAACCGACTTTTTTAATATCCAATCTAATATTGATACTGAAAATTTAGAACCTGCTGAAGTTGCTATTGCAACAGACCGTGTTGCCCAATTTATAACTAATAATTTAGGTGATTATCCTCATGAAAAAGTATTGCTAACGTGGATAGATTACAAAAAAGACCCTATTTACGGACTAAATCTACTTCCAGATTTTATTAGACCTTTTGAGGATACTTTTCAATACGAACTTAAATTACTTAAAACCACTTTAAAGGTTTATTTAGAAAACACGTTATTAATAAATCCAAGAGAAGAGCAATGGTTGTTAGATGGTATACACATATATTATTTAATGAAATACGTCGAAAACTTTTATCCAGACCAAAAAATATTAGGTAAACTAGCAAATGTTTGGGGAGTTAGAGCCTTTCATGCTGCAGATCTTAATTTTAACGATCAATATTCGTTTTTATATATGCACATGGCACGTACCAATATTGACCAACCTATTGGCATGGCTAAGGATTCGTTATTAAAATTCAACAAAAATATTTCTAACAAGTATAAAGCTGCTATTGGACTTAATTATTTAGATGATTATATCGGAGATACTATTGTCAGCAAAACATTAAGTGATTTTGTTAAACAAACTAAATTAAAACGAATAACACCAAAGGATTTTGAAACTATATTAAGGTCTAAAACTTCTAAAAATATAGATTGGTTTTTTGAAGACTACGTTAGCACTAGCAAAAAGATAGATTTTAAAATTAAAAAAATTAAAAAATCAGAAGATTCTATTAAGATTACACTTAAAAATCTTAGAGATAACACCATGCCTATATCGCTGTTTACTTTACAAAACGATAGCATTACTTCTAAACAATGGATAGAAGGTTTTAACGGAAATAAAACCATTACAATAGCCAATACTAACGTTGATCAATTGGCTTTAAATTACGATAACGTCATACCAGAATTTAACCAACGTAACAACTATAAAAAATTAAATGGCTTTTTTCTAACCAATAAACCTTTGCAATTTAGATTATTTAAGGACATTGAAGACCCAAATTATAATCAAGTCTTTTTTATGCCAGAGTTTGAATATAATTTTTATGATGGCTTATCTCCAGGCTTAAAATTATATAATAAGACCTTACTTAGTAAACGTTTTTTATACAAATTAAGCCCTAAATATGGATTTAAGAGTAATCAAGTTGTTGGTAGTGCATCATTAATATACAATGCACGTCCTGAAGGGACAGATAATTTCAGGACACGTTATGGATTGTCTGGTAATTATTACAATTACGCTCCAAACCTAAGCTATACTTCATTTACACCTTTTATTGATTATAACTTTAGAAATCATAAAGACTTAAGAGATAATAAACGTGAGTTTTTATCTTTTAGATACATTAATATTAATAGAGAAGTTGACCCAACAGGTGAATTTGAAACAGATGGAGAGCCTAAATACTCAGTATTTAATGCTAAATATGGAGTGGTTGACAACAATTTAAAAGACTACGCGTCATTATTTACAGATGTACAGTTTGCTAAAAACTTTGGTAAAATATCGGCAACTTTAGAGTTTAGAAACTTAAACGAACATAACAAACAGTTTAATTTAAGGGTCTTTTCTGGTTTGTTTTTATACAATGACACGTATCAAGATTCTGACTTTTTTAGTTTTGCTTTAGACAGACCAACAGATTATTTATTTGATTACAATTACTTAGGTCGAAGCGAACAAACAGGTGTTTTAAGCCAACAAATTATAATTGCAGAAGGAGGTTTTAAATCTAAACTATCTCAACCTTTTGCTAATCAATGGATGACAACCATTAACACTAGTGCAACGCTTTGGAGGTATATTATGTTTTATGGTGATGCAGGAGTTATTAAAAATCAAAACTTTAGCCCAGAATTTGTTTACGATTCTGGTATAAGATTAAATCTAGTTGAAGATTATTTTGAGTTATACTTCCCTATTTACTCTAATTTAGGTTGGGAAATTGCACAACCAAATTATGACGAAAAAATCAGGTTTATAGTTACCCTTTCTCCTAAAACCTTATTAGGTCTATTTACTAGACGTTGGTATTAATAAATTCTTAGCAGATTCCTTTTTTTTGCGATTAATTTATTAATTAAGCCTAATTAAGGCTTAATTATTGAATAATTCACATTATTTTAAGATTTTTTGATATTGCTAAACCGACAAATTTTGATTAAATTTGTTTCAAATAATTCCTTACACATGCAAACAAAAGTTAACAATAAAAAAGACTTGTCTTTTGAAGATTTTAAAACTGAAGTTCTTAAAGATTACCACATTGCTGTAACCAGTCGTGAATGTAGCTTACTAGGACGTCGAGAAGTGTTAACCGGAAAAGCTAAGTTTGGAATATTTGGTGACGGTAAAGAAGTCCCTCAATTAGCTATGGCTAAAGCTTTCCAAAATGGAGATTTTAGATCAGGTTACTATCGTGACCAAACCTTTATGATGGCTATTGGAGAGCTAACAATAGAGCAATTTTTTGCTGGATTATATGCCAATACAGATTTATCTCAAGAACCAATGTCTGCAGGTAGACAAATGGGTGGACACTTTGCAACGCATAGTGTAGATGAAAACGGAAACTGGAAAAATCTAACAAAACAAAAAAACTCAAGTTCAGACATCTCTCCTACAGCAGGACAAATGCCTAGATTATTAGGTTTAGCACAAGCATCAAAAATTTACAGAAATGTAAAAGGTATTGATACCACCAATTTTTCTGTTAATGGAAATGAAATAGCTTGGGGAACAATAGGAAACGCAAGTACAAGTGAAGGTTTGTTTTTTGAAACCATCAATGCTGCTGGTGTTTTACAAGTGCCAATGGTAATTAGCGTTTGGGATGATGAATACGGAATCTCTGTACATGCAAGACACCAAACAACTAAAGAAAACATCTCTGAAATCTTAAAAGGATTTCAACGTGATAAAGATAATAATGGTTACGAAATCCTAAGAGTTAAAGGTTGGGATTATGCTAATCTAATAGCAACTTATGAAGAGGCTGCAAAAATAGCAAGAGAAGAGCATGTACCAGTTTTAATACATGTTAATGAGTTGACACAACCTCAAGGTCACTCAACGTCTGGATCGCATGAGCGTTACAAGGACAAAGACCGTTTAAACTGGGAAGCTAAAAATGATTGTAACCTAAAAATGCGCGAGTGGTTAATCGAAAACAGTATTGCTACTGACGAAGAACTACAAACCATTGAAAAAAATATAAAAAAGCAAGTTAGAGAAGCTAAAAAAGCAGCTTGGAACAATTACCTAAAACCTGCTTTAGCTGAAAAAGAAGAGTTAGTAAACCTACTATCAAATGTTGCAAAATCTAGCGCTAACAAAGTTTTTATTGAAAAAATAGTTAACGATCTTAAAGCTATTGGAGAACCAAATAGAAAAGACGCTGTTTCAGCTGCAAGAAAAGCACTACGTTATGTGATTTCTGAAAACTCTGCAGAAAAACAACAATTATTACAATGGATTGACACTTTTTTCACTAAAGTACAGCCATTATATAGCTCTGATTTATATAACGAGAGCTCGTCATCTGCCATTCATATTAAAGAAATTAAACCTAGTTATGACGCCAATGCTGAAGATGTAGATGGTCGTGTAGTATTAAGAGAAAATTTTGATACCATCTTTAATAAATATCCAGAAACTCTAGTCTTTGGTGAAGACGCAGGAAACATTGGAGATGTTAACCAAGGTTTAGAAGGTTTACAAGAAAAATATGGCGAGTTACGTGTTGCTGATGTTGGTATTAGAGAAGCAACCATTTTAGGTCAAGGTATTGGTATGGCTATGCGTGGCTTACGTCCAATTGCCGAAATCCAATATTTAGATTATATCTTATACGCTTTACAAATTATTAGTGATGATTTAGCAACTTTACGTTATAGGACTAAAGGTCGTCAAAAAGCACCACTAATTATTCGTACTCGTGGACACAGACTAGAAGGTATATGGCACTCTGGATCTCAAATGGGAGGCGTTTTAAACCTAGTTAGAGGTATACATGTGTTAGTCCCTAGAGATATGACTAAGGCTGCAGGTTTTTACAACACCCTTTTAAAAAGTGATGAGCCTGCTTTAATTGTTGAGTGTCTTAACGGTTATAGATTAAAAGAAAAATTACCTTCTAATATAGGTGAGTTTACTACACCAATTGGAGTTGTAGAAACTATAAAAGAAGGTGCAGATATTACTTTAGTATCTTATGGATCAACTTTAAGAATAGTACAACAAGCTGCCAAAGAGTTAGCTGAAGTTGGTATTGATGCAGAAATTATTGACATTCAATCTTTATTACCTTTTGACATCAATCATGACATTGTAAATAGTATTAAAAAGACAAACCGATTAATGGTTATTGATGAAGACGTTCCTGGTGGAGCATCTGCATATATATTAGATCAGGTAATTAACACGCAAAATGCCTTTAAATATTTAGACAGTCAACCTAAAACATTAGCTGCTAAACCACATAGACCTGCTTATGGTACAGATGGAGACTACTTCTCTAAACCATCAACTGAAGATGTATTTGAAGCTGTTTATGCTGTAATGCATGAATCTAATCCTGCTAATTTTCCTAAATTAAGATAATTAGCAAACGGTTTTAAATAGTATATAAAAAAAGCTCATCTAAAAAGATGAGCTTTTTTTGTTTTGTAATATAATTTGGTTAAGACTTAATAAAATCTATTAAAATAGTATTAAGTTCTTCTTTATGTGTAATATTTAATCCATGAGGAGCACCTTTAATTACAGTAAAGACATTATCTTTAATAGCCTTTGCTGCTTGATTTGCAGAGGTCTCAATTGGTACAGTAGCATCACTATCTCCATGTACAATTAATGTTGGTACATCTACATGTTTTAACTCATCTCTAAAATCGGTGTGCATCCATGCTTTAGCAGTTTCGATTGTAGCTCTTGGTGACGCATGTGAAGCGATTACAAAATCATAATCTAATTGTGCCTGACTAATTTTATCTTTATTGTCTTCAAAGTTATAAAAGCCTTTAGAAAATTCTTTTAAAAAGCCTACTCTATCCTCTTCTAAAGCATTTTGAATATCCTTTAAATCCTTTTCAGCAACACCAGATGGATTATCTTCTTTTTGCTTTACTAACGGAATAATACTACTTATTAAGGCAGTTTTAGCAACTTTATCTGTTCCAAAATCTGTACAATATCTAACAACTTCTCCTCCTCCCATCGAAAAACCTACGATAATAACATCATCAAGGTCTAACTGTGTTATAATTTGATTTAAATCACTAGCTAACGCAGAATAATCGTATCCACTCCAAGGTGCACTACTAATACCAAATCCTCTTCTATCGTATGATATACATCTGTAGCCTGACTCTACAATTTTCCAAACTTGGTGTTCCCAAGATTTCCTACTTAAAGGCCAACCATGAATTAAAATTACTGGCTGTCCTTTTCCGTAATCTTCATAAAAAATATCTACGTTTTCTGTTGTGTTTTTGTTTGTAATAAATGGCATATCAATTTCTTTTTTTTGGTTTACTTAAAGATAAAATATCATTATCCAAACAGTGTTAAACCCGACTTAAAGTATTACTAACAGGACGTTAAATAGCGTTAATAATAAAAATTAGACTATATAAACCACATACAATGCATAATAGCCATTATAAATAACTGCTTTTTTTATACCTTTAAAATCTATTAAAAAATTATGATAGAACAATCCGATTTAACAACAAGAGACTGGTTGGCTATTGAGCGAACCAAATTAGCTAACGAACGCACATTTTTAGCCTATTTTAGGACCTTTTTAGTGATTTTAGGCACAGGAATCACCATACTTAAATTAGATTTACTTGCTGATTTAAAAACGTATGGCATCATATTAATAGCAATAGCTCCTATTATATTAATAATTGGTATTGTACGCTTAATAATAGTTAAAAGCACGATAAAAAAACATTATAAAATTTAAATGAAAGCTGTATCTGTTGTTACTATCCGTAAAGAATTAAAACATAAAACCAATGAAGAATTGGCAGAATTATGTTTACGTTTATCACGTTTTAAAAAAGAAAACAAAGAGTTATTAACTTATTTATTATTTGAAGCGGATAGTGAAGCTGGTTATATTGAAACCGTTAAAGCTGAAATTGATGAGCAATTTGAATTAATAAATACCGACAGCTTTTTTTACATTAAAAAAAGTGTACGTAAGATTTTACGAAACACAAAAAAATACATTAGATACTCGCTTAATAAAGAGACTGAAGTCGAATTGCTATTATACTTTTGTAAGAAGCTAAAAGCTATGAAACCTTCAATCTCTAGAAATACAACCTTAACAAATTTGTATGATCGAAATATTGAAGCTATAACTAAAAAAATATTGGCGTTACATGAAGATTTACAGTATGATTATACTGCTGAATTAGAAGATATGTAGTTTAAAATTAAAACATAAAAAAAGCCAACCTCAAGGTTGGCTTTTAAATTCAATCTATAAATAAATTATGCTGTTTGCATATTGTGTTTACCTTCGTAGACCTCCTCTATTAATTTTTTATTAAAAGCAGGTAAATCATTTGGATTACGACTAGTTACTAAACCTTCATCTACTACTACTTCGCTATCTTCCCACATAGCTCCTGCATTTACTAAATCTCTTTTAATAGAGTTGAATGAAGTTACTTTACGACCTTGTAATACGCCAGCTTCTGCTAATAACCATGGTGCATGACAAATTGCTGCAACGGGTTTTTTATTTGCAAAAAATGATTTAATAAATCTGATGGCATCTTCATTACGCCTTAAGGTATCTGGATTAATTACTCCTCCTGGTAATACTAGTGCATTATAATCGTCTTGGGACACTTGGTCTAAAGTTTTATCTACATCATAACTGTTACTCCAGTTTCCGTCTGCCCAACTTTTAATTTGTCCCGATTTTTCTGAGACAATATGCACGTCTGCTCCTGCTTCTTTTAAAGCATTCATTGGTTCTTTTAATTCACTTTCTTCAAATCCATTGGTTGCTAAAATTGCAACTTTCTTTCTCTCTAAGTTTTCCATTTTATTTTTTTGGTTTTAGTTGTTAATAATTCAATTTCACTCTAAATTACTATAAATAGGAGTGTTACACGAATTTAAAAACCAGTTTAACTTGGATTTAATATCAAGTGTTAAATAAAATTGTGGAAGTGTTAAAACCTGTTGTGCTTAGTTAAAAAAATTAACTACTTAGGTTCTATAATTAAATAAACTGCTGTACTATCTCCAACATTAAGCACCTCGTGCTGACTAATTTTAGATTTAGACCAAGTCACTCCTGTTTTTACAGGAATAGTACGTGTACCTGTTGCATCTGTAATTTGAAACGTACTTCCTGCTAAGGTATAACCAAAATGTGGTTTGTGGTAATGCTTCTCATGACCAACATTGGCTGGAAAGGTACACTTTAAGATACGTTGCTTTTTAGTGTCTTGTAATACTTTGCAAACTTTATGTCCTTCCCATCCTGCTTCTAATGGATCAGGAAGGTTTTGTGTTGTTTTACACGACAAACTTAACAGTAATATTGCTAGTATATAATAGGGCTTCATAAGGTATGGTTAAGTTAGTAATAATACATTAATACATAATTTTCACCAACATCTCTTTAAGTAAATCACCTTGTGGCACAGCATTACTATCCACACCTTTACTTTTACCATCAAACTCACGTAAGGTTGCAATAACTTGACTAACTTTTCGCATTGGATAGTTGCGTGAAGCTTCAATATATTCGTTTACAAAATAAGGATTAACACGTAATGCAGACGCTACACTTCTTGGGTTTTTATCAGACATGCCATGTAAATGTAATAATTGAGAGAAAAAACTAAATAATAATGAGACTGTTAAAACCATAGGATTATCCTTTGGATTTTCAGCAAAATAATGTACAATTTTAAAGGCTTGTGCTGTATTTTTTGCACCAATAGCTTTACGTAATTCAAAGTTATTATAATCCTTACTTATTCCTATATTTTCTTCGATATGATCTGGAGTTATTTGCGTATCTCTTGGTAATACAATCTGCAGTTTATTTAACTCATTACTTAATTTGCTTAAGTCTGTACCCAAAAACTCCACTAACATTTGTGATGCTTTAGGTGTTATTGAATAGCCTTTTGGCGACAACACACGACTAATCCAATCTGGTACTTGGTTTTCGTAAAGTTTTTTACTCTCAAAAACTTGACCTGATTTTTTAATAGCCTTGTAAACTGCCTTACGTTTATCTACAGATTTATACTTATAACAAATAACTAAAACCGTTGTAGGTTGTGGGTTTTTAGCATAATCTGCCAATTGGTCTATGGTCCTTGACAAGTCCTGAGCCTCTTTTACAATGACTACTTGACGATCTGCCATCATAGGGTAACGTTTTGCGTTACTTACAATGTCATCCACAGTTATATCACGACCATATAAAACCATTTGATTAAAACCACGCTCTTCTTCCGTTAAAACGGTTTTTTCTATAAAATCAGATATTTTATCTATGTAATAAGCCTCCTCACCCATTAGTAAATAGATAGGTTTAAGCTTCTTATTTTTTATATCAGTAACTAACTGTTTGACTTCGTCCAAAGGAAAAAAATTTAAAAATTTGGTTTTTGACTTTTGAAGTTTAACTTTGAAAAAAACCGATTACCGTTAAATGCAAGAGTTAAACTTTCCAAAGTTTGTGTTTCGATTCAAAAATAACGAAAATAAAGTATCTATTTTTGATGTTATACGTAAAAGATTTATGGTCCTTCAACCTGAAGAATGGGTCAGACAACATTGTGTACATTATTTAATTGAGGTTAAAAAATATCCTATTTCTTTAATTAATGTTGAAAAAGAACTAAAGGTCAACGATTTAAAAAAACGTTATGACATTGTAATTTTTAATACAGATGGAAGCATCCATTTAATTGTTGAGTGTAAAGCGCCTAAAATAGAAATAAAACAAAACACTTTTGACCAAATAGCACGCTATAATTTAGCATTAAATGCAACCTATTTAATGGTAACAAACGGTTTAAATCATTATTATTGCAGTATGGATTTTAAGGCAGAACAATACCACTTTTTAAAAGACATACCAGAATACCAAAAACAATAGCAGAGATTAAGTCATAATCAATTGTTTTAACACCTAAACGCCTTTTTAAAGATTTGAAAATAGCAGTCGTTATACTTAACTGGAATGGAAAAGCATTGCTTGAGCAATTTTTACCATCAGTGATGTCCTACTCTCAAGATGCAGTTATATATGTTGCCGACAATGCCTCAACAGACGACTCTGTTGCATTTGTTAAAGCTACATATCCTGAGATTACAATTATTCAAAACTCAGAAAATGGAGGTTATGTAAAAGGCTATAACGATGCACTTCCTTTTGTTAAAGAAGACATATACTGTTTATTAAATAGCGACATAGAGGTAACACCCAATTGGTTAGTACCTGTTTTAGAAACTTTTAAAAATCAACCAGAAACAGCGATTATACAACCTAAAATATTAGATTACAAAAGCAAAGAAAAATTTGAATACGCTGGAGCTGCAGGAGGTTTTATAGACAAATATGGCTACCCATATTGCAGAGGTCGAATTTTTAATACTATTGAAGTTGACACCAATCAGTACCACAACAAAACCATTTTTTGGGCATCAGGTGCTTGCCTATTTATTAGACAATCTACCTTTAAAGCTTTGCATGGATTTGACAAATCCTATTTTGCCCATATGGAAGAAATTGATTTATGTTGGAGAGCATATAATAAAGGCTATTTAACCAAATACATAAATAATAGCACAGTATATCATGTTGGTGGAGCAACATTAGACGCAAGTAGTCCTAAAAAAACCTATCTAAATTTTAGAAACAGCTTGTTTACTTTAACTAAAAATGCCAAAGGAAACATTACTTTATTAATCTTAGCTAGATTAATATTAGATGGTATTGCAGCCTTTAAATTTTTAATAGAATTTAAACCTAATCACCTATTTGCAATATTAAAAGCACACCTATCTTTTTACAGACACTTGCCTGAGTTATTAAAAAAGCGCAAAGCAATCTTGCAAAAAGCTGGCTATTACCAAACAAAATCAATAGTTTACGACTATTTTATTTTAAAAAACAAAACGTTTACAAAGTAATGTTTAAATCTTATTACTAGGTTACTAATTGACTTAACCGTTTCAATTTTAATAAAACACCCAATCTGACAACAGACTGACAACTAAACGATTGAATATTAAAAATTTAACTTTAAAATTTTAAAGCTAATTTTTGATCCAAATTAAATTTCAGTTTTAGCAAAAGTTTTGTTAAAGCGTATTTTAACATTTTAATTATTTATACTTTTGGTGTGTATAAATTTAATTTATCATTTAAAAATTATGAAAAAAATCCTTTTATTTAGTGCAGGTGCACTACTATTATTAAGCTCTTGTGTGTCTAAAAAAGAATTTGCTGCATTAGAAGCAAAACAAAAAGAAACACAGGATTTATTGAACACAGCAACTGTTAAACTTAACTCTTGTTTAGCTGACGAAGCAGCATCTGCAGCTCGTCTTGCAGAATTACAAGCACGTTTAGCAGACATGAAAGCAAATAATCTTGCATTGATTGAAAGTACTAAAGATATGACAATGTTAACTGCTCAAGGCGCTAAAAATGTTGAAAAATCTTTAGAAAGTTTAAAAGAAAAAGACTTAAGAATTACAAGATTACAAGACGCTTTAACTAAAAAAGACAGTGTAACACTAGCTTTAGTAACAAGTTTAAAGAAAGAAGTTGGATTAAACGATCCAGATATCGAAATCAATGTTGAGAAAAGCGTTGTTTTCATTTCTTTATCTGACAAGTTATTATTTAAGAGTGGAAGCTACAACATTACTACTAGAGCTAACGAAATCTTAGGAAAAGTAGCTACAGTTATTAATGGAAAACCAAACTTTGAAGCAATGGTAGAAGGTCACACAGACAACGTACCTTACAACAAAGGTGGTGTATTAGTAGACAACTGGGACTTAAGTGTTAAACGTAGTACTGCTATTGTAAGAGCATTACAAGACTTAGGTGTTAAACCTCAGCAATTAATTGCAGCTGGACGTGGTGATCATTTACCTTTAGTACCAAATGATACTGCTGAAAACAGAGCAATTAACAGAAGAACTAAGATTTACATCTTACCTAAGATTGATCAGTTTTACGAAATGATTGAAACTGAAATGAAGAGTTTATCTAAAGAGAAATAATTCATTTAATTGAAATATAAAAGCCCAACATTATAGGTTGGGCTTTTTTTTTGTTTAAAAATCTTATCGTTTTTTACATCATGCGTTTAAGATAGATGTAAATAATCTGATTGTTAGTTGATGTGTTTAAAATATCAACTAAAAAATCTCGGTACTACCTTTTCCTTCTCTTATTATTTCAGGTTCGTCACCTGACAAATCAATAATTGTTGATCCTTGATTACCTCCATAACCACCATCAATAACTAAATCCACCAAGTTATTCCATTTTTCTAAAATCAATTCGGGATCTGTAGTGTACTCTAAAATAGTATCATCATCTCTAATAGATGTGGACACAATTGGATTACCTAAAGCTTTAACAATATCTAAAGCAATAGCATTATTTGGCACTCTAATACCAACTTCTTTTTTCTTTTTAAAAGCAGCAGGTAATGTTTTTGAACCAGGTAAAATAAAGGTATAAGGTCCTGGTAAAGCTCGTTTTAATATTTTAAATGTTGTACTATCTATTTGCTTTACATAGTCCGACAGATTACTAAGGTCGTGACAAATAAAAGAAAAATTGGCTTTGTCAAGTTTTACACCTTTAATTCTAGCAATACGTTCTAGAGCTTTTGTGTTGGTAATATCGCATCCTAAACCATAAACCGTATCTGTAGGATAAATAATAAGTCCTCCTTTTTTTAGGATGTTTACTACCTTTTTAATTTCCTTAGGATTTGGGTTTTCTTCGTAAATTCTGATAAAGTCTGCCATAATAAAATATTTAAATATTATCCAATTAGTTCTAATTTAGCAAAACGTAGCAAAAGTTTCTTTTTACCACCAAATTCAAAATCAATTTCAGCTTTAACGTCACCACCTTTACCTTCAATACTTAAGACTTCTCCTCTACCAAATTTTAAATGCTTAACGCGATTACCTACTGTTAATTCTCCTCCAAATAAGTTAGCTTCAGCAGGAGCTTTAATCTCTGATGCTTTTTTAAGTTTTTTAGGTGCACTAATCTCAAAATTGACAGGCTTTGCTTTGTCTTTCTTTTTAAATTTAGGTTGCACTGGTTTTTTAAATCTTACCTTATTAGGTGGTGTGTCTCCAAAAATATCTGCAGACAACATTGGGTTTATGCGTCGCTCTTCGATTGGCGTTATAATGTCTAAAAATTGATCGTCAATTTCTTCAATAAATCTACTAGGTTCTGAGTCTACTAATTTTCCCCAACGGTAACGTGACAAGGCATAGGTTAAATAGGCTTTTTTCTCGGCTCTAGTTAAGGCTACATAAAATAAACGACGCTCTTCCTCTAGCTCGCTTCGAGTATTCATACTCATTGCACTTGGAAATAAGTCTTCTTCTAATCCTACAATAAATACATTACTAAACTCTAACCCTTTGGATGAGTGAATAGTCATTAATGCCACGTGATCAGGATCACCTTTGTCTCCATCTAAATCTGTTGCTAGAGCTATATCTTCTAAAAACTCGGCTAAATCATCTTTAGAGTCTGCGATTTCCATTTGTCCTTCAACAAAGTCCTTAATACCATTTAGTAATTCTTCTACATTTTCTAAACGTGTTACACCTTCAGGAGTATTATCCTTATTAAATTCTTTTATTAAACCACTAGTTTTAGTAACATATTCCGCTAAATCAAAAGCATTGGCTGTTTGATTCATTACCTGATAGCTTTTAATAAGGGTTACAAAATCTTTAAGCTTATTTTTTGTACCTGTATTAATGTTAATGTTTGCACTATCAATGTTTTCTAATAATTCAAAAATGGTTTTGCCTGACTCATTAGCTGCAACCATTAATCTATCAATAGTTGTTTGACCAATACCACGAGCTGGATAATTAATGACACGTTTTAAGGCCTCTTCATCTGATGGATTAAGAATTAATCTTAGGTATGCTGTTACATCTTTAATTTCTTTTCTTTGGTAAAAAGACAAGCCTCCATAAATACGATACGGAATGTTTCGTTTACGTAAAGCTTCCTCCATTGCACGCGATTGTGAATTGGTACGATATAAAATCGCGAAATCACTATTAGGAACGTGGTCTGTCATTTTAGTTTCCCAAATGGCACTTGCAACAAAACGACCTTCGTCACCATCTGTTAAACTGCGATGCACCTGTACTTTGGGTCCTTCGACATTTGCAGTCCAAACTATTTTATCTAATTTAGTTTGGTTATGCTCAATAACAGAGTTTGCTGCACCAACAATATTTTTTGTAGAACGGTAGTTTTGTTCTAATCGGTACATTTTTACATCTTCATAATCCTTCTGGAAGTTTAAGATGTTACTAATGTTTGCTCCTCTAAAGGCATAAATACTTTGTGCATCATCACCTACCACACAAATGTTTTGAAAACGGTCTGCTAAAGCACGTACAATTAAATATTGACTATGGTTAGTATCCTGATACTCATCCACCAATATGTATCTAAATTTATCTTGATATTGCGCTAATACTGATGGAAAACGTGTTAACAACTCGTTAGTACGAAGTAATAAATCATCAAAATCCATTGCTCCTGCTTTAAAGCAACGCTCCACATAAGCTTGGTAGATTTCACCCATTCTTGGGCGTCTAGCCATAGCGTCTGCCTCCATTAATTCTGGATTATTAAAATAGGCTTTTACTGTAATTAAACTGTTTTTGTAAGATGAAATCCTACTATATACTTGTTTGGTTTTATACAAGTCTTTATCTAGACCCATTTCTCTAATAATAGAACCCATTAATTTTTGAGAATCTTGGGTATCATAAATAGTGAAATTACTAGGATAACCTAAATGATGTCCTTCAAAACGTAAGATTTTAGCAAAAACCGAGTGAAAGGTTCCCATCCATAAGTTTTTAGCCTCACTTGCACCTACAATTTCGGCAATTCTGCCTTTCATTTCTTTAGCTGCTTTATTTGTAAAGGTTAATGCTAAGATGTTGAAAGCGTCCACACCTTGATTCATTAAATAGGCTATTCTGTAGGTTAGCACACGTGTTTTTCCAGAACCTGCACCTGCGATAATAATCATAGGTCCATCTTTTTGAACTGTTGGCGCGTATTGTGCTTCGTTTAACTGACTTAAATATTTCTCCAATTTATATTCTTTTTTAAAAAAAGCAAAATTAACCAAACCCTCTGTTTTTACTCTAAAGATTTGTTATTAATTATAAACAATCAATTATCTTTTTTACCGTCACCTGCCATAGCAGAGATTAATCCTGCTTGCGCATTTTTCCAAACAAAATTAAATATTGATTTAGTCTGGTCACGTTCTACTGTTTTAGTGTTACTATCTCTAAAATTATCTTTAGCGTCTTTGCTATCCTTTGAAACAAAAATATTAATGATTTTTGATAGTAATTTATTTTTCTCGTTACCGTTTTCTTTAAGTAAAATAATATCAAAATTAGTGTACTTTGTTTTTAAGTCTACATTAGAGGTTACTGCATTACCATCTATTGTAAACATTGTTTTAGCTAAGTCGCCTTCTAATTTTAAGTTTAAATTAGGTTGCATAAATTGGTTTAAATGGTCTGCTTTTAAGCCTCCTAAATCCGCCTTAAACACAAAATTATCCTGCTTATCATTTACGTCAAAAGACCAATCCACTTTAAGAGGTGTGCTTTGCATAAAATTACAATCAATTTTAATTTTAGTTTTTATTGGACTTTTATAGGTATTACTAACATGACTTAGTGTTGCGTTAAAATCACTAAATGTTAATTGTCCTGCTTCATTCTCTGGTTTTACTTTTTCTTGGTAGGTAATTTTACCCTTTACAATCTCAATAAGCTTAAGGTCTAACTTTATATTTAGTGTTCTTAACATTTTGCTATATAAATCCTTTGTGGTCAAATCGTCTGCAACAAGCTTATCTCTATAAATAGTAAAATCAGGTTGGCTAATGGTTATTTTATCTGATGTAAATCCAGAAAACTTAGTGTTATCAAATTTAAAGTTATGATTATCCATTATTATTTCTGGACTAATCAAATCAAAATGATCTCGCTCTGTGGCTATCTTGTTTGACAATTCTGTCTTATCATATTTTGTTTTAAAACTAAATCCAGACAATGTGGTTTTAGTATTATCTATTTTTAATGTATCAATACTTAGGTTTTCAAACTTACCAACCTGATATTTTAAGTTATTTGCTGAAACTGTACTTGACTTAAATTTGAAAAGTGTTTTAGTGTCTAGATCATCATTTATCGAAATTTGCGTCATTAAAAAATTCAAGTTGTTTGTACTTAAAATTATTGAATCGTTTTCAACATTTATTACTTTAACCGAAGCCTTATTGACATTAAAATTTTTAATATACAGTGCTTTCTTTATATTTTTTAAAACAGACTGACTGCCTTGGTCTGTATCTGCCAATGGATTATGGTAATAGGTTACTAAAGGCGTCTCAAAATTTAATGCTTCAAATTTTAGTTTATCATTAAATAAATAGCTCCAATATCCAAAACCTTTAATATCTAAATTAGCTAACTTAACTTCTGCGTTAACTTGATTGGTGGTTTTACCTTTTACAGTAAGTAAAGGTGCTTTAAATGTAATATTTCCTTGCAATAAACTGACATCTAAATCATCATACACTATCGTTATATGTTCGGGTAGATTAACAATATAATCTTTAAGTTTATTTTTAGCTATAGTATTTGCTATCAATAGCGAAACCGTTGCCAAAACTACAAAAACAACAATTCCAATAAGTATTTTTTTTCTTTTCATGCTCATTCTATAAAGATAAAACTAACAATCCTAAGTACCACAATTTTAAAAAATCTTTAAGAAAACTTAATTCACTTTAAATTTTAATTTTTAACGCGTTTTAAAAGTATCTATAATTAGACTAAACACAGTATGGATTGCACAATTATGATTATTTTGTAAGATAAATAGTAATCAAAAATATAGATATTCGTTACTTTTGAAAAAAAACCTTTAATAAAGCATGGACACATTTGTAAACCTAATTTCAAACATTTCTTGGTGGCTTTGGATTATAATTGTTTTAGTTATAATAGCAATTAGAGACATTATTCAAAAAAAACACACAATAAGTCACAACTTTCCAATAGTGGGTCATTTTAGGTATATGTTAGAAAAAATTGGACCAGAATTAAGGCAATACCTTGTAGCAAATAACAGAGAGGAATTACCTTTTAATCGTATTGAACGTGGTTGGATTTATGCGTCTGCTAAAAAAGAGAATAACTACGAAGGTTTTGGTACAGATAGAGATATATACGCACATCAGCATATATTTATTAATAATGCCATGATGCCATACAAGGTTGAGGATAATCATCCACACGCGTCAGACAAGACGTTTTTACCTTGTGCTAAAGTCATGGGAGCCTATAATAAACGAAGAAAACCCTACAGACCTGGCTCTGTAATTAATGTATCTGCAATGAGTTTTGGCTCGCTTTCCGCGAAAGCGGTTGAATCCTTAAACAAAGGAGTTAAAATAGCTGGAGCCTACCATAATACAGGTGAAGGAGGTTTGTCTCCTTATCACAGTTATGGTGGAGATGTTGTGTTTCACTTTGGAACTGGATATTTTGGCGTACGTGCTGCAGATGGTGGTTTTTCAATGGACAAAATGGTACAATTAGTAGAAAACAATCCTTTTATTAGAGCAATTGAAGTAAAACTATCGCAAGGTGCAAAACCTGGAAAAGGTGGTGTTTTACCAGGTGCTAAAATTACGCCTCAAATTGCAGAAATTAGAGGTGTAGAAGTAGGTAAAGACGTGCTATCTCCACCAAATCACAAAGCCTTTAGTAACGTTCCAGAATTAGTAGATTTTATAGAAGCTATTGCTGACAAAACAGGATTACCTGTAGGTATTAAAGCTGCAATTGGTAAACTGGAACAATGGGAAGAATTGGCAGATATAATGGTTAAAACTGGTAAAGGTCCAGATTTTATCACTGTTGATGGTGGCGAAGGTGGTACAGGTGCTGCTCCACCAAGTTTTGCTGACCATGTTAGTTTACCTTGGGTTTACGGTTTTGGAGATTTATATAAATTGTTTCAAAGCAAGGGATTAAGCGAGCGTATTGTTTTTATTGGTAGTGGTAAATTAGGATTTCCTGCTAAAGCTGCTATGGCTTTTGCAATGGGAGCCGATTGTATTAATGTTGCTAGAGAAGCCATGATGAGTATTGGATGTATCCAAGCACAAGTTTGCCACACTAATACCTGTCCAAGTGGTGTTGCAACACAAAATAAATGGTTGCAAAATGGTATTGATCCAACTTTAAAATCAGAGCGATTAGCGCAATATTTTAAAACCTTTAGAAAAGAATTTATCGAAATCACTCATGCTGCAGGTTATGAGCATCCATGCCAATTTAAAATGACAGACATTGAAGTTAACGTTGATGATCACAATTTATCTAAAGAGTTAAATAATACGTATGGTTACGAAAAAACTGTGGTTCCGTTTAACGGAATTCAAAACTTAAAAGATTGTCAATATTTAGGCGGAAAAGCTTAAAATGCTACAAAGAGGTTTCAATCGAAACCTCTTTTTTATTACTATTTAAACCTCTACAATTAAAACATTACACATCTTACCATAACAACATCAGTTTACTTGTACAATAATTTAAAACATATTAAGTTTGTTACTTAACTAAAATTTATCCCATGGAAGAACAGCTTTTAAACTTACTAATGTATACAGTCCCTTCAATAATTACAGGTGCAATTGCCTATCTGTTTTTTAGAGAGCACATGCAAAACGAAGAGGAGCGTCGTAAATTTGATATTGTTAAAACTTTAAATAAAGAGTCACTTCCTGTTAGATTACAGGCTTATGAGCGTATCGCACTATTTTTAGAACGTATCTCTCCAAATAAACTTCTATTACGTGTTGCTCCATTATCTTCAGACAAACAAGCTTATGAAGATTTACTTATAAAAAACATTGAACAAGAATTTGAACATAACCTATCACAGCAAATTTACTTAAGCAATGATTGTTGGACCATTGTTAATGCTTCAAAAAGTGCAACCATACAATTAATTAGAAAAGCAGGAATGAGCGAAAAAATAGACTCTGCTAATAAGCTTAGAGAAACCATTTTAAGCGAAATGATTGACAAACCTGCACCAAGCAATGCTGGACTGCATTATATTAAAAAGGAAGTTGGAGAAATGTGGTAACCACTTTTAAAAACTTAAAAAAGCCTTATCAATCGATAAGGCTTTTTTTTATGCTTAATATTAATTTTTTATTTTTTAAATTATGGTATTGGTACTGTAGAGCTATACTCGTCATGATTATCGTATTTATCCTGAGCATACAAATACCCTTGTAACCACCACTCTTCCATTAATTTTTTATTAAAAATCAATGAATTTTCAGTCAACTTAGTTGGTGTGTAGTATAGGTTTAACTTTACATTTCTGTGTTTTGCTGCTAATTTACCAATTGCTATATCTCCTTTTTCAACTTGATCTAATAAGTGACCAAAAAGATTTATCATTAACGAGAACGGGTTTTTACCCAAAACCTTATTGTATTCTAGGTTTTCACTTTCTAAAACAATAGCATCAACTTCTGTAGCACCTCGTAAAATAGCTTCCCTAATAGGGATTACACAACCCAAACCTCCATCTGCATATTCAAAACCATCTTTTATAGCCAAAGACATAAATGGTATATAATTACACGATATCCAAACCCACTCGCAAAACTCTTCATAACTATAATCGTTAATAGACTTATACTCTACTCTATTTTTAGATAGGTTTGTTACAGTGACCACAACGTCTTCTTTAGTAGCTTTAATTAAATCATACTCTGCTTTAGTAAAATGCTCCTTGATATGTTTTTTTAGGTTTTTACTTTCGCCAAAGGTTCGTTTTCTTTTAATAAATTGTAAAGCAGTATTAAAATAATTAATCGACACATACTCTCTGTCTCCTTTTTTCTTAATTACAAAGGGATTAATACTAAAAATAGAATTCTGATTAACATGCGTGTAAATATCATATAGCTTTCCAATGTTTCCGGTTGCTAAATGCGGAATTAGTAAACTTCCAGTAGATGTACCCAAAAACATATCGTACTTTTTACCTTCTTGTTCTATCAAATGTTGTGCAACGCCACCTGCAAATGCACCTTTACTTCCTCCTCCAGATATAACTAATGCTTTCAAATTATTGTTTTTGGTTATCCTGCAAATTACTAATTATAGATTTATATTTTTCATTTTCAGATAACAATTCTAAAAGTTGTTTAGCAAAACTTTTAAATCTCCAATTATGATGAGTTGATGCTTCTATTAAATTAACCAATGCTTTTTCATTAAACAGATTTAAACTAGCTAAAGCTTCAAATGCATTTTGCCTTAATGTAAAACTGTTTTTGTAATCTGTGTATTGCACTAATTCGTTATAAAATGCTTCGGTATTGTTTGGCTTATAATCTGGCGTAACCATTGCCAACACTAACCAAAGTATCCTAACGTTATAATTATTAAACCCATAAACAGTTTTAGTTTGCTCTAAATACAAGTTTCGCTTTCGCGGAAAATTTGCCCAAAGATTATACAGTGCAGCTTCAATAGTTGTATAGGATTCATCTTGTAACAAAGATTCGTATTCAGATTGTAATGCCAACGGAATTTTGCGAACATGTTGTGCGATAGCCTGCCTAACTTTTACAGAATTTTCAAAATCCTTAGCCTGAATTTTATTTGGCATTTGACTAACCACCTTAATTTTAGAGTTATCAAACAAATAAGATGTTAAATACTCTGAACATTTAGAAGCATACACCTCACAATCAATTTGTAAACATCCATTAACAGCATCCGACTCCGATTTTAAATGCCTTATCATAGCATCATAAGGCAACGTCTTGGATAATAACCATGTATTTACAAACACTGTTAAGTCCTTACCTGAAGCTTTTTCAACTTCATTAATAAAATTATTAGTTTCCACATTTTTAAATGCAAAAGCCTCTAGGTAGTTTTTAATCGCTTTTTTAAAAGCCTGCTCTCCTACTTGTTCTTTTAACATATGCAAAACCCAAGCTCCTTTTTTATAAAACGTGGTACTACTAGATTTAGGATCTAATAACTTTGTTCCTTCTCCTGCATTTTCTTGCGTAATAAGCTCTTGTGCGTACTCATAAAGCCTCCAATAGTAATAATCGTCTCCAAACACATCACGCTCTGCTAAAAGTGCGTAATACGTCGCAAATCCCTCTTGTAACCAATGGTGAGTTCCAGAGGTTTCTGTAACTAAATCTCCAAACCATTGGTGTGCTAACTCATGTGCATTAACATTAACATAATTTTTATCGACAAAACTAATGTCATCGACCATAAAGTCATCACTAAAAATGGTACAACTGGTATTTTCCATGCCAGAATACAAAAAGTCCTTAACAGGTACTTGTTTATAATTCTGCCAAGGATAAGGCACACCAATTTCGTCTTCTAAAAAATCAAATAATTGTTTTGTGTAACGGTAGGTTGGCTCTACCTTAAGCGAGTCTTCAGGATAGTAATATAGTTCGATTGGTATTCCGCTTTTAGAAGTGAAAACCCGTTTATCATATTTCCCTATTGCTAATGCCACAAGATAACTTGACATAGGTTTTTGCATTTTATAAAACCATAAATTAGCCTCCTTTTGTGATAACTCAGCATTATGAACACCATTAGCAATAACCTGATAATCTTTATCTGCTGCTATAGATAAATCAAATACAATCTTATCATTCATATCATCAATACTAGGCAACCAATGACTTGTGTATTTTCCTTGACCTTGTGTCCAAATTTGATATGAAGTAGCTTTATCCACAAAGTACATAGCCTTTTTTGGGTTAACTTTATATTGTAATTTTAGCTTATTGTTTTTGGATGGTTTAAACTCGCTTTTAATCCAAAGCTTGTTGCCATCATTATAAACTTTGATTGTTTTAGAGTTTAATGACGAATAATCCACCATAACACCTTTGGCGTCCAAATAAATAGAGTCTGTTGATTTTAAAATATCAAATGTATAATCAACAGAAGCAACAACTTGATGCGATTGATTTGTACGTAAATCTAATTCGGCATAAACTGAAGTAAAATCGACAATTTCAGTTTGTTGCGCTTTCGCGGAAAGACTTAAAAACGTAATAAATAGTACTAAAAAGTATCTCATAAATAGATTTAAACAAGGATTAGACCAAAATACAATTTTTTGTGATGTGTTAACTCCTCTTTCTTTTGATTTCCTTTACAGGGAAAACAAAATTCATTATTCGCTTTACAAAAAGATGAGAGCTGCTTAGTGATAATAGCATTAGTTGTTGATGTTGCCTTTTTTTTTTAAAATATCATCAGTTCGAGTGTCTTAACGAAATGAGAAGTGTATCGAAAACCAAACCCTACTCTTAACGCTTATCGATACAATTAGCTCGTTCCTCACAAATCACTCATAGTGACGAAGCGTAGTTAAATACACATAACATTAAGCACATCTCGTCAGTTCGAGTGCTTCTACCTCAGGAGAAGTGTATCGAGAACCAAACCCTACTCTTGGCGCTTCTCGATACTATTTGCTCGTACCTCACAAATCACTCATAGTGACGATACGCAATAACTATAACACGCAAAGCAAATCAAATTAACTTTCACTTTAAATCAAAATACATTAATTTCGTTGTTTATGAGTACTAATTTACAAACTCCAATAGATTACCTAAAAGGCGTCGGACCAAATCGAGCAGATTTGTTGCGCAAGGAGTTGGGTATTCATACCTATCAAGATTTAATAAATCTGTTTCCAAACAGATATTTAGATCGTACAAAATATTACAAAATCAACCAATTATTACCAAACGCTGCAGAGGTACAAATTATTGGTAAAATCACAAAATTTGAAGAGATTGCCCAGAAAAGAGGCAAGCGACTAGTTGCCACTTTTAAGGACGAAACTGGCACTATGGAATTGGTTTGGTTTAGAGGTCAAAAATGGATTAAAGAAGGTTTAAAACTAAATACACCTTACGTCATTTTTGGAAAAACAAACTTGTTTGCAAACAAGTATAATATGCCTCATCCAGACATCGAATTGTTGACCGAACATCAGGCAAATTTACGCAGTGCGATGCAAGCCATTTATCCTTCCACAGAGAAGTTATCCAACAAAGGAATTACAAATCGTGTGATGACAAAAATCATGCAAAATTTGTTCCTTGAAACTAAGGGAAGATTTGCTGAAACTTTGTCCAAAAAATTACTCTCAGAAAACAAATTAATTTCAAAATCTGAAGCGCTTTTAAATGTTCATTTTCCGAAGGATCAAGAAGCACTTTCTAAGGCAGAATTTAGACTAAAATTTGAAGAATTATTTTACATACAATTACAATTAATTCTAAAAAATTTAATTCATAAAACTAAAATAAAAGGGTTTCCATTTACAACCGTCGGAACACATTTTAATACGTTTTTCAAAAACCATTTACCGTTTGAATTAACCAATGCCCAAAAACGAGTGCTTAAAGAAATTAGGTCAGATTTAGGTAGTAATGCCCAAATGAATCGTCTTTTACAAGGTGATGTTGGTTCCGGAAAAACAATAGTTGCGCTAATGTCAATGTTAATGGCACTTGACAACGGTTTTCAAGCTTGTTTAATGGCGCCTACTGAAATTTTGTCAGTACAACACTATAATGGTTTATTAGAGCTATTTAATGGTTTAGAAATCAGCATAAAACTGCTTACAGGTTCAAGTAAAACTTCAGAACGTAGAGAGATACATAAAATGCTAGAAAGTGGCGAATTAGACATCCTAATTGGCACACATGCTGTATTAGAAGACAAGGTTAAATTTAAAAATTTAGGACTTGCAATTATTGACGAGCAACATCGTTTTGGAGTTAAGCAACGTTCTAAACTTTGGAAAAAAAACACCCTTCCTCCTCACGTTTTGGTCATGACTGCAACTCCAATTCCAAGGACATTAGCGATGTCTGTTTATGGCGATTTAGACATCTCCATAATTGACGAATTACCACCAGGAAGACAACCCATAAAAACGGTCCACAGATACGACTCAAATCGACTAAAAGTTTTCCGTTTTATTCGTGACGAAATTGCAAAAAAAAGACAGGTTTATATTGTCTATCCTTTGATCCAAGAAAGCGCTCAAATGGACTACAAAGATTTAATGGATGGGTACGAAAGTTTGGTGCGAGATTTCCCGATGCCAGAGTATCAAATTTCCATCGTTCATGGTAAAATGAAACCTGCAGATAAGGAGTTTGAAATGCAACGATTTGTTAAAGGAGAAACTCAAATTATGGTCGCAACAACGGTTATAGAAGTTGGTGTAAATGTACCTAATGCTTCCGTCATGGTAATTGAAAGTGCAGAGCGTTTTGGCCTAGCACAATTACACCAACTTAGAGGTCGTGTTGGACGTGGTGCAGAGCAAAGTTATTGCATCCTAATGACCAGTCATAAATTGTCAGAAAATAGCAAAACACGCATACAAACCATGACCAGCACAAATGATGGTTTTGAGATTGCAGAAGTAGATTTACGATTACGTGGACCTGGAGATATTATGGGAACCCAACAAAGTGGAATATTAAATTTACGCATTGCAGATATTGTAAAAGATAACAACATTTTGCAACACGCACGTTATTGGGCAAAAGACCTTTTAACCAAAGACCCAAGCCTAAGCAGCCCAGATAATGCCATAATACTTGAGACTTACCGACAAATGAGTAAATACAAAAACATCTGGAACTACATTAGCTAAGCTATGACCACCCAAAACACAGACGTACTTATTATTGGAGCTGGATTAACTGGCTTAACACTAGCCTATTTACTTAAAGACTTAAATATAAAGACCACTATTATTGAAGCCAATAACCGCATTGGTGGACGTATTATTACTAGACGCAATACTAACGAAGCTCCTGTAGATCTTGGTGCTACATGGCTTGTACCTCAACAAACTAATGTTCTAAACCTACTAAAAGCGTTGAATATTGAGGTTTTTGAACAGTATTACGGAAAGACCGCAATTTACCAACCAAATCCCACCAAACAACCTCAACTGGTGTCTTTACCAAATAATGATTCGGTTAGTTATCGCATTAAAAACGGAACACAAACGCTAATTGAAACACTAAAAAATCAATTAGACCACACAACTATTCAAACCAATACAAACGCTGTCTCTATTCAGCTTAAAGCTGAAAATCTAGAAGTACAAACTAATAAGCAAACCTTCTATTCAAAATATGTTGTATCAACCTTACCTCCTGCTTTGTTTAATCAAAACATTAGTGTTACTCCAAAATTACCTAGTGTAATTACCGACGTCTTATCTAAAACACATACTTGGATGCACAACTCCATTAGAGTTGGTTTTACTTACAAAACACCCTTCTGGAAACATCCTCAAAGCAGCGGAACGATTTATGCTAATTCTGGATCAATACAAGAGTTTTACGACCATTCTAATGCCAAGCATTCCTTGTACGCTTTAAGTGGTTTTATGAGTGCTAATATGGCAGATTTAGACCAAGCAAAGCGTAAACAATTAGCTTTAGAACAATTAACAAGTTATTATGGCGACATCGCATTAGAATATTTAAGTTATGAAGAATGCGTTTGGAAAAACCAAAAGCACACCACAAATACTACTGACAACTTTGTAATGCCTCAACAAAATAATGGTCATCCTGTATACAAAACGCCTTATTTAAACAAAAAACTTTTTATCGCTGGAGCGGAAACAAGCCCTTTGTTTTCAGGTAAAATGGAAGCTGCTGTTACAAGCGCAATGCATGTTTTTAATTCGCTTAAAGCGGAAATTAATTAATATTAAATACTTTTTGATACAATTTGCTCATGTTTCACAAATCACTCTAAGCAACTAAGACACAACCAAACCTACACAACACTAATCAACTTAAGTGACATTACCTTAAAAGTATAAATTATAATTATCTTTGTTAAACTTAAAATAAGATAAGTAAAAACCGAAAAATTAGCCATAATCATGCTTCACCTAAAACTTGAAACCGATCCACGTTGGGTTACAATTGCAGAGTCTAACATAGAAGAAATCCTAACAGATCACGCTTGGTGTGAGCAAAAAGCTGCTACCAATGCCATTACCATTATAACACATAACTCTGAAAAAGTTGATTTAGTAACAGAGCTTTTAGAATTGGCAAAAGAAGAATTAGAACACTTCCAAATGGTACACGAAATCATTAAAAAACGTGGTTACACTTTAGGTCGCGAGCGTAAAGACCATTATGTTAACGAGCTGTACAAGTTTATGAACAAAGGCGGAAGTAGATTACAATCTATGGTTGATCGTTTATTATTTTCTGCAATGATTGAAGCACGTAGTTGCGAGCGTTTTAAACTATTGTCAGAACGCATAAACGACAAAGAGCTATCTAAATTTTACTATGATTTAATGGTTAGTGAAGCTGGTCATTACACAACATTTATCACATTTGCTAGAAAGTATGGTCAAGATATTGATGTTGATCAACGTTGGAAAGAATTAGTTGAGTTTGAAGGCGAACTTATAAAAAGCTACGGAAAAAGCGAAAGTATACATGGCTAAACCTAGTATAACTTAGCTTTTTTTCAAACCATTAATTCCAAGATTTTACTATTTAAAAACTAATCATTTATGTTGCACAAAACAAACAAAAATCTTGCAATTATTGGTTGTGGTCCCAGAGGTCTTTCTGCTTTAGAACACCTTTATGTTAATCTTTTTAAAGCAAACATAGACACACCTCCAACAATTATAATTTTTGAACAAGCTAAAACCTTAGGCTCTGGTCAAATATATAATACCAATCAGCCTGACACTAATTGGTTAAACATATCAGAACGTGCTTTGACTATAAGTGCGCGTCCTGAGATAACCATTGGTAATGTTACTATTCCTGGGTTTAAATCCTATCATGACTGGATTGGCAAAAGTATAAGTGATATTAAAAATAGCAACCACGAGGTGTTTCCTAAACGCTCAAAAATGGGTCAATACCTTAGTCAACGTTATCAATCCATTGCCAACCCATTAATAAAAAATCTTTGGCTAACAGTAGTCAACGAAACCGTTTACAAAGTAACATACGACAAATCACATTTCTACATAACTACATCTAATAATAAAATATACAACGCTAATGAGGTCCTTTTAACCATTGGACATCAGGACACTAAATTATCTGACCAACTACAAGATTGGAAAACGCATGCCAAAAACAATGAAAATATTGTTTTACACACCAATACCTATCCTATTAATAACCTTTTAAAAACCGATTTTAAACATAAGGCTCATCAAGTAGGCATTAGAGGTTTTGGTTTAGCAATGATAGATGCAACTAGAGCATTATGCGAAGCTAATGGTGGTTATTTTACTGTAATAGATAATAAAACGCATAGTATGCGTTATACAAAAGGTAGTACACCATTAGTAATCATTCCTTTTTCACTAGATGGGTTACCTATGGCACCAAAACCGTTAAACCCTAAAGTAGACCAATTATTCACACCTAATGACGCTCAACTTTTAGCATTTGAATCCGAAATAAGTAGCATTGCAAAAACACCTGATTACACTCAAGGCAATCTATTTGTCATTGAAGCTATGGCTACAATTACTGCCAATCAATTTATTGCATTACAAAATAAAGCCTATCCACATACTTATGATGTAACTACATTAAAACAAATAATTACAGCGTATTTGCAAGATGATAATTTTGAACATCAATTAATTCTGTCTAATAAAAATGCTCCAGAAATCCTATTACAAGCTTTTATAGATATGGCTACAGCCCAAAAACCAATAAGCCTAGACTATTGCTTAGGACAAGTTTGGAGACACTGCGAGCCTATACTTTATAAAGTTATGTCTCATTGCAAATTATCAAGTCCAAATGTAAAGGCTGTAATAAATTTAGACGAACGCATGAAACGTTATGCTTTTGGTCCACCAATAGAGAGCATACAACAATTATTAGCTTTAAGCTTAGCAGGAACTTTGGATTTAAACTACGTTAATAATCCTGATATCATTACAAATTCAAACGGATGGACCTTACGCAAAGACCATCAGGAACAAGACGTAGATATTATGATAAACTCTGTGTTGGACAGTCCAGAACTTTTAAAAGTCACAACACCATTAGTAGTCAATCTATTAAAAGATAACATTATAAAGCCTATACATACCGATTTAGGTATAGATACTAATACCAATGGAATAGTTGTTTCTAAATCTAAAGCATTACATATTGCTATTTTAGGCAGACTAGCTAAAGGCAGTGTGGTTGGCGTCGATGCTATTTTAGAGTGCTTTGGACCCAGAATTAATGATTGGGCTATTGGTTTTATTAACAGACTTAAGAAGGCAGATTAACGCTTGATTCTATTACTTAACCAAATTTTAAAGCATCCTTTCTATTCTGACAATAACATGGTCATAAAAGCGTTAAACTCAGTTTCAAACTCGGTGTATTTTTCGCCTGTTGCAGGACCATTAAATCCTGTGTGTATTTTACGCACTTTACCAGTTTTATCAATAAATATAGAGGTTGGATAACTCAACACGTGATTTAACATGGGCAGTTTTTGGTTAGCTTCTGACTTACTAGTAGATCCAGTTTGAGCTAATAGTATTGGATAAGTAATATCAAGTCTATCCTTTAATCTATTTATAAAACTAAAGGCTTTAGCTTCAGTCTTAGCATACTCAAATGCTAAAGCTACAAATTGAACATCCTTATCTTTATTTGCATTATAATATTGAGTATAAAATTTACTTTCGTCTAAACAATTAGGACACCATGTACCCATGATTTGCACTACTACAACTTTATTTTTAAAACGATCATCTGTTAATGATACTAATTTACCATCTGCATCTGGAAAACTAAATGCCAAAGTATCATAACCATCTTTTAAATAGGTTAAATTATTAGCACTTGCTAATTGGTAATTAGCATTACGTTTAGCAAAAAATGGCTCTTTCCAGTGGTTACCAGAGTAAAACTGACCACTAATTGTACTATCTGTAACAGTTCCTGTAAACAAAAAGGCATGCGCACCATCAAAGGTTGATAATTGTAATTGATCACCATTAATTACTCCTTCTAAATAGCGATAATCACCAGTTTCGGTTAGAAAGGTTCCTGTTACTATATTCTCTTTTTGTTTAAAAATTCCTTTAGCAACATACTTATCAGCTTCGGAATTTGGACTAAAAACGGTTTCCCATTCACCTGTTATATTCTTTTCTGCTTTTGCGGTATTGTCAAACCTAGTTTGGCTTTTGTAAGCAGTAAAAGCTTGCTCACGACCTTTTTCTTCCACCACAAAACGACCATTTAGGGTTTGGTCTTTAATTTTTGCAATTAACAATCCTTCAAACACTGGCAATTTAATGTAAACTGAGTCGTTTTTATACGTTATCTCATCCACAGTAATTACCTCGTCTGCATTATAAATTTCTAACGTATTTGCATCCTTGACATTAAATGCAAAAGGTAACTTTTGAGTGTCGCTAACTTTTAATTCGCCACGATAATTCCCAAAGGTTAAAAATTCGGTATCGTTGTTTTGACATGATAATACACTAAAAAGTATCAGTATAACTAAAAGTTGACGCATAATTTGATGGTTTATTTATTATATTATTCGAAATAACAACAAAATACTTACAATTAAAAAGACATTGCGTTAACAATGTCTTTTTAAAATATAAAATTATCTATTTTTTACTCTTCAGCAGTTTCCACTTTTTCAAGTTCGACTAACTTTTCTTTATTATTTTGAATTCTAGTTTTAGTTCTTTCAATAGCAATTTCATGCTTTTTTAGCTTTTCCTCTATTCTTTTAAATGTCATTTCACGTTTGCTAATTTCCTCATCTGTAATAGTTCCTTCTGCTTTTTGCTTCTCTAATTGCGCTTTAGCAGCTGCTAATCTGTCCTGACCTTTAGTTACTAATTGGTCACTAGCATCTATTTTACTGTCATAAGACGTCAGTCTTGACTTAACAGCTTCGATACGCTCAGTTTTATAAGCTTCTTTATCACCTTTAAACGCTTCACGTTTAGCCTTAAGCTCTTCACGTTTTTGTGCCATATCCATACGTTTAGCACTCATTTTTTCTTTCATTTGTGCTTTTAATGCCACTTTTTCATCACTAGTTGCATTTTGCATTTTAGCTTTCATTTCAGCTCTTTCCTCCTGCATTTCTGCATTCATTTCGCCTTTTTTAGCCTGCATCTCTTTAAGCTCGCTTTGCTTTTCCTTCATATTATCCTTAAGCGCTTCTTTTTTGTCTTTCATTTGCGCTTTCATTTGCTCTTTTTCAGCTTTCATTTCAGCTTTTCTCTGTCCAGCCTTTTTTGCTAGCTCAGTTTCACTATTTACTTGTGCTGTCAAAGTTTGTTGATTACTTAGTAAAAATAATCCTGTACAAACTAATATAATCTTTAAATGTTTCATGCTATTATAGGTTTTCAAGTTCATTTAATTCCTTTTCTAATTCGTTTGCCTCAAGCTCTAAGTCGTTTACTAAGCTATCTGTTTCAACTTCAATAGTTTCAATTTGCTCAGTAGCTTTAACTGCTGCGTCATCTTTTTTAGAGTCTCTGCAAGAAGTAACAGAAAATAACACGATAAGTAATGCTATTTTAAAAATAGTCTTCATTTTTTTTGGTTTTAATGATTAATATCAATCTAATATACGTTAATTAAAGCTTAATTAGATTTTTAATTTTATCAGTTTTATATAAATCATGGATAAAATGCAGTGTTTTTCGTTCTAAAACCCTAACATTTATCTTAATCAACAAAAGGTCCGAAAAAATTGCTTTAAAATTGAAATAAAAGCTGTTTTTTAAATCCTTAAAACTACTAAGTATTGTTATATTTGTGCACTTAATTAGTATACAAATGAAGATTTCTTACAACTGGATTAAACAATTTATAAAAATTGATTGGACTCCTGAACAAACTAGCGAATTACTTACAGATTTAGGTCTAGAAGTTGAAGGCTTAGACCTATACCAAAGTGTAAAAGGAGGATTAGAAGGGGTTGTTGTTGGTGAGGTTTTAACTTGCGTGCAACATAGTAATGCTGACAAACTAAAAGTAACCACTGTAAACATAGGACAAGACCAGCCAGTACAAATTGTATGTGGCGCACCAAACGTTGCTGCTGGACAAAAAGTACCTGTTGCAACTATCGGAACCACTTTATATACTGAAGATGGAGAAGCTTGGACCATTAAAAAAGGTAAAATTAGAGGTGAGGAAAGTCACGGAATGATTTGTGCTGAAGATGAATTAGGTCTAGGAAAATCCCATGACGGAATTTTAGTTTTACCTGAAGACACTGTGGTTGGTACACCTTGTGCTGACTTGTTTGATGTAGAAAATGATCAGGTTTTTGAAATTGGATTAACACCTAATCGTGCAGACGCTATGAGTCACTTTGGTACTGCTCGTGACTTAAAAGCTGGATTACAACAAAAAGGAATAAATGTCGAATTAATTACACCTAGTGTTAGTGCATATCATGTAGATAGCAGAACACTTAAAATTGATGTGGACGTCTTAAATAAAGAGTTAGCACCAAGATATTGTGGTGTAACTATTTCTGGTATAAAGATAGAAGCCTCTCCTGAATGGTTACAAAACAGATTAAAAGCTATTGGTTTGTCACCAATTAATAATGTAGTAGATATTACAAACTACGTATTGCACGATTTAGGTCAACCTTTGCACGCTTTTGATGCTAGTAAAATTACCGGAAATAAAGTGGAAGTTAAAACATTACCAACAGGTACCAAATTTACTACTTTAGATGGTGTAGAGCGTGAATTACATGAAGATGATTTAATGATTTGTAATACCGAAAAACCTATGTGTATTGCTGGTGTTTTTGGTGGTATAGATAGTGGAGTTACAGAACATACAACAAACATCTTTTTAGAAAGTGCTTACTTTAATCCTGTAAGTGTCCGTAAAACTGCAAAACGTCATGGATTAAACACCGATGCATCGTTTAGATTTGAACGTGGTATTGATCCAAAAATTACCGAATATGCTTTAAAACGTGCTGCATTACTAATCCAAGAGATTGCTGGAGGAGAAATTACTAGTGATATTGCAGACATATATCCTAATAAAATTGAAGATTTTCAGGTTAGATTAAGTTTTGAAAAAGCAACTAAACTAATTGGTCAAGAAATACCTACCGAAACTATAAAATCCATACTAACCTCTCTAGATATCAAAATTAATAGTGTTACCGAAACTGGTTTAGGTCTAACTATTCCTGCTTTTAGAAACGATGTAACACGTGAAGCTGATGTTATTGAAGAGATTTTAAGAGTCTACGGTTACAATAATATTGAGACTAGCTCTAAATTAAATGCCTCAATATCTAATGCCTCTAGGTTTGAAGATTATAAACTACAAAACGTTATTGGTAATCAATTAGCAGCTCAAGGTTGGTTTGAGATTATGGCAAACTCATTAACCAGTGCTAACTACTTAAAGTTAACAGACCATTTAAAAACAGAGCATAATGTAGAGATGCTAAATCCTTTAAGTCAAGACTTAGGTGTTATGCGTCAAACATTACTATTCTCTGGATTAGAAGCTTTAAGCCACAATATTAATAGACGTCAAACCAATTTAAAGTTTTTTGAATTTGGTAAAACCTATCACGATTATAATGGTACAAGAGAAGAGTATAAACACTTGTCCTTACTTGTAACTGGATTTAAGACTGAAGAAAGCTGGTCAATTGCGCCACAAGCAAAAACTAATTTCTTTTACCTTAAAGGAATTATTGCCAGTATTTTAGAACGTTTAGGAATTACACGCTACCAAGAAAACGCTACGACAAATGATGTGTTTTCCGAAGGTTTGCAGCTTAGCATAGGACGTGACACATTAGTAAACTTTGGCGTATTAAAGTCTAAAATAGCTAAGCATTTTGATATCACACAAGATGTGTTTTATGCTGATTTTAATTGGGATACTATTATAGAAGTTGCAAAACGTAATAAAATTAAATTTACTGCAATACCTAAATATCCAGAAGTAAGACGTGATTTTGCTTTATTATTAGATGAAAACGTAACCTTTGACAGTTTACAAGCCATTGCTAAAAAAACAGAAAAACAATTACTTAAAAATGTTAATTTGTTTGATGTATATCAAGGCAAAAACTTACCGCAAGGTAAAAAGAGCTATGCTGTTAGTTTTACATTTATGGACGACAGACAAACACTTACGGATAAAGTAGTAGATAAGATAATGAATAAACTGCAAAATAATTTTGAAAAACAACTTGGTGCAGAATTAAGATAATTATGTCGTCTATTTTTAAAAAGAAAATATCTTATCTAATATCAGGACTAGTTTTTTTAGCTTATGCATTTTATAGACTATATCAATTTTTTAATGAAGCTTCTTTTAACCCAGTCAGACTAATTATTGCATTAGTATTTTTTGGTTATGGTGGATATGCGATTTACACATATATAAACAGCATAAAAGAAAAATAAGTATAAACAAACCTATATATGGAATCATTAAAAAATAATAAACTTTATAATTTATTTACTGGACTATTACTAATAGGTTTTGGATGCTTTAGACTATACCAACATTTTAATGCCAACCCAACATTAAGCACGTTTAGAGTAGCTATTGCTGTATTTGCTATAGGTTATGGTATTTATGCATTATATAACTACACTCAATTAAAAAAGCAGGTCTAATATTATTACCATTTAACTATGCAAGAGCAACCAAAGAATAATATTTTGAATTTAATTTTAGGTATAGTGTTTATTGCCTATGGTGTCTTTAGAATTTACCAGCATTTAAATGAAAATCTAACCCCTAACACTATTAGATTAATAATAGCCATAGCTTTTATTGGATCTGGAGGCTACAGTATATACAAGTATTTTAAATTTAAAAACTTAAAATAATTTAACAAAACTATAAACTTTACACACCTTTAGACTTCCCTTATTTTTTTGTATATTTAAGTAACAACTTAAATTCAAAATTATGACAGACTATATAAAAGTATTTGAAGGCAACTTTATAATTGTACAATTAATAAAAACCAGATTAGAGGATATTGGAATACATCCCATTATTAAAGACGAAAATGAATCTGGTCGTCTAGGTGGTTTTGTACACGATATACCAAGAGTACCTGAAGTCTTTGTTCATGAATCTGAACTTAGTAAAGCACTATCCATTGTTGAAGCTGTAAAAGCAGAAACAAATGCATAAAAAAAACCTCTTCTATTCTGTAAAGAATGAAGAGGTTTTTTTAGACTATTCAAATAAGTATATAAACTTAGGCTTTTGGTAATAATACTGTGTCAATTACGTGTATAACTCCATTGGATTGATTTACGTCTGCAATAGTTACTTTAGCAGAGTTTCCGTTTTCATCAGTTACATAAACGTCTTTTCCTTTTTTCCATGCTGTTAGCGTACCTCCAGAAACTGTGTTAATTACTGCTTTACCATCTCCTTTTTCAATTAGTGTTAAAATTTCTTTAGCGTTCCACTTTCCAGCTACAACGTGATATTTTAATACCGTTTGTAATTGTTCTTTGTTTTCTGGTTTTAACAAGGTATCTACAGTTCCCATTGGTAACTTATCAAAAGCTGCATTTGTTGGTGCAAAAACCGTAAAAGGTCCTTCACTTTGTAAAACATCAACTAATTCTGCTGCCTTAACTGCTGCAACTAATGTTGTGTGATCTTTAGAATTTACTGCATTTTCTACAATGTTTTTTGATGGATACATCGCTGCACCTCCAACCATTTTAGTGTCTTCTTTCATCATTTTTTTATCTTGTGCCAAACCTAAGTTAGCTACAAGCATTACACTAAGTCCTAATACGATTTTTGATAATTTTACTGTTTTCATAATTTTATTGTTTTGGTTTTTAAGTTCGGTCTATTTACGAGAGAATTAAAAAGTCGGTTTTTAAAATTGTGTATTTAACACATGATTAACTAAAATTAGAAAGCAAAAAAAACAGATAAACACTTATAAAAAAAGCCTTCAGAGATCCTGAAGGCTTTTTAAATATGAAAATAAATTTTAAAACTACTGAGCGTACATTTGATCTCTTAGTTCTTTTATTTTTTTGTCTTGCATATAATCGTCAAACGTAGAATATCTATCAATTACTCCGTTTGGTGTTAACTCCACTACTCTATTAGCAACTGTTTGCGCAAACTCATGGTCATGTGTTGTAAACAAAACAGTCCCTTTAAAGTTTTTAAGCGAATTGTTAAACGCTGTAATACTTTCTAGGTCTAAGTGGTTTGTTGGTTCGTCTAATTGTAAAACGTTTGCTCTAGTCATCATCATTCTAGATAACATACAACGCACTTTTTCTCCTCCTGACAGTACATTACATTTTTTTAAGGCTTCTTCTCCACTAAAAATCATTTTCCCTAAAAAACCTCTAATGTGTACCTCTTCACGTTCTTCTTCTGTTTGAGCCCATTGTCTTAACCAATCGACTAAGGTCATGTCTGTGCTTTCAAAAAACTTACTATTATCTAATGGAAGGTAAGATTGTGTTGTTGTAACTCCCCAATCAAATTTACCTGCATCAGCTTTTAGGTTATTATTTAAAATTTCGTAAAAAGCTGTTGTTGCTCTAGAGTCTCTAGAAAACACAACTACTTTATCTCCTTTTTGAAGATTTAAATCTACGTTTTTAAATAAAACATCACCATCGATAGAGGCAGCTAACCCTTCGACATTTAAAATTTGATCTCCAGCTTCTCTATCTCTGTCAAAAATTATGGCAGGATAACGACGACTGGTTCTTCTAATTTCATCTATATTAAGCTTATCAATCATTTTCTTTCTACTTGTAGCTTGTTTACTTTTTGCTACGTTGGCAGAAAAACGACGGATAAAATCTTCTAATTCTTTCTTCTTCTCTTCAGCTTTTTTGTTTTGCTGTGCGTGTTGTCTTGCTGCTAATTGTGACGACTCATACCAGAATGTATAGTTTCCAGAAAAATGATTAATTTTTCCAAAGTCAATATCGCTAATATGTGTACAAACAGCATCTAAAAAGTGTCTATCGTGAGATACAACTATGACGCAATTGTCATAGTTAGCTAAAAAGTTTTCTAACCAAGCAATCGTTTCGTAATCCAAATCGTTGGTAGGCTCATCCATAATAAGTACATCAGGATTTCCAAAAAGCGCTTGTGCTAATAACACACGTACTTTTTGTTTACCGTCTAAGTCACCCATTAATGTATAATGAAACTCTTCTTTAATACCTAAGTTAGAAAGCATTGCTGCAGCATCGCTATCTGCGTTCCAACCATTCATTTCTTCAAATTGGACTTGCAGCTCTCCTATTCTTTCAGCATTTTCATCTGTATAGTCAGCGTACAAGGCATCAATTTCTGTCTTAATTTTATAAAGCGCTTTATTTCCTTTTAAAATAGTTTCTAACACTGTATCCTCGTCATGCTTATTGTGGTCTTGTGTTAAAACCGACATACGCTTTCCTGCTTCCAAATGTACTTGACCTGAAGTAGGCTCTATCTGTCCAGAAATAATTTTTAAAAATGTAGATTTTCCAGCTCCATTGGCTCCTATTATACCATAACAATTTCCATTATTAAAAGTAGTACTAACTTCATCAAAAAGCACACGCTTACCGAATTGAACTGATAAATTTGATACTGATAACATATCTTGAATTTTAATTTTGTGCAAAAGTAGAAAATTAACATCAAATAGCCACATACATTCAGTCTTTAATAAGTTTTAACAACGCCTTAACACGAGAACTCTTTCGCAAAACATATTTTTGTTTGTAAAAATTTTTTGCCCTTATTAATTAATATATGTATACAAGACTCTTTTTATATCTTTTAATTTGCTCTAGCGTCATGTTTTCTTGTAAAAAAGATAAAAAGACATTAGAGGACCATACTGCGTTTTTTGGTGGCGAAATAATTAATCCAAGTACCAATTACATTATCATTTTTAAATCTTCAGAGATTATTGATACGGTTTATTTAGATAGTAATAATCGTTTTAAATACACATTTAATGACTTTGAACCAGGCTTATTTAGTTTTTATGATGGTAAAGAGTCTCAGTCCTTTTTAATACAACCACAAGATAGCATCATGGTAAGAGTGAATACTGTGGAATTTGACGAGTCTTTAGTTTTTAATGGTATAGGAGAAAAAGAAAATAACTACTTGATGGATTTGTTTTTGGAAACAGAAAAACAAGAGCAGGAAATTTTAAAAATTAGTCAATTAGAGCCAAAGGAATTTGAAACTAAACTTTCTAAAATAAGAGATGCTAAACTTGAAAAACTATCTAAATTTAATAGAAAACATAAAACTACTAAGCTTTTTAACACCTATGCTAAAGCTAACATAAATTACAACTATTATTATAGTAAAGAAGCCTATCCATTTATTAATTACAGTGAAAATGAAGAAGCTATTTTTAATAAATTACCAAGTGACTTTTTTGACTTTAGATCTGAGATTGATTACAACAATGAAACACTAAAAGATTATAGACCTTATGTTTCTTTTTTAAGGTTTCATTTTAATAATATAGCTTTACAAGAGCACTTTAAACATTCTAAAGACGACACTTATAACAACCAATCTTTGGATTATAATTTGGATAAATTAACGTTGATTGAGCAAAAGGTGTCTGACACTTTTATAAAAAACAGATTGTTATATTATAACATGATTAAGTTTATAAATGCTTCAAAAAGTGTTGATGATTATGATACGTTACTAAAATCGTTTCAAGCCAAAAGCACAAATAATGAACAAAAGTTTAAAGCTACTAAACTAGTAAACTCTTATAAACTTTTAAAACCTGGTCAGATTATTCCTGATTTAATGGTTATTGACAAAAATGAAGATGCAAAGCACTTAAAAGATATTATTAATAAACCTACTATTATTTATTTTTGGGATACCATGGACAGATACCATTTAAAAGTATCGCATGAGCGTGCTAAAGACCTGCAAAAAAAATATCCTGAATTTGATATAATAGCAATTTCTATAAATGCCTTAAGCAGTCGCGAGCAAGCTGAAATATTACAACGTAACAACTTTAATTTAAATAATGAATATCATTTTGAAAACGTTGAAAAGGCTATAGAGCTATTATCCTTAAAACCTGTCAATAAAGTTTTTATAGTTGATAAAAATGCTGTGATTGTAAATCCTAAAGCTAATATGTTTGATGTCATGATGGAAACTGAGTTACTTGGTTTAATTAATAAGTAATACTATACTAAATAAGTAATAAAAAAACGCCTGCAATTGCAGGCGTTTTTTTTATTTCAATTAATTAATATTAATCATTTTTGTGATCATCTTTAACCTCTTCATCTCTGTATTTACAACAAGGATGTACTGTATTATAAGCTTCATCTGTTGCTTTTAACGTTTTTGTATCATGACCAACAGCTAAAATGTTTTGCTCTATAGTTTTAAGGTTTGTTTTGTTTTCGTCAAAAATTAATTTTAACTCATGTGTATCCACATTCCAAACAGCACTTTTTACGCCTTTTGTTTTAAAACATGCTTTTTCTATTCTTGATTTACACATCATACAAACACCATCAACTTCTAAACTTTCTCTTTTGTTTTTGTCTTGTGCAAAAGATACCGTTGATGCAATCATTATTAATACTAATACTAGTTTTTTCATTTTTATATAGGTTTTATTTTAATTTATATCTTAATCCTGCATAATACATACTACCAAAAATTGGTCCATATACATAATTTGTATCAAAACTTGTTCCAAACGGGTTGTCTGCACTAACTATAGGGTTATCTTGTCTAACATTTGTAATGTTTTCTCCTCCTAAATATACTTCAAATTTTGGAGAAAAAACTCTTGTTATTTGTGCGTTTAAAGTCCCTACAGATTTAGAATAATCATCTAAGCGATATTGTGTAGGGTTATTTATTGTTGAAGGAAACCTTTGTTGACTTAACCAGTTATATGTTGCATCAAACTTCCAATTACTGTTATTTTTTATTTCGGTTTCATAAGATGTATTAGCAAACAATCTATGTTTAGGTGTTAATGGTTTTATTAACTTACCTGACTTATACTGAGTTTTAACGTCATAAAACTTGTAAGCAGTCCTAAGGTTAAAGTGCGCAAATACATTATAGTTAAACTCTGCCTGAAAACTATTAGCATAGCTGCCTCCTTCTAAATTATAAAAATTAACCTCTTGTGCATTTTCTAAATCTACGACCACTTGATTTTGAAAATCTGTACGATAAAAATCCAAAGTTACATCTGCTGGTCTACCAAATAGATTAAAACCTTGAAGGTAAGACACACCATAATTCCAAGCTATTTCTGGATCTAATCCGTAAATAGTTCCGTTTGTATTTAATATTGAAAAATTTCGTGACGAGGCAAATAAATTTTGATTTTCGGTAAAAATATTAGCACTACGCTTACCTCTTCCAACGGAAGCTCTAATAGCTGATTTACCCCAAGGTGAATACCTCATGTGTAATCTAGGTGTAATAAACTCACCTAACAAATTATGTGTATCTACACGCAGACCTGCAGTCATGGTAAAGTATTCTAAATCATCAAACGAATATTCAAAAAACCCACCAAAAGAGCGTTCTGTTCTTTCAAAATCTTGCTGAATAGCAAACTCATTATAAGCATCATAGGTATAGTTTATACCAGTTTTAATTTTATGCCTAGAGTCATCAATTATGGAGTTGTATATAATGTTAGAATATATACTAGTATGTTCAATATTATATTCATTTAAACCAAAATAAGAGTCCTGTTTATGATTACTAAACGCAAATTGAACACCTAAACTTTGCCAAGGTATTTCTGGGTTTACATAACCTAATTTAGCTGAAACCTCATAACGCCTGGTATCTATCTCGCTTCCCCAAGCATTAGTGGTTAGTCTATCTGTATCAGGATTAAAGTTTAGTTGACCAGATTGTTTTTCATCATCTAAATATCTTAAATTAACAAACGTAACTAATCCTTTTTCTGGATTGGTATACTGCCAACGATTCATGACATTTACCTGATTATATAAAGGCATATCTAAAAAGCCATCGTTATTTACATCATGCTTTTCTTGGTGTGTATTTCCATGTAAATACAAGCCTGTGCTAATTTTATCATTAATCTTAGTATTAAAATGCGTGTTTAACTCCAAGCGCGTGCTACTTGCACCATAAAGATTTACAAAAAACTTATTATCTGTTGATGGCTTTACAAGCTCTGCGTTAATCTGACCTGCAATACTTTCAAATCCATTTACAACACTACCTGCACCTTTAGTAATCTGAATGCTTTCTACCCAAGTACCTGGAATAAAACTTAGCCCAAATGCTTGAGAAGCGCCTCTAATTGCAGGAATATTTTCTGTAGCAATTAATATGTATGGACTAGAAAGACCAAGCATTTTAATTTGTTTAGTACCAGTTACAGCATCACTAAAATTGACATCAATAGATGGATTAGTTTCAAAACTTTCTGATAAATTACAACAAGCTGCCTTTAAAAGTTCGTCACTACTTACTAACAATGTGTTTTGGGCTTTTAAATATGATCTTGATGTGGCTACTTTTCTGGATTGCACCACAACCTCATCCAGATTATTAGTTGGTGTTAAAACGTGTTTAATTGGTGTAGCAGATGTTATAACTACTGTATCTGATTTAAAACCAACATAACTTATTATCAAGTTATTAGTACTATCTACAAATGGTAAACTAAAATTACCATCTATGTCTGTTGAAGTCCCAATACTGGTACCCAACCAAATTAAATTAGCTCCAAATAATGGTTGTTTAATATTATCCTGACTGGAGTCGTAAATGGTTCCGTTTAAGTTTTCTTGTCCTAATAATAGTAACGGAAAGAGGCTAAATAATATCAATAATTTTTTCATAATTAATTATAGATTTTAATTAACATCCAAACTGCCATTATAATCATAATGGTGTTTTCTATAAAAGTCGCTTTGGTCATTGGTAATTTTAGTGTCGTCCCTAAACAAGCACATTGTATAGACTTTTTGTCCAGTAATGTTTTAGTGACACCAAACGTTGTTATTCCTAATATAATTATAGTAATAATTAAAGCTAACGGAATTTGAACCCTAGTAATAAACAATAACCCTAAACCAAGCTCAATAAAGGGATAAACGACACCATACATAGGAACTACCTTAGCTAACGGATCGTACATTTTAAAACTTTCAGAAAATCCTTTTAAGTCTAAAAACTTAAAAAAGCTAAATACAAAATAAAATAAGCCCATAAAGTCTAACATAAAATTAGACGTTTCCCAAGCTCTAATATTAAGTAATATTGCTATTGTAGTAATGTATCCAAATATTAAAAATAAAGGAAATAATTGTCTAAATTGACTACTATTATTTTCTGGAATATCAATAGTATCAAATAGATTTTTAGACGTATTAGTTTCAAAAATTTGAAACTTATCTGATAATGCGTCTTGTAATTTTTTAATTGAAATATGATCGGTCATGCTAACTACAGCCTCAGATTGCTCTAAATTAACTGAAACATCTGTTACCGAATCTATAGATTGTATTGCTTTTTCAACAGAAGCTTTACAACCACTACAGGTCATACCTGTAACTGTATAAACGTGTGTCATTATAATATGATTTAATAAAATTAACTTTAATAAAATTTCCGCTTAAGCGAAATAATTAAAGCCTTTTATCAAATAATATATACATCGTGAAGCACTTGGTAATCTATAACCAAGTTGGGTGGAGAATAATTTTTATGAGGAATAATTTGTTTTGGAAGACTCTCAAATAACTGAAAGTAGGTATAAACAAAAGAGGTAATCAAGAATTGATTAGCGACATCTAAATCATTAAAATTATTTAATTTTAGTTTGTCTTGCCCTTTAATAATTTCTACAACATCCTTACAACATGATTTTTTTACAACTACACTTTTGTCAGCATCAACAGTTGTACCGCATTTTTTAGCTTTGGTAAAAACTGCTGTATCAACTAAATGTTCTCCACAATAATGACTTTCAACAGTAAAGGATAGTGTTGACAACAACACTACAAATGCCATTAAAATAGATACTAATTTATGTAAAACGTTTTTTATCACGATACAAAAGTACAAAATTGCACAATACAGAAGCATGATTTAAAAAAGGTTTAACAACTAAATTAAATTAGTACAATAATTTCGGCACAATTAATGTTAAGTTATATCTTTGAAAAATAAATAACAATTTTATGAAATTTAAATTAACATTAATAGTAGCACTTGTAGCCTTTAGTTTTTCTCAAGCACAAGATAATAAGGCATTTAAAGCTGGAGAAAAATTAACATTTGCTGCATCATATAACATGTCTGGAATATTAACTGATATTGCAGAAGTTAAAATGGAAACTAGCGAAATGAAGACTAGTAGCGCTACATTATTACATTTAAAATGTACTGCAACTACATATAGTGACTTTGATAGTTATTTTAAGATTAGAGATTTATATGAAAGCTATGTAAATCCTAGAACGGTTACACCATATTTATATAATAGAGAAATTAATGAAGGTGGATACTACAAGTTTGTAAAATACAAATACAATCATAAAGCAAATCTTGTAGAAAGCTTAATTAGAAAAAAGACTAATAAAACTAAAACAGGCTTTTGGGATCAAAATAATAATGTAAAAATTAACGGAAACACTAGAGATATTGTTTCTACTATTTATAAAATTAGAACCTTAGATATTAACAAAGCACCAATAGGAGCTTCTGATTCATTTACTGTATTATTTGACAATAAAATGACTAAGATTAGTTTTACTTTACTTGCTAAAGAAACTATTAATACAGCAATTGGTAAAAAAGAATGTTATAAACTAGCAATTAGCGTTGCAGGTAATAACTTTTTAAAAGGAAACAATGCAAACCTATTATGGTTAACTGCTGACGACAATAAAATACCAGTTTATGCTAAATTTAAAATAGCAGTTGGAAGTGGTGAGTTAAAAATAAAATCTGCTACTGGATTAAAAAACTAATAACATGAGAAAAATAAGTATAATTTTAGGATTAATTTTTGCTGTATTAGCTGTAATACTTTCAGTATTGCCATTATATAAATTATCATTTATTCCAGCTATACTAGCACTTGCTTTTGGACTATTAGCCTTTTTAAAATCAAAGAAAAATCAAGAACCGACTCATGTAATTCAAGTTGTTTTTTTAATAACAATAATTGCTTTGGCACTAGCAACCTATAAATCTATTTTTAGTGTTAAAGAAGTCGGTGATACTAAAGAGTTAAAGCAACTTGAACAACAAAGACAAGAAGAAGCTAAGGAAGAATTAGAAGATTTAATCATCATTGATTAAGTCAACACATAAGATCAAAACTATTTGGTTTTATGTGTTTTAATTAGTTTATAACAAGTCAATATAAAGGCTAATAATTAAGTTAATACTACTTAATTATTAGCCTTTATTCAGTTTAGTGTAAAAAAATAATTTTAATCCTTTTACATTAATATTATACCACAAAACAAACAGCTTTCCCTATTATCTTAAAAGCCAAAATCATTGATTACTTATTAAACCTAACATTTATATAAGAAATCAAATCGATTTTTATAAAATGTAACAATTTACAGTTTCCTAATTATATCTTAAAATCAAAGTAAACTTAATAATAAGTTAATTTTTCTTGTATTTTTGAAAGTATAACTACTTAAATCATTTATTTTTAATGAAATCACTATTTTCAATCGCTACATTAAGTTTATTATTTGTAGCCTGTGGAAGCTCTCAAAAAGGCAGCAAAACAAGCACTAAAATTGTAGATCCAAGTATCTATGGACAAACTATCACCCAAGAAGATCTAAAAACATCACTGTATCAATTTGCGTCAGATGAGTTTGAAGGTAGAGAAACTGGTGCTGAAGGACAAAAAAAAGCAGTCAACTTTTTAAAAGAACATTACATTAAATACGGTGTTCCTGCTGCAAAAAGCGATGGAAACTATTTTCAAGAAGTACCTTTAAAGATTCAATCAAAACCAGATGTTGCTTTAACAATCAATGAAAAATCATTAAAAAACCTAGAAGACTTTGTTTCTATTAACCCAATGGAAACAAGCAAGTTAAAAGCTACTGAAATTGTAAATTTAGGCTATGGGATAGAAGACGATAAGTATACTAACTACGACAATGTAGACATTAAGGACAAAGTTGTGTTTTTTGTAAGCGGAGAACCTAAAAATAGTGATGGTACTTATGTAATCTCAGGAACTAAAGAGTCTTCAAACTGGTCTAACTTTAGACAAGAATTTGCTTTAAAGCGTGATTTAGCTGAAAAAAAAGGAGCTAAAGCTGTCTTATATTACAATCCAGAAGTATTTGCTATGGCTGCATTGCGGTTTGGTGCTTCAACTGGAAGAATGACTTTAGCTGGTAATGATAACGGTATGTTTTACTTTTTAGTAAACACTGAAACAGTTAAAGCTATTTTTAACGAAGATGTAAAAGAATTTGACAAAACTTTTAATAACAAGACAGTTAAAGCTAATTTTGATTTAGACTTTACTAATAACTCTAAAGATTTATCATCAGAAAACGTTGCTGCTATTATTAGAGGAACAGAAAAACCAGATGAGTACATTGTCGTTTCTGCGCACTTAGACCATGAAGGTGTAAAAGACGGAGAAGTTTATAATGGTGCAGATGATGATGGTTCTGGTACAGTAGCTGTCTTAGAAATTGCAGAAGCATTTGCTAAAGCTAAAAATGATGGACATGGTCCAAAACGATCTATAGTATTTTTAAATGTAACAGGTGAAGAAAAAGGATTATTAGGAAGTCAACATTATACAGATAATGACCCAATTTTTCCATTAGCTAATACAGTAGCTAACTTAAATATAGATATGATTGGTCGTGTTGATCCTAAGCGTAAAACAGGAGACCGTAACTACATTTATTTAATTGGAAGTGATAAATTAAGCACTGAATTACATAACATCTCTGAAGAGGTTAATACTAAATATGCTAAAGTAGAATTAGACTATACATATAATGACGATAATGACCCTAACAGATTTTACTATAGATCTGATCATTATAATTTTGCAAAAAATAATATTCCTGTAATATTTTATTTTAACGGAACACATGATGACTATCACAGACCTAGTGATACACCAGATAAAATTGAATACGACCTATTAGAAAACAGAACCCGTTTAGTGTTTTACACAGCATGGGAACTAGCTAATAGAGCATCTAGAATTATCGTTGATAAAGCTGAATAAGAAACTAAAAAAAGTCCTGTAAAATTACAGGACTTTTTTTTATTAAATACCTAAGTAATTAGAAGTAATAAAGATTAAACACATAAAGTATTACTTAAATAAAAAGCACAAAAAAAGCTTCTCTAAAAATAGAGAAGCTTTTTGCTTTTGGGTGGAAGACCGGGTTCGAACCGGCGACTTTCGGTACCACAAACCGACGCTCTAACCAGCTGAGCTACAACCACCATTTGTGCACTTTTAATAATGCGTGTGCAAAGGTAAATTATTTACTAGTTATTCCAAACGTTTTTTTTATTTTTTTTTACTTTAAATCAAATAAACTTTCTACAGCCACGTAACGTTCTACATTATAGCCTTCTGCATATTCAACATTTATTAGCCTACCTAAATCATTGGCTCTATATTTTATACTATCTGTAAAGTTTTTGCTAGATATAGGTGTTTCCGGCTCCTTACTATTAGGATCAAAAAACTGTGTTTTGTAGGCTAAAACACTTTTCATTTTAATATCCATGTAATCCGAGACATCTACCACAAAATCTGGCTCTATATTTTTCCATTGTATATAATGGTACACTTGTTTGGGTCTCCATTGTTTTTGAGAAACACCATCAAGCTTAGTTTCGATTTTAATCAAGCCACTTAAAAAACAAGCGTCACTAACTAACTTACTCCCTTTTCCGTGATCAATGTGTCTATCATCTATTGCATTACACAATATAATTTCTGGTTGATACTTACGTATCATTTTTATAATTTCTAGCTGGTGTTGTTTGTCGTTAACAAAAAAACCATCCGCAAAACCTAGATTTTCTCTGTAAGCAACTCCTAATATATTTTTAGCCTCTTCCGCTTCTTCCTTTCTGGTCAACTCGGTACCACGCGTGCCTAATTCTCCTTTTGTTAAATCTACAATTGCTACAGTTTTACCATTAGCTACTTCTTTTGCTATTGTAGCTCCTGCTCCTAACTCTACATCATCAGGATGCGCACCAAATGCTAGTATATCTACTTTCATTATAACTTAATTTTTATTCCAATCTTCTTTTTGTTGTTCATCTAAAAATGTCCATGCAACAATTCTACTTTTTTTATTTCCAATATTCATTCCTATTGTTAAGACAGCTGTAGCTCCTAACTTTTTAAGTGATTGGTTAATTGTTTTTACATTATCCTTATTTGATACTAAACTTGTGTACCAATAGCTTTGTGTTTTTAACAAAGAGCTTTCATACAAATAATTATGCAAAAACGCTTTTTCTCCACCTTTATACCATAATTCATGTGCTTGTCCAGCAAAGTTTCGGACCATTTGGTCTGTAGGCTTTCCAAGTCCTTTTAATTTACTTGTTGTTGCTTTTAATGCATCTTCTTCATTTTTAAAAAATGGAGGATTACACATGGTAACAGTAACTTTATCAGTTTCACTTAAAACACCAGATAATACATGAGCGTTATCATTTTGTTTTTTAAGTTTAATTTGGTCCTTTAAGTTGTTTTTATCGATAATATTCTGAGCTTCTTTTAAGGCATCATCATTGCTATCCACACCAATAAAACTCCAATTGTATTCTGCATTTCCTAATAATGGGTAAATACAATTTGCACCTGTACCAATGTCTAAAACAGTAATATTTTCTGTTAGTTTAGAGCGGTTTAACAAATCTGAAACATGATGAATATAATCTACACGTCCAGGAATTGGAGGACATAAAAAATGATCAGGAAAGTCCCAAAACGCTACATCGTAATGTGATTTTAATAAGGCTGTGTTTAAAGCTTTTACTGCTTTAGGGTTAGCAAAATCAATAGTTTTTTTGTTGTTAGCATTTGTAAAAATAAATGACTCTAAGTCTGTGTGAACTAATGATAGCTGATTAAAATCGTAATCGTCAGTATGTTTGTTTTTTTTATGCAAAATATTATTATTGAAATATGTTATTAGTTAATTATTTTAGTACTGCTTTCACTGCTTGCTTAATATCTGCTTTTAAATCTTTAGCTTCTTCTATTCCTAAAGAAAAACGAATAAGTCCGTCTGATATACCAATTTCTAAACGTTGCTCTGGGGTTAATAGCGAGTGTGATGTTTGCGTTGGAGATAGCATTGTACTTTCTATACCTGCTAGACTCATAGATGCTTTAATAAGTTTTAACTGCTTCATGAATTGATCAGAACTTATACTATCTATCAACTCAAAAGATAACATCGCTCCAAAACCTTTCATTTGGGATTTTGCTAACTTATGTTCTGGGTGACTTTTTAAGCCTGGATAATATACCTGTTTAACAAATGCTTGATTATCTAACCATTTTGCTAATTTATTAGCATTTTTAGTTTGTGCTTTTACACGTAAACCCATAGTTTTCATGCTACGCTCCAACATCCAAACCGTAAAATCGCTTAGGCTACCACCATAATTTTTTGATACATTCCAGATTTTATCTAAATGATCTTTACTACCTGCTACTGCTCCAGCACATATATCACTATGTCCTCCAAAATATTTGGTTGCCGAGTGCATTACTAAATCAATACCAAAATCTATTGGGTTTTGATTTACTGGACTTGCAAATGTATTATCTATACTTGTTACTATATTTTTTTGTTTACCTAAATGGGCTATTGCTTTAATATCTGTAATAGTTAGCAGTGGATTTGAAGGTGTTTCAATATGAATCAACTTAGTATTAGGCTGTATTGCTGCTTCAAAGTCTTCAACTTTATAACCATTTGTAAAAGTGAACTCTATATTTAATTTAGGAAATTCTTCTCTAATAAAATTAGAAGTTCCACCATATAGAGTGTTTTGGACCACAATATGATCTCCTGATTTTAAAAACGCCAAAAACATATGGCTTATAGCTGCCATACCAGAGCCAAATATCATAGCTGTTTCAGTATGCTCCAAAGCTGCTATTTTTTTTGCTAAATATTCCTGATTGGGAGTATTAAAATACCTTGGGTAGCGTTTTACATCTACATCCATAAATTGGTAAGAAGATGATAAATAAATTGGAGATATTGCGCCTTTAAATTGCTCATCTGGTACTTCACCAACATGTGTACAAATGGTATTTAAACCTTGATTTTCTAATTTCATTTTGTTAACACTTTAAGACTACTAAATTACTGATTTTATAATTGACTATATAATACTAGGCATATTAATATTAAAGTAAATAAGTAGCTTTAACTAGTCCTTAACTAAAATCTATCTTTTTTTTTGTATCTTATGGATTATGATAGCACAAGACAAAGAAGCACACGAAGACATTTTAAAACAATCTATTAATCATTTAAAGTTTTTAGGATATGAAAATATTAAAGCGGATTTGGATGGATATGAATCGCCTAAATCTTTTATTAAAAAGAAAAACAGCTTAGTTATCACACCTGACATTACAGCTTATAAGCGTACTAAAAAATATTTTTTTGAATTAGGCTTAAAAAGTGAAAAACCTAAACTATTAAAAACAAAATGGAGATTATTAGATGTGGTTACCAGAATGAAAGATCATCGTTTTAAAATAATAACCACAAAAGGACATTATAGTTTTACAAACAAAATTTTAAATGATTTAAATATTGATAAATCTTTAATTAAAATATAATAAAAAAGAGCCACAGTAAATGGCTCTTTTTATTTATTCTTTTTTATTTATTTGATTTTGCACAATAGCTTTAAGCCTTTCTTTTCTGGCAGCCTCTTCTTTTTTCTTTTTATTAATCTTTTTAGCCATTAACTTAGAATGTTTGGCTTTGTTTTTTGTGTTTTTTTGACCTTTAGGCTTAGGCATAATTTATTTTTTTGAAGCTTTTAAAAGTGCATTCTGCTCTTCCATTAAGTCTGACAATTTAGCTAATAACTCAATATCCTTAGGCGTTTTAACGGTTTTATTTTTAGTGTCATGAGATTTATCTCTTAACCTATTCATGGCCTTTACAACAATAAAAACGGTTAATCCTACTATCAAAAAATCTAACATAACTTCAAACAACTCGCCATAATAAATTGCTACTTCTTGGCTTGTAATTACTCCATCAGCATCTACTATCTCATCTCTTAAAATATAACGTTTGTCCTGAAAATTTAAACCATCAGTCAATAATGACAATGGAGGTAAAAACACCTTTTTTACTAAAACATCAATAACTTTATTGAAGGATGCACCTATAATTATACCAATAGCCATATCCATCATATTGCCTTTTACAGCAAACTCCTTAAACTCTCTTAAAAATTTCATTTGTAAATTTTAATTTAATCCTTAGTTGTTTTATTATAAGCTTTGATCATAAATAAAGCCCATACAAAGACACAAAAAAATACAATAACAGAAAACCAAATTACTATACTATTTCCTTCCATTATTTATAAGCTTTACATATATCATTACACCTAAAAGAGTTGGTGCCCACAAACCAATAAAAATACCATGCAATTGATCACCTTTTAAAAATAGATATTCGGCAATCAAAATTATTGCTAAACATAAAATTAATAGTAAAATATTACTTAAGCCAAAGTTTTTAATGTAGTTCATTAATATAATTTATAATTTTCAACAAGTTAATAAATTATTAAAATGAAAACAAACATTAAATCTCGAAACTAAAAGAAGTTATTTCAACTAGATAAACATGCATTTAATCGATAAAAACTGCATTCAAATTTATTAAAATTACATTTCAACGAAAAAATAAGCTTTTTGTAGTTGTTTTTTAATAGCATCAGTATATTGGACGTAGAATTTAACCTATTAACTGATTAATATCCCTTATTATGAAAAAAGTTACCCTAATAACCCTACTATTAATTACCAGTGTTACTTTAGCTAATACCAATTTAGCTACATTAAATAACAGCAATAGCGGAATACAAATAATTAGATTAGACTATAATGCTCCAAATGGTGCTTCTAGAGAGCTAGTGTTAGCCTTTACTTCAGACAATGCTGCTACAGATGGTGTCGACTATGGATACGATGCTGCAGTATACGCTCCTTTTAGTAATGACTTAAATTGGTTAATAGACTCCAATAGATATGTAATCCAAGGTGTAGGCGAGTTTCAAAATACTAGTCAATACCTTTTTGGACTATATAGTGAAGTGTCTGGAGAAGCTTCTATAACTTTATCTAGTTTAGAAAACTTTAATACAACAATTAATGTGTACATCTTTGACGCTTTACTTAACACGTATACTAATATTAACGACACACCTTTTGTTAGTACTATTGATGCAGGAGATTATACAGATCGTTTTTACATAGCTTTTATGGAGCCTGAAGTTGTAATTGACACAGACGACGTAACTGATGTTACAATTGACAGCTTTGATGCCTCAGGCACTAATGATGAAATTTTCACACCAACTCTTGTGTTACCAAAAAAGAAATTAAAACTAAGCTACTTTGAAAATAGTAACCGATTAAATTTAAGTTTTGATACTGAAGCATCAATCAAAAGCATAACAATATACAACTACAAGGGAAATACTGTACAATCTATACAAAGTATAAACAACAATAAAATAGATATACCTTTAAACACTTTGGATAAAAATCTTATACTCCATATTAAAACAGAAACAGAAACTATTGTTAAACAAATAGTTTTAACAACTATATAATTAAATAAACCATATTATTTAAAACAAAAAAACTCACTATATCTAGTGAGTTTTTTTTATAATTTAATTTAATTACTTTTTATAATACTTAGCATATTTCCTGTAAGAAACTGCGCCTAAAACAGCTATTCCAACAAGTGCTATTCCAATAAACTTAAAGCTTACTATTTGGTCTCCACTTGCATAACTATGTAATCCTGAAAGGTAAAAATTAACTCCAAAATAGGTCATTAAAATACTTCCAAAAGTCAATATAGACATTAGGTTAAAAAACCATCTACCACGTAATCCTGGCACTAAGCGCATATGGATTACAAATGCGTAAAGCATAATACTGATAAGTGCCCAAGTTTCTTTAGGGTCCCAACCCCAATATCTTCCCCAACTCTCATTAGCCCATTGTCCACCAAGAAAATTTCCAATAGTTAACATGACTAAACCTACAGTTAAAGCCATTTCATTAATAATGGTAAGCTCTTTAATATTTAAATCCATCTTTGTTTTATTGTCTTTATTAGTCAATAACATTAAGACTAATGATACAATACCCAATATCATTCCTAAAGTAAAAGGACCATAACTAGCAACAATTACAGCTACGTGAATCATTAACCAGTAACTATTTAATACTGGCTGTAAGTTTGCTATTGCTGGATCCATCCAATTCCAGTGTGCAATCATTAAAATCATTGCTGTTACAAACGCTGTAGAAGCCAAGGTTAAATCACTTTTTCTTCCAAAAGCTAATCCAAAAAACATAGTTGCCCATGCAACATATATCATAGACTCATAGGCATCACTCCATGGAGCATGACCAGAAATATACCATCTAGCAATTAAGCCTAATGTATGGACTATAAACAATCCTAAAATAATAAACTTAAATACTGTAATACTTTTGGCTAACCACTTATTATTACTTTTAAAGATTTGCCAAATAAGTAAAATAAATAACAATGTCCCAGCATACATGTACCAACTAAATAGTTTTTTAAATACATCATATTGATTATACAAAATCTCTGCATTTATTTTATCCTCACTTAACATTACGCTAGTCCCGACTTTACGTTGCGAAGTTTTAAATGCTTCTAAAAGCTTTTCTGATTTAGTAAAATCTCCTGTTTTTTTAGCTTCATTTAAAGTGTATAAGTACCAATCAAAACCAGAACCTATAAAACTACCATAGGTACTATCTTTAATCTTTTGATTGTATCCTTCATTTTTATATTCAAAAGGAGAAATCCAAGTATTATTTTCGTCATCTGGCACAGGAAAAATTTTAAGTGATCGTCCTTCAATAGCATTACTTAATAAGTTAATACGCTGATTGGTTTCAATAAACTCTTTTTGTACTCCTGTTTGAGATTTTACTGCAGAAGCTTCCTCTAAATACGAATCTAATTTATACTGAAAATTATCATCAAAAAAGTCTAACAATGCTGCATACTTTTGATCTTTATCTAATCCAATAATCCCTCTAATAGAATCCGCTTTTTTAGGCGCTAAATATATAATTGGTACATTATACCACAACATTGGACTTTCTAAAATACTTAAAAAGACTTGATCTGATGACAAACCTTCATATCCTTCATGCTTAGTTAGTTTTCTAACCAACTCTGATGCATACGTATCGATAGGCATCATACGACCATCAAGATCCTGAATAACTAGTCTTCCAAATTTTTTAGCATGCGCTTCTGGAGCTACATTTACTTTTAAAATAGAATCTATCTGCGCCTTACTAGGTCTTTGTTTTTCTGTAATTGTATTGGATTGGTGACCATGTCCATCGTTTTCAGTATGTTCTTGATCTTGTGCAAATCCTATTAAGCTTAAACTTAAAAGTGCTACGGTAAGCATTTTAGTTTTTTTCTTCTTAATTTTTTCTAATCCATTTTGCAAGTCTCTAAATCTTGTGTGATTAGCAAATAAGATAGCCATCATACCAAAATATAATAAAAAGTATCCTACATAAGTAACCCAAGTACCCCAAAAATCGTGATTTACAGATAGTATTGTTCCTTTTAAATCCTTATCAAAATCGGCTTGAAAAAAACGATACCCTCTGTGGTCTAAAATATTATTCATATAAATATGGAAGTCAAAATCGCCTTGCTCCTTGTCTATGACTGTTACTTTACTTTCGTATGACGAGTAATTATTTTCTGTTCCAGGATATTTTTCAGCAATAAAATCATTTAGTTTGACCTCAAAAGGTAATTCTAAAACTTTAGAACCATATTTTAAAGCAATATCCAAACCTCCAACTTTTATTTGTTTAAACCTATTGTTTGACCATTGACTACCTAACAATTTAACCTCTTTAGTTTCGCCATTAGCAGATACATTTAATACCACTGCATTTTCATCTTGCTTTAAAAAACTAGCTTTTTTTACAACGTCAAAGGTTCCTTTTACAACTGGTTTAGGAAACACCAATTGCATATCTCCAATAACATATCTAGAACGCAGCACTAATGGTTGTAAACTATCTTTAACAAGCTTACCTTGTTGCATAGTTGCCATAGTTAGGTATTCTCCCTCAAATGGAGAGTGTACCATTAAACCATTTTCTGTAGTGGTAATATTTACTGCTCCTTCAGTTGGTTTGTCTAAAGCGACTAATAAATTATGGATGTTTTCTACTGTTCCTTGTTTTAAAAAGTGGTTATGTGGTCCATTACCTCTAGCTTCTACTATTTTTAGATAGTTTTCACCAGCTTCATTAGGTACTATATCCTCTTCAGCTCCTAAAAAAAAGTTAGTTAATTCAAATTCAACAGGTGTATTATTATAGTGTGCAGTATAATTAAAGCTATTTTCCATTCTTCCAGAAAAATCTACCTCAGCCTCAACTGGTAAACGTTGTGGCACACCATCAATCATGTAATCACCATCTATATATGCAGTAATGTATGTTTTTTGAGATAAAAAACCACTTTCGGTTTCTCCTTCTCTAATGGCAATCATACCTTCAAAACCAAAATAACGTGTTATACCAGCACCTAAAATAATTAAGATAAAAGCCAAGTGCAATATTAAGGTTGCCCATTTTTCTTTACGGAGTAGTCTAAATCTAAAAATATTACCTAAAAAATTGATAATAAAAAACACCATAATAGCTTCAAACCACCAAGCGTTATAGATTAAATTTCGTGTGTAGGGTGTTGGAGAGGTATCCATATTTCTGTCTAGTATAGTACCAACTGCCATAGCGACAGCAAACACAATAAATAAGACAGAGGTTAATCGTGTTGAAAACAAGATTTTGGCGATTCTATTTTGCATAATAATAGGCCTTTTTTAGCTCGTGCAAAGATAATCGTTTTTGTTGGTTTTAATTCCTCAAAAAAATCTAAATCTTGTGTTAAAATTAATCTTTTTTGTTTTGTCTTGCTTCAAAAATTTTTAAATACATAAATGTACCCATCTTTCTGGCACGACGTTTTGCATTATCTGCAATTTCACCTTCAAAAAATTGATCAAGCGTTGCATACCATAAATTTAACCAAATACCAAAATGCATTTCTGTAATTGTATGGTCCAAAGTAGCATCCACTTTTTCATGCGCAATTAATGGGTTGCCTACATATTTATGCTCTAGCTTTTTACCAATAAACAGACTGGTTTCCCAGAAAGTAGTTAAATGGTCTAAATGTGTCTCCCAATCTTTAATTATAGTATTAAAAATTGGTCCCAAAACACTATCTGCTCTGACTTTTATATAAAATTGATCTACTAAAAGTTTAACATCGTCTCTGTTAGTAATTTCTTTTTGTTTCATGATAAACAAAGATACCTTTTTGTCCTTTCTTATCTGTATTTTCTTAGTATTTTAGCAGTATGATTAAAATAGTTTTGCTTGGCGCAGGAAATGTAGCCACACACCTGTATAAAGGGTTTAAAAACACTTCAAACATTGAAGTTGTCCAATGGTATAACAGAAGTAAAAAAGCAATTGAAGCTTATAAAAACGATGTAAATATTACAGATAACATCTCTGATTTAGTAGATGCAGACGTCTATTTAATTGCCGTTAGTGACGATGCTATTGAGGCTTTAACCACCTCGCTTCCATTTGAAAAAAGATTAGTCGTGCACACTTCCGGAAGTGCTAGTTTATACGACATTGACATGAAGCATTACAGAGGTGTTTTTTATCCTTTACAAACATTTAGTAAAGGGGTTGATTTGGATTTTACTACAGTACCAATATGCATTGAAACACTTAGAAAAAAAGATTTTAAAATATTAGAAACCTTAGGTCAAAGCTTAGGATGTACAACCTACAAAGTTAATCCTAAACAACGACCTGCTTTACATTTAGCTGCTGTGTTTGTAAATAATTTTACAAATCAAATTTATAGAATTGCTCATGAAATTACCGAAAAACATGGTGCCGAATTTGACATTTTAAAACCATTAATCACAGAGACTGCAAGAAAAGTACAAGAGGTGTCGCCTTACATGGCACAAACAGGACCAGCAAAACGAAACGATAAAAAAACAATAAAAAGACATTTAAAATTATTAGATAATCCACATCAAGAGGACATCTATAAATTAATGACTGAATCTATAAAAAAAACTCATGGACGATAAAAGCTATAAAGAATACTTACACCAAATCACCACCTTTATTTTTGATGTAGATGGTGTCTTAACTAATGGAATGATTACCATTACCACTTCGGGTGAAATGATTAGACACATGAATGTTAAGGATGGTTATGCCATGAAGCAAGCCTTAAATCATGGTTATAATGTTTGTATTATTTCTGGTGGTACTAACGAAGGTGTACGTACACGATTAAATCATTTAGGTATTAAGGATGTGTATTTAGGTGCACATCAAAAAATAGTACAATTTGAAGCGTATTTAAACGACAACCAGATAAAAGCAGAAAACGTGTTATACATGGGAGACGACATTCCGGATGTACCTGTTTTAAAATTAGTAGGTATGCCAAGTTGCCCTCAAGACGCAGTACCTGAGGTTAAACGTGTATCAAAATATATCTCTCATAAATTAGGAGGCGAAGGTTGTGTACGTGATGTCATTGAGCAGGTAATGAAAGTACAAAATAAATGGGATAGTGATTTTGACGCACAAACCTTTTAACACCTATTGAAGCGCACTAAAAGAAGACATAACACAGGTTTTGGATATATTGGTTCTGGTAACCAAGCATCCGTATTTAATCAAAATCCAAAAGCTGTGTTTTCCAATATAAAAAACCAATTAAACACAGTAAGTCATAAACAATTTAAGACTAACTTTTCTGCATCGCTACTTTCTAAAGCAGAGAAACAACAGATTAAAAATAAAATTAGAAAACAAGCCAAACAAAAAAATATAATTGTTGCTTTTTTGACTGCATTCTTCTTAATTTTGATTGTTGTTTTAGCAATTGCAATGCTAAGAGGACTATTATCTTAAACAATCTGAAAATTATCACATTGAAACTACTTCAACTTATTCGATTTAAAAATTTACTACTAATTGCTTTAGTACAAGTATTAATTAAATACGCTATGTTTCCGGCTTTTGGCGTTAACACCACTTTAACTGCTTTTCAGTTTGCGTTGTTAGTAATATCTACGCTTACTATAGCTGCTGGTGGCTACATTATAAATGATATTTATGATGTCGAAGCAGACCGTATTAATAAACCAAACAAATTAATTATAGGCAAGCACATACCAGAAGATAAAGCTTACACATATTATATGGTATTTACAGTTATTGGTGTTATTTTAGGCTTTTACCTATCTAATCTCATTAACCGAAACACCTTTTTTGCAATCTTTGTAATTATTGCAGCACTACTATATATATATGCTACCTTCTTACAACAAATAGTTCTAGTTGGTAACATTATAATTAGTGTGTTAGTTGGATTAAGCCTTGTAATTGTTGGTATATTTGAGCTTCTTCCTGCCATAAACACACAAAATCAATTTATACAATCCTCTATGTTTGAGGTTGTATTTGATTATGCTGTTTTTGCATTTATAATATCGTTAGCAAGAGAAATAGTAAAAGATATCCAAGATGTAGATGGTGATTATAAAATGCAATTTAAAACCTTACCTATTGTTTTAGGTAAAAATCGTGCACGTTACATAGCATTTGGATTAACTGTATTTTTAATACTATTACTTATTTACTATTTAGCTAATTATCTATACATGAGGCAAGTTGCTGTTGCCTATTTTATTATCGCTGTTATTGGTCCTTTGGTTTATATAAGCATTAAGTTATTTTCTGCCGAAACTAAAGCACAATATAAATCAATAAGCAACCTACTTAAATTAGTTATGCTTAGCGGAATGCTATCCATGATTGTTTACTTATTTATATTAAAATAAATTATGCTAAAGGAAAAACTTAAAGACAGACACATCATCCTAGCCTCAGGCTCTCCTAGAAGACAACAGTTTTTCAGAGATTTGGGATTAGACTTTGAAGTACGTCTAAAAAAAACCAAAGAAGTCTATCCTCATCATTTATTGCATTATCAAATAAGCGATTATCTAGCCGAACTAAAATCGCTTCCTTTTATGGAAGAACTTAAAGCGCATGAGATTTTAGTAACCAGTGACACCATTGTTTGGCACAAAAGCAAAGCGTTAGGCAAACCAAAATCTAGCGACGAAGCATTTGAAATGCTTAGCTCATTAAGTAACGAGACGCATGAGGTTATTACTTCAGTTTGCATACGTACAAAAAAATTCCAAAAAACAGTTAATGCTGTAACCAAAGTAACCTTTAAAGCCTTTACAGATGAAGAGCTTTGGCACTACATTAAAACCTATTCTCCCTTAGACAAAGCTGGAGCCTATGGTATCCAAGAATGGATTGGTCAAATTGGTGTAACAAGCATAGAAGGCTCATTTTTTAATGTCGTTGGTATGCCAACGCATCTTGTTTACGAAACGTTAAATATTATTGCAGAGGAATTTTAGAGTCGTATTTTTATAGTTAAATAATTAGCTATGCAATTTTTAAAATCGTCCTTATTTATATTTAGTGCTTTATTAATTTTAAGTTGTAAAGAGCAACTTAAAACAGATACAAAAACAACTTATAATCAAGTTGAATCCGTTACAGAAAAAACAAAATTACCAGCCTTTAAAACTAACAAACAGTTTAATGACTATTGGTACTCTGGACAAGCCGAAATTACATCTTACCAATTAGAACAATCTAGATATGGCGAAATCAGAACAGGGACAGCAGTACTTGTTTTTGTAACCGAACCTTTTTTAAAAAACGATCAAGTAAAAGCAGACCAAAATAACCCATCAAATATTAATGTTTTAAAGCTAAATGCTACCAAAAAATTTAACACAGGTATTTATCCTTATAGCATTATGCAAAGTACATTTTATCCTGTTGCAAATAATCAACACGCCTTAAAAGTTAGTGCTTCTGTGCAAGAATGGTGTGGTCATGTCTACACTCAACTTAATAATCGCGAGCAATTTCAAGTAACCTCTCACTCCTATTTTCAGGGAGAAGCAGATCAAAACTTCAATTTAGAAAAAAACATTTTAGAAAATCAAATTTGGACACAATTGCGCATTGACCCAAATAGTCTACCTGTTGGAAACATAAAAATTATACCAAGTTTAGAATATACCAGACTTAATCACAAACCTTTAAAAGCCTATAACGCTTTCGCGGAAAACAAGCCAGGACAATACACGCTTAAAATTAAAGACTTAGACCGTCAGTTAACTATAAAATACAATCCTTCTTTTCCATACACCATTCAAAGTTGGGAAGAAACACAAAACGGAAACACTACAAAAGCTACAAAAATTAAAACACTACAATCAGACTATTGGAATAAAAAAAGTAACTCGGATTTAGAGTTAAGACAAACACTAGGGTTAGAATAAAAACTATCTTTACCAATTAATTAAACACACCTATGTTTTTAGACAATATACAATCCGAGTTAATCACTTCATCTATAGTATTAGTCATATTTCTAATCATTAGATATGTCCTTAAAATTTTTATAAAAAAAATAGGACAACAAAGTGGTATTAATGATGCTAGAATTGGACTAATTTCTCGATATACAACAGTAACACTTTTCTTAATTTTCATCCTATTTATTGCCTATATTTTTGGAGCAGAATTTAAAGATCTTGCAGTCATTTTTTCATCTGTATTTGCTGTTATTGGTATTGCGCTATTTGCCATTTGGTCCATTCTAAGTAATATTACCTCTGGAATAATCATGTTTTTTTCGTTTCCATATAAAGTTGGAGACAAAATTAAGATTCATGATAAAGACGCTCCAATTGAAGCTATAATAGAAGATATTAGAGCCTTTCAGTTACATTTAAGACAAGATAATGGAGATTTAGTTACCTATCCAAACAACTTAATTCTACAAAAAGCAGTAACTTTAGTACAAAAGGATGCAATCGAGGATTTTGGAGATATGCATTAATCGTTACCTATGGCTAAAAAAAGACAAAAAAAACGTACTCAAAATTACAAAAAACATTTAGGTCAAATTCCTGGAGCACTAGTCTATACAGGCTCTAAAGAAGATAAAATACTCCACTTATACGCTTTTGATTATAGCGAAGACAGTTTTAAAGAAGCAGACTTAAATACAGTCGAAGAAGCCTTTAATTTTAAAGACTCTGAAACCGTAACGTGGTTTAATCTTAACGGACTTAATTTTATTGACCAAATTGAAAAAATTGGTCAACATTATAAGTTACATCCTTTAATTTTAGAAGATATAGTTAACACCTCTCAACGTCCTAAAATTGACGAGTACAAAGATTACTTTTTTATAGTCTTAAAAATGATGTATTACGATGCAGACGAAAAACTTGTTTCAGAGCAAGTCAGCATTGTTATGGGAAAAAACTACGTATTGACCTTTCAGGAAGCAGAAGGTGATGTTTTTGATAGTCTTAGGGATCGTATAAGACAAAAAAAAGGACGTGTACGCGAGGAAGGATCAGACTATTTAATGTACGCTTTAATCGATGCAATTGTTGACCATTATTATGCTATTATAGAGACAATGGGTAACAAGATAGAAGATTTGGAGGACGACCTTTTTACTGGTATGACGCAAGAGCAAATTTCTCAACAAATACAAAATCTAAAACGCGAAATATTAAAGTTACGTCGTGCTATTTTTCCGCTACGCGAAATAATAAATCGTGTAGAAAAAAGTGACAATCCTTTAATTGAAGAAAAAACTACCCATTACTTTAGGGATGTTTACGACCATATTATTCAGGTGACAGAAAATATAGACATTTACCGCGAAATGATTTGGAGTTTAATGGACATGTATATGACTACCATTAGTAATAAAATGAACGAAGTCATGAAGGTACTAACTATTATTGCGACCATATTTATTCCATTAACTTTTATAGCTGGTATTTACGGGATGAATTTTACCAACATGCCAGAACTACAATACAAGTATGGTTATTATGTGGTTTGGATTGTCATGCTAGTTGTTTTAATAGGAATGCTCATTTATTTTAAACGTAAAAAATGGCTTTAAGTGGTAACTGTTAATTAAAGTTAAAGAAATCTAAAAATACTGCATTCCCTTAATGACTTGTTTATATTTGAAACAGTTTCAAATTTGACAAAACAATCATGCAAAAATTATTGGCTTCGGTCCTATTTTTACTGTGCTTTTCATTTTCTACACAAGCACAACAACCAGAAAAATTAAACGCTTCAGAAATTCATCAAGCAGTAAAAAAACTAAATTTTTTAGGGTCAGTTTTATATCTAGCTGCACATCCAGATGATGAAAATACACGATTAATCTCTTACATGTCTAACCATGTAAAAGCACGTACAGCCTACCTATCTTTAACTAGAGGTGATGGTGGACAAAATTTAATTGGTCCAGAGCTAAGAGAACTTTTAGGTGTCATCCGTACGCAAGAGTTACTTGCTGCAAGACGTACAGATGGTGGCGAGCAACGTTTTACAAGAGCTAATGACTTTGGATACTCTAAACATCCAGACGAAACATTAGCGATTTGGAATAAAAACGAAGTCCTTAGTGATGTAGTTTTAGCTATCAGACAATTTAAACCAGATATTATAATAAACCGTTTTGACCACAGAAGTCCAGGTACAACTCATGGTCATCACACAAGTTCTGCGATGTTAAGTGTTGAAGCTTTTGATCTGGCTAACGATAAAAATGCATATCCTGAACAAGTTAAACAATACGGAACATGGCAACCAAAACGCGAGTTTTTTAATACCTCTTGGTGGTTTTATGGTAGCGAAGAAAAATTTGAAGAAGCCGACAAAACCAATCTATTAAACTTTGATATTGGTGTTTATTATCCTGCTTTAGGTGTATCTAACAACGAAATTGCTGCACTTGCTAGTAGCCAACATTTATGTCAAGGTTTTGGTCGTTTATCCCAAAGAGGAAGTCAAACGGAATATATAGAATTAATAAAAGGCGATTTACCTAAAGACAAATCCAATATTTTTGATGGTATCAATACGACTTGGACAAGAGTAAAAGGTGGAGAACAGATTGAAACTATTCTAAAAAATGTAGAAACTAATTTTAATTTTGAAAATCCTGCAGCCCATTTAGATCAATTATTACAAGCTAGACAATTAATTTTAGCGATTGATAGTCCACAATGGAAAGATCAAAAAATTAAAGAAATTAATAAAATTATAGAAGCTTGTGCTGGTTTATATTTAGAAGCTTCAGCCAACACACCAACTGCATCAACAGGTCAAATTATTGATATAGATATTGAAGCCTTAAACCGAAGCAATGCCACTATTAAATTAGATAGTTACACCATATCAAACAATTCTATTAATAGTAATTATGGTAAATTATTAAAAGCAAACGATAAACAAGTACTAAAAGAAAAAATTACAATTGCTAACTCATTACAACCAACTGCGCCTTATTGGTTAAACCAAAAAGGTAGCTTAGGCATGTATAAAGTTGAAGACAAAAATCTAATTGGTAAACCGGAAACACCACGCGCTATTACTATAGATTTTCATCTTAATATCAATGGATTTCCGTTTACGGTCACTAAAGATTTAGTATATCGTTACTCAAAACCTGATAAAGGTGAATTGTATAGACCATTTGAAATTATTCCAGAAGCTTCGGCAAAAATCAATCAAAAGGTTATCATTTTTGAAAATGACCAACAAAAAGAAATTCCCGTAACAGTTCAAGCTGGAAAAGATAATTTAGAAGGTTATATTACCATTGCGCATCCTAATGGTTGGTCTGTTTTTCCTGAAAAGCAAAAAATAACTATAGCTAATAAAGGACAAGAACAAACTTTTATTTTTACAATCATTCCGCCTAAAAACCAAAGCGAAGGTTTAATTAGTCCAATAGTTACCATTGGCGACAAGACTTACACCAAAGAATTAATTGAAATAAACTACGAGCATATTCCGTTTCAAACGGTATTACTTCCTAGTGAAAGTAAAATAGTACGATTAGATATTAAAAAACGTGGCGAAAATATAGCATATATTGAAGGAGCTGGAGACGTAGTACCAGAAAGCTTACAACAAATTGGCTACAACGTTATGATTTTAAAACCTGAAGACATCACACCAGAACTTCTAAGTGCTTTTGATGCAGTAGTGGTTGGTATTAGAGCTTATAATATTGTTGAAGCACTTAAATTTAAACAAGAGATCTTATTTGATTTTGTAGACAAAGGAGGAAACATGGTTGTGCAATACAATACCAATCGTGGTATTAAAGTAGATAATATTGCGCCTTTTGATTTACAATTATCACGAGATAGAGTTACAGATGAAAATGCAGAAGTAACCTTATTAGCTCCAAATCACGAGGTGCTTAATTTTCCTAACAAAATAACTACTAAAGATTTTGAAGGTTGGACGCAAGAACGTGGATTGTATTTTCCTGACCAATGGTCATCAGACTTCACTCCTATCCTATCCATGCATGATAAAGACGAAACTGCTAAAACAGGAAGTCTTTTAGTCGCAAAACATGGAAAAGGATACTATATCTATACTGGATTAAGCTTTTTTAGAGAATTTCCTGTTGGTGTTTCTGGTGCTTACAGATTATTTGCAAACATGCTAAGTATAGGTAAACAAGATATTACTAATGATAATGGAATAAAAAACTAAATCATGCAAGACCAACCTAAATACCAATGGAAACCGTTATATACAATTCTTTTAGTTGCAAATGCGCTATACATTATTGCATTTTACTTAATAACTAAACTGTTTTAAATTATGCAAACTTTAGATTGGATTGTCTTAATTGGGACACTGTTAACCATTGTTATTTACGGAACGTATCAAACCAGAGGTAGTAAAAACGTACAGGATTATTTAAAAGGTGGTAGTACCAGTAAATGGTGGACCATAGGATTATCTGTTATGGCTACACAGGCTAGTGCTATAACCTTTTTAAGTACGCCTGGACAAGCATTTCACTCTGGAATGGGATTTGTGCAGTTTTATTTTGGATTACCAATAGCCATGATTGTAATCTGCATGGTCTTTATACCTTTATATCACAGACTAAAAGTGTACACTGCTTACGAGTTTTTAGAAAACCGTTTTGACCGTAAAACACGTACGCTTACAGCTGTATTATTTTTAATACAACGTGGTCTAGCAGCAGGAATAACCATTTTTGCTCCTGCTATTATCTTATCTGCAGTGTTAGGATGGAATCTACTTTTACTAAATATTATTATAGGAGTATTAGTTATAATCTACACGGTTTCTGGAGGTACAAAAGCAGTTAATGTGACTCAAAAACACCAAATGGTGGTGATTTTTACAGGAATGGTTATTGCTTTCATTTTAATATTAAACCAATTACCTGATGATATCACTTTTAAAAAAGCTCTAGATATTGCTGGAGCAAGCGGTAAAATGGAGGTGTTAGATTTTTCTTTCGATTTAAATAATAGATATACGGTCTGGAGTGGATTAATTGGTGGTACGTTTTTAATGCTATCGTATTTTGGTACAGACCAAAGTCAAGTGCAGCGTTATTTGTCTGGTAAATCTGTAAAAGAAATGCGTTTAGGATTAATATTTAACGGATTACTAAAGGTACCAATGCAATTTTTTATATTGTTGGTAGGTGTAATGGTATTTGTGTTTTACCAATTTAACGACGCTCCTATAAATTTTAATCCTACTGCAACAGAAGTTGTATTAAATTCAAAATTTGCAGATCAATATGCTGAGTTGCAATTAGAGCAGAAAGAAATTTTTGATCTAAAAAAAGCAACAATTACTGAGTTAGCAAATACCGATGGAAAAGTTAATCAGGACCTTATCGCAAGTTATAACGCTAAAAGTGATACCATAAGAGCGCATGCTAGAGATTTAATTAAAAAAGCTGGAGAAGCCGAAGGTTTAAAAGTTGAAAGTAATGACAAGGATTATGTTTTTATACATTTTATACTTAATAATTTACCAAAAGGCTTAATTGGATTATTGTTAGCTGTTATTTTAAGTGCAGCCATGTCTAGTACAGCATCAGAGCTTAATGCGCTAGCTAGCACAACAACTATTGATTTATATAAACACAGAGTTGGACCTAAGACTGACCAAGAAATGGTTAAGGCCTCAAGAGGTTTTACACTACTTTGGGGAATCATGGCAATTGGTGTCGCTTGCGTCGCCAATCTAGCAGAAAACCTAATACAATTAGTTAATATTATTGGCTCCATATTTTATGGTAATGTCCTTGGTATATTTTTATTAGCGTTTTTCTTTAAGCAAATTAAAGCTAATGCTGTTTTTGTAGCTGCTTTAATTACACAAGTTTTAGTGATTGGTTTATTCTTTTTAAATGAATATGAAATAATTAATCTACCTTTTTTATGGTTAAACTTTGTTGGTTGTGCTATAGTTATGGTCATTGCCTTTATTATTCAATCTTTATTTAAAACACCTGATATAAAAAGGGCTTAGTCTGTAATTAATAATCATAGTTTTTTGTTAGGAATTGCTTAATTACTAAAACTACAACCATAACAAAACACCTTATTCATGTTAATCAAGTAAGATTTAAGTTAAAGAATTTCATCTATCTTTGCATTCAATAAAGCAAAACCATGAGAATTGATATTATAACTGTCTTACCAGAATTACTTAAAAGTCCATTTGAAGCTTCTATTTTAAAGCGTGCGATTGAGGCTAATTTGGTTGAAGTACATTTTCATAATTTAAGAGACTACACCACAGATAATTACAAGTCCATTGATGACACCCAATTTGGTGGTGGAGCTGGTATGGTCATGATGGTTGAACCTATAGACAAATGCATTTCTAAATTAAAAGAAACGCGTAATTATGACGAGGTTATATATATGACGCCTGATGGCGAAACCTTAAACCAAAGCATAGCTAACCAAGTTTCTTTAAAAGAAAACATAATTATACTTTGCGGACATTATAAAGGTGTTGACCAACGTGTAAGAGATTTATTTATCACTAAAGAAATATCTATAGGAGATTATGTACTATCTGGAGGAGAATTAGGTGCAGCAGTTTTATGTGATGCAGTAATAAGATTAATTCCTGGTGTTTTAGGTAATGAAACCTCGGCATTGACAGACAGTTTTCAGGATAATTTATTAGCGCCACCAATTTATACTAAACCAAGAATTTATAAAGGTTTAGAAGTACCCGAAGTTTTATTAAGTGGTCATGCTGCTAATATTGAAAGATGGAGAGAAGACCAAGCCTACCAACGTACTAAAGACAGACGACCAGATTTATTAGATAAATAGACGACGTGTTTTTTAAGTATCCAAAAAAATAGACAAACTTTTTACATTTTTACTTTCTGTTTTTTACTTTTTAACTATATTTGCACCCAATTTCGGATTAACCTCTGGCGAGAAACGTGAATGTTGCTCTGAATCAATCATTTTAAAATTAAATAAAGATGGAATCTTTAATAAAATTTGTTCAAGACGAGTTTGTAACAACAAAGGACTTTCCTGAATTTTCAGCTGGAGACACAATTACTGTGTACTATGAAATTAGAGAAGGAGAAAAAGTACGTACTCAGTTTTTTAGAGGAGTAGTAATTCAAAAAAGAGGTAGCGGATCTTCTGAGACGTTTACAATTAGAAAAATGTCAGGAACTATTGGTGTAGAGCGTATCTTCCCAATCAACTTACCTGCATTACAAAAAATTGAAATCAATAAAAAAGGTAAAGTACGTCGTGCTAGAATCTTTTACTTTAGAGGTCTTACTGGTAAGAAAGCTAGAATTAAAGAAGCAAGAAGAAAATAATTTCTTCAACCTTAGTTATATTAAAAAGCCTAACTTATTTAAGTTAGGCTTTTGTTGTTATTAACTTTTGTTAATAACTACGGTTCATAACTAGTTGATATCTAATACCTTATTTACTTGTTATAACCATAGATATTATTTAATTTAGTAAAACAATTAATAACAATAGTAATATTGGTTTCAATTAAATGTTGAATTTGATTTAGTTTTATTTGTTTTTTGAGGTTTTGAAAATTGCAGGTGTAGTCGTGCAACTAAAAAATCATGATACTTTAGCCTATAAGTTTTGTTTGACAGGATTTAAAAAGTAAAGTTGAAAGTTTTAAGTAAAGTAATACAGCGAAAGTAAAACTACTTGAACAAAACAATGTTTATTAATCATAGTTAGTTTTTAAATAACTAATTAAAAGGTAAACATCAAGAAAAACAATTACTAAGTACATTTAGTAACAGGTCAATACATTTTGAAAGTTACTCTTATAATGTACTATTGATTTAATATTAGCTTGAACTGAAAAAATGTAAAACGAAAGTTTTGGATTGATCTAGTGAAAGTTAGATAAGTCGGCAAAATATTATCTCAAAAAAGCCATAGCAACAATAGTTAAGTCTATTATGTTATGGCTTTTGTTTTACTGTCATTTAAAGTATATTTACTACAAATAGTAAAAATGAACCCATCATACATCGCAGATAAAACATACAAAAATCAAGATTATACAGTCACTGACTTGCAAAAAGCAGAATACGACAATTGCACGTTTATAAATTGTAATTTTAATGCCTGTTATTTATCCAGTATAACCTTTTTAGATTGTCAATTTATAGATTGTGACCTAAGTAACAGTAAAACATCAGACACCACTTATAAAGATGTAATCTTTAAAAACTGTAAACTATTAGGGGTTTTATTTAATGATTGTAACCAATTATTAATGTCAATAACCTTTGATAAATGTCAACTTAATTTTGCTTCTTTTTATCAAGTTAAATTAATTAGTACCACATTTACAAATTGCCAGTTTGATAAAACAGAATTTACAGAAGCGAATTTAACAAAATGCATTTTTGACAATTGTGACTTTAGTCATGCTGTATTTTTTAATACTAACCTAGAGCAAGCAAACTTTTTAACCTCTTATAACTACACGATTCACCCTGGAAATAACAAAATAAAAGGAGCAAAATTTTCAAAAGACCAAATTCATGGGTTATTAGATGCTTATAAAATTCATATTTCTTAAAATTTTATCCATATATTATTAAATCCGCAATAAACTCACCTTCAATTTACTTTACAACTAAATGGGTTGTTAAGTAAACGTTTTCGCTTTAAAAAACCTCCTATTTTTTGTATCTTCGTGACGCTTAAAATTAAACTAATACACATTTACATTTATGTCAAATTCACCAAAAATTATATATACCATTACAGATGAAGCTCCAGCTTTAGCAACGCGTTCATTTTTACCAATCGTTAAAGCATTTACTGCTTCTTCTGGAATAGGATTAGAAACTAAAGACATATCATTAGCAGCACGTATTTTAGCAGTATTTCCTGATTTTTTAACAGAAGATCAACGTGTATCTGATGATTTAGCTTACTTAGGAGAGTTAGCTAAAACTCCAGAAGCAAATATTATTAAATTACCAAACATTAGTGCTTCTGTACCACAACTTAAGGCAGCCATTAAAGAGTTACAAGCAAAAGGTTACGCTATACCTGATTATCCAGAAGAAGTAACAAATGATAAAGAAAAAGATGCCAAACAACGTTACGACAAAATTAAAGGTAGTGCAGTAAATCCAGTATTGCGTGAAGGTAACTCTGACAGACGTGCGCCAAAAGCTGTAAAAAATTATGCTAAGAAAAACCCACACTCAATGGGAGCTTGGTCAAAAGATTCAAAATCACATGTCGCAACTATGACTGAAGGTGATTTTGCACATAACGAGAAATCTGTAACATTAAATGATGCTACAACTGTAAAAATAGTACACACAGATAAGTCTGGTAATGAAACCATTTTAAAAGATAACTTAGGGTTATTAAAAGGTGAAATTATTGATGGAACAGTATTAAGTAAAAAAGCTTTACTTAAATTTTTAGAAGCTCAAATTAAAGATGCTAAGGACCAAGGTGTACTGTTCTCTTTACACATGAAAGCTACCATGATGAAGGTCTCTGACCCTATTATTTTTGGTCACGCTGTTCGTGTATTTTTTAAAGACGTATTTGCTAAACACAGTGCTACTTTTGAAAAAATTGGTGTTGATGTTAATAATGGCTTTGGAAACTTATTAAGCAATCTAAACGAATTATCAGAAACTGAACGTAATACTATTCTTGCAGATATTGATGCTGCTTACAAAGCTAATCCAGCTTTAGCAATGGTGGATAGTGATAAAGGTATTACAAACTTACACGTACCAAGTGATGTAATTATTGATGCCTCAATGCCAGCAATGATCAGAAATTCTGGTCAAATGTGGAATGCAGATGGTAAATCTCAAGATACTAAAGCCGTAATTCCTGATAGTAGTTATGCAGGAATATATACCGCAACTATAGATTTTTGTAAAGAACACGGAGCGTTTGACCCAACAACAATGGGAACAGTTCCTAACGTAGGGTTAATGGCTCAAAAAGCTGAAGAATACGGATCTCATGACAAAACGTTTGAAATTGATGCGGACGGTAAAGTAGACGTTATTGATGCTGATGGAAATGTATTAATATCTCACAATGTTGAAGCTGGAGATATCTGGAGAATGTGTCAAGTTAAAGATGCACCAATCCAAGACTGGGTTAAATTAGCAGTTACTCGTGCTAGAGCCTCTCAAACTCCTGCTGTTTTCTGGTTAGACGAAAACAGAGCGCATGATGCAGAATTAATCAAAAAAGTAAATACATACTTAAAAGATCATGATACTGAAGGTTTAGAACTTCATATCTTATCTCCAATTAAAGCAACACAGTTTACTTTAAAACGCGTAAAAGCTGGAGAAGATACAATCTCTGTTTCTGGAAACGTTTTACGTGATTACTTAACAGATTTATTCCCAATTTTAGAATTAGGTACATCTGCAAAAATGTTATCTATTGTACCATTAATGAATGGTGGAGGTTTATTTGAAACTGGTGCAGGTGGATCTGCTCCAAAACACGTACAACAATTTGTTGAAGAAAATCATTTACGTTGGGATAGTTTAGGAGAATTTTTAGCTCTTGCAGTATCTTTAGAGCATTTTAGCCAAGTAAATAATAATCCTAAAGCTAAAGTTTTAGGTGATACGTTGGATGATGCTACAGAAAAATTATTAGAAAATAAAAAAGGACCTTCTAGAAAATCTGGTGAGATTGATAACAGAGGAAGCCACTTTTACTTAGCAATGTATTGGGCAGAAGCATTAGCAAACCAAGATAAAGATGCTGCTTTAAAAGCACAATTTGCTCCAGTTGCTTTAGCTTTTAAAGCCGAAGAAAAAGTGATTGTATCTGCATTAAGTGATATACAAGGTGTTGCTGTAGATATTGAAGGTTATTACGCTCCAAATGAAGAGTTAACTGCTAAAGCTATGCGACCAATTCAATTATTTAATGACTTATTAAAAAGTATCTAAATAATTATTTAAATTATATAAAAAGCTCCCTTTTGGGAGCTTTTTTAGTTTTAGAGAATTAACATTAAATTTTTATACAGTATAACATGTACTAAAAAAGTAAATACCATATTTAGTTAAAGTTTAACACAATGTAACAGAATATCTAAAGTTGCTTTTCGTTATTTTTACTAATCAAAATCAACCAATGAATAATATAAAAAACAGTTTTTTAATCTTGTTTTTAATTAGTACTACACTAATTTTTGCACAAGATAAATTTACTTTAAGTGGTAAAATAGTTGAAAGTGCTAGTAACGAAACTTTAATAAGTGTAAATGTAATTGTTCCAGAATTAAATACTGGAGCAGTCACTAATGAGTATGGCTTCTACTCTATCACTCTTCCAAAAGGAACTTATAAAATTGTAGTTTCCTATTTAGGATTTTCTGACATTACAGAAACTATAACTTTAGACAGTAATATTACCAAAAATTTTAGCTTAGAAGAATCTTTTGAAAATTTAGACGAAGTTATTATTACTGAAAATGTAGAGAAGCTAAACATTAAAAAACCTCAAATGAGTGTTAATGCGCTAAGTTCTGCAACGATAAAAGACATACCAGTTGTTTTTGGCGAAGCAGATGTCATAAAAGCAATAACACTTTTACCAGGTGTTACTAATGCAGGAGAAGGTTCTTCTGGTTTTAATGTACGTGGTGGAGCAGCGGATCAAAATCTTATTTTGTTAGACGAAGCTACAGTATTTAATTCATCGCACTTATTTGGTTTCTTTTCAGTATTTAATCCAGATGCTATTAAAGATATTAAATTATATAAAGGTGGTATTCCTGCACGTTATGGTGGACGTGTCTCTTCGGTTTTAGATATTTATCAAAAAGAAGGAAACAGTAAAGAGTTTCATATGAATGGTGGAATTGGTATTGTGTCTAGCAGAATTCTTGCAGAGGGACCAATAAAAAAAGACAAAGGGTCTTTTCTATTTGGAGGTCGTAGTAGTTATGCGCATTTATTTTTACCGCTTTTTGATATAGATAATAAAGCTTATTTCTATGATTTAAACACAAAATTAAGTTATGATATAAACGATAATAATAGTATTTATCTTTCTGGATATTTTGGTCGTGATGTTTTTAGTATTACGGATAGTTTTGAAAATACTTATGGTAATACAGTGGTTAATTTTAGATGGAATCATTTATTCTCTGACAAATTATTTTCTAACATGTCTGTCATCTATTCAGATTATTACTATGGTTTAAAACTTAATTTTGTAGAATTTGATTGGAATTCAGGAATTCAAAACTTTAATTTTAAATACGATTTTAAACATTACGTTACAGATGGCTTCAAACTTCAATATGGTTTAAATAGTATTTACTACAAATTTAATCCAGGAGATATAAAACCATCCACACCAACTTCTGGAATAAACCCATTTAAATTAACAGATAAATACGCTTTTGAAAATGCAGTTTATATTGACGCCGAACATAAACTATCAGATAAACTAAATTTAAGTTATGGACTACGCATTAGTTCTTTTTTAAGATTAGGACAAAATCAATTAAATACTTACCAAGATGATCAAGCAGTTGTATTTAATAATGATTTTCAAATTTATCAAAAAGCAAATCCTACAGGCTCAGAATCATTTAACAAAAGAGATGTAATTAAAAGTTTTGCTAACCTAGAGCCTAGAGCATCCTTGGCTTACCAACTAAACGATAATTCTTCTGTGAAAGCAAGTTATAATCGTATGACTCAATACTTACATTTATTATCTAATACATCATCACCAACACCTTTAGATATATGGACACCAAGTGGTAAATATGTAAAACCACAACTATTAGATCAAGTTGCTTTAGGATACTTTAGAAGTTTTAATGACGATAATTATAGTTTAGAGGTCGAAACATATTATAAAAAAATTCAAAACAGAATAGATTATATAGATGGTGCAGACCTAATCGCAAATGATGCAATAGAACAAGTTATTTTAAATGGAGAAGCCAGAGCATATGGACTAGAAATTCTTTTAAGAAAAAATGAAGGACGTTTTAAAGGTTGGTTAGCTTATACACTATCTAAGTCGGAGCAAAAAACACCTGGTCGTACAGCTAATGAAACAGGTATAAACAATGGTAATTGGTATAATACCGCTTATGATAAAACACATGATATATCCCTAACTACCAGCTATGACTGGAATAAAAAATGGAAATTTAATGCAAATTTTCTATTTCAAACAGGACAACCAACTACATATCCTAACGGACAATATACCTACAATGGAATAAACATACCTAGTTATAGTAACAGAAATGAAGACAGATTACCTGCCTACCATCGTTTAGATTTATCAGCTAATTACACACCAAAAGCAGATAAAACATCAAAATGGCAAAGCTATTGGGTATTTGGACTTTACAATGTTTATAATCGTCGTAACGCTGCATCAATTACTTTTGGAGAAAACAGAATGACAGGAACTAATGAAGCAACAAGACTGTCTATTTTTGGAATTATTCCTTCTATTTCTTATAATTTTAAATTTTAAATTTTAATAAAATGAAAAAAGCACTATATATAGTAATTGCATTTATACTTTTTAATTGTGAAGATGTTATAGATTTAAAAGTACCAACATCAAACCCAAAATTAGTAATCGAAGCATCTTTAAATTGGTTTGAAGGAACAGATGGGTCAGAGCAACAAATAAAATTAACTTTATCAGCTCCTTTCTTTGACCAAGAAGTTCCTCCTGCAAACAATGCGACAGTCCTAGTAGAAGATACAAACAATAATATTTTCGAATTTGTAGAAGAAGAAAACACAGGGATATATAAAACAAACACCTTTATACCACAAATAAACCAAAAGTATACGCTAACAATAATTTATCAAGAACAAACATATATCGGGACTGAAGTACTAACTACGGTAACACCAATTGATTACATCGAGCAAAATAACGAAGGTGGTTTTTCTGGTGAAGATATAGAACTAAAAGCCTTTTACACAGATCCTGCAAACATAGACAATTACTATTTTTTCGAGTTTATTTCGGACATTCCTCAAATACCAGTACTAGAAGTTTATGATGACGAATTTACTGATGGCAATCAAATCTTCGCATTTTACTCGGAAGAAGATTTAGAAGCAGGAAATTTAGTTACCATAAATAATTATGGAATTTCGCAACAATTTTATCAATTTATGGATTTATTACTACAACAAACGTCAGATGGTGGAGGTGGACCATTTCAAACACAACCAGCAACCGTTAGAGGTAACTGTATTAATATAACCAATCCAGAGAATTTCCCTTTAGGTTATTTCAGAGTTTCACAAGCCTATCAATTTACTTATATTGTAGAATAATTATTAGGCGTTACCACAAGGGTCGCGCTTTCGGCAGTCGCTCTCTCCGAGGAGCTTCAACAAATGCCTCAATCACTAACGCAAAACAGTACTAGTTATAAACTATGGAGTTTACAAAAACAACAGAGCAAGATTCAAATTACAATAATTTAGAAAAAATGTCAATAACAGACTTGCTTAAAAATATTAATATAGAAGACAACACTGTACCAAAAGCGGTACAAAAAGCAATACCTCAAATTGAAGCATTAGTCCAGCAAATTGTAATTAAAATGGAACAAGGTGGAAGACTTTTTTATATGGGAGCAGGTACTAGTGGTCGTTTAGGTGTTGTAGATGCATCAGAGTGCCCACCAACCTTTGGTGTATCATATAACCGTGTAATAGGGCTCATAGCTGGAGGTGATAAAGCAATTAGAGAAGCAGTCGAATTTGCAGAGGATTCAACAACTCAAGGTTGGACTGACTTAACACAACATAACATAACAGAAAAAGACGTAGTAATTGGTATAGCTGCATCAGGTACAACTCCATATGTCATAGCAGCATTAAAAAAATGTAATTCAGAAGGAATATTAACAGGGTGTATTACGTCTAATAGCAATAGCCCATTAAGTCAAGTAGCACAGTTTCCAGTAGAAGTTATAGTAGGGCCAGAATTTGTTACAGGTAGTTCACGCATGAAAGCAGGAACTGCGCAAAAACTTGTCTTAAACATGATATCTACCACAATGATGATAAAACTGGGTAAAGTAAAAGGTAACAAAATGGTCGATATGCAACTAAGTAATGATAAGTTAGTTGATCGAGGTATAAAAATGTTAATGTCAGAATTAAGCATTACTTATATTGAAGCAGAAAGATTACTAAAAAAACATAAAGGCGTTAGAAAAGCTTTAAATCATTATAACTATGGAAACTAAATCAACAGACAAAGAAGTTCTTGTAAAAGGAATAAAACAAATGGCTGCAGCAATGTTACTAATGTTTATTGGTCCTACACTACTATATCTGGTATTAACTAATAAAGAAAAAGATTTCTACATTCCACTATTAATAATTGCAATATTAATATGTGCATTAGCAGTATTTATTGCGTTTAAAGGTATAAATACAATCTTAGATAGTTTTTTCAAAAGCAATAAAACTAAATAGTATAAGTATATCTACCAGAACAATCAAAAGCTTAAACTAACAGAATAATAAATTACATTATAGCTACAACTTTTTAATTACTTGAGTATAGTTATAACTCCCCTTTTTCTCTTTCAAATACCTTACATTATAATTTCTGTTAAGGCAGCCTATTAATTTTGTTTTTTATCTTCTAGACTCTACCCTTCTAATTTCTATCAATTTCATTTTAAGGCACAAAAAAACCCTTCATAAATAAATATGAAGGGTTCTCTAAAAAGGCGACGACCTACTCTCCCACAATGCAGTACCATCGGCGCAAATGGGCTTAACTTCTCTGTTCGGAATGGTAAGAGGTGAGCCCCATCGCTATAATCACCTTAAATCTTTCGGTGTATGTAGTATTAACTACTTTACCGTATATAATAACATATTGAAAAAATGATTCATGAAAATTTTATATTGAACTTTATAAAAAACAGGCGT
>NZ_JADR01000005.1 GCF_000518485.1 Olleya marilimosa CAM030 | reverse complement strand
AACATCCGTTACGTCGTTTTCGGGGTGCAAATATACAAGCCTTTTTCATTCCCACAACCCTTTTCTTAATCTTTTTTTGTTTTTATTTTAACTCAAACCTTTAATGCTTTATTATTAACAGGTTAGAGTCTGATGTTTTTTGAATTATTTTTTTAACTTAAGTTTTCTGATAAACAAGTATTGCTGCCTTTATTTAATTTGCTTACTGATATACAACGCGTTAGGGATAGAACGGTATGTTTGAGCTCTTTTTTTACCATTGCTTCTTTTAATAGATCTATTAATTAGTCTATAACATCTATTATATTGAATAGAGTAAATTATAGGCTAAAAAAAAGCGAGTAGTGATAGCCCGACCCTTTGGGTAACGCCAATATTATATTATTTTTATTTAGTATTACTTATTAGTTGTATTGTCATTCTATTATTATCCTATTATATTTGTGGTCTAATTTGATATTGATGATAAAAATTACTTTACCTGATGGTAGTGTGAAATCTTTTGAAAAAGATTCTACACCTATGGATGTTGCTAAGAGTATTAGCGAGGGATTGGCAAGAAATGTTATTTCGGCAAGTTTTAATGGAACTACTGTTGAAACTTCTACGAAATTGACAACGGATGGATCTTTGGTACTTTACACTTGGACTAATGATGAAGGGAAGAAAGCTTTTTGGCATAGTTCTGCACACGTATTAGCTCAAGCTATCGAGGAGTTATATCCTAAAAGCAAATTAACTATAGGACCTGCTATTGATAATGGGTTTTATTATGATGTAGATTTTGGTGACAAAACAATTACTGACAAAGACTTTAAGACGATTGAAAATAAAATGTTAGAGATAGCTAGAGGTAAACATGAGTTTGCTATGCGATCTGTAACTAAAGCAGAAGCTTTGTCTTTATATAAGGACAATGAATATAAGACTGAGTTAATTGAAAATTTAGAAGATGGAACTATCACTTTTTGTGATCATTCTACTTTTACTGACTTATGTCGTGGTGGACATATCCCTAATACTGGGATAATTAAAGCTGTAAAAATATTGTCAGTTGCTGGTGCTTACTGGAGAGGTGATGAAAATAAACCGCAATTAACACGTGTTTATGGAACGTCTTTCCCGAAACAAAAAGAATTAACAGAGTATTTAGCTCTTTTAGAAGAAGCAAAAAAACGTGATCACAGAAAACTAGGTAAAGAATTAGAACTTTTTACTTTTTCTCAAAAAGTTGGTCAAGGTTTACCTTTATGGCTACCAAAAGGTGCTGCTTTACGTGAGCGTTTAGAAAACTTTTTAAAAGAAGCACAGAAAAAAGCTGGATATGAAATGGTTGTTACTCCGCATATTGGACAAAAAGAACTTTATGTTACTTCCGGTCACTATGCCAAATATGGTGAAGACAGCTTCCAACCTATTACTACACCAAAAGAAGGTGAAGAATTTTTACTAAAACCAATGAATTGCCCACATCACTGTGAGATTTACAACAGCATGCAATGGTCTTATAAAGATTTACCAAAGCGTTTTGCTGAGTTTGGTACTGTATATAGATATGAACAAAGTGGAGAATTACATGGTTTAACTAGAGTTAGAGGTTTTACTCAAGATGATGCACATATTTTTTGTACTCCTGATCAATTAGATCAAGAGTTTAAAAACGTAATTGACTTAGTATTATATGTATTTGGATCTTTAGGATTTGAAAACTTTACTGCACAAGTCTCTTTACGTGATCCAGAAAAGCCAGAAAAATATATTGGAAGTCTTGAAAACTGGGAAAAAGCAGAACAAGCTATTATTAATGCTGCTAAGGATAAAAACTTAAATTATGTTATTGAAACTGGCGAAGCTGCTTTTTACGGACCTAAGTTAGACTTTATGGTTAAAGATGCATTAGGTAGACAATGGCAATTAGGAACTATACAAGTAGATTATAATTTACCTGAACGTTTTGAACTATCATATAAAGGAAGTGATAATGAAACACACAGACCTGTAATGATACATCGTGCTCCTTTTGGAAGTATGGAACGTTTTATTGCAATTTTACTAGAACATACTGGAGGAAATTTCCCACTTTGGTTGATGCCAAATCAAGTTTCCATATTAACTCTTAGTGAGAAATATGAGAAATACGGTGAAAAAGTTTTAACTTTGCTAGAAAATCACGAAATTCGCGCACTTGTAGATAACAGAAGTGAGACTATTGGTAAGAAGATTAGAGAGGCAGAAATGAACAAAACGCCTTATATGATTATCATAGGAGAGCAAGAAGAAGCGGAAAACAAGATATCTGTAAGACAACATGGCGGTGAAGATTTAGGCACGATTAGTGTAGATACCTTTGCAGAAATTGTTAAAACAGAGATAAATAAAACAAAAAGACAATTTTAAAATTAAGTTTAACTAAAATATATAAGTCATAGCAATACGTAGAAAAAGATCAAGAGGTCCGGCAAGAATCATTAAGGAAGATCAGCACAACATTAACGGTAAAATTAGAGCAGAAAAAGTGCGTCTAGTTGGAGAAAATGTTGAAGTAGGAATCTATACCACAAAAGAAGCAAGAGAATTTGCAAGAGAGCAAGAACTTGACTTGGTAGAAATTTCGCCTAAAGCAGATCCACCTGTATGTAAAATAATGGATTACAAGAAGTTTCTTTATGAACAGAAGAAGCGGGAAAAAGCATTAAAATCCAAGGCTACAAAAGTTGTTATCAAAGAAATTCGATTTGGTCCTCAAACAGATGACCATGATTACGAGTTTAAAAAGAAACACGCCGAAAAATTCTTAAAAGAAGGTGCAAAGCTAAAAGCTTTTGTTTTCTTTAAAGGGAGATCAATTGTGTTTAAAGAGCAAGGACAAATATTATTATTACGTTTAGCTCAAGATTTGGAAGAATTTGGAAAAGTAGAACAAATGCCAAGACTTGAAGGAAAACGTATGACCATGTTTATTGCTCCTAAAAAATAAATATTAGCCTTTATTAAGGACAAAAATATTATAAGCGAAATAATTAAAACTAGGAAACAAAATGCCTAAAATGAAAACAAAATCTAGTGCTAAAAAGCGTTTCAAGCTAACTGGTACTGGTAAGATAAAAAGAAAGCACGCGTTTAAGAGTCACATCTTAACAAAGAAGTCTAAAAAACGTAAGCTTGCTCTAACGCATAGTACTTTAGTACACAAAGCGGATGAGAACAATATTAAAGTAATGATGCGTTTAAAGTAACATTACCTTAATTGGTTACAAATTATTTATAAACCCTGGAGTTAGGCCTTTACAAAGTGTTAATAATTAACCGCCTACTACAAAAAACAATTTAAATTATGCCTAGATCAGTAAATTCTGTTGCCAAAAGAGCCAGAAGAAAAAAGGTGCTTAAACAAGCAAAAGGTTACTTTGGACGTCGTAAAAACGTTTGGACAGTAGCAAAAAACGCGGTTGATAAAGCTATGCAATATGCATACAGAGACCGTAGAAATAAAAAGAGAACTTTCCGTGCATTATGGATCACGCGTATTAACGCAGGAGCTAGATTACATGGAATGTCTTATTCACAATTTATGGGTAAAGTAAAAGCTAACAATATCGAATTAAACCGTAAGGTTTTAGCTGATTTAGCAATGAACAACCCAGATGCTTTTGAAGCAATTGTAAATAAAGTAAAATAAGGGCATTTTGCCATTTGTATAACAATACTTCGCTTATAAAATAGAAAATCCGATTCTTTACTGAATCGGATTTTTTTATGTCTTTTAATTATAACTTAACTATAATATTTGTTTTATAACCAACATAACAATTAGATTTACACCATAAAATTAATAACTAAAAATGACTTTAAGCCAAGTAAAATTAATAGTATCAGATTTAGATGGAACCTTATTAAACTCTAATCATCAAGTCAGTGATGAGTTTTTTGAATTGTTTAAAGTATTAAAATCAAAAAACATACTATTTGTTGCTGCTAGTGGGAGACCATATTATAGTATGATAGACAAATTAAGTAGCATTAAAGATGATATTATTATAGTATCAGAAAATGGAGGATTAGCAATTAAACAAGATAAATTACTGATTTCAAACACTTTTAAAAAGGACAGCCTTGACACTATTGCTAAATTAGTTATTGATTTAGAAGCTGCACATCCTGTTTTTTGTACAAAAAACAAAGCTTACGTAATAAGTAAATCACAAAAGCTAATGTCACTTTTAAGTGAGTACTATTCCAACTATCAAGTTATTGACAATGTTTCTGAAATTAAAGAAAATGTTTATAAAATAGCCTTATACCACGAAGAGAGCTCAGAAAAGCACATATACCCTTATGTTAAGCATTTAGAGGATGATTTTAAAGTTAAAGTTTCTGCAAATCATTGGGTTGATATATCAGAAAACATTGCTAATAAAGGTCATGCCATTAAGCATATACAAGAACTTTATAATATTAATGAAACTGAAACTATGGTTTTTGGTGATTATAATAATGATATAGAAATGCTTAAGTTAGGACACTTTAGTTATGCTATGGATAATGCACACCCTAATGTAAAAACCGTTGCAAACTTTAAAACAAAATCAAATAATGAAAAAGGTGTTGAAATTATTATAAAACAACTGATTGAAAGTCTTATTGATTAATTCTATTAATAGAAAATAAGTTAAGCTTTTCTTCTTTTCCTTTTAATGCTATGTTGCCTATTGATGTAAGTTTATACTTGTGTAATTTTAATTTTTGTAATAGCTTTTCAGAAATAAGTAATGTTTCATCATATTTATTACATTCACCTTGTATTCTAGCAGATGTATTTATAACGTCTCCATGATAAGCTATTTCCTTTTTAATAGTTCCAACTTCTGTCACGATTAGCTTTCCACCATGCAGTCCAGCTTTAAATTTAGGTGTTAAACCAAATTTTTTAAGGTATAGTTTTTCATTTTTTAACAACTTATCTTGAAATTTAAAAAATAATTCTACACAGTTATTAGCTTTTAGTCCTTTATCAAAAGGCCAACTTACTACTGCCTCATCACCAACATATTGATATATCTCTGCATCATAGTTAGTAAGTACACGATTTAAATCATAAAAACATTTTTGAATTAACTCACTATATTTAAAGTGTCCTAATTGTTCTGCAATTGTTGTGGAAGCTTGAAGGTCCAAAAACATAAATATTCGTCTCTCTTCTCTTGGCTTTTTATATTTACCTATTAATTGATTAAATAAAACCCCTTTTCCAAAGTTGTCTTTTGCTATTTTTAAAAATGAAAAAACTAATGAACAGACAATAAAATATCCAACAACTAACCAAAATACTTTGTTTTGAATCCACCAACCTGAGTCATTAGGTAAGTTTCTATCAATTTGCTCCTCGATAATGCTAACTATAAAGTTTGCAGATAGAATAAGCATTATTAGGTATATTATGGATTTTTGTAACACCACAACACCAGTAGCTAATTTATTTAATTGAAGTTTATCAAATAAAAATTCGACAATAGCATACACTATTCCAACAACAAATCCAGAAAACACACCAAACTCTAACCATTGTGTTATAGGTATCACTCCTTGTTCATAAGTTAAAAATGCCTCACCTCCTTCTACTCCTACTTGATAATAACGTATCATAATAAAAAGGCAGAAAGCAAGAGACCAAAAACTTATTGTTGCTATTAATAGTCGTATAAATTGTAGGCTTGTGTTTTTCAAATCAAAATATTATTGAGAAATCTCATCAATTGCAGCTTTAAACTCTGACCAACTAATTAATTGATCTCCGTCTTTATCATACCCTTCAATTAGTTTTGAAGCTATTATACCACGTATAAAGCCACTAATTTCTGCTTCTTGCAAAAGGTTTTTAATTTCTGCTTTTGATAATTTTTGATCTCCATTACTATCAAAAAACTCGAATGCTTTTTTAGGTGTATCAAAATGATTGGTAATTAGTATTTCAATTTTTTTTAATATTTGGTCTTTTGTTGACATTATAATATTGTTTTTGTTTTAACATAATTTAGTAAAAAAAACACTTTTTTTTAATATTGTTTTGTTAAACAACACTAAAATATCCAATTTGCTATAAAGAACCCCAAAAACACTATTGCAAAAAAAAACAGCGTTGTAGTTAACAACGCTGCTTCTCGACTTATACTAAACTTCCCTAGTGTTTAATAACTCGATTAATAGCTTCTTTTTGATCGATCTTCGTCTTTATAATATATATCCCGTTTTGATAACTGGTTAAATCTAATAGGAATGCATCACTTCTGTTTTTTGAGTTTAAAAGTAATCTTCCGTTTAAGTCGTAAACAGATATTTCAAAATCTTGAACTTTTGATAACGAGATTTTAACGTTATCTGTTGTTGGATTTGGGAATACTTTTACTTCATTAATTAATACAGTAGACACTGATAGCGTTTCATCTGTTACATTAACTTCGTTTGAAACTACATTACAACTAGCAGTACCATTCATTACAACTCTAAATTGAAAAACAACGATAGAAGAAAGATTATCTCCTGAAATTGTTAACGTATTAGTTGTAGAACCAGAAACATCCGGATTAGTTAATGAATCGTCTAATGGCATCCAGGTACCTCCTTCTCCATCACCATCTTCAAAAAACACTTCCCATTGATATGAAGAAACATTTGTTGCAGACACAGTAAATACCACAGTATCATCTGTTTCGGTAATCGTTTGGTTTTGTGGTTGAGACGTCACGATAGGTGCAATTCCTATAGGTGATCCTGCTAACCAATTACTTGTATTACCTGTTAAACCAAAGTTTATTAAATTACCATTGTAAACATTTGTAGTAGCATCTAATAATGTAGTTACTGATGTGTTATCTTCTGCATCTATCCCTTGATTGAATTGATAGTATGCTAATAGGTTAGCTTCGTCACCTTCCAATTGACAATTACCTGTTGCATTAACATCGTCAATAGATAAGGCTGTATTCCAAATTCTAACTTCATCTATTTCTCCTTCAAAATAAATTCCTGGAGTTAAATTACTTGCTCCTAAAACTATATATCCAAAATTTTGGTTAGAAAAACTAGTATTTGTACCAATTAAAGTCCCATCTACATACAGGCTTCTTTCCGAGAGTGTAACAATTTCTGTAACATGATGCCAATTATCATCATTAAAAGTTGTTGTTGATGTTATAAAGTTTGCTGAACCATTATAAACATAAGACACTAGGTTTCCGTTTTGTAAATAAATGGTTTTATTAAAACCTCCTGAGTTAGGCATTCCTGTATCAGAAAAATTAAAAATTGTACTATTAGCACTTGTAGTTTTAAACCAAAACTCATGTGTATAATTTAAATTTTGAGTAGTAAACGTACCGATGTTTATATTAACGTAATCATCTACACCATCAAAGCTTAAGTGTGTTGCAGGAGCCATGACATTAACAATAATCTCTGTTTTTTCACTTTCACATCCATTGGCATTTGTACTTGTTACCCAATATGAAGTAGCTCCAATAGTTGTTGTACTTGGTATAGGAGCAGTTGTTGATCCAACTTGTCCAGTTTCTGATGTATACCATATTAATTCTGATCCATTGGCTCCTAAAGTAGCAGTTAATGGCATTGCACTATCATTTTGAAAATAATTTACTGGACTACTAACAATTGCTTCAGAAGGAACAATTGATCCACTTACAACTGGAGAACCTGCTAACCAATTAGATGTATTTCCTGTTAAAGCAAAATTAGTTAACGACCCATTATTAGCATTGATAGTTGCATCATTTAGAGTTGTGAAAGCTGCATTTTCATTAGCATCAAGACCTTCATTAAATTGATAATAAGCAATAAGACCTGCTTCATCACCTTGTAACTCGCAATTTTTACTACCATTAATTTGTTCTTCTGTTCTTACGACATTCCAAATACGAACTTCATCAATAGATCCATTAAATAAGTTATTTGCATCATCATAAGAACCTATATGAATATCATTACCATTATTTGGTGCTGGAACATTATTATTTGAATCTATCAAAATTCCGTCTTTATATAATTTTAAAGTTTGAGTAGCGTAATCATAACTCACCACTACATGATACCAAGTATTTAATGATAATACATTTGAATCTTCGACAGCATTCCAAGTACCATTATGACCAGCAGATAACACTCCATTAGGTACCCAAAAAGCATTTTGTCCAGAACTGTCTGAGCCTGAAATTATATTACTTGTCTGATTAATTGCATCTATAGAAATCCATGCCTCTTTTGTGTATGACTCTGGCAATATATTACCACAATCAATAAAATCATCCACTCCATCAAAATTTAAATGTGTAGCGGAATCACCTACATAAACATTTATAGCTTGTCTTTTACTTTCGCAACCAGTAAAATCACTTTGAGTTACATAATAAGTAGTAACACTTGAAGTGTTAGTATTTGGAATAGGTGCAGTAGTAATTGGCATTCCACCAGAATTTGAAGTATACCATTTAAGGTTCGTTCCGTTTGCTGTCAAGGCATTAGCTAACTGACCAACAGTGTAGTAAACATCCTCTACTAATGGATTAGAAGGCATTGTTCCTTCTGGACTTGTAGCTGTAAGTGTAAAACTTTCAAAAATAAAATTTGATGATGTCGTATTACCAATTGTCCATTTAATTAGAAACCCTTCAATTGGTAGTAAGTTTGCAGGAACATTAAAAGAATTACTAGTAGGACTGTCGGTTACATTAATAGTATTTATCAAATTCTCTCCAGAACCATTAACAGCATACATTTTAATAGTTCCGTTTCCTCCGGTTTCTAAATCAAAAGTATAATTAACATTAATATTGGTGTGACATTTTGAGAAATTTGAAAAATTTTCTATTTCATATTCTTGTCCCGATGTCCAACTTGATTGCTGATATATACCAATTACCTTGCTGTAAACGTGATCATAGTTTTGAGCTTTAGAGAAATTGAGACTTATAAAAGTCAATAAAAAAAAGTAAAGTTTTAATTTCATAAATAATAGATTAGATAGATTTGTTAAGGATGCCAAAACTAACTTTTAATCTATTATGTATTATTATTAAGGGACAAAGCGCATCACTTTGTATGTAAACTGCTATTTAAATTGTTTAGCATACGTCCTTGATAATGGAATATCCAAACCATTTATAACTACTGCGTTTGAAGTGACGCGTTCTATCTTATTTTTGTTTACTATATAAGAGCGATGCGTTTGTTTAAATCTATCTGTAGGAAGTTTATCCATAACAGCCATTAATGATTGTCTAATAGTAAATCTTTTAGTTAGGGTATAAATATTTACATAATTACCTTCTGCAACAAAATATCTTATATCCGAAAAGTTTAAATTAACAATATCGTATCCATCTTTAAATTGAAAGATTTGCGATTGCTTTTTGTAAATCGCTAAATTTATGGTCGCTAAAAGGTCCAGCCTTTTAATTGGTTTAGTTAAGTAAGCTGCTGGATTAGATTTTAGTGCTTCATTCATTAATACTAAATCATGTTGACCTGTAATAAAAACAACTGTTGCGTTGTTATTTTTAGATTTAGCTAACGATATTCCTTCATTTTCTCCTTTTAAATTTATATCCATTAATATAATATCAGGTAAGAATGAAGTCATTTTAATTAGTGCAGTTTCCTTGTTATTAGCGATTGTAATATGTTTAAAATTTTCTTCAAGCAATAATTCTTCAATATAATCCGCTATAATAATCTCATCCTCTACAATTAGAATTTTTGTATCGTATAACTTATTCATCATTTATTTTTTTAGACATTGAAAAGGTAAAACCATTATCTGTACTTATATCATAATTCATTTCTAGTTGACGACATATTTTATCTACTAATTTTGGTTTAATAAATTTATCTCTAACAGATATTCCGTTATCACTATACCTAAATAATAACAACCCATTATTTAACCTTAATGTAAAATCTATGACCTTATAATCTTGTTGTTTAAAGGCATGTTTAATAGAATTAATCAACAGCTCTGTTAATAATAGTCCTAAATACATAGCTTGATCTGTATTAATTTTGAATGATGTAATATCAAAATTAGTGCTAATATCATTTTCTTTAAACACATCAAAAAAACTAACCTTAACATCCCTTAAGTAACTAGAAATATCTACACTTCTTTTATCATCATTTTTATACAAATGTTTGTGTAACGTTGAAATTGCCTCAACTTTAGTTAGTATATTTTTAAGCTGAATTCCTTCAGCTTCTGACGCTTTTTTAAGTTGATTTGTGATTAGTATAACAACCAATTGTAAATTGTTATTAATCCTATGATTGGCTTCACTTAACAAAAACTCATTTTCTTTAGACAGTAATTGTAGTTGCTTATTACTATTTCGTGATCTCTTTAATAAAAAAGCAATTAATAATGCTACTCCTATTACAAATACAATTAATACTAATGCAATATATAGGTTTACCTTATTAGAGGCTAACGCTTTTTTTTGATTGATAATTTCAAGATTATTAATCTTAATTTGGTTCTCTTTATCTGCTAGTTTATATTGAGTTTCTAAATTTATTACTAATTCTTCCTTTTTTATTTCGTTATACTTAGTTGTTAATTCTAATCGTTGTTTTAAATATTGATAAGCTTTTTCTGTATCATTTAATCTAAAATATAAGTTTTGAATATTATCCAAAAAAATAATTTGGTTGTATAAAAAATTATTGTTTTTTGAAAAATCTGCAGCATATAAAGCTGCAGCCAGAGCTTTATTTAATTGATTGCTTCTGGCCAGAGCCATAATATAGCTTATATATGCATCCGCCTCTTGTTGGTGCATATTATTTTGTTTTGAAAAATCAATTAACTCTTCTATATATTGTATGGATGTGTTGTAGTCTTTTTTACGCTCATAAACTCCAGATATCTCTAATAGAGAATAAAAGATACCATCCTTGTCGTTTATTTTTTTAGCAAGGTTTAAAGATTTATTAGAGTAATAGAGTGTTGAGTCATTTATGTTATAATACTCTGTAAAAAGTGCTGCTTTACGATTAAAATATTGAACTAATAAACGATCTTGAATTATAGTGTCTTTTAAAATAACAGACGCTTTATTCAATTGTTGTATAGCTTCATTATGCTTAGCTCTTTTCCTAAAAAACTCTGCTATTTTAACGTAATATAAAAATTCTAACTGTTTATCTTTTAATTTTTTTATAACATTAAAGGACTTAATGTAATTATCATTAGCATTTTTATAGTCCAATTTTAATTTATAGACATCCGCTAGTCCAAGAAGTAGGTTTACTTCTTGTTTTTTACTTCTAGGGTTAATTAAATGCTTTTGGTAAAAATCTACAGCTTGATCTAAATTATTTTTATAAATTAAATCTTGACCAAATTTTATTATACTATCTGTCTGTGAGACATTGACTTGATAACATAAAATAAAAATCCAGAATACAAAATTTTTCATATTAAGTCTTCTGCTTTTTCTTTTTAGCTGCAGGAAATAAGACATTGTTTAAAATAAGTCTATAACCAGGTGATGTTGGATGTAAAGATAATTCGGTTTTTGGATCACCTACTTGATGCGTATAATCTTCTGGGTCGTGTCCACCGTAAAAAGTAAAAAACCCCTTACCTTTTATACCATGGATGTATTTAGCTTCTCCATTAGTTTTGTTTTCTCCCATAATTAAAACATTAGATTTAATTTGGTCTCTGGTAAAAGAGGTGGTTTGTCCCATAAAACCTTTAACCAAAGCTGTATGATTTTGACATAACATAGTAGGAATTGGGTCCCATTTTGCTGAAAAATCCATTAATGAAAAATAATCTGTCTCTTTAGGGATTTTGCGTTTCATGGTCATGTCTATACTAGAAAATTCGTATACTAAAGGACTACGCTCTAAAGTATAATCTTTAAAAGCAAAGGTTTTATCAAAGTCAATTTTTGCTTGATAATTTCCATCACTTGCATCTCCATCAAACATTGGCTCGCAAATATCAATACCATCTGCCGATAATGCAATATCAAAACTTTCAGTAGCGCTACACATGGCAAACATAAAGCCACCACCTACGACGTAATCTCTAATTTTAAGTGAAACATCTCGTTTCTCTTCGGATACTTTTGTGTAACCTAGTTTAGTGGCTAATGCTTCTGCATCCTTTTTTTCTTGTATGTACCAAGCTGCTTGTCGGTACCTACCATAAAATTTTCCGTATTGACCAGTAAAATCTTCGTGGTGAAGGTGCAACCAATCGTATAACAACAACTCATCTTTTAAAACCTCTTCATCATATATGGTTTCGTAAGGAATTTCAGCATAACTTAAAACCATGGTTACTGCATCGTCCCATGGAAGCTTACCTTGTGGAGTATAAACCGCTATTTTAGGTGCTTTTTCTAAGACCACAGCTTCCATATTTTTACTTGGACTTGCTATTTCTTTTAAAATTTGTTCGGTTTTTGTGTCAGAAATAATTTCGAAACTAACTCCTCTAATTTTACACTCACGTTGGATTGCCTCGCTATCAGGTAATAAAAAAGAACCACCTCTGTAATTAAGTAGCCACTTAACTTTAACGTCTTTTTCTAGGCTCCAGTAAGTAATTCCGTATGCTTTTAAATGATTTTTTTGAGTATCTGCATCCATAGGTATTAAGATGTAGGATGCAAAACCTTTTGAAACAAACAGAAAAAGAATTAGAAATACTGCAAATTTTCTCATTTAAAACATGTTTTTATAACTTGAAAGATACTTAAAAAAGCTACTGTTATAAAAGGATTAGTATTAAATTAACTAGACGAACCTGAGAGTAACTCTGAAATAATTTTTGTTCTAGGAAATTGTTCGAATATAATTTTAAGAAATACTGTTATTGGAATTGCCATAATTAAACCTGGAATTCCCCAAATATAACCCCAAAACATTAACATTACTAAAACAGCAATGACATTGATAGAAAAAGATTTACCCATAAATATAGGCTCTAAAATACTACCATATAAGACTTGTGTCCCAGTAATTGAAAGAATAAAAAATAGTAGTTTACTAGAGGTTTCTAACTCGACAAATGCAAATATAGATAGCAAAATGACAGTAATAAATGAACCTACCATCTGAACAAAATTAATTAAAAAAGCAAATAGTCCCCAGAAAATCGGGAAACTAACCTCAAAAAAGTAACATGCTAAACCTGTAAAAACTCCTGTTAAAAAACTAACTAAAAACTTTACTTTAATAAATTTAATTAGGTCTTTTTCAATTTTCATAAAGGTTTTTATGGAGGTATGTTTTTTTCGTAGAATGGTCCTATTTATTAGTTTTTCCACATTAATAGACTCTGCTAACCATAAAACAACAAAAAAGGTTGTCATTAATAAAGCAGTTAAAAACTTACTTATAAAACTTAACGTAGGTGATAAATTATCTAATAAGGCTTCTTTATTAACTAATCTAGTTAATGACCTGCTTCCTTCTACTTTTTCTACGCCAAAAAAGGCTTCGACATTATCAACTAGTGTGTTTATTTTTGTTTCTGCTTTAGCAAAAAATTGAGAATCTGATGCTAAAATTTCTCTACTTGATAGCTTTACTAATTCTACTCCAAGCTTTACACCCAAAGCTATTACTAACAATACAATAAAAACGCTAACTGCTTTTGGTAGTTTACGTTTACGTAAAAAACGCATTAATGGTAAAAATAACAATGCTATAAACATTGAAAAAACAAGAGGCACAAATATAAATGACAGTACTTTTAATAGGTAAAAAATTATTGGTATTACTATTATTAAAAGTAGGTAGTTAGTTGTTTTTATTTTATCCATTTAAATAGTTGCTTAATATTAAAAAGGCACGTCGCTATCATCCTCTTCTGGTGCACCAAAAGCATCACTAGCTGACGGGAAATTATCTGGTGCAAATGTATTATCATTTGCTGCAGCATTCATCTTACTATGAAATTCTTGCCCAAATGGTGTGTCAAAATCATCTAGATTATCAAACTTACCTAAATGTCCGATAAACTTAAGTCTAATGTTTTCTAAACCACCATTACGGTGTTTTGCGACAATAAACTCTCCTTGACCTTCTGTAGGAGAACGCTCTTCGTCATCCCATTCGTCAATTTTATAATATTCTGGTCTATAAATAAAACTTACAATATCGGCATCCTGCTCAATCGCTCCAGATTCACGTAAATCGGATAATAGTGGTCTTTTACTTCCACCACGCGTCTCTACAGCACGAGATAACTGTGATAGTGCTATTACAGGCACACTTAACTCTTTTGCTAATGCTTTTAAGTTACGTGAAATAGTCGATATCTCTTGTTCACGATTACCACCAGATCCTGCTGCTGTCATTAACTGCAAGTAATCAATCATAATCATTCTAATACCATGTTGTGACGCTAAACGTCTAGCTTTTGCACGTAAATCAAATATAGATAATGATGGTGTGTCATCTATAAATAGAGGTGCTTTTTCTAAAGCTTTAACTTTTACATTTAATTGTTCCCACTCATGCTTTTCAAGTTTTCCGGTTCTAAGCTTTTCAGAAGATAATCCAGTCTCACTTGAAATTAAACGTGTAATTAATTGTACAGATGCCATCTCTAAAGAGAAAAAGGCAACTGGCATATTAGAATTTACTGCAACGTTACGTGCCATTGTCAAGGTAAAAGCTGTTTTACCCATACCTGGACGTGCTGCAATAATAATTAAATCGCTATCCTGCCATCCTGATGTTAACTTATCTAGTTTATTAAATCCAGATGGTACACCACTCATCCCCTCTTTTTTGGAGATTTCTTCAATTTTTTTCTTGGCCTGAATTACAAGGTCTTGTGCAGTTTCACTGGATTTTTTAATGTTTCCTTGTGTAACTTCATATAACCTAGATTCTGCTTTATCTAAAAGATCAAATACATCTTGTGTTTCGTCGTATGCTTCTTCAATTATTTCTGAAGAAATTTTAATTAAACTTCTTTGAATAAATTTTTGTAAAATAATACGAGCGTGAAACTCTATATGGGCAGAAGAGGATACTTTTTGAGTTAAAGAAATCAAGTAAAAATCTCCTCCTGCTAAATCTAATTTTGAATTTGTCTTTAATTGTGTTGAAACTGTTAATAAGTCAATAGGTTGACTTTCTTGAAACAACATAAATATGGCTTCAAATATATGTTGATGCGCTTCTTTATAAAAAGCATCCGCACTTAAAATATCAATGACTTCATCAACCCCTTTTTTGTCAATCATCATTGCACCAAGTACTACTTCTTCCAAATCCAAAGCTTGCGGTGGAATCTTTCCTTTTTCAAGGTTTATAATAGTGCTCCTGTCAACTTGATAGCCTTTTATTTGATTGGGTTGCTTCATTTATTGATTATAATTTTTGAGTAAATACTCGGTAATTTATTGATTAATTATTTTTAAAAATCAGGTTAATAGCGTCTGATTCTTGACTTAGCGAAAGTAAATAAATTGTTAAGAAATATTGATATACAAAGTTACTCAATCTTAACAGGTAGTCAACATTTATACTGTTAATAAGTCTGATTTTTTGTTAATAAGCATAAAAAAAACCTGAAGCGTTACACTTCAGATTTTGTTAGCAAATGGTTTTATAAGGTCTACCCTTTAAAAACACCCATATCACAATATTTATCTATACGTTTATTTACTAATTCTTTTGGTGATAAGTTTTTAAACTCATCATAAGCTGTAAGAATAGCTTCCGTAACAGATTTAAAAGTTGTAGCTCTATCAGAATGTGCACCTCCTAAAGGCTCTTTAATGATTTCGTCAACAATTTTCATTTTTTTCATATCTGTAGCAGTTAGTTTTAACGCTTCTGCTGCTAGCTCTTTATATTCCCAACTTCTCCATAGGATTGAAGAACAAGATTCTGGAGAAATAACAGAGTACCATGTGTTTTCTAACATCATAATCTTATCTCCAACACCAATACCTAAAGCACCACCAGAAGCACCTTCACCTATTACTATTGTAATAATTGGCACTTTTAAACGTGTCATCTCTAAAATATTTCTTGCAATAGCTTCACCTTGTCCACGCTCTTCAGCTTCTAAACCAGGATAAGCTCCAGGAGTATCTAATAATGTTACTACAGGAATACCAAACTTTTCGGCAGATTTCATTAATCTTAAAGCTTTACGGTAACCTTCAGGATTAGCCATACCAAAATTACGGTATTGTCTAGTTTTTGTGTTAAATCCTTTTTGTTGACCAATAAACATAAAGCTTTGGTCTCCTATTTTACCTAATCCACCAATCATGGCTTTATCATCTTTAAAACTTCTGTCTCCATGCAGTTCTAAAAACGACTCTCCACAAATAGCTTTAATATAATCTAAAGTATAAGGTCTATCTGGATGACGTGACATTTGTACTCTTTGCCAAGGCGTCAGGTTTTTGTATATATCTTTTTTGGTAGCAATAAGCTTTTTTTCAATTTGCTTGCAAGTTTGTGTCACATCTACATCACTCTCTTCTCCAATAACTTGACACTTTTCTAATTGCTCTTCCAGTTCTTTAATTGGTAATTCAAATTCTAAATATTCCATAGGGAACGATAGTTTTGTTTATATGTTAGCATGCAAAATTACATTTTTTTTACTTCAAATTTTAGGATTATGATTAAAATACACAGATTTTAACGTTAAAATTTGATAATCAATTAGTTTGTTGAATTTTATTTTTTTTGAATTTTTTCAAATTTTTAAGTACTCCATTTAATAATACGACACCTAAAATAATAAATGCGCCTATATAAAATGAAGAGGACATGGTCTCTGATTCTGGAAACAATAGTAATGCTAAAATTATTCCGTAAATAGGTTCTAAATTATACGTTAATACTACTGTGTAAGGACTAATATATCGCATTACATAAACTGATGCAATAAAGGCATAAGCTGTACAAACCGATGCTAATACAAATAACCACAAACCATCTGACAATGAGATATTAAAGTGATTAAGATTAAATCCTTCTCCAAAACATAAAATATACAGTGATATAAAAAACACACCACTTAAAAACTCATAAAACGAAATTTTTGTTGCACTATGTTCTTCTAGAAATTTACCATTAAGTACTGCAAACAATGAAGACAAAAATGCTGATATAATACCTAAAATCATTCCGTCTATATATTTAAACTCGCTTCTAACAATTAAATAAACGCCTAAAATAACGATAAGACCAAAAACAATCTCATAGGCTATAATTTTACGTTTATAAATTATAGGCTCTATAAAAGATGCAAAAAAAGCTCCTGTAGAAAACATTGCTAGTGCTATGGATGCATTAGCAACTTGAATGGCTCCAAAAAAAGTAATCCAATGTAATGCTATTATTATTCCTGCAATAGCTAATTTAACAAATGCTTTTTTGGTTATTGAAATATCGACTTTAGCAACTTTAATATATATAAACATTAAAACTGTTGCCATTAACATCCTATACCATACTAAGCTTACAGCGTTAATAGTGATTAGTTTACCAATAATAGCAGTAAATCCAGCTATAAAAACTAGGACATGTAAGTGTAGGTAATTTTTTAATTTATCGTTTTGCATTGCGTAACAGGAAAAAAGCTAAAACCCCAAAAATTATATTAGGAAACCAAACTGCTAGCAATGGTGAAAAGTTAGACTGAGAGGCTAGTGTACCAAATATCTTATCAAAAAAGACAAAAATCATAGCTATACAAATCCCGAAAGCTAAATTAACACCCATACCACCTCGACGTTTTCTAGATGATACAGCTACTGCAATAATTGTAAGTATGAATACTGAAACTGGTAAGCTCCATTTTTGATATTTAGCAAGCTTATAGCGACCTATATACTTGGAGCCTCGTTTTTCTTCTCTATCAATAAATCTAACCAACTCATCATACCTTAAGGTTTCTGCAATGTAACTCTCAGGTGTTAAATCTTCTAAATCAAAAGAGAATATAGTATCTTTTTTTCTTTGAATATCTAACTTATCGTCGTTAACTCCGATGGTTCTTTTGAAATAGTTACGGAGTATGTAAGCTGAATCCTCTTCGATATACCTAATGTTAGAAGCGCTAATTTTGTAAGTCATTTTACCTTCTTCAAAATGCTCTAAAGTAAAATTCACTCCTGTTTTATTTTTTGTATCAAAGCTAGTGACATAAATAATATCATTATCATTAATCTGCTTTAGTACATTGGTATTATTTATTTCTTTTTTACCAGAGAGGTATTTATATTTAAAGTTATTAAACCCTTTACTTGCATTAGGTGCCAAATACAAACCTAATACAATGGATATTAAAGCTACAATTACACCTCCTATTAAATAGGGTCTTAAAAATCGTGTAAAAGATACACCAGAACTTAAAAATGCTACAACTTCTGTATTGTTAGCCAATTTGGATGTAAACCAAATGACTGACAAGAATAAAAATAATGGAAAAAGTAAATGTGCAAAGTAAATAGTAAAGTCTAACAAGTACTGCATGACTTCGCCGAAAGGCACATTGTTTTCTAGGATTTTACCAATTTTTTCTGCTAAATGCACTGTAATACCAATTGGTATAAACAACAGTAGCATGACCGCAAAAGTCATTAGATAACGTTTTAATATGTACCAGTCTAATATTTTCACTTATAGACGATTATTCATTTGTTTTACCATTTTATCTTTCCAAGCTCTAAAGTCTCCTGCTAAGATATGCTTTCTAGCCTCTCTAGTCAACCATAAATAAAAACCTAAGTTGTGTATGGTTGCTATTTGCTTACCTAATAATTCATTTGTATTAAATAAGTGACGTAGGTAGGCTTTGCTATACTCTGTATCCACGTATGTTATACCCATTTCATCAATTGGAGAAAAATCGTCACGCCATTTAAGATTTTTAATATTTATTGATCCATAAGCTGTAAATAACATTCCGTTTCTGGCATTACGTGTTGGCATAACACAGTCAAACATATCTACACCTAAAGCAATATTTTCTAGTATATTAATTGGTGTACCAACACCCATTAGATAACGTGGTTTGTCCCATGGTAGTATATCTGTTACAACCTCAGTCATTGCATACATTTCTTCTGCTGGCTCTCCAACAGACAAACCTCCAATAGCATTACCTTCTGCTCCAACACCTGCGATATACTCGGCTGATTGCTTACGTAAATCTTTATACGTACTACCTTGTACTATTGGAAAAAAAGATTGTGAGTAGTCGTATTTAAAAGGCGTTTTATCAAGGTGAGTTAAACAACGTTCTAACCAACGATGTGTCATATGCATTGATCGTCTGGCGTAATTATACTCACATGGATAAGGAGTACACTCGTCAAAAGCCATAATAATATCAGCACCAATACTACGTTGAATTTCCATTACATTTTCTGGTGTAAAAGTATGGTAACTTCCATCTATATGAGATTTAAACTTAACACCTTCCTCTTTAATCTTATTATTTCCAGATAAAGAATACACTTGATATCCTCCAGAATCCGTAAGTATATTACGATCCCAATTCATAAATTTATGTAATCCACCAGCTTTTTCTAGAACGTCAATTTGAGGTTTTAAATATAAGTGATAGGTATTACCAAGGATAATATCTGGATTAATATCGTCCTTTAGTTCTCTTTGATGCACACCTTTTACAGTACCAGCAGTACCTACAGGCATAAATATAGGTGTTTCAATAACACCATGATCTGTAGTTATTACTCCTGCTCTAGCGTTACTTTGTGTGTCTTTTGCTTTTAAATCGAATGTCATTATAGCTCTTTAATCTTCAGCTAGCAAATATATATAAGAAAAATACAAAGGGTATTAAATACTTCCTAAATTTGAAAATTTTGTTGATACTTTATATAAAATCTTTCAATTGTTAAGAAATCGACCAATTTGGTTAATAAGTGTCATGGATAATCTTGGTTAAAGGCTATTAAAATCCTAATTTTGAAACAAAATATTTAACCCATAAAACATGGCAAGCATACAACATTTAGAAGATTTAACCACACAAGTACGTAGAGACATTTTACGTATGGTACACAAAGTAAACTCTGGTCATCCAGGAGGTTCATTAGGTTGCGCAGAATTTTTAGTAGCACTATACGACGAAATCATGGATAGAAAAGAAGGTTTTGATATGGATGGGATTGGAGAAGATTTATTCTTTTTATCTAATGGACATATATCACCTGTATTTTATAGTGTACTTTCAAGAACCGGTTATTTTCCTGTAGAAGAATTAAACACATTTAGATTAATTAATACTAGACTTCAGGGTCACCCAACGACGCATGAAGGTTTACCTGGTGTTAGAATTGCTTCTGGATCCTTAGGTCAAGGTTTAAGCGTTGCTTTAGGTGCAGCACAAGCAAAAAAACTAAATGGTTGTAAGCATATTGTATATAGTTTACATGGTGATGGCGAGATGCAAGAAGGTCAAAACTGGGAAGCAATTATGTATGCATCTGCTAAAAAAGTGGACAATATTATAGCAACTATAGATTTAAATGGTCAACAAATTGATGGTTCTACAGATGATGTTTTACCAATGGGAAGTTTTAGAGCAAAATTTGAAGCTTTTGGGTGGACAGTAATAGATATTGAAGAAGGTAATAATATAGAAGCGATCCTTAAAGGAATGGCTGAAGCTAAAAGCTTAACTGGACAAGGAAAACCAGTTTGTGTTTTACTTAAAACTGTTATGGGTAATGGTGTAGACTTTATGATGCATACCCACGCATGGCATGGTAAAGCTCCAAATGATGAGCAATTAGCTATTGGATTAGAGCAAAACCCTGAAACTTTAGGTGACTATTAATCAATTTGAATTAAGACAAAAATGAAAACATACACAAATACAGGAAGTAAGGATACAAGATCAGGTTTTGGTGACGGATTAACAGAGCTTGGAAAAACTAACGACAATGTGGTTGCACTTTGTGCAGACTTAATTGGGTCATTAAAAATGGATGACTTTAAAAAGAATCATCCAGAACGATTTTTTCAAGTAGGAATTGCTGAAGCAAACATGATTGGACTTGCAGCAGGTTTAACAATAGGAGGAAAAATCCCATTTACAGGTACTTTTGCAAACTTCTCTACAGGTCGTGTTTATGACCAAATTAGACAAAGCGTAGCTTACTCTGACAAAAACGTAAAAATCTGTGCCTCTCATGCTGGTTTAACTTTAGGTGAAGATGGTGCAACACACCAAATACTTGAAGATATTGGATTAATGAAAATGCTTCCAGGCATGACAGTAATTAACCCTTGTGATTACAATCAAACTAAAGCTGCAACTATTGCTATTGCAGACCACCATGGTCCAGTATATTTACGTTTTGGACGTCCAAAAGTAGCTAACTTTACACCTGAAGATCAAACTTTTGAAATAGGTAAAGCATTACACTTACAAACTGGTACAGATGTAACAATTGTTGCAACAGGACATTTGGTTTGGGAAGCTTTAGAAGCTGCAAAAACTTTAAATGACAAAGGAATATCTGCTGAAGTTATAAATATCCATACCATTAAACCATTGGATGCTAACGCAATTATTGAGTCTGTTAAAAAAACTAAATGTATTGTAACTGCAGAAGAACATAACCATTTAGGAGGATTAGGAGAAAGTATTGCACGTGTATTATCACAACACCAACCTACACCACAAGAGTTTATCGCTACAAACGATACTTTTGGAGAGTCTGGAACACCAGCTCAATTAATGGAAAAATATGGTTTAAATGCAGAAGCTATTGTTAAAGCAGCAGAAAAAGTGATTACAAGAAAGTAAAAACTCTACCTAACTTTATAGTTAAGCGTTTAAAACCTTGTGTTTTAAACGCTTTTTTTATTTATTAAACACTGTAAATTAGATAATAAAATAATATAACATAATTATCGTTATAATTAATGTTAATCAAAATCGACAATTATGAACAGGTTACAAAAAAGTCAAAATTACTTAAGTTATAATTCAGATTTAAGTAAAAAAGGGATTGTTTTTATTACAATGCTACTAATTTCAGTTTTAAGCTACGCTCAAAATGGTAGTGGGTTTGGTTTTAAAGGAGGCATTAACTACAATGGAAATGGAGATTACTTTGAGTCTATTTCTAACAGTTACCAAAACCCAGACAGAAGTATAGGTTACCATGTTGGTGTTTTTGGAAAATTAGGTACCAAATTATACTTTAGACCAGAATTGGTTTATACTACTACAAAAAGCGATTACAGCGCTGGCGAATTTGAATTACAAAAATTGGATGCTCCATTATTAATTGGCTTAAAAGTTTTAGGTCCTATACATGTTTTTGCGGGTCCATCTTTACAATATATAATGGATAGTGAATTTGAAAATGCTACAATTGACACTATTGAAGATGATTTTTCAGTTGGCTTAAACTTTGGAATAGGATTTAGCTTAGATAATTTTGGTATAGACCTAAGATACGAAAGAGGTTTTAATAATAATGAAGCCACTATACTTAACAATAATGTATCTGCATTAAATCCAAATAGATTAGATACACGACCAGAACAATTAATACTAAGTATATCAGTCATGTTATAAATATTAATCACAAAAAAAAAGAGCCACTTAAAAGTGGCTCTTTTTTTTATACGATAACTATGTTTAGTTTGATAAATTAGTGTCGTAATCTAAGTAATTTGGTATTCCGTCACCATCTGTATCGTCATTAGTTGGATCTCCATCTTGATCAATATCTTCATCAATAGTTAACACACCATCATTGTCATCATCATTATCAATAAAGTTAGCCACACCATCTCCATCAGTGTCTTCATTTAACCCATCACCATCTCCATCTAAATCTTCTAAATGTGAAGGGATTGAATCTAAATCATAATCGGTATCAATTCTAGTCAGTAATCCAAAAGTAAAATTAATTGGAGAATAGCTTGGTATTGAGGCTGTTCCTGTTGAAAAATAACCTAAACCAGAAGGAATAAAAACTGCGCCAATCCCGTAGTTATGGTTTGTTGTAGTACCATCACCATTTTCAGTATAACCATCTCTCATTCTAAATTCAATTAAGGCTTCTCTAAAACCATCAACAACTCCAAAAGAAGAACCTACAGATGATAAATTAAAAGTAAGACCATCAACATCTGCTCCATCAAATTCAGTTCCATCAAGTAAAGTTCCATTATAAGTTACATTTACTGCATCCAATGGATGAGTTGCTTGACCTAACCCTTCTCTTACGTTTAAGTAATATAGTTTATAATCTACATCACCTTGTGTAACAGTTTTAAATAATAACTCAGGTCTATCTAATAAAGCAATAGCATCTAAATTATTATTTGCTTCACTAATAGTGTCAAAAACAATTTTAAAGGTATCATTGGCTAAAGAGTAAGGATTAGCAAAATCAAATTCGTCATAATTGTATGTATGTGTTGCTAAAAACGCTTCAATCTCAGCAATGTTCTCATCATAAACCTCTTGGCTATCTCTAGGTACAAAAGTAAATGTATCTCCATCATCTGTACCACAAGAAAATGCAGTAACTAACACAACTAATAGCGCAAAAGTGATTTTTCTTAAATTCATTATTCTTATTTTTGATGTGCAAGATACATTTTAATATAATTTTGCACAATAACCTTAACGTCAATTTTAGATAATTTGTATGCGAGTAGATAAGTATTTATGGTGTGTCAGACATTTTAAAACAAGAAACATAGCAACAACAGCTTGTAAAAAAGGACACATCAAGGTAAATGGTAGTGTAGCTAAGGCAAGCCGAGAAGTTTTTCCAACAGATATAATTGAACTTAGAAAAGACCAGGTTAACTATAAATTAACCGTTTTGGATATTCCTCCAAACAGGGTTGGTGCAAAACTTGTTGATATTTATCGTGTAGATAACACTCCAAAATCTGCTTTTGAAGCACAAGAAATGCTTAAATTAGCTAAGGATTACTACAGGAAGAAAGGTGTTGGTAGACCAACAAAAAAAGACAGAAGAGATTTAGACAATTTAAACGCAGAAAACGAGCAATAATACTATGAGTGTTTTGAAAGATATTATATTAGATAATAATGCCATTAATAATAAGCTAAGACGTATTGCTTTTCAAATTTATGAAGCAAATATAAACGAAGAAGAAGTTGTCTTAGCTGGTATAGATGCGAATGGTTATATTTTGGCAAAAAAACTTAAAACCATTTTAGCAAAGATTTCTCCAATACAGCCTTCACTTTGCAAAATTTCAATAGACAAAAAAAATCCTAGAGCGCTTATAAAAACTTCATTAAAATCGGAACAATACGAAAACAAATCGGTTGTTTTAATTGATGATGTATTAAACTCTGGAACCACTTTAATATACTGTGTAAAACACTTTTTAGAAGTCCCTTTAAAACAATTTAAAACTGCTGTATTAGTCAATCGTAATCATAAAAAATTTCCTGTAAAAGCAGATTATAAAGGTATATCGTTATCTACTTCTTTACATGAGCATGTACAAGTAGACCTTGATGGTAAAGACTGGAAAGCTTATTTAAATTAGTTTAAATAAGATATTATTGATTGTTTCTTCTTCCGAGGTTGTTGACTCTACAACAATACTTGCTTGATTATAAAAGAAAGATCTTTCAAACAAGTGTTTAGCAATAAAATCTTTTAATGCTTCTTTTGTTTCAAGATGACTTATTAAGGGTCTTGTTTTATTTAAAAACAATCTATCTGTTAAAATATCTAAATTGGTTCTTAAATAAATAGTTTTAAAATTATCCAATTCATTAAGCCACTCCATGGTGTTATAAAAACATGGAGTACCTCCTCCTAACGCAATTATGGTTTTATCTGCATTAGCAGTTATTTTCTTTAAATAAGATTGCTCAAGCTTTCTAAAATGGATTTCACCTTTAGTTTTAAATATATCAGAGACACTCATTTTTTCACGCACCTCAATATAATTATCTAAATCAATAAATTTAAATCCCATTTTTTCTGCCAATTGTTGACCAATTGTTGACTTTCCGGAAGCCATATATCCAATAAAAATTAAATTCATTTTTAAGCTTATAAATTGATTATTAAAACCATACATAATTGAGAAACAAAAAAACAAAAAAAAAATCAAAAATAGCCTTGTATTATTAATAAAAGCTATTATATTTGCACCCTCGTAAAACAAATGACCAGATAGCTCAGTTGGTAGAGCATCTCCCTTTTAAGGAGATGGTCCTGGGTTCGAGCCCCAGTCTGGTCACTTTATTTTAAGCAATAGCTTAAATATATTTTGTGACAATTATAAAATATAAAAATTGTTTTACTGACCAGATAGCTCAGTTGGTAGAGCATCTCCCTTTTAAGGAGATGGTCCTGGGTTCGAGCCCCAGTCTGGTCACAAAAAGCTAAGCATTACGCTTAGCTTTTTTTTTGCATTAAACTTTGATGGACAGTAATTAACCTACTTTACTATTTATATTTATATTTATCTAACAAATAGCAATTAAACCTTATCTCTACACACTTATTTGTTAATTATTTCAAAAATGTTATCCTTTTTTATACAAATATTCATTTTGTTTAATTAATTTAGCTAAACAATGAACAATATAAAAACTAAATTTAGCATTAAGGATCTTGAGAATCTCTCAGGCATCAAAGCGCACACCATTAGAATATGGGAAAAGCGCTATAATTTATTTGAACCAAATCGAACAGAAACTAATATTAGATATTACAGCTTATCAAGCCTACAAAAGATATTAAATATTAGCTACTTAAATAATAACGGTTACAAAATTTCTAAAATAGCCAATTTAAATAGTGAAGACATACCCATTATTGTAAGAGAAATTGCAGCAAAAAAAGATGGTAACAACCACTATATAAACTCATTAAAATTAGCAATGTTCAATTTTGATCAATCGCTATTTTTTACAACTTACGATGAACTTAAATCAGAACACAACTTTAGTGATATTTTTTACAAAGTTTTTGTTCCTTTATTAGATGAAATAGGGATGTTGTGGCAAACAGACACAATAACACCTGCTCATGAGCATTTTATTGTAGAGCTAATTAAACAGAAAATTGTTTACAACATAGAAAAATCCCTAGATAAAAATAATTTAATAGAAAGTGCTGATGTTTATGTACTATTTCTACCTGACAATGAAGTGCATGAATTAGGATTATTATTTACTAACTATGAGCTAATCAATAAAGGTTTTCATGTTATATATTTAGGCCAAAGTGTCCCAATAGATAGTCTAGAGTTTTTAAAATCTCAGTATGATGAAATCACTTTTATTTCATGCTTTACAGTAAAGCCTGAAAAAGACGACATAAACCAGTATTTGGCAGATTTTGAATCTAAAATCTTAAAAACCACCAATAACAAATTAATAATTTCGGGAAGAATGACATCTTTTATAGATAACAACTCCAACCCAAAAATAGCATCGTATCAATCCACTAAAGATGTTATTGAATCTTTACAACAAGTTTTAGCATAAATGGGTAAAAATATCGCAATTATTGGATCTGGTTTTTCAGCATTATCAGCCTCATGCTATTTAGCCCAGTCGGGACATACAGTTACTATTTTTGAAAAAAACAGTACCATTGGAGGGCGTTGTAGACAGTTAAAAAAAGAAGGCTTTACCTTTGATATTGGTCCAAGTTGGTATTGGATGCCAGATATATTTGATAAGTTTTTTGCAGACTTTAACAAAAAAACAGCCGATTATTACCAACTGGATAAGTTATCTCCTGCATACAAAATCTTTTTTAAGGATGATGAGATAACCATTGGTGATACTCTAGAAAAAATTTGCCTAGAATTTGAACGTATTGAAAAAGGTAGCTCTGTACCATTAAAAAAGTTTATTAGTAAAGCTGCTTCAAATTATGATATAGCCATAAATAAGGTGGTTTTAAAACCAGGAATCTCTCCATTGGAATTGGTAACACCAGAAACAATAATGCGTGTAGATCAGTTTTTTAAAACCATTAGCAAGGAAGTTAGAAAACACTTTAAAAACCCTAAGTTAATTTCAACATTAGAATTCCCTGTTTTATTTCTTGGTGCCAAACCAAATAAAACACCATCGTTTTATAGTTTTATGAATTATGCAGATTTTGGCTTAGGCACATGGCATCCTAAAGGTGGCATGTATGAAATTATTAAGGCCATGTCATCCTTAGCTAAAAGCTTAGGAGTTAGCATTAAAACCGATAGTCCTGTTAATAAGATTAATGTAACTGACAACAAAGCGTCTTCAATTGTAATAGGAGAACAAACACTTACGTTTGATGTGGTTTTAAGTGGAGCAGATTATCATCATTCTGAAACATTGTTAGATAAACAGTACAGACAATACTCAGAAAAATACTGGAGTAAAAAGACATTTGCGCCTTCATCTTTACTTTTTTACATAGGTTTTGATAAAAAATTAAAAAATGTGCAACATCATAATTTGTTTTTTGACACAAATTTTGAAACACATGCACAAGAGATATACGATAATCCTAGTTGGCCAAAAGACCCTTTATTTTATGCCAATTTTCCTTCAATAACCGATCATAGTATGGCACCAGAAGGAGCAGAAACTGGCTTCTTTTTAATACCAATAGCTCCAGGAATTGAAGATACTCCAGAGATAAGAGAAAAATATTTAACTATTATTTTAGATCGTTTTGAAAAATTGACAAAACAAGATGTTAAAAATAATATTATCTTTAAAGAGTCCTTTTGTGTTAAAGACTTTATTAAAGAATATAATTCTTATAAAGGTAATGCCTACGGAATGGCTAATACATTATTACAAACTGCCTTTTTAAGGCCAAATTTAAAAAGTAATAAATTAAAAAATCTCTACTTTACAGGACAGTTAACTGTTCCAGGACCTGGTGTCCCTCCTGCTCTTATTTCGGGTAAACTAGTAGCAGAATTAATAAATAAACATCATAACGTTTAACATGAAAACATTATTCGATTCTGTATCATACGACTGTAGCAAGATTGTTACACAATCTTACAGCACCTCTTTTTCTTTAGCTACAAAAATGCTTGCTAATACAATCAGACAAGATATATACAATATTTACGGGTTTGTTAGGTTTGCTGATGAAATTGTAGACACATTTCACGATTATAACAAAAAAGAACTTTTTAAACGTTTTGAAGAGGATTTAGAGTTTGCCTTAAGGGACAAAATAAGTTTAAATCCCATACTTAATGCTTTTCAGTATACCTACCATAAATGTAATATAGATAAACACATGGTGGACTCTTTTATGAAAAGTATGAGGCTTGATTTATCTAAATCTAAGTATACCACTGACCAAGAATATAAAGACTACATCTATGGCTCTGCAGATGTTGTGGGTTTAATGTGCTTAAAAGTTTTTGTAAAAGGTGATAACGAAAAATATGAAGCCCTAAAAAATACAGCAATGTCATTAGGATCTGCTTTTCAAAAGGTGAATTTTTTAAGAGATTTAAAAGCTGATCATGAATTATTGGATAGAACGTATTTTCCAAATACCGACTTAACGAACCTAACCGAAGCAGATAAACTATATATAATTAATGATATAGAAAACGATTTTAATGAAGGCTTAAAAGGCATTAAACAATTACCTATTGAAGCTAAGTTTGGAGTTTTTATGGCTTATCGTTATTACAATCAATTATTAAAAAAATTAAAGAAAACACCAGCTTTAGAAATCAAAAACACACGTATAAGAGTGCCAAATTATAAAAAAGCAGAACTCTTAACACGAAGCTATGTTAAATATCAACTCAACTTATTATAATAATGCAAACAATATATTGGATATTAGTTTTTTTAGGAACTTTCACTGCAATGGAGTTTATGGCGTGGTTTACACACAAATACATCATGCATGGTTTTTTATGGAGTCTTCACAAAGATCACCACCACAAGGATCATGACAGTTGGTTTGAACGTAACGATGCTTTTTTTATATTTTACGCTATTGTAAGTATGACTTGCTTTTATCTATGGAATTATGAAAACATTTGGTATTGCTTACCTATTGGATTAGGTATAATGGCTTATGGAGCTGCCTATTTTTTAGTACATGACATATTTATACACCAACGTTTTAAAATATTTAGAAACGCTAATAATTGGTACGCAAAAGGTGTAAGACGTGCGCACAAAATTCATCATAAACATTTAGGTAAAGGTGATGGTGAGTGTTTTGGGATGTTATTTGTACCTTTTAAGTATTTCAAGAGATAAATTATTATATACTTTTTAAATAATGTCTAAAAACCATTATGACTATATTATTATTGGTAATGGTTTAGCAGGCTTACAACTTGCTTTAGCATTTAATAATGATACCCATTTTATAAATAAGCGCATTGCTTTAATAGACCCTTCCACTAAAACCAGTAATGATAAAACATGGAGTTTTTGGGAACAAAATGTAGGTCAATGGGATGATATAATTTACCAAAAATGGTCTAAAGCAACCATTTTTGCGTCAAATAAAACCATTGACTTAAATCTGCATCCTTATTGTTATAAAACCATACGTGCTATAGATTTTTACACGCATTGCATAACAATACTTAAACAGAATGTAAACATCACTTTTTTAAATGAAACTGTAACATCTGTAGTAGATGGTGAAACTGTTACTATTAACACTAATTTAAATAAGTATACTACCAATCATGTGTTTGATAGTCGCATAGCAAAAGATGCTATGTCAAGATTAAATCACTACACGACTATAACACAACATTTTAAGGGTTGGATAATTAAAACTAATAAAGACGCTTTTGATCCTGAAACTTTAACTATGATGGATTACAGGTTAAAAGATGGAAATCAAACCACATTTAACTATGTTTTACCTTTTTCTAAACGTGAAGCTTTAGTAGAGTTTACATACTTTACCGAACATACAGTTAAAGAACATGTTTACGATAGTTATATTAAAAAATACATTAAGGACTATTTAAAAATTGAAGATTACCAAATTATAGAAACCGAAATGGGTCAAATACCTATGACCAATTTCCCATTTGAGCAGTCAAATACCAATAACATTACTAAAATAGGAACAGCTGGTGGTTGGGTAAAAGGCAGTACTGGTTATTCGTTTAAATTAACCGAAAAAAAAGTTGCTATAATAATTGCAAATATTAAAGCAAACCAAATACCTTCAAAAGACCTATTTAAAGCCAAATATAAGTTTTACGATAAAATCTTTTTAAAAGTTTTAAAAGACGAAAACTATAAAGGTGAATGGATATTTGAAAAATTTTATTCTAAAAATTCAACCCAAACAATGTTTAGGTTTTTAGATGAAGACTCGTCGTTTAAAGAAGAATTACAAATTATGTATTCGTTATTTTCTTGGAGCTTTATTAAAGCATTTTTTAAAACGCTTTAATCATTTAAAAGCTTATTGATAACAGTTTTAACAGCATCACTATTCCAATTTGCAGCTCCATTTTTATCAATAACAACTTCCCCTTTTTGGTTAATTAGAAACGTTCTTGGAATACTGTTAACATTAAATAGTTCAATTGATGGTGCATCAATGGGATTATAAACTTTAAAAGTGTATTCGTTTTTGTTCATGAAGGCTTTAATGGTTTCAGGTTTTTCATTGGAAACAAAAACAAATTCAATTTTATCTTTATAAGTTTCATATAATTGCTGCATACTTGGTAGTTCTGCTATACAAGGTGGACACCATGTTGCCCAAAAGCTAATCAACACGATTTTATTTTCCGCTTGACGGAAATTATACACTTTATTATCTAAATCTACTAAATTCCAATTGTAATTTTTTATTTGCGCTCTATCTGTTTCACTTTCTATACTTGGCGCAAATATTACTAGCACCTTGTGAACTTGTATTTGTACAAATTGCCTAGTAGTGGGTATTATGAGTATTAATGCAATAGCAATAAATGCTAAATTTTTAATTGAAGATTGAGTTTTTTTTATCATATAAATTAAAAAAGCACCTAAGTAATTAGGTGCTTCAAATGTAATAAAACTATTTATTTTTTATCTAGTTACAGTACCTGTTAAGGTTTGTACAGGTCCTGCTCCCATTGTTATTGGTGTATGCACTGCTGCATCTGATGCTACTGTTTGTAATAATGGTTTTAGCGTAAAAGGTGCTGTGCTATTATCTGGACTAGGCTCAACCGATATCACAATAGTCTTTCCTCTTAAATCTGTTGGAAAATTAAATCCATCAGGAGCATTTTGCAAATAATCTTCTCCTGGATAACCTGGTCCATTTCCTAAATCGCCTTTATAAGGTGATGATGCAGCGTTAGCATCAGCCATAGCAGGATCTGTAAATGTACCAGTACTTATTGGTGTACCATTAATTACAGCCCAACCTTCATAAACCCAACCGTCAGATAATGCTGGTAAATCTAATCCAGCAATAGCTGTTCCTGTAGTATTATCTAAAAACCAAACACCACTTTCTTCATTAGTATTATCAGCATCTGTAGGCGTTGCTAAAATAAATGTACCTGCTGCTGAAGAGAAATCTGCTACTAAATTAGAATTTACATTGGCTGAACTATCCACAAAGTCTCCTGCTAAAATTTTTGTTGCTGCTGGAGCTGGATCTAAATCTAAAGCTGGCTCGATGGACAATACAAATGTTGACGCTGATGCTAATTGAGCACTTAATACTTGAAAGGTTTTAGGAAAAGACACATCGCTAAATGTTCCTGTTGATACTGGAGATCCGTCCACAATAATCCATCCTTCGTAAACAAAATCATCGCCTAAGGCTTCTAATCCTGATAGGTTTAATGTTAATGCAGATGTTTGTGGTTGTTGTGAGGTTGCATCATCATCATTACTACATGATACACTTAATACTCCTAAAGCTAATACAGCTAAATACATTTTTCTAATCATAATCTTGGTTTTAATTAATTAATTTTTCTTTTAAAAGTCGATTAACAAATCAAAACCTTACGTTTTAATTAAAAAAAATGCAAATTACTTAGTAATTGTTTAAAATATCTCAGTAATGCGCTCACTATTACCTAATAAACAAAGTAATTATTATCAAAAGTGCAAAACAACAAATCATCACTATAAACCATTAGTAGTCAATACTATATATAATAATACGCATTTAATTTTAGTCAAAAAAAAACTCCTGAAAAAATCAGGAGTTTTAAATATATTAAAAGTCAGAAATTATGCGTTGTTCTCTTTTTTAATTAAGTTAAGCGCACTTCCTTCGTTATACCAAGCTATTTGAGCTTCGTTATATGTATGGTTTAAAACTATAGTATCTTTACTACCATCTGCATGTACTAACTCTAATGTTAATGGTTTGTTTGGTGCAAACTCATTTAAATCAATAAAGTTAAATGTATCATCTTCTTGGATTAAATCATAATCTGCTTCATTTGCAAAAGTTAATCCTAACATACCTTGTTTTTTAAGGTTTGTTTCGTGGATACGAGCAAAAGATTTAACTATTACTGCTGCAACACCTAAGTGTCTTGGCTCCATAGCTGCATGTTCACGAGAAGAACCTTCACCATAGTTATGGTCTCCTACTACTACAGTTTTAATTCCTGCTGCTTTATATGCTCTTGCTGTGTCTGGCACTCCTCCAAACTCTCCTGTTAATTGATTTTTAACAAAGTTAGTTTTCATACCAAATGCATTAACAGCTCCAATTAAACAGTTGTTAGAGATATTATCTAAATGACCTCTAAAACGTAACCATGGTCCAGCCATACTAATATGGTCTGTTGTACATTTTCCGAATGCTTTAATTAATAATTTAGCACCAGAAATATCGTTACCAATTGGAGTAAATGGTGTTAATAATTGTAATCTTTCAGAGTCTGGAGCAACTTTAACTTCTACTCCACTTCCATCTTCATCAGGAGCTAAGTAACCGTTATCTTTAACTTCAAATCCTTTAGGTGGTAATTCCCATCCTGTTGGCTCATCAAACATCACTTCTTCTCCATTTTCGTTTATTAACGAATCTGTTAAAGGGTTAAAGTCTAAACGACCAGCAATAGCAATTGCTGCAGTAATCTCTGGAGAGGCAACAAAAGCGTGTGTATTAGGGTTACCATCTGCACGCTTAGCAAAGTTTCTGTTAAACGAGTGTACTATACTATTTTTTGGTGCATTTTTAGGATCGCTATATCTTGCCCATTGTCCAATACATGGACCACAAGCATTAGTAAATATTTTAGCATCCAATTTTTCAAATATTCCTAAAATACCATCTCTATCTGCTGTATAACGTACTTGTTCAGAACCTGGATTAATTCCTAATTCTGCTTTCATTTTTATACCTTTATCTAACGCTTGTTGTGCAATAGATGATGCACGCGATAAATCTTCGTAAGACGAGTTAGTACAAGAACCAATAAGTCCCCATTCTACTTGTATTGGCCATTCATTTTCAGTTGCTTTTTCTGTCATTGTTTTACCAACTGGAGTTGATAAATCTGGAGTAAAAGGTCCGTTTAATAATGGTCCTAATTCTGATAAATTAATATCAATTACTTGATCAAAATATTGTTCTGGATTTGCATAAACTTCTGCATCTGCAGTTAAATATTCTTTAACTTGATTAGCAGCATCTGCAACATCTGCTCTGTCTGTAGCACGTAAATATCGTTCCATAGACTCATCATAACCAAAAGTTGAAGTTGTTGCTCCAATTTCTGCTCCCATGTTACAAATTGTTCCTTTACCAGTACAAGACATAGCTTTGGCACCTTCACCAAAATATTCAACAATTGCACCTGTTCCTCCTTTTGCAGAAACAATTCCAGCAACTTTTAAAATAACGTCTTTTGGTGCAGTCCATCCAGATAATTTACCTGTTAATCTTACACCTATTAATTTAGGAAATTTAAGTTCCCAAGCCATACCTGCCATAACATCTACAGCATCTGCACCACCAACACCAATAGCTACCATCCCTAAACCACCAGCATTTACTGTGTGAGAGTCGGTACCAATCATCATTCCACCTGGAAATGCATAATTTTCTAAAACTACTTGGTGAATAATTCCTGCACCTGGCTTCCAGAAACCAATACCGTATTTATTAGAAACAGATTCTAAAAAATCAAATACTTCACTACTTACACTATTAGCGTGTTTTAAGTCAGTTGCTGCACCATCTTTAGCTTGGATTAAGTGATCACAGTGTACTGTTGTTGGTACAGCTACTTTATCTTTACCAGCTTGCATAAATTGCAATAAAGCCATTTGTGCAGTAGCATCTTGACATGCTATTCTATCTGGAGCAAAATCCACATAGTCTTTACCTCTTGTGAAGGCTGTATTAGGTGTTCCGTCCCAAAGGTGAGAATACAAAATCTTTTCAGAAAGTGTTAAAGGTTTACCTACAACTTTACGTGCTGCGTCAACACGTTCTGTCATTTGGCTGTATACCTTTTTTATCATGTCAATATCAAATGCCATATAGTATGAATTTTAAGGGTTGTTAATTTGTTTTAAAGTCTTGCGAATTTACGAAAAATTGAAGCATTTTAAAAATATATAAGGAAATTGAATATTCATTGAATTAAATTCAACAAAAAAGAATGATATTAACAGAAATGTAGTAAAATGATAAAATTAGATGCTATAAAATAATAAATTAATAAGAAAATTAGTTTTTGAACCAACGCTTGTACCTTTTAGAATCTCTAAATTTTAGAATTGGATATTCAAAAAACGTGAATAACAGATAAGAAAATACAAAAGTAAGTGCCAAATACAATAGTAATACTCCAAATTTTCCTATAAGAGATAATTCTGAAATTTGAATATATCGTTGGAGACTTAATAACACAATAGAGTAATTAATTAGGTATATTGAATAAGACCATAAGCTGATATTAGTTATAGGTTTTAATAATACTTTATTGGATTTCCAATTAGAAAACATGGGAAACGTCAATACAATACTTATTGCAAGCAGTGATAAATAGTAAACATTAAAAAACGTACTAAAACTATCAGGATTTAATTTATTAATTAAAATATAAACATGTGTAACAACAAATAATATAACTCCAATTATAAAACTGACAAACCTAAAACGTAGCCATAAATTAGTGTAATAAAATCCAAAAAAAGCACCTAAAAAACCATAGTAAATACTATCTAATCTAAAAACGACAACCTTGCGCAAAGATTTACTCCATGAAAAATTTTCTGGTAGTATTGTTACATTAAAATCAAACAAAAATCTATGATAAATCGCACTAGCGATTATTAAAAGTGAAACTACTAAAAATGACCACTTATTTAACCTTTTAAAGAAAATCCCAAGGATAATTAGTAATACAGGTCCAGCTATGTAAGCAAACTCCTCTATGGTTAAACTCCAGGATTCTGTAAAAAAGTCAGGTTGCTTTTGAGAGAGGTTTTGAAGAAAAAAGAAATACTTAAATAATTGATTTGGCAATTCTGCATTAAATAGCAATATCAAACCTATGTTTATAAGCAAAACTAGATAGTAGTTTGGTAAAGTCCGCAACCAACGTCGCATCCAAAAGTTTGCAAAATCCTTAAAGGATGTTTTATTATTTTCAATATGTTTTATTAAAATAGTACCAATTAAAAAACCACTTAAAACAAAAAATAGATCTACACCTATTGTTCCAAAAAACTGTATGGTTTTTATAATGTTGGATTGAGACTCAGGAAATAATAACAACGTGCTATGAGAACATAAAATCAAAATAATAGCCAATGCTCTAACAACATCTAAACCAAATATTCTTTGTCTGTATGTTGTTATAGTTTCCAATAAGTAAGGGTAAATAACTACTGTCTAGCTACTTTAATTAGTTTAATTATACCTAAAAAAATGGCACAAAATTCTACAAAAGTACCTGCTGTTAATAATAGGTTTCCATTTGGTTTATGCTGTATTTTAAACATAGCACCAATAATGGTTAGAATAATACCTATAATTAAAAGTAATAACGGAACTTTAAATTGTTTTAAGCTCATATTAAAAAAGGCTTTTAATAATATGCTCTATAGTAATACCTTCAGCTTCAGCTTTATAGTTTTTAATCATTCTGTGACGTAAAATACTAGTTGCTACAGCCTGAACATTTTCTATATCTGGAGAAAATTTACCGTTAATGGCTGCATGTGTCTTAGCTGCTAAAATTAAGTTTTGCGAAGCTCTAGGACCTGCTCCCCAATCTACATACTGTTTTACTAAATCTGATGCAGCATCACTATGTGGTCTGGTTTTTCCAACCATAGTAACAGCGTATTCAATAACATTATCTGCTACAGGAATACGTCTAATTAGTTGCTGAAAGTCTGTAATTTCTTGAGCTGTAAATAGCGCATTTACTATTGGTCTATGATCTGATGTTGTTGCTTTAACCACATCTACTTCTTCTTGAAAAGTAGGATAATCAAGATTTATAGCAAACATAAAACGGTCTAATTGTGCTTCTGGAAGTGGATAAGTCCCTTCCTGTTCAATTGGATTTTGTGTGGCTAAAACAAAATATGGTAAATCCAGTTTATAATGATGACCAGATACTGTTACAGCACGTTCTTGCATAGCTTCTAATAAAGCTGCTTGTGTTTTAGGTGGTGTACGATTAATCTCATCTGCTAAAATAATATTTGCAAAAATTGGTCCTTTTATAAACTTAAATTGTCTGCTTTCGTCTAGGATTTCGCTTCCTAAAATATCACTTGGCATTAAATCTGGTGTAAACTGTATACGTTTAAAATCCAGTCCTAATGCTTGAGAAATTGTATTAACCATTAACGTTTTAGCTAATCCTGGAACACCAATTAATAAGGCGTGACCTCCAGAAAAAATAGAAATTAAAATCTGATTAACAACATCATCTTGACCTATAATAACCTTTGCTACTTCTTGTCTTAATGCATTATATTTTGTTACCAGAGATTTTACTGCTGCAACGTCTGACATATGTTTTACTTATTTTTTTAACCAATTACTACTAAAGTCACAATCTCTGTGTGATTCGCTTATTTTAATGTAAGTGTCTAATATTTTTTCGTTTTGCCACTTACCTATAGCGTCAAATTGTTTTTCGTTTAAAGCTAATTGCTTAATTTTTAAATAATCGCGAGCATAATCTGCATCATGTTCATCTATTCTATCTGTTACTGTAATTAACTTAAACTTGATATTACCTTGTCTGTCAGAATCTGTTAAAACCTCACTAATAGTATTGTTTTCTAGTCCTTGTAATTGACCATATAATTCTGGATCCATTCTAGTCAATTCAAAATTATAATCCTGAGTTTGTGGATTAATTAATTGACCACCTTGGTATTTAGTTTCTTTTTCGTCACTAAACTCTTTAGCAGCTTCGGCAAATGTATAATCTCCATTAGTAATCTCTGCTCTGATTTTCTCAATTTTTTCTTTAGCTTCTAGGATTTCTTCATCAGAAATTTCTGGGACTAATAGTATGTGACTTACGTCATACTCTTGTCCTCTAATTTTTTCTAAATAGATAATATGGTAACCATAATCTGTAGCAAAAGGCTCTGATATTTCTCCTTCTTGTAAAGAGAAAGCCACATCTCTAAACTCTTTAACCATTCTAGGTTTAGCTCTATTCATAGGAGGTAATTTTCCTCCTGATTTTTTAGAGCCTGGATCTGCAGAATAAAATGCTGCTCTTGATCTAAAACTTTTACCGTCTTCTTCTATTTCTCTTTTAAATTCTTTTAGTCTATCTATAACACGTTGTTTTTCCTCTTCGCTTACTTTAGGCTCAATTATAATTTGCGCTACTTTTAATTCTGTTCCAAATCTTGGACGTTCTTCTTTTGGTATTTTATTAAAAAATTGACGTACTTCTTCTGGAGTAACTTCAATGTCTTCAATAATTTTCTTTTGCATCTCTGAAGCTAACTTATTGCTTTTGTTAATTTCAAACATTTCTTCTCTAAAACTAACCTCGTCTTCTTTTTTATAAAACTTAAGCAACTCATCCATGTTACCATTAGTTTGTTGTAAAAACTGTTGTACTTGTTGGTCTACGTATGAGCGAATTTCGGCATCACTAATAACAATACTATCTTGAATTGCGTGATGTGCGTATAATTTATCCTCTAATAATTTACCAAATAATTGACAACGTGATACACCTTGTATGGATGCTCCTTGTGCTTTAAGTTGTAAAATCATTTTGTCAATATCACTATCTAAAACAATGTAATCACCTACTACTGCAGCAACACCATCTACTTTAAGTGCTCCACCTGTATTAGTGGTATCTTTAACTTGCTCTTGTGCTGTTTCGTCAATTATTTCTTGAGCTGAAGTAGCAAAAGTTGCTAATAATATAAACGCTAAAGCATGTAACGTTTTACTTTTAATTGTAAATTTCAAATTGTTTGTTTTTAATGGCATCTTTAGTAATGTCCTTTTCTAATTGTTTTATTAATTCCAATTTTCGTTTGTTGATAACGATTTGGTTAATGGTTGGTCTAACGTACTCCAATGGAGCAGTATCGTTTCGTAACAACACATTATTTATTTGCATCAAATATAATCCTAATGAGTCTTTGAGTTGTATAAAATTAGATTTTTTTAACAATTCATTTTTGTTATCTAAAGTCACCACAGGAATTTTATTAATGGCTTGATCAACCCTAATCCATAAAGAGTCTTTTAATGAATAGGATTTAAATTGTATTGAAATTGAATCTAATTCTTTTTTATCTGACTTGTTAAAGCGTTTAAACTTGGTTTTAATTTTTTCTAAATCTAAACGATTTGCTTCAACATTAATATATCTAAATTGAATTAAATCTTCATTTAATTTAAAGGCTTCTTTGTTTAAATCGTAATAAGCTGCTGCTTCTGTAACAGATACTGTGGTATCTAAATTTTTAGAGACTAACGCTTCAATATAAGCTTTGCTATATAAATCGTTTTTATATTGTTTTATTAATCTGTCAAATTTTTCAAGCTTTGCATCGGACAAATTAACTTGTGCGTTTTGCACAAATAACTGCTGTGTTGCCCATTTTGTAATAAAATTATTAGCAAAAATGGTACTATCAGATTTACTTAAGTTTTCTGGCAATGCCTTTTTTAAATCACTTGTATATAAAAAAACATCCTCTACTCTAGCAATAGCATTTTCTTGTTGGGCTGGTTTAAAATAGTCACAAGACCATAAAATACCAACCATGATTAATATGTAGCTTAGTTTTTTCAATTTATTTTAGTTCTTCTTTTACTTGTTGTAAAGCTTCAGTGTTTATTGTTACTTTATATTTATTTTTTAAATCCAAAAGCCAATCTTTTTCTTTTTGCTCTTGAAAATCTGATACTACACTTCCTTTTGCTTGCTCAAATGTTTTTTGGGTTTTTGGCAGCACACTATTTACTTTTACTACACTGTAAGCATCGTTATGCTTAAACACATTAGACACTCCAGCTTTTAAATTTAATCCTTTTGGTAAAGCTTGGTGTGTAGCGTCCAAAGTATCGATGATAAAACTAACATTTATTTGATTATCAACGTTAATTTGTTTTTTAATATTATCTGTAGACCAATTTTGCTTTAATAATTTTGACACCTTTTTAATTACGCTTTTTTTGGCTGAAGACGCTACAATTGCATCTACTCTGGTATCATAATAATAGTTTGATTTGTGATTATTGTAATACGCTAACAATCCTACTGAGTCTTGTTTTGCTGCGTTCCAAATTTGGTTTTCCATTAAATCAAATAATAACAATCCATCACGATACTCGCTTAGTATTTGTGCGTATTCTTGATTCTCAGATTCAAGATTTTCTTCTTGGTAGGCTTTTAAATTAGTTTCAACAAAAACTTTAAAATTATCATCAACTAATTGGTTTAATGGTACTTTAGCTTGACGTCTACGTTGACTTTTAAATAAAAACTCAGCAAATTCAATTTGTAATATTTGCTTTGTACCAATAGTTAGTAAAGTTTCGTCTCCTTTAAATCTTGAAGGAATTGTCCAATTACTTGCAAAATAATCATCCGATAGGATATTGACAATAGGCGTTAAGTCTACTGTTGTCAAATCAACATTATATGTTTGTAACAAATTTTCAATACGCTTTTCACTAATAACCTTAGACCTAGAGTCTCTTTTAATTTTGTTTTTTAATTCTAATTCTAACTCCTCAAAAGACTGTATACCCTTTTTATCAATCAGTTTGATAATATGGTACCCAAACTCAGACTTAAACGGTTTAGATATATCTCCAACGTTTGACAACGCAAATGCTTGTTCTTCAAAAATTTTAGAGCTTAACTGTCCTGCAGAAAACGCATTTAATTTTCCACCATTACTACTTGAGCTTTTGTCATCCGAAAACTGTTTAGCTAAAGCACTAAAGTCCTCGCCTTGCTTTATTCTTTTATAAATTTCGTTAATGCTACTTTCTGTAGTTTGTTCAGCTTTATCACCTGCTAACATAATATGTGCAACGGTTACGTCTCCTCTATTTTTGCGTTTGTTGTTTACAAAAACAACATGGTATCCAAATTGGGTTCTAAAAGGTTGTGACCATTGCCCAACAGCTGTATTGTATGCTGCATTTTCAAAAGGATACACCATCTTAAAGGCAGTAAAAAAGCCTAATGCTTCTGCAAATAATGTTTGACCATTATGGACGTCTTTTTTAACCACCTCAAAGCCCTCATTAATTGCACGACCTCTTAACTTTTGTATTTCCTGGTAGGCTAATAATGTATCTTTTGGGCTAGCATTTTCATCAATTTTAACTAAAATATGATTCGCGTCTACTTCTGTTTGAAGTCTTTGGTAAGCCTCCTCTATTAACTGATTGGTAACTTTACTATCGTTTAAGTAATTTTTAGCCAATTGGCTTTTATAACTTGAAAATTCTCTTAAATAGTTTGGTTTTTGATCCATACCTAAAGCTTTAGCTTCGGCAATTTTAAGTTTGTATTTAACAAATAAGTCTAAATAGTTATCAATATCTTTTTGAGAATCGTCCTTAACTAAATCTAGATTTTTACTATAGACTCTTTTAAACTCTGATGTATAAACAGGCACATCATCCACAGTAAATAAAACTGTATTAGTCTGCGCATTTACGAATAAACAAGAAAAGAAAAAAGAAAGGAATGTAATACGTAAAATATTCATTTTCATAATTAAGCCACATTTGTTAGCAATGTCTGCAAAAATAGTAATATTACACTATTAAACAATGACTTTTAAAACGATACTTTAAAGTAATTAGTATTGCTTTTATATAAGTTTTAGTTTTAAAATCAATATTAGGTTTTTTAAAATTTTAAAGCTTTATTAAAAGTTGTTTTATTACAAAAAACCTATATTTACCAACCAACGTATATGTTAGTGATAGTGTATTTTACCATCGCTGTATGTTAAAGTTTATGTATATATTTTTTTATGGAATACACGGTTAAAGTCTTAATTAAAAAACCCATTGAAGACTGCTTCTTGATGTTGCAAAATCATGAATGTAGAAAGCATTGGCATCTTGGGCTTACTAGTTTTGAGCACTTAAGCGGTTTACCTAATGAAGTTGGAGTGCAAATGAAACTGAATTACACATTTGGAAGACGTGAGATGAGTCTTATCGAAACTATAACATATATTGAAAATAATAAGACTATTCACTTTAATTTTGATTCTGCAGGAATGCATAATATCCAAAAAAACTACTTTAAAGTTATAGATGATAATACTACTTTATGGACTAGTATAAACCAATTTGTGCCCACTACATTTGCTAAGCGTTTAATGCTACTGTTAATGCCTAAAGCTTTTAAAATACAAACTGAAAAGTATTTATACGATTTTAAAAAATATATTGAAAACGGGATTTCTGTTACAGAATAATATGAGAAAACTTAAATTAATTTGGGATTTTAGAGGTCCTGACGCTTTAAAAATTGCACAACACCACGAAATACATCTTAAAGAGTATATTACTTTAGAAAAAACTGAATTAAATATTACAGGTTTTGAACAACTTAATGATATGCATAGTATTGCTTTTATGGTTGTAAATGAAACAGAAATGAAACCTATACGTGATGCCTTAAAACCACATCGTGGACAAGTATACTCTGAATAATAAAAACTAAAATTGTAATTAGACCATTACAAATGTAAACATCAAGCCTTAAGATTAGTTAAATATTTATTAATTATAATCTTCAATTTTAAACTAGTAATCTAAGCTTAAAACGTCTAGTATTACTGGTTAAATTAGATACCATTTAAGGCTTCAACATAACGTTTTCGTCTTTTAAAACAAATCTAATTATTGTACCTTGCACTCCTATTTTAAAGGAGCAATCATGAACAATAATAAAATGCTAAATTATATTAAAGATGTACTTCAAAACATGCCAACTGGCTGGTTGAATATAACAACGCATCGCTTAGATATTTACAACGAAAAATTAGCTAAAACAGAGTTTTTAGATCAATTTGAAAACCTATACAAAAATAATAATGCTGATGCTACAGCATTAAACCAATTACCAACTGCTTACGATTATATTAGGCTAGGTCATCCACTATCTTGTGTATTAGAATGGGTTATTGCAGACTTAAATAATTTAAAGCCTGAAGCGGTTATAAGTTTTTCATCTAAAACCACTCCCATATTATCTGTTTTAAGAAAAAATCTTTTAGACAATAAAAAAACGCAAATCAATTTTGTTGGTCAATTACCAAGTATTTTTGATGCAGACATCTTGCGTACAGTTTATGGTTATAATTTTGAATTAAACCAAGTAAACTCGGCTGAAGACATATCTACTTTTCATGGCAGCACCATCTTTATCAATCAACAAGACGGGATTTGTCATACAACGCTAAACAATAACATAGACTTTACCGTTAACTTACACACTGAATTAGGAAGTGTTTTATTAGTTAATGGTGAACATAATGCATCTTATATATCTGACATACAACATGTAAGAAGAAGAGAAACCATTGCTATGACACCAGTAAATTGTTTAGCTGCTTTAAACGACTTGATTAATGACACCACATCTGATTATACTAGTAGTACTTTACAATCTGATAAGACTAAGGTTTTAGCTTCCATCAAAGAGATTACAGGATCACCTTCTAAACCGTTAGTAGGTTCAAGTGGATTATCAATCCAATATGCTATCATGATGGGATTAATACATCATGCGTTAATAAATCATAAGGGAAAAGACATTAAGTTTATTGTACCTCCAAACTGTTATGGTGGTACCAACGATCAAGCCAGACGTGTTGCTGCTTGTATTGACAATGTAGAAGTAGTGGATCTACCAGTAGATGGTGACAATGATATGGTAACAAGTATTGATACCGTTTTAAACACCATTGCTAGTCAAGATGCAGTACCATATATAATTGCAGAAATACCAACAAACCCAAGAGTTGAAGTTCCTGATCTTTTACAATTAAAGGCTGCATTAAGTAAAGTTAGACACACACCAAATGGTGATATAGCAATAGACCCTGTTTTTATTTTAGATCAAACCTTTTGTCCAAATGTATTATTTTTAGGTGAAGACAAAATTTTATCTAGCGTTAGAACCATATCTTATGCAAGCGGATCAAAATTTCCTAGTGGTGGACATTGTACAGCTGGTTATTGTGTAGGTAATACTAAAACGCAAGACGTAATGGTACATATTGAAAATCATTTAGCACTTTGTGATAATGAAGCAACTAATCTTCAATATGAAATCTTAGCAAAGCAATTACCTTCAATGAATCAAAGAATTAAAGAGGCTTACATTAATACTCGTGAGTTTGTTAATTTTATTCATGATACGTTACCAGAAGCTAAAATAAATTTTGTATCAGAAGAACTTGCTGCACAAGATTTTACACCTTCTGTTTTCTCGTTAGATCTTCCAACAAAAGGAAACACAGCTCAAGAAAAAGAAGAGTATAAGAGAGCTTTAAATTTAAAATTGATAACCTTAATGATTACCCAAATACCAAATGAGAGTAAATATTGCGTTAGTTATGGTCAATTAAATGGTTGTTATTGGACTATTCCTGCAACCTCAACACAAGGGACAACTAAAGAAGGTGATAAAGATTACATCGTACGTGCCTCTTTGTCTCCTAATCTAGATTTAGAACTTCACAAAAAAGTATTTCTAGACTTTGTAAAAAGTATGTAAACACCTTATTATAAATCAAAAAAAAGCGTGACCTCAAGTCGTGCTTTTTTTTATACCAATTTTAAACATTACTAAAATAGATTAACTTAGTATTTATCTAATTTAAAATTCCAATTTATGATTCAAATTAAAAACAAGATAGTTTTACTTTTAAGCTTTATACTATTAACTTGGTCCTGTGCCAATACCAAAAACAATACTTCTAATTGTTTAAATAGTGTAAAAGGCACATTAGTTAATAAGACTGGTTTAGATGGCTGTGGTTGGATGATTGCATTACAAGATGGTAAAACAGTAAATCCAACTAACCTAAATAGCTTTGATGTTAAATTAATAGATAATACTAAAATCACTTTTGGTTATAAAGAAAAAAACGACCTATTTGATACTTGTATGTCTGGTAAAATTATCGAAATAACATGTTTAACCCTTGACTAGCTAGTAACGCTAAAACCTTGTTAAAACAGTACAAATAGTTTAAAAAAAACAACATTAATCTTACCTTTAAATAGTACTATTTTAATCATTAAAACTATTATTATGAAACAAATACCCTTAAACGATGGCAATCAAATTCCACTAGTTGGATTTGGAACTTATAAATGCACAGAGCAAGAAGGTATAGCATCCGTATCTACTGCTTTATCTAAAGGCTATCGGTTATTAGACACAGCTGCTATTTATGGAAATGAAGAAGCTGTTGGCAAAGGTATTAAAGCTAGTGGTATTGATAGAAAAGATATATATATTACCACAAAACTTTGGCGAGAAAATTTAGGCTATCAATCTGCTAAGGACCAATTTAATAAATCCTTGCAACGATTAAATGTAGACTATATTGATTTATACTTAATCCATTGGCCTGCTAACGCTAAAAACTACGATAATTGGCAACACGCTAATGCAGAAAGTTGGCGCGCAATGGAAGAATTACAAGCTGAAGGTAAAATTAAATCCATAGGAGTAAGTAATTTTTTTCAAGAACATTTAGAAGCGTTATTTAAAACTGCAAAGGTTATTCCTGCTGTTAATCAAATTGAGTTTCATCCAGGTTATTGGCAAAAAGAATTAACTGAATATTGTCAATCAAAAAATATAACTGTTGAGTCTTGGTCTCCTTTAGCACGAGGAAAAGTATTTGATAATCAACTTTTAAAGGACATTGCCAAAGCACATCAAAAATCGGTTTCACAAATATGTCTTCGTTGGATTACACAGCATAATGTTATTATTATTCCAAAATCTAATTCGCCAGAAAGAATTGAAGAGAATATTAATATTTTTGACTTTGAACTGTCTGAGGACGAAGTGAAACAAATAAACCACCTCCCAAAAATGGGGTTTAGTGGAGAGCATCCTAATTTTTGGCCTGACCGTATTAGTTAATTAAGATAAATGTGATGCTATACAATGTAAAGCACAACCTAAGCGTTGTGCTTTTTTTTATCGTAATGTGTTAAAAAACATTAGTAAAAAGTTAAATCATTTTGACTTAAATTATTATCTGTTATATTATTTAAATCAGATTAATTAACCCATTTTAATAATACTAATGACAAGCCTATTATATCCTAAAGCCATAATACCAAAAACAATAATAAATGAAGTAGAAACTGCTTTATCATACTATCCTGAATTAAAAAACACAGTAATAAACTTTGAATTTAAAAAGAATATAAAAAAATCGACTATGCAAGCACAACCAACTGCAAGTAGTTTTTTAAAAAGAAAAGGTCAACGATCGTATAATATTTTTATAAGTGAAACTGTTAAAATTTCTGGTGAAGTTTTATACACAGTAGATATGCCACAAGAGGTATTAATAGGTTGGATTGGTCATGAGCTAGGTCACGTTATGGATTATAAAAACCGAAGCAACCTCAACCTGATGTGGTTTGGCGTTAAGTATCTATTATCAGATAATCATATTGCAACTGCAGAGCGTGCTGCAGATACTTATGCTGTACAATCAGGAATGGAACAATACATTTTAAAAACAAAGGACTTTATATTAAGTCAAGCAAATTTAGAGCAATCTTACATTGCACGAATTAAAAAATATTATTTGTCTCCAGAAGAAATCATGGACATTATTAATCAAAGAGATGCAAAACTTTCTGAGTCTTAATTTTTAGCAACAAAGGCTTCCCAATCTTTAAACTTATCCTCTCCCATAACACGTTCCATTTTAACCTGACCTCCTTTTTTCTTATTAGCACCACTCCATTCTGCAAAAATCTCTGGACTAATTACTTCTACTTTTACGCCTTCTAAAGCTTTACCTCTTGCAACCTTATAGTTTTTATTAGCATTTTTTAAAAACTCATCTAATGCGTTTACAATGCTATTATTTGCTTCGTTTAAACTTTCAGATCCTAAATACCAACTATGGTAAAAACCATCTTCAAAACGTTTAGCACATAAAGTATATTCTGGGATTGTTGTATTAAACTTTTCTTCAAGATGCCTAATAGCATCATCCAGTTTATTTACTGATAATTGCGATCCTACAGTGTTTAAAAAGAATTTAGTACGACCAGTAATTTTGATTTCAGCACGCTCAACATCAGTAAACTCAATAGTATCTCCAATCAAATAACGCCAAGCACCACTTACTGTACTGATAATTACAACATAATCTTGGTCTAATTGCACGTCTTTTAAAGTAACACTTGGTGCTTCGTTTTTTAAAGATCCATCTGGATTAATATATTCTGGTTTAAATGGTACAAACTCAAAATAAATTCCGCCATCAGTAACCAACTGCATCGCATCTGTTTCTGGTCTAGCTTGAAATGCTAAAAAACCTTCTGAGGCTAAATAGGTATCAATCACAGTAACTGGTTTTCCTAATAAAGCATTAAAACTTTTTTGATAAGGTCCAAAAGCAACACCTCCAGAAGTATAGACTTGTAGGTTTGGCCAAACCTCGTGTATGTTGTCTACTTTATGATAGTCGATAACAGTTTTTATCATTAGTTCCATCCAAGACGGAATTCCGCTTAAAGCACCAATATCCCATTGCTTAGCTCGTTTTGCTATGCTCTCAACACGCTTATCCCAATCTTCAATTTTAGCTATATCTTCACCTGGTTTATAAAACCCTTTAAACCATGATGGAATATTACTAGCTGTAATACCACTTATTTCTCCTTCTAAATGATCATCTTTTTCTTTTAAATCTGTAGAGCTTCCCAACATCATCGCTTCTTTGCTAAAAAACTCGGCAGGCAAATCAAAATTACTTAATGCAGTAACTTGATCTATTCCTGCTTGCTTAATTGCAGATAACATATCATCAGTCACAGGAATACGCTTACTAGTTTTTCCTGTAGTACCAGAACTTAATGCAAAATAAGACGGTTTTCCAGGCCAAGTAACATCCTCTAAACCTTCATGTAGTTTAGACCACCATTTGTCATTGATTTGGTTATAATCAAAATAAGGCACGCTATTAGCAAAAGCTACTTCTGGATCCTCTGTTTTACTTATTGCCTCAAAGTCATAGGTCTTACCAAACATGGTGTCTTTAGCAGTAGTCAATAATTTTTGTAACACTTTGCGTTGTGCTTCTACAGGATTAACTTCAGGCGTTAATGCCTCTTTAATATTTATGGCACCTTTAATAATGTTTCCTATAATTTCCATGTTATATGATGTTGATTGTTTTAATATATTCTAAAAGAATACCATTAATAGATTTATAATTTGAAAATAGAAAGATTTGCGCACTTCTCAAGTGTTGTTATAGTAAAATTAACACTTAGTTTGGTTGAGAATTTTTAATATAAAAAACTAAAAGCACAACCAATGGTTGTGCTTTTTTATAAAATATTTACCTTAAAATCTATCTAGAATAGTTAGGCGATTCTTTAGTAATGGTAACATCATGTGGATGACTCTCGTTAATACCTGAAGCGGTAATTTTAACAAAGCGTCCTGTGTCTTGTAAAGTGGCTACGTCTTTAGCACCACAATAACCCATTCCTGCTCTTAGACCACCTATAAATTGGTGTAAGCTTTCATATAATTCACCTTTATAAGGTACGCGTCCAACAATACCTTCTGGTACTAGTTTTTTAATATCGTCTTCTACATCTTGGAAGTAACGGTCTTTACTACCTTGCTTCATAGCTTCAACAGATCCCATACCTCTATACGATTTAAACTTACGACCTTCGTAAATAATAGTTTCTCCTGGACTTTCTTTTGTTCCAGCTAGTAAGGATCCTAACATAACTGTATCTGCTCCTGCAGCTAATGCTTTAGGAATATCTCCTGTATATCTAATTCCTCCATCTGCAATTACTGGTACTCCACTTCCTTTTATTGCAGCTGCTACTTCTAGTACTGCGCTAAATTGAGGAAAACCAACACCTGCAACGACACGAGTTGTACAAATAGAACCTGGTCCAATACCAACTTTTACCGCATCTGCTCCAGCTTCTACTAAATACTTAGCAGCTTCTGCTGTAGCTATGTTACCTACTATTACCTCTAGTTCGGGGAATTTTTTCTTAATCTCTTTTAACACATTTACCACACCTTTAGTGTGTCCATGTGCTGTATCTATTACTATTGCATCTACTCCTGCATTAACTAAAGCTTCTGCACGATCTACAGCATCTCCTGTTACACCTATTGCAGCTGCAACACGTAAACGACCAAAAGTATCTTTGTTTGCAATTGGCTTTTGTGTTAGTTTAGTAATGTCTCTAAAGGTTATTAAACCTGCTAGCTTATTTCCTTCAACTATTAAAAGCTTTTCAATTTTATGTTGTTGTAATATTTTTTCGGCATCTTTTAATGACGTTCCAACTGGAGCAGTCACTAAATTTTCGCTAGTCATTACCTCAACAATTGGTCTGTTTTTTTCATGCTCAAAACGCAGGTCACGATTCGTCACAATTCCTTTTAATAGTCCATTGTCATCCACTATCGGGATCCCACCAATACCATGCTCTCGCATTGCATTGTTAGCGTCAGAAACTACTGCAGTCATTGGTAAGGTTACAGGATCTATGATCATACCACTTTCGGCACGTTTTACTTTACGTACTTTAGTAGCTTGCTGCTCTATAGTCATGTTTTTATGTAATACACCAATACCACCTTCTCTAGCCATAGCTATAGCCATTTGGCTTTCTGTAACGGTATCCATAGCTGCAGAAACTATTGGAACGTTAATAGTAATGTTACGTGTAAATTTTGTTTGAATGTTGACTTCGCGAGGAAGAACTTCAGAAAAAGCAGGTACTAAAAGGACGTCGTCGTAAGTTAATCCTTCTCCTACTATTTTATTTTCGTGTGCTGTCATTGCAATTAGAATTAATTGCGAGTAAAGATACGTTTTATAAATTAATCTAACCTTATAATTAACGGATTGTTGGTTAAAATTTAACCTCTAAGGTTGTATAAAAATTTCGGTTAGCCGAAGGAATGATTCCTGGTCCTGGATATCCTGTTGCACGTCGCGTAAAATAAGCATTATCCAATAGGTTGTTTACACCTGCTTCTAATTTAAATTGTTTGTACTTATACGACAAAGACACATCTAACACATCGTATGCAGGAATCTCTCCAATTACACCACTTAAATTTCCCTCTGTCGCATTAGTCGCATCTGTAAATTGAGAGGACAAATAGGTATATTGAATATTAGATAAAAAATCTTTATAACCTAATCTAACACCTGTTTTAAAGTTATAGTTTGGTATAAATTCCACCTTATTACCTTCTACTCCAACCTCTTCAGATTTTGTATACTCTGAGTCAACATATGAAAAGTTAACATAGTAATTAAAGATGTAATCTTCGTTTTTTAGCAGCAGGTTTTCTAAATTAAATTCTACTAAACTCTCAATACCATACATCATGGCATCTCCAACGTTTCCTCTTTCACTTTTAATATTTCCGTCTGCAAGTACACGTTGCACAAATCCTATTCTATCATTATAAAATAAGCTAAAAGCACTAACGTCGTAAGATATATTGTTAGACCATTTGCCTCTTACTCCTGCATCCACAGTAAACCCACTTTCGTCGTCAATATCTGGACTAATAATAAATGCTGGATTATTAATACTTATATCAGAAAATGTTACTGATCTGTAGTTTTGCGAAATATTTCCGTAAACCTCAAACGTTGTACTTGGTTTGTAACTTGCACCTAAACCTAATAACACAAATGAGCGTTCTTTGGTTAAGTCATCTTCAATTTTTTCATTTAAAATAACATTACCTGCAGCATCTGTATTTATACGTCTAAAAAAACCATCACTTTGGGTGTTAATATATTCAAATCTAAAACCTGGTGTAATGGATAGCTTATCGTTTAAATACACAATGTTTTCTCCAAAAACAGCAACATTTAAATTAGGGTAAGTAAAATTAGATTGGTTACTGTAATTTGGAAATGCATCATATTGAAAATCAAAATTTGGATCAGAACCTGCACTTCCAGGACCTTGCTCAGAGGTGTTTTCTGCTTTATAAAACTTAGCTCCAAGTAAGCCAATGGATTTTTTATTAAACAAATTATAGTTGGTTAATACTCTGGTTTCAAAACCAAAATTATTAAATTCGCCTTTTATTAAATCTCTTTCTGTATTAGCATCAGGTTGATCCACACGGTTAGTTCTAAATCCTAAAGCATTTCTAGACGCATTTAATCCAAATGCATTAAATGTAAAGTTTGTGTTTTCAGAAAACTTATGAGACAGTTTTAAATTATACAATAACCAATCTACCTGAAACCAGTTTCTAGAACGATTACTTTGGTATGGATCTGCTTCAAACTGATCATCGTTTAGTCCTCCACCTTGTTTAGCTAAGTATCTTAAATACGTTACCTCTCCTTCCAACTTGGTATTCTCGTTAAATTGATAACCTAAATGTGTATAAAAGTTTTTAGATTCAAAATTAGAGTTTGGTCTAAATCCATCCCCTTTTTTATAGTTAAAAAACGTGTAATAACTAAACTTACCTTTAGTACCACTTGCACTAGTAAAGTTGGTGTATAGTCCATTACTTCCAACCGTGTTTCTAGTAATTAGCTCTAATGGTTTTTCAGTATTTGGAGTTTTCATTTTAAAATTAACCAAACCACCAAATTGTGTTCCGTATTGTAATGATGCTGCACCTCTAACAATTTGTATTTCTTGTAAAGCCTCTGCAGTTGGTGTATAATAACTCTCAGGATAACCTAGTACATCTGCACTAATATCGTATCCATTTTGACGTGTATTAAAATTAGCTGTACGATTTGGATCCAAACCACGTCCACCAATATTTAACTGTAAACCTGCATCGTCATTTTGATAAATATTTAAACCTGCTACTTGACTGTATAATTGTCTGGCATTATTAGCACCAAGATTAGCCATAGATTGGTCTATTAAAACCACTTCTGTTTTTTTTCCTGCGTAAATAGCAGTTTCTTCGACGTCTTCTAATTGTTTTAGGCTAAATAATTTTGCTTTTCTAACGGTAATTTCTACCTCAGACAATGTTGTTTCGCTTAGAGGTAGTAATATAATTTTTAAGTTTTTAGCTTCGGTTGACGTCACTGTTTGCTCTAAAACTTGATATTCGTAATTAAAAAAGGTTAAATCAAGTGTTGCTTTTTCGGTTTCAAAATTAAAATTACCGTTAGCATCAGACTTGGTTATCAAACCCTTAACTGTATCATAAACGCCAACATCGTTTAGTGCTTCGCCATTTTGATTAGTAATTGTACCAGAAATTTGCTGTTGTGCTAACATGCTAAAAGCAGATAACATTAATAATAGTAATAGGTTATAGTCCTTTAATTTCATCTGTAAATGGTAAAATCCAGTGTTTATGTTTAAACGATTCTTTTTCTTGATACAAATTTACGCTTTCGTCAATAAATAATTGGCTTAATCGTCCATTTAAAGCCACAAAACTTTTAGCATATACTTGCACACCTTTATAACCTTGTTTAGAAAAATGATCGCCTAAGTAATGTGCATATTCTAAAATAAAATCAGGCTGAAAGCTCATTTGTTTCTCCTGTAAAGGCGTTAAAAAATCGGCATTATTGACTAAAAACACATTCCCTTGTTCGTCCTTAATTTTAAAGGTTGTGTTTCCCATTTTTTCCATTAACATGACTCGCCATGAGAAGCGATAACCTTCTTCTGTCCAAAACAATTCGCCTGGATACAACAGATATCTAAACGGAATTAGCAGTTGTAACGCAAAAAACAATCCCAGAATTGGTAGTACTAATTTACGATACCTTACAGTGTAGACTGATTTATATATTATGGGTTGCGCTTTCACGGAAATAAAGCCAAGCAGCGACTTTATTTTGTGTATTATTTTATGATGAAACGAGGCATCAAAAAAGATTAATGCACTTACAATCATAACAAACGGAAACATCCCAATAGGAAACAAAACACGTGTGAATACATGGAAAAATATGACCATTATAAAAGCTACAAATCGTGTACGTTTGTACAATAAGAAAAACGGAATTAGTAAATCATACAACATGCCTGACCAGCTCATGGCATAATGAAACCAATCTTGCTGCATAATAGTTTCGCCAATAAATGGTAAGTCGTATTTAGAGCGTAACCAAATTTTTAAGGGTTGGGCTTTTAATAACCAGTCGCTATTTATTTTGGCTAATCCTGCATAAAAATAAACAATCCCTAACAGTAGTTTTATAGCGTCTATACTCCATTTAGGAATACTTTTATAGCTAATTTTTGATGTATAGTTATCTAATGAAAAATAAGCATTAGCTGGTAAAAACAGCATTAAAAAGCTAAGAATACTTATAAAATAGTAATGATTTAAATAGGTGGTTTTTTCGATTAACTCTATATAAGTAAAGCTAATAAAAAAGGTGATTATGGCTAGTCTATATTTATAACCAATAGCGACAAAAAAAGCTGACAAACCACAAATTAAAAAAAGTAAATAGGTATACTCACCTAAGGATTTAACCCAATCAAATCCGTAATACTTAAAATGAAATTGAGGTTGTACATAAACCGTATCAATCCATCCTTTTAACCAATAACGAATCATACCATAACACATCATTAATCCAAAACCAATCCTGAACACAGCCAAAGGAGCTGCATCTGTGGTTTTGTTTAAATATGTTTTTAGGTTTAATTCCATAATACAAAAAAAGGTTGACTCTTTTAAATCAACCTTTTATTTATTATTGTTACTTGATATTAATCTCCATCTGCATCAACGTAATCTACGCTTACATTAAAAGCTTGTAACATATCTACTTTTAAAGATATAACTACTAGTTGTAAGGCGTCATACGCTTCAGTCATTTTTACACTATCAACTTCAACTTGCGTTTTTAAATCTGAATTTAAATTTTGTATTTTTTGTCTAGCATCATCAATTCTTGTATTAATTAGTGTTGCTAAATCTGTTCTGTCCAATGCTACTAAATACTTATAAAAACCTTCACCTGTTGGAGAAGTGCTTGTTGCTTTACCGTTAAAAATATTTTGCACATTATCCAAAGCTATAATAGCTAAATCTCTAGAAATTGTTCCATTGTAAATAGCTTCTGCTTTGTCGGATAATGACGTTGCAGAAAATACACCTGCAGGAATCCCAAATTTATTAGCACGTAGTCCTTTTTCGAAATAAAAAATATAGTCGTTTATAAATTTATTTACTGCACTTGATGCTGTATTTTCTGTACTGCTAATAAATACAGTTCTGTAATTTGATGACCAGTCTGTTAACACGGTTTGTGTTAAACTATTCATTTGTGCAATTAAATCTGTTAAGTATGTTACGTAGTTTGCGTTTGTATACTTATCTAAAATGTCTGCATCTGTTGCTGCTATACCATGTAACATGTAATCTACAGCAGGAAAACCTACAGCATCATTGTTAGCTGCTGCTAATAAATCGTAGTTTCCGTTAGCGATATTAGCTTCAATGTCTGCTACTGTTGTAGGATAGACATTCATTTTAAAGTTATATTGTAATATTTCGGCTTGACCGATATTAAAAGGCTCTACTAATTGCCAGTCTTTATAGGCACTTACAAAAGCAGCTCTTAAATTATCTAAATTAGCTTGGTTTGGCGTTGCTGTAAACGTATTGTTTACATCAGACAACGTTTGTAAAGCAGATTTTAAGTTTTGAATCCTTGGTATAATTATATTGTCTGCTAAGTTGGTTTGCATAGCAACTCTATTATAATTATCTGATGTAGCATTACTACTACTTCCTGTGTCATCAGACTCAGAACAAGCTACTATTAACAACATAATAGCAAAAACGTAAACTAACTTTTTCATAATTAATAATTTTTCTTTTTCAGTGTGCAAAAATAATACATAGCAGTCGTTTAGATAAACGACTGCTATAATAAATTATATATTTTATAAACTACTAGCTTGACCTGCAGTAAAATAAAACTGAGCAGCTATAGTATTAGAAATGGCATCTAATGAAGAAGCTGTTACATCCCAAAATCCATCTCCTAACATTAACTGATCTAACATTTGTTGTACTTCGTCTTTAGTAAAGTAAGGATCGTTAGTACCTGGTTGTCTAGTAAATTGTAAGCTATAAATAAACCCGTAAGCTTCTGACAATGCATGAAATGCTGATGCCTTATCTAAATCTAAATTAGCTTTACCTTGTTGTAAATAATAGATGGCTCTAACACCAATAACAGTAGAAATTTTTCCTCTAATTACTTGTGCTTGTACATCACGTAAATCATAATCTTTAGCTACAATCGCAGCACGACCTAATTTAAATGCGTTATAAATATCTAATGCAATACCTTCAAAATCAGGATCTTCATTTACCTTAGCAACATATTCACTTAAAAAGTTATCTGCTTCGTATACTGGTACAGCTGGATTGTCTTCATTACCATATAAGTAACCGTAAGCCTCATCCCATTTGTGTTCCATTGTGGTATAGTTATTTGTACCATCTAAAACAGATGCGTTATTATTAGCTCTGTTATCTGCTTCGTCTAAAACAGATTGACTTAAATAATTGTTTAACATTTGGTCTACCATTAAAGCACCAATAACACCTTTTGCAAATGCTTGATTGTACTCTAAACCGCTACCATTTACATAGCGTATTGCACCACCACCTACTTGTTGTAATTGTCCAGCAACTCCTGCTGTTGCTGTTGTTGACCAATTAGGAAATACTGTATTTACTTGCTCTTCTATAAAAAGATCAAAAGTCGCTTTAATGTTATTGGCATCTGTTGTGTTTGCAGAATAAAAATCTGTAGATGCTGCAATTTTACTTCTTACACTTTTATCTGATGCGTTTAAGTTAGCGTCTGAAAAATCGTTAGCATCTTGCACGTGTGCAAACATGTTATCTAAAATAGCTTCTGTGTTAGAAGGATCAACCATACCTGATACAATTTCTTGTGCCATTTGTATGCGTGTCGTTTGACCACCAAAGCTAACTGTTGAGTTTCCATCTCTTTCAAATGTATACGTATCAGGTGCTGTTACATTATTTGTAAAAACCTGATTATTATCATCATCACTGCTGCAAGACGTTAAAGCTAATGTGGCTAAAGCTGCTAATCCTAATGCGATTTTTTTCATTTTTATATTATATTAAGTTTTATTATTATTTAGACTTATTACAAATAGATTTGTAATTTGACTGCAAAAATAAAAACGAAAACTATTTAATACAAGTTTATTTAGAACTAATTTAAATTAAAACCACACAAAGCAATTAACAACCTGTAACACAATAGATTACAGTTGTTAAAGTTCTTTCAATTTTAATGAAAGTTAATGGATTTTAGGATGATTAATGGTAGGCTTTAAATATTTTAGACGCTTCATTATAAGCGCTTTCAAAAGACATAGCATTTAAATTGTTAACCTTTTTTGAAGTTAAATAAGATAATACTTTTTCGGTTGGCATATTACCTGTTAAATCGTCTTTAGCCATAGGACATCCTCCAAAACCTTGTATTGCTCCATCAAAACGTTTACATCCTGCTTTGTAGGCAGCGTCTACTTTTTCAAACCATGAATTTGGTGTGGTGTGTAGGTGTGCACCAAACTCGATGTCTTTATAATGCGGAATTAAATTAGAGAATAGATACGCTATATTTTCTGGATTTGACGTTCCGACAGTATCACTTAAGGATAAGATTTTTACTCCCATTTTACTTAAACGCTCAGTCCACTCTCCCACTATATCCACATCCCATGGATCTCCATAGGGATTACCAAATCCCATAGATATATAGACTACAACTTCTTTATTAGCTGCATCTGCTTGGTTTAAAATATCTTGAAGCAACACTATAGACTGTGCTATAGTCTTGTGCGTATTACGCATTTGAAAATTTTCTGAAATAGAAAAAGGATAACCTAAATAGTCAATTTCGGGATGTGTACAAGCATCTGCTGCTCCTCTAGAATTTGCTATAATAGACAATAGTTTGCTGCTAGTATTACTTAAATCTAGTTTAGATAGCACCTCTGCAGTATCCACCATTTGAGGAATGGCTTTTGGTGATACAAAACTACCAAAGTCAATAGTATCAAAACCAACGCGAAGCAACGATTGTATGTATTGCACCTTTTGATTTGTAGGTATAAATTGTTTGATACCTTGCATGGCATCTCTAGGACATTCTATAACTTTTACTTGATTTGACATTTTAAAATTTAATTCTTCTATAAAAGTAGTTTAATTTTCTGAAAGGAATATAAAAATAGCTATTCCAATAAAAACAACAATCTGTAACCACTTTAAAACCAACCCAATATTTTTACTCTGTTTTAAGTAATCCGAAATAAATCCTGCTAAAATTGCGATTAATGCAAAAACCATAAAAGAAGTAGCCATAAACAACAGACCTAAAACATAAAACTGCGTGACCGTACTTATAGTTTTGCTAAATAAATAAGCAGGAAAAAAGGCCAAAAAGAAAATAGACACTTTAGGATTTAAGACATTCATGACAACACCTTGTTTAAACAATTGCATCATACTTTTTTTAGGAACAGCATTATTACTTAAACTAACTGCTGCATCACTTTTAAACACTTTATAAGCTAGATATAAAAGGTATAAGGCACCCAGGGTTTTGATTATAAAAAACAAAGTTTCACTTTCTTTTATAATAGCCGACACCCCAAAAGCTACTAATGTAGTATGTACTAAACATCCTGAAATTAAACCACAAACGGTCGCTATACCATATTTACGTCCATTAGTAATGCTTTGCATTAAAACGTAAATATTATCAGGTCCTGGTGATATAGCTAATGCTGTAGTTGCTAAAATAAATCCGAAAAGTATTTCGTAATTCATTTAAACTTTGTTTAAAATAGCTTTATTAATCTTTTTAATAAGACTTGGTCCCTCATAAATAAAACCTGTGTAAATCTGCACTAAGTCTGCTCCTGCATCAAGCTTATCCAAAGCGTCTTGTGCAGAATGAATACCTCCTACTCCAATAATCGGGAAGGCTTTATTACTTTTTTCTGCTAAATATTTTATAACTCGTGTCGATTTTTCTTTAACCGGTTGTCCGCTAACACCACCATTACCTATTTCGGTTAGCCTTTCTGCGGAAGCTTTTAAATTAGAACGATCTACAGACGTATTACTTGCAATTACTCCATCTAAATTAGTTTCGGCAATTAGCTCGATAATTTCATCTAATTGTATGTCATTTAAATCTGGAGCTATTTTAAGTAAGATGGGCTTCTGTTTATCAAAAGTCTTGTTAGCCTTTTGTACAGTACTAATTAATTCTAATAAATAATCTTTATCATTTAACTTAGCATGACTACCTACATTTGGGCAACTTACATTAAGTACAAAATAATCTACGTATGGATGTAAACCATTAAAACACGCTAAGTAATCCTTGGTATAGTCCTCAGGCTTAGTTTGTGTGTTTTTACCAATATTACCACCAATAATGAGTTTGCCTTTATTTTTTTTAAGCTGAACGATAGCTTGTTCTAAACCTTCGTTATTAAAGCCCATTCTGTTTATAATCCCTTGGTCATCTTTCAATCTAAAGAGACGTTTTTTAGGATTACCCTCTTGGCCTTTTGGCGTCACAGTACCAATTTCAATAAACCCAAAACCAAAATTTGCCAATTCATTATACAACACCGCATTTTTATCAAAACCTGCTGCTAATCCTACTGGGTTTTTAAAGGTTAAACCGAAAAGCTTTCGTTCTAATTTAGGATCTTCAATAGTATATAAACGTCTGTATAACGATGCCATACCAGGAATCTTAGAGGTCACTTTTACTAATGAAAACGTGAAATGATGAATCTTTTCTGGATCGAAGCTAAAAAAGAAAGGTCTTAAAAGGGATTTGTACATTGTAATAGGTTTGCACAAAAGTAATTCTAATTAAAAAATTGAGCAATTCAAAAGCTAAAAAACTTAATAATCGTAACTTTGACGTACGGTTAAATAATTTAATTTAGCTTAACATTTCACAAGAAATACAAAACGTTTAAAATCACAATAAAATGATTTCAAAAGAAGATATAATTAAAAGATTTGTAGGTTACGTAACTGTAGATACTGAGTCTGATCCTGAAAGCGACACAACACCTAGTACTGCTAAACAATGGGATTTAGCCAATGCGCTAGTAGACGAGCTAAAAGCTATTGGTCTAGAAGAAGTCACTATAGATAAGCATGCTTATATCATGGCAACTTTACCTAGTAATGTGGATCATGAGGTACCAACTATTGGTTTTATTTCGCATTTTGATACGACTCCGGACTTTACAGGTGCTAATGTTAAGCCTCAAATTATTGATAAGTACGATGGTAAAGACATTATTTTAAATAAAGAAGAAAATATTGTATTGTCTCCAGATTATTTTGAAGACTTACTATTATACAAAGGTCAAACATTAATTACTACAGACGGAACAACACTTTTGGGTGCAGATGACAAAGCTGGAATTACAGAGATTGTATCTGCAATGGAATATCTTGTTGCTAATCCGCAAATCAAACACGGAAAAATTAGAGTTGGTTTTACACCTGACGAAGAAATTGGTCGTGGTGCACATAAATTTGATGTTGAAAAATTTGGTGCAGATTGGGCTTACACAATGGATGGTAGCCAAATTGGAGAATTAGAATACGAAAACTTTAACGCAGCAGGAGCTGTTGTAAAAGTAAAAGGTAAAATTGTACATCCTGGTTATGCTAAAGGAAAAATGGTCAACTCCATGTACATTGCTACAGAGTTTATCAACTCGTTACCAAGACTTGAAACACCAGAACATACGGAAGGTTACCAAGGGTTTTTCCACCTGTACTCTATCTCTGGTGAAGTAGAAGAAACTGTTTTAGAATACATTATTAGAGATCACGATTTAGGTCATTTTGAAGCTAGAAAAGAAATGATGCAAAAGCTAACCGATGAGCTTAATGCGCAATATGAAAGAGAAGTAGTAACTATCGAGATTAAGGATCAATATTTTAATATGAAAGAAAAAGTGGAACCTGTAATGCACATTGTTGATATAGCAGAAGAAGCTATGAAGCAATTAAATATCAAACCGCTTATTAAAGCTATACGTGGTGGTACAGATGGATCACAATTAAGCTACATGGGCTTACCATGTCCAAACATCTTTGCTGGAGGACATAATTTTCATGGTCGTTATGAGTATGTTCCTGTGGAAAGCATGATTAAAGCAACGGAAGTGATTTGTAAAATTGCCGAAATTACTGCAGAACAAAACAAGTAAAATAAACAACTATGAAAAAGTTATTTCTTTTATCCTTTATTACGTTTAGTCTTTTTGCCTGTAAAACAGATAAAACTAAAACAACAATAGATACCGTAAATAAAACTGCGAAGCAAGATAGCATTAAAGTTACTAAAGTAGCGGAGTTTACAGGCCAACAAGTTACAGGTGTTACAGTAAGCGATTCTGGTCGTGTTTTTGTTAACTTCCCACGATGGAGACCTACAGTTAAACATGCTGTTACAGAAGTAATAGGTCAACAATCGATCGCTTATCCAAATCAAAAATGGAACAGTTGGACCACTGATGCTAAAATAACAGATTCGGTTTTTGTGGCTGTACAATCTGTGGTAGCTTCTAAAAATCAATTATTTGTAGTAGATACTAGAAATCCATTTTTTAAAGGTGTGTTATCAAACCCAAAGCTATTTGTTTTTAATTTAGACAATAACAGTTTACAAAAGGTCTACACCTTTACTGATTCAGTATTTTTTAAAGACTCTTACATAAATGATGTACGCATTGACAGAGAAAATAACATGGCATATTTTACAGATTCAGGACATGCAGGTTTATTAATTTTAAATTTAGAAAGTGGACTATTTAAACGTGTATTAACAGACCATAGCTCTACAACCTCTGAAACAGACCACCTAACTATTAATGGCAAACAGTGGAAAAATACTGTTCACTCTGATGGTATAGCGTTAAATCCATTAGACAACAAACTATACTATCATGCCTTGACTGGTTATACTTTATATGCTATACCTACAACCTTGTTGATTAATGGAACTGATAATGAGATTGAAGCTGGTGTAGAAACTATCGCTAAAACAGCTGCTCCTGACGGAATGATATTTGATAAATATGCTAATTTATACTATGCAGATTTAGAAAATAATGCTATTATTAAAAGAACTCCAGATGGAAAAACAACAATAGTTGTTAAAGGCGAATTAGTCCGTTGGGCAGATACCTTTAGTATTTATAATAATGAATTATATTATACTAATTCTAGGATAAACGAAATCACAGGACCAATACCTACCATGACGTTTCAAGTAAATAAAATAGCTTTAGAAGAGTAGTTTAAAACTAATTGAAATAACTTAACCATTATCAAAACATCAATTACACAAAACAATACTATTGAAGCTTCAGAAGCAGACTATTTATACGTCAAAACCTCTCAGATACCTAAAGCAGGTCATGGATTATTTACAGCAATAGATATTTACAAGCATGAAATTATTGCTCTTTTTAAAGGCGAAATAATTGATGCTACAGAAGCAAAACACAGAGCACAACAAAAACAAGATCGTTACTTTATTAATTTACTAGATGGTAGTATCATGGACAGTATGCATACTAACTGTTTTGCTAAATATGCCAATGATACTAAAGGAACAACAGATGATAGTTCATATAAAAACAATGCAAAAATAGGCTTAGACGATAATGATAACGTGTGCATTATTGCAACAAAAAAAATTAGGTCAGGTGAAGAAGTGTTTTGTGGTTACGGTAAACGTTATTGGAAAAAACATCTGTAAACTAAAACCCATCAAAGATTTATTAATAATTTTAAAATAAACATCTATAATAGATTTTTTGTAAGCAAAGAAAAAATTAAATTTGCAACAAAAAGCAACTAACCCTATTTTAATCTTACCCTTTGGAAAATAAACAAGCCATTACAGTAATAGACCGTATTCTAAAAAACCTAGACGCTACAGGTATTAATACAGATACATTAATAGACGATATTAAAACTTTAAGAACTTATACTATTGAGGTAGAAAACCCTTTAGCTGTAAAAGTACTTCGTTACACTTATGAGCATATCGAAAATAACGACTCTTTTCTTATTCCAATACCTGAAGATACTCCTTTAGATGATGAAGCTTTTGAAGATGAAACAATAGAAACAGTTGAGACAGAATCAGATCCTGTTGAAAGTTTAAAATATGTGATTTCATTAATTAGAAACCTTGACAACAGCTCTAACATATCAGATTTAAAATATTACAAAAAAGCTTTAGTAGAGTTTTAAACTACTGAAAGTCATTTTTAAGATTTTAAACTTGATGTTATATAATTTTAAGCCTTTACAGTATATCTGCTAAAGGCTTTTTTTTGTTATGTAACTGTATTCTTATTTAAAAAAAATAAAATTATGGCGCATAAAAAAGCCTTCTTAAATTTAAGAAGGCTTTTTAGTAAAGTGTGGGGAGAGCAGGATTCGAACCTGCGAAGACGTAGTCAGCAGATTTACAGTCTGCCCTCGTTGGCCGCTTGAGTATCTCCCCAAAACCGATTGCAAATATATTTAAGTTTTGCTATTAAACAAACAAAAAAGTGCTGTTTTTAACAACACTTTTTTGTAGTGTTGATTTTTAATTAGTTAGCCTAAATTTATTTTTCAATAAATATAATAAACAACAAAAAGCGCAACACATTTGTGCTACGCTTTTAAAAGACTAAGTCAATTTTTAAAATTTATAGGTTAAAACGCCTGCTAAACTCCTTGGATCAGTTTGATTAATATAACTTGTTCGGTAAGCATTGTAACCAATTGAGTCAAATACATTATTAACTAACACTCTAAAATTCCAATGGTTATCTAAAGCGTAAGCGATTTGAGCGTTCACCTGAGTATAAGCTTCTACATTAAAAGGCTCTTGATTTGGAACAATACCTTGGTGTGTAACTGCACCTGAGCTCCAATCATTAATAGGACGCTCTCCAGTATAATAAACTCCTGCTCCAACAGACAAACCTTGAAGTTGCTGTTTAAAACTGTAATTTCCATAAACGTTAAAAGTGTGTTTTGGTGTATTTAAAGGTGCAGAGCCATAAACATAAGAAGTATGTTCTTTATATTGAGCATCAATATATGAATAACCTGTAATAACCTCTAAATTGTCTAAAATACGACCTGTAAGTTCTACTTCAATTCCTTTTCTTTCATCATTTCCTCCTTTTGCATAATAACCCGTTTCTTCCCAATTAACATCATAAACAGGTAGATTAATATCTTTATTATTAATTTTAAAGTAGGTTAAATTAAAACGTAATCTGCTATTTAACCAATTAGTTTTAATACCTGCTTCAAATTGGTCATAACGCTCATTACCTAAATCATTACCATTAACATCTAACCTAGTGGCTGTTCTTGGATAAGAGCTATTAGTATATGATGCAAATACATTTACATTTTCTAATGGAGAAATGATTATACCTCCTAATGGATTAAAAGCATCACTTTCAGTAGTTTCAGTTGCTGTTATAGTTCTGGTTTTACTGTAACGTAATCCAAAAAATGCTTTCAAGTATTTATTAAATGTCACAACGTCTTGAGCCACAAACCCTATTGCTTTGGATTTAGCTCCTTGAACAGTAAGTGCTGAATAGTCTAAATTACTTGGTAAAGCACTAATATTACTTGTAAAAACATCAATTGTATCCACAGTAGTAACACGTTGCGATGTTGTATTGTAATTATTTGTACGATAGTCAAAACCAACTTGAAAAGTATGAGAAATATTTCCCGTTTTTAATTGATCACCTATTAAGTCAAATTGTATGACACTATTGTTATCTTCTCTTGTACTAATGGAGTGTCCTCTTAATCTTTGATTATAAATTGGATTACCATCTACATCATTTATTACACCACCTAAACTTGCGCCTTTATCATCAAGCTCTAAATTAGATTTATAGTACGCTCCTTTTAGACTTAATTTGTTTGATAGTTCTCTATCAAATCTAACAGCATACGTTGTATTAGTTGTTAATGCTTTATCATCTTCAAAACCTAAAAATTGATCATATGGTAAATCATATATTAGATTCTGATTATTTTGGCCAAGATTAACCGTTCCTAAATCAGGTGTTCTACTGTCTTCAAAATAATCTAATTCTAAAGTTACTGTAGTTTTATCGTCAGCTTTCCATTGAAACGAAGGATTGATATAAAATCTATCAGAAGTAATTCCGTCTCTAAAACTATCAGCACGCTCTAAAGCACCATTTAATCTGAAAGCAGTCGTTTCAGTTTTAGCTAAAGGTCCATAAACATCAAAAGTTGTTCTAGCTTGACCAAAGCTACCACCTCGTAATGATACATTTCCACCAAATTCATATTTAGGCGTTTTAGTTACAAGGTTTATTATTCCTCCAGGACTTCCTAAATCGGTTGCAACACCTTGTGTGATTGACGCAGCTCCTTTTAAAACCTGAATATTATCCACACCTTGCATATCTGTCAAAATACCCTGACCTCTAAAATCTGAATGCACTCTAACCCCATTTTTTAATATTGGAATACCTCTAAAACCACGAGAAGACATACTTTCTCTTTTATTACCATAAGTAGCAAATGTATAAACACCTGGAACGTTTTTTGTAGCATCAGAAATTGTTAAATTTCCTTGTTGCATTATCAATTTATCTGAAATTATTGATATACTTTGAATTTGCTCATAAGGTGCTAATGGTAATCTAGTTAAAGCTTCAATTTTATCAGGATGTGTAAAACGATTACCAAAAACTTCAACTTCGTCTAGGTTACCATCAAATTGTAACTTAAAGGTTAAAGCTTTTGTTTCATTATCATTAATACTTACTGTTTGGGTTATCGTGGTGTAACCTACTGATGAAACTTTAATAGTATAATTTCCTTTTTTAATAGCTTCTAAAGTAAAAAAACCATCAATATCAGCAGATACACCTGTATTTAATTCTTCTAAAAAGATGGTTGCAAAAGGAATTTTTTCGTTTGAATTATTAATTACACTTCCAGTAATCTTTGACTGAGAAAATGATAGCTGAGCTATTAAAATTAGAATAAAACTTATTTTTTTATACATGATACTATTTAGATTTGTTTTAAATAAAGCGCAAATATAAATACCATAAGTAAATCTGCAAAGTTTATTTAGACTAAATCTAAATAATTTTTTATATTGAATTGATTCCTAATTAAATAGCCAAAAAAAAATATTACCTTTAGTACTTAAATCCATTTATTAAATGAAAAAGATATTGTCTGTAGAAGATTATTTACTAGATAACCCAATGTTTAGTGCCTCACTACACACCTTAAGAGCACTGCTTTTAGAGGCTGGTTTGGTAGAATGTATTAAATGGAATGCTCCTGTTTATACTATTAATGGAAAAAATGTAATTGGCTTAGGCGCTTTTAAAAACCATTTTTGTTTGTGGTTTTTTAATGGTGTTTTATTATCTGACACACACAAATTATTACATAATGCACAAGAAGGAAAAACGAAAGCTTTAAGGCAAATACGTTTTACTAATAAAAATGAAATAAATAAAGCTATTATATCAGAGTATATTAAGGAAGCGATAACAAATCAAGAGTTAGGTAAAGAGGTTAAGCCTACTAAAACAAAGCCTAAGGATATAATTGTACCTATAGAATTGCAAACTGCATTTAACAACAATAGTGCATTACACAGCGCTTTTAAGCTATTATCACTGTCTAAACAACGCGAATATTGCAATTACATTACTGAAGCCAAAAGAGAAGCTACAAAGTTATCTAGGATAGAAAAGATAATACCTTTGATTATTCAAAATAAGGGATTGCATGATAAATATAAAAACTGCTAAATAAAAAAAGGCAACCATTTGGTTGCCTTTTTTTATAATTATAACTGTAAATTATTTTTTTAATTCCACAGCTGGTTTGTTTAAAGATTTACTCATTTCCATAGAAATAGCAGAACGATCAAACTTTAATTTTCCAGACATAGTTTCTATAACACAACTATTGTCTTTATCATTAAGCTGAGCAATTTTTCCGTGCATTCCACTTTTGGTAATTACTTTATCGCCTGGTTTTAACTCTGAAGCAAAACGCTTTTCTTGTTTAGCACGTTTCATTTGTGGTGCAATCATAAAGAAGTACACTACAGCAAACATTGCTATGATTGGTAAAAATCCGCTAATTCCTTCCATTATTGAGTAAGTGGTCCTGGGTTAGCATTTGGATTTGTTCTAAGTGGTGCCTGCTTAACAGGAGCGTTAGGATCTGGAGTAATAAAAGCTGTGATTTTTACAGACTCTTTACCAGTAGCTGTATTAGCTGTAATGTTAATTACTTTAGATGTTTTATTAGCGCCTTTACCATTAAACTTAACTGTAAAAGAATCAGACTCTCCTACTGCTAAAGGTGCTCTTGACCAATCTTGAGGTACAGTACATCCACAAGTACTTTTGATATCTGTAATTACTAATGGTGCTTCTCCTTTATTTGTATAAGTAAATACTGTTTCAACTGGAGTACCAGATACTATTTCACCAAAATCATGCTCTTTTTTATCAAACTCAATTACTGGTAATTTACCTGATTGTGCATCTCTTTCTGAGGCTGCTGCTACATTGTTAGCATCAATTTTTGCTGCTGCATCTTGCTTACAAGATGATAAAGATATTAAGCAAACTGCACTTAATAGAATCATTACTTTTTTCATAATACTTATTTTAGAATTTGTGTAGTTTATTATTAAACTGCCACTTAAATTAATTTTTGGATTGTAAAAATAATAATATTTTTTGACTACATCAATCCTCGACCAACTTTATTTAATTTTCCTTCTTCTTCGTATTCTTTTAGAAGTTTGTCTAATATTCCGTTAATAAAAATACTACTTTTTGGTGTCGAATATTCTTTAGCTATTTCAAGGTATTCGTTAATTGTAACTTTAGTTGGAATAGATGGAAAATTAGTCAATTCGCAAATAGCCATTTTTAATAATACCATATCTAAATTTGCAATACGCTCTGTATCCCAATTTTTAGTCTTGCTAGATATTTCTTCGCTAAGTTTAGATTGGTTTAACATTGTTTTTTTAAACAAGTTAATTGCAAATTGTTTGTCCTCAATATCTTTATATAACTTAGGTGTTAAAAAATGCTCATCAGAGTTTTCTTTAATTTTTCTAAGTAATTTTAGTATTGCAGTGTTTACGGTTGGAAGATCGTCTAACCAAGTAAGGTTTTTGTCTTCGATATAATCGTAAAGTTTGTCGTTAGGTGCTATAATTTCTTTAAATACATCAACTATAAAATTTCTATCCTCTTTAAAGGTCGAGGTTTTAGTTTGCATGTACTCTTTATACAAATCACTTGCAATGATTTCTTTATAGATAATATCTACATACTCATTATCTAGTTGCCAATTTTTAATATTGTTAACTTCAAAAGCTGTTTTTAAAGCCACGTTATTAGAAAGTAGTTCTAAAACTTGATTGTTTATAAATTTTTTGTTGGGATTTTTTTCTTCTGCTGTAGCTAAATGCTTTTTCTGAATAGTTTCTAATTGCGTTTTAGATTTTTTACCTACCTCTATCATTAGGGATAGTGTCATTAAGTATAAATTATACATGTTGTCTATACTGTATAATAAAAATTTCTGGTCTTTAGAAAAATCATCACTTTCTGTACCATCAAATGCATATAAAACTTGCATTACTTTAACACGAATATGTCGTCTACTTAGCATACTTACAAAGAACTTTAGATTTCAATTATATTGAAATACTTTTATATTATTAATTAAAAAAGGCGAAAGCTTACGCTTTCGCCTTGCAAAAATAGTATATTTTATACGATATCTATTGCTGATTTTCTTTTTTTCTAGCTTCAATTCTGCTTAAAGCTATATTTAATGCTGCTTGATGTGTTGTTATATCATTAGTTTCAGCATTACTTAATATCTCCAAGGTAGTATTGTAGATATTTTCTGTCTTTCTCATTATTTCTTGTTTACCGTAGTTTTCTAACTCTGCGTAAACATTAATAATTCCTCCTGCATTAATCAAAAAGTCAGGTGCATAAACAATTCCTTTTTCTTGTAATATACGACCATGCTTAAGCTCGTCTGCTAATTGGTTGTTTGCTGCTCCAGCAATAACCTTAGCTCTAATAGAATCTATAGTTGTATCATTAATTGTTGCGCCTAATGCACAAGGTGCGTAAATATCTACAGCTTCTGCATAGACGTTGCTTCCTTTATAAATAGATGCTCCGTATTTTTTGCTGATTGACTCAAGACGATCTTGGTTAATGTCATCAATGATAACTTTAGCGCCATCATTTGTTAAATGCTCTACTAAAGATTCTCCAACATGTCCTATCCCTTGTACAATTACAGTTTTATCTTCTAATACGTCTGTTCCAAATTTATATTTTGCAGCAGCCTTCATTCCCATAAATACACCATAAGCTGTAATTGGAGATGGGTTACCTGCTCCACCTTTATCTTCAGATATTCCAGTAACATAAGGTGTTACTTCTCTAACTAAATCCATATCTGCAGTTTCCATTCCTACATCTTCTGCAGTAATATATTTTCCGCTTAAGCTATGTACAAACTCTCCAAAACGCTTCATTAATTCTGGTGTTTTTTGTGTTCTAGCGTTACCTATAATAACCGCTTTTCCTCCACCTAAATTTAATCCTGTAATCGCTGACTTAAAGGTCATACCTCTAGACAAGCGTAAAACGTCATTAACAGCTTCCCATTCGTTGGCATATTGCCACATTCTAGTACCTCCTAAAGCAGGTCCTAAAACTGTGTTATGTATTCCAATTATTGCTTTTAATCCTGTATCTTTGTCGTTGCAAAAAACGACTTGTTCGTGATTATCAAATGATAATTGTCCAAAAACAGGATCTGCTTTTGATAATTGATTAGTGTTGATTACTTCTGAAACCATTTAGTTGACATTTAATTAATGTATTGAAATTACACTATTTGTAATTTCAGCACGCAAAATTAGCTTATAATTAATATTAAAACAATAATTAGCATGTTAAAATGTGAAATTGTTAAAAACTTTTTAAACTCAGGTTTTCATTTAAATGAAAGAATTACAACATCTTAACAAATACTTTTACAAATATAGGACACAAATTATAATTGGTGTTTTAATTACCATAGTTTCTAAATTATTTACTGTATTTGTTCCAAAATTTATCGGATCTATTATAGACGTCGTTAATGATCAGTTACAAAATCCAGAAAGTAGTGAAGCTGCATACAAAGCTAAATTATTAAGGTATATATTATTTTTAGTAGGCTCTGCTATATTATCTGGTATATTAACGTTTTGGATGCGTCAAACTATAATTAATGTATCACGTTATATAGAGTATGATTTAAAAAATGAAATCTACCAACAATACCAAAAACTGTCTCTTAACTTTTATAAAAAAAACAGAACAGGAGATTTAATGAATCGTATTAGCGAGGACGTTACTAAAGTGCGCATGTATACTGGTCCTGCAATTATGTATAGTATTAATACCTTAACGCTGTTTATAGTCGCATTAGTTTTTATGTTTAGACAAGCGCCAATGTTGACGCTTTACACCATTATACCACTACCAATTTTATCAATAATTATTTATAAGATTAGCTCAGAAATACACAAACGTAGTACGATTGTACAGCAGTACTTATCCAAACTATCCACTTTTTCTCAAGAAACTTTTAGTGGTATTTCTGTTATTAAAGCCTATGGTATAGAGCCACAAACCTCAGCAAGCTTTAATGAGTTATCAGAAACCAACAAAGAAAAACAACTTAGCTTGGTACGCATACAAGCCTTGTTTTTTCCGATGATGATTTTACTTATTGGACTAAGTAATGTTTTAGTTATTTACATTGGTGGAAAACAATATATGAATGGCGAAATTAGCTTAGGAACAATTTCTGAATTTATTATGTACGTTAACCTTCTAACTTGGCCAGTTGCAACAGTTGGATGGGTAACTTCCATTGTTCAAGAAGCCGAAGCGTCTCAAAACCGTATTAACGAGTTTTTAAAAACCGAACCAGAAATACAAAATAACAATTCTGAATTATCAGAAATAAAAGGAGAAATAGAATTTAAAGAGGTTTCTTTTACCTACGATGATACCAATATACAAGCTTTAAAAAATGTAAGTTTTAAAGTTAAATCTGGACAAACTTTAGCGGTTATAGGAAAAACAGGTTCTGGAAAATCTACAATTTTAGATTTAGTCGGACGCCTTTACGATGTGGATCATGGCACTATTTTAATTGACCAAAAACCTATTGAAACTCTTAATCTATACAGTTTAAGAGATGCCACAGGATATGTACCGCAAGACGCCTTTTTATTTAGTGACTCTATCAATAACAATATTAAATTTGGTAAAGAAAATGCAACTGATCAAGAGGTTATTGAAGCTGCTAAATTAGCACAAGTACATAAAAACATTGTCAAATTTAATAAACAATATGACACTGTTTTAGGCGAACGTGGTATTACACTATCTGGCGGACAAAAACAACGCGTATCCATTGCAAGAGCTATTATTAAAAAGCCTCAAATTATGCTTTTTGATGACTGTTTATCTGCTGTTGACACAGAAACTGAAGAGAAGATCTTAAATAATCTTAAAACCATTACAAAAGGCAAAACGACTATAATTGTAAGCCACAGGATTTCTTCTGCTAAAAATGCAGATCAAATAATAGTTTTAGACGATGGGCAAATCGTTCAGTCAGGCACACATGAAGACCTTATAAACACTGATGGTTATTACAAAGAGCTGTATTTAAAAACAACTAAGTAAAAAGATTTGCAATAAAATGTTGTGTCATTCAACTTTTTTTTTGACTTTTGAGTTTACGAATTAACTAACAACACAAATCAAGGATTATGCATAATAACGAGATGATGGAGAAGGAAGAAATTTTTTCGAAAGTATTAAGAGCAGGAAGACGAACTTATTTTTTTGATGTAAGAGCTACTAAAGCAGATGATTACTACCTGACTATTACAGAAAGTAAAAAGTTTACAAATGATGATGGATCATTTCATTATAAAAAACATAAGATTTATTTATACAAAGAAGACTTTAGCGAGTTTAACGACATCTTAAAAGAAATGACAGATTACATCATTAACGAAAAAGGAGATGAAGTAATTAGTGAGCGTCACCAAAAGGATTTCAAAAAAGAATATGATACTCCTGCTAGTCCTGCTTCAGAAACTAAGACTGAGACTTCTGAAACTTCAAGTGCAGAAAGCAGATTTACAGATATTGATTTTGATGATATATAATCTTAAATTCATCTAATAATAAAAACCTTTTCTAGTTAAGAAAAGGTTTTTTTATGCTTTATTATAAGCTAAGATTAACAATAGACTTGTTAAAATAAACATTAAACTTGGTGCAAAACCAAACGCAAACCACACAGTAGCAACTATTAATAACAACCAAAGTGGGACCAGCGTTATACTAATGGCAAATCTAAAGGTGGATAAAAACTCAACCTCCTTAATTTTAGGTTTTATATAGTGTCTCCAAATAAAAATAGGCAAGCATAACAAAAGGTAAATAATTGGTTTTAGTATAACTTTTAAGCTTGATTGTTTTACTGCCTGTGTTTGACAGTTTTTAAACTGACTTAAAATACAATCATTGACACTTTTGGGATTTGTAAAATCTACTTTAAGCTTATTTAAACTGTCTAAGGTAGTATTATAATTAGCTAATGGTATTTGTGTTGTCAAGTTTGTTAAGGATTGAAAAACATCTTGTTTAATTCTATTAGTTGCTTCAAAATCATTTAAATGATTATAGGATTTAGAGAGAATAGCTTCTCCAAAATATACAGAAACATTACTACCCATTGTTTTAGGATCTTGATAGTTTAACCCTATTGGAATTAATTGTATGGCTTGGTTAGGATATAGGAGTCTAAACTCTAAAATAATCCTTGTAAAACCTTTACTTAAAGGTCTGACTCGTCTTTCTAAATTGTGATTACCTTCTGGAAATATAGTAACCGCATTATTGGCATGCAATAGATGTACTGTATTACTAAAAACAGATTTGTTTTTAGTAATGGTATTCCAGCCATCTCTTACGCGATATACAGGTCGCATATTTAAACTATGCAAAAACCAGCTAACTAATGGTTTTTTAAACACTGCTGCTCTAGTCAAAAAATAGCTAAAGCGTCCAGTTTTTGTAGCAATAAGCAAAGCATCTAATAATCCATTTTGATGATTAGATAAAAATAAAATGGGTTGATTTTTAGGTAGGGACGATTGTCCTTTGACTATTATTTTATTGTAATAAAAAAACAATCCTAATTGGATGTATACCCTAATAATATGTAACCATATTTTATTCAAAAACCTTATACTAAATGCTATGATACAGTAGTTCCGTTTGGAACTTTTGCTTCTGGGTTTAACAAAATAACATCTTTACCGTCTACAGCTCCAAGTAACAAACACTCACTCATAAATTTAGCTATTTGCTTACGCGGAAAATTAACAACAGCAACAATTTGTCTATTTAGTAAATCTTCTTTTTTATACAAGGTAGTAATTTGTGCACTAGTTTTTTTAATACCTAAACCTCCAAAATCTATAGTTAATTGGTAAGCTGGATTTCTGGCTTCTGGAAAATCATTAACTTCTAAAATAGTACCAACACGTAAATCTACTTTGGTAAAATCTTCAAATTGAATAGTACTCATAATTAGGTGTATTTAAAGTTTAGTAGCAATTTAAGATTTTAAAATGAAATTAAAATTTTACACTAAACAAACCATAGTTTTTAAATCCAACCTTCACGCTTTAGCGTGTTTTCAATATGTGCATAATGATGATTACTGTGCCAAGCGTAATTACCTAAGTTTTTATCCAAAGTCACAGTTTCATTAGTTTCAGGATGAATAAAAGTGCGCTGTAATTGCTGGATAGTTAGACCTTTTAAATAATAAACTAATTTGGCATGTACCACTTTTATATGGAGTAAGGATAGCTCTATAGGCTGATTATAGTCATGTTGAGCAGCCCAAGTGTTTTCATTATAAGCTTTTATAACTGGATTATCTTCCGTCATTGCCCATTTAAATCTAATATAACTATGATGATGACTATCTGCTATATGATGTATAACTTGTCTAATAGTCCAGCCTTTTGGTCTATATACTGTATCTAATTGCTTATCTGATAAGTTGGCGACTAACTGCTCTAATCTATTAGGCAAATGTTTTAATATAGATAGCCATGCATCAATAGTTGCTTGTGTTATAGTGGAAGGACATTCAAATTTTCCTATTGGGTACTTTAATTTTTCTAATTGTTGGTCTGTCATTTGATAAAAGTAAATAAAAAAACCTCAAAAGATTTTACACTTTTAAGGTTTTAAGTATTTAAAACTTTCATTCAGGCTATCTAAATGAAAATAAGTGTTTGTTATTTAACGTCAACAAGTTCTACATCAAATACAAGTACAGCATCAGGTGGTATCACTCCTCCTGCTCCTCTTGAGCCATAACCTAAATCTGAAGGTATAACAAAGCGGGCTTTATCACCAACTTGTAATAATTGAATCCCTTCATCCCATCCAGAAATTACTTGACCAACGCCTACTTGAAAATCTAAAGGTTGATTACGTTTGTAAGAACTATCAAAGACAGTTCCATCTGCTAATTGTCCTTTATAATGTACAGAGACTTGATTTCCTTTTTCAGCTTTTTTACCATTTCCTTTTTGAATAATTTGGTAACGTAAACCACTTTTAGTTTCTTCAAAACCAGCAGCTAATTTGTCTAACTCAGCACGTTTAGCTTCACGCTCTGCAGCTATACGTTTTTCTCTTGCACCTTCAAATGTTCTAAAAGCTTCAATTGCATTAAAGTTTTCTGCAGCTTCACCAACTCTAACAATTTCTAAAGTTTCAATATGGTCACCTTGTGCAATAGCATCTACAATGTCTTGTCCTTTAACTACGTTTCCAAATACAGTATGGTTACCATCTAACCAGTCTGTAGCAACGTGAGTAATAAAAAACTGACTTCCATTAGTACCAGGTCCAGAGTTAGCCATACTTAATATTCCAGGTCCACTATGCTTTAAGTCAGGATGAAACTCGTCATCAAATTTATAACCAGGATGACCTGTACCAGAACCTTGTGGACAACCACCTTGGATCATAAAATTGTCTATAACTCTATGAAACTTTAAACCATCATAATAAGGTGTTCCTTGTGGTTTTACCTCATTTTCCATGTTCCCTTCTGCCAAAGCAACAAAGTTACCAACTGTTCCTGGAGTTTTCTCAAATTCTAAAGCGACTAAAATTTCGCCTTTATTCGTATTAAATTTTGCGTATAAACCGTCTTGCATTACATTGTTTTTTAATGAACTGCAAAGATATAAAGAAGTTAAAAGTTATAAGGGCTGACAGATGATTTTTTTTATCCAATCCTTGTTTTACTAAATTTTGTTAGATTTGAAAAAATTAAAAATTATTATGAGTGTATTTACTAAGCTATTTGGAAGAAGTGATAAAGGACAAAAACAAGACCAATTAGCAGATACTAATTATATTGAAACTATTTTAAAACATAGCGAAGACCAACCTGTTGGTATTGCAGATCAAAATGTAATTTATGCTGGCTATGCAGAGCTTGGTGGCTATTATTTTTTACAAACGTTTATTGTTGGTAAATTAAATATTAAAGCAAAAAAAGGCGCTAGGCTTATAATGGTTAACAATGACCACACCTTAGATTTAAAATCTGATATGGATGAGTTTGAGTCAGAAAATATGGGCGTTTTTGATGGTTACGTTACTAGAATAGATTTTGAAATTGAAAAAGAAGCAGCCGAGAATATTAAACGATCTGCAATTAAAAATATAACCCTTAAGGTAAAAAAACATACCATTACTTTTACACCTCTTGAAGCAGAAGGAGTGGATGAACTAGAAGTAGCAGAAGAAAACAAAAAAGACCTAACAAATTAACGTGTTAGGTCTTTAATAAAATCCTATCTGGTTTTATAATTAGTTTGCGACTTCGCTTATAAATTTAATACGATATAATCGTAGCTCTTCGTCATCATAATCTCCATCAAACTCATCAATAGCAACGTCTATTTTATCTGTTTGCGATTCCATAAAATAATCATGGATTTCTTCCTGTTGATCTTCATCTAAAATATCATTAATCCAATAATCAATATTTAGTTTTGTTCCAGAAAAAACAATAGCTTCCATTTCTTTAATAAACGCAGACATTTCCATGCCTTTTGCAGAAGCAATATCTGTTAATGGTAATTTTCGGTCTACATTTTGGATGATGTATAATTTAAGTCCAGAGTTACTACCTGTTGATTTTACAACTAAATCATCTGGTCTTGTAATATCGTTATCCTCTACATAATTTGCGATAAGCGCGACAAAGTCTTTACCATATTTTTTAGCTTTACCCTCTCCTACACCATGAACGTTTGATAACTCTTCAACAGACACAGGATATTTTAAGGCCATATCCTCTAAAGATGGATCTTGAAATATTACAAAAGGAGGTACCCCTAATTTTTTTGCATTAGTTTTTCTTAAGTCCTTAAGCATTTTCATTAAAGTCTCGTCCACTACTGCACCTCCACCACTTTCGGCAGTAACAATTGTGTTGTCAGACTCGTCACCAAACTCATGATCTTTGGTCATCATAAAAGACTGAGGGTTTTTGATAAAATCCTTACCTTTTTCTGTAAGTTTAATCACACCATAAGTTTCAATATCCTTTTTTAAAGATCCTGAAACTAATATCTGACGTGTTAAAGCCATCCAATAAGACTTGTCTTTTTCTTTTCCTTTACCAAAAAATGGTTGTTCGTCAGTTTTATGAGAGCTAATTAAAGCGTTGGATTTACCAACAATAACATTAACTAACTCTTTAGCTTTATATTTTTCATTGGTTGCATCAACAATTTCTAGGACAAGTTTAACGTCGTCTTTTGCTTCTTGTTTTTCTTTTGGATGACGCATATTATCATCCATATCGCCACCTTCTCCAGTTTTGTTATCAAATGACTCACCAAAGTAATGTAATATAAATTTACGTCGCGATATTGAAGTTTCCGCGAAAGCGACAACCTCTTGCAGTAACGCTTGACCAATTTCTTGCTCTGCTACTGGTTTACCTGACATAAACTTCTCTAATTTTTCAATATCCTTGTAAGCATAATAGGCTAAGCAATGCCCTTCTCCTCCATCACGTCCTGCACGACCAGTCTCTTGATAGTAACTTTCTATACTTTTAGGTATATCGTGATGTATTACAAAACGTACATCTGGCTTGTCTATTCCCATACCAAAAGCAATCGTAGCCACAACAACGTCAATGTCTTCCATTAAAAACATGTCTTGGTGATTGGATCGTTTTTTGGCATCCAAACCTGCATGATATGGTACTGCTTTAATACCATTAACTTGTAGTACTTGAGCTAACTCCTCTACGCGTTTACGACTTAAACAGTATATAATTCCGGATTTACCTTCATTTTGTTTTACAAAACGTATAATATCAGCATCTACGTTTTTAGTTTTTGGACGTATTTCGTAATATAAATTAGGTCTATTAAATGACGCTTTAAATGTATTAGCATCATTCATCCCTAAATTTTTAAGAATATCTTCTTGTACCTTTGGCGTAGCTGTAGCTGTTAAACCAATTATAGGAATATTATCACCAATACGTCTAATTATAGATCTTAAATTACGGTATTCTGGTCTAAAATCGTGACCCCATTCACTAATACAATGGGCTTCATCCACTGCCATGAAAGAGATTTTTACTGTACGCAAAAACTCTACATTTTCTTCTTTAGTTAAGGATTCTGGTGCTACATATAATAATTTAGTAATCCCATTAGTAATGTCTTCCTTGACTTGTTTAATTTCGGTCTTATTTAAAGACGAATTTAAAACATGAGCCACACCGTTTTCATTGGACACACCTCTAATAGCATCCACCTGATTTTTCATTAAAGCAATTAAAGGCGATACAACTATTGCTGTTCCTTCTTGCATTAATGCAGGTAGTTGGTAGCATAAACTTTTACCACCACCTGTAGGCATAATTACAAATGTATTTTTTTGTTCTAAGATACTTTTAATGACTTGTTCTTGAAGCCCTTTAAACTCGCCAAAGCCAAAGTATTTTTTTAGTGCTGAATGCAAATCGCTTTTCACTATGTATAACTTTCGTATTTAATTAATTATTTACACTTACATACTTTTGACAAACTATAAATAGTTGCTAAGAATTGAATTCCCCTCTCAATTTTTTCGCTAAATTTGTCGAAAATATTAATCTAATTATCTTAAGGTGATTTAGATTAAGACTAAAGATAGTAAAATCTTTATAAACCAAAAAAATTAAACACATTGAAAACAAAAGCTTCCATTATTAGTAGTGCCAAAGAAACTATTAAACTAGAAGGACAGTCCATATTAAATTTATCAAATTTAATAGATAACGACTTTGCTGAAGCTGTGGAATTAATCTATAATTCTAAGGGTAGAGTCATTATTACTGGTATAGGTAAAAGTGCTATTATAGCAACAAAAATAGTTGCTACGCTAAACTCAACAGGTACTCCTGCTGTGTTTATGCATGCTGCAGATGCTATCCATGGTGACCTAGGATTAATACTTCAAGACGATGTGGTTATTTGTATTTCTAAAAGTGGAAACACACCAGAAATCAAAGTTTTGGTACCATTGATTAAAAATGCTAAAAACAAAATGATTGCCATAACTGGTAATAAAGATTCGTTTTTAGGCCAACAAGCCGATTTTGTTTTAAATGCATTTGTAGAGAAAGAAGCTTGTCCTAATAATTTAGCACCAACAACAAGTACTACTGCTCAATTAGTTTTAGGTGACGCTTTAGCTGTTAGTCTTTTAGAATTAAGAGGTTTTTCTAGCAAAGACTTTGCAAAATACCATCCAGGAGGAGCTTTAGGAAAAAAATTGTATTTAAGAGTGCAAGACATTTCTTCTGTAAATCAAAAACCAGAAGTTACTTTAGATACTAATATAAAACAGGTTATTGTAGAAATATCTGAAAAAATGTTAGGCGTGACTGCTGTAACCGAAAACAATAACATTGTTGGTATTATTACTGATGGAGATTTAAGACGTATGCTTAGTAAAGTAGATAACTTTAGTGACCTAACTGCTAAAGATATTATGAGTGCTAATCCAAAACGTATCGATGAGGATGCTATGGCTATTGATGCTATGGAAGTTTTAGAAACTTATGGTATATCACAATTATTAGTACAAAAAGATGGCAAGTACGCTGGTGTTGTACACATCCATGATTTAATAAGAGAAGGAATATTATAATGGCAAAAAAAAATGTAAACGAGATGTCTTTTTTAGATCATCTTGAGGATTTAAGATGGCATTTAATAAGAATTGTAACTGCTGTAGTCATATGTGGTACAATTGCTTTTTGTTTTCCAAGCGTCTTATTTGACAATATCTTATTTGCTCCACAAAAAATGAACTTTCCAACCTACCAATGGTTGTGTCAAATGTCTCAATTTTTTGGATTAGACGACATGAGTTTTTGTGCAGATTCGTTTCCGTTTATAATACAAAACCGTGAAATGGCAGGACAATTCTCAATACATATTTGGACCTCCATTTATGCTGGTTTTATTGTAGCCTTTCCGTATGTAGTATATCAATTATGGCGATTTATAAGTCCTGGTCTAACGTCTAAAGAGCGTCGAACATCTACAGGCTTTATTATTATATCCTCATTACTATTTTTTATGGGTGTCTTATTTGGATACTACATTATCACACCTTTATCAATAAACTTTTTAGGAACCTACTCTGTCAGCTCAGAAGTTTCCAACGAGATTGACATTTCATCTTACATTGGATTAATTAGAGCCTCAGTTTTAGCTTCCGGAATTATCTTTGAGCTACCAATATTAATCTACTTTTTAACAAAAGTTGGTTTGGTAACGCCTCAGTTTTTAAAAAAATACAGAAAATTTGCTTTAGTCATCGTTCTAATTTTATCTGCAGTCATAACACCTCCAGATGTAGCAAGTCAAATAATTGTAGCGATACCTGTACTAATTTTGTATGAAGTTAGTATTCATATCTCTCGAATTGTAGTGAAAAACGAAAATAAAAAACGAAAAAAAAATGTCAGAACTAGTTAAAGAATTTAACGACTATCGCGAAAAAATGAATGATAAAATTCTAGGCGATAACAACAAAATAATCAAACGTATTTTTAATTTAGATACAAATGCCTTTACAGAAGGTGCTTTAGACGTAAAAACTAAAGAGCTATTAGGTTTAGTAGCCTCTACCGTTTTACGTTGCGATGACTGTATTAAATACCATTTAGAGTCTAGTTATAAAGAAGGATTATCTAAAGAGCAAGTAATGGAAACCCTAAGCATTGCCACGTTAATTGGTGGTACAATAGTTATACCTCATTTAAGACGTGCTTATGAGTTTTGGGAAGCTTTAGAAGCACAAGATAAAAATCAATAAGGTTAAACTTTATATAAATTAAAGTACCTTTTTTATAAGTTATACTGAAATGCTTATTTTTAGAGCAATTAAAAACACCAAATGAAGCTAAGAGCCGAACATTTAATGAAGTCCTACAGTGGACGTAAAGTTGTAAAAGACGTATCTCTTGAAGTAAGTCAAGGCGAAATTGTTGGACTATTAGGTCCTAATGGTGCAGGAAAAACAACCTCGTTTTACATGACTGTTGGATTGGTAAAACCTAATGCTGGTAACATCTATTTAGATGACACTAACATTACCAATTACCCTATGTACAAACGTGCACAAAATGGTATTGGCTATCTAGCACAAGAAGCGTCTGTATTTAGAAAATTAAGTATAGAAGACAACATATTAAGTGTTTTACAAATGACCAAACTGAGCAAAAAAGAACAATTGCACAGGATGGAAGCTTTAATTGAAGAGTTTAGTTTAGGTCATATCCGTAAAAGTAGAGGTGATTTATTGTCTGGTGGAGAACGTCGTCGTACCGAAATCGCACGTGCCTTAGCCACTAACCCTAGCTTTATTTTATTAGACGAACCTTTTGCTGGTGTTGACCCTGTTGCTGTAGAAGACATACAACGTATTGTAGCGCAATTAACCAAAAAAAATATTGGTATTTTAATTACAGACCACAACGTACAAGAGACGTTAGCTATTACAGATAGAACTTATTTAATGTTTGAAGGAAGTATTTTAAAAGCAGGAGAACCTGAAGAATTGGCTAATGACGAAATGGTACGTAAAGTTTACTTAGGTCAGAATTTTGAATTACGTAAGAAGAAGATTAGAGATTAATCTGAAATTAATAGATATATAAAAGCCCAATGGAACATTCCATTGGGCTTTTATTATTTAATAAACTTTATTATGCTATATGTTTTCCTCAGACTTAGCTTTAATTCTAGCATTTTCTGCCATAATTTTTTTCTGGTAGCGACCTTGTACAACATCTACAATAATTAAAATAAACAATACAAAATAGAAAGTTGTTTTACTCATAGACTCTATTGGGTTTCCAAATAACTTTAAGTGAGCTAAATGTCCACCTTCGGTAACTAACATTATACCTACTATAAATAGAATAAATAACCCTAGCACTTCATACATTCGGTTTTTTGCTAAAAACACAGAGATTCGATCTGCTAAAAACAACATTAACAATCCGCTAATTACAATAGCAATAGCCATTACAATAAAAGCTGTCGTAGCGTTTTCAATATCACTTGTTAGACCAATTGCAGCTAAAATAGAATCAAAAGAGAATACTAAATTCATAATAACAATACTAGTTATAACAGCACTTGCAGATTTACCTCGTGTACCATCACCTTCTATATCCTGATCTAAATCATGAGCACCAATCATGTGCCAAATTTCTTTAATAGCTGTATAAATAATAAAACCTCCTCCTGCTAATACAATTAAACTATGTCCATTAAAAGCAAAGCTAGCAACGCTGCCTAATTCTCCAGTCATAAACGAAAAAGGCTCTTTAAAAAAATCAATTATTGATACTAATACAAACAATAGTATGATACGTAAAACAATCGCAATTAAAATCCCAACTTTTCTAACGCGCTTTTGTTCTGTTTCTGGTGCTTTTTTTGACTCTAAAGAGATATATAATAAATTGTCAAATCCTAAAACAGCCTGTAACAAAACAAGCATTAAAAGCGTAAAAATAATTTCTAACATAGTGGGTGTTAATTGATGTTGTTAAATAAAGATAATAATATGTATAGTATAATAATTACAGGGATTGCTGCAAAATGCAATACTACTAAAAGCACAATACTTAAAATAATAAAAATGTAACGTACTGAATTAGATTTAAAACTCCAGTTTTTAAATTTTAAGGCAAATAATTTTACAGATGAATTTAATATGTAACAACTTAAAATAGTTAATACAATTAAAAACCATTTATTAAGTATAATACTATTTATTAAATCATTATTCTGAAATTCTAAAATTAACGGTAACGATAAAATTAACAAGGCATTAGCTGGTGTTGGCAAGCCTTTAAAATAACTTTGTTGGTCTTCGTCTATATTAAATCTAGCCAATCTATAAGCAGATGCTAATGTAACAAATAGTCCAATAAATGGTAATAAGTTAAACGTATAACCAGTCCATTGCATAGTTTCTGACCAATCATCAATTGGTGTGACCGCTTTACTATTACTAGCTAATTCTAATAGTTTAAAAACTACTATTCCTGGCACTAACCCACTAGTTACCATATCTGCCAAACTGTCTAATTGTAAACCTAACTCGCTTTGGACATTTAATTTTCGTGCTAGCAGACCATCAAAAAAATCAAAAAAGATACCTAAAAACACAAAAAAGGCAGCAAATATAAAGTGGTTATTGACAGCAAATATGACTGCCACACTTCCGCTAAATAAATTTAGAAGCGTTATAAAATTTGGTATAAAAGCTTTGATGTTCATCAGTTAGTTTTTTGTAAAAATAACAAAGTATTTGGGTCTATTCCAAACACTATGCAATATAGTATTAAAATTGAAGTTTAATATATAGAAAAATTATAGCATCTTTGTAAAAAAATTGAAATTGAAAGTACGTTTACTAGTCTTTTTATTACTGAGTATCTCTTTATCATTTGCTCAAACCCGAAAATATTCAAACGAGTTTATGAATATAGGTGTGGATGCTGCAGCTTTAGGGATGAGTAACGCAACAGTTGCCAGAACTAATGATGTTAATTCTGGATATTGGAATCCTGCTGGACTAATTAAATTAGAAGACAATCAATTAGCCTTAATGCACTCTAGTTACTTTGCTAATATTGCAAATTATGATTATGCAGCTTTTGCAATGCCTTTAGATGATAAAAGTGCTTTTGGTATCTCTTTAATACGTTTTGCAGTAGATGATATCTTGGACACAACCCAACTAATTGACGAACAAGGAAATGTAAATTATGATCGCATCAGTTTGTTTTCTACAGCAGATTATGGCTTAACTTTTTCATACGCTAGAGACTTACCGCTAGAAGGTTTAAGCTATGGTGTTAATGCTAAAATTATAAGACGAATCATAGGTGACTTTGCCTCTAGTTGGGGTTTTGGTTTAGATGCTGCCATTCAATTTGAAAGTAATAATAACTGGAAGTTTGGTATTATGGCTCGTGATATTACAACTACATTTAATGCATGGAATATTAATGAAGATGAATTTGCTAAAGTTCAAAATGCAGTAGAAGGACAAAATCAAGAATTGCCAGAAACTACTGAGATTACAATTCCAAAATTACAATTAGGTGTTGCTAAATTATATCGCTTTCATTACGATTATACATTGGAAGCAGAATTAGATTTAAATGTAAGATTTGAACAAAACAATGATGTTATTTCAACATCTTTTGCCAGTATTAATCCTGCTTTAGGCTTAGAGTTTGGATATATAGATATGATTTATCTTAGAACTGGTGTTGGTAATTTTCAAAATGAATTACAGATTGATAATTCTGAAGATTTAACCTTTCAACCAAGTTTTGGTGTCGGTTTTAAATATAAAGGTATTCAAGTAGACTACGCGTTTACAGATATTGGCGATCAAAGTGTCGCTTTGTATTCTAACGTATTTTCTTTAAAACTAGATTTTAGCGTTTTTAGATAAGTTATCTTTGTAGCATGAGACTATTTTTATACGTTGTTTTTTTACTTAGCACAACAGCAGGATTAAGCCAATCCATGCCATTACCGGAAGATACTACAGTTAGTGTAATAACATTTGGACCTGGTAGTAATTTAAACGATGCTTTTGGGCACAATGCCATCCGTATTAAATCTAGAGTTGCTGATATCGCTTATGACTTTGGTCGATACAATTTTGACGACCCAAATTTTTATTTAGATTTTGCTAGAGGAAAACTTAACTATCTACAAGGTAAATCCAATTATAAAAGCCTTATAGCGTTTTACATAAGCGAAAATAGAACAATAAAAGAGCAACAGCTACGCTTATCTCAAGCCGAAACGCAACAATTATACAACTATTTAGAAGCCAACTACAAAAAAAATCAAGGTGCCTATTTATACGATTTTTTTTACGATAATTGTGCCACTAAAATTAGAGATGTCATTGAAACCACTTTAGACGGAAACTTACAGTATAACTTACCCAAAGACTATAAAGAGCAAACTTTTAGACAACTTATAGACCATAATTTAAATTGGAATACTTGGGGAAGCTTTGGGATTGATATTGCGCTAGGTTCAATTATTGACAGACAAGCCACAGCAAGAGAACAGCTTTTTTTACCTGAAAAGGTTAATCAATTTTTTGAGCTTGCAACTTTAAAGGATTCAAACAAAAAATTGGTTACTACTTCTAAAACAATCTTTACAAAAAAAGGAGAAAACGAAAATAAAAACAGCTTTTTTCTAACTAGCCCATTACTATTAACCATGGTTTTAGCATTAGTTATTATTTACCTAACCTATAGCGATAATAAAAATAAAACTAGAAATAAAGCGTTAGACTTAGCCTTATTTACAATAACAGGACTGATAGGTGTTTTGCTATTTTTATTATGGTTTGCTACAGATCATACAGGTACCACATACAACTACAATCTATTATGGGCATTTCCATTAAGCTTGTTTTGTGTCCTTCAAATTTTAAAGACTAATCCTAAAAAATGGTTTATAGCTTACATTAAGTTTTCAATTTTAATGTTATGCTTAATTGTGATGCATTGGACCATAGGTGTGCAACGCTTTGCTCCTGCTTTAGCTCCTTTATTAATAGCATTGGCAGTTAGATATATATATCTTTTAAGGTTTTATAAACTAACCGAGAATAAAGCCTAATTATTGTCCTCTAAAAAAGATAACCGTACTTAACGTTTTTACAATTATATTAATATCTAATAAAAAACCACGATGCTTAATATAATACAAATCGTACTGTAGTTTTAATAAACTATCATCAACGCTTGAACCATATCGTGCTTTAACCTGAGCCCATCCTGTTAGTCCTGGTTTAACGATATGTCTAGTTTCGTAAAAAGGAATGACTTGAGACAATTCGTCTACAAAATAAGGACGCTCTGGTCTGGGACCAATTAAACTCATATCACCTTTCAGAATATTAAAAAATTGTGGTATCTCGTCTAATCTAGTAATTCTTAAAAATTTTCCAAAAGCAGTAATTCTAGTATCATTTTTTGAGGCCCAAACAGCGCCTCCTACTTCTGCATTTTTAACCATAGTCCTATATTTAAAAATCTTGAAAGGCATACCATTTTGACCAACACGTTCTTGAGTATAAAATAAAGCGCCTCTATTTCCTATTAGATTTCCAATTAAAATAAAAGGTAACATTAATAGTCCTAAAAATAAACCAACCAATGATAAAACAATATCAAAAAGACGTCTGTACGCTAAATATAATTTGTTTTTATTGTTTCGGCTAAAAGGGAAATATTTATAAAAATCCTTTCCAACAAACTGAACTGGAACACGGTAAGTAATATCCTCATACACCTGAGTATACTCTTTTATTGGAAACCCTTTTTCCAACAAGGTTATTAAATCGGAATAGATTGAAGAGGTTATATTTTCTGAATTATAACTCGCGATTACAACTTCTGATATGTTTTCTTCCTTAATTATTTGATGTAATTTGGAAGGCTCGTATTCTTTTAACCCTTTAAATTTTATAGTGTCTTTTTTACTTGTTTCGCAATTAATAAATCCAATAATCTTATAATTAGGATCTGCACTAGCAAAAGCATCAACAATAGTTTTAATATTAGATATTTCGCCTACTAAAAGCACTCTTTTAAAAAATCTAGGAGAAGAAATAAATGTGATATAAGCCCATCTCCAAAAATATAAACCAAACAAAATAGCCAAATAAAAATATAATATTTGTAATCTATTTTCGGGTAATGAAGGTGTGTAAAATGGAGTTAAAAGATAAAATAAGACAGTTACTGAGGTGGTAAGCAAAACCGTACCAAGGACAGTATCCAATCGACTTGATTTTTGTAAATCATATAGCTCTAAGACGGTTCCAAAAACGGTAATATAAATGGCAAGCACAATAAACCAGGTCCAATGTTGGTCATACACTTTAAAGTAGTCAAAGTCAAAAAAAGTACTGACTGTAAAAAGTGAAGTACCAATAAAAAGCAAATCAAATAAACGTAAAAGAATTTTACGTTCAGAAATTTCAAAGTGGATACCACTACTTTTATTCATGTTAACGGATTGGTAGAATTGTTTCAAAGATAATAAGTAATTGTATTAAACCAAGAGATTTAGTTTAAAGTACTAATCCATTTTTGTTTGATGGTGTTCCAATCAAATTGTTCTGCTTTGTGTCTAGCTAAATGTATAATTGCTTGCGTTTTGTCTGGATTTGCCTTGTAATTTAAAATGGCATCCACAAAAGACTCAATATCATCAGGTTGCACTAATTGCCCATTCAAATTATTCTCAATTAAAAAAGGTAACCCTCCTACATCTGTAGACACAATTGGTAGCCCTAATGCCATAGCTTCAATAATACTTACTGGTGTGTTATCAAAATTAGTGGTATTGATAAATATATTGTAATTTTTAGATAATGCAATCCATGCTTGCTTTGTCAATTTTCCTGTAAAGGAGACGTCTAAACCTAGTTGTTTAGCGTATGCTTTTACTTCCAATAAGCTTCCGTCATTATCAGGACCTACCATACACAGTGATACATTATACCCTTTATTTTTTAACGAATGCATGACATCTACAGCTAATTTTGGATTGTATAAATTAGAAAAAGAACGTACCCAAAGCAGCGCTATATCATCTATAACTCTTTCTTGATAAGGATAGTTATTAATGGCAATACTATTAGGAATGACTTGGATGTTTAAATACCCTTTAGCATTAAATGCTGATTTAATATAATTTGAAGGCGCTATATTTACATATGCCTTTTTAAAAATGGATTGGCTTAATTTAGGACTATTATCTAGACGACTAGGAAGATTTCCACCATGCAAAATAGGAATGTATTTTAAGCCTAAAAGTTGACACAATTTACTTACAGCATAGGCATAATAAAAATTTAGCGTACTATAGGTATCTATTAATACATAGTCGGTGGATTGTCTGTGTTTAAAAACGGTCCATAGCATATGGACTAATCTCAAAAACGTGTTTTTATAACTAGAGGCATAAGTTATTTTAAAACCAGATGCTTCAAGACTTGTCCCTAAAGTATCAATGGTTGTTGCTGTTTTACCTGAACTAATTAATTTGTTGCCTATGTATACTAGGTTTGTCATTTATAATATGTAATAAACTTAATGCGTAAATAAAGGCTGGTGCAGCAATTCGCATCGCAGAATGATTTATTGTAAGTAACCAAAACAAATAGAAAGAAAAAAATAAAACATTATTCCTATTTTTTAATCTATAAAACAAAGGCACTAACAATAATATACTTAGCGCTAAAACACCCAACAAGCCATGCTCTGAAATGATACGACTTATCTCATTATGTGACGCTGCATGTATACCAGTTCTCTGAAAACGCAAATCTTTTACTCGTCCTACGCCTACACCTAAAAAAGGATTAGCAATAAATTCTTCAAATTCAGCTAAAAATAAGTCACCTCGACCTGTTGTTACATCACTTTTTTCATGACCCATAGCATTTTGATTAGAATATCGTTTTTCAATCATGCCATTAGTTTGATCAGTCGAAATAATCCATGTCAAAATTGCAACACTTAAAAATAAAATAATAGAAGTTAACATCCTTCTTTTATTTTTTTTATCAACGGATTTGTATTGAAAAATGATATAAAACAAAATCATCAATATGGCTGTATATACACCTCCTCTACTAAAAGTTACAATTGCCCTAAAAGCGAATATTAATATTAAAAACAGGTCTAAATACTTTACTAATTTTGTTTTACTAAAATAAAAAAAACGAACTGTCATTAAAAAAAAACCTAACCCTAACACTGTAGACATTTGATTAGGACCAAAACCTCCCGAGGTATCAAAATTAGAACCTGTTCCTGAAGATACTGCTGCGACATTTGGATTATACATAATAACAAAGACCAAAGTGCTTATTAATGGAAAAACAATAAAGTTAACTATAGACTCAAGTTGTTTTTTAGTAATGGACAAGTCATAACATAATAAAGCTGAAACACCTAAACAAACCGGACCACTTAAATTAAAAGCTATGGCTTTTCTCACATTACCACTAATATCTAACAAATATAACGACAGATAAATACTTGGAATTAATAATAATATATAAAGTAAGTAAGGTGAAGCTTTTTTATTAAAGCCACTATAAAACAACCCTGTAATTGAAAATATTATAACAATATATTTACTTGCCTCATAAAAAGGTCCGCTATTAGTCATACGAAGGATTACCTCTGCTCCAATAATATAAGCACAAGCCCTTACAACTTCAAAAGGCTTGGAATCTCTTTTAGCATTTAAAATTCTGACTAAAAAGAAAACAAGAATACTATAAAAATAAATATTACCTAATGGCTTATATAAATATACTAATATACCTATCACAACATGTATACCTAATTTTTTTAAATAGTTTTGTTGCATCTAGTTATTTGTAAGACTTTAAAATTATTTTAATTGTTTCTTTTTCGGAATAATTATTATAAATGTGTTTATGAAACTTCTGAGAATAAATTTCCCTTATATCTTTATTTTCAATATAAAATTTCAAAGCATTATAATACATATCTTGATTACCTGCTTTTACTACTAAACCATTAATATTGTTGGTAATTACTTTAGCACATTGTCCAACATCTGTAGCTATAACGGGTAAACCGAGTAGTCCATATTCTAGTAATGATAATGGTAGCCCCTCAGAACTAGATGATAACACTCCTATCTGCGCTTGTTTCAAAATAGAGGATGTATCCATACAACTACCATAAATATAAATACTTTTATTGAGATTTAAATTAGTAATCAGTGTTTTAATACTTCGTGAATATTCATCATTGAAATCCTTTCCAACTAAATGTAAAGTCCAATCAGGAAATGCATTAATTATTCTTCCAAAAGCGTTTATTAGTAACTCGTGATTTTTATCTGGTCTAAAATTTGCTAAGCATACAATTTTTTTATTTTCGACCCCATGTAATCTTGTTTTTATAATATTGGAATTATCCATTGGATAATTTCGCAAGAAAATAACTTTTTTAGTGAAAAGATTTTGTTCTGCCCATAATTTTAAATCATTATTTACAACAAAAACTCTTGAAAAAAATATTGAACATAATTTTAAAATTAAAATACTTTTTAACCCACAATTAATTCGGTTTCCAAAGTGATCATGCCAAATTAATTTAAGTTTAGGTGTTAGTATTCTTACAATTGTAGCTAAGAAATAAGATGAACCATGCGCATGAATAATTTCAATATTATTTTTAATTATAAATTTTCTTAATCTTATAATAGCAACAAAATCTATGGTACTTCTTTTTTTCAAAAATAAATAAACAACATCTTTACTTAAACTCTTTTTTAAAAGACCTTCTTTTCTTGTAGCACATATATAAGATCCATCAATATAATTAACAAGCGCATTTGCATAATTGACAGCAACACGCTCTGCGCCTCCTGCTTCCAAGCTATCAATTAATTGTAGTACTTTCATTAGTTAGAGGTTAATAAACGTTTTATTTCTGTTTCAAAAACATCTAAAGTGTACTGTTGTGACCATTCTGAAGCTTTAATGGATTGTTCTCGCAAATGCGCCTTATCTAACAAACAACTTTCAATTTTGTTAACTGAAGACTCTAAATCAGGTGCTATCAAAAGGCCTCTTTTTCCATTATCTAACATATTTGGCACACAAGATATTGGTGTTGCTATTGGTATGACACCATAAAACATAGCTTCGGCTAAGGCTTTTGGCCAACCTTCGGACTTTGATGCTAATATTGAAAAATGTGATTGTTTTAATGCAGCTTTTATGGTTTCATTGGTTTGATTTCCGTGGAAAACGATATAATTACCTAAATTATTTTGATCTATGTATTGCTGTAATTGTTTTTTTAAAACGCCTTCTCCATATAATGCTAAGTAACTTGGCATACCTCTGTTAATTAAAGCTTCAACAATTTGTATGGCCAACAATGGGCGTTTCCCTTCAACCAGACTGCCAACAAAAATAAAATGTAAGTCAGCAGAATAATCTCTTAAACAAATCGCTTCTCGGTCTTCATTTTTAAAGGTTGCTGTAAAAAACGACTTGATGTTTTTAGTCTGATTGAGCCACTCACCATAAACTAAAGCAGTCATATTTTTAGTCAAAGTGGTGTTTGAGAGTATTTTTTTTTGAAGGGTATAACTTAAGGGTTGTTGAGCGTTTGGATCCCAATTACCTGCATATTTTGCGGTTTTTAATTTCTTTGGAAAAAAAACCTGAACCATACAACCTAGTAAACCAATATTTCCGGGACACCTTAAATGAATATGGTCTGCACGCTTACAAGCCCAAAATAACCTATATAAAATAAATGGAATCGCTAATAATGATTTCAACCCACGACTAAAATTAATAAATGCTAGTGATGGTATTGGTGTAAATTTAATTTTGTTATGCTGATAATCTATATCAATTTCAGAAATTGGTGTAGCTGTTGTTGGTGCAACAATCTCTACCTCATCTACATAATTTAACCACAAATTCATTTCACGTACATAAGGTGCATAAGCAAACCATTGCTGTGCTTTTGGTTTATGAAAAACATGTGTGATAATTAAAAATCGCATTATTTAATTTTAGGTTTGTTAAATATAAGCGAAATCAATCCAACCATTCGACCTAAAGTTTCGGTTAATGCTTTTTTATGTTCTGACGTTGTAATAACATTTGTCGCTCTAATTAATGTTAGTAGCACAATCGTAGCATAAAATTTAAATCTAGCAACAAATGTAGGCTTAGGATATTTGATACGCCAAACATACCATCCATTTCTGACGACCATCATACCATAATTAAATTGATTAGGCCTACCAGATTTGTCATGATAATGATAAATTTTAGCTTTAGTAGATATTATATTTTTACCATATTTCAAAGCTCGTAAACTATAGTCTGCATCTTCATATAGACCATAACCTTCAAAATAAGTAGAAAATTTTATATTGTCAAACACAATTCTCTTAAAACTAAAAGACATTCCGACCAATAAATCTACTTGATATAATTTATCATTAAGTGGATAACTATACGTCCTTCCATGTGAAAATGTTGGCATTATACCTGGTAAGTTTGGTGATTGTAATCCAAAATAATTACGAACAACGTTTCTAGTACTCTCTTTTATTATATAATCCTCTAATGAATAATACAATTTTTTATTGTAAACATGGTTAGGGCTTTGACGTTTCCATCTATTTTCGTTTACTGCTACACCTCCAACTCCAGTTATCTCATAATCAACATTAAAAGCCTCTATAACTGCTTTAAAATAATCACGATCTAACACAGTATCATCATCCAAAAAACAGACAATATCAATCGATTTACCAACTTTGCTAATACCAAAATTACGTTGCTTAGTTAAACCTCTATTAGCTTCATCAACTTTAAAATAACTAAGACTATGGAATGTATTTTCACTTAAAACTGATTCAGTTTCAGAATTGGTAGAGCCATCTATGACAAGAATTTCATTAGGATACAATGTCTGCAAGGCAACGGAATTCAAAAGCTTAAGGATAGCTTCTGGTCGCATATACGTGCAAATGACTAATGAAAAAGATAAATTCATGAATTACTATGTAGTTTTAAACTGTTTATAAATTTCTAAAAAATAAGCGTCCCGCTGCAACGTATTAAGCCATAAGTTGCGATTAGAGCGTTGGATATTCTCAAATGCTGATGCAGTTAAACAATTATGATATTCTAAAATTTGATCTGCTATTGTAATGTGACTTGATGCGTTTATAATTAAACAATGTTTTGTCCAATCTATTTGATTACTTAGTGGCAACCTACAATCTGTATTGAGCAAAATAGGAATGCGTCCTACAGCCAAAGTTTCGTAAAATCTAACCGAAAAATTCCCAACACCTCTAATGCAAAAAGTATAGGCGTTGTTAAATAGATTATCGTAAAATTGCTGAGTAGTCTCGTGTTGGGTTTCAATAGTTTGTGAGCCTGCTCTATATTTAGTTCTAAGTATAAAATTGGTTTCTAAATCTTTATTTACAGCTAGTCGTTTTAAATAGTTGGCACGCTTTACGCTTGATGGGTAAAACCTCTGTTTATCTGCTAGTATTTTGTTACACTTTCGTTTGACTTGATATTTTAAGTGGTTGGTATAGTCTTTAAAATATTTTAAAACGCCAGATTGTGCATGACCAACAAATCCAATATTTGGTTTATTTGTTTTTTTTAAAACAGTAAAACCTTGCGTCAACACGGAAGCATACGGATCGTTTATAAATGAAGGCAAAACATAAGTGTTTGCATCCATTTTACTATCAAAACCACCTAATCTAAAGGTGTAACTATTAGGTATAAAATTGGTAAAACCATAATCTCCTGCAGTATAAATCCATATAGGAAGTTTTGCTGTGTTAGCAGCTTTTAAAAGCGCTAAAAAGGGTTCTCTTTGTTTTAAAAATACTGCATAATCTATTGGTAAAACGACAATATTTGCATCATTAACATTAGAAACGATACTATACATTTCAAGTAACTTTTGGTGTTGCTTAAATACCAAATCAAATAACAACGGAAAGACTTGACGTCGATACGCTTCGGTTAAAAAATTAGTATTTGTGTATAGTTTAAGCATTTGGGTTTTGATGTAATTTGTAACTCCAAAATTGACTACGTTTCCATTGCTTATTATAATGGGTAATATAGGTCCATGGGTTTTTAATATCACTATTTTTATAGCTGCGTAAACCTAATAATAATTTATAACCTAATAATTGTTCTGGTGTAAAATAAGTTTGATACAACAACTGTATGGTTGGTGACGGTTTAGGAACAATGTTATCTTCTGACCATGGATGATTAACTTTAGTGCGATAACCTCCAATTGGTGCTTTAAGATGGTCTATTTTTATGTCTGCAAAGTACACCACATCTTCGCCTAGTTGTCGTAACTGCATTCCAAAATCGGTGTCTTCGCCATAGTTAAACTCATAGTTTAAATTAAACTTAACTTTTTGGATTAAACTAGATTTAATAATACTATTTCCTGCCCCAAAAATACTAGTCTGTGCTGTTTTTAAATAGGTTTGCACCTCATTTTTCTGCAGATAAACTGTTGTACCTACTTGGACACCATATTGACCTGTTCGGTTAAATAAAGTCTCAATTAATTTGGAGTCAAATCTATTATCATCATCTCCTAAAAAAGTCCATTCGCTGTCTACTTGAGATAAAGCTAAATTACGAGCATTGCAAACACCTGATTGATGCGTAAAGGTGTGTTTAATTGTAAAAGGCCAGTCTTGATTGTTTAAATAATTTAATTCTGACACAGATCCTTTTAAAGGATTTTGCTCTACAATAATAACATTTTTAGGCAATAGCGTTTGGGCAGCTAAATCTTTTAAAACATCGTATAAATATTGTTTTCTACCAATGGTTGGGATGATAACATCAATCTCGTGTTTACTAATTACAGTTTTGGTCGACTGAATTGGTATCACTTCTAAATTAAATGTTGTGCTAAGTTGTTTATAAAACAGGCTTTTGATTAATGGTAAAAGCGTTATTTTTTTTTCATAAACAAGATAGGATAGGCTTAGAAAAAATACCCAAACCCATTTGTAATGTTGCTTTACAAATTTAAAAGTTTCATAAATCGAGCCTTGTTTTATTTCAGCTGTAGCTGAAAAATTTCCTCGTAACAATTTTGGTTCAGAATAACAAAACAACCCTTCAACCATTGCTCGTTTAGCTAACGAATTTATAAAATAATCAAAGTTTATATCAAAATTTAAATCGTTTGAAAGTGTATTAATTACGGAAGCATGTACACCTCCAACACAACTTGACATCATCCAAGTTGGGTAAGTCACTTTTTTATTCACTTTAACATAAAATGAACGTTCCACATACCCTATTTGTTTTTGCAAATAAAAGTTAGCGTTAGGATTATAACTGGCTAAAACGCGTTGATGATGGAATAATGAGGGAATGGCATTAACATCTAAAACATTTAAAAAGGCCACATTACACCAAACAATTAATACATCAGGAAATGTCGTCGATACATCATAAATAGTTTGGGTTATAGAATTACCAACAGCAATTCTTGTAATAGTTTGCATTTTAGCATCCATTACTTGAGTTGTTTTGTATTTATGATGAACAATAATTATCATGCTTCTAATACTTCAAAATTAGCTTGACCAACAATTGCAGCATATTTAGAAAAACTACTACTATACATAGGCTTTAGGTTTAAAAAGTAAACCGTATCGCTTTTGGCAATCATAAAAAAATCAATTAATGTTTTTAAATGACCATCTGTATTATTGTTATTATTAAAATTATCCATGTGAAACGGTTGACCTTCTATACTACTAACTTGTCCTTTTTGTTTAGCAAATTTGATAAAATTAATACTATCTGAAAACACAAACGCATTTTTGTTATGCGCTGCCTTAACTCTGTTAATAATAGTCAATAAATTGTTACACAAATCGTCCTGCTCGTCCACAGATAAAACTTTAGTAGTGGTATCTTTAAAATCTCCCATTAATGTTGTAAATCGTGAATGAAATGAAATAAATGGTGTTGTTGCAATTGCATTTAATTTAGCTTCCAATAGTTCACTTTTTTTAAATAATTGATTAAAATCAGCGCGCCATTTATTCTCTAATTGTTCTGTGTTTAAATCGGGAAAATTAGTTTTACTATAATCTATATTTGCATACACATAAAACTGTTTGGCTTTGGAGTTTTTAATTAGTTTTAATGGGTTAGCATCAAAATTATTTACTAAATACAAGGTTTTGGTTTTAGTTGGATGCCATCTCATTTTATTTATATCAATCTGCCAATCCTCATTATTTGGTTGCAAAAAGAGGCTTAATTCAAATGGATTATTAAAATTAATTTTAAAATCGTAACCCAACGTTTGTGCTATTTGATAAAAAGAGATAATGCCTTTTAAACGATCTACTAATCCACCATGCGGAAACAAGCCATCAAAGCAAACTATAATTTGCTTTTTCTTAGGTGGTTTCAAACTAAAGTACTTTATATAGTGCGCAAATAGTTTAGCCTTTTTGTGGTTTTTACCTAAAAATTGTTTTATTTTTTTTAAAGTCATTAAGCTTTAGCGTCTAATAATACTGATTTATAAAAGGTAATATTTTTATCTGCAATACAATTAATATCGAAAGATAATTCAGTTTTTTTTCTAGCAGCACGACCTATTGTTACTGATAAATCAGGATCTTTAAATAATCTTAATATGGTTTTACTGTAAGTTTCAATATCCGAAGGATGCACCAAAAATCCATTGACACCATCATCAATCAACTCTTGTGCCCAACCAATGCTAGTATTTACTACCGGTTTTTGCAAAGCCATACTCTCTATAGTAACCATACCTAAAGTTTCTGCAAAACTTGGAAATGTACAAACATGGGCTTTTTTAATATGTGCTTTAACATCACTGTAAGGTATTTTACCTAAATACTCTACATTTTGTTTAGCTTGATCTGAAAAGATAGACTGCATTAAAGCAAAAGTAGACCTGTGTCCAGTCTTTATGTCTGAAGCATCACCTCCTATTAATTTTAATTTAGCGTTAGGTTCTGTTTTTAAAATTGTATTAAAGATTTCAGCTAGCTCTAAAACACCTTTTTTTCTGATAATTGTACCAATGTATAAAATGGTTTTTTCTTCGTAAATTTTTGGTGTTTGATTCTCAAAGTGAGTTAATTGTATACCATAATGAATAGTTTTTATTTTTTTTCGGTTTAAACCAAAAATCTTAGCAGTCTCTTGTCCTGCAAATGTTGTTGGAGCAATATAAGCTGATGCTTTCAATAAACCCATTTTCTCAAAGAGAAAATTTTTAAACTTTTGTTTGCGTTTATCTAATTTACAAAAGTAAGCATCACTTCCATGTAGTCTAATTACCAACGGAATATTAAATTTCATAAAAGCTGTAATACCAGTCCAATCTGGTGCTTCAATTAAATCTACAGCTTCAGACTTAACTACTTTATTAATATAATACTGAAGCTGTTTTCTATAAAAATACCAAGTAAAGACTTTGTACTTTTTTTTCTTAATTAAATGAATCGTAACACCTTGGTCATCTATAATAGTGTCTTCATTTTGATGATAAACAAAAATAGTAACTTGCTCACCTTTATCAACTAAAGCAACTGCTAGATTTTTTATACTAGTGGCTATTCCCGCAGCGTGAGACACTTTAGGATGTGGATACTCTGATGTTAAAAAAGCGATGTGCATGAATTGGTATTTATGAATTATTTTTTAGACTAATCTCACTAAGATTTATAATTCCTATTTTTTTTTAAAATATAAAAAGTTTAATTAAGTATTACGTCAATTGCCTTCCAAATATTTTCTGAGGCTTTAGTGGGTGTGGTACCAACAATTATCTCGTACCATCTTTTTCCTTCTGCCACATTTGATAATTGACCATCTAATATTTGTTTTACTAAATGGTCCAAATCGTTTTTATCGGTACAAAACACTGCTGCTTGATGGCTTGGCATACTTCTAAAATGCACGTAGTTATAGTTTTGACCTATATCTCTAATCCCTTTTTTAAGTTGGGGTTGCTCATAATTATAATAAATGCATGCTTTATCATGCGCAACAAAATCAAAAACTGTTGATGAACAAACATTTGTTACAAACTCTGAATGTTCGCAAACATTATACAACATTTTAAAATCTTCCTTTGCTGGTAATACCTGGTTCCATTGGTCACCTATTGGCTTCCAAATGGGATCTAAAACCTCAATAATATCTTTATTAGCATGGATTACAGCATCGTATCTGGTTGTAAAATCCACGGGACACTTTCTGTAAATAACACCTAAATTTTCGCCTTTAGCATTTAAACGCCTTACCGTATTTGCTAAATCTTCTAAATAATATTGGTCTAAAGGTGACGTCGTTTCGTCATCACCAGAATAACAAATATATTTTTTATTTACGTCTAAATTGTATTGCTTAAAAAAGTCTGCTCGACTTTGTTTTAAGCTAGTATCATAATGTGGTTCAAACTGCGGTGTCCCTGTTACAAACACTTGTTCTGCTTTTACAAAAGGATAATATTGTAAGACTTCGCGCTTCATGTGGTCACTCCAAACGCAATAATAATCGGTTTCCAACACTTGCATCGCTTTGGGTACATTATCCCATGAGTAAACAAAAGCAACCGTAGGAATGCCTAAATCTTTAGCAGCTAACAACGCACTTATAGATTGTGTGGCACGTTGTGTTGTACAAAATATTAAATCTGGTTTATGTTGTTGTAATTGTGCTTTACAATAGGCGTATTTAGGATTTTGACGCTCTAATGTATTTATTTTTTGTCTGATTTTTTCAACACCTTTTTCTGAAGAATATAACCCTATGAGTAACTTGGTATATAAACTTTTAAGCGTGTTTTTTACACCTTTATAATTAAAAGGAAACTTATAAGTAGGATACACGTCATCATTAAATTTATCCTGAGACACATTCAATTCGGCTCGCTTTCTAGCACGAGAATAAATTGGTGTTAATGGATGGATTTGATGATTATCTATCTTAACTTCATTAAAACCTAAATGGTCTTTTAACGAAAAAACAGTATTATTCCAATATGTGATATCAAAACCATGCTGTTCTCCAATAGATTTAAAGTCAGTAAAGGCAAAGTTGCGCAAACCAACACCATCAGGAAAAAAGACGAATACTTTTTTTTTCATTATAATAAAAACAGATTATCCTTTTTGATTTTTTAATTTATCTCGTTGTACTTGCTCTATGGGCAAAATGTCTTGGCTTTTAAATGTTAATGCTTTATGCACAGCATTTAAATCTCTTGATAATTTACGTAAACCCATAGGCTCCAATGACGCAGCATGATCCGTTCCTTTCCAAGTACGATCTAAGGTATAATGACGCTCAATAATTGGTGCACCTAAGGTGTAAGCTGCAACATCTACTGCAATACCTAAATGATGTCCAGAAAAACCAATATGTTTAACTTGGTTACCGTAGTTTTCAATCAATAGATTAATATCTAATAAACAAACATCTTCAAAGGGTACTGGATAGCCAGAAGTACAATTGTATAACACTAAGTCTTTAGCTCTGTTATGTTTACTGAATAATTGTACTAAATCTTCAATTTCAGACTTGGTCGTCATTCCTGTGGAAATATGAAGTTCGCCTTTGTAATGTTCACATAACCATTTTAACATGGTAATATTATTATTACAAGCCGAAGGTATTTTGATAAACTTTGGTTGTAATGAAGCAATCTCTTTTGCTGATGTTAAATCCCAAACAGAGGTTGAATAATCAATCCCAATAGATTCACAAAAAGTCTTAAGCTCCTGATGTTGCGCCACATCAAACTCTAAATACTCTCTATGTGCACCATAAGTATCGCCATACGAGTTGGAAGGATTTGGGTGTGGACTATTATATTGTTCTTCCGTTAACAACTCAATATTATGACGCTTCTGAAACTTGACAGCATCTACATTACAAAATATTTTAGCCATTTGGATTAACTCTTTAGCAATTTGCATATCGCCTTTATGGTTACATCCAATCTCTGCTATGATGTAAGGTTTTTTGTAGGTATTCATGTATTTACTTAATATCTTTTATTATAATTTTTTATAAACTGACAAGCTTCTCTAATAGCGCCTGCGCCAGATGGTTTTGATAATACAACATCTGCTATGGATTTAATTTCGGTCATGGCATTTTGTGGTGCTAAGGACCAACCAACACTACAAATATTGGACATATCGTTGACATCATCACCTACATAAGCCACATTATTTAACGAAAAGCCTTGTTGTTTTGATAAGGTTTTAAGTAAGGTGTATTTATCTTTTACGCCTAAAAACACTTGCTTAATTTGAAGCTTCTGCATGCGTTTTGTAACCAACTCGGATTGCTCACTTGTCATAATCATAACCTCAACGCCAAATTGCCTTAAAATCTCTAATCCCATACCATCACGCATGTCAAAGCTTTTAGTATGTTCGCCATCCTTGGTATAGGTTATAGTTCCGTCTGTAAAAACACCATCTACATCTAATACTAAATGTGTAATTTTTTCGGCTTTTTTTAATTGTTGTTGACGTGCTATTAAAAGGTTTTCTACTATGATCCAATCGGATTCCGTATCAATTTCGTGCAAACTATCCTCTGGCATTTTAACAATACCAATGTTATCTCCTAATCTATTTTTGTGTGCTTGCAACACCTGCTTAGTACAAGTGTAAACTGCGCCATTCTCAATTAACAAGCCTTCAAAATCTTGACGTCTTGGACGCTTGTTGGGATTGTAGTTTATAGCAGTACCATCTGCTTTCCATAAAAAACGATGGGTATTTACAACGGTTAAGGCGGAATCTTTTCCGTTATCCAAAGCGGTCAAACAATTATTAATGTCTTGTGCTGTGGTAAAAGGTGACGTGGCTTGCAACAAACAAAATACATCAAAATCGTAGTGTATTTTTTCTGCAAATTCTAACATAGCACTTTCAGTGGACGCAGTATCAGTCGCACTACTGTCACTTCTTAATAGTCCTTTAATTTTATCTGTATAGTGGTATTCTTTTGTAATAAAATCTAATATGGATTGGTCGTCTGTATACACATAAACCACATCTAAATTAGAATGTAATGCTTCTCCCAAAACCCATGTATACAAAGGTCTTCCAACCATTTTACGTTTGTTTTTACCAGGAATACCTTTTGAGCCTTTACGTAAAGGAATAAAACCTATCGCTTTCATATATTGGGTGACTTTAAATCTTTGTAACAAGTGCTAAAATACATAATTTAACAGCGAAAATCTTTCAAAACGTTAATAAAATAAAGCAATCTTATTATTTATTTGAATTTATAAATTCACTGATTTCTGAGGTAAAAATTTTGGCGCCATCACGTATTAAATGAGATTCATCAAAATAAATAGACTCATTTTTATATATAGGATTTAAGGTGTCATAAATTATAACTGAATTTTCAGAGTTATTTAATTGATTAAAACGTTTCATAAACCCAAAATCAAATGCTTTATAATTTGGAGGAAAAACGGTTATTAGCTTAATGTTATTTGTTTGACATAACTTTTGAATAGCTTTAAAAGCTTCAATTTTTTTAGGATTTTCATTGTTGACTTGATAAATCAGTTTTTCATCCTGATACTCCAATGTTATTGGTCTTTTTATTGGGTTTGGCATAGAGCCACAATCTGTTAAAACCTCATTAGGTAATACTTTTTTCTTTTTAGTTGAAAAATCTTTCCTATTAAGCCTTAATAAACCAAAAATTTTCGAACCATAATTTCGCTTACCTCTAGCTATTAATTTATTGTTTATATAATTGTATTTTGAAAATGGAAATAATAAGTCATCTCTAAAAAACAATGGGTTACCCTTTGCAAAAGTGTGTTTATGGTCCAAAAGAAGTAATACTTTTTTGGGTGATGGATTAAATTTTAGATAAGTTTCCAAGATAAATAATTGAAAAAGGATATCTACACCTTTATATGACAAATTATAGCTAGACAAACCTGTTTCGTCTTCTAACTGACAAGCTAAAATATTATTTACACCTCTAGAAGAGCCTATAATAATTAAATCTTTATTAAAACTTCCTGCAACTATTTTTTCTAAACGCCTATCATGTTCTTTTTCTGGTGCTTTATTAATAAAATACCAACTAGCTTTTTCCAATAAAAAGAAAATTATAAAAAACGATAACAACGTAAATAAAAAACGTTTCATGCTTAAAATTGAAAATATATAAACTCTTGCTGATTATCACTGCTAAAAACAAAAATTATAGCGATTATAATCATATAAAAAGCCCATCTAATAACCCTAGATTGTTTAAGCAATAACACTTCAATTGCATAGTGTTGACGTCTTCCAATCCATTCTATTCCTATAAAAAACAGAATGAGCACTAGTAAATTAGTTGGCCTAATGGTTGGTAAGGATAATAAACTAGAACTAAATAGACCTTTTAAATAGGTTACTGCATGAGTAACGCTTTCTGCCCTAAAAAAGACCCAAGCAATAACGGTTAATCCAAAAGTAAGTCCCATTTGCACTAGCTCTATAATGCTTGGTAGTTTTGAATCTTGAGCGACCACATTTAAATGTGTCCGATTACGTTTGGCCAATAATAATGGTAAAAAGTAAAGTGCGTTTAAAAATCCCCAAATGATAAACGTCCAATTGGCACCATGCCAAAACCCACTGACTAAAAATATTATAAACGTGTTACGCACTTTCATCCAAGTGCCACCTTGACTGCCTCCTAATGGAATGTATAAATAATCCCGAAACCATGTGGATAAGGATATGTGCCAGCGTCGCCAAAACTCGGCTATATCTCTTGAAAAATATGGAAAGGCAAAGTTTTGCTTTAAGTCAAAACCAAATAATCTTGAAGTACCAATGGCTATATCAGAATATCCTGAAAAATCACCATAAATCTGAAAGGTAAAAAACAACGCACCCATTAACAATGTGCTTCCCGAATGCTCTGCCGAATTATTAAAGATCTGATTGGCATACTCTGCACAATTGTCTGCAATAACGACTTTTTTAAAAAATCCCCAAAGTATTTGTCTACATCCATCCACAGCTTGACTGTAATGAAATTTACGCTTTTTATAAAATTGTGGTAATAAATGAGTCGCACGTTCTATAGGACCTGCCACTAATTGTGGAAAAAAACTAACAAAGGCAAAAAACGAAACGATATCTCTTGTAGGTTCTAGTTTTCGTTTATAAACATCTATGGTATAACTTAAGGTTTGAAAGGTGTAAAAGCTAATACCAACTGGCAAAATAATATCTAACGTGTTGGGCTGAATTGGACTCCCAAAAAATGAGAAAGCTTCAACAAAACTGTCGATAAAGAAATTATAATATTTAAAAAAACCTAAAAAGCCTAAGTTTACAAGAATACTGGACCACAGTAACAACTTTCTTTTAGAGGGTTGTGCTGTATGGTTTAATTGTAATCCAATGGTATAATCCACAAGAGAACTAAAAACAATTAAAGATAAAAAACGCCAATCCCACCAGCCATAAAACACATAACTAGCCACAACTAATAACGCATTTTGAAGTTTTAAATTTTTATTAGTTACAAACCAATAAAGTATAAAAACTATTGGTAAAAACAGGGCGAAGTCTAGGGAGTTAAAATACATTTATCCTGATTTGTTTATAGTTTAATCTTATTTTTTATTTTTCTAATTATTCTAGTAACCTCAATACTTTTTGGATAATTATCAAAATAGTCATTCCCGCCTTTAATGGATATTATTTTTTTCTTTTCATTAGATTTAATACCTTCTCTAGATACAATTGCGTTAATTTGATTGCTAATAAAAGGAAAAATTTGATACTTATCTAACACTAAAGTTCTAGCAGCTTTAAGCGCTTCAATTTTTTGGTTATAATTATTTGAGTGTACTATCTCTTTTAAAAATTGTTTAATATGTTTATCCTTTGGATCAATTTGAATTATTGCTTCTTTTGGAAAATAATCTTCTATCCTATCACAACCAAAATACAAAGGCACTGTATAACTTAAAAAACAGTCCGATATTTTTTCTGTCCAATTAAATGGGTTTTTAAAATTCTCATAAGCAATAGCATATTTAGCGTTCCTCATGACATCCCATTTACTATCTACTTCTTTAATTCCTCTTCCGTATAGCTCGATAAATGATAAATCTGAAATACTATCCAAAAAATCCATTCTTTTATTATGCTGAATAGAAGCACGTTGATTACTTGTAACCCAAACAATTTTATCTTCTTTTTTTAGACTTTCCGGTTTTAATTTTTTAAAATAGTTATAATCTTTATCCAAATGCCAAGGTAGCGCTGGTTGAGATTTTATGTATTTACCTCCTTCTTGTATTTGATTATACACAACTGAAGATTGCTTGTTAGCAAATTGCCTGTATTTTGATATTTCATTAGCGGGCTCTAAACATATATGTAGGATATGATTTGGGTTTACCTTAACAGTAACATCAGACTTTGGATAATCTAAAATTACTAAAAAATCACATTCGTCAACATCTTCCTCCGTAAACGTAATATTATTCCACTTAAAAGACTGATTTGGAGTTTGTCTTTTTATATCTGGATAGGGATAATATCTGCAAATTTTAACTAACATATAATGTTTAAAATGTTTATAATTAATAGTTTAATCCTTTTAAGCGCTGCTTTTTCTCAATAGTTTCTTGTTTGACGGGTTGCCTAAATTTTAAAATTTTAAATAGATTAATAATCACTTTAAAAACAACTGTTATAAATGATTTAAAATATCTTATATCTGTTAAGGCATACTTTTTAAAATTGTGTAACAAAGTTTTTAAAACCTTTTTAATTGGCTTTGGATAATACACTAAATAATAACGTATAGCGTTATTTAACTGACGTTCAAATCTAAAATAATTTCGTCCTTGAAGCTTTCGTTTTTCTATATCTATACGATGATTTACTATAATTCTTGGATCATAAATTATTTGATAACCCAAATCCAAAACCTCTAAAGCTAATGCAGGCTCTTCGCCATAAATATCTATCCAAACCGGAAAACCGTTTGTAGCAGTATAGACCTCTTTTTTAATAGCAAAGCCACAACCAATAAAATCATTAGTATAATAAGATTCTATTGATTTAGACTGCTGCAATGCTTCTTCATCTGAAATAAATACACCACGCACTTCCTGAAATGCAATAATACCAATATTGTTATTTGTGCTAAATCTAGCTTGAATAGTGCTAATAAAATTTTGACTTAAAGGGTGTGCATCGTCATCTAAACCAACAAACAAATCTCCTTGTGCTTTTTTATATAATATATGTCTAGCAGGCGAAGCACTAATGCTTTTTTTAGACACTGCCCAATTAACCCAGTCAAAATCAATTGTAATAGTTTCGGTTTTTGAACAACCATCAATAAATACCAACACTTCATGAATAGAAAAATCCATTATAGATTTCAGCTTCTTTAAAGTTAAAGCTAAATCTTCGGGTCTGTTTTTTGTGACTATTAAAAATGAAATCTGCATCCTTTAATTTAATTGTTTTTTAGCTTTTGGTAAAGTTGAACAATTGTTGGTTGCAATATACTACGTTTGTAATTTTCATTAATAAAATTAATATTATATTCTTGAGCCTTTGCCCTTAAAATTTCATCTTGCAAAGCTTGTTCTATCAAGGTTGCTATAGCTCTAAAATCTAATGGGTTATGGATTAAAAAACCATTGACGCCATCAGTAATCACTTCTTCTGTTGCGCCTCCAGGATTTGATTGAATGGGAAATGCTCCCATTGCCATAGCTTCTAAAAGCGCATTAGGCATACCATCGGAAAGGTTATTTCCTAAATGTAAAACACTACTACCCATTATTTTTAATAACTTTTTATTGTCTAGTCTTTGGTGTCTTGGGTATATTGTATAATCTAACAATTTAAAAACATCTGATTGCTTGATATAATCTATAACCTCAACATCTGCACTATAACAATGTATAGTCAGGTTTTTAAGTAAATTAACAGCTACAATTTCTAAAGCTTTTACAATTTGAATAGCTTCTCCAACATCATATTGATAGCCTTTAAAGATTATATTTTTTCTTTGATTTGTTTTTTTTATGTGCTCCGCATTAATAGCTAATCCTCCATTACCAGGTAAGACGTAAAAAGGACTACGGTACCCTAAGCTTTGTATTATGCCAACATCCCTTTTACAATCTGATATTAACAAATCAATACGCTTAATAAACGTGTTAACTTTTTTGGGATTTACACCATGTTGTTTATAATAAAACACATCGCTTCCCCATGAAGAATAAATTAAGGGTATTTTATTTTGTGACATTACAGGTAAAATAGACAAACCTGATAATTTCATTTCAAAACAATGGACTATATCTGGTTGAATTTGTTCTAATACCTTTTTAAAAGCATTAGTAACATCCGTTTCATTTACTTTTTGAATCTTGCTATATAACTTAGGTAACTTTTTTTTTACTTGAGTCCTAAACGGAAAATCCCATTTTAATTTCCATCCTTTTATTTGAGTAACCCACTCTATTTTTGAAGATTTAGGTCCTCCATCAGTGATATCAAACCAATACACCTCATAGCCAGCATCTTTCAATTGGTTAACCCACTGAAAAAAATGATGGTTTGGAATGGCGACCATTAATAACTTCATGGCTTTTTTCTAAATAAAACTTGATAAGAAGTGTTAAATTTATCAATATTAAAATTATCTAATGCATAATTGTTAGCGTTAGTTGATATTATTTTTAAATATTGTTCATTTTCTATCAAATAGGAAATGTTTTCAACAAACCTCTCAACTATGGATGCTTTATGTTCTGAAGAAATTAACAATCCATTTTTCATGTGATTAATATGTTGGCTAATACCGCCAACATTTGTAGCTATTGGTATGGTACCAAATATCATAGACTCCATAATTACCATAGGAAATCCCTCATATACTGAGGTTATAACTACTGCTGTTAAACTTTTATACAACTCATCCAATTTTTTAGGATCTGTAATTTCGCCTAAAAAAGAGACTCCAGAATTATCAATTTTTGATAGATTAGATTTCATACCTGTTCCAGCCATAACAAACTCAACCTTAGGGTATTTATGAGTAATTTGTTTAGCAACGTCTAAAAAAATCTCTGGTCTTTTTTCAGCAGACCATCTACCAATAAAACCAAATTTTAAAATTCGGTTGTTATCTTTCTTATAGCTTAATCCTTTATTAACATCTACACCATTTTGTATTATTACTAATTTATCACTTAATTTTTTACTTAATTTATTATTGTTATAAATTGAAATTAAATCTTCTTTAGCTTTAGTATTAATACAAATTCGAGAATCGATAAATTGACAGCTGTTTACAAACTGTAATTCTCTTGGATCATTTTCGCTTAACGCATGTATTAAATCAACTTTATAAATATCTGATTTAATTTTAGGCAATAATTGATAAAAATAATCTGTATTAGAACCAAATACAGAATGTATTGATTTACTTTTATTAATAGTTTTTAAAATTTTATTTTCTAAAAACTTATTAAGAACCGCAGATTTTTTATTTTTAATATTATTAATTTCTACAATATTTGCGTGAGTTTTAAAAGCACTGTGATAATTTTTGGTTGCTGACAAATGGGTAAAAATAATATAGATATTTTGTTTCTCTAGAGCTTTAACAATATTCAAATGCACTTTTTCAGCACCACCTGTATGATAATAGGGGAAGAAAAAAACCAAATCTGCATTTTTAATTTTTTTAGTTTCAACAAGTCTGAAATAGTAAAAATTATAAATTCCAATAAAAAAAAGAACTTTCCTTTTTAGATTTTGTTTGATGTTTTTAATCATAGTTTTTTTTTAAATGATTAAAAATTCTTTTAAAATAGTATTTATTAAAATCCCTTGAGACAAATAAAGTTCTTAAAACCTTAGTCATAGCCTTACCGAAGCGTTTTTGATTTAAATAATCAAATTCGTTATAGTCAACCCACGAGGCATTCCACAAATGAATAGCAACTGTATCTTCTGTTGCGTATGACAAATGGTTTTTAATATTACTTTTTTCTTTATTCGGAAAAGGATAAAAATAATTTTGTGGATAAATCACAACGTCATCAAACGAGGTTATGTCATTTATTTTTACAGAAAAAATTTTATTAATTGTTTTAATATGTGATGTAATCAATAAGGGTATTGCTAAATTATTAAAATCTAAATCTTGATTTAAATCTAAATTGTCATAGCTTTTTAACAAATCAAATATTAGCTTATTCTTTTTTACACTGCCTATTATTCCAGCACTAATAATAGTCTCTTCTTCTGCTCCAAAAAAGCACTTATGCTTTAAAAAAGGGTCTAATGATTTTACTAACACCATATCTGTATCTAGATAAACTCCTCCATAATTAAACAAAACATGTAATCTTATATAGTCCGCAACAAAAGCCCATTTATTGGCCTTAAGCGCATGTAAAATAAAAGGATGTGTCAAATCACAGTTCGATTCATTCCACTCAATAATTTCATAGTCTGGGCAAAAGATCTTCCAACTACTAATGCAGTTTTCGATAAGTTTTGTTTTTTTTGAATTACCAAACCAACAATAATGTATGACTTTATTAATCATTAGTACAGTTTGATCAAATTTAAATTAACAGCAATAGAATCTCCACCTTCATCAAAAACATAATAACCTTGTCTTTTTAATAATAAAAAAGCAACATGCTTGTCATTATTACTAAGGTTTACTGATTCAAATTTCAAAACAACAGGTTTAATAATATTAAAATCTATCATTTTTAAAACTTCAAAATCAAAACCTTCAGTATCAATCTGAAAATAATCAAGATTATTAAAATTTAAATCATTATTATTTAAAACATTTATTAGACTATCTGCTTTAACCTTTTCCACTATCATGTGTTCAGTGTTTATATTGGTCTTTTTGTGATGATTAGGATCTAATGATGCAATACCCTTTACCCATGAAGGATATTCATTTTGAAACATTGGATTAATTTTATAGATATTAGCCTCTTTAAGCGTTGGATGTATAGCTACATTAATTGGAATAATATTTTTATTAAAGGCATAATTCTTTTTTAACTCAATGAAATATGATGTAATAGGCTCTAATACTACACCTATTGATTTCCGTTTTGACACAAAATCAAATAGAAAATCAAAGCTCACTCCATCATTAGCTCCAACCTGAACAAAACTAAAATCAGCTGAAGATTTAAAGTTATTCTCTAAAATATTTCTAGAGGACAATAAAATTGAATTCTTCCCCATTCTCTTTCTTAATTTATTCCTTACCCTGAGGTAATTTAAAAAAATTTTATTTTTAAACTTTGACATATAAATTCAATTTAAATTATTATTTATATCGTAACTCTCTTTTCTCAACTAAAAACCAAGACAAATATTCAAACACTATTGAAAGCAATAATGCGTAAACAGATAAATTTATAGTTTTCAATTTAAAAATCCACATTAAAAGTTGCTGAATAAAAAAGCTGTATATACCATATGACACATCCCCAAGAATACCAAAATCCTTGACTACTTTTAACGCTGTGTATCCCAAGACAATAATGAACATGGAGAATACAACATGTATTATAGCATTAAAAAAGTTAAAATAAAGTACTAAAATGATGATTAAAATTTAGCCGAAAACCAATGACTTACTTTTATATTTTTCAAATTTAAAAACACAAACAAACTACCAACTATAAAAAATTGTTTTTACTACTTAAGATCAACATAATTATCTACTTGAGCCTTAGTTAATCCTTTTAGTTTTAACATATACCTTAATATAGGTCTAAACTTTATCACATTCTTAAAAATCTTATGAGCTAAAATATACTTAATTGTATTTTTCTTTAAAGTTTTTAAGGACGAGTAATCAATGTATTTTTGTTCTCTTGCTTTTAAAGCATCAAAGTTGTCTTGCATCCAAGGTTCAAATACATTCCCTAAATGGTAAGCATTATTTGTATACGTTGACAAACGATAACCATCCACTAACACTACTGGCTTATCCATGTATAAAAACTCGCTATCTCCATCTATTAAATAAGCACTATTGTCTTCTGGAAGCGCTTTAAATACTTCTGACTTATAGGTAGCAACAAAATGAGAACAGCCTAAAACTGCTACAGTATTGTCTTTTGCTGTTAATGTACCAATGCTATCACCAAATTCTTCTGGCAAGTGAGTCCAACCTATACTTTTTACAAAATTCTCTAAGGCATCAACATCTTTAACTGCTCTAAATTTTAATTTATTTGAAAACAAATACTTACTCCAAATATTGGCTGTTAAATCTAGATGCTTTCTGTAAAGTGGGACTGGACAAACTGCTCCTGCTTTTGGAAAAGATTTAAAAACAGAAACAACCTCATCCTCCCATTGATCTAAAAATAATACGTCTGCATCTGTTATGGTTACTAAACGCTCTTCAACTGTACGTAAAGCTTTTAAAAGGCTATTAATTTTTCCTATGCCTTCCTTTTCTATGATAAGCTCATCAATATCTTGGTCTTTGTATAATTGCAAAAGTCTTTGATTAACCTCAAAAGAACATTTATTACTAATAATAGAGACTTTTAATTTTGAACTGGCTGTTTTTAAAACTGAAAATAGACAAAGTTCAAAAATTTTATAGGCATCTTTAAAGTAATCATTTTCATGTGGAATGTGTAAGGGTATTATTATCCTATGATCACATGGTGCTTTAACGACTAACTTACCACCTTTGGTAGGGTTATATCCTTTACGCATATATTATAAATTACTGTAATGTTTAACTAGTTTTAAAACACCTTCTTCTAACGACATCAAATCTTTACCTAAAACTTTTTTCATTTTTGACGTATCTGGACAACGTCTTGCCATATCTCCTTCTTCTAATGCTGGTAAATGAACAATATTACTTTTTGAATTGGTTAACTTAATAATGGTTTGAGCAAGTGACAAAATGGTTTGTTCTAAGTCACTACCAACATTTAAAACCTCATTGATACAAGACTTATCTGTAATTGCTTTTATACAGGTTTCAACATTGTCGTCAACATAGCAAAACGATCGTGTTTGCAAGCCATCTCCATAGATATTAATGTCTTTATCTTGCAATGCTAATTTTAAAAAACGTGGTAGTACAAAATCTTCACTTTGATTTGGCCCATAAGTATTAAAAAACCTAAAAATGGTATACTCTAATCCATATTCTTGATAGTAAGATTTAAAAAAAGCTTCGCCAACATTTTTGACGATAGCATAGGGTAATCTAGAATTTAATGGCGTTGTATTCTCGTTTTGAGGGATTTCAAAAGGCTCTCCATAAACTTCAGATGAACTTGAATAAAAGACACGTTTTACTCCAGAATTTTTTGATAGTGATAGCACATTTTTAATACCTTCAATATCCTCAAGCACACTCATAGGGTTTTCTAGGGTTCGCTTAACACCAACCATTGCTGCATAATGAAATACATAATCAAAATCATAACGTGCAAAAATTGGAGCAATGTCATTATAATTATTAACATTAGCTTTTATAAATTTTACATTATCTAGTTTTGGAACTTTATTAAGGCTTCCTGTAGATAAATTATCAACAATTATAATTGTATTTGATTTATCGCTAGCCAAATGTTTTGCTAGTGTACTACCTACATTTCCTGCTCCTCCTGTTATTAAATATGTTATTTTCAATTATTTAATATTTAGTTGTTAAAATAAATCTGCTAAAAAAACCCAAACCTATTGATTTTAATAGCTTAATTGCATATAGCTTGACTTTAATCGAACGTCTAGAACCCCATTTTTTATGATAAGAAATGACACCCTCTACCATCTTTTTATCCTTTAAAATCCAAGTCCAATTTTCATTTATTAAATACTTTGGTGTATCTGATGGTAATTCACTATAATTTATATTGTTTTCTTGGTTATATGAAACACTTTCTAAATGATTTACCTTAGCATTAGTCACTAAGGCATGTTTTATGTTATATTTTTGTAATTGCATCGCATAATCAAAATCTGCGTAATAAAAATTAAATTTTTCATCTAACTTCTTTATTTTATTTATAACATTTTTGTGCATAATTATACACCAACCCGTTAAGTGCTTTTGAATTTGGTACCCTAAAATAAACGAATTACTCTTTATACTTTCCATTGGTAATTTATTAGATTTTTGATCATAAGGAGAAAATGATTGTATTTTAGGATTATTAAAAGCTACATTTTGTAAATTTGCCAACCATTCTTTTGTGTATTTTACGTCATTATTACTTAAAATATAATAATTACCAGATGCCTCTTTTATTCCAATATTCAAAAATTTATGAAAATTAAAATCTGCTTTTGGTGTTATAATTTTCAAATTTTGAATTGAGTAAACATAATTTGCTTTTTCATTACTTTCTATCAGTATGATTTCAAAAGTACTATCTATATATTCTATACTTTTAATAAAGGTGTTAAAACAGTCTTCATTCATTTTAAAAATAAATTCAGAATCTGTTTTGGCAAGTACTATTAAAGAATATTCTACCATTTACTTTTTTAACAGTTTTTGTATGGCATTATCCATTTTATCTGAATCTGACCTAAATTTATTTCTCCCTTTTAAACCATCAATATATATGTTTGGTAAATGATGTATTAGATTGTCTTCAAACTCTGAAATACAAATTAGTTTTTTCATACCACCATAATCGTAGACATCTGTGTTAACTTTACATTTTACACTATAATTATTGGGATGTTTTAATGGTAATTTTAGTATTTTTTTTATTTTATTTAATAATTTATCTATAAAACTTAGAGGTAAATCTTTTACTAATTTATTAAAATCAAAACGCTTTCCAATAGTTAATAATTGTTGTTTAGTTAAAATAAAACCTGCTTGATGTGTATTAGTAAAATGTGCGAATTTTTTTCCATCGTAATTCTCTACTGAGTCATACCTCCAATCAAATTGAAGATGATATCCAGGATAATAACGTCCAGTTTCATTTTCTTCAAACTGAATCAACCCTGTAATTCTATTTTTTGGAAGTATTTTGACGTATTCTAAATGCTTATCTATATGTTTTTCAAGAAACATATGGTCGTTCTCTCCAAAAATAAAAACATCAAAATCGTTTTTGTTTTCCCAAATAATTTTTCTACAGGTTAGTGGTAATAATTGATAGTCCTCTAATTCTACAACATTAACTTTATCTACACCTTGAATATTTAATGGTATATTTGATTGAACAATAATTGTTACTTTGTAGTTTTTAAAACTTTTTAGTTCTGATACAACTTGTTCTAGATAATTCAATTGCTCATCTCCATAGTTAACTAATACAGCAAGTATATCCATATCTTAAAATGTAGTTGAATATTTATACTTATTAGAAACAATTAGGCTCACTGTTTTGACTCCTGAATATTTAGCTTTAAAGAAAATAATCTCTTTTTCTTTAAAAATCATTTCTAATGCCTCAAAAGTATCCTGTTCTCCTTTTCTTTGACAATCATCTATCAAAATTACAAACTCGCTTTCTTTTGTGAATTTTTCTGCCAAATAGCATATGTCAAATCTTGAGAATCGTTCACTACCATGAGGTCCATCTACAATATATAATTCTGCTTGAAAATCTATTTGATTTTTTAAGTCTTTGTAAGTATTGACACTAAATCCATTAATCTCTTTCCTTTCTATAGGACAATGTATAAGACTCGTATTATTAGTTAATTGAAAATTAGATTGAAAATGAATTTTCCAATCCATATTTTGCTCAATAACCACATATTTGCAATCATAATCTAAACCTTTAATACAAGATGAAATAAACTTAGTAGATTCACCTAAACCAAATTCAATAATTGTTTTTGGTTTAAAATCATGCATTATTCTATTCAAAACATAAAAAAAAGCATAGTTACCTGCCCATCTACCGATATTCAAACTCAGATTTTCTAAATACGATTTACCTCTGATACTATCATGGTATACGTTTGCCCAATCTAACTCTTTAAGCCAATCCTTTACAGTATAATCTTGTACCTCTTGTTTAATGTTCTTTCTTTTAAAAAAATTCATTTAACTATGTTTTATTGAATAATCAAGCAAAATTTTACCTTGATTGTTAGGTACTTTTGCATCTGACTCATAATATTTTCCGTCTAAAATTTCAAAATCAAAAGCATTTTGTATCCAATCGGATACTTCTCCTTTACATTCCAAATATGTTGTCACATAATATATTCCTTTCTGTAGATTAAGCTTTTCTAATTCGAAACTAATTGTTTTTACAACATTGTTTTTTGATTTAACATCAAAGGGAATAACCGATGTACTGAGCCAAGCATATTTTTGACCTAAACTATCATCTATTCTAATATCTAATCTCACATCACAAACTTTAACATTAGTATTGTTAGAAATGTCAAAACTTATAGAAAATGGAAGACCAACTGTACCATGGAAATCATTTCCTATGCTCTTAGTTTTTACAGAAGTAATTTTAATAACTCCATTACCTTTTCTTTCTAAACTTTCAAAATCTTCTTTTTCTTTTCTCATCTGACTAAGGTATAGGTTGATAATATTATCAACGCTACCTGTAGACCTTATTCTTCCTTTTTCTACTAAAATTGCTCTAGTACATAAATTTTTAATTGCCGACATATTATGACTGACAAACAAAACTGTTCGTCCATCACCACGACTAATATCTTGCATTTTACCAATAGCCTTTTTCTGGAATTCGGCATCTCCTACAGCTAGCACTTCATCTATTACCAAAATCTCTGGTTCTAAAAAGGCTGCTACTGCAAACGCTAATCGTACAGTCATACCAGAGCTATAACGTTTAACTGGAGTATCTATATAACGCTGACAACCCGAAAACTCAATAATTTCGTCAATTTTAGACGAAATTTCTTTTTTAGTCATTCCTAAAATGGCACCATTTAAATACACGTTTTCACGTCCAGTCATTTCGCCATGAAATCCTGTTCCAACCTCTAATAAAGATGCTATACGTCCTTTAGTTTTAATCTCGCCTGTTGTTGGTCCTGTGACTTTTGATAAGATTTTAAGCAAGGTTGATTTTCCTGCTCCATTCTTACCTATAATCCCTAAGACTTCACCACGTTTAACTTCAAAATTAATATCCTGCAAAGCCCATACATATTCTGACTGTCCTTTAGTACTACGATCATTACTCTCGCCTACTTTTAAATAGGGATCTGCTTTACCTCGTACTTTATGCCACCATCTATTTAAATCGTGACTAATGGTTCCTGTACCGACTAATCCTAAACGGTATTGTTTAGAGATGTGTTCTGCTTTTAAAATAATGTCTTTTTCTTCCATATTACACAGTATCTATAAAAGACTTTTCGGTTTTATTAAATATAACTAATCCTATTAAAAACAAGATAACACTTATAACACCTGCATAAATAAAATTATTAAACGCAAAACTTCCAACGCCCAACGTCATCTGTCTAAATAACTCTATAATGGTTGTCATTGGGTTATAGGCTACTAACCATGAATATTCTGGTAATTTCTCTTTAAAATAGGATAAGGGATACATCACTGCAGAACCATACATTAACAACTGTACACCAAAACCTACCAAAAAGGTTAAATCACGATATTTAGTGGTCATTGAAGATATAATCATTCCTAGACCCAACCCTAATAAACCCATAAATAAAATTAGTATGGGTAATAGTATAATTGTTATTTGTGGTAAGGCATTACTGGCTGTATCTGTAAAAAACACAAAGTAGATATAAAACGAAATAAAGACTAATAGCTGAATTCCGAATTTTATAAGATTAGAAAACACGATAGATAAGGGTGTAATAACTCTAGGAAAGTACACCTTACCAAATATACCTTGATTAACCTTAAAGGTATCACTTGTTCCTGTTAAGCAAGAGCTAAAATAGTTCCAAGAGGTGATGCCTGCTAAATTAAATAAAAAGGAAGGAATCCCATTACCTGTAGGTATGGCAGCTAGATTATTAAATATTAGTGTAAAAATTACTGATGTAAATAAGGGTTGTATAAAATACCATAAAGGCCCTAATATGGTTTGTTTATATTGTGTGATGATATCGCGTTTTACAAATAAAAACAATAAATCACGATACCTCCATATCTCTTTAAAATTGAGATTTATAAGCTTTTTTTTGGGCGAAATGGTGTATAACCAATCTGATTTAATATGTTTACTCTCCAAATTTATTATTTTATTGCTTATTTAAATGGATTTAAAAATGCTATAATTTTTTTAGTAAAAGATGTATTCTTTTTTTCCTCCTCATGATACCCATTACCATAAGCACCATAACCGTAGCCATAGCCGTAACCATAACCGTAACCGTAACCATATGTTCCTTTTTGATCGTAATAATTATATAGAAAACTAATATTTTTAACCTCTCCTTTTTTATGTTTATCGGTTATCAAAGCTAGCATTTCTTTTTTGGTATAGTCTTGACGGACAACATACAAAGAGGCATCTACATAGTCTGTTAGCTCCAATGCATCAGCAACTAAGCCAACTGGTGGTGTATCCAATATAATATAGTCATAGACCTCTTTTAATTCAGCAATAAATTGGTCCATTTGCGAACCAATAAGTAATTCAGATGGATTAGGAGGAATAGGTCCAGAAGTTATAACATCAAGGTTTTCAACTTTAGTGTGTTGCACAACTTCTTGCAAAGATTTTTGCCCAATCAAATAATTTACTGCACCTGTAGTATTATCAATATCAAAATCTCCAAAAATCTTGGGTTTTCGCAAATCTAACCCAACTAATACAGTTTTCTTTCCGCTTAATGCAAATACAGTTGCAATATTAATGGAGCAAAAGGTTTTTCCTTCTCCACTGACGGAAGAGGTAACCATAACGGTTTTAGTACCATCTAAATCATGTTTTTTGTACATGAATTGCAAACTAGATCTAATGGCTCTAAAGGCTTCAGCTATCGCAGACTTAGGTTTATTGTAAACTGCTAAATTATTCTCAGAATCATTTTTACCTACAACTCCTAATAGTGGGATTTTAGCTAATTTTTCTAAATCATTGGGTGCATGAATTTTATTATCAAAAAAAGTAATTATAAAAGACAATAACAAAATAGGGATTAATGCAGCTAAAACTGCAAAAACATAGCGTATATTAAGGTTAACTGCATTACGTCCTTGTCCAACATCTTTAGCTGGTTCAATAAAAATAATATCAGAAATATTAGAAGCTTTAATTAAATCGGCTTCACCTCGTTTAGCTAAATATAAATTGTAAGTACTTTGACTTAATAAATATTCACGTTCAATAGCTTCTAATTTTTGTTGATTTTCAGGAAGAGTTGAAAATTCTTGTTCTGAACTATATATTCTAGAATTTAAGGATTGTAACTGAAAACCTATATTCGCTTTTACTGAAGCTATGTTTTCAATCATAACATTTTTAAGAGACTCTATTTGATTATTCAAATCATCAAATACAGACACATTATCCCTTACCGAAGTTTCTAAAGTAGACTTTTGCACAGACAATGCTACTATCTTAGAAATTCCTCCAATTATATTAGAATCGTCGATACCTTGTAGTGCTGGTGCAGGAAAACTAGTAAAATCAGAACTAGTTAAAAGGTAATTCTTTAATAAGTCGTATGACATTAAACTTTCATTTAAAAGCTCTTTTTGACTGTTGTAGTCTTCAATTTTACTTGATAAAATCTCGCTTTCTCCTTTAATATCAAATATTTTATTACTTCGTTTAAAATCGTTTAAAGAATCTGCTTTCCTGTTTAATTGCCCTTTAACACGAGCTAACTGTTTATCAATAAAGGCAACTGTATTAATTGCATATTGATTTTTTCGTTGTAGCTGGTCACGCTCTAAAATAAAAACTGAAGTATTGATATAGTCAACTATTTTAGCTTTATTTTTATTAGTTAATCTAACTGTTAATAAGGGTGAATTTTGCTGATTAGCAACCACATAACTATTTGAAAATTCAGATACAGTTGCATTAAAACTGTTGTATTGTATAAAAAATTCCTTGTTTTTTTTAATAGCTACATTCCCCCTTTTTACTAGACTCCCCTTTAAAAAAGGCAAGTCTATGTATTCTTCAAACTTATATATTTGAGAGAAAACTGGCGAAGACACTGGAAAAGATTTTATTTCTTTAGTATAAAAATTTTGAGCGATTACAGTTTCAGACTCTCCTAAATCATAAGATAACTTAAACGTATCAGCATCTAAAAACTCAAGTTTTATAGGATGTCCGATCAATTGATAAGCACTATCTAAACCTACAAATTTAAACTGGTGACTGCCATAAATATCTGTTTTGTAAAATCGACCTTGTTTTAGATAACTTAAATATAAATCTAAACTATCCACAACTTTTTCATGATGTTTTCTAGATTTTAAATTTAACAGGACCTCTTGTACTTTTCCAGATATTCCTCCATAGTTAAAAATCAAACTAGTATTGGAAGTAAACAAAGGATTCTTGTCATCTTGAACTGTAAGAGAAGCTTCTATTGTATAAGGAAACTCCCTTCTAATATTCTGTTGATAGACAACATATAAGCCAACAATTAAAGCCAACAAAAACCATTTCCAATAACTAATAGATCTAAAGATAAATGCTTTAAAATCAAAAATCTGATTATTATCTATCCCTTTTTGCTGTTCCATATTTTATAGATTTTTAGCTAAAAAATAAGTACTAACTAAAACTGAAAATATACTAGCTATAGTCGTTAATGTTTGTGTTGCAGTTTGACCACCACCTAAAGACTTTCGCTTTAATGGTTTGACCATAATAATGTCATTTGGCTGTATATAATAAAACTCAGATTTCATAGCAGCCATATCTGTCAAATCGATATGATGAATTTTCTGTCCTTGTGGATATTGTCTTAATATTAAAACATCTTTTCTATCACCTGTTTGAGTTATATCACCAGCGTTAGCAATAGCTTCAAGAATATTTACTCGATCTTGATACAAAACCTGTGTTCCTTTATTTTCTATCTCACCTAAAGTAGTATATTTTAAACCAGATAATTTAACGGTTACAAATATTTTAGCAGTCTCTTTTAAATATTTTTGTAAAATAACAGTTTTAATTTTTTCTTCAATTTCATCAGTTGTAAAACCTAATACATTTATTTCTCCTAAAATTGGAAATTCAATATTTCCATGTAAATCAACTGTAAACCCATTGTAATATAAAGATTGATCCGAGTTACCTATTTCATTTGTTGTAGGATTAAAGATTTGAACTAAATCAGAAACCTCTCTTTTTTCAGCTTTAACATTAACACTCAACAAATCATTAACCTGCACGCGATATGGTGATGCTAAAGCTTGTAATTGAAGAGAATCGTTTATTACAGTACCTTTATCTTGTAAGTAAACGACATCTTTTTGAGTTATACATGAGGTGCTTATAAGGCTAAGCACTATCACAAAACACATTACAATTTGCTTCATTTTAAAAAGGTTGTTAATTCACAAATATAACCTTTAGCACTGTAAAACAAAACAAGTAACTGGGTTTTTGAATTTTAATCTCAAAATTAAGCAATAACACAGGTTTATTTTTTAAAAAACTTTTTTAGCCTCCATATAATTAACCTACTAACTTTTCACTTTTAAAAATTCTACATTTCACTTATAATAACCATCTTTGCTAAAAATTACACACATTGAATTATTTAACAGTTGAAAACATAGCCAAATCTTATGGCGAATTAACATTATTTGAAGGGCTATCTTTTAGCGTCCATAAAGACCAAAAGATTGCTTTTGTAGCTAAAAACGGAACAGGAAAAACCTCTATCTTAAAAATGCTTGCTGGTTTTGACGTACCTGACACTGGTAACATAATTTACAGAAAGGATATTAAAGTAGCTTTTTTACCTCAAGAACCAATTCTAGACCCAGAATTAACCATTGAACAAACCATCTTTAATGCAGATAATCCTGTTTTAGATATTATAAAAAATTACGAAAAAGCATTACAAAACCCTGAAGACGAAGATGTGTATCAAAAAGCGTTTGAGCAAATGGATAGACACAATGCTTGGGATTTTGAAACACAATACAAACAAATACTTTTTAAATTAAAACTAGATAATCTAGACCAAAAAGTTAGCGTCTTGTCTGGAGGTCAAAAAAAACGCCTTAGCTTAGCGAATGCACTAATTAATAAGCCCGACTTATTAATTTTAGATGAACCTACCAACCATTTAGATCTAGAGATGATTGAATGGCTAGAAGCCTTTTTTGCTAAAGAAAACATCACTTTATTTATGGTAACTCACGACCGCTTTTTTCTTGAGCGTGTCTGTAACGAAATTATAGAGCTTGATCATGGCGAGCTATATAGTTACAAAGGAAACTACTCCTACTACCTTGAAAAAAAAGAAGAGCGTATTGCTAGAGAACAAGTAGAAACAGGAAAAGCAAAACAACTTTTTAAAAAAGAATTAGTATGGATGCGTCGCCAACCAAAAGCACGTACTACTAAATCTAAATCTAGAATTGACGATTTTACCGAAATTAAACACAAAGCCTCCCAACGCAGAAAAGATCATGTTGTCGAGTTAGAATTAAACATGGAACGCTTAGGAAGTAAAATTGTCGAACTTGTTAAACTATCTAAATCCTTTAAGGACAAAGTAATATTAGACAAATTTGATTACAACTTTCAACGTGGAGAACGCGTAGGGATTATTGGTAAAAACGGAACAGGAAAATCAACATTCCTAAATATGTTAACCCAAACAACTGCTCCTGATAGCGGAAAAATATTAATTGGAGAAACAGTTAAATTTGGATATTATACTCAAGCAGGTATTACACCAAAACCTAACCAAAAGGTTATTGATGTGGTTAGGGATTTTGGAGATTATATTCCCTTAAAAAAAGGACGTCAAATTAGTGCACAACAATTGTTAGAACGCTTTTTATTTGACAGAAAAAAACAATATGATTTTGTTGAAAAACTAAGTGGTGGTGAACGTAAACGCTTATACCTTTGTACCATTTTAATACAAAATCCCAATTTTTTAATTCTTGATGAACCTACTAATGACTTAGATATCGTTACGCTAAACGTTTTAGAAGACTTTTTATTAGATTTTCCTGGCTGTTTGATAGTCGTCTCTCACGACCGCTATTTTATGGACAAAATTGTGGATCACCTATTAGTGTTTAAAGGCGAAGGTGAAGTAGAAAACTTTCCAGGAAACTACACAGATTATCGCATATACGAAGACAGTAAAGCTCCTGAAAGTGACACTGACGCAGAGGACAAAAAAGAAAAGAAAAACTGGAAAAAAGACAGCAGCAAAGCAGCATTATCATACAACGAACAGAAAGAATTTAATAATTTAGAAAGTAAAATAAAATCTCTAGAGTTCGATAAAAAAGAGATTGAACAAAAGTTTTTAAATCCAGATTTAACGCAAGATCAAATCACAGAATTGTCTGCTAAAATCCAAAAAATCATGGATAGCATTGAGGAAAAAGAAATGCGTTGGTTAGAATTGTCAGAAAAAATGGAAGGATAAGTTAGACTGAAAAAGAACGATTAGTACTAAAACAAAAAAGTCTAGTCCCAAAATCAATTCATAGAATTGAACATTGAAATGCAGAAATAATGAACGAAGGAATAAAGTTACAAAGAGAAGCTTTAAGCACGTAATTCCGAGAGTGAATGAAACTTTAGTAATTTCCTCATTTCAATATATTTTTTGGCTTGGTTTATCCTGAGCGTAGTCGAAGGGTTTGTATCAAGACAAAATTAACAGAAACAATAAATCACTATCTAATACGCCTTTCAAGAAAAACATTTGATTTTAAAAAAAGAAAAGTAATAGCAAACAGCTATCAGATGAGTAAGACTTACCAAATACAATCCTACTTTAATTTTTTAAAACGCTCCACTAATCAACATGGTGTGCACTCCCCTTTTGTTTATGATTTGGTTACCAAGTGTTTTTACGACAAAAAAAAGCACGCTGCTTACCTAGATATTAAAACCTATAGAAACAAGCTACTAAAAAACACCGCTAGCATAAACGTTTCCGACTTAGGCTCTGGCAGTCAAGTGTTTAAAACTAATAAAAGATCCATTTCTAAAATGACTAAAGTAGCTGGATCAAATTATAAAGAATCCAAATTACTATTCCGATTAGCCAATTATTTTAAAAGTAATACCATTTTAGAGCTTGGTACATCTCTAGGTATTGCAACACAAGCTTTGGCATTGGGCAATCCAAAAGCAACAATTACAACCGTAGAAGGCTGTCCTAATATTTCGGCTGTAGCCGAAACCCAATTTAAAAATTTCGACTTAAAAAATATTACAATAAAAACAGGAGATTTTGCTAAGGTCATAACTAATTTAAATACAAAAACCTTAGACTTAATTTATTGTGATGGCAATCATACCATGGAGGCTACATTGCAGTATTTTGAAATGCTTCTTCCTAAAACACACAATGACACAGTCCTGATTTTTGATGACATTTACTGGTCAAAACAGATGACTGACGCTTGGGAGATTATAAAAAATCACCCACAAGTAACCGTTACTATTGATACCTATAAATTTGGGTTTGTTTTTTTTAGAAAAGAACAAGCTAAAGAGCATTTTACCATTAGACTTTAAATTAAGAATTAGTCGCGTCACATAGTTTTTAACTTTCTACATTTAAACTTTTCCCTTAACTTTACAGTCATGAAAATATATACAAAAACAGGAGATAAAGGTACTACAGCGTTATTTGGAGGCACACGTGTACCTAAACATCATATTAGGATTGATAGCTATGGTACTGTTGACGAGCTAAACTCTTACATAGGTTTAATAAGAGATCAAGAGATTAAACAACTATATAAAGACATTTTAATTGTCATACAGGACAAGTTATTTACTGTAGGTGCAATATTGGCTACAGATCCTGAAAAAGCAATTCTTAAAAACGGAAAAGAGCGTCTAAACATCAATAAAATTTCTGATGAAGATATTGTGTTACTAGAACAAGAAATGGACATCATGAATCAAGATTTACCACCAATGACACATTTTGTGCTCCCTGGAGGACACCAAACCGTGTCATTCTGTCACATTGCCAGAACCGTTTGTAGACGTGCAGAACGCTTAGCGTCAGCGCTTAACGATTTAGAACCTTTTGAAGCTAATGCGTTAACGTATTTAAACCGTCTTTCTGACTATCTTTTTGTATTGGCACGAAAGTTGTCTCATGACTTACAAGCAGACGAAGTAAAGTGGATTCCTGAAAAAAAGTAACAAACTTTACAAAGCGTTGTGATTAGTAACTCTGCAAAATACTTTAGTATCAAGTAGTTTCAGTTTAGAAGACGTTCTTTTTTTTAATGAAAAAATAATTCACTTTTTTCTTGACTATTTAAACTAAAAATTTATTTTTGCAAAAATTAAAACCGCATAAGAAATGTATTGGACATTAGAATTAGCATCTTATTTAAGTGATGCACCTTGGCCAGCAACTAAAGATGAGCTTATTGACTACGCTATTAGAACAGGCGCACCTTTAGAAGTTGTAGAAAATTTACAATCAATAGAAGATGAAGGTGATTCATACGATTCTATAGAAGAAATTTGGCCAGATTATCCAACTGACGAAGATTACCTCTGGAATGAGGACGAGTATTAATAACACACAAATAGTATCAAAAAAGTCTCAATTAGAGACTTTTTTTGTGCTTTTTAATATAGCTAAACGCAGCTAAAAACGTATATTTAAGCCCTTTTTAAAAAAGGACAAAACATAAAGTACTGTTATTCTTTGCAATGCATAGAATGGCATCTCAAATAAAACACAAAAACTATGAGTTTTTTAAATTCCGTACTAAAAGTATTTGTTGGCGACAAGTCTAAACAAGACGTTAAAGCCATCACACCAATAGTAGATAAAATTAAAACCTTTGAAAAGGCTTTGATAGCCTTATCACATGACCAATTACGTGCTAAAACTGACGAGTTTAAAGCTATTATAGCAGAAGCACGTCAACCGTTTTACTCTAAAATTGAAGCGCTACAAGCTGAGGCTGAAACGACTGAAGACATAGACAAACGCGAAGATATCTATCAAGAAATAGATAAAATTAAAGAAGAGTCTTATACTGCTACAGAAGATACGCTAAACAAAATATTACCAGAAGCGTTTGCTGTAGTTAAAGAAACTGCTAGACGTTTTAAAGACAATACTACTATAACCGTTACTGCTAACGAGTTTGACAGAAGTCTTTCTGGAGACAAAGACTTTGTTACTTTAGAAGGTGACAAAGCCACTTGGTCTAACTCTTGGGATGCTGCTGGAAAAGCCATTACTTGGGACATGGTACACTATGATGTCCAGTTAATTGGTGGTATTGCAATGCATCAAGGTAAAATTGCAGAGATGCAAACAGGAGAAGGTAAGACCTTAGTAGCAACACTTCCAGTATACTTAAATGCCTTAGCTGGTAATGGTGTACATTTAGTAACAGTAAATGACTACTTAGCAAAACGTGATAGCGCTTGGATGGCTCCAATATTTAACTTTCATGGGTTAAGTATTGACTGTATTGATTATCACCAACCTAATAGTGACGCAAGACGCAAAGCTTATAATGCAGACATTACTTATGGTACCAACAACGAGTTTGGTTTTGATTACCTACGTGATAACATGGCACATGCTACTGGAGATTTAGTACAACGTCCTCACCATTACGCCATTGTCGATGAGGTCGATTCTGTATTAATTGATGATGCACGTACACCATTAATTATTTCTGGTCCAATCCCTAAAGGTGACGAGCATGAATTTACAGAGCTTAAACCTAAGGTAGATGACATTGTTAATATCCAACGTAAATATTTAACTCAGGTTTTAGTTGAAGCTAAAAAATTAATAGCCGAAGGCGATACCAAAGAAGGAGGATTTAAATTATTCCAAGTTTACAGAGGAATTCCAAAAAACAAAGCTTTAATTAAGTTTTTAAGTGAAGAAGGTGTAAAACAAATTCTGCAAAAAACTGAAAACTTTTACATACAAGACAACAATCGCGAGATGCCTAAGGTAGATGCAGATTTGTACTATGTAATAGAAGAAAAAAATAATCAAATTGAATTAACAGATAAGGGTGTAGATTACTTATCTGGTAAAGACAATCCTGACTTTTTTGTAATGCCAGAAATTGGTGTTGAAATAGCAAAAATTGAAGCAAAAGGATTATCTCCAGAAGAAGAAGCTGAAGCTAAGGAAGACTTATTCCGTGATTTTGGAATCAAATCAGAACGTATTCACACACTTAACCAATTATTAAAAGCTTATGCTTTATTTGAAAAAGACACACAATATGTGGTCATGGATAATAAAGTTATGATTGTAGACGAGCAAACTGGTCGTATTATGGATGGTCGTCGTTATAGCGATGGACTACACCAAGCAATTGAAGCTAAAGAAAACGTAAAAATTGAAGATGCTACGCAAACTTTTGCAACAGTAACCCTTCAAAATTACTTCAGAATGTACAAAAAACTGTCAGGTATGACAGGTACTGCTGTTACTGAAGCTGGTGAATTCTGGGAAATCTATAAATTAGATGTTGTCGAAATCCCAACAAACAGACCAATTGCTAGAGATGACAGACAAGATTTAGTTTACAAAACTAAACGTGAAAAATACAATGCAGTTATTGATGATGTTACTAAACTATCCGAAGCAGGACGTCCTGTTTTAATTGGTACAACATCTGTTGAAATAAGTGAATTACTAGGTAAAATGTTAAGCATTAGAAAAATACCTCACAACGTATTAAATGCAAAACAACATAAAAAAGAAGCCGAAATAGTTGATCAAGCTGGTAAATCTGGACAAGTAACTATTGCTACAAATATGGCTGGTCGTGGTACAGATATTAAATTATCTGATGAAGTAAAAGCTGCTGGTGGACTTGCAATTATCGGAACAGAGCGTCATGATTCACGTCGCGTAGACAGACAGTTACGTGGTCGTGCTGGACGTCAAGGAGATCCAGGAAGCTCTCAGTTTTATGTATCTTTAGAAGACAATTTAATGCGTCTTTTTGGATCAGAACGTATTGCTAAGATGATGGACAGAATGGGATTACAAGAAGGTGAAGTCATTCAGCATTCTATGATTTCTAAATCTATTGAACGTGCTCAGAAAAAGGTTGAAGAAAACCAATTTGGAGTTCGTAAGCGTTTATTAGAATATGATGATGTTATGAACTCGCAACGTGAAGTTGTTTACAAGCGTCGTTACAATGCCTTATTTGGAGAGCGTCTACGTGTAGATTTAGCAAACATGATTTATGATACTTCAGAAGGTATTGCAGAGTCTAATAAAGCTGCAAATGACTTCAAGAATTTTGAGTTTGAATTAATTAGATTCTTCTCAATGTCATCTCCAATAACTGAAGCTGAATTTAATAAAATGACAGCTTTAGATATTGCACAAACAATATACAAAGCAGGTTTTGCACATTATAAAGAAAAAATGGAACGTAATGCAGATATTGCATTTCCTATTATTGAAAATGTCTACGAAAACCAACGTGATAAATACAAACGTATCGTAGTACCTTTTACTGATGGTGTTAAAAATCTACAAGTTGTAACAGACCTAGAAAAAGCATACTTAACTAAAGGAAAACAATTAGTAACAGACTTTGAGAAAAACATCTCTTTAGCTATTATTGATGATGCTTGGAAAACCCATTTACGTAAAATGGACGAACTTAAGCAATCTGTACAATTAGCTGTACACGAACAAAAAGATCCTTTATTAATTTACAAGTTTGAAGCTTTTGAATTATTTAAGAGCATGATTGACCAGGTTAATAAAGAAGTGATTTCTTTCTTATTTAAAGGAGAATTACCTACCGAAACTACTAATGCTATTAGCGAAGCTAGAGAAGTACGTAAAAAAGAAAATCTTCAAACTCAAAAAGAAGAAATTCCTAATTTGGATGAGCGTTCTGCACAAAACAGAGCTGCAGGAAACACACAACCTCAACAGCAAGTTGTAGAGACCATTGTTAGAGATCAGCCTAAGATTGGTCGTAATGACAAAGTAACTATTAAGCATGTTATGTCAGGCGAAAATAAAACGGTCAAGTTTAAACAAGCTGAACCATTAATTGCAAAAGGTGAATGGGTAATTGTTAATGAATAAGCTTAACAAATACTAAATATTAAAAATCCTAAAGTTTATACTTTAGGATTTTTTTGTATTTTTAATTACTAACAGATTCCGATTTAGGACCAAAATTTAAGACTATGCTTAAAAATATATTAGCAACAATTTTAGGTTTTATTACTGCAGCAGTTGTAGTATATATAATAGAAACGTTAATTGGTCACACGGTTTTTCCATTACCAGAACAAATTAATCCAAACGACATAGCCTCTATAAAAGCTAATATGCATCTTATACCAATAGGCTCTAAAGTTTTTGTTGTAATTGCACATTTTACAGGTATAATCTCAGGAATGAGAGTTGCAGGAATGGTATCAAAAACCAGCATGATTCCTGCTTATATTGTTGGTGCTTTAATGATTATTGCAACAGCAGCAACCATTATTATGTTACCAAAAGCGCTGTGGTTTTCGTTAAGCGATGGCTTAGTAGCAATTGCTGCTTTCTTTTTTGGAAAATCAGCAGCTTCTAGATACGTTTTTGGAGCTATAGTCTAAACACAAACTAGTTAAAATATTATGTTACCAATTAAGAAAACTTAGCATTTAATGCTTGAACAATAGACTCTAACTTTTCATTTTTTGCCTTTTTATTTAAAAACACAGGAGCCACTTCCCTAACCTCACAATCCATTATAGCGCAACGCTCACACGTTACACCTACATTTTTAGATTTAATTTTAGGATCATTTAAAAAATTAAGCTTTCGTTGTAATTGCTTATTAATTAACAACCCAACACTTATACTTCTGTACTGATTATCTCTAAAAGGATCTTTAGTAGCAGAGGACAATACTAAATACTTCATCCCATCATTTTCATAATTAGAAATCTGCATATCAAAGACATGCTCTGATTTGCTATTACTAATATCTTTAAGCATTTTTATGGATACCCAACGTCTACAATAATGCTCATTAGTTTCATTAGCATGAGGTGACTGTTGATGAGATAAGTGCAATTCTTTTTTAAGATAAAAACGTTCGCTATTAGCGCTATGCGTAAATCTTAAAAAAAACAAATTTTGAATATTATAAGCCTTAGGCAAAATATTAGTTAAGCGTTGATAAAAGGACTCTGGTGACGCATTAAACCCTTCTATAGCATTTAAAAATAAATGTGTATCAAAAGTATCTTTTTCAAATATTGTATTTAACTGTGCCTTCATCTTTTCACTAGGTATAATTAATGCGCCTGCAAAATAGGAGGCATAAAAATTATTTAATACCTGATCAAACGTGTCAAATTTTATCCATGGAAAAGTGAATAAACGCTCCTTTATATCTAAAAAATTATAGGCTAACTCTTTAGCATAAATAAAGGTCCTCTGTGCTTCGTCTATCTCATTTGCTAGTAATAGTGTTTTAGTCTTTGGTACAAACATAGAGCGTAAATTACCTAAAGCTTCATATTTACTAAGTTCATTAACATCTATAGTATAGCCATATTCTTCAACTAAAACTTCCTCTAAATCTTTGGATGTTATGGTTTCATTTAAAACAATGTGATACGCTTCAGCAAATTTTAAAACACTTTGTTCTAAATCTTCAAAATAATTATTATTTGCCTCCTGAAAAGACCTAACAGATGCTAAATAAAAACTTTCACGACTAAAGTTATAATTCTGCGCAATTTCAATAATAGTACTAATAAAAGCATTCACTTTTGCTGGAGCATTAGCAACAATATCAATTAGATTACTTTCTTTAATACCAAATAGCTCTAAAGGGATTTCTTTTAAAATTTTAGACTGTAAGATATCACCAATTGGTGCTAAATTTTTATCCAATTTTAAAGACACCATTTGGTCGTATGGTACATCTAATTTTTCGGATAATATTGCAATTTTATCTGGTTTTGGATATTTTTTTCCGTTTTCTATTTCGTTTAAATAAGACTTAGACAAGCCTGAAAGCTTAGATAATCCTAACAAGGATAAATTCTTATCAGTCCTTATCTGCTTTAGCTTAAGCCCAAAAATTAATTTAATGTAATCTTCTTCCATAATAACAAATATACTCATTTTTGCGAATATTCAATTTTGGCGAAAAAACATTTTTAGCGAACGTTCGCTTGTTTTTTAAAAATCTTTGTTTTAATATTGTCATATAAAATCATAACATCATGGAAGACACACTTTTAAAACAGCCTAAAATTTCGTTTTCAAATAACGTTACTAATTACTATCCTGAAATTTTAACTGATGACGCTTTACTTTTTTTATCCGTATTACATAAAAATTTTAATTCTAGACGCTTAGAATTATTAAATAATCGTGTAAGCCAACAGCAATATTTTGATCAAGGACATTATCCTAAATTCCCTGAAGAAACAAAAGCGATTAGAGATGGTCAATGGACTGCTGGTACTATTCCTCATGATTTACAAGATAGACGTGTAGAAATCACAGGTCCAGTTAACCGTAAAATGATAATTAATGCACTAAACTCTGGTGCTAACACATTTATGGCAGATTTAGAGGACAGTAATGCACCTACTTGGTCAAACACCATCCAAGGTCAACAAAATTTAATAGAAGCAAACAATAAAACAATTTCTTTAATAGATTTAAAAAAGGACAAAACCTACAAGCTAAAATCAAAAACAGCTGTTTTATTGGTACGACCAAGAGGATTACATCTAAACGAACACCACTTAACCTTTAACAACCAAGTAGCTTCTGGTAGTTTAATAGATTTTGGATTATACGTGTATCACAATACCAAAACCTTACTTAAAAACAATACTGCACCTTACTTTTACCTTCCTAAATTAGAACATTATTTAGAGGCTAGATGGTGGAACGATGTTTTTAAGTTTGCCCAAGATTACTTAAAAGTACCAAACGGTACCTTTAAAGCAACTGTTTTAGTAGAGACTATTACTGCTAGTTTTCAGCTTGACGAAATTATATACGAACTAAAAGATCACATAGTAGGTTTAAATTGTGGACGTTGGGATTACATATTTTCATATATCAAAAAATTTAGAAATCACCCAAACTTTGTAGTCCCTAATCGTGATCAGGTTACTATGACAACACCATTTATGGATGCCTATTCCAAATTAGTAATACAACGTTGTCATAAAAGAGGCATTTTAGCTATTGGCGGAATGGCAGCACAAATACCTATTAAAAACGACGAATATGCAAACATTGCAGCACTAGAAAAAGTTAGAAAAGATAAAGAACGTGAAGTCAAAAATGGTCATGATGGGACTTGGGTAGCGCATCCAGCTTTAGTTAATGTAGCTTTAAATGAATTTAACAAATACATGCCAACGCCAAATCAATTACACGTTAAGCGTGACGATATTGTTATTACAGAAAAAGATTTAGTCGAAATACCAAAAGGAACAATTACCGAAGCCGGAATTAGAAAAAACATAAACGTAGGTATTTTATATACCGAAGCTTGGTTGAGAGGTCATGGAGCTGTTGCACTTTATAATTTAATGGAAGATGCTGCTACTGCAGAAATCTCTAGAACACAAGTTTGGCAATGGTTAAAAAATGAAGTGACCCTAGAGGATGGACAAAAGTTTACTACACAATTATACACCAAATTATTTAATGATGAAGTTGAAAAAATTGTAACCGAATATGGCGAATCCGAAATTAAAAATACCAAGTTTGAGTTAGCGATAGAACTGTTTAACAAGTTGGTTACTTCAGAACAATTTGAAGAGTTTTTAACAATTCCTGCATACCAATATCTGTAAAAAAAAACAATCCTGCGATTGCGGCAACAATCAACAGGATCTAATTATTAATAATAAATAACGTATCACAAAATTATGAAAAATTTATCACAAACAAATTATGGTTCTGCTTTAGAGACAGTACGACAATTAAAAGCAAAATATGGAGCTACTTGGGATGCTATCAATCCAGAAAGTGCTGCCAGAATGATTAATCAAAATAGATTTAAAACAGGGTTAGACATTGCAAAATATACAGCTTCTGTCATGAGAGAAGATATGGCTGCATATGATGCCGATTCTAGTAATTACACACAATCATTAGGTTGCTGGCATGGTTTTGTGGCGCAACAAAAAATGATTGCGGTAAAAAAACACCATAAAACAACTAGTAAACGATACTTATATCTTTCTGGTTGGATGGTTGCAGCCTTAAGATCAGAATTTGGTCCTTTGCCTGACCAATCTATGCACGAAAAAACTGCTGTCCCAAATTTGATTGCCGAGATTTATGATTTTTTACGTCAAGCAGATGCAATTGAACTAAACGACTTGTTTAGAAGATTACAAAATGGCGAAGATGTTCAAGATCAAATTGATAATTTTGAAACACATATAGTCCCAATAATAGCAGATATAGATGCTGGTTTTGGTAATGAAGAAGCAACCTATTTATTAGCTAAAAAAATGATTCAAGCTGGTGCTTGTGCTATCCAAATAGAAAACCAAGTCTCTGACGCTAAACAATGCGGACATCAAGACGGAAAAGTGACTGTACCACATGAGGATTTTATAGCTAAGCTAAATGCAGTTAGATATGCTTTTTTAGAGTTAGGAATTGACGATGGTATAATTGTAGCACGAACAGACTCGGAAGGTGCAGGATTAACCCAAAAATTACCTGTCAGTCAACAACATGGTGACTTAGCTTCTCAATATTTAGCGTTTGTTGAAGCTGAAGAGATTGCTATAACTGATGCCAAAGAGGATGATGTATTACTTAAACGTGATGGTAAATTAGTACGACCAGTTAGATTAGCTAATGGTTTATACAAATTTAGAGAAGGCACTAATATTGATCGTGTTGTTTTAGATTGTATTACAAGCTTACAAAATGGTGCAGATTTATTATGGATAGAAACACCAACACCTAATGTAAAGCAAATTGCACATATGGTTAATCAAGTAAAAGCTGTAGTACCTGACGCTAAATTAGTGTATAATAACTCGCCATCATTTAATTGGACATTAAGCTTCCGTAATCAGGCTTATGAAGAAATGCTTTTGGAAGGCGAAAACATGACTGCTTATGACCGTAATAATTTAATGGATGCCGAATACGACAATACTGAATTGTGTTTTAGAGCTGACCAAAAAATTAAAACGTTTCAAATGGATAGCGCTAAAGAAGCTGGTATATTTCATCATTTAATAACACTACCAACTTACCATACAACTGCATTACACATGAATGATTTAACAAAAGGCTATTTTGGTGACCAAGGTATGTTAGCCTACGTTAAAGATGTACAAAGACAAGAAATACGCAAACACGTGTCATGTGTTAAACACCAAAGAATGGCAGGTTCTGATCTTGGTGATGACCACAAAACCTTTTTTGCAGGTGACAAAGCTTTAAAAGCTGGTGGAGAAAAAAACACCTCTAACCAATTTGAATTAAAAACAAAAGCAAAAAACATTCAAAATAAAATAGCCGAAGTCGCTTAAATACGATTTTAGTCAAGTTAATCACACAAACCTATTTAAAACTAGCTGTTTGTGTGATTTCTTTTTTATTACAGACACACTTTAATTATTAGTAAAAAGACTTAATTTAGACCTAGATTTTAAGTAATAAAATCTAATTACATTTACTTAAATAAATACTTAGTACAATCACTAACATGCAAGAACAATTAAAGATCTTTAAAATCATCCATATAGCATTAGTCGCAGGTCTAATATTTGCTTACTTTTTTTTAGGAAACCTTTCTGATATTACCCAATTAAAGTTACCAAAGATAGGTAGCGACAATACGGTATATTTAGCTATTCCTATAGCTGCTTTTATAGTTAGTAATTTTCTATTTAAAATGTTAGTTTCTAAAATTGACAGCAACCTAAGCTTAAAAGAAAAATTAGTGCCTTATCAAAGTGCTTCTGTTGTACGCTATGCCATTATAGAAGGCTCTGCTTTTCTTATATTAATAATAGCACCAGACTTTATTATTTTTGGTGTGCTTTTAATTGTATATTTAATATTACTAATGCCTACAGAATATAGGATTAAAAGAGATTTAAAACTATTAGATTAGCCTTTACAAGCCTAAAATTGGTTCAGGATTAATAGTATTGGATTTATAAAATTCAAGATCATTTAAACAACAAACACCTGGATAATCTCCAACTTTATTTTGCATATCTTTTATTATTTGAAAATGTAGATGTGGTGCATAATCTCCGTTTACAGATGCTTCTCCAAGATAGGCTATTGTTTCGCCTTGAGCGACAGAATCACCAACTTTTAAATTACCTATTGAAACTTCACTTAAATGACCATATAATGTGTAAAATGTTTGGTTATTGATGTTATGTTCCAATATAATGGTTGGTCCATAATCTCCAAAATTAGTGTTGTTTTTAAAACTATGAATAACACCTTCAAAACACGCCAAAACTGCTGTATTAGCTGGACACCATAAGTCTAACCCAATATGAATATTACGCTGTTCTGCTTCGGCTTGAGCCGAAAAATAAGCGCTTCTGTTATATAGGTTTCTAGTTTCTAAATAACCTCCAAAAGCCACTTGTTTTTTGTGGGATTTAAGGTAGTTGGTAATGTAATCTTCCCAAGCTGAAGAGGATGCGATATCAAAAGTATTTAAGTCTTGATTAGCTTTGGATAAATCTATAGCGATATAATCCGATTTTGGGATAGAAGCGTCAATGACATTTAAATGTTGTCCTGTCCATTGACTTAAAAAGGAAGTAGTTGTAGTTGAATTCATTTTAATTAAAAATTGAATTCAAATTTAGAAATTTTATTTAGCAATTACATTACTAAACTTTGCATTTATAATTATGGTTTTATTGGTATTACTATTGTTATTTGGATAATTTTTAATGGTTTTATTAGATGCTGAAACATTATTAAACTTAGAGCGATTACCATTAAAAAATAGATTATAATCTGTATTAGGTAGCTTTAAGTTAGCATCACTATTTTCTAAAACGATATTAAGATTATTAAAGTCTGATGCTATATTGTTAACTAACAAATCACCAAAGCTTCCGTTTATAACAGAGTTTCCGGACAGATTATTTATCTGAATATCGGAGGACACAGCGTTTAATATCAGGTTTTTGGCATTAGCAATTATAGCATCATCCACATACTTTAATTTTAACTCGCCAGACATCCAATCCTTAACTGCGACTTTAGCATAAGACACATTAATGGAGGTGTTACCTCCAATAATGTGATTAGCTATAAATGATCCATGAGCCACGTTGCCTTTAGCGTTTTCTAAAACATTAGCAAGTTTTATCTCGCCATGCCTAACATTTAGTTTTAGCTTAGCCTTTTTTGGCATTTTAATAATAATGGTCTTAGTGGTATTATAGTCTATGTCGTCAAAAATTTTATTTGACTTATTACTACTTTTCTTGCCATCTTGATCAAACTGCTCTTCCATTTTACGTTCAAACTCTTCTCCAAAACGTTTTCCCCAAGCTTCTAATTTAGGCGCAACTTCTTTTTCAAACTGCTCTGCCCAAGCTTCAATTTTTGGTGCGATTTCTTTTTCAAACTTTTTACCAAAATTTTCTCCCCATTCTTCCATGCTTTTTTCAAAATCTTCATCAAACAGTTTTTCAAATTGCTTACCAAAGTTTTCTCCCCAAGCTTCCATTTCTTTTTCAAACTTATCAATATCTTCTTGCTTGATGCTTTTTGCCCAAGTACGCATTTCTTGTTCGTAGGCTTCGCCATACTCTTTGCGGTATTTTTTACTCCAAGCATCTAGATACGGTTCGCCTTCTTTTTTATATCTGTCATAATCAAAATCCACGTTATAATTTCCATCTGGAGATTTTGGAATACGCAACGTTTTTAAGGTTTCAGGCAACTCACCTAAAACATCCATGTTTTCTAACTTTTTTAGTAATGGACCTAAATTAAGCTCTAACTTTTCAGGAAGATTAGCTAAAGCCTCAATAGACGCTTCATCCAATATCGTAACGCTCATATCATCAGACCAAATACCTCTTGATCCTTTGGACGTTATTTTTACATAATCCGAGTCTCCTGTTAAAGCAACCTCCCAATTATCTAATGCTTTTTGCATCTCTTGTTTAGTCAACTTTTTACTTTCGATGTAAGCTTCAACCTCAATATAATCCTTGTTCCAAGTTTCTACAATTATATTGGTATGACTAGTATTTAAGTCTACGGTTACGTCTTTATTTGCCCTAACCGATTGGTCAATTTTACTCAACTTTTGTTGCGCTGTAACACTTACTGTAATAAGCAGCATTAACGCAATAAGATATCTGTGTTTTATAGTTTTTAATTGTTTCATTTTGATTGTCTTTTAACGACTACCCTTGGGAAGCCTTCATGTTGTTTAACTGATTAAGTTGTTCTTTAAGACGATACATCAAGTTTAAACGAAATTTTAGATTTTGGATTAATGCATTTACAGTATGCTCATCTGGACCATTATCGGTCAACTCTGTAGACAAGCTTTTGTATTCTGCATTTAATTCTTCTAACCTTAATACATAACCATCAAACAATTCTTTATTTTCTGGGGTAAGCTTAAGTTTAGACAATTCTAAATTAATATTAGCCACGTAATAATCTTCTACCTTTTTTAAATCTGGAGAGATATCTCCAAGCGTCATGGTTTTTGTAGTCGTATTGGTTTCCGGTTTTGGTTGCTCAGTATCTACGACTGTAATAGGATTAGCGTCCTGTTTAAAAAACGTATATCCTCCAAAACCTAATCCTATAACAATCACGATGCTTGCTGCAATGTTTAAAAACGTCCAATTAGATTGCTTTTTTTGTGGCAATGCTTGGTCTAACTTGTCTAAAAATCTAGCCTCATGTCCATGTGACATTTGCTTATCAGACTGTTGGTTATCGTTTTTAAATAATTCTCTAATATCTTTCGCCATAATCGTTTTGTTTTAAAAGGGCTTGCAATTTTACTTTTCCTCTGGATAATTGGGTACGCGAAGCGACTTCTGTTATATTTAAAATTTCTGAAATCTCTTGATGATCATACCCTTCTATTAAAAATAGCATGACTACATACTTATATTTTTCCGGAAGACTATTAATGGCTTGCTTTATTTGGTCTAAAGTTGTTGTGTCTTCTACTAACCATTTGTCATTAGTACTGGTATCTATTACCTTCAGATGCACCTCATCTAACTCAACTAAGCGTTGTTTTTTAGATTTTAAGTAATCAATACTTTTATTAATAACAATACGTTTTAACCATGCACCAAAAGTAACGTCACCTTTAAATTGATGTAGTTTTGTAAAGGCTTTTATAAAGGCCTCTTGCACGACATCTTCAGCTTCGGCTGTGTGATTTACAAAACGTAATGCGACATGGTACATGGCATCGCAATATTGCTGATACACTTGTAATTGTGCCTTGCGGTTGTTTTGTTTACACAACTCAATGTTATCTAAAGTAACGACTTTCACTTGTTGGTTTTTGGTTAGTGTTCAGGTTAAAGACGACACAAAAAAAGTAGTGTTGCAAAAAAGTTTAATTTTTTTTCAATTTAGCACAAATATTTAGAATAATTTAAGGGTTATCCTTCTGTAAGTACTAAATTTTCAGTTAATTTTGTTGGGTTATAAAGTGTTAATATTAAGAAACAAGTACATGAAAAAACTTATATATCTATTAATTATTGTTGTTATTGGCGTTTTAGGTTATCAATTTTTTACTAAAACAGGATTATTTAATCAGCCTTTAAGTCCCAAGGATACTGCTGGTATAAAAATTAATGATTTAGACCTAAAAGTAGTTTACAACAGACCATCAAAACGAAATAGAGATATTTTTGGAGCATTAGTTCCTTTTAATAAAGTTTGGCGTACTGGAGCAAATGAGGCGACTACCTTTGAGAGCAATCACGATTTATCTGTAAATGGTGTTAAACTACCTAAAGGAAAATATACACTTTGGACTGTCCCAATGGAAAATAATTGGAAGGTTATGTTTAACTCCAAACAATATGATTGGGGAGTTAACGAAAAAATGGAACCAAATTGGGACCCAAACTATGATGTGGTAGAAGTAGAAGTCCCTGCACTAACCTTAGATAAGCCTGTAGAGCAGTTTACCGTAGCGTTTGATAATAGTACAGACGACTTAAAAATGACAATGGCTTGGGATACCGTAAAAATTGAAGTCCCTTTAAAAGATTAACTTTAGACTATAACTAATTTTAGTAACGCTTTCGCGGAAATTAAAAGCAACTATGTCCAAAAATAAATCAGCATTAAGTGAGCAAGAAGGAGTTACCTCTACTGAGATGACCAATGCTGATGCTGTTTTAAAAATTAAGGCTAAGCGCAAGCTACAACGCACAACACACGACTTAGTATCAGCTATATTAGCAGGTAACATTACAGCATTAAGTCAAGCAATTACTTTAGTAGAAAGCAAAAACCCAAAGCATACAGACCAAGCTAATGCTATTATAAAAGCATGTTTACCTCATGCAAACACCTCTGTTAGAATTGGTATAACAGGTGTACCAGGAGTTGGTAAAAGCACTTTTATTGAAGCCTTTGGAACACATCTAACAACACTAAACAAAAAAGTAGCAGTCTTAGCTGTTGACCCAAGTAGTAGTATTACCAAAGGAAGTATTTTAGGTGACAAAACCAGAATGGAAGAGTTGGTTAAAAACAACAATGCCTTTATACGTCCATCTGCCTCAGGAACCTCTTTAGGTGGTGTTGCCAGAAAAACACGCGAAACCATTATCCTTTGTGAAGCAGCAGGTTTTGATACTATTATTATCGAAACCGTTGGTGTTGGTCAAAGCGAAACTGCAGTACACAGTATGGTCGACTTTTTTCTACTTTTAAAATTAGCAGGAGCAGGAGACGAGTTACAAGGTATAAAACGAGGTATTATTGAAATGGCAGACGCAATAGCCATTAATAAAGCTGATGGAGACAATGTTAAACGTGCTAAAATGGCTAAAGTCGAGTTTAACAGAGCTTTACATATGTATCCAATAAAAGATTCTGATTGGCAACCTAAAGTAACATTATGTAGTGCTTTAAAAAACGATGGTATTGATGCCATTTGGGATGTAATTTTGGATTACATAACACTAACCAAACAGAATAACTATTTTAATACCAAACGTACAGAACAAAATAAATTCTGGTTACTTCAAACTATTGAAGAGCAACTTAAAAGTGTCTTTTTTAATAACCCAGAAATTAAATTAGAACTTAATAAACAACTTGCTTTAATTGAAGCTAATAAAACCACTCCGTTTGCTGCTGCAGATTATTTATTAGGATTAAATAGTGTACAATAGCTATTTGTCTTTTAAAAATATTGACAACAAAAAAGGACAGTTATAAACTGTCCTTTTTTGTACTTCTTTTAATTATTTGTATTAGACAAAATTAGCTTTATACCATTCTACTTGCGCTTTAACACCTTCTAATAAAGTAGTCTGTGGATTATAATTTAATAATTTTCTAGCTTTATCAATATTAGCTTTAGTACGCAATTGGTCTCCTACTCTAGCTTTAACATGATCTATTTTTATAGATTGGCCAATGACTTGCTCAACCGCTTCAATACCATCTTGTGTGGTATGTTCTACTTCTGTACCAAGGTTAATAATTTCGCCATCTAACTTGGCTTCTTTACCAATCACGCTTACAATACCGTCTACAATATCACCAACGTAAGTAAAACTTCTTAAATGGGTTGCACTACCTTGGTATAACGGAAATGCGTCTCCATTAAATGCACAAGCAATTAATTTAGTATACATTTTTTCTGGACGTTCTCTTGGTCCTATAACAGAGTATAGTCTTAACGAGCAACTTTTAAATAATTGCTCTCTACTTTTTTGTAATACTAACTGCTCGGCAGTTAATTTAGTAACACCATAGTAAGATGCAGGTTTAGGCACTTCGGTTTCCGGAAAAGTTGCTTCTAATCCATAAATGGAAGATGTCCCAATATTTACAAATAATTCTAAATTTGGGCAATGTAAAGCATAATCTGTAAGATTTTTAGTCGCAATAATATTGTTAGTAAAATAATCTTCAAAAGTAGAACTTGCAGAAATACCTGGTTGTGCAGCAAAATGAAAAATATAGTTGATGTCTTTTGGTAAAACTTCTGCCAAATCCTGGTTTCGTAAATCGGTAGTAATTACTGTAACACCTTTTTGTAACAGTGCTTTTTCGTTTAAAGTTTTCAGCGCTAAGCTATAATAATTATTAAAATTATCTAAACCAATAACTTCATGACCTAAATCGTGTAAACGCTCACAGGTGTGAGAGCCTATAAAACCTACTGCTCCAGTGACTAATATCTTCATATGTGTTTTTCTGTATTACAAAGAAACAGATTTTTTTTCGATACTAATTTCAATTCTATAAAAAACAATACATTTGTAACACTAAAAAAGGTTTATGAATTACCAATTTACCATCGTCGTTCCTGTTTATAATGAGGAAGATAATTTACTTAGAGTGGAAAAAGAGTTATTAGCTTACACGCAAATAGCAACAAAAACTACTAAAATTTTATTTGTTAATGATGGCTCAAAAGATAAAAGTCAAGAATTAATTGAAGCTATTTGTAGCAGACATGATGCTTTTGACTACATATTATTTAAAGATAATCGTGGTTTAAGTGCTGCTATAAAAGCTGGTTTTGACTATACTACCACGCCTTTAGTGGGATATATTGACTCTGATTTACAAACTGCACCAGAAGATTTTAATTTATTACTAGCACATATTGGTGAGTACGATTTAGTTACTGGTGTACGTGCCAACCGTAAAGATAGTTTTGTAAAAAACATGTCGTCTAAAATTGCAAACGGAATTAGACGTGCTTTTACAAAAGACGGAATGGATGATACTGGTTGTCCATTAAAAGTGATTAAAACGGACTATGCTAAACGTATTCCAATGTTTAAAGGCTTACATCGTTTTTTACCAGCTATGATAATGTTGCAAAATGGTAAAACAAAGCAAATACCTGTACAACATTTTCCTAGAGTAGCTGGCGAAGCTAAATTTGGTGTTTGGAACAGGTTATTAGGACCTTTAATGGATTGCTTTGCGTATTTATGGATGAAGAAAAAATACATTAACTACGAAGTCGCTAAGCAAAAATAATGAGTAATTGGATTATACTTAGCATAGGTTTTTTAGCGCAAACCTTATTTTCTTCTCGGTTAATAATCCAATGGATTACTAGCGAGAAGCAAAAACGTGTGATCACGCCTACTCTATTTTGGACGCTTAGTTTAATCGCTTCATTTTTACTATTTATTTATGGGTATTTACGCGATGATTTTGCTATAATGCTTGGTCAAGGGTTAACCTATTATATTTATATCAGGAATTTACAATTACAAAACCAATGGAAAACCTTTTCTGTTAGTATACGATGGGTTTTATTATTAATGCCTGTTTTTATTACTGTATTTTATTTTAATAATAATGAAATTGATACCGTTAAGTTATTTAAAAACGAAGCAATCCCGTTTTGGCTACTTATGTTAGGGATTGTCTCTCAGATTGTGTTTACACTACGTTTTGTATATCAATGGATATATTCCGAAAAAAACAAAGAATCCTCTTTGCCTCTTGGCTTTTGGGCTTTAAGCTTGATTGGATCCTTATTAATTTTAACTTATGCTATTTTTAGAGTAGATTATGTGTTATTAGTAGGACACTCATTAGGAGCTATAATTTACTTCAGAAATTTGTTAATCCTAAAAAAGCAAGATGCCTAAACTATTAAAAGATTATCCAATTATCATTATTTGTTTGTTGTTAGCAATCATGCTACTACCTAATTTGGACACCATACAGGTAACTATAATGGAAGCGCGTAATTTTATTACTGCTAGAGAAATGTTATTGGATGATCATTGGTTATTAACTACCATGAATGGCGAGGCACGTTACGAAAAACCACCTTTACCAACATGGCTTACTGCTATTTCCGGATTAATATTTGGTGTTAAAAGTGTTTTTGGTATGCGGTTGGCAGCAATTATCATGATTATGGTATTAGCAGTTTACAGTTTTAAATTATCTAAAACCATATTAAAAAGCCGAGCACATAGCATGATTAATACTCTAATATTAATCACTTCTTTTTATATAATAGGGATTACTATCGAAGCGCCATGGGATATTTTTACACATGGCTTTATGATGGTTGCCATTTATCATTTATTTAAATTTTTTAAATCTGAAAATACAGATTGGAAACACGCATTATTTGCTGCATTAGGTATTGGCTTTTCATTATTAAGCAAAGGACCAGTTAGTTTTTATGCCTTATTACTACCTTTTTTACTAGCATTTAGTTTTAGTTTTAACTACAAAAACATTAAAAGTAAAGTGTTCCCATTAATCCTAATTGTGGTATTAGCACTAATTGTTGGAGGTTGGTGGTACTTTTATGTAAGGTTAGAGGATCCAGCAACTTTTGCAGCCATTACAAGCAAAGAAACTGGTAATTGGACTAGCTATAACGTAAGACCTTTTTACTATTATTGGAGCTTTTTTACACAAAGTGGTTTGTGGACTATTCCTGCCTTTATTAGCTTACTGTATCCCTATTTAAAAAAACGTGTTGTCCATTACAAAGCTTATAAATTTACTTTTTTGTGGACCATACTTGCGGTAATTTTATTGTCAATTATTCCTGAAAAAAAATCAAGATATTTGATGCCAGTTTTAATTCCGTTGGCTTTAAATATTGGATTTTATATCGAGTATCTAATCAGAAAGTTTAAAACGCTTAAAGATAAACGCGAAACCATACCTGTCTATTTTAACTTTGGCTTAATTGCCTTAATAGGTATTGTAGCTCCTTTTGTGTTGTATTTTCAGTATAAAACTCAATTAAATGATAGTTTATTCACTTTTATAATATTTGCAATTGTTGTATTTACTTTAGGTTTGGCTATACTTTCGCAATTAGTAAAAAAAGAGATAAAACATGTGTTTTTATTGACTACTGCTTTTTTTGGAGCTTTATTTTTATTTGGGTTACCATTGTTTAAAACTTTTACGAGCGACAATTTTAAACCCATAACAAAGTTATTACAAACACATAAACAGCAAGATATTAAATTGTATGCTATTGATTATGTTTCGCCAGAAACTATATGGCAATATGGAGCTAAAATTCCGCAAATTAAGCAAGGAAACAATGTTTATAACTTTCCGCTTGAAGCGGAATTTGGAGTTTTATCCAATGAAATAAATCCAAGGGATCAAGCTATTCTTTTTGAAAAGTATACCATAAAAAAAATAGCTACCTACGATTTAAATGAAAGCGAACCTGACAGTAAGCAATATAAAGACCGATTGATAAATACTTATTATTACTTTACTAAAAAGTAATTATTTTAACTGAAATCTAGATTGTAAGTACTTATCAAGTTTGTAAAACATAAATCCTGAAAGTCCACCAAATAGCATTCCGCTAATAACATCCAACGGATAATGAACGCCTATGTATATTCTGCTATAAGCCATAGTTAAGGACCAAACAATTAGAAAATAAATTAGGTATTTGTATTTATATCTTAGCATTAAACCTGAAAAAATAGCAACTGCCATACTATTACTAGCATGTCCAGAAAAGTAACCATATTTACCACCACACCATGATTTTAGTAATCGCATAGCTTGGACTAAATCATCCTCATGACATGGTCTAGGGCGCTTTACAAGAAAGTTTTTAAACAGATTTGTAATTTGATCTGTAAACAAAATCATTAAGGCAATGACCACTAATGTTAGTACAAACATTTTAGTATTCAACTTTTTATACATTAAAAAAGCTAATACAGCGTAAAACGGAATCCAATGTAATTTATCTGTGTAAAACAGCCAAAATCCATCCCAAGACGCTGTTCCTAAGTTATTTAAAAATAAAAAAAGTTCTTTATCGTATTGTACTAATTGGTCTAACATAAATTTGTTTTGCGGTTACCTAAAGTTAGGTTGTTTAGAAAAAAGCGTATTAAAAAGCGTTTACTCTTCGTATCTAGCGACCTCTCTATCGTAAAACGCTGTAGCTTCTTTAATTAAGTTTTCAGTCTCCAATTCTAATTCTTTTTCATCGTGTTGGTCAAAGTCTTCAAACCACTCTACATCATCATCTTCTAGATTAATTATAAATCTAGGAAATTCTGTATGAATCACAAAGATTGCGTTTGGTAAATCTGTATTATCACCTAATATAAATTTTGGTAATTCCATAATATATTTGCTTTTTTAAAGGTTAGCGACTAGTTTTTTTCAGAGCTCAAAATTAACCTTTTAGTTAGATAATTAAAACGTATAAACAATAAAATAGCAGCTGTTGTTAAACCAGCTAATAATCCTAACCATATCCCAAAACTACCATAGGCATCTGCTTTACCTAGATACCAACTAACCGGAAAACCAATTAACCAATAAGACACAAATGTGATTATTGTTGGTATTTTAACATCCTGAAGTCCACGTAAAGCACCAAGTACAATAACTTGTAAACTATCACTTATCTGGAATATAGCTGCTGCTATTAGTAATTGTGATGCTATTGTAACCACCTCTAGGTTATCTTTAAAATTAACAGCATCATCAAAATCGACGTATAATCTTGGGAAAAATTGATTAAATATTAAAAATAAAGAGGCAAAAATGACAGCAAAAATAAAACCCATTAAAAATAATGATACTGCAACACGTCGCAACTCAAAATATTGATGTAATCCTTTTTGATTACCTACTCTAATCATTGACGCCACACTTAATCCCATAGCTACCATAAAGGTCATTGAGCTTAAATTTAAGGCGACTTGGTTTGCTGCCTGAGGATTTTTACCTAATAATCCACTAAGCCAAATAGCAGCTGTAAAAATAGCAACCTCAAAAAACATTTGCATAGCACTTGGTGTACCTAGTCCTATAATTTTTTTTAGCATTAATTTATCCAAAACAAAAAACTTAATATTAGTAACATAGTCTTTGGACTTTTTACGACCTTTTAACAACCACCATAAATAAGCAACCATAATAACACGCGACACTAAAGTACCATATGCTGCTCCTACAATACCCATTTCTGGGAAACCAAACTTACCAAAGATTAGTAAATAATTTAAACCAACGTTAACGATATTAGCAGCAATTGTAGCATACATAGGATATTTAGTCAATGAAAGACCATCACTAAACTGCTTTATACCTTGAAAAATAATTAATGGAATTAAAGAGATTGCTACCAAATCTAAATACGGAATAGCTAGCTCTACCACCTCAATAGGTTGCTTCATTAAATACATTAATGGTTTAGCTAATAGCAATAGTAAAAAAAGTAAAACCCCTAAAACGGTACACAAAAACAGACCATGTTTAAATGCAGATTTACCCTTTTCAAAATCATTTGCACTGTCTGCTTCTGCAACTAAAGGTGTTATTGCTGTACTAAAACCAATACCAATAGACATTGCTATAAACATAAAGCTGTTACCTAAAGACACAGCAGCTAACTCTGCTGTTCCAATTTGACCAACCATGATATTATCCACAAAACTAACAAACGTATGACCTAACATTCCTAACATTACAGGTGCTGCCAATTGCCAATTATATTTAAATTCTTTAGTATAAGTGCTTAATACCATTTACTATTTGTGTGTGTTAAATTTTAAAAACTTCAGTATTTATCTTTTAGAAAACACAACGTTTTCTCCAGATTTAGAAATATCAAAATTAAATGTTCTTAATCTTAAGTACACTAAATCTGTGACACCTGGAGCATAAGTTTCGTGTAATTCTAAAAAGCCAAAAGTAGTCTTAGATAACCAATATTGATAGTTTTGTTCAAAAACTTTTTTTTCAGAACCTTCAATGTCCATTTTTAAAATATCAATAGTTTTTAAATCGTGCTCCAACATTATGGCCTCTAGACTATAACCTTTAAACTCTTTTGTATTATCCGATGCTTCTACCACTCTAAAAGCCCATTTACCAGCATTTTTATCTAAAATTTTTAAGTCTGCATTTACATCCCAAATACCGCCTTTTACTATATGAATATCTTTAATTCCTGATGTGTTTTTTTTAATCATCTCTATATTAGACATATCAGGTTCAATAGCTATTAGCTTAGCATTTTTAAACTTATTTTTAAAATATACTACAGAATATCCACAATTGGAACCAGCGTCCACAATAGTATTAACTTGGTCAGGATAATTGACATTATATTCTTCTTCAATAAAAATTTGCTTAAAAATTTTATAATCAGACGTATTTGGTCTTAAATAAATGGGTTGGTTATACCCTTTTAAATTAAACGTCAAATAGTTTTTTTTACTTGTTGTAGAAGTTAATAATTTAAAATATTGAAACCACCCAAGTACACTAATCCATTTAGGAATCCATTTAATTTGAGAGGTTCTACTAAGCAGTTTATGGAGAATCATTTAAAGTTATATAATAACTACTGTTATAGTTTAGAGACATTTATCTTAGCCTCCTCAAACTCAGAAATCATGTTCTTTACAATTTCTGAAACAGGTTTTATGTCATGAATTAATCCAGCTATTTGACCAATTTCTAATTCACCATCCTCCAAATCGCCTTCAAACATTCCTTTTTTAGCACGCGCACGACCTAATAATTCTTTTAGTTGTTCTGGTGTTGGACTTGTTTTGTACAGCTCTTGTAATTGGTTATAAAATTTATTTTTTACTAGCCTAACAGGCGCTAATTCTTTTAACGTTAATTGGGTATCACCTTCTTTTGCATCTACCACAACTTGCTTAAATGCTTGATGCGCACTACTTTCTTCACTTGCAACAAATCGGCTTCCTACCTGCACTCCATCTGCACCTAAAACCATACAAGCTAACATTGCTTTTCCAGTAGCAATTCCTCCAGCAGCTATTAATGGAATATGCAATTGCTCGCGTACCATTGGAATTAAGGTTAAGGTTGTCGTTTCATCTCGTCCATTATGTCCTCCTGCTTCAAAACCTTCTGCTACTATTGCATCAACTCCAGCCTCCTGAGCCTTTAGTGCAAATTTCACACTACTAACTACATGAACTACTGTTATCCCTTTATCTTGTAGCCATTTAGTCCATGTTTTTGGATTTCCTGCAGAAGTAAAAACTATTTTAACCTCTTCCTCTACAATTATATTCATGATTTCCTCAATGTTAGGATATAGCATTGGGACATTGATACCAAAAGGTTTGTCTGTCGCTTTTTTACATTTTTGAATATGCTCTCTCAACACATCAGGATACATACTTCCTGCTCCAATTAACCCTAATATTCCAGCATTACTGGCTGCTGAGGCTAACTTCCAACCACTATTCCATATCATTCCAGCTTGAATGATTGGATATTGTATATTAAATAATTGAGTAATTTTATTTGGCATTTTCTGTAAATATCTTTTGGTTATTTTTTAAAGTGAAAGGGGTTTTGCATCAACTAAAACCTCTAGTTTTTAATTATCTTTTTTGTCACAGCTAAACCATCCGAGTCAATCTTAACTAAATAAACACCTTTAGATAATGTGCTTGTGTTTATAGTTTTATTAATTGCTGTCACTTTAGTATCTAAAATTTTCTTTCCTAAAACATCATATAGTCTGACTCTGGCTTCTTCCAATTGACTAGGCATCTGCACAGTCAATTGATTAGACACAGGATTAGGATATATTTTAAGACTTAAGTTTTCATTTTGAAACTCGCTAACAGATAAACCTTGCGCTAACGCTAATGATAAATCAGGAATACCATAGCCTAAAAAGAAATCTGGAGCGTTATACTGCGAAGCAGATTCTCTAACTAATTGCATGATTTCGGCATTTGAAAGACTAGGTAACGCTTGCCATAAACACACAATTCCTCCTGCCATAATTGGCGAACTAAATGATGTACCATTAGATGTGGTAACCACATCCGAAGTTGTAATAATATAATTAGCTTGACCTTGTGCAACTACATCTGGTTTTTGGGTTGGTTGTGCGCTACTACCTCTAGAACTAAATGATGCATAAGTACCATCTGCCTTAACAGCACCAATACTAAAGACACCTGCTGCATCTGCTGGAGCACCAACAATTTGCCAACTTCCGCTACCAGAATTACCTGCAGAATTAACCACTAAGATTCCTTTTTGAAAAGCAATATTTGCTCCTTTAGTAATGTATGCTGTGTTACCATCCATTTCTGCAGGAGTATAATTGTAATTAGGGTTATCAAAAGTGGTGTATCCTAATGAAGAGTTAATGACATCCACACCTAGACTATCTGCACGTTCTGCTGCTTCTACCCAAAGACTTTCTTCTAAAGGGGTTTCAGTAGCTGCATCTTCTGTTCTAAATAAATAATAATTAGCGTCTGGTGCTGTCCCTACAAATTGATCTTGTAAATATCCAGCCATATCACTTAATACCCATGTTCCATGAGAGTTTCCTGTGTAGGCGTAAACATCAGTGTTTCTGTCTACAAAGTCATAACCACCTAAAATACCACCATTATCTCGCAAACGTTGAAAACCATTCATTGTGCTAACATTAGTAAAACCAGCGTCTATAACTGCAACAGTCATTCCTGTTCCTGTGTAACTATTAGGATGTTGATGTAAATCGTCTGCACCTATCATTACTGCTTGGTTTGCTGCATTACCATAATTAAATGTAGTTAGACTTGCTTCAAACTCATGCTTATCTTGATTTTGACTTATTCTAGCATCAAAATTATCGTCTGCAAAATCTATACTACTAACTATGGCTGTACCATTAACGGTTAAGGTATTTAATGCCATGATATCTGTTGGATTACCTATAACATGTAAGGCATTAAACCATTTAGATTTGGACATTACAGTGATACCTGGTTGTGCCTTGATTACAGTAATGTAGCTTTCATCTACAGGAACATCTTTAAAATCTATTGCAACATTATGTGCTGCTTTACGATCTAAAGCTTTTTGGGTTAAAATTGTATTGGGATTAGCTAATGCTGTTGCGCTATTTGGTTTATCCGACAAATACACCCAAGCGTGCTCTTGTCCAAATGACGAGACTGAATACGCTAAAATTAAAAAAAGAAGTAGGTTTCTCATAACAGTAACTTTTTGTTACTGCAATTTAAGAAATTACACCTGAACCAACTAATTCTTCATCTAAATACCATGCAACAAATTGACCTTCTGTAATTGCTGATTGTTGGTTTTCAAACTCAACATACATACCGCTTTCGACTTTGTGCAATATTGCTTTTTGTAAAACTTGTCTATATCTTATTCTTGCTAAAACCTTCATGGTTTGGTCTGTATCTAATGCTAAATCCTCTCTAACCCAATGCAACTCTTCATTAGAAACAAATAGTACATTTTTATAAAGTCCTGGATGCGTTGAGCCTTGACCTGTATAGATCACATTTTCTTTTACGTCAGTATCAATTACAAATAATGGCTCAGCTGTACCACCAACTGCTAATCCTTTACGTTGTCCTTTGGTAAAATAATGTGCCCCTTGATGCTTTCCTTTTACTACACCTTCGGTTATACTATAACTAGGTTTTCTAGAACGATATTTTAATTCTTCTAACTTATTATTAAAGCTAGGAAGCGTTTCATTATAAAAAGGGTTGTCTCTTGGTATTTCTACAATAACTCCTTCTTTTGGCTTAAGTTGTTGTTGTAAAAAATCGGGTAATCTAACTTTACCAATAAAACATAATCCTTGAGAGTCTTTTTTGTCTGCTGTTATTAAATCCTGAGCTTTAGCAATGTCTCTAACTTCTGGTTTTAATAATTCGCCAACAGGAAACAAAGCTTTAGCCAATTGCTCTTGAGATAATTGACATAAAAAGTAAGATTGATCTTTATTTGTATCCTTACCTGCTAATAATTGGTGAACCTCTTCTCCATTTTTTGTAATGGTTGTTTTTCTGCAATAATGACCTGTAGCAACATAATCTGCACCCAAATCTAAAGCGATTTTCATGAAGACATCAAATTTAATTTCTCTATTGCATAAAACATCTGGATTAGGTGTGCGACCTTTTTCATATTCGTCAAACATATAATCAACGATACGTTCTTTGTATTGCTCACTTAAATCTACCGTTTGAAAAGGTATTCCTAGTTTATCTGCAACTAACATTGCATCATTACTATCATCCAACCAAGGACACTCGTCAGAGATTGTCACAGAATCATCATGCCAATTCTTCATAAAAAGCCCTATAACCTCATAACCTTGCTCTTTTAATAAATAAGCAGCAACACTAGAATCCACTCCTCCTGATAATCCAACAATAACTCTTTTTTTCATGACTAATTTTAATAGACTGCAAAGATAAGTCTTTCTAAAAAAAATCAAACACTTATATATAAATGGAATGACTTATTAAATAATTGAAAAACAGTCTAATAAATAACTTTAACAAATCTTTAATTCTTTTTGTTTAATCTTTTTATAGATTTGTTAAACAAACCTATTAAAAAATATTATTATGAAAACATTGAAAAAATTATCGTTACTATTTTTAGCAACATTTGTCTTATGGTCTTGTACTGACGATGACGACGCGTCAACACCTATGACAACACCAACGCCAACAACTTTAAATATTGTTGAAACAGCACAAGCTACAGCTAGTTTAAGTAGTTTAGTTGCTGCAGTAGTAGAAGCCGATTTAGCCATTACTTTAAGTGGTCCAGGACCTTTTACAGTATTAGCACCTACAAATGAGGCATTTGCAGAATTTATGTCAGCTAACGGATGGGCAACTGTACAAGACATTCCTGATGCTGCTTTAGCACAAACATTATTAAACCATGTTGTTAGTGGTACTGTTACATCTACTGATTTAGTAAGTTTAGGTGGTGGTTATACTAACACTTTAGCTGATGGTGCAGGAGGAAATAAAGTTAGTTTATTATTTGATACATCAAATGGTGTAATGTTTAACAACATGTCTGAGGTGTTAACTGCTGACGTTACTGCATCTAACGGTATTGTACATATAGTAGATAAAGTAATTGCTTTACCTACAGTAGTTGATCACGCAGTAAATAACAGTAATTTTTCTAGTTTAGTAGCTGCTTTAGGTGCAGCAGATGGTGATTTAGTAAATGTCCTATCAGGAACAGGACCTTTTACAGTATTAGCACCAGACAATACTGCTTTTTCAACATATTTAAATGGTGCTGCCTTAGCTGATGTACCAACTGACGCTTTATCACAATTATTATTAAATCATGTTGTAGGTGGTGCATTATCATCTAATGACTTAACAACTTTAGTTTCTGGATATACAAACACATCTGCTAGTGGTCCAGGAGGAAACGCATTAAGTTTATACTTTGACACAACAAATGGTGTTAGCTTTAACGGAATATCTACAGTAACTGCTGCAGATGTAGTAGGTACAAACGGAATTATTCACGCTGTAGATACTGTAATAGATTTACCAACTATAGCTACTTTTGCAACTTCAAATCCTGCATTAAGTAATTTAGTTGCTGCATTACAATATGCGGACTCTGGGACACCAACAGTACCATATATTACAACTGTATCTGATGCAACAGCTGGACCATTTACAGTATTTGCACCAACAGATGCTGCTTTTGGAAGTTTATTAACAGAATTAAATGCAACTGCTTTAACAGATTTAGACACTGCTACAGTTGACGCAGTGTTAACTTACCACATTGTTGGAGCTAACGTACAATCTAGCATGTTAATGAGTGGACCTGTAACAACATTAGGTGGAGATATTACTGCAGACGCAACTAACTTTACCTTAACCGATCCTAACGGAAGAGTAAGTAACATTGTTACATCATTAGTAGATATTCAAGCAATTAATGGTGTTGTACACCCAATTGATAAAGTAATTTTACCATTACAATAAAAATATAGATTCTTAATTAAATAGTTTATTCCCTTAAAACAAACAATTTAATAGCAAAAACGCCTTAAGAGATTAAGGCGTTTTTTAATTTATAATAGCTAAAGCTTATTTTTTTGCTTTTTTATCTAAGTCTTTTTCTTCGACTAACTTCCCATCTTTATAGCGTTTCCAAACACAACATTTAAGATCATCTTTGTAATGTCCTTCTGTAGCAATAAGACCTTCTTTATTATACGTTTTATAAGGACCATCAAATTTGCCTGCTTTATAAGTAATCATTTTCATTAATGTACCATTTTCTGCGTACCATTTAGATTCGCCATCTAGTAATCCATCCTTATAAAAAGCTTGCTCTGCAATCTGACCATTTATGTAATAAACCAAACGCTCACCTTCAAGTTTACCTTTATCGTTATACAACTCTTGTGTCATAATTTGATTGATATTTTTATGATAAATAACCCATTTACCAATATAATCATGACCACGCATTTTACCTTCACTTATCTTTTTTCCGTTACTAGCATAAAAGGTTACTAAAGCAACATCATTATCTGTATTAAAAACCTTGGTGGCAGTTAAAACCGCTTTGTTATCAATATTTTTATAAAACTTAAAGGTACCAACCTCTTTTCCGTGGTCAAATTCACCTTCATATCTGACTACTTTAGTATTATCAAAATTCTTTTTCCATTTACCATGACGCTGTGCATTAGCATCAAACTGATTAAGGCTCTGAGCCATTACTAAACTAGTAGTAATTAAAAACACTAATAGGAAACTTATTTTTTTCATTGTTTAAATGTATTATATCGCTTTCGCGGAAACTATACCTTACGGTTTAACGTTATTATTTACTATTTGTTATAACAAAAAAGCTGCCAAACTAAAATTATAGCAGACAGCTTTTATTTATAAAATAAAAAAAATAAATCGACTTATTTACCTTTATTTTTTTGTTGCATTTGTTTTTGCTTTTCAGCTTGCTCCATCATTTCTTTCATTTTTTTCTGGAACTTGCTTTCTTTTTTAGGTTTAGCTTTTTGAACCTGAATGTTTGCATGAATTTTTTCTTCATCCAAAATAAAGTTCTTAATTACTAATAATATACCAATACTAATTAAGTTAGAGATAAAGTAATATAAACTTAATCCAGAAGCATATTGATTAAAGAAAATAAGCATCATGATTGGTGCAAAGTAAATCATATACTTCATCATCTTAGCCATATCAGGCATCCCTTCTTGTTGAGGCGCTGACATTTGGTTTTGACCTGTAGTTAACTTCATGTAAAAGAAAATAGCTACTGCTGCTAATATTGGAAATAAACTTACGTGATCTCCATATAATGGAATGTTAAACGGTAATTCTGCAACAACATCATATGATGATAAATCTTCTGCCCATAAAAACTTCTTTTGTCTTAAAGCAAATGCTGTTGGGAAAAACATAAATAAGGCATAAAATACTGGCATTTGAATTAATGCTGGTAAACATCCTGCTAAAGGACTAGCTCCTGCCTTGTTTTGAAGTGCCATAGTTTCTTGTTGCGCCTTCATTTTATTGTCTTTATACTTCTCTCTAATAGCATCAAGTTCTGGTTTTAAAACTTTAAGCTTCATTTGTGATAAGTATTGCTTGTATTGTACAAATGACATAGCTAACTTAATAAGTACTGTCATTACAATAATTGCAATTCCGTAAGGTAAGAATGAACTTAATCCGTTAAATAATGGTATGAATAAAAACTTATTAATCCATCCAAAAATTCCCCATCCAAATGGGATACTTTCTTCTAGATTATCATCATATTTTTTTAATATCTCACTATCTGTTGGACCATAATACAACTTTAAATTATTGTTTATTGAGGCTCCATTTAAAGCTAATGCTGTTTTAGTAGAGAATTGTTTTGTAAATACAGAATCTACTGCTTCATCTTCTACTAAGTTTTTAGATGTAATTGATACTTCCTTAAAGGCTTTATCAGACACTAGAATAGTACTAAAAAAGTGTTGTCTGTATGATAACCATGTTACGTCTTCTTCAACCTCATCATCGTCACCCATTTGAGATAACTTGTCTACATCACCATCGGTTTGATAGGTTAAACGTGTGTATCTATTCTCGTAACTTATACTTTGATCGTGTCTGTATGTTTTTTGTGTCCAATCTAAATTAATAGGGTTTGACGTATTTATTGCAGACTCCAATCCTTGAGATTTAATGGTAAAGTCTACCATATAATCATTAGGCTTAACTACATAATTGTACTCTAAAAATTTATCTTCGGCAGTTTTTAACTTCATGGACACTATCGTGTTAGCTCCACTTTTAGTAACTGTAGGCTGAAAATATAAATCTTTAGTATTTAAAGTACGATTATCTGTTGTTTGGAAATTGATATTAAATACTGAGTTACCATCTTTTACTAAGTAAATTGGAATGGAATCAAAGTTTACAAAGTTTTTTAGCTTAACTTCAGATAAATGACCACCTTTAGTATTAAATTTTAATGCCAACACATCATTTTCAACTGTCACCTCATTATCAGTTGCATTTGTAGTTGCTAAAGAATATGCAAAATCACCAATTTTAGATTGCAATGCTGCAACTTGGCTAGAATCTTTAGGCTTAGAAAAATCCAATGCAGTAGTAACTTTAGTCTCTGATGGAGCTGCAGCATCTGCTTTTTTCTGAGCATCAATTTGTGCTTGCTTTTCTAACTCTTGCGCTTTTAAATCTTCAGGAGTAGGCTGGTTTTGCCACATCATGAATAATAAGATCCCGAAAATTAATACAAATCCTATTATCGACTTAACGTCTAGTTTTTTTTCTTCCATAATTGTTTGGTTCCTCTAACTTATTTTAAGGAATAATTAATTAGTCAAATATACGACCACTTTTAAAATGGTGTCAAATTGACACTTATTTTTTCTTACTATGCTTTAAACTTGCTTTTACAAATGCCACAAATAAAGGATGTGGATTTGCTACTGTACTTTTATATTCTGGATGATATTGTACACCAACAAACCAAGGATGAGAAGGGTTTTCAATAATTTCTACCAATTTGGTTTCTGGATTATAACCAGTTGCTTTTAATCCAGCAGCTTCAACTTGATCTTTAAAATTACTATTAAACTCGTATCTGTGTCTGTGACGCTCTTTAATATCTTGTGATTGGTATACTTTATATGCTATTGATTCTTTTTCAATATGACAATCCCAAGCACCAAGACGCATAGTTCCTCCCATATCTGTTATGGTTTTTTGGTCTTCCATAATATCAATAACTGGATTTGTAGTCTTAGGATCCATTTCTGTTGAGTTAGCATCTGCTAATTCCATAACGTTACGACAAAATTCAATAACTGCCATTTGCATACCTAAACAAATTCCTAAAAACGGAATGTTATTTTCACGTACATATTTAATAGCTGTTATTTTTCCTTCAATACCACGTTCTCCAAAACCTGGAGCTACTAACACACCATCAAGATGTGATAATTTCATTTTAATATTATCTGCATTTAAATACTCAGAATGTACAGACTCTACATTAACTTTAACTTCGTTTTCTGCTCCAGCGTGAATAAATGCTTCTAGTATAGATTTGTAAGAGTCTTGTAACTCCACATACTTACCTATTAATCCAATTGTAATTTCGGATTTAGGATTTTTATGACGCTTTAAAAACTCGTTCCAACGTGTTAAATCAGGCACATCACTATTTAATGCTAATTTTTTAAGCACCACTTTGTCAAGACCTTCGTCTAACATCATATTTGGTACATCATAAATGGTTGATGCATCAATAGATTGTATAATTGCTTCTTCGCGCACATTACAAAACAGGGCTAATTTTCTTTTTAAATCTGAAGGCAATTCATGCTCTGTACGACAAACCAATATGTCTGCTTGTACACCACTTTCCATTAGTGTTTTAACACTGTGTTGAGTTGGTTTTGTTTTTAGCTCTCCAGCTGCTGTTAAATAAGGGATTAAAGTTAGGTGAATCACTAATGCGTTATTATCTCCTAAGTCCCATTTTAATTGTCTAACTGCTTCAATGTATGGTAAAGACTCAATATCTCCAACAGTTCCACCAATCTCAGTAATTACTATATCATAATCTCCAGAGTTTCCTAAGATTTGGATTCTGTGTTTAATTTCGTCTGTAATATGAGGGATAACTTGTACTGTTTTTCCTAAAAACTCACCTTTACGTTCTCTGTTAATCACGCTTTGATATATGCGTCCAGTGGTAACGTTGTTAGCTTGACTTGTAGGCACATTTAAAAAACGCTCGTAATGTCCAAGGTCTAAATCGGTTTCTGCACCATCATCTGTAACATAACATTCGCCATGCTCATACGGATTTAGTGTACCTGGATCTACATTAATATAAGGGTCTAATTTTTGGATTGTGGTTCTGTAACCTTGCGCTTGAAGTAGTTTAGCTAGAGATGCTGCTATAATTCCTTTTCCTAAGGAAGATGTTACTCCTCCTGTTACAAATATGTACTTAGTTTCTGATGTCATGTTGCGTTGTTAAACGCGAGCAAATTTACGATTTTATGTTGAAACTATTAGTCTTTACTCTTTTATTTTTGGAAGACATTGGTATTAAATTTTAAAACCTAGTAAACCGTTAACTGCGTTATCTTTAGACTTGTAATACTTTTAATACATAACATATTTCTTTAATAATTATTATATTTAAATTATCTAAAGCCTTAAACAAAATTATGCTAAAGTAAATAGACGTAAAATAACCTTATGTTTGTTTAAAGATTATGACAGCATAGCATTTTCTGTTAATTAAAAAAATGTAATCCATTATAATGAATATTATTAATTTAAATAAAACCGTTACAATTCCAAAAGGAGATATTTTATTAAAACAAGGGGATATTGCCAAATATGGTTATTTTGTTAAAAGTGGCTGTCTTAAAAGCTACACTATTGATCATTTAGGGAAGGAACACATAATGCAATTTGCGCCAGAAACATGGATGATAACAGACTTGGATAGTTTTTCTAACCAAGTTCCGTCTTTAGTATATATTGAAGCAATTGAAGCGTCTGAAGTATCCATAATATCAAATGCAGATGTAAAGGATATCAATCAATTTGAAAAAGCAGATTTAGTAGAAATGAACACTAAATTTAGAAATAATTTAATTGCAACTAACAAACGTATAATAGGTCTTTTAAGTGCTACAGCAGAGCAACGTTATACAAACTTTACAGATACCTATCCTTCTTTAGTACAACGATTACCTTTAAAACTTATAGCTTCATATATTGGTGTCACACCAGAATATTTAAGTGATATTAGACGTAAGATTGCTAAAAACTAAACTTAACTTATTTCTTAAGGTATCTTATTTTTATTAGTCATGCTTTACTGCAATTTTGCTGTATTAAACTAATATAAATACAATGACAGATCAAAAAAACAACAAAGCAATACATATATCGCTATGGATTGCTCAAGGATTACTAGCTATTATGTTTTTAATGGCAGGTGTAATGAAAATTTCTCAACCTATTGAAACCTTAGCTCAATCACTTCCTTGGGTTAACTCTACTCCTACTGGATTAGTTAGGTTTATAGGTTTAAGTGAATTTTTAGGTGGATTGGGAATAATTTTACCTTCTATACTTCGTATTAAACCTTTTTTAACTATTTGGGCTGCAATTGGCTTAGCAATAGTAATGCTGTTAGCTGCAATTTTTCATGGTGTTAGAGGAGAGTTTTCGGCAATAGGAATGAATTTTGTTTTATTTTTACTAGCAATATTTGTTGCTTGGGGAAGACATAAAAAGTCAATCATTACCGCTAAAACTTAAAAGGGTTAGTTAGTTAAAATTGATGCTTACACTTATAGCTAATACTGATATTATTTATATATTGTGTCTAAACGAACCCTAGTAAGGTTATCAGATTTTAAATGCATCAAAAAAACAATGACTAACGAGCAAACTGCAATACGAACAACTTACTTTAGTATTATCGGAAACACACTGCTTGCACTTATTAAAGGACTTGCAGGTGTTTTTGGTAATTCTTATGCATTAATTGCAGATGCAATTGAGTCTACAACAGATATATTTGCTTCACTATTAGTTTTATTTGGTTTTAAATATGCTAAACGTCCTGCAGATGAAAATCATCCTTATGGTCATGGGAAAATTGAACCTTTAATCACTTTTGCTGTTGTAGCCTTTTTAGTGGTATCTGCTACTATAATTGCATCAGAAAGTATTAATAATATACTAACGCCTCATAAAACGCCTAAATCATGGACACTAATTGTATTGGGTGTAATTATTATATGGAAAGAAATATCGTTTCAGATTGTAATAAAAAAGAGTAAACAAACTCATAGCTCCTCATTAAAAGCAGACGCTTGGCACCATCGTAGCGATGCTATAACGTCAGTGATGGCATTTATAGGTATCTCTATAGCAATAGTATTTGGTAAAGGTTACGAAACTGCTGATGATTGGGCAGCATTATTTGCTTCTGCCTTTATTTTATATAACAGCTATTTAATTTTAAGACCTGCTTTAGGTGAAGTCATGGATGAGCAAGTTTATGATGAACTTATTATTGATATTAGAGAACAATCCTTGAAAGTAGAAGGTGTCTTGGGTACCGAAAAATGTTTTATACGTAAAGCTGGTATGAAGTTTAATGTAGATTTACATGCTATTGTGGATGGTAACATTTCAGTAAAAATTGGACACGACATCTCTCACAACTTAAAAGATTATTTACGAGAACAAATTCCAAATTTAGGACATGTGCTTATTCATATAGAACCCAATGAATAATAATGTTGAGGCTCTTGAAAGTATAAGAATACTCTATTTAGGATATTGTTTTTTGATATTTCGGATTAAGTCTTCCAATCCATTTAACTTAACTGTGTAAATGGTTTCTAACATCTCTCCTAATTTTCCTTTAGGAAAACCTTTATTATGATACCAAACAATATAATACTCTGGTAAGTCTATCAAGAAACGATCTTTATACTTACCAAAAGGCATTTTGGTATGTGCCAATTTTATTAAAAATTCTTTATCTGGTTGAAGCAAATTATCCTTTAGATTTAAACTTATTTAAAGCCTTTAGTCGAACAGCAATACTGTCCTTCCATTTTTTTTGACCATCTACGTTAATTGAATATTCGCTTTGTACATCGTAAGTATTTTGCATCTCTGCTAATTGGCTATCAATAGCACTATGCATATCTTGAAGTGTTTTAGCTAAACCTTCATGTGGTTTTAATGCTGCAATGCGTTGTCTAAATAACCTTGCATGCAACTCTGTAATATCAAAATGTAATTGCTCGTGTCCTAAAACATGCGTATCTACTTGATCTGATTTACACCAAGAATGTTCTGGATAAAAAAAGGCTTTAACTAATGTTTTAAAACCATAAACTTTATCATCACGCTTGTTAATAGAATAACTAAAGGTAATACCAGATGCTGTTACTGCAACAGCATCTGTATCTTGATTAGGCTGTCCTTTAAAATCATCCCAACTTAGTTTGTAGTTTTCACTCCATGACATTTCTTCCATTACATCACTATGTAACAAGAAAAAACTTATGAATATTAATACGTATTTAAACATAATTGCTAAAAACTACTGACTTATTTTTAATTTTTTACTTCTACTATTTTTAAATCTTGGTATTTAACAATGTACACTGTATTGTTATAATATCCTCCAAATAACTTCTTTTTATAAGCAAATTTATTTTCGACATAAGATGTTATTGGTGTCTCATTTACAGAGGTATAAATATCCTCTGAAGTAACTAAACGTAAAACAACATCCATTGTTAAATCAAACCCTCTTACAGCATAAGTATTTGGTGATTCATTATAAATAGCTTTATAACGTTTTGCAAAACTATTATTTTCATCTTCACTAAAAGATTTATTAATAGATGCATAGGTAAACCCTAAATTAGACAAGTGTGTGCTTCTAACCTCATCGTCCTCAAACGCATTGTTTTTGTCTGTTGTAGTTAAAACTACAGACATGTTTGGTTTAATTTTAGAATTTAAAATACTAGAAACATTAGATACAAATCCTGCATTTTCAGTTTCTAAAAAGACAATATTCTTACCTGGTTTTAACACATTAACCATATCCTGATCAAATACGTAATAAGCATCTGCTCCTGTTTTTGACACTTTTCTAGATTTTACCATAGCAGCTTTAGGGAAAGACACCTTAAGTGCATCTGCTGTAGCTTTGTTTTTCATATCAGACACAATAATAAAGTGTGATGTGCTGTCTGTTTGAAAATAATTTAAAAGTTTATCTTTTAACAATGATTCGTCTGGTCTAGACTGAAACACATTTTCCTGTAAGTCTACCGTTTTTGTAATTGGAGATACTAATGGTATTTTTCTACTTTTTAAAGTGGCTGCTGCTGTATTAAATAGTTTAGGCATAACTGGTCCAATAACCACATCTACATCGTCAAAATTATTAGATTGTAATAAAGTTACAACCTTACTTTCTCTGTTTTCAGTGTCGTAAACATCTACTTTAAGGTTTACACCTAAAGTTGCTAAACTATCTATAGCTATTTTTACACCAGAATAAAAATCTAAAGAAGTACTTACATAAGGATCAGTTTTTATCAGTTTTTTTGCATCATAAACCGAGTCTGCATTTACCTTACTTAATTTAAAAGGTAGCATAATTGCTATGTGCTTAGTTTGGGTATCAAGATCACGTGTTGTTAAGTCTGATGTATATAACTTCTCTCCTGCTAAAGTGATACCTAAGCCTTCATTTTTTGCTCTAACATTAGCATCAAATGGTATTTTTAAAACCATACCTTCTTTTAACCCTGTCGTTAAAAGCTCTGGATTTAATTGCTCTAATTGTTCCTGTTCTAATCCAGTTTTTAATTTTAATCTGTAAAATCCTTCAGATTTTAAAACAGTATAATAACTGTATTTTTCATCGATTGTTTTAACTTCCTCTACTTCTAAATTAGGAACGTTTATAATGTCTCCTGGTTGTAAAACAGCTGACATATCAGGATTTAAATCTTCCAACTCTTGTACTGTTATACCATATTGGTAAGCAATACGCCATTTACCTTCTTTTGGTTTTACGGTATAACTTTTTGTTGCCAATTTAGCCTCAACTACTGTATTAGTTACTTTATAAAGTGGAATATTAATTTTATCTCCTTTACGCAAATTATTGGCGTATAAATCTGGATTATGCTTTTTAATTTCCTCCTGCTCTACATTGTACTTTTTAGATAAGCTATATAATGTTTCTTTACGCTTTACTTTATGTGTTTTAAATCCATCTAAAGTTTTAACTTCTGTTAAAGTTGGTGTTGCTTGTACTGCTTTACCATTTGGTATTATTAATACCGAATTTACTTTTACTTCTTTTCTTGCATCTGGATTTAATGCATAAATCTGAGATTTTGTGACACTATATTTTGCAGCAATTTGCTCTATAGTTTCTCCAGATTGCACTTTATGCGTTTTGTAATTTTGCGCTTTCGCGGAAACACAGCCAAACAATAAGACTACGCTTAGGATATATATTAATTTTCTCATATGTTATTTATACGTTTCAAACTGCGTTAGCGGTTGTAGTGGCATCCTTTTTTTTGCTGCCATATATGGCAAAAAAAAGATATAACGAAAAACGCGACCCTTGTGGTAACGCCCTACTTATTATACATGCATTAAAAAAGCGGTTATTATTCCCACTCAATAGTTGCTGGTGGCTTACTGCTAATGTCGTACACTACCCTATTAACGCCTTTTACTTTGTTTATTATATCGTTACTTGTTTTTTGTAAAAACTCGTATGGTAAATTTACCCAATCTGCAGTCATACCATCTGTACTTTCTACAGCTCTTAGTGCTACACACTTCTCGTAAGTACGCTCATCTCCCATTACTCCTACACTATTTACTGGTAGTAAAATAGCACCTGCTTGCCATACTTTATCGTATAATCCTGCGTCGCGTAATCCGTTTATGAATACTGCATCTACTTCTTGTAAGATACGTACTTTTTCTGCTGTGATGTCACCTAAAATCCTAATTGCTAAACCTGGTCCTGGAAATGGATGACGTCCTAATAGGTCTTTATCCATACCCATACTTGCACCTACACGTCTTACTTCATCTTTAAACAAAGCACGAAGTGGCTCTACAATTTTAAGTTTCATGTAGTCTGGTAATCCACCTACATTATGATGACTTTTTATAGTTGCACTTGGTCCTCCTGTTGCACTTACACTTTCTATCACATCTGGATAAATTGTCCCTTGTGCTAACCATTTTACATCTTCAATTAAGTGTGCTTCTTGGTCAAAAACTTCGATAAATGCGTTACCAATAGCTTTACGTTTTTTCTCTGGATCACTCAGTCCTGCTAATGCATCCAAAAAGCGTGCCGAAGCGTCTACACCTTTTACGTTTAAGCCCATTCCTTTGTATTGCTCTAATACATCAGAGAATTCGTTTTTACGTAATAATCCGTTATTTACAAATATGCAGTATAGGTTTTTACCTATTGCTTTGTGCAATAACATGGCTGCTACTGAAGAGTCTACTCCACCTGATAATCCTAGAACGACTTTATCCTCACCTAGTTTTGCTTGTAAATCCTCAACGGTTTCTTGCACAAATGCATTTGGTGTCCAATCTGGATTTACATTGGCTATGTTTACTAAAAAGTTTTCTAGTAATTGTTTACCGTCTTTAGAGTGGTATACTTCTGGATGAAATTGAATGGCATAAGTGGTTTCGCCTTCTATCTTAAAAGCTGCATTTTGCACATCGTGTGTACTAGCTAGTAATTTACCATTTGTAGGTAAACTTTTTATAGTATCACTATGGCTCATCCATACTTGACTTCCAATAGAAATTCCGTTAAAAAAAGCATCCTCTTCCACAAAACTTAAGTTGGCACGACCATACTCACGTGTGTTAGATTCGGCTACTTCACCTCCAGAAAAATGTGCTAAATATTGCGCACCATAACAAACAGCTAACATTGGTTTTTTGCCTCTAATCTCTGATAGGTCAGGATGAAAAGCATCCTCTGATCTTACAGACATTGGACTACCAGAAAGTATTACTGCCTTGTAATCGTCTACGTTTTTTGGTGGTTTGTTAAATGGGTGTATTTCGGAATAGATGTTAAGCTCTCTAACTCTGCGCGCAATTAGTTGTGTGTATTGCGATCCGAAATCTAAAATAAGTACTTTATCGTGTTGCATGCACAAAAATAGTAATTGCATTGATAAATACTATTTATGATTTATGAAATTTACACTATTTTTTTAACAATTAACAAATACTATTTCATTGACTCTAAAATTGCTTTAATATCCTGAGTTGTTGTATCTGGATTTATAAAGCAAAAACGCGAAACGGTTTCAAAACTATCACCTGTTTTCCATTTGGTTGGTGTTACTAATGCAAAGCCTTTGTCATGATTTTTAAAGGTCCAATCTCTGTAATCATTTGGTGTCCAACCTTTACGTCTGTAAAGCACACATGATAGACTTGGCTCTCTAACCAACTCGACATGATCCATCTCTTTAATTAATTGACCTGCTATAGTTGCTAACTCTAAACCACGCTCTACAGCTTCTTTATATCTATCTGTACCATGAGTAGCTAGACTAAACCATAGAGGTAATCCACGTACACGACGTGTTAATTGTATTTGATAATCTGTTGGGTTAAAACCATGTGCTCCTTCGTCTTTAAAAATATCTAAATAGGAACCTTCTTGTGCGTGCGCTTTTTTAGCTAATTCTGGTTGCTTATATATTACTGCACCACAATCGTATGGAGAAAACATCCATTTGTGCGGATCAATGGTAATACTGTCTGCTTTTTCAATTCCGTTAAATAAGTGTCTAACAGAATCTGCAGCTAAAGCACCTCCTCCATATGCAGCATCAACATGAAACCATAGGTTTTCTGCTTGACAGATAGTAGCTACACCATCTAAATCGTCAATAATTCCTGCATTTGTTGTTCCTCCTGTTGCCACCACAGCAAATAGACGTTGTTTTTGTTGTGGTGTTAAATTATCTATTGTATGTTGTAATGCGCTACCTTTTAAACGGTCTTCTGTATCTACCAACAACACATCCACATCTACAACTTTAGCCATAGCTTTAATAGAAGAATGCGCGCCAATTGAGGTAATTATTAAGCCTTTTCTATTTTTATTGTCGTCGTTTAGACTTCTCCAATACTCTCTAGCTGTTACAATTGCAGATAGGTTTGCTGCAGTACCACCACTAGTAAATACACCAAAAGCCCCTTGTGGTAATCCTGTTAAGGACACAATCCACTTCATAGCTTCGTTCTCGCAAAAAATACCTCCTGCTCCTTCCATCCAATAGGCACCATGAATGCTTGATGCAGAGGTTACCAAATCAAATAAAATGGACGCTCTAGTTGGAGATGCTGGTACAAATGCTAAGTGACGTGGATGGTCAATTTTTACATTGGCATGCATTAAATGTTGCTTCCATAGGTTAAAAGCTGTCTCGCCACCAATACCCTTGTTTGTCACTGTTTCTCCTACAAGTGCCTTTAAAGTTTCGGCTTTTTGAGGCTTACCAATAACGTCTTCGGTTTTTGAAATACGATCAATAGTATATTTCATGACGTCAAGCGTCATTTCAACTAAATCTAAATCTATTTTATGCATGGCTTATAATTCAAGAATTAAAAATTGACCTTGCAAAGGTTTTAAATTTTTAATTAACTGAGGTATTAAATCCGTACCAAATTCTAAATATAATTCTGAAAAATTGATGTTACGCTCTTGCAAACTATAATTTGGGAACAACTGATATTGTAAATCTGTCATCCGCTCGACTTGATCTTTTAGTTTTCTTTTTTGAGCGGTAAGCAATCTTTTTTCCAAGTGTACTAAGCCATTAATTTGCTTTTTTTCTTGAGAGGCTACTGCACCTACAAAAGACTGATCTGTCAATTCTGCGAGTTTATAAAGTGACTCAAATTGTGATTTCAGGTGTTTAACTTGTTCTGAAAAATCAATATCAATATTAGAAATTTCTCTTACTTTTTTATTTATAAAACTATCACGTTTTAAAAACAAATCTTTATTAGAAATGCCTAGTTTATTAAGTTTATCTGCTTGCTGTTTTGTTTTTATTAATACTGAATTACGTAATAATAATATTGGAAAAGCAATGTTATTGGCTTCAAAATTAGCTTTTAACTGAAACCAGTACGCTAACTCTCCGCCTCCACCTATGTAACATAAATTTGGTAAAATAACTTCTTGGTATAAAGGACGCATGATCACGTTAGGGCTAAAACGTTCTGGAGCTTCTTCTACATGTTTTAATAGTTGTTCCTTAGTCCACGAAAATGTCGTATTTAAAACAGTATATTTTTGATCTTTATAAACAATACGTTCTCTTACATTTTTAGTGATGTAAAATAGATTTATATCTCTAGGATTTACTTGTATTGAATAATTTTCTGATATTTGACTTAAGTGTTTTGATGTTTCTGTAACTTTTTGAAATGATGTATTATTAAATAACTCTGTTTTAATTTGAGGTATAAATAATGTTTTTAAATCTTTATTGTTAGCATCTATAATTACCAAACCATGCTCTCCAAATAAAGCATTTGCCAAATAATGTGTGGCTTGCGCTAAATTATCATGTTTTAAATAGGCATTTTCAAATAATGATTTTAAATATTTTGCATTATTGCCAATACCTAACTCTTTAGCAAAAAGGTCTAAAACGTCAGCTAATCCATTAGTATCTATATCACCAACTGCTCCTGATGCATTTTTGTTCCAGCGTATTTTTTTTCCTTTAAAATTAAAATAATTTATTTCTTCAAAATCATGATCCTCTGAAGCCATCCAATAGATTGGCACAAAATTATATTCGGGATATTGTATTTTTAATTGCTTAGTTAGATTTATTGTTGATACAATTTTATACAAAAAATATAAAGGCCCTGTAAATAAATTAAGCTGATGACCTGTCGTAATTGTAAAGGTTTTGTTGTCTGCTAACAACCTAATATTAGTATCTGTAGCTTCTGAAGTTTGTAACAGATTGTATTGCTCTTGCAATGTTTTTACTAAAACACTTCTATTTTTTTGCGAGAAGTTTTCTTGTTTTTGCTTTATCTGATCTTTAAAGTTTTCAATACTTGGAAACCTATTATAAAACGGTTTTAGTGATTCAGCTTCAGCTAAATAATCACAAATTAATTGAGAAAAATATCCTGTTTCTTTAAATGGTATACAATCTGTTGGCATAGTTGCAAATTAATCTGCTGTAAAGATAAGGCAGTTTACCCTTTATTATGTCTTAAAATTAACATAAAACCCTAGAGTAAAGTGTTGAAATTTGAGTAACTTTATAAGATAATCCACAAATATAACATCAGTGAATTCTCTCCAATTAACTTTTAATTTAAAGCACTATTTAGCCTTAATAATACTTATTACTTGCTCCATTAGTTTTGGTCAAAATGTTACAGAATTTAAAGGTATTGTTTTAGATAAAGACACAAACAGTCCTTTAGCTTTAGCAGACTTAATAATTACAAACTCTAACGTTAGTACTATTGCCAATAGTGATGGAGAATTTTTATTAAAAGTTCCGGAAAACTTGCTACAAAATACGGTTACCATATCTTATTTAGGGTATCAAAAATTAGAAGTTGCTTTATCCAATTTTAAACCAACTGACACTAAAATATATTTACAGCAAGCTGCAACAGTATTAGCTGCTATTGACATTGTTGCTCCTAAAGACGCTAAAGAATTAGTTGAAAAAGCCTTAGCCCTTAAAGGAGAAAACTATGCAACAGAAACAGTTTTTATGACTGGTTTTTATAGAGAAACCATAAAAAAACGTAATAGAAATGCATCATTATCTGAGGCAATTGTAAGCATTGATAAATCGTCTTATAAATCTAGTAAAAATGACCAAATCACCTTAATTAAAGCTAGAAAAAACACAGATTACTCTAGATTAGATACCATAGCCCTTAAAATTCAAGGTGGTCCTTTTAGCAGTCTTCATACAGATATTATTAAATATCCTGAATACATTTTTAATGATGAAACGCTGAGTGACTACACGTTTACTTTTGGCAGATCTACTCAGGTTGATAATCAATTGGTATATGTAGTAAATTTTAAACAAAAAGAAAATGTATACAGACCTTTATACTATGGCACACTGTACATTGATGCAAACAATTATGCATTAACTAGTGCTGTATATAAATTAAATGTTGAAAACCAAGTAGAAGCGACCAAATTATTTGTACGTAAAAAACCTAGAAAAGCTAATGTATATCCAACTGAAGCTTCCTATAAGGTAAATTACAGAACAAAAAATGGCAAATGGTACTTTGCTTACAGTAATATATTAATATCGTTCAAGGTGAACTGGGATAACCGATGGTTTAACAGCAGATACACTTTACAAAGTGAAATGGCTATAACAGATTGGAATATTAATAAAGATTTATTAACCAACAAACAAACTAAAAAACTTAAATCAAACAGTATTTTACAGGATCAGGTGTCTGGCTTTAGTGATCCAGATTTTTGGGGAGAATACAATATTATTGAACCTGAAAAATCTATTGAAACTGCCATTAAAAAGATTAAAAGGCAAGTTGAAAAAAACTAGGTACTTTTACTTTTGGTGGTTGATAATAATATCAAAATAATTTGGGTCGTAAAAGGTTTTAAGTGTATTATATTTTTGCTGATCTGTAAGACTATCTGCTACATTTAGAATTTTTAAATTATGCTCATAAATACGCCAAATTAACTCAGAGCAATAATGCTCAGTCGTATCTTTATAATTAAAACTATGATCAAAGGGTAATTGTTTTTTGTAGTAATACTCTATTTGCTTTACAATTTTATCTTGTTTTAAAACATCAATATTTTTTAATCGAGTTACCAAAATAGTGCTATCATGAGAGTTATGTACAAATGAATCTATAGCTTGCAAACGCAAACCATCTTGATTAGACACGCTACTTGACAGCGCATGTGCAATTTTTAAATTATCATTCTGCTTGATAACAACACCAAGATGCGTGACATCATAGTCTTCATTCATCATTTTAGAAATCATGGTGCTAACAAATCCGTAACCACGTCGCAAAATAATATCTCCTGTTTGAAGTTGTTTTTTTTCTCCTGAAGATAATTTATATAAAAAAGACGATTCATACGGTCTGTTTGAATCGTCTTTAAAAAATTTGTATGCTATAAAAATAACGACTAGAACTAGTGATATCTTAATAGTTGTTTTTATCATTTACTCAGCAGCTTCATAATCTTCTTCCTCAATCATCTCCTCATCCATGTCGTCATCAGACTCCATATCAGGATTTCCTGTTTCTTTATTAGCTTTATCTAAGCCTTCTTTATTCATAGACTCTTTATCCATACTTACCAACCATTTGCCATCAACTTTTACAAGATTCATTGGCATATCTTGGTCTTTTTCGTCTTGGCTGCTTGACATTTTAACAGTACAAACTGCTTTATCTCCATCAATTTTAGAGTCAACTACTTTAAAAGTAATATCAGCTTCTTTCATCTTATCTGCAAATTGATCCTTAGCACCAAAGGACTCTAACATAGACAACATAGATTTTGTGTCTGTAGTTGCATGTTTTTTAGCTGTTTCAAAATCTCCAGAATACATAGCCTCTAAAAAGCTAATTGTAGCACTTTCAGGTCCACCTCCTCCACAAGCTGTTAACATAAAAAAGCAAGCTACTACGACTGTTTTTAATACTGATTTTTTCATTTTTTTGGTTTGTTTAGTTTTTGTAAATATACTTTTTTAGGCTTAACATTCAAATTGTTTTATTTTGAATACCTTAATTTAAGCTTTTACTAACTCACCATAAAGGTCAAAATCTTCAGCTTCTGTAACTTTAATGTTATAATATTCTCCAGTTTTTAAATACGTATCAGTAGCATCGATTAGTACTTCGTTATCTACATCTGGACTATCAAACTCTGTACGACCAACAAAATAAGTACCTTCTTTACGGTCAATAACCACCTTAAAAGTCTCTCCAATTTTTTCTTGATTCAACTCCCAAGAAATTTGAGATTGAATTTCCATTATTTGGTTAGCCCTATCTTGCTTGACCTCTTGTGGTACATCGTCCTCTAAGTTATAAGCATGTGTGTTTTCTTCATGAGAATAGGTAAAACAACCTAAACGCTCAAAACGCATGTCTTTAACCCATTGTTTTAACTCTTGAAAATGTGCTTCAGTTTCGCCTGGATATCCAACAATTAATGTTGTTCTGATAGTCATTTCTGGAACAATTGCTCTGAATTGATGAATAAGATTTGTTGTTTTTTCTTTAGTAGTACCACGACGCATACTTTTTAATAAATCGTCACTTATATGCTGTAATGGGATATCTAGATAATTACAAATTTTAGGCTCACGCTTCATTAAATCTAATACGTCCATTGGGAAACCTGTTGGAAAAGCATAATGTAATCTAATCCATTCAATACCTTCAACTTTAACTAAGTTTTCAAGTAACTCTGCTAAGTTTCGTTTTTTGTATAAATCTAAACCGTAATACGTTAAATCTTGAGCAATTAAAATTAACTCTTTAACTCCATTTGCTGCTAATTTTTCAGCTTCTGTAACTAGATTTTCTATTGGTGTGGACTTATGCTTACCTCTCATTAATGGAATAGCGCAAAAACTACATGGTCTATCACAACCTTCAGCAATTTTTAAATAAGCGTAGTTTTTTGGTGTCGTAGTAAGACGCTCTCCTATTAACTCATGTTTGTAATCTGCACCTAAAGCCTTAAGTAAACCTGGCAACTCTGTAGTTCCAAAATATTGGTCTACATTAGGTATATCTTTTTGTAATTCTGGTTTGTAACGCTCACTTAAACATCCTGTAACAAATACTTTATCAACCTCGCCATCTTCCTTTTTCTGCATGTACTCTAAGATTGTATTAACACTCTCCTCTTTGGCATTATTAATAAAACCACAAGTGTTAATTACTACTACGTTACCTTCCTCTTCATGCACAACTTCTTTTCCGTTAGCTTTTAATTGTCCCATTAGGACTTCGCTATCATAAACGTTTTTACTACAACCTAAGGTTATAACGTTGATTTTGTTCTTTTTAAGTGACTTTGTTCTCATACCTCATTTTTGGACTGCAAAGATACTATCTAATTTTAATATAACAGATATTAAACCATTATGATTTATATTGGTCTAAATAAAAAACTATAGTATGAAACCAATTTATTTAACTTTAAGTTTACTATCTATAATTATATTAAGTTGCTCATCAAAAGATGATACTATTTTAATTGAAAATCCTACCACGCAAAACATATATTTCCCTCCTATAAATAGTAATACTTGGGAAACTAAAACTCCTTCAGAGTTGCAATGGAATACTTCTGCTTTAGCTGAATTATCTTCATTTTTAGAAGACACAAACACCAAATCGTTTATAATTTTACACCAAGGAAAAATTGCGTGGGAACAGTATTATAATGGACATAACGAAAACTCTATCTGGTATTGGGCTAGTGCAGGTAAAACATTGACTGCTATTACTACTGGTATTGCTCAAGATCAAGGTCTATTAAATATTAACAATAAAGTATCGGATTATATTGGTACACAATGGACTAGTCTAAATTTAGAACAAGAAAACTTAATTACCAATAGACATCTTTTATCAATGACCTCTGGACTAGATGATAGTTTAGGAGATGATGTAACACCCAACAATTTACAATATGTTGCAGATGCTGGTACTCGTTGGGCATATCACAACGTTTATGTCAAGTTACAGGATATTGTGTCACAGGCTAGCAATACAAATTGGTCCGATTATTTTACTGAACATTTAAAAGATAAAATAGGAATGACAGGACAATGGATTGATTTAGACAATTTAAGTGTTTATTGGAGTAACACCAGAAGTATGGCTAGATTTGGTTTAATGATTTATGCAAATGGTCGCTGGGAAAACAATCAAATTATCTCTCAAGATTTTTTAAATCAAGCGACTAACACGTCTCAAGATATTAATCAAGCCTATGGTTATTTATGGTGGCTTAATGGTAAATCAAGTTTTAATTTACCACAATCTCAAATCCAATTTAATGGTTATTTAATACCTAATGCTCCACAAGATATGTACTGCGCTTTAGGTAAAAACGATCAAAAGTTATATATAGTACCAAGTAAAGACTTGGTAATTGTTAGAATGGGTCAAGCAGCTGATGATTCTAATTTTGCTTTATCAGATTACGACAATGACTTATGGTTTAAGCTTAATGCTGTTTTTAATTAAAGATGAAAATTATTAGGTCTGACACTATCGCTTAAACCTTAAATAATCTACACTATTTAAAAAAAGAATCTACAAACTCAAACTTATTAAAGACTTGTAAATCCTCAATACCCTCTCCTACACCAATATATTTAACCGGAATTTGAAACTGATCACTAATACCAATTACAACACCACCTTTAGCTGTACCATCTAATTTAGTAACCGCAAGGCTTGTAACCTCTGTTGCTGCTGTAAACTGTTTAGCTTGTTCAAAAGCGTTTTGACCAGTACTACCATCTAAAACTAATAATACGTCGTGTGGCGCATCTCCAACCACTTTTTGCATGACACGTTTAACTTTTGTTAACTCGTTCATTAAATTGATTTTATTATGTAAACGTCCTGCTGTATCAATGATAATGACATCTGCATTTTGATTAACACCTGACTGTAAAGCATCAAATGCAACTGAAGCTGGGTCACTTCCCATATCTTGACGTACCATAGGTACATCTACACGATCTGCCCAAACTTGTAATTGGTCAATAGCTGCTGCTCTAAATGTATCTGCTGCTCCTAAAACTACTTTTAATCCTTGTTTTTTAAATTGATAAGCTAATTTACCAATGGTTGTCGTTTTACCAACACCATTAACACCAACAACCATTAAAACATAAGGTGTTTTAGATCCATCTTGTTGTTTTGGTAATTGCGGAATTTTATAGTCTGTATCCTCTCCAGAATTAGTTTCTGACAATAAGCCTGCAATCTCCTCTCTAAGTATTCTATTAAGCTCATCTGTACCAAGATATTTATCTTTGGATACTCTAGCTTCAATACGCTCTATTATTTTTAAAGTGGTATTAACACCAACATCGCTTGAGACCAATACTTCTTCTAAATTATCTAAAACTGCATCATCCACTTTAGACTTTCCAGCAACAGCTTTACTTAATTTACCTAAAAAGCTTGTACTAGATTTTTCTAAGCCTTTATCTAAGGTTTCTTTTTTTTCTGAAGAAAATATTTTTTTAAAAAAACTCATTTCAAATTATTGTTTTTGTTTATGTACTGATTCCTAAAAAGGAATCCAGGTTTAATATACAGTAATAATTACATGTGACACAATCCCTTATAAAAGTATATTTTACAACTTTAAATAAAGCGTATGTTATTACATAAATCACTTAATATTATTACCAACATAACAATTATGAAGCCTAATTTATCAGACTGCTACATTGTCATATTTTTATAATGTAAAGTAACGTAATATTTTAAAAACAAAAAAGCCACTTTCCAAAGGTAAGCAGCTTAATACTATATTAAAATAAAGTAAAATTATTTCTTATCTAAGAAATCTTTTACTAATTCTGGTGCCATGATTGACTCAACAAACATGTAAGCTCCAGTTTTTGGAGATTTCACCATTTTAATTGCTTTTGATAATCTTTTAGACGATGTCTGTAAAGATGCTACGGTTTTCTTTGCCATGACTTATATGTTTTAGTATTCCTTTAAGGGAATATTATTTAATTTCTTTGTGTACGGTCATTTTCTTCAAGATAGGATTGAATTTTTTAATTTCCATTCTATCAGGAGTGTTCTTTTTGTTCTTCGTTGTAATATAACGAGACGTTCCTGGCTTTCCAGACTCTTTATGCTCTGTGCACTCTAATATTACTTGTACTCTATTACCTTTCTTTGCCATAATACTTTAATTTACCTAATTGGGTAATTATTTTATAAATCCGTTTGCTCTAGCTTTTTTCAAAGCAGCAGCAATACCAATTTTGTTGATTGTTTTTAATGCTGATGTAGAAACTTTTAAAGTTACCCACTTATCCTCTTCTGGAAGATAAAAACGCTTTTTTATCAAATTAGCATCAAATGTACGCTTTGTTCTATTCATCGCGTGAGACACGTTGTTTCCAACCATCGCCTTCTTTCCTGTAAGTTCACAAACTCTTGACATTACTTTATAACTTTAAAAATATGTTATTAAAAATCGAGGTGCAAATATACTAATTATTTACTATTTGGCAATAGCTAAATAATTAATTTTCAAAAATTTCTTTTTGAAGCAACTCTAAAGCCTTATTTACTGTTTTATTTATTACGCGTTCTCTATGGTTTCCCATGTTAAATTCGTAAGCTTTTACTCCGTTTTTTGAAGCTATTGCTATAAAAACTGTTCCAACCTCTGCGTCTGAGTCTCCTTTTGTTGGTCCAGCATTACCTGTTGTAGCAACAGCATAATCTGTTTTAATTATTTTTCTAATATTGGTTGCCATAGCTTCTGCAACCTCTAAACTGACCACAGATTTCTGATTTATAACCTCTTCTGACACACCCAAAAGATCAATTTTAGTCTGTGTGGCATAACTAACAATTGCGCCTTTAAAAAATGCTGATGCGCCTGCATGTGACGTAAATTGTTCGGCTAATTTTCCACCTGTACAACTTTCTGCTAACGCTAATGTTTGTCCTTTTTTTGTTAATTGCCTAGCGATACTTTGCTCTAAACCTTCATCGTTATCTTGAAATCCAACAAAAACATCTTGAATTAATGGTAGTATTTTATCTATTTGAGACTGAATATCCAACGCTAAATTAGCTTCGTCCTCTCCTTTTCCTGACAAACGCAATCTTACTTTACCTAAACTTGGTAAATAGGCTAATTTAATATGTTTTGGAAGTGTGTCTTCTATTGCTTCTATACGTTCTGCTATAATGCTTTCGCCTAAACCATAAGTTAGTATAGTTTTATGCAAAATGTATGGTCGCTTATATTTTTTGATTAAGTTAGGAAGGACTTCATTATCTATTAAAGCCTTCATCTCGTATGGCACACCTGGTAAAGAAACAAAGGTTTTGTTTCCTTTTTCTAACCACATTCCTGGAGCTGTCCCAAACTTATTCATTAGCACTTTTGCCTTAGTTGGCACTAATGCTTGTTTTTTATTTATTTCGGAAATAGGTTGATTGATATACTTTTTAAATAATTGTTCTACGTGTTGTAAAACTTGATCATTTTGCACTAAAGTATCTTCAAAATAATCTGCTAAAGTATGTTTTGTAATATCATCTTTGGTTGGACCTAATCCACCTGTTATAATGATAATATCTGCATTATTTTCTGCTTCAGCAAACGCTTTTAACAAGTGCTCTCTATCATCTTGAATAGAGGTTATTTGATAAACAGAAACACCAATAGAGTTTAGTGCTTTACCTATAAATGCTGAGTTTGTGTCTACTATTTGTCCAATTAAAATCTCGTCACCAATAGTAATTATTTCTGCTTGCATTATAAATTAAAATCTTGAATAATCTCGTTAGTTGCTTTATCAATAGCGTCTAAAACGATGTTTAATTTATCAGTAATATCGATCTCTTTTTTTTCAAATTTACCCCAATCTTGCACCTCAATTATATCGTCTAAAATACCTAACTCAAACATATCTACTGTAGGTTTCATTTTGTGTGCTGTTTGATACGTCAATAGATAATTTTTATTTTCTACTGCTAATTTAAGCACTTTAGCATCACTTGGTACTTCATCTATAAAAGTTGAAGCTAAAGCTAAAATAAACTCTTGATCGTCGTCTGCTAATTCTTTTAGCCTATGAAGTTTGTAATATTGTTCCATGTATTATTTAACTGTTATAGAAAATAGTTCTTTATCTTCTAGATAACCTTTTAATTTATCATTGGCAACTACCTTGCCAACTCCTGAAGGTGTTCCCGTAAATATAATATCTCCAATCTTTAAAGTAAAATATTTTGACACATATTCAATCAATTCGTCAATTTTCCACAACATTAAGCTTGTGTTTGCGGTTTGAACCACACTTGAATTTTTTTCTAATCTAAAATTCAAATTATCGACGTCAGAAAATTCTGATTTATCAATCCAATCACCAATCACTGCTGCTCCATCAAAAGATTTAGCTTTTTCCCATGGTAAACCTTTTTCTTTTAATTGTTTTTGTAAATCACGCGCAGTAAAATCTATCCCTACACTTAGTTGATCATAATATTTATGTGCAAACTTTTTATCAATGTGTTTTCCTAATTTTGTTATTTTAACTAAAACCTCAACTTCATGATGCACATCGTTTGAAAAATCTGGAATAAAAAAAGGTTGTTTTTTTAAAAGTATGGCATTATCAGACTTAATAAACACTACTGGATCTGTAGGTTTTTCGTTTTCTAATTCTTTGATATGATCTGTGTAGTTACGACCTATACAAATTAATTTCATATTTTAAAATTTATTATTTAAAGCTCTTAATTTTATTGCTGTCAACACTTTTTTAGTGTACAACGGAAAATCTGCATTAAGCAGCCAACCAAAATATCCAGGCTCTTTATCAAGGACTTCTGTTACTAATTTACCTTTATGCTTTCCAAACGAAAACACTTCTTTGCCTTCCTTGTCATAACTTATAAAACCTGCAAAATCAGCAAATTTTTTGCGTGAGCTAAACTCGGCTAAAAATTTCGTGTCATTTTCAAGCTCGTCATAGCGTTCTACCTGAGCTTTTAAAACCTCATAGGTTGCTAATGTATCTGCTTCTGCAGTGTGAGCATTTTCTAAACTTTTATCGCAATAAAACTTATACGCTGCACCTAAAGTACGTTGTTCCATTTTATGAAAAATTGTTTGCACATCTACAGCAACACGACCTTTCATGTCAAAGTCTAAATCTGCGCGTAGCATTTCTTCCGCTAAAAGCGGAATATCAAAACGGTTAGAATTAAAGCCTGCTAAATCTGCATCTTTAATCATCGCATTAATCTCTGGTGCTAATTGCTTAAATGTAGGCTCGTTGGCTACTCTTTCGTCTGTAACACCATGAATTGCAGACACCACAGCTGGAATTGGCATTTCTGGATTAACTAACCAGGTTTTACTCTCTTTATTTCCGTTAGGAAACACTTTTAATATAGAAATCTCTACGACCCTATCGTTGGTAATATTGACTCCTGTAGTTTCTAAATCGAAAAAGCAAATTGGTTTTGTTAAGTTTAATGACATAAAAGAATTTATTGGTATGGTTTATGCAAATATAATTCTAATCTGTTACTTTTACTTTGTAATACTTTGAAAATGATTAGAAACCTTATACTGCTGTTTATCACTTTTACTACTATGACTGTTTATTCTCAAAACAATCACAAACATGTTTCTTTAAAAGAAGAGGTAAAAGGAAAACGTTATGAGCTTTATATTGAAAATACCGACTCCATATCCTATGATGTTTTTTTAAAAGTTGAAACTAATGATTTTAGACGTAGTAGTGAGCGTCCGATTTTAGAGACTATTCCTGGTAAAAGTAAAAAACGTGTATTAACGATGGTAAAGCTAAATAATACCGAAGGAAAATACACCTATATATTAGTGGTTAACGAGGTGTCTTACAGTTTAGAAATTGATAAAGACTTTGAAATAATAGACTTTAAATTAGACAGAGCATTAAACAACAAAAACGTCATTCTATATACTAAAGACGATTGTACAATTTGTCCTGATGCTAAACACATACTAACAAAAAACAAAATTAATTACACTGAATACAATTTAGATAAGGACACCGTAAATTATGATAAAATAATTGAAGAATTTAAAGCCATTAAGCCTAAAAGCGACTTTAATCAGATCCCTATTTTAAAGATTGAAGACAAACTTTACAACAATATCACTGGTTTAGACGAGTTTATTCAAGCTTTACGCGAAGGACTAAATTAACAAAAACTGCTGCCTAATTGGTTTTAAATTAATTATTCTTATCCTAGTATGAAAAAAATATACTTTGACAACCTTTCTAATTTTAAGAGTTCGTGGTTATCTAAAACTGTTTTTATAGTGGCCCTGTTATGCATCTTTTCAGGTTTTATTTTTCAAGCTATTGATGCAATTGATGACGTTTGGACTAAAAGAATACAACGTTTTGGATACATGCTTTTTACACTTTATTTTTTGAATAAAGTTTTTAGAAAAAACTATGTGCAATGGAACAAATTAGGAATGACTATTCGAATTAATAGTTATTTTAAAGAACACCGATTGACTTTTTCAAAAGTTAAATATCATACGTTTGAAAATAATAACTTAACGGTCCACCAAATAGACAACACGTTTACTGTAGACCTGAGTAATACAAACACATCTGATACTGATCAATTAATAAAAATTATTACCGACAATACAACTAATAAATAAGTTATGAGGCTTAACAGACTGTTTTCTGGCTTAGTCACGTTATTAAATGTGTCTTATATAGGTGCCTGGATATTTGTTTTTAATACTATTAGTAATCAAACGGATAGACAGCTTTCTTTTTTAAACGGTTGGTTTAATCTTTTTAAAAACATTAACCAACTAGACATAACGTTAGTTGTTTTAACACTAACCTCTATAGTTTCTACCATTTGGATACATAAACCAAATTTAAAACGGTTTGCCAAAATCACATTACTTGTCCATCTGCTATTTTTAGCCTACATGCTATGGTCACATTTATAAGATGCGTACTATTATAACCTAATGTAATTAAACACAAAAAAGCACAATCAAATGATTGTGCTTTTTTTTATAAAATACTTTATGTTATTTAAATCTCTCTGTTTTTATCCCAAGATTCTAAGTAATCTTTGACAGATTTAACAAACTGTCCTCCTAATGCTCCATTTACAACTCTATGGTCATAACTGTGCGATAAATACATCTTGTAACGAATTCCGATAAAATCGCCTTCTGGTGTTTCAATAACTGCAGGGACTTTACGAATTGCTCCTAAAGCTAAAATACCAACTTGTGGTTGATTAATAATTGGAGTACCCATTATACTTCCAAACGTACCAACGTTAGTTACAGTATACGTTCCACCTTGGATATCATCTGGTGCTAACTTACCATCTCTAGCACGTCCAGCTAAGTCATTTACTTGCTTAGTCATACCCACTAAGTTTAATTGATCTGCATTTTTAATAACAGGAACAATTAAATTACCATCTGGTAAAGCTGCAGCCATACCAAGGTTAATATTTTTCTTTTTGATAATCTTATCTCCTTGAACAGAAATATTCATCATTGGATGGTCGCGTAATGCCTTAGCAATAGCTTCCATAAATATTGGAGTAAAGGTTAAGTTTTGACCTTCACGTTTTGCAAAACTATCCTTAACTTTTTTACGCCAATTCCAGATATTAGTAACATCTGCCTCAATAAAACTTTGTACGTGTGCACTAGTTTGAGTAGACTCTACCATATGATGAGCAATTAATTTACCCATTCTAGTCATTTCAATAACTTCGTCTCCTGCAGCAACTTGCATTGGTGCCTGAGGTTTAGCTTGTTGTTTTGGTGCAGGTGCTGAAGTAGCAGGTTGCGCTGCTGCTTTAGCTGGTTGACTACTTCTATTTTCTAGATAAGTAACCATATCGTTTTTTGTAACACGACCATCTTTTCCTGTTCCAGTAATTGCATCTAGTTCTGATTGTGAAATCCCTTCTGCTTTAGCCATATTTTTTACTAATGGCGAATAAAAACGATCATCGTTTGATGCTATTGGAGCTGCTGCTTGTTGCGCCACTTCAACCGTTTTGGATACTTCTTTTACTGCTTCTGGTTCTGGAGCAGGACTACTGTCTTGCTTAACAGTTTCGGTTGCAGTGTCTCCTTCTCCTTCTGTTTCAATTATAGCTATGGTTTGACCAACCTGAACCACATCGTCCACATTAAATAGTACTTCTACTAAAACACCGTCAACCTCACTAGGTACTTCGCTGTCTACTTTATCTGTTGCAATTTCTAAAACTGCCTCGTCTGCTTCTATAGTGTCACCAACTTCTTTTAACCATGAGGTAATCGTTGCTTCTGCAACGCTCTCTCCCATTTTTGGTAATTTAAGTTCAAATCTTGCCATATTAATAATCTAATAGTCTTTTTACTGTGTTGAATTGCAAAATTAATAAAAAAATCAATCAAACGATTAAATAAGTTTAAAACATCAACTTAAAAAAACGTTAATAGCATTTTTATTATACAATATTAAAAAATATTTGGTTTTGTTTCAGGATATTTTGTGTCTGTTTACTAGGATTTACTAAAATTACTTGCTTAGCTATCTTAATTAAAGGTAAATCATCGTAATGATCTGTTACAATAGTATCCACATGTTCTATGCCTAATGATTGTAAATAATTGATAACAGACTGTTTTTTAACTTCTTTTACATTTTCAAAATCTTGTTGATAGTTATTTATTGGAGTATTAGTTGCCAAACAAACATCAAATCCTTCTTGTAAAGCAATGATTTTTGAGTAGCAGTTTGGTGCTGCTGTTGCTAATACTTTAATATCAAAAGTGGCACCTTCCATTATTTGTAATTGATTTTTATATTTTGACAAACTAGACACAAAAGCCTTACAGTTTATTTTATCATTTCCCTTAACAGCTTTTAAGATTATAAATTTCATTTTTGAATGATTAATAACTCTAAAAACTCTAAAAATCATGGCTTTTATAAGAGTAAAAAGCAATTTTACATTAAAAGTTATTAAACTAAAACGCACCAAATATTTGATAAAAAAATGAAAGGTATTAACGCTATACAACGTACCATCCAAGTCCATTACAAGTACTTTTTTATGTGATTTATTGCTGTTTATAATCATTGGACCAAGGAAATCTTAGTAATGTATTTTTATATAAATAATAGTCAGGTTTTACTATGGAAATATCGATAGTCCACGTCAATACTGCTATTTCTATTTTAGCCTCAGGAAACTTTTGCTTCAAATTATTTTTTACAATAAACATAGTTTTTCCTGTATCTATTGCATCATCTACAATAAGAATATTTTTTATTGATTTTGCTTTAGTATTTTCTATTTCAAATTTTAACACAATATTTTGCAACTGTTTTAAATTTATTTTAGAAATTTTGGATGTTACCTGCGTTGACTCTAAAACACGAAGCTTATTTAAGATACGATAAGGTAATACAGATAAAAAAGGTTTTAAGTAACGCTGCTTTATTTTGGTAGATTGTCTTTGTAAAGTTATTAACTCAAATAAACCATCGTTAATAGTTGGATGTTTTTTTATTGCTTCTAAAACATAGCTTCCACCTTTAACTATACCTACAACTAAATCTGGTTTAACTTCTAGTTTAGAAATTAATTTGAGACTCTCTTTTTCAAAAGTTTCATTATTTAATGTAAGTACTTTCATTTATTTATAAAAAAAAGTTTTTTTAAAGTATAGTAAAATAGTTTTAGGTATTAGACTAGTCGCAAAAGCTCTGACCAAACCTAAAGTTGCAGTAAATGTATAATTATAATTATCCTTAAGTAGTTTAATTCTGCTTTTAGTTTGCTGCTTTCTTTTTAAATTAGAAATACTATTTGGATTAACCTCATACTCTAGCAATAACTCTGGCAGTACCATTGTTTTAAAATGTTTAATTACTTTAAAAAAATAAGCATGATCTTCAAGAGCTGGATAATTTTCTGGATATAACCCAATTGTTTTAACAACTTCCACTTTATACATTACAGCTGGATGTATAAATGGATTGTATTTATATATCGCTTGTTGTAATTTGCTATGAGTTGTAGGTGGTTTAAAGTTAAATAAAAATGTGTTATTGACCGTTACAAAGGTCACATAACTAGAAACTAAACCTAAACTTGCATTTGCTTGTAATGCTTTGACCTGCTTAGCAAACCTGTTATTAATACACTTATCTCCTGCGTCTAATCTTGCTATATATTTAAAATGCGGTTGTTTGAGAATATAACTTAACCCATTATTTAATGCTGCAGTTACACCAAGACATTTTGTTTGCTTTATTAATGTAATATCCAACTTAGACTTAAAAGCAGCTATTAATTCATCTACTTCCATCTGGTTAGTGCTACCATCATCAATGACAATTAGTGTAAACGATTCTGTTTCTGGTAATAGCGACTGTAATGTAGCAGTTAACCCTTCAATATTATTGTAGTGAGGCAATAAAATGGCTAAGTGATGCTCCATTAATTAGATTATAATTTTAATGAAGACTCAAACGGAATTCTATTAATTATACTGCGTCCTAAGGTAATTTCATCTGCATATTCCAACTCATCACCAACTGAGATTCCTCTAGCAATCGTTGATGTTTCTATATTATAATCCTTAATTTGCTTGTAGATATAAAAGTTGGTTGTATCTCCTTCCATAGTTGGGCTTAAAGCAAAAATCAACTCTTTAACCTGTCCACTTTTTACTTTCTGAATCAAACTAGGGATGTTTAAATCATGTGGACCTACACCATCCATTGGTGATATTTTACCACCTAAAACGTGATATAATCCTTTATGTGACGCTGTATTTTCAATAGCCATCACATCTCTAATATCCTCCACAACACACACAACATCATCCTTTCTTAATGGGTTAGAACAAATATCGCATAGTTCGTTATCACTAATGTTATGGCATGATTTACATAGTTTTAAATCATTTACCATATGTAGCAAGGCGTTGCTTAAATTATGTGTATGCTCTTTAGGTTGTCGTAACAAATGCAAAGCTAAACGCAATGCTGTACGCTTACCAATACCTGGTAATTGCGAGATTTCGTTTACTGCGTTTTCAAGAAGTTTTGAAGAAAATTCCATAGCCACAAAATTAAGGCTTTTACTAATGATTCACGAATTTATTTTTGTTAAGAATAGACTAATAATAACTATTAATTTTAAATCAATATTATCAGACTTACAACTTTAAGCATTATATACTATAGTGCTTTTTAGTAATTTTGTACTTTGGCACTGATAAAACCCTTTTATGACTTCAATACAAATACTATTACTAATTGCAGCCTATTTTGGAGTGCTAATTTTAATCTCTTATTTTACAGGTAAAGACGACTCAAACGATGTGTTTTTTAAAGGTAAAAAACAATCGCCTTGGTATGTTGTGGCTTTTGGTATGATTGGCGCATCACTATCTGGTGTAACTTTTATATCTGTTCCTGGCTTGATTGCAGGACAACAATTTGCCTATATGCAAGGTGTTTTTGGATTTTTTGTGGGTTATCTAATCGTGTTACTAGTACTTCTACCTTTATATTACAGGCTTAACGTAACATCTATTTATCAATATCTAGAACAACGTTTTGGAATAGTAAGCTATAAAACTGGTGCCTTTTTCTTTTTGCTATCTCGTGTTACTGGTGCTGCCTTTAGATTGTTTTTAGTGGCTTTAGCTATGCAATATATTGTCTTTGAAACATTAGGTGTTCCGTTTTGGTTAACCGTAGTTATATCCATTGCATTAATTTGGTTATATACTAATCGTGGTGGTATTAAAACAATTGTTTGGACAGATACCTTGCAGACATTAGCTATGTTAACCTCTGTAATTGTAGCTATATTTTTAATTGTAAATAAATTAGATTGGTCTATAACTGAGGTTTTTAGCCAAGCATCTTTTAAATCAAAAAGTCAATTGTTCTTTTTTGATGACGTAAATAGTAGTACTTATTTTTGGAAATACTTTATTGGCGGAATTTTTATAACCATTGCTATGACTGGTTTAGACCAAGATATGATGCAAAAAAACTTAACCTGTAAAAACCCTAAAGACGCTAAAAAAAATATGTTTAGTATGTCTGTATTATTGGTCTTTGTTAATGTTATATTTTTATCATTAGGTGCTTTACTTTTTATTTATTCAGAGCAGTTTGGCGTATCAATACCTGAGGTAGATGGTAAAGTACGTACAGATTTATTGTTTCCTGAAATAGCAATGAATCAAGGTTTAGGTTTAGGATTACAAATCACCTTTTTAATTGGACTTATTGCTGCAGCTTATAGTAGTGCAGATAGTGCATTAACCTCTTTGACAACGTCGTTTTCTGTAGATTTTTTAAATATTGAAAAACTGCCAATAGCACAACAAAAACCTTTACGTAAAAAAGTACATATTGGTGTCTCTTTACTATTGATTATTGTTGTTGTTATTTTTAATGAATTAGAAGGAAGCGTCGTTAACAACCTATTTAAATTTGCAACCTTTACTTATGGTCCTTTATTAGGTTTATTTGCTTTTGGTATTTTAACCAAACGAAGCATTAAAGACAACTATGCTTGGATTGTTGGTTTAGCCTCTATTATTATCACCTATTTTATTACAGAGCTTCCTGCAAACTTTCCGGATAGTTTTATAGGTAAATATGCCTTCCATTGGGAAATCCTTCCTTTAAATGGACTTATAACTTGTTTTGGATTGTATTTAATTTCCGCGAAAGCGAAACCTAATACTGATTTGTAGATAATAACACCAAAGTACAAGCAACTTCGTAATCTATTCCGTTAGCTTTTAAAATTTGATATAATTCTGGGTTTTCTGTACCAGGATTAAATATTACGCGCTTTGGATGTAGACTAACTATATAATTATAGTAGTCCTTTTGTCTTGAAGGATTTAAATATAAAGTCACTGTATCTAAAGCGTCATAGTGTTGTAATTGTGTGTCAATTGCAACACCTACCACCTCTCCTGCTTTCATCCCAAAAGCCACAGTATCATGATTATACTTAACTAATTTTCGCAACGCAATGTTGCTATATCTATCAAGCTTTAAAGATGCGCCAAGCACTAAAGTTTTCTTATTCATAAATGTTAAATTTTAAAATAAATGTTATTCAAGCGTAACAGATCACTAATTAAGGCGTCTTTATAGCATAACCAAGTTTCATCAATCAATCAAAATCAAAAATGAAAAAACTACTCACTATTGCTTTACTATTGGTAGCCTTTAGTATTCAAGCACAAGACAAAACCAATTTACCCAAAATAGGAACCATTACTGGTACTGTATTAGACGTAACACTTAACCAACCCTTACCTTATGTAAATGTAATTGTTAAAGACACTAATAACAAATTAATTACTGGCGGAATTACAAATAACGATGGACAATTTGAGGTTAAGCAAATCCCAGAAGGGACTAATATTGTTACTATTGAATATCTAGGTTTTTTACCTCAAAACAAAACTATTGTTATTAGCAATGACAACAAAATAATAGATTTAGGAACTATAAACTTAGAAGAGGCTGCAACCAATTTGGACGAAGTGACTATTGTTGCAGAAACCTCAACAATACAACAAAAAGTTGACCGAAAAGTCATTACTATTGGTAAAGATTTACAGACTGCTGGAGCAACTGCTAGCGAGATTATGAACAACCTACCATCCGTTAGTGTGGACCAACAAACTGGTTCTATTAGTTTACGTGGTAACCAAAACGTTAGAGTTATGGTGGATGGCAAATTGTCTAATATTCCTGCAGAGCAATTACTTAAGCAAATACCATCGTCTTCTATTAAAAGTATCGAGTTAATTACCAATCCGTCTGCCAAGTATAATCCTGAAGGCATGAGTGGATTAATAAATATTGTACTTCATAAAAACACTAAAATTGGATTTAACGGAAACATAAATATTGGTCTATCGCATGATATTGAAGCTAAATTTAACAGCTCAATAGATGCCAATTACCGTAACGGAAAATTTAACGTCTATGGATCGTACAATAATAGTGTGACTAAAAACTTTAATTTTGGTGAAATAAACCGAATTGAACAGGATATTCAGCAAAAATTTGAAATTTTAAATAATAACAAATCACACTTATTTAAAGTTGGTGTGGATTATTATTTAGATGAAAAAAATACGATTTCAGTCTTTACCAATCAAAACCTATTTGATGGTTGGGTTAACGTAAATTCTGGAATAAACTATTTAGCTAATCCGTCTTTAAACGAATCTCAGTTTACAAGAAACGACAACGATAACGATTCAGAACAATACAACTTTAATTACAAACACGACATAAATGATGAAGGTCATAGTATCGAGCTAGAAGTTGACCATAATACATATAATGGTTTTGGATTTACAAGAAACACTTTTTTTAGCTCGCAACGTCCAAATTTTATTGAAGACACAGATACAGACAGACAAAGTACTACTATAAATTTAGATTATAGTAATCCTTTATCTGAAACAACTAAACTAGAATTAGGCTTGCAAGCACGATTGTTTAATACCAATATTTTTTATCAATCTGATGCCAGAGAAACAAATCAATTAGGTCAATATATACCTACAACGACAACGTTTGATTACACTAGAGACATCTATTCTGCTTATGCAACATATGGAAAAACTTTAGACAAATGGAGCTACCAATTAGGTTTACGTGCAGAGACTGTAAATGTAAATTCTGAGGCTTACAAAAAAGACTTAGCGTCTAATGAGCAAACTAATATTCCGTTTACAAATGATTATTTTAGATTATATCCTTCTGGATTTTTAACCTATACACCATCCGAGAAAAACGCGTACCAATTTAATTACAGCAGACGTGTAGATCGTCCTGGTATAAATCAGGTTAATCCTTTACCAGAATGGAATACGCCTTTAATTTCTCAGTTTGGTAACCAAGCGTTACGTCCACAGTTTACAAACTCGTTTGAAACTAATTACACAAGACAATTAGAAAAAGGAAGCATTACAGCTGGTGTGTTTTACAGAATTATTGAAGACGAAATACAACAAGCCATATTAATTGACAGAACAGATACAAATAGATTAATTTTTACAGATCTAAACTTTGATAACTCAACTGCATACGGAATTGAGTTATCTTCAAATTACAAGCCAACAAAATGGTGGAGTGTTAATGCTAGTTTTGATTTGTTTTCGCAAACTCAAAAAAGTATTGCCGAGTCTTTTGACACCAACCAAAACATTGTTTTAAATACGGTTAAAATTGACAATATCGTTTGGAATGTAAGAGCCTTTAACAACTTTAAAGTTACTAAAGACCTTAGCTTATCTGCTTTTGGAATGTATAGCGGAAAAAACAAAAACATTCAATTTGAAATGAATGATATGCTTATGGTAAACCTAGGTATGCGTTACAGCTTTTTACAAAACAAAGCTAGCTTTAGCTTAAGCTACAATGATATTTTTGATACCATGTATGCACAGTTTGAAGGTGACAGACCTTTTGCCCAAGTGGGACGTTTTAACTGGGAAAGCCAACAAATTTCCGGACGTTTATCGTACCGTTTTGGTGGTGGAAATTATAAGGCTAAATCAAGAAAACAAAGAGATGATGACACAAAATCTGGAGGCGGATTTATGTAATACTATAAACAATACCATCTAGAGGTTATTTAGTAGCTAATAAACAGTTAATGGTTAGTGTTTAAGTTAGTTGCTAAATAAAAACCCTAAAGCCTGATCAGCTTTGGGGTTTTGTTTTTTAACACGTTTTTTAGTTTAACCCCTTAACATTGTTAAAAACACGTTAAATATTGATTATCAGCGTAATAAAATTGACTTTTTGGCGTCTTAATAGTAACAAGACAGTAAATCGTTTTTATTTTTTATTTGAATTAGTCTTCACAAAAAACCCAAAAAAAGATTTATAAAGTTAAGTTTAAGTAGTTAGTTAATAGAAAAAGCCAGAAACATAAATATATGTTTCTGGCTTTTCGTTTTTATTTTTTTAAGCGTTGTTACTTGACCATTTAATAACTTAAATGTATTACCATTTAATTATTGCACTTCCCCAAGTAAATCCACTTCCAAAAGCAGCCAACACGACGTTGTCGCCTTCTTTAATTTTTCCTTCTTCCCAAGCTTCAGTTAATGCAATAGGTATGGATGCAGCAGTTGTGTTACCATATTTCATAATATTATTAAATACTTGGTCGTCACTTAAGCCAAATTTCTTTTGTATAAATTGTGCGATACGCAAATTAGCTTGATGTGGTATTAACATATCAATTGCGTCTTTATCCATATTGTTTTTAGCTAATCCTTCCATAATCACTTCACTAAAACGGACTACAGCATTTTTAAATACAAACTGACCATTCATATGCGGAAAATAACTTTCGTCATTAGGATCATTATCTGCTATAATATCATTCACCCAACGTTTACCCATTCCTGGCGCAACTAAAACTAGCTCTTCAGCATGTTCTCCTTGGCTATGTAAATGTGTAGATAATATCCCTTTACTAGTATCTTCTTCTCTTGTTAAAACTGCTGCTCCTGCTCCATCACCAAAAATTACAGTCACACCACGACCTCTTGTGGTTTTATCTAATCCATGAGAGTGCAGCTCGCTACCAATTACCAATATGTTTTTATACATACCAGTTTTAATAAAATTATCTGCAACAGATAACGCATATACAAAACCAGAACATTGGTTACGTACATCTAAAGCTCCAACCGTTTTAATATCTAAAGCATGTTGTACTTGTACACCTGGTCCAGGAAAATACATGTCAGGACTTAACGTTGCAAAAATGATAAAATCTATATCATCTTTATCTATTCCAGCACGTTCTATTGCTTGTTTGGCAGCTTTTACTCCCATTGTTGCAGTGGTGTCACCAGAGCCTTCTTTTACCCAACGTCTTTCTTTAATTCCAGTACGTTCTGTAATCCACTCATCATTAGTATCCATCATTTTGGATAAATCGGCATTTGTGACGATGTTGTCAGGTACATATTTACCTAAACCAATAATTTTTGAATTGTACATTAATTTTAATTTTATAAATTCTAAGCTATTTTTCTGTTTAAAAAAAATAGTATCGCAATTTACTGCTTTCATAAATAATCAATTCACAATTATTTTTTATTCGTTATGCATGCATAATACTTTTCGTTTATTTTTAAATGTCATCTTGTCACCTTTCAGCAATTGGCATTTTTGTTGTCTATTAACTAATCAGAAATTAATAAAAGGGTTTCGCTTAAGCGGAACTAAAAAAACAAACATAAAATCATGGCAAAAGGAAATATTAACGTTTCAGTAGAAAACATTTTTCCGTTAATCAAAAAATTCTTGTACAGTGATCACGAAATCTTTTTACGTGAGCTAATTAGTAACGGAACCGATGCAACATTAAAATTAAAACATTTAACTAGTATTGGAGAGTCTAAGTCTGAGTACGGAAACCCAATAATTGAAGTTAAGATTGATAAAGAAGGTAAAAAACTTCATATTATTGATCAAGGGTTAGGGATGACAGCAGACGAGGTTGAAAAATACATCAACCAAGTGGCTTTTTCTGGTGCAGAAGAGTTTTTAGACCAATATAAAGATAGTGCTAAAGATTCTGGAATTATCGGACACTTTGGTTTAGGATTTTACTCTGCTTTTATGGTTGCAGAAAAAGTTGAAATCATTACAAAATCTCATAAAGAAGGGACTACTGCTGCACATTGGACGTGTGATGGTTCGCCTGAGTTTACTTTAGAGCCACACGATAAGACTGATAGAGGTACTGAGATTATCTTACACATTGCAGAAGACTCGACTGAGTTTTTAGAAGAAGCACGCATTAGCAGCTTACTGTATAAGTATAACAAGTTTATGCCTATTCCAATTAAATTTGGAACTAAAGAAGTAAACGATCCAGACCACAAACCAGAAACGACTACAGATGCTGAAGGTAAAGAAACTACTGAACCTCAGAAAAAAATTACTGTAGACAACATCATCAACAACCCTAATCCAGCTTGGACTAAACAACCAACCGATTTAGAAAGCGATGACTATAATAACTTTTATAGAGAGTTATATCCATCTCAATTTGAAGACCCATTATTCCATATTCATTTAAATGTGGATTATCCGTTCAACTTAACAGGTATTTTATACTTCCCTAAGATGACTCAGGATATGGCTATGCAAAAAGACAAAATTCAGTTATACCAAAACCAAGTTTACGTTACAGATAATGTAGAAGGTATTGTACCTGAGTTTTTAACGATGTTACGTGGTGTGATTGACAGTCCAGATATCCCATTAAACGTATCTAGAAGTTACTTACAAGCAGATGGTGCAGTTAAAAAAATTAGCTCGTACATTACACGTAAAGTAGCAGACAAACTTAAATCACTATTTAATAATAATCGTGAGGAGTTTGAAGCTAAATGGAATGACATTAAAATTGTTATTGAGTACGGAATGCTGTCTGAAGACAAGTTTTTTGACAAAGCAGATGCTTTTGCTTTATACCCAACTGTAGATGGTAAATATTACACTTACGACGAGTTATACAATGCCATTAAAGCTAAACAGACAGATAAAGACAATAAATTAGTAATCCTTTACACAAGTAATCAAGAAGAGCAACACAGTTATATTGAGGCTGCTAAGGACAAAGGTTACGAGGTCTTATTACTAGACAGTCCAATAGTATCGCATTTAATGCAAAAATTAGAATCTACTAAAGAAAACATCACATTCTCTCGTGTAGATGCTGACTCTATTGACAAGTTAATTGCTAAAGACGAAACCGTAATCTCTAAATTAGACGAGGACCAAACAAAAGCTTTAGATGCGTTATTAAAAGACGTAATCCCATCAGAAAAGTTTATGGTACAGTTAGAGCCAATGGATAGCAACGCAACACCATTTATGATAACACAACCAGAATTTATGCGTCGTATGAAAGAGATGCAAGCGTCTGGTGGTGGAGGCGGAATGCAAATGTTTGGTAACATGCCAGAAATGTACAACCTTGTGGTTAACACAAACTCTGACTTAGTTAACGAGATTTTAAATACCGAAGCTAAAGACAAACAAGCACATTTAATTACACAAAGTTTAGACTTAGCACGTTTATCTCAAGGTCTTTTAAAAGGAAAAGAATTATCAGACTTTATCAAACGTAGCTACGAGTTACTAAAGTAAATCACATAATTATATCGCTTACGCGGAAATTAAAAACCACCTGTAATAGGTGGTTTTTTTATGCTTGAATGTCTCGATTTTAAAAACTAACTTCGTTATTAATCAACAACATATATTTATCAATCAAAAAAATCAATCCAACATGAAACAGTTTATCGTATTAGCTTATTTACTTTTTATTGTAAGTTGTAATAACACAAATACACCACCCAAAACAATAAAACAAAACAATGAGGTAACCACCAGTAACAACAAAATTAAAGTTTTAAACTTTGGAAGCTTTCATTTTGGCGAAACCACAGATGCTAACAGCACAGAATTTGACGAGACTAGTCCTGAAGCCCAAAAACAAATAAAACAAATTGCGCAAATGCTAGCAGCATTTAAACCTACCATTATTTGTGTAGAAAATTTACCAAGCCTAAATGACACCTTAAATAAAGACTATCAAGCGTTTCTTAAAAACCCAGACCAACTAGACACTAGTTTTGGCGAAACTAGTATGATTGGTTTTGAAGTAGGACGCTTAAATGCAGTTAGCAAATTATACGGAATTGACAATCACATGGGTTATAATTATAGCGTTGGCGATTTTTTTGAATCCAGTCCAGAATACACAAACGCTATAGATCCAAAAACCTATTTGCAACTAACTAATCAGCCCTTTAAAGATTATCCTGAAATGGCTAAACGCGATCAAAATTATGAGAAGCTTTCACTTTTAGAAAAACTAAAACTAATTAATGAGCCTTTACAATTGGATCAATCCATTGTTGCCAATGCCGACAAATTACTATATGTTGGTACTGAGGATAATTTTGAAGGCGCAGATAATGCTGCTAAATTTTATCATAGAAACATGAAAATATATTCTAATTTAAATAGAATACCAATGACTAAGCAGGATAGGGTTTTTATTATCATGGGATCTGCACACACAGCATTTTTAAGAGAATTTATAAACAGAAGTCCAAAATTTGAAATGGTCAATACCTTAGAGTACTTAAAATAATGTAAAATCTATAAATTATAAAACCACCTATTTCTGGTGGTTTTTTTATACCAATCAAAAAAAATAATACCTTTTATTAAAATGTATTCAAAAAAAATGTATATTTGACCTATGTATAGCAAAGAACTCACAAAAGGAACATTACAACCTATCATTTTAAAGCTACTAAGTCAGCATGATAAAATGTATGGTTACGAGATTACTCAAAAAGTAAAAGACCTGACTAAAGGTAAAATAGACATCTCAGAAGGTGCCTTATACCCTATTTTACACAAGTTAGAAAGCAATAATATTCTCGAGACCGAAAAAGTTTATATTGGCAAACGTGTTCGTAAATACTACTCGGTAACCAAATCTGGTCAACAAGTCATTATAGATCAAAGCAACCAGATTAACGACTTTATCAAAACCTTATCGTTAATATTTAACCCTAAACCAACGGTAAAATGAGACTAACAGACCAAAACATAGACTACATAGCTAATAATTTAGAGTTATATGGCTTAAAAAATCCAGATTTAAAAGAGGATATTTTGGATCATATTTGTACGTATCTAGAAAACGAAGAGCAACTTAGTTTTGATGAAGCTTACAAACTAGCCATCCAACAATTTGGTGGTTATCTGTCCATTACCCAAATACAACACGAAACCAACGCTCAACTATATTTTAAATCGGCTAAAAACCGTAGCAAAGTGCTTATAAGTTTCGAGTTTATAACAGCCTTATTAATCATTACAGGAAGTTTATTTAAAATCATGCATTGGCCTTTTGCAGGCATTTTAATATTCTCTGGATTTATAGTGTTAATACTAATCACACTGCCATTATACTTTTACAATAAGTATAAAGCGCAGACACTTAAATATCAATCTTAATACGAACATTAAATCAATCAAAAAATGAAAAAATCAGTTTATGTTTTAGGCTTTCTAGCCTTATTTACACTAAGTACAGCCTCTTTATTTAAAATTATGCATTGGCCTTATGCAGGCATCCTAATCTTTATAGGTTTTTTGTTACTAAATTTTGGATTTTTACCAACACTATTTTATAAATTATATAAAAAAGATGCCATTAGTAACTAATGTAACGCTGTAGCGGAAATTTAAACAACCACCTTTTAAAGGTGGTTTTTTTAGTTTTAAACAAAAAAAATAATAAAAACAACCCAGAACACAACACGAGTTAAAACACTGTAAAACAGTACTTAAAAACTAACTTCACACGTAATAATTCTCCCAATGAAAACAACCGTAAATGCTTAATGCCAAATCCATTAAACACAAAACCTGTTGATTAATAAAAAAGTGTAGCTTTGTTACACGTGTAAAATCCCTAACTAAAATCGCTTTTACTAAACAAGATTTTATACAAACGCTAATCAATCATTTTAACCAACTTCGCTAAACCAAACTTAATGAAATCACTTTTCAGTTGTCTAATTTTTATTTTATGTATTTCCTTTAGCTATTCGCAATGTAACAACAAAGTATTGTTTATTGTGGACGACTCAGGCTCTGTTGACTTTTCCGAACGTCAAGACATGCAAGCCTCAATTCAGCAATTATCAAATCAAATATTTATTCAAAACCCATCAACCGAAATTGGTTTAGTGCAATACGGACAACCTGATGCCTCATCAAACTCTCAACCTAGTTATTATGCCACTTACCCTTTTTCAATCAATCCAACCATTACCATTTTAGATAATCCTGGAGGAAATAATTTAATTCAAGATGTACTACCCAACTCCATTAACACCATGATTAATGATGGATTATTCACCACTGGTGGATTATTTGAAAACACTTCGGCTATATTTATTTTTACAGATGCCTTATTAAATTCTGGTTGCTCGTCTGTGTTAACTAATTGTACAAGTTGTAATGTATCAGATGTCTCTTGCGGATTTGGTTATTTAACAGATTTAAGTAATAGCTTAGGTGGTATTCCTATTTCTACCTATCGTGTCATTTCCGCTTTTAATCCAGCTACTGCAGATGGTATTCAACAAGGTGCAGGTGTTTTAATAGAAGGTTCAAACTTTCAGTTAAACAGTACACAAATAGATATTTTAACCGACAGTTTAATATGTATCGATGCCGATTATGATGTTTTTAATACCTGTGTTGGAGACACCACACAATTCACTTTAACAACCTCAGAACCTATTACTTCAGCCTTATGGGATTTTGGAGATGGTAGCCCAACGTCTTCTGACTTAAACCCAACGCATACCTTTCCTAATCCTGGAGATTATGTTATTACATTAACGTTAAATAGTAATGGCGAGGTCATTACAACCACAAATACCATTACAATAAGCCAGATTCCGGTTGCTAACCCAATACCAGATTATATCCTTTGTGATGACAGCTCCAATGACCAAACAGAAGGGTTTGATTTATCGACCAGAGACACTTTTATATTAGCAACGCAAAGCGACATAGACTTTATTGTAAATTATTTTGCAAACTTTACAGACGCAGACACCAATCAAAACCCATTAAACATCAATTACTTTAACACCTCTAACAACCAAGTTATATATGCTAGAATCCATAACATCGATAATCCCGAGTGTTATAGTATCACAGACTTTACACTAATTGTAGACGCACAACCTATTGCTAATCCAGTACCAGATGTTGTGGTCTGTGATGACGACTCCAATGATGGTGTAGCCACCTTTAATTTATCAAGTATTGATAATGCTGTATTAGCAGGACAATCGGCAACCACCTTTACCGTTACTTATTATGATTCTAATACAGATGCAGTAAACAATAATAATCCACTACCAAATAATTATACAAGTAACTCATCAAATCAAGTTATTTACGCTAAGTTATTTAATACCGCAAACACAGACTGCTATGCTATAACCACTGTAAACCTTGTTGTTAATGTTAAACCATTAGCTAATCCAGTTGCAGATGTTGTTATATGCGAAAACCAGTCTAACCTAATTAACCTTAATCAGTTTACAGACACAGTACTTGGCACACAAGACAGCACAGATATAACAGTCACGTATTATACCTCTAATAGTGATGCCATTGCTGGACTAAACCCATTACCTAATAATTATCAAGTAGACCAAAATACTACAGTATACATTAAAGTAGAAAATGTAATTGGTGAAGGTTGTTACGCTATTACAACAGTAAACCTATCTATTTTTGAATTTCCGTTTATGGACACTCAAACACTAGAAGATTGCCTACCTAATAATTACACGATTAATGCAGATATTGGACTAAGTAATGCCACTTATTTGTGGGATTCAGGTCAAACCACAGCAGCCATTAACGTTAATAATTTTGGCGATTATACAGTACAAATCACCATTGGTAATTGTACAAAAGACAAAACCTTTACGTTTGTAAAAGCAAATAATTGCGAAATACAACAAGGGATTTCGCCAAACAACGACAACAAAAACGACTACTTTGATATTAGCTACTTAGACGTAGACAACATTATAATTTATAACAGATACGGAACCGAAGTGTACAGTAAAGCCAATTATGCTAAAGAGTGGTATGGACAGTCTAACTCTGGACAAGAACTACCAACCGGAACCTATTACTACGTTATAAAAACCAAAACAGACCCTAAACCATTAACGGGTTGGATCTATTTAGCAAAATAACATAACGCTTTCGCGGAAATTAAAAACCACCTTTTAAGGTGGTTTTTTTATGCTTTTATTTAATTAATCATTCTTGGTACAATCCAATATTTCTGAGTTGTAATTACTTTTAAAAAAAATCTAATGCTAAATAATTGTAAATGAAGACTTAAAAAAAGGCACTTTAACTTTTTTGTTTTTTATAAACATTCTAAACAACTATAATCATCTGAAATCCAGAATACATAGGGTTTACCAAATAAAATATACGTAGTTCTACGTATACAAATGTTTCAAAAAAAGATATAATTTTGCTTAGCATCTAATCAAAAACAATAGATGTAAAATAAAAAATAAACAAACCAATATTAACCAAATCTTAAACATTTTTTTATGAAAAAAAGTACTTTACTAATTATGGCTATTACCTTATCATCTTCATTTTTACTTTCAAGCTGCGGAGTGATTTTTGGAGGTAGCAAGTACAACGCTAGAATTGAAGTAAAAGAGCATCCAAACGCATTAATATATGCAAATGGTGAGAAAATAGGAATGGGAGTTGCAACTTCTCAGTTTAAAAGAAACCAACCTTTAAAAATCGAAGTAAAGCAAGACAACTGTGAACCTAAAACAAAAAATTTCGAAAACAAATTCAGAACTGGTAATTTTATTTTAAGCACAATATCTTTCGGATTAATTGGAGTTGGTGTAGATTTAGGTACAGGAGCTTCATACAAACCAGACCACATAAATGACCCTAACATTGAGAAGATTTCTACTAAAAATTTCAGATTTACCGTAGACTACTCAGAATGTAAAGAATAATAATTATAGCCTATTACCAAAACCACCTTCTAAGGTGGTTTTTTTATGCTTTTATTTTTAGTTTACGGTTTACCGTAAACAATAATGAAACAAGTGTTATAACTTGGCTTTGTTAAAAAATCTAAATTTAAATAAATGAAAAAAATTATTTTATTAATCGCTATTACACTTATGTCTTGTGGTACAACTATAAATGCTGTTTATCCAGAAAGACTATCTGAAAACGATGTACTTCTAGAAAAAGAATACACAAAAGAAATAGGTAGCCCAATTGTCACCAAAGGAGATTTCTTACAGCAAAAAGCCTTAAAAATAACTAAAATGAAACCTTTCAAAATTAGTATGATGAATTTCCCTTATACTATCGGTGAAAAACTGCCAATGAATGGTCAAAACAATTTATATTATTTCTATTACAACAACAATGCTTCACAAAATAATACCTACCAAATAGGTATTGCTGAAAACAAAAAAACTGGAGATTTTAAAGCTTTTGTAAACTCATATTCTGGTGGTTTTTATACCAAGGAAATAACTGATTTTGAATATGAATTAACAAATGCTACACCTAAGGATTGTGATAGTTGTTTTAAACAAGAATTCATATATAATGGTAGAGTAGATAATGATTTAAAATTTGTATATCGCGAATACGTAGACAATTTAGCACGTTCTAGTTTTACTCAAGAATTACAATATGACATTAATAGTAGTAATATAATTGGCTTTAAAGGTTTAAGAATAGAAGTCTTAAACACAACTAACACATCGATTACCTACAAAGTATTAAATCCTTTTAATTAGTTAACCTACTTATATATTACTAAAGCCTAACAACTCTTGTTTTAGTTTAATTGTAGCAATAAATTTACGTAGTTCTACGTATATTATAGTTTGAAAAAATAACCTAGTTTTGACAGACACTAAAAAAAAAGGATAGCAAATAGGAATAAACTCCTTTGGGAGTTTAATTGATTGTTAGGCACAATTAAAAAAACACAATTGAGAAGATTACAAGAATACATAACGACCTTCTTTTATAGAGAAATCGAGAAAAAAGGTTTTTGTCATATAGCGGATAAAGATTTATTTGTTCTTGATGAATTAGCTGATATAATTAAATCTTACGATGTTAATTTTAAGGAATCAAAAATTACTGATAGAAAAAAGACAATTGAAAATTTAATTGCGATTGTTAACAATGAAGAAGCGTTTAATGATAAGCCACAAATAAAACAACATTTTTTGATTTTAGTAGAATATCAAATGTTTTTAGACGAAAAAGGCTTTGACAATAGATTCAAAAGAAAAGTAAGAGAATTAATAACAAAAGAGTTTTTAAAATTACACAAGAATGTTAAAGTAGTTAGAGAAAATTATTTTTTTGACCCTAAAAAAGTAGAAATTAATTTTATTGACAACCTCAATAATTTAATTAACTATCTTCAAAAAGAAACTAAAAATAATACTGACTTTTTTTATCGTGGACATTCAAATTTAGATTGGGAACTTTTACCAGCTATATATCGGAATGATTGGGTTAAAAATGAGCATAATATGTTCAGAGAAATCATTTTACGTAATTCAGAAGAATTTGCTTCAACAAAATCTGCATTTGAGAAATTAACAATAATGCAACATTACGGACTGCCTACTAGATTACTCGATATAACAAAAAACCCTCTAGTTGGACTCTTTTTTGCTTGCAATGACAAATCACAAATCGATGTGCCTGGAGAATTAATTGTTTTTAATCCAAAGCCAAATCTTGTTAAATATTATGATAGTGATACTGTAAGTATTTTGTCTAATTTATCAAAAGCAGAAAGAACGCTAAAGTTAATTTCTAATAAGGTGAAATTTAATTCAGATTTATCAGGTTTAAAACTACTTCATCTTATAAAAGAAGAGAAACCATATTTTCTTCCAGAAATTGTACCAACTGATTTAGAAAAAACACTAGTGGTAAGACCAATTAATAATAATGAAAGAATTAAAAGACAACTAGGGTATTTTTTCTTGTTTGGGTTTAAAAAGACTGTCACAAAACCAGCTGATATAAATTCTTTATATATTACAAAAGGAATACAACCAAAATTCTTTATAGAAGAAGATAAAAAAGATAATATTCTTGCCGAATTGGAAAGTTTAGGAATAAGTCCTAATACGTTATTTCCAGAAATTGAAAACGGAACTGAATATATAAAAAATAAATATTAAAAAACTTTGCCTAACACCGTTTATAAAACATAGCTAATAAGTGCTAAATCCAAGGGTTTGTGGTTATTTACAAAGTCCGCCAAAATTTTTAATTTGGCTTATTAAAAGAAAGATAATAAGAAAATTAAATAATTCGGCTCGCACTTAACCAAAAGGCAATCGTTAATTTGCACGCAACAAAACATATGCAAACACGTTAGACACAAGTAAAAACAACGACCTATATGATTAAACAAAACCCTTTTTCCGTTTACGATTTTCTTGGCTATTTAATCCCAGGTTCTTTAGTTATTTACTCATATCTAGTTATTGACTACCTAAAGAAAAATAGTTTATTTGACGTTTCTGAATTCATAGAAAATTTTTCAAACGTAAAACTTGAGGGGATTTTTTTCTTTGTTATTCTTTCTTATACTATCGGTCATTTAATAAGTTTTGCTTCATCAATAACAATTGAAAAATATGCAAATTGGAAATATAGTTACCCTTCAAAATATTTACTTGATATTGAATATAAAGGCTACTGGAAATCTTCGCAAAATTGGAAAGACATTGTGTGGAGAATTAGTATGATTTTCACACTATTTCCTTGTGTGTTTTTTGATTGGATTTTTGGTCAATTTTTAGGGTTTAAAAGATTTTACACAAAATCACTAGATGAGTTTTTACAAGATATGATTGTATCTAAAGCTAATAGACTTATTAATCAACTTGGATTAGAAAAGTTAGAGCAACCTGAAAAATATGATAATGGAAAAGGGAATGATTTTGATTTTCATAGAATTATAACTCATTACGCATATGAAAACAGTAAAAATCATCAAGCAAAAATGAGTAATTATGTAGCTCTTTATGGATTTTTAAGAACTTTAAGTTTAATCTTTAATTTTCTAGCCATTTATTTTTTAATAAGAGTGTTTTTTTTCTTGGAATTTAATCTAAATAATGGTATTATATTATTTGTATTAAGTGGAATTTCTTATTTATCATTTATGGCGTTTATGAAATTTTATAGAAGATATACATTAGAGGGATTAATGATTATAGTAATAGATAAAGAAATTTAAAAACCAGTGCCTAACATCATGTAAAAATAATTGTTTGTGACTTGCCTACTTACTAAATTAGATTCTCAAACACATAAAAGACCATAATACAATCAAGTTGTGATGCTTTTAAAAAATATTATGAATACAAGACTATTACTTTTCATTTTTTCAATGACTTTGATGTCATGTGCTGGAGTTAAAAAAAATATCGTCGTACCTGAAACGTATACAAAACTACTACCAGAATTAAATAAAATTAAAAGCTCTGAAATTGGAAGCATTGTTGTTTATAAAGAAAATGGGTTTCAAGATGATGCTATTGAAATTGCAAAAACATTTAATATTAAACCAGATGGTGTTTTAAAAGTAATTGAAGAAGGTCAAATATTTATCCATCAATATAATACCAATGATTATGAATTTTATGGCAGTGCTTCTAATTCAGAATTTGGCGTTGCGATTCCTATAAATGGAGAAAACCCATTGATTTACTTTAAAAGCATTATTGATGGCATTTACTCAACCGGAATTAATTACAATGGACTAACCTTAATAAAACCAAAAGAACAAATAGATTACAATCACATAAAAGTAAGAACAAAGAATAAAGATTATTTTAAAGAAGAATTCATTTATAATGGTCGTGTTGGTGAGGCACTTAAATTTATTTATCGCGAATATCTAAATGATTATGCAAGACCTGCTTTTACACAAGAAGTGCAGTATGATTTATCAGAGAATAAAATTATTGGTTTTCGTGGCATGCGCATTGAAATTATTAATGCCACAAACACAACAATTGAATACAAAGTTTTAAATTATTTTGAAAAATAAAAACATGGTGCAATTGTCAGTATTATCAATTGCTGATTAATAAGTGTCTTACGAAAATCCTCGCGGATTTTCCGTTTTGTTTATATTTACTAATTTACGCACACAAACCACGCAACTAACCAAACACAATCACATTTTTAACCAGCATAAAAATCAAAACTCATGAAATACAAATTTAATCGTAAAACAAAATTTGGATTCCAAAATATAATGGTCATTTCAACCATTTTTAGTGTTTTACTGTGCTTTTCTTGTAAGGAAGAATCTAACGCTTTAAAAACCACAGAAAGTGATTTAATGACAAAAATAAATGCTGTTCAGGAACAAGTGATGGCTCAAGGTAATATGACAGCAGAAGAAGAACAGGCTTTATTAAGTTTATGCAGCATTGTGTCGCATGATGACGGATTAGCAACTTATACTACCGACAATAGTATGTTATTAAAAGATGTAGACATTGCTCCAGTCTATAATGGTTGTGAAGCGCGCTCAAAAGAAGAAACAAGAGCATGTTTTGATAATAAAATAGCGACGTTTATTAAAAGAGAGTTTAACTTAAGTATCTCTAAAGATTTAAATCTTTCTGATCCTAAACAAGTGGACGCCTTTTTTATTATCAACGAAGACGGTAAATTAACAGGAATGAAAGTGAGAGATTCAGAAGTAACCATTCAAGCAGAAATATTAAGAGTGCTTAGAAAAATGCCTGTAATGCAACCTGCTAACCACAATGGAAAACGTGTTTCTGTATTATGTTCCATAGTCGTAACATATGGAAACACAATAAATGTAGACGTTGTTTATATTCCTGAAAGACCAGAATAATCTTTAATATACTAACAAAAACATATTGGCAACAATGGCTCTAGACCATGGCTTGTTGCTAATTACTTCTCAAAATCAAAACCCAACAAAACAACCAACCACCAAAACCAAAAATGAAAAACACCCTTACCCTATTGCTACTTGTATTAACTACAATGGTTACTCAAGCACAAATTACCAAAGACAAATCGTTAAATGTACAATTGGGTTATGGTATTTCTGTACCTTATAACAGTATTACAGACGTAGCAGACAAAGGTGTTTTTGCACAAACCGAGTTAGTCTTAAAAGTAAAATCTTGGTTAGAGCTAAGACCTTACGCTGGTTTTATTATAACAAACTCTAATGGTAAGGATTTAAACAACAATCCTACGTTTGAGATTGCCGAAACTAAAGCCTTTTTACTTGGTGGTAAAGCCAGATTACGTGCACCAATTCCGTGGGTTGCGCCTTATCTAGAATTAGGTATCGGAACATCTATTGGTAGTTTTAAAACCTTAACTGCTTTTGACACTGTGGACAAAGGTGGTATTATTTATCATATTCCGTTAGCGTTTGGTTTAGAACTAGGAAAAAATAATAATGTGGATTTAGGCTTCACTTATTTTTTTCAACCTTCGGTTAAACAATTTGCTGGTGCAATTGCTGTTGGTATGACCTTTCCGCTTAACAATTAAAAGTGCAACACTACTCTATACTAAAAAGTAAACCAAAATAAGACGCAACACTCCAAGTTTAATACTATACATAGTACTTGTTTTAGCAACCCTAATTCATTTAGCCATTCATGGATTCCCTAAAAACGATAACACTTATTAATCCATTGGATTAGTAGTTATACTTGGCGTGTTAAGTTATTTAATTTTTAAAGACACTCAGTCTAGACTCAATAAAAAGACGCTAAAATCTAGTGTAGTGTTGGGCTTAGTAAACATTAGCTGTAATAAATGCGCTAAAATTCACCTTTAAAACATTTACAATTCCCTTAACATTTAAGCGCTTTAGGTGTTATAAAAAATAACTAACTTGTAACCAACAAACTTTACAACCAGTTATTATGACAACATTAAGCATGACGTCAAGGCTTTTTGCAGCACTATTTTTTGTGGCTACAATGGGTTTTGCACAAGACAAAACGGTTCCTGTTTTTGAAAATGGAGAAGCGCAAATTGTCGAAGGATTTAAAAACTACAAAGACTATATAAGACATGACCTTTGGGTACAAACTACATTTAATACAGATGGAGACGACACATTAGATCGTGTACACGTGTCTGTAACTAGACCAAAACAAACAGATACTGAAGGTTTAAAACTACCTGTAATATACGTGACTAGTCCTTATTTTGCTGGAGTTGCACCAGATGTTCCTGGTATTATGTGGAATGTAGAGCATGAGTTAGGTGAGCTACCAACCCAAGAGCGTGCACATCCTGAGGTAAAACGTTTAGGAGCGCGTCCAATTATATCAAATTCGCATATCTCTAAATGGGTACCACGTGGTTATATTGTTGTACACTCGTCGTCTCCAGGTACAGGATTATCGCAAGGTAGTCCAACCGTAGGTGGACCAAACGAAGCATTAGCACCAAAAGCAGTTATTGATTGGTTAAATGGTCGTGTAAAAGGATACACAACACCTGATGGTGATGAAGAGGTTAAAGCGTATTGGTCTACAGGAAAAGTTGGTATGACAGGGACTTCGTACAATGGTACGTTACCTTTAGCTGCAGCAACAACTGGAGTGGAAGGTTTAGAGGCTATTATCCCAATTGCACCTAACACCTCATCATATCATTATTACAGATCTAACGGTTTAGTGCGTCATCCTGGAGGTTATTTAGGTGAAGATATTGATGTGTTATATGACTTTATACACAGTGGTGACGAGAGCAAACGTCCTTACAACAACAAAACGGTTAGAGATACCGAAATGGCTAACGGAATGGACAGAAAAACAGGAGATTTAAATGACTTCTGGAATGATCGTGATTACCTAAACCAAATGGATGGTATGAAAGCTGCGTTATTAATGTCGCATGGTTTTAATGACTGGAATGTGATGCCAGAACATAGTAACCGTATTTACCAAAAGGCTAAAGCAATGGGATTACCAACCCAAATTTACTACCACCAAAATGGACATGGTGGACCACCACCAATGACTATGATGAACCGTTGGTTTACACGCTATTTACATGGTGTAGAAAATGGTGTAGAAAACGATAAACAAGCTTGGATTGTAAGAGAAAATGACCAACGTGATCAACCAACTGCTTATGATGCTTATCCAAATCCAGAGGCTAAAGACGTGACTTTATATTTAAACAAAGGTGGTAACCAAATAGGAATGCTATCTACAAAAGCTAGCAAACGTCAAAAAACAGAAACGTTAGTGGACGATTTTACCATTTCTGGGAAAGACCATGCGCAAGCATCAAACTCGACACACAGATTATTATACGCAACACCAACCTTAAAACAAGACTTACATTTATCTGGAGAAAGTACTATTAGCATAAGCTTATCTAGTAGTAAACCTGCTGCTAATTTATCGGTTTGGTTAGTCTCGTTACCATATACAGATAACGCCAAAGTGTTAACAGATAATATTATTACACGTGGTTGGGCTGATCCACAAAACTATAAGTCCTTAACCGAAAGTGAACCTTTAAAACCTGGTAAATTTTATGACTTATCGTTTAAATTACAACCAGATGATCAAATTATTAAAGCTGGTCAGCAAATAGGATTAATTATTTTTTCAAGCGATAAAGACTTTACCATCCATCCAAAACCTGGAACTGAGTTAACTGTAGATTTAGACAAAACTACATTAACGTTACCTGTTGTTGGTGGTTTAGAGGCTTTAAAAGCTGGAACTGAATACTAATGACTATTGTTATAAATAGTATTGAAATCAATAAGACCAACATCCTAAATTTAGTATCTAAAGGCAAAAAGCTTCAAGCTATTAAAAGCGTTAGAGAACAATTGGATGTTGGACTTTATGAAAGTAAAATTATAATCGAAAATTTAGAACAAAATCCTAATTTTTACGACGGAAGACCTCACACGATTACAACAGATTTCCCAGACATGGATACCATTGAGACCCAGTCGACAAGATCCAAAAGTGGTCATATTATATCTAATACTTCTAGCAAATTTAAAGACACTGTCATTATCCTTTTAATTATAGCTATTGTGGTATTATTATTAATTCAATTTAGCAACTAACCTTTTGTCCTTAACCGAAAAATTATATCGCTTTTTAAACAACGAAACAGAACAACGTGTTTGTAAAGACATCTCTGAACAAGCTTGTAAGGTTGTCCCTAAAAACTATTTTTTATTAATTTTTAGTAGTGTGTTTACCAAATTAGGAGACACATTAAGCAACCCAAAAACGGTATTAACGTGGTTGATGAGTTATGTTAGTGCGCCTGTATATTTAATTAGTTTAATTGTACCTATTAGGGAATCTGGCTCAATGGTTCCGCAGGTATTTTTATCTATATATGTCAAAAAGCAACCTATTAGAAAATGGATTTGGGTCTTTGGTTCTTTTTTACAATTTCTAGCAATTGCTTCTATTGGCTTTATAGCCTTAAATTTTGAAGGTACAACTGCAGGATGGCTAATCATAATAGCAGTTATAATATTTAGTCTGTCCAGAAGTATTTGCTCGTTATCGTCAAAGGATGTAACCGGAAAAACCATTCCAAAAACAAGACGCGGAAAACTGAAAGGTTACACAGTATCTGTTTCTGGAATTTTAGTGCTTGCTGCTGGATTGTTTATTTTATATCAATCTAAAAGCGAACAAACCATTACCTTTTATAGCTATTTAATCTTTTTTGCTTCGGCAATGTGGTTAATTGCTGCTGTAATTTATTCTAGAATTAAGGAGTTTCCAGAAAATACTGATGCGTCGGACAACGACGACACTTCTTTTATTTCAAAATTAAAACTATTAAAAAAGGATGCGCATTTTAGAGATTTTGTAATCGCACGATCGCTATTATTATGTTCGGCTTTAACAGCACCTTATTACATATTATTAGCGCAAAAATACATTGGTAAAGAAGTGTATTTGCTTGGATTATTTATAATAGCCAAAGGGATAGCATCCATTGTAAGCTCGCCAACTTGGGGAAAACTAGCTGACAAATCCAGTAAAAATGTGATGGCAATTGCTGTATTAATTGCATCTGGATTAGGGATTACATTATTTTTTATAATTACCTATTTTGATACAGTTAGAAATCTAGTTTGGTTATATCCTGTAGCTTTTTTTATTTTAGGAATTGCTCATGGAGGCGTCCGACTAGGTCGTAAAACTTACATTGTAGATATGGCTAAAGGCAACCAACGTACAGACTATGTCTCAGTTAGCAATACAGTTATTGGTATAATATTGTTATTTACTGGTGGACTTAGCGCGTTAGTATCTTTAATATCTATTGAAGGTGTGGTTTTAATTTTATCTATATTCGGTATTTTAGGCGCTTACAAAAGCTACAAGCTACCTGATGTTGAGTAAATAGTAGTATTATATAAGTGTAATAAACATAGTAAACGGTAGATTTATAGTGTACCTTCAACAAAAAAGGATGTCTATAGAAAGAAGAGTGCAATTGGTGGAAGCGTTATTTGAAAAGTTAGACACCCAAATTTCAACCTTTCAGCATAAAACAAATTTAAAGTGTCAAAGTGGTTGTGGTCATTGCTGTACTAATCCAACTATTGAAGCCTCTCCTTTAGAATTTTTACCCTATGCCTTTCATCTGTTTTTAAACGGTCAAGCCGAAACTACTTTAACAACCCTAAAGACCAAACAAAACACTACTATTTGCCACCTGTATAGTCCTTTAAACATTGTAGACAATACAATAGGTCGTTGCGGAAATTATAAATATCGTGGTCTAATTTGTCGTCTTTTTGGCTATGCTGCTTCCAATGACAAGTATGGACAAAAACGACTAGTAACGTGTAAAATAATCAAGGAAGGTCAACAACATGCCTACCAAGACACACAGGACGCAATTAATAAAGGCTTGTATATTCCCATGTTTACAGAGTATTACATGCAATTATCACAGATAGACTTTACAATGGGAAACGTAATTGTACCTATAAACAACGCTTTAATTTTGGCTATTGAGGCTGTTCTACAATATTATGCTTATAGACCTTTTCCAAGTGGTTTAGTAAATATTGCGTAATTGTAATTTTTTGAAACTATATTTGCGCAACTTAATTTTACCAATGTCTACTACTTTATTGTCTTCGCCTTTACAAGGTTTTACGGATTTTAGATTCCGTAACGCGTTTAATCATTATTTTGGTGGTATCGATACATTTTATGCACCTTATATTAGACTTAACGGTAAACTAAAAATTAAGCAATCGTATCAATTAGATTTACAACCAGAAAATAACACGACTTTAAATGTGATTCCGCAAGTCATGACCAATGATGCTGATGAGTTTATGTTTGTCGTAGATTATGTGCAAAGTTTAGGTTATAAAGAGTTAAACTGGAATTTAGGTTGTCCTTATCCAATGGTTACTAAATCCGGAATGGGTTCTGGTTTGATATGCAATCCAACAAAAATTGACGAAATTTTAAAGCGTGCACATAACGAGAGCGACATAACAGTTTCCATGAAAATGAGAATGGGTTATGAACATGCTGCCGAAATTTTAGACACCTTCCCTATTCTAGACAGTTATCCACTTAAAAATATTGCGATACATGCCAGAATTGGTAAACAATTATACAAAGGACCTGTAGATTTAGAGGCTTTTGAACGTTGTATTACTGGCACTAAGCACAAACTGTATTACAATGGAGATATTACATCTGTAAACGCTTTTAAAGCTATGGAAGCACGCTTCCCTAGTATTGACCATTTTATGATTGGTCGTGGACTAATTGCAGATCCTTTTTTACCAAGTATGATTAAAAATAATACCACAACATATCCTAAAGACCGATGGGAGATTTTTAGTCAATTTCATGATACGATTTACCAACAGTACGACGCGTATCTTTCTGGTCCAACACCAATAAAAATGAAAATGTTAGGCTTTTGGGAGTTTTTCTCGCAGTCGTTTTCTAATCCTCAAAAAACTTATAAAGCTATTAAAAAAGCTAGTAATCCTGTAAAATACAAACAAGCAGTAGCCACTATTTTAAATAACGAAAAGTAGTTTTTCAATATTTACTCTATATTTACAAAAACCAACTAGAGTAACACCATGCAAAATAATTATAGATCCAAAGCTTTTAAAGCTTGGCTTGACAAACTACAACAAGAAAGTTGGCAGTTAGAATTAATTATTTCTGGGTTTTCTATATATGGATTATCACAAGCGTTTGAACCTTTAGAGTTATATTTTAATATTTCTCAAAACGAAAGCAACTCATATTTAACCACAATCTTAATGATTGCGCTTATCTCTTGTACTATTTTATTATTTACACTATTACTACATGTTGTACTTAGAGGTTTATGGATTGGTGCCTTAGGATTACGCTATGTCTCAGGAGATATAGACTATAAAAAATTAAATTACAGACCTAAATTTGACCGTTATTTACGTAAAAAAGTAGGGTCTTTTGACAAGTATATTGCAAAACTAGAGGATTATTGTAGTATCCTTTTTGCGGTTTCGTTTTTGCTTATTTTTTACATACTATCCGTATTTATAGTTATTGGAAGTATTGTCGCAATTGCCTATCTGTTTCTTCGTAATCACCAAAATCAACACTTTGTGTTATTTGTAATAGGCATGGTATTATTGTTTTTTATACTTATTGGGATGCTACTTACTTTTTTAGATTTTGTCACACAAGGTTATCTTAAAAAAAACAAATGGTTGGCTAAAATTTACTTTCCGTTTTATTGGGTGTTTAGCTATTTAACGCTATCCTTTTTATATCGTCCATTAGTTCATAATTTTTTGGATAACCGCTTTGGTAAACGACTAAGCTTCACTTTAATTCCTATTTATTTTGTTATTATGCTTTTAGCTTCCTATAATTATAATCGTTCCAACTATTTTTCAGCAGTGGACGACTCTAATAGTTTTATTGCTAATGCTAATAATTATGACGAAAGCATCACAGAGAAAGGCGTATTTATTTCAGATGCCTCTATTCCTTCTAAAATAATAAACACCAACTATTTACCTGTTTTTATAGAATACCAAAATGATATAGAAGATATTGTTTTTGAGTACAACACATCTCTTAAACCAGAACAAGATAAACGTGGCTTAAAATCGGATATATTTTTCACAACTAAGCAATTAGTTGCTAAAAAAAATAAAGATAGTATTAAGGCAGAATACATAAAAACACTATCATCCATTTATAGTTTTAAAATAGACAGTTTGGACTATGATAATCCTGACTTTATTTATGCTAAACACAATAATAACCAACAAGGTTTTGAAACGGTTTTATCATTAAAAAATATTACAGAAGGCAAACACGTTTTAACCATTAACAGGCTAATTAAAAAGGATAGTATTTTTAATAAAAAACCAATTTTAAGTATTCCATTTTGGTATTTTAATAGTAATTAAAGTTTATGAAAATTATTGCTACCAATATTGCAAAACCTACAACCATTGTCTGGAATGGAAAAACACAAACAACCGGAATTTATAAATACCCAACAAAAGAAGGGATTTATCTAAATAAGGAGGAGGTTAAAGGTGACGAGGTCTCTGATCGCAAACACCATGGTGGCATTTTTAAAGCCTGTTATTTATTTTCTGAAGACCATTATGCGTATTGGCAAAACTTATATCCAAATTTAGATTTTAATTATGGTATTTTTGGCGAAAACCTAACCGTTAAAGGTTTAGACGAAACTAAAATTAGTGTTGGCGATATTTATAAAATTGGCACTGCTTTAGTACAAGTCACCCAACCAAGAGAACCTTGTTTTAAATTAGGTATTCGTTTTGGTACGCAAGCCATTTTAAAACAATTTATTAAGCATGCACGACCAGGAACTTATGTTCGTGTTTTGGAAGAAGGCTTGATAAAACCTGGAGATAAAATGATTTTGGTACAAGCAGCAACAAACAGCTTAACCACTACGCAATTATTCAGCTTGCTTTTTGCAAAACAAAAAGACCAATCTCAATTAGCTTTAATTGTAAATAATGATGCAATTCCACTAAAAAAACGTCAAAAACTAGCTGCTTTTATAAAAAACTAATAGAACACAAAACCGATAAGCTACATTAACTTATCTTTGCTGCAATCTATTTTTAAAGCCATTTTTTTTGAAAGATCTTTTACTAATAACGCCTCCTTTTACGCAATTAAACACACCTTATCCTGCAACTGCCTATTTAAAAGGATTTTTAAATACGATAGGTGTTTCTGCCTTTCAGATGGATTTAGGGATTGAGGTGATTTTAGAATTATTCAGTAAAAAAACATTTGAAAAACTTTTTGATTTAGCAATAGAAAACGATTCAATTGCAACTGAAAACTGTCAACGTATTTACACCTTAAAAGAGGATTATTTACAGCCTTTAGATGCTATAATTTTATTTCTTCAAGGTAAAAATCAAACCTTAGCAAGACAAATATGCACCACAAATTTCCTACCACAAGCCTCTAGATTTGAACAACTAGAAGATATGGATTGGGCTTTTGGCGAAATGGGAATGCAAGATAAAGCCAAGCATTTAGCAACCTTATATCTTGAGGATTTATCGGATTTTATTATAGAGTGTATCGATCCTAATTTTGGGTTTAGCAGATATGCTGAGCGTTTAGGACAAAGTGCCAATGCGTTTGACGAGCTGTACGATAGTCTACAAAATAAACCAACATTTATAGACGACCTAACACTTAACATATTAGAAGACAAACTAAAAACGGTACAACCAAAGTTAATTTGTTTTTCGGTTCCCTTTCCAGGGAATTTATACAGTGCGTTTAGATGTGCACAATTTATAAAAGCCAATTATCCTGAAATTAAAATAGCAATTGGTGGAGGTTTTCCTAATACCGAATTACGTCAGGTCACAGACACACGTGTTTTTGACTTTTTTGACTTTATTACTTTAGATGATGGTGAACTGCCAATTGAGTTATTGCACCAAAACGTATGTAATACTCAAAATAAAACACTTTGTGAACAAGAATTTAAAAGAACTTTTATTCTTGACAAGGGTACAGTTGTATATAAAAACAACACCACACGACCTGATTACAAACAATTACAAGTTGGCACACCAGATTACTCAGATTTGTTGCTAGAAGATTATATTTCGGTTATTGAAATTGCTAATCCAATGCACAGTTTATGGAGCGATGGACGTTGGAATAAACTAACTATGGCTCATGGTTGTTATTGGGGAAAATGTACCTTTTGTGACATATCCTTAGATTATATTAAAATTTACGAACCCATTGCTGCGTCACTTTTAGTGGATCGTATGGAGCAATTAATTGCGCAAACAGGAGAAAACGGATTTCATTTTGTGGACGAAGCTGCTCCTCCTGCATTAATGAAAGCCTTAGCTTTAGAAATTTTAAAACGTCAATTAACCGTTACATGGTGGACCAACATCAGGTTTGAAAAAAACTTTACACAAGATTTATGTTACTTACTAAAAGCCTCAGGTTGTATTGCAGTCTCAGGAGGTTTAGAAGTAGCATCAGACAGACTATTAAAGCTAATTGATAAAGGTGTAACTGTGGAGCAGGTCGCACAAGTTACGCGCAACTTTACACAAGCTAACATTATGGTCCACTCCTATTTAATGTATGGTTATCCTACACAAACAGTACAAGAAACTGTTGATAGTTTGGAGATGGTCAGACAGTTGTTTGAGCTTGGTATTATACAATCCGGTTTTTGGCATCAATTTGCGTTAACAGCACACAGTCCTATTGGATTAAATCCTTCTTACTATGGGATTACACCAAACTACAAGTCTATAACATTTGCAAATAATGATATTGATTTTACGGACAAAACTGGCATTGACCATAATATGTTTAGTTTCGGATTAAAAAAGTCGTTATTTAATTTTATGCATGGTATTGGTTTTGACATGGACTTACAAGAGTGGTTTGATTTTGACATTCCGCAAAGTACAATTACACCTTATTATATTGAGGATTGCTTAAACACCCAAGCTAGTTTAACAACCAAACCAACTGCCAAAATAGTGTGGTTAGGTCATTTACCTTTAGTTAGAGAATACACAAAAAATAAAAAAGGATTTGTAAATGAATTGCTAGAGCTAACGTTTCATGATAAAACGGATCGACTTCAAATTACGGTTAATAAGCCTGAAGGCGAATGGTTGCTTGATACGCTAGAAACCTTAAAACCAACCACAGGAAAAGCACTGTCTTTTTCAGCATTAAAAAAAGATTTTGAATCCCATTTTGAAGATTTTGAGCTCTTTTGGTTTTCTAAACAAATGCAAAAATTAAAGGATTTTGGATTGCTTCAATTATAATTAACACAACATTAATCTAGCTAATACACATTAAAAACTACCTTTGCTTTAATGCAAAACAAGCTAAAAATACAGTTAAAAACTATCGAATTATTCCTTAAAGGCTCAAGCTTTTACAGAGGAGTTGTGCTTACCATTGCTGCTGTGTTACCTTTAGTAATATTTAGTGCTATAGACTTATTTGTCTATGCTCCTTCCATAGCTGTTGGTGCGTTTTTGAATGCTCCAAGTGATGTTCCTGGTAGTTTAAGACGTAAAATTAATGGGATACTAATTAGTATTGTACTTACCATGTTGGTAACGTTTATCATTTTTATTACTAAACCTGTTTTTGTCTTATTAATACTTGCTATTGCAGTGTTAAGCTTTGCAATTAGTTTAATATCTGTTTATGGATTTAGAGCTTCTTTAATATCGTTTTCTGGATTATTAGCTATTGTTTTAGCTTTAGCTATTAGTAAACCAGATCCTGCTGCTATTTTTTTACATGTTGGTTTAATGGGAGTTGGAGGTTTATGGTACTTATTGGTTTCATTATTTTCTAAATGGATTGCGCCTAAAAAGGATGACGACCAGTTATTATCTGACACTTTAGCTTTAACTGGCGAGTATTTAAAAATTAGGGGTAAACTGCTAACTAAATCTAATAAACGAGAAAAATACGCTAAAAAAGCACTGATCCTACAAACACAAATAAGCGAAAAACATGAAACTTTAAGAGAACTACTATTGGAAGGCAGAAAACGTTCTGGTCGCTCCTACTCTAATGAGAGACGTCTTTTAATTTTTATATCGCTAGTTGATATTTTTGAATTAGCCTTAGCAAACACCTTAGATTATTCTAAAATAGATACGTTATTTGGACTTCAAAAATCATACTTAACACCTTTTAAAGATTTAAATAAAGCTTTAGGTAATCACCTTATTACCTTATCTGAGTTATTAATAAAAAAAGATACATTACCAGATATTGAAGCTATTAATAATGTTGCAACTAAAACTAATGTTGCTATACAAGACTATATAGCAGAAGTAACTTTACCAAAAGCAAGAGAAGGTGCGATTACACTAAGAAACCTTCAGGATTACCAAAAGCAATTATTACAAGAGGTTAAAGCCATAAGACGTGTTTTAAGCAAAGTAAAGGACAATACTAAAGCTGCTTTAAAAACACAGGATTCTAAACAGTTTTTAACCTCACAAGATTACAATTTAAATATTTTAGTACAACATTTTAGTTTAAAATCGCCAATGCTAAGACATGCTTTTAGGGTCAGTTTAGCAATGGTTTTTGGTTTTTTACTAGGAAGTCTTTTTGATTTAAAAAACGCCTATTGGATTGTATTAACTATAGTGGTTATTATGCGACCTAACTATGGATTAACAAAAGAACGCTCTAAAAACCGAATTATAGGTACTATTATTGGAGCAATTATAGCAACAACCATTGTATTGATTACCCAAAACACCATTGTATATATGGTATTGGCAGTCATATCTTTAACCTTTGCTTTTTCATTAATACAGCAAAGTTATAAAGCAGGAGCTGCATTTATAACCTTAAACATTGTTTTTGTATATGCATTGATTGATCCAAATGCATTTGCTGTAATTCAATACCGAGTAATTGATACTGTTATTGGAGCAACCATTGCTGTTTTGGCAAATTACCTATTGTTTCCTAGTTGGGAATATAAAAATTTAGATGCAGTTATAATCAATGCCATTACATCTAACAGTAATTATTTAAAGGCTACTAAACAGTTATACCATAATAAAGAAGCTAAAAACTTGGACTATAAAATTTCTAGGAAAGAAGCCTTTTTAGCTATGAGTAATCTAAATGCAGCTTTTCAAAGATTAACGCAAGACCCAAAATCGAAACAAAAAGAATCGGTTTTAGTTTACGATATCGTTACTTTAAATCACACCATTTTGTCTGCTGTAGCATCAATTGGAAGTTATATTTTAAATCACAAAACAACATCTGCTTCAGAAGAATTTGATACTATTATTGATGGTATAACAGACACCTTAAAACATGCCACTTTAAAATTAGAACAAGACAAAACCATTCCTTTTACAGAAGTTAAAGATATTAACCAAGCGCATAAAACGTTACAAAACAAATATGCAAATCTTTCTGAAAAACGAGATATTGACATACAAGCAGGTCAGACTGAAATTGACTCAAACACCTTATTAGATCTTCAAGAAGCACATTTAATAAGCAATCAATTGCTTTGGTTAAAATCGTTATCTGTTAATTTAACCAATGCAACGTCTAAATATAAATCTGTTTTTAATTAACTTGCTAAGTATTTAAAATCTATCATTGAAAACTACCTTTTCAGATCGTAAAAACTTTATAAAGCAAGCCACAAAACCACACTTCGGGATTTTAGGAATTGGTTTTGCTATAATTTTATTTGGTGTTTTATTTGCTTTTATAGGTTTAAAAGTTGAAAATGGCTTAGGATTTATAATATTTGGAGGTCTTTTTATTGCCCTAAGCTTGGCCTTTATGCTATATACATTACCTTCTAGTTTTATGTATTATTATGAGCAAGCCGAAATAAAAAAATATGGTAGTTATACAACTGCTAAAGTTATAAATAAGCGTGTAGACGACTATTCGCATAGTAACTCCACGTTTAATGGTGGTTCAAAAAAAACTATTGAAACCTACTTGTACGTTATTGTGTTTGAGTTTACTTATAACAATACCATTTATAATAGCGAATGTTTTTTTGAGCATAAATCCACATACGATGCAATTGCAATCCACTCAACATTACCTATTAAGTTTTTAAAAACAAAACCTCAAAAAGTTACTTTACGTCGCAAAAAGTTAGCTAATCAATTAGGTGTTTCTGCTAAAATGTGTCAATAATCAACCAACTGTAATTTTGCTTCCTCTGTAAAAGACATGCTTTACTCATCCAAAAGGAGGATTAACTAAGTGTTGGTTTTATGACTTCAATTGTTACCATAGGTTTGTTACATAATAATGTATTAAACTTATATATCATGAAAAATCAAATAAACTTAGACATCACGACGCCTTGTAATCAAAATTATAATCAATTTACGCCTACACCTAAAGGTGGTTTTTGTAACGCTTGCACAAAAGAGGTTATCGATTTTACTAAAATGACTACAGAAGACATCAGTATGTACTTCAATACTAGAAACACAAATAATGTTTGTGGAAGATTTAAAAACAGTCAATTAACAACATATCCTTCTCAAGCTAAAAAAAGTAAACTTAGTTTTATAAGCGCCATTGGATTAGCTTGTTTAGCTTTATTGTCTTTAACATCTGCAAAAGCACAAGACAATGTATCCAGAGTCAAAACCCCTAAAATAAAAATCAATCAAAATCAAGCCAATATTACTGTAAAAGGAACTGTATATGATAACGATGGTTTACCTCTTCCTAGCGCAAACGTAGTTTTACAAGGTACAACTATAGGTGTTACAACTGATTTTGATGGACAGTTTACATTTCCTGAAAAGCTAAAAGAAGGTGATATTTTAGTGTTTAGCTATGTTGGTTATGAGTCTAAAAAGATGGTTATTCAAAATCCAGACAGCATGTCTAACGTACTTTTAAATGTAAGCTTAAGTAACGATTCTTATATTATGATGGGTAAAGTTGCTGTTAAATCCGTTTATTCTTCTAAAAAATAAAGCGTTTTAATATGAAAAAACTAAGCCTACTCTTTTGCTTATTATTTAGCTTCTTGTTAACAGCTCAAATCACCGATTTTGATGACATCAATTTTAACAGAGCTGATAATATAGCAAAACGTCATAGCAACTTAGATTTAAAAAACCTTCCCTTACTTGCTCATAATTTGACTTTTGATTTACCTACTGAAGCAGAAAAATTTAGAGCAATATACACTTGGGTTTGTAGAAATATTAAAGGTGACTTAGTACAAGATAGTAAGGTTAGTAAAAACAGAACAAAGTTTCAAAAGGATAGTGTTGGATATTTAAATTGGAATAATGCGTATAAAAATAAAGCCATAAAAAAGCTATTAAAGCAAAACAAAACCATGTGTACAGGTTATGCTTATTTAATAAAAGAATTATGCTTCTTGGCTAATATAGAATGTAAAATAATTAATGGTTATGGACGTTCTACAACCACTAATGTAGATACCTTACAGTTAGTTAATCATTCTTGGAATGCAGTTAAACTAAATGACAAATGGTATTTATGCGATGCCACTTGGTCAAGTGGTTATTTTATAAATGATGTATTTATTAAAGACTATAATCTGGGTTACTTTTTAACGGAACCTATTCTATTTGCAAAAAACCATTATCCAATTAATAAAAAATGGTTATTGGATAGCACTTTAATATCAAGTGATTATACAGCATCTCCAATGGTTTATGGTAAGACGTTTACGCATCAAATCACACCTATTAGTCCTTCAAATTTAAACACAACTGTAAAAGAAAACGAAATCATTAATTTCAGCTTTAAAATTCCTGACACTATTAATACAAAGGATGTCACATTAATACAATATTCTGGTTTTAATGAAATTACTCGTGATTTAGAATACATAAAACAAGACAATGGTCAGGTAACATTAGCTAGTAAATTTAAAAACATAGGTACTTTTGACGTACACTTAAAACTAAAAAATGATATTGTCACTTCCTACACCATCCAAGTAGCAAAAAAGTAACACCTTGTATAGTGTAAAAAAATATTAAGCCTCAATAAATGCTTGGAAAAAACTACCTTTGTAGCAAATCTTAATTCATGTCATTTAAAGACTTACAACTTAATAGACCTATTTTACGCGCAATTGCCGAAAAAGGATACGACAACCCAACGTTAGTACAAGAAAAAACAATTCCTGTAGTACTTAACAAAAAAGATGTTATTGTCTCTGCCCAAACTGGTACTGGTAAAACAGCTGCTTTTGCATTACCTATTTTACAGTTATTATTTGACAAACAAGACGCGCCTAAAAAAGGAAGAAAAATTAAAGCATTAATTGTTAGTCCAACGCGTGAACTGGCAATACAAATTGCCGAAAATTTTGAAGCCTATGCGACTTACACTACCTTAAAAAGCGCAGTAATATTTGGTGGAGCGTCTATCGATCCACAAAAAGAAATACTTCGTGATGGTGTTGATATTTTAATTGCAACGCCAGGACGTTTATTAGATTTACATAAGCAAGACCTTGTCAATCTTGACTATGTCCAAACATTAGTGTTAGATGAAGCAGATTTGATGCTAGACATGGGCTTTATTGATGATGTCAAAAAAATTGAAAGGTTATGTCCTAAAACTAAACAAACCCTATTATTTTCGGCAACAATACCTTATAAAGTAGAACAATTAGCAAGTACAATATTAAACCAGCCACAACGTATAGAGGTTGCCCAAAACAGTTCGACGTCTAAAAATGTCAATCAATTACTATACTTTGTTCCTAAAAAAGACAAAATAGAATTAGGTTTACATTTACTACGAAACACCATAAAAGGTAACATCATTATTTTTAGACGTACTAAATACGGTGTAGATAAATTAGAAAAAACGCTGCTTAAAAACAGTTATAAAGTGGACAGTATCCATGGTGACAAAAGTCAAACAGCAAGACAAGAAGCATTAAATAAATTTAAGAAAAAAGAAGTCAATATATTAATTGCAACAGATGTTGCTGCGCGTGGTATTGATATTGATAATTTAGATGCAGTAGTCAATTTTGACCTTCCTAACGTCCCAGAAACTTATGTGCACAGAATTGGTCGTACTGCGCGTGCTGGACAAACTGGTATGGCTTACTCGCTTTGTAGTGCAGACGAGAAAACTTACTTATTGGAGATACAAAAACTGATTCATTTACAATTAGATATTATAGATGATCATCCTTACCCATTAGACCCAAAAGCAAAACCAATCATTCATAAATCTGCAAAAAAAGGGAGTAAACATAAAAAAGGACGTAAAAGCGAAGCGTCGAAAAAGAAGAAAAAGCGTTGGTATTAATCATTATTACATAAACTGTATGCACTTTAGACATTTCATTATTTTACTTTCAATACTATTTACAATTAATAGTTTTAGTCAAACTAGAATTATTGATAGTATTACAAAAAATGGCGTCTCGTTTGCTACAGTTTCGTTTGGAAACGGAAATGGAATATTTGCTGATGATGATGGCAAATTTTTCTTTACCAAAAAGCTATATTCAGATATCGATTCGCTTTTCGTTTCAGCATTAGGTTATAAAGATGTCAAACTTGCTTCAAAAACACTAAAAGACACCCTTTATTTAACACCACAATCTGATCTTTTAGATGAGGTTATCGTTACTGCAAGACCTTCAGGAAAACACAAAGAAGTTACACTAAAGCCAACAGCACACGATGACTATTATAAATGTTGGTTACCCACTATTGAAAGCGAAATTGCTGTATTTTTTCCTAACACTGACAACAAGCCAAAGCATGTTACTAAAGTGCTAATTCCTATTAAAACCGAAGCTAAAGATTGGGACAAAAGAGGTAAAAGTAATAAGGCAAAACGTCCTTTTTCAACGTTATTTAGAGTCCAATTTTACGAAAACAATAATGGGCTTCCTGGTGATGTTTTAACCTACGAAAAAGTAATATTCATTGCTACGCAAGACACCAAACCTGTTTTTGAATTTGATGTCTCTGGATTTGATATTTTTATACCAAAAGATGGTATTTACATTTCCATACAAGTTTTAGGCTTTACAGACAAAAACGGAAAATTACTTCCAAATAAAAAATATCAAGAAGTCAAAACTAGACGTGGTATTGTTAAAGTATCGACAACCTTTAGACCTTTGCTACCTTTTACAGACCAAATTTCTGAAAAAACTACCTTTGTAAAACGTGTTTTTCAAAACAATGGACAATGGGTTCTTTTTGACAAAAAAAACATCGATAACTCTAATCTTTTAAACGCTGGTTTAAACAATTATGGTATGGGTTTAAAAATGGAAGTCTATAAAGAAGAATAGTCTTTTTATTTTAAAAAAAGCGTCACAAAATATCCTTATTCAGTTTTAATCAAAATTAGACAAATGTGTGTTGTCTATTCATAATTTTGTAGTATTTTTAGTATTCATTCTATTTTAAATGAAGGAGAGCAATCTATGACAGAAATCGATATTGAAAAAGAAAATGCAGACATTGCCAAAGCGTATAAACAACTGTTAAAAGTTAGTTATCGCACATTGTCTACAGAGGACAAAAAACTAATACGAAAAGCATTTGACGTAGCTGTTGAAGCGCATCGTCCTCAACGCAGAAAAAGTGGAGAAGCCTACATCTTCCATCCTATTGCTGTTGCCAAAATTGTTGCGCAACAAATTGGTCTAGATGCAACATCTATTGCTGCTGCGTTACTACATGATGTGGTTGAGGATAACGAAAACTACACCATTAAAGATATCGAAGATTTATTTGGATCTACCGTTTCTAAAATTGTAGATGGCTTGACAAAAATTTCGTCTTTAAGTAAAGAAAAAGACATGGACGTGTCTTTACAAGCCGAAAACTTTAGAAAAATGCTACTAACTTTAAATGACGACGTTAGAGTTATCATTATAAAAATAGCAGACCGTTTGCACAACATGCAAACCATGGACAGTATGCGTCCTGATAAACAAGAAAAAATAGCATCCGAAACCCTATACATTTATGCACCTTTAGCGCATAGAATTGGGTTATATAATATTAAAACAGAATTAGAAGATTTAGGACTAAAATATACTGAGCCTGATACTTACAACAAGATTCTTAATAAAATCAAAGAAAGTAAGGAAGAACAAGATGCCTATATAACCGAGTTTAATGATGTTATTAAAAAATCCTTAGACAAAGAAGGCTTAAACTATACCATAAAAGGACGACCTAAATCCATTTTTTCCATCAAACGTAAAATGGACAAGCAAGGCGTCACGTTTGATGAGGTTTACGACAAATTTGCAGTCCGAATTATATATAAAAGTGATCGTGAAAACGAAAAGTTTTTAGCCTGGAAAATCTACTCCATTGTAACCGACCATTTTAGACCCAACCCAACCCGATTACGTGATTGGATATCCTCTCCAAAATCCACTGGTTATGAAGCTTTACACATTACTGTAATGGGACCAAAAGGACGATGGGTAGAAGTGCAAGTACGTAGTGAACGCATGAATGAAATAGCCGAAAAAGGTTATGCAGCACACTACAAATATAAAAATGCCGAAGACAAAGAGGATAATTTAGACATGTGGATTAATCGTTTGCAGGAAGCGCTAGAAAATGCGTCTACCAATGCAGTCGATTTTGTAGAGCAGTTTAAACTAAACCTGTATTCTAAAGAAATTTTTGTTTTTACACCTAAAGGAGAATTAAAGTCCTTACCTAAAGGCGCTACACCTTTAGACTTTGCATTTAGTATACACACAGAAGTTGGTAAAAAAACTAGAGGCGCCAAAGTTAACGGAAAACTAGTGCCTTTAAGTCACGAATTAAGTAGTGGTGATCAAGTAGATATTATCACTTCAGAAAACGCAAAACCTAATCCTAACTGGTTAGATTACGCAACCACAGCAAGAGCTAGAGGTAAAATTAAATCGTTATTAAAAGAAGATACTAAAGTAATAGCCGAAGAAGGAAAAGAAATTTTAAGACGTAAACTAAAACAACTTAAAATTACGCTTAATGAAAAATCGGTTAATGAAATGGTAAGCCATTTTCATTTAAAAACTAGTTTAGATTTATTTTACCGTGTAGGTACAGGTAATATTGATAACACGATGCTTAAGGAGTATGCTGCTTCGCGCAGTAACGCTTTAGTAAGTTTCTTTAAAAATAAAATTACCAGAAAACAAACTATATCTGCAGAGGAGGTTAATAAAGATGAAATTACAAATAAATATGACCTATTAGTATTTGGTAAAGAAGAAGAAAAACTAGATTACAAATTAGCCAATTGTTGTAATCCAATTCCAGGAGACGCAGTATTTGGATTTATAACTATTAATGATGGTATTAAAGTCCACAAAAAAAACTGCCCAAATGCTATAAGTTTACAATCTAATTATGCGTATCGCATCATGCAAGCAAGATGGATAGACTCTTCTCAACAAGAGTTTGCAGCTCAAATAATACTATCTGGAATAGACAATTTAGGATTAGTAAACCACATTACTAAAGTCATATCTTCAAACATGCATGTCAACATGAACAGTATAAGTTTTCAGAGTGATGATGGCATTTTTAAAGGAAAAATAAATGTTATTGTACGCAACAAATCCATGCTTAAAAAGCTAATGGATAATCTTAAAAAGCTTAACGGAATTGATAAAGTAACTAGGGTTTAAAGTAGCGTTGTTAATAACTGTCTAATAACACATCTGTCAAAGTCTAAATTTTATGATTACAACCTCAAAAAAAGATGTAAATTTGCTTGGTATTTATGAGCGCAAAAACAGATATAAAAAATCAAGAGATTGTAAAAAACGTATTCACTTCTTTTTTAGAAGCGAATGGTCATAGAAAAACACCAGAACGTTACGCTATACTTCAAGAAATCTATTCTAACGATGAACATTTTGATATAGAATCCCTATATCTAAACATGAAAAACAAGAAGTATCGTGTTAGTCGTGCTACGTTATACAATACTATCGAGCTGCTTCTAGATTGCGGCTTAGTTAGAAAACACCAGTTTGGTAAAAATCAAGCACATTACGAAAAGTCTTATTTTGATAAACAACATGACCATGTTATACTTCAAGATACAGGAGAAGTTATAGAATTTTGTGATCCAAGAATTCAGGCAATTAAAAAAACAATTGAAGAAGTCTTTGATATCGAAATCTCTAAGCACTCACTATATTTTTACGGAAATCGAAAAAAAAATAATAACAACACAACTAATTAAAAATGGCAGTAGATTTACTACTTGGTTTACAATGGGGAGATGAAGGCAAAGGAAAAATTGTCGACGTTTTAACTTCAAATTACAATATCATAGCACGTTTTCAAGGTGGTCCAAATGCAGGACATACACTTAAATTTGACGGAATAAAACACGTACTACGTACTATACCTTCAGGAATTTTTCATAAAGATGCTATGAATGTTATTGGAAATGGTGTAGTAGTCGATCCAGTTGTTTTTATTAAAGAATTAGAGGGTTTAGACCAATTTGATGTTGATTACAAAGCCAAACTAATTGTATCTAGAAAAGCACATTTAATTTTACCAACGCATCGTTTATTAGATGCAGCTAGCGAAGCCTCTAAAGGAAAAGCTAAAATTGGTTCTACTTTAAAAGGTATTGGTCCAACATACATGGATAAAACTGGTAGAAACGGTATTAGAGTTGGTGATCTAGAACTAGATAGCTGGAAAGAAAAATACAGAGCTTTAGCTAATAAGCATGAAGCTATGATTGCATTTTATAATGTAGACGTACAATACGATCTAGAAGAAATGGAAGTTGAATTTTTTGAGTCTATTGAAAAACTCAAAGAATTACAATTTATAGATAGCGAAGCTTATTTACACCAATCCCTTAAAGATGGTAAAACCATTTTAGCCGAAGGTGCTCAAGGATCGCTTTTAGATATCGATTTTGGTACCTATCCATTTGTAACATCAAGTAATACAACTGCAGCAGGAGCTTGTACTGGTTTAGGTATTGCACCAAACCAAATTAAAGAAGTCTTTGGTATTTTTAAAGCATACACAACACGTGTAGGTTCTGGACCTTTTCCAACAGAATTGTTTGATAAAGATGGAGAAGAAATGGCTAGAGTTGGTCAAGAATTTGGAGCAGTAACAGGTCGTGCTAGACGTTGTGGATGGTTAGACTTAGTGGCTTTAAAATACACTTGTCGCGTTAATGGTGTTACACAATTAATGATGATGAAAAGTGATGTTTTATCTGGTTTTGAAACTTTAAAAGTAGCAACTGCTTATAAATATAAAGGTGAAACGATTACGCATTTACCGTTTAACATAGAACCGGAAAATGTAGAACCTATTTATACCGAGTTTAAAGGTTGGAGCGAAGACTTGACTAAAATGAGTGAAGCTTCTCAACTACCAAAAGAACTTAATGATTACATCGCTTTCTTAGAAGAAGAATTAGAAACTCCTATTAAAATAGTATCTGTTGGACCAGACAGAAAACAGACTATTTTTAGGTAATTAAAAAATAAATTACAATTACTAACCTGCTATTCAATATAATAGCAGGTTTTTTCATCTTAAATAATTCCTAATAGATAATACTAAGTCTATTAAATCGTTATTTTTGTGCCAAACAATAACATCTTGAAAATTAATAAACACATATATTTTTTATTCTTAATGCTAACTATGCAATTAGGAATAGCGCAACAAAAAACCATCGAGATTAAAGACTCTGGTGCTTTTGGTGATATTGACGAAGAAAACTTTCCAGGAGCAAGTATCCTAACCAGAAGTGATCAAGGTCAAGTCCATATTTACCATGATGGTATTGATATGTTTTGTGACAAAGCCATATTTTATGGTAAAGAAGATTTTGTCGAAGCCTACGGAAATGTTAACATGAAGCAAGGTGACACCATTAACTTAACGTCTAAATACGTGGAGTATTCTGGTAAAACACAATTAGCGTTTGCAAGTGGTGATGTTGTATTGACAGATCCTCAATCTACCATAACATCTGACACGCTATACTTCAACAGAGCAAAACAGGAATCCTATTATAAATCTGGAGGTAAAGTTGTAAGGGACTCATCTGGGACAATTACAAGTCGTATTGGTCGTTATTATATGAATGACAAAAAATACCGTTTTGTAGATAGCGTTAAACTCGTCAATCCAGATTACGAGCTTAACACAAAAACCCTGGATTATTATTCTGATAATGGTCACGCATACATGTATGGTCCTTCAACAATAGTTGGTGATAGCAGTAAAATATATAGCGAGCGTGGTTTTTACGACACCACAAACGATACTGGCTATTTTGTCCGAAACTCAAGAATAGACTACGATAATCGTGTTATTGTTGGTGACAGTTTACATTTTGACAGAAGATTAAATTTTGCATCAGCAACCAATAATATAACAGTTACAGATACCATTAATAGCAGTATCATTAAAGGACATTATGCAGAGGTCTATCGTGCTAAAGACTCTGTGTTTATTACCAAACGTGCATTAGCAATTACTATCCAAGAAAAAGATAGTATATACATGCATGCAGACACGTTGATGGTTACAGGAAAACCAGAACATCGTGTTACTAGAGGGTATTACAATGGTAAAGTGTATAAATCAGATATTAGTGCCAAAGCAGATTCGATTCATGCAGACCATAAAACAGGACTAACACAGTTAATCAACTTAAAACGATTAAATAAAGGCGATGCGTTTTCGGCTGCAAGAAAACCTATACTTTGGAATCTGGACAATCAAATGACAGGTGACACAATTCATTTAAAATCAAATCCTAAAACCGAAAAATTAGATTCACTCATCGTTTTTTATAATGCTTTTTTAATTAGTAAGGATACGATTAGTAAGGACTCATATAATCAAATTTCTGGTAAACGCTTAATAGGAATGTTTGATGATGATAATCAAATCAAGCAAGTAGATATACTTAAAAATGCAGAATCTATTAACTTTAGTAGAAATGATAAGCAAGAGTTAATAGGTATAGAAAAATCAAAATCTTCAGATATTATTATTTATTTTGAAGAAAAAGAAGTTGTTGAGCTTAGAAAACTTTTACAATTTGAAGGTAAGCTTTACACAGAAGAAGATTTACCATTAAACGCTAGAAAACTTAGAGGTTTTGATTGGCGAGATGATGAACGTCCAAAATCTGTTGAAGACTTATTTAAAGACGATCCACCATTTACATTACCTGTAATTAAAGGACTAGAACCCTATCAAGAAGGTGAAGAGTTTTTTGGTGAAGCCTTAATTGGACGTGTTAAAAAAGCAGACGACGAAGCTGAAAAGAAGAATTTAAACAAAAAAGACGAAGCTCCTAAAGCCTCTAGAAATGTCCCTAAAAAATTCTTAAATACAAATACTAACACTCCTGCTGTACAAAAAGCAACTTCAAAAAAGAAAACAGTTAATCAAAAAGTACAATCTAAGACTGACCAGGATTAGGAGTTATGAAGGATAGATTTTTTAAACATCAAGCACAAACGTCACCATATCCTTTAGCTCTAGAAATTTCTCATGCTAAAGGAAGTTACATTTACGACACCAATAACAAAGCTTATTTAGACTTTGTTGCAGGTGTATCTGCATGTACATTAGGACATAGCCACCCAAAGGTAGTAAATGCTATTAAACAACAAGCAGACAAGTATTTACATGTTATGGTTTATGGAGAATATGTCCAAAAACCAGCAGTAGATTTATGTAAATTTATAGCAGATCATTTACCAGAACCATTAACGTCTACATATTTAGTAAATTCTGGTACAGAAGCTATTGAAGGTGCTATAAAATTAGCACGACGTGTTACTGGACGTAGTCAGATTATTGCAGCACATAATGCCTATCATGGTAATACTTTAGGATCTTTAAGTTTAATGGACTTTGAAGAACGAAAAGCACCTTTTAGACCATTACTGCCAGATATTAGTCACATTACGTTTAATTACCAACCTCATTTTAAACATATCACAACAAAAACTGCTGCAGTAATAGTAGAAACTATTCAAGGTGGAGCTGGTTTTATAGAGCCTAAAAACGACTATTTAGCAAGTTTAAAAGCTAAATGTCAGGACGTTGGAGCGTTATTAATTTTAGACGAAATACAACCAGGTATTGGCAGAACAGGACAATTATTTGGTTTTCAAAATTATAATGTAGTTCCAGACATAGTCGTTACCGGAAAAGGATTAGCTGGAGGCTTACCAATTGGCGCATTTACAGCGTCTAAAACGCATATGGATGCCTTTCAGGATGGACCAAAGCTAAGCCATATTACAACTTTTGGTGGTAACCCATTAATTGCAGCTTCGGCTTTAGCCACATTACAAGAGGTAACAAATAGTGACTTAATGTCACAAGCTTTAGAAAAAGAACAATTATTCAGGCAACACTTACAACATCCTTTAATTACCGAAATTAGAGGTCGTGGTTTGATGTTGGCAGCAATTACAACAGATGCTAAAGTCACTGACCAAGTGGTACTACAAGCGCAAAATCAAGGATTAATACTTTTTTGGCTGCTGTTTGAGCCTAAAGCAATACGCATTACACCACCTTTAACCATCAGTAATGAAGAAATTATTAAAGGGTGTGGCATTATTATTGACTTATTAAATAAAATAACGGACTCTAATTAAAGAGTAAGACGCTTTCAATCAATCAAAAACACATCAAAACCCGTAATTGTTGATTACTTTGTTAAAAACAAAAGTGGCAAATGCCATTTAAAAAGTAATAGAACATTACATTTATTACAATAGAAACACCTAAACAGTGCCTATGGAGTTTAGTCAAGAAGAACCAAATAAAGTATCGCTTAGCAAGTTTGAATCGATGTTAAAAACAAACAATGTGTTGTTTTTTGACTCGGACGAATTTGAAAATATAATACACCATTACCTAAACCAAGGTAAAGTATCTTTAGCAAAAAAGGCTATTAAATTAGGCTTAGAGCAACACCCTACCTCTACTAATCTAAAATTATTTAAGGTAGAAATTTATGTGTTTGAAAATAAGCTAAAAGAAGCGAATCAGTTACTAGATGCTTTGTATGTATTAGAGCCTTCAAATGAAGAAATATACATTCAAAAAGCAAATATATTATCTAAAGATGATAAGCATCAAGACGCGATTAAAGTTTTAAATATAGCTTTAGATTTAGCAGAAGAATCCTCAGAATTACATTCTTTAATAGGAATGGAATATCTATTTTTAGATAATTTTGAAGAAGCAAAACAAAGCTTTATGCGTTGTTTAGAAGATGACATGGATGACTATTCTGCGTTATACAACATTATGTATTGCTTCGATTTTTTAAATGAAAATGATGAAGCCATTACCTTTCTAAATGATTATTTAGACAAAAATCCATATTGTGAAGTTGCTTGGCACCAGCTAGGTAAACAGTATTTTACATTAAAACAATACGAAAAATCTTTAGGAGCTTTTGAATTTGCTATTATATCAGACGACACATTTGTAGGTGCCTATATTGAAAAAGGTAAAGTCCTAGAAAAGTTAAAGCGTTACAACGAAGCAATAGAAAATTACGCAGTAACCTTGGAATTGGAAGACCCTACATCTTTTGCTTTATTAAGATTGGGACGATGTCATGAAAAACTAGGTCAGATAGAATTAGCAAAACAATATTATTATAAAACTGTAAAAGAAGATCCATTACTTGATAAAGGTTGGATTGCTATTACAAAGTTTTATAACAAACAAAAAAACTATCAAAAAGCATTATATTATATTAATAAAGCTATTAATATTAATGCAGATAACGCTGTATATTGGAAACTTTATGCACAAATAAACCACAGACTAAACTTTTTAGAAGAATCTGAACGTGGCTATAAGCGAGCTTTAGAACTTGGAAATTACGAGTTAGCCTCTTGGTTACAAAGAGCTGATATTTTAATTCAGTTAGGAGAGCCTGAAGCTGCAAGCTTAAATTTAATCCAGGCAGCAGAATTTTATCCAGAGGATGCTGAAATTGAGTTTAGATTAGCTGGTATTTATTATAGTTTATTAGAAACCGAAAAAGCAAGCTACCACTTAAAAAATGGACTGACTTTTGACGAGGAGCTAATTTTTATAATTGAAGAAATTTTTCCGATGGTGTACCAATCTACAACCTTTAAAAACGCGTTAAAAAAGTTACATAAATCATAACATAAAATGATTTTTGCATACCTTTGGTTACCAACAAAACTCAAATTATGCAAAGACGCTTAAAAGATTATCTTGTCATTAGCTTAAAAGGTATTGCTATGGGAGCAGCAGATGCAGTTCCTGGCGTATCTGGAGGGACTATTGCTTTTATCTCTGGTATTTATGAAGAGCTAATTAGTACAATAAGTGGAGTAAATTTATCCTTACTAAAAACCTTAAAAAAAGATGGTTTTTTCGCCTTTTGGAAACAGTTAAATGGTAATTTTATTTTAGCGCTATTAACAGGTATAATAATTAGTTTTGTCTCTTTTATGAGATTAGCTAAATATCTAATAGAGCAGCATCCCGTTTTAATTTGGTCCTTCTTTTTTGGATTAATAATAGCTAGTATATTTTTTGTTGGTAAACAAATTAACAAATGGTCTGTTAAAACCATTATTGCTTTAATTTTAGGTACCATTGCTGCTTTTTATATTACTAGCTTACCATCTTTAGCTAGTAATACCAACGCCTATTTTTTATTTGTTGCTGGAGCATTAGCAATTTGTGCTATGATTTTACCAGGTATTTCAGGTAGTTTTATACTAGTTATTTTAGGAGCTTATAAAACTTTAAGTGACGCTTTTCATGACTTTGACTTTAAAAAAATAGCCTTATTTGCAACTGGAGCAATTGTTGGTTTATTAAGTTTTAGTCACGTTTTAAAATGGCTTTTTAAAAACTATCACAACACAACTTTAGCAATACTAACAGGTTTTATATTAGGATCATTAAACAAAGTTTGGCCTTATAAAAAAACTATTTCTGTAATGGATGATGCCTCAGGTTCTGTTGTAGATTTTATGGGACTGTCAGACTATCAAACATTAAGTGTGTTTCAAAAAAATAGCTTGGATTTTGATAGCTACAAAACAGTTTTAGAGCAAAGCGTACTACCATCAACTTATTCTCAAATTAATGCAAATACAGATGCACAGTTAGTCTTAGCTATAGGATTAATGATTGCTGGTTTTTTTACTATTTTTATTCTAGAAAAAGTAGGTAACAAAGCTAGATAAATGCAAAACACACGTACATTTAAAGATAAACTATTCTTAATCTTAAAAGGATTAGGCATGGGAGCTGCTAATAAAGTTCCTGGTGTATCTGGTGGTGTTGTAGCATTTGTTGCTGGTTTTTATGAAGAGTTTATACATTCTTTACAAAAAGTAAATAGTACTGCTTTTAAATTGCTTTTAAAAGGACGTTTTAAAGCCTTTTACAATTACATAAATGGACGCTTTTTAAGCTTACTTTTTTTTGGAATGATAGTCAGCTATTTTAGTGTTTCAAAAATCCTAGATTACCTAATTACACACTATCAACTATATGTTTGGAGTGTTTTTTTTGGGATGATTATTGGATCCATTTATTATATAAGCAAAGATTTTAAAGACTGGAAAACAACAACCTATTTTGCTTTAGCTATAGGAGCTGTTTTAGGTCTTGGTATTAGTTTTTTAGATCCTGCAACTGAAAACGACAATCTGATTTTTGTGTTTTTCTGTGGCATTATTAGTGTTTCTGGAATGACATTACCTGGTTTTTCAGGTTCGTTTATCTTAATTTTACTTGGCAATTACGTCTTACTTTTAGTAGATTCTGTCAATGCGTTATTTGATACTTTTTCCGAGGTTTTAATTGGCGATTTTAGTTTTACATCAAATCTAGAACGCTTAAGAATGTTAAAAGTATTAGCGGTATTTACATTAGGTTCTGTTGTAGGTTTAGTCACCTTTTCACATGCATTAAATTACATTTTAAAACATTACAAAAGTGTTACTTTAGCCTCTATCATTGGATTTATTGTCGGCTCACTTGGCGTTGTATGGCCATTTAAACACACCATTTTTAAAACAAAAGCTACGGGAGAATTTTTAGTTGACTCTAGAGGTCAAAAGATAATTGAAAATTACGAACGTTTCTTACCAGAACTTAATACCGAAACTTTAATTGCTTTTTTCTACACCATAATAGGAATAGCAATCGTATTAGGATTAGAAATTTATGGACAAAAAACAAAGCAAACACATGCGTAACTATGGATTAATTGGTAAGGATATCTCCTACTCTTTTTCGCAAAACTATTTTTCAATAAAATTTAAGGACGAAAATATTACTGATGCTAAATATCAGAATTTTGATATTCAGAATATTAATAAATTTAAAGAAAACATATTAACCACCAAAGGGTTATCTGGTTTAAATGTTACCATCCCTTATAAAGAAAGTATTATTCCCTTTTTAGATTCTTTGGACAAAAAAGCAAAAAAAATTGGAGCTGTCAATACGATAAAATTCACTAAAAAAGGACGCCTTAAAGGTTACAATACAGATATATATGGTTTTAAAAAAAGCATAAAACCACACATTAAAAAGCATCACAAAAAAGCTTTAATTTTAGGTACAGGTGGAGCTAGCAAAGCAATTGCGTATGTTTTAAAACAGTTAAATATCCAGTTTCATTTTGTATCAAGACAGCAGTCAAAAGCAGTTAGTTACACCTATGACACTTTAACAGAAACCATTATTAATGATCACCAAATCATCATAAATTGTTCACCTGTTGGGACGTTTCCTGATGTAAATGAGGCACCAAATATACCTTATGGTGGTCTTTCAAATAAACATATATTATTCGACTTAATTTACAATCCCTCACAAACCGTTTTTTTAAAACATGGCAAAAACCATGGTGCCACTACAATTAATGGTTATGACATGTTAGTTTTTCAGGCTGAAAAATCATGGAAAATTTGGAATAAAACTCTTTAAATTAAGACTTAATCAACAAATTATTGGTAGTTTTTCAACTTGTCACTATCTTTAAAAGCTAAATACATAAATATCAACTAAAAACATTTTAAAAATGTCAGAGCTAGATAACCTGCAAAATGCAGATGGAACGAAAGAAAATACTGAAAACGTACAACCAAAAACACCACAAGAAGTAACTTCTAATACAGAAGATAACGATGATGTTTTAAATGAAATTGAAGATTCTAACGCGGAAGACGCTGAAGATGAAGGTAACGTTGACAGACACAATATTGAAGACAAAGATTACGAGTCGCTTAATTTAGAGCAATTGGTAATAGAGCTTGAACGTTTGGTGAAAAACGAAAAAGTACAAGCCATTAAAAAGCATGTAGACGCTATTAAAACAGAATTTGACAAGCAGTTTCATGAGCTTTTAGATGAGAAAAAAGAAGAATTTTTAAGTAGTGGTGGTAATGAGATTGATTTTAGATATCACACACCTTTACAACAAAACTTTAAAGACATATATAAAGATTACAGACAGCGTTTAAGTGCTCACTACAAAAATATAGAGCAAAACCATAAGCAAAATCTTACTAATCGATTAGCCATCATAGACGGTATTAAAGCATTAACAGAAGATGCTGAAGACTCTATGAATACTAAATACAAAAAATTTAAAGACTTACAGGACCAATGGAAAACTGCTGGTCCAATACCAAGAGACAAGTATAACAACGCTTGGAATAGCTATCATTTTAATGTAGAACGTTTTTATGACTTACTACATTTAGACAGAGACCTACGTGATAAAGATTTTGAACATAATTTAGAGCTTAAAACTAAAATTATCGAACAAGCGGAAGCGTTAGCTGATGATGAAAACACAAACAGAGCTTTTAGAGAACTTCAAAATTTACATAAAATTTGGAAAGAAGAGCTTGGACCTGTAGCAAGAGAGCATAGAGAACCAATTTGGGAACGCTTTAAAGAAGCGACTAAAAAAATTAATGCTAAGCGTCAAGATTACTTTAAAAACTTGGACACTGTTTATGAGCAAAACTTATTAAACAAACAGGCTATTATCACGCTTATTGAAGAGAAAGCAAATGAAAAAATTACTAACCATAGTGGTTGGCAAAATAAGATTAAAGAAATTGAAGCCTTAAGAGAAGAGTTTTTTAAAGCAGGTAAAGTACCTGTTAAGGTTAACGAAGCAACATGGGCTAAATTTAAAGAAGCGGTTAGACGTTTTAACAGAAACAAAAACGAGTTTTATAAAAACTTAAAAAAAGACCAATACGACAACCTAGAGAAAAAACTAGCGTTAATTAAAATTGCCGAAGACAATAAAGACAGTGAAGATTTTGAAGCAACAACACAGTTGATGAAAAAAATTCAAGGCGATTGGAAACGTATTGGACATGTACCTAGAAAAGATAGTGACAAAATTTGGAAGCAATTTAAAAGTGCTTGTAACCACTATTTTGATCGTATTAAAGAACAACGTAATGCTGCTAGTGCAGAAGAGGAAGAGGCTTTTACACAAAAAGAAGCCTTACTATCTGAGGTTAAAAACCTGACACTTTCTGGAGATCAAAAAACGGATTTAGCAACTATTAAAACACAAATTAATAGCTGGAAAACTTTAGGTCGTGTACCACGTAATAAAAGACAAATAGAAAGTGACTTTAACGATACACTGGATGGATTATTTAAATCTTTAGATTTAAACAAAACTGAAGCAGAGCTAATTAAATTTGAAAACAAATTAGATCAATTAGCGTCTGGAGATGACAGCAGAGCTATTGATAACGAACGTTTTTATATCCAGAAAAAAGTTGACGACATTAAAGGAGAAATAATTCAATTAGAAAATAACCTTCAATTTTTCTCTAATGTAAAATCGGATAATCCTTTAGTTAAAGAGGTGCATAAAAACATCAAAAAACATAAGGACGACTTACAATTATGGAATACAAAACTTAAAAAAATAAAAGGATTGTACGACCAATAAAATCTAACAATAAAATAACTAAAGTTGTTATAAACATTACCTAAGTAATGGATATAGCAACTTTTTTTTTGCTTTAACAATGCTAAACAAAAACTAAATATAGTTTAGTAAAATAATAACCTTATACATATTAAAGTATATGGTTTTAAATTACTAAATTACTGTTATGAAAATAAACCTATTATCCTGCGACGCGATTAGACCTGACAAAAAAGGAATTGCTAATTGTATCGAAGCTATTGCAAAAGATATTAATGCAGCACAAGCCTTTCAATTTACAGAAATTTTATTAGAAGGAGATCCTGTAGATTTTGAAGTAAATGACAAAAACTCTGGATCTGCGTTAAGAGCCTTGCGCAAACTGGATATAGATTATCAAATATTAGACTAAAATATTAGTAACAACATTGTAAGTTATTTATTATGACATATACTATTAACGCTAAATCCTTTGCCAATAAGGACGCTTCCATCACTATAAAAGAGACTTCGATACAATTTGGTACTACACCACAATCTAACGATACGCTTGCTAGTCCAGCTGATTTATTTTTAAGCGCATTTGCTGCTTGCATTTTAAAAAATGTGCAACGTTTTTCTGTTTTAATGAAATTTGAATATGCTTATGCAGACATTACAGTAAACGCAATCCGATTAGAAAAACCTCCTAGAATGGATCATATAGACTATCAACTAACAGTGTACACAAACGATCAAAATCTAAATAGTGCTTTACTAAAAAAGAATATTGAAAAGTTTGGCACCATTTATAATACAGTTAAATTAAGTTGTACTATAAACGGAACCGTTACAACAAAAACATAAATCCATTAACAGACTACAATTCTAAGATTAACTTTATGTAAAGTAATACATAATTGAGATATAATTTATTTGAATGTTAAAATATTAATCGTAACATTGCAATGAATTAATTAATAATAGAATTAATTTAAATATCAAAAAATATATTAGTCATATAATACAAACTGTTTTTTTAAAATCAACTTACAATGAAGTCTAATACACAGCCTATACTATTTGAAGACATAGAAAAAACAATTAAGCAATTAAGACCAGATACCATTTCTGAATCACGAAAAGAAGTATTACAGCCTTTAGCTGATTATATACAATCAAAGGTGAATAATAACCAAGAAATACGTATTAATTTTATTTGTACACATAATTCTAGACGCAGTCATTTATCGCAAATTTGGGCACAAACAATAGCCAGCTACTTTGCTATTAAAAACGTATTTTGTTACTCTGGTGGTACTGAAGCAACAGCAGTATACCCAATGGTTATCAAAACATTAAACCAATCTGGGTTTAAAATAAATGCTCTATCAAACGATAAAAATCCAATTTATTCAATCAAATATTCTAATAACGAACATCCAATTATTGGTTTTTCAAAAACATTAGATAACGATTTTAATCCGCAATCACAATTTGCTGCAATTATGACTTGTAGTCAAGCAGATGGTGGTTGTCCATTTATTGCTGGTGCAGAGCAACGTACACCTATTACTTTTGAAGATCCAAAAGCATTTGATAACACACCACAACAAGAAGAAAAATACAAAGAAAGAAGTTTGCAAATAGCAACTGAAATGTTATTTGTTTTCTCTCAAATAAAATCATAGAAATGGCTACAAAAAAATTAAGTTTTCTAGATAAAAATCTAACACTATGGATATTTGTAGCAATGATAATTGGTGTTGGACTTGGGTATTTTATACCAACCTTTCCAGATATTATAAATTCCTTTAGTAGTGGATCTACAAATTACCCAATTGCAATTGGTTTAATTTTAATGATGTATCCACCATTAGCAAAAGTTAATTACGCTTTATTACCAAAGGTTTTTAGAAACACTAAAATATTGTCAATTTCGCTTATTCTAAATTGGATTATTGGACCTGTTTTAATGTTTATTCTGGCTATTACGTTTTTAAAAGACTATCCAGAATATATGGTTGGGTTAATTTTAATTGGTTTAGCACGTTGTATTGCAATGGTCTTGGTTTGGAATGATCTTGCAGAAGGTAGTAGCGAGTATGGTGCAGGTTTAGTCGCTTTAAATAGCATTTTTCAAGTATTTGCTTATAGTTTTTACGCTTGGCTTTTTATAACCATATTACCTCCTTATTTTGGATTTGAAGGTGCTATAGTAGATATTGCAATAGGTACCATTGCAGAAAGTGTAGCTATATATTTAGGAATCCCTTTTCTTTTAGGGATTTTAAGTAGACAAATCTTAGTAAAATTAAAAGGTGAAGATTGGTATACTAATACATTTATACCAACAATATCTCCTATGACTTTAATTGCACTATTATTTACAATAGTCATTATGTTTTCGTTAAAAGGTGAGTTAATTGTACAAATACCAATGGATGTTTTGATTATTGCAGTACCATTACTTATCTATTTTTTACTAATGTTTATTATCGGATTTTTCTTTACAAAAGCTTCTGGTGCAAAATATGATAAAACCGCTTCTGTTGCTTTTACTGCTGCTGGTAATAATTTTGAATTAGCTATTGCTGTCGCTATTGCTGTTTTTGGACTTAATTCTGGACAAGCTTTTGCTGGTGTTATTGGTCCTTTAGTAGAAGTTCCTGCACTGATTTTATTAGTGAGAGTCTCGTTCTGGCTAAGAAAAAAATATTATGGAAATGCTGCTTTGTAAAAGACTGAAACCATTATAAATAAACAATTATTGTATAGATAATTACAAGTAATAAAATATAAAAAAGCACAATCTATAGATTGTGCTTTTTTAGTATAAAGTTAACCTTGCTAAAAACGTTTACTTTTTAGAAATCTCCTTTAAAATCTACATTACAAAGTTCCAGTATTTTTGAGCAGAAGATATTTGCGTGTATTAATCAACTTTATCTTAACCTTTATTCCGATACTGCATTAATTGCAAATTTGACTTTGTCATTTTTTTCAACTAAATTCGTTTAACCTCGAATATAATTCATTGAAACGGAATCATATTCGCTATGCTTTGGTAAACATTCATCAGAATTCGATTAATTCCTCGAGCTAACAAGGTCAAAAAGATAATGAAAATGGAAAAGTATAATTAACTGATTATCAATAACTAAATTTGACATTAGTCAAGATTTTAAAGAATAACAACTTAAACAACAAATGAAATATGGAGTTAATACAAAAATCTAATGAAGCTTCTCACAACAAGCTTACAAGAGTTCTCTGCTTTAAATTGATATTAATCACTAGTTTATTTCAGGTCAATGCTCAAAATGCCCCGAGATTATTAATAAACCATTTTGGTGGAGCAGGTGGTGCTTCTGCATATAACCTAAGAATTAACCAATCCTCATTATTTCACGATGTTATTGATACTTATTATAATAGTTATATCCTAAAAATTAATGTTGATGAACAGAATCCAACTCCCATTAATGTTGCATCCAGTAGTAATGATGGGTTTCTAGGAAATTATGAAGTGAATAATAATTATATTTTTCAATCTTTTATAGGTAGTAACGAGATAATAAAAAAAGATAGAATAACTGGAAATATCAGTAATGTATGTTTGTCATGTGAAGCAAAATGGATAAGACAGCATGGTGATTATATATATTATGTTAATGAGAATGAAGATATATACAGAACAAATTTTATAGACTCTGATTTAAATGATAAGGAATTAGTAGTTAATATTGCCTCTAGCGGAATTAAATTGTTAACATTTTATGGGGATGAATTATTTTTTTTAGATAATGCAAATAAAAAAATTTCAAAAATTAATGCAAGTAATAATATTGTAGATATTGTTTCTTTCACTAATAATGGTACATTCACAATAGATGGAGATTTTTTATATTACATAGACATTAATGATGATTATAGTGAATCATCATTATTAAAGTTTGACTTGATTAACTATGACACACCAATTGTTTTATCCTCTGATTTTTGGTCTAGTAGTATTGTTGCTAAAGATGATTATTTGTATTATATGGTTGGTGCTGGCACTGGCATTTCGATTTATGAAATTAGCTTAGAAAGTTTAACTCTGTCAATTGAAACACATAATAATATCAGTGATGTTCAGATAGAATATACAACAACGAACTATATAAAACTTATTAATTTGAAAACCTCAAAAGACTATCTAATTTATGATTTATCTGGTCGAGAAGTTCTAAGTGGTATAGTTTTTCCAGATGGAAAAATTGATATAAGTAAAATATCATCAGGATTGTGGGTTTTAAAGTTAGATAATAGTAGTGCCTTTAAGTTTATAAAAAAATAAACGTTTGCCAACAACATATATAATTTATTGCTAGTTCTAGCCTACTTACGAAAATCCTCGCGGATTTTCTAGTTGGTTTTTATTTACTAAATTACGTGCTAAACCACGCAACAAACCATATACAAACACGTTAAACGAACATTAATAAATCACATAAAAAAGCACAATCTAAGATTGTGCTTTTTCTATTTTATATAATACTATTTAAAACGATTACTTTTTAGGAATCTCTTTTAAAATCTCTAATACAAAGTTCCAGTATTTTTGAGCAGAAGATATTTGCGCACGCTCATCAGGACTATGTGCACCTTTAATATTTGGTCCAAAACTAATCATTTCCATATCTGGATAATTCTGACCCAAAATACCACATTCTAAACCAGCGTGACAAGCAGCAATATGTGCTTTTTCGCCATTAAGTTTTTGGTATAAATTATCTAATACTTTTAATATCGAGCTATCCATGTTTGGTGTCCATCCTGGATAATCTCCAGAAAACTCAACCTCACAACCAGTAAGCTCAAAAGCAGCACGTAGCGTATTTGCTAAGTCCATTTTACTACTTTCTACAGAGCTACGTGTTAAACACCCTATTTTTACGTGACCATCCTTAACAATTACTCGTGCAATGTTATTAGATGTTTCTACCAATTCAGGGATGTCAGCACTCATACGATACACACCATTTACTGCTGCATATATAGCACGTGTTAATCCTTCTTGCACACCAAGATCCATAATTAATTCAGGAGCTTCAGTTTTAGAAACTTCAATCACTAAATCAGGTTCCATAGTTTTAAGTTCGGTTTTAATGGTGTTACCTAACTCCTCCATTTCGTTAATAAAAGCAGCTTCATGTATCGCATCTATTGCTACTACTGCTCTACTTTCTCTTGGTATAGCGTTACGTAAACTACCACCATCAATCTCTGAGATACGTAAACCAAAGTTTTCAAAACCATCAAATAATAAACGGTTCATTATTTTGTTAGCATTACCTAAACCTTCATGTATTTGCATACCTGAGTGTCCACCTTGTAAGCCTTTTACTTTTATTTCAAATCCAATTTTAAATTCAGGTGTTTCTTCTTGCTCATAGGCTCTTGTTGCAGTCACATCAATACCTCCTGCACAACCAACACCAATCTCGTCATCTTCTTCTGTATCTAGGTTTAACAAGATTCCGCCAGTTAATAAACCACCTTTTAATCCCATTGCACCTGTCATACCAGTTTCTTCGTCAATTGTAAATAAAGCTTCAATAGCTGGATGTGGTATGTCAGTACTTTCTAAAATTGCCATAATGGTTGCTACTCCTAATCCGTTATCTGCACCAAGGGTTGTTCCTTTTGCTTTTACCCAGTCACCTTCCACTACCATTTGGATGCCTTGTGTGTCAAAATCAAAATTGGTATCTGCGTTTTTTTGGTGTACCATATCTAAATGCGATTGCATTACAATAGTTACACGATCTTCCATACCTGCAGTTGCTGGTTTTTTGATAATCACATTTCCAACCTCATCTTCTATAACTTCTAAACCTAAATTGGTACCAAAGTCTTTCATAAATTTAATCACGCGCTCCTCCTTTTTTGAAGGTCTTGGTACTGCGTTTAAATCTGCGAATTTATTCCATAATGCTTTTGGCTCTAAAGCTCTAACGTCTTGACTCATTTGTATCGTTTTTATTGAATTACAAAAGTACAAATTGCAGTTGCATTTAGAAACCTTTTTGGGTTAGAAATAACATTAGTCGCTACTCCTGATGGTAGTGACATCCTTTTTTGCAAAAAAAGATATAACGGACAGCAGGTAGAAACCTTTTAAATAAACCTAAGTGATTGGTCCTAATTTTTAATTATTTTTGAGTCATGCTAAAAAACAAAAAACTGTGGATTGCCCTACTGATTATACCAATGTATATATTGGTTAAAGTTTCGGCTAAATTTCCGGACACAATCGAGGTTGTGTATAGTACTGGTTTGTATCCTTTTATCTCTAAATTGTTTAGGTATACTTTGGGTTGGTTGCCTTTTAGTTTTGGCGATTTGTTATATGCTTTTAGTATAATTTTTATAATCCGTTGGCTAATTTTAAACGTAAAACGCATCTGGAAAGATACTATCCATTGGCTAATTGATGTATTTGCTGCTGTTAGTGTTATTTTTATGGCATTTCATTTATTTTGGGGTTTTAATTATTACCGAAATCCTTTGCATAAAAATTTAAATTTAGAGGATGATTACACCACTGAGCAATTAGTTACAGTAACTAAAAACTTGATTGAAAAATCAAATACCATCCACCTACAGATTACTAAAAATGATAGTTTGAAGGTCGAGTTACCTTTTACAAAATCCGAAATTTTAGCATTAACGCCTAAAAGTTATGAGGCTTTAAAAACTGATTTTACACATTTGGAATACCATCCTAAAAGTTTAAAAAAATCGTTATTTAGTGTCCCATTAACTTACATGGGTTTTAGTGGTTATCTTAATCCATTAACCAACGAGGCACAGGTGGATTATATGATTCCTGTGTATAAATTTCCGACCACTGCTGCACATGAAGTGGCACACCAATTGGGTTACGCTAAAGAAAATGAGGCTAATTTTATTGGCTTTTTAGCGACTATTAGCAATCCTAATATCTACTTTAAATATTCGGGTTACACCTTTGGTTTAAGGCATTGTCTAGGTGAAGTTTTTAGACGTGATCCTGATCTATACTACCAATTATTACCAACTATTAATATAGGTATTTTAAAAAACTATCAAGAGGTTAGAGACTTTTGGAATGATTACAAAAACCCATTGGAGCCAATTTTTAGGTCCACATATACGTCCTATTTAAAAGCCAACAATCAAGCCAAAGGTATGGATAGCTACAGTTACGTGGTAGCGTTATTGGTTAATTATTTGGAAGATAAAATCTTATAAAAACGTTAAAATCCTAATTGGATGTTGTTTGGCATATTGCCTATTACGTATCTTTAGTCTTTATCAACCTAAAACTAACAACCAATGATTAAAAAATGGGCAGCATTAAGCCTGCTGTTGTGCAGTTATTTATCTTTTGCACAAGAGTATGTTCCTAAAAACGATGGTGTAAAAACCAACACATCTAACTACACAGCCTTAACAAACGCTAAAATTTATGTCACTCCTAATCAAGTTATTGAAAAAGGAACCTTACTTATTAAGGATGGTAAAGTAGTCTCGTCTGGAGCTTCTGTCACCATTCCCAAAAATGCTGTTGTTATTGATGTAACTGGTAAATCTATCTATCCTTCTTTTATAGATATCTATACAGATTTTGGTGTTAAAGCACCAAGCAGCGCTTCTGGAAATAACAGAAGTCCGCAATATGACGCCAGTCGCGAAGGTTTTTACTGGAATGACCATATTAGACCTGACCAAAATGCAATAGACCATTTTGAATTTGATAGCAAAAAAGCTGAAGAGTTACGTAAAGCTGGGTTTGGTGTTGTAACCTCACATATAGATGATGGTATTATCCAAGGTACTGGTGTTTTAGTAACATTAGCAGCTTCTGGTAGCGATGCTACTAGACTATTGGACGACAAAGTTGGGCAATTTTCTGGAACATCAAAAAGCAAAACTTCTAGACAGGCGTATCCAACATCATTAATGGGAACTATGGCGTTATTACGACAAGTAAACCACGATGCAGATTGGTATGCTAAAGGAAATATTAAAGAAAGAGATCGTGCTTTAGAAGCTTACATTGCTAACAAAAATTTAGTTCAATTTTTTAATGCTGGTAAAAAAGTAAATGCGTTACGCTTTGACAAATTAGGAGATCAATTTGGTATCCAATATGTATTTGTTGGTGGTGGTGATGAGTATGAGCTTATTAAGGACATTAAAAATACCAATGCAAAATTTATTTTACCTTTAGATTTTCCGGATGCTTATGATATGGAAGATCCATTATTAGCACAATCTGTTAGTCTTGAAGATTTAAAAGCTTGGAACCAAAGTCCTGCTAACCCTAAAATTTTAGCCGAAAACAATATTCAGTTTGCGTTAACGACGCACAAATTAAAAGACGCTAAAACATTAATGCCTAACCTTTTAAAAGCTATTGAATATGGTTTAGATAAAACTAAAGCTTTAGAAGCATTGACAACTGTACCTGCCGGAATTATTGGTAAATCAACAGAGCTTGGACATTTAAAGTCAGGTGCTTATGCAAACTTTTTAATTACGTCTGGAGACATTTTTGATAAAGAAACTACTATTTATGAAAATTGGGTAACAGGCATCAAGGATGAGTTATCAGCAATGAATACTACAGATTTACGTGGTAACTACACCTTTAATTTTGACAATACGGATTATGAGTTAGAAATTTCTGGCGAAATTGAAAAACTAAAATCTAAGGTTAAAACCGAAACTAAAGAATTTGGTTCTAAAATAAACTTTAGCGATAATTGGATGCAATTAACTTTTGCTACTGCAGATAGTACCAAAAAAGAATTTGTTAGAGTGGTAACAAACGTAACCAACCCTAACATGTTAAGTGGTAAATTATATTATCCAAATGGTAACGAAGGGACTTTTTTAGCTACTAAACAGGCTTCAGATGCTAAAAAGGAAGACAAAAAAGACATTGAGGACAAAGACGATAAAACACCGACTATATATCCTGTAACGTATCCAAATATGGCGTATGGTATGGAAAGCCTACCACAGCAAGAAACGTTATTGTTTAAAAACGTAACGGTTTGGACTAATGAGGACGATGGTATAATAAAAAACACAGACGTCTTAATTAAAAACGGAAAGATTGCAAAAATCGGCACTAATTTAAGTGCTGGTAATGCAACTGTTATTGACGGAACCAACAAACATTTAACGTCAGGAATTATTGACGAGCACTCCCATATTGCAACAGAAAGTGTTAACGAAGCAGGACACAACAGTACTGCAGAAGTCACGATTGAAGATGTTTTAGATGCTGAAGATGTAGACATTTACCGTAATCTTGCTGGTGGTGTTACTAGTATCCAAATATTACATGGTTCTGCCAATCCTATTGGAGGACGATCTGCAATCATTAAATTAAAATGGGGAGAAAAAGCAGATAACTTAGTCTACCAAAACAGTCCTAAATTTATCAAATTTGCTTTAGGAGAAAATGTAAAACAAGCCAATTGGGGAGACAATGCAAGAACCCGTTTTCCGCAAACCAGAATGGGTGTTGAGCAGGTATTTACAGACTACTTCCAACGTGCGCAAGAGTATGATGCTTTAAAGAAAAGCGGTAAACCTTACCGTAAAGATTTAGAGTTAGAGACTATTGCCGAAATTTTAAATAAAGAGCGTTTTATATCATGTCACTCTTACGTGCAAAGTGAGATTAATATGTTAATGAAGGTTGCCGAAAAATTCAACTTTAGAATCAACACGTTCACACATATTTTAGAAGGTTATAAAGTCGCTGATAAAATGGTAGAACATGGTGTTGGAGGATCCACATTCTCTGACTGGTGGGCTTACAAGTACGAGGTTAATGATGCCATCCCTTTTAACGCGCCAATCATGCATAACGCTGGTGTTTTAGTAGCCATAAATAGTGATGATGCAGAGATGTCTAGACGTTTAAATCAAGAAGCTGCAAAATCTGTTAAATATGGAGATATTAGCGAGGAGGACGCTTGGAAGTTTGTAACCTTAAATCCTGCTAAATTATTACATATCGACGATCGTGTAGGTAGTATCAAAGTTGGTAAAGATGCAGATGTTGTGCTATGGAGTGACAACCCATTGTCTATTTACGCTAAAGCGGAAAAAACAATCATTGAAGGAAAAGTTTATTTTGATTTAGAGCGTGATGCTAAACTAAGAGAGACTATCAAAAAAGAGAAAAACGAACTAACAATGCTAATGCTTCAGGCTAAAAACAAAGGTTTAAAAACAAAACCTATTGAGAAAAAAGAAAAAGAGCTATTGCATTGCGATTCTATTGACCACCAACACTAGTCAATAAGTAAAGTTAAACGTAAAATTCACACTCATAAATGTTTCGCTTAAGCGGAAATTAAAAGATAATAAATCATGAGAACACTCAAAATATTAATCCTAACGCTATGTGTTTCGGTAATTAGTTTTGCCCAACAAACGCCTGGAGATAAACAAACCACAGCCATTACTATTGAAGGTGCAACTGCACATATAGGAAATGGTGACGTTATTGAAAACGCATTAATAATGTTTGAAAATGGTACACTAACGTTTGTTGGTAGTTCCAATACAAAAATTGCAAGAAAAGGAACCATTATTGATGCTAAAGGTAAGCATGTCTATCCTGGTTTTATTGCACCAAACTCAACTTTAGGTTTAGTTGAAGTTGACGCTGTACGTGCTACCAACGACGATGACGAAGTTGGTGCTATGAATCCACATATACGCAGTCTTATTGCTTATAACACCGAATCTAAAGTAGTAGAATCTATGCGACCAAATGGTGTATTAATGGCGCAAATCACACCTCGTGGAGGACGTATTTCTGGAACATCAAGTGTTGTACAATTAGATGCTTGGAACTGGGAAGATGCAGCCATAAAAACAGATGATGGTATACATTTAAATTGGCCAAGCACCTACTCTAGAGGTCGTTGGTGGTTAGGAGAACCAAATGTTTTAAAAGAAAACAAAAATTACGCTAAAGAGATAGAAGAACTTACCAATTACTTCGCGCAAAGCAAAGCCTATAATGCTAATAAAACATCTCCAAAAGATTTACCTTTTGAGGCTTTAGAAGGGTTAATGGATGGTAGCAAAAAACTTTTTGTACATGTAGATAACGAGAAAGGTATAACAGACGCTATTAATTTTGCTAAAGCAGAAAACATCAAGCACTTAGTTATTGTTGGTGGTTATGAAGCTAACAATGTTGTTGATTTATTAAAAGAAAATAACATTCCAGTATTATTACAACGCATCCACTCTAGACCAAATGGAGATGATCATGATTATGATTTACCATATAAATTAGCGACTCAATTAGTTAAGGCTGGTATTTTAGTAGGATTAGAAAATGCTGGTGATATGGAACGTATGAATACTAGAAACTTACCGTTTTTAGCAGGAACTACTGTTGCTTATGGTTTATCTAAAGCACAAGCTTTAAGTTTAATTACTTTAAATACAGCAAAAATATTAGGTGTTGATGATAAAGTAGGCTCATTGGAAGTTGGAAAAGATGCTACATTATTTATTAGCCAAGGTGATGCTTTGGATATGAGAACAAACAAATTGGATCAAGCCTTTATCCAAGGTCGTAACATCAGTTTAGAAACACATCAAACAGAATTGTACAAGCGTTATTCTAAAAAGTACAATAACAAACAATAATATTTTATTCCAATTAAAATTAAAAAAGCGACCTATTAGGTCGCTTTTTTAATAGATATATCACACCATATTAATCAACAAATTTTGCTTGTTCTGGCTTAACAAACATTGCTGCATCTGGTGCTGTTGTAGACAACTTTACGTCTGTAAAAACATTGGGAGCTTTAGGTGTTGTTGGTTTATCATCTTTATAACCATAACCTGTAATTGTATTTGGTAAAAGTAGACCGTTTACTTCTTGCCAATCGCCATAACGTCTAAAATGTAATTCTTTAGTATCAATTCCTGGCACAAAGTTTACTGTGTAACCTAACCATTCCATTTTAAATGTCTCAGCATTATAATAAAGTATGTAAATATCTTCTGGTGTTGCTCCTACACCATTATCATAAGATATTTTAATTCCTGGATAAGTTACACCTTCAAAAGTAAGTGCTTCTGCTTCAGAAAATTTAATTCCGTCGTCAGACAAAATAAAAGGCATAGTATAAAAATAGAACATTAGATTGTAGCCAAATTTAGGATCATACCCTTTATATTCTTTATCAGTTTTATTTAATAACCATGGTTTTTGACCATCAAAACCAATCGCATAGTTTTCAGATGCTAACAATGCTTTTCTGTTGTATAAATCTGTAGTGGTAACTTCTTTTCCATCAGGTTTCTCTTGCGTATACTCTAAAGATCTCATAGATTTCCATAGGTCTAATCCTCCATGCGCATTAAATACTTTTACTAAGTTTTCTGGATATTTTTTTGTTTCCTTAACTGCTTTTTCAATTGCAGGTTTATCCTCTTGGTTTGTGATCGTTTGAGTTTCGGTTTTGGTTTCAGTTTTACAAGAAAACAAGAATAATCCTAATGATAATGTGTAAAGTATTTTTTTCATTTAAATATTGGTTTTAGTATTCTACAGTCAGTCGAAATTAATTACATTTCTTTACAAAAAAAAGGTTGCAAATTGTTATTTTTTTAATGAGCCCTATTTTTGAATTATCTGTTATTTTAAAGGGTATTTATTATGTTTTTACACTTAATTATCAAAAAATATTTTAGATAATCCAACAGTCTTGTAGACTGCAAGATTTAGCTTAAATTTGTACCATATTAAATTTAGGATTTTAAACATCTAAAATGGCAAATAAACAAATAAGTAGCACTCAAAATCCATTAATCAAACACATTGTCTTATTAAAAGACAAATCTCGCGAACGCAAAAAAACAAATACTTTTGTTTTAGAAGGTGAACGCGAAATACAATTGGCTTTAGATGGTGAGTATGCTATCCAAACTATTTTAGTGTTACCTGAGATTTATGATATTACAAAACTTGGTAATTTCCCTGAGACTATTGATATTATAGAAGTCTCAAAAGAAGTTTATCAAAAAGTAGCTTATCGAGAAACTACAGAAGGGATTTTGGCTATTGCCAAAAGTAAACCGCATCAATTAGAGGCTATCGTTTTTAATAATAACAATCCTTTAATTTTAATTGCTGAAGCACCTGAAAAACCAGGAAATATTGGTGCCATTTTACGTACAGCAGATGCTGCAAATGTGGACGCTGTAATTATTGCAAATCCAAAAACAGACTTGTATAATCCAAACATTGTACGCTCTAGCGTTGGCTGTGTTTTTACTAACCAAATTGCCACAGGAACGACAACGGAAATCATTACATTTTTAAAGAAAAATAATATTGATATTTACAGTGCTATATTACAAGACGCAGTGCATTATCACGAACAAGATTATAGCAAAGCAAGTGCTATTGTTGTTGGTACGGAAGCTGATGGTTTAAGTGATACTTGGCGAAAAGCGTCTAAACAAAATATAAAAATCCCTATGCAAGGTGCCATAGATTCCATGAACGTGTCTGTTGCTGCTGGAATATTAATTTTTGAAGCTAAACGTCAGCGTAATTTTAAATAAACTAATGACTGCAAACACTTTATTTTACATTTTAATTGCCATACTAATTATCAGTTTTATAATTGATAAAATTCTAGATGCACTTAATGCAAAACATTTTAACGATACTTTACCAACAGAAGTAAAAGATGTTTATGACGACGCAGAATACAAAAAATCGCAACGTTATAAAGCAACTAACTATAAATTTGGATTGCTTACGTCAACGTTTTCTTTAGTACTTACATTAGGGTTTTTCTTTTTTGATGGTTTTGCTTACGTTGATCAAATAGCTAGACAATTAACAACGCATTCTATTTTGATTACTTTAATTTTCTTTGGAATAATCATGTTAGGTAGTGATGTAATAACCACTCCGTTTTCTTATTACAAAACCTTTGTAATAGAAGAACAGTTTGGGTTTAATAAAACAACTAGAAAAACCTTTATCCTAGACAAAATTAAAGGTTGGTTTATGACCATCTTTGTTGGTGGTTTAATACTAGGTGCATTAACTTGGTTTTATCAAACTACAGGTTCAACATTTTGGATATATGCTTGGCTATTAATAACCGTTTTCACGGTGTTTGTTAACTTGTTTTACTCTAGGTTAATTGTCCCTATATTTAATAAACAAAGTCCTTTAGAAGATGGAAGCTTGCGCACTGCAATCTCTGACTATGCCAACACTGTAGGTTTTAATTTAGATAAAATTTATATCATAGATGGCTCAAAACGTAGCACAAAAGCAAACGCTTATTTTTCTGGTTTTGGAAGCGAAAAACGTGTCACACTTTATGACACATTGGTTAATGATTTAAATGAAGAAGAAATTGTTGCTGTTTTAGCCCATGAAGTTGGACATTACAAAAAGAAACACATAATTTTCAACTTAGTAACCTCTGTACTTTTAACTGGCTTTACCTTATATGTTTTATCGCTTTTAATAGGAAACCCAATGTTGAGCGAAGCATTAGGTGTGGCAACACCAAGTTTTCATATAGGCCTAATTGCTTTCGGAATTTTATATTCGCCATTATCTGAAATCACAGGATTATTAATGAACTGGTTTTCTCGTAAGTTTGAATATCAAGCTGATGATTATGCCAAAACAACCTACAAAGCAGACCCTTTAATTACATCGCTTAAAAAATTATCTAAAAACAGTTTAAGCAATTTAACACCACATCCAGCGTATGTTTTTATGCATTACTCGCATCCTACATTACTAGAACGAATTAAAAATTTAAGACAGTAATTATTTCACTTTAAAACAATTAATACTCCTCTTGCAAAGCACTTTGCAAATTGTAATGCTCAAAACTAAAACCAGTATCTTCTATTTTTTTAGAACTTACACGCTGACTTTCAAATAACAAAATATGCATTTCGCCTAAAATTAGTTTCATAAAAGACTTTGGAATGTTAGGCAAAAATAAAGGCCTTTTTAACTGTCGCGCTATAGATTTTGTTAGCTGTAAATTAGTTTCTGGATTTGGTGCTACACCATTATATACACCTTCTAATTTGTTTACTAATACATGTAAAAATAGATTTGCTAAATCTGTAATATGAATCCATGATTGCCACTGTTTACCAGAACCAAAAGCTGCTCCTGCTCCATATTTAATTGGTTTAGCCATTTCTGGTAGTGCACCTCCTTTTGCAGATAAGACTAATCCAATTCTAACCTTAGACACTATGACGTTTAAAGTAGAAAAGGCATCTACAACCTGCTCCCATTGCTCAACCACTTGACCTAAAAAAGATGTGCTAACTTCTTTATAATCCTCTGTATAATAATTAGTTAATGAATTTGGATAAATACCAATAGCACTAGCAGACACAATGTGTTTAACCTGATTGGGATTGTTTTTAAGCGTATCAAAAAGTAATTGAGAGGTCTGGACACGACTTAACAAAATTGTTTTTTTATAAGATTCGGTCCAGCGTTTTGATATACTTGCTCCAACCAAATGTATAATTGCATCAACACCGTTTAAACAAGTTGCATCTATTTCATTTTTAGAAGGATTCCAATAAAACCCTTGATAATTAGAATCTGTTTCTAATTTGGATTTACTTGTTGTAAGATAATTTACAGAAATATTGTTAGCATGACATTGTTTTACAATTTCGCTACCAATTAATCCTGTTGCTCCTGTAATTAATATGCGCATTTTTTTTTATAAAAATACAAATAAGTCTGCCTAGTACTTATTGCTTTAAGTAAGCTTTAACGTTTGAAATAGTAAAATAATTATGTCTATTTACTTAAGCTAGTTTTACAGCTCTAAGTATATGACGTTTACTTGGTGGACCAGGAAGACGGTCTACCTTAAAACCTACACTTTGCATAGCACGTCTTGCTGCACCTTGAGCGCAATAGGTCATTAGTACACCATTAGGTTTAAGTGCTTCAAACATTATTTTAAATATTGAAGCGGTCCATAATTCAGGTTGTTCGGTTGGACCAAAAGCATCAAAATAAATGACATCAAATTGATTAACAGCCTTTAAATTAAAGATGTCATGATTCCTTTTTTCTAATGTAAATCTTGGTGTTATTTTATGTGGCACATCCCATGAGACCTCATGCATTGTATTAAATACGTTTTGCTGTTCTGGAACCAATAATTCTTCAGCAAAATTTAATTGATTAATTATATCCATGGTAACCGGAAAAGTCTCTATACCAACATAATTAATCGTTAATGGTAATGATTCTGTTTTAACAAGCGTATTAAAAGCATTTAGCCCAGAACCAAAACCTAGCTCTAAAATAGAACAGGATTGTACTATTTCTTGACGTTGTAAAGTAGACAAAAAATAAAACAATCCTGATTTAAGATATACAAAATCAGACTCTTCTATTGCTCCGGAAGTAGAATGATAATGTGCTTTGTATTTTGGGTGCAACAGCGTTGAAGAACCATCTTTTGTAATTTCGATTTTTGGTTTCAACCTATTGTGAGATTAAAAGTTTTTTAATTTTAGGAATTGGTCCTGTACATTCTAAACTATGACAAGAGATACAAGTATTGATATTATTATTAAATCTATCTTTTAAACTTATATCAGATTTAGTATTATAGATTTCCTTTTGAGCAGTTAAGAATATATTAGAAAAACTTTTAAATCGTTCTGTTCTGGCCTTAAAGTTTGATAATTGGGCTGTATGAATATTTAAAAATTGTTCAGGTAAAGGTGTTAATGCCTCATCGTTTACAACCTGTTTTTTAAGCTGAAGATTAAATGCGTATAATTCTTTCATTAATACAGTCATTTCTGAAGGCACATACATATCGTACACAACTTCTGCTTTTTCATCTTTCTTTGTTTTGTCGTTACACGACATAAAAAAGATAAGTATTATAACCCAAAAACCATGTTTCATATTATTGCTTTTCTACTAATAAAACACCATCAGCTAAAAACGAAAATGTACGTTTAGGCTCTGTAATAACTTCAATTTCTTCTTTAGTTGCTCCTTTATCTTCAGCGTAGTGACGTTGCTCGTCTACTGACACTTCTTCAACAAAAGCTAATCCGTTTACAATAACTTCATGTTCTGCAATATTTTTTGGCATAAAAAATCCGTAGTCTTTAAACTTAACCATAACCTCATTACCCTCTCCTAAGTCAGCAGTCATCCAACAACCTTTATTTTGGCACACTTCTTTTACTTTTAAAGTTACTTTAGTTGGGATACTGTCTCCTGCTTTCATGTCTACATAATGACTTAACATAGATTTAGACGCGATAGCATCATCAGCTACAATCTCTTTTCCAAAAGATTTATAATTAACCTCAACGGTTTCAGTAACAACTTCGTCGTTAACTGTGTCGTCTTGTTTTGTTTCGTTTTTACAAGCTACTATTGTTAATAATAATGCAAATAGGATTAAAAAATTTTTCATGGTGTTTTCTATTATAATTTGTTACCCAAAGATAGTATTTTAAGCGTAATAGCATACTTTCTAATATATATTTCTGTATTTTTGTGTCAATAATTTAACCACATTACATGGCGACTTTAACCAAAAAAGATATAAAACTTACTAGAACTGAAACTTCAAAACTAAGCACAGTTGATTTTAACAACTTAGCTTTTGGACAAGTATTTTCAGATCATATGCTAACTTGTGATTATAAAGATGGAAAATGGCAACTGCCAGAGATTGTACCATATAGTCCAATTACATTAGATCCATCTGCCAAAATTTTTCATTATGGACAGTCAATTTTTGAAGGTATGAAAGCCTACAAGGATAGTAATAATGATGTATTTATGTTTAGACCTTTAGAGAATGTAAAGCGTTTAAATATTTCGGCTAAACGTTTAGCAATTCCGGAAGTACCAGAAGATTATTTTCTTGAAGGTTTAAAAGCGCTTTTAGAAGTTGAAAAAGATTGGATTCCAACTAACGAAGGTAGCTCACTATATATTAGACCTTTTATTTTTGCCTCAGGAAAAGGCTTTCATGCCTCACCTGCTGATGAGTATAAATTTATTATTTGTACTGCTCCTTCAGGTGCTTATTTTTCTGGAAAAGTAAATGTTTTAATTGAAGAAACTTACTCACGTAGTGCTAATGGTGGTGTAGGTTTTGCTAAAGCTGGAGGTAATTATGCTGGACAATTTTATCCAACACAATTAGCAAAAGCTAAGGGTTACCAACAGGTAATTTGGACGGATGATACAACACACGAATTTATTGAAGAAGCTGGTGCAATGAATGTTTTTATTCGTATCAACGACACCTTGTTAACGTCTCCTGTCAGCGATAGAATTTTAGATGGAATTACCAGAAAAAGTATCCTACAATTAGCTGAAGCTGAAGGTATAAAAACTGAAGTAAGAAAAGTAAAAGTTAGCGAGCTGGTAGAAGCGTCCAAAAACGGTAGCTTAAAAGAAATGTTTGGTGCTGGAACTGCTGCTGTAATTTCGCCAATTTCTGGTTTTGGTTTTAGAGGTGAAGATTTTGAAATACCAGAACAAGACCAGTCATTTGCGTCGCAATTAAAACAACGTATTATAAATATACAAACTAATAAAACTGAAGATCCTTTTGGATGGCGAGTAAAACTTTAATTTTAATAAATAGTTTTATCTAATTTTAGATAACAAAAAAAGCAACCAAATGGTTGCTTTTTTTATGCCTTATACTATTTATCTAAAATTGCTTTAATATTAGGTTTAAAGTAATTTGGTCCCTTTAGTACTTTACCATCTTCTCTGTAAATAGGTTCTCCATCTTCACCTAATTTACTCATATTACTACGTTGTATTTCTGCAAAGACTTCTTCTATCTTATCTTGCATACCATGCTCTATTATTGTACCACATAATATGTAAAGCATATCGCCTAAGGCGTCTGCAACTTCAACTAAATCGTTATTTTTTGCTGCTTCTAAATATTCTTCATTTTCCTCTCGCATCAACTCGTAACGCAATAGGTTTTTATCTAGACCTAAATCTGCTTTAGGTGTTTCTCTGTGTCCTATTTTAAAAGCAGTGTGAAATGCTTTTACAGCTTCTATTTTATCTTGCATGTAATTGTTGTTTTATTCCTTGAAGTTAGTGCTTAGTTTTACTAATTTTGCTTAAAAATAAATTATGTTTAGTAAAGGACAAATCGTTTTTGGAATTTTATTCGCCATCGCATTTATTATCGTGTTGATTAGAATGTACCGTAAGGATTTAAACTTACACAAAGTCCATTACAAAGGTGTATTATGGATACTGTTAGCTTTTCTAGCTTTTATAGGTATGATTGTCGCCATTAAAGTGATTTTTAAATAATTTTTAGCTTAATTAAATAAATTGACTTTATTTGTACTTAAAATAACACCTTTTAAATATGAATTATTTTAAGTCTGCAATAGCTTATACTGCTTTTTTTATTTCTTTTTTTAGCGTAGCGCAAAGTTACGTTGGCCATTCCATTGATAATTATTCTGGAATACATGGAGTTATTGATAATCCTTCAAACATTGTAGATTCTAGATTTAAGACAGATGTTAATCTTGCGTCTGCTAGTACTTTTATTGGAAGTGATTATTATGCTATAGATTTTGGAAACATTTTTAATGAAGATATTGACATTGAAGATAATTCTAAAATCTCGCCATCAGATTCTAATAATTTTTTCTCTAATGCAGAGGTTGTAGGTCCTTCTTTTATGTTTAATCTTAATGACACTAACAGTGTAGGAATAGTAACTAGACTTCGTGGATTTGCTAATATTAATAATATTAATGGATCTTTATTTGAAAGTTTAAATGAAGAATTTGAAAATGCTGAAGATTTTTCATTTGATTCTAGCAATTTAGTATCTACCTACCATGTTTGGGCGGAAATAGGCTTTGCCTATGGACGCGTGCTATATAATAAAGAGGATCATTTTTTAAAAGGAGGTATTACCTTAAAATTATTGCAAGGTGCTGGTATTTCTTATTTTAATAGTCCTGGTTTTTCTGGGAATTATGATGCTTCAGCCCAAACAATTACCACTAACGGAAGTATTAATTACGGAAACATTGATGATATAAATAACGACGAAGATTTTAATTTTGATAATTTACAAACTGGTTTTGGTGCAGACCTAGGTGTTACTTATGAATGGCGAAAAGGCAATGAAACAGACAGTAAAGGGTTTAATAAATATGTGCTTAAATTAGGATTGGCTATTACTGACATTGGATCCATTACCTATAAAAATATTAAACAATATAGTTTTGATTTAAATAATCAAACAGAAAGCACTATTGGCTATAATGATACTGAAGCCTTTTTAGATGAAAATTATACGTCTGTGGAAACTACTAAAAAGTTAAAGATTAATTTACCTACAGCATTGCGTTTAAGCGCAGATTATCATGTAGACAAATCAATTTACGTAAGTGTTTTAGGTGCTTTTTCAATGGTTAAAAACAACACGGAATATGCTAACAAAATTAACAACGCTGTGACTTTATCACCTCGTATTGAAACAAAATGGTTTAGCTTTTATTCTCCTGTAAGTTTTAGACAATATGATGACTTTGCTTGGGGAGCAGGTTTAAGATTAGGACCTCTGACTGTGGGATCTGGATCTATATTATCTAATGTGCTGTCTAAAGAAGCTAAAACTACAGATATATATCTTGGTTTAAAAGTTCCTATTTACCAAAGTAAAAAAACAAAATAGTTCAATATAAAAAAAGCCTTAATCTAAATTAGATTAAGGCTTTTTAATTTCCGCGAAAGCGTTATAATTTTAGTTTTCTTCTGGTAGAAAGTTGTAGTTTTTACTGTAAAATAACATTTGACCATCAAAACTTTCTGGTTGTGTTACGTTAATAGCAGTAATCTCTCCAGCGTCATTAGTTTCTGGTACTAAAACAGGGTTAACAAATCCACTATAAGGAGGAGATGTAAATTGCTTGTTACGCTCTAAAACCTGAGCATGTATTGCTTGATCTACTTTTACTCCATATCCTTCTACTAAATCCTCAACCGCTTTATAATCTCCTTCAGATTTAATACGTTGTGTTTCGCGTAGTAATTGTCCAAATAAATCATGTAACTTGTCATAGTCGTTAATATTGAAATACGTTTTTCCGTCTCTTGTTATTTTTTCAATAACATTGTCTGCTTGACCCTTTTCAAATACCCAAGCACTAACCCATTGTCTGTTACGCATGTGTGCTTCTTCTACATCATCTCCTAGATTAAGTCTTATTAATTGTGACATCAAACCATTGCGTATGTAACCATCATAGGCAGCCATACCAACACTTTTCCAGTCGTCAACTAATCCTAATTCTTGTAATTTTGGATTGTATAAATAGTATAATCCTACTAAATCTGCACGACCTTCTTCCAAGGTTGAAGCGTAGTTTTTAAGGGTTTCTTTAGTTTCTCCAACACCTGGATTTAATTGTCCTGACGCGTGTCCAATAACTTCGTGTAAAGCTGTATGTAATTTGTCTGCTAGTTGACCATATTTTTCTTCTAACTCATACTCTTGATCATCGTTTACAAATTCTTTTAAACGTCCTGTACTTCCTGCGTTATTATAAGCGTGAATGATGTTACCTAAGGATACTGACTTACTTCCTACTGCTGCACGAATCCAATTTGCATTTGGTAAGTTTACACCTATTGGTGTGCTTGGTGAAGCGTCTCCAGCTTCTCCTGCAACGTTTACAACTTTGTAAGTTACACCAACCACGTTTTCTTTTTTATGTTCTTTCATTAAAGGAGAATTATCCTCAAACCATTGTGCATTTTCAGATAATACTGCCATTTTTTGAGACATATCAAAATCATTAATTTGCACTATAGTTTCATATGACCCTCTATAACCTAATGGGTCATTGTAAACTTCAATAAAACTATTAATATAGTCTACATTTCCAGCAGTTGCAGCTGTCCAAGCAACGTTATAATCGTCCCATGTTTGTAAATCTCCCGTTTTGTAATACTTAATTAAAAGTCCTATGGCGTTACCTTGCGCTTCGTTTTCTGCTACTCCTTGAGCTAATTCTAACCATTTTACAATTTGATCAATTGCAGAACCGTATAATCCACCTGATTTATAAACACGTTCTTTTAACACACCATCCTCTTTAACTAACTGCGAGTTTAATCCGTATGATAATGGCTTTTTAGGATCCGGAGATTTCATTTTACCATAAAAAGATTCGACATCTGCATTAGTCACATCAGGACCATAAAAGTTAACAGCACTTTCTAACACATTATCTACACCTTTAGCTTGATTAACCTTTTTAGCATCTTGGTCGTTAAAAATCACATCAAAAGCTTCTCCTACTAATGTTGTGTTAGTTGCAGACATAATTTCTTTTAAATAGTCTTGAGAAAATTCTGGTTTAAGTTTGTCATTAGAGTAATGGTGGTGGATACCATTACTAAACCAAACACGCTTAAGGTAAGTTTCAAACGCTAGCCAATTATCTGCTGTTTTATCACCTTTATATTTAGTATACACGTTTTCTAATGCTTTTCTAATCTTTAAATTGTGTCTGTAGTTTTGGTCCCACATTATATCACGACCTGCTAAACCTGCTTGCGTTAAGTAGTATACTAATTTTTGCTCTTTAAGTGTTAGTTTTTCCCAACCAGGAATTTGATAGCGTAGTATTTTAATATCTGCAAACTCTTCGACATTAAAGTTAAACGCAGTTTCTACTTTAGGTTCCTCTTGGGTAGTTGGCTTTTCTGCTTTGTCATTACCACAAGACCATAATAGTGTTGCAACAAATGCAACACTTAATATTGATTTTAATTTCATAATTAATTAGTTTTTAAAAAGTCTTTAAAGATAAGAATTTAACAAATTGTAAATTGATTATCTTTGAAATAACAACCATTTAATTTTTAAGAATGAAATACTTGAAACACCTATTATTTTTGTTACTTATTGCAATCATAGCTACAGCCATTTATGTTGCAGTACAACCCAACGATTTTAGTGTATCTAGGACTAGAACTATTCAGGCTCCTGCCAGTTTAATATATAATGAAGTGATAGATTTTAAAAACTGGGAAGATTGGAATGCTTGGACAGAAGAAAAACCTGATATGACTATTAATTATCCAGAACAAACAAAAGGTATTGATGGATCATACTCTTGGATTGATAATGGTGAAACTGGCATTATGCGAACTACAGACACTAACCCTAATAAATCCATAACACAAACCATGCAGTTTGCAGATTACCCAAGCTCTGATGTTGTTTGGAATTTTACACCAAATGCAGATGGTAGTACTGATGTAAAATGGACCATTTCTGGTAAAGATTTACCTTTTGGGTTTAAAGCCTATGCAGCTTTTACTGGAGGAATGGATAGTAAAATAGGACCATATTACGACCGTAGTTTAGAACTTTTAGACCAAAAATTAGTTAAAAGCATGACAATTTATAATGTCAAAGTAAACGGAGTAACTAAACATGGTGGTGGTTTTTACTTGTACAATACAACATCAAGTAAAATTGAAAATTTTAAAGTAAAAATGCAGAAAATGCTACCTGAAGTCAAACAATACCTTACTGACAACGATATAAAACCAGCAGGTGCGCCTTTTGTTATTTATCATAAATGGGATTTAGAAAACAATGCAGTCATTTTTTCTTGTGCTATGCCAACTAGCGATAGAGTAATTACAACTGATAGCGAAATTTTAACTGGACAATTAGAACCTTTTGATGCGTTAAAAACAACCTTAACGGGAAATTACACACACCTAGAAGAAGCATGGAATACAGCCATGAAATATCAAACAGATATTAATTTGGTGCCTGATGAAACTGGTGTTGCATTAGAAGTATATGTCACTGACCCAAGCGACACAACTAATCCAGCAGATTGGATTACAGAAATTTATTTACCTATAATATTAGATAATAACACAACTTTAAGTCATTAAATGAAACAACTTGTTTTAGTTTTTATAGGTGGTGGTTTTGGAAGTGTCCTACGCTATATTATTGGCAAAGCACTTAATAATACAGAAAACGGAATCCCATACGGAACCTTTTTAGCCAATGTTTTAGGGAGTTTGCTTATAGGTATAATATTAGGTTTGGCTTTAAAAAATAATACCCTTAGTAACAACCAAACATTGTTATTAGCTACAGGTTTTTGTGGTGGATTTACAACCTTTTCTACATTTGCTTATGAAAACCATGTATTTTTAAAAGCTGGAGATTTTACTAGTTTTGCTTTATACACAATCGCTAGTTTTATTCTTGGGTTTTTAGCAGTCTTTTTTGGAATGTGGTTAGCTAAACAATTTTAGTTACGCTTTTGTGTATTTTTTTACACCTGCTTCAATACGTACATATAAAATATTTTCTGACGGAACAATCGGACAAGAATATTTTATGTTATAGGCACAATAGGGATTATAGGCTTTATTAAAATCTATAAGCAATTTATCATCTTTAGGTAACTTAACCTCTATGTAGCGACCACCTTTATAGCTTTCTACACCATTAGTATTATCCATAAAAGGTAAAAATAAAGCTTCCTCCTGACCTACTTCTTCAGCCATTTCTAAATCTTGATAAACATTTAACTTTAGCAGTTTGTCTTTAATAGTAAAAGTAGCTTCGCCATATTTAATATAATCTACCTCTCTATCAGTAGTTGTTTTCATTTTAAAAGGGGTTTCATTAGGTGTACGCTTAAAATCTGCATTAACAACGTAAGTACTATCAAATTTGAAAAAATCTAGACTTCTAAATACTTTACGATCTCTATCTGTCAATGGTGACTTAGCTGCATCTTTAAAATCTGCATTCATCTGTCGTTGGTAATCTGTATCTCCTAGTAATGGTAATTTATCTTGCGCACAACTTAAATTTGTGATTATTACAAAGAACAAAATAATATATCTCATGCGTTACTATATTAAATATGAATACTTTAAAAATTCAATTCAAAAATACAACTTATTCAAAATTTTGTTTAGCTTTGGTATCATAATTTATTAAAAATGAAATTAGTCATTACATATTTAACTAAACAAACCTCTTGTATAAACACAAGTAGTTGGACCTGTTATATGTTATGATGATGTAAATATCAATTTATACAATACAAAAAAGTCCAACTTAACCGTTGGACTTTTTACATTTATAACAACAACCAACCCATGAAAAAACTATTTAACAATTATATAAACACTTTTGATGGACTATCAAAAGAAGTATGGTGGCTCTCGTTAATTACACTAATTAACAGAGCAGGTACAATGGTAATTCCATTTTTATCTTTATACCTAACAGAAGATTTAGGGTTTACACTATCAAACGTTGGAACCATAATGACTGCTTTTGGACTTGGATCTGTTTTAGGATCTTGGTTAGGCGGAAAATTAACAGACAAAATTGGATACTATAAAATCATGGTGTTTAGTTTATTTGTATCTGGTTTTATGTTTATTGGTTTGCAATACTTAAAAACCATATACACTTTATCCTTTGGAATTTTTGCTTTGATGGTAATTGCAGACATGTTTAGACCTGCTATGTTTGTTGCACTTAGTGCTTATAGTAAGCCTGAAAACAAAACACGAAGTGTTACTTTAATTAGATTAGCTATTAATCTTGGGTTTTCAGCAGGACCTGCAATTGGTGGTTTAATTATTGTTGGATTGGGTTATGGAGGATTATTTTGGGTTGATGGTATTACTTGTATTGCGGCTACATTAGTTTTAATTAATGTATTACATCCTAAAAAGGCACGTGTACAAGACGAAATTAAAGTAGACAATCCATATTCTGCTTACAAGGACAAACCCTTTATTATCTTTTTGTTTGCTTTATTTTTATTTGGTTTTATATTCTTGCAATATTTTTCTACAATGCCATTATATTACAGATCAGAACATCATTTAAGCGAGCTGCAAATTGGATTATTACTTGGTGCCAATGGTTTTTTTATATTTTTATTAGAAATGCCATTAATTAAGTATTTAGAAAATACACGCTTTGCAAAAACGTCTTTAATTTTATTTGGCGCGTTTTTAACTGCTGCTAGCTTTTTAATACTTAACTTTTCAAGTTGGTCAGGAATTTTAATTTTTGGTATGTTTTTAATGACTGTCGGTGAAATGATAGCATTTCCGTTTGCTAATGCATTTGCCTTACAACAAGCTAAAAAGGGTAATCAAGGTGAATATATGGCATTATACTCGATAGCATTTTCTTTTGCTCACATCTTTGGTCATAAAACAGGCATGGAACTAGTCGAAGATTTTGGATTTGACAACACTTGGTATATCATGACCTTTTTAGGTGGTTTATGTATGTTGTTATTGTACCTATTAAAACAGTTTATGAAAGGAAAAAAATTAGTTAAATGAATTTAAATCAAGTAACCATATCATCTAAGGACCTAGAAATATCTGTTGTCTTTTATAAACTTTTAGGACTACAACTTATTGTTGATGCTTTGCCAAGATACGCCAGATTTACCTGTCCAGATGGCGAAGCTACTTTTTCGATTCATCAAAAAATTAACATGCAAAGCAGTGATAATACAACCGTGTATTTTGAAGATGATAATTTGAAGGATTTAGTTTTTAAACTAAAACAAAAAGGAATAACTTTTACGTCTGATATTGAAGACAAATCATGGCTTTGGACAGAAGCACATTTAGAAGATCCTGACGGAAATAAGATTATATTATTTAATGCTGGTAAAAACAGAAAAAATCCACCTTGGCGCATTTAAACCGGTTTTATAGCATTGTTTTTGACTACATGAGATAAAATTATTTGTGTTTTACATTCGCCATAAATAATTAATTGATCAATAAATGCCTCTAAATGCTTGTGGTTTTTTAAAACCACTTCCATAACTATGTTTTCGTTTCCGGTAATCCTGTAACAGTTTACAACCTCATCAAGTGTTTTTACCTTTTCTAAAAAAGGTTTTAATTTACCCATAAATGCTTGTAAAGTAATTAAAGCTTTTAATTGATAACCAACTTCAAAGGGAGAAATTAAAGTGATATGATTTTGGATAATCCCTAAATCCTCCATTTTTTTTATACGCTCAGACACTGCAGGAGAGCTTATCCCAACCTGACGACCAATTGCTGCATTGGACTGCCTAGCGTTTTGTTGTAAACATTTCAAAATTTTCCAATTCAATTTATCTACACTCATTTTTAAGTAATTTTATAAAAATATATTAATAATTAAAGTAAATATACATTATTACTTTAAAATCGAAAGTTAAAAATACGTGTAAGTCATTATTTTTGATAAAAAATAAAACTAATAATGTCGGCTCAAATACCTTCACACCTCTCAGAACTACCTATATATAAGCAGGCTATGCAAATATTTGTATTATCTAGAAGTATTTCTAGCTACTTAAATCAAGATTTAGCGTATTTATATGAAGACGGTAAAGAAGATGCTAATATTTACGTGTCAGGAGATATCGTGCAGCAATCCGTATCTTTAGCTCCAGAAATTATTAATGCAGAGCTAGAACGTTGTCGTGATAAAAAACACAGACACATTGCTTCTGTCAACCGATTGACTAATAGATTATATAAAAATTGTAGTCGTTTAGAGTCCTGTAACAGTAATGGTAAAGACTATTTACCTATCTTAAAAAGAGAGATTAGAAAATTTAGAAAATTACAGACCACTTGGATGTTGACACTTTAATTTTTAAGAAAAGTCAACTACTCTTGCATTATACATAAATGAGTCTTGAAAAGCCTTAATTTTTGAATTAAAGGTTTCAGAGAAAATTACAAACTTAGCTTTAGGAGCACTTTCGCTTAGTCTAAGTACATAATTGTGATAATTATTTCTAGCAATAAAATCCGCATCATGTACAATAAATAGTTTTAATTCACCTAAATGTAAACTATTTAAATGGTATAACTTACTTAATCGTTTTGGCGTGGCAATTAGTATATCTACACCATAATACACTTCTTCACGCTGCTTTTCTAAATCATGCTCTTCGTATGCGCAGTAAATACGTAAATCTGTTTGTTTAGTAAACGCTTCAAACTGCTCTTTTAACTCTAAAGTTGTTTTTTTGTCTTTTGCTATAATGACCGCTCTTGGCGAATCCTCAAAAGCTTCAGCTCCTAATTTTTGAATGGTACTAATAATCATAGCTGTAGTCTTACCACATCCTTTAGGTCCAATTGCGTAAAGATCTGTTCCTGCCTTAATTAAAGGCATCACTTCTTTTTGAAACTTGTTGGTAGTTTCAAATCCTGCTTTTTCAATATTTTCTTTTAATGTAGGATGGTATTTTTTGAAAGACATCTATGTAATTATGATATGTAAAAATTAGTGTAAACTATAGATTACAAAGGTAGTAATTAATGGCACATTTTACAGTCTGCTTTGTCTTTGATTTCGCCAACCAAAAAACCTTCATCATTTATTACAAAATCACAACAGTCTACAAAACCTTGAGCAATCAATTTACGACCACGCTGTATTTGAGATTTAATAGTTGGTAATGGTAAATGTAATTGGTCTGCAATTTGTTGTTGTTTTAAGCCTTTAACATCACTTAAAAAAAGTGGGTCTCTATACTTTTTAGGCAAGCTTTTAATAATACCATGTAAACAATCAGCTTCCGTATGTTCTAACTTTTGTTCTTCAAAAATAAAATCTTCATCAGTCGTTTCATACACTATTTTTTTACTTCTAAAATAATCCATTACAGTATATCTTGCTATAGAAAACAACCAGGATTTAAGTTTGTCTTTATCCTTTAATGTATTTAATTTAGTGTGTACTTTAATAAAGGTTTCTTGTACTAAATCTTCAGCAACTACCTCAGCTTTTACTTTACTAAAAATAAAATATTTTATGTCGTCAGCATGTAATTTCCAAATGTCTTGAGTATCCATCATTATGTATTAAAAAAACGCTAATCTTAGTATAAAGTTACCAAAATTAGCGTTATTAATTCCTGTTTTTAAGTCATGCTTAACAGTTGCAGTTATTGCAAGTACACGTATTACAAGTACAGTTAAAACAATTTCCTTTAGAGCAACCGTCACAGTCACAAGTACAATTTATATTTTTCATAACTTCTATTTTTATGGGTTCATATAATAGACGTGAATACTTTAAAAAAGATGCAAAACATGTAAATTATTTTTTAATACTTAATTATCGGACTACTATTGTTGCTTCATGAACAATAGGAAAATTGCATGAATTAGCTATAAAACATAGTTGATTGGCTTTAGTGTGAAGACTTTTTGCTAACTCTTTTTGACTTGCGTCTTTTATACTTACTACTGGTTTTAATCTTACCATTTTAAAACTACCACTACCTGAAGTATTGACTTCCAGGTCACCTTCTGCATGATCTATATAGCTTACAACTTCTATATTATGTTGTGCGCAGACATATAAATAAGACATCATGTGGCATGAGGCTAAAGCGGATAATAATAAATCTTCTGGATTGTATAATGCGTCATCACCTCTAAATGGTTTTGCAGCAGATACGGATAAATCCGAAATTTTATTAGCAATGGTTACCTTATGATTTCTACTAAAAGTTCTTGGGTTTGTAGTGCTTTCGCCTTCGTTAATGGTCCAATTTATAGTTGCTTTAAAAGTGTGATTGATAGACATGTTTTTTATATTGAATATAAAAAAAGCGTTTCAGATTGAAACGCCTTTTTTGTTTTATGTATTGATATTCTTGGTTTGCTTTTAATGACAAACGCTAGTTTATCTTTTTCGTTATTCACGAAAAGTAATTTTCTTAGATCCCAAATCTAGTTTGGGATAAGCGATTCACTCACTTTTCGAAAAAACGAACAGTGGTTCACTGCTTACATGTTACGTCTATATTGTCCTCCAACTTCAAATAACGAAGCTGTAATTTCACCTAAACTACAGACTTTACAAACGTCCATTAAAGCTTCAAAAATATTTTCGTTGTTTATGGCACGTTGTTGTAGATCTTTCAGTAAAGCTTTGGTATCATTTGCTTCATGAAGATTAGTTAATGTTTTTATTTGGAATTGCTTTTCCTCTTCTGTTGCTCTAATAACTTCCGCAGGAATTACTGTTGGTGATCCTTTAGAACTTAAGAAGGTATTTACTCCTACAATTGGGAATTTACCATTGTGCTTCAACGTTTCGTAATACAAACTCTCTTCCTGTATTTTACTGCGTTGGTACATAGTTTCCATTGCACCTAGAACACCACCTCTTTCTGTAATTCTATCAAATTCTAATAGCACAGCTTCTTCAACTAAATCTGTTAATTCTTCAATAATAAAAGAACCTTGTATTGGATTTTCGTTTTTATTTAAGCCTAATTCTTTATTAATGATTAATTGAATAGCCATAGCACGTCTAACCGATTCTTCCGTTGGCGTTGTAATAGCCTCATCATACGCATTGGTGTGTAAGGAATTACAATTATCGTAAATAGCGTATAAAGCTTGAAGCGTTGTACGAATATCATTAAAGTCAATTTCTTGCGCGTGTAAGCTTCGTCCAGAGGTTTGAATATGGTATTTAAGCATTTGCGCTCTTGCATTAGCACCATATTTGTGCTTCATTGCTTTTGCCCAAATTTTACGTGCCACACGACCAATTACTGCGTATTCTGGATCGATTCCGTTTGAGAAAAAGAACGATAAGTTTGGACCAAATTTATTAATGTCCATACCACGACTTAAATAATATTCCACGTAAGTGAAACCATTAGATAAAGTTAACGCTAATTGCGTAATTGGGTTTGCTCCTGCTTCTGCAATATGGTATCCAGAAATTGATACCGAATAGAAGTTACGCACATTATTCTCGATAAAATATTCTTGTACGTCTCCCATTAAACGCAATGCAAACTCAGTAGAGAAAATACAGGTGTTTTGCGCTTGGTCTTCTTTTAAAATATCTGCTTGAACTGTTCCTCTTACTTGCGCAATGGTATTCTTTTTAATTTCTGCGTAAACATCTGCTGGTAATACTTGATCTCCTGTAACACCTAAAAGCATTAAACCTAAACCATTGTTTCCTTCTGGCAACTCACCATTATAAGTAGGACGTTCTTTACCTTTATAAATCTTAGCAATTTTTGCTTCTACTTCTTTTTCTAGACCGTTTTCTTTAATGTAAAACTCACATTGTTGGTCTATAGCAGCATTCATAAAGAAACCTAACAACATTGGTGCTGGTCCATTAATGGTCATACTTACCGACGTCATGACATTGGCTAAATCAAAACCAGAATATAGTTTTTTAGCATCATCTAAACAGCAAATACTAACACCTGCATTACCAATTTTCCCATAGATATCTGGTCTTAAATCTGGATCGTTTCCGTAAAGCGTTACACTATCAAAAGCAGTAGATAAACGCTTTGCAGGTAAACCTGCACTTACATAGTGAAAACGTCTGTTAGTACGTTCTGGTCCACCTTCTCCAGCAAACATACGTGCTGGATCTTCTCCTGTACGTTTAAAAGGATATAATCCTGAAGTATACGGGAATTCTCCTGGTACATTTTCTTGCAACGTCCAACGTAATAAATCTCCCCAAGCTTGGTATTTTGGTAAAGCTACACGCGGAATTTGCAAGTGTGATAACGACTCAGAATGTGTTTCAATTTTAATCTCTTTATCTCTTACTTTAAAACTATAAATTGGATTTTTGTATTTGTTTACTTTCTCATCCCAACCAGTTATAACTTCCCAATTGTAAGGGTCTAAGTTTAATTTTACACGGTCGAATTCTGCAATAAGTAATTTTATAAAGTCTTTATTCTCTTCTTTTATTTCAAAAGATTCTGAAGCTATTCCTGCTTTATCTAACTCTGGCGTTACTTCTAAAACAGATTCTAAAGTTTTATAAATTCCGTAAAGTTTTTGAGCAACTTCAACTTGAGCGTTAGCTGTTTTATCATAAGCACGATTATTTTCGGCAATTTCAGATAAATAACGTGTTCTGCTTGGAGGAATTACAAAAATCTTTTCGCTCATTTCCTGAGAAATTTCGAATGTCGATTTTAAGTTTGAATCTGCTTTTTCAACCAACTTATCCATGATGGCTTTGTAAAGCGTGTTCATCCCTGGATCGTTAAATTGTGACGCAATGGTACCATAAACTGGTAACTGATCTTGAGGTATATCCCAAAGATTATTGTTACGCATGTATTGTTTTTTAACATCACGAAGGGCATCTAAAGACCCACGTTTGTCAAATTTATTGATGGCTACTAGATCTGCAAAATCTAGCATGTCAATTTTTTCTAATTGAGTTGCTGCACCAAATTCTGGAGTCATAACATATAAAGCCACGTCAGAATGTTCCATAATCTCAGTATCAGACTGACCAATTCCAGACGTTTCTAATATAATTAAATCATACTCTGCAGCTTTTAAAACTTGTACTGCTTCGTTTACATATTTTGATAAAGCTAAGTTAGATTGACGTGTTGCCAAACTACGCATGTATACTCTTGGCGAATTGATAGCATTCATTCTAATTCTGTCACCTAAAAGAGCTCCTCCTGTTTTACGCTTTGATGGATCAACAGACACTAAACCAATAGTTTTTTCTGGGAAATCGATTAAAAAACGACGCACTAATTCATCTACTAAAGATGATTTACCTGCTCCACCTGTTCCTGTAATTCCTAAAACTGGTGTTTTAGAATCTTTATTTTTAACATGAATTTTATCTAAAGTTGCTTTAGCCACTTCAGGAAAGTTTTCGGCAGAAGAAATCACTCTAGCAATAGCTTTAGGATTTTTGGTTGGTAAAATTTCCAACTCGTTACTTAAAGTATCACCTATTGCAAAATCTGATTGTTCTACCAAATCATTAATCATCCCTTGTAATCCCATAGCACGACCATCATCTGGAGAGTAAATACGTGCGATACCATAATCCATTAATTCTTTAATTTCAGAAGGTAAAATTACACCACCACCACCACCAAAAATCTTGATGTGCTCTGCACCTCTTTCTTTTAAAAGATCGTACATATATTTAAAATACTCGTTATGACCACCTTGGTAAGAGGTTAAACAAATAGCATTTGCATCTTCTTGAATAGCTGTGTTTACCACTTCGTCCACACTTCTATCGTGTCCCAAATGAATTACCTCTACTCCTGTAGATTGAATAATACGACGCATGATATTTATGGACGCATCATGACCATCAAATAAGGCTGCTGCTGTTACAATTCTAACTTTATATTTTGGTTTGTATGGTGTTGCTTGTGTCATTCTTAAAATATAATGGGTTTTGAGGTTGCAATTTACGGAATATTCAAAAATATTGCTCTATAATCTGTAATTATCTAAAAGTTAAAAACAAATAATTATCCACACAATTTTAAAGTAAATTTAGTGATTAATACCAACTGAAAATGAACAAATTAACCATCCTTATACATTGTAATGACCAACCAGGAATTATTGCAAACGTTACAAATTTTATTGCTAACAATAATGGGAACATCATATATATTGACCAACATGTTGACAGAGAGCAAAACATTTTTTTTATGCGCTTAGAAAGCGAATTTGAACACAACACATTTAACACCGAAGCTTTTAAGGTTAGTTTTAAGCAAAAGTTAGCCGATTGTTTTAAAATGAAATGGCGAATTTACTCAACCGAAATGAAACCAAAAATGGCACTATTTGTATCCAAATATGACCATTGTTTATATGATATATTAGGACGTTATAATTCTGGTGAATTAGATGTAGACATTCCGTTTATAATTAGTAACCACGATACTTTAAGACCTATTGCAGATAGCTTTAATATTCCGTTTTACCATATTCCTGTTACAAAAGATACTAAAGCCAAAGCAGAAGACCAACAATTAGATTTATGTAAAAAACATGGTGTAAATTTTATTGTTTTAGCACGTTATATGCAAATTGTGTCCAACAAAATTATAAGACAATATCCAAACAAGGTAATTAATATACACCACTCTTTTCTACCAGCTTTTGTTGGTGCAAAACCCTACCATTCTGCTTACAAACGTGGTGTAAAAATTATTGGTGCCACAAGTCATTATGTGACAGAAGATTTAGATGCTGGTCCGATTATTGAGCAAGATGTTGCAAGAGTATCCCATACACATGCCATTAATGATCTAATAGCTAAGGGACGCGATTTGGAAAAAATTGTGTTAGCCAATGCTATAAAACTTCATATTAAGCGAAAAGTGATGGTTTTTAATAATAAAACAGTAGTTTTTTCGTAGTTAAGTTATGCGTGAGCGGTTGAAGTGGCATCCTTTTTGTTTTTCTCAAAAAGATATAACGGAAAACGCGGTTTTTTCTTTTAAAAAACACGCCATAATAATAAGTATATTTGCAACTTAAATTATAGAACATGAAAAAAATATTTGCCTTAATTATTATTTTAAATTTTACTGCTTGTGCAGAATTACAACAAGTTGTTAACCAATTACCTCAAGGAGGAACGGTAAGCGAATTAGATATTGCTGGAGGATTACGACAAGCTTTAGACCTAGGAATTGATAAACAAGTAAGTAAATTGACCCAAACGGATGGTTTTTTTAAAAACGAATTAGTTAAAATATTATTACCAGAAGAGTTGCAAAAAGTTGATAAAGCTTTACGTGATATTGGCTTAAGTAATCTTGCTGATGAAGGTTTAAAAGTTTTAAACAGAGCTGCAGAGGATGCTGTTGGAGAGGCTACACCAATTTTTATTAATGCAGTAAAAGAGATTACATTTACTGATGCTAAAAATATATTGTTAGGTAGTAATGATGCTGCAACACAATACTTAACTAGCAAAACGCAAACTGCTTTATATGACAAGTTTAACCCAGTTATTAAGGCCTCATTTGATAAAGTTGGTGCTGACCAAATTTGGGCTAACTTAATTAATAAATATAATGCTATCCCTTTTACAAGCAATGTTAATCCTGATTTAACAGATTATGTTACTGGAGAAGCATTAAAAGGTGTTTACACTATGATAGCTGTTGAAGAGCAAGAAATTAGAACCAAAGTTGGGTCTAGAACAACTGCTTTATTACAAAAAGTATTTGCTTTACAAGATTAACCCTTTTGTTAAACTTAGAATAATACTAAGTTAACATTAAAACGAAAAATATACTAGATATTTGCATCGTATTAGTAAACACACTTTCGTTTATGATGCAGAGTTAGTTTAGTTAGTAATTAGAGTCTGTTTTTAGGGTTAAGAATGGGCTCTTTTTTTGTGCTAAAAAAATGATAATTATTTTGTTTATGTCAATAAAAAAAGTAATTTAATTGTCTAATTACCAAGCCCTAAGACCATGGACAGACAAAATCTTTTAAAACAACACCAAACTAATCTTTATAAGCGTTACAAACAACTAATAGAGCAATCTTATAATTTAAGACAAATAGATCACGAACAAAGTGACGTGTTTGCTTTTAAAGCTATTAAGATTTTAAATAAACTAAACAGATTAAATTATTTAACAAGAGAGCAATCACAAACGGTCATGTAATTGTTTAAAATAATCAAATGCTTGCACTAATCTAGAGCCATACCAAGAAAAATACTCGCCATCTACTAAAATGGTTTTTGCATGGTTTGACACACGACCAATCTCTAAAACATGCTTATCTTTAAAAGGATAAGGCTCGCTGGACAATAAGATCACTTCAGGATTGCCTTCTTGTTGAATTTTATTAATATCTACCTCTGGATAACGTTTTAGATTACCGTAAATATTCTCAAATTTATTTAACTGTAGTAAATGGTCTATAAAAGTACCTTTTGCAGCAACCATCCATGGGTCTTTCCAAATAAAATAAGCAACTTTTAAACTGGATTTTTCTTTAATATAAATTTGAAATTCTTTTAGATTGGCATCAATAGTTTTGCAAATCTTATTAGCATTATCAATTTTGTTAAAAAGCTGGCCATATTGTTTTATTAAATCTAAACAGTCTGCTATTGTTGCTATATCTGAAACATGCACAGGACATATGGCTTGACAGGCCAAAACGATGTCTTGTGTGTTTTCTTCTTTGTTACATAAAATAATATCAGGTTTTAAAGCTTTAATTTTATCAAGATTAATTTGCTTTGTTCCTCCTACAATTTGCTTATCAGCTTTTAAATGTATTGGATGCACACAAAATTTAGTAAGACCAACAATGGTCTGTTCTAAACCTAAATCATAAAGTAATTCGGTTTGAGAAGGCACTAATGAGATGATGCGTATTGGTGTGGTATCCAAGTTTAGTTTATTACCTATTTGATCTGTAAGTAGCATTTAGTTATGGCTTAAAATGGTCATGCTTTTATTAATAATGAGATGCCAAAACAAGTTTAGCATGACAAAGCGTTTAATTATTTATTATTTAAAATAACTTCCATTTGTTGTTGTAAATCCTTTGCTTTTGCTGCTGCTGCTTGCGCAAAATCATCGTTTTGTGAAGCATAAATAATCCCTCTAGAAGAATTGATTAGTAGTCCAACATTTTTGCTCATACCATATTTACATACGTCTTGAAGGTTTCCGCCTTGAGCGCCAACACCTGGAACCAACAAAAAACTACTTGGAATAATTTTTCTGATGTCTGCAAAATATTCGGCTTTAGTTGCACCAACAACGTACATTAAATTTTCAGAATTATTCCATGATTTAGAAGTCTCTAAAACTTGCTTATATAACTCTTTTCCATCAACCAATTTAGTTTGAAAATCAAAAGCACCTTGATTAGAAGTTAATGCTAACATAATGGTATGCTTATCTTTAAAAGCAAGAAATGGCTCTACTGAGTCTTTCCCCATGTATGGCGCAACAGTAACACTATCAAACGCTAAGTCTTCAAAAAAGGCTTTTGCATACATTGTACTTGTATTACCAATATCTCCTCGTTTTGCATCTGCAATTGTAAAGATATCCGGATGATTTTTGTTTAGGTAGTTAATTGTTTTTTCTAATGCTTTCCAACCTTTTAAACCATAAGCTTCATAGAAAGCTGTGTTAGGTTTGTAGGATACACATAAATGATGTGTAGCATCAATTATTGCTTTATTAAATTCGAAAATAGGGTCTTCGGTTTGTAATAAATGTTGTGGAATTTTATTCAAATCCACGTCTAGTCCAATACACAAAAAAGACTTCTTTTTAATTATTTGCTCTGTTAGTTGTTGTGTTGTCATGCTATAAAAAAAGCCTCAATGAAGAGGCTTGTAATTAAATATGTTGGTCACTAGCTTTTAATTTTTCTGTATTATCAGCTAATTGTAATTCGTCAATAATTTTTTGGATATCTCCATTTACAATGTTTTGTAAATCGTATAATGTTAAACCAATTCTGTGATCTGTAACACGTCCTTGCGAGTAGTTATACGTTCTAATCTTAGCACTTCTATCTCCAGAGGTTACCATTGTACCACGTAAAGCTGCATCTTCTTCGTTTTTCTTGGCTAATTCTAAATCGTATAATCTAGAACGTAAAACTTTAAAGGCTTTTTCTTTGTTTTTATGCTGTGATTTTTGATCTTGACATTGTGCTACTAATCCTGTTGGGATGTGCGTTAAACGTACTGCAGAATAGGTTGTATTTACAGACTGACCACCTGGTCCTGAAGAACAGAAAAAATCTACACGAACCTCTTTAGGGTTTATCTCAACATCAAACTCTTCTGCTTCTGGAAACACCATAACAGTTGCTGCACTTGTATGCACACGTCCTTGAGTTTCGGTTTGCGGTACACGTTGTACACGATGTACTCCTGCTTCAAATTTTAAAGTACCATAAACGTCGTCTCCTGTTACTTCAAATTGGATTTCTTTAAAACCACCATTTGTACCTTCGCTATAATCTACAGTATCAACTTTCCACCCTCTGCTTTCGCAATATTTGGAGTACATTCTAAATAAATCACCTGCAAAAATACTAGCTTCATCACCACCTGTTCCAGCTCGAAGCTCGACCACTGCGTTTTTAGAATCTTGAGGGTCTTTAGGTATCAATAATACTCTGATCTCATCTTCTAATTTTGGTATTGCTTCCTTAGCTTCGTCATATTGCATTTTAGCCATTTCTACCATTTCGGCATCACTACCATCTGCAATTATCTCTTCAGCTTCTTTTAAATTCTCAGTATATTCAATATATATTTCGCGTTTATCCATTAATAAACGTAAATCTTTATATTCTTTATTAAGCTCTACATAACGCTTTTGATCTGTAATAACATCAGGCTGAATGATTAAATCACTAACCTCATCAAAACGTTGCTTAACTATTTGTAACTTCTCTAACATCTTCTTCTAAAATTGTGAAACAAAAATACGATAATTTATGAATTTGCAATACTTTAATATTGTTTGCTTACAATAAAGCTTTTATTTAAAATTTAAGTAGAAAAACAGGAGCCATTTAATTTTTAAAAACAGAACTATTACCATGGTTTAAGTCATACTATTTTTAAAAGACCACGTGTAAGATTACTAAAATAATAACTTATTATTTACGTTTAAAAACTATGACAAATCAATTTTTGGTCATAATTTACTACTATCGCAATTTTGCATTATCCTCTTTTGGGATTAACCTTTTGTTGTTAATCACCAACAGTTCTAATTTAGGATACGTATTAATTACTAAACTGTTTTTAACTTTTATACTCTTGTATATTGTAAGTAATACTGATAAAACTAAAGGGTTATTTTTATACAAGAAATTAAACATTTCCAACTTTAAACTATTTGGACTACTATATGCAATTGATGCTATTATTAGCATTTGTTTTTTTAGCTTGATAAATCCATTTTTATAGATAGAATTTATCAAATCAGAATTATACTAATAATAATTAATTGTATTTAATTTCTGCTTTAGAAGTAAAAAACAAATAATAACCTAAAGTCATAAATCCTAAAAAATATAGAACCCTTTCAAAGTAAAAGAATATATAGGCTTCAAAAAAATTGGCTATAAAACCACTTAAGTCTGTAAATATGAATAAAAACGTAAATGCAACAAAATAGACCGCTTTGTCTGAGTCGTTACAAAAGTAAAACTTAGCAGCTAATGCGCCAGAAAACACGCAGACCATCCAATACAATTGTATTGATAATAACTGACTATATTCTAATAAAGTTGATATTTCTGATACAGCTTTATAACCTATTAAAATATTAATTATAACTACGGTTATAAATAATCCAGTGATGCTATTACCAAGTTTTTGATGTCTAATTTTTTTATATAAATTAATACATAACAGGAAGAACGCTGACATTTTAATAACCGAGTAGATTTCAATAATAAATGGTTGGTTATAATACAAATCAAAAGCATCTGCCACAATTAACAAACAAATAAAAGCAATAAGGTTTTTATCTTTTATTTTATAAAAAACAAATAATAATAAAAATAGAATGCTTGAAGCTAGTCTAACAATTTGACTGTAGAAAAAATCCACAAAAACTATCGAAGCTATATTTATTATAACAACAAGTAGTGTGAAAATTCTTATAGCTTTTTTAGTTTTCAATAATTCTATTTGATTATAATTTTAAAAATCGACAATCACACCAATTCCTAAAAGTTGTTTCCATTGTAATGAGGCTCCACGTTCTGCAAATTCGTCTTCTATTTCTGTTTCTTCAATAATTTTAACATCATTGTCGTATCTAAGGTGAGAGCCTAAAGTAGCTTTTACAAAGTCATTAACCTTAAAATCAAAAACCACTTCCCAATCTACGTCTATATTACCAAAACTATTTAAATAATCGGTATATAAACTGACTCTATTTTTTATATAAATATTTTCTAAAACTTGGGTTTCATATGAGTTTGTTACTAAAACACCCATTTCTGTCCTTACATTTTCACCCTCTACTACTTTATTACCTAATGCATCAAAAATGGCAGGAGTAACACCAAAAGAGCCTTTATCTGCTAATTCTTGATCTAAAACAAAGGTAGCTTTAAAAGTTAATGGCGACATATAGAATGATAGCTTTTCAATATTTTTACCATACTCTACACCACCACCAATAAACAAATAACCTGGTGCCATAAATCTTGAGATAGCATTGTCTCTATTTGGATAATTATAACCATTGGCATATTGCGTTTTAAAATTAAAACGACCAGAATAATACCAATTTGTTATGGTGTCTTTTCTAAAACCTAAAGTTGAGATTAACTCTAATTCGTCTTCTGTTTTTCTTAAACGTTGGTTTTCTTGTTTGTTAACACCATAACGTGTTCTGACCTCATTAAACCAAATTAAGTTGTTTTTTTTATATCTTAAACTAGATTTTATGGCTAATAAAGCTGAAATCGAATTTGCTCCACCAGCATTCCAGTTAACAAAAGTGACTTCGTTTATATCTAACCCTACTTTGTTTAATTGCTTCCACTTTACTGTGTCTAAAACCTTAACTGGTTGCTCTGAGTTTTGCGGATTTACTGATTGTTCTGATTGACCAAATACACTGTTTACACAAAACAGTAAGCACATTAGGATTACGCCTCTCATATCTTCTAATTTATCATTTTTAATTAATAAATAAACGTTCCGTTTTGACTTTCTATTGTAAGCTTTTTAGAATCTGACGCTTCTACACGTCCAATTACCTGAGCATTAACATTGTATGATTTTGAAATTTTAATTATGGATTCTGCTATTTCTGGTGACACATAAAGTTCCATTCTATGTCCACAGTTAAACACTTGGTACATTTCTTTCCAATCTGTTTTAGATTGTTCTTGTATTAATTTAAACAATGGTGGTACTGGAAACAAATTGTCTTTTACAATATGAAGATTATCTATAAAATGAAGGATTTTTGTTTGTGCTCCTCCACTACAATGCACCATACCGTGTACTTCTGTATTATTAAACTTAGATAATATTCCTTTTATTATTGGTGCATAAGTCCTTGTTGGTGATAATACTAATTGACCAGCGTCAATTGGTGAATCTGCTACTTTATCTGTTAATTTTACTTGTCCAGAGTACACTAAATCTTCTGGTACTGAGGCATCAAAACTTTCAGGATACTTCTTTGCTAAATACTTACTAAATACATCATGTCTAGCAGAAGTTAGTCCATTACTTCCCATGCCTCCATTATAGCTTTTCTCATAAGTTGCTTGACCAAAACTTTCTAGACCAACTATGACATCTCCAGCCTTAATATTTGCATTATCAACAACGTCGCTTCGTTTTATTCTTGCTGTAACTGTAGAGTCTACGATAATTGTGCGGACTAGATCGCCTACATCTGCAGTTTCTCCTCCTGTACTATGGATTGTTACTCCAAAGGTTTTTAAATCCTCTATAAGCTCTTCTGTTCCATTAATTATTGCTGAAATAACTTCGCCTGGAATTAAATTTTTATTTCTTCCAATAGTTGAAGATAGCATGATATTGTCTGTTGCACCAACACACAACAAATCATCAATATTCATAATTAATGCATCTTGTGCAATCCCTTTCCAAACAGAAATATCACCTGTTTCTTTCCAATACATATAGGCTAAGGATGACTTTGTACCAGCACCATCTGCATGCATAATTAAGCAATACTCTGAATCGTTGGTTAAATAATCAGGTACTATTTTGCAGAAAGCTTTAGGAAATAAACCTTTATCAATGTTTTTAATTGCGTTGTGTACATCTTCTTTAGAAGCTGATACACCTCTTTGACTGTAGCGTTTAGAAATTTCGGAACTCATTGTGTTGTGTTAGACTACAAAGATATTTATAAATAAAAAGCACACAAGTAATATGTGTGCTTTTCTATTTAAAATGACATAATGTAAGTATTTACTTCCAATCTGGCATTTTTGCATTTTCTAAAAACAGGGTTCTATCATTAGTAGTTAATATATCGATTACTACTATGTTTTTTTGCGATAATCCATCATTTGATGTATTAACAAAAATAACCTGAGCTTCATTAGGTGAAAATTTTGGATCTAAATCATTTGTACCTGCAGGTTTTGATAATGATATATCATTAGACACAAAAGTAGAAGTGTCATAGATAAAGATATGATTATCTAACTGTCTGTAATCTGTATTTTGATTACCAGAAATATCATACGTGTATAATAATTTAGTACCATCAAAAGAAAAATCTAAGCCTCCAGCTGCACCACTTACTGCTTGCATAACGTAGTTAAAAATTGTTCCTGTATCGCTTAGCGTATAAATTTCAATATTATAACCAGAAGCATTGTTAGTTTTAATGGCAAGTCGTTGGGTAAATTGATTCCAATCAACCTCTGTTATAAAATTACCATTTAACGTTTGATGTATTTGTGTTAATCCTGATCCATCTACATTTATTTGATATAACTTATCAAAATTTGGAAATACTAACTTGGTATTATTATCCTTCCACTCAAAATCCAGTTCTTCCAAATTAAATCCATTAACTGCAATACTATTAGTAACCTGCGTGATGTTAGACCCATTGAGGTCCATTGTGTAAATATGAGTTTGCCCTCCATTTGTCTTTAAAAAAGCTAATTTATCAATTCCACTTGCTTTTCTTGGTCTCCAACTATTACTACTTGAAGACGTTAATTGATACTCTACACCATCAGGATCTGCAGAAAATATAACGTTGTTTCCATCAATTTTTCTGGTGAAGAAAACTCTGTTGCTTGGAAACTCAATGGTTTTAAAATTAAAAGTTTCGCTTAAAACTGCATCGTTAATATTGTCTGAAGCTGAAACTTGCCAAAAATACTTAATTCCATAATCCAGTCCTGTAACAGTTAAAGTGGTATCTGTTAAATCTGTAAAATTTAACACCTCAGAATTTTGGTCGTTTAAAATTTGGACTTCATAAGTTAATTCATCTTCTTCCGGATCTGTACCAACCCAAGTTAAATCTACAGTTAAAGTTTGATTTATTGCGTTATTAGCTGGTGTCACTAGTATTGGCGCATTTGGCGCGTCATTATTTGCAGTTTCTATATCTAGCTCAAAAATAACGTTGACATCATTATCCTCAGTCACTGTAGCAGATTCAAACTTTGATAAATATCCCTCTTTTTGTGCCTGCACAGAATAAGTACCTACTGCAACGTTGTTAATTACAAAATCACCAGTAGCGTTTGTAAAGACAATACTAGAACTAGGATTTGTAGATACTCTTGTATTTTCTAGAGGTACATTATCTCCTTTTGATACTACTTTTCCTGTTATTTGACCCGTTCCGCTAAAGGACACTTTGTCTTCACTACAACTTACTATTGTTGCTAGTATGAAAATTAAACTTATATATTTTGAAAATGTCTTCATCTGTTTCTCTTATTTAAATGTTAAATTAAAATTTAACAGATTAATTATCTTTAATATTTTGACGTGCCGACTTATTTTTCTCTTGCATCTGTCTTCTGTTTTCTTTTTTAAGCGCTTTTAATTCTGCTTTTTTAAGTCGCTCTAATTCTTTACGTTGATTAAATTTAGTATTTGGTGTAGATAAATAAATATTAACACCTAACCCAAAACGATAAAACATATCGTCAATAGATCCAGATACAACACCATCCAACTTATCTGAAAATACTAGGTTATGCTCTCCAAAAACATATACTCCTAGGTTATCTTTTACTAAATATTCTATTCCTAAACCTGCTTGCAATTTAGGTTCTATGGTGTTAAAATAATCCAATGCGTTTGTACCAATACCTCCAAACAAGTATGGTGTTAAGTTGTCAAATGGTAGGATTTTATATTCTAGGTTTAAATCAAAGGACATAAACCCGTCATTAAACAATTCTTTATTTTCTAAATTAAATTTATTGAAAGAAACATCTAATGCTAAATATGGATTTAATTTACGTTTTAATCCTAATTTACTATTAAAAGCTAGTTGTGGATTAGCCAAATCACCATTCATTAACGTACCTCCTAATGCAGCAGACACAGCGTAGTCACCTCTTCGTTCTGTTAAAAAACGATCATATAACTCTGTAGTAATAGCTTCATCTTTTTCAGAATCATAATCTTCTATAAGTTTAGCTGTAGCTTCCTCGCTTAATCTAGGTAACCATAACTCATCTTTAATTCCTTCTATAATTAAAGCTTCAACAGCTTTTTCAATAGCCTCTTTCATGGCTAATTGCACAGGTTCATTCTTAGTAAAACCTATTTCAGTCTCTAATAGTCTTTGAAACTTAACGTACTTAAACAGATTTGCAGATACTGCTTGAGATAAAATTGTTTTTGATATATATACTGTTTTTAATACTCTACCACTAGATGTAGATACAGCTCTTAAATATACTGTTATCCTGTCTTGTCTATATTGTGTTGAAGTACCAACCCCTAAATATCTTGCTCCTGCACCACCTGTTATAATATTAGTATCATAGGATATTACACCTCCTTCTAATAATATTCCTGCATACAGTAATGGAGGCAAATTAGGTTCGTTTGGGTTTTGGTTTTTTCGATATTCGTCACGTGTAGATCTAATTATATTCCTTTCGTTTAAAAGGTTTCCTAGATTTTCTCTTTCAATAACTGTAAACCACTTTGAGTCTTCTAACGCTTTACTTAACATGGTCGTACCTCCTTGAGAGACAGCTGTACTAAATGTACTTCCGTTTTCTACAGCTTTATATTGACCTGTTTGGTCTTTAAAGTTATAAACTCCTGCTACCACAGGTTCTTGAGGTAACGGAAACTCTTTTAACTTTTGTGTTACTGGAGATGTTTCTCCAATCCTAGCTCGTTCTTGCTTATAAGGCTGATTAAAAAAAGCGCCACAACTGGTTAATAATAAAAATAATATGACTGCAAATGCAGATCTATAATTTAGCATGATGGATAGTTAAATGGTTAATTTGGGACTATAATTTGTGTCTGCTCTCCAGTAGCTGTATCTAAGATATTAATGACTAGACCTTCTGCAGAGTCATAAACTTCTAGTGCTAAACTACCAAAACTAAAATTTCCTTCCTGTAGACCTTCTCCTAATTGTGTTTGAAATAAAGATCTAGATAACTGACTAAGTATTTGTCTATTTAAATTTTCGGAAAATGCTGCTAAAGAGCTATCATCATCTGATTGGTTTGCTTTTGGGTCTGTAAAGGAATTTTGAGCGTTGGCTGAACTTAATAACCATTGATAGTTAAAAGTATCTCCTCCAAAAGCAGGATTTATGGGTTTATAAGATAATTGTTGACCAACACAGAAGTAGCTAGCCGAGAAAATTAAAATTATTAGTAATTTTTTCATGTCTAAAAAGTTAATAGCGTTTAATTGTTTTAGATTCGTTTTCAAGTTTTTTAAAATGTTTGTATACGTTTATAATCGCGTAATCATTCATTTTAGTTAAATACTCAAGACTAGGTCTTACAAAAAACGAAAAAATCTCATCATCTCCAACTATAACTTCTATTTTCGTGTTTCTACCTAATGCTAATACCTCCTTGATAGTCACTACTTTATTTCCGTTAATATTGTTTTGAGTGTATAAAGAATAAAATAGCTTGTAGAAGTCCCTACCTGGTTTAGTTTTTGTGTCTTCAACGACAATACCTTTTAACTCTAAACCATCTCTTTTATCCCTATTAACGTCTTTTGAGTTTGCCTGTTCCTCAGTTAATTTTTCTAATAATTTTTGTTTGTTTTCTATATCCAAATTAGACTTATCATTGTAAACCACTCGATCTTGACCTATCAAATTATTATCTAAGTCATAAATTAGCATAACGCAAATAACTGGCTGATCTCCAACACTATTAAATGATGCCTCAGCTAATTCTATTTTTTGGTTGGCAGATATAATAAAGCGTTGTTTTTTGTCTTCAAGAAGATTATCAACGCTTTCTTCTTTATCAAAAACCATTAATTTAAATATTAAGCTTTTTGTGATTTCAGTTTTATTGAAAGCTGTAGCTTTTATGGTTGTAAAATCATTTTGTTGAGCAGTTTCTATTTTAGCCTCAACTTCATTATTTACTAATTGCGCAGAAATTTTGACACTAATGTCTTCAATTTTTTCTGCTATATTTTTTTTAATAGTAAGAGTATTATCTTCATTATCGTTATATACGATTCTATCCTTACCAATAATATTATCTGTAGAATCAAAAATTAAAAGTAGAATTATCACTTTAGTCTCTTGATCGAAATTAATAGATGTTGTTGACAAATCTTTTTGCTGATCTGCATTTAAATCTAGTTGTCCGCTTTGCTCGTTTTTAGATTTATTTTGATTTTTATCTGTTTTAAAAACAGATAGTTTGTAAGATATACTTTTAGACAACTGCATTTTATTAATTGCAACGCCCTTTATATTAATAATATCATTGTCTTGGGTCACTATTAATCTTGCCTCTACTTGCGTGTTATAAGATTGCGAGTAAGCGTTAATAGCAAAAAAATAGACAATAATTAAAACCATTGTTTTTTTGAATTCACATAAAAACATAATGGCTTATTTTTTAAAAATTTCTAATAATGATAGATTGATCTTGTCCTTGCATAGAAACTTTAATTTTTTCTGATAAAGAATTTGATCCAAACATGGTTAAATTTTGGTTATTCCCAGTTTGATTAATCGTTGTGTTTTTTATATCTGTTTTAAAAGGACTGTAATCAAAAACTGAATTATTATCTCCATTTTGTATTACTGTTTCAACAATTTTTGTACTATTAATATCCAGTACAGTAAGATTATCGTTACCGTTTTGGATTATATTAATATTACTCTGTGTAGATCTTGTTACACTTACCGCATCATTATTATCTCCTATTTGAGCAATAAAAATTGCGTTGTTTGATGAAGTTGAATTTAGATTTGCAGCGCTTTGATTAAGTAAAAAGTTTTCTTCTGATGCCTGAGTATTAAAACCAGACAACTCATTATCTTCTAAAGTTTCAAAAGTTTGAGCAGCAAGAATATTACTAGATATAAAGATTAAGGCAACTATTAAAATTTTAAATATTGTTTTCATAGTCTTAGTCTTATGTTTTAACTGTGTTACTACATGTAAGTTATAAAATAAATCTGTTATAAAAAGTATAAGAGCAAATTAATGCTCTTATACCTTATAATTATTTTAATAAATAATCTATTTTACAAAAGCTTATGCTTAGTCATTTTGAGTTACAGAAGAAGAGTTTCCGTTTCCAATTTGATCCACAGAACTTGAATGAGTTGTTCCGTTTTGATCTACTATACTAGAATTAAAATTTCCTTGTTGATTAACATAACTATCGTGCATAAAACCGTCTTGATCAACAATACTATTATTTAACAATCCGTTTTGAGTTACGTTAGATAAATGTAAGTCTCCCATTTGTGAAACCGAACTATTGTTAGCAGTACCATCTTGATCAACGTATGATTGATTATCGTTTCCAGTAGAAGTCACTTGACTTTGGTTTCCTGTACCGTCTTGAGCAACTACAGAGATGTTAGTGTTTCCTGTTTGAGAAACAGAACTACTATTAGCATTTCCATTTTGATCTACATCAGAATCGTTATCGTCACCTAATTGAGTTACAGCTGATCCATTATTGTTTCCTATTTGATCTACATAAGACTCATTAGTGTTACCTATTTGAAAAGTTGTTGCAGTGTTAGCATTACCTTGTTGATTTTGAGTAGAAATATTAGAGTTACCTTGTTGAATAGAAAGTGCGTAGTTGAAATCACCAACTTGATCAATATCACTATCATTCATATCTCCATATTGTCCTGCTCCACCATAATTATCATTACCTGTTTGACTAACATCTGCAAGATTAGAATCACCAATTTGCTCTGCTTGACCCCAGTTATCATTTCCTAATTGAGTAACTGCAGCTGTATTCATATCACCTGTTTGCCAGATATCTGAGTCATTATTATTCCCATCTTGGTCAGCGTCTGCATCATTACTATCGCCATCTTGATCTACTAAAGAGTCATTCATATCTCCATTTTGATCAACACTAGCGTCATTCATATTTCCATCTTGATCAACATCAGAAATGTTCATATCACCAGTTTGGTCAACATCACTAATGTTCATATCACCAATTTGGTCAACATCACTAATATTAGATTCTCCATCTTGGTCAACATTAGAATCGTTATCGTTTCCTGTTTGTGTAACTGAAGAATCATTTCCTCCTCCTAAATCATTGTCTTGACTCACATAAGACGTATTATTGTCACCATTTTGATCAACAACACTTGTGTTGTTATCTCCTGAATAACCTTGAAAAACATCTGAATCGTTTCCGTCACCATCTTGATCTACATCAGAAGTGTTAAAATCTCCCCATTGGTCAACATAAGAATCGTTATTATCTCCTGTTTGATCTACATCAGATAAATTACTATCACCATCTTGCCATACAAATGAATCGTTATCATCTCCTGTCTGAGTAACAGTACTAATATTAGAATCTCCTACAGTACCTTGCCACACAGTAGAGTCATTGTTATTACCATCTTGAGAAACATCAGAATCATTTAAATTTCCAATTTGCTCAACTTCTGAATTATTTCCAGAACCTCCAAATTGATTTACTAAAGATGTATTATCATCTCCATCCTGCTCTACTGTACTGGTATGAGAACCATCACCTGCTGTACCATAACCTTGGAATACATCAGAATCGTTTCTATCACCATCTTGGTCAACAGTACTTGAGTTACTGTCTCCCCACTGATCTGTGTAAGAGTCATTACTATCTCCCGATTGATCAACGTCACTTGCGTTTAAGTCACCATCTTGCCAAGTAAAGTTATTGTTTAAATCTCCTGTTTGATTAACTGCAGAAATATTATCATCCGACAAACCATCTCCTCCTGGTCCTCCACCAGTTTGGCGAGTCTCATTAGTGTTAGAAGTTCCGTTTTGATCTACTGTAGAAATGTTATCATCTCCGACTGAATCTACGTCAGAGTCATTGGTCATACCAGTTTGCATTACAGTTGAAGCATTTCCGCTTCCGATCTGGTCTACATCACTGTTGTTTGATTGTGCAAACATCATTGTTCCACACATTAGCGCAGCTGCGCTGAAAAATACTTTTTTCATGTTTAAATATATATTGATTAATAGCAATTCAAAGATAAAGAATTTATTCTCTCATAAAATTTGATTACCAAAAAAACAAGTGTTTTTAACTATATATTCGTTAACAACCGATATTTAAACGTTAAAACGCACGTATTTAAAAGAATTTTCCTACAAGATTTACAGCTTAAAAAATTAAGCTAAACCCTTAATATACTTGAACATACGTATAACTACGTAGAAAAAAATAGGCGAAAAACTAAATTTAAACAGCATTTCATTATACCGAAGACTAAATATCTAATCCAACTTAATAATCAAGCTTAAGCACATTAAATAAAAACTAATTAACAACTTAATTTTTTAAAATATTACACCCATTAAAATTGATTAACTTATGCACGACTTAAAGTGAAATGAAGAATTAATTTTACATTTAAACACAAAAAAAAGAGGACTCTTTGAAGAGCCCTCTTTTAAAGTAAATTACTTTATTTATACTAATCGTTTTGAATTACAATAGATATGTTTGAATCACCTATTTGATCTACATCACTCATATGTGTATTACCACCTTGATCAACTGTACTTGCATTAAAATTACCAGATTGATAAACATCACTTAAATGAGAAAGACCAATTTGACTTACCATACTACTATTAGAGTTACCTAATTGCAACGTTGCAGAATCGTTTTGATCACCATCTTGTATAGTAGAGGCCATATTATTATTTCCTGTTTGACTTGTTGTTTCAACATTATCATCTCCATCTTGTGATACATAAGAATCGTTTAAATTACCTATTTGATCAACTAACGAAGAATTATTAATACCTACTTGAAAAACTCTAGATTCATTATTGTTACCAATTTGATCTACATCACTAAAGTTATCTCCTCCAGTTTGTTTTTGGTTAGAAAAGTTTCTGTTTCCAGCTTGCGTCAAATAAGCTGTATTTCCTGCCGATTGATTAGGTACTGCATTTTGATTTTGTCGTCCTACATTTCTGTTTCCGTCTTGATCTATATCTCCAAAATTATTATCATAACGCTGGATTTGAACCGATTTGTTTCTGTTACCAAATTGATTTGTGTATGCAAAATTATCTTCTGCAGCACTTACACCTTGATCTATCCTAGCATTGTTTCTATTTCCTTCTTGATACACATCACCAAGGTTACGATCTCCAGCTTGTTTTACTTTTGATTTGTTTAAATCTCCTAATTGAAAGACATCAGAATCGTTAGCCTCACCACTGTTTGGGTTACTTGGGACAGAACCATATTGATCGACATCTGAATCATTGTTTGCTCCTTGTTGGAACACATCAGAATCGTTGGAAACACCTGATTGATCGACATCACTTACGTTAGATTGTGCGAACAACATTGTCCCACACATAAGCGCAGCTGCGCTGAAAAAGACTTTTTTCATTTTGAATATAAATTGATTAATAGCATCTCAAAGATATATATTAAATGCTTTCAAAAATGGTAATACCATAAAAATCAGCGTTTTTAAACCAACTATTCGATAACATTGTAATTTTATCGGACGAACAGGTTTATGAAACACAAAAAAAGCCTCAATAGTAATTGAGGCTTTTTTTTACAATTCTTTAGGTATTTATTTAGTAAACAACAACTCTCTATACTTAGTTAAAGGCCACAACTCGTCATCCACTAATAATTCAAGCTTATCACAATGGTATCTAATATCATCAAATAATGGCTTAACTTTATTACAGTAAGCTAATGCTTTAGTTTCTATGTTTTCATCTTTATTAGACTTCTTTCTAGCTTCTGTCATTTTTGTGACGTTAGAATTTATAGAAGCTATATGCTCTGAAATTTCTTCAATTAAATTAAGTTGTTCTTTTGCTAACTTTTTAAAGTCTGCACCATATATTTCTTTTAACCCTTTTACATTTTTAATTAATACGTTTTGATACCTAACTGCTGTTGGAACAACATGATTACGTGCTATATCTCCTATTACACGACTTTCAATTTGGATACGTAGCACATACTCTTCCATTTCTATTTCATAACGTGCTTCAGACTCCACCTTATTCATTACTCCTAAATCTTCAAATAACTCCAATGTCTTTTTAGACACTTTAGCCTTTAATGCTTCAGGTGTTGTTTTATTATTACTTAAACCTCTTTTTTTAGCTTCTTTCTCCCATGCTTCACCATAACCATTACCTTCAAACAAAATGTTTTTAGACTGTTTGATATATTCTCTTAAGACATTAAAGATCGCATCATCTTTTTTCATATCCTTTTTATCAATCAAAGCATCTACTTCATTTTTAAAGTCTATTAATTGTTTTGCAACAATACTGTTTAAAACCGTCATTGGGTTTGCACAATTGGCAGTAGATCCAACCGCTCTAAACTCAAACTTGTTCCCTGTAAAGGCAAAAGGAGACGTCCTGTTACGATCTGTATTATCTAATAATACGTCTGGTATTTTACCAACCACATTTAGTTTTAAATCTGTTTTTTCTTCTGGAGACAATTTACCATCAGTTACGTTTTCTAACTCGTTTAAAGTTTTAGTTAATTGATCTCCTATAAAAACAGATATTATTGCTGGAGGCGCTTCATTAGCTCCTAATCTATGGTCGTTACTAGCAGATGCAATAGCTGCACGTAACAACTCTTCGTTATCATAAACTGCTTTAATTGTATTTATAAAAAAGGTCAAAAACTGAAGATTACTCATTGGCGTTTTTCCTGGACCTAATAAATTAACTCCTGTATCTGTACTTAAACTCCAATTATTATGTTTTCCTGATCCATTTACACCTGCAAAAGGTTTTTCGTGAAATAAGACTTTAAAATTATGTCTATCTGAAATTTTATCCATGACATCCATTAATAATGAATTATGGTCGACTGCTAAATTAGCTTCATCATAAATTGGCGCTAATTCAAATTGATTAGGTGCCACTTCATTATGTCTTGTTTTAACAGGTATACCTAATAACATACATTCGGTTTCAAGATCTCTCATAAAAGCCATAGCACGATTTGGTATTGTCCCAAAATAGTGATCATCTAACTGTTGTCCTTTAGCTGGAGAGTGCCCTAATAATGTACGACCTGTTTGTACAATATCTGGTCTTGACATTGCCAAATCACGATCTATTAAAAAGTATTCTTGCTCCCAACCTAATGATGCATTCACTTTTTTAACATTTTTATCAAAGTACTTACACACAGCTACAGCTGCACTATCTACAGCTTGTAATGCCCTAAGCAATGGTGTTTTATAATCTAAGGCTTCACCTGTATAAGACACAAAAACGGTAGGAATACACAATGTTGTACCATATATAAATGCAGGAGATGTTGGATCCCAAGCAGTATAACCACGCGCTTCAAAAGTGTTTCTAATACCTCCATTAGGAAAACTTGATGCATCAGGCTCTTGCTGCACCAATTGTCCTCCACCAAATTTTTCTATTGCTAATCCACCTCCAATCGTTTCAAAAAAAGCATCATGCTTTTCAGCTGTTGCTCCTGTTAAAGGCTGAAACCAGTGTGTATAATGTGTTGCTCCTTTTGAGATTGCCCACTCCTTCATTCCCGTAGAAATATGGTCCGCAACTATTCTATCAATTTTTTTTCCTAGTTTAATTGCATCATTAACACTTTCAAAAGCTTCTTTTGTTAAGTATTGGCGCATAGTTGACTCATTAAAAACATTGCTTCCAAAAATTTCTGAACGTCGTTGCTTTTCTTCAATTACAACTGGTTTTCGTTTTAATGATTCTTTGATGGCATGAAATCTTAATGTTGACATATTATCTTTTTTAATTAATTGAATTACGAATTTACAAAAATTAACACTCTTAAAATATGATACCCTAAAAAAAATAGGGTTATTAACATTCTTTTAATAAAATTGTTATTTACACCCATGTTTTTTAATGGGTAGATTCAAATTTATTTTATATTTGCCACAACATATAACTAAAATGAGTTTTTATCATGAGTAAATCTAAATTAGAATACATCTGGTTGGATGGATACTTTCCAACACAAAACATGAGAAGTAAAACTAAAGTTGAAAACGACTTTAGCGGAAAATTAGAAGATTGTCCAATTTGGTCTTTTGATGGATCGTCTACTAAACAAGCTTCAGGAGGCTCTTCTGATTGTCTTTTAAAACCTGTCGCAATCTATCCAGATCCTGCAAGAAGAGATGGATACTTAGTAATGACTGAAGTATTAAATGCAGATGGAACACCACACATATCTAATGGTAGAGCTACTATTGAAGATGAAGATGATGACTTTTGGTTTGGTTTTGAGCAAGAGTATTTTATTATGGATACTAAAACACAATTACCTTTAGGATTCCCAATTGGAGGTTACCCTGCACCACAAGGTATGTACTATTGCTCCGTAGGAGGGAAAAACACTCATGGTAGAGATTTAGTAGAAGAACATGCAGATTTATGTATTGACGCTGGCTTAAACTTTGAAGGTATCAACCAAGAGGTTGCATCTGGACAATGGGAGTTTCAATTATTTGCTAAAGGTGCTAAAAAAGCTGGAGATGAAATCTGGATTGCAAGATACCTTCTTGACAGATTAACAGAACAATATGGTTATTATATAGAATACCACCCAAAACCATTAGGCAAAGATATGGATTGGAATGGTTCTGGTATGCATGCTAATTTTTCTAACTCTGTACTAAGAACTTGTGGTAGCAAAGAAACTTACGAGAAAATTTGCGAAGCTTTTAGACCAGTTGTAAAAGAACACATTGCTGTTTATGGAGAGTTTAACGATCAACGTTTAACTGGTGACCATGAAACTGCATCCATAAACGATTTTTCATATGGTGTTTCTGATAGAGGCGCATCAATACGTATTCCAATTATCACAGTTGAGAAAGGATGGAAAGGTTGGTTAGAAGACCGTCGTCCAGCATCTAATGGTGATCCATACAAAATAGCAGGTCGTATTATTAAAACTGTAAAATCTGCTAATATTAATTAATATTGATTACATAGTTAAATCCATTAAAAAACGCTTTCTTATAATAGAAAGCGTTTTTTTTTATCTTAATAAGATTAAGTAGCATTTATTAACCATTAAAAACAAGTATTATAAAAACTGCATAAATTAACACCAATCCAAACCCTTTAATTTTTCCAATCTCATGCTGCTTAGGCAACAATCCTAGTACTAAAACTAAAGCTGCAAAAATTAACATCCAAAATATATCTCTGGACAATATTAAAGACTCTGTTACAGGGATTGTCTTTATCATAGATGTTAAACCTAACACTGAACCAATATTAAAAATATTAGATCCTATTAAATTTCCTAAAGAGATTGCTTTTTCCTTTTTAGCTGCTGCAATAACAGATGCTGCTAACTCAGGCACGCTTGTACCAATTGCAATCATGGTTACACCAATAACAGCCTCGCTTACACCCAAGCTTGTTGCTATTTGTGTAGCGCCTTTTACTAACCATTCACTACCAAAATATAAAGCTGCTGCACCTATTAATAACCAAATACCAATTTTAAAGTTAGACACTACAGCTAAAGTATCATCCACTTCCTCTAAATCATCTGTAGATTTTTGAGTTTTAATTAAATATATTATAAACACAATTAATCCAACAAAAAGCACTAAACCTTCCACAGCAACTAATTGGTTATCATTCCATAAAAAATAATATAATGCTATTGAAAACAACATCATTACTGGCCATGTTAACTTATAAAAGGATTTATCTATCGCAATTGCGCCAACAATAGCAGTTATACCTAAGACCAAACCAATATTAGCAATATTAGATCCAACTACATTATTAATAGCAATTGCAGGCGACCCTTTTAATGCTGCTTGTAAACTAACTAATAATTCTGGCGCAGAAGTCGCAAAAGACACGACCGTCATACCAATTACTATTTTAGAAATATTAAGCTTAAAAGACATGGCTACAGATGATCGCACCAAAAACTCTCCTCCTACCACTAATAACACAAAACCTAAAATAAGATACACTACACTCATAAAAATATAATTTTTGCGAAGATACATTTTGCAAACATCAAAAAGAATTAGGACTTAATTTTTTTCGCTGTAGCGGAAAATCATTATTAATAAAACTAAAAAAATAGTTAAAAAACTAACTTTATAGTTGTATAACTATTTTATTAGTTATGTTTACATTAAATTTGAAATAAACAATTGATTATGCAAAAGTTAACCAACAAAGAAGAAGAGATAATGCACATTTTATGGAAGCTTGAAAACGCTTTTGTTAAAGATGTCATGGCAGAAATAAAGAACGACAAACCACACTATAACACCTTATCTACTATGGTTAGAAATCTTGAAGAAAAAGGTTATGTTAGTTACGAAGCTTTTGGAAAAACCCATCGCTACTACCCTATTATTTCAAAAGAAGCCTATCGAAATAAGTTTATGAATACTGCAATCGACAATTACTTTAATAGCTCTTATAAAAATGTCGTTTCGTTTTTTGCTAAAGAAGAAAAAATTAGCGTTGAAGAGCTAAAAGAAATTATTCGTTTAATAGAAAATCAAGATTAATCATGGACTATTTTTTAAAAGCTTCAGCAATCATATTACTATTTTACACTTGTTACAAACTATTTTTACAACGTGATACTTTTTTTCAGGCTAACCGTTGGTTTTTACTTTCAGGCTTATTTATAGCCACAGTATTACCATTAATAGTTATTCCTGTTTACATACAATACACTCCACAAGACATAAGTATATCACAAAACCTACAAGTTGCGACAACACAAACCACGACTAAATCTGGTTTTAATTTATGGCAGTTATTACCAATAATTTATGGCCTTGGATTACTTATAATTTTAGTAAAAGTAATTTTACAATTTATATCGCTGCATAAGTTGTTACAAAATAAAACTAAAATACTATCTGGTCCATTTGTATTTATTAAAACTGAAGCTTCAATAGCACCTTTTTCATTTTTTAATCGTATCGTTTATAATCCCAATCAATTTTTAAAAACAGAACTTGACTATATTATAACTCATGAAAAAGTTCATGCAACTCAATACCATACTATAGACGTGATAGTTATCCAACTTGCCACAATCCTATTTTGGTTTAATCCCTTTATTTGGTGGTACAAAAAAGAACTTCAACAAAACTTAGAATACATAGCAGATCAAAAAGCACAGCACAAAATAAAGTGCTCAAAAAGCTATCAAACGGTATTATTAAAAGCTAGCTTACATCAAAATCAATTAGCTTTTCCAACTAATTTTTATCAATCATTAATCAAAAAACGAATCGTTATGTTACAAAAATCAAAATCAAAAAACAGTAATTTATTAAAGCTCACTATCGTGCTGCCCTTTCTAGGATTATTTTTAATGAGTTTTAATACAAAAAAAGTATACATCACTAATGCGGAAATACAACAACATCTAGTTAATACCGAAACTTATATTATCACTTCCAAGTCCACTGACCAAGAGATTCAAGCAATTAAAAGCAAACTAGAATCTAAGTTGGACCATTTAGAAGTTAAATTTTCTAATATAAAAAGAAACCAAAACCAGGACATTATATCGTTAACAATAGCAACAAAAAACAAAGGTCAATCAGAGTTTACAAAACGTGTCGCTTTTAACAAATTAGATAATTCACCTATAAATACTACTATTTTAAAAGTTGAAGACAATCAGTTATTAATAAATGATGATAAAAACAAATCAGTGATTACTATTACAAAAGATTGGACAATAACATCTCCTGTTATTACAGAACAAGCCAGCAGTAACACCAATGTAATACATACCCAAAATAGTGGTGATGATATTAAATTAATAATAGAAAACAAAGACCAAGACAGCAGTGTATCTAGCTATAAATTTCAAACCACTAATACAGGAGAAGACAAAAGTAAGTTGGTTATAGTCGAACAACAAAAAAAGCCACTTTATGTAATAAATGGTAAAATAACAGACATCATGCCATCAGCTTTAAATACAGAAAACATTGCAACCATGAATGTTCTTAAAGGTCAAATGGCTACAAACAAATATGGAAGTCAAGGACTTAATGATGTTATAGAAATCACTACCAATAACAAAAATTCAGAAAAAAATAGTAATTGGAAAATTGTTGAAAAAGTTGAAACAACAAGCTTATTCTATATAGATGAAGAGGATGCTTCAAAAAACAGAAGCACATTACACATTGATAAAAACACAACTGACTTGGTTTTAAACCAGCATAAAGCGTTTTTAACAAGTCAGAATATAGATATCCAATTCTCAACTATAAAACGCAATAACAAGGATGAAATTATTAAAATTAAAATCTCAACAATTGACAAAAAAGGGAATAAAACTAAAACGACTTATCAATCTAATAAAGGGATTAGTCCAATAGAAATAAATTTAGATGGCACTGGAGTATTAAATATAACTTCTAAATAATTCCACCATTAAATAAATAAAAAAGCCCAAACAAAATGTTTGGGCTTTTTTTTATAATAAGTCAAAAATCTATTCAATAATAATTTTTTTAGTGATGCGTTTATCCTCTGATTCAATAACAACCATATATAAACCGCTTGCTAATTTTAAATCAACGTAACTATTATTAACGACTGGTTGAGATAAAACCTTTCTTCCTTCCGAAGAAAAAACGGATAAATTGTACAATTGCTGCTTACCTGAAACAAACAATTTATCAGTTGCTGGATTAGGATATATCTTTATAGTTTCAGTTGTAAAACTTGCAACACTTAAAGGCTGACTCCACACATTTCCTATTTGATTTCCCCAAATATACTCTACTAAATCAGGCTGATCAATAAAAGGATTTCTGTTTACTTGCCATTCATACACCACATTATTTCTATTCATTTCAAAATCGTCTGGCGGATCATTTCTATGCCAATCTAAAAGCACGTCCAAATCTCCCATTTGCCCAGTAACGCTAGGATATCCAGACTCAACACTTAAACCATTATATCTAATTTGCATGTATAATACACTTCTGGCTACATCACCTTTAAAACTTCCAGCAGTACCTGTTGGCCCATTATATTGCCCATAATGTTGGTTACCTCTAGAACTATTTTCTGGTCCATCTGCAGCGCGTAAAGCGTGCCCATCACTATTACCATGTCTTAGTGAATCTGCTGTAGTATTCCAATACACATCTTTACCATCTCTAAAATCGTCCAGATCAATACTATTATAACCTGCCAAAGACCTAGGAAAAGTATGTTCTCTATTCCATGTTCCTGTATTATTAGAAGTTGTTTGATAATCTAACTTAGCACGACCTTGCTCTGTATACACTAACCACACTTGATTACTGTTTGCTGGATTTTGATCTGCTGCTTCCAAAATATCTATTATATCAGAATACGTTTGTGCTCTTACAACACCTTCTTCTGCAACAATATCTTGTAAAGCTTGCTCCAAAGCACTTCCTGACAAACCATCCAAAGTATTATAATAATCTGAAGGTTGTGTGCTAGCCACTATACCATAAGTAGGATTTAAAGGTGTACCAAAAGATGCTACCACAAAATCATTATCCACAACTCTTACTTCTAAATTATTATTTAGCGCAATATAAACAGTTGGCAAATTGGCTATAACTATTTTTAAAACCTCATCACCTTCATCTAAAACATCATCAATTAAAGTAATAGTTGTTACTATAGTATTTTGACCTGTCGGAATAACAACAGATGTGTTACCAGTAAAATCTGAAGTATCAAAACCTCCATTGCTTAAAGTAAAATCAATAGTTAAATCAGAATCTACATTTTGCTCAGTAGTAAAAGTAATATCAAAAACAGAACCCTCATCAACTTGTGATTGTGTTACAGAAGTTAATACTCCGTTTAATAAAATTCCGCTTCCATCATTTAAAGCTCTAGGTGTTGGCGTTGTAGCAACATACGTTATACTATTTGGATTACCTAATCCATCATCAAAACGCTGAATTGAATTTGTATTGTTACCAGAACCCTCATTATATTGTTCTGTAACACCAAGTAACGCCATTAAACCTGTATCATCCGCATCACTAGTATCATATACCATCGCATCCACTAAATTAGTTTGTGTTGCTAAAGTCCCTTCCGGAAAATCTGTGTCGTCCCCTAAATATACAGCCACAGCATCTGCACCATTTTGAATAAGATTAGCTGGTATAATTAACTGAGGAAATGGAGAAACAGTTGTACTACCAATAAGTAATAAACCATTAACATCTGTTGTGTAACCATCTAAATCTAAGGCAAAGTAACTTGAATCTCCTCCAGATGCAGAACCATTAAATAAAACCAACACGTAGCCATCTAACGAAAAATTAGGCATACTTGACAACAACTCTATAAATTCTTGATCATCAATTCCAGGCGTATCAGAATCCAACTCGTTAATAACAACAGATTGAGAATACCCAATTGCCGAAATAAGAATAATAAAAAGTAAAGTAATTTTTTTCATGCATATATTTTTAGCAAATATAATAGATATTATTAGCCGAGCTTTTAAACAATAGTTAATTAACCTTTTAATAATTAGAAATAATAGAAACTCGTTTTTTGTAACTCTACTGAATCAAAATCCCCTTGAAAAAAAATACGACACTAAAAAATGCCCTACATTTATATCAAAAACTAACTACAAAAAGTATTTATGATTACATATTAAAACAACATTTAAGGAATAAATTAAAATATTAAAACCATTTACATTTTTTTACTTTAATAAGTAAAGTCAAAAGTATAGATATATTCATTTTTGTTTGGAGAATAATAATGAAAAAATATATCTTCAAAAAACAATCCTGAAAAGTATTGGTATTATTAACCCTTAAACTTAAAATTATGCTAACAATCGCCCAACTAATAATCGATTTTATAACATCGATTATACTTTAAACCAAAATGTAAAACTTAGTCTAGAATAAGTTTTACTATTTTAAATCTTAAAGTCTGTTAGGTTAACAACTACTAAAGCAATAATTTTGAATTTAAATTTTTTTTATGAAAAAAACACTATTTAAGTTTTTAGCAAAGGTTAATAAGCTTGTACTACCAAGTTATACAAAGCAAAAACTAGATCTAAGTAAAGCCACTAAAATACAAATGGCTATTTTTGGATGGAAAGTATTTGTGACAAAAAACGCATTAAATTAAATTAAATCTTCAAAAAGTTTTGATGTTATTATAAAAAAGCAATATATTTGCACCCACAAAAAAAAGGCCTCGTGGCGCAACTGAATAGCGCACTTGATTACGGCTCAAGAGGTTACAGGTTTGAATCCTGTCGAGGTCACGAAAAAAAAGCAAGCTACTATAGCTTGCTTTTTTTATGCGTTATACTTATATTTAAATACTTAACACCATTTATTATGAAAAAAAATATGGGAGCTTTAGATAAAAGCTTAAGAGTATTAGTGGCTATAGTGATAACACTATTATATTATTTAAATGTAGTAAGCGGAACTTTAGCCTATATTTTAATGGCTGTAGCAATCATTTTATTAATTACAAGTTTTATTAACTTTTGTCCACTATACACTATTTTTGGTATAAACACTTGCAAAAGAAAGTGATTTACAAAAAAAAAAAAAAGAGTCTTTATAAAAAGACTCTTTTTTTTAGATTATTTCAGCACTTAATCCTGCTTCCAGTAACATTGTACATCGTGGTTCCAGCTCTTTATACGCACCAGTTTTAACTGTACATTGTCCTTTATAATGGACTAGAATTGTGCATTGCTCAGCTTGTTCTGGTGTATGGTCACAAGCATAAATTAAAGTATCTATGACGTGATCAAATGTATTAACGTCATCATTATAAACGACAATTTCGTTGTTAGGCTGTTCTAAAGTGCTAACGTCGTGCTCTTCTTGAATTTTTTCTTTTGTACTCATACGTACTATTTTTTTTATAAAAGTAAAAAATTATTGGATATAAAAAAAGACTTCTGTCGTCACAGAAGCCTTTTTATCACTTATTTAAGATAAGTTTTAATACATAATTTGTAGTGCATTAATATCGTCTATACCAAACTCGCCATCTTCTCCACTACTAAAGCATGCTAACATTACAGATGTTTCTGGATTGTTTCCGCCTAAATCTATTGCTCCAATTGATCCTGCTCCTTCGTTTTGGTTTTGACCACAACTTGCTCTGTTAAACCAATCTGTGTGTCTAAATCCTACAGAATGACCAATTTCATGTGTAATAACATGCTCTACCACATTAGTATCATAGTTATCTAAACCGTAAATTTGAACAAATTTATAAGGGTTACCATTACTTGGAAAACCTGCAGATCCACCTGCACCAGATTGACTTGGGTTATGATACACGACCATATCTTTAGACTGGTAGTTGGTTCCAAATGATAATTGAAACGAAATTGAAACTCCGCTTAGCGCATTATAATTATCAACAGCCCACTGCAAAGCAGTTCTTTCTTTAGTTGATAAAGCATTACTACCTCCTGTATATCCAATTATAGTAATGGTTTTACCTTGAGACACTAAATTATTTGTACGATAATTTCTGTCTGTTGCTGAAGTCTCTTCATTTAAGTTTAAGATATCCTCTTCGCTCATAAAAAGATCACCTTCAACTTCAATCATTTCTTTGGTAGAACCATCGGGAAGCATGAAGTCTACTATTTTGGCATTGTCAGTATTTATTTGTGCTTTTGCCAATTTAGCTAAAAGCTCTGCAGATACTTCTTTTACTGCAACTTCTTCGTCAATAATCGTGTCTTCATTTTTTTGACATGATTGTAATCCTAGAATAAAACATAGGCTAGCTAAAGCCATAAATTTAATTTTCTTCATTTTTGGTTGAATTTTAAATTAATAAATGGTTTGCTTTACGTAAAATGTTTCACACAATCTTAAATGTTAGTTTAAGGATGTTTTGCTATTAATCTTATGTGAGATAATTATCAAGTCAAAGATAATTGATTAAAAAAGAAGAATCCTGAGGTTTTAACCACAAGACTCTATTTATTTTTAATAAAATTGTTAAAATTTTATGTATTTAATCGATAAATTTAATTTTTTACAACATTACTCCTTTTCAAATTTAAGTGCAACCCAATTATTTTTGGTTAATGTATCCTTTAAAATAAGTTTATTATTATTACATTCCTTTTCTATCATTGGGATGTCTTCTTGGTAAAAACCGCTTAAATATAAGGTACCTGTTGCATCAAGACATTTTGAATATGTTGCAATGTCGTTTAATAAGATGTTGCGATTAATGTTTGCTATAATGGTATCGTACTTTTTATCTTTTAAAAGTGCTGCTTCTCCTTCATAAACAGAAATATGTTTACAATTGTTACGCTCCACGTTTTCTAAGCTATTTAAGTAGCACCAGTTATCAATATCTATAGCATCTAACGGTTTTGCTCCTTTCATCTCAGCTAGTATTGCTAAAACAGCTGTACCGCATCCCATATCTAAAACGGACTTATCTTTAAAATCGTTTTTAAGAATATGTTGTATCATCATGTGTGTGGTTTCATGATGCCCTGTTCCAAAACTCATTTTTGGTTCGATGATAATATCATATTCTGTATCAAACTTGTCATGGAATGGTGCACGTACAGCACACAGATCATCAACTACAATTGGGTTAAAGTTTTTCTCCCACTCTTCGTTCCAATTGGTTTGCTCAATTTCGTCAAAGCTATATGTGATTTTAAACTCGTCTGACTTTAATATTTGGATATCGTCCAAAATAGTGTCTGTATACTCTTCTTTTTGGATGTATGCTGTAACCCCTTCTTCGGTCTCTACAAAGCTTTCAAATCCTGCGTAACCTAATTCTGCAATAAGAATTTCTGTTCCTGGTTGCATTGGTTCCACTTTAAAGTAATACCCTATGTAAATAATGTTTGACATTTTAATTTGTACTGTATTTTGCAGATTAGCCTGCGTTAGCGGTTGTAGTGACATCCTTTTTTTGCTGCCACATATGGCAAAAAAAGATATAACGGAAGACGCGACCCTTGTGGTAACGCCCAAATTATTTTAATTTATATTGTTATTTAAAAGGCGTTTACGATCGCGTAAAAATCTTCGGCTTTTAAGGCTGCTCCACCAATTAATCCACCATCTACGTCTGGTTTTGAGAAAATTTCTTTGGCGTTTGCTGGTTTTACACTCCCTCCATAAAGGATAGTCATGTCGTCTGCTACTTGGTTACCGTATTTGTCTTGTAATGTTTTACGGATAAATTTGTGCATGTCTTGTGCTTGTTCTGGACTTGCTGTTTCTCCGGTTCCTATTGCCCATACAGGCTCATAAGCCAATACGATATTTTTGAATGCTGAAGCGTCTAAATGAAACAATGCATTTTTGATTTGACTCTCTACTACTGCTTCGTGATTTGCAGCTTTACGGTCTGCTAGTTCTTCTCCGAAACAAAAAATGACGCGTAAGTCTTTAGATAAGGCTTGGTCTACTTTTTTGGCTAAAATAGCATCGTCTTCGTTAAAATACGCACGACGCTCTGAGTGCCCTAGGATTACCGTGTTTATTCCTACGCTTTTAAGCATGTCTGCGCTGACCTCTCCTGTATAAGCTCCGTTTTCTGCAAAGTGCATGTTTTGAGCTATTACTTCTATATCGTCATGTCTTGTAGCTTCAAAAGCATGCCATAAGTTGGTAAATGTTGGCGCAATCATAACCTCTGCATTAGATGTTTTTGTTTGTCTTTTTAAATCTGAAATTAGGGCTTCTGATAGTGGTAAATCATTATTCATTTTCCAGTTTCCGGCTACTATGTTTTTTCTCATGACGTTGTGTTTTATTCTAATTTAACTTTTGGATCTAACCAAGTGTATATTATATCTACAAAAATATTAATTATAATGAATAGTAAGGCGATAATTAACACAGAACCCATAATTACAGGTAAATCTAAGGTGTTAAGCGCATTTACTATTTCTTTTCCTAATCCATTCCATCCAAAAATATACTCCACAAACACTGCGCCTGCTAGCATACTTGCAAACCACCCTGAGATTGCAGTGACTACTGGATTTAATGCGTTTTTAATGGCGTGTTTTTTTATTATTTGAAACTCGGATAAGCCTTTTGCTCTGGCTGTTCTGATATAATCTTGATTAAAGACTTCTAATAAGGAGTTACGCATTAATTGTATGACTACTGCTAATGGTCTTATACCTAAAACAATTGCTGGAAGGATTAAGTTTTTCCATTTAATGTGCATTTTTTCGCCAAAATCATCCAACTCGTATAGGCTTCCTGTCATTTCTAAATTGGTGTATTTATGTAATACAAAACCAAATAACCATGCAAATAATATGGCACTAAAAAAGGATGGCACACTCATCCCTAAGGTACTTAATATTTGAATTATTTTATCTAAAAATGTGTCTTTTTTTAATGCTGAAATCACACCTAATATTACACCTAAAAAGATTGCTATTAATATTGATGAAACTGCTAACACAAATGTATTGGGTAAGGTCTCTGATAATACTTGGCTTACTTTTTTACCTTGTTTGGTAAAAGATTCCCGCAAGTACGGAAACTTTATAACTGTAGTTGTGTTACCTATTGAAAACAGTTGCGTTGCTGAGTATTTATTTTGACTTAAATAGGTATAATCACCTTCTGTTTTAGAATGAAATGAGATAGGTGACAAATCGTTTAAATAATAAAAATACTGCGTCACAACAGGCTTATCAAAACCATATTTTTTTTTGATAATGGCTAATTGCTGACTATCCTCGTTTTGACCCAACATCATTTGTGCTGGATCTCCTGGAAGCACACTAAATAAAAGAAATATAACAGTTACCACACCAAATAATGTGAGTAATGCATACAGGGTTTTATTTAGTAAATAGGTTATCAGATTGTTTTATTTATTTTAGATACGTTGTTCTACTGCTTTACAAAATAATGTGCTTCTCGATATAGTTTGCTCGTGCCTCACAAAACACTTGAAGTAACGTTATTCTGTTTTTTTAGTCACAAATTTCACAATACTAGTATAATTTTTACCATCTGCCACATTTATAGAATCAATAACGGTTTTAACCTCTGAAGCATCTTTAAAAACAAATACATTTTCAATTTGATCTTCACTTAATTCTAACGCTTCAAATTGTTCTTTATTAAAAACTTTATTATCAGCTATATGAGCAGTTCCATCATCTACAACCTTAGGTGCTGGTCTATCTACTTTAGGTAACATTAATTGGTCCACATCATTCCAATGTACCTTTTGGATAATGGTTCCTTTTTCTAATTTTAAAAGTCCTGGATTAGAGCGGATGATTGTTTTTAAAGCAGTCTCGTCACAGAAATAATACTCAAAACCTAATTTATAATTTGAGATTACACCATTTGCCTCATCTGGTCCAGATGCTGTTAAACCAATAACGTCATAACCATTTGCGATTGCTTTATCTGTGATTTGTTTTACAGCGACTAATCCATCACTTTCAGATTTTGCTAAATTATAATTAACAACTAATAATACATTTGGTCGCGTTAAGATGTCTTGCGTAAAATCCTCTCCATCTTTTTCAATAGAAAAATCATGGATTGGTGGTTCATAGCCTTCTGATATTGTTTTTGTTGTCACACCTACATATTCTCCTGTTGATGTTGGATAAGATCCATCAGTTATGTATTGTTTTTCTGTACCATTCTCGTTAAACGTCCATGTATACTCAATTACAGGTTGTGGTGCATTCTCTGGAACAATCATGTTATCTGTAATGTTGTTTCCTATTTTAAATGGTCTAAAATCTATTGTTGGTAAATGCATTAATACGTGGTATGCAAAACCAAGACAAGCTATAAAACTTAATAAAGACACTATTGTAGTTGTGAGCTTATTAAAAAATGGTTTAATATGTTTTATTCCGAAGAAAATAATTAAAATTAAAACTAACAAAAACACATCTTTACCAAAGCTTTCCCATGGATCCATTTTCATGGCGTCACCAAAGCATCCACAATCTTTTACTTTATCATAATACGCTGAGTAAAACGTTAAGAATGTAAAAAAGATAATCATTAATAATAAACTCCAAACCGTAAATTTAGGCTTGTACCCAATGATTAAAAAGATACCTAAAAGCACTTCAAAAACAACTACTATTATTGAAATCCCTAAAGCATAAGGAATAAAAAATGGTAAATCTAAAACGGTTGGTCCAAAATACTCTTCTAATTTAAAAGCAAATCCAATAGGATCGTTAAGCTTTATAAATCCCGAAATAATAAAAAATATACCAACAAATATTCTTAAAAAACCAACTATGTATTTCATAACTTTAATTAAATATCAATTATTAAATTGCAAAAGCAATTTTATTGTTCTGTTAAATGTATCATTGCAAAAATGGCGTAATTAATCATATCTTGATAATTAGCATCAATCCCTTCGCTTACAATTGTTTTTCCGGAGTTGTCTTCAATTTGCTTAACGCGTAATAATTTTTGTAAAATTAAATCGGTTAAACTACTAACGCGCATGTCTCTCCAAGCTTCACCATAATCATGGTTTTTGTCTTGCATTAACTGCTTTGTTGCCTTGACCTGCGCATCGTATAAAGCAGTAGCTTCTTCAACTTCCAAATCAGGTTGCTCTACTACGCCTTTTTCTAATTGGATTAAAGCCATAATGCAATAGTTGATTATTCCAATAAATTCACTTTGCTCACCTTCATCTACCTTACGTACGTCATTTTGTTGCAGCCCTCTAATACGTTGCGCTTTTATAAAAATTTGATCGGTTAATGATGGTAAACGTAAAATTCGCCATGCACTTCCATAATCTGTCATTTTATTAATAAAAAGGTCACGACAGGTTTTTATTACAGCATCGTATTGTTTTGAAGTATCTTGCATATTTGATAAACTCTAAATGAATTTTGCGTAAATTTCGCATAAAATAATTTAAAGTTCAAGGTTTAGGGTTTAAAGTTTTGCTAACACTATCCCAACACCTTATATAAGTGTACAAATGACAATAAATTGTAGAGGAAAACTTATAGATTTAAGTACCCCAAAAGTAATGGGTATTTTGAATGTTACACCAGATTCTTTTTTTGATGGTGGACGTTACAAAGATGAAAGTTCTATTTTAAATCAAGTAGAAACCATGTTAAATCAAGGTGCTACTTTTATTGATGTTGGCGCTTATAGCTCTAGACCAAATGCACCCTTTGTGTCTGAAGACGAAGAATTGCAACGTATTTTACCGATAATTAAACTTTTGGTTAGTAATTTTCCTGACATCAATATTTCGGTAGATACGTTTAGAAGTACTATTGCGAAAGCAACAGTTGAGGCTGGAGCAGCTTTGATTAATGATATTTCGGCAGGTCATTTAGACAATAACATGTTACAAACCATCGCTAATTTACATGTGCCTTATATTATGATGCATATGCGAGGCACACCTCAAAACATGCAAACCTTAACACAATACGATAACTTAATAAAAGACATAAACTTTTATTTTTCAGAACGTATCGCTACAGCTCGTGCTTTAGGTATTATTGATTTAGTTTTAGATCCTGGTTTTGGTTTTGCTAAAACGTTAGAACAAAATTTTGAACTATTAAATAATTTTGAGCTATTAAACATCACAGAATTACCTTTACTTGCTGGTATATCTAGAAAATCTATGATTTACAAAACGTTAGAAACTACAGCAAATAACGCCTTAAATGGGACTACTGCTTTACACATGGTCGCTTTGCAAAAAGGCGCAAAAATATTACGTGTACACGATGTTAAAGAAGCCCAAGAATGTATCACACTTTACAACCAATTACATGTTTAACAGAATTTTACTTATCAGTATAGCTCTTTTATTTTTTTCCTGCGGAAATGAAAAAGTACTGCAACTACCAGAAATTAAAAATGCAGACATAACAGAAGTTTTAGACGTATCGCCTGCTTATATTTTTTATGATGAAACCAAACAAGATAGCGTTGAGTTAAACCGAAAAAATTTAATTATTTCTACAAATTGGTTGGTAAATGTAGATAAGCGCTTAACACTAGAACAAGCGTTACCATCTATAATAAAGTTACAAGAGAAGAAACGCAATGCAACTATGCATAAAAATGAAAAAGCTAGAAATTATTATACCTGTAATGATACTAGTATTAAAAATTTAGGCTTTATTGATTTTACTGATGTTGTTTATTTACATGAAAATGAAGAAGGAATTTCAAATAGCTCCATAAATGAAGACAATAAAATTATTGATATTATGTGTTTTTCATTAGATAAAATTAAAATATCCATAGACAATAAAACTATTTTAAGTGATTATAGCCAACTTAAAAAGCTTTTACAAACCGAAATTAACCAAGAAGGAAGTTATATTGTTTTAGGTTTTAAAAAAACGTTATTATTCCAAGATTACATTTCATTAAAATCAATAATAAAAACCTTTGAAACTGAAAACACAGAAATTAGTAATAACGAATTCATTTTTGATTAAATCAATCCAATTATATTAATTTTACAAAAACCCTTTTCCCTTGGAAATATTTAAAGACATTTTAAAATTCAGTTGGATAGACATGATTGATGTGGTGTTAGTGGCACTACTACTCTATTATGTATACAAGCTAGTTAAAGGTACTGTAGCTATTAATATCTTTATCGGTATTGTAGTTATTTATTTTATATACTTAACGGTTGAAGCCTTACAAATGGTTTTACTTACCAAAATCTTGGGTGGTTTTATAAGTGTAGGTTTTATTGCGTTAATTATTGTATTTCAGCAAGAAGTCAGAAAGTTTTTGTTAATGGTTGGATCCACAAACTTTGCTAGTCGACGCAAGTTTTTAAGTCAGTTAAAGTTTTTAAAGATAGAACAAGGTACATCCACAGATATTGATGCTATTATATCTGCTTGCAATAAAATGAGTAGTTCCAAAACTGGAGCTTTAATTGTGTTAGAACGTAATAATAATCTTGATTTTTTAGCCAATACAGGTGACGAAATGAATATTAAAGTCACACAACCTATTATAGAAAGTATCTTTTTTAAAAATAGCCCATTACATGATGGAGCCATAATCATACAAGATAATATTGTAAAAGCTACTCGTGTTATTCTGCCTGTAAATAACGAGAAAAACATTCCACAGCGTTTTGGTTTACGTCATCGTGCAGCTGTTGGTGTTACAGAGCGTACTGACGCTATTGCAATTGCAGTAAGTGAAGAAACTGGACAAATTTCTTGCTTTAGAAATGGCGAATTCCTTCCGTTTGAAAACACTATTGAATTAGCTGAAATTTTGAAAGAAGATTTAGATTAAGCCTTAAAAGTTTCAGTATAAACAAGATTTCAAACAAAATTTTTACTCTATTTTATTTTAATTGAAAGCTATTAGAATGCAGATTAATTACAACGAAAAAAACAAGACAATTGAGATTAAAGATGGATTAAAATCTCAATATTTTATGATAAAAGCGTTAATGTTTTTAAACCTTATTAACGCCATACTTAATGTTTCTTATATTAGTGAAGACGGTATTGGTTTTATGCAAATCATCTGGTTAATATTAGGGATTGTTTCAATAGTAGTTTTATACTTTTTCATTTTCAAAAAATCAAGTCAAGAGAACATTCAAATTAATACAATAGAACGATTAACAGAAAAAACAGTATTTGGATCTAAACGACTGTCGTTAAAACTAACTAATGGAAAAAGTCGCGATTTAGCTTACTTAAAAACTACTGCCGAAATTTCTAAAACAAAAAAATTACTTACTAAAATTGGGGTAAACTAATAAGTGTTATTACGCTTTAGTCTATAAAATGTAGAACTAAGCAACCTTTTCAGCTTGTAAAAACTGTACTTCGTATAAGTTTTTATAATATCCATTTTCTTTTTTAAGCAATTGCTCATGTGTGCCTTGCTCAACTATTTGGCCTGCATCCATAACAATAATATTATCTGCCTTTTGGATCGTTGCTAATCTATGAGCAATAACTATGGATGTACGTCCTTTAGTAATTTTTTCGGTTGCAGTTTGTATTAATTGTTCTGAATACGAATCCACAGACGACGTGGCTTCATCTAACACCAAAATACTTGGATTGGTTACATACGCACGTAAAAAAGAAATTAATTGTCGTTGTCCTGAAGATAACATCACACCTCTTTCCTTAACGTTATAATGGTAACCGTTTGGAAGGCTCATAATAAAATCATGTATTCCAATATCTTTAGCTGCTTGTATAACATCAGCTTCGGTTATATTAGGATTATTTAAAGTAATGTTATTTAATATAGTATCTGCAAACAAAAACACATCCTGTAACACAACTGCTATTTGCTGTCTTAAAGAAACTAAAGTATAATTCTTAATATCTGTATTATCTATAGATATGGTACCAGAATTAATTTCGTAAAAACGGTTTAACAAGTTAATAACTGTACTTTTTCCTGCTCCTGTAGCACCAACAATAGCAACAGTATCTCCAGCTTTAACGTTAAAACTGATACCTTTTAGGACTTCTTCATCCTCCACATAACTAAAGTGTACATTTTCAAAATCAATTACACCATTAAAGTTGTTTGCTATTAAGTTTCCTGAATTATCAATATGAGAGGTTGTGTCTAGTATTTTAAACACACGATTAGAAGCAATCATACCCATTTGAAGCGTATTAAACTTATCTGCTATTTGACGTAAAGGTCTAAACAACATTGGGATCATGGTAATAAACATAAATAAGTCTCCAGGTGTAACATTACTACCTTCAACTAATATATTTAAGCCACCAAACCACACCACCAAACCTGTTGTTAACGATCCTAAAAATTCTGCAATTGGAAAAAATATCGAGTTATACCAAACCGTTTTTAACCACGCTTTTTTATGACGATTATTAATTTCTTTAAAGTTTTTATATTCGGTATCTTCTCTTGTAAACAGTTGCAAAATTTTCATACCTGTTACACACTCCTGCACAAACGAGTTTAGGTTAGAGACCTCATTACGTACATCTTCAAACGCACGTTTCATGTAACGCTGAAAAATTTTAGTTGCAAATAATACAATTGGTAACGTTACAAACACAATTAAACTTAATTGCCAATTATAATATAACATAGCGCCAGAAATGACAACCATGACTAATAAATCTCTTACTATTGTAAATAATCCATCACCAAAAACAGATGCAATACGCTCCATATCTGTCACAGCTCTTGTTATTAAAACACCTACAGAAGAGGTATTAAAATATTTCATCCTGAAGCTTAAAATATGGTCAAATAGTTTAACACGTATGTCTTTTACCATTTTTAATCCTAACCAAGACGAGTAAAATATAAAAAACAATTGTAGCAAAACTTGTGCTACCAGTAGCACAACCATTAATATTATAAGATATACAAAACCACTGTAATCCTTTTTAACTAGATGCTGGTCTATAATTTCTCTAAGTAATACAGGTGTTGCAATACTTAAAGCACCTAATATTAAAACAGACACTATTAATGCGTAAAAAACGGTTCTGTAAGGTTTTGTGTATTTAAACAAACGTTTAAATAGCTGTAAATCAAATATGTTTTCTTTAGTCTTAGTCATTTAATTTTATAGTATCAGGATACTCAACTTTTATTAGATATAAACCTTTAGCAGGTACGGAATAACCAGCTTCACTTCTATTTTTAGATTGTATTATTGTATGCATGTCATTAACTTCCAATTTACCAATACCAATATTTATTAGCGTACCAACAATTGCTCTAACCATATTACGCAAAAAACGATCTGCTTTTATTGTAAAATGAATTTCGTCCTCTACCACTTCCCATTTTGCCTCCATAATATCACAATTATAGGTATGCACATCTGTATTAGACTTACTAAAACACTGAAAATCTGTATAATCAAATAATATTTTAGTCGCTTGATTAAGCTTATCAATATCTAAAGACTGTTTTAAAAAATAAGTCTGATCAAAATTAAAAGGACTTTTTCTTAACGCAATTCTGTACACATAGGCTCTGCTAGTAGCATGAAAACGTGCATGAGCATCAGGCTTTACCTTAAATATGGATTGGATAGCCACATCATTAGGTAAAAAAGAATTTAATTTATACTGTAACGTATCAATTTTAAATGCAACATCTGTATCCATATGCGTAAACAACTGTTTAGCATGTACACCTGCATCTGTACGTCCCGCTCCCATGACAGTAATAGTTTCTCCTAAAATAGTAGACAATGCTTTTTCCAAAACTTCTTGTACAGATATAGCGTTGGGCTGATTTTGCCAACCATGATAATTTGTTCCGTTATAAGAGAGTTCTATAAAATAGCGCAAGAAAGCTGTATTTTTACATTCTAAAAAGCAAAGATAATACAAACACAGAAGCTTCAACTCACAAGCCTAAAGTTTTAAGAATAGTTTACAAAAAAATAAATTTAAGTTTAGCACTTTTGCAGAAACAGATCCTCCTGAAAACAATTTTGGTATAAATGAAAAAAATATTATTACTATCAGACACACATAGTCACATGGACGATGCTGTACTTAATCACGTCAAACAAGCGGACGAAGTTTGGCACGCTGGAGATATTGGTGATTTAAAAGTCACAGATGCTATTAAGGCTTTAAAACCATTACGTGCTGTTTGGGGAAACATTGATGATGATAAAGCACGTGTGGAATTTCCTGAAAACAATCGCTTTACTATTGAAGGGGTTGATGTTTGGATTACACACATTGGAGGTTATCCAAATAGATACAATATTAGAGTTAGAGACGAAATTATTAAAAACCCTCCTAAATTATTTATTTGTGGACACTCACATATATTAAAAGTAATGCACGATAAAAAACTAGGTTTATTACACATGAATCCTGGAGCAATAGGCATCCATGGTTTTCATAATGTACGTACCATGCTAAGCTTTACCGTTGATAATGGTAAAATTGATAATCTAGAAGTTATTGAATATCCAAGAAAATAAAAAAAACCGAAGCTTTCACTTCGGTTTTTTCTCGCACTAATACTACTAAGATGTTAGGTTTAACGTAGACGATCTACAGATTTTACAAGATCTTCATCCTTCTTAATGGCTCTATTTGATAAAATCAAAAAGACGATAGAAATAACAGGGAGGAAAATCGCAACACCTTTCTCTGAAACATCATTTGCTTCTCCAGATGCATTTAGTATTCGATACACGAAAAATCCTAGTAAAATTAAATTTAATATCTGATTAAGTCGTCCCAGCATAAATTGAGACTTTCTATTTTTAAAACTAAATATTGAAACTAAAGCTAATAACGCAGACCCTATAAACAAGCCAAAAACAAGTAGCTCATCTTTTGCAAACACCACAACCTCATTAGTTGTTGTCCATAACTCAAAGACAAAAATAAGTCCACCAGAAATTGCAGCAACAATTAATAAATATATGGTTTGTATACGTTGTAACATATTAAAATTTCAAATGGTATGAATGACAAAAATATAGTTTCTTTTATAATAAATGAAACATACTTGATTAAAAATTTAGACAATTATTAAAATGAATAAACATTAGCACTTAAATAAAAAATTAAAATAAAAGTTGTATAATTGCGTAACGGTTTGCAACACTCACACTAGCAAGACGTTAATTCTTCAGAAGTATATCTTATTTTCTTCAAGAAATAATCAATTCAAATTACATCAACACATAAGTTAATTCAACATCAATGTTTGAAATCTCACAATTAAAAGAAATGAAGCTACCTGAATTGCAGGATATAGCTAAAAAACTGAATGTCTCAAAGTTTCGTTCATTAAAAAAATTAGATTTAGTATATCAAATACTAGACAAGCAAGCAGCAGACCCAAAAGCTGTTTTAGAAGTAAAAAAAGAGGATACACCAGCCAAAAAAGCAACTGTTAAAACAGAAGCTTCAAAAAAACCTGTAACACCTAAGCCTAAAAGAGCAAGAGTTAGTAAACCTACACAACAAAAGGATAATACTAAACAACCTCAATTAGATTTAAAACCAGAGGTTGAAGTCAAAAAAGAAGCAAGTGAGAAAACATCGGTAACAAAGTCACCAGCAAAACCACAACCAAAAAAACCGGTTCATAATCACCAAAAAAACAAGCAGTCTAACGACAATAAAGACGATAAACAAAACGATAACAAGCAATCTAATCGTCCAAAGCATAACAATCAGAAAAATCCAAACCAAAAAAATAGCAATCAAAAAAATGGTAATCAACATAACGGAAACAAAGACAACCGTAATCGTTACAGAGAACCAGATTTTGAATTTGATGCTATTATAGAAAGTGAAGGTGTCTTAGACATCATGCAGGATGGTTACGGTTTTTTACGTTCTTCTGACTATAATTACTTATCATCACCAGACGATATATACGTATCACAATCTCAAATCCGTTTGTTTGGATTAAAAGTTGGAGACACGGTTTTAGGTCATGTAAGACCTCCAAAAGAAGGCGAAAAATATTTCCCTTTAATTAAAGTAAGCAAAATAAATGGTCAAAATCCAAATGTGGTTAGAGATCGTGTTGCTTTTGAGCACTTAACCCCATTATTCCCACAAGAAAAATTTAATATTGCCGAAAAGCAAGCGACTATTTCTACAAGAATCATGGATTTGTTCGCACCAATAGGTAAAGGACAACGTGGTATGATTGTATCACAACCAAAAACAGGTAAAACAATGCTTTTAAAGGATGTTGCCAATGCAATTGCAGCAAACCATCCTGAAGTATACCAAATGATATTACTAATTGACGAGCGTCCTGAAGAAGTAACAGACATGCAACGTAATGTGCGTGGAGAAGTTATTGCTTCTACTTTTGATAAAGAAGCGCATGAGCATGTAAAAATTGCTAACATCGTATTAGAAAAAGCAAAACGATTGGTAGAATGTGGACACGATGTTGTAATCCTATTAGATTCCATCACACGTTTAGCCAGAGCATACAACTCCGTACAACCAGCATCAGGAAAAATACTTTCTGGAGGTGTAGATGCCAATGCATTACACAAACCAAAACGCTTTTTTGGAGCTGCACGTAATATAGAAAATGGAGGATCACTAACAATTATTGCAACAGCATTAACAGAAACAGGATCTAAAATGGACGAAGTTATCTTTGAAGAATTTAAAGGTACAGGTAACATGGAGCTACAATTAGACCGTAAAATATCTAACCGTCGTATTTTCCCTGCAATTGACTTAACATCATCAAGCACACGTCGTGACGATATCTTATTAGACGCTACAACCATACAACGTATGTGGGTAATGCGCAAGTACCTTGCAGATATGAACCCTGTAGAAGCTATGGAATTTATAAATGACCGCTTTAAACAGACTAGAAACAACGAAGAGTTTTTAATCTCAATGAATGGTTAAACACTAAAACACATAAACTAAAAAAGCCTTAACAATCGTTAAGGCTTTTTTTATGTATTAAAACAAACTATAATCTTAACATAGTTCTATTTTTTTAGGGCGTTACCTTTATCCTGATTTTAATTCAGGATAAAGGTCGCGTCATCCGTTACAAGTTTTGGCTCAAAGCGCAAGCTCGCCAAAAGCTATCCACTACTACCGCTAACGCAATACCAAAGGATATTGTTTTCATTAAAAACAAAGACCTCCAAAATATAAGGCATAAAAAAAGTGCTTCATTAAATGAAGCACTTATATTTTTTTAGAAACTAAAAACTAATTATAAAGCAGCTACGTGCTTAGCTAAACTAGATTTTAAGTTAGAAGCTTTGTTAGTGTGAATAACATTTTTCTTAGCTAATCTGTCTAACATAGATACTACAGAAGGAAATAAAGCTTCAGCTTCTTTCTTGTCTTCTAATTCACGTAATTTTTTAATAGCATTACGTGTAGTCTTATGCTGGTACTTATTTAACAAACGCTTAGCTTCGTTACTTCTAATTCTTTTTAAAGTTGACTTATGATTTGCCATTTTTTGTTTCCTTATTTTTTTAATAAAAATTGTAGCCCGTAGGGGAATCGAACCCCTCTTACATGGATGAAAACCATGCGTCCTAGCCGATAGACGAACGGGCCATTTGATTATTGAGAGCGCAAATATAAAACATATTTTTTAAACTTACAAACTCTTTCAAATAACTTAGCAACGTTTCCATTGCGGGTGCAAATATACAACTATATTTAAGTGTTGCAACAATTTTTATAAAAAAAATAAAAAAAAATTTAATACGCTTTTGCAAACAATACGCGACGTGCTGATTCTCTGCCAGTAAGCACACAAATCCCTTTTTCAATTTTTCCTTCTAAAGGCATACATCTTATAGTAGCTTTAGTAATTTCTTTAATTTTTTCTTCAGTTTCTGCAGTTCCATCCCAGTGCGCAGAGATAAATCCACCTTTATCTTCTAAAACTTTTTTAAATTCTTCAAAAGTATCTACTTCTGTAATATGATTATCTCTGTAATTTTTAGCTTTATTAAATAAGGTGTCTTGTATTTCTGTCATTAATCCTTCCACTTTATCAATTAACCCATCTAATGCAACAACCTCTTTAGTTAATGTATCACGTCTTGCTAACTCAACAGTTCCGTTTTCTAGATCTCTTGATCCTATTGCTATTCTTAAAGGCACACCTTGTAATTCATGCTGTGCAAACTTAGCTCCTGGTCTATAGGTATCTCTATTATCATATTTAACAGATATATTTTTAGCTCTTAAATCTTTTATTATACCATTTACCACTTCGGTAATAGCGTCTAATTGTTCATCAGTTTTATAAATAGGAACAATTACTACTTGATTAGGTGCTAGATTTGGAGGTAACACTAATCCATGATCGTCACTATGCGTCATTATTAAAGCTCCCATTAATCTTGTTGACACACCCCAAGATGTTGCCCAAACATAATCTTGCTTTCCTTCTTTAGATGTAAACTTTACATCAAATGCTTTTGCAAAATTTTGTCCTAAAAAATGAGATGTTCCAGCTTGTAAAGCCTTTCCGTCTTGCATTAACGCTTCAATACAATACGTTTCATCAGCTCCTGCAAAACGTTCACTTTCGGTTTTTAAACCTTGAATAACTGGAATAGCCATAAAGTTTTCAGCAAATGTGGCATATATGTTATTCATTAATTCTGCTTCAGTTATTGCTTCTGCTTTAGTTGCGTGTGCTGTATGTCCCTCTTGCCATAAAAACTCTGCTGTACGTAAAAATAAACGCGTACGCATCTCCCAACGTACCACATTAGCCCATTGATTGATTAATAATGGTAAATCTCTATAAGATTGTATCCAACCTTTATATGTATTCCAGATAATTGCTTCACTAGTTGGCCTTACTACTAACTCCTCCTCTAACTTAGCATTAGGATCAACTCTTAATTTACCTGGGTTATCTGGATCGTTTTGTAGTCTATAATGTGTAACTACTGCACATTCTTTAGCAAAACCTTCAGCATTTTTTTCTTCTGCTTCAAATAAGCTTTTAGGCACAAATAAAGGGAAGTATGCATTTTGATGACCTGTTTCCTTAAACATTCTATCTAACTCTGCTTGCATCTTTTCCCAAATAGCAAATCCGTATGGTTTAATAACCATGCAACCTCTTACTGCTGAGTTTTCTGCTAGGTCAGCCTCAACAACTAACTCATTATACCATTTGGAATAATTTTCAGCTCTACTTGTTAGTTTTTTACTCATATATAGTCTTTTGGCACAAAAATTGTGATTATGTTAAATAATAAAATAGTTGGACAAAACTAACTATTTTTGTAATGTTCAACAATTAAAAACAACACGATATGAAATTAATTAACTACTTATCTAATAAAGTGCAGGTATTTACTGTGCTTTTGGCTGCCTTAACATTAAGTTCTTGTGGCTCTTACCAATATGTTGGACAAACAAGTGATGGCATATACGAAACAGGTACTGAAAACAGACAATATGAGTCTGAAGCTATACCTGCTGAAAGCAATAATGATTATTACGCTAATTATTTTAGAGAAAAAGCTGATGAAGCTGAAGCTTATAGTCAAACTGATGAAATCTTTACTGATATTGATACTTATCAAGGTAACTATGACGATACAGTAGAAGTGACAGAACCAAACGCTGGTTGGGGAGAAACAAGCAGTAATGTAATAATTAATATTCATGATACTGGCTTTTACAACGACTATGGATGGGGTTGGAACAGACCTTGGGGTTGGAATGGTTGGTATAATTGGGGATGGAATAGTCCATATTCTTGGAATTATGGTTGGGGATGGAATAATAGTTTTTATAACCCATACTGGAGATCTCCATATTATGGTTTTAATAATTTCGGTTATGGTTATGGCTACGGTTATGGATATAGCTATACCAATGGTTACCATAGAAGAGGTATATCTTACAACTCAGGAAGAAGAGGCTCAATTGTGAATAGAAATTCTGTTTTAAGCTCAAGATATTCTAGAAATACAGGTGTTAGTCCAAGAACAAATATTACAACTAGACCTAGAACAAGTACAACAAGACCTAGAACAAATTCTACTACTAAGCCTAGACTTAACACAACTAGACCAAGAACAAATACGTCAACTCCTAGACCTAGAACAAACACCTCTACGCCTAGACCTAGAACTAATACATCAACGCCTAGAAGTAATAATTCTACACCAAGAAGTATCTCTACACCTAGATCAAGCTCTCCTTCTAGAAGTCGATCTACATCTGGAGGTAGCTCAAGAAGAGGAAGAGGTTAAAATAAAATTCTAAATTGTTATGAAAAAATTATTTATACTAGTCATAGGTGTTATATCTATGTCTATAAGTCAAGCTCAAAACATAAATGACGCGTTAAGATACTCTAGTGGAGACATTAAAGGAACAGCAAGATTCCAAAGTATGAGTGGTGCTTTTGGAGCGCTTGGAGGAGACCTAAGTGCCTTTAGTGTCAACCCTGCAGGTTCTGCAGTTTTTACAAGTAGTTATGCCTCTATATCTTTAGGTATTGAGAACAATGATAACAACATTAGTTACTTTAACGGGATTAATGAATCATCAAACTCATCTGTTAATTTAAACCAAGGTGGAGGTGTTTTTATATTTAAAAACACTGACACTAACTCTTTATGGAAAAAGTTTTCCTTAGGTATCAACTATGATATTTCTAAAAATTATGACGATGATTGGAGAGCAAATGGAACTGGTAATACTAGTGTTGGAGAATATTTTTTAGCTAATGCACAAGGGTTACGTTTGGATGAAATATCAGCATTACCTGGAGAATCTACTACTGTAGCTTATTCAGAAATTGGTAGTGCATTTGGATATCAAAATCAGCAAGCTTTTTTAGGTTATGATTCCTACATATTAGAACCTGACACTTTTGATGATAATAACAGTACTTATACTAGCAATATCAAGGGAAATACATTTAATCAAGATTACAATTACGTTGCCACTGGCTATAACGGTAAGATTAGTTTTAATGTTGGTACACAATATGGAGAGGACACCTATTTTGGTTTAAATCTAAATTCTCATTTTCTAAACTACGAGCGCTTTACTAGCTTATATGAAAGTAACACTAATGAAAACTCAACTGTAAGAGAAGTATTATTTGACAACACTTTATCTTCAAATGGATCAGGTTTTTCTTTTCAACTAGGAGGTATATTTAAATTAACAAACGAATTAAGAGCTGGTTTAACTTATGAATCTCCAACTTGGATGAGCATACAAGATGAAACTACGCAATATCTAGAAACATTAGTTATAGACGATACAAATGGTGACTTTTATCAAGTTGTAGACCCTAATATTGTTAATATATTTGAAACCTATCGTTTACAAACCCCAAGTAAAATTACAGGAAGTCTAGCTTATGTCTTTGGAACAAAAGGTTTAATTAGCTTTGATTACTCTAGAAAGGATCATAGTAAAACAAAATTTAAACCAACTTCTGACAGATATTTCAACCAACAAAACACTATCATCGAAAATGCTTTAACAGCAGCATCAACCTATAAAATTGGTGCAGAATATAAATTGAAACAATTTAGTTTTAGAGGTGGATACAGAATTGAAGAAAGTCCATATACAGACAAAAACACCATTGGCAACCTTACAGGATACTCATTAGGTTTAGGTTATAATTTTGGAAATACAAATTTAGATGTATCATACAGCAGATCACAACAAGACATCAACTATCAATTGTATAATACAGGACTTACAAATACTGCGACAATAGACAATTCTAACTCAAACATCACATTAACATTAGGGTTTAAGATTTAAAGCTTAATATTAATAACTATATATAAAACCTGAGCTAATGTTCAGGTTTTTTTATGCACTACTTTTTCACGCATAATATTTTATAATGAAATAATTTACAGCATCTAGCATTATCAAACTCAGATAAAAGTTGGGAAGATGCAACTAAAAAAGCAGTAAAGCATGCGTCTAAAAGTGTTAAAAATATTAGATCTGTCTATGTACAAGACCAAAGCGCTAGCGTTAAAGATGGCGAGGTTGTAGATTTTAGAGTTAACCTTAAAATTACTTTTGAAGTTAACTAATACCTTTTTAAAGTGTTTTATTATAAAAAAAGCCTGAACATTTGTTCAGGCTTTTTTATTGGTGTTATTTAATCTTGCTTATTTACCTTTTTAAAGTAAAGTGAGCTTTAAATTGTTTTCTTGTATTTGTCGTATCGTTTGGTTCTCTATACTCAACCGTAAACCAATAGTCACTGGTTGGCATTGGGTTACCATTATACGTCCCATCCCATCCTGGACCACTTGGGCTTAATTGTTTTAATAATTTACCATAACGATCAAAGATGTATATCTCAGCATCTAATTGGTCTTCTATCCC
>NZ_KI912443.1:341724-374382 GCF_000518485.1 Olleya marilimosa CAM030 | reverse complement strand
AGAGGTAGATTCTATACGCGTTACGCACCCGTTCGCCGGTCGTCAGCGGAGCAAGCTCCCTGCTACCCCTCGACTTGCATGTGTTAAGCCTGCCGCTAGCGTTCATCCTGAGCCAGGATCAAACTCTTCATCGTTAAATTTTAAGTCTTGCGACTATTCTTTAACAATTATAAATGTTTTCAGTACTCAAAATGGTTTATTCTCTTTGTTTGAATTAATCGTTTCCAATTAATTCTTACGCTGTCAATTCAATATGTTTATGAACTTTTTCTTATCTTTCTTAAGTCGTTATTTCCTTAAGCGGGTGCAAATATAATTCGCTTTTTTAAATCCCACAAGCTTTATTTAAAAAAAGATTTTTTTCTTTTTTTTAAACTTCACTTTCAATAACTCTTAGAACTTTACCTTATTCTCAGTAACATCCGTTACGTCGTTTTCGGGGTGCAAATATACAAGCCTTTTTCATTCCCACAACCCTTTTCTTAATCTTTTTTTGTTTTTATTTTTACTCAAACCTTTAATGCTTTATTATTAACAGGTTAGAGTCTGATTTTTTTTGAATTATTTTTTAAACTTAAGTTTTCTGACAAACAAGTATTGCTGCCTTTATTTAATTTGCTTGCTGATATACAACGCGTTAGGGATAGAACGGTATGTTTGAGCTCTTTTTTTACCATTGCTTCTTTTAACAGATCAATTAATTAGTCTATAACATCTATTATATTGAATAGAGTAAATTGTAGGCTAAAAAAAAGCGAGTAGTGATAGCCCGACCCTTTGGGTAACGCCCACATTATGCTATAAAAAGAAATTCCAAACTAAACCAAATCGAATTGTAAAATCGCGATAAGGTTGATTGGCTGCTGAATAATATTCCCTTCCTGTGAAGGCTGCGTTAAAATGTTCTGCTTTTAAAAATATTCTAGTTTGTCTAATTTTTGCATTTACAAAAAAGTCTAATCTTGGAAAACCTCCAAATTCTTCTTGATTTTGAGTGTAGAACTCGGCTAACAACGGATCATAACTATTCATATTGTATGCTGTGAAATAGTTGAATATTATTCCGGTTTGCAAATACATAGCTTTTTTAAATACTTGATTGGAATAATATAGTGTGTTACGTGTTACTATTTGGGGAACGTTAAGTGTATTAGAATCGTCTTGTACGTTTTGGTATAATACGGTATTATCTAATGCGAAATTTTTGTATCTAATTTCTTTTTGAAGTTTTAATTTTAAATAGGTAATTGCATTGCTGTTTTGGAATGGCTTTACGTTGCCTTCATCATTTTTTGCAAAGTACACATAGTCATTTATTGTATTAAAATCTAATGTCAGATTTGCATACTTTTTAGAATCTATATTAAAGAGTACTTGTTGGGATTTAATGTTGTTGAATTGGTTACTCCAATTGTAATTTTTATAATCACTTTGGAATAGTAATGTATTAAAATTTGGAGCTACCGATGAGTGGTTGATATTTGCCAATATTTTAATGTCATTGGTAAGCTGATAGGATGCTGTTCCGGAAATATAATTTCCGTCAAAATCTCCTGACACATTTAAACCTGCATTACCATTTAAATTAAAACCTTTATACTGCTTATTATATTTTGCACCTACTGATACTACATCACCTATTAGTCTATTAGGTATTGTCCCAGTGTTAAGCACCACAATTTTATCATATCCATAATTATAATTATTATGCGTGGCATTAAACTGCACTGAACCAATAGTAGTATTTTTGTAATTTAATTGCAACTGATTTGTAAACTGCTCAAGCTCTGTCCTGTCCTTTAAACTTGAAGTACGAAAAGACTCTCCAAAATAATCTGTATTGGCAGCTGACTGATCAAATGTATAAATTTTATCTTCAAGAGTCATTACGTGTGCTAATTGGAGACTATTAGAGCTTATTGAGTCCTTTGGTATTATGAAATCGTAGCTATGGTTTAAATAAAAACGTTTACCTAAAAGCAAGTTTTCTGCATTTTCAAAATTAACTTCCAACACTCCTCTGTCGTCAAAATCAGGGTCTCCAGATTCAAAAAACGCAAGGTTATCATCTTTTAAACCTCCATTTTCGTTGTTTAGTAAATCCTGAGAGGTAAAATGTGTATTTAAAATATATCGCCTATTTTTTGTTTTATAACTTGCTGTCATCCTAAGGTTTCCAGAACTAGTTAACGTATTTTGGTATATACCTAAAGACCTAACCCCTTTATATCCAATTGACAAATTAAATTGTTTTGACGTATTGGTAGTGAAAAAAGCATCTAATTGCTGTCCTTGTGTCAAGGCGGTTTTAAAATAGAGCTCAGTTAATGGTGTAGGTACATGATAATAATTGATATCTTCTGCATCTAAATAATTAAAATGCTTTGCTTTTGCTCCAAAACCAGGAATTAAATGGGTGTCGTTAAAATTATAAGTAAGACTATTATAAGTTTGACCAATATTAGCAAATGGCATTAAACCAAATTCATCACGTCTTAAATAATTGTATTTATACTCTTTATTAATTGTTAAAGTGGTATCTAAATATGTCGTATCCCTTAAATGATTAATAATTAAATAATCTGTAATAACAGCTTCTTTTTTTTGTGTTGACTTGTTACTAACACCTCCTTTTTTCAAACTATCCTGAGAGGTTACGGAATTTTTTTCAGCTTGCGAAACAGCTTTATTTATAGACTTTTTAATAGGTCTTTGCGCATAAGCAAAAACAGTTATGATAAATAAAAGAAAAGAGAAAATTATTTTTTTCATTAAATGGTGACTATTTTAGACCTTTAATTAAAAGCTGAATCATATATTTTTGCCAAAAATAGCAAATATCTTTATGGTTTTGTGTTTTCTGTTAAGAAAGGAACAAAATTGAAACAATATAACGTTAAACCTTCTTTTTTATTTAATGCTAAAATTAAAATATTCCAAACACAAGTTAGAATGCGGTACTGATGAAGCTGGTCGTGGTTGTTTAGCTGGACCTGTTACAGCTGCTGCTGTTATTTTAAAACCTAATTTTAAGAATGAAATTTTAAACGACTCTAAGCAAATTAGCGAAAAAAAAAGAGACTTATTAAGACCTGTTATTGAAACTGAAGCATTATGCTTTGGCTTTTATCACATCCATGAAGCTGAAATAGATGAGATTAATATACTTAACGCCTCGATTTTAGCCATGCATAAGTCTATTGAGACTATGACAAAAACACCTGAGTTTATCATTGTAGATGGTAATAGGTTTAAACCTTTTAAAGACATTCCATTTGAAACAATTATTAAAGGTGACGGAAAATATCTAAGCATTGCAGCAGCTTCAGTTTTAGCCAAAACGTATCGCGATGAGTATATGAACAAAATTCACGAGGAATTTCCAATGTACAATTGGAAACAAAATAAAGGCTACCCAACTAAGCAACATCGTGAAGCAATAAAAAAATATGGCCCAACTAAATACCACAGAAAATCCTTTAGACTATTACCCGAACAATTGAAATTAGAATTGTAACTTATTATATTTGCACAAACCCTCTTCTTTTATGAAACATATATGGTGTTGTTTACTATTTATACTATTGACAATCTCTTGTCAAACATCTACTAACAAAAATACAATTGAAGATTATATTTTTAATCAAGCAGATTATGTATTAACTATTAATAACCTAGAAAATTTTAAAAGCAACATAACTAACAACCATTTTATAGACCAATTATCTAACACAACGTCCTATAAAAATGTTAGCAAAAAGCTGGAATTACTGGAACATATTAAAAGTAAACTACGCGTTTACATAAACTTGTCTAAAGACAATAAAGACAGTATACAATATAGCTTTGTTACTAAATTAAACGATTCTGTTTTTAATTTAGATAGTTTAAAAATTAAAAGAGAGCCTATAAAATTAAAAGGGGTTACAGCCGAAAAAATTTCAAACAAAAATCAAACTGTTTATGTTTCAAAAATTGGAGATATATTAATAGGTGCTAATAACGTTAATCATTTACAACACTTAATAAACAGTAATCCTGATAAAAATTCGATTAAAAAAATAATAGCAACTCAAGATCAAGAAGCTTCGTTTTCTGTATTTATAAATAAAGACAATGGTTTAAATACTGTATTCAAAAACAATAATCTTTCTTTTAAAAATTTTACAGATTATTTGACTTTTGATACAGAAGTTAGTCAAAACCAACTAACATTAAACGGTATAACTAAAGCTAAAGACACGTCCAATAAATTAATTAACGTTTTTAAACACACATTACCACAAGACAACCAATTGGCACAAATTAGCCCATCTAATAGCGATGGTTTTTTAAGTATTACTTTTAATGAATACAAGAAATTTAGAAGCAATCTTAACCATTATAATAATATTGATACTCTGGCCATAAACACTGCTTTGTTTGATAATATTATTGAGTTTGGCGAAATATACAGCGACACAACAAGTGCAGTAGTTTTAAATTCCATAGACATTATTAGTACTCAAGAAGCTTTACTTAGTGAAAAAGAAAAAGTTGAAGATTTTAGAGGTATAAGTATTTATAATTTTTCTAATCCTAGTCTTTTTAATAGCCATTTAAAACCCTTTATTACGCTTAACACAGCATCTAAATATTGTATAATAAATCAATTTTTGGTGTTTGCATCAAATACAGAAACATTAGAAAACATTATAGTTAACTATCAAAATCAAACTACAATAAGTGATCGCGATTATTATAAAAATATAAAGAAAAACTTAAGTAATCAAGCATCCATATTACAAGTTATAAATCCAACAAGTCTTAGTCAAATTATTAAATCTAACTTAAATACTACATTTGACTTTAAATTTGACAATTACAAGACCTCTGCCTTACAGTTTATTTACGATACTGATTTTGCACATTTTAATGCTATTATCAAGCAAAGCAAACCATCTACGTCTGATAATGCAGTAACCGAAATGTTTAATATTAAACTAGATAATGATGTACTTACAAATCCTCAGTTTGTTAAAAATCATCGTACAAAACAAAAAGATATTGTTGTACAAGACATTAGCAACACACTATATTTAATATCTAATAGTGGTAAAATACTTTGGAAAAAACAATTAAAAGGAGCCATTTTGGGATCAATCAACCAAATTGACATGTTTAAAAATGGACGTTTACAATTAGCATTTGCAACTGCTAATCGCGTTTATGTTTTAGATCATAATGGAGAGGATGTTAAACCGTTTCCTATGACTTTTAATGATGAAATAACACAACCTTTATCAGTTTTTGATTACGATAATAATAAAAACTATCGTCTATTTATTACACAAGACAAAAATGTATTGGTTTATGACAGTAAAGGAAAAACGGTAAAAGGTTTTAACTTTAAAAACGCAAAAGAAACCTTAAACACACCACCTCAACATATTAGAATTGGCAGAAAGGATTATCTGCTTTTTAAAACAGATAATCAATTATACATTTTAGACAGACGTGGTAAAACTAGAGTGACACCTAAAACAAAACTTAGTTATGCCAATCAAGCTATTTACAATTATAATTCCGATTTTATAACCACAACAGCAGATGGTAAAATAGCAACTATAGACCAAAAAGGAAAGGTTACAGTAAGTAATACAAACCTGTCAGAAAACATAACTTTAAGCGCGACTACAAAAACATTAATTACACAAAGTGACAATACTTTAAATATTAAAGATCAAACCTTACAATTAGATTTTGGTAGCTATACGACTGCAAAACTATTTTTAATTAACAATAAAATATACGTTTCCACTACAGATAAGCAAACTCAAAAAGTAATGTTATTTGACAGTAATGCAAAGCAGCAAGATAACTTTCCTGTTTACGGTACATCAGCTATAGATTTAGAAAACATCGATAAAGATGACCACTTAGAATTTGTGACTAAAGGTGAAAGTAACTCGATCTTAGTTTATAAAATAAATTAGTTATAACTCTTTTTATAGATTACTAAAACCGAAGCAAAGTCTTCGGTTTTTTTATGCTTTTTTTCTGTTAGATTTAGTAACATTGTAACTTAAAATAAATACCATTTTACAGATGATTAATCGTAACAAAGCTTCAATATTAAAGTGTATAATCCACAAAGTAGGAAACAAACATAACGATACTAAAAACGCCTTCTCTGAGAAAGAATTAGTATTTGACGAGGCTAGTTATGAGTTAATGGTTCCTTTTTTACTAAGACCATTTACAAGCTTAGTCCAAAGTCACAGATTTAATCATCATGCCAATATCGAGTTAAATGAAATTAATGCGTACACAAAAGAAATTTTTGCAGATGACGAAACTTTTGTAGATGTCTCCAAAAATGTTGTTAAGCATTTATATGAGCAATCAACTTCTGCACAAATTAAAACTGGAGATGTTATTGTAGCCTATTTTGATGGTATAGAACACAATGAAATGGTAGTGGACGCGATTGGAATTTTTAAAATAGAAAACAAAACTAATTTTTTTCAAACCTATTTAGAAGATAACAGTTACGACGTTTTAGTCCAAAAAGGGATTAATGCTAAAAAAGTAGATAAAGGTTGTTTAATTTTAAATACTGGTGATGCCGAAGGTAAAGTTGTGTTAACCGTAGACAACAATAATTATGATGCTGCCTATTGGATAGATAAGTTTTTAAATATAAAATATGCAGACGACTACAATAGTCATACACAAAACTATCTTGAACTTTGCAAAGAGTTTTCTACTGAAATAATTAAAACAACCTATGGTGCACAAGAGCATAACAACTTTTTAGCCAAAACAATTGACTTTTTTAAAGAAAACGAAATTGTTAACGTCGAAAGATTTAAAGATGAAGTCTTTGTAGAGAATAAACATATGGATCTTTTTGAAAGCTATAAAAAAGACTTTGAGTCGGAACAAAATGTACTAATAAGAAATCAATTTGATGTTTCAGAAAAAGTTTTAAATAAAGAAAAGAAAAAAATTAAAACCGAAATTAAATTAGACACTAACATTCAAATTAAATTGGATATTGATGCACCAGATGCAAGTGCAGAGTATTTAGAACGTGGTTACGACGAAGAGAAAAAAATGCATTATTATAAAGTGTTTTTTAACGTCGAAGCCTAAAACCAAACGCCATAAACATGTCTATTAAAACCTTGTCTATTATAATTCCTGCTTATAATGAAGAAAGCACTATTACACTAATACTGGACAAGATTAATAGTGTGACATTACTGTTTGGAATAAAAAAGCAAATTGTAATTATTGATGATTGCTCTACAGATCAAACAAAAAAAACCATTGAAACTTTTATTGCTAATAATCCTAATTTAGATATTAAGTTTTTTAAGCAAGAGGTAAATCTTGGTAAAGGTGCAGCACTCCATGAAGGCATTAAACAAGCAACTGGAGATTATATTATAATCCAAGACGCAGATTTAGAATATGACCCAAACGAGTATAACGTCCTATTAAAACCAATCACAGACGGATTTGCGGACGTCGTGTATGGTTCAAGATTTATGGGTAGTAATCCACATCGTGTATTGTTTTTTTGGCATACCATAGGAAATAAGTTTTTAACCTTTTTCTCTAATGCAGTAACCAATTTAAACCTTACAGACATGGAGACTTGCTATAAAATGTTTAAAACCGAAATTATTAAATCTGTCAACCTCAAAGAAAAACGCTTTGGTTTTGAACCCGAAGTAACTGCTAAAATTTCTAGGATACCTTACATACGCATTTACGAAGTCGGTATTTCATATTATGGAAGAACCTATTTGGAAGGTAAAAAAATATCATGGAAAGATGGTTTTAGAGCCTTATATTGTATTACAAAATATGGGCTTTTAAAAGGTAAATAGTGATGACAAAAAAATTAATCATTTTAATTTCTATTGTATTCACCTTACTATTCGCTTATTTTAGTTGGCCTTATAAATTAGGTATCACGCCAGACTCCGTGTCCTATATTCAAATAGTAAAAAGTATTTTACTAGGTAATGGTATCGTAGACGAAAACGGAATACTAATTACGCATTGGCCTCCACTTTACCCTTTATTAGTAGCATTAACGACCAAGCTATTTAATTGCAGTATACCTACAGGCGCCTTTATATTAAATGTAGGACTGCTTTCTACAATTTCATTAATTTTTTACAACCTTTTAACAACACTAAAAATTGACAAAAAAGTCATTCCTTTTATTGTTATTTTACTTTTAACCTCCTACACATCACTAGTCTTTATTTACTTTTTAAGTGAAGGGTTATTTATGGTTTTACTACTATTAGTAACATTGCTTTTAATTAAATGGGTTAAAAACAGCAGTTACAAATATATTATTTGGGCTGGAGTAATATCTAGCGCGTTATTATTAACTAGATATGCAGGCTTAGGATATATTGGTGGTTTTGGGTTTTATATTTTAATACTCCATAAATCTAAAATTAAACCAAGATTAAAAGCAGTACTAATTTATACGATCTCTTCCTTAAGTCTATTTATTCTCTGGCTTATTTACTGCTACTATTTTAACAATTCTAACACCATAAGAAATATCGATTTTTTTGGTTTCAGATTTAGAAGATTATTATCATTAACCAAAACAATAATTTACTGGTTTTTATATAATGGCTATATAGCAACAATCATTTTAAGCTTCATAGTTATTAGTTTTTTTAAATTTAAAACAATACAAAAAACAATAATAGCACAAGTTAAATCCTGTACACCTATCATCTTATTATTGGTAACTTTATTGTGTTCTTATACAGTATTTATAGTACTTTCTATTTCTTTTTTTGATGAAAACGTGCCTGTTAATACCAGAATATTCTTTCCATTTTATTTTATCATATTAACACTAGTCGTTTTAATTTTAAACCCAATTCTTAAACCGAAACAATATCAACCAATAACCATAGTCCTTTTTATCATACTATTACTATCTAATATTTTAAACACCTACCAATTAAGAGTAAATCATTATCATAACGGTACGCAGTATAGTGCTGAAGTATGGAAAAACTCTGAAGCAATTAATTACATCAAATCTAAAGACACATTAAATCTTTATACCAATGCGCACGATATCATGCGTTTTTACAAAAACGTAAATAATTACAAGCTTCCGTTTATTAACACAAAAACTTACGATAGTGCTTTACAAAAAATGACCCAAGATGTCAAACAAGGTAAAGCAAAAATCTTGTTTTTTGATAATATAAATCGACGCTATTTTATATCTAAACCTGACTTATTAAACCATTTTAAAGATTTTAATATACATAACTTTAAAGATGGCGTGCTAATTAAAAACTAAAAGACCATTTTTACATGTAAATACTTTTAATTAACTTGATTGGCAATTAAACTAATAATCAATATCTAACCAATTAATCATGAAGTCTCTTTTATACCTTGTCTTTATTTTAAGTTCTTTGTTTGCTAACGCACAATATCACACTGCCAAAATCTTAATGGCAGATGGAACCGTTAAAGATGGCTTTGCTAAACTACCTTCTAATAAAATGCTGGACGGTAAAGTAGAGTATAAATCTAGTGCAAAAGCTAAAGTTTTAAAAATTGACGAAGACAGTATTTCTCAAATTTTATATACTGCCAAAAACGGAAACAAATTTTTATTTGTCAGAAATAATGTTGTGCACTTATTTAAATCTTTTGGAAAAGAAATAGTTTCAGAGAAAAAGAATAAACATTGGATGTTACTAATATATGCCAATGATGCTATTAAAGGTTACTCGCTTGCACAACGCTATAAATTGGATAAAAAAGGAATTATGAAATCCATAACTGGTGCACACTCTATGTGGGAATTTGTATATTTTTTATACCAACGCCCAACAGAAGACAAAGCCTATATTGTAAGTGGTAAAGGGTTTACAAATGGACAAGTAAAAAAAGCAATGGGTATTTATTTTAAAGACCATCCTGCACTTGTAAAACGTATACAAAATAAAGAGTGGAAACACTTTAGTCTAACAGACATTGCAGATGCTTATGCAGCGTATTTTAAAGAGTAATTTTTTACATAAAATTAGCCTCAAACAAAGCACTAAAATGCTTTAGTATTTTAGATTTCACTTCTGTCTCATCAACAGATTTAACACCTAACTCAACTTGCATAGAAGTTACTGCTTTACCTTTAATTCCGCATGGAATAATATTATCAAAGTAACCTAAATTAGCATTAACATTAAGTGCAAAACCATGCATTGTAACCCAACGACTAGCTCTAACTCCCATTGCACAAATTTTACGAGCAAATGGTGTACCTACATCTAGCCAAACGCCTGTTTCGCCTTCACTACGTGTTGCCTTTAAACCATATTCATCTAAAGTTAAAATAATAACTTCTTCTAAAAAACGTAGGTATTTATGGATGTCTGTAAAAAAATTATCTAAATCTAAAATAGGATAACCTACCAATTGTCCTGGACCATGGTACGTAATATCTCCTCCTCTATTAATTTTATAAAACGTTGCTCCTTTCTCTTTTAATTGGGCTTCGTTTAGTAATAAATTAGACATGTCACCACTTTTTCCTAAAGTATAAACATGAGGATGCTCCACAAACAAAAAGTAGTTATTAGTTTCTAAACCAGCAGCTTCTCTTCTATTTTTAATTTTAGTATCTAAAATACCTTTAAACAATTCTTCTTGATAATCCCAAGTCTCTTTAAAGTCTTTAGTCCCTAAATCTTGTATTTGTACGTTCTTATTCATTACAATGTTTAATACTGCAAAGATACAATTTATCTTTCAGGGTTATTTAATATTATTAAAGCTGCAATGACACCTGGTATCCATCCTAAGCACCATAAAATAAAAACAATTAAAATCGAGCCACAACCCTTACCAATTACTGATAGTGGAGGACAAATTATACACAATAAAACGCGCCAAAAAGACATGATTAAAAATTTAATAGATTGATGATATACTTATTGGACGTTAACTCTTATTTTTTGTTACAAACCATTATCTTTGCGTCTTAAATTTTTACAATAAAACTATGTCACAATTATCTGAGCTAGAGCTCGTACGTAGAGAAAAACTTGCAAAATTACGTGAGTTAGGTATCAACCCTTATCCAGCAGATTTATATCCTGTTTCTAACAATTCCAAACAAATTAAACAGGAGTTTAAGGAAGGTAAACAGGTTGTTATAGCTGGTCGTTTGATGTCTAGACGTATTCAAGGTAATGCTAGTTTTGCCGAACTACAAGATAGCGAAGGTCGTATTCAGGTCTATTTTAACAGAGACGAAATCTGTACAGGTGACGACAAAACTAAATATAACACAGTATATAAAAAGCTTTTAGATATTGGTGACTTTATTGGTGTAGAAGGTGAACTTTTTACTACTAAAGTTGGCGAAAAAACAGTCATGGTAAAAAACTTTACTGTTTTAAGTAAAGCTTTAAAACCCTTACCATTACCTAAAACAGATGCAGAAGGTAACACGTTTGATGCTTTTACAGATCCGGAACAACGCTACAGACAACGTTATGCAGACTTAGTTGTTAATCCTAAAGTTAAAGAAGTTTTTGTAAAACGCACCAAGTTATTTAACGCGATGCGTGACTTCTTTAATTCGTCAGGATATTTTGAAGTAGAAACACCTATACTACAACCTATTCCTGGAGGTGCTGCTGCACGTCCTTTTATTACACACCATAACAGTTTAGACATACCATTATATATGCGTATTGCTAACGAGCTGTATTTAAAACGTCTTATCGTTGGTGGTTTTGAAGGTGTTTATGAGTTTTCTAAAAATTTCCGTAACGAAGGAATGGATCGTACGCATAATCCAGAATTTACAGCAATGGAAATTTATGTAGCTTACAAAGACTACAACTGGATGATGGATTTTTGCGAACAATTACTAGAGCATTGTGCAATAGCTGTAAACGGAACTTCTGAAGCAACATTTGGTGAACATAAAATAGATTTTAAAGCACCTTATGCAAGAGTCACTATGGCTGACTCTATTAAGCACTTTACAGGTTTTGATATTAATGGAAAAACAGAAGATCAAATACGTACTGCTGCTAAAGACATGGGAATTAGCGTTGATGCAACCATGGGTAAAGGTAAATTAATTGACGAAATTTTTGGAGAAAAATGTGAAGGTAACTACATACAACCAACCTTTATTACCGACTATCCAAAAGAAATGAGTCCTTTATGTAAAGAGCATAGAGATAATCCAGAATTAACAGAGCGTTTTGAGTTAATGGTTTGTGGTAAAGAAATAGCAAATGCCTATTCAGAACTTAACGATCCAATTGACCAACGCGAACGTTTTGAGCACCAATTAAAACTAGCTCAAAAAGGAGATGACGAAGCTACCGAGTTTATAGACGAAGACTTTTTGCGTGCATTAGAGTACGGAATGCCTCCAACATCTGGAATGGGAATTGGTATGGATAGATTAATTATGTTTTTAACTAATAACAAGTCAATCCAGGAAGTTCTGTTTTTTCCTCAAATGAGACCTGAGAAAAAAGCAGTTCCAATGACAGACGACGAAAAAGCACTATTTGCTTTAGTAAAAGCAGGTAGTCCAATAGACCTTAATACACTTAAAGAGCAATCTGGTTTAAGTAACAAAAAATGGGATAAAACCATTAAAGGACTAACCAAACTAGGTGTCGCTAAAGTCAATAAAACAGATGATGGATTATTTGTTGAAACCATATAAACAGATAGTTACAAAACCTAACAATTAAATATATTAAAAGGAATTACAGACGTGTAATTCCTTTTTTTTTATTCTCACATTTAAATACACATACATTATAATTGATTCATTTTTGTTATTTTCACAATTCAAAACCACTAACAATGAATAAATTAACCACATTAGTACTAACACTATTACTTTGCTTTTCCTGTAGTAAAAATGAAGATGTAGACACGATAGATATACCAGTAACGACTACTCCACGACCTATTGCGCAATTATTACCTAACCTATCACAACTTAATCTTTTTGAAGGACCACTTAAAGATTTAACACCATCTCCATATAGTTTTACATACACTTTAAATACTCCACTTTTTACGGATTATGCACATAAATCACGTTTTATTGTATTGCCTGAAGGCGAAACATTAACAGCTGTGGGTAATGGTATGCCAGAGTTTCCAGACAACTCGATAATAGTAAAGTCTTTTTATTACAATTTTGATGAAAATGATTTAAGCCAAGGCAGAAAAATTATCGAAACTAGGCTACTAATAAAACAAAACGGAACATGGATTGCAGGTGATTATCACTGGAACGAAGCACAAACCGAAGCAGTTTTAGAAAATAATGCTGCAACTGTACCAGTGTCTTTTATTGATAAAAATGGTTCAACCGTAGCTGTCAATTATCAAATCCCGTCAAATTTAGATTGTATTACTTGCCACTCCAACAATGACCAAGTAAAACCGTTAGGACCTAAATTACGGTCCATTAATTACAATAATCAACTACAAAACCTAATAAACAACAATCAAATAACTGGCATATCAGATATTTCCACAATAACAACTTTACCAAATTGGGAAGATGATACCTCTTACTCTTTACAGGATCGTGCTAGAGCATATCTAGATGTTAATTGTGCCTCTTGTCACCAACCAGGAGGTTATTGCGATGTACAAACTACTTTAGACTTTAGATATGAAACCCTTTTTGAAAACACGTCTATATTAGAAAAAAAGAGTGAAATAAATTCTAGAATGGTTAATTATCAAGAGCTGTTTAGCATGCCATTACTAGGTACAACCTTTGTGCATACTGAAGGTTACTTTTTAATTAAATCCTATTTAAATACATTATAATTATCAATGGGCTAATTTTTTCAAACTGTTAATTAAAGATTAAAAAAACTAAGGTGTTTAAACCATTCTAACATTTATATGTCTTAGTAGTATAACAATTTAAAAAACAAAAAAAATGAAAAGATTAGTAATACTAGCTTTAGCTTTAATAACATTTCAAGCTAATGCACAAGACAACAAAAAGGAAAAGCGTCAAGAAAATAAAAAAGAACGTTTAGAACAACGCCAAAATTTAGATCCTCAGGATATGGCACAATTACAAACTAAAAAAATGACGTTGCATTTAGATTTAACAGAAGCACAACAACAAAAGGTGATGGCTTTAAATTTAGAAAATGCTAAAAAACGTAAAGAAAACTTTGATAAGCGTCTAGCTGAAAAAGATAATAAAGAGCGTGTAAAGCCTACCAAAGAGGAAAAGTTAGAACGCATGAATGCTAAATTAGATGCACAAATTGCAGCTAAGAAAAAAATGAAAGCTATCCTTACTGCTGAGCAATACACGAAGTGGGAAAAGTCTTTATCTAAAAGAGAACATGGACGTAAGCACATGAAAAGAGGATTAAAAAACAAAAAAGAACACAAAAAAGAGGAGTTAAATGATAATTAAATCTAAGATTTAGTATCAAATATTCACTTTTAAAGGTAAAAAAGCACTGATTGTCTATTCAGTGCTTTTTTATTTGTAATTATTAAACAAATAGCGTTACTTTGATAGTATAATTAATTAACACTTACACGATGAAAAAAATATTTACGCTTTGTCTTTTTGTTTTCGGTTTATTTTTAGCAACTAACACTGCTAATGCACAACAAAAATTTAGTGCAGAAATAAACAATGCTGCACAAGCAAAAACTGCAGAAATAGGTAGACTTGTTAAAGCTTATGAGCCAACGCAAGAATTAATGTTTGTTGCCTATCAAGAATTTTACTCAAAATCTGAAACATTAAACAACTCGTTTGAAGTTGGCACAAGTGAATATAATACTTTTAGCAAAAAAATTAACGATCGTTTATCTCTTCAACTTAAAGAAATATTGAATGATGAGCAGTACGCTAAATTTTTAGAAATCTCTAATCAATAACATTATAGCGTAGTAATACACTTATATAAAAAAGCCGATTATAAATAATCGGCTTTTTTTATGTCTAAATATTTTAAGACTAACTAAATACAGCTTTACATGCTGCTATTGTTTTGTCTAAATCTTCATAAGTCAAGGCATCATTTAAAAACCAACTTTCAAAAGCACTTGGTGCTAAATAAACCCCTTGGTTTAACATACCATGAAAAAAGGTTTTAAACGTGTCGTTATTTCCTTTAGCAGACGTTTCAAAATCTACAACATCATCTTCACAAAAGTGAACAGATATCATAGATCCAACTCTGTTTATAGTATGAGTCACGTTTAATTCGGTCAAAACCTTTGCAATACCTTTATGCAAATAGGCTGTTTTTTGTGCTAAACTTTCAAAAATATCACCAGAATTTAACTCGGTTAACATTGCTAATCCTGCAGCCATTGCTAATGGATTACCGCTTAACGTTCCAGCTTGATATACTGGTCCTAAAGGTGCTAAATGATTCATAATTTCTGCTCTGGCAGCAAAAGCACCAACAGGTAATCCTCCACCAATAACTTTACCAAAACATACAATATCTGCTTTAATACCTAATAATTCTTGTGCACCACCTTTAGCTAATCTAAAACCAGTCATAACCTCATCAAAGATTAACAAGATATTGTTGGTATCACATAGTTTTCGTAACCCTTCTAAAAAACCCTCTTTTGGAGGAATACAACCCATATTACCAGCAACAGGCTCGATAATAATACATGCTATTTCGTTTTTATTAGCATTAATTAATGCTTCAACGTTAGCTAAGTCGTTATACTTTGCCAATAGCGTATCTTTTGCTGTACCTTGAGTAACACCTGGACTATTTGGTGACCCAAAAGTTACTGCTCCACTACCTGCTTGTATTAAAAATGAGTCTGAATGACCATGATAACAACCAGCAAATTTGATTATTTTATCTTTGTTTGTATAACCTCTAGCTAATCTAACAGCACTCATACAAGCTTCTGTACCCGAATTAACAAAACGAATTTTATCAATATTCGGCACCATCGACACTGCCAACTCTGCTATTTTAGTTTCAATTTGAGTAGGCATTCCAAAGGACGTTCCTTTTTTTGCTTTATCAATAACCGCATCCACAACTGGTTGGTGTGCGTGACCTAAAATCATTGGTCCCCAAGATGCTATATAATCTATTAATTGGTTTCCATCTTCATCATACAAGTAAGCCCCTTTGGCTTCTTTAACAAAAATAGGTGTACCACCTACTGCTTTAAATGCTCTAACAGGTGAGTTAACTCCTCCTGGTATTACTTGCTCTGCTTCTGCAAACAAAGCACTACTACGTTTATAAATCATAAACTTTAAAAATCTTTTGGAATTGGTTTTACAAATAAGACCTGACCAACAAATAAATCGTTGTTTTCTAAACTATTTAACGACTTAATTGTTTCTACTGTAAGGTTATATTTTTTTGAAATCGAATATAATGTATCGCCTTTTACAACGGTATGCTTATCATTAGCCAAATTTTGTTTACCTAATACATCTGCATCAAAACGATATAATTGATAACGCTCTATTAAGCTTATTAACTTATCTGGATATTTTCTGTCTGTAGCGTAACCTGCTGCTCTAAGCTCTCTGGCCCAACCTTTATAATCATCTTTTTCAAGCGTAAATAGTTTTGAATACCGTTTACGTTCTGTTAAAAATAAAGAGTGATCTCTAAACGAGTATTTAGAGTTTTTGTATTTACGGAAACACTCTTGAGAGGCATCATCATCATGATAAATTTTTGCTCCAGTCCACTCATGACATTTAATTCCAAAGTGGTTATTAGCTTCTACAGATAAACGACCTTGACCAGAAGCAGACTCTAATATTCCTTGTGCTAAAGTGATACTTGCAGGTATGTTATAATTACGCATTTCGTCTTGAGCTATATCACTGTAAATAGCAATATACTCGTCTGTTTTACTTGCATATACCTCTGGTGTATCTTTAATTGGAGTTTCTACTACAATAACATCTTCCTTTGTATCATTTTTAGTCTCCTTTTTATTTCTTACAACTCTAACTGTTTTTTGCCTACCTTTTTTTGTAGCTACTTTTTTGGATGAGCCACAGCTTACAATTAATAAAGTAAGACAAAGCATGGTAATTATTTTTTTCATCAATTATAAAATTAACTGTTGTTGTTTTTGTTTTAACCTTTTATTCATACCTACAATACCTTGTAAACCTCCAGTATGAATCACCAATATTTCAGAATTTGGTTCAAAATAATCACGTTTAATTAAATCGTAAATACCAAACATCATTTTTCCGGTGTAAACAGGATCCAATGCAATATTATTTTGCTTTTTAAAGCTATTAATAAACGTTACTAATTCTGCATTTATTTTAGCATAACCACCAAAATGATACGCTGTCATTAATTGCCAATTATCCTGTTTTGCAAATTTACTAATATCTTCTTTTAAAAAGTCACCTTTTAAAGCTGAAAAACCCAAAACTTTTTGCGTTGTATTTGAATTATTAATTAAACCAGATAAGGTACCACCTGTTCCTACAGAAGCACATATGTAATTAAAATTATGGTCTTTTTCTGTCAAAATTTCTTCGCAACCTTTTACTGCTAAGTCATTGGTGCCTCCTTCAGGAATTAAATAAAAATCGCCAAACTCTTTTTTAATTTTTTCATAAAAAGACTGTGTGGATTTTAATCTAAATGCTTCACGACTTATAAATTTAAATTGCATACCACAAGACTGTGCAAATTTTAACGTTGGACTATCTAAAACCTTATCATGCAATTCTTCGCCTCTAATAACTCCAATTGTTTTTAGTCCATAAACACGTCCTGCTTCTGCTACTGCTGCAATATGATTAGAAAATGCACCACCAAAGGTCAGTAAAGTATCCTGATTAAGCGTTTCCGCGAAAGCGATATTATATTTTAACTTTCTATATTTATTACCAGAAATAATTGGATGTATTAAATCCTCTCGCTTTATATATAGTGACACAGAACTTTTAAAAGGAAGTTCTATTTTTTGATTAATACTAAGTTCTGGTTTAAATTTCATGCTTGCTAAGATACTTTAAAAATTGCCAATAACGCCTAGTTTTTAGATACTCCAAATTTGTATCATTACAATATGCCTCTCTTTCAAAGCTTATATTTTTATAGGCTATATGCCAATTTTTATGTTGGATAAGTCTAAAAACAAACTCTAAACCATACCATATGTAAAACGGTACTATTAATAACTCTAATTGCTGTTTTAAATGAATTTTTTCATGATTTACCAAGGTTTCACTCTGTTTTAAAACTTTGGATTTTAAAAAAATAAAAGGAAAAACAGTCATACCTGTATAACCTTTAGGTACTAAATATTTAGATATTATAATCATGATTACTGTCCTTCAAAATGTATTCCAATTTACGTTATCTTTGTGATATGAAGAAGATAATTCCAGTTGAAGAAGGCGATTTTTACCTTACACCTGAAGGTTACCGCTGTTTTACAGAACAGTACCATTTAAAACGTGGTTATTGCTGCCAAAGCGGTTGCAGGCATTGTCCATATGGATTTAATGCAAAAACTAACTCAATAAAAAACAAGTAAAGTTACTAACTACTATGACATTTAAAGAGCAAATATTACAAGGGATTCCAGATAATTTACCAGAAGCAAAACCTTTTGACCCTTCCATAAATCACGCGCCTAAACGTAAAGCAATATTAAGCAGTGAGGAGACAAAATTAGCTTTACGAAATGCCTTACGTTATTTTGACAAAAAACATCATAAAACATTATTACCAGAATTTAAAGCAGAATTAGATACTTACGGTCGTATCTATATGTATCGTTTTAGACCGGAATATAAGATGTATGCTAGACCAATATCTGAGTATCCTGCACAATCCAAACAAGCAGCTGCTATTATGTTAATGATTCAAAATAATTTGGATTATGCAGTTGCACAACATCCACATGAGTTAATTACTTATGGTGGTAATGGTGGTGTGTTTTCCAATTGGGCACAATATTGCTTAACCATGAAGTATTTGGCAGAGATGAATGATGAGCAAACTTTAGTCATGTACTCTGGTCATCCAATGGGATTATTCCCTAGTCACAAAGAAGCACCAAGAGTAGTCGTTACAAATGGAATGATGATACCTAACTACTCTAAACCAGATGATTGGGAAAAATTTAATGCCTTAGGTGTTACGCAATATGGTCAAATGACTGCTGGAAGTTATATGTACATAGGTCCACAAGGGATTGTACACGGAACAACAATAACTGTTTTAAACGGATTTAGGAAAATTAAAAAAGAACCTAAAGGCCATTTATTTGTAACCTCAGGACTTGGCGGAATGTCTGGTGCGCAACCTAAGGCTGGTAACATTGCTGGCTGTATTACTGTTTGTGCAGAAGTCAATCCAAAAATCACACAAGTACGTTTAGATCAAGGCTGGATTGATGAGAAGATTATGGATTTAAATGAATTAGTCTCTCGTGTTAATAAGGCTAAAGCCGAAAAAGAAACCATTTCCATTGCTTATTTAGGAAATATTGTTGATGTCTGGGAAAAATTTGATGAAGCTAATATACATATTGATTTAGGTAGTGATCAAACCTCATTACACAACCCTTGGGCTGGAGGGTACTATCCTGTAGGCATTACTTTTGACGAAGCTAATATTATGATGGCCAATCAACCCGAATTATTTAAAGAAAAAGTACAAAACACATTGCGTCGTCATGCTAATGCTATTAACAAACACACAGCAAAAGGCACTTACTTTTTTGACTACGGAAATGCCTTTTTATTAGAAGCATCAAGAGCTGGAGCAGATATTATGGCTGATAACGGTATTGATTTTAAATACCCTAGTTATGTGCAAGATATTATGGGTCCTATGTGCTTTGATTATGGATTTGGGCCTTTTAGATGGGTTTGTGCTTCTGGTAAACCGGAGGATTTAGCAAAAACAGATGCAATAGCTTGTCAAGTTTTAGAAGAAATAAAGCAACATTCTCCTGAAGAAATCCAACAACAAATGTCCGATAACATACAATGGATAAAAGGTGCACAACAAAATAAACTAGTAGTAGGGTCACAAGCAAGAATATTATATGCAGATGCAGAAGGTCGTATGAAAATTGCTGAAGCTTTTAATCAAGCCATAGCAAATGGAGAGATTGATACCGTTATATTAGGTCGTGATCACCACGATGTTTCTGGCACAGATAGTCCTTATCGCGAAACGTCTAATATTTATGATGGATCACGCTTTACAGCAGATATGGCTATCCAAAATGTTATTGGAGATAGTTTTAGAGGTGCCACATGGGTAAGCATCCACAATGGTGGTGGTGTTGGTTGGGGTGAAGTTATAAATGGTGGATTTGGTATGGTTCTTGATGGTACTAAAGAAGCATCAATAAGATTAAAACAAATGTTGTTCTGGGATGTAAATAACGGAATATCAAGACGAAGTTGGGCTAGAAACGAAGAAGCTATTTTTGCTATCAAACGCGCAATGGAGTCTGAACCAAATTTAAAAGTAACTTTACCTAATCTTGTTGATGATGCTTTATTAAATTAAGTTAAACTATAAATATTATCGCCATGAACAAAACATTACGAATTTTACCAGCATTGCTATTACTAATAGCATTTACCTCTTGTAGCTCAGTTAAAGTAGCAGCAGATTATGATAAAGCTGTAGATTTTAACAACTACAAAACTTTTGCTTTTTTTAAATCAGGAATTGATAAAGCCGAAATTAATGATATTGACAAACGTCGCATCCTTAGAGCTATTGAATCTGAATTATTAGCTAAAGGGTATACTAAATCTGAAAAACCAGACCTATTAGTCAGTATCTTTACTAAATCCAATCAACGTGTTGATGTTTACAACAACAATTGGGGAGTTGGTGCTTGGGGTTGGGGTGGACCTCGTTGGGGATGGGGTTGGAATATGCAACCTACAGTCTCTACTTCCACTCAAGGTGTTTTGTATGTGGACTTAATTGACGCAAATAAAAAAGAATTAGTTTGGCAAGGTCAAGGTACTGGATACTTATCTAAAAATGTAGATAAAAAAGAGGAACGCATCAAAGCTTTTGTAACTAAAATTATGGAAAAATATCCTCCAGGAATGGAACAATAGTAATAGTTTAAAATTTAAAAAAGCGACTACTTTAAATAAGTAGTCGCTTTTTTTTTATAACAAATAAGGCTTAGCATGACCATTATCTACTAACCATTGGTTTAACTCTAATCCATCCTCTAATACAATGTTGGCTAGATATCGACCATATTTACCTTGTTTATCCTTGTAAGAACGAATGGTTACTTCTTTATCCAATATCATATTCCTAACAATATCTCTAACCTTTCTACCTTCTTCTTTCTCTGCTCCTCTCATTTCAGGTGTATCAATTCCGTATAGACGTAATTTCATTTCTTGTGAATGTAAAAACCCTAAGTCAACGACAGCTGTTACCGTGTCACCATCATAGACTGCTATTATTTTTGCTTTGTATGTATACATAACTATTTATTTAGAATGCTAAATATACAAAATTAAAAAGCCCTTAAGACTTAAGTTTTAAGGGCTTATAATATTATAGCAAACTACTATTTAGTTTTTGTTTTGCTGTTTAAAGTTATCAAACTCACTAGCCTTCATTTCTCTTGGCCAAGAATTGTTAGACGTGTCAACATCTGCAGTTTCTAATTTAGGGTCTACAGTAATGCTTACAATCTCTTTTTCTGTTGCTAAGGTTTTGCTTACTTCTTTATCATTAAGTCTCCAGATTTGTGCTGGATACGTTTCTGTTTTAGATGTACCATCAGCATAAGTATACTCAACTATAATTGGCATCACTAATCCTCCTGGCTTTTCAAAAGTTACTTTATAAAAGAATTTTGGTTCTTTTATTTTAGCACGCTCTTCAGCAGTAAAGTTATCCATTACATACTCATTTAAAGTTTTAGAGTTTTCTAGAGCAGACTTACCTTTTAAGTTAGTATCAAAATCATCCGCACCTTCTTCTACAAAAAATACTAAAGGTGGTAAGTCACTTAACTTCATCCCTCTTTGCTCTGCCATTTTTTTAATTTCAGCATTTGGCTCGTTAGACACAAAGTATTTTTTAACCTCTTTAACACCTATATCTACGTAGTCTGTTGTATAAAACCAACCTCTCCAGTACCAATCTAAATCAAATGCTGAGGCATCTTCCATTGTACGGAAAAAATCTTCTGGTGTTGGGTGTTTAAACTTCCATCTGTTAGCATATTCTCTAAATGCATAATCAAATAATTCTGGTCCCATTACAGTTTCACGTAAAATATTAAGTGCTGTTCCTGGTTTACCGTATGCATTATTACCAAATTGGTAAGTATTTAATCCTTTAGTCATAATTGGAGCAATGTAATCTTGATCTCCACCCATATATCTTACAATGTTTGCTGCAGGTCCACGACGTGATGGATATGCTGTTTGTCCTTCAGATAAGGCATCTGGATACCATTTTCCAAAATCTTGTTCTGCTACATATTGTACAAATGTGTTTAAACCTTCATCCATCCAAGTCCATTGACGCTCGTCACTATTTACAATCATAGGAAAAAAGTTATGTCCTACTTCATGAATAATTACAGACATCATTCCAAATTTAGTTCTGTCACTATAGTTTCCATCTTTATCAGGACGACCATAATTCCAACAGATCATTGGATACTCCATTCCTTGCTCTTTAGCATGCACAGATATTGCTTTGTGGTAAGGATAATCAAAAGTCATACGAGAGTAAGACTTTAAAGTACTTGCTACTGCTTTAGTTGACCAGTCTTCCCATAATGGGTTTCCTTCTTTACCATATAATGATACTGCCATAACATCTTTATTACCAATCTTAACACTCATCATGTCCCAGATGTAACGTCTTGATGTTGCAAAACCAAAGTCACGTACATTTTCTGCGTATAACTTCCATGTTTTAGTTTTAGTTGCTTTTGTGCTTAGCTTAGCAATTGCTTCATCTTGAGTTACAATAACTACAGGCTCGTCATAAGATTTTTTAGCTTGCTCATAACGTTTCATCATTTCTTTTGAAAACACATCCTTTCTGTTTGTTAACTTTCCTGTTCCATCTAAAATATGATCTTCTGGAACTGTAATGTTTACTTCAAAGTTTCCGAAAGGTAATGCGAACTCATCACGTCCCCAAAACTGAGAATTTTGCCATCCTTCGACATCATTGTAAACAGCCATTCTTGGGTAAAACTGAGCGATAACGTATGCTCTGTTATCATCTTCTGGAAAATACTCGTAACCAGAACGACCTCTACCATTTACGTGGTCATTAATATTATACCACCATTTGATTGAAAACGAAAAAGACTCACCTGATTTTAAAACTGAAGGCATCTCTACACGCATCATCGTTTGGTTGATCATGTGTGGTAATGCATTACCTTTAGTATCTTTTACTTCTTGGATATTAAATCCACCATCAAAAGCATCGGTTAAGTATTTGTTTGCAAAGTTACCAGGTGTATCTGCTGGTTGTGCTGCGTCATCTTGAATTAATGGTGTTAAAGATGTTTTAGCACGCATGTTTTGATCCAACTGTACCCATAAATAATTAAGATTATCTGGAGAATTGTTGGTGTAGGTTATGGTTTCAAAACCATAAAGTTTTGCATTTGTGTCATCCAATTGGATGTCCATTTTGTAATCTGCTTGTTGTTGGTAGTAGGCAGAACCTGGAGCACCTGATGCTGCTCTGTACATGTTTGGTGTTGAAAACTCGTCATACAACTGTTTAAACTTGTTGTTGTTGGTGTGACCTGGTTGACGTTCTTTCTTTTCATTTTGGTCCTGTGCAAAAGCACTTACGGACAAAAATAAAGCTGAAAGAAATAAATACTTTAGTTTTTTCATTGTGATAGTTTGTTACTTTAAGAACGTGAATTTAACAAAAATTAACGTTGTTTAAAGTCTTTGTTAAAAGTTTAACAAACCTTTATCTTTCTCTGGTATCAACACAAAGGTTTTATTTTTGTCGTTAATATTAGTGCGTACAATGTTTTTTTGATCATCAAATAGATCAAACAATACTTTATTTTTTATTTCAAAACTCTTGATTGATGCAATGTTTTCGATTTCTAGATAACAATACATGATGTCATCATCATATTTTTTTCCAATAAATGATATGGCTTTAGCTTGACCATTTATGGAAATATCTATTTTTTCAAGCAAATACTTTTTAACATATTGATCTATAATTACCTCATCTTCATTATTATTTAAGGTAATGTTACTGTCGTAACGATTGCGTATTAGTTTTTCAAAATCGTCAACAAAAATTCTAGATATTATTTGTAGTGATTGTTTTTCTTTTACGTATTCTATTTGCGTGATACTTACATAATATTTGTGTACTGATGTAAAGGAAAACAGTGCAAATGCAATAATAAATAGTAGTTGTTTAATTTTTTTCATGAGTATAATATGGTTACAAATCTAATGGATTATAGACAAAAAGTATTCCAAAATTAGTATTTATTGTTTAGTAACTAAATTAGTATTGTATTGGTCTAATTTCTTTTTAAAAAAAGCTAAAGCATCTAAATTACTTTTGCTACAAACACTTCTAAAATCTGGATCTTCTTGTACAAAGTAAAAAAAATCTGTGTGGTGTTTTTGATCCAAAGGATTGTCTTTGAAAAAGTCTTCTTTTAAGTCATTTTTAAGTCTTACTAATAAGGCATCATCATTTTCTAGTCTTACAATTTCTTTTAGCTTTTTGGTACGACCTGATATACCGTTTAGCAAAGGATTTAATGGAATTAATCCACCTCCTGTGGTTGCTTCATGTAAAACCCTTTCGGCAGATGTTTTTTGTTTTCCTTGATAACCAGGTATACCGACGTCATAAAAATTAATTACTGGTTTAGCCTCTAGAAGCAACAAATCGTCTTCTAAATTTCCTGACAAAGACCTTTTTAAAAAAACTTCGTCTAATTGATTGGTTTGTAATTTTAAAGTGACTGCTATTGTTTTTGAAGTTATATCCTCTTGACTAACTACTTTGGTAAGTAATGTATATTGTACTGCAGAAAATATAATAGTATCGTTTAATTTAGCCTTAATAGTAAAGCTTCCGTCTTTGCTTGATGTTGCATTGGTTAAAGACGTTTTATTTAATATATGAATGCTTTCAATATCGTCTTCAGCTGTAATTGTTCCATTTAACTCAACAGTCTGAGCGTAAGCTGCTTGAACACTTACAAATAAAATAAAACATAAAAAGAGGTTAATTTTTTTCAACTTTCTCTTTTAAAAAATTTTTGCTTTGCGTGTTAAGATGCTCTATTAATTGCATCTCGTTACCTTTGTTTAGTAAATTAACATCAAAATTATTACTTTCTACATAGACCATAAAGGCTTCTACTTTTGCTTCTGGAATATTAAAATTGTCTGTAAAATATTTATGGTTATATGTATCACTTAAAGATGCTGATTGATATAAGACTTCTTTTGTCTCTTTTTTATTTTTATTTTTTTTACTAAAAATCAAATCCACTAAGCTTCCTAAAATTAACATTCCGTTTGCTTGGTATCGCAATCTATCATTCTGACTCATTGCTGCTAAATTTTCTACTTTACTATATTCATCATCAGCAAACTCGTAAAGACTTATATCACCAATTCCAAAATAAATAGCATCTAAATCTGGATTAAAGGTTTCGATGTTTGCAATGTCTTCTTCTAAAACTCCAGACAAATCATAAGGTAAAATAACAACCTCATCTAGCTTGTTAATTTGTTCTACTAAAAAGACATTCATTTGTTTAGAGTCTAAAACCTCCTGAGCCACTAATACCGTAAAATCCTTAAATTGTAATGCCGAAATACTAATCTTATCATTAAGTTTTGCACTAATAGTAAACTCTCCGTCAGCATTAGTTACTGTACCTTTATTAGACGAAGAGTTATAAACAGTAATACCCTCTAAATCTGGCGATGCGACAATAACCTTACCTTTAAGCTCTACTCTAGTACTGTCTTGCGCATTAGCAAAACTTAAAGCTAAAAGAAAAAATGCAATTATATATGATTTCATGATGGTTGATTTTAGGTAAATTAAAAACTTTTAGGCTAAATTATTATGTTAAGTATTAATAATCTTTTGTTAAAAGCTTCTAATACCTAAATTTACAAAAACTAAAATTATGAAGCAATTAATAATCGCAAGTACTTCAACACTTCATTCTGGTCAATATTTAGACTATTTATTAGATACATTAAAACTTCATTTTAAAAATATAGAAGACATTGTTTTTGTACCCTACGCTAGACCTAGTGGTATAACACATGATGAATACACAAAAAAAGCAGCAAAAGCTTTTGCTAAAATTGGTATTACAGTAAAAGGATTACACGAATTTAAAAATCCAATAGAAGCTATTACAAATGCTAAAGGTATTTTTACTGGTGGCGGAAACACATTTGTTTTAGTTAATGCACTGTATAAATTTAAGCTGATCAACCCCTTAAAAGCTGCTGTAAATAATGGTATACCTTATTTAGGCACAAGTGCTGGAAGTAATATTTGTGGTCTTACTATGTGCACTACCAATGACATGCCAATTGTTTATCCGCCAAGCTTTAAAACATTAAGCTTTGTGCCTTTTAATATTAATCCTCATTATTTAGATCCTAACCCTTCTAGTAAACATATGGGAGAAACTAGAGAAACTAGAATTAAGGAGTTTCATAAATTTAATACTCAACCGGTTATTGGACTTAGGGAAGGTAGTTGGTTAGAAGTTAAAGGACAATCTATACAACTTAAAGGCGAATTAAATGCTAGAGTTTTTGAACACGGAACTGAGCCTTATGAAATTGAAACAGACACGTTTTTAAATGAATTAAATTAAAGGTGAAATAATAACCTTTACATTAAACCTTATAAAGTCTTCTTTCATGTAATTAGATGTTATTTTATCATGATCATAAAGTAACATCTAACTATATTCCAAAAAAAAAGCTCCATCGTTATGATGAAGCTTTTGAGCGAGAGACCAGGTTCGAACTGGCGACATTCAGCTTGGAAGGCTGACGCTCTACCAACTGAGCTACTCTCGCATTTCCGGAGGCAAAAATAGTACTAATTGTTAGATTAACAAGTATTATTTTAATTTTTATTATGCTTTTTATCGAGTATTTCAAACACTTCATCGACAAGTAAAACTCAAAAGACTGTTTTTACGTAGATATAGAGTTATTACACATATGTTTACATCAAAAACCCCTAAGATGAAAAAAATTCTACTTCTTTTAGCCATCCTAATCACGACTAACGTGTTTGCACAAGTTAAGATTGGTGAAAATCCACAGGATATTGATCAAAATTCAGTCCTTGAATTAGAAAGCACGACCAAAACACTTGTTGTTACAAGGATTACAACAGCCCAAATGAACGCTATAACACCTCTTGAAGGTGCAATAGCGTATAATACAGATGAAGACTGTTTATTTCAATATAACAACAATGCTTGGAATAGCTTGTGTGTTGATGTTATGGCTAATGAAACGGTTACATCAATCGTATCAAATAACGATGGTACGTTTACCTATACAGACGAATCTGGATTAGACACCACAATTTCTTTTAGTGATGCTGATTCGGATAGCACTAACGAGCTTAACACAGGTTTAAACCTTAATGGCACAAATTTAGAATTAACTGATGCTGGCGGAACTATTACTGCTGATCTATCATCGTTAGATGAAAGTGCTGAAGTTGCAACTAATACTGCTAACATTAACAATTTAGAAGCTGAGCAAATCACGCAAAACTCTGCTATTACTGCTAACCAAACTGCTATTGCTGACCATATTACTACTGATGAAGATACTGATGCAACTAACGAGTTACAAACTGTAGAATCTACTGATGGCTCTGTTACAGTTTCTGCTAATGGTAACGACTTTGATTTAAGCATAACACCTTTTGATGATACAGCATTGCAATCTCAAATCACAGAAAATGCAGACGATATTGATGCGATTGAAGCCGAACAAATCACACAAAACACAACTATTGCAGACAATACTGCAAATATTACAACAAACACAGATAGTATTGACGCTTTAGAAGCTGAGCAATCAACTCAAAATACTGCTATTACCGCTAACGAAACTGCTATTGCTGACCACATTACTACTGATGAAGACACTGATGCAACTAACGAATTACAAACGGTAGAATCTACTGATGGCTCTGTTACGGTTTCTGCTAATGGTAACGACTTCGATTTAAGCGTAACACCTTTTGATGATACAGCATTGCAATCTCAAATCACAGAGAACGCTGATGATATTGAAGCTATTGAAGCCGAACAAATCACACAAAACACAACTATTGCAGACAATACTGCAAATATTACAACAAACACAGATAGTATTGACGCTCTAGAAGCTGAGCAAATCACGCAAAACTCTGCTATTACTGCTAACGAAACTGCAATTGCTGACCATATTACTACTGATGAAGACACTGATGCAACTAACGAGTTACAAACTGTAGAGTCAACTGATGGCTCTGTTACGGTTTCTGCTAATGGTAACGACTTTGATTTAAGCGTAACACCTTTTGATGATACTGCACTGCAATCTCAAATCACAGAGAACGCTGATGATATTGATGCGATTGAATCTGAGCAGGTTACGCAAAACTCAACTATTACAGATAATACTGCAAATATTACAACAAACACAGATAGTATTGACGCTTTAGAAGCTGAGCAAACAACTCAAAATACCGCTATTACTGCTAATCAAACTGCTATTGCTGACCATATTACTGCTGATGAAGATACTGATGCTACTAACGAGTTACAAACTGTAGAGTCAACGGATGGTTCTGTTGCTGTTACCGCTAATGGTAACGATTTTGATTTAAGCGTAACACCTTTTGATGATACAGCATTGCAATCTCAAATCACACAAAACGCAGATGATATTGATGCTATCGAAGCAGAACAGATTACTCAAAACACAACTATTGCAGACAATACTGCAAATATTACAACAAACACAGATAGTATTGACGTTTTAGAAGCTGAACAAATCACACAAAACTCTGCTATTACTGCTAATCAAACTGCTATTGCTGACCATATTACTGCTGATGAAGACACTGATGCTACTAACGAGTTACAAGACATTTCGCTAAATGGTCCTGAATTAGTTTTATCTAATCCAGCAACTTTCGGAAATGTTGTTGACTTAACTGGACAAATCACACTTCCTATGTTTGCAGATGGAGTAAATGCTAATGACGAAATATATTGGGATGGTTCACAATGGGTTTATGGACCAAGAGTAGCAACTGTTAACGGAAGCGTTCCTGACGAAAGTGGTAATGTAAATATTCCAATTGGAAACGTATACACTGGTCCTACAACAACAACTGGAGATTTTGGAACTATTGAAATTGGAGGAACACCTCAAGAAGGAGATATATATGTGGTAAATAGCGACGCTCCAGATCCTGCTCAAGTAGGAAACACATACATATATGATGCAGATAACATGGAATGGATTGCAATCGACCCTTTTAATGCAGCATTATACGATCCAAGATATGTAAATGTTACAGGAGACACGATGGTTGGAAATTTAGACATGAATGGGAATACTGTTACTGATCTTGGAAGTCCTATTAATGCAACTGATGCAACCCCTAAATCTTATGTAGATAATATTCAATTAATTGATAATAATAACGGGACGTTTAGCTTAATAAAACCTAATGGAACTATTGATATAGTTAGTAAAGCTACTTTAACCGAAAACACTGATGGAACTTATACATTTAGTAATAATGACGGAAACCCAATCACAATTGATGTTTCAGCCTTAGAAACTACAACTTCACTTACAGACAACGGAAACCAAACATTTACTTATATAAATGAAGATAATGTCTCTACTACGTTCTCTATAGCTGATAATGATAATGACACTACTAACGAGTTACAAACTGTAGAGTCAACGGATGGTTCTGTTACGGTTTCTGCTAATGGTAATGACTTCGATTTAAGCGTCACACCTTTTGATGATACTGCACTGCAATCTCAAATCACAGAGAACGCTGATGATATTGATGCTATCGAAGCAGAACAAATCACACAAAACACAACTATTGCAGACAATACTGCAAATATTACAACTAACACAAATAGTATTGATGCTTTAGTAGCTGAGCAGATCACACAAAACTCTGCTATAACTGCTAACGAAACTGCTATTGCTGACCATATTACTACTGATGAAGATACTGATGCAACTAACGAATTACAAACGGTAGAATCTACTGATGGCTCTGTTACGGTTTCTGTTAATGGTAACGACTTTGATTTAAGTGTAACACCTTTTGATGATACTGCACTCCAATCTCAAATCACAGAAAATGCAGATGATATTGATGCGATTGAAGCCGAACAGATTACTCAAAATACATCTATTGCAGATAATACTGCAAACATCACAACTAACACAAATAGTATTGACGCTTTAGAAGCTGAGCAAACAACTCAAAACACTGCTATTACTGCTAATCAAACTGCTATTGCTGATCACATTACTGCTGATGAAGATACAGACGCAACTAATGAAATTCAAACGGTAGAGTCAACTGATGGCTCTGTTACGGTTTCTGCTAATGGTAACGACTTTGATTTAAGCGTAACACCTTTTGATGATACAGCATTGCAATCTCAAATCACACAAAACGCTGATGATATTGATGCTATTGTAGCAGAACAGATTACTCAAAATACAACTATAGCTGACAATACTGCAAATATTACAACTAACACAAATAGTATTGATGCTTTAGAAGCTGAGCAAACAACTCAAAACTCTGCTATTACCGCTAACGAAACTGCTATTGCTGACCACATTACTGCTGATGAAGATACTGATGCTACTAACGAGTTACAAACGGTAGAATCTACTGATGGTTCTGTTACGGTTTCTGCTAATGGTAACGACTTTGATTTAAGCGTCATACCTTTTGATGATACAGCATTGCAATCTCAAATCACACAAAACGCTGATGATATTGATGCTATCGAAGCTGAGCAAATCACACAAAACACAACTATTGCAGATAATACTGCAAATATTACAACTAACACAGATAGTATTGACGCTTTAGAAGCTGAGCAAATCACGCAAAACTCTGCTATTACTGCTAACGAAACTGCTATTGCTGACCACATTACTGCTGATGAAGATACAGACGCAACTAATGAAATTCAAACGGTAGAATCTACTGATGGTTCTGTTGCTGTAACTGCTAATGGTAACGACTTCGATTTAAGCGTCACACTTTTTGATGATACAGCATTGCAATCTCAAATCACACAAAACGCAGATGATATTGATGCGATTGAAGCCGAACAAATCACACAAAACACAACTATTGCAGACAATACTGCAAATATTACAACTAACACAGATAGTATTGATGCTTTAGAAGCTGAACAAATCACGCAAAACTCAGCTATAACTACTAACGAAACTGCTATTGCTGACCACATTACTACTGATGAAGATACAGACGCAACTAATGAAATTCAAACGGTAGAATCTACTAATGGTTCTGTTACGGTTTCTGCTAATGGTAATGACTTCGATTTAAGCGTAACACCTTTTGATGATACAGCATTGCAATCTCAAATCACAGAAAATGCAGACGATATTGATGCTATCGAAGCAGAACAAATCACACAAAACACTACTATTGCAGATAACTCTGCAAATATTACAACTAACACAGATAGTATTGACGCTTTAGAAGCTGAGCAAATCACACAAAACTCTGCTATTACTGCCAACGAAACTGCAATTGCTGACCATATTACTGCTGATGAAGATACTGATGCAACTAATGAAATTCAAACGGTAGAATCTACTGATGGTTCTGTTACGGTTTCTGCTAATGGTAACGACTTTGATTTAAGCGTAACACCTTTTGATGATGCTGCGCTTCAATCTCAAATCACAGAAAATGCAGACGATATTGATGCTATCGAAGCAGAACAAATCACACAAAACACAACTATTGCAGATAATACTGCAAATATTACAACCAACACAGATAGTATTGACGCTTTAGAAGCTGAACAAATCACGCAAAACTCTGCTATAACTGCTAACGAAACTGCTATTGCGAACCACATTACTACTGATGAAGATACAGACGCAACTAACGAGTTACAAACTGTAGAGTCAACGGATGGTTCTGTTACGGTTTCTGCTAATGGTAACGACTTCGATTTAAGCGTCACACCTTTTGATGATTCAGCATTGCAATCTCAAATCACAGAGAACGCTGATGATATTGATGCTTTAGAAGCTGAGCAAATCACGCAGAACACTACTATTGCAGACAATACTGCAAATATTACAACAAATACAGATAGTATTGATGCTTTAGAAGCTGAGCAAATCACACAAAACACGACTATTGCAGATAACACTGCAAATATTACAACTAACACAAATAGTATTGATGCTTTAGAAGCTGAGCAAACAACTCAAAACTCTGCTATTACCGCTAACGAAACTGCTAT
>NZ_KI912443.1:0-341204 GCF_000518485.1 Olleya marilimosa CAM030 | reverse complement strand
CCAGGAACTGATGGTGCTGATGGTGCTACTGGTCCACAAGGTCCTGTTGGTCCATCAGGTACTTATATTGGCCACTTTATAATTTCGGCTACAGGTAATCAAACAATAACAGGACTACCTTTTCAACCCTCACAAATAAGTTTTCAGGCTTATCCGAATGTTGAGAGCGAAAATATAAATGCAGACAATGGATTGGGTAACAACAATAATGGTTTTAATAATTCTTTTGGATCTATGACAGGATATGTTAGAGGTACTACTCAACAAGTCATATACGTTGGAGGTAGCGGATCTTCAATTAATGATATTTCACGTTACGCTTCAAGTTCTCACTGTATAGGGATACGATACTCTAATAATAATGGAGATAATTTAGGATTAACTTCTGCTAGTTTTGTTTCATTCAATCCTACAGGATTTACTATAAACGTAGATAATAGAACCGAAAATATACTTGTAATTTTTACAGCATATGAATAAGCTACATCAATTTATAATAGTGTTAGCGATAATGTTTTCACAAAGTGCGTTAGCACAAAATGCACTTCACAATTTTGGAAACTTACAGATACACGATCAAGGTCAAATGGGCTTTCATGTAAACTTAGAAAATGATGGGATGTTTAATGATAACTTAGGCGTTGCTGGTTTTTATAATGAAGACAACTCTTTAACTATTTCTGGGACAAGTATTCCAAAATTTTTCGATATGGAAGTCGCTGTTGACAACCATCTATTCTTAGAGATTAACACGCAAGTCACTAATGGAATAGATTATCTAATAGGAGATATTATTACTCCTCGCGAAACTCCAGAAGTATCACTTGACTATCTTGACAATGCAATATATACGTTAGAGGACGATCTAAGACATGTTGATGGTTATGCATCTGTTTCTAGCACAGAGTCGTTTAATTTCCCTATTGGACAGGACGATAAACTCAGACCGTTAATTACACCTGCACAATTATCTTTAGAAAAATTTAGTGCTGCATATTTTAACGAGGACCCTAACTTCCCTTCTACTTTTGTTAATACTTTTGACACCAGTAACTCTGAGGGCATTATTAATGCAGTAAACACTGAAGAGTTTTGGGATTTTAATGGACGTGTTGAAACCTATGTAACATTAACTTGGGATCAAGAAAGTCAAATAGACAATTTAGTAAACGACCTTATTAACTTAAGAGTGGTTGGTTGGAGTAAAGCTGAAAACCGATGGTTAGATTTAGGCAATTCTGCTACAACTGGTGATTTAAACAATGGAACTATTAGCTCCATTGTATTTACTCCTGAAGATTATGAAATTATAACTTTTGGAGCCTTAATTGGTAGCGATGGACTTACTGTTTACAATGGTATAAGCCCAAATAATGATGGATTAAATGAAAACTTTATAATAGAAGGTGTCGAGTTGTTTAAAAATAATCTACAAATTTTTAATCGATGGGGAAGAATTGTTTATGAAGCAGAAAACTACGACAACACCTTTAATGGTGTGTCTAACAAAAAAGTAGTCGGTAATCAAGGGGAAAAACTACCTGTAGGCACATATTTTTACGTATTAAAACTTACAGAAGAGGATAAAAGTTATTCGGGATATATTTACATTACCTATTAAACCTTTACAATTAATATAAATTAAAAATTAACCCTTCGTGATAATTAAACTTATACGTAGGGTTATTTTATAAAGGCCAAAAAATTACTAAATACCGAAGTCCATATTTAACTTTCAATTAATCTATAGACTACAAATATTGCTAAAGTTTTGTTTAAAATAGATTAATTTTGATGTGTAATTTTAATAAAAAAAGAGTTAAAACTTTATGCTTGATAATTTAAATCAGACACAAAATCAAGATTTAGTAATAAAACCAATTGCTGGTATTGATACTATTCCCATAAGACATGCTGTACTAAGACAAGGCAAACCAATTGAAGCTTGCTTTATAGACCAAGATGATCTAGAAAGCACCTTTCATTTTGGATTATATTTCAAAAACAAACTAGTTGCAGTTTGCACTTTTGTGTCAGATCATTCTACATTATTTAACGATTCAAAACAATATAGACTACGTGCTATGGGTGTATTAGATAATTATCAAGGCATGCATTTTGGTAAACAACTTTTAAATTTTGGTGTAGACTTTTTAAAAACCAAACAAGTTGATAGATTATGGTTTAACGCAAGAATAGTAGCTTTAGACTTTTATAAGAATAACGGATTTGAAACTATTGGAGAAATTTTTGACATCCCAGAAGTTGGCCCACATTACGTCATGCATAAATCTTTAAAATGATAAAAAACACATTATTAAACTTTATAGCTTTTAGTTTAATTTTAATTGCTACAATACCACAATTCGCATTTAACCAATCTACTATTTCTGAACAAGAATTAATAGGAAAAGGTAACCCTCAATTATTTGGCAACGGTTATAAATTAAGAGAAGAAGCACAGCTATCATTTAAAAAAATGCAAGTAGCAGCATTAAAAGACGGAATTAGTATTGGTGCAATTTCAAGTTATAGAAGTTTTGCACATCAAAAACGCATTTGGGAACGCAAATTTAATAACAACAAAGCAAAAGGATTATCTGATCTTGATAACATCAAAAAAATAATAGAATACTCTACAATTCCTGGGACATCTCGTCATCATTGGGGAACAGATATTGACATATACCAAACCAATGTTAAGCAACCAAAAAACGTTTTATTACCTAAAAACTATCACAATAATGGTCCATATTGCAAGCTAAAAGAATGGATGGACACAAATGCTTCAACTTATGGATTTTATTTGGTGTATACAGATAATGCTAATCGCAAAGGTTTTAAATACGAACCTTGGCATTTTAGCTATAAAGCACTTTCTGCTACATATTTAAAAGCTTACAAAAAATTAAATATTTCTGAAATATTAAAAACTGAAGGATTATCAGGAATCGACTCATTTACAGCAGATTTCATTAACAAATACATCTCTCAAAATATTTTAGATATTAACCCAGAACTTTTGTAAATTGTAACATTAATTTATATAATATAATGAGAGGAAACTTAAAAGGAAGACTTCTAATAGGCTTATGTATTGCTGCTTTTTTTGGCTTTAAATATTGTAGTCAACAAGAAATAAATCCATACACAGGTAAAAAACAAGCCATATCCATGACTCCTGATCAAGAAATCCAAATGGGTTTGCAAAGTCGTGATCAAATGGCTGCTCAACATGGTGGTTTATATCCAAATGAAAATTATCAAGCTTTAGTAGACAATGTTGGAAACAAACTAGTAAACAACAGTATTGCTAAAGATACACCCTATAAATACGAATTCCATTTGTTAGCAGATCCTAACACTATTAATGCATTTGCATTACCTGGAGGACAAATTTTTATAACCTATGCCTTATTTTCTCAATTAGAAAACGAAGACCAATTAGCTGGCGTTTTAGGTCACGAAATTGGTCACGTTTTAGGAAAACACAGTGCCGAACGTATTGCTAATTCAGAATTGTGGCAAGGGTTATCTACAGCAGGATCTGTAGGTGCTGATGCTGGTGGATTTATTCAACAGTACGGAATGACCAAATTATTAACCAATGGTCGTGATGACGAATTAGAAAGCGATGATTTAGGTGTCCGATTTATGCTTCGTGCAGGCTATAATCCTGAAGAAATGATAGATGTAATGGAAATTTTAAAACGTGCAGCAGGACCTAACAGACAACCAGAAATGCAAAGCACACATCCTGATCCAGACAACCGTATAGAGCATATTAGAGCGTCTATTAAAAAGTATAGTCTTAACTAAAACGTTATAGTAAATAAGCTTTAAAGTCCTGCAATCGCAGGACTTTTGTTTTTATATTTGTATAAACAAAATCTAATAAAATGAACAAAAAAGTAATCTTAATGATTTTAGATGGTTGGGGAAAATCTCCTGACCCAAAAGTCTCTGCAATAGATAATGCTAACACACCTTTTATAGATAGTTTATATCATAATTACCCAAACGCACAATTACGTACAGATGGTTTACACGTTGGCTTACCTGAAGGTCAAATGGGTAATAGCGAAGTTGGTCATATGAATTTAGGTGCAGGACGAATTGTATACCAAGATTTAGCAAAAATCAACTTAGCAATTGATAACAATACATTAGCACAAGAACAAGTATTAATTGACGCTTTTAATTACGCTAAAGCGGAAAATAAAAACGTTCATTTTTTAGGATTATTAAGTGATGGTGGAGTACACTCCCACATTAACCACTTAAAAGGACTAATTACTGCAACTGAAGCTTCAGGCGTAAAAAATGCATTTATACATGCCTTTACAGATGGTCGTGATGTGGATCCAAAATCAGGAAAAGGATTTGTTCAAGATATAGAAGATTTCACTTTAAACACTAACACTAAACTTGCTAGTTTAACAGGTCGTTACTATGCTATGGATCGTGATAATCGTTGGGAACGCATTAAATTAGCATACGATGCTTTAGTTAATGGAACAGGAGAACTATCTAATAACTTACCACAAAGTGTGCAAAATCATTATGATACAGATATTACTGACGAGTTTATTAAGCCAATCATAAAATCGAATGCTGAAGGCCTTCCGTTAGCTACCATTAAAGAAGACGATGTGGTTATCTTTTTTAACTTTAGGACGGATCGTGGACGTGAGTTAACAGATGCGTTATACCAAAACGACCATCATGAGCAAAACATGCATAAATTAAATTTGTACTACGTCACAATGACCAATTATGGTGATGCCTTTAGTGGAATAAAAGTCATTTTTGACAAAGACAACATTACTGAAACCTTAGGTGAAGTATTAGAAAAGCATAACAAAACACAAATAAGAATTGCTGAAACTGAAAAATATCCTCATGTGACATTTTTCTTTTCTGGAGGACAAGAAACACCTTTTAAAGGAGAAAGTCGCATCTTAAAAAATTCGCCTAAAGTTGCTACTTATGACTTAAAACCAGAAATGTCTGCGTTTGAATTAACAGATGCATTAGTCCCAGAATTAGAGAAAGAAACCACAGACTTTGTATGTTTAAATTTTGCAAATGGAGATATGGTAGGTCATACAGGATCAATGTCTGCTGCAATTCAAGCTTGTGAGGTTGTAGATAAATGTGTAGAAAAAGTGGTCACTACTGCTTTAGCACATGGTTATACAACACTACTAATTGCCGATCATGGTAATTGCGAAACAATGATTAATCCTGATGGATCTCCAAATACAGCACACACAACTAATCCAGTACCACTTATTTTAATTGATAAAGAATTAAAAACAATTAAAGATGGTGTTTTAGGAGATATGGCTCCAACTATACTAAAATTAATGGGTGTAGAACAACCAAAAGCAATGACTTGTCATAGCTTAGTGTAGCAAAAATTCAATATTAAATATCAAAAACGTTCTATTATAATCGATAGGACGTTTTTTTTGTTTCAAAAATTAAAACTAAATCAAACATTTATAATGTCTTAGTATTACTTAACTCCTCTTTCTTTTTATTTCTTTTAAAGTGAAAGAAAAAATCATACTGCTCTTAAAAAAAGAGGAAAGCTAAAAAACAACCCAATTTATAATACACCTTATTCTACTCATACGTCAGTTCGAGTGCTTTTTGAGGCACGAAAAAAGTGTATCGAGAACTCCAATTTAATTAATTTTGAGTTTCATTAATTGAAGTACCACTATTAAGATTACCCTTTACTTTACCAATAATTATTGTATTTTTGAATTCAATTTTTATATTAAATGAAGCTTTCTAAAGGACTTATAATTGCAGTAGATTTTGATGGTACCATAGTAGAAGACGCTTATCCAGGCATTGGTGAAGCACGTCTTTTTGCTTTTGAAACTTTAAAACGTTTACAAGCTGATGGTCACAGATTAATTTTATGGACTTACAGACATGGTAAAAAGTTAGATGAAGCTGTAACTTTTTGTAATGATAATGGGATTACCTTTTATGCTGTAAACCAAAGTTTTCCTGAAGAAACCTTTAATAATGAAGTAAGTAGAAAAATCAACGCAGACCTTTTTATTGACGACCGTAATATAGGTGGTATATTAGGTTGGGGAGAAATCTATCAGATGTTAACTAATGACACTCCCCAAATACCTAAACCAAAGAAAAAAGGTTGGTTTAAATTTTAAAATCAGTACTTTATTAAATCAAAATACTGTCTATCAATAAGTTCTCGATGGTCGGGATGTGCTATATTAACTAATGCTTTTACACGTTCTTTTATGGTTTTTCCATATAAATTAGCAACACCATATTCTGTAACCACATAATGCACGTGCGATCGTGTTGTAACCACTCCTGCTCCAGGTTTTAATGTTGGGACAATTCGGCTAATTCCATTTTTAGTAACCGATGGTAGTGCTATAATTGCTTTTCCACCATCACTTAAAGATGCACCTCTAATAAAATCCATTTGTCCTCCTACACCAGAGTACATATGTGCACCAATACTATCTGCACAAACTTGACCAGTAACATCAACTTCTATTGCACTATTAATAGCTACCATTTTAGGGTTTTGTTTAATAATTGATACATCATTAGTATAATTTGATGCACGCATTTCAACAAAAGGATTATCATCAACATAATCATACAAACGTTGTGATCCTACTAAAAAGGTAGACAAAGCACGTCCTCTGTTAATAGCTTTATAGTTTCCGTTTATTACATTTTTTAAAATTAAATCAATAACACCATCAGAAAACATTTCGGTATGCAACCCTAAATCTTTATGATTTGTTAATCTTGTAAGTACAGCATTAGGAATAGATCCAATTCCCATTTGTAAGGTGCTTCTGTCTTCTATTAAATTAGCCACATAATCACCAATAGTATTTTCTATAGCATTGGGTAAAACCATATTATGTCCTGGTAAAGGCTGATGGCTTTCTACAAACGTATCAATTTCGGACACATGTATAATACCTGCTCCATGTGTTCTTGGCATAAATTTATTTACTTGCGCAATAACCGTTGTTGCATTATCAATTGCTGCTAAAGTCGCTTCAACAGAAACACCTAAAGAGCAATATCCATGTTTGTCTGGTACAGATACGTGTATAAAAGCCACATCTAAATTAATAATGTTTCTTTTAAACAATACAGGTAGTTCACTTAAAAAAACAGGTGTGTAGGATCCATTGCCTGCTCTTAAAGTATGTCTAACGTTTTTTCCAATAAAAAATGAATTAACATGAAAACTATCTTTTAATTCTGGATTAGCGTAAGGTGCTTCTCCTTCGGTATGTAAGTGACAAACCTCTACATGCTTTAACTCTTCATGCCTTTTAGTCATTGCCTGAATTAACGACTGAGGTGCAGCTGCTGCAGCCTGAATATAAACACGATCATTAGATTTTATAACTTTTACAGCGTCTTCTGCTGTGACTGATGTAAACATAATTTTAAAATTTAGAGTACAAAAATAATACATCAAAATACTTTAAAACCTGCTAAATGTCATGTCCTCAAAATAAAATAAGCAGTTTATTTTAAGTATATTTGCACATATTTTTTTTAACCATGATTATAGTAAAAACAAAAGAAGAAATAGAGTTAATGCGCGAAGCAGCATTAGTTGTTTCTAAAACATTAGGTGAAGTTGCAAAAGCTGTAAAACCAGGTGTTACCACTTTACAATTAGATAAAATTGCTGAAGAACACATCAGAGATTTAGGTGCTGTACCAGGATTTTTAGGATTATATGATTTTCCTAACACCTTGTGCATGAGTCCAAACTCTCAAGTGGTACATGGTATTCCAAATAATACACCTTTAGAAAATGGAGATATTATATCTATTGATTGTGGCTCTATTTTAAATGGATATTATGGTGATCATGCTTATACTTTTGCTGTAGGCGAAATAGACCCAGAAACCGAAAAATTATTACAAGTCACTAAAGAGTCTTTATACGTTGGTATTAAAGAATTTAAAGTTGGTAATCGCGTTGGTGATGTTGGTTATGCCATACAAAAATATTGCGAAGATCATGGCTATGGTGTTGTACGCGAGTTAGTAGGTCATGGTTTAGGAACTAAAATGCACGAAGACCCAGAAATGCCAAACTACGGAAAACGTGGTCGTGGTAAAAAATTTATTGAAGGGATGGTTGTGGCTATTGAGCCTATGATTAATCTTGGTACACAACGTATTAAACAACATAGAGATGGTTGGACCATCACAACATTAGATGGTAAACCAAGTGCACATTTTGAGCACGATGTTGCTATCGTAGATGGTAAACCTGAGTTGTTATCGACCTTTGCATACATCTATGATGCCTTAGGAATTGTTAGCAATGAAGAAGACGAGTTTAGACAAAACCCATTAGTTTTATAAAATATAAAGATGTCCATTAGTTATTTAGAAGATCAACTTCAGCCTTTAAGACAAGCATTAAATACTCACAAATTATATTCTGTTTTAGCTAACATTGAAGATGTTAAGCTGTTTATGGAACAACATGTGTTTGCTGTTTGGGATTTTATGTCGCTACTAAAAGCGCTTCAAAATAAATTAACAACGACAACATTACCTTGGGTTCCGGTTGCAAATCCATCCACTGCTAGATTTATAAATGAAATAGTTTTGGGTGAAGAAAGTGATGTAAATGAGTTAGGCGAAGCAAAAAGCCACTTTGAAATGTATTTGGAAGCAATGCAACAAATTGAAGCTAATACCACTCAAATTCATCATTTAATTTCCTGTTTACAACAAGGAATTTCAATTAACCAGGCTTTAAACAAAGTCCAATTGAATCCTGAAACTATAGCGTTTGTACTATTTACATTCAAAATTATTGAAACAAATCAAGCCCATAAAATAGCAGCTGCATTTACTTTTGGTCGTGAAGATGTAATACCTGATATGTTTTTTCAGATTATAAATCAATCTAAAACAAATCAAGATACCTATAGCAAACTAACCTATTATTTAAATCGTCATATCGAGTTAGATGGTGATGAGCATGGACCTTTATCTTTAAAAATGATTGAAGAACTTTGTGGTGATGACACCAATAAATGGGAAGATGTTTTAGAAATTTCTAAACAAGCTTTAAATTATCGTATTGGATTATGGGATGGTATTTACAACTTAATAACAGCACACGAAGCAGTTGAAGCTTAAGTCCTTTGAAAAAACTATTTAAACTTATATTAAACCTAATACCTAGACCTTTACTAATAAGGCTTAGTTACGTAGTGCGTCCTATTCTAGCTTTTTTTTTAAAAGGAAATACGTTTACAGACCCAATTGATGGCAAAAGCTTTAAAAGCTTTTTACCATATGGTTATGGCACACAACGCAATAACGTTTTGTCACCTTCCACCTTAAGTTTAGAGCGCCATAGGTTACTATGGTTATACTTACAAAACGAAACCGATTTTTTTACAAATCAAAAAAAGGTACTACATTTTGCACCAGAGCAATGTTTTTTAAAACGCTTTAGAGCCTTAGACAATATTGATTATACAACAACAGATTTACTATCTCCAATTGCAGACGTAAAAGCAGACATTTGTAATCTTCCGTTTGAGGATAACACTTATGATATTATTTTGTGTAATCACGTGCTAGAACATATTCCTGATGACACTAAAGCTATGCAAGAGTTATATCGTGTTATGAAACCTGGTGGTTATGGCATATTTCAAATTCCGCAAGATTTAAGTAGACAAACCACTTTTGAGGACGATAGTATTACTGATAAAAAAGAACGTGCTGAAATTTTTGGTCAATATGATCATGTACGTGTATATGGCTACGACTACTTTAATAAACTAAGAGACATTGGTTTTATGGTCAATGAAGTAGATTATACTGGCAAACTTTCCGCGAAAGCGATAGAAAAATACTGCTTAGCAAAAGGCGAAATTATACCTGTCGTTTATAAAAAACAATAACCTAAAATTATAAATTATGACTGCACAAGTATTAATTGCAACAGGTGCTGTATTTGGTATGCTATCTGTTATTTTTGGAGCATTTGGAGCTCATGCTTTAAAAAAGATTTTATCTAAAGATCAATTACATAGTTTTGAGGTTGGTGTTAAATACCAAATGTATCACGCTATAGTTTTATTAGCTATTGGCTATGGTCAAGGACCAATGACTACTGCTATTTATTGGTGCTTTGTTATTGGAATACTGCTGTTTTCGTTTAGTATTTATGGTTTAATTTTATCTGATGCTAAAGGTAAAAAGTTGAAATTTTTAGGTCCTATAACACCAATTGGTGGTTTACTTTTAGTGACAGGTTGGTTGTTATTGATAGTTAATATATTTTAAAATAAAAAAAGCTACATTTAAGTAGCCTTTTTTATTTTAGTCTTATTTGATTACGATATCAAATTAACAATAATCTGCTGTTCAGTAACACCTCCAAAACCGTCGGAAGCTATAACTACAATAGTATCCTCTCCTCCTACAAATAAATTATAGTCTATAATATAAGTCAATACAGTTAAGTTAGCGGATAATAAATCTCCGTTTAAATAAATTGCATAAACGACATCCTGATTATCAGGATCTACAGATGCAGTCCAATTAAAAGTTATGCCATCTGCTGTAGCTACACCTTCTGTTAAGGTAAAATCACTTGGATTATTATTTACTTGTGCTTGATCGTCGTCTGCATTACAATTAAACAGTAATACAGTTAAGCATAATAACAATAGTGTTTTAAAATTTTTCATAATTAGTTGAATTTTTAGATTATTAGTAACGTCTTTATTAATGATAGGAACTGTCACACGATTCTGCTGTTTTAGGACAACTTGCTTTATGCTGGTCTCTTAATTTCCAAACTCTGAGTGTTTTTTGACCTTCAGGACTTTGCCAGTAGGCATTGTTTTTAGTCTTAATGTACTCCGCATATTTTTCACCTTCAGCTTTTACAATCTCTAAATCTGCTTCTTCTTTAGCAGTTGTTGTGTGAGCTGCTTGTTTTGCTTTCATTGCCACTAAATAATCGGTAATCATTTTTTTATTATCCTGAGACATCAATGCTTTATACTCTGGTGCTTTGGTATAATCCACTTCGGACTTTGTGTTTAAAGCAACGTCTTTTACTTTACTTAAAAATTTGCCAAACTTTTTCTTCTTTTTCTTTTTTGCTGGTTCTTCTCCATCTGGTGTTGTACCTTTTAATACATAAACACGACTAATCTCTGAGAATTCGGTTTTACTTTTAAAGCCTTTAAGAAAAAACACGTAGTTACCTATTGCCACATAACCTTCATAATACCCATTATGAAACGCAATAGAGGTAAATGGGTAGTTAATTAGATCTATATAGGTTTGTTTAGTCATATCTTGCCAATATTTTACAGATTGTTTTCCATCTTCTGAAATAGATAAGATTTCAATACCACAAGGGATATTTTCGTGTCTTCTTATTTTTATCTGTACTTCTTCTGGTTGTTTTCCTGGATTAAGATGTGCGTAAAGCTTGCCTTTATTATCTTTTCTAATAGCTCCATATTCTAAATAGGTAATACTATCTCCATGTTGTTCTAAATTTTCGAAAATTGTGTTTTGAGCAAATGTACTTGTGGTTACTAATGCAATAAAAAATAAAATAATGTACTTCATAATATATTTGTTTCTGGTTTGATACAAATATGAAGCGATAATAGTAATCCATTTTCTGCTTTTTTGTGAATGGTAAGGTTTTATTAATGAATAGCAACAAAAAAAAGGAAAGCCAAATTGACTTTCCTTTTTTATAAAATTAATAGATAGCTTTATTCTTTTACAAATCGCTTTACATGTTGATTTCCGTTTACATCCAATATTTTTATTAGATAAACACCGTTTGAAAGACTAGAAACATTTAAAGTTTTAGAGTTAGTTTTAATAACTTGTTTTCCTAATAATGAATAGACAGATATATTAGAAATAGCTGCTGCTGTTTTTATATTTAAGGTAGATTTTGTTGGGTTTGGGTATAATGAGATTGAGTTAGATTGAATTTGAAAATCCTCTATGTTTAATGTAAAATTAGCACACTCTGAATCTAACTGATAAAATTCGGTAATTGAATTTTTAAAAGAATTACTTTGACTAAATGAAGGGTCATCAACAAAAATACAAGTCAGATTAGGCGACCCAATAGTTTCTATATATAAATTATTGGCCACATTGGTTCCTGTTCTTAAATCAATATTTGCTAGAGAATTACCACTAACGTAAATATAATTTACATCCAAATTTGAAGAAAAATCTAAATTACCTAAGTTATGTACATATTGGGCTTCAAAATATTGCAAGTTAGTAATACTTGATACATCAATATTTGTTAACCCTGTATAACTTACTACAATGGAAGTAGCTAATTTTAATCCATCGATATTTAAAGTCATTAATGGATTATTACTAATGTATATATTGGTTAAGTATTTATGCGCTCTCAGGTCCATGTTAGAGATATTGTTATTATCTAAATCTAAACTAGTTATATATGCAAAAGCTTGTAAACCCTCTATGCTTTGGATCCCATTAACCCCTAAGTAAGCACCTCCTGTAAAGCCCTTAGCTTCAGATACTTGTATTTCAGAATCACCATTACTATTTATAGTTATATTATTTAATAAACTAGTCTTAAGTGACGTATCTGGAATATTAACAATTGCTGTATAACAATCAAGAGAAAAAATTGTGTATGCATTAACATTGGTCCAATTTGCCTGACTGTAACTGACATTATCAACTTCTACACAGTATAAAGCGTAGTTGTTTGACACATTAAAATTAGCATTACTAATAGCATTATTATTTGTGTTTTTAATGTTTAAACTTACTAAATTATTGTTTTGAGCCTGTAAACTTGTTAATGCAATATTGGATGATAAGTCTAAAGATTCTAAATTATTATTACTAATATCTAAACTAGTAATATTTACAAATGCCTCGATACCTTGACTATTACTTATATCTAAATTAGATACATTAATAGCTCCTGTATAATTTATGGCTTCAGCAGTTTGTATATCATTATCTCCATTAGTGTTGATGGCTGGATTAGATATCAAGTTTGATTTTAAATTAGCATCTGGAATATCTACTACCAATCCATTATTATACAACGCATTTACTTCGGCAGCTGTAATTTTACGCTCAAAATAATAAATATCATCCATTACTCCGTCGTATCTATTATTACCAGTTGTACCACCTGTTAAAGCATTATATAAATCGCCACTATTTAACATTCCAACTTCCTGAACACCGTTAAAAGGCACAGTGGTTAAAACAAAGTCGAGTTGTAGTACATTATCAATGTACAATTGTTTGATATATTGTTGATCAACACCATCATTTTCCTTTCCGACAATAGCTACAATATGGTGCCAATTATTATCTAAAACGTTACTAGCTATATATTGGTTGTCTGGAAAACTACCACAAGAAAATCCATAGGAACAAAAATACCCAGTCCTATAAAATATAGAATTACCTGTTAGTCCTAAAATCCAGCCATTTTCTTGAACATTATCGTATTGATGAAATAAAATACCATCTGTAGTCGATTTGATCCAAAAACTTAAAGATAGTTGGTTACCAGAATAACCAGAACGATTGGGCATTACACCCATGTTATAATGTCCACTATTTAAGTCGACAGCGGAATTTGAATTACCAAAACGGTCATCTACAAAAGTTGGAGTCCCATAACCTGTATTAACAACCAAATCATAATTACTACCTACTTGATTTGTTATATCACCATTTGTAAAGGAATAGTGCTTAGTTGCATCTGATGGGAATTGCGCAAAAGCATAACCACTAACTAGAAGCATGACATAAAGTAATTTTATTCTCATAATATATTTAATTTTAAAATTATGAAACAAAAATGCTAAACTATAGACTTTAATTTTTAAACTTTTTAGTGAATGGTAAGTATTTGTAAATGAATGGTTATTTTAAAATACACGATTAATAATATCCATAAATTCATCCTTACGGTCTCGTGCAATTGGAATGCTTTTGTTATTGCTCATTATAACTTGAAGGCCATCTTTTTTAGTGATCTCTGTCATGTACTTAAGATTAATTAAATACGATCTATGCGGTTTATAAAACAATGGTTTATTACTTAATTGCTCTGTAAAATGTTTTAACGTTTTACAAATTAATTCTGTTTTACCATTTTGCAAAAACACTTTAGTGTAAACACCATCTGCTTCAAAAAACAAGATGTCTTCATGCGAAACAAATCGTATTCCTTTTGGGACTTCTAAAGCTATTTTATTTAATGCTAGTTGTTGAAAATTACGTTCTAGATTAAGTAACTTTTCTTTTATAAAATTTTCTTCTAAACTATTAGATGCTTTATTTATTGCTATTTTTAATTCATCAATATCAATTGGTTTTAATAAATAATCTACAGCTGATAACTTAAACGCATCAATCGCATAATGTCCGTAAGCAGTCGTAAAAATGATTTGAAAATTAATAGTATCATTTTTAAAGAACTCTAAAATTTGAAGCCCAGAATGGTTAGGCATTTCTATATCTAAAAACACGACGTCTGGTTGTTCTGATTTTATTATTGCTACACCTTCCAATAAATTTTCTGCATCAAAAATGGTTACAATTTCTGGACACTCCTCCTCTATCAGCGTACGCAAAATACGTCTAGCTCTTTTTTCGTCGTCTATAATTATCGCTTTCATTGTCTAATTTTTAATCTGTTACTTGTATTTTAATTACCACTTTTGTACCGCAAATGTCATGTTTTTCATTAATAACATCTTCAATAGTTAATGTAATTGCTTTATTATGACTACGATTTAGTAGCTCTATCCTTTTTTGATTTGCAGAGGTTGCAAAAGACTTGTAATTATCTTGACGTTGGTTTTTTATAATTGCGGATGCTTTACGTCCAATACCATTGTCTATAATTTCGCATATTAGACTTTGATTATTAATATCCTGTTTAAAATTGAGCACTAATTTTTTATTGTTTTTTTTATGAAGTAAACCATGTTTTAAAGCATTTTCAACATAAGGCTGAATAAATAATGTTGGGACAAAAGTGTTTTCTAAATCTAGATCTTGATGGATATTAATTTCAAATTTAAAATCGTCATCAAATCTATCTTTTTCAAGTTCTAGATAAAGTCTAAGCGTTTTAATTTCTTCATTTAAAGTAATTTCATTGGCTTGACTATGTTCCAAATAGGTCCTTATAAGTCTAGAAAACTTAACTAGATATTGACGCGCTAATTTACTTTCGTTTAAAATAATATAATCTTGGATAGAGTTTAAGGCATTAAATATAAAATGAGGATTCATTTGTGATCTCAAATTTTCTAATTGCGAAAACACCAATTGCTGATTGATCTTTGCTTTTTCTAAAGCTTGAAATTGTGCGATATTTAATCGTTTTGTTTTTTGGGAATAGTACCACCAAACCAACCCAACAGAACTTAGTAAAAACAATAGATAAAACCACCAGGTTTTATAAAATGGTAAACGGACTGTTAAGGCAATGCTTATTGGATTTGTGTAATTATTTTGAGATCTATTTTTAGCTCTTACATTAAATTTAAATTGTCCTGCTGGCAATGTATTAAATTTAACAAAGTTTAATCCGTTGTCTAAGGCTATCCAATTTTTATCATAACCTTCTAACTGATATTCAAAATCGACAAATTGATTTGTTTGAAATCCATTGACATTAAATCCAAATCTAATTTCGCTTTCTGTTTGCTTTAAGGTATATGACGTCTTTATAATAGTATCTCTTTCTTGGATGGATACATTAGTAAAATAAGGTTGAGAAGTACTTCTAACAGTATTAATTTTATTACTATTAAATTGATACAAACCAGTATTTGAACTAAAAAACACTTGATCTCCTACGACTTCAATAGCATTAATATTGTAAGAGTCTATACCATCTTGTTTATTAATAGTATTTAATGTTTTTGTTTTATAATTATAGCTTTGTAAGCCTTTATCTGTAGCTATCCAAATTACATTTTTATCTGCTACTAGTACATTAATTAAGTTTGATGCTAGTCCGTTTTTTATATTTATTGTTTTTATTAAACTATCATTTTTAAATCCTAACAATCCTTTTTCATCTGCAGCAACCCAAACCATATCGTCATGACTTATCGCGATTTTTAAGGCATAAATAGGACTGTTATTATGTGTTATTTTTTTATACTTATTAGTCTTTAAATCTACCCAACCTAAGCCATCTACAAAACTACAATACGCTTTGCTTTTTGTTTTATTTAATACAGATCCATAGCTTCTTAATGTCCTAAGATTATAAATAGAGTCTTTATTTTTATTATAAATAGAAAGTGAATGTGGAAGACTAATTAAATATTGATTATGATCCAACACATCAATTGATTTTGTTACAATCAGGTTACTGCTTTGACTTTGCTTGGTGTCTAGATTATAAATTTTTGAATCCGTAGTCGCAACCATTAACAAGTCCTTTGCTAAAGGGTTATAGCAAATATTATATATCTTATTATTAAAGCTTTCTGGTAATTTTTTAAATTTATTTTTTTTTAGGTTATAACTAAAAACCTCATTTGAGTTAGTAGCTATGTATAATAAATCATCATTAACTTTCTCTATAGCTTGTACACCAACATTATCAGGTAAATTTATTTTATTTAGTTGCTTATTTGGTAGTACAAAAACACCATTATTAAGCGTTGACAACCAGTAATTATTATCCTTATCGATAACAAGATCTGTGATATATTGGTTTTTAAAAATATGTTCTTTTACTATTAAAACATCACTATCCAATTGAGATATAAAAATGCCTTTATTTGTTAAAATCCATAAGTTATTGTTGAGGTTATAAGAATGAATTACAATGACATTTTGAAGTTGTATTGGGATGTCCACTTCGATTATACCACCATCTAATAATTGATACAAACTAGTTTTACTAGTTGTTTGTAATTGGTTGAAATAATATATTTGGTCATTCCATTCAAAAAATTTTCTTATAACCCGTTGATTAAATGCTGCAATTGGTGAATTATTTAAAGTTTTAGCATCTTGAAAATCAACTGTTGAAGAAAAACATATTATACTATTTTTATTATAATAAAACCCTTTTGAGTTGTAGTTTAAATCTACCATATAAGACCTTGTCGAACTATTTAATGTCGCAGTAATACTTTTTGTACTAATATCTACAGTTACTATTCTGGATGGTTCATAAATTATTAAATGATTATCGTAGATATTAAAATCTACTAACGTTTTAATATGGCCATAATCCTCAAAAAGCTTTAACTCCTCATCTTGGACATAAAAAAATTGACCTGATAAATTATTACACCAAAGTCGTCCTTGATTGTCTAATTTTAAACCAAAAAGCGAGCGTCCTCTTTTATCTGGATTGGTAAATAATTTATAGTTTCTACCATCATACCTATACAAACCTTTATCTGCTGCTAACCAAATAAAGCCTTTATTATCCTCTAGTAAATCATAAAATTCTATGTCAGGCAAACCATCTTTTTCTGTAAGATGTATGGATACAGGCTGTTGCGCTAAACCAGTATGATAAGCGAGGAAGACTAAAAATAATATAAAATAGCGATGGATCAATCAGTTATGCTTTTCTCAAAGCTACAAAATTGACTGCTATTAAATTATAAATTATTAGCGAACGGTATAAAAACCTATTTAAATGGTAATAAGATTAATTAACTGGAAAATTATTAAATGCTTTAGACTCCAATTCTCCTTTATCGTTTTCAAAAATCAAAAATGCTTTTAACTCAGGATGTTTTGCCATAAAGTAATCCACTTTTTCAATTCCCATTGCCTGAAAAGCAGTTGCATAACCATCTGCCATCATACAGGTTTGTGCAATAACAGACACACTTAAAATATTGGTTTTAGATGGATAACCTGTTTTAGTATTTATAATGTGTGCGTATTTATTTCCGTTTTCGTCAATTTTAAATTTACGGTATGTCCCAGAAGTTGCCATAGCTTGATCTTTTAAAACTAACGTCTTGTTGTAGCTTTGAGAGCCATCATAATTTGGGTTTTCAATACCAACAGTCCATCCCTTTGCTTTGCTAATATTAATGCCTTTTGCTCTTAACTCTCCTCCAATATCCACGATATAATTTTTTATGTTCTTAGATTCTAAAAAATCTGCAATTACATCTACGCCATACCCTTTAGCAATCGCATTAAAATCTATAAATGAGGCTTCTGGTTTTTTTATTTTACGATCAACCAAGCCAACTCTGTTTAAGCCTACAAAACGCATTAAACTATCAATTTTGACGCTATCTAGAGTCATTGTATTGTTTTCTGAACCAAAATTCCAAGCATTAACAATCCTTCCAATAGTTGGATCTAAAACACCTTCGGTTTCGCGATAAATTTGTTTTGATGCCTTAAAAACGGTTATAAAATGGTCGTCCACGTCAACTTCTTCATTTCGGTTTAACCGTGAAATATCAGAGTTATCTTGATAATTAGACATGGATTTATTGATAATTGCAAACAGACTATCAAATTGTTTGTTATAACTTGTGCCATCCAAATCAAAATACTGTACACTATAACTTGTACCAAACACAGGACCTGACACTTTTAGTAATTGAGGTTCTTTTTTACAAGAAAAAAAGATAAGTAGGATAGAAAATATAAGCGTGTAATGTTTCATTTAGGCTGAGTTGTAAATTAAAAAGAAAATTATAAGTCTTAATTTAGGTTGGTTTCAATTAATTGAATCCCATTATATTCTATTAAATATTCTTCATTTAAATAAACAGGCAAGTCTTCTCCCTTAGGATTCCCTAATCCAACACCAGCATATAGTATTTTAGAATTATGGTCTGTAGCATGCTTCTTAAAAGATTCCATCCAAATTACATCATAATTATTAGCATTATTTGGTAATAAGACAGCACGAACAATTACAAAAAAGTATTGTTTATTTTTATCCATAACTACAAATTGCGGATTACTTTTTAATTGACTATTAATTGCTATAAACTCAAAACCACGCTTCTCTAGGTCTTTACCTACATGATTCATGGCTAGATTATGTAACTCTTGTTTTGATAGTGCTTTCATACTACAAAAATAAAGTTTATTTCGCTTTCGCGGAAAAAAAGCCGACTAACAAATTACTTAAATCGTGCAAATTTAGAATTGTAGAATGTAAAATTTGAAACTGGAATTACAGTATCCATTTTTAAGTTATACCAAGGAGAAATTGAAGCATCCTCAAGGTTTTTTACTAAATGAACACTTTGTGCAGGTGTATTACCTTGAAATAATAAAAACAAGCTTTCACCTTTATCGTTTACAACTTGATCTGCTAGCATTACAATATGTCCAGGAGTGCCACCTAAAATTAGCATATCACCTATTTGCAAATCGTCTGCTTTAGTTACTGGCTCTAACTCGTTAAAAAGTGATAAGGTCCCAGAATAGGTATATATTAAATTTAAATATTTATAAAAATTAGCCTTGCTATTATTTGCTGTTGCAGTCTTACTAAAAGTGACTTTATTACCATTTATTTTAGGTCTAAATCCTTTAGCATAATCTGACCAAGAACAGTAATGACCTGAGGTAAAATTAAACCCTATTTGGTCTTTTTTATTGGTTTCCCAAAGGTATTCACTTCTTATTCTAATTAGTGCATCTGCGCATTGTTGTAATCCATTTTTAGGTACACTAATGTCTAATATCCCTTCATGTCCTTTTTGCCAATAATAAACAGAATTATCATAATTAATAATTTTACTGCCATAAGGTTTTAAAGCATAATTCCGGAGATAATCCTGATAGCTTCCAATCGGATAATCAACTCTTTTAAATCCTTTTGGAGGATTTACCCTAGACGCAATAGTTAAACTATCCTTATTAATATTTGATGATGTAACACTTTTAGATAGCTTATTTACAAACTGCTTAACAGGTTTTGGATTAAGCTTGTAGACTAAAAGTAACAAGGTTATAAATATTAAAATAACAAGGATTATTTTTCTCATATAGCTTTAAAACGAAAAAGCCCAATACTTTCGTATTGGGCTTATATTTAAAATTATCTTAAAATTATTTTACAATAATCTTTTTAAATACAGATTTATTACCTGCTTCAACTTTAAGAATATAAATTCCTGTTGATTTAGCATTTAAATTTACTGTCTTATTAAATAAAGATCCTGTGTTAGTATACTTGTCGTTTAATATCTGACGTCCTCTAATATCATAAACTGTAAGTGTTACATCTTCAGTAGTACTTATTGATAAAGTAATAGCTCCAGAAGTTGGGTTTGGATAAACACTAAATTGATCAAAAGCAAACTCTGAAGTAGATAAACTAGCTTGAGGTACACCAAAATAGAATGTTCCGTCAATTCCAGTTGTAAATGTTCCAGATACTACAAACTCTGATCCAAAAGCTGTTACTGCTGCTGGCACAACTTCTACTTCTGTCCCATGCTCTCTAATAATACTTAAAGATGCAGTAGTTTGACCTGTTGCAGCTTCCCAACCTGCTAATTCTGCACTAGTAAAGTAAAACTCGATTACAGCATTTGTACTTGTTAAAGCATTTGTTGGTGTAATGGTAAACGTTTTATCTGCAAAAAAGTTTGGTGTTGTATTACCATTATAACTTTGTGCACTAGTTCCTGCTCTAGATACAAATACATCTAAACAACCAAAGTCTTCTGTCCCATTATTTGTCATGTCTAACATTAAATCAGAACTTACAGCATCACTTGATGTTATTGTTCCTGAAGTTGTTAAGCTTAATTGATCCATAGTTGCAAAATTTTCTGCTGTTTGAATAGAAGTCCCAGTAGTAGCATCTACACTTAATGTATCAAATAGTAATAACCCATCACCAGGAGTATTATGGTGTCTGATTACAATTTTACCTGTTGTACCAGCATAAGGCGTTAAATCGTGTGTTCTAATCTCTGTTCCTGTAGCAGGTACTATTCTATCGTTTTCTAATACAAACTCTTCTAAATCTGCATACGCTGTTGGAGTACTAACAGTGGTATAATATACTGAGTAATGTTCCTGATAACCACCACTCGTATTATAAGATCCAACTACATAAGATACCGCAACATTGGTTGCACTAGCTGGAATAGTAAATGCTTCAGATACTAAATATTGGTCTGGTGTATATCCACCTGGTCCTGTATTTAAAAGTGTACCATTAGACTCAGAAAGAGCTGTATCACCTACAATATCTCCAAAACCATCTAAACCACCAACACCTGCATACCATGCGTTACCATCTCCATCTCTATCATATACAGATAAACCTGTACCATCATCAAAATTATTACTATAAACATTAACAGTAGTTGTTAATGCTGCTGCTGCATCATCATTTAATATTGTTAATTGATGAGTCGCTGCCGAAGCCAATGTGCTACCTGTTGTAGTAACATTTACATTTAGTATAACTGTTTCATCAGCTTCTACAAAACTATCATTATAAACTCTTAAAGTTACTACATTACTTCCTGTAGCAGTAGTTGCTCCTGTTGCAAATACAACCGAATTATTTAATAATTCAAAATCTTCTCCTTCAACTGCTGTACCTGTAGCAACCAATGTAGCTGTAGCTGTTGCATCACCACCTTCAGATATATTTAAATCAAAATTATAATCTACAAAATCACAATCACTACCTTCTAATGCCGAAGTAGGAGCTGCTGTAGTAAAACTAATTGTAGGCTGAGATGGATTACATACGTTAGATGCATTTAACTCCATACGTCTTGGACTAGACTGCATAACTGCTACAATTCTATCTTTTTGATCTTGAGTAAAAGTATCCATACATGCATCTGGTGTATAGTCCATATAGTTTTGTACTTGGTCATTACCTAAGCCATCGGATACACAATTATCTACGGTTACACAAGAGTAATTTGGTTGATTAGAATCTGGTGTGTCAGCACAAAAATCTCCTGCTGAACTACCTCCAACACAGTTAGAATTATCTCCCCAAATATGACGTAAACCTAACCAGTGTCCAACTTCGTGAGTCATTGTTCTTCCTAAGTTATAAGTTGGATTAAGCATAAATGTACCATCATCCTCAGCTAAAGTTCCCATAGAGTCAAATGCTGCGACAACACCATCTGTGTTAGCTGCTCCTCCATTTGTACTTAAACCAATTAATCCTGAGTTACTAGGAAATTGTGCGTAACCTAATAATCCTCCTAATCCAGGATTAACGTTATCATCTAAAGGGTTACCTCCTGGACGTATGGTCCACATATTTAAATATTTTGTAGGATCCCATTGTGTGTTAGCTTTCATAGTCTCCACATCAGATCTAATTTCCCAATCACCAGTATTAGATGGTGTTTGACTATTACTGTACGGAGTAATTACGTGTCTAACTACTCCTGTGGTAGGATTACCACTTTCATCTTGTTGTGCAATACAAAAATTTATCTCTACATCAACTGCAGCTCCAGTACTATTTATACCTCCTGGTGTACCAGCTAACCTTCTAAAATCTTCATTCATTACTTGAATTTGAGATAAGGCTTGCGCATCTGTTATATTTTCTCCAGTTCCTAAGGCATCACCATCATGTACAACATGAATAATTACAGGAATATTATATACAACTTGCTCACTTCTTCCACTTGCTCTCTCAGTACGAATTTGAGCTAATTTAGGAGCTAACCATTCTTCAAACTGAGCATCTGTAGCTCTCTTTGGATATTTTTGCTGTAATAAGATTTCGTTTTCATCGGTTAAACATTTAGCATAACCAATCAGTTCTATAGACTGTTTTGTCGCTTCAGTCAATTCAAATGGACCTCTTTTAACTTCAAGGTTTGAATTTAAACTTGCATTACTAGTTTGAATCTGTCCTACTGCGGAAACACTAGTACCTAATAATAAAAAGGCCAATGCACCTTTAAGGGTAATTTTGTTCATATTGATATTTTAATAAACGTTAAAATGTTACTTTTTGCCGAATTTACGAAACATAATAAATAAAGTAAGAAACTTTAACACCCTAATTTTGCAAACAAAAAAAAGCCAGAACAATTAAGTTCTGGCTTTAATATTTATAGGACTTAGAAGTCTAGTATTTTATCCTCCGAAATCATCAAATCTGATGTTTTCATCATCAATACCAAAGTCTTCACCCATTTTTTGCACTGCTTGATTCATCAATGGTGGACCACAGAAGTATAATTCTATATCCTCTGGAGCGTCATGTTTAGATAAATATTGGTCAATTACCACTTGGTGAATAAATCCAACAAATCCATCACCAGATTCATCATTAATATCAGATTTTATTTTCCAGTTATCAGCTTCAGTTGGATCTGATAATGCAATATAGAATTTGAAGTTAGGGAAATCCTTTTCTAATGCTCTAAAATAGTGAATGTAAAATAGCTCTGCTTTAGAACGTCCTCCATACCAATACGTAACTTTACGACCAGTTTTAATAGTTCTAAATAACTCATATAAATGAGAACGCATTGGAGCCATACCTGCACCTCCACCAACGTACAGCATTTCTGCATCAGACTCGTTGATAAAGAATTCACCGTAAGGCCCAGAGATTGTTACTTTATCTCCAACTTTTTGATTAAAGATATAAGATGAAGCAACACCTGGATTTACATCCATCCAGCCACCTTTGGCACGATCAAAAGGAGGAGTTGCGACACGCACGTTAAGCATGATTCTTCTACCCTCTGCAGGATAAGAAGCCATCGAGTATGCTCTTTCAACTAACTCATCATTTTTCATTACTAAAGGACGTAAACCAAATTTATCCCAATCTGCCTCAAACTTGTTAGGCTCTCCTGGGTGATCTTCTGGATGCGCAGTGATATCCATATCTGAATAATTAACTGTACAATTTGGAATTTCAATTTGAATATATCCTCCAGCTTTGTAGTTCATATCCTCAGGAATTTCTACCACAAACTCTTTAATAAAAGTTGCTACGTTGTAGTTTGATACTACGGTAGCTTCCCACTTTTTAATTCCGAATACTTCTTCTGGAATTGTAATCTCCATGTCTTGTTTAACCTTTACTTGACAAGATAAACGTGCACCATGTGCTAATTCTTTTCTTGAAAAATGAGGAGTTTCTGTCGGTAAAGCTTCTCCACCTCCAGATAAAACGTGACATTCACATTGTATACAAGTTCCTCCTCCACCGCAAGCTGATGGTAAGAATATTTTATTATTTCCTAATGTAGAAAGTAAAGTACCTCCAGAAGAGACTTCAATTTCACGTTCGCCATTAATTAAAATCTTTACTGGACCAGATGGCGATAATTTTTGTTTAACAAACAACAGTAAGCTTACTAATACTAAAGTAATTAGTAAAAATGCTGCTACGGTTGCTATTACTGTCCCTAATGTTCCTGCTGCTAAAATCATGTTACTCTACTATTTTAGTATTGTTAGCTAATTCTTTTGTATCAACAGTTTTAGTGTCTACTTTAACTGTTTTTTCTTTTTTAGGCGCTTCTTCATCTCCTCCAGTTAGCATACCTCCAAAGCTTAAGAAACCTATTCCCATTAATCCTGTGATGATAAATGTGATACCTAATCCTCTTAAAGGTGCTGGTACGTTACTGTATCTTATTTTCTCTCTAATTGCAGCAATTGCTAGAATAGCTAAAAACCATCCAATACCTGATGATACACCATAGTTAAAGGCTAAGCCTAATGTTTCGATTTCTCTAGATTGCATAAATAAAGACCCTCCTAAGATGGCACAGTTTACAGCAATAAGTGGTAAGAAAATACCTAATGAGTTATATAATGATGGTGAAAACTTTTCTACCACAATTTCTACTAATTGTACCATTGTTGCAATAGTTGCAATAAACATGATAAATGATAAGAAACTTAAATCATAATCTGCATACTCTGCTCCTAACCAAGATAAAGCACCTGGTTGTAAAATGTATTGATCTAATAACCAGTTTAATGGTACTGTAATTGCTAATACAAATATTACTGCTGCACCTAATCCGACAGCTGTTGCTACTTTTTTAGATACTGCTAGGTAAGAGCACATTCCTAAGAATACTGCAAATACCATGTTGTCTATAAAAATCGACTTGAAAAATAATTCTAAATGTTCCATAATATTTTTAGTCTTCGATTAATGCTTTGTTTCTACTACGTTGTACCCAAATAATAAGTCCAACAATTATTAATGCCATTGGAGGCATTAACATAAAACCGTTGTTTTCGTATCCTAATGAATATACTCCTGTTTTCTCGATTGGATCTCCTAATACTGGTATTCCGAATAATGTACCTGAACCTAAAAGTTCTCTAAAAAAACCAACAATTATTAAGATGACTGCATAACCTAAAGAGTTACCAATTCCGTCAAGGAAAGATCTCCAAGGTTTGTTTGCTAAAGCAAAAGCTTCAAAACGTCCCATAATAATACAGTTTGTGATAATTAATCCAACAAATACCGAAAGTGTTTTACTTAACTCATAAGCAAAAGCTTTTAACACTTGATCAACAATAATTACTAAAGCAGCAACTACAATAAGTTGAACAATAATTCGGATTTTAGAAGGTATGATGTTTCTCATTAAAGAGATAACTACGTTTCCTATTCCTAATACAAACATTACAGCAATACCCATTACCAACGACGCTTTTAACTCTGCGGTAATTGCTAAAGCAGAACATATACCTAATACTTGGATTGTAATTGGGTTATTATCTGCTAAAGGATCTGTTATTAACTTTGCGTCTTTTTTTGAAAGTAGTCCCATAATTAATTGCTAGCTAGTTTTTTTAAGTTCTCGAAGTAAGGTTGATATAATCTTAAATCTTTTTTAATCATTGCTGTCACACCATCACCTGTGATAGTTGCTCCTGCTAATGCATCAACTTCGTAATCATCTTTAATTTCGTTTTTAGGATCATTATTACCTTTAGCTACAGTAATCCCTTTGAATACACCTGCATCAGTTAGTAATTTTTCACCATAAAAATCGTCCATGAAGTAACGTTGCTTAATGTTTGCTCCTAATCCAGGTGTTTCTCCTGCGTGGTCAAAAAATGTACCCTGAACAACCATGTTTTCATCCATTGCAACATAACCCCAAATAGCATCCCAAAGTCCTTTACCTCTAATTGGAGCGATGTAGAATGTTTTACCATCCTTTTCTCCAACAAATAAAGGTAAACGTCTTGTTCCTCCTGTTTTAGCTTTAGCTTGTTCTTTTTTGATATCTATTAAATAAGCTTCATTATCTTCCTTAGCTACACCATTTTCAATTACTAATTGTTTAGTAATGTATTTTGAAAAATCTGCTGCAACTTTGTCTGTAGATACAAAAGTTATGTCTCCATCACCTTCGTTACCATTAACTCCCATAGCATACAGAATATTCTGTTGCTTTTCCATTCTTCTGTTTTCAGCAATATTTGGTTTTAAGGTTGCTGCAGTAAAGGCTAATAAAGACCCTACAACAAGCACCATTACAATTGCAAATATTACAGTATATGAATTTTTATCTGTGTTCATTGCCATGATTATGCTGTTTTAACTTTTAAACGTTTCATTCTGCGTTTTACGTTTCCTTGTATTACGTAATGGTCAATAGTTGGTGCAAAGACATTCATTAATAGAATAGCTAAAAATACACCTTCTGGATACGCTGGATTAAATACACGAATCATTATTGAAATGAAACCAATTAAGAATCCATAAATCCATTTACCTTTATTTGTTTGAGAAGCAGTTACTGGATCTGTTGCCATATAAACTGCACCAAATAAAATACTACCAATAATTAAATGCTGCCAGAATGGTACATTCATTAATCCGTAAAATTTGCTAGATTCTCCAATCCATTCAGCAGATACAACTCCGTTAAATATTAATCCCATTGTTAAAGCACCTATTAAAGTAGACACTATAATTCTCCAGCTTCCAACCTTTGTAAAGATTAAAAATAAAGCTCCAATGATGATTAATAACTTAGACGTTTCTCCAACTGATCCTGGAATAAATCCAAAAAACATATCCATATAATCAATACCTGCAAGACTACTATTTTGTGCATAAGCACCAAGTAATGTTTCTCCTGATATTGCATCTGCAGTTCCTGCACGTTCAACCGCTTCATGTACCCATACTTTATCTCCTGACATCCATGTTGGATATGCAAAAAACAAGAAAGCACGAATGGTTAATGCTGGATTTAGGATGTTCATTCCTGTACCTCCAAAAACTTCTTTACCGATTACTACACCAAAAATAACTGCTACAGCTAACATCCATAATGGAATATCAACAGGAACAATTAATGGTACTAGCATACCTGTTACTAAGTAACCTTCTTCTACTTCGTGTCCTTTAATTACTGCAAAAATAAACTCTACAATAAGACCAACTCCATAAGATACAATTACCAATGGTAATACTGTCCAAGCTCCAACTACAAAATTATCCCAAGTTATAAAGTTGCTAAATAAAGAGGCTTCTCTAATAACTCCTGCTGCTGCATCAATAGCTGCATAATGTTGGTAACCTGCATTAAAAATACCAAATATTAAACATGGCACTAAAGCCATGATTACAATATTCATGGTACGTTTTAAATCATCTGCTGCCTTAATGTGCGTTCCACCATGAGTGGTTTCATTTGGCAAGTATAAAAAAGTATGAATTGCGTTAAACGCAGGAGCCATCTTGGTACCTTTATACTTTTCTTTTAAATTATGTAAATTACTTTTTAAGCCCATTATCCTATTTCTTTAAGCATTAAGTCTAAACCTTCTCTAATTATCTTTTGGTGTGGCTGTTTTGACACACATACAAATTCTGTTAAAGCAAAATCTTCTGGTGCTACTTCATACATACCTAAAGCTTCCATTTCGTCTAAATCTTTGTACATACAAGCTTTTAATATTTGCATTGGAAAGATATCTAAAGGAAATACTTCTTCATAACTACCAGTAATAACAAAAGCACGATGCTCACCATTAGTATTGGTATTTAAATCAAACTTTTTATTTGGCGTTAACCAAGAAAAAGTTAAAGCTCTAGAAGTTGATACTTTATTAAAAACTGGCTTGTTCCATCCAAAAAACTCGTAATCATCACCTTCAGGTATCACAGTAATAGTATTACTATAATAATCTAAATATCCATCTGGCTTGACTTGTTTTCCGGTTAAGACATTTCCAGAAATGATACGATCATTACCGTTTTTATCTACTCCATTATCATAAACCATAGTAGCGATTTCGCTTCCTAATTTAGTTTTAAAATAACGTGGTTTTTTTACTGAAGAACCTACTAAAGCAACAATACGTTCTGCATTAAAGCGACCAGTCAACAATAACTCTCCAATAATTACAAGGTCTTGAGCATTAATTGTCCAAACAACCTCACCTTTATTAATTGGGTCTATTTTGTTAATCTGTGTTCCAACATTTCCTGATGGATGTGGACCAGACACTTTATGCAAAGTAATATCTGAAAGTCCTGCTAATGGCGAATTACCATTTTTTGCAACACTTACATGTACTTTACCGTTAGTTAATTTACTTAAAGCAGTAACAGCAGCTTGCAGCTCAGCCTCTTTCCCTTGTAGGACATAGTCTAAATCTGCTACTAAAGGTGCACTTGCATAAGCCGAAATAAATATAGCTTTAGGCGTGTTTGCTGGATTTGCAATAACGTCGTAAGGACGTTGCTTTACAAATGCCCAACATCCAGACTCTAATAAACGTGATTTAATATCTTCAGCTTTAGCTGAATTTAAATCTAGCTTACCGTAATCCTGAAACGTCTGCTCCTTGTCTGCTTGAATTTTTACTGAAAGTATTTTTCTTTTTTCACCACGAGTTACCTCTATAATCTGACCTGAAACAGGAGATACAAATTTTACAGCTTCATTAGACTTATCATAAAACACAGGTTGTCCTGCCTTTACTTTATCGCCTTCTTTAGCCATTAATTTTGGTGTAACTTGATGAAAATCTTCAGGTCTAATTGAATAATAATTGCTTACAATAGCATTTTCGGTAGCCTTTTCAGCTTCTCCGACTAATTTAATATCCAGACCTTTTTTAATCTTAATGTCGTTTGACATATTATAAATCTATTGGTTAATAGTTATACTGATTGTGATTTTTATAGGCTTAAAAATCCGTGCAAATTTAATAATAAATAGGTAATTAATTGACAATTTATACAGAAAAACTTTTAGGCATAGATTTTGTTTATCTTTGTAGTATAAAACTGCCTGTAAATGCTTAATAACATTAAACATACTTTTCTGACTTTTTTTATTACTTCCTTATGTTTTGCACAAGTTGAAGAAATCACGCCTCCAGATTACGTTAAGACTATTTATTTTAATGGCGGAACACCTGAAAGCCAGCTACCTATCATACAATTAGGTCAACCCATACTATTAGAGTTTGACGTTTTAAATGGTAACGAAGATGATTATTATTACGAAATTAAGCACTATAATTTTGACTGGACACCTTCCATATTAGTTGAATCAGAATATTTAGATGGTTTTGATGAGCAACGTATTAGAACCTACGAAAATTCTTTTAACACTTTGCAAACTTTTTCTCATTATAAAGTCAGCATTCCAAACCAATTTACAAAAAGCATCAAACTTACAGGAAATTATATCATTACCATTTATGATGACTATGATGATATTATTTTTAGTAGAAAATTTATGGTATACGAGCAACAAGCTAACGTAGGTTTACAAATAAGACGCTCTCGTGATGTCCAAACCATAGACCAAAAACAATCTGTAGATATTACTATAAGTTCTGGCCAATTACAATTTGTAAACCCAAAAGAAACTGTAAAAACAGTAATAATTCAAAATAACAATTTAAACACAGCTATTACAGACTTAAAACCTCAATATATACTTGGTAACGAGTTAAGCTATAGATACAATGAAGCTTCTAGCTTTTTTGGCGGAAATGAATTTTTAAGTTTTGAAAACAAAGAAATTCGCGCAGCAAATAATGGCGTGCAATATATTAGTCTTGAAGACTTATACCAAACTTATCTGTACACCAACACCTCTCGTGCTAACCTAGAATACACCTACAATCCTGATATAAACGGAAACTTTTTTATTACTGCTTTAAACTCTGACAAACCAGATACAGAAGCAGATTACGCTTGGGTTCATTTTTCATTACAGTACCCAAACATCAAAGAGGGTCAATCCATATACGTTTTTGGAAACTTTAACAATTACCATATTGAACCACAAACTAAACTTGAGCATTTTGAAGAAGAAGGTATTTACAGCGTAGCTATAAAATTAAAACAAGGTTTTTACAACTATAAATATGCTATTGTAGATAAGGATGGAACAATAGATGAACACACTATAGGAGGTAGTTTTTGGCAAACAGAAAACAACTACAAAGTCTTGGTGTATTACAGAGAGTTAGGAGCTAGATATGATAAAATTATAGGTTTAGGCGAAGCTAACTCGGTTGGAATAACCAACTAAAGTGGCATATTAAGTAAGTATAATCACTTAAAAACGACAAAATAAACATATAAATTTCTTATTTTTACAATAAGCAACTACATATAATATGGTGCAGCAAGTTACAAGAGGTATAAAAATATCAGTCGAAACTAAGTTTGAAGGGACGTTTTATAAAAACTATAAAATAAACTTCGCATTTGGCTATAACGTAACCATTGAAAACCAAAGCAAGGACGTTGTCCAGCTTAATGCAAGACATTGGACTATTTATGATGCTTTAAATAACATAGAAATAGTTTCAGGCGAAGGAGTTATTGGTCAAAAACCAATTTTACAACCAGGTGAAACGCACACTTACACTTCAGGATGCTTACTAACCTCTCCTTTTGGAGCAATGAAAGGTTTTTACAGTATGGTAAATTATACTACTGCAAAAAACTTTGAAGTTATCATTCCTACTTTTAAATTAAGCGCTCCATTTGCACTTAATTAAAAGTAACACCACTTAATTTTACTTTCCAAAAACAACCTTCATACTAATAGTTCCATTTTTTTTACGGTTTTACTAACAGTAATAACCCAACAAAAAATTGTAACTTTGCAGTAATTTTTTAAACTAAAAACACAACACTTATCATGGGAAAAGGATTTTTCAATGTACCAATTGCTGTTAATGAACCTGTAAAAAGTTACGCTCCTGGCTCTCCAGAAAGAGCAGCAGTTTTAGACGAATATAAAACAATGTTTAACAGTAAAATTGATGTACCAATGTACATTAATGGGCAAGATGTTAAAACAGAAAAAACACATACAATGTCTCCTCCACATGACCATAAACATGTTGTTGGAACACACGCTATTGCAGAAAAAAAACATATTGACCAGGCAATATCTACTGCTTTAGAAGCTAGAACTGCTTGGGCAGATACACCTTGGGAACATAGAGCTGGTATCTTTTTAAAAGCTGCCGAATTAATTGCAGGTCCTTACAGAGCTAAAATTAATGCTGCTACAATGATAGCACAATCAAAAACTGTACATCAAGCAGAAATCGATGCAGCTTGTGAGCTAATTGACTTTTTACGTTTTAACGTACAGTACATGACTGAGATCTATCATGACCAACCAGAAAGTACAAGTGATGCTTGGAACCGTTTAGAATACAGACCTCTTGAAGGATTTGTTTATGCTGTAACACCATTTAATTTTACTGCTATTGCTGGTAACTTACCTGCATGTATGGCTCTAATGGGTAATGTTGTTGTTTGGAAACCAAGTGATTCTCAAATATATTCTGCTAAAGTAATCATGGATGTATTTAAAGAAGCAGGTGTACCTGCAGGTGTAATTAACGTTGTATTTGGTGATCCAGTTATGATAACAGATACCGTTTTAGCTAGTCCTGATTTTTCTGGATTACACTTTACAGGTTCTACTTATGTTTTTAAAGAGCTATGGAAACAAATAGGAAACAACATACACAACTATAAAACTTATCCTAAAATTGTTGGAGAAACAGGTGGAAAAGATTTTATCGTAGCACATAAAACTGCACACCCAAAACAAGTAGCTACTGCTATTGTAAGAGGTGCTTTTGAGTTTCAAGGACAAAAATGTAGTGCAGCTTCTAGAGCTTATGTTTCAAAAAGCATCTGGAATGAAGTTAAAGATTATGTAATTAAAGATGTAAACTCTTTTAAAATGGGTTCTCCAGAAGATTTAAGCAACTTTATTACTGCTGTAATACATGAAGGATCTTTTGATAAATTGGCTAAATACATAGATCAAGCTAAAGCAGATAGTAATGTAGAAATTATAGTTGGTGGAAACCATGACAAAACTAAAGGTTACTTTATAGAACCTACAGTTATTGTAACTGAAGATCCTAACTATACTACAATGCGTGAAGAATTATTTGGTCCTGTAATTACAATTTATGTATATGATGATGATAAATTTTCTGAAACATTAACATTAGTAGATCAAACTAGCGAGTACGCTTTAACAGGAGCCATTTTAGCTCAAGATAGATATGCAGTAGTTGAAGCTACTAAAGCATTACAAAACTGTGCTGGAAACTTCTATATAAACGATAAGCCTACAGGAGCTGTTGTTGGACAACAACCATTTGGTGGTGCAAGAGCATCAGGAACTAATGACAAGGCAGGTAGTGCTTTAAATTTATTACGTTGGGTATCTCCAAGAATGATTAAAGAGACTTTTGTAACTCCAGTAGATTACAGATATCCTTTTTTAGGAGAATAGTTTTATAAAAACTAACATATAAAAAACGCGAACCAAATGGTTCGCGTTTTTTATTCTTAAATATTTAAAAAAAATTACTTTTTAAGCTCTAATTTATCTGCAAAGTAGTCACAAAAATCTTTCATTGTAGCAGTCATTTTTTCGTCCTGAGTGGCTCTATTAAAAGTATCACTCATTGCTACTAAGGTTTGATGAAAAAACACTTTCATTTCATCCACAGGCATATCTTTAGTCCATAAATCTATTCTTAAAGATTCTTGTGCTACATTATCCCAAACGGATAACATCATTGCTTTAGCTTCGGCATTTTTTATGCCTCCATCTTGTGCTGTCCAATTTAATTTTTCAGGCACTCTGTTTTCGTCTAACTCTACTTTTAGTGTTATTTCTGAAGTTATTTTAGCCATTACTGTCTTGGTTTATATTTAGATTTATTAAATACGGTTTGTGCTGGTGTGTTAAGCAATTCTGTTAATGTAACATCATTGTTATCCATGTAGGCTTTAACAATTTGCCAGCCTACAAATTGTCCTACTTTTCCGGGTGATTCATTATCTATCTCTGCTAAATAAAATTTAGAGAAAGGCGCAGGATTAATAAAACGATTAGGTAATTTAGAATCTGTACTATACAACAACTCTTTTTCTATAAAGTATTGCCAGATTTGCTCCTGGTTAACAGTTACCCAATCTAACTGCTGTTGCGTATATCCTATTTTTTGAGCGTCTGTTTTAAATGGTATAATCATATCTTTTAAATACAATAGTTTTCCTGAGTAAATCATCTCATCTAATAGATTTGATCTTTTGGAATTTAATATCATTTTTTTAGCATAGGCATCTGCCAAGTCTACTACAATCTGCTCAGGTTTCATGTTAGCAGTAATGTAAGTTTGTAGTCCTTGATAAAAAAAATGATCTGGTCCTAAATAAGTGTCTAATTCTAAAATAGCAATCGTATCTGTTACTATTACTTTATTACGGTAATCAACATCAGAGGTAGAAGTAATAAGTCTTGGTGTTTTAAAATTTGGAAAATAATATTTTAAATGCTGAAACAATTGCTTAATCTCTTGAGTTTCAGTTTTAAGATTTGGAAATTTTTTAATAGTCTCTTCACTTAATTGAATCTGTAACGTATCATTCATTTTTTGAATCCAAAAGTCATCATCAAATTGCTTTGGAAACATAAATGGAAATGTTTTTTTTAATTGTGATAAATCCTGTGGCTTAGCTTCCGCGAAAGCGATATCAAAACGCTCCACATCAAGATTTACATTAATCTTTGCTATTTGGCTAGCTTGTTTATTATCATCTTGACAAGAAAACAATGTAAAAAATAATGATATTATTAAAATGAATACTCTCATAAAACTTAAGGTCGCTTAATTTTTATTACTAATAGGATTACTTTATTTTTGTTAGGCAAAGGTACTATACTTTGCTTTAAATTCTTTGATTATGCAAACAGAAAAAGTTGTAAAACATATTGTAAATTGGTTAAAAACATATGCTACTAACGCAAAAGTAAATGGTTTTGTTGTAGGTATATCTGGCGGAATTGATAGCGCTGTAACCTCAACACTATGTGCTGAGACTGGCTTAAAGGTATTATGTGTAGAAATGCCAATACACCAAGCTGCAAGTCATGTGTCTAGAGGTCAAGAACATATTAAACAGTTAAAAAAACGTTATCCTAACGTTGAAGGTATAATATCCGATTTAACACCAGTTTTTGAAGAGTTTAAAACTGAAGTGTCTTTAGAAGGAAAACAAGAAGTGGTTGACATGGCTCTTGCCAACACACGTGCACGCTTGCGTATGACTACGTTATATTATCATGCAGGTTTATTAGGTTTATTGGTTGCCGGAACTGGTAACAAAGTAGAAGATTTTGGTGTTGGTTTTTACACAAAATATGGTGATGGTGGTGTGGATTTAAGTCCTATTGCTGATTTAATGAAAAGCGAAGTGTACAAAATAGGTGAATTTTTAAAAGTCCCGGAATCTATTATGAAAGCTGCACCTAGTGATGGTTTATTTGGAGATGCTAGAAGTGACGAAGACCAAATTGGTGCATCATACCCAGAATTAGAGTGGGCAATGAATATGAATGACGAAGGTAAGACTGAATCTGACTTTAACGGTAGAGAATTAGAAGTCTTTAAAATTTTTAAACGATACAATACCAACAATTTACACAAAATGATTGCTATTCCTGTTTGCGAAATACCTAAAGATTTAATCAAATAGTCCGTAATCCTATAATTTTATATACCTTTACGACGCTATTATTATTTCTATAACTCAAGTCTTTTTTTAATTAAAAAGGCCTTTAAAAAACGAATTGACCATGGTTAAACTAATGGTTGCGGATAATCATCCTATAGTAACTAAAGGACTGGAATTGCTATTTGCTAACTCTAGAGACATAAAATTTGTCCAAGCAGTTGCAGATGGTGAGGCTATTTTTGACGCACTAAAACAGTACACAACAGACATCTTACTTTGCGAAATTGACTTACCAAAATTAAATGGTATAAGCGTATTACGTCGCATTAAAAAAGAAAACCCAGAAGTAAAAGTTATTATTTACAGCGCACAGCAAGAGGAAGTTTATGCTGTTAGTGCTATAAAAGCTGGAGCAGACGGTTATGTAAATAAGTCCACTGACTTGTTAACTTTAAAAGATGCCATTATGAAAGTATATTTGGGAGGACTTTATATAAGCCCAAATTTATCTAGAAAAATTGCATTGGATAAAAATTCTGGTAAAAGTAATTACTACAAAAAACTATCGACCAGAGAGGTTGAAGTTTTAAAACTTTTATCTAATGGTAGACGTAACAAAGAAATTGCTGAGGAATTACAAATTAATGAAAAAACAGTTAGTACTTATCGTGCTAGGCTAATGAAAAAGCTTAACGTTACTAACTTAATTGATTTAGTTAACCAAGCAAAAAGCCTAGATTTATAAAGCCCTATTAAGCTTTCTGGACAGCAACATTTTTAAACCCGAGTAATCTTTGACTTCCTCTAAGATTTCTCGGTTTATCATGTTTTTATCTTGTAATGTTTCTTTTTGAAATTGTGATACTTTTTGATCTATCAAAAAACAACGTAAAGTCAAAATAGTCTCGCTAACTAATTGCGATACGGTATCTGCTTTAGTTTTTGGAAAAATGTTATTACGATGCCAATCAGACAACGAATAACGCTCATCTTCCATTAAAATAGACGTAATTTCTGAGGCTAAAATAGGATCTATAGTATTTATTATACTTTCTATTTTAAATTCTGGATTTTGATTTAAAGCTTCAATTATTGCAAAATAAATGTCCTTAAATTGTGGGTTTAAAAACTCCATTTCGTCCTCTTGAAGGTCTAAGTATATCTTTTCAAATACTTTGGCTTCTTGTATGACTGGCTCTAACTCTAATTGCCCATTATCTGCTTCTTTTAAAACTAGATCTTCAAAATCTTCTTTTCTGTTTCCGTAAAGTAGTAATATCTCAATAATTTTTCGCTCTAGCGTATATTGCACATCAACCTTTTTAACTGGTGGTTGGTTTTTTATGACTTCAAAAGCTTGGGGACTTTGAGGTTGTTTTGCTGCATCATTTTGTTCTTTATTAGTCATTTGAGCTAAAGTAGAAAACAACACCTCCTCACTTATATCCATGATTCTAGCACACTCTTGGATGTAAATTTCTGTTTTAATCCTATCCGGAATTTTAGCAATACTATTTACAATATCTCTAATTGTTTCAGCCTTTTTTATTGGATCGTTTTTAGCACTTTCATATAAAACCGAAGCTTTAAACTGTATAAAATCCTTAGCATTTTGATCTAAATAGGCTGTTAGTTCTTCTAGTGTGTTTGATTTAGCAAAACTATCTGGATCTTCTCCCTCTGGAAAAGTACAAACTTTAACATTCATACCTTGTTCAAGGATTAAATCTATACCTCTTAAAGAGGCTCTCATACCTGCTGCATCACCATCAAATAAGACTGTAATATTTTTTGTTAAACGATTGATTAACCTTATTTGATCGCTAGTTAATGCTGTACCAGAACTTGATACAACGTTTTTAATTCCTGTTTGATGGAATTGGATAACATCTGTATAACCTTCTACTAAATAACAATTATCCTCCTTTGCAATGGTTTGTTTTGCATGATAAATACCATACAGCACTTTACTTTTATGGTAAAGGTCACTTTCTGGACTATTTAAATATTTGGCAGCTTTTTTATCATTGGTTAAAATACGACCACCAAATCCTAAAACACGACCACTCATACTTTGTATAGGGAACATAACACGACCTTTAAAACGATCAAATTGTTTGTTTTCCTTAACTATGGTTAATCCTGTAGCTTCTAAAAAATCTAAATTATATCCTTTTTTTAAGGCTGCATCAGTGAAGGCACTCCATTGATCTAAACTATAACCAAGTTCAAACTTTTTGATAGTTTCTGTGGTAAAACCACGCTCCTTAAAATAACTTAAACCTATAGCTTTACCTTGATCTGTATTATGAAGTATATTTTGAAAATAATTATTAGCAAACTCACTAACTAAATATAAGCTCTCACGTTTGTCTTGTGCTTGTTTTTGCTCGTTAGATTGCTCTGTTTCTTCAATTTCAATGTTATATTTTTTAGCTAAATATTTTATTGCTTCTGGGTAAGTAAAATGTTCATGCTCCATTAAAAAGGCCACAACATTCCCGCCTTTTCCACTTGAAAAATCTTTCCAGATCTGCTTAACTGGAGACACAACAAAACTAGGCGAACGCTCATCTGAAAAAGGACTTAATCCTTTAAAATTACTTCCAGCTTTTTTTAGCTGAACAAAATCACCAATAACCTCTTCCAGTCTGGCTGTTTCATATACTTGGTCTATGGTAGATTTTGTTATCAAGGTTAAATTTTATTGAATTTTTAGAATGTAAAAGTAATACAAAATAACACGTTTTTCAATTTAGAAACTTTTAAGTTTTGACGTTTTTAGAATTACATTAGTTTGAAATACATAAAATCCTAGTGCTTTTTTTGGCCATTAAATTATTACATTAAACCCAAGACTCCATTGCTTTTTAAGCAAAAAAAAGCCGGAATAAATTCCGGCTTTTCATTTTATATTAAGTAAAGCGACTATTTCTAGTCATTAACGCTTAACTTAGTTATTGTTAAATACTCCACTTCTTCATCCTCACCATCATCATTTACAATCATTTCTTTTTCTTTCTCGTAAGTAATAGTAAAGCTGGTTCCAATTAGCTCATCTGAGTCTAAGTCAAAATTTTCAAAAACATCCTCTGAAAGGTAGTTAAATTCCATCCTTTCAGTCTTGTCACCTTTAGTAATTGTAAATACGTAATTGGTATCCTCTACACCATCATAAACTCCAGATACTACTTGATTTTTTGAAATTGTAAAAGAACTTAAAGTTAAGCTTAAAAAAGCAATAGTTAAAACTAAAATTTTTGTTTTCATTTTAATACTATATTAAAGTTGATATTGTGTTAATTGGTTTCGGATTTTAGCCACCTCAAGTCCGAATCTGCTTTTAGTATTGTTTACCCACAAACAATAACACGTGGTTTTACTTTAAATACGTTTAGTAATATCTATTTAGATTATGAAACTGTTTTTTTAGTTTATTAATTAAAATTTTAAAAATCGTGATCTTGTTCTTCACTTTCTTCTATCTGTGGATCCTGTACTGCTTCTGGATCGTCATCATCAAAATCTTCATAATCATCCTCGTCATAGTTTTCCATAGTTTTAACTAATTTAGTACTAACCTTAACGAGATATTTAGTGTCTTCTGTTGTAACTTCAACAGCTTCGATTAATTCGTTTTTAGCGTTTCTAAATTCGATAATGTGGTCTTCATCGTATCCTTCTGGATATTTATCTACTAACAGCTTTAAAATTTCTGGTGTTAGTTTTTTAAAATCAACAATGACGCGTTTTAAATTGTCTGGCTTTTTCATTTTTTATATAGCAATTATAATCCTAATATATAAGCAAATATAAGTGGTGCAACGATTGTTGCGTCACTTTCTACAATAAATTTTGGTGTATCTATATCTAACTTACCCCAAGTAATTTTCTCGTTTGGAACTGCTCCAGAATATGATCCATAACTTGTTGTTGAGTCACTGATTTGACAAAAATAGCTCCAAAAAGGGGTCTCTGTACGCTCCATGTCTTGGTATAACATTGGTACAACACATATTGGAAAATCTCCAGCAATACCTCCTCCAATTTGGAAAAACCCGATTCCTTTTTGAGAGTTGTCTGTGTACCAGTCTGCAAGAAAAGTCATGTACTCAATACCAGATTTCATTGTACTTGCTTGAAGCTCTCCTTTTAGTACATAACTAGCAAAAATGTTACCCATTGTGCTGTCTTCCCATCCTGGACATACTATTGGTAGGTTTTTTTCGGCTGCAGCATACATCCAAGAGTCTTTTAAGTCAATCTCATAATATTCCTCTAAAACACCAGATAATAACATTTTATACATGTATTCATGCGGTAAATAACGTTCTCCTTTTGCTTCTGCATCTTTCCATATTTTTTCTATATGGTGTTGTAAACGTCTAAAGGCTTCGTGCTCTGGAATACAAGTATCTGTTACACGATTAAGTCCTTTTTCTAACAAGTCCCATTCTTCTTGAGGTGTTAAATCACGATAATTAGGTACACGCTTATAATGTGAATGTGCAACTAAATTCATGATATCTTCCTCTAGGTTTGCTCCTGTACAAGAAATAATGTGTACTTTGTCTTGTCTAATCATTTCTGCAAAACTTTTTCCAAGCTCAGCAGTACTCATAGCTCCTGCTAATGACACTAACATTTTAGCTCCATTATCCAATTGCGTTTCATACCCTTTTGCTGCATCAACTAAAGCTGCTGCATTAAAGTGTAAATAATGGTGTTGAATAAATTGTGATATTGGTCCTTTAGTACTCATCGTCTTCGTTAAATTTTGAACTATTATTTTTTTGTTTGTTACTGTCGTAAGTATTGTCGTACTCGTCCTCTACACCTTGATCCATAAACTTATAGCTTAGCATTTTATAATATAATTTTGCTGCTAAAAAGTCTGATGATTTGTCAACTGTGTTTGGACATAACTCTACTATATCAAAACCTACCACATTTTTTTCTTCAAATACTTGTTTTAAAAACTCTAAGGTCTCATACCATAATAAACCACCTGGTTCTGGTGTACCTGTACTTGGCATAATTGATGGGTCAAACGCATCTAAATCTATTGTAATAAATACATTGTCCGTCATTTGATCAATTGCGCTATCCATCCATGTATCATCCACAGCCATTTCATGTGCGAAGTATGTTTTTTCTTCGTCCATAACTGTTTTCTCGATTGCGTCCATAGATCTAATTCCTACCTGGATTAGATTAGTTGTTTGGCTAGCCTCGTAAACTGCACAAGCGTGATTACATTTAGAGCCTTCATACTCTTTACGTAAATCGGCATGTGCATCTAATTGTAACACCGTTAAACTAGGAAACATCTCGTTAAAGGCACGAATAGTACCAATAGACACAGAGTGTTCTCCTCCAAAAATGGTTACAAATTTATTTTTTTTAATATACTTTTTTGTTGCTTGATGCACTGCTTCCACCATAGCTTCTGGTGAGCTATTTTCTGAAACAGGATCTGCTAAAAAGACACCTTGTTGGTATACTTCTGTATCAGTTTCGATATCATAAAGTTCCATGTTTTCTGAAGCATTTAAAAAAGCTTCTGGACCTTTATCTGCTCCTTTTTGCCATGTACTAGTCCCATCGTAAGGTACTGGAATTAATACAATTTTTGCTTGTTCTAATTTTGCTAATTCTTCTGGAATACCAGCATAAGTTTTACTTTGCATAGCCTAAAATTTTAAGTAAGTCTTCACTTTTTTGTTGTTCTGAAAATAATGTTTTGGTGATGTTGCCATCCTTGTCTTTATCTATTAAAATATGTTTTGGAGAAGGTATTAAACAGTGTTGTAATCCTCCAAAACCACCTATGGTTTCTTGATAGGCTCCTGTATTAAAAAAGCCTATATACAAAGGTTTGTCTTTATTATATTTTGGTAAATAGATTGCATTCATGTGCTGCTCACTATTGTAATAATCATCACTATCACAAGTCAATCCACCTAACAAAACACGCTCGTAAGAATCGTTCCAACGGTTAATAGCAAGCATAATAAAACGCTTGTTTATAGCCCAAGTATCTGGTAACGTTGTAATAAAAGATGAGTTTATCATGTTCCATTTTTCACGATCGTTTTGTTGCTTTTGGTACAATATCTCATAAATAGCTCCTCCACTTTCACCAACTGTAAAGCTTCCAAACTCTGTAAATATATTTGGCACATCTACTTCTTCATCTTCGCAAGTTTGTTGAATTTGATTGATAATTTCATCAATCATATACTCGTAATCAAAATCAAAAGCTAACGAGTTTTTTATTGGAAAACCTCCTCCAATATTTAAACTATCTAAACTTGGACAAATCTTTTTTAAGCTTGTGTACACTTTTAAACACTTTAATAACTCATTCCAATAATAGGCATTATCCCTAATACCTGTATTGATAAAAAAGTGAAGCATTTTAAGCTCAATCTTAGGATTGTCTTTTATTTGATTTTTGAAAAAAGGTACAATGTTTTTATATCCAATACCCAATCTTGAGGTATAAAACTCAAATTTAGGCTCTTCCTCTGATGCTATTCTAATACCTACTTTAAAATTACCGTCAATTTGCTCTGACAACAACTCTATCTCTTCATAATTATCAATAATCGGAATACAGTTTTCCTGACCACCATTAATTAATCTAGCAATATTGGTTACGTATTGATCACGTTTAAAACCATTACTGATAACAAAAGTTTTATTAGTTATTTTACCTTCTTTTTTTAAATTTTCGACTATATCAATATCAAAAGCAGAAGAGGTTTCTATATGTATATCATTTTTTAAAGCTTCATTTAAAACGTGTTTAAAGTGTGAGCTTTTAGTACAATAACAATAATTATAGTTTCCTTTATAATCGTACTTTTTAATGGCGTCATTAAACCAAGATTTAGCACGTTGTATATTGTTTGAGATTTGTGGTAGGTACGTAAATTTTAATGGTGCACCATACTCTTCTACTAATTCCATTAAATTTATATCGTGAAATTGTAGCGTTTTTTCCTCTAGTTTAAATTCTGGTTGAGGAAAATCAAAGGTTTGACTTATTAAGTCTATGTATTTTGTATTCATTACTTTATTTAGAAATTACTTTAAAGATAAAACATAATATTTTTATTATGCAATTATGTCAAAATAATTCTATCAAATCTGAATTTTTAGCTCACAAGTAGGTATGAAGCCAAACTGATGCTGGCTAGCAAATATTGTAGTGAAAGCGGAAGTTAGCTTTAAAATTCGGTCACTTAATCTGTAAGCTGCTTTTGAATATGACTTCCTAATTTCCAAAAGCCCGAACATAGAAACAGAGTTCAAGGTGTTCAGCTAATATGATGCAAATGAAATACTTTTTTTTTAATTAAAAACTTTTTTTTAAAAAAAATAATATTTTTTTAAAGTTTTGACAACATCAGTGTTTACAACCCTTTTAAAGCAAAAAAGCGCCTTTTTTAATAATAAAAAAGACGCTTTTAAAATAAATATTTTTTTGTTTAATCTAAATCTAGTCTAACACCTAAAGATATATTGTTTTGATCTACTAATTGGTTTTTAAATATTGGTGCCAAATCATATTTAGCATATAAACTTAAATCTCCATAACCTATATATGCACTAACACCATAAGTAAATGTGTTTGTGTTAAAACCTCTCCTAATAGTTTCTTCTACACGCTCACCATCTGCTTTATAATTTAATTTTTGAACCGCTTTACCATTAACGCCAAAGTATCCACCTACTCCTATTTTAAATTTATTGTAGGTATTGTAACGGACTCTACCATCATCATACACTTTTTTATCCCAAGGACCAAACTCAAAATGCACAGGAATCACTAAACTGGTTGTTCTAAACTTAGCGCGTTTTAAATCTCCTTCAAAAGGTTGTAAAGTGGTTTGATTTGCTTCTTGAACAAAATACATATCGTTTTTAATATCTAATTTATTCCACTGTACAGATAGTCCATATTTTAATCTTAAGAAGTTAGACTCTTTAAAGACTCTTGTTTTCCAAAGCCATCCTAATTCTACAAATCCTGATCCTCCTAGTTTATATGGCGAATCACTTAAACTAACACCATCAATAATTGCGTTATTAAAACCCATAGCAAATAATAATTGATTACTTGTACGTATGTCTTGTTTTGGAGGAGTACGATTTGCTGTGACTCCGATTAACTCTTTATCTGATGCTCCAATTTTAATTGAAAAGACATTAACGTTATCTTCATCATCTTGTAATTGTTTGTTTCGTTTTAAAAACTCTAATCTATTAACTGCAATTGCTACTCTGTTTTCAATATTTAATGCTCTTTTTTCTGCGACTTCTTTTTTTAGACGCTCTGCTTCGTCAAAAGTAATATCGTCAGCTTCCAACCTGTCATTAATAGCATCAATTTCAACTTTTAAAGCATCTCGTTCTTGTGTAATAATGTTTTGTTTTAAAGTTTCAATTTTAGGAATTGTGTCTTTTACTTGTGCGCTAATTTGGCTAACAGTAAATAAAATAATTAAGTAAACTAAGTGTTTTGTAATGGTTTGCATAACTGTTCGTTTTTTTTAATGATTAATTGAATTATAAGTCACGCTCTGCCACTGTTGTCTTTAATGTTTCGTAGCCTGATTTTACAGCATGAAACAAACGATTTTTTAGAGATTTTTCAGATTTCATCTCTACATCTTCCAACAATGAGTTAGCGTCAATTTTTTCTGGTATATAGGTGTTATAGTTATCTTGCACATCAGAGTATGCTTCTTTTAATAATAGGTCTGCTTCAGATGTTATTGTTGTCGTTTGACTAGTCTTATCAATAGGTTTTTCTGAATTAGTAGCAGAGGCTATAGTTGCCTTGTCTTCCAGCTTAATTTTGTCGTTTACAACCAAAACAACATTAGATTTCTCTGCCTGAACACTTTGTATTGTTGCTTTGTTTTTATTTGTTACCGCTTTATTTTTTGGTTTAACATTTACCTTATCAACGACTAATTCTGGACTTGTTATTATTTTAGTTACTTTATTTTGTTTGTTAATTTGATTGATTTCACTTGGTAATAGTATTTCATTTTTAACATCCTCAATAACTACATTTATTGGATCTTGTTTGTCATTAAAAACAAAAATTGCTAAAAATACACCTAAAAACGTAGCTGCTATACTAAACCACCAAAACGGGAATTTTTGTTTGTTTTTTTGAACATCTAATTGCGTATCTAATTGGCTCCAAGCTATTTTGCTTGGTGCAATTGTGCGACGCTCTAGCGTGTCTTTTAATTGCTTTTCAAATTTATTTGGTGCCATATTCTTTGGTATTAAGTATCTTAATATTGTCTTGCAGCATTTTTCTTGCTTTAAATAACTGAGATTTTGAAGTCCCAATGCTAATGTTTAAAAGTGTTGCAATCTCTGCGTGTTTGTAGCCTTCTATTGCATACATTACAAATACCATCTTATATCCTTCAGGCAAATTGTCTATTAACTCTTGCAATTGTGCCACATCATATTGCTGTGTGGTTTCATCCTGAATTTCTATATGTTGATACTCTTCATCTACAAACTGAATCGTCTTTTTTTGTCGTAAAAAGGAGATTGCTTCTCTAACCATTATGCGTCTAATCCAACCTTCAAAACTACCTTCGTGTTTAAATGTTTTAAGATTAGTAAATACTTTTAAAAAACCGTTTAGCATGACTTCTTCCGCATGTTGCATGTCCTTTACATAATAACGACATACACTTAGCATTTTAGGTGCATGCAGCTCAAACAATACATGTTGGGCTTCACGATTATTCTGAGTAGCTTTTTTAATTAGCTTTACTTCGTTATTAAATAAGGTAACGACTTTCACAAATAGTGTTGTTTAGTTTGGTCTTCTATTTATAAAGACGCAAAAGCTTTTAAGAAGGTTGCCTGAAGTATGAAAAAAAAAATTATTTTTTTCTTTCTATGACATAATTAACCATTAACTCAAGCGAGTCTTTATATTCTGATTTAGGAAAACTATTTAGTAACAATAATGCTTCTTGCTGAAACGTTTTCATTTTTGAAACAGCATAATCTAATCCTCCATTGTCTTTTACAAATTGAATAACCTGGTTAACTCGTTTTTTATCCGTATTATGGTTTTTTACCGAATTGATTAACCACTTCTTATCCTTTGTAGAACAATTATTTAGCACATAAATTAAAGGCAAGGTCATTTTTTGCTCTTTAATATCAATACCAGTAGGCTTACCTATACTTTGGGTACCATAATCAAACAAATCATCTTTAATTTGAAATGCCATACCTATCAGTTCTCCAAACTTACGCATGCTTTCAACCTCAACAGAATTAGGTTTTACTGATGCTGCACCAAGACTACAACAGGCAGCAATAAGTGTTGCTGTTTTTTGGCGAATGATATCATAATAAACTGCTTCTGTTATATCAAGTTTTCTAGCTTTTTCTATTTGAAGTAATTCGCCTTCACTCATCTCTCTTACAGCAATAGAAATGATTTTTAATAAATCAAAATCATTATTATCAATGGATAACAACAACCCTTTAGACAGTAAAAAGTCACCAATTAAAACTGCTATTTTATTTTTCCATAGTGCATTAATAGAGAAAAAACCACGACGCTTATTACTATCATCCACAACATCATCATGAACCAATGTGGCAGTGTGAATCAACTCTATAACAGATGCTCCTCTGTAAGTCCTTTCGCTAACCTCACCATTTGACACCATTTTAGCCACTAAAAAAACAAACATTGGACGCATTTGTTTTCCTTTACGATTGACTATGTAATAAGTGATCCTATTTAACAGAGCAACTTTTGATGACATAGCAAGCCTAAATTTTTGCTCAAAAAGATCCATCTCAAAAGCAATAGGCTGTTTTATTTGTTCTGTTATTTTCAAAATAAAGATGTAACTTTTAGTAATACCAAAAATACGAATAAACTAATAGACCATAATATTATTAATTCGCAATTTTTATACTAAAAAAAGCTAATGCTTTAATTTTTAGTATATTTAAACATATTAATCCTTAAACACACACACATGAAAAAAATTACATTTTTATTTTTATTTCTCACTGCTTCATTTGCATTTGGTCAAGTTTTAATTGATGAAAATTTTGATGCAGGATTAAGCACACCTGCAGGTTGGTCTAATATTGAACTTGCTAATGGTGGTGTTTGGTCATTTGACAACACTGGAGAAGCTCCTGGTTTTGGAGCAGGAAACGTTGTTTTGTATGATCAAGGTTTTTCTGGAAGTTATCCGATTTTTGATAGTGATGCTTTGGGTGATGATGGTGAAGCTGAAGATACTTATTTAGAAAGTCCAACTTTCGATGCTTCTGCATTAACTGATGTGCAATTAACATTTAATCATGTTATTCGTGCAGAAATTGGTGGTAATGGTTTTGTTGAAGTATTTGATGGAACAGCTTGGGTACAAGTTGCACTATTTAACAGCACAAACAATACTAGTGGAGCAAACGACCTTGATTTTGGTTTTAAATCTTATAATGTATCTGCACAATTGGCAGGTGTAAGTAATGCAAAAGTAAGGTTTAGATGGGTTGGAGATTGGTCTTATTTTTGGGCTTTTGACAATGTAAAGGTCTTTTCTTGTACAGAAACTACTGCTCCTACTGCTGCAACTGCAACTACTCCTGCTAATGGTGCCACAAATGTAGCTATAGATGTTACAGGTACAACACCCTTAATTACTCCGTTTAACTGGACTCCTGGACCATCTGCAACCGTTTTTAATTTATCTTTGGGTACAGATCCAGCAGGAACAAATATTGGCACTATAAATGGTGCTACTAATGGAAACGGTATTACTTATAACTGGGCTTATGACACGACATACTATTGGTCTATTGAGTCTTTTAATTGCTTTGGGTCTACTGCTAGTGCTGTTTGGTCATTTACAACTGAAACAGATCCTGCATTATCGACTGATGAGTTTACATTAGACAATAGTTTTAGTATTTATCCTAATCCTGCTAAAGATGTTATAACTATTAAAACAGACTTAGCTATTGAATCTGTTGAAATATATAACCAACTAGGACAACTAGTGATTAACAGAAAAGGTGCAGATATTACTGAAAACTTAATTAATGTAGCCTCTTTAAATAATGGTATTTACTTAATGACAATTAATACTCAAGACAAAAAGCAAACGCTTAAGTTTGTTAAGGAATAACATTGTTATAATTATAAAAAAAAGCGACTTTCAATTGATTTGAAAGTCGCTTTTTTATATTTAAAATATTTTGAAATTAGTCTTTATTAGCTAATTGTCCACATGCTGCATCAATATCCTTACCTCTACTACGTCTTATAGTTACGGTTATGTTATTTTCTTCTAAAACACTTTGATACATATCAATTGCCTGAGATTTTGCTTGTTGGAATTGACCATCGTCAATTGGGTTATATTCAATTATATTAACCTTACTTGGTGCAAATTTGCAAAATTGAACCAATGCATCAACGTCTTTACGTTTGTCATTTATACCTTCCCAAACCACATACTCATAGGTGATACGGTTTTTTGTTTTTTCGTACCAGTAGACTAATGCTTCTCTTAAATCTGCTAACGGAAAGGTTGCATTAAAAGGCATTATGGATGTTCTAACCTCGTCAATTGCAGAGTGCAGTGAGACTGCTAATTTAAACTTTACATCATCATCCGCCATTTTTTTAATCATTTTTGGCACTCCTGATGTAGACACCACAATACGCTTTGGCGACATGCCTAATCCTTCTGGTGATGTTATTTTATCTATTGCTTTAAGTACGTTATTGTAGTTCATTAATGGTTCTCCCATTCCCATAAATACAATATTACTTAATGGTCTGTCAAAGTACAGTCTACTTTCTCTGTCTATTGCGACTACTTGATCGTAAATCTCGTCTGGATTTAGATTACGCATGCGTTTTAATCGTGCTGTTGCACAAAACTTACAATCCAAACTACATCCAACTTGACTTGATACGCAGGCTGTAGTCCTTGTTTTTGTAGGTATTAAAACGGACTCGACTACTAAATTGTCATGTAAGCGTACTGCGTTTTTTACTGTACCATCACTACTACGCTGCATTACGTCTACTTTGATATGGTTTATTACAAAGTGGTCTTCTAGCATTTGACGCGTCTCTTTGGATAGGTTGGTCATATCCTCAAAGGTATGTGCACCTTTGCTCCATAACCACTCGTAAACTTGATTACCTCTAAAGGCTTTGTCTCCTTCTTTTTGAAAGAAGTCTCTAAGTTGGTCCTTGCTTAATGCGCGTATGTCTTTTTTCTTGATTTCCATTGGAATGCAAAAATAGTGAATCGTTTATTGATTTACGAATTAGGATTGACGATTTACTGTAGATTATTTTAAAACTGGTCTTTGGCATGTGCATTAGCGATGGAGACATTTGTTGAAGCTCTTGCATTTGCCTTAAAGCAAATGCAAAGCGACTGTCGAGAGCGCGACCCTTGGGTAATGCCATAAAAAAACCTCCTTTACTAATTAAAGTGAAAAGAGGTTTTAGTAATTTATATTGATAGGATTAGATGATTAACATCGCGTCTCCATAACTGTAAAACTTGTATTTTTCTTTTACTGCTTCTTCGTATGCTTTTTTCATGAAGTCGTGTCCTGCAAATGCTGACACCATCATTAATAGTGTAGATTTTGGCGTGTGGAAGTTAGTAATCATTGCGTTTGCGATGCTAAAGTCGTATGGTGGAAAGATAAATTTGTTGGTCCATCCTTCTATTTCGTTTAGTGTTCCGCTTGAAGATACTGAGCTTTCTATTGCACGCATTGCTGTTGTACCAACTGCGCAAATACGACGTTTATCTTTTTTAGCATTGTTGATTACCTCAACAGCTTTAGCTTCAATTTTAAGCTCTTCGCTATCCATTTTGTGTTTAGATAAATCTTCTACTTCTACTGGATTAAAAGTTCCTAAACCTACGTGTAAAGTTACTTCTGCAAAGTCTACACCTTTGATTTCTAAACGCTTTAATAAGTGCTTAGAAAAGTGAAGTCCTGCTGTTGGAGCTGCTACTGCACCTTCTTCTTTTGCGTAAATGGTTTGGTAACGGTCTTCGTCTTCTGGCTCTACTTCTCTTTTAATATATTTAGGTAAAGGTGTTTCTCCTAATTCTTGTAGTTTGATTCTAAACTCTTGGTATGATCCATCATATAAAAAACGTAATGTACGTCCTCTAGATGTTGTGTTGTCAATAACTTCTGCTACTAACGTCTCGTCGTCTCCAAAGTATAATTTGTTACCAATACGTATTTTACGTGCTGGATCTACTAATACGTCCCAAAGACGTTGTTCTTGGTTAAGCTCGCGTAATAAAAACACTTCGATTCTTGCTCCAGTTTTTTCTTTGTTACCAAATAAACGTGCAGGAAATACTTTGGTGTTGTTAAGAATCATCACATCTTTCTCGTCAAAATACTCGATTAAGTCTTTAAACATTTTGTGTTCGATAGTTTGCTCTTTTCGGTTTAAAACCATCAAACGAGACTCGTCTCTGTTTTCTGCAGGATATTCTGCTAATAGCTCTTCAGGTAGTTCAAAATTGAAGTGTGATAATTTCATTTATTAATATAGATGTTAAGTTAACAAGATTGCAAATATACAATCTGGAGATAGGCGTTGTCAAGTAAATGACCATTTATTATTTATTAAACACTAAAAATGAAGCCTAAAGCAGCCAAATCGTCCCAAAACGTTGGATAAGATTTAGAGACTACTTTTGAGTCTTCTATAATTATTGGCACTTTTAAGGCTAATGGTGCAAATGCCATAGCCATCCTGTGGTCATTATAGGTTGCTATAGTAACATTTTGATGCCAATTAATTGCTTTTTTTAATGTTAGGCTATTATCTGTAATAGCTACTTGTCCTCCTAATTTTTCAATTTCGGTTTTTAAGGCTACTAAACGGTCTGTTTCTTTAATTTTAAGGGTATGTAATCCTGTTAAGTGACACTCTAATCCCAATCCAAATGCGGTTACCGAAATAGTTTGCGCAATATCTGGCGCATTTTTTAAATCGAAATTAATTTTAGTATCTGGTGATGTTGCTTCGGTTTTTTGAAGGACAACTGTATTGTTTTTAAAGGTTGTGGTCACACCAAATGCGTTATAAATTGTCGCTAAAGCGGAATCTCCTTGCAGGCTGTTTTGCTTATATGATGATAACGAAATTGTTGTACCTATTGCAGACATTGCTACTATACTATAAAAATAGGATGCTGATGACCAATCACTTTCTACTGTTAATTGTTGCGTTTTATCAGCTAGTTGCTGTTGTGGGTAAATGGTAATTACATTATCCTGAAATTTGGTTTTTGTCCCAATCTCTTCCAATAAGCTTAAAGTCATGTTAATGTATGGTACAGACGTAATTTCGCCTTCAAGCGTCAATTCTAGTCCGTTTTCTAATTTTGAAGCTACTAATAATAGTGCTGAAATATACTGACTACTTACATTAGCCTGAAGTGTCACTTTGTTATTGGTTAACTTTTTACCAGTAATTAGTAATGGTGGAAACCCTTGGTTTTCTTTATAAGTAATCTCTGCTCCTAATTGATTTAAGGCATCAACTAAAATAGCAATGGGACGCTCTTTCATGCGTTTAGATCCTGTAAGCTCTATGGTTCTGCCTTCTTGTGTTGAAAAATACGCTGTTAAAAATCGCATTGCTGTTCCAGCATGATGTATGTCTATAACCGTATCTTTTGAGGCTAAGGCTTTAGCCATTAAAACCGAATCGTCACTGTTTGATATATTATTTATTTTAATTTCAGGATATAAAGCTTGCAACAATAACAGTCTATTTGATTCGCTTTTTGATCCTGTAATTTGGATAGCGTTAGTTGGTTGTATTGTTGATTGGTGTAAGTGTAAATTCATAATTAAAGGATTTCTGTTATAACAGAAATTAGTACTTTATTTTAATTTTTGATTGTTGTGATGTCTGTCGTGATCACGCTTAGTTTTTAGGTCTAGTTTTTTATCAAAAGCTTCCTGAAGATCTATTCCTGTTTGATTTGCCAAACATAATACCACAAACATAACGTCTGCAAGCTCTTCTCCTAAATCTTTATTTTTATCAGACTCTTTTTCGCTTTGCTCTCCATAACGTCTAGCTATAATACGTGCAACTTCACCAACCTCTTCAGTTAATTGTGCCATATTAGTAAGCTCGTTAAAATAACGAACACCATGATTTTTAATCCAATTATCTACCTCTAACTGTGCGTTTTTAATGTCCATTTTTTTAACTTTTTTAAGTACTTTTTTTTCAATTTATAAATTTACTACTATTTGAATTGTGTCACTAGTTTGTTTTGCTAAATATGTAAAACTAATTACGCTTTTAAAATTACTAGTTTTTAAAGCTTAGATTATTTGCAATACAATTTTTGAAGCATCGTGCTTAGCAACTTCGGCTCTAAACAATCTATAGGCTTTATAGTCTTCTTTATTGAAATCTCCTTTATTTATTGTTAACGTCCTGTTGTAAACTAAAGTGTTTTCATTTGTTTTTGTAATTGAAAATTGATACTCTCCAAACTTGTTTTTTATAGTAACATCCTCTTGTAGCGCTTCTACTTTTAAATTGTTAGGTAATACTATTGTGTACTGGTCAATATCTACAAAACCTCTGTCTATTTTAAATGGTAATTTACGGTTTGCATATTTTGGAGGTATGTTTTTTGACTTATTAAATAGGTTGGGCTCAAACAACAATCTATTACCTGCTTTTTTAGCATAGTTTTTGGCATTTAAAGCTATTTGCTCTTCAAACTCAATACTATCTTTGTCATTATTAAATAATAAATTAGTTATTTGAATATTATTAATCCCATCAAAATACGCTTTATAATCTAAAATATTTTCTTTTTCGGTTTGAGCTTCTAACCTTCTATATTTAGAATATTGTGTACCCTTAGATTTTATATTTATTTTGGCGTTAATATTTCCGCTAATATCTAAATTAACTGTGGCTTTAGTTATTTGAGAATTTTCATTTGTAGCATAGGCTTTAGTATGCACTATTTGACCTCCTGTAGGTGTAACTATTAGTACATCTCTGTCGTCCGTAAAATTAGCATTATAACCAAACGGAACGGTTTGGCTTGTACATTCTAACGTAATGTAGCTGTCATTATCTGGAATTGATAAAATGGCGTGATTACCTTGTAAGGATGAAAAGGTAGCATCTATATCTCTAATATCTGAGTCACCATAAACGATGGTGTAATAAGATTGTACACCAACAACGTCCAATAGTGCCTTAGTATAATTTGACAAACCTTTACAATCTCCGTAACCTAACCTATCAACATCACTTGCTAGCATAGGCTTCCAGCCTCCAATACCAATTTGCACACTAATGTAGCGTGTTTTATTTTGCATATAATTATACACAATTTTAGCTTTATCTAGAGGTGTTTTTGCATCTGCTGTAAGGTTTAAAATTTCTAATTTTACTGTTTCTGGTAAATCTTGCGTTCCTGCAATTAACTTGTCATTAATCCATTTTCCAAACTCATTCCAATCTGTATTTTCACCTGCTACACTTTCCATGCTAAATTGTTTAAGCGCAAATTTTACAGATGGTACTATTTGTGTAAAGGACGGACTATAGGCTTCGTTACTTAAAGCAGATATATTTTTAGCTTCGTAATAAAATTCAGAAGGTTTTTCGATTTTAAAATCTTCTAAATTTGTTTCCTTAAAGCTTAATTGTATCTCTGAATTATTGATTATTTTTACTGAAGAATGTTCTGTACTTACATGATAGCCTTCTATAGGATACCACTGCGGTAAAAATGCAGTATTTGTAGATATTGTTTCTAAATTAAAAACAATCGTATATGGATAAGCACTAGGTGTATAATCTATACGCTTGGCTCTATTATCATTAAATATAGAAACACCATCTGCTACACTTAAATCTAAAAAATCTCTTTTTTTATACTTTTTAACTTCTTTTCCAAAAGCATCATATATTACTGCCTCTAGTGTTTTTATGGATTTAGAATCATCATAATATACATAAGCACCTTCGTGTTTTTGACCATATTTATTTAGTACAGTAACCACACGTTGCTGTTTAGTTATTAACTTATCTCTAGCATCAATAGTTATTTCGGTATGACTAGATCTAATAATTGCGTTGGCATTTTTTTTTAAATCCGAATCAATTAAAAGTGCTTGATACGTATCTTGAGCAAAGGTGTTTACGGAGAAAAAAAGTATAAAAAAAATACTTTTAAATAGTGAAGTTATAGACATTTAAAATAATTAAACACCAATATATAAAATTTGTAGAAAACGTAAAAAAATGACCTGAATAAAATACTTATTACAACTACTTTTTTACTTTGTATTACGTCTTTTAAAAATTAGTGGTCTAACTAAAGTTTCAAATAAACCCATTGCCACACCAAAAAAGATGGACATATTTATGATTTGATTATTTGTATAATCAGATTTTACAAAATAATTAATTAGATAACTTAAAATACCATAAAACAATGCTGCTACAAAAAATGTGATCACCTTTTTTTTCACTTTATTCTTTATTTTTAGAATCCATAATTATTGTCACTGGACCATCATTTAACAACTCCACTTTCATATCTGCGCCAAACTGACCTGTTTGAACAGTCTTACTTAAAACAGATTGTATTTGTTTTACAAAAGCTTCATATAATGGGATTGCAATTTCAGGTTTTGCTGCTTTTATATAACTTGGTCTATTTCCTTTTTTGGTACTTGCATGTAGTGTAAATTGGCTTACCACCAACGCCTCACCATTTATGTCTATTAATGACCTATTCATTACTTGATTGTCATCATTAAATATGCGACAATTACTAATTTTGTTGACTAACCAATCAATATCCTCTTGCGTATCCTGCTCTACAATACCTAGTAAAATTAGTAGTCCACAGTTAATATTAGCTACTAAATCACCTTCAATAGTTACGCTTGCTTTACTAACTCTTTGAATGACTGCTTTCATTTATTCCTGATTCCAAATATCGGTTCTATAATGTTCCTCGTCTCCTTCTACAATTTGCACATAACTTTTGTATCGTGATGCTGCAATTTCATCTTTCTCTAAAGCTTCTTTAACAGCACATTTAGGTTCTTCGATATGTAAACAGTTGTTAAATTTACAATTTTGTTTTAAAGCAAAAAACTCAGGAAAATAATCTCCAATTTCTTCCTTTTCCATATCAACCACGCCAAAACCTTTAATTCCAGGTGTGTCAATAATTTTAGCATCAAAACTTAAATCAAACATCTCAGCAAACGTTGTGGTATGTTGACCTTGCATATGCTGCATAGATATGGCTTTAGTTTTTAAGTCCAAAGTAGGCTCTATAGCATTAACTAATGTTGATTTTCCAACACCAGAATGTCCTGTAAACATGCTAACCTTACCTTCCATTAAGCTTTTAACTTGGTCTAGATTTTTTCCGGTCGTAGCCGAAATACCTATACATTCATATCCAATTTGTCTGTAAACATGAGCCAAATATCTTACCTCATCTAAAGTGTCTTGATCGTATGTATCAATTTTATTAAATAATAAAACCGCTTTAATATCATAAGCCTCTGCTGTTACTAAAAACCGATCTATAAAACTTGTAAATGTTGGTGGATTATCTATGGTCACCAACAAAAAAACTTGATCAATGTTTGATGCAATGATATGTGTTTGTTTAGATAGATTTACTGATTTACGGACAATATAGTTTTGTCTGTCATGAATGGTGTTAATCACACCTGTTTCTTGGTCAGATTTTGTATCCAATTCAAAGTCCACAAAATCTCCAACAGCAATTGGATTTGTGCTTTTTATATCTTTAAGTCTAAACTTCCCTTTTATTCTACACTCGTAAGTCTGACCTAATTCGGTCTTTACTGTGTACCAACTACCTGTAGATTTGTATACGCGTCCTGTCATTACTACAAATATGAAAATTATTATCTTCTATTCCAACAAAAATCAGTACCAAATGGCATCCTTTGTTGGTTTAAAATTTTTATTAACTTCGTGTCTTAACATAAACTTATATCATGAAAAAAAACTATTTATTTATCGCATTAGCCATTGTTGGCTTTATTTCTTTCTCATTTATTACTAAATCTGACAAAAGTGGTCAGGTAGAGTATAAGGTTGTGACTGTTGTAGAATCTATTGTACCTAATGGTTTAGGGCGTTCTAGAATGATATCTGCAAATGAAACTAAAGATTACAAAGAATATACAACTGTGCGCTCTGACGATAAAGATTCTGATGAAAAAAACAAATCTAAAAGAAGTGAAATCAGAGTTAAAAATTATGACGAAACTAAGTTATTAAACTTTTATAATTTAGGTGGAATTAGATTTCAAAATATAGCTGCTAACGATGCTGTTATGACTTCAAAAGTTAACGACATGGTTGCTCAAGGATGGGAATTAGCCTTTATTAATACTGGTGTTGAAAGTGAAGGAGGAAAAGGTGATGGTAAAGGTATTTTTATTACAAGATACACGTTTAAACGAACACTTTAAAACACAAAAAAGCCTCTTAAATTTAAGAGGCTTTTTTTTATATTCAAAACTAAAATTATCCTTTTATAATTTTTTCTTGATGATTAATTGATTCTTGGTGAATTGCCTTAAACATTTTTAAGATAAACTCTTCACTCAATCCTTTAGACTCACCTTCTAAAACCATTTTTCCTAAAATCTCGTTCCAACGTTTGCTTTGTAAAACTGCAACGTTTTTCTGTTTTTTAAGACCTCCAATTCCATCAGCAATTTTCATACGTTTACCTAAAGCTTCGATAATTTGATTATCCACAACATCTATTTGCGCTCTTAGGTTAGTTAACTCTTGATTGTATTCTGCTTCTGGATCAGATTCTTTTCTAATCTTTAAATCTACCATCATCTGGATTAAAGCAGAAGGTGTTACTTGTTGTGCTGCATCACTCCATGCATTATCAGGATCTGTATGAGTTTCAATCATTAACCCATCAAAATTTAAATCTAATGCTGTTTGAGAGACATCAAAAACCATATCACGTTTTCCAGTAATATGCGACGGATCGTTTATTAATGGTAAATCAGGAAATCTGTTTTGAAACTCAATAGCAATTTGCCATTCTGGAATGTTTCTATACATGGTCTTTTCATAAGTAGAAAACCCTCTATGGATTGCTCCTAAGTTTTTAATACCTGCAGTATATAATCTTTCAATACCACCTAACCATAGCGCTAAATCTGGATTTACTGGATTTTTAACTAATACAATTTTATCTGTTCCTGCTAGTGCGTCTGCCAATTCTTGCATGATAAATGGACTAACTGTAGATCGTGCTCCAATCCAAAGCAAATCAACATCATTCTCGATAGCTAATTTTACGTGTGCTGCATTTGCAACTTCAGTACAGGTTTTCATACCTGTTTCTTCTTTAACTTTTTTAAGCCAATTTAAACCTAAAGCACCAACACCTTCAAACATTCCTGGTCTAGTACGTGGTTTCCATATACCTGCTCTAAAATAGCTAACATCAGTATCTTTTAGCTCGTGTGCTATTTTTAATACTTGCTCTTCAGTCTCTGCACTACAAGGTCCAGCGATGACTAATGGATGATCTAACTTCATGTCATCCAACCAGTTTCTCATTTCTTTTTTATTTTCCATAATCTTCTTATCTAATCCTATAAATTTTATAGAATATTACTATTTATTGTATTCCGTTTAATATTTGTTTGATGTAATTGGTATCTTTCATTTCGTTAAAGACACCTTCAAAATCATCGTTTTCTATAAGCTTTTTAAACTGTGTTAAATTAGCAATGTAATCCTCTAATGTTTCGACTACATTAGTTTTATTCTGTTTAAAAATTGGTGTCCACATGGCTGGACTACTTTTTGCTAATCTTACTGTACTTTCAAATCCTGAACCAGCCATATCAAAAATATCACGCTCATTCTTTTCTTTTTCAATAACCGTTTTACCTAACATAAATGCACTAATATGTGATAAATGCGACACATAAGCAATATGTTTATCATGAGATTCTGGATTCATGTAACGCATACGCATTCCTATTTCTGTAAACAAACCGACTGCTTTTTCTTGTAGCTTGAAGGCTGTTTTTTCTACTTCGCAAATAATATTTGTCTTTTGATTAAACAAATCTCTGATTGCTGCTTTTGGTCCAGAAAACTCGGTTCCTGCAATAGGATGCATTGCTAAAAAATTACGTCGTCTTTTATGGTTTTCTACCACTTTGCAGATATCAGACTTAGTCGAACCAACATCAGCAACTAACGTAAAATCTGATATTTTATCAAGGACATCAGGCAAAACACTAACAGAAGCATCCACAGGAATAGCTAGTACTACTAAATCTGCCTTATCTAAATCTTCAAAAGTGGCTTTATGATCAATAACACCAAGCTCTAAAGCTTGATTTATATGGTCTTCGGATTTATCAATACCATAAACTGTAACTTCAGGACGTTTATTTTTTATGTCCAAAGCCAAGCTACCGCCAATTAATCCAACACCAATTATGTATATATTTTGTATCATACTCTTGCTATTGCTTCTTCTATTTGTTCTTCCGTTGCACATAACGAAAATCTTACATACCCTTCGCCTTGTGTTCCAAACACTGTTCCTGGTGTTATAAATAGGCTTTTATCGTGTAACAATGTATCTATAAATGTTTCTGATTTATAACCTTCTGGTGCTTTTGCCCAAACAAATAAACCTGAAGCTTCTTTATCATAGGTACAGTTTAATTTATCCGCTAACTGCCAAACTAATTTACGACGTGTTGTATACACTTTGTTTAAACTATCAAACCAATCTTGCTGACTATTTAATGCTGCTATTGCACCTTTTTGAATTCCGTAAAACATACCAGAATCCATATTGCTTTTTACTTTTAAAATTGCGTTTATATGGTCTGGACTTCCTAAAACCATTCCAACTCTCCAACCAGCCATATTAAAAGTTTTACTTAGAGAATTTAGCTCCAAACAAACATCCTTTGCACCTTCAACATTTAAAATACTTAACGGATTATTATTTAAAATAAAACTATAAGGATTATCATTTACTAGTAAAATATCATGCTTTTTAGCAAAATCGATTAACTTTTTTAAATCCGTTTTAAACGCTTTAGCACCTGTTGGCATATGCGGATAACTGATCCACATTAATTTAACTTTACTTAAATCTAAGGTTTCAATCTCCTCTAAATTAGGCAACCAATTATTGCTTTGATCTAAATTATAAGTGATAGGATTAGCTTGCACTAATTTAGTCACAGCTGCATACGTTGGATATCCTGGATTAGGAATTAATACGCTATCACCTTCATTTAAAAAAGCCATAGATATATGCATAATTCCCTCTTTGCTTCCCATTAATGGTAACACTTCTGCATCTGGGTTAATTGATACGTTATAATGTGCTTTATAAAATTCTGAAATAGCTTGCCTAAACTCTGGTAATCCTTGATAACTTTGATACTTATGTGCATTAGCATCTAACAAACCTGCTGTTAACGCTGCAACAACTTGGCTTGATGGTTGTAAATCTGGACTTCCAATTCCTAAATTAATGATAGGTTTTCCTGCTGCTTTTAAAGCATTGACCTCCTTTAATTTTTTAGAAAAGTAGTATTCCTCTACACTATGTAATCTATTAGCTACTTTCATTATATTTTCGCATTTTTATATTGACCAATAACCTTAAAATGTGTGGCCATAATATCCATTATAGATTTGGCTTTTTTAAAATCTTGATAATCCTGAAATGTAACATCTACAAAAAAGGCATATTTCCAAGGGGTTTCAATTATTGGTAAAGACTGAATTTTTGTTAAGTTTAATTTGCAATCACTCATAACATTTAAAATGGTTGCTAAACTTCCTCTTTTATGATCTAATTCAAATTTGATAGATGCTTTATTTATTTCCGCTTCAGCGATTTCAGAATTATCCTGTTTTACAATTACAAAACGGGTTTCGTTATGTTTTATAGTCTGGATACTTGTTGCTAAAATATCTAACTCAAATATTTCTGCAGCTAAAGTACTAGCAATAGCTCCTGTGTTGTTTAATTGTTTTTTATGTATACGCTCAGCAACCTCAGCAGTATCCTTATCTTCTATAAGTTTAATATGAGGATATTGCTTAAAAAAGGCTTTACATTGTAATAACGCCATAGGATGAGAATACACCTCTGTAATATCCTCAATCTTTTGATTTGGCAAAGCCATCAAGTTGTGTTGAATATCTAAATAATACTCTCCTACTACATGCAAATTATTAGTATCTATTAGTGCATAATTAGGAATAATAGATCCTGCAATTGAGTTTTCAATAGCCATTATAGCTGCATCTGTCTCCTTTTTAAGAACACTATCTACCGTTTGATCAAAAGACATAAAAGGGACAATACTAATATTGGTCTTAAAATAATTTTGAGACACAATGTGATGAAACGATCCTTTTATACCTTGTATGGCTACTGTTTTTATCAAATTATTTGTTTTTTACTGAGTTATTTAAACAAAAAAAGTCTCGATATATATCGAGACTTTTTTTAAAAATATATGTTGCTAAATTACATATACAGCGTCTCGTTCCTTTTGTTAAAAAAGAAATAATACCAGCTAAAATATGTATTGTTTATTGTGCTCATGTTTGTAATAATATTGCTAAAGTAAATAATAAAATGATATAACAAAACACTAAGCACCTATTTTTGTGCTTTTTAGTAAATATTTAAAGATTTATTAATAATCTATGGTATAAATTACAGAATGTCTATTTTTGAGTAAAGATTATATCCATGTCAATTAAAGTAGAAAACATCACTAAAGTTTATGGCTCGCAGAAGGCTTTAAATAATATTTCATTTGAAATTAATCGTCCTGAAATTGTTGGTTTTTTGGGTCCTAATGGCGCAGGAAAATCTACAATGATGAAAATCTTAACTACTTACATCAATCCTACATCAGGCGATGCGGAAGTTAATGGACATCATATTTTAACTGACACAAAAAATGTACAAAAAAGTGTAGGTTATTTACCTGAACACAATCCTTTGTATTTAGAACAGTATGTAAGAGAATATTTAAGTTTTAATGCTAATGTCTATAAAGTAGACAAATCACGTATTGAAGAGGTCATAAAATTAACGGGATTAACACCAGAAGCACACAAAACTATTGGACAACTAAGTAAAGGTTACAGACAGCGTGTTGGACTTGCAAATGCGTTACTACATAATCCAGAGGTTTTAATTTTAGATGAACCTACAACCGGTTTAGACCCAAACCAATTAATTGATATTAGAAACCTAATTAAAAATTTAGGAAAAGATAAAACTGTATTTTTATCTACACATATTATGCAAGAAGTTGAAGCTATGTGTGATCGTGTAATTATTATTAATAAAGGTGAAATTGTTGCCAATAAAAAACTAAAAGACTTACGCGATGGACAAGCACAAATTGTTGTTGTCGAGTTTGACTACAGAGTAGAAGATGCTTTTTTACTTAGATTACCAAATGCTAAAAAAGTAAAAAATACACATGATTTTATTTACGAAATTACTTTTGAAACCTCTGAAGATATGCGTAGTCATGTCTTTGACTTTGCACATGATAATCAGTTAAAGATTTTACAACTAAATCAAAAAAATGCAAGCTTAGAAAGTTTATTTAGAGAATTAACCAGCTAGTAAATTATTCAAAAATTACGCGTCCATCAAATTGTTCTGATATTGTAACCGTTGGTGGTGTATTTACAGCAATAACATCTCCAGTACTAACTAGACTAGCTGTTAAGCTAAGTTGTGGATTTACAATTATATCATTTGTACCTCGATGATATACGATTACGTTTTGCGCTATAAGATAACGACCTTCAAAACGACCATTACCTGATGCATGATTAACTCTTAAATTTTCAGTTGTACCAGAGATGATATTTGTAGTAATATTATTAATTACAACAAACAAGTTTGTGCAATTAACTTCCATATTAAACAATCCAACATTATAATAATCTCCAGAATCATCTTCTGAAGTCAGTTTAAGATCAGGAAAATTTAAAACACCAATACTATGTACGTCTAGATTACTACTGTTTCTAACTTCTGTTACGTTAGGCGTTGTAACATATATTTTAGTAATCCCATAATCCCTTGTTAAATTACAACTATTGTTATCCTTTAATGTCAATCGACCATTTTCAACATAAACCTCAACATCGTTTGCTAAATTCTCGCCAGTTTCTAACACCACTTTTTGAGTTAATCCTTGCTGGATAAATAATTCGATATTTTTATATACCGTAATTTTAGTAAACTCATCCACTACAATCTCTTGCTGGACGATATCTCCAGAATTTTGAAAACAATCTGGTGCGTTTTCAGAATCACAACCAAATAGAAATATTACTGATAGTATGTATATTAATTGTTTCATATTATAAACGTATTCCTATTCCTAATTCTACTGCTTCAGCTTTTGCACCATGCGACTTTAAGGTTAAGGCTCCATATAGTTTATCACTAAAATAGCGTTTTAAACCTACCCTATTATACACACGACCTTCAAAATCAAATGGATAATAAACATAGTAACCTAACTGCGTTACTAATGATGTTTTACTAATAAACAACTCATGACCAACAAATACTCCAATACGCTTGTAGTCTTCGTCTCCAGACACATTATCTAAGGGAAATGCAACTGATTTGTATCTAATATGCGTTTTTAAAAAGTTTGAGAAAAACACATCTGTACCTAATTGTATGGCACTTTTTTTATTTAAACGCTTATCAGCATAAGCCGAAACGATATAAAAGGCATATTGTCCAGAATCAATAATATCACTTTCATTGACACCTGTTCTAAACGCTAAGTTATATTTTACTTTTTCTGTAAAGTCTTGGTCAATATGTTTAATATATTCTGGTGAGTTATCTGCATCCAATACATAATTTACACCTAAATTAAACGTGATACTATTTATTGAACTATTTGGCGCTTTAACATTAGCATTAGAATAATGGATTAAAGACAAACCTGTTTGCAGTCCAAAACCACTAAAAATGTTTTCTTTTTTATAGTTTAGCATCAGGTATGTACTACTTAATAAACGTGTCCCAAATGCGTTATTACGATAATTATCAACTTTATCGTATGGGTTAGAATTGTGGGCTAAACCTTGACCAATTCTGAATATTAAATTACGTTTTAAAAAATAAAAATTGTAGTGTGCATAAACACCAAAATTATTTCCTAAAGTTTCGTTTTTTAAATCTTGATAGATAATTGACGCACCATAATCTGGATAGTTATATCTACTTTCCCATGCATTTTGACCAAAGGTTTTTTTATTATAACTTAATATAAAACCTGTAGGATGTCCTTTTATTAAATGTGAAATATCACTATTATGCTCTGCAATGTTTCCGTAGAAAAAATTAGCATCAACAGAATATTGATTATTGTTTTCTTGTGCTGTTACAACTAAAACACAAAACAAAAGCAAGCAATTAAAATAATACCTCATTAAACACTAATAATTAGGTCGCAAAAGTATGTAAATTATTAATAACGTATTGTTGCTATTGAATAAAACCTGCTGCTACCGTATTATTAGATAACGTGTCTATTAAAATAAAAGACCCATTAGTCCTATGTGATTTAAACGCATCATAAAAAACAGGTTTGTTTAGCTTAAACGATACTGTTGCGATATCATTAATTTTAAGGCTATCTACAGTCTGATCAATCCCAGAATAATCAGGATTAATTTTATGATGAATCTTATCCACTTTAGCTAACACTCTATTTACACCATGTTGTAAAACATACTTACCTCCAACATTTAAATGCTTAGTATCCATCCAAGATACTGTTGCTGTAAACTGCTTATCTACAGTCGGCAAATCGTTTGCTTTAACAATCATGTCACCACGACTAATATTGACATCGTCGGTTAAGGTTATGGTTACTGAAGAGCGTCTAGATGCGGTTTTGACCTCTTGATCATAAAACTGAATACCTTTAATCTTAGATTTTGTTTGTGAAGGTAACACGACTACCTCATCACCAACACTTAATTCGCCACCATATACTTTTCCTGCATATCCACGATAATCATGAAATTCTTCCGTTTTTGGACGTATAACATATTGCACAGGAAATCTTGGTGTCCCACTATTATAAAGCGCTTGACTATCTATAGTTTCTAGATAATCAATTAAAGTTTTTCCTTTGTACCAAGGTGTGTTTACAGATTTAGCTACTACGTTATCACCTTTTAATGCACTAACAGGAATAAAAGTTATATTTTGCTCTTGATAATCACGTTTACTCATCAAGATTTCAAAATCTGATTTTATTTGGTTATATCTTTCTTCAGAAAAATCAACCAAATCCATCTTATTTATAGCTACAATTACAGTTTTTACCCTAAGCAAATTATTAATAAAAAAGTGTCTATTAGTTTGCTCTATAACTCCTTTTCTAGCGTCTATTAAAATTATAGCCGCTTGAGATGTTGATGCTCCTGTAACCATGTTTCTGGTATACTCTACATGTCCAGGTGTATCTGCTATTATGTAACTTTTATTTTGAGTTGAAAAGTATATATGCGCAACATCTATAGTAATTCCTTGTTCTCTCTCTGCTACCAAACCATCTGTTGCTAGTGAAAAATCTAAATAATCATAACCCAGTTGTTCACTTTTTTGTTGGATAGCCTCAATTTTATCTGACGTTAAGGATTTTGTGTCATACAATAAACGTCCAATTAAAGTACTTTTTCCGTCATCTACACTTCCTGCTGTTGCTAATTTTAATACTTCCATATTTTTGACTGATGGTTATTGATAAGCTACAAATAGCACATAATCAACACCTAAATTTTTTAAATTTTATTTTAATTACTGTTATTGATAAGCATCAATAGTTAGGGTTAAGCATTTTAATTAAACTTTAAAAGTAACCTTGTTGCTTACGTTTTTCCATAGCTACTTCGCTACGTTTATCATCAATTCTGGCTCCACGTTCTGATATTGTAGAATTTCTAATTTCTTCAACTACCGAATCTATTGTTTTTGCTTCAGATAATACTGCAGCTGTACAACTCATGTCACCAACTGTCCTAAATCTGACTACTCGATCTTCTACAATTTCATCTTCTTCTCTAAACACAACATCATCATCTGCTGACCAAATAAGACCATCACGTAAAAAAGTTGCTCGTGTATGCGAAAAATAAATTGATGGAATTTCTATATTTTCTTTTTGAATATAAGACCAAACGTCTAATTCTGTCCAATTTGATATAGGAAAAACACGAACATTTTGACCATGTTCAATCATTCCGTTTAGCATATCAAATAATTCTGGACGTTGATTTTTCTCGTCCCATTGTCCAAAATCATCTCGCACTGAAAAGATGCGTTCTTTTGCTCTTGCTTTTTCTTCGTCACGTCTAGCTCCACCAATACAAGCATCAAATTTAAACTCTTCTATAGCATCCAATAGTGTTACAGTTTGTAAGGTATTGCGACTAGCATATTTACCAGATTCTTCTTTTGCTTTTCCTTGATTAATAGAATCTTGCACATTTCTTACTATTAATTCTAAACCTAACTCTTTAACTAAACGGTCTCTAAAAGCTATAGTTTCTGGAAAGTTATGACCTGTATCTATATGTAATAATGGAAATGGAATACTAGCAGGATAGAAAGCTTTTTGTGCTAATCTTACTAACGTGATTGAGTCTTTTCCTCCGGAAAACAATAGCACAGGTTTTTCAAATTGTGCAGCGACTTCTCTAAAAATATATATGGCTTCGTTTTCTAACGGATTTATTTGCGAGGTATTTTTCATTGTTTATTTATCATTTATGCGTGTAAACCGCATTCTCTATTACCTAAAACTTTTGTTGGATCAAAGTATTTAAACTCGTTTGGTAACTGATGTTTTTCTAGGTAAGCATCTAGCGCTTCATCTGAAAAATTATAAAAAGGACTTACTTTAATTACGCCATTCTTATCAATCGACACCACATCTATACTATCTCTAAACGTAGTTTGTCCTTTTCTTAAATTAGTAAACCACAAATCAGGTTTATGCTCTAAAAAAGCTCTAGTAAAAGGCTCTAACTTAACTTGCTCAGTAAATTTTTTATGATTAGGATCATTTACGTCAGGAATACCCATGACTACGTTACGATGTGCAACAGTTTGTTTGGGTACGTATAGTTTTACATTTAATTCTAAGGTTTTGATAACAGCTTCTGCATGTTTATAAGTGTTAGGCGTATTATATCCTGTGTCACACCAAATTACCTTAATATCTTTTTTTTGAGCTGATACTAGGTGTAATATTGCAGCTTCATAAGGTCTAAAATTAGTAGTCACCAAAGGGTTTTTAGCGATATTAATTGCCCAACGTACAATGTCTTGAGGAGATTTATCTTTTAATTCTTGGTTTACACGATTTATATCTATTTGTATCATTTTCCTAGTTTAATTTTATTCCAAGCACGTTCATGAAAAAAATATAATAACATTTTAGAAAAAAACTCTATAAACCCAATACTCAATGCCATTTTGATAGTACCTGTAATAAAATAAGTTATTACTAATGTATCTAATGTTCCTATTATCCTCCAACTAATTGTTTTAAGGATACTTCTGTTAATGTTTTCTTCGGATGACTTAGCTTCCTTCTTTTTGTTTTCTATTTTAAAAAACGCATCTAAAATCATATAATAAATCAATTACTCTTTAATTCCTATCGGAATAGTAGATTAAATGCAAATGTATAGATTGAAGCTTGTTTGCACAAATAAATTAAATAAAATCTGCTAAGGTCTTGTTGTTAAAAATTTTAAGAGAGCTGTCTCTTACCTCTTCCATTAAGTTATGGACAGCACAAATAGTTTCATCTGGACAATCGCTACAAGCCTCATAAAAATTTAAACTTACGCAAGGCACCATTGCAATAGGTCCTTCTAAAATACGCATGACATCTGCCATACTAACATGATTAGGCTCTTTTAAAAGATAATATCCTCCTGCTTTTCCTTTTTTAGAACCTAATATTCCGTTTTTTTTAAGAATAAGTAGAATGGTTTCCAAAAATTTTTGAGAAATATTTTCAGCCGAAGATATTGTACTAATTTGCACAGGACAGCGTTGATCCTTTTTTGCTAAATGTACTAAAGCCTTAATTCCGTATTTTGTTTTCTTAGAAAGCATAATACAAAAGTAAGCGTTTTTTGTTATTAAAAAACAGCTTCTGCAATTGCTTTGATATTATCACTTTTTCCCATCGAGTAGTAATGCAACATTGGTATGCCTGCTTTTTTAAGCTCTAAAGATTGCTGGATACACCACTCAATACCAACCTGTCTGACCTCAACATTAGTTTTACATTTAATAATACTTTTAATTAAAGCTTCTGGTAAATCCACATGAAAACGATGCGGAATAACATTTAACTGTTTTAATGTGGATATTGGTTTTAAACCAGGAATAATTGGTACTGTAATCCCCTCACTTCTGCATTTATCTACAAACTGAAAATACTTTTGATTATCAAAAAACATTTGTGTCACCACATATTCTGCACCATTTTTAATCTTCTTTTTTAAAAAATGAATATCACTATCCAAACTTGGTGCTTCCATATGTTTTTCTGGGTACGCTCCAACACCAACACAAAAATCCGTAGCACTACAATTAAGGAGTTGATCATCCAAATAATTAGCTTTATTTAAAGCTGTTATTTGTTTTACCAAATCACTAGCATACGCATGACCTTCTTTTTCTGGCGTAAAATAAGTTTCAGTTTTAACAGCATCACCACGCAATGCCATAACATTATCAATATTTAAAAAGTCTAAATCAATCAAAAAATTCTCTGTATCCTCTTTAGTAAAACCACCACATAATATATGCGGTATGGCATCCACATTATATCTATTTTGGATAGCAGCACAAATACCAACGGTTCCTGGACGCTTTTTAACCACCTGTTTTTTAAGCAAACCATCACCTAAATCTTTATACACATATTCCTCACGATGGTACGTAACATCAATAAAAGGTGGATTAAATGCCATTAATGGATCAATATTATCAAAAATAGATTGGATATGTTGTCCTTTTAAAGGCGGTAAAATCTCGAACGAAAATTGTGTTTTCCCCTTTCCTTTAGTTATATGCTCTGTTACTTTCATGTATTACCTAAAATTATATCTCAGTTATTTTTATGGCGTTACCACAAGGGTCGCGCTTTCCGTTATATCTTTTTACTTGTTCTCGTACAATACTCCTAACGTCGTATTACTCAAACTGACGTAAAAAGGATGCCACATCAATCGCTAACGCACTAATCTGCTAAATTTGGGTTTAGCCATTTGGTAGCTTCCGCTATGCTAATATTTTTTCGTTTTGAATAATCTAATAATTGATCTTCCTTAATTTTTCCTAAGCCAAAATACTTAGCCTCAGGATTACCAAAATAATAGCCACTAACACTTGCTGCAGGCCACATAGCAAGACTTTCGGTAAGTTTTACATCAATATTTTCTTCCACATTTAATAGCTTCCAGATGGTTTGCTTTTCTAAATGATCTGGACACGCAGGATAACCAGGAGCTGGACGAATGCCTTTATAGTTTTCCTTAATTAATTCTTGGTTAGTTAAACTTTCATCTTGTGCATAAGCCCAATGTTTTGTTCTCACTTCTTTATGTAGATATTCTGCAAAAGCTTCGGCTAATCTATCTGCTAACGCTTTAATCATTATCGAATTATAATCGTCGTTATCAGCTTCAAACTGCTCAGCTAATTTGGCTGTACCAAAACCTGTAGACACGCAAAATGCACCAATATAATCTTGTATTCCTGTTTCTTTTGGAGCAATAAAATCTGCTAACGCATGATTAGGCACACCTTCTCTTTTCTTTAATTGTTGACGTAAGGTTAAAAAGGTTAGTTGGTCCTCATGATTATGAGATACTGAAACGAGTTCAGTATGACCTTCTTTGAGAGAAACCTCTATATCATCATCATTTATGCTATTTGCTGGAAACAATCCAAAGATGGCTTTTGCTTTTAATAGCTTTTCATCAAAAATTCTTTTTAATAATTCTTGAGCGTCAATAAACAAATCTGTTGCTTGACTTCCAACTACGCTATCGGTTAAAATATCTGGATATTTTCCATGTAAATCCCAACTTCTAAAAAATGGAGACCAATCTATATACGCTTCTAATTTTGTAATATCAAAATCTTCAATTATTTGAATTCCTAATTGTTTTGGTTTCACAATTTTAGAGGTTTGCCAATCTATTTTATATTTTCTTTTTCTAGCCTCTTCAATACTTATGTAGTCTTTTTGTTTTGTTCTGTTTAAGAATTTTTCTCTAAACACATCGTATTCTTCCCTAATCTGCTCTTTATAAACAACATTGTTTTTATTTAATAATTCGCCAACAACTGTTACTGCTCTTGAAGCATCATTAATATGTACCACAGCATCTTTATAATGAGGTGCTATTTTAACAGACGTATGTGCTTTAGATGTGGTTGCTCCTCCAATTATCAAAGGAATATCAAGATTTTGCTTTTCCATTTCTTTAGACACATAAACCATTTCGTCTAACGAAGGTGTAATTAAACCACTTAAACCAATAATATCAACCTGCTCTTTAATAGCAGTATCAATTATTTTTTCTGGAGGAACCATAACACCTAAATCTATAATCTGGTAATTATTACAACCTAAAACTACACTCACAATATTTTTACCAATATCATGGACGTCTCCTTTTACGGTTGCCATCAAAATTTTTCCAGCAAAGGCTTGTTTTCCGTCTTTTTCAGCCTCAATAAATGGTTGTAAATAAGCTACAGCTTTTTTCATGACTCTAGCCGATTTTACTACTTGTGGCAAAAACATTTTTCCGCTTCCAAATAAATCTCCAACCACACTCATACCTTGCATCAAGTGACCTTCAATAACCTCTATTGGTCTTGAAACAGATTGTCTTGCTTCTTCAACATCTTCAATTATAAATGCATCAATTCCTTTTACTAAAGCATGTGTAATCCTGTTTTGCAACTCGGTATTTCTCCATTCTTGAACCGTTTCTGTAGATTCTTTTTTATTTCCTTTTACGGTTTCGGCAAACGCTAATAAACGCTCAGTAGCATCCTCACGTCTGTCAAATAAAACGTCTTCAACACATTGCAGTAACTCTTTATCAATTTCATCATAAATCTCCAACATCGTTGGGTTTACAATACCTAAATTCATTCCGTTTTTTATGGCATGAAACAAAAACGAAGCATGCATAGCCTCACGCACAGTATTGTTTCCTCTAAAAGAAAAGGACACATTACTTACACCACCAGACACATTAGCAAACGGTAAGTTTTGTCTAATCCACTCAGTTGCCTTAAAAAAATCTAGTGCATTTTTACGATGTTCTTCCATTCCTGTGGCAACAGGAAAAATATTAGGATCAAAAATGATGTCTTGTGGTGGAAAATTGACAATGTCAACCAATATTTTATAAGATCGCTCACAAATTTCTATTCTACGATTATACGTATCTGCTTGACCATTTTCATCAAAAGCCATTACAATTACAGCAGCTCCATAACGTTTTACTAGTTTAGCTTGACGTATAAACTCGGTTTCACCTTCTTTTAAACTTATAGAATTTACAACAGATTTACCTTGAACCACCTTTAAACCAGCCTCAATAATTTCCCATTTAGAGCTATCAATCATTATAGGGATTCTGGAAATATCAGGCTCTGAAGCAATGAGATTTAAAAAAGTAGTCATAGCATAAACGCCATCCAACATCCCTTCGTCCATGTTGACATCTAAAATTTGTGCACCACCTTCAACTTGGTCTCTAGCTACAGCTAAAGCTTCGTTGTATTTTTCTTCTTTTATTAATCTTAAAAATTTACGCGAACCTGTAACATTAGTACGTTCTCCTACGTTTATAAAATTACTTTCTGGTGTTACAATTAAGGGTTCTAAACCAGAAAGTGTTAAATATTTTTGACAGTCGCAGTCGTCCATTATGCTAGTTGTTTTATTTGTCTTGGTTTATAGTTTTTTACAACCTGAGCAATTGCTTTAATATGTTCTGGATTTGTCCCACAGCAACCACCAATAATATTAATTAAATCGTCTTTTAAATAGGCTTCAATTAAGTTTTTCATTTCTTCTGGAGTTTGATCATATTCTCCAAAAGCATTTGGTAATCCTGCATTTGGATGCGCAGACGTGTAAAAATCTGTTTGACTTGACAGACGTTTTAAATAAGGTTGTAATTGCTTTGCGCCTAATGCACAGTTAAACCCAACACTTAACAATGGAACGTGAGAAATAGAAGTTAAAAAAGCTTCTACGGTTTGACCTGACAGCGTACGACCAGACGCATCTGTAATGGTACCAGATACCATAATTGGAATGTCTATATTTTGTTCTTCTTTTACTTCTTCAATTGCAAATAATGCTGCTTTTGCATTTAATGTGTCAAAAATAGTTTCGACTAACAATAAGTCTACTCCTCCATCTATTAATGCTTCTACTTGTTGCTTATATGCGATGCGTAACTCATCAAAAGTTACAGCTCTAAATTCTGGTCTATTAACATCTGGACTTAAGCTAGCTGTACGATTTGTTGGACCAATACTTCCTGCTACAAAGCGTGGTTTTTCGGGATTTTTATTAGTGAATTCTGTTGCAACATATTTAGCAATTTTAGCCGATTCAAAATTAAGTTCATACACCAAATCTTCCATATCGTAATCTGCCATAGCAATGGTTGTACCAGAAAATGTATTAGTTTCGACTATATCTGCTCCAGCTTCAAAATACTTGCGATGTACGTCTGCAATTGCATTGGGCTGTGTTAATGATAATAAATCGTTATTTCCTTTTAAAGCTGTTGGGTAGTCTTTAAAACGGTCGCCTCTAAAATCTGCTTCAGTAAAGTTATAGCGTTGTAACATGGTACCCATTGCACCATCAAGTACTAAAATTCGTTTTTTAATGACTTCTCTGATACTACTCATACACACTTTTTTAATACTGTTTCAAATTTGCTATGGTTTGGTACTTGTTTGATTTCAAAAATTGGGTTTAATAATCTAGACAATTGATCAAATTCTATTAAAAAAGCATCATGACCATGTAGGGATTTTATTTCGCCAATAGTTACGTTTTGTTTGACTGATTTTAAATCAATATAAGTTTCCCAGTTTTCTTCAGCCTTGAAAAACAAATCACTATTGATTGTTATAATATGCACATGACCTTTAATGACTGAAGCCATTTCTTTAAAAGATAATCGTCCTCTAGTTATATCAATAGTTTTGAGTATTTGATTCATTAATTTATAAGCTGGCAAATGAAATCTACTGTCCAACTGGTTTCCATGATAATTTAACCAACTTTGGACTTCAAATAAAGGTTGTGAATCTTTACTACGGGAAAACTTTTTTGTTAAAGACTCTGGTGTACGATACAAGGTCATAGCATGCATTCTGGCATCCTTTAATGGTTGGCTTGAATTATTTAAAATAGCGTCTTGAATATGACAATTAGCAATGATCCAATCCGTTACTTTCCAATCTGTAGCAATTGGTATTATATGCTCTGCCAAATCGGGTTTTAACACTGCTAATTCCCATGCAATTCCACCACCAACTGAACCTCCTATGATTGCAAACAACTTGTTAATTAATAAGTGCTGAAGTCCTTTAGCAAAAATTTCTGCTATGTTTCTAGCTGTAAATTCTTTATAATTATGAATTAAATTTTCTTCTAAATCATCATATCCATTACCAGGAATATTAAAAGCTAAAACGGTATAATGCAAGGTGTCAATACATTTATTATCTCCTATTAAATCATTCCACCAACCTTGATCTCCAACCACACAAGAGTTGCCTGTTAAAGCATGATTAACCAATATAATTGGTGCTGTATGTAATGCTTTACCAAATAATTGGTAAGACAACTTGATAGTTGTTGCCTTACCATTATTGTTAACAAAATCAGGAATGTTTATATATTTTAAATTTTTCATTTTACTTTAAACTATATTCTTTTTCAACCGAAATTTTAATAGGCGTTTTATTAGACAAATTGTCTCTAACAGGACAACGTGCTTCAACAATTTCTAACCATTTAGCAAGTGTTTCTATACTTGCATCTGTTTTTGGAATTAAGTTTAACTCTATAGTTTTAAAACCAGCACGCTCATCTTGAGACACACCTAAAAATCTATTAGGATTGATTTGTCCTGATACTTCGATATCAAGTTTTTCTATTTTAAAACCAAGTTCCTTTGCAACTAAGTGTCCAACGACATTTACGCAACCTGCAAAACCTGCTAAAATATACTCGACAGGATTAGCATCTTCATCTGTCCCATTTAAAGCTTCTGGCTCATCAATTACTAATTTAAACTGTCTAGCTTGTCCTATAAATTGAGTAGCAGAAGTACTGTTTCCTGTTACTGTAAATTTTAAATCACTCATACTTTATTGCATTAGAAATAACCATCACACTTTAAAATGGCAACTAAAAAGTGTGACGTTATTTCGGGTTAAATAATTAAAATTAAATTAGGCTTAAGCTAAAACGGTTTTATTGACGACAGCAAAGGCTTCTTTTAAATCTGCTTTTAGATCGTCTATATTTTCTATCCCAACAGACAATCTGATTAAGTCTTTTGTAACTCCTGTGGTTTGTTGCGCCTCATCACTAAGTTGTTGATGTGTTGTACTTGCTGGGTGAATAATTAGTGATTTAGTATCACCAATGTTGGCTAACAATGAAAACAATTTGGTAGTATCTGCTATTTTTTTAGCCGATTCAAAACCTCCTTCAACTCCAAATGTCACTACACCACTTTGACCTTTAGGTAAATATTTTTTAGCTAACGTATTGTATTTACTAGTTTGTAACCCTGGATAATTTACCCATGTTACTTCTGGTTGTTCTTGTAACCATTTAGCTAATTGTAAAGCGTTTTGAGAGTGTTTTAAAATTCTTAATTCTAAGGTTTCTAATCCTTGAATTATTTGAAAAGCATTAAAGGGACTTAATGCACCACCATAATCACGCAAACCTTCAATCCTAATTTTAGCAATAAATGCTGCAGCTCCAATAACATCGCTATAAACCAATCCATGATAACCAGCTGAAGGCTCTGTAAATTCTGGAAACTTTCCATTAGTCCAGTCAAAAGTTCCTGCATCCACTATGATGCCTCCTAACGAGGTACCGTTACCTGTAATATATTTTGTAAGTGAATGGATGACTATATTTGCACCATATTCAATTGGATTCAGCAAGTATGGTGTCGCAACTGTGTTATCCACAATTAATGGTACTTTATGTGCTTTTGCTTGTTTTGAAATAGCCTCTAAATCCAATACATCCAATTTTGGATTACCTAAAGACTCTACAAACACCGCTCTTGTATTTTCTTGTGCTGCTTTGCTAAAATTTTCTGGATCTGATGGATCTACAAAAGTGGTTGTAATACCATGTCTTGGTAGGGTTACACTTAACAGATTATAGGTACCACCATACAAACTACTAGAAGCTACAATGTGATCTCCTGCTTTTAATAAGGTTAATAATGTTGTAGAAATTGCTGCTGTTCCGGAAGCAGTTGCTACTGCTGCAATACCACCTTCTAGAGCAGCAATACGTTGTTCTAAAACATCGTTTGTTGGATTATTTAAACGTGTATAAATAAATCCAGGCACTGATAAATTAAAACGTCCTGCTGCGTCATCCGAATCGTCAAAAACGTATGAAGTGGTTTGATAAATAGGCACTGCTCTTGTACCTGCTGTCTTGGTTGTGTCGTGTCCTGCGTGTAATGCTTGTGTAGCAAATTTTTGTGTACTCATTTTTCTAAATTTTGAGTTAATAAATAAATTAAACCAAAAGTCAAATAAGCTTCGTTTGAAGCATACTTAATAGAAAAATGTTAAAAAGAAAATACTAATTGCAGATGAGCAATTAGTTTAAGTTATCTATCCAATGTATCGATTAATGAATCGAAAATTAAGTAGAATTTAGCACCTTCTTAGTAAATCTAAGGGTTGCTAAGGCTTCAATGGGTCTAATCCCTCCACCTTTCTTGATAACATTTCAGTAAGTTTTTGAACTTTGTGAATACAAATATTGCAAAATATATATTTTAAAAACAAACAAAATAGAATAATTTTCTAAAAAATTAACATTTTTTAATTTAAACAGAAAATAATTCGCTAAAATTAAATATGAACAGATTTATAATCTACAAAACAAATATAGCAAGTCTGAAAATTTTCAAACTTGCTATATCGTACACATAAAAAATTAATTGAATTTTAAGCCGAATTACGACTCGCATTTATATTACCAAATAACGATCGTGTTACTAATTTTTCATAAACAGCAATCAACTCGGCATCTTTTACATCTGCTTTCTCTAATTCTTGAATTTGTTTTAAAGCATACTGTTGTATAGTCAATAAAGGTAGTACAATAGACTCTCTAACCTTAATAGAGGCTTTACCAGCTGGCTCTTCTTCCATTAAATCTGTATAGCCAGTTAATTTTAAAATCAATCGTTTTGTAGTCAAGTACTCTGTGTGTATAACATTCCAAAAGGCACCATATTCTGGATCATCACTCATGTATTTAGTCAAATCAAAAAACGATTTTGATAAGGACATCATACTGTTTTCTATTAATGTTCTAAAAAAGCTAGACGTTTTAAATAGCTTTTGTGCTTTTTCAAATTCGCCTGAATCTTCATAATGTTTTAAAGCAGTACCAACACCAAAAAATCCTGGTACATTTTGTTTTAATTGACTCCAAGATCCTACAAATGGGATAGCTCTTAAATCTTCAAACACTAAGCCTTCTGCTTTACCACGTTTGGATGGTCTACTTCCAATATTTGTTTTAGCATAGTATTTTAGCGTACTCATATGTTCTAAATACGAAATAAACTTTGGGTGGTTTTTAAAATCTACATACGCTTGGTAACTTAGGTTTGCTAAATTATCCATAACAACTCTGTTTTCTGGTAACATGCGCAAATCCGTATCACTTAAACTATTATATATACCAGAACTTATTAATTGTTCAAGGTTATATTGAGAAGAATCTAACGTCCCAAAATTAGAGCTAATAGTTTGTCCTTGGATGGTTAATTGCACTTCTTTATCCTCTATAGTTGGTCCTAATGAAGCATAAAAATTGTGTGTTTTACCACCACCTCTTGCTGGTGGTCCACCACGACCATCAAAAAATATGACAGTTACATCATATTTTCTAGAGATAGCTGTTAAACGTTCTTTTGCTTTATAAATAGCCCAATTAGCCATTAAATAACCTCCATCTTTAGTTCCGTCGCTAAAGCCTAACATTATGGTTTGTTTGTTTCCTCTAGATTTTAAGTGTTTAGCATAGGCAGTATTTGTATATAAATCCTCCATAACTATATGTGCATTTTCTAAATCTGTAATAGTTTCAAAAAGAGGTCCAATATCAACCGTAAGCTTATCATTAAATGCTACTACTTTAAGCATTGCAAATAACTGCATCACATTTAAAGTGGTTTGATTATTACTAATTATATAACGGTTTGCAGCTAACTCTCCATTAGTTTCCTGAATAGATTTTAAGGCCTTAATAGTATTTAGTGCTTTTAGGGTTTCTTCATCTTTAATTAAAGATAAATCCACTGTTCCTTTAACCTCAGATAACACTTTAACCTGTTCTGCTTCCGTTAAATCATGATAGTTACTAGGTATATCCTTGCTTCCGTTTGCAATCATACTATCCACCATAGAGGTAAATATTGAATGATGCACTCTACTATCTTGACGTATATCTAAACTTGAAAAATGAAAACCAAATAAATGAATCTTATTAAGCAAACTAGTTACTTCTGTAACATAAAGTGATTGATGCTGATCAATTATAATTTGTCTGATAGCTTTTAATTCTGAAATTAAATCATTTAATGTTAAGCTTGACTTTTCATGTAGCACTTTTTTATACAACTCTGTTTCTATATATGATATACGCTCTTCAACGCCTTGAAACGTTAATTTACGTTTTAACTTTCTGACATCTTTATGATAGTTTTTAATAATAGTTTCATGCAGTCTAGTTGCTACTTTAACTGTAATTTCTGGTGTAACAAATGGGTTACCATCTCTGTCTCCTCCTGGCCAAAAACCAATATTAATGATATCGTTATCTATATGTTTTCCATCAAAAATGTTTTGTTGGATGTAATCATATATTTTTCCGAAAGATTCATAAAACACATTTTCTAAATACCAAATTAAGCTAACCGCTTCATCGTAAGGTGTTGGTTTTTCATGTTTAAAAAATGGTGTTTTTCCTAACTGCGCTAATAAATCATTAATACGTAGTAAGTCGTTTTCTCTAACTGCTTCTGTCAAATCTGTGATAATTCCTAAAACAGTACCAGGATAAAATTGTGTTGGATGTGCTGTTAAGACAATTCTAACTTTAAATTCTTCTAAATACTGACGTAACTTATCTAGCTTTCCTTCTGCAGCAGCACTTTCCTTCAAACTTCTAAGCGTACCAATTCCGTCCATATTATTAACAATTGGAAAAGCAGCATCCTCAATAGCATCAAATAAAACAACTTGTCTTTCTATATATTGAATAAAACGAAACAATAAATCTATTTTAGATTTATCAGAACGTCTTGCCTGGTATTTTTTAAAAAAGGTATCAACAATTACAGTAGGGTTATGTCCATCTTCAAACCCTTTTTTACATGTCTCATGAAACAATGGTAATAAAACACCTGTTTTTGTAATAGTATCAAAAGGAAGGGTCATAAAAATACCGTTGTATATTTGATATTTAGACAATACGTTTTGATTGAAACGCGTTAACTTAGGCTGTAAAGGCATAATTTTTATTTTTAGATAAGTTATAAAGTTAATGAACAATAGCTGACTTTGATAAAATGATTGAAATTTTTAGGAATTATTAACTAAAGCCTATCCTTTGTAAGAATTACATAATTAAATGTTTAAATTTTGATTTTTATAAAATGTTATATTGATAGCTAAATACATCAATTAACTATTTTTAACGGTATGTTTTGATAAAAACTACTTTATTTTCTTACTTTTGCTGCTCAATAAATTAGAGGACGGATTTGACTGATTGCAACCTCATTAAAAAATGCTAAAGGCAGTGTAAACTTCCTTAGACGCTTTCGTCAAATCTATTATATACATTTTAAAAAACAAATATGGCGTATTTATTTACATCAGAGAGTGTGTCTGAAGGACACCCAGACAAAGTAGCAGATCAAATTAGTGATGCTTTAATAGATAACTTTTTGGCATTTGATAAAGACAGTAAAGTTGCTTGCGAAACTTTAGTAACAACAGGACAGGTTGTTTTAGCTGGAGAAGTTAAATCAAACACGTATTTAGACGTACAACAAATAGCTAGAGATACTATTAATAAGATTGGATATACTAAAAGTGAGTATATGTTTGATGGTAATTCTTGTGGTGTATTTAGTGCAATACATGAGCAATCAGACGATATAAATCGTGGTGTTGACAGAGCTAGCAAAGAAGAGCAAGGTGCTGGGGACCAAGGTATGATGTTTGGTTACGCAACACGTGAAACAGAAAACTACATGCCTTTAGCTTTAGATTTATCTCATAAAATTTTAATAGAATTAGCAGAGTTACGTCGCGAAAGCAAAGACATTACTTATTTAAGACCTGACTCTAAAAGTCAAGTTACTATTGAGTATAGTGATGATAATGTACCACAACGTATTGATGCAATTGTAGTATCAACTCAGCATGACGATTTTGATGCTAACGACGAGGTGATGTTATCTAAAATTAGAAAAGACATTGTCGAGGTATTAATACCTAGAGTGGTAGCTAAATTACCAGAAGCGACACAAGCATTATTTAATGACGACATTAAATACCACATTAATCCAACAGGAAAATTTGTTATTGGTGGACCTCATGGTGATACTGGATTAACAGGTCGTAAGATTATTGTTGACACTTATGGAGGAAAAGGAGCCCATGGTGGTGGTGCTTTTTCTGGAAAAGATCCAAGTAAAGTTGATAGAAGTGCTGCTTACGCTACTAGACATATCGCTAAAAATTTAGTAGCTGCTGGTGTTGCTGATGAAATTTTAGTACAAGTATCATACGCAATTGGTGTTGTTGAGCCAATGGGAATTTTTGTAGACACATACGGAACTTGTCCATTTAACATGACAGATGGAGAAATTGCACAAAAAATATCTAAGATATTTGATATGCGTCCATCTGCTATTGAGGACCGTTTAAAATTACGTAATCCAATGTATAGCGAAACAGCTGCTTATGGACATATGGGAAGACTAAACGAAACCGTAACCAAAACATTTTCTAGACCAAATGGAGGAGACATTACTATGAATGTTGAATTATTTACTTGGGAAAAATTAGACTACGTAGACAAAGTAAAAGCTGAGTTTGGATTATAACATCCAACTTATTTATATAAAAAAAGCCTCTCAAAACATTTGAGAGGCTTTTTTATTTATTAGTTAGCTTTCCATTTTATTGGCAAATGCACAATTTTTTTAGTGTCAAAAAAGTCTTCTTCAAAATAATCAGATATATTATAAATTGTAGTGGTTTTATAATCCTGAAGCTCTTCCGTTAAATCACCACCTTTAAGATAAATTATTCCATTTTTAAGTTGGTTTTGCTGTGTTTTTGAAACTTTTCCTTTAATCCAATGCACAAACGTTGGCATTGCTGCAACAGCACGACTGATAATAAAGTCGTAAGTTTCTTTAATTTCTTCTACACGACTATGTGTTACTTTAACGTTTTGCAACTCTAAACCAGCAACAACCTCTCTAACTACGTTTAGTTTTTTATTAATACTATCCACTAAATGAAATTCGCATTCAGGAAATAAAATAGCTAAAGGAATACCAGGAAAACCTCCTCCTGTGCCTACATCCATCATTGAGCTTCCTTCTTTAAAATTAATGATTTTAGCAATTGCTAAAGAGTGTAGTACATGACGCAAATACAACTCGTCAATATCCTTTCTAGACACAACATTAATTTTTAAATTCCAATCTTGATAAAATGCTTCAAGCTTAGTAAATTGTTCTATTTGTAAAGGGGTTAAATCAGGAAAATACTTTAAAATCAGCTCCATAAACGTTTATAATTTTCGACAAAAATATGCATTTTAACACTAAAAAGGGAGTATCTGTTTTGCTTAATTAATTATCTTTGTAAGAAATATTATTTGACGGATTTTTCCGTTATAGTAAAAAGAATACAATTACAATGACAAAACAAACAGTAACGTTCTCTCGAACAGACTCTGCAAAATTTTTTAAAACACTTAATAAACGTGTCAACAATTATTTTAAAGAAAACAATATTAAAAAAACAGGAAATTGGAAATTATACATTAAAGCCATAGTAATGTTTACCTTATTACTAGGTCCATTAGTACTTATCTTAACCGTAGATTTACCAACTTGGCTACAGATTATATCAGTAATGGTCATAGGTGTTGGAATGGCTGGTGTTGGAATGAATGTGATGCACGATGCTAATCATGGGTCCTTTTCTAGCAAAAAATGGGTTAATCGTTTAATGGGAAGTAGTATCCATATTTTAGCTGGTAATGATTACAATTGGAAAGTACAACATAATGTTTTACACCATACATACACTAACATTGAAGGACATGACGAGGATATTGACGCTGGAAGAATCATACGTTTTTCTAAGCACTCTAAGTGGTTAAAAATACACCAATATCAAAAATATTATGCCTTTTTACTTTATGGTTTATTAACTGTAAATTGGGCAATTACAACAGATTTCAAACAAACTTATGTGTACTTAAAAAGAAAATTATCTTATGGTGATTTTCCTAAACCAGCAACACAATGGACTAAATTAATTATTGGTAAAATTTTATATTATACCATCTGGGTGGTTTTACCTTTATCATTAGGATATGCTTGGTGGCAAGTTTTAATTGGCTTTTTAATCATGCATTACACTGCAGGAATTATTTTAAGTGTTGTGTTTCAATTAGCACACGTTATGCCAAATACAGAGATGCCTTTACCAGATGAAAATGGTAACATGAAAAACACTTGGGCTATTCACCAGTTATTTACAACCTCTAACTTTTCACCTAAAAATTGGTTAGTAGAGTTTTATACAGGTGGATTAAACAGACAAGTAGAGCACCATTTATTTGCACATATTAGCCATGTACACTACAAAAACATAGCAAAAATAGTCAAAGAAACTGCACATGAATTTAGCTTACCATACAATGAATATAACTCTATTTGGAAAGCTATTGGAGAACACTACCAACAACTAAAAATGTTAGGTCAAAACCCTAACATGGCATAATTAATTTTTGCACAATATAACAACACACACATGAGCCAACCACTTTCTGATCGTATTTTAAACATGTCCACTTCTGCCACTTTAGCTATGGCAGCAAAAACTAGAGAACTTAAAGCTGAAGGAAAAGACATTATAGGATTAAGCTTAGGCGAGCCAGACTTTAATACACCAGACTTTATTAAAGATGCTGCTATCCAAGCTATAAATGACAACTACAATTCTTATTCACCAGTAGATGGTTATGTTGAGTTAAAAGAAGCGGTTATTACTAAATTTAAGCGTGATAACAACTTAACTTACACCTTACCACAAATTGTAGTATCTACAGGTGCTAAACAAAGTTTAGCAAACATTGCAGCAGTAATGTTAAACAAAGGAGATGAGGTTATTTTACCATGTCCTTATTGGGTAAGTTATTCTGATATTGTTAAGTTAAGTGAAGGTGTTCCTGTAGAAGTACAAACAAGTATTGATACGGATTTTAAAATGACTGCTGCACAATTAGAAGCTGCCATTACACCAAAAACTAAAATGTTATGGTTTAGTAGTCCTTGTAACCCAAGCGGATCATTATATAGTCAAACAGAATTAGAAGCTTTAGCTGAAGTTTTAAAAAAACATCCAAATATTTACGTTGTTTCTGATGAAATTTACGAACATATTAATTACACCGGAAAATCTCATGCAAGTATGGCTTCTGTTGATGGTATGTTTAACAATACCATTACTGTAAACGGAGTATCTAAAGCATTTGCAATGACTGGATGGCGTATTGGTTACATTGGTGCTCCAGATTGGATTGCACGTGCGTGTAACAAAATGCAAGGTCAAGTGACTAGTGGAGCAAATTGTATTGCACAACAAGCAGTAATCACAGCTTTAAATGCCGACCCAAGTGTTGTAAAATTTATGATTGACGAGTTTAAAGTACGTCGTGATTTAGTTTTAGATTTACTTAGTAACATCGAAGGTTTTAATACAAATACACCAGAAGGCGCTTTTTATGTGTTTCCAGATATTTCTTATTTTTTCGGAAAAACATTAAGAGGAAAAACAATACATAACGCAACAGATTTTTCTTTATATTTATTAGAAGAAGCATTAGTAGCAACAGTTACTGGAGAAGCTTTTGGAAATCCTAATTGCATTAGATTAAGTTATGCAGCTTCACAAAAAGAAATCACTGAAGCTATAAAGCGTATTAAAGAAGCGGTTAGCTAATTAACCCTTTATATATAAATAATTAAAAAAAGCTTCACACATGTGAAGCTTTTTTTTTTTAAATATAACTAATTATAATCTGTTACAGATTGGTATCCATAAAATTTTTTTACAACAATAATACTGTTGCCAATACGTAAAACACTAACACAAACATTAAGTTTTCAATAATGGGATTAATTTTACAATTAAGACTTTTTTCAGACTAGAGACTAAATTTAAAAAGATAGAACTCTATTTACACCAAATAAATTAGCAAAAAAATCATAGCTACCAAAGATATAATAAGTAATATAATTTGTTTGGTACGCCTCAATTTGTGCTCTCTCTTAAATTTATTTCGCAAAAACGCAATATCCTTTTCTGATGCTTTAGGTAAGTTGTATTCTGTTTTTTCTGTTGAATTACTAACAAAACTAAAAGACTTCTCTTTACGTTTTGCTAACATATTTCTATTACTTTTTAATGATTGGTTTGCTGCCATCATTGATCCTTCTCCACCCATAAATTATAAATTTTAACCTGAATGTTTTCAGAAATTAAACATCACAATCTTTTAAGCAAATCTTTAAAAAATCAAAGTACCATCAAGATTATTATACAAAAAAAGCTGCTTTACATATATGTAGCAGCTTTTTGTAAAATGTTACATTCCTGATTAGAGAAAATAACAATAGACTAATGGAACTTAAATAATAGCGATGATAATCATTACTAAAAACAACAATACTTTAAGTGATGTAGCAACTGTACAACAGCTTCGATTGTAAGACCAACTTTTTAGACGTTGCTTACGGTTAAATAAAGATTTAGACGAAATGTTTTTAAAATTACCTATTACAATAGACTTGTAATTTGAATTTAAGATTCCTGAATAATTATTTAATGTAGTTACTGAGTCCGTTTGTAAAGACTGTGTGTTGATTGATAGTGACATGATTGATTGATGTATTGGTTATATAATAAAGACGAAGTAGACTTTAAAATGTTACAGTACAACAAATAAAATACCAATACTATTTTGAAAACTATCTATTTCTCCAGAAAAAAGGCGTCAATAAAATCAATACAGTAAACAACTCTAAACGACCAATTAACATTAAAAAACTACACCACCATTTACCAATAGCTGGTAATGCTGCATAATTATTTACTGGTCCAAATTGACCTAAAGCAGGACCTACGTTTCCTAGGCTTGAAGCTGCAATCCCAATCGAGGATTCAAAATTTATACCCATCATAGAAAAACCTAAGGCACCAATTATAAAAGCAATCATGTATAAAATAAAAAAGCCTAGAATATTAAATACAATATCTCCTGATATAGCTCTTTTATTATATCGTACTGGTAAAATAGCATTAGGATGCAGTGTACGTTTAAACTCTAAAAATCCATTTTTAATTAATACTAAATGACGCACAACTTTTACACCTCCTGCTGTACTTCCTGCAGAGCCACCTAAAAACATTAGCCCAAAGAAAAATACTACCAAAAATGGTGTCCACAAGGTATAGTCTGCTGTGACAAATCCTGTAGTAGTAATTACAGATAATACTTGGAACAATGCGTGTCTAAAAGCACTTTCGCCTTTACCCCAAACCATTGGATGATCTATTGAAGACACTGTTAAATCTGCTCTAAAATAAATGATTAACGCAGCAATTACTGTAAATATAGCAACAAATTTAAAGTACAATTTAAACTCTTCATCATGTATTACTTTTTGAACTTTACCTTTAAAAGCAAAGTAACTTAGTACAAAGTTTGAACCTGCTAAAAACATAAAAGCGATAATAATATATTGTATAATTGGTTGATTATTCCAATAGGCTACACTTGCATTTTTAGTAGAAAAACCACCAGTAGACAACGTACACATGGAGTGGTTTATGGCATCAAAAAAGCTCATTCCTGCTACTTGAAGCAAAATAGTTTCGGCAGCAGTATAACCAAAATAGATTAACCACAAACGCTTTGCGGTATCTGTAATTCTAGGATGTAATTTATCAGCACTAGGTCCAGGTGCTTCAGCTGCAAATAACTGCATACCTCCAATTCCCAGTAATGGTAATATGGCAACTGCTAAAACAATAATACCCATACCTCCAATCCAATGGGTTAAACTCCTCCAAAACAAAACCCCTTTAGGTACAATTTCGATATCATTTAAAATGGATGCTCCTGTGGTTGTAAAACCAGACATGGTTTCAAAAAAAGCGTTTGTAAAATTAGGAATTGCTCCTGTGGCTAAATATGGTATTGCACCAGATAAGGACATAACAATCCACCCAAAAGCTACAACAATGTAACCTTCACGCTTATTCATTTCTTTATTATGGTTTCGATGATTAATCATCCCTAAAAGCCCAAAAATTAAAATTCCTAAGCCAGAAGACACCAATTGTAAAGTCACACCATCTTGATAAATTAAGCTTACCAATGCTGACAATAAAATAAAACCACCATTAAAGACTAATAGTAAACCAAAAAAGTAAAATATAATTTTGTAGTTAAGGCGTAATCGTTTTCCCATTATAAAAATAGTTTTTCTACTTCTTTAATAGATCGTGGTAAACAACACACGACAATATAATCTCCTTCTTCTATTCTAAAACTACCCAAGGCAATCAATCCTTTACCATTCCTGATAACACCACCAACAATAGCAGATCTAGGAAATTCAACATCTTTAATTAACTTATTGCAAATTTTTGAAGTAGGTTTAACCTTAAACTCTAACAACTCGGCATTCATGTTGTTAAGTTTTGTCATTGCAATAACTTCACCTTTACGTATGTATCTAAAAATGTTATTGGCAGCTAAAAGTTTTTTATTAATTAGCGTGTCAATACCAATAGATTGGGATAACTCAAAGTAATCCATATTCTCTACTAAGGCAATAGTCTTTTTAACACCCTTAGATTTAGCAACAAGGCAGGACATAATATTAGTCTCAGAATTACCAGTTACAGATATAAAAGCATCCATTTCGCTAATATTTTCTTCTTCCAACAATTCAACATTACGACCATCTCCATTAATGACTAAAACTTTAGGTAAGTCGTCTGCTAAATCAAAAGCAATATCTTTATTATTCTCTATTAATTTTACATTAAATCCACTTAATGACAAATCTCTAGAAGTTTTAAAACCAATTTTACTACCACCTAAAATCATGACATCCTTAACAGGTGTATTTGTTTTACCTGTCATTTTACATAACTCATCTCCTCCACCAGCACATGTAATAAACACTGCATTATCTCCTTCTCTAAACTCGGTATCTCCTCTAGGTATAATCGTATATTGGGTACCAAAACGTTGTATTGCAATTGGCACAAAATGAATTTCTGAAAATAACTCGGCAGCTTCTTTTACTGTCTTACCAACAAAACCTGCTGTTCTGGTTAAACTTAAACTAACCATAGTTAGTGCTCCACCCTCAAACTCATAACTATCTTTAAAGGCCGATTGATTTAAAAGCAACTCGATCTCTGCAGCAGCTAAACTTTCTGGCGAAATCAGCTCGTCAATACCAAATCTGGTAAAACCAACCTCATCTTTATGTTTGATAAACTCCGTGTTAGAAATTCTAGCTATAGTACGTTTAGCACCTAACTGCTTAGCTAATACACAGACAGTAATATTTGTAGTTTCGGATGCTGTTACGCCAATTAATAAATCTGCACGATCTATTTTGGCTTCTTTTAAAATAGCAATAGATGTCGCATCACCTTTTAAGACTTTTATATCCAGGTGGTTATCTGCGTAAGACAAACTGTCTCTATCTGTATCAATAAGTGTAATTTCTTGAGACTCGTAAGACAATAATTTTGCTAAATGAAATCCTACTTCACCAGCTCCAGCAATAATTATTTTCATATTTCTTTAATAAAGGGAGTGCAAAGATAATTAATTTAAAGATTTAAGGGTCAATTATTTATTCTTTTGAAGTTTTACAGACTATTATATATGCATTATCTTTGTAAAAAAATTGATTTTGATAAAAGTAAATCCATACAAAGATAGCGACTTAGGAAAGAAAGAACAGGTAACTAAAATGTTTGATACCATTTCTGGTGAATATGATGGTTTAAACCGTGTAATTTCTTTTGGAATAGATATTAAATGGCGCAAAAAAGTAGTTGACATTGTAAAAGCTACTAATCCAGAAAACATTTTAGATATTGCGACAGGAACTGGTGATTTAGCTATTAATCTTGCTGAAACTAGCGCAAAAAAAATTATTGGTTTAGACATAAGTAGCGGTATGCTAGACGTTGGAAAACAAAAAATAAAAGCTAAAAAGCTAGATCAAAAAATTGATATGGTTATTGGTGATTCCGAGAATATGCCTTTTGACGATAACACCTTTGATGCTATAACTGTAGCTTTTGGTGTCCGCAACTTTGAAACCCTAGAAAATGGTTTAAAAGATATTTTACGTGTATTAAAACCAGGTGGAATTTTTGTTATTTTAGAAACATCTGTACCTACTAAATTTCCTTTTAAACAAGGGTATCAATTCCATTCTAAAGTTATTTTACCTACTGTTGGTAAATTATTTTCTAAGGATAAAACAGCTTATAAATATTTAAGCGAAAGTGCTAATGCTTTTCCTTATGGAGAGGCTTTAAACAATATTTTACGTAAAATTGGGTTTAGTAATGTTACAGACATGCCTCAAACATTTGGTGTTGCTACAATTTACAAAGCATTTAAAAAATAATGAACACAAAACATATTTCGACCTTACTACTTGCTCTATTTTTAACGACAGCTTCTCAAGCGCAGCTTTTTACTAAAGAAAAAGTGAAAAACCTAGAAACTGTAGATAAAGCAACTTTAAGTTGGGGTTATTATTTAGGGTTTAACAACTTAGATTTTAAATTAGACTACAATAATAATCTTGGCGATATACAAACGGAACGCACCATTGGTTTTAATGTAGGGTTGTTAGGTAACGTACGTATTAACGATTATTTTGATGTGCGTTTTGAGCCTGGTTTAGTAATATCTCAACGTAACTTGATGTATCCAGAAAATTATTTTGACACTTTTGACGAAGAGATTACAGACTCAGATTTACTACGCGAAGTTAAGTCAACTTATGTATACTTTCCGTTACTATTAAAAATATCAACTAAGCGTGTCAACAACTTTAAACCATTTGTTTTAGCAGGTGTATCCACTGCTATTAACTTGTCTAGTAACGAGAAAAACCCTGACGACAACTCGGCTGGAGAATTTAGAATGGTAAAAAACATGCAGTTTTTTGAACTTGGTTTTGGTATTGATTTTTACTTAGACCGTTTTAAGTTTACACCATCTATTAGAGGTGTATTTGCAATGCAGGACGAACTTATTAGAGACAAAGACATAAATAGTCCTTGGACTAGTAACATTAGTCAAATGCAAACACGAGGTATATTCATTAATTTTACTGTACAGTAAAACTTTAGTCTCCTAAATAATTTTTAGTTTTAAATAATTTAACGTCTAAACTCGCTTAACAAAATAGCTCCTGCTGTAGCTACATTTAAACTTTCTGTTGCTTGAAGATCTCCAAATCTTGGAATACTTATTTTGTCTGTTACACAAGTTTCAATTATTGAGGATATTCCATTGGCTTCATTTCCTAAAACTAAAATACCTGCTTTAGGCAAATTAGTTTGGTACACATTTTTACCCTCCATAAAAGCACCAAAAACTGGTAGATTGATTGCTTTTAAATAAGCACTTAAGTCTGTGTAAACAATTTTTACTCTAGTTAAAGATCCCATGGTTGCTTGTACAACTTTTGGGTTATAACAATCCACAGTTTTATGACTGCAAACTAATTGTTTGATTCCAAACCAATCGCATAGTCGTATAATTGTACCTAAATTACCAGGATCACGTATATCGTCCAACGCTAATATTAAACCTTCGTTTTTTAAAGCTTTTGCATCAGGCATTTTAAAAATTGCAAGAGCAGTGTTTGGAGTGGTTAAACAACTAATTTTTTTTAAATCGGCTTCAGATATAATACTTTCGTTTTCTACATTAAAAGTCTCTGTGGTAAATAAATCCACAAGTTTAAAAGTAGAATTTAAAAACTCTTTAATTACTTTTCCGCCTTCAGCAATAAATAAACCTTCTTGTTGCCTATATTTTTTTTGCTTTAAACGCGTTATATTTTTAATTTGATTTTTAGAAAGCACGCTTTTAATATTTTTTTATAAAGAAAAAGAAAAAAAAGCAGTTGGCATTTGCGTGTTTCTATTTATTTAAAATTTATTTGTTCAATAAATAGTGTATTTTTGAATGTGATGTATTAGTAATGCGTCAAAACAGCAATAAACACCCTTATTATTTAGTATTCTTTTGAAAAAAATTCAATTTAAAATAATAGTTTTAATAGCAATAACCGTGTTATTTAATGCATGTGACTCAGTAAAACGTGTAGCACAAAACCAGCATTTATTAACTAAAAACACAATAACTATTAATGGGGAAAGTGTAACAAATGATACGATATCAAATTTATTGTATCAAAAACCAAACTCTAGATTACCTATACCCTTTACAACAATACCACTTAAACTATATATATATAATAGTGCTAGACCTAATATTGACTCTGTTTTAAACGCTAGGTTTTATAGCAATCCAAAAAAAATGGCTAGAAAGTCTAAATTACTATCTAGAAAACAATTGGACAAGTACTTAGACTCTAAAAAAAGCTTTAATAGCTGGCTAAAACGCACAGGAGAAGCGCCAGTAATAATCGATACATCCTTGACTAATAAATCTATAGTTAAAATAGAAAATTATTACAAAACTAATGGTTGGTTTAATGCTACTGCAGACTATAAAATCAATAAAGGTAATGACAAAAAAGCAAGTATAGATTATATTATTGAAACCAAAAACGCTTATAAATTTGACACGGTTTCTTCAAACATTAAATCTCCAGTGGTAGAAAAAATCTACAACCAGTTTAAAGAAGAATCATTAATTAAATCCGGATCACAATACCGCATTAATGATGTTTATAATGAAGCTGACAGAATAGTTGAATTAATGCGTGATAATGGAGTATACCACTTTAGCCAAGATTATATCGAGTTTGAAGGTGACACCATTTTTGGCAATAATAAAATGAATATTGAAACTATTATTGAAAACCGTTTAATTAGAGAAGACGAAATTTCTAGACGAGAACCCTTTAAGGTCTTTAAAGTAAAAGATGTAAACATCTACACTAACAGCTCATTTAAAAACAGAAATCAATCTACAAATGACACCACTTATTACGATGGTTACAACATTTATAGTATTGGTGAATTAAAATACAAACCCAAAGCATTAACAAACTCAATATTTATAACACCTAACACTGTTTTTAAAGATAAAAACAGACCATTAACATCAAGAAAAATTAGTGATTTACGCACGTTTAAATATCCAAATATTACTTACGTAGAAAATGCAGACACGACACTAACAGCAAATATTTTTTTAACACCATTAAAAAAGTTTGAATTAGAGTTTAGTGCTGAAGCTCTTCAAAGCAACATACAAACTATTGGTTTTTCTATTAACCCTAGCCTATTAATTAGAAACGTATTTAACTCGGCAGAGACATTAGAAATTTCTGGATTTACATCTATTGGATCTTCAAAAGATGCTAGTAATATAAAGGATCAGTTTTTTGATATCAACGAGATTGGAGCAAATTTAAAACTTACTATCCCAAGATTATTTTCACCATTTAATACAGAAAAGATAATTCCTAAATACATGTTTCCTAGTACAAGGTTAACTGTAGCAACCTCTAGTCAAACTAACATAGGTTTAGACAAGCAAACCTTTACAGGGTCATTTAATTACAGATGGTATCCAAATAACACCATTACTAATAAATTAGATTTATTTAATATCCAATTTGTAAAAAACCTTAATACAGCAAACTACTTTAATGTTTATGATAATTCATTTGATTCATTAAATGAAATTGCACAAACTTCAGGTTTTATTAATTCAGACCAAAACCTTAGTATACCAACACAAGCAGATAACTTTTTGGATCAAGTAGAAAATGGGTCATATGACACCATATTATCCTCTGACGATTTAGACACAGTAAACGCTATAAATGAAAGAAAACAAAGGCTAACTGAAGACAACCTTATTTTTGCAACTAGTTTCAGTTTTACAAAAGACAGAAGAGATAATTTAGCAGATGAAGATTTTTCAATCTTTAAATCAAGGGTAGAATTAGCAGGAAACCTATTTTCACTAACCTCTAGAGTTTTAGGATTACAAAAAAATGCAAACGGAAAATACGAAATGTTTAACGTAGCCTACTCGCAATACGCAAAAGTAGAATTAGACTATATCAAACATTGGAGTTTAGGATATAAAAACGTACTAGCTTTTCGTACCTTTTTTGGAATAGCAATACCATATGGCAACTCTACAAACATACCGTTTTCTAAAAGTTTTTTTGCAGGTGGAGCTAATGACAATAGGGCTTGGTCAGCCTATAACTTAGGACCTGGAAGCCTAGAAACTAGTAACGAGTTTAATGAAGCCAACCTAAAAATAGCAGTAAGTGCAGAACAACGATTTAATTTATTTGGACCACTTAATGGAGCCATTTTTGTTGATACAGGAAACATCTGGAATGTCTTTGACGATATAGAGCAAGACGAAGCTACACTATCCGGATTTGACTCGCTTAAAGATATTGCAGTAGGATCTGGATTTGGGCTTAGGTATGACTTTAACTTTTTTGTACTTCGTGGTGACATAGGCTTTAAAACCTACGATCCATCCTATCCAATAGGTAACAGATGGTTTAATGATTATAACTTTGCAAATGCAGTTTACAACATCGGAATCAACTATCCTTTCTAGTATAAATTAGCACTTTAGCTAAAACGTTTGCGTGGTTTTATACTTATTTAGACTTAAAATCTACCAATTTTCATTACTTTTGAAGCTATACAAATTCAACTAAAAAAAATTAAAATGGCTCATAATATCAAACCAGGAGTTGCGACTGGAAAAGAAGTTCAAGAAATTTTTAAACTTGCTAAAGACAAAGGATTTGCTCTTCCAGCAGTAAACGTAATAGGATCAGACACTATTAATGGTGTGCTAGAAACTGCAGCAGCATTAAACGCTCCAGTAATTATACAATTCTCAAATGGAGGTGCTCAATTTAACGCAGGAAAAGGCTTAAGTAACGAGAATCAAAAAGCGGCAATAGCAGGATCTATAGCAGGTGCTAAACACGTTCACCTAATGGCAGAAGCTTATGGTGTACCTGTAATATTACATACAGACCACTGTGCAAAAAAACTATTACCTTGGATAGACGGTTTATTAGATGCTAGTGAGCAACACTTTAAAGAAACTGGAAAATCATTATATAGCTCGCACATGATTGATTTAAGTGAAGAACCACTTGAAGAAAACATAGAAATTTGTAAACAATATCTAGCTAGAATGAGCAAAATGGGTATGACTTTAGAAATCGAGTTAGGTATTACAGGAGGAGAAGAAGATGGAGTAGACAATAGTGATGTAGACGAGTCTAAATTATACACACAACCAGAAGAAGTAGCCTACGCCTATGAGGAGCTTAGCAAAGTAAGCGACCAATTTACAATCGCAGCAGCTTTTGGTAACGTACATGGCGTATACAAACCAGGAAACGTAAAATTAACACCAAAAATCTTAAAAAACTCGCAAGAGTTTTTATCTCAAAAACACAACTTACCACACAACCATATTGACTTTGTATTTCATGGTGGATCAGGATCTACCCTAGAAGAAATCAGAGAAGCCATAGGTTACGGAGTAATAAAAATGAATATTGACACAGACATGCAATACGCATTCATGTCAGGTGTAAGAGATTACATGGCAGAAAAATCAGACTACCTACAATCACAAATAGGTAATCCAGATGGACCAGAATCTCCTAACAAAAAATATTACGACCCACGCGTTTGGTTACGCAAAGGAGAAGTAACGTTTGTAGAACGTCTTAAAAAAGCATTTGAAGACCTAAACAACGTCAATACACTATAAATTATTTTGGCGTTACCCAAGGGTCGGGCTCTCGCAAGTCGCAATCAAAGATGTGCTCCAACAATTGCTCCATCCCTAACGCAGCCAACATAATTACATAAAATAAAATTCCGTTTAAACTGATTAACCTCAGTACTAAACGGATTTTTTTTATCCTCTAAAAACAATTAAAAACAGATAGAGACATCAATTTTTGAGATTGATTAATAAAAAATGTAATTTTGTACGCTTGTATAAAGCAAACAAAAACTAAAATTAAAATAGATTATTAGAAAACATCTACTAATCTTAATCCCAAAATAGTAAATCAATATGGCTTGGTTTAAAAGAAAAGAAAAAGGTATTACTACCGCAACCGAACAGAAAAAAGACATTCCAAAAGGATTGTGGTACAAATCTCCAACAGGAAAAATAGTAGACTCTAAAGAGCTAGAAAAAAACTTTTACGTAAGTCCAGAAGATGGATACCACGTAAGAATAGGTAGCAAAGAGTACTTTGAAATATTATTTGATGATAATAAGTTTAAAGAGCTAGACGCAAACCTTACCTCTAAAGACCCATTAAAATTTGAGGATACTAAAAAATATCCAGACCGTTTAAAAGCAGCAGAAGAAAAAACCAAACTAAAAGACGCAGTGCGTTGCGCAGTAGGTAAATCTAAAGGAAACGATCTTGTAATTGCTTGTATGGACTTTGCCTTTATTGGTGGATCAATGGGAAGTGTAGTAGGAGAAAAAATTGCACGCGCTGCAGACTACGCACTTAAAAATAAATTACCATTTATGATTATCTCTAAATCTGGAGGTGCACGTATGATGGAAGCAGCATTATCGCTAATGCAACTTGCTAAAACATCAGCAAAATTAGGACAACTAGCAGACGCAGGTTTACCATATATCTCTTTATGTACAGACCCAACAACAGGAGGTACAACAGCATCTTTTGCAATGTTAGGAGATATTAATATTGCAGAACCTGGAGCATTAATTGGTTTTGCAGGACCACGTGTTGTACGCGATACAACTGGTCAAGAATTACCAGAAGGTTTTCAAACTTCTGAGTTTTTATTAGAGCATGGTTTTCTAGATTTTATTACGCATCGTAAAGAATTAAAAAACAGAGTTAATCTATATATTGACTTAATCACAAATAAGCCTTTAAGAGCTTAATTAATATAAAAAAAACCTTACTAATGCTAGTAAGGTTTTTTTTATATTAATTTGTAGTATTAACATCCTGATTTAAATGATCAAGAAATAGTATTCCATTTAAATGGTCTATTTCATGCTGGAAAATTACCGAAGTAAAATCGCTAATAGTTTCTTCTAGATGCTCACCCTCCATGGTATCATATTCAATAACAATTGCTTTAGATCTGGTATTTAAAGTTGCTTTTCTATTAGGAATAGACAAACAACCTTCTCTCTGTATTTGTTTTTGGTCAGAGTAATTAATAATCCTTGGATTAAGATAAACCTCAAAAGGTGCATCAGCTTTATCAAAACGTTGTACCCAAATAATATTTTTTAATATACCAACTTGTGGTGCAGCAATACCGACACCTAATGACAAACTATCTCTAACAGTTGCAAACAACCGCTTAGTAAAATGCCTCAAAGTAATATCATTAGGATCTGGCTTAACATAACTACTTTGCTGTCTTAATAAAACAGAATCTTTAGCATTGTTTATTTTAAAAACACGCATGGGCTTATCTGCATCAAAAGCAGTTATTAATGCCTTCTGATCATTACTAAAATTAGCTAGTCTTAAGTTTTTTTGATTTGCACAACTTACTAACATAATCATTAGTAACATTAAACCGACACTATATCTCATTGTTTTATCTATATTTAATAAAGGTAATCGGTTTACGCTGTTTTAAAATAGACCAAAAACTGACTTCCAACATTAACTTGACTATCAAATTCTATCTTACCACCTATGGATTCAACTTGACTTTTTGTAATAAACAATCCTACACCTCTAGCATTTTTGTTTTTATGAAACGTTTGATATAAAGAAAATATTTTGTGTCCATATTTATCCATATCCAGACCTAAACCATTGTCTTTAACACTTAAAACTACAAATCCATCTTTAACTTGAGCACTTAAAACAACTTCAGACTTTTTATTTTTATCTCTATATTTAATCGCATTAGTTAATAGATTAAGGATAATACTATCTAAATAGGCCTCAACAGCTACAACTTTAATATCCTCAGTCACTAAATTTTTAATTTCGCAAGTATTATTTACAGCCAAAGCATTAACACTATAAATTGCATTTGTTATATACTTACTTAAACTTAAAGGTTTTAAATCATCTTTTTCAAACCAAGTAGATTCTGCTATATTTTTTAAATGTTTTACGGTCTCATTTAAATTAGTAATAGCTTCATTTAAATAAATAAAACTTTCGTTTTTTGTAATTTCCGGAACTTCAGTCTTAGTAAACTGGGCTAATGTTTTAAGGTTTCCAGCATGCGTGCTTAAATTATGAGAAATTATCCTAGAAAAATTTAATAACCTTTCATTTTGCTCTTTAATAACTTCAGTAAACACCTCCTTTTCACTCTCACCTTTCTTTAAATCGGTCACGTCCTGTATTTGAGATATAAAATACTTAGGTGCTCCTAATTCATTTTTAACTATAGACACAGATAATTGCGCCCAAATAATATTACCATTTTTAGCAAAATACCTTTTAAGCATTGTGTAACTATCTGAAATACCAGTAAGTAATTCACTTAATTTATCTAAATCAATGTCTAAATCTGCTTTATGGGTAATATCCTGAAACGTTAAGTTTAAAAGTTCGGCTTCAGTATAACCTAAAAGGTTACAAATACTTTTATTAACTTTTATCCATTTACCATCAAGTCCTACAATTGCAATCCCATGATATGCATGATTAAAAACATCAGGCAAAAAATTGGATTTTAAATCTTCTATATTTTCTTTGTTCATGGTAATGTAATATTGACCTAAAAATAGACCATACTGCATTTTTAAAAAAATTTTAGAAGAATTTGTTTTAAAAATTACGAAATCATTAAAAATAACTATATTTGCGGCTCGAAAGATAAACTTTCGTGTACATAACAATCATTTATAATAATATTAGAATGTATTTAGATCAAAAAGAAAAAGAAGAAATTTTTGCTAAACACGGTAAAAATTCAAAAGACACAGGTACTGCAGAAGGGCAAATTGCTTTATTTACTTACCGTATCAACCACTTAACTGAGCACTTAAAGAAAAATCGTAAAGATTATAACACTGAGCGTTCTTTAGTAAAACTAGTAGGAAAAAGAAGAAGCTTACTAGATTACTTAATTAAAAAAGATATCTTAAGATATCGTGCAATTATTAAAGAATTAGGATTAAGAAAATAATCATAATAAAAAACCACGCTTTTTAGCGTGGTTTTTTGATACCAAACAACTCGATTTGAACGAGTATAATAATCAAAATTGAAGAAGCTAATTACAGTTTTTCATTGGTCAATCACAACTACTACTACCACAACACAACGACCATTGTTTAATTAGAATTAAAAAAATTTATGATTCCACAAGTTTTTAAAGAGGTCATAGACCTTGGAGACGGTAGAACTATTTCTATCGAAACCGGAAAATTAGCAAAACAGGCACATGGATCTGTTGTTGTACAGTCAGGAAACTGCATGTTGTTATGTACATTAGTATCTAACTACAAACAAAGTGACGTTGACTTTTTACCATTAACAGTAGATTACCGCGAAAAATTTGCTGCTGCTGGACGTTATCCTGGAGGTTTCTTTAAAAGAGAAGCAAGACCTAGTGATGGAGAAGTATTAACTATGCGTCTTGTTGACCGTGTTTTACGTCCATTATTTCCAAAAGATTATCATGCAGAAACACAAGTGATGATCCAATTAATGTCTCATGACGACAACGTTATGCCAGACGCTATGGCTGGATTAGCTGCATCTGCTGCTATCCAATTATCTGACGTACCATTTGAAACGCCTATCTCTGAAGCTAGAGTTGGACGTATTAATGGTGAATTTATCATTAACCCAACGCGTGCACAATTAGAAGAGTCTGATCTAGATATGATGATTGGTGCCTCTGCTGATTCTGTAATGATGGTTGAAGGTGAAATGTTAGAAATTTCTGAAGAAGAAATGGCTGAAGCAATCAAATTTGCTCACGAAGCTATTAAAGTACAATGTGCTGCTCAAGTAAGATTAGCAGAAGCTTTTGGTAAAAAAGAAACACGTGAGTACGAACCAGAAAGAGAAGATGAAGATTTAGCTAAGAAAATATACGACATGGCGTATGACAAAGTTTATGCTGTCGCTAAAGCAGGATCATCTAAAAAAGAAAGAAGCAATGCTTTTTCTGAAATTAAAGAAGAGATAAAAGCAACATTTACTGAAGAAGAATTAGCAGATTACGGAGATTTAGTCTCTAAATATTATGCTAAAGCAGAAAAAGCTGCTATTAGAAATTTAACTTTAAATGAAGGATTACGTCTTGATGGTCGTAAGACTGACGAGATTAGACCAATCTGGTGCGAGGTAGACTACTTACCATCAACACATGGATCGTCTATATTTACTCGTGGAGAAACTCAAGCATTAGCTACAGTTACTTTAGGTACATCCAGAGAAGCAAACCAAATAGATATGGCCTCTTTTGAAGGAGAAGAGCGTTTTTATCTACACTACAACTTCCCTCCTTTTTCAACAGGAGAAGCAAGACCTTTAAGAGGGACTTCAAGACGTGAAGTTGGTCATGGTAATTTAGCACAACGTGCATTAAAAAATATGGTACCAGCAGACTGTCCTTATACAGTACGTGTAGTATCAGAAGTTTTAGAATCTAACGGATCATCATCTATGGCAACTGTATGTGCAGGTACTATGGCACTTATGGACGCTGGAGTTAAGCTTAAAAAACCAGTTTCTGGAATTGCAATGGGATTAATCTCTGACCAAGAAACAGGAAAATACGCTGTATTATCTGATATTTTAGGAGACGAAGATCACTTAGGTGATATGGACTTTAAAGTTACAGGTACAGCAGATGGTATTACTGCTTGTCAAATGGATATTAAAGTAAAAGGTTTATCATATGAAATTTTAGTAAATGCACTAAAACAAGCTCGTGATGGACGTTTACATATCTTAGGTAAACTTACAGATACAATTCCAGTACCAAATGAAGAAGTTAAGGAACATGCACCTACAATGGTGACAAGACGTATTCCTAACGCATTTATTGGAGCTTTAATTGGGCCTGGAGGAAAAGTAATCCAAGAGATGCAAAAAGAAACTGAAACAACTATCGTTATTAACGAAGATCCTGTTACAGAAGAAGGTATTGTTGAGATTTTAGGAGTTGGTAAAAAAGGAATTGATGCTGTAATGGCAAAAATTGATGCTATATTATTTAAACCTGAAGTTGGTAAAGTATACCAAGTAAAAGTTATCAAAATGCTAGATTTTGGTGCTGTTGTAGAGTACATGGATGCACCAGGAAACGAAGTGTTATTACACGTAAGCGAATTAGCATGGGAACGTACTGAAAATGTTACTGATGTTGTTAACATGGGAGACGTTTTTGACGTTAAATATTTTGGTCTTGACCCAAGAACACGTAAAGAAAAAGTATCTAGAAAAGCAATTTTACCTAAACCAGAAGGTTATGTAGCTAGACCACCAAGAGAAAACAATGATCGTGGTGGACGTGATAACAGAGGTAGAGATAATCGTGGACGCGATAACAAGCGTGACGACAGAAAACCTAGAGAAGACAAAAAAGAAGACTAATTCTTTTTTAAACTTATAGTATAATAGCCCAAATAGTTTTTTTTCTATTTGGGCTTTTTTGCGCTTTTAATTTAAGGATAAAATACAATTACTAAAACCTATTAAAAAAGTTGTCTTAAATAAATATTAAAAAACATCTAAACCAAAATTTGTAGCGTAAATCTAATATCACTATAATTTAAATACAGACAATTTTATGGCTACAAAAACTACCAATGCAATTAAAACTACATCAAATAGAAAAAAAATAATAAACAACATCAACGGATTTTTTCACAGTAAAGGTATTTCTGGAAGCCCACAAAACAGATTAGTATTAATAAGTACCTTTTTACTAATTATTTTGGGGGTTTACTTTTTTTCGGTATTTCATAACGATTTTGACGCTTTTAACTCGTCACAAATGAGCACTAAAATTGGGCTTACTTTTATTTACGTGGCAACAACTTTATTTGCATATAAGGTTTTATTCTTTTTATATACAGCCTATAATTATTTTAAATACAAACCAGTTACATCAGTTACTGACCAAGAGTTACCAACTTGTACTATTATAGTACCAGCTTACAATGAAGGAAAACAAGTTTGGGATACATTAATGAGCTTAGATAAAAGCGACTACCCAAAAGATAAATTACAACTATTAGCAATAGATGATGGTAGCTTAGACGACACTTGGGATTGGATGGTTGATGCTAAAAAACAATTAGGAGACCGACTAGAAATTTATAAACAACCTAAAAACAAAGGAAAACGTCATGCTTTATATCGTGGTTTTAACCTTGGAACAGGTGATATATTTGTAACCGTTGATAGCGACTCTATTGTTACTAAAGACACGTTAAGAAATTTAGTAAGTCCATTTGTAGCTAACAAAAATTGTGGTGCTGTAGCTGGAAACATTAGAGTACTTAATAACAAATCCAAAATGCTTCCTAAAATGCTTGATGTAAGCTTTGTTATGAGTTTTGAATTTGTACGATCTGCAGAAAGTAATTTAAACTCTGTTTTGTGTACTCCAGGAGCATTAGCTGCATATAGAAGCACTGCTGTGTTTAAAGTATTACCAGAGTGGATTAACCAGACTTTTATGGGACAACCTTCAGATATTGGAGAAGATAGAGCCATGACCAATATGATTTTAAAACAAGGCGACCATGTATTATTTCAAAGTAATGCTATTGCTTACACTAATGTACCTGAAGAATATTTAGGACTTTACAAGATGTTTATACGTTGGGGAAGAAGCAATGTAAGAGAAAATTTAGAAATGGCTAAATATGTGTTTACTAACTTTAGAGAAGGTAATAAATTAGGAACTAGATTATTATTTTTTAGTCAATTTTCTAAACTAATAATGAGTTATCCTTTAATAATTTTTATGTTATTTTTTGTCATGGTACATCCATTGTTATTCTTTGGATCTACTCTAGTAAGCATCTTAATTTTATCTACATTTTCATTATTATTTTTCACCAAAAAATATAAAACTTATCAAGGGTTTTGGGCATACTCATATAGTATTTTATACACCTTTGGATTGTTTTGGATTACACCTTACGCAATTGCAACAGCAAATAGAAGAGGCTGGCTAACAAGAGGATTAGTCGAAAAAAAGTAACATTTATTCACTAAACACCCCTAATTCAAACGGGTTAATTGTTTCAGAATGGTGCAAAAATCAAAATTTGTCACCGACAGACTGTCACAATTAACCCGTTTCTTAATTTTATAAATTTAGATATTGCCACCTATTTACTCCTTTAATTTTCAATATCACAATTATCACTACAAATCTTTATAAAAACCTAAATTCTTTAAATCAAACTTTCGTTTTGGCACTGTCGCACAGTAATTGAGGCTATTATGATACTGACAGTTAATTTATTAATTAAAACAAATTATGAAAGTATTAGTAATAGGAGCCGGAAACATGGGTTTAACTTATTCTGAAGGAATGATAAATTCTTCATTATTAAATAAACACAAATTAAGAATATTTGATACCGATCCTAAAAAAATTGAAACCTTAAGACAAGAACCAAAATTTAATGTTTACACCTCTTTAAAAGATTGTTTACCACAAGCAGACATTATTTTTTTAGCAGTAAAACCTTACCACTGTGACGACCTATTTACAGAAATGAAGCGTATGGTTAATAAAGAGCAAATTTTTGTATCTCTAATGGCAGGAGTTACTATAAACTCCATTCAAAAAGGCTTGGGTATAAAAAAAGTAATTAGAACTATGCCTAACCTACCAGCTAAGGTGGGTAAAGGTGTGACGTCTTATACTGGTGACGCATCTGTTTCAAAAGTAGAGCTTTTAATGATAAGACATTTATTAGATACCACAGGAACATCGATTGAGGTTAGTAACGAAAACTTTATTGATGCCTCAACCGGAATTTCTGGAAGTGGTCCTGCTTATGTATTTTATTTTATGCAGTCCATGTTAGAAGCTGCTTTAAAAATGGGCTTTTCGGACTATGACTCTAAAGTATTAGTAAGTAACACTTTTGAAGGTGCAATAGAATTATTTAGTCAAAACGATATATCTCCAGAAAAATGGATTGACAAAGTAGCCTCTAAAGGAGGTACAACTCAAGCTGCAATTGATAGTATGGAAGATAACAATGTAAAACAACTTATCCAAGATGCTGCTTATGCTGCATTTGATAGAGCTGTTGAATTAGGAAAAGAAAAATAATAATGGAAGATAATATTAAGCGCGTGGTAGTAAAAGTTGGTACCAACGTGCTAACAAATAAAGATAACAGAATATTAGGACCAGTTCTTAGAGAATTAGTTAGACAAATTGCTGTATTGTACGAACGTGGTATTAAGGTCGTATTAGTTTCTTCTGGATCTGCTATTGCTGGAAAAGAAATTTTAGGAAACACACAAATTAAAGATTCGTCTATACGACGTCAAGTCTACTCATCTGTTGGTCAACCCAGAATGATGAGGCATTATTATAGCATTTTTCATGATTACGGAATGCGTTGCGCTCAAGTATTAGCCACAAAACGTGATTTTGACTTAGGAAAATACAGAGAAAATATGATTAATTGTTATGAAGGTTTGTTGTCTGAAGGCATAACACCTATTGCTAATGAAGATGATGCTGTATCATTAACCATGTCCATGTTTACTGATAATGACGAGTTAGCTAGTTTAGTTGCAGAATTAATTGATGCTGATCGATTAATTATTTTGTCAGATACAAATGGTTTGTATACAGGTCATCCAGACCATGAAGACTCGGTTAAATTGCATGAGGTTAAAACTAATCAGAATGTAGAAAAATACGTGTGTGCTTCTGGTAAAAAAGAAGGAGAAGGTCGTGGTGGTATGGCTTCTAAATTACGAATAGCAAAAGTCACAGCACGTAAAAATATACCAACATATATTGCTAATGGTAAACGCGAAAATGTAATGGTAGATATTATAGATAATAAACAAATTGGTACAAAGTTTATTTGTGCCTAACTAAAAATTTAAATTAATGAAACTATTAAATACAGATATAAAAAATAATGTTCTAAAATCAATGATACAGATTTTAGACCATGAAAGAGAACATATTATTGCTGCCAATAAAAAAGACTTAGACGCTTTTAACAAAGACGATCAAGCATTGTTTGACCGCCTGATTGTAAATAATCAAAAAGTAAATGATATGATTGAGGCTGTTAAAGCAGTATTAAGTCAAGATGATCCTGTTGGTCAAGAGCTATCAAATTTGACCCTTAAAAATCAGCTTAATGTTGTTAACACAACTGCTCCTTTTGGTACCATATTAATTATTTACGAATCTAGACCAGATGTCACCATTGAAGCTGCAGTACTAGCTTTTAAAGCCAACAACAAAATTTTATTAAAAGGTGGTAAAGAAGCGTTAAACAGTAACCTTATTTTAGAGAAGTGTTGGCATCAAGCGTTAGAAGACAACGGACTATCTAAAGATTGGATTAAACTTTTACATTTAAAAAGAGAAGAAACACAAGCCTTTTTAAAAAACCCTCCAGAGCCATTAGACTTAATAGTACCAAGAGGTGGAGAACGTTTAATTAATTTTGTAAAAACACATGCTACATGTGCTGTATTAGTTAGTGGTAGAGGTAACAACTTTTTGTACGTCTCAGAACAAGCCGATTGGAGCAAAGCGGTAAACGTAATAGTAAATGCAAAAACAGATAAAATCTCTGGTTGCAATGCTTTAGACAAAGTATTAATAAATAAAAACATTCCGGAATACCAATTAAAGCTTAAAATGCTGCAGCAAAAGCTAGAACAACACGATGTCACTATACTATCTGATAATAGCGTCTCTAAAGTTTTAGATTCCTCTAAAAAAATAACAGAAGATGCGATTTGGAAGGAAGAGTTTTTAGCCCTAAAGCTACTTATAGGTGAAGTTAGCACATTAGAGGAAGCTATAGATATGATTAATACACACTCAGGTAAGCATTCTGCAGCTATTATAACCGAAAACACTACTGAAGCACTACATTTTATGAATCATATAGATAGTGCTGCTGTATACCATAATGCCTCTACTAGATTTACAGATGGTGGACAAATGGGAGTTGGTGCAGAGTTAGCAATAAGCACAGACAAATTACACCACAGAGGTCCATTGGGACTAAAACAATTAGTAACCAATAAATACTATGTATTTGGTGATGGCCAAGTTAGAGTTTAAAAAAAATATTTAAAAAATCCGATGAATTTAATCATCGGATTTTTTATGTAATACCAAACTAAAAACTGTATAATATTTTAGGTGTTATATACACAGATCCCACATTTTCTTGAACTGCACCTTCAATTTTATAAGGTGCATAATTTAAACCTAGACTAAAGGTTAACTCTTCGTTATTTCTAAATTTTTTGACATAATCTAAAGTTGGCGACATTAAAAATGCGGTAATAACTTCGTACTTTTCTTCCGTATCATTGTCTCCTGTATAAAATGGATTTCTTGCATCTGTCTTAATAATAGAGGCTCCAATACCAAAACTAACATGCAACTGCGAATTAACATTTTGACTTAAGTTTTTTTTAAACTTCAGCATAGGATTAAACATAAAAGCTGCTTTAGCCTGAATGGTATCCAAAGCTCTAACATACTTAAAAGACTGTTTTTGATCCGGAACTACAAATTGTAAAGCTAATTCTAAAGACTTTTTATTAGTAACAGGAAAGTCTAAACTTAGCTGGATTAATGGAGAGACTCCAAAATAATTTTTTAGTTTACCTTGAGGTAGCATGACACCTCCTCCAATTTTAAACGTCACTCTTTTAAAGTAGTCGTCCATATAACTATGATATTGATTACTATTGGTCACGTAAATAGTATCCTTTTGTGCTGTACATAGTAGTAATCCTCCAAAAAAAACAATGGTAAATATTAAATTTTTCATGATTATAATTTTAAAATTTGATTCAAAATTATTGTTATAATCACATAAAATTTTAGGTAATCCGCCAATAGTAAAAGTAATTTTTGTGATTTTTGCAAATTAACAGTAAATTACATGATGTTTCAAACTACATTTTTAGCCTATTTAAAAGCGCAATTACCTAAAAACACCTCTGTAATAGACGCTGTTGCAACTGCATTAGACATTAGTTATGATGCTGCACATAGACGTGTTAGCTTAAAAAGTAAATTATCTTTAGATGAAAGTGTTGCATTGGCTAAATATTACAATGTGTCTTTAGACAGGTTATTTGAAACGACTGCTAATGAGTTTGTAACCATTGAAAAAACGAAGCAAATAGAGAACGAAACAGAATTGCAACACTATTTTGAAGATTCTTATCAGTCTTTATTACCCTTATTAAAACAGAAGGACAGTACCATATTATATTCGGCTAAGGATATACCGTTATTTTACAACTTAAATGGTGATGCTTTAAGCCAGTTTAAATATTATGTTTGGCTTAAGTTATTAAACCCTAAACTAGCCAGTAAAAGTTTTGATAATTTTGCTCCAAGCCCATCTTTAATTGAAGCAGGAAAGCAACTAGGTAGTTTATACAATACTTTAAACACTCAGGAGGTTTGGGACATTACAACTATAAATAGCACTTTAAAACAAATACATTTTTACTTTCAGGCTGGACAAGTAAGCGCTAAATCTGCGTTACAGCTATGTGATTTATTAAAACAATTAATCACATCTATTTTTAATAAATTGACGTCGGAAGACCATCCTTTTTTACTGTATTATAATGAGTTACATTTAATGAATAACAATGTTCTGGTAAGTACGCCTAATAACCAAATGTTATATGTGCCTTTTACTTTGCTATCTTATTATAAAACTGAGGACAGACACACATGTGAAGAAGCTGAACGCTTTTTGAAAAAGCAGTTACAGAATAGTAAATTATTAAATACCGCTGGAGAAAAAGAACGGAACCGCTTTTTTAATAAACTATTTAGTAAAATTGAAGCTTTAAAGCAACTTGTAGCAGCCACGCAGTTATTAGATTTTGAGTAAGTCGCAACAGTAAGCGCGTTAAGGATGGAAGTGGCATCCTTTTTTGTTTTTTTGCAAAAAAGATATAACGTACAGCCTGACGCATTTAAGCTTACAAAAAAGCTTAAATGGGTAACGCTAAAAAAATAATTACAATTTTTTGTAACAAAAAGTAGATTGCATACGTATAACTATTGATAGCAAAATATTCACAAAGAAAATAATCACACTTTTTTAGATGAGACAACTTAAAATTACCAAGCAGGTTACCAACCGTGAGACCGCATCGTTAGATAAATATCTACAAGAAATTGGAAAAGTTGACTTAATTACCGCAGACGAAGAGGTAGAATTAGCACAACGTATCAAGGCTGGAGACCAAGTTGCTCTTGAAAAATTGACAAAAGCTAATTTACGTTTCGTAGTATCGGTAGCTAAGCAATACCAAAACCAAGGGTTAACGCTTCCGGATTTAATTAATGAAGGTAACTTGGGATTAATTAAAGCTGCGCAACGTTTTGATGAAACGCGTGGATTTAAATTTATCTCGTATGCTGTTTGGTGGATTAGACAATCTATTTTACAAGCATTGGCAGAACAATCTAGAATTGTGCGTTTACCACTTAATAAGATTGGATCTATTAATAAAATAAATAAAACTTTTGCTTTCTTGGAACAAGCGCATGAGCGTCCACCAAGTCCAGAAGAAATTGCTAAGGAATTAGACATGACTATTAACGATGTTAAGGAGTCTATGAAAAATTCTGGTCGTCACGTAAGTATGGATGCACCTTTAGTTGAAGGTGAAGACTCTAACTTATATGATGTATTAAACTCTGGTGAGTCACCAAATCCAGATCGTGAATTATTACATGAATCTTTACGTACAGAAATTGAACGTGCTTTAGAAACACTAACGCCTCGTGAAGCTGATGTTATTAGATTATACTTTGGTTTAGGTAACCAACACCCAATGACTTTAGAAGAAATTGGTGAGACTTTTGACCTTACTAGAGAGCGTGTAAGACAAATTAAAGAAAAAGCTATACGTAGATTAAAACATACGTCTAGAAGTAAAATATTAAAAACTTACTTAGGATAAAACTTAAGTTACGGTAACAAACAGTTATTCATAACTGTTCGTTTTTTGATTGATGAAAGAACCCGAAGCTGATTACTTCGGGTTCATTCATTTAAAATATCAACATTATTATTATTTAAATTTTATCACTATATTTAATTATGTTTAAAACCATTTGCTATAAAAGCGAAGCTAATGCTAGCCTAAATTTACTAGAGTTTGAGGCTTTATTTAATCAAACTCAGTTAAAAAATAATAGCCACAACATTACAGGTGTTTTGGTTAAAAGAGACAATGTGTTTTTTCAGATACTAGAAGGAAACCCTATAATAATTGATACGGTTTATGAAGAAATTAAAAAAGACCATAGACACTCTAATATATTAGAACTTCTAAACAAATCCATTGCTCAATTAAATTTTAAATCTTTTGACATTGGTTATGCAGTTATTAAGGATACTGACGCTCTTTATGGTTTACAAAAATTTGTTACGGGTTTGCAACAAAATAATATAGAAAACAGTCCTTTGTTTTTACAAATAATTGAAGAGCTATTAACTGAGCACTAATAAAAAATGTTAGCTTTGTGCAAACAACACAAAACTATAAAAAATGTCTTCTAAATTAATTGCTCCTTCAATGCTTGCTGCCGATTTTGGCAACTTACAGCGCGATACAGAAATGGTTAACAATAGTGATGCCGATTGGTTTCATATAGATGTTATGGATGGTCATTTTGTCCCAAACATATCTTATGGAATGCCAGTAATTGCTGCCATTAAAAAACATGCCACTAAACCATTAGATGTGCATTTAATGATTGAAAAACCAGAACGATATATTGAAGAGTTTGCAAAAGTAGGTGCAGATATTATTACTGTACACCACGAGTCTACTGTACATTTACATCGTACATTAAGACAAATTAAAGATGCTGGCTGTAAAGCTGGTGTTGTCCTTAATATTACTACTCCTGTATCTGTTTTAGAGGATATACTTCCAGAATGCTATATGGTTTTACTTATGTCCATTAATCCTGGTTTTGGAGGTCAAAAGTTTGAAGACGTTACTTATCAACGTGTAAAAAAACTTAGAAAAATGATAGACGAACAAGGTCTTGATACCAAAATAGAAATTGATGGTGGTGTAACAGATAAAAACATTGAAAAACTAGTTGAAGCTGGTGCAGATGTTTTTGTTGCTGGTAGTCATGTTTTTAAAAGCGAAAATCAAAAAGACGCTATAAAAAACCTAAAAGCTTTAGCTAACAGTTAATAGATATAAAAAAAGGCTCCATAATATGGAGCCTTTTTAATTACTTAATTATTTATTATTAACCCTAAAACTGATTAATTAAGTAATTAATTAAATCTGTAGTAGTAACAATCCCAACCAAAACATTGTTATCTACAACAGGTAATGCATGAAATTCTTTTTTAGACAGTAGCTCTGCAACCTCTTTTATTGTTGTACTACTAGACACACTTATTAAATTTTTAGCCATAACTTGCTCAATGGTAAACATATTATATACTACTGTGTCTACATCACTATCCTGTTCATCTGTAGCATCTGCAAAACTTATTCTAAGTAAATCCGTATAACTTAACATTCCAATTATAGCCTCTCCACTAACAACAGGTATATGTCTAATATTATGAAGCTTAAATAAGTTTTCTGCTTTTTCTAAATCGTCAGTTGTATTTAAGGTAATGACATTTTTAGTCATTATGTCTGATACTGGAGTTCTTTTTTTCATGTTATAGGCTTTTAAATTATATTAATAAAGTTAGCCTATATAAACCTAAATAAACATGATAAAAGTCAGCATAAATCTTTTTAGTAGCCTTTAAAATTAAAGTTAAGCATTTGCTTAACCTTTTTGTAAAGTTCTGGGAATTGCGCTTTAAAATCTTGTGGTGTTTCAATAAAAGACTCAACAACAACTGCAATAAATTCAAAATTATTTTCAAAAGCGTAGGCTCTAAAATAATTTGAATTTACTAGTTTACTTTTATAAACAGGATTGTCATTAATATAAGCTTGCAGTTCCTTTAAACTTGTTAAAAATAAATACGAAGTCACATCATTTTTAAATTCTGTTTGCAAATAACTTAAGTGTAACGCATGTATAAATTCGTGTATTCCTAAATTAAGATTATCGTCTTCAATTTTGTATCCAATCATAAAATCTTCCCAAGATAATATCACAGCTCTGTAAGCAGGATTAAAATGACCTTTATGGTAAGTCTTATCTAAGTTAGAGTAAAAACTAGTGGGATAAATTAATATTTTGTCTACTAATCCAATGCTATAATCTCTGTAGCCAAAAGTTAACATTACTGCTGTAGCAGAAACCAAAACACGATGTGTATCATTAATTACTAAATGCTCTTTACCAACAAACTCGGTATTATTTAAAAATTTATGAAGCCTATGCCTAAAGTACCTTTGCTCTTTTAAATTAAGTCTTTTATAAAACTTAAAATTACTTTCTAGTATTTGTCTTTGTCCTGGAGTTAAGTCATTTAATTTAAAATAAAAATGACGGAATAATGGTTTTCTAGCAACATAGTCAATATAAATACTTTCCACTAATTTAAATAGCCAAATAGAGCCAGCTATTACTAAAAAGCAAACTAGTAAAACAGACATTACCCCTAAGACATATTTGTAGACCAATGGGTTTTCTTCTAATTCTGCCTTAGCTTGTAATAGCATTAATTATTATCTGGTTTTAAAATGTTTATTGATAAAATGTAAATTAAAATAAAGAAAGTGATTTTTAAATATTAGGGCTACTTAAATTATTATTTTTTATTAGAAATAAAAAACCAATCACTATTTCAAGAACTTAAAATACTGATTGGTTTTTAATTAAAACTGTGACCTCGAGAGGATTCGAACCTCCAACCCTCAGAGCCGAAATCTGATATTCTATCCAGTTGAACTACGAGGCCCAACTTATGTTTAAGACAACTTAGCCTTAACTATGGTAGATATCGTTTTACCATCTGCCTTTCCAGCTAATTGACCACTAACCATTCCCATGACTTTACCCATGTCCTTCATACCTTCTGCTCCTGTTTTTGCTATTACGTCTTCAACAACTTTAGCAACCTCTTCCTCACTCATAGCTTCTGGTAAAAATTGAGAAATTACTTCAGCCTCAGCTAACTCTGGAGCTGCTAAATCCTCACGTCCTTGTTCTAAAAATATAGCTGCACTGTCCTTACGTTGTTTTACTTGCTTTTGTAAAATCTTAAGCTCTTGCTCTTCTGTTAATTCTTCTTTTGCACCACTTTCTGTCTGAGCTAACAATATAGCTGACTTGACTGCTCTTAAAGCTGTTAAAGCAACTGTATTTTTACTTTTCATTGCCTCTTTTAGGGCTTTCATTATATCTGTAGATAGACTCATTGTATGTATTATTTAATATTTATTACGAAGATAGTTAAAAGTATTTATTTAAGTAGGCTAACTGCAAGTGATGACCTGATTATAGCTTACAAAAAACCCGAAAAGTTTGAGGGAACTTTCCGGGTCAAAAAAATGGATTAATCTAATTGATTATTAATCTACATTATCATGTAAAAAAGAATTATTGCTTCTTAATTGTATGTCGTCATTTTCATCTACACCTAAAGATGTTCTTGAAATATTATTATCTGACGAATGCTGTCTGTCTTCTAACTCTAAACCTTGTCGCTTGTACGCTGGAATTTTTTCAATATCTTCAATTTTTGAGCTATTAAATTTATGATTAAAATTTTTCATTTTCTTTCTACGCTCATCTGCTCTACTTTTAAGTAATTCAGAAATTGGAGTATTCATTGGATCAACCTCAGCATCAATATCAATTTCTAATTCTTGAGCTTCAATTTCTTTTTTCTCAAAAACAACTTCTTTATCAACTTCAACTTTAGCTTCTGATACTTTAGTTGTCTTAGACTCAACATCTGAATAGTCATCTAATGCATATCTAATTTCGCCTGATTCTGAATTTTCTGTTACTGGAACAACTTCAACAAAATCATTAACTTCTAAGTTACTGATTTCATCTGTTAAATTCATAATAACAGGTTTTTCTTCTTCCACAACAGGTTCTGCTACAGGCTCTGATAATGGCATATCAAAACTTAACGTAATTTGTTGTTTTTTTTCAGTCTCCTCAACATTACTAACTTGGTTGACTTTAGCATTAGTATTTGTTATGTTAAACTCTTCCGTTTCGTCAATTAACGCATTTACTTGAGTATAGTTAACATCAATATTTTTTATAAACTGAGTGGTTTGAACAAAATCTTGGTCGTTAACTGTTGTACTTTTTTGCTTGTTTACTTGAGCAATTTCAAAAGCTGATAATTGATCGTCAGTATCTTCTTCTATATCTAATGTATGTACAACTGCTTTAGGTGTTTCTTTCTTTTCTTCCAGCTCAATATTTGGTAAGATTATAGCAGGCTCTTTATCCTTCTTATTTAAATCTTGCTCCATGTTTTGATCATCTTCCAATGCATGGATTACCTTTTTAGTTTCAGTATTAGAAATTTCGTTTTGTTGTTCTACATCAAAACCAGTTGCAATAATTGTTACTGAAATTGACTCTTCTAAATTGTCATCTTCACCAACACCCATTATAATATTTGCACCATGACCAGCTTCGTTTTGAATATGGTCATTGATTTCTCCAATTTCGTCAATAGTAATTTCTTGAGCACCAGAAACGATTAGCAACAATACGTTTTTGGCTCCAGTGATTTTATTATCGTTTAATAAAGGTGAATCTAATGCTTTAGAAATCGCTTCGTGCGCACGATTTTGACCTGATGCTGAGGCAGATCCCATAATAGCAGTTCCGCTATTACTAAGTACTGTTTTAGCATCACGTAAATCGATGTTTTGTGTGTAGTGATGTGTAATTACCTCTGCAATACCACGTGCTGCAGTAGATAAGACCTCGTCTGCTTTAGAAAAACCAGCTTTAAATCCTAGGTTACCATATACTTCACGTAGTTTGTTGTTATTAATCACAACTAAACTATCGACTTCTTTACGTAATTTTTCAATCCCTTCTTGTGCTTGAGCATTACGCATTTTACCTTCAAATTGAAAAGGCATTGTTACAATACCAACTGTTAAAATGTCTAAATCTTTAGCCATTTTAGCAATAATTGGAGCTGCACCTGTACCAGTACCTCCACCCATTCCGGCTGTGATAAATATCATTTTAGTGTTAGTGTCTAACATACGTTGTAGATCGTCAAAACTCTCTACAGCTGATTGCTCTCCTACATCTGGATTTGCTCCTGCACCTAATCCTTCTGTTAAGTTTAAACCTAACTGGATTTTGTTTGGAACACCACTGTTTTGTAAGGCTTGTGCATCTGTATTACAAATGACAAAGTCCACACCTTTTATTCCTTGAAGAAACATGTGGTTTATGGCATTACTACCTCCTCCACCTACACCAATGACTTTAATGACATTAGATTGGTTTTTTGGTAAATCAAATGCTATGTTTTCGAATTCGTTGTTGCTGCTCATAAATTCTATTTTACTGGATCAATTATTATTTTTTAGCGATACATACATCGCTTAGTATTCTTATGTATTTATTATTCTGCGTTATCCAAAAAGTCTTTGACTCTTTCTGTTAACGTATCTAAAAACGACTTACGTTGTTTTTTAGGTGGTTCAATTTTTTCTACTTCTGGCACTTCTTCGTTAGCAATTTCTTGTGCTTGAATTTCTTCTTCAATTACTGCTTCTGCTTTTTTACGATCTTGACGTTTTAATCCGTCCATAACTAATCCCACTGCTGTTGCAAATAAAGGACTGGTTATAGCGTCATCACTGTCTCCTGCTAAATGCTCGTTTGGATAACCTATTCTAGTATCCATACCTGTTATATACTCTACCAATTGCTTTAAATGTTTTAACTGGCTCCCTCCACCTGTTAAAACAATTCCTGCTATTAGTTTCTTTTTTTGTTCTTCGTGACCGTAATTTTTAATCTCGACGTATACTTGCTCAATAATTTCTACTACTCGTGCGTGAATTATTTTAGACAAGTTTTTTAATGTTATCTCTTTAGGCTCGCGACCTCTTAAGCCTGGAATTGAGACAATCTCATTATCTTTATTTTCTCCTGGCCAAGTACTACCAAATTTAATTTTTAAAAGTTCGGCTTGTTTTTCAATGATTGAACAACCTTCTTTTATGTCTTCTGTTATTACATTTCCTCCAAAAGGGATGACTGCTGTATGACGAATTATTCCGTCTCTAAAAATAGCTAAGTCTGTTGTACCTCCTCCTATATCGATTAATGCGACTCCTGCTTCTTTTTCTTCTTGACTTAATACTGCATTTGCACTAGCTAGAGGCTCTAGAGTGATCCCTTCTAATGCTAATCCTGCACTTTGTACGCATCGTCCTATGTTTCGGATGGAAGATACTTGACCTACTACAACATGAAAGTTGGCTTCTAAACGACCACCATACATACCGATAGGCTCTTTAATTTCGGCTTGACCGTCAATTTTAAATTCTTGTGGTAATACATGGATAATCTCTTCTCCTGGTAGCATTACCAATTTATGTACTTGATTGATTAAACGCTCTATATCTTCTTCATCAATTACTGTCTCGCTATTTGGTCTAGTAATATAATCGCTATGTTGTAAGCTTCTAATATGTTGTCCTGCAATACCTACTGTAACACCTTCAATTTTTGTAGCTGCTGCAGCTTCTGCTTCTTGAATTGCTAATTGTATAGATTGTATGGTTTGCGTTATGTTATTAACCACACCACGATGCACACCCAAACTTTTAGACTTACCTATGCCTAAAATTTCGACTTTTCCATATTCGTTTTTACGACCAATCATAGCCACAATTTTTGTGGTTCCTATGTCTAATCCTACTGCAATGTTTTGTTCCATAACTTATGCTTTTGTGCAAACAACTTGATTACCAAATTGTAAGTTTACTATACTATAATTATCTAAAACTTTATCTTTTGTAGCCTTTAAGTAAAAAGCTTTTAGATTATTAATTTTTTTGTCCAATTGTTCTAAACTGCCTAATTTGACTACAAAATCACACTGTCTTAACTTAAGGTTAATTGTGCTGTTTTTATTTTGATGAATTTGCACCACATGCTTTTTCAAAAATTGGTCTTCTTGAATTTTTGTTGCTATGGTATAAACTTTTTCTAAGTCGTTTTTATTGACAAATCCGGTTACCATTGGTACGCGTTCTGTGTAGTTTTTTGATAGTGGCATATAGCCACCATTGCTATCTACATAAAAAGACGCGTCTGCTACCACTCTGGCAATAGGCGTTTTTTGTTTTACTTTGGCTGTTAACTTACCTGTTACGCTAACGTAAACATCTGCAAACTCGACAATTGGATTTGCATTTAGGGTCGTCTCTAACAAATTCAAATCTAAAATTTCTTTAGACTTGTTGGTAACACTTTGTTGATTTTGTATTAACAACTTACTAACATCTTCATGTGTGATAAATAGGTTTTTATTCCCAATGAATTCTACATTAGGTTTTGACACTAATCGTTTACCACTTCTTGCTGAAGAGAAGGCATACAAAAACACTACTAAACCTAGTAGTAATCCCATTTTTATATAGCTCCAATTAGCTTTCATTTAATAATTGTTTTTTAATTTTTGATACTTCTGCACCAATATCTCCAGCTCCAATTGTTAATACAATTCTGGCTTTACTATCTTTTATATGCTGAACAACAGTCTGTTTAGTTACTAATTTTTTATTTTTATTATCAATCATATCTAATAACCAGTCCGATGTAACACCTTGTATTGGTATTTCTCTTGCAGGATAAATATCTAAAAGCAAGACTTGGTCAAACTGCGCTAAACTTTTTGCAAAGTCTTGTGCAAAATCTTGTGTTCTGGAAAAAAGATGTGGTTGAAAAACTGCAACCACCTTATCCTTTGGATACATTTCTCTGACTGCTTGATGCACTGCATTAATCTCTTCTGGATGGTGTGCATAATCATCAATAAAAACTAAGTCATCTGTTTTAATTTGATATGTAAATCTGCGTTTAACACCCTTATAAGATGCTAATGCTTTTACTAATTGATCTTGAGGCAAACCATACTCTAACGACATAGCTAATGCGACTAGTGCATTTGATAAATTATGTCTACCAGGTAGATTAAATTTAAATTGTTTTAACACTGTTTTTGGTGTCTTTACATCAAAAACATAAGCACCATTTTGTATGGTAATATTTTGTGCAGAATAGTCTGCATTATCCTCTATACCATAAGTTATCCCTTGTAAAGGCAAGCCATTTTTTACAAATAACTTACCATTAGGCTTTAATTTTTTAGTAAAAGCTTCAAACGTTTTAATTAGCTCTGAAGCGTCTCCATAAATGTCTAAATGGTCTGCATCCATGGAAGTAATGCATGCCATATCTGGACTTAAAGTAAGAAAGGATCTATCAAACTCATCTGCTTCAACGACACTTACTTTATCACCATTTAGTATAAGATTGGAATTATAATTTTCGCTAATACCTCCTAAAAAAGCTGTTAAGTCAACATTACATTCATTTAACAAATGTCCTAAAATACTAGTAGTTGTTGTTTTACCATGTGTACCAGCTACTGCCAAACAAAACGAATTTTCTGTTATAAGACCTAATATTTCAGAACGCTTTAGAACTTTAAATTTATTATCTAAAAAGTAATTTAATTGCGCATGATTTTTAGGAACTGCAGGCGTATAAACTATTAATGTTGTTTCTGGATTTAAATAACGCCCCTCTAAGTTATTGATGTCATCACTAAATGTAACAGTAATACCTAAATCTACTAAACTATCAGTGATATCTGTTTTAGTTTTATCATAGCCACTAACCTGTTTACCATTTGCGTTAAAATAACGTGCAATAGCAGACATACCAATACCTCCAATACCAATAAAATAGATGTTATGTATGTTATTTAAATTCATTATTTAGTTAATAGTTTTTCAACTTGATCAGCTATATCTTTTGTTGCATTAATTAATGCTAGTTTTTTTATATTTTGACTTAACTCTTCTTGCTTTTCTTTTGAAGCCACTAATTGTCCAAATTTATTTTTAAAGTCTACTTTTAAATCTTCTTGAGCAATTAATATGGCAGCGTTTTCTTTTACTATTGCATTAGCATTTTTTGTTTGATGGTCTTCTGCAACATAAGGAGAAGGCACAAACACTACTGGTTTACCTACTATACAAAGCTCGCTTACAGAGCTAGCTCCTGCACGAGATATAATAAAATCTGCTGCTGCATATGCATAATCCATTTTATTAATAAACTGATGTACTTGCACATGTTTTGTATTGCCATACAACTTATATGTTTGATAATATAGCTTACCACATTGCCAAATGACTTGGATGTTTAGCGTTTGCAAAAAATCAAGCTCATTAACCATTAACTCATTAATAGCTTTTGCACCTAAACTTCCGCCTAACACAAGTAAGGTTTGTTTACCTTCTATTAAATTAAAATGCTTAATCGCTTCGGCTCTTTTTGAAGAAATATCTAACAAATCTTGCCTAACAGGATTACCTGTTTTTATGATTTTTTCTGAAGGAAAAAAGCGTTCTAAACCATTATAAGCTACACAAACTTTAGCTACTTTTTTAGACAGCAATTTATTGGTAATTCCTGGATAAGAATTTTGTTCTTGTATTAAACTTGGAATACCTTTTAAAGCTGCAATATGTAATAATGGACCACTTGCAAAACCGCCTGTTCCAATTGCAACATCTGGTTTAAACTGATTAATTATTTTTCTAGCATTCCATAAACTACTAATTAGTTTAAATGGAAACATCATGTTTTTAAGCGTTAATTGACGTTGGATTCCCGAAATCCACAATCCTTTAATTTGGTAACCAGCTTGTGGCACCTTCTCCATCTCCATTCTATCTTTTGCACCAACAAATAAGAATTCTGATTCTGGATAGCGCAACTTCAACTCGTTAGCAATCGCGATTGCAGGATAGATATGGCCTCCTGTGCCTCCACCTGATAATATTATCTTATATGCTTTATTTGTATTACTCACTTTACTTTTTAAACTACGTATTGAAAATAGATTTAGCCTATATTTTTTTTTAAAATTTAATCTTCCAATGTTTCTGATAAAATATCTAATGGATTGGTTTCATCAGAATCTTTTTCACTTTTTATAATTTCTTCTCGTTTTGCGCTTACACTTAAAATTATTCCAATTGCCAAACAAGTCATCCATATACTTGTTCCTCCACTACTAATTAATGGTAGTGTTTGTCCAGTAACAGGAAACAACTCTACAGCTACAGCCATATTAATCATAGCTTGAAAAATTATTGGTAAGCCAACACCCAATACTAATAATTTTCCAAAAACGGTATCTGCTTTTTGAGCTACTATAATAATCCTGAATAGCAACCACATATACAAAACCATTAAGGCTAGACCTCCAATTAAACCGTATTCTTCAACAATTATGGCATAAATAAAATCGGAGGAAGATTGAGGTAAAAAGTTTTTTTGAATACTTTTTCCTGATCCAACACCAACTATTCCTCCAGAAGCTATAGCTATTTTTGCTTTTTCTATTTGATAATCCTCTTCAGTATCTTCGTTATTAAAAAAACTATCAATTCTACTTATCCAAGTGTCTACACGATTTGGCATAGCATCTGGAAAAGCTTTAGCAACTAAAATAAACATTGTAAGACCAACTAAACCAACTAATCCCATTGCCATTAAATATCTAATAGGATAACCTCCTAAAAATAACAAGGCACTAGTCATTACAAATATTATTGCTGTAGTCGAAAAGTTTGATGGCAATATCAATGCCAAAATTATAAAAATTGGAACCCATAAGGGTAAAACAGACTCTTTAAAAGTTATTGTTTTGTCTTTAATTTTAGACAAATACCTTGCTATGTAAACCATTAAAACAACAGCTGCCAATGTTGATGTTTGAAATGACATATTTACAAACGGAATCCTAATCCAGCGACTTGCATTAGCACCATCAATAGTAGTCCCTTGTAATATTGTTAAAATTAACAACACAAATACAATAGGCATCATAACCATTGACAATCCCCTAAAATAACGATAAGGGATTTTGTGCACTCCGTACATAATAGAAAAACCTAAAAACAAGTGCATTAAATGCTTAATAAAAAAACCAAAGGTATTACCGTCTCCACCAATGTATGCCAAATTACTTGCAGCACTATATACTGGTAAAAACGAAAATATAGCTAATAGCGCAGAAATTGCCCATATTAACTTATCGCCTTTTATATTATTTATTATTGTGTTTTGCATTTACTTATTTAGTACTAACTAGATTTTAAACAACTTGATATACTATTAAAGGTTTCTTACAGCTTCTTTAAACTGTCGACCTCTATCTTCATAATTTTCAAATAAATCAAAGCTTGCACATGCAGGAGATAATAACACACTATCACCAGCCTCTGCCAACTTGTAAGCTATTTTAACAGCTTCACTCATAAACTGTGTTTCTACAATAACATCGACCATTTTACCAAAGCTTGCCAACAGCTTTTCGTTATCAACACCAAGACAAATGATAGCCTTAACCTTTTCGTTAATAAAAGGATATAATTCTTGATAATTATTCCCTTTATCTACACCACCAACAATCCATACCGTAGGAGACTCCATGCTATCTAAAGCAAAATAAGTCGCGTTTACATTGGTAGCTTTAGAGTCGTTTATGTACTGCACTTTATTGATTTTAAGTACATTTTCTAAACGATGCTCTACACCTTGAAAATTTTCTAAACTTTCGCGAATGGTTTGCTTTCTAATTTGTAATAAATGTGCTACTGTTGAAGCAGCCATAGCATTTTTAGTATTGTGTTTTCCTTCTAGAGCGATATTTTTTGTTGGCATAATTATCTGATTATTATCTATTGTTATTATAATGTTGTCTTGATCCAAATACGCACCATTTTGTATTGTTTTAGTTAACGAAAACGGTAATAATGTAGCTTGAATGTTATTGTTGTTTATATATTGCAAAATCACTTCGTCATCTGCATCATATATTAAGTAATCTTCTTTTGTTTGATTTTGGGTAATCTTAAATTTTGAAGCGATATAATTATCAAATTTATAGTCATATCTATCCAAATGATCTGGCACTATATTGGTAATAACAGCAATGTTTGGCTTAAAATTGATGCAACCATCTAATTGAAAGCTACTTATTTCTAGAACATAATTTTTATAATTATGCTCAAAAACTTGTTTTGCAAAACTATCTCCAATATTACCTGCTAACCCAACATCTATCTCTTGTTTTAACACATGATGCGTTAACATAGAGGTTGTTGTTTTACCATTACTACCTGTAATGGCTACAATGGTCGCGTCAGTAAATTGACAGGCAAATTCTATTTCAGAAATTACAGGCACACCTTTATCTATAAGCACTTTAACTATTGCCACTTTTTCAGGAATCCCTGGACTTTTCATTACAAAATCTGCCTCAAATATTTTATCTTCAGTGTGTTGCTCTTCTTCCCATTCAATCTCATTATGTATAAGAACATGCTTGTACTTTTCTTTTATTTTTCCTTTGTCAGAAACAAATACAGCATAGCCATTTGCCTTTCCTAAAAGTGCTGTACCAACACCACTTTCTCCACCTCCTAATATGACTAATTTTTGTTTTTTCATTTATACTTAAACTTATAGACTTGTTTATTTTGAGTCTTAGCTTTTATCTTAATTTTAATGTTACTATGGACAGTATTGCTAGAAAAATTCCAACAATCCAAAAGCGAGTTACTATTTTACTTTCGTGATAACCCTTTTTTTGATAGTGATGATGCAAAGGAGACATTAAAAATATACGTCGTCCTTCTCCATATTTTTTTCGTGTAAATTTAAAATAGCTAACCTGCAAAATCACTGATAATGATTCTGCGAAAAAGATTCCGCATAATACAGGTATCAACAACTCTTTTCTTACTGCTATTGCTATTACAGCGATAACACCACCTATTGTCAAACTACCTGTGTCACCCATAAATACTTGTGCAGGATATGTATTATACCATAAAAAACCGATTAAGGCTCCGACAAAAGCTGCTATAAACACAACCATTTCACCTAGTCGTGGTATAAACATCACATTAAGATAATCTGAGAATACGATGTTACCAGAGATAAAAGCAAATATTGCCAATACAAAAACTATAATTGCCGAGCTACCAGCTGCTAACCCATCTATACCATCCGTTAAATTGGCACCATTAGAAACTGCTGTAATTATAAAAATTACGATTGGTATAAATACCAACCATGCGTATTTAGCATAATCGTCTCCCATCCATGTCACCAAATTTGAATAATCAAACTCATTATCTTTTACAAAAGGAATGGTTGTTTTTAGCGACTGCTCTTCCACATTAAATTCTCTTTCAGAACTTTGAGTTATTAATTCAGTTTCAAAAACTGGATTAACCTTTTCTGTTTTGATAGTAATTCCTGGATGGAAGTACATAATCGAACCTACAAATAAACCTAAACCTACTTGCCCTAACACTTTAAACTTTCCGCTAAGACCTTTTTTATCTTTTTTAAATACTTTTATGTAGTCATCCGTAAACCCAACTGCTCCCATCCATAACATGGTTACAATTAACATAATGACATATATATTATCTAATCTAGCTAATAACAATACTGGCAACAGTGTTGCAAGAATTATAATAATTCCACCCATTGTTGGTGTGCCTGCTTTTTCTAATTGTCCATCTAATCCTAAATCTCTAACAGACTCTCCTACTTGCTTTTTTTGTAGCGCTACAATTATACGTTTACCAAATATTGTAGAAAATAACAATGACAATATAATAGCCATGGCTGCCCTAAATGTGATAAATTGAAACACACTAGCACCAGGGAATTGGTAGTTTTTTTCTAAAAATTCAAATAAGTAGTATAACATTTATATTGCTTTTATTTAGCTAAACCGTTTTAATACTGTTACGATTAGCATAATTTCATTTATTATTTTTGTAATTGCTTTAAAAAATCCTGAACTATTTTAAAATCGTCAAAATCATGGCGCTTTCCGTTTATCTCTTGGTAAGTTTCGTGACCTTTTCCTGCTATTAAAATAATATCGTTTGGATTTGCTAATTGACAAGCTGTTTTAATAGCTTGCTTTCTGTCCACAATTGACATTGTTTTTTTAAAATTTTGTGGCTCGACACCTTTTTCTATATCATCTATAATTACTTCTGCTACTTCTGTACGTGGATTATCACTTGTAAAAATAACTTTAGTACTTAACGCTGAAGCTATGTGACCCATTTTTGGACGCTTAGTTTTATCCCTATCTCCACCACAACCAACGACAGTAATTACGTCCTCGTTTTTGGTTCTGATATCATTAATAGTTTCTAATACATTTTGCAACGCATCTGGTGTATGTGCATAATCTACAATAGCTGTTATTTTTTGATCAGAAATTATAAATTGAAAACGCCCACTTACACTCTCTAACTCGCTAATTAATCGTAACGTTTCCTCTTTTTCAAGACCTAAAAGTTCTGCTGTAGCAAAAATTGCAAGAATATTATACGCGTTAAAATTTCCGATTAACCTAACCCAAACTTCATTATCATTTAGCTTTAACAACAATCCATTAAACTGATTTTCTAAAATCTGAGCCTTATAGTCTGCAAAGCTTTTTAAAGCATACGAATATTGTTTTGCTTTAGTGTTTTGAAGCATTATGCTTCCGTTTTTATCATCACCATTAGTTAATGCAAATGCAGTTTTAGGCAATTCGTCAAAAAATCTTTTTTTAACATCTCTATATTCAGCAAACGTATCATGATAATCTAAATGATCATGTGAAAGGTTTGTAAATATTCCGCCTTCAAACCTTAAACCTAAGGTTCTGTTTTGATGAATTCCATGAGAACTAACCTCCATAAAGCAAAACTCTACACCTTCATCATTCATTAACTTTAAGTACCTATTGATAGTTAAAGAATCTGGTGTGGTATGCGTTGCAGGAAACTCCTGATTATCCACCATAACTTTTACTGTGGAAAGCAAACCAACTTTAAAACCTGCTTTTTTAAACAGTTGATACAAAAGCGAAGCAATTGTGGTTTTTCCATTAGTACCAGTTACACCTACTAGCTTTAAGTTTTCTGAAGGATTTCCATAAAAATTTGAAGCCATTATTGCTAAAGCAGCACTTGAATCATCCACTTTAACATATGTAATTCCAGTTTTAATAACATTTGGAAGCTCCTGACAAATAACAGCAATTGCACCTTGCTGTATCGCACTTTCTATATACTGATGCCCATCCGTTAGACTACCCTTAACAGCCACAAAAACATCGTTAATTGCTACATTACGAGAATTAAAATGAATATTGCGCACTAAGATATTTGTACTACCTACAACAGTATCTAATGTTACCTTATATAATATGTCTTTTAATGCTATCACGAGGCTTCTAAAACTATAGTTTGATTATCTTTTAATTTGGTGTTTTTATTAACTGACTGACTTTTTACAGTCCCTTGACCTTGACACTTTACATTTACTTTTACGTTCATGTTTTCTAACAAAGCCATAGCATCCATAACAGGTAATCCTGTTACATCTGGCATAATTGTTTTGTAAGTATTTGCTATTTTATAATAACTCTCATACTCTTTATCCACTTTTACATCGTTAACATTTAGTGATGCTACCTGATCAATTAATGGTGTGTCTGTAAAAATTTTTTGAGCTATTTTTTTAAATACTGGACCAGAAACGTCAGCACCATAAAACCCTTTTTTAACACTAGGTTTATGGATTACAACAATGCAAGAATACTTAGGATTATCTACAGGAAAATATCCTGCAAATGAAGAAATGTAACGTGGGTTTTTAGCCCAGTCGTCCATCCAATATTCTACCCTTGCAGTTCCTGTTTTACCACACATAGAAAAATAGTCCGAGTATAACGATCTACCAGTACCTTTTACAACAACATTTTTAAGCATTTCTTGAGCTGCACGCAATGTTTCGTCAGAACAAATCTTCTTGTTAATAATCGTTTTATCAAATACCTCAATTTGCTTATTCAAATCCCTTACCTCTCTAATAAATCGTGGCTTAACCATAACTCCATTATTAGCAACAGCATTATAAAAAGTTAGGGTTTGTAAAGGTGTGATTTTAAGGTTATATCCATAAGCTATAGACGGTAAAGCATTACGACTCCATTTACCATCTCCTGGTCTTGGAATCATAGGTTGACCTTCTCCTTTTATAGAAATTCCTAATTTTTTATCTAAATTCCAACTACTTAAAATATCTATAAAACGGTTTGGATCCTTTGCATAGGCATTGTCTACAATTGTAGCTAATCCAATATTTGAAGAGACTTCAAAAGCTCTTGCTGCAGAAATTTTTCCGTTTCCATGAGAATCCTTTATGCCTCTACCATAAAATACTTTGTAACCGTTTCCTGTATCAACAATATCTGACGTGTCTATTTTCTTATCCTCAAGCGCAGCCATTAAAGCCATTAACTTAAAGGTAGATCCAGGCTCATGCGCTTCATAAACCGCATAGTTTCTTTTTTCCCAATAATGACCTGACGCTGTTTTACCTAAATTAGAAATAGCTCTAATTTCACCTGTTTCAACTTCCATTACCACAACAGTTCCATGCTCTGCTTGATACAATTCTAATTGCTCTAATAACGCATGGTGTGCAATATCTTGAATATTAACATCTATTGTCGTGTACACATCAAAACCATCTTTAGGCTCTACTTGATCGTAATCCAAAATAGGTTTCCACTGTCCTTTTCCAATTTTTTGTTTTAGACGCTTACCATCTTTTCCTCTTAAATAATCGACACCAAAAGCACCATCAATACCTGCTCTAGTGACATTACCTTCATCATCAGTACGCTCATAACCAATAGTCCTTTGCGCGACTTCACCTAAAGGATGTTCTCTTTTAACTTTTTGTTCTACTATTAAACCACCTTTAAAAGCTCCTAATTTTAATAATGGAAATTCTCTAAACTTTAAATACTCTGAGTAGCCAATATTTCTAGCCAATAAAAAATAACGGTTTTTATTAGCTCTAGCTTTCCCTAGTTCTTTTTGATAAAAACTTGAAGGTTTACCTGTATATTTTGATAAGGCATCACTTAATGGCTTTAAGTTGGCTTTAAAATTTTTATCTGAAGGTGTAATTGCGTCAAATAATATGTCATACTTAGGTATTGATGTTGCCAACAAACTACCATCTGCAGAATAAACGTTACCTCTGTTTGCTGGAATAACCACGTCCTTAATAGCACGCTTATCTGCCAAAGCCCTATACTTATCACCTTGAACAACCTGAATGGTTAACAATTTTCCAACCACAAGCAGTCCAAAGATGAACATACATCCTGCGACAAAATATAATTTGTTTAATATGTTCTTTTCGTTTACTGCCACGAGTGGAACTAAGTTTGCGGTTTAACAATTATTTTTTTTGGCGGAATAACAGAAGGCGCCAAACCTTTTTCTTTCATTTTTTTTACAACAGAAGATTCCATTTTTAACTGCATCAGTTTTGTTCTTCCATCATACAACTCGGATCGCAACTCTTTAACCTGATTATTAAGTTTTGCTATTTGATGCACTTTTTTATCTAAACTATGCGAGCTAGCTATCATTACAATTGCTAAAACTGAAATAAATATGATTAGCTTCCAGTTTTTAAATGAATCTTCACTGACTAAAAAAGTCCCTCTTAATATGCTATAGATACTTTTTTTCAATGTTATATTTTTTCAGCAATACGCAACTTTGCACTTCGCGCTCTGTTATTAATTTTAATTTCTTCTTTAGTTGGGATTATTAATCCTCCAACTTTTTTTAATGGCACTTCAAAACGACCAAAAACATCGCGTTCTGGCTCTCCTTCAAACAATCCATTTCTAATAAATCGTTTTACCAATCTATCCTCTAAAGAGTGGTAAGAAATTAAACTTAATCGTCCTTCTAATTTTAAAACCTCAGGTGTTTGTTGTAAAAACTCTTTTAAAGCTTCAATTTCTTGATTCACCTCTATCCTAATAGCTTGATAGATCTGAGCCAATATTTTGTTTTCGTGCTTAGGCGACAAAAATCTTTGTAACACCTTTTTAAGCTGATCACTAGTTTTAATTATTTCATTTTTACGATGCTCTACAATTAAACCTGCCATTGCTGGTGCAGAACGAAGCTCTCCATATTGCGCCAACACTTGCCTTAACTGCTCCTCATCATATTCATTAATCACATGAAACGCAGACAGCGTGTCATTTTGATTCATCCTCATATCTAAATCCGCTTCAAAACGTGTAGAAAACCCTCTAGAAGCCACATCAAATTGATGAGACGACACACCAAAATCAGCCAAAATACCATCCACTTGCTTTACACCATGAAAGCGTAAAAAACGTTTGATATATCTAAAATTTTCATGAATTAGAGTAAATCTTGGATCGTCAATTGCATTTTCTAACGCATCTACATCTTGATCAAAAGCATACAGCTTTCCGTTTTCACCCAAACGACTTAAAATCTCCTTACTGTGTCCACCTCCTCCAAAAGTAACATCCACGTAGACTCCATCTGGCTTTATAGCCAAACCATCTACTGTTTCGTTTAATAATACTGGATTATGATATGCTGTCATATTCTTCATCTTGACCCATTACCTCTTCAGCTAAATCAGCAAAATCATCTGCTGCATCATCAATAGCTTTTTCATACTTCGTTTTATCCCAAATTTCTACAATATTAACAGCTGAAGACATCACGATATCCTTAGCTATAGAAGCAAACGCTACCAAATCTTTTGGAATTAACAAACGACCATTAGCATCCACTTCAACAATTTTTACTCCTGCAGTAAACCTGCGAATAAAGTCATTGTTTTTCTTTTTAAAACGATTAAGTTTGTTCATTTTTTGCATTAATACATTCCATTCTTGCATTGGATATAATTCCAAACATTCCTGAAACACAGCACGCTTTAAAACAAACCCATTTTGCAACTCAGGATCCAACTGTTTTTTCAGCGCAGCAGGCAGCATAAGGCGTCCTTTTGCGTCTACTTTACATTCGTATGTTCCTATTAATGAGTTCACAACCGTTTTAAATTGTCAGAATTTGTAAAAATCAAATATATTGAAAATTTTACCACATTTTACCACATTTTACCACTTTGTTGATAAGTATTCCAATTTTAACACCTTTTAGCAAGTAAATCACACTCAAGCTTAAACAAAGTCAGTAAAATTAAACAAAGTGACAAGTGGGAATTTTTACTTTTTATTAACAAGAAAGACACTGAAGTAAATGATTAAAATGTCTGTTTTTTAAATGAATTAGTTATATTTGCTTTTGATGTAAACTACTAGCCATTAATGACGCGTATACTTAAAAAAGAAGGAAAATTCAACTATATTGAAGTTGGTGAAGGACAACCAATAATTGTACTTCATGGACTAATGGGAGGCTTAAGTAATTTTGATGCTGTAACCACTTTTTTTAGCACAAAGGGTTACAAAGTAATCATTCCAGAACTGCCTATTTATAGCATGTCCTTACTTAAAACAAACGTTAAAGCGTTTGCTAAATACTTATACGATTTTATAGCTTTTAAAGAACTAGATAACGTCATTTTGTTAGGCAACTCATTAGGAGGGCACATTGGCTTATATCACTCAAAAATGCATCCCGAAAAAGTAAAGGCATTAGTTATTACAGGTAGCTCTGGATTGTATGAAAGCGCGATGGGAGGAGGCTACACCAAACGTAGTGACTATGAGGTTATTAAAAAGAAAGCCCAAGAGGTATTTTATGATCCTGCAGTTGCAACTAAAGAAATTGTAGATGAAGTTTACGAAACCGTAAACGACCGTAATAAGCTGATTAAAACTTTAGCAATAGCAAAAAGCGCTATTAGACATAACATGGCTAAGGACTTACCTAAAATGAATATTCCAACTTGTATAATTTGGGGTAGAAATGATGGTGTTACTCCTCCAGAAGTTGCTGAAGAGTTTAATTTACTTCTTCCAGACTCTGATTTATTTTGGATTGAAAAATGCGGTCATGCTGCCATGATGGAACATCCTGAAACTTTTAATCAAATATTATTTGATTGGTTTAAAAAACGTGATATTTAATATATCATATCCTAAAACAAACCTTAATCTAAGATTTTTGGTTTTAGCCAAAAACAAAAACTAATATAGTAATGCATATTAAATCTGCCGAATTTGTAACCAGTAATTCTGATGCTTCAAAGTGTCCAAAAGATCGCTTGCCAGAATATGCTTTTATAGGCAGAAGTAACGTTGGAAAGTCGTCTTTAATCAACATGCTTACCAGTAGAAAAAGTTTAGCAAAAACTTCTGGAAGACCAGGAAAAACACAACTTATAAATCACTTTATAATTAACAAAAATTGGTTTTTAGTTGATTTACCAGGTTATGGATATGCCAAGGTATCAAAAAGCACAAAAAAAGTTTTCCAAAAATTTATTACACATTATTTTGAAAACAGAGAGCAATTAGTAACAGCGTTTGTATTAGTAGATATTAGACACAAACCTCAACCTATTGATCAGGAATTTATGCAATATTTAGGCGAAAGCGGAATTCCTTTTTCTATCATATTTACAAAAGCAGATAAGTTAAAACCAAAAGCTATTGAAAACCACGTTGAAGACTACAAAACAATATTGTTAGAAACTTGGGAAGAAATGCCTAATTACTTTATCACTTCTTCAAGCAAAGACATTGGTAAAGATGATGTCCTAAATTATATTGATGGATTAAACGAAAATATAATTATTGAATAACATCTACCTAAAAACACATTAACATTAGATTATTACAAACAAAAAAAAACTCGCTTAAACAGCGAGTTTTTTTCTTAGATCACAAGTAAATTACATCATTTTTAATGTATTAACTTCTTGCTCTGATAGTATTTTCCAATTTCCTCTTGGTATATCCTTTTTAGTTAAATGCGCTATTTGCACACAATCAATTCTAACTAACTCATATTTTAAATGCTCAAAAATTGTATGTAAAATAGTGTTACCAGTATTTTTAATTTTTACACCAACTTCGTTTTTTGTATTGTTGACGTAATCAATTTCTTCAACACCTACTTGTTTACCTTCAACCTTAAATCCTTCTCTAATTTTTTTAAGGTCTTCCATTTTTAAATTTTTATCTAACTCTAAATGAAATAATCTTTCTACACCTTTATTAGAATTAGTAAAACGCTCTACAATTTTTTCGTCATTAGTAAAAAGTAATAAACCTGTGGAGTTACGTCCTAAACGTCCAATAGGCTTAATTCTAGAACTTGTTGCATTAGCAACTAAATCCATAACCGTTCGTCCTTTTTGCTCACTTGTAGTCGTTGCAAACCCCTTAGGCTTGTTTAATAAAACGTAAGCCTTTTTCTCTGGATTAATTCTAGCTCCATCATATCGTACTTCATCGTCTAGCTTAACTTTATAACCCATTTCTACCACAACCTTACCATTTACGGTAACTAAACCCATTGCAATATGTTGGTCAGCTTCTCTACGAGAACACATACCAGAGTTAGCAACGTATTTATTTAATCTGATTAAATCAGAATTAGTATTGCTAGTAGGTTTTGTTTTTGGAGCAACTTTCTTTTTAATAGGCGCATTGCCTCTAGCAAAAGTTTTACTCTTAGCATTACCACTTCCTCTTCCTGAAGACTTTCCTTTATCATTGCCACCTTTATGTCTACTCATAATATAATTTTTTGCAAATCTACAACGAATTTTTCATCTGTTGTTAATTATCGTATGAATGTTAGTGATTTAACCTTTAAAGTATTCGATTTAATACTAAATCAATATTGATTAGCAGTATACTAAACACTCCTGCTACTATAATTATTTTCAAGATATTATGCAACCATAAATAGTGTGTTTTGGTTACAGATCGCCACAATAAAAACAAATAGATAACTAATAACACCTCACAGACATAAAAATACACATACATGTATCCTATGTCAAATTTGGTTATTAAAAAATAGACTGGAAATAATGTAGCAACAACCAGAACGCTAATCATTTTTTTGGATGTACGCTCACCATACACTATTGGAATAGTCCTATAATTAAGCGTTAAGTCTCCTTTAATGTTTTCTAAATCCTTAGTTAATTCTCTAATAGCAATTATTAAAAATAAAAAAGTAGCATGTACAAACACAACAGACTTAAAATTATGATAATACACAAAGATTACAAAAAAGGGAGTTAATGTCAATATGGACGACACTACATTGCCTATAATTGGCATTTTTTTTAATTTATGTGAATAAAACCAAATCGCAAAAATATAAAATGAAAAAAACAACACTGGCTTAAAAGACACGTAACTAGCCATTACTACTGCAGAAAAATTGAGTACAAAATAAAAGGATAACTTAGTATTTTGACTAACCAACTTATCCAACATGGTTTTGTTAGGCCTATTGATTAAATCTTTCTCAGAATCGTAAAAATTATTAATTATGTAACCTCCTGCTATTACTGCAGCTGTTGCAAGCACTAACATTAAAAGATTAACATCAAATAGCACGTTTTTTAAAGGCTTGTCTGATGCAAATATGTATATGGAAGCTAAATATTGTGCTAGCACTACAACTAAAATGTTGTAGCCTCTAACTACAGAAAACATACTAAAAAACTTAAGAAAAATATGTTTTTGCTTTCTAGTTAGCATTAATTATTTGTTTGCTAATAATTTTCTTAAAACTCTGTAAACAACATATAAAATAGCACTAGTAAAAAGAAAAGCAAATACCTGTATTAAAAATAGGCCTAAAGAAAAATCTGTTAACGTTGCTTCCATCTATAATTAATTTTAAAAATTATAAACAACTTCTAATTTATAGTCCTTTAATGCTTGTTGTGCTTTTTTAATATCTGGTGTAAATCCTAAGATATATCCTCCTCCACCAGAACCACAAAGTTTTAGATAGTAGTCATTAGTCTCTATTCCGTTTTTCCATAACTCATGAAACTGTGCTGGAATCATTGGCTTAAAGTTATTTAGCACCACTTTAGACAACTGCTTAGTATTTTTAAATAGTGATTTTATATCTCCTTTTAAAAAGTCTTCTACGCAAGCATCTGTATGCTTTATAAATTGATTTTTAAGCATAGTCCTAAACCCTTCTTGCTTCATGTTTTCCATAAAGATACTAACCATTGGAGCAGTTTCTCCGATAATACCAGAGTCTAATAAAAACACAGCACCTTGACCATCGCTACTTTGCATAGGAATACCAGTTGCTTCGATATTTTCTTTAGAATTTATTAAAATTGGTAAACTTAAATAGCTGTTTAAAGGGTCTAAGCCAGAAGATTTTCCATGAAAGAAAGATTCCATTTCAGAAAAAATCGCTTTAAGCGATAACAACTTTTCACGTGTCAAGTTTTCTAAAACAGTAATTTTATCTTGTGCATACTTGTCGTAAATAGCTGCAACTAATGCACCACTACTTCCCACTCCATATCCTTGTGGAATTGAAGAATCAAAGTACATACCTGCATTTACGTCTTTATTTAACGACGGTATATCAAAAACGACTAACGAATTGTCTATTTTAGATAAATAGTCTGCAAAGCGTTGTAAGCTTTTGTTAGATTGTTGGGCTACTTCCGATGGATTATCCTCCATTTTTAGCGCACCATTATAAAAATTATAAGGTATTGACAGACCTTTAGAGTCTTTAATTATACCGTACTCTCCGAATAATAAAATTTTTGAATAAAATAAAGGGCCTTTCATAAGCAATTATGCATTGGTTTTATAAAATTACAATTGTTTTGCGCCAAAACCAATTTTATCGCAAATATAATGACCGTTTTGACAATATGCAACTAACTGTGCCTTAATGAATTCATAAATTTCATCTTTATATTTATTTGGATATAAGACATGTACATTAGCACCAGCATCTAAAGTAAAGCAAACTGGTAAGCCTGTTTCCTGTCTAAATTGCCAGATTTTATTAATAATTTGTAGTGTATTAGGCTTCATTAATATAAAATAAGGCATACTTGTCATCATCATAGCGTGTAGCGTCAAAGCTTCACTTTCTACTAAAGCCATAAATTGATCTAAGTCTCCTGATTCTAAAATCGATTTGATTTTAGTTATATTCTCTATTGCTTGATCAAAACGCTGGATAGCAAATGGGTGTCCATGCATTAAATTATGACCAACTGTGCTACTAACTTGTTTTTCTCCTTTATCGACTAATAATATCGTGTCATTATAATCTTTAAAAATCTCGTGAACTTTATATGGGTATTTTACACCAAATAAATCGTTACTACTTTTAATATTAGGATGATGACCCCAAACTACTAAATCCCCTTCCAAACTTCTACAAGCACTACCAGAACCTAATCTTGCTAAAAAAGATGCTTTTTGTATAAATTCTTCTTCAGTTAAATTTGGGTTTAATTGCTTTTCTATGCTCATTATGCATAATGCCAAAGCACTCATACCTGACGCAGATGATGCAATACCAGAACTATGCGGAAAGGTGTTTTTTGTTTTAATAGTAAATTTAAATTCTTTTAAAAAAGGCACATAACTTTCTATTCGCTTAAAAAACGTTTCGATTTTAGGATGAAAGTCAGGCTTTAATACTTCATCTAAATAAACTTCAAAATCAAAACTATTATGCTCTTCATTTTTTTTACTATAAATCAGCTCTGTTATTGTCTTACAAGAATCTAGTGTAAAACTAATTGAAGGGTTTTCGGGAATTTGATGTTCTTTTTTTCCCCAATATTTGACTAATGCAATATTACTTGGAGACGACCAAGTTACACTTCCATTATTTAGCTTATTTTGATAGTTTTTTAATAAAAAACGCGTTAAATCCATCTAACAATTAAATTTATACAAATATAGCTTTAATATTTAAACTAATTTATTAATTTTGGCGACCGAATGATCATTCAATTTACTGATTAACAACCCTTAACAAATCGTTTGTCTTTCTAAAAATATTATATTGTTAACTGATAGGTAAAAAAGTCCCCTTAAGACTTTGCTTCACCGCTTTTTACCGCAAAATACAACCTGTCTAAATGGACAAAAAACAACGTATAATAATCACTATGTTAGAATTAGTGGTTAAACAAGGCGTACATGCTACACCTATGTCTCAAGTTGCCAAAGAAGCTAATGTAGCTGTTGGCACTATTTACCATTATTTTGAAAACAAAAATGAGGTCATCCAAGAATTATACAAGATGATTGTAAAAGATTATGGTGTCGTTTTAATGGCTAATTTACCTGAAGAAGATTTTAAAGCTCAATTTGAAATTATGTGGACCAACCTATACAGTTACTTTGTTGGAAACCCCTTAGCTTTTAAATTTGTAGAATATGTTGCTGCTCCACCAATTATATCTAAAGAGATTGTTAAGCAATCTGTACCTTACATTGCAAATATTAGAGATTTCTTTTTAAAAGGAATTGAAGAAAAGCAAATCAGAAATGTACCTATTAGATTAATATTACAAATGGCTTTTGGATCTGTAATATCTGCTGTTAGACTTAAGTTTAACGAAGAGTTAGAGATGACAAAAGAAGAAATTGATCTGGCTATTGAAATGTCTTGGGATGCTGTTTGTTACAAAAACTAATTATTTATTAGCGACATCACTTTAGTAAGTGTTTTATAATTTCTGGCAGTAGCCTTGATTTTTAATTTATTTTCAAAAAAATTACTATTTGCCTTTGTCCTACCATAACCTACACTTGAATAAAGATAGATACATTGGTTAGATATGGTAAATTTTTCATTTGGAAAATCATAAGCGGATAACGCAGTGATTTGGCTTTGACTGGGAGCATTAAAAAGCAGTGCAAAATAACTGTTTTCTTTTTCTGCATCAATAAAAGGACAATCCTTTAATATTAAATCAAGGTCTACTTTTGTTTTTACTAAAGTTGGTATATTTAAGCCAAAACTTTCTAAAATAGATTGCTCTATTTTAGTGGCAATTGCTATTTTATCATTTAATTGTGTTTTTAGCACAATGTTACCTGTTTGGATATGGGTTTTCACATCTTTAAACCCCAAATCTGTTAACATTTGACGTAAATCTTGCATAGCAATTTTATTGTGTCCACCAACATTAATTCCTCTTAAAAAGACAAACAGCGTTTCCATAAGTTAAGCTTCAATATTTTTAGCAACAATGTAAGCTCCTGTCCAAGCATTTTGGAAATTAAATCCACCTGTTAAGGCATCAACATTTATAATTTCGCCTGCAAAATATAGATTGCTATGCAATTTACTTTGATAATTTTTAAAGTTTACTTCCTTTAAGTCTATTCCTCCAGCAGTTACAAATTCTTCTTTAAAAGTACTTTTTCCGTCTACCTTAAAAACTGCAGTTGTAAGTTGGTGTGCTAAATCGTCTAATTGAGATTTATTTAAATCTGCCCAACGTGTATCCTCTGTTATTCCAGCTGCTAAAACCAACGTTTTCCATAAACGTTTTGGCATATCAAACTGAGCGGATTTAAGCACTGTTTTTTTTGACAAATCTTGCTTAAATGTTTTTAAATTAGAAAGCGCATCTTCCACATCTTGATTTATAAAATTAACTTCAATATTAAATTTATAGTCTTTCTTAGCTAGCTCTAAAGCACCAAATGCAGATAACTTAAGGATTGCTGGCGCACTCATTCCCCAATGAGTAATAAGTAATGGTCCTGAAGATTCCAACTTAGTACCAATTACTTTAACTGTTACATTTTGCGCAACAACACCTGGTATATCTTTAATCCTATTATCATTAATATTAAAAGTAAATAAAGAAGGTACTGGCTTAACAATTGTATGTCCTAACTGCTCTAAAAAAGACCAAATTTTAGGATTACTTCCTGTTGCAACGATTAATTTTTTAGCGGAAAATTGATTGGATTTTGTAACCACTTCCCATTGATCATTTAAAGGATTAAAACTAGTAACCGACTGATTGGTTAACACCTCAACGTTATATTTGTTAGCTTCGTTTAAAAAGCAATCAATAATGGTTTGCGAGTTATTACTTGTTGGAAATATACGTCCATCATCTTCAATTTTTAATGGCACACCTCTGTTTTCAAACCACTCCATAGTATCTCCTGTCATAAAGGTGTGAAAAGGTCCTAAAAGTTCCTTTTCTCCTCTTGGATAATAACTGGTTAATTCTTGCGGAACAAACTCGGCATGCGTTACATTACAACGTCCACCACCAGACACTTTAACTTTGCCTAGTACATCTTTACCTCTTTCTAAAATGGCAATATTTAAATTGGGATATAACTCGCCAATATTTATAGCTGCAAAAAAACCAGCTGCTCCACCACCTATTATTATTACATCATACTGTTTCATAATCTATCCGGAAAATCACTTATTATAGCATCAACATTATACCTTTTCATACGCTCAATAGCCTGTTTGGTGTTTACTGTCCACACATTTACTTTGTAGCCAGCATCTTGAGCTTGCTTAACATTATCCTTACTTAATAATGCCAAATTAGGATGTATAGCTTTAGCATTAATTTTTTTTGCCAAAACTAATGCTTGATTTACACTAGCTTTTGTTAAAACCCCTAAAGGTATTTTAGGATTGTGATTAAACACATCAACTAGCTCTTTTTCTTGAAAACTACTAACTATAAAATTGTCCATGGTCCAATTTTTAGTATCAATATAGTCTTGTATTATTGCGCATGTTGGCTTAGCAGTATTTTCACCTTTTAATTCAATATTAATTATTATTGTATTATTTATTACCTCTAATACTTCGGTAAGTGTTGGGATACTATATAATTTTTCAACCTTTAACTGCTTTATTTCTGATAAAGTTAATTTACCTATTTCTCCTGTACCATTAGTTATTCTGTCTAATGTAAAATCATGAAAAACAATAAGCTCTCCAGTTTTACAGACGTGTACATCAATTTCGATCCCATCTACACCTAAATCCATTGCTTTTTGAATGGAAGCTAAGGTATTTTCTGTCACATATCCTTTGGCTCCTCTGTGACCAAATTTTAATATTTCACTCATTAATTTTATAAATACTTTAAGATTACAAACTTTAGCATAGTTTGTTATATGCTTATATTTAATCTTATTTTAAACATGACAATTTATGACTTTTCAATTAAAACCAATACTAGTTTCAGCATTACTTTTTATGTCTTGCAATACAGGAAAACTGACTGTTTTAGGATCCATAGATAGTGATTTAGACGAAGCCTCAGCAGCACAATTAATTAGTGGCTCTAATCTAGTTTGGACCATTGAAGATGCAGGAAATAAAAACAATGTTTATGGTTTAGATAAAAAAGGTCACATAATTAAAGATGTTGATATAAGTAATATTAAAAACCATGACTGGGAAGACTTAGCTGCTGACACCAATGGGAATTTATACATTGGTGATTTTGGAAACAACTCTAGAAAACGAGATCATTTTTTTATATACAAAGTTAAAAACTTAGCAAATACGACCGATAAAACCGAAGCTGAAACTATCCGCTTTACACTACCTGATGATATGAAATCTGAAGATTTTGAAGCCTTCTTTTTATGGAAGAACCACTTCTATATTTTTAGTAAAGAAAGCAAAAAAACAATGGTTATTAAGGTGCCTAACAGCATAGGAAACCATGTTGCCACCTACGTAACAGAATATAAATTAAAAGGTAAAGATACACGTGTAACATCTGCAGATATTAGTCCTGATGGCTCTACAATTGTGCTATTAAATCATGATAGAATCTGGAAGCTTACTGACTTTAATACAGACGCATTTTTTAGTGGTGGTGTAGAAAGCATCTCCTTAAACCATGACAGTCAAAAGGAAGGTGTTTGTTTTAAAGACAATACCACAATCTATATTACAGATGAGGATTCTGGCAAAGAGGACAATAATATTTATAAGTTTAAACTATAAATTAAAAGACTGCAATCTATTGTTTATATACTTTAAATCTTCTTGATTATTTATAGCACTATTAGCATCAATAGACAAAAGTTTGACCTCCTTATTTATATCTGATAGATAGCCTTTATTATCACAATCTATATTAAAGGCTAAGTGCTGAAACATGTTAATTAACTTGTTAACTATAATAACATCATGCTTAGCATAAGTCCTTATTGGAGCTAACACAAAATATAACAGCTCTTTAAATGTCACAGAGTTAATTTTTACTAAGGGTTGACTATCCTCAAACAAAATACTTATATCATTTTTGTACATTCTGATTTGAAAAAGTTCTGCAAGATAATCTATAGCAATAATTGTTGTTCCTGGATCATTAATTCCGGGTGACATCGCTTTTACTGCTATTTCAGTTATTTGTTTAAAGCCTAATACGTAGTTATCTTCAATAATTTCGTCTCTAGAAAAATGAAAATACTTGAATAACTCTTCTAGACTTTCATCGTTTAGCTTAGTCTTACTTTTAAATAATGGTTTATCCTTGTAAACGTATTGTCCTTTGATAGTGATAATTTCAAATTGATTGTTGTTTTCTTTAGCAAACTGAATAATTGGATCTAAGACAATATCTTGTAAAAATCCAGTTTCAGGTGATTTATAAACCGTCCAATTATCAGTATCCGGAAATTTTTGATTGGAATCTTTCTCGGAATTAATAAGCTGATCCAATCTGTTTTTAGCTTCATTAAATAGACGTTGCATGATATTGTGTACCTGAATTTCTTGAGAAATAGAATGTATAAAATATATAAAAGCACCTAAGCAAATTACCATAAATACAATAGCCAATAATACTGAAAACCCTGGTAATTGGTTTTCTCCTCCATCAGGCTCTATACCTACCATGGTAAAAATACAAAACAACAAAGTTGCGTTATAAATCCCTAGTATTTTTTGATGACGTTTATTAGAAATTAAACCAGGTAAAACTCTAGGCGAAAAATTACTAGAGGCTTGATTTAGCAATACCATAACCATGGAAAAACTAAATACCATTATAGAAATTAATCCTGCAATAAATGTAGTTAAAATATTAAATGCAGTTTGAGTGTTATTAATGACCAATAAAGGCACATTATCTGCTAAGTAAGAGGATATTCCTTTATTTTCTGCATAGTACATAAAAAAAGCAAACACCAATCCTGTAAGGCTATAAAGCGTAGGATAAAAGGCTATTTTGCTTTCTAGCTTTTTTAAATATTCAAAACCATTAACTATTACATTTTTCATTAATTGGTTTTTAAAAATTTAATCCAAATCCAAAAGAAAAACGAAGTCCTTCCTCACTATTAAAAAAGTTAAATGTACCTGACACACTATCTGCTGCAGTTACCCAAAACCCTACTCCATAATCATTATGCCAAATTCTAGAATCATCGTTTTTAGTCCATACACGACCTACGTCACCTCCAACAAAAACACCTAATTGTAATGGTAATGTTTTTGTTTTAAACTGATTAAAACTATAACGAATATCTGCACTACCTGTCACACTATTTTGACCTGTAAAACGTTGTAACCTATAGCCACGCAACCCATTGGCACCTCCAATATTTGCTGCTTGATAAAATATCAAGTCATCTCCGAATCGCATTTGCGCACGAGCATCTGTTTTTAACACTAATTTTCTGTTAATACTTAATGCATTATAAAATCCTAGTGCTGTATTAACAAATCCGTAAGTATATTTAGAGTTTTTGACTTCGGTTTTACCTCCTACACCTAAATCAAATGTCATCCCTCTTGATGGGTTGATTGCATTATCAAAACTATGATAATTAAAATTCCCTTCTAAACCAGCAAAAAAGCGTCTGTTATAAAAATCCGTTGTTGTAGCTGACGACTCCTGAGTTTCAATAAAACGATCTGGTGTTTCTCCAATTTCAACAGCTTCTGTTGTGATTTTAATTCCGTAGTCAGATCCAAAATCTCCTTTTTTAAGAACACCTACACTAGCTGCATAAATACTTGTTTTAATTCTATTATAATCTAAGTCTAGATCATCATCATTATTAACGGTTTCATTACCATAACCAAAAAAGTTATTGGTAAAATTTTCACTGGTTAACTGTCCAGCAACATGTAAGTTCCACTCTCCAAAAAGGTTTGCAAATTCGCCATCATAGTTTAAACTAAAACCACTAGTTGCAAAAAAGTAACCACTTTTAAAACGATGTTGTTGCGAGTATGGGTTACGAGAAAATCCTTTAACAGTATAATTTAGACCAACACCTACCTTAAAGCCATCATCTGGATTATAGCCAAGACTAGGAGTAACTACACTTGTTTTTACTATGTTTTTCTGAAAATCAAAAAGGTTATTATTATAGATATCTGTAAATTTTATTTTAGCACCATTATTTTTTGTAATCGTATTTGGTTTAGACTTGTGATCATATATACGTACACGTCTACCATTGTTAATAATATATTCGTCGTTGTTTTGACCACCAATAATTCGTGTAAAAATTAAGTTATTAGCTTTACCACTTACTTCTATTACGTCATCATCATCTAAAGCATAAATCCATAACTCCTTAGTAATATCCTTATTAAATGTACGATCAACTATAACATCTGCTTTTTTTCCATCTTTAATTCTAGAGATTACAACTTGGGTTTGGTTGTCAGCAATACGGTTAACTTCAATATAGTCATCTTTATCTGTACCAGTTAATATTACTAATTGATTTAAGTAGTCAGAATAACGCTCTGCTATATCTTGTAAATTATTTTTTCTTTCTTTTAAAAATGTTTTAATCTGCAATAAAGATTCTTCTTGTACTTCTTTTGGGACTTTACTAAAAGCTTCTTCAATAACAGCGTCTGTAATATTATCTTGTAAATATTGTGCTTGTTTTATCCACACAGATTTATCTGAATTTTGGATTAGCACTTTATCTAATTTAATTCCTGCACTATTCATCCATTTTATATCCTTCAACTCGCCATCATAAACTTGTAGCTGTTTAGTTGAACCAGAAATAAAGCGCATAATATCCAATAATGCACCATCAAAATTAGAAAACACTTGATCTCTATCTCTTGGGATTGGCTTGTATAATTTATCTCCATTGTCTTGATTAAACTGAGCCCATCTCCATTGGTCTTGATGTCTATCCCAATCTCCTAAAAGCATATCAAATAAACGTGCTCTAACAAAAGCGTTTTCATCAATTTTATACTTTTCGTCTGTTCTTATTTTTTTAATAATATCGTGTGTACTCTCGATATCGTCTGCATATCCAAAGTTTTTTTCGTCTGTATAATTATCTTCCGGACGTTCTTCAATTAAATATAATTCGCCTCCATAATTATAATTGTAATCCTTTAAATATTTGTGTTTAGGAATGTAAAACAATTTAGGATTGGTATGATACACACCTGCTGCATGTGAAAGATCTGGCACTACAGAAAAAGCATAAGGATGTGCTGCTGTATAAAAGTCTAGTATTAAATCTTCGACTTTAGTTTTATCAAAATCGTCCTCTAAATACGTTTCTTTAAATAAAACAGTTTGTAAATATTGTGTTGCACTTTTACGTAACGCACGCATGTTTAATTGTCTACCATCTTTGGTTTGCAATCTTAAAGATCGTGTTTGGTGACCACCTCCTTCTCTAACAATTTCTAAACCGCCATAAAGTGTATCCAATGTAGCTACTGGCACTTCTATTTTTTGACTATAAATATCTCTGTATTTTTCACCAAAAAAAGTTTTATAGACTCCAGATTTGTCTGTTTCTTCTTCAGTATAAATAGATGCTTGTATGGTTTGAGAAAAACTATCTGGTAATGTGGACAAATCATACTCTGCAGAGTTTTTTTCAGCAATTTGTTTTGTGTACAATAGTTTTGGCTGCTCATTATCTTCGCCATAAAAACTGACATAACTGCTACCATCCTTATACACTGTTAATGTTGCAAAGCCTTGTTTACCGTAAGAAAACAAACCATTATTGCTTAAGGCTGCTCCTGATTGTTTTGCTCCAGAACCAGATACAATTTGTTTGATACCGTTATTTTCTATGTACTGTAAATTATGCTCGTGTCCAGAAGTAAAAATTATATTAGTATACTCTAAGGCTAAGGTTTCAATACGATTCATCATCTTATTATAACGCTCGTTATATCTATCTTGAATAGACACACCTCCTTGTGTTCTAACCTGCGTTAAAAAGGATGCTAAAATCGGGACCGGAATTTTACTTTGTGTTGGATATAAATGTTTGTCTGCACTGTAAAACCCTCCATGTGTACCATTTGTGTACATTGGATGGTGCATAGCTACTACTACTGTTTTATTTTGGGCTTTTTTAAACTCGCCTTCTAATTCTAATAAAAAACGCTCTCTAGTTTTAATTTCGCACTCGTCATTAATAGTAGGATGGTCATTCCAATTTTCCAAATACCATTGTGTATCTATAATAATTAGCTCGATATTGTCACTAACCTCAACCACTTCTAATGGACACCCATTTTCTGGCTGAAAGGTGTTTTTACCCAACGCATCTTCGATAAATTTTTCTTCATCTTTTAATCCATTTAAACCATCTGCATACCAATCGTGATTACCAGGAATAAATAATACTTCTCCTTTAAAACCTGCAACCGAATTTACTTGTGCTTGTAAATGATTTTTAGCTTCGTCATAATATGGATCGTCTTTAGATGGCAAACCTGCTGGATAAATATTATCGCCTAAAAATATGGTATAGTCACCTTTTGTATCTTTATCTTTTATCAGATTTTTATAAGCAGTCAGACCTTTACTAAACCCACCCATTGGAGATTTGCCTGCATCACCAACCAAATAAAAAGTTTTATCTATTGGTTTATTAGGTAATGCGACTACAGTTTCATCTTTCTCTTTGTATTGCGCTTCAAAACTGGCACAATTAGTCAATAGAATAGCTAAAACAAACGTTAGAAATATGTTATTTTTTGTCATTAAAGGTTGATAGTTTTATTTTTTTAGTACTTTGGATAAGAATAATTATGCACACATGTCAAAACTAATTGAAAAAACCGAAGCTTTTGTATTTGAACTCCTTAAAAATGAGCTACCAAACACGATAGTTTATCACAATCATACGCATACCTTACGAGTATTTAAAAGTACGAAAGAAATTATAGAAAATTCTAAAATTGATGTTAATGATGCTCAAATACTTCAATTAGCAGCATTATTACATGACGTAGGTTATACACAAAAAAGAGAAGGTCATGAAGAAGTTAGTGCGCAAATAGCAAGAGACTTTTTATCTAAACAACATGTAGATGAAAAAACTATTAAAGCTGTTGAAGACTGTATACTAGCTACTAAGTTTGATAGCACGCCACAAACAGAATTAGAGAAAATTTTGCGGGATGCTGATGCTTCTCATTTTGGTAAAAAATATTTTCCTGAAGCTAGCGAATTTTTAAGAAAAGAATTAGAGTTGGCAGGCATTGCTAACTATACTCCTAGAGAATGGCTGGATGAAAACATTAAAGTATTATCTAAAAAACATAGTTATTACACGGATTACGCCTTACAAAATTGGCAAAAAAGAAAAGAAAAAAATCTAGCTAAACTAATTCTTGCTAAAAAGAAACAAAAGACAAAACAAAAAACAGAAGAGCTAAAAGCTAAGTATAAAGCACAATATAAAAACGAAAGTCCAGAACGTGCTATCCAATCTTTTTACAGAACAGCGTTAAGAAACCACATAAAATTAAGTGATATTGCAGATACAAAAGCAAACATTTTATTGTCTGTTAATGCCATTATAATATCAGTAGTATTAGCTAATTTAATTTCTAAACTAGACACTAACCCATACCTAACTTGGCCTACAGTAATTTTTACATTATTTAGTGTTATATCTATGGTAATGTCCATAATTGCAACTAGACCAAATGTGACTTCTGGTCAATTTACCAAGGAAGATGTAAAAAATAAAGAAGTTAACTTAACGTTTTTTGGAAATTTCCATAAAATGAAACTTAACGAGTTTGAATGGGCTATTAACGAAATGATAAATGACAAAGAGTACATTTACAAATCGCTTACCAAGGATTTATATTTTTTAGGAATAGTATTAGAACGTAAATACCGACTATTAAGAATAACTTATACTGTATTTATGATAGGGATAATTGTATCGTTAATTGCTTTTGGTGTTGCTGTTAAACAAAACCCTGGAGTTAATATTCAAGATGTTTTGGATAGTACGTCTCAAATAAATATACAGACAAATGCAAAAATTATGGAAGAAGCTTACGTTGTTAATGGTTAACTTCTTTCATTAAATCATCATAGGTGTAAAATTCTTTTTTATCGAATTTACCATGATATAGTATATTAACTCTTATAGCTTTTAGTCCTGTTACACCTTGCAGGTCTTCTAGCTCTAAAATTTCGACCTCATCACCTAACTGTCCTTTGGATTGTAAAAAATTAATGTATTTTAAATACTCGATTTCATCTTCTTTTTGAGAATAAACGATTGTTAATTTTCCTTTAGCAGTTATACGCTCATCAGTACCTTTAATATTTGCTTTATCTACTCGTTTTTTTACAACTTCATATCTAGCATTATAAGTACCATCCACGTCAAAATGCTTTTCATCTGTTCTAAATCTAATGGATAATGGTTGGTTAAAGACCAAAATCATTGACGCCACATCTAAAGCTAAGGGATATTCGTTTTGCTGATTATAAAACACAGATTCCATGTTACACATGACCTGCATTTGCCATAAACGCAAGTTGTATAAATAGATTTCGTTAAACGAGTCCTCTTTAGTAATAGCCTCTCCAATATACATGTTGTGCTCAACACCATCCGTTTTATAGCGTTCAAAAAAATGAGGATACATTTTTTGAGCCTTAATTTGTTGTTTATCTAAAAGTGACGACATGTTTTTATTAATCAAACTTATAGTATCATCGTAATTTTTTCGATAATAATATATCACGTTTAATTTACTGTCTACCTTATTAAAATAGTCTTCAATAGCTTCTAAAATATAAGGTTTAGATTTTAATTGAAATTTAAAAAGAGGCTCAATTTCATTTATAAAAAACTGAGTTATTTTTTGCTCACTATCAACTTTAAAGTTTGTTTTTAGCGCTTTATTATAATTTTTAATTTGAAATAATAACTGCTCAAAAATGGGTAATTTTTCAGTTTCAAAAGCAGTTGCTACTATTTTTTCTACAAGTTTAAGCTGAAGCGATAAATCTTTTTGTGTGGCATTGTTTCTGGCATCAGAAGACCCTTTCACATCTATTTGACCAAATAAAGGGTAAACGTTATCAAAACTTATCTTGCTAAATGTTGGATTGTCATTTCCCTGAGCTTCTTCTGCTATAAATTGTCTAGCAGCTTGCTCAAACTTCCACTTTACACTTGGGTGTATAGATGTACATTCCCTTTGTATAATGGCTTGTATTAAGTTTTCTTCGTCTCTTTTAGAGCGTTTAACTGCAGATAATATAAATGGCATCACGTCTGCCAATCTATTGGAGTTAATACTATTTAAGGCTTTAGGTGTTCTAGATACTAATTCTAATACTGCTAACAACTCACCATCTTCTGCTATTGGAGCAAAAATGGCACTTTTAAAACCTTGTTGTTTTAAAACTTTAATTTGTGGTGATTGACCATTACATTGCGCAAAACTTTTATCCACATCACTAATTGAAAAATTAGTTTTATCCTTTAATATTTTGTCATAACTATAATGACAAAATAGATTTTCGCATTTAAATTCTTCTTTAGCCTTTAATAAAAAACTATTAATACTAGAGTCGTGCACCTTCATTAAGGTATTTTCTTCTTTATTAAAAATAGAAAAACCAACTTCTAAATCTGTGATATTTAATAACGAACGAAATATTTTTTGAAAATCAGCCATAAAGCTTTCATCTTTACGCTTATTGTTTCCAATTAATGTCGTTTTTATATTTGATATAGATTGATCATCTGTAACATCAAAAATATTAGAGATTACAAATCCTTTTGACACATAGCTGTTTGGCGGAAACTTCTCTTTCCATAACTCTATATTATCAAAATTATCTAATAGTTGATCAAAATCATCCTCTGTTAATTTAGGTGCTTGAGCTGTAGGCACAATCTCCATAAAATCTGCATTATACAAGATTTTATAAATTCTGGTTATACCATTAGCATCAGGAATTTCATAATATAATGGTCGCTTAAAGTTGGCATTGTAACCGTAGCAAAAATTCATGATAATTGTACAACTTAATATATACCAATCGTTTTCTGGCATATTTTTTATAACCAATTCAAAATCTGGTCCTGCAGCTTCAATTATATTTTCAAAACGCTTAGAGGCATTGAAAATAAAATTATGATATGGTACACTTGCTGTTTTAATTTCGTTTAAACTTAAAACTTCACTAAACGAATCTTGTAATAAAATCTGAATTACCTTTTCATGCTCAAATAATACTGACGTTTTGCTAAAACCCTCTCTTAAAACAGGATAAGGCTCCTGCGCTTTTAAGACACGACTAGCCTTGGCAGCAATAAACTGGTCATTGCTTTTAGCTAAACCTTCATAACGTTCTATTAACTTATTAAAGCTAATCTGTAACGAGAAAGGTAAATTTATATTATCGTTTAGGTCTTTGATCATCATCTTAAAATTACGCAAAAATACGCATTATAATGGTTAGTCGCATTTACTTTAACAAAATGACATTGCTAAAACTAAAAAAGTGCCCTAAGGCACTTTTGATATATTAGTTTATATGGATGTTGCTTATTATTGCTTAACCAATATCTTATATTGATTTGCCTCTAACATAATTGCATCGCCTTTTAATTCTATAGTTTCATTAGTCATAAAATCTAAATAATTTCCTTTTTGAGGTAGGTTAGCTTTTACGTTTTCTTCTGAAACGTTTGCTATAAACACAATTTCATCATTTCCTTTTGTTCTTGAAAAAGAAATCACATCTTTTCCATTATCTATTGCATTGTATTTAGCTGAAGCTTTTCCGCCATGTAAAGCAGCATTATTCTGTTTTAAAGTCGCTAATTTCTCTAATACTTTCCATGTTTTACCTTTGGTATGCGTGAAACTATCTTTTTCAAAAAACAATAATCTATGGTCTAAATCGTATTCTTGACCAGAATAAATTAATGGCATTCCTGGAGTTACATAGGCTAAAGCAGTCATCATTTCACCAGCTTCTCCCATACGTTCTTTAATGGTACCATTCCAAGAGTTTTCATCATGATTGGTTACAAAATTCATTAAAATATCATCTGCTTCATAACGCTCAAAATCGGTTTGTAAAGCTGTTGTGAATTCCGTTGCATCATTTTCGCCTTTTGCAATATGATTCATAGCATGATGTCTATCCCAACCATAAGCCATATCAAATAAACCGTCTTTTAATAATTCTGGTTCCCAAGCTTCCGCTAACATAAAAATGTCTTTTTTAGCACGTAATTCAGGTATTGCTTGTTCCCAAAAGTTGGTTGGTACAGATCCTGCAACATCACATCTAAAACCATCAACACCTTCTTCGGTTAACCAATAACTCATGTCTGCAATCATTGCTTTTCGCATCTCTTGGTTGTCGTAGTTTAAATCGGCAACATCTGTCCAATCTGTATCTACAGGATGCACCACTTCGCCTTTGTCGTTTTGTGTGTAATATTCTGGATTGGTTTTTAACCAAGTATGATCCCAACCTGTGTGATTAGGAACCCAATCTAAAATTACATAAATTCCGTTATCATGTGCTGTATTTACTAGGCTTCTAAAATCTTCAATTGTTCCGAATTCTGGATTGATTTTAGTAAAATCGGACACTGCGTAATAACTACCTAAATACTTGTCTTGTTCTGCTTCAGGAAAATCGGTTGCAAACTTGCTATCTTCTCCTCCTGTTGCTTTTCGTTTTGTTTCTGAAATAGGAAAAACAGGCATTAACCAAATGACTTTTACGCCTAATTGTTTTAACTGTGGAATGTCTTTTGTGAAAGCTTCAAAAGTCCCTTCTGGTGAATATTGTCTGATGTTTGCTTCATAGATAACAGCAGTTTCTAAATCGGAAGCCGAAATAGGTTGTATTGCTACTTCTTCCTTAGTATCAACTTTTGTTTCTTCTTGTTTTTTTTCTTCTTTACAAGCAAAAACACTAAGTATTGCAAGGGATAATATTAGTTTTTTCATGTGAGTATTTATTTAATATTTTCTAATAATAGGATGTTAGATTCTGTTTCAATTGTAATGTTTCCGTTTGTAACTTCTAGAATTTCTCCTGAATAGAAGTCTTTAATTTGTGCTCCATCTTTAAAGATTGAAGACACATCAATAGTATGTTTTCCTTTAGGAATATCGATTCCAATAACGACTTCATCTTTAAAATCGTCTTTAGCATAACTCCTGCTAAAAAGGTAAGGCGAATTACTAAGCATGGTATGTTTTCCTGCTCCAACCGAAGGATGATTACGTCTAAACTGACCTAATTTTTGCCAATGGATTAACAAGTCTTGTTGGTGTGCTATTTCATTCCAATTCATAAAACTTCTTAAAGTAGCATCTCCAACAGTGCCTTCTATAGTTAAATCTCTTGCAGATTCGTCTCCATAATATACTTGTGCAGCTCCTGGAGAGAGTAATAATCGTGTTGCAGTTTCGTAGGTTTTCTCTCTATTTTTATCAAAAGGTTGTCCGTCATCATGCGAGGTTAAATAGTTTAGTACTCCATAATCTTTTAGGTTGGTATGTAAAAGACTATCGTATTTTTTGAATTGCTCTTCGTAGGTTTGCTGTGCAGCATTCCATTTAAATTCAAAATTGATTAAGCTATTAAAAGCATCATCAAAATAGTTGACTTTTTTATCGCCAAAATCGAAAGCTTTTCCTGCTGAAATTCCGTAGTTATACACTTCTCCAACCAAGTAAAATGCATTATCGTCTAAAACCTTGTTTGGGTTTTGCTGTTTAAATTCCGCGAAAGCGTTATCACATACGTCTTTAAACTCTTGCCAAACAAAAGCTTCTGTGTGTTTAACAGTATCAACTCTGTAACCATCAATACCAAAATCTGTGATATAATCACTTAACCATTTCATGATATAAAAACGAGGTGCACGAGGATGACCTGTGGCTTTAAAAAAGGCATCTAGCTCTGCAACTTCTTGGTCATAACGACCTTCGGCTTTCCATTTTTCCACTAATTGTGGTGGTAATTCTACAGCTTCATCACTTTCAGTTTTAATATCTGGAAGATTTTTAACCAAAGTACAAGTAACCGTGTTTTCGTAATTATCATAACTACATTGTGGCTCTGTTCTTACCCAATCACTTGGCCAAACCGGATCTTGATCTGTTACTGGACCAGTATGATTAATTACTGCATCTAACAGTACACGAATTCCTTTTTTGTGTGCAACATCTACAAGTTTTTTTAAGTCTGCTTTGGTTCCTAAATTAGCGTCGATGTTGGTCCAATCTTTAGTCCAATAGCCATGAAAACCATAGGTGTTACCAGTACCTTCATTGGTTGCGCCATGAATTTGCTCTACAATTGGTGACATCCAAATGGCATTGATACCTAAATTGGTGAAATAACCGTCTTCAATTTTTTGCGTGATTCCTTGTAAATCGCCACCTTCAAAACCACGTAACACAGCAGTTTCTTTGGTTCGGTTATAATTAACATCGTTGGTTTTGTCACCATTATTAAAACGATCGGTTAATAAAAAATAGACATTTGCAGCTTCCCATACAAAAGGTGTTTTAACTTCTTCTTTTTTCTTGTTTTCTGCGATATCTTGATTTGCTTTTTTATCAGTTTTACAACTGAAAACAAGAATAGCTATTGCGATTAAAAGTATGCTCTTTTTCATGTTATACTTAATATTTAATTTGTGTTTCTACTTCATTTGAAGTATTCCAATTCACCTGAAAAGTCAATGTTTTTAGAACTTCATTATAGTTAAACTCTATTTTTTTTCTGTTGAATTTTATGCGTTTTGGTGCTTTTGGAAAATTGTGAATTACAACATCTATGTTTTTAGTAGTTGTTTTGTAATTAGTACCGGTTTCTGCTTCAAACTCTAATTCTAAATTCTTAGTTGTTGTTTCTGCTTCAAATTCTAAGATTTCATAATTCTCTTTTTCAAAAGCATTTTTAGTTTCACCATCGTCATTATAAAGAGTTCGCTCGCTTTCAGTAACTGATGCATCAAAATAATAATGTAAGTCGAAGGTGTTTCCGTTATATTCTACAGTACTTTGCATTGGTTTTGCTGTAGCAATAAAAGCACCACCACGAACATAGGTTGGAATATAGTGTGCTTCTGTTTTTACGGACAATGTTTGTCCGCCTTCTACCTTTTCGTTGGTATAAAAATTAAACCAATTACTGTTATTAGGAAAGTACACCTCAGCTTCTGTTTGGTTGGCATTAACAATAGGAGTCACTAAAAAGTCTTTTCCCCAAAGGTAAGTTGATGCTACAGTTTGCAACTTTGCATTGTTGCTTTCTTCAAAAAATAATGGTCGCATTAAAGGTGCTCCTGTTTGATTATTTTCAAATACCAAATTGTAATTGTAAGGTAGTAATTGGTATCGTAATTCTATTGCCTGTTTTGCTAAAGCTTTCGCTTTATCGCTTCTAAAAACAGGTTCTGCAGGCACTTCTTCTTGTGCATGTGGTCTGTAAATTGGCTGAAAAACGCCATATTGCAACCATCGTGCATACAGCTCATCGTCTAAATTATTTCCAGCAAATCCACCCAAATCGCTATGCATATACGCCAAACCTTGTAGTCCCATTTGCAGTGCAATTTCTGGTTGAGATTGTAATCCTCCCCAAGTTCTATTGACATCACCAGACCAAGGAATCATACCAAAACGTTGGGATCCAGAACTACCAGCACGCATTAAAATAAACGGTCTTGTGTTTGGAAAATTTTGTGTGTACATCTCTTGTACAGATTCTGCCCAATGATGACCATAAATATTATGTACTTCGTCTGCTGTTCCTGTAGCGTGCAGTAATCCTTTAGGATGTACTTCTGGCTCTCCTAAATCTCCCCAAACACCAGAAACACCTAAATTAGCCAAGTCTTTGTAAATATTTTGAAACCATTTTTTTCCTTTCGGATTATATATATCAATCAAACCTGTATTACCAAAATAGAAATCGAAAGTAAACGGATTCCCAATAGAATCTTTAGCTAAAACATCTGCTTTTACCGCTTCGTCCCAACGATTAGAAGTGGTTAATACAAACGGTTCTGTGACTAAAACCGTTTTCACATTATTGTCTTTTAATCCTTTTAGCATTTGTTTTGGATTTGGAAAAGAATCACGATCAAACGCTAGATTTCCCATAGTACCTTGAATGGTTTTTCCGAACCAAAAAATATCGATAATTATGGCGTCTAACGGAATCTCTTCGTCTCTAAATTTTTGAGCTGTAGTTTCTACTTCTTCTTGCGAATGGTAACCAAATCGACTAGAAAAATTACCTAAAGCCCAACGTGGTGGCATAGGTTGTCTTCCTGTTAGTTGGGTGTAGTTTTTAGTAAGGTCTAACCAAGAATCACCAACTACTACTTGATAGGTTTTTCTACCAGAAATAGTTTCGTAAGTCAATGTATTGTGTTTTTTAGAATCTAAATCTAAAAAGCCAATTGGTGCATTATCAAAATGAATAAGATACTTGTTAGATGAGATTACGATTGGCATAGTGTAATTCATTAACTCGCTTCTATCTTCGTAACCATAATCTGCTTTGTTGTATAACTCTAAGCGGTTTCCTCTTCGGTTCATACCTAATGCTCTCGCGCCTCCACCATACAACACTTCTTCAGGTTTTAGGTTGAAACTAATGGTTTCAAAGTCGTCTGTTTTTTGATAGCCATTTTTTACAGAAGTGACTTCTTTTCCATCTTTCCAATACGAAATATGAAAAGGTGCTTTTGTGATTTTTACTGTTAATTTTTCAGAATGAAAACGAATTTCTGAAGCTGTTTCATTAAATTTTACATCAGAAAATACTTTGTCTAAAACAACTGCGTGTGACTTTTTATTAAATACTTCTCCTTTTGGTAAAAATGTAGTTTCGATAATTTCAGGATGGTAAAAATGCATTTTATAATTTCCATCTGAAACCTGAATATGTAATTGATTGTCTTGAAAGCTTGCTATCTTGAACTCTCTTTTTTGCATTGCATCTTCAAATAACCAAGTAATGGCTTCCTCAAAATTATTACTCCAAAGTGCTTCATTATGTTTTCCTTCTGGAACGACTTTAGATTGTATATTTTTTTCAGGAAAACCGTTATTTTTTAAAATAGAAGTAATACTATTCATGTCTGTAACGGTTTGACTAATCTCATCATAGCCTGCTTTTTCGCCTTCCTTTCCTCCTGCTAAAAAGTACATTTTTGTATTTTGAAGATTAGCATGCTGTTTAGTAAATGCTTTAACTTCTGGAGCAAACCAAAATGCAGGAGAATACACGCCAACTTTACCAAAAACTGTTGGGTGTTTTAAAGCAGCATAATGCGAAATTAATCCTCCCATAGAGCTTCCAAAAATTGCTGTATTATTTCTATCCTTTTTGGTGTTATAATTAGTGTCTATATAAGGTTTTAATGTGTTTACAATAAAATTGACATAGGCTTCACCTTCGCCTCCACCATATTTGTTGTTTACCCATGGAGAATATTCATCTAATCGTTTAGAAGTACCATTATCTACACCAACCACAATAAGTTTTAGGTTGTCTTTAAATAATTTATCTAAAGTTTCGTCTACATTCCACTCACCATAACCAGAGGTTTTAGCATCAAAAATATTTTGACCATCATGCATATACACAACAGGATAATCTTGTTTTGATGTATTATAATCTGGAGGTAAATAAATCCAAACACGACGTTTTCTATTAAGTTGTGGTATATTGAAAGTTTCTGAAATAATGGAAACATTTTTTGAAGCTGTAGAAACTTCCTTAGCATCAAACAAATGGCTCCAACCAGCGATTTTTACATGTATTGTGTCGTTAGGTTCTGTAAATTTATAGATACGATTATCTATTTTTTCACCTGTATTGGTGCTTTCTGAAGTCTCCCAATTCCCTAAGGTAAACTTATATAAAATGCGTTGTTCTGTTTTAGGAAGCGTGATTTGGTACTGTCCATTTACTTGCTGCAATTGGTAATCTTTATGTCCACCAGACCAACCTTCAAAATCTCCTGAAATAAATAGGGATGCGTCTTTTGGTGTGTCTTTTGGAAGTTCATCAATAATTATTGTGACTTGTGCAACTGTTACTTGAAATAGTAAAAAGGATAATATGTATAATATTTTTTTCATATTTAATCTTTAAGAGCAGATTAGGATATACTGAATCTTTGATTTTCGCATCAAGTGCGGAATGACAACCAATTATATTTTTGTGGTTAATAACAAACTTCCTCTTTCGCTTAAGATAATTTCATCTTGCCACTTGAAAGTTTCACCAGTGATGATATTTTTTAATGTTTTTCCGTTTAAACCGACTTCTTCGTAACGATTTAAATCGATAGTAATTGGTTCTTCATTTTTATTTATGATATGAACAAACGTTTCACCTTCAATCACTCTAAATAAAAAATATGTTCCCATAAATGGAGCAAAATGAATGGTTTTTCCATTATGGATGGCATCACTAGATTTTCTATAATTCAATACTTTTTTAAGGAATAACTGCATGTCTTTTTGTGCATCTGTTAAGCCTTCACCTGAAAATGCATTAACAGCATCTCCTTGCCAACCTCCTGGAAAATCGGTACGAATTAAACCATGATCGCCAGGTTTTTCAAAGTCATGCATTAGTATTTCTGTACCATAATATATTTGCGGAATTCTAGGTAAAGTCAGTAAATAACTCAATGCCATTTTGGTATTTGGCACATCTCCTTTTAGCTGTGTAAAAATGCGACTCATATCATGATTATCTGGAAATGCCATAATATCTTTTGGTGATGCATAGGCAAAATCGTTAGCCAACCCTTCATATATTTTCACCAATCCAGTATCCCATTTTTCGTCTTCATTTAAAGCATCGACCGTATTTTTTTGCATAGCAAAATCCATAGTCGATCTTAAATTAGAATCGTAACCATCTTTATTGTCATGACCTTCTTGCCAATAGGCAATTAATAACGGATTGGTACTCCATTCTTCACCAACAATACTAAAGTTAGGATATTCGTTCATGATAGCTCCTGCCCAATTAGACATGAAATTTTTATCTGGATAAGGATAGGTGTCTTGACGAATTCCGCTAAGATTTAATGTTTCAACCCACCAAATACTATTCTGAATAATATAGTTTGCCATAAACGGATTACGCTGATTTAAATCTGGCATTGTTGGTACAAACCAACCTTCTGCCATTTCTTTTTTATCGCGTTTGGAAGCATACAAATCTTGGTTACTGGTACGTCTGTGGTTGGAATTATTTAATGGTTTATTATTCTCAAAACTGTCTTGTTGGTTCACCCAGTCTTTAAACGGTAAATCTTGCATCCACCAATGTGCACTTCCGCAATGATTAGCAACTTGATCCATGATTAAACCCATACCTTTCTCTTTGGCTTTTGTAGCTAACTCTTGGTATTCTTCTAAGCTTCCGTAACGTGGATCTACTTGGTAAAAATCGGTCATCGCATAACCATGATACGAAGACCTTGGCATATCATTAGTTAATAAAGGACACGACCAAATTTGTGTAAAACCCATATCTTCTATATAATCTAAATGCTGAATAATACCTCGTAAATCACCACCATGACGTGCATAATCGTCTTTTCTATTGATGGTTTTTTCCTTTAAACCTTCCTTTATATCATTAGAAGTATCGCCATTTCCAAAACGATCTGGAGTGATTAAATAAATAGCATCTGTACTATCAAAACCTTGATAATCGGAAGCCTCTTTTAAACGTGCTTTTACTTCGTAAGTTTGAACGAGTTCCTTTTCTTCATTAAATTTAAAATGAATATTGAATTGTCCTGCTTTAGCACTTTCTGAAATATTTAAATCTAAAAACAGATAATTAGGGCTATCTGCTTTATGCACTTTTTTAATAGAAACGCCTTCATAATTTATACTAGGTGTTGCTTCCGAAATGTTTGGATGCTTCACCAATAATTGTACTTGTGTATTAGTAAAACCTGTCCACCAGTGTGGAGGTTCTATACGCTCAATGTCGTTTTTAACTCCAGTTACAACTTCATAAGTTGTTAGTTTTTCAGTTTTATTTTCACAAGAAAAACTAACACTAATTAAAATGATTAATGCTATCTGTATTATTTTTTTCATCTTAATTAGTGTGTTTAGTTTTAAATTTTCACCAAATTATTTGGAGATACCGTTACCAAATTATTATTTACTTGAATGTTTAAATCTGTATTACCTTCTAACTCGAAAGTCGTTTCAGATTGTGACACATTCACTTTTAAAATTTGATCTCTAAAGTTTACTTTAAATGAATACGCTTCCCATTCTTTAGGAATACGAGGTTCAAAATGTAACGTATCGTTTTTAACACGCATACCACCAAAACCTTCTACAATACTCATCCAAGTTCCAGCCATACTGGTAATGTGTAAGCCTTCTTCTACCTCTTTATTATAATCGTCTAAATCTAAACGAGAGGTACGTAAATAGAAGGTATACGCTTGTTCCATTTGGTCTAATTTAGCAGCTTGAATACTGTGTACACAAGGAGAAAGTGAACTTTCATGTACTGTAAATGGCTCGTAAAAATCGAAATGACGCTTTAATTCTTCGGTTGTAAATTGATCTTCAAAGAAGTAAAAGCCTTGTAACGTATCTGCTTGTTTGATGTATGGCGAACGTAAAATGCGGTCCCAACTCCATTTTTGGTTTATTGGTCTATCAGCTTTTGGTAAATCGGCAACCGTAATTAATTCTTTATCTAAAAAGCCATCTTGTTGTAAGTATACTTGGTGCTTTTCAGAATAAGGAAAAAACATGTTATCTGCTACTTTTTTCCAAGTATGTAACTCTTCGTGAGTAATCTTTGTTTTTCCAGCAATACGCAAATAATCTTCGTGATGACCTTCTTTTACTTTTTCGATTTGCTCTAAAGCATAATCAATACACCATTTAGCTAAATAGTTGGTATAAAAGTTATTATTGATGTTGTTTTCATATTCATTAGGACCTGTAACACCTAAAATAACATACTTATTTTTGTCTGTAGAAAAGGTTGCGCGTTGTTGCCAGAATCTAGCAATTCCGATAAGCACTTCCAATCCCATTTCTGGAATATAGCTGTAATCTCCTGTATAACGATAGTAGTTAAAAATGGCAAATGCGATGGCTCCATTTCTGTGGATTTCTTCAAAGGTAATTTCCCATTCGTTATGGCATTCTTCACCATTCATGGTTACCATTGGATACAAAGCAGCTCCATTTTTGAAACCTAATTTTTCTGCATTTTCAATCGCTTTTTCTAAATGATTATAACGATATTGCAGTAAGCTTCGTGCTACTTTTTGATCTTTGGTAGCCATATAAAAAGGAATACAATACGCTTCGGTATCCCAATAAGTACTTCCTCCATACTTTTCTCCTGTAAATCCTTTTGGACCAATGTTTAAGGTAGAATCTTTACCTAAATAGGTTTGGTTTAATTGGAAAATATTAAAACGAATACCTTGTTGTGCTTTTACATCACCATCGATGGTAATGTCTGACATTTCCCAAATTTTTGACCAAGCCTCTTTTTGCTTATTTAAAAGTGCATTGAATCCTAAATTTGAAGCAGTATCTAATGCTTTTTTAGCTGCTGAAACTAACTGATTCTTATCGTGATTTCTATCTACTGTATAACCACCAAACTTTTGGATGCTTGCAGTTTCACCTGCATTTACAGAAACTGTATACGTAAATGAAACAGTGTTTGCTTGTTTATCTACTTTTGGTGTTTGGTCTTGTTTTGTATTATTTACAAAAACCGAAGACTGCATAAATGTACAAGTATGAAAACCTGTTTTCATGGTTTTGGCTTCAATAAACGCTTGCTCGTTTTCTGTACTTACGTTTAAAGTATCCCAAAATTGGTCGTCCCAATTGGTATCTTCATTTGTAATACCTGAATCTAAATACGGTTGAAACTTAATAGTCGCTTCTCCGTTTAAAGGTGTTACTTGGTAATTTATAGCTCCAACCTCATCTAAATCTAAGCTTAAAAAACGAAGTGCTTTCACTTCAATTTCTAAATTATTTTGAAGTGTTGCAGTAAACGATCTAGACAACCAACCTTCTTGCATGTTAAGTTCTCGTCTAAAATTAGACACCGAAACACACGTGTTTAAATCTAATTGTTCGCCATTAATTTCTATATTAATACCTATCCAATTTGGTGCATTTAGCACTTTAGCAAAATACTCTGGATAGCCATTTTTCCACCAACCAACTCTGGTTTTGTCAGGATAATAAACGCCTGCAATGTAGCTTCCTTGAAAGGTTGGACCTGTGTATTGTTCTTCAAAATTAGCACGTTGACCCATTGCACCATTTCCGATGCTAAATAAACTTTCTGACGACTTTACTCTTTCTTTATCAAAGCCTTCTTCAATTATAGACCAATTGTCTGGTTGTATATAATCTTGATTCATTTTTTATATTTTTTTGATGAAAATCACTTTGAATAAAATAAGCGTGACTTTCAACATTTTTTATCTATTTATTAATTCTTCTATAAAGCTATTTTCAATTTCAGTAAAATCTGAAAAAATGTAATCTGCTTCATGTAATACGTCTTTTTCACCAATACCAATAGAAATCATATTTGCAGTATTTGCAGCTTGAACACCAGCTACAGAATCTTCAAAAACAATACAATCTTCTGGTTTCATGTTTAAATGTTGTGCAGCTATTAAAAACACTTCTGGATTTGGTTTTGCTTTACTAACATCGTTTCCATCCACAATAGCATCAAACTTTGAAAGCAAATGGACTTTTTCTAAAATTGGTCGTGCATTTTTACTTGCAGAACCCAAGGAAATTGGCTGTGCCTTTTCTATTAAATAATCTAATACTCTTGGTACATCTGATAAAATTTCTTCATCTGTCATTTTTGAAATGAAGCTTAGATATTCTTCATTTTTTTTACCCATTAACGAGGTAAATAGCTCTTCTGAAATGGTTTTATTTCCCCATTCCAGTATTTTTTCTAATGATTTTACTCGGCTAACACCTTTAAGTTGTTCGTTTTGCTCGTGTGTAAAATCTATATCTATACTTTTAGCAAGGTTTTGCCAAGCTAAAAAGTGATATTTTGCAGTGTCTACTATGACACCATCTAAATCGAATATGAATCCTTTTTTATTCATCTTTTAAATTTCTTCTGCTTGATATGAAATTGCATTTTTGTTTGTAATTAATAAGTTGCAAAGACCTGCAATTATTAAACTAATTCCTGCAACTGTCATCGCATTTATTGTTTCTTCTCCTAATAAACTTGATATAAAATTAATACCTCCAAGAGCTGCAATAATTTGTGGGATTACAATAAACATGTTGAATATTCCCATAATTACACCCATTTTTTTTGGGTCTACTGAACTAGATAACATAGCATATGGCATGGACAGAATACTTCCCCAAGCAAAACCAATAAGAATAAAGCAATACTTTAAGTGTTCTGGTGAAGCATAATTCATTAACAAAAACCCTACACCACCTAACATTAGTGATACCATATGTACTAGCTTACGGTTTATGCGCCTTTTGGCTGTATATAGCACTAGTAATAATGCAAAAGCCATAGAGGATAATCCATATACACCCATTGCTGAACCTACTAAATTTGATGATTTTTGAAAGGCTGTATTTTGTGTGTCAAATGCAGCTTTTTGCACAGTATCTGCCATATCAAAAGCACTTTCTATTGGAGCAGGAGTATTAAACACATGCTCTGTAAGTGCTGGATTAGCTAAACTCCACATAGTAAAAAAGGCAAACCAAGAAAAGAATTGGATGACTCCTAATTTTTTCATAGTTAATGGCATGTTACCAATATTATTTAAAATGTCTGGAATGAAGTTGTTCTTTTTAGCTTTTTCGCGATTAAACTCTTCCATGTCTTCTGGAGGATATTCTGTTGTAGTAAAAACAGTGTAAAGGATACTAGCTAAAAAAACAAATGCGCCTATTGCAAAAGCAATTTTAACTGAGTCTGTAATTACACCAGAGTCTGCAGAATCGCTAACTCCAAATTGAGACACCATCCATGGTAAATTACTAGCAACCCAAGTACCAATACCTATAATTAAGGTTTGTACAACAAATCCATAAGATCTTTGAGAGTCAGGTAATTTATCTGCTACTAAAGCCCTAAAGGGTTCCATGGACACATTGATTGAAGCATCTAAAATCCATAAAAATCCTGCTGCTACCCACAGTGCTGGAGAATAAGGCACAAAAAATAATGCTAACGAACTTAAGATTGCTCCAATTAAGAAAAACGGTCTACGTCTTCCCCATTTAACACTCCAAGTACGATCACTCATGTAACCAATTATTGGCTGAACCAATAAACCAGTTAAAGGTGCTGCAATCCATAATAATGGGATTTCGTCTTTACTTGCTCCTAATGTTTGAAATATTCGAGACATGAAGCCTCCTTGTAATGCAAAACCAAATTGGATTCCTAGAAAACCAAAACTCATGTTCCAGATTTCCCAAAAGCCAAGCGTGCGTTTTTTCATAATAGTATTTTATTAGTTGATACTATTTGATAAGCGAAAAAACCTATCAAAACTATATTACCTGAGAAGTAAAAATATAAGTTTTGAATGCTGTAAAGATATAAAAGTTTTTAAATGAGCAATGTTAATTTTTTATTTTGTGGACTCACGTTCTATTAATTCAGTTTCAATAATTACTGTTTCGTAGATGTCTTCTTCATCTTCTCTTTCTAAATTATTTATCAATAATTCGGCAGCTTTTTCACCAATTTTTTGACCATGCTGACTTACTGTTGTTAAAGTTGGCACAGCGTGTTTAGACAAGACACCATCTGTAAAACCAATGATTTGCAAATCTTCTGGCATTTTTAAGCCAAGCTTTCTAGCAACCTTCATTGCTGTGATTGCATAAAGCTCGTTAACTGCAAAAATTCCGTCAAGTTTTTTGTTTTTATTAAATAAGTGTTCTATTTCTTTTTCAAGAGAATCTAAATGGTCTTCAGATAATAATTCGTCATCAACCTTTAAAACTAAGCTCGCTTTAGGGTTTATTTTGTGTGCCTCTAAAGCATCCAAATAACCTTGTGTTCTTAACTTACCAACGCTTACGTAATCTTTAGTAGTTATAATTGCGATATTTTTACAACCATTATGAATTAATTTTGTCACTGCTTTTTTTGCGCCTTGGGCATCATCTACAATTACCTTATCACATTTTATATCATTTACAACACGATCAAACATAACAATGGGCATACCTTGACTAATGGTTTCAGTAAAATGATGATAATCTTGTTGTTGCAAGGTTTCTTTAGCTATAGACAATATAAAACCATCTATACTTCCGTTAGCTAACATTTCCATGTTAATTACCTCCTTAGCAAAGGACTCGTTGGACAATCCTACAATAACATTATAACCTCGTTTATTAGCAACAGCCTCAATACCACTAATAACTTTAGAGAAAAAGTGATGTACTATTTCTGGAATAATAATACCTATAGTTTTAGTCTTTCTATTTTTTAAACTTAATGCTATATTATTTGGTCTGTAGTTATAAAACTTAGCAAAAGCTTGTACTTTTTGACGTGTGTCTTCACTAATTTCTATACTATTTCTAAGTGCTTTAGACACAGTAGATATTGACACATCTAGTTCTCTAGCTATTTGTTTTAGGGTGATTTTTTTTTTCATAAGTATAATAAAAATGAAATACTTGATTAAGATTTATCAAATATAAGAGGTTAAACTTATTGGATTAGGTCAAATATCCATTAAAAAATGACGATAATTCATTATTTAGTAGGCAATAATCTTAAATACTCAAAAAGTTGTCAACACGAAAACGTTTTCGTTGCCTGATATACAAGAGGTGACAAAATATTAACATAAAATTTACATAGATTTATCATCGAGAAGTAAAAATATACATTTAAAATTTAAACTAACTTAATATTATTGTATGAAAACAATTTTTAAAAGGCTACTATTAGCTTTACTGTTTTTACCAACGATTATACTTGCGCAAAGTACAGTCACAGGTACAGTTACAGAACAAGCTACAGCCTTACCAATACCTACGGTTAATGTTATAATTAAGGATACATCCAGAGGAACAGCAACCGATTTTGATGGTAATTATACTCTAGAGGTTGAAAACGGAGATGTATTAGTCTTTTCTTACATTGGCTATTTATCTCAAGAAATTACTTATAACGGACAATCAAAAATTGATGTAAGTTTAGTAGAGGACGCTGCGCAACTTGAAGAAGTCGTTATTATAGGATATGGTAGTGTTAAAAAAGAAGACTTAACAGGATCTGTGGATGTTGTTACTTCTGAAGATTTTAATAAAGGAGCCATTACATCTACAGATCAATTATTACGAGGTAAAGCAGCAGGTGTAAGAATTACCGATAGTGGTGGATCACCTGACTCTGCTCCAACAATTAGAATACGTGGTGGCGCATCTTTATTTGCCGATAACAGTCCATTAATTGTAATTGATGGTGTTGCTCTTGGAGGTCAAAATCCAGCTGGAGTATCAAACCCTTTATCATTAATTAACCCAAATGATGTAGAAAGCTTTTCTATTTTAAAAGATGCTTCTGCTACTGCTATTTATGGATCTAGAGCATCTAATGGTGTTATTATTATTACAACTAAAAAAGGAACTTCTGGCGAAGCAAAATATACATTTTCCACTAATGTGTCAGTTGATAGTGCAGGTGAAGGTTTAGATATGATGAATAGCGAAGAATATGTTCGTTTTATTAAACAATATCATCCAACATACCAATCAGAATTAGGAGTACCAGTTGGAGAAGTTTCAACCACTGAACCTTCTAGCATTATCCAGGTAAATATTTACGATACGGATGGAAATATCACGGGAACAGAAAACAGAGCTGTTTATGACACTAATTGGAGAGATGCCATTTTAAGAACTGCTATTTCTAGTAATACCAACTTTAGTGTTAGAGCTAACCTTGGAGGTGTATTACCTTTTAGAGCTTCTGTAGGTTATAGTGATTTAGAAGGTGTTGTAAGAACAGACGATTATAAACGTTATAGTGCTGCCTTTAAATTATCTCCAAAATTATTAAATGATAATTTAAAAATTGATGCCAATGCTAAATTAACTTTTGTAGATAAAAATGCTACAGATGCAGGTGGTGCGTTGGGAGGTGCAATTGTTTTTGACCCAACAAAACCTGTGTATGATAATAATTCGATTTTTGGAGGATACTATACTAATACAGCTTTAGATGGTACAAGATTATTAATTGATGGACAATCAAACCCATTAGCACTATTAGAGCAAAGAGAAAGACCTGAAAGAGCTTACAGATTTTTAGGAAATGTAGAATTTGATTATACCATGCCTTTTTTACCAGAATTAAAAGCGGTTGTAAATGTTGGATTAGACGCATCACGTTCTAAAATAAAAGAAAGCTTTGACAATAATGCCATTTCTGCATTTGGTATTGATACTACAAATGATAATGCAGTAGTTTTTAATCCAGGTGTTAGCTATAGAGAGAGACAACACATTACTAACGCTACTTTTGATTCGTATTTACAATATGCTAAAAATATAGAAGAAGGCTTAATAACTAGATATGATGTACAATTGGGTTATTCTTACCAAAACTTTAAAACAGATGGAAATAGCGATCGTTTCCGTAACAACGTAGATACAGGTTTTAGAGAAGTAGATTTTAATCCAGAAAACCCTAATAATAGATATTATAACGATCAAAACTTACAATCGTTTTTTGGACGTACTAACGTAAACATATTAGACAAGTACCTAGTAACTGTATCATTAAGAGCAGATGGTTCGTCATTTTTTGTAACCGATGATATTTGGGCAGAAGAAGCATGGGGATTTTTTCCAGCAGCAGCTTTAGCTTGGAAAATCAAACAAGAAAACTTTTTAAAGGATGTTAACTTTGTAAACGACTTAAAATTAAGATTAGGTTATGGTAAGACAGGTCAACAAAATATTTCAGGAGCAGTTGGGACGTTTTATCCAACTAGCCCACTTTTTGCAGTAGGATCTCAAAACAGTCAATACCTTCCAGGTGCTAATTTATATTCGGCATTACCATTTCAAACAGGGTTAACTTGGGAAAAAACATCAACTTACAACTTAGGTTTAGACTTCAACTTCTTTAAAAACAGCTTAATTAGTGGTTCTTTTGACATCTTTAAGAGAGAGACAACAGACCTATTAACAGATGCTTTAATTCCGCCAGGACAAGGTTTAACAGATTCATTTATTAAAAACGTAGGAACAACAGAAAGTGAAGGTTTTGAACTTAACCTAAACCTTAACCCTGTTCAGAATGAAGATTTCAACCTATCGTTTAACGGAAACATTAGCTACGCTACAACAGAAGTAACTGATTTAGGTGGTATAAACACTTTAAGAATTGGAGGAGGTCTTTTAGGAACAGGTTCTAATTTGTTTTTTAATAAATTAGGGGAAGAACCTGGTTTAGCTGGTGTATTTAAACAAGTATACGATGCTTCTGGAAACCCAATTCCTGGTGCTTTTGTAGATTTAAATGGTGACAATCAAATAACAGAAGACGATAAGTACTTTGAGGCTTTAGCACCTAATTGGACGTTTGGTTTTGGACTAAATGTTAACTACAAAAACTGGGATTTATCAGCAAGTTTTAGAGGACAATTAGACGGAAAACTTTATGACTTTAATGAATTAAGATATGGCCACACAGGTAGTGCAGAGCCAAACAACAACACAAGTATTACAAATGTTTTAAACTTTTATGATGGTGCAGCTAACCCTGTGTTTGATGAAGTTATTGGTAATACTCAGTTTTCAGATTACTTCCTACAAGATGCATCATTTTTAAGATGTCAAAACATTGTTGTAGGTTATAACTTTGATAGTAATTTTATTAAAAACACAAGTATGAGAATTTATGGATCGGTTAACAATCCATTTATTATTACTAATTACGAAGGTCAAGATCCAGAAAATAATGGTGGTATTGATGGTGCTTTCTATCCAAGACCTACAACAATTAGCATGGGTGTGAATATTGATTTTTAAAAAACTATGAACATGAAAAAAATAATATTAACAGTTTTAGGGCTAGCGTTATTTACAACACTATCGTCTTGTGTTGATGACCTTGACACAGCGCCTAAAGTAGAATTAACTTTGGAACAATTATTAGAAAATGATCCAAATGCTGTAGAAGGTATTTTATCTAGACTATATGCATCATTTGCATTGTCAGGTCCAAGTGGTCCTGGAAGTTCTGATATAAGTGACGACGCAGGAGAATCTCCTTTTTTAAGAGGAATTGTAAATTTACAAGACTTTACTGCAGACGGAATGAAAAATCGTTGGGGAGATGATGGATTAGATCAACTTACAACAACATCAGAATGGACAAGTAATAATAAGTTTTTTAGATATTTATATAACAGAGCTTACTACACAATCCCTCAATGTAACAACTTACTTAATGTATTAAATAGCGCAAGCACTGATGCTGGCGAGTCAGTTGTATCTGAGGTAAGATTTTTAAGAGCGCTAGCTTACTTTTATGTAATCGATGTTTTTGGAAAAGGTGTTTTAGCTACTGATGAAAACTTTGGTCAATCAGAACTTTTACCTGAATCTTCAAGAGAAGAACTATTTAATTACGTAGAGTCTGAACTTTTAGAAATTGAACCATTAATAGGAACCTTTAACGGTTATGGAAGAGCAAACACCTACGTTGTAGACATGTTATTAGCAAAACTTTATTTAAATGCTGAAGTCTATACAGGGACACCAAGATATGATCAAGCATATATTTATGTAAATAAAGTTATTACTGAAGGTGGTTATACCTTAACAGATAATTTTGTTGAAAATTTCTCAGGAGATAATGATATGTCTACAGAAATTATTTATCCACTAATCGCAGATCCAATTGTAAGCCAAAGTTATGGAAACACAACTTATATTGTAAACGGAAGCTTAAGTCCAGACACAATAACTATTTCAGAATTTGGAGCAACAGAAGGTTGGCAAGGACACAGAGCCACTAAAGCTTGGTATGGATTATTTGGAGATTTAGACACATCTACAGATGATAGAGCTGATTTATTTTGGACTGAAGGTCACAACTATGAAATGAATGACTACACTGTATGGACAGATGGTTATCCTTCAACAAAATTTAGAAACACAACATTTAATTCAGAATATACTCCTACAAGTTTTTCTGGAACAGATTTTCCTTTATACCGTTTAGCAGACGCTTACCTTATGTATGCAGAATGTGCACTTCGTGGTGCAGCTGGAGCAAGCATGACAGACGCTTTAAACTATGTTAATTTAGTAAGAACACGATCACATGCAACAACTATTTCAATGGGAGAGTTAAACTTAGACTTTATCATAGATGAAAGAGGTAGAGAATTAAACCTTGAAGGACACAGAAGAACAGATTTAATTCGTTTTGGAAAATTTACAGGAGGAAGCTACTTATGGCCTTGGAAAGGTGGAACTTTAAACGGAACTTCAATTCCTGACACATATAATGTATTTCCTATTCCACAAACAGCTTTAGAAGCAAATCCAAATTTACAACAAAATACAGGTTACTAACTAAATAAAATAACAATGAAAAATTTTAAAATTTTATTACTTGTAGTTATCGCTATGATTGGCTTTAACTCTTGTCAAGAAGACGATGATTTAGTTTTCACAGCAGCTCCAACAGGTGATTTTACCTTTTCAAATTCTTTTTTAGAACAATATGTTTTAACATCTCAAGCGTCTAGTAACATCGCAGAAAGATTTACTTGGGATGATGCTAATTTTAATGTCCCTACTAATACGTCTTATGAGCTACAACGTTCATTAACTGGAGACTTTACAGATATGGTTGTTGTAGAAACAACAAGTGCTAATGAGCTAGCTGTGACTATTGGAGACATGTTATCTATTGCGGAAGAAGCAGGTTTAAATAACGATCCTGCAACACCAGAGCTAAATGCAGGAAGTATTACTTTTAGATTAAGAGCTTACGTTGGTGATACTGGAAATGGAACAGAGTTAATGTCTTTTCCACAAGTATTAAACGTTTACTTACCTCCTACTACTAATGGTGGTGGTGGATCTGGAATAGAACCATCTATTTGGGGAGTTGTAGGATCTGCAGCTAACGATTGGGGAAATGCTGGTCCAGACTTACCATTTTACACAACTTCAGATCCTGATGTTGTGGTAGCTTATGTTAATTTAAAAGATGGAGAGTTTAAAGTTAGACAAAGTAATGATTGGTCACTACCTAATTATGGAGATGCAACTTTAGATGGAGTTTTTGATGCTGATAACGATAATAACATAGCAGTAACTGCTGGAGACTATAAAATTGTATTTAACACAAACACATTAGCTTATACTATTGAAGCTTTTTCTTACGGAATTGTTGGTTCTGCATACAACGATTGGGGAAATGCTGGACCTGATGCTAAATTCCATTATGATTACACAACAGATACTTTTAAAGTAGGTGTTAAACTAATTGATGGTGAGATGAAAGTTAGATTTAATCAAGATTGGGGATTACCAAACTATGGTGATGCAACACTTGATGGTGTATTAGATACTGATAGTGATAACAACATTGCTGTAACTGCAGGATTCTATTTAATGACTATAAACTTAAACGATTTTTCTTACACATTAGTGCCAACTGATTTATGGGGAGTTGTAGGTTCTGGTTATAATGATTGGGGTAACGCAGGTCCTGATGCTACTTTTACACCTTTAACAGACTCACAATGGTTAGCAGAAAACGTGACCTTAATTGATGGCGAAATTAAAATACGCTTAAATGAAGATTGGTCTTTAACTAACTATGGTGATGCAACACTTGATGGTGTATTAGATACTGATAGTGATAATAACATTGTTGTAACTGCTGGAGTTTATGATATTAAATTAGATTTTACAGATCCTAGTGCTCCAACATATGTATTTATAACTAAATAATAATTAATTTGAATATTAATTAAGAGGCAGCATCCTATTTGGTAAGCTGCCTCTTTTTTTAAAACTAACTTCGCTATGAAAAAAATTATATTTTTTATTTTTTTGTTGTGTCAAATTACATTAGCGCAACAACAAAATGTAACTTACAGTGTTACTCCTTCAACAATTGAAGAAGACCAGATGGTAACACTTACTTTTAATGGTAGCAGTATTAACGAAGCTACTTGGAACGTTATAAATAATGAACTTTATCTTTGGTCATGGTCATACGATTTAAATTTAATTAATCAACAAGACGCTCCAAATAATGGTGATTGGACAGACTCTTCTAATGCTACTACACCAAACCTGCTAACCTATAATGCTGGAAACGATACATATTCTATTTCGTTTATACCACAAGACTTTTATAATAGGACTGGCATTGGACGTATTGGATTTCTTTTAAAAGCTAAAGACGCTTCAGGAGACAAAAAGTCTCAAGATATACTTGAGGATGTTGGCTCATTCCAAGTCATTTTAACTACTCCTGAAGACAATTCAACAACAATTATTGATGCTGGAAGTAACTTTGACATTTCTGCTAATAATACTGGTGGATCTGCAAACTACGTTTTAAGTGCAGATGGAACAACTATTAACACTCAAAATGGCGTGTCTTCGTATAACTTTCAGGACACAGCTATAACAGTAAACAAAAACTACATTTTAGATGTAACAGTTGGTGGACAAACTAAAACAAAATCTTTCTCAGTAGTTGTGGATCCTGGTAGTACTTTTGCTATTATGCCGACCAACTATCAAGATGGAATTACATACGATCCTGCTGATCCAACAAAAGCAACATTAGTGCTATATGCACAAGGCAAGGACTTTGTTTACGTAGCAGGAAGTTTTAATAATTGGCAGCCAGACAGTAGTTACGCCATGAAAAGAGATCCAACAAGAAATAATAAATACTGGATAACATTAACTGGTTTAACTCCTGGACAAATAGAAACCTATCAATATTGGGTTGTAGATAAAACTCCTTTAGCTAATTCTCCTAAATTAGTTAAAGTTGCAGACCCTTATTCAACGTTAGTCTTATCACCTTTTGATGATCCTTATATTCCTACAACTTCATATCCAAATATTCCAACCTATCCAATTGGTCAAGATAGAGAGGTCACTGTTCTACAAACTGGTCAAACAGATTACCCATGGGTAGTAACTAATTTTGAAAAACCAAAAAAAGAAGATCTAGTAATATATGAAGTATTAGTTAGAGACTTTGACGCAAATAAAAACTTTCAGGATATAATAGATAGAATAGATTATTTTAAAAATCTAAACATCAATGCTATTCAATTAATGCCAATTATGGAATTTGAAGGCAATGAAAGTTGGGGATATAATACCTCTTTTCATATGGCTTTAGACAAATACTATGGTACAGAAGACAAACTTAAAGAGCTTATCGATATTTGTCATCAAAACGGAATTGCTGTAATATTAGACCTTGCACTAAACCACGCATTTGGGCGTAACCCAATGGTACGTATGTGGATGGATGATGCAGATGGAGACGGTTGGGGAGAACCAAGTAGTGAAAACCCATATTTTAATCAAGTCGCAACACATAGTTACAGTGTTGGTTCTGATTTTGACCACTCAAACTCATTCACAAAAGTATATTCTAAAAGAGTTGTAAAACAATGGATCGAAGAATATAAAATTGATGGATTTAGATGGGATCTAACTAAAGGATTTACTCAAAACGCCTCTTCAGGAGAGACACAAACTAATGCCTACCAAGCAGACAGAGTCGCTATTTTAAAAGAATATGCAGATTACTCATGGAGTTTGGATCCAGACCACTACGTTATATTTGAACATTTAGGATTTGGCGGAAGCGCTGTAGAAGAAAAAGAATGGGCTGATTATAGAATAGATGAAGGCAAAGGTATCATGCTTTGGGGAAAAATGACAGACCCTTACAATCAATTAACAATGGGTTATAGCTCTGGTACAGACATTAGCAGAATGGGTCATAAAGATGCAAGTCGTAATTATGATGCTCCAAGATTAGTTGGTTATCCAGAAAGTCATGATGAAGAACGCCTAATGTATAAAAACATCCAATTTGGAAACAGCAGTAATGCTAGCCATAATGTTACTAATTTAGAAATAGCAACTAAAAGAATGTCTGCTTTAGGTGCAGTATCATTAACCATACCTGGACCTAAAATGATTTGGCATTTTGGAGAACTTGCTATGGAAAACTCTATTTATACATGTAATAATGGGACTGTAAATACTGAAGCAGATGCTATTGATGGTAATTGTAAACTAGATACAAAACCACAACCACAATGGACAAATGGATGGCTTACTGACGTTAATAGAAGTCAAGTATATAATGATTGGTCTAGGATTAACGACTTAAAGGTAAACGAAGCTGTCTTTGAAGGGGATTATATAATTAATGACAGTAGTAACCCAAATGTAGATACGCTAACACCAAGAATTTATATTTTTGATAACACAATACCATCTACAGAATTAAAAAACGTAGTCATATTAGCAAACTTTGATGTTACATCACAAAACGTAACACCAGATTTTCCGTATACAGGTACATGGTATGATTTAATGGACCCTACAAATAGTACATTTATAAATGTTAGCAACACTGCAACACCAATAACAATACCAGCAGGAGAGTTTAAAATATATGGTAATTCGGTACCACAAAGCCTAAGCACAGATCAATTTGAAATTACCGATAACTTTAAATTATATCCTAATCCTGCAAAAACGTCCTTTAAATTAACAACTAAAATAACAGGAGTTAAAATCTTAGACGTGTCAGGAAAACAGTTAATTGAATACAAAGGAACATTTGACGCAGGACATCAATTTAATATTGAAAATTTAGTTAACGGATTATATATAATACAGTTAGAAGACACTAACGGACAAACTAAAATATCCAAACTAATAAAATCTTAAATTAACACCTGTAATCATATAAAAAGCTTCAATATTTAATTGAAGCTTTTTTGTAGTGCATTTTGATACTCAAAAAGATATGAACAAACTTATTAAAAATAAGTGCTATCAGTATTTGGTAATCAAATATATAATCGTAAATTTGCAAACTCTTTTTGAGAGAGGAATGTTTAATAAAAAATAATTAATAACGTGGACACATTAAGCTACAAAACGATTTCAGCAAACAAAGCAACTGCAGATAAGCAGTGGGTTTTAGTAGATGCTGAAGGTCAATCATTAGGTCGTTTAGCTTCTAAAGTTGCAAAACTTTTAAGAGGAAAACACAAACCTAGCTTCACACCACACGTTGATTGTGGAGATAACGTAATTGTTATCAATTCAGAAAAAATCAACTTAACTGGAAACAAATGGAATGACAAAACGTACATTCGTCACACAGGTTATCCAGGTGGTCAAAGAAGTTTAACTGCTACAGAAATGTTTGGAAAAGATCCAGCAAGATTAGTAGAAAAATCAGTAAAAGGAATGTTACCTAAAAACAAATTAGGTGCAACATTATTCCGTAATTTAAATGTTGTTGTTGGTGCAGCTCATTCACATGAAGCACAAAAGCCAACAGTAATTAACTTAAACGAATTCAAGTAATGGAAGTAATTCACAAAATTGGTCGTCGTAAGACCGCAGTTGCTCGTGTTTACCTATCTGAAGGAAAAGGTAATATTACGATTAACAAAAAAGACATTAAAGACTACTTCGATACTGCAACATTACAATACAAAGTAAACCAACCATTAGCTTTAACAGATAATGAAGGTGCTTTTGATATTAAAGTAAATGTATTTGGAGGAGGTATCACAGGTCAAGCTGAAGCTGTTCGTTTAGCAATCTCTCGTGCAATGTGCGAATTAGATGCTGAAAACAGATTAATCTTAAAGCCTGAAGGTTTATTAACAAGAGACCCAAGAATGGTTGAGCGTAAAAAATTCGGACAGAAAAAAGCGCGTAAGAAATTCCAATTCTCTAAACGTTAATACCTTTGTTGAATTTATTTTCAACACAAAACAAAAAATCAAACAGTTATTGTTGTCCTAGTGTAAAAACAGGATTTAGTTTAGCATCTAAATGAAGCCAAAAGCATAAAGCAAATGGAACATTGCTAATTCAACAGAACGTAAACTATTACAAAATGGCAGTAGAAGTAAAAGAATTACTTGAAGCAGGTGTACACTTTGGTCACCTTACACGTAAGTGGGATCCTAACATGGCGCCTTACGTATATATGGAGCGTAACGGTATCCATATTATAAACTTATATAAAACAGCAGCTAAAATTGAAGAAGCTGGAGATGCATTAGCAAAAATTGCAGCTTCAGGTCGTAAAATTTTATTTGTTGCAACAAAAAAGCAAGCAAAAGATATCGTAGCTGAAAAAGCAGGTAGCATCAACATGCCTTTCATTACTGAAAGATGGCCTGGTGGAATGTTAACAAACTTTGTTACAATCCGTAAAGCAATCAAAAAGATGGCTACAATTGATAGAATGAAAAAAGATGGTACGTTTTTAACGTTATCTAAAAAAGAACGTTTACAAGTTGACCGTTTAAGAGCTAAGTTAGAAAAAAACTTAGGGTCTATCGTTGACATGACACGTTTACCAGGAGCTTTATTTGTTGTTGACATTAAGCGCGAACATATTGCAATTAAAGAAGCTCAAAAATTAAACATTCCTATTTTTGCAATGGTAGATACTAACTCTGATCCACGTCAAGTAGATTATGTAATACCAGCAAATGACGATGCTTCTAAATCAATAGACAAAATCTTAACGCACGTTACTGATGCTATTACAGCAGGATTAAACGAGCGTAAAGCTGAAAAAGCAGACAAAGATGCAGCTAAAGTAGATAAAAAAGCAGCACCTAAAAAAGCTAAAGCAGCTAAAGACGAAGAAGAATAAAATAACAATTTCAAAACACAAACAAGTCGTTTAATTCTTTTCTTTGTTGAAAACTAATTAAACGACTTTTTTTAAATTATACTTATTATGAGCGAAGTAAAAATTTCAGCAGCACAAGTAAACGAACTAAGAAAAGCTACAGGAGCCGGAATGATGGACTGTAAAAAAGCATTAGTTGAAGCAGGTGGTGATTTTGACAAAGCAATTGACGTTTTACGTAAAAAAGGTCAAAAAGTAGCAGAAAAAAGAGCTGACAGAGATTCTTCTGAAGGTGCTGCAGCAATCAAAATTAACGATGACAACACTGTTGGTGTTGCAATCGTATTAGGTTGTGAAACTGATTTTGTTGGTAAAAACGAATCATTTTTAGCATTAGCTGGGCAATTTGCAGACATTGCAATTAACTTTGATACTAAGGAAGATTTTTTAGCAGCAGACTTTGGTGGTATGACAGTTGCTGAAAAATTAGTTGAACAAACTGGTGTAGTTGGTGAGAAATTAGAAATCACTGCATTTGAAAAATTAGAAGCGCCTTACGTAGGTTCTTATGTTCATATCAATAAAATTGGTGCATTAGTTGGTTTATCTGAAGCAAACGAAACTGTTGGTAAAGATGTAGCAATGCAAGTGGCTTCAATGGGAGCGTCTTCATTATCTTACAAAGACTTTGATCCTGCATTTGTAGCATCAGAAACTGAAGCAAGAATTGCTGTTATCGAAAAAGATAACATCGAGTTAGGTCGTTTAGGTAAAACACTTAAAAATGTACCTCAATACATCTCAATGTCTCAATTAACTCCAGAAGTTATGGCTAAAGCTGAAGAAGATGCTAAAGCAGAATTAAAAGCTGAAGGAAAACCAGAACAAATCTGGGACAAAATTTTACCAGGTAAAATGGATCGTTTTGTATCTGACAATACTACTTTAGATCAAGAACAATGTTTATTAGATCAAAGATTCATTAAAGATGAAAAAATGACTGTAGCAGATTACGTAGCATCTCAAAACGTATCTGTAACAGCTTTCAAACGTGTATCTTTAGGATAGAAAACTATTTTTATTTCCGCGTAAGCGAAAATTTAAAATAATTACACATATTTAAAACCACTACTCTATTTTAGAGTTAGTGGTTTTTTTATGATTAATTAATCAACTTAGTAAAAAAGCGAACATTTGTGTATTAATAGCAATTTCAGAAATAAAAAATTTATGTAGCTTTGCTAAACTTTCGGAACGACTTATGAAACTTCCATAAAAAACGATCTAACGCAAGCGAATGATTAAATGGAAGTAACATGTGACCCATGAAAAACAATAAATAAACACATGAAATACAAACGCATACTCCTAAAATTATCTGGTGAAGCCCTAATGGGAAACCGTCAATATGGTATTGATCCAGAACGATTATCAGAATACGCAGAAGAGATTAAAGCAGTTACAGAAAAAGGTGTAGAAGTTGCTATAGTTATTGGTGGTGGTAACATTTTTAGAGGTGTTGCAGGTGCCATGAATGGTATGGATCGTGTACAAGGAGATCATATGGGTATGTTAGCAACTGTTATTAATGGTTTAGCATTACAACAAGCATTAGAAGACGCTGGTATAAAAACTAGACTACAAACAGCTATCAAAATAAACGAAGTTGCAGAGCCTTTTATTAGAAGAAAAGCAATGAGCCATCTTAATAAAGGTCGCGTTGTTATTTTTGGAGGTGGAACAGGTAATCCTTACTTTACAACAGACTCTGCAGCAGTATTAAGAGCTATCGAGATTGAGGCTGACGTAATCCTAAAAGGAACGCGTGTGGATGGAATATACAATACAGATCCAGAAAAAGATAGTACTGCTATAAAATTTGACCATATTACCTTTGATGACGTTTTACGTAAAGGTCTTAAAGTTATGGATACTACAGCTTTTACATTAAGCCAAGAAAACGACTTACCAATAATTGTATTTGATATGAATACAAAAGGTAATTTAATGAAGGTCGTAACAGGAGAAAATATAGGAACACAAGTAAGTTTATAAAATAGATTATATTACGTTTAAAATTGGCTCGCTTTTTGAAAGTCATTCAATATTAAATTATTACAAGCATGAACGAAGACATTACATTTATAGTAGATAGCGCAAAGGAAGCAATGGATAAAGCCATTAAGCATCTAGAAAAACAATTTGTAAATATTAGAGCAGGAAAAGCTAGTCCTGCAATGTTAGGAAGCGTAATGGTAGACTATTATGGCTCACAAACACCATTAAGTCAAGTTGCCAATGTTAACACTCCAGATGGTCGTACAATTACGGTACAACCATGGGAAAAAAACATGCTTCAAGCAATTGAAAAAGCTATAATGATTGCTAATCTTGGATTTAACCCAATGAATAATGGAGATTTATTAATAATAAGTGTTCCTCCATTAACAGAAGAGCGTAGACGTGATTTAGCAAAACAAGCTAAAGCTGAAGCTGAAGATGCTAAAGTTGGTGTAAGAAGCGCTCGTAAAGATGCTAATAACGACATTAAGAAGACTGAAGACGCGTCTGAAGACCTTCAAAAAAATGCGGAAGCTGACGTACAAGCCTTGACTGACAAATACGTTAAAAAAATAGACGACATTTTAGCTGCCAAAGAAGCAGAGATTATGACTGTTTAAATCTTAAAAGCGACTTAAAAGTCGCTTTTTTTATAACTTTTATCAAAATATAACGTTAAGAGGTTTTAATAAAATATAGTAATGAAGTTTTTAAAATCACTTTTTGTATGTTTGTTTTTATGTGTAAGTATCCTGCAAGCACAAGAGTATGCCTTTATACCAAAAGAGCAACATCGCCTAACAGATGAAGAAGTTAAAACAATGGAGTTAGTTATTACACCAGATGTTTTACTTTTTAACGAGAGAGGCAAGTTATTACCTATGTCACAGGTACAACTAATGACCAACTCTGACTACAAACCGCTATTTTTTGTTGACAACGACAACAAACTAAAGTCAGTAGTATTTAAAAGACTAAAAGCAATAAACACTACTATCGCTAAAAACCCTGAAGCAAACTTTAATAAAGGAGAAAAAGCTTATGACTTTATTGCTACAGATTTAGATGGTAACACCTTTAAACTATCAGATTTAAAAGGACAAGTCGTAATATTAAATTTTTGGTTTACAAATTGCGGTCCTTGTATACAAGAAATGCCAGAATTAAATAACTTAGCGGACAATTTTAAAAATAAAAAAGTAAAGTTTTTGGCAGTAACATTTAACAAAAAAGAAATTGTAGAACAGTTTTTAAAAACTAAAGACTTTAATTTCACTTTAATACCTAATGCCAATAACATCATATCGTTATATGGTGTAAGCACCTACCCAACGACTATAGTTATTAATAAAAAAGGTGAAATTGTAACCAAAGAAGTTGGTTACAGAACTAATATAAAATCTGTACTTACTAAAGCTATTAATGCAGCACTTTAAATCAAAAAAACAAAATTACTGGTTAGTAATGTTGTGCTTAATTAGCATGACAATTTGTATGGCACAAACGCCTGAACAAAATCTAAAAGTTAGTGACACTACCAAATCTAGTGAACTTTTAAAACAAATTGGAAATGGTTTTTTCCCTACTAAAATATGGAATTTTGACCTAAGATATCTAATTAAATTTAATCAATATGAAGGTTTTAGGACAGGTCTAGGTGGTATTACAAATGATGCTTTTTCCGAAAAATACAGGATAGACTCTTATTTAGTTTATGGTTTTAGGGACGATAGCTTCAAATATAAAATTGGTGGTGGTTTTAGAGTTAACCCAAAGTCAAAAACTTGGATCAACATATCTTATATTGACGATTTAAAAGAAACTGGTAGTTCAGATTTTTTGACAGATAGCAGGTCCTTTTCATTTTTTGAACCTAGATTATTAAACATTGATTTATTCCATAAGCATATTACGTCTGCAATTTCTTTAGAGCATGAAATTAATCCTAAATTATATTCTAAATCAGAGATAGCAATAAGTAATATTAGACCTACCTACTCTTACAACTATTTTTTAGATGGTAATAACTATAGTGGTTTTGAAACTACTACAGCTAAAGTTGCACTACAATGGAATCCTTTTAACACCTCGCAAACTTCAGATAATGGTAATCAAACAATTATAGAAGGCTACCCAAAATTTACATTACAATACACCAAAAGTTTTAAAGATGTTTTGAATGCAGATTTTAACTTTTCAAAATTAGATTTTAAAACTATACATAAAATAAAGCATAACAAAAACTCTTATACCATAGGAACTTTAAGTGCTGGAATTGCACATGGTGATGCACCTTTAACCCACCTTTACCATGCATACCCAAATAATATAACCAAAGAAACTATTTTGCAACGTTTTTCTGTTGCTGGAATTAATAGTTTTGAAACCATGTATTTTAACGAGTTTTTTTCAGACCGTTTTTCGACAGTAGTGCTAAAGCATTATGTTAAACCATTTGCTATTGCTAAACGATTTAACCCTCAATTAGTGCTTATTACACGTTATGCAATTGGTAATATGAATAATATTGGTAGACACCAAGAAGTTACGTTTCAAACCTTAAAATACGGTTATACAGAATCTGGTTTTGAGATTAACAAACTACTATTTGGTTTTGGTCTTAGTGCAACGTATAGATATGGTGCATACCATTTACCAAATGAAGAAGATAATATTGCAATTAAATTCACTTTTAATATTGCATTATAAACTAAATTTAGCTTAGTAAATACAATGGTTTTGCATACCTTTGCTCCGTTTTTTAGAGCATTATGTTAAAACTATTTTCAGCAAATTTCTGGGATGTTGTTGCAAGACTAATCTTGCGCAATAAGATAGCAATTCTAATAGGTGTTGTACTTGTTACTATATTTTTTAGTACACAATGGAAGTACATGCGTTTTACGTATACTGAGGCCAACCTATTACCAGACGACCATGAGGTTAATATTACTTACAACGATTTTTTAAAAGTTTTTGGTGAAGAAGGTAATTTAATTGTCCTTGGTGTAAAGGACACAACCCTATTTACAGTTGAAAAACTAAATGCGTGGAACGCACTTTCTGATAGTTTTAGAAAAGCACCTGAGGTAGAAACTGTAGTTTCTATTAAAGACCTTCAAAAATTAGTTAAGGATCAAGAAAACGAAAAATTTGCTTTAGAGCCTTTTATAAAAGACTCCGTTTCTTCCATTCAACAAATTGAAAAACTACAAGATCAACTTTTTAACCAATATCCTTTTTACGATAATTTTTTATTCAATAAGAAAACCAAAACGGTACGTACTGCTGTATACCTAAAAAAAGATATAGTTAATACACCTGCTAGGAAGGACTTTGTTATGGACAACCTAGTTGAAAAAGTTAAAGCTTTTGAGAAAGCTCAAGGAATGAATGTCCGCATTTCTGGTATGCCATACATACGTACGCTTAATGCACAAAATATTGTTGATGAGATTAACTTATTTGTACTTGCTGCATTATTAGTAACCTCCTTAATATTCTTTTTATTTTTTAGATCGTTTAGAGCCACCTTTATTTCACTTATCGTAGTTTGTATTGGTGTTATGTGGACTTTGGGTATCCTAGGAATGTTAGGTTACGAGATTACCGTATTAACAGCATTAATACCTCCTTTAATTATTGTTATTGGTATTCCTAATTGTATTTTCTTAATTAACAAATACCAACATGAGGTTAAATCTCATGGTAATAAAGTAAAAAGTTTACAACGTGTCATTACTAAAGTTGGTAATGCAACATTAATGACTAATGTAACAACAGCCTCTGGTTTTGCAACGTTTATTTTAACAGAAAGCACTTTATTAAAAGAGTTTGGTGTTGTAGCTTCATTAAGTATCCTTGCTATTTTTATACTTTGCCTATTAATAATACCAATTATTTACACCTTTTTACCTTACCCTAAAGATCGCCATTTAGAACATTTAAACAAAAAATGGATTGGTGGTTTTGTAAACTGGATGGAGCAAATGGTAAGAGAAAAACGTATCACTATTTATATTACATCTTTAGTGCTTTTAGTGGTATGTTTAATTGGAATTTTTCAAATTAAAATATCAGGAAGCCTTATAGAGGATATGCCTAAAAAGGCAGAATTTTTTCAAGATATTCGCTTTTTTGAAGAAGAGTTTGATGGTATTATGCCATTAGAAATCATGATTGACACCAAGCGTAAACAAGGCGTAATGAAGTTAGCGACTTTAAAACGAATGAATAAAATTGAGGAGTTTATAAATGAAACACCTGAATTTTCAAAACCAATATCTGTGGTAGGCTTAGTTAAATACTCTAAACAAGCGTATTATAATGGCAATCCAAAATATTACCAGCTACCAACAAGTCAAGAAAACAGCTTCATTTTGTCCTATGCAAAAAACTCGACTTCAAATGTAGATTTACTTAAAAACTTTGTTGATAGTACTGGTCAATACGCAAGAATAACAACCTTTATGAAGGATATTGGAACGGATAAAATGGAACGTATCCAAGAAAATCTTCAAGACAAAATTGATAATGTTTTTCCAAACGACCGCTATAACGTCACCATGACTGGTAAAGCATTAGTGTTTCAAAAAGGAACTAAATATTTGGTTAAAAACTTAGCCATATCACTATCATTAGCTGTGATTTTAATTTCACTGTTTATGGCTTATATGTTCCGATCATTTAGGATGATAATTGTTTCATTAATCCCAAATCTTTTACCATTAGTTGTTACTGCTGGATTAATGGGCTATTTAGGCGTACCAATTAAGCCCTCAACTATACTTGTATTTAGTATTGCTTTTGGTATATCTGTAGATGATACTATACACTTTTTGGCAAAATACAGACAAGAGTTACAAGCTAATAATTGGAAAATTAAAAAATCAGTTTATGCAGCCTTAAGAGAGACAGGTGTTAGTATGTTTTATACATCAATAGTACTATTTTTCGGGTTTTCTGTATTTATAATCTCAAGCTTTGGTGGTACAGTTGCTTTAGGTGCATTAGTATCTGTAACATTGTTATTTGCCATGTTATCAAACTTACTATTATTACCATCTTTATTATTATCTCTAGAAAGAAGCATAGCCAACAAAGAGGTATTAAAAGAACCAACAATAAATATCATACCTTCTGAAGATGATGATGAGGAAGAAAAATCATTTATTTCAGAAGAAAAATAATATAAAAGTATATTTTTAATCAAATTTTTTTAAAAATGAATTCATATACAGTCGCTACATTACTTAAAGAGACCAAATTACAGGAAGTACATATAAAAGGTTGGGTACGTACCTTTAGAGCCAATAGATTTGTGGCTTTAAATGATGGATCAACACTACAAAACATTCAATGTGTAGTAGATTTTGAAAAAACTGACGAAGCCTTATTAAAACGAATCACAACAGGTGCTGCTGTAGCTATTACAGGAGATTTAGTGGAGAGTCAAGGAAAAGGACAAAACGTTGAAATTACAGTTACTAAGATTGAAATCCTAGGAGATTCTGACCCTGAAACATATCCAATTCAGCCTAAAAAACACAGCTTTGAGTTTTTAAGAGAAAACGCACATTTACGCACACGTACTAATACATTTAGTGCTGTAATGCGTTTACGTTCGGCTTTATCTTTTGCGGTACACAAGTATTTTAACGACAATGGTTTTTACTACATGCATACACCAATCATAACAGGTAGTGATGCAGAAGGTGCTGGAGAAATGTTTCGTGTAAGCACATTAGATCAAAAAAATCCACCTTTAACAGAGGATGGAGCTATAGATCACTCAAAAAACTTTTTTGGCAAAGACACAAACCTAACTGTTTCGGGACAATTAGAAGCAGAAACCTATGCGATGTCTTTAGGTAAAGTATACACTTTTGGACCAACGTTTAGAGCAGAAAACTCTAACACTTCTCGTCACCTTGCAGAGTTTTGGATGATTGAGCCTGAAGTTGCTTTTATGGACTTAGCTGGTAATATGGATTTAGCAGAAGACTTCATGAAGTCTGTGATATCTTACGTTTTAGAGCATAATAAAGAAGATTTAGAATTTTTAGACCAACGTCTATTAGATGAAGAAAAAGTAAAACCACAAGCTGAAAGAAGTGATTTAAGTTTAATTGAAAAATTAAAATTTGTTACAGAAAACAACTTTAAACGTGTTAGCTATACTGAAGCTATAGATATTTTAAGAAACTCTAAACCTAACAAGAAAAAGAAATTTAATTATATCATTGAAGAATGGGGAGCAGATTTACAATCAGAACACGAACGTTTTCTTGTAGAAAAGCACTTTAAATGTCCAGTAATATTATTTGATTATCCTGCAAACATTAAAGCATTTTACATGCGTTTAAATGAAGACGGAAAAACAGTAAGAGCAATGGATATTTTATTTCCAGGTATTGGAGAAATAGTTGGTGGATCACAACGTGAAGAGCGCTTAGAAGTCCTTAAAGAAAAAATGGCTGTCCTAGATATTCCTGAAGAAGAATTATGGTGGTACTTAGACTTACGTAAGTATGGTACAGCAGTACACTCTGGTTTTGGACTTGGATTTGAACGTTTGGTTATGTTTGCTACTGGTATGACTAACATTAGAGACGTAATTCCTTACCCAAGAACACCACAAAACGCAGAGTTTTAATGGATAAAATTACTATAGTAGTACACTAACGTAAATTTATACCTAAAATATATCTTAAAACAATCTACTAAAATCAATAATGTAGATTGTTTTTTTTATTTTTATCCTAATTCTAAAACACATCATGCTTAAACAATATCTACAGTTTAAATTATCGCAAAAGTTGTCTCCGCAACAAATTCAATTAATGAAATTGATACAATTGCCTACGCAAGCATTTGAGCAGCGATTAAAGCAAGAGCTGGAAGAAAACCCTGCTTTAGAAGGTGGTAAAGAAGATAATTCTGACGAGTTAGATGATGACTTTGACAACTCTCAAGACGACTATAATGATAATGAAACTATTGATACTGGTGATATTAATGTAGATGATTATTTAAGTGATGACGAAGTACCTGATTATAGAACAAGTGTTAATAATTATAGCGCAGATGACGAAGAGAAAAGCGTCCCTTATGCAGCAGGAACATCGTTTACACAACATTTAATCAATCAATTAAACACGTACAGACTATCAGACGACGAAAGAGATATTGCCGAATTTTTAGTTGGTAGTGTAGATGAAAGTGGATACATACGTAGAGAATTAAGTGATATTGTGGATGATTTAGCATTTACACAAAGCGTCTACACTGATGAAGATAAAGTAAAAAAAGTACTTAGGATTGTTCATCAATTGGATCCAGCTGGTGTTGGTGCTAGAAACCTACAAGAGTGTTTAAGCATCCAATTACATCGTAAAGAAAAACAGCCTGACATAGTATTAGCAGCAGATATTATAGATAACGCTTTTGATCAATTTACAAAAAAGCATTACAAAAAATTAATGCAAAAATTTGATATTTCAGAGTTGCAACTTAAGGATGCTATTCATGAAATTGAACGTTTAAATCCAAAGCCAGGAGGATCCTATGCTGGAAATAACAGAATTGTAGAACACGTCGTACCTGACTTTGCAATTAAAATTGTTGATGGCGAGTTAGAGCTTACTTTAAATGGTCGTAATGCACCAGAATTACATGTTTCTAGAGAATATAGTAACATGATGAAAGGTTATAAAGAAAGTAAAGATAAAAGTAAGTCGCAAAAAGATGCTGTTATGTTTATAAAACAAAAACTAGATGCAGCTAAGTGGTTTATTGATGCTATCAAACAGCGTCAACAAACTTTATTTGTAACTATGAGCAGCATCATGCATTATCAAAAAGAATATTTTTTAACAGGTGATGAGCGCAATCTTAAACCAATGATATTAAAAGATATTGCAGATGAGATTGAGATGGACGTGTCTACAGTATCACGTGTTGCTAATAGTAAATACGTAGATACACCTTACGGAACTAAGTTGATAAAAGAATTTTTCTCTGAATCTATGACTAACGATCAAGGAGAAGAAGTATCGACTAGAGAGATTAAAAAAATATTAGAAACTGTCATTGAAGAAGAAAGCAAAAAGAAACCGCTTACAGATGAAGCTTTAGCTAAAATCTTAAAAGAAAAAGGCTATCCTATTGCACGTCGTACTGTTGCTAAATATAGAGAGCAATTGGATATACCAGTTGCTAGGTTGCGTAAAAAAATATAATTAAAAAAATCCAGTCAAATGACTGGATTTTTTGTGTTAAAGAAGTATTTTTTTTATTATTTATTTTGTGTCTGAAATTCAACAAAGGCTTTAAAACTCTTAGAAAAATAAAAATGATATATCGCAACAGAATAAACAAAACTCATAACCATAAATGGAGTTTTATTAATTAATGAAGTGTTAACAGTAAAAATGCTATAAATAGCTGTTAAAGCTGCAATTGCAAATAACATAACTCCTAGTATTCTAGCCCAATTCTTACCTTTGTATATCATACTTAAAAGTCCTATAGTTAACAAAAATCTAACACCTTGTTGTATTAATTTTTTAACTTCAAACTCTGGCATTAATGAGTGATAAAAATAAATAGTGTGTATTGAGACCAACACGATACTTATTGAAATAAGTACTGTCCTTTTTTGTCCTGTTTTTTGTAAAATATTCATGTTTTAATAAATTAGTTCAATATTTTTTCTACAAACAATTTCCTTAAAGTTCATGTTAGGAAAAACCTTTATATCTTATTTTTTGTTTCAGTCTTTTATGTCATTTGAAATGACATACATATATTTTTAAAATTTTTAATCCTTAAATCATTACGTTTAATTCCAAAATAAAATATACCACTTCCACCAAATTTTCTTAAATCAGTATTGCTATCATCACAATCTAATTGTAACAATAATTCATATGATTTCGATAATTTTAAAATTTCATCCCATCGTTTTTGATATTCAGAACCTCCTTTTGCGTAAAGATTCAATTCTTTAGCTGCAAAATCATATACTACACTAGTTTGTATTGAATTATCATAACCAAGAATTTGATGAAGATTATTGACCTCTGAAAATAATTCCTCTTCCATAAATTCTTTGAATGGTTGATAAAAATGAAAATAGAAATCTTTATTTTTTTCATTAAACGTCATTAAGTGATAGTTTTCATCATGAGGTAACGTATAATATTTAAAGTATGATATCGTTGCACTTTTAAAGCTCCAATTGACACCATAGTCTTTGGGATAATCTACTCTAAACAATTGATCAGATTCTGAATAGATAAATTGGTAATCTTCCTCTAATACGCTAAACTGATTCCATTTTTCATTTATGTTCAAGAATATATAAAACATTCCTATGTTAGGAAGAATATTATCTTCTTCAAAAACCTGAATTTCTGATAAGTTATATTGAGCACAAAATAATAATGACTTATTTTCAAATGTAGGCCAAATAAAATTTTTTGGTAAATCTGGTTTACCTCCAATCTTTGATTTACCAATTTCTATTTTAGAATCATCAATTGATTGAGTTTTCATTCCCACTGCTGGACGAATTAATTTAGTAAGTTTCTCTCTATCTGATAAACTAATTTCGTTTGTTGAGTTTAAAATGAATGTAATTAATTCCTCTTTCTTATTATTGTTCATATGCGTTATAAAAAAACCCTTTAAGGATAATTAATTAATTCTGATACTTCACCTAAATTTAATGATTGATTTGAATTTATCAAATTATCTAAATAATTAATGAAATTACTTAAAACAGTGTATGCTTCGTCATTATCCATACCATCAACATTTATATTATCTAAAATATCATTAACCTTGGTACTATAAGAAGGATGGCCATTTAAATGACTACCAGAAGGCAAAGGTATGCCATTTATTGCTTCGTTCATATTAAAACCACCAGCTGAATTTGCTGCTTTCTGTACTAAATCATGATTTCTAAAATCCCAAGGAATTATATGATGTGCATGTAATCCTGTACCAGCTGATCCAATTACGTGTTTAAGTATATTTCTATCCCCAAAGGAGATCAAACCACTATCACTTACTTTAAAGACCAACCCAATAACACCTTGTGTAGTTTGATTAAGTACTTTTATAGAAATTTTTGCACTTGTACTTAACCACCCTGCAATTGGCACTGCACCAGAATAACTTAAAGTAGCATTCAAAGCATCTCCTTCAAAAGTATAGATAATACCATTAATAATATCTGCGGGCTCGCCAAAAAATGGAATTAAACCTAATGTATCAAGTGAAAAATGAACCAAATCCTTAGATGCTTCCCAATAAATTTTGATGTTAGACCAATCAGGATGTGCTGCTCTTAATGCAATACATCTCATCTTAAAATATAAAGTCAAGGGATCTGTCATTTCTGCATCAGAAGTGTCAATAGACATATATTGATTTACAGAATTTAAAAAAGCATAATCAAAAGAATTATAAATTTTATTTTGAGTTTTTGCATCAAGCATGAAATTTAATGCATTATAATCTACAATTGTTTCTTGACTGATAACTGCCAGTAGTTCATTAGAAAAAGCTTTAGAATCATCAGAATGATTATTTTCCGTTAAAAAATCTCCAATATTTATTTTTATAAAAATGTTACTTGGACTATTTATAAAATCCTGCAGTTCTGGTGACAAACCACTTAAAAATGATGTAAAAGGACCAGAGACTGATTGTAATGAGCCATCAAACAAAGGGACACTTTGTTCATTACCATGGTTATTAATGTCATCAGGATTGTAGTTCTCATCATTATCGTCATCGTTAGGGTTATCTAAATTATTAGGACCATCTAAAACTCCTCCATTATCTTCTTGCTCTTGATTTTCACCTTCTGATGTGGTATCGCTATCTAATGTACTATCACTTCCCGCATTTTCAATTAGACAATCCAAATCAAAGGACACTGTGTAATCTGAACCTGGAGTTGGTCCATTTGGACCAGGGTATCCTTGACAATCAAATCTTTGGGTCCATACATGGTTGCCACCTGCTGTACAAATAGAAGAATTAACATTTCCATATTCTATACCACCACATTCTGTACCTAATACTAACGTTTTAGCAAATAAGCTAGTTGTAAACGTTCCGTTTTCTAATAATTGCGATGTAATTTCAACGTTTTCTGGCAGTAAACCTGTAGTATTAAACGCTTCTAATTGTTGGTCTGATAAATCGTAATTAATTAGTACCTCTAAGTAACTACCATCGGGTTGTAATGATAATAAAAGATTACTTTTAGCACTTAAATCGTTATAATTAATAACGTTAAATGTATAAGAATGATAACTCCCATCTGTACTTTGTAAAAAATTAGCGACTTGATCGTTAATAGCTATATTTAAGTCGCTATTATAAATAATTTTTGAATTAGCGTTAGAATACTCTTCTCCTTTAATTTGATTATTACTTTTTTCTCCGCAATATTTTGATAAATTGTTAGCTAAAACAGGATTACTATATACTTCTTGTCTGCTAATTTTTTTAACTAAAACTTTCGATTCAGACTTTACTTGTTGGTCATTAATTTGATAGTCTTCGTCTTTAGAGCAGTTAGTAAGATTTAAAAATAGTGTTAGTACTAAAAGTTTGAGTAAATAATGAGTTGATTTTTTCATTTCTTTAAGGTTAAAAATTTGATGGTTTTAAAAATATTAATCGCGCGATTTTTATAACTGATTATCAATTGGTGACCAAATAGAAAAAAAAAAACAGTAGGCAAATTTATTTTTAGTGAAAAGATGTAAATTATCGTAAAAACAACGTTTTGCCACATTGTCAGTGTGGTTAAAACCGTAATTGGATAAATTTTATTCAAAACTTAATGTTTTCTCTTTAAGTTTTTTAGACAATATATTTTTTATTTTTGAATAAAATAAAAAAAATGAGCTTAGGAAAATTTAATAAATATATTATCAAAAGTTTGTCATTTATATTTCATCCTGTAATAATGCCATTATTGGCAGTACATTTCTATTTTAAAAAATCACCAAGATTTATTCCAGAAGAAATTGTTCATGCCAAGTTAATTTCGCTTTCTATACTATCTATAGCATTACCCATATTAGTATATTTTTTATTAAAAACTTTAGGTAAGACTGAAACAATATATTTAAAGACCACTAAAGAGCGTGTCTATCCTTTACTAATTAACTGCCTTATAATTGGTTTGCTAATATTACGCGTATTCCCATTAGATCAAATACCAGAGTTATACTTCTTTTTTGTTGGAATATTAATATCTAATATTACATGCTTAATTTTCGCAATAGCAAAATTTAAAGCTAGTATACATATAATTGCAACAGGAGGCGTATTTATGTTTTTCATAGCTTTTGCTATTCATTTTAGTGTAAATATAAATGGCTCATTGGCATTAATGGCTATAATAACTGGAGCTGTTGCGTCCTCTAGATTATCCCTAAAAGCACATACTCCTAAAGAGTTGATAATAGGTCTTTTTATAGGCATTACTCCACAACTTATTTTACTACAGTACTGGCTATAAAATATAAAACATTAATCCTACTTTAATAGCAGTCATATCAATAGGTTCAAGATTAACTGTAGCGTTATCAAATAAATCATTTAAACCATAATAAAGGTAAAAATTCCAGGTGTTATATCCAGCACAAAAGGTTAAACCATATTGCAGTGTGTTTAATACATCTGTGTTTTTTAAATTAATATTATTTGGAACACCTAAATACTTTGTTCCGTTGGTTATAACATAGCCAAATTTTAATCCTGTATAAATCCTCCAAAAACTATATTCGGTTGCTGTAGACGTCCTCCATCTATATTGTAAAGGCATTTCTACGATATAGGTGTAAAACTTGTTTTTAGTGTAATCTGTATCACCATCCAACACAGAAAAACCCAGAGTTTTACTATCCTGAGAAATTAACAAGTTTTGATTATAAGAATTAACAGATAATCCTAAACCCAAACCAATAGCTTTGTTTCTTCTTTTATTAATAGGCATATCTCTAATAAACCCAAAATGCACACCACTTGAAAAACCATTTTGAGATACACCTTCAGGCTTTTTACTTAATAAATTATAGGTTATACCTAAATAAAACTGATCTTCTCTGTAAAGCGAGTCAATAACTGTGGATGACAAAGACGAATCCTGAGCAACAACTACAGAGCTAAATATTGGTATTATAAAAAGAAGTAAAAAATATTTCATCTGTTATGCTAATTGAAATTGAGAAGATATAATCCTATTGATAAATCTAAGATAAAATAAAAGATATAAATTATTATAAAAAACAAAAGGTGTTTTGAAATTCAAAACACCTTTTGCTATAAAATTAAGAGTAATACTTATTTAAGTCCACTACCTTTTTTTGTAGTGTAATTAATTTTTAATTGACCAGTTTTACGCAATGCTTGTTCAATATCAGACACTAAACCCATGTTTGTCTCTTTATCTACTTTTAAAGCAGCGATTAATTGTGGTATTTCAGCTTCACGCTTTGAAGCTCTTTCAGCAGCTATAAAAGGTGCGATATCTTTAAGTTCGGCAAACTTATCGTTTAACTGAATTTTAGCTTCATCACCCATGTTTTTATAACTATCGCTAGGCTTTCCAGCGTAAATAAACATTATTAAGTTTTTTTGACCTAATTTTTCAGTCTCTGCAGCAGATGGCAAATTGTTTTTAATTTTCAAACTGTTGTCTCTCATTACGGTTGCGACCATAAAAAAGAATAATAGCATGAATACAATATCTGGTAAAGATGCTGTAGAAATAGCTGGCAACTCTTTGCTGCCTCCTTTTTTAAATTTTGACATAGTTTAATAATTATTTAGGTTCTGCTTTCGAGATGATTCTAGGATATTTGTTCTTAATATTATCTATCTTCTCTTTTAGCTTTTCACTTTTAAATTGAGGTGAATTAGAGTCGTCGTAACTAGCTTCCATTTCTTTAAAAGAACGGTTGTATAGTCTTTGTGCTAAACGCTCTCTTAACTCAGTGTAAGCACTTACTAACTGATCATAAACCACGATAAATGTTTCATAATCTGTAGCTCTAGAATGTGTTATAGAAACGATAGCTTTTGATGGATGGTCAGACGATGCTGGATCCTTTGCTCCGTTACAATAATCACATTTAGTTCCCTCAGTTCCCTCTCCTGCTCCATTATCAATAAACTTGATAGCTGCAGCTTTAAGGTCTTTAATTTTCATTAATTCTTCTTCAACCAACATTTGGTTGTCTTTGTTCAATTCAACAGTAAAAATGTTTTTCTGTTTAATTTTAACTTCAGGTGGCGGAATATCTGGTGGTAGTTTAGAACTAATACCAGAGTCCACTTCAATAGTTGTAGTAACTAAGAAGAATATTAATAATAAGAAGGCAATGTCAGCCATAGAGCCTGCATTAACTTCTGGTGCTGATCTTTTTGCCATAATTATTTTATTAGTTTTTTAATACCTGAGAATAACATTGCTCCAGCAGCTGCTAAAATTAGTATATAAAAAGCAACTAATCCTGCTCCTACCATTTTAGATTCTCCTTCAGTAGCTACTATCCCATTATAGAAGTATTCTTTAACATCTCCACCAGATACTGCATAAGCAATAACTAATACTAATAAGAATGCTCCCACTCCTACTAATGTATTTTTAAGAGATTTTCCTCCTGTAAATAGATTTTTTAGTACAAAAAACACTACAAAAGCTAATACTAATCCTAGAATAATATAAGCAACAATTGCCATAGGATCTACTATTGAAGTATCACCATCTAAAGCTGCTGCTTTAATAGCCTCATCTCCTTTTGCAATAATGTTAACTAATATACCAATTCCAGCCAAACTCAATACTAAAGCAACTATTTTTAAAATCTTGTGCATAATCTTTAATTTTTAAAGTTAGTAATTGAGTAAATTATTTCTTGTACTTAGATAACATATCCATTAAGTTAATAGAAGAGTCTTCCATATCGTTAACAATACTGTCTATCTTAGCGATAATGTAATTGTAAAAAATTTGTAATATAATTGCTACAATAAGTCCAAATACAGTAGTTAATAAGGCTACTTTAATACCTCCTGCTACTAATGATGGTTGCATATCTCCTGCAGCTTCAATTTTATCAAATGCTTGGATCATACCAATTACAGTTCCCATGAACCCTAACATTGGTGCTAAAGCGATAAATAAAGAAATCCAAGAAACGTTTTTCTCTAATTGTCCCATTTGTACTCCACCGTAAGCAACAACTGCTTTTTCAGCAGACTCTAAGTCTCCATCTGCTCTGTCTAAACCTTGGTAAAAGATAGATGCAACAGGTCCTTTTGTGTTACGACAAACTTCTTTAGCTGCTTCTAATCCACCTGATTGAAGTGCATCTTCTACATCTTGAGTTAACTTTTTAGAGTTAGTTGTAGATAAATTTAAAAAGATAATTCTCTCGATAGCAATTGCTAAACCAAGAATTAAACATAGTAATACAATCCCCATAAATCCTGGTCCACCTTCAATAAAACGTTTTTTAAGTTCTTGGTGGAACGTTAAGTTTTCGTCTGCAGTTGCAGCAGCAGCATCTGGTTCATCTTGTGTAAGTACTACAGTAGTTGCAGTCGTCATTGCTGCGTTAGTAGTTGCATTTGCAGTTCCGAATGCCATGATACACGCTATGGCTAGGATAGAAAATAATCTTTTCATTTTGTTGTTCTTAATTTTATTAGTTAAAGTGTTAAAGATATAAAAAAAATGTAATTAAAAATAAAAAATACAAAAAGAGCTAAGTAAAATCATACAAAACTACTTTTATCCCGTTTATATTTTATCAAGACATAGAAATATCTTGCAGAGAGGAAGGGATTCGAACCCTCGATACGCTATTAACGCATACACGCTTTCCAAGCGTGCGCCTTAAGCCACTCGGCCACCTCTCTGTAATTATCACTAATTACGTGGGCAAATAACAAAAAAATATCTTAACGTTAAAATTTTGAGGGTTAATTTTAAGACATTTCTCCACGTAAAGACGTTTCATATATGGTTTTGAAGAGGTTAGCTGATATATTTTCTCCTAATAAATACATTAATTTACATAGTGCTGCCTCTGTGGTTATATCTTTTCCTGATATTAAACCAATTCTCTTAAGCTTCTCACTAGTTTCATATTGTCCCATTAGTACACTTCCTCCAGAACATTGTGTTACATTTATAATTGGTATACCTTTATTTATGGTCTCCTTTAATAACTGCAAAAACCAATCTTTTGTTGTGCAGTTTCCTGCGCCATAGGTTTCCAAAATTATTCCTTTTAATCCTTCGGTTTTAAAAATACTTTCTAAAAGGTTTCTAGAGATTCCTGGAAACAGTTTTACCAATGCTATATTTGAGTCTAAATCCTTATGTACTACTAAATCTTTTCTAGTGTTAGGTTTAAATAAATACTCGTTATTAACTTTAAGGTGCACACCGCTTTCTGCCAAATCTGGATAATTTAGACTTGCGAATGCTTCAAAATGTTCTGCATTAATTTTAGTGGTACGATTAGCTCTGTATAATTTATACTCAAAATACAAGCCTACTTCTTTAATTACAGGTTTATTGTAATATTGTAAGGATGCAATTTGAATTGATGTTATTAAATTTTCTTTAGCATCTGTCCGCAAATCTCCTATTGGCAGCTGCGATCCTGTAAAAATCACAGGCTTAGCTAAATGTTCTAACATAAAACTTAAAGCTGACGCTGTATAACTCATGGTATCGCTACCATGTAGCACAACAAATCCATCAAAAAGCTGATAGTTTTGCTGGATAACCTCAGCAATTTGAACCCAATATTTAGGCTCCATATTACTAGAATCTATAGGCTCTTCAAAAGAATAGGTTTCTATGGTACATTCTAGCAATTTTAACTCTGGTATGCGGTCTAATAAATTTGCAAAATCAAAAGCGCGTAAGGCTCCTGTTTCTGGATCTTTTATCATACCAATAGTTCCACCAGTGTAAATAAGAAGTATATTAGGTATTGTTTTAGTCATAAGTTTTTAGATACCGAAAACCGCTTTTGAGTTCTCTGTTGTAATGTCGGCAATTTTTTGTTCAGATACTTGGTAAATTTCAGATAACTTCTGTACAACCTTTATTATATAGCTACTTTCATTACGCTTACCTCTAAACGGTTTTGGCGCCAAATAAGGTGCGTCTGTTTCTAAAACAATGTGTGATAAATCTATTTGGTTTAAGAACTGATCTATCTTACCGTTTTTAAAGGTTGCTACACCTCCAATTCCAAGTTTCATGTTATAAGATATAGCTTGATGTGCTTGTTCCAATGTACCAGTAAAACAATGAAAGATTCCAAATAAATCGTCTGACTTTTCTTCCTCTAAAATTTCGAAAATCTCATCAAATGCTTCGCGACAATGGATAACGATAGGTAACTTATGTTGCTTTGCTAATTTAATTTGTTTTCTAAAAGCCTCTTGCTGAATGGCTAAGGTAGTTTTATCCCAATATAAATCAATACCAATCTCTCCTACTGCGTAAAATTTATGCGAGTTTAGCATTTCTGTTACATGTGCTATCTCATCTATATAATTTTCTTTGACATGTGTTGGATGCAAACCCATCATTAAAAACACATGTTTTGGATAGTCCTTTTCTAGCTGTAACATACTTGCGGTGTAACTACTATCTATTGCTGGAATAAACAATCTAGAAACTCCAGCTTCTAAAGTACGTTGCATCATGTCTGCTCTATCGTCATCAAAAGCTTCGCTATATAAATGTGTATGTGTGTCTGTAATTATCATGACGCAAAAATAAAAAAGTCATCAAGGATTTGATGACTTTTAGATAAGTATTTTAAGTCCTTATATATAGGTAGTATATTATTCTAGTTTATTTAATAATTTTAGTGCTTGATTATAGTCATCTGCATCTTTTGGTATTGTAAGTAATATCGTTTTACATTCTGCTTCTTTTTCCTGCTTTAACTTGCTTAAGGCTAAGTACCATTTTGCTTTGTTGTTATAGGCTGAGCTTCCTTGTGAGATATCATCTAGTATGGTTTCTGCTTTAGCAAATTCATCTAATTCTATATTTGTAATAGCATAATAAAAATTGTACTCGACGTTATCAGGATCGTCCTGCAGCAATTCTTCCAAATACGCTTTAGCTTTTTTGTAATCTTTATTATTAAATGCTTTTGTTGTTTTTATTAATAGACCAATATTACCTTCTGCATCTCTTACTGAAAAATCTATAGTGTCATGCGTATTAAAGTCCGAGTAATTAGCGCCTCCAGAAAATTGATTGTAGGCAAAAAAGCCCATTACCAGAGCTATACTTGCTGCTATTGCTAATTTATAAAAATTAAAGCTTTTTTTAACTGCAATAGGGTGTTCTTGATCTTCTAGCTTTGTAAAATATTTATGAGAAATGCCATCTAAATTAGCTTTAAAATCTGAGTTTTTATTCTTGTTGCCTATTTCGTGCTCTAAATTTGTTGATAGTTGTTTGTAAATTGTAAAGGCTTGTTTAAAATTTTGATCTGTTTTTAATCTGTTTTCAAAATCTAGAATCTGATCTGCAGACAAATCGCCAGCTAAATAGTTTTCAAAAAGGATATAATCTTGCTCTTCCATACTATTAATAATTAAGTTGATTAAAAGTTGGCGACTCTTTAACTAGCTTGGTTAGCTGTCCTATACATAAGGATTTTTTCTTTCTTGCGTAAGCATAACTTACATTAAGACTTTTAGCTACTTCTTCCATGGATTTTATTTTAAATGTAGCTTGTAGTAAATCTTTACAAGCATCTCCTAATTTTTGAAACATCTGATTAAACAATTTTTGCTTGTCCTCAAAAACAGAGGTCTCAAATGATAGTTGATAAGCGTCGTCATCCTTAGATAGGGTTTCTTCGTTTATTGTTACCTCTTTATTATTACTTTTTTTTAAAACATTAAGCCATTTACGTTTACAAAGTAAAAAAAAGTAAGCATCAAAAGGACAGGTTAATTGCAAGCCTTTTTGACTGCCTTGATTGTAAATGGTTATTATCGTGTCTTGGATAATATCCTGTGCGTTGTCTGCATCACCACTATTTTGTTTAATATAATTAATCACTTTAGGCGCAAACTTATCATATATAGCCTGAATTATAAAGGCATTGTTGTTTACCAATCCATCCACATACTTCTGGTCTTCATGTATTTTTTTTTGACTCATAAACCCTTTGTTTCCAACGAATTTAAAAAAACTTAGCAAAACATGGGTAACAAATTTTAAATGGTTTTGATATAAGGGTGTAACAATCAAATTAGACCAAATACACAAACTAAAAAATAAACACTTTAAAACTTAGAAATTATGAACTTTTCAAAAAAAAATCAAAATCACGTTATCAAGTCTAAATTTAACGTAAGTAAAAAGTCAATTTTAATTATTGCAACTTTAGTACTAGGATTAATTAATCTAAATGCTACAAACTTAATCACAAATCCTAATAGCACGACATCTATCAAGCTTACTAAAGACGAATTAATTACAGTTTACGACTGGACAGTTGTTACTACTAACGGAACATTTTCCGGAACTGCTACAACACTATTTGAAGCCAAAAAGCGATCAAACTTAGTAGGTCAAAACGAAGTTGTATTAGAAAGAAAAATAACACATTATGTTGTCCTAAAAAGTGAGGTGTTTAAAACAGAACGTCGTGTATATTTTTGGGAAGTAAAAAGCGAAAAAGGACACGCAAAAGGCTATGCTACTTCTGAAGCTTATGCAAACCAAATGATACGCTTAGTTGCAGAAGGAGATATAATTTCTCATAAAATAATTGCTAGCGGAAATAAAAAAGAATAATAAATAGGGTAACAAAACACACACACTATTTATATAACGATATAAACCTTTAAACTATAAAATCATGAAAAATTTAAAAACAATTTTTGGAACACTATTAATGACCTTAACATTACTAACTAGTTGCGAAACTAAAGACGATGGAGACAATGACTTTAACAATGCTGTTGACATTGCCACAGCACAGGAATTTAAAAACATTAAAGATATAGCCTTAGATAATCTGACTCAAAACTTTAGCTTTAATGCAGACGACGGAAACATTACTTTAACTTCTGCCAATGGAGTACAAATCAATATTAACGGTAATTGCTTAACCTTAAACGGTAACCCTGTTACTGGACAAGTCCAATTAGAATACGTAGAGTTGTTTGAAAAAGGCAACATGCTTACATCTAACAAGCCTACTATGGGAACACTACCAAATGGTGATAAAACCTTACTAATATCTGGAGGCGAGTTTTTTATTGAAGCCACACAAAATGGTAGCGCATTAGATACAACCTGTGGTTTACAACTTATTATTCCTGCTAGTTTAACAGGAGGAGCAGATCCATTAATGTCACTTTGGGAAGGCGAAATTGATGCAGAAGACAATTTAACTTGGGACGAGGTAGAGGATGCTACTGGTCAAGGTGGTGTTTTTGTAGAAGGAAGCGAATATTACGGATTATTACAAGGTTTTGGATGGTCTAACGTAGATCGTTTTTATAGCGACCCAAGACCAAAAACATTAATACAAGTTCAAGCACCAATTGGATACAACTTTACTAATAGCGCTGTGTATTTATCTTATAATGGAGAAGATTCAGGTTTAGCTGCTTTGGATACTTATGACGGAACATTAAACTTATTTAGCGAGCATTATGGACAAATACCAATTGGGTTAGAGTGTCACGTAATTTTTGTAACAGAAGACAATGGTATTTGGAGATATGCAATCAAACCAGTGACAATAGTAGCAAATGATATTATAACGTTTACTATGGATGACACAACAACAGGAACAGAAGCAACCTTAACCGCTTTAATAAATGGTTTACCATAAACCATTAGCCTACTTAAACTTAAAAGTCAGAAATTAATTTTTCTGACTTTTTATATTTAAACATCTATTGTAATAGCCCATTGCTTTACTTAAAACCTCCACTTATAGATTGTAAAGCAAATATCAATATTATTATTACTAAATTTAGTATCTAAACCACACCACCAATGAAAACTATAATCGCTATTATTTTCACCCTAAGTTTAACCAACCTTAGCTTAAGTCAGGATACAGTAATAGATACTACTAGACGTACTGCTACCATAGATTATAAAATAGAAGGCAAACAGGTCCAATTCTCTCCAAACGCACCACAACTAAATCAAATAGCTGGTGCACCTAAAGCGTTTTACACAAATTATTGGGAATTTGGAGATGGTACCTACAGCAAAGAAAATAACCCAACTAAGGTTTATAAAAAACCCGGAGACTATGAGGTAAGACTGTGGGCTACCAATAATTACGACACAGGCAAACCACCAACCACTAGACCTAAAAAAATAAGAGTAAATACTGCAGATGACACCTATCAAGAACAAGCGTCTATGGAAGATGCAATAGATTTACAACGAAATAGAGAGCCCATTCCAGAAGAAGAAATAGTGCTAATTTACAAATACAAAAACACCAAAGATTACACCACAAACGGTAAAGTCTATTTGTTTTATAACGAAGCAAAATATGGCGACGACAATTTTACTATTACAGATGTGAGAACGTATCATGGCGAGATTGAACAAGATAACGACAACCTAGTTTACACCTCTAAACCAGAAAACAAAACCTATTACGCTTCCGCAGAAATTCAAAGCTTGCGTAATACATTTAGTCCACAAGACTCTACCGAAAGACAAAATCTACCATTAACACTTGCTCAAGCTAAAGCCAACTATAAAAACTCAAGTCAATTAAGCTTTAGCAACATGCAACCAAATGAAGAGCGTAATATATTTTACACCTTAAAAACCACACCAGAAATGCTAAAGGATACTAGTGCTATAATTTCGGTTAGAGGCGTTTATATTCCAGATGATAACTATGATGACCATAATGTAAAAGACATGGAAATGGAAATTGTTACCTCTCATGATCCCAATAAAATGTCCTCAAACGCTACTTTTTTAAATTACAGATTAGTGCGTTACAAAAAACCTAAATTTAAAATTAGATTTCAAAATAATGGCGAAGGTCCTGCAACCACAATTAGACTAGAAACAGACATACCAGATATGTTTGATAAAGCTACTATTGAAGTTTTAGACATGTACCCAAAAGTAAAAATATGCCCAAAATACGAGGTCCAATATAGCTGCCTAGATACAAGCTATACACAAAAACAAGCCATATTCACTTTTAAAAACATTTACTTACCAGGAAGTCAGCAAAAAAATGTTAAGGTTTATGACTCTACAAAAGGTTTTGTACAATACCGCATCAAGTTTGGTAAGGATTTTCATAAGCAAAAAACCAAATCACGTACTGCAATTATTTTTGACAAAAACGACCCAATAATAACTAATTATTCCACAACCCGCTTTTTACCAGGTATATCTATTGGTGCAAAAGCTGGTTACAACCTATTCTCGGATTTAGATAATTCTAAAAGTTACTTTGTAGGCGCCACAGTTTCGCCTTACAAATCCTACAAATGGTATTGGCAAGTAGAACTTTTAAACAGTTTTCATAGCTTTGATAGCAATAAAACGGTTAGCCAAACTATTATAGGAGAACCTGGAATTGATGACAGAATACAGCGCACAACAACCACCAAATCCTATGACAATATCGATTGGGAAATCCCTGTATTAGCAAGATATAACCTAAACAATTATATTGGTGTTGGAGCAGGTTTACAAGGTGCGCTATCCATTAGTCAAAAAATTACTAAAAACGTATTAATTGAAGAATTTGAAAACACAAACATACAACCACCATTTTTACTAGATTCATCGCAAACTTCTTCCACAACCAAAGAGAATTTTACCAGTTTTAGAACTGGATTTTTGGTCGAGGCTACTGCTGGATTTGCCAGAATAGGTCCAAGTCTAGGTGCACGTTACGTTTTCAACTTAAAAGACAATTACAATTACCTACAATTGTATGCCATTTGGAAGTTTTAACTAACAACACTGATATGTATTTATAGTTTTAAAAATGAAAAATAGCCTTATCATATTATTTTGTCTAATCATTGTAAATTGCTTTTCGCAAGATTTAGAAGAAAGTATTTATGTGGCAACCGAAACTTTTAATACAAATAGAACTGCTGAAACTTTTTCTATTTTAATAAAAAACGAAGCTAATTTTTCATCAAAATTAAAAACCAAAGACGAGTATTTTGCTTATTTGTTTTTATTAGTCAATAAAGCGGACTATTTATATCGTAATAACCAACAATCTAAAGCAATTACCACTTATGAGGCTGCATTGGATATTTACAATAAACACCAATTAAACAAAACCTTTGTATATGATATAACCGAGTATTGCTTAAAACCCTTAGGCATACTTTATAATAAAGTTGGTGACTATACCAATGCAGAAAATACAATTAAACATTACATCTTTCTAGCAGAGCAGCAAAATAACATTCCACACAGAATAAGTGGAGCAATAAACTTAGCAAATCTTTATTATACTATTGGCAAATATAATTCTGCTATTAATATTGCCAAAAATGGCTTAGCTATAAAAGGAGCTTCAACTTTACAAAAGCAAACATTGCAAAGCATTATTAACATTAGTACAATGCAAATTAAAGATGCAATTGTACCAGAAACCCAAAAAGAAATTGATAGCAAATACCACTTAGCTTTAAAAAACAAAGACTATAAAGCTGCATTATACTATTTTCAAACTAAATATTTACACATAAAACAAGACACACTTACTGCCAGAACAAAAGCTAAATTACATTTTGAAGAAGCCCAATTACATTATAAGCTAAACGACTTAAAAAGCACAGCATTAAAATTACAGCTTGCGCTAAAAGCTTTATTACCAAATTATAATCCAGATGCATTACCTAATAAAGAAACTTTATATCCCGAAAATACATTTATAGATATTTTTGACTTATTGGCAAGGCTTCAATCTAATTATAACAATGCGTTAGCCTGTTACAATTTAAGTTTTTACGTTTCCAATCTATTAACTAAAAACCTAACCTCACAAGAGTCTAAACTTATTAATCTTTATGCCAATCGCAAACGTAGTGAGTCCAGTATTACATTGCTTTTTGATGCTTTTCAAACAACAAAAGACACGACACTTATAAAGGAAGCCTTTATTTATGCCGAAAAAAATAAAGCTGCTGTTTTAAAAGAAATTATAGGCAAAAAGTCGCTTTTAAAACGTCATCCTACAGATAGTTTATTAATTACAGAAATGTCATTACTTAAACAACAAGAGCATTTAACCAACTTATTAATTAAAGCCCAATACCAACAAAAAGCAAAAGAAATTGATAAAATAAGTCAAGCGTTAACCTCTGTTAGCATTACTTTAAAACAATTAAAAACTAAAATAAATAGCAAATATCCCGACGCAAGCAAAACAGAAATTTCGGTAAAAAAATTACAACAGAAATTAAATCAAGACCAAGCTGTGTTGGTAGAATATTTTTATGGCAAACATTTTGTTTATCAATTTATAATTTCGGCAACAGCCATAAGTTTAAATAGCATTAAAAGAGATACGGTATTTAACACATCTATTAATAATTATATAGGATATTTTGAAAATTCTTCTGTGATAAACAATAACATTTCGCAATTTACTAATGACGCTTTTAAATTATATAAAACCTTACTGTTAGATAAGACTTCAGAGTTTAAAAATGTAGTAATAATAACAGATGGATTTTTAAATTTTATTCCGTTTGAAAGTTTATTAACCCAAAACACAAATTCAACAAATTATTCTAAAATGCCTTTTGTTGTAAACAATCAAGTATTAGCATACAATACTAGCGCGTTATTTTATTTAAATGCTTCCGATTTTAAATATATCGATAGCGTTTTAGGTGTGTTTCCTGTGTTTGACAACAGTAATACAAAACTAACATTCTCGTTAGACGAAGCCGAAAGTATTAATAAAGAAACTAATGCTAAATTTTTAATGCATCAAGCTGCTACTAAAAACGATGCATTACTACAAGCTAAAAACTATGGTGTATTACACTTATCTACGCACGCTAATAGCGGAACCTTTACCATACCTGCAAACATAGATTTTATTGACCAAAAATTATATTTAAACGATTTATACAGTCTTGATCTTAATAACCAATTGGTAGTCCTAAGTGCTTGCGAAACTGGTGTTGGAAAACTACAAAAAGGAGAAGGCAGCATGAATTTAGCTAGAGGTTTTCAATATGCAGGAGTTGAAAACATCCTTTTCTCTTTATGGAAAATTAATGACTTATCTACCTCGCAATTAATGGCTTTTTTTTATAAAAACTATAGTCAAACACAATCGCCATTTTTAGCTAATCGATTATCAAAATTGGATTATTTAAGCAATCAATCTATTTCTAATGTAAAAAAGTCGCCATACTATTGGAGTACCTTTATCTATTATGGTCACTTAACAGCAAAAACACCCAACTCAAATTTAAAATATATCATTTTTGCTTTTATTGGTTTAGGGATTGCTTTACTTTTATGGATTATAATACTTAAACGCAAAAATGGATCAAACGCTTAAAGACTTTTTATTTGCAAAAAACTATATAAGAGTCAAATTAAAATTAACTAAGACTAATCATTTTGAAATAAAAGCGTCCATTAACGGAGTAAAAGGTCTGTTTATTTTAGACACAGGAGCATCCAACAGTTGTGTTGGTTTTGAAGCTGCACAAAAATTTAGCTTAAAAAAGGTTAAGGACTCTAAAATCTTAGCTGCAGGAGCAGGTGCAATAGGCATGTTTACACAAGTATCCAAAAACAACACCCTGAAAATTGGTCGCCTTAAAATTGATAAATCAGCTTTAGTATTGTTTGATTTAAGTCATGTAAATGCTGCATTAATAAACCATAACGCACAACCAGTGGACGGAATAATTGGAGCTGATGTCTTAAAAAAGATAAAAGGAATAATCGATTACGAAAAAAAATATTTGTACCTAAAAAAATTAGTCTAACAGCTTATTTTTTTATAATTTTAATAACCAAAATCCAACCTTTAAAAGACCTTCTAGAATATGAAAGCATCAATAGTAATAGCAGATGACCATCCTTTAATGCTTAGAGGATTATCTGATTTTATTACCTCTAGAGGATTTAAAATAATTGGAAGTGCAGAAGACGGACAAACTGCCTATAACTTAATAGTTAAATTAAAACCTGATTTAGCTTTACTTGACATCAGAATGCCAAAAATGACTGGATTAGATGTTGCTGAAGCTTGTTTTAAAAATGAACTAAAAACCAAAATTATATTAATCACTTTTGACAACGAAGAGCATTTATTTGACAAAGCTCGAGCTTGCAATGTTTATGGTTATATTTTAAAAGAATTTGCGGTTGAAGAAATTGAAACCTGCATTAAACATGTTTTAAAAGGCGAAGCTTATTTTAGTGAAGAGATTGCCTCTTACTTAAACTCTAAAGTGACTTTTTCTAGTTCAAACTTATTAGAAATATTAACACCTACAGAATTAAAGGTTGTTAAGTTACTTGCTGATAAATTAACCTCAGCCGAGATTTCGAAAGAATTAGCAAGCTCTACCAGAACCATTGAAAAACATAGAAGTAATATTGTTAAAAAACTAGATCTTAAAAAATCGCATAACGAGCTTATGCTTTGGGCTAATATGAATAAAGACCTTATTAAAAACACTTAGGGTTACACACAATATTATTTGTTTGCTAAGGGCATCATGTTTTAACAACAAGCAAACTTACTTAGTAAATACAGACTATTAAAGCTTTAATTGACATCTCAATTAAAGCTTTTTTTTATTATAATAAAGTCAGAAAAAATACGTAGTTCTACGTATTTCACACCTCATTTATATCATTTATCTTAGCAGTGCTATTAAATCAATTTTTAGGGAAAATTGGTAAAAGCTCTAAAGCGACTATTTGTTTTAGAGCTTTTTTTTGGAAAAGACTTAAATAAAAATACGTAGTTCTACGTATTTCACACCTCGATTATTACTTATATCTTAGCAGTGCTATTAATCAATTTATGAAGAATTGAGAAAGCTCTAAATCATTAATTTGTTTGGAGCTTTTTTTTTGGAAAAGACTCAAATAAAAATACGTAGTTCTACGTATTTCACACCTCATTTATATCTTTTATCTTAGCAGTGCTATTAAATCAATTTTTAGGGAAATTGAGAAAGCTCTAAAGCAACATTATGTTTTGGAGCTTTTTTTTGTGCTAAACCCAAGTAAAAATACGTAGTTCTACGTATTTCATATGTCCTTTATACAGTATACCTTTACCATGCTATTAATTAGTTCTTAGGGAGAATTATTTAAAGAAAACTCTGTACTGTAATGGTGCAGAGTTTTTAATTAATCAAAATTATGGATTTAGAAAAAAGAACACAGGAGCAAAATCGTATTATAGCTGCTTGTATTATTATACTAACAGTTATTATTATTGCTTTTAATATATTTATTTTTTTAGATAAATAGAAACAAAAAAAAAGGGAACAACTACTGTTGTTCCCTTTTTTATAAAAGCATTATGTTTATTAAAGCTCTAAAGCTTTTTTAATATCGTTATTCATTAGTAATTCAGTTGGGTTTTCTAAAGCCTCTTTAACTGCTACTAAAAACCCTACACTCTCTTTACCATCAATTATTCTGTGGTCATAAGATAATGCAACGTACATCATAGGATGTATTTCAACTTTACCATTAACAGCTATAGGACGCTCAATAATATTGTGCATTCCTAAAATACCACTTTGAGGTGGGTTTATAATTGGCGTAGATAACATACTTCCAAATACACCTCCATTTGTAATAGTAAATGTTCCTCCTGTCATTTCATCTACGGTAATTTGACCATCTCTAGCTCTAAGGGCTAAACGTTTAACTTCAGATTCTACACCTCTAAAAGATAAATTTTCAGCATTTCTAATTACTGGAACCATTAATCCTTTTGGTCCTGAAACAGCAATACTAATATCAACAAAGTTAAATGTTTTCATTTCTTTAGCATCAATCATCGAGTTTACTGCTGGATACATTTGTAATGCACGTACAACAGCTAACGAGAAAAATGACATAAACCCTAAGCCAACACCATGTTTAGCTTTAAAAGTCTCTTTATATTCGTTTCTTAATGCAAAAATAGGAGACATGTTTACTTCGTTAAAAGTAGTTAACATGGCTGTAGTATTTTTTGCTTCAACTAAACGCTCTGCTACTTTACGACGTAACATTGACATTTTAGTATTAGTAGAGCTACGATCTCCTCCAGTTGGAGTTCCCATAGATGGCACAGCTTTAACTGCATCTTCTTTAGTGATACGTCCATCTTTTCCTGTTCCTGTTACAGATGATGCATCCATATCCTTTTCTGCTAATATTTTCTTAGCTGCTGGACTTGCTGTACCAGATGCATAAGTTTTTGTTGCAGGATTTGGAGCTTTAGCTGAGTCTGTATTTGGTGTTGCCTTTTGGTCTTTAGCCAAATCTTTTTCAGCGTTTGTGTTTCCACCTTCATCACCACCTTCAAAAGTGCTACTTGCTGGTGCTTCTGCACTTGTGTCAATTAAACATACAACTTGACCAACTGCGACAGCATCTCCTTCTTCAGCTTTAAGCGTAATAATTCCGCTTGCTTCTGCAGGTAACTCTAAAGTTGCTTTATCACTATCTACTTCAGCAATTGCTTGGTCTTTTTCTACATAATCACCATCTTGAACTAACCATTCTGCTATTTCAACCTCTGTGATAGATTCGCCTGGAGAAGGCACTTTCATTTCTAAAATCATCGTAATGTAACTTTATATTGTTGTGTTATTTTTATTTTTTTGCTAAATCTAATTGAATAAGTGCAAACTTATTATCCGTTCCTAATAAGAAATACCCATTATAAATGCCTTTATCAAAAGTAATCGTATAATTGTTTCCTGTACGAACTGTATCCTTATATTCAATTGATTTAATTTTCCCTAAAGCTTCCATGTTTACTTCTTGTGTAAAGTAAGCTTTAGTTTTTTCTAGGGTTAAAACTTGTTTAAAATTATTATCAAACATGTTAAAAATACTAGTAACATCTCCATTATTGTAATGGTTTTGAAAACTAGTTACTGCATTTTTATAGTTATCTTTTTCTTGTGCTATTCCTATAGTGGATATCAAGAGTGCTAAAATTAAAAGTAACTTTTTCATGTTTATATATTTATAGCTTATCGCTGGTTATTTTTTGTCTTATCAAATACAAAATCTATGACTTCTTTATGACGTTTTTTAGAACGCACAGAACTACCTGCTGCTGGTGCACCATAAGGACGTCTAGAGGCTAGCCTAAAAGTTTTAGCTTCATCTAAATGCATTAACATGTGTGCATAAGCTCCCATATTTCTTGGTTCTTCTTGTGCCCAAACAATGTCTTCTGCATTTTTGTATTTGGCTAATATCTCTCTAATTTGTGTCGTTGGTAAAGGAAACAACTGCTCTATTCTAATTAAAGCAACATCTTCTCTGTTTAAATTTTCACGTTCCTCATCTAAATCGTAATAGAATTTACCTGTTAAAAACACTAATGTTTTTACTTTATCTGCTTTAACAGCAGCGTCATCTATTAACATTTGGAATGCTCCATTTGCAAATTCTTCAACTGTACTAACACATTTTGGATGACGTAATAAACTTTTTGGTGTAAACACAATTAGTGGCTTACGGTAATTAGTTTTCATTTGACGTCTTAGCAAGTGAAAAAAGTTAGCTGGTGTTGTACAATCTGCAACAAACATATTGTCTTTTGCACATAATTGTAAGTAACGTTCCATACGTGCTGAAGAGTGTTCTGCACCTTGTCCTTCATAACCATGTGGTAACAACATGACTAACCCGTTTTGGGTTTTCCACTTATCTTCTCCAGCAGAAATATATTGGTCTAGCATGATTTGTGCACCATTACTAAAGTCTCCAAATTGTGCTTCCCAAATAGTTAATGTATTAGGACTTGCCATAGCATATCCATAATCAAAACCTACAACGCCATATTCTGACAATAGTGAGTTGAAAATATGAAATTGACCTTGTTTATCGCTTACTTGGTTTAATAGTAAAATTTCTTCTTCACTATCTTCTACCTTGACAACTGCATGTCTATGAGAGAATGTTCCACGCTCTACATCTTGACCAGATATACGTACATTATAACCTTCGTCTAATAAGGTTCCGTAAGCTAAATGCTCTGCCATAGCCCAATCTAATCTGTTTTCGTCAAACATGGTTTGACGATCGTTAATTAAACGTTCTATTTTTCTGATAAACTTTTTATCTTTTGGTAGGTTAGAAATCACTTTAGTAATTTCTGCTAATCTTTTTGAATCTGTGGTTGTATCCACGGATTGCATCATAGTGGTTTCATCTACTTGAGTAAAATCTTTCCATTGCTCCTCCATAAACGGAGTGATTACGGTTTTATCTTCCTTACGTGAATCCTCTAATTTTTCCTCTAGACTAGACTTGTAATCGTTTTCTAATTGTTTAACATAATCCTTATCAATGATACCTTGTGCAACTAATTTGGCTGCATAAATATCTCTTGGATTAGCATGCTTAGCAATTGCTTTATATAATTTTGGTTGTGTAAATCTAGGCTCATCACCTTCATTGTGACCATATTTTCTATATCCTAATAAATCTATAAAGACATCTCTTTTAAAATTCATTCTAAAGTCTAAAGCAAATAACATAGCGTGTACTACAGCTTCGGCATCATCTGCATTTACGTGTAACACAGGTGATAATGTTACTTTACCAATATCTGTACAATACGTACTTGATCTTGCATCTAAATAGTTAGTTGTAAATCCAACTTGATTATTAACGACAACGTGGATGGTTCCGTTAGTTTTGTAACCATCTAATTGTGCCATTTGTACAACCTCGTAAACCAAACCTTGACCTGCTATTGCTGCATCACCATGGACTACTATTGGTAGTACTTTACTAAAGTTGTCACTATATAATGTGTCTTGTTTTGCTCTAACAATACCTTCTACTACTGCTCCAACAGTTTCTAAGTGCGAAGGGTTAGGCGCAATACTTAAATTTATTTTTTTGCCATTATCGGTTTGACGGTTACTTGTCCAACCCAAATGGTACTTAACATCTCCATCAAATACTTCTTGCTCGTAATCTTTACCATCAAATTCGCTAAAGATATCTTTCGCAGATTTTCCAAATATATTTGTTAATGTACTTAAACGACCTCTGTGTGCCATTCCCATAACAAATTCCTGAACACCAAGTTCTGCAGCTTTTTCAATGACTGCGTCTAAACCAGGAATTAAAGACTCTCCTCCTTCTAAAGAGAAACGTTTTTGTCCAACATATTTAGTATGTAAAAAACTTTCAAACGATACGGCTTCGTTTAATTTTTTAAGGATGTGCTTTTTTTGCTCACCAGTAAAATTAGGTTGATTATCGTTAATGTTAAGTTTATTTTGAATCCACTGAATTTCGTCAGGTTTTCTAATGTACATATACTCAACACCTATAGCATCACAATAGATACTATTTAAATGTTTTAAGATTTCTCTTAGCGTTTGCGCTCCAATACCTAAAATATCACCAGCATTAAATGTGGTATCTAAATCAGACTGTGACAGTCCAAAGTTTTCTACATCAAGAGTTGGCTCGTACCTGCGACGATCTCTGACAGGATTGGTTTTAGTAAATAAATGACCTCTATTACGATAACCATCTATTAATTTAACAACCTGAAATTCTTTTTGAACATGTTCTGGTATTTGACTTGAAACACCTTCAACAATTTCGCCTTCTAGTCCATAGTTTTCTGATCCAAAGTCGTAACCTTGAAAAAAGGCTCTCCAACTAGGCTCAACAGAGTCCGGGTTTATTGTATATTGTTCGTATAAATCAGCAAAGTATGCTGTATGTGCTGCGTTTAAAAAGGAGTATTTATCCATTATTTTCTTTAAGACGTGTTCGCTTCAACAAAATTTTATCAAAAATACAACTTTTACTAAATATAGAGATGCTTTTATTATATTTATAACATTCTTAAAATTCTAAATTAATAATTATGAAATTCAGCACTCTAAAACACCATAAAATTATTGTTTTAACAATCTTTTCGTGTTTATTCCTCACTTTTAGCAATGCACAGGATGATTTCCCACAACAAAAAAGTGAATTTTGGAAAAATGTTAGATTTGGAGGAGGCTTGGGTTTAAGCACAGGAAATAATTTTTTTAGTGCAACTTTAGCGCCTAGTGCTATTTATCAATTTGACAATACTTTTGCTTTAGGTGTTGGATTAAATGGAACTTACAATAGAAGTAAAAACATTTACAAATCAACAATTTTAGGAGGAAGTATTATGGGACTTTTTAATCCAATACAGGAAATCCAATTATCTGCCGAGTTTGAACAGCTAAATGTTAATCAAAAATTTGAAGGTGTTTTTGCAAATAATTCAGATCGTAATTATTGGGTACCTGCATTATTTGTTGGTGCAGGTTACAGAACAAATAATGTAACCATTGGAGTAAGATACGATTTACTATATGACGAAAACGATAGTGTTTATGCAGATGCTTTTGTACCGTTTGTGAGAGTCTTCTTTTAAACCTAAATACAATTTATTTTATATTTTAAGGTGACTTAAGTCACCTTTATGGCTTTAATTACACTTTATTTTTGATAAAATTTAAACTTATAAAGTCATGTCAAAATTACATTCAATTATTTTAGTATTAGGTTTTGTGTTAATAAGCTGTGGTGGCAATGAGAAAAAAACTAAAGAAAACTTTAGCTATCAGCGACCGCCTTCGTCTAAAGTAGAATCAAATCCTGAACAAAATACAGTATCAAACACTGTAGACCTAACTAACAAAGGAATTGGCCCAATAAAAACACTAACCTTATCTGATCAAATAGATACTAAAAAGGTATCTCACGGTAAAGAAGTCTACGATAAAATGTGCACAGCATGTCATAGATCTGATAAAAAATTTATTGGTCCAGCACCAAAAGACATTTTAAAAAGACGTACACCAGAATGGGTTATGAATATGATTTTAAATCCTGAAGAGATGCTGAAAAATGATCCAATTGCTAAAGATTTATTAAAAGAATATAATAATACGCCTATGATTAATCAAGGACTATCAGAAGCTGATGCACGTGCTGTTTTGGAATACTTTAGAACACTTTAAACACATTAAAGTATGGTTTAAACTTTTATGAATATTTATGTCTAAACCATACTTTTTGCCATTCTCTTTTTAAGATTAAAAAGGTCACCTCTTCCGACAATTGCAGTGTATCACTTCCATCTAATTTTTTAATAGCATCTTCTGATACATCAATAATATAGAGTAAATTTAAGTATTCCGCAAACTTTTCTTGAATCAGTTTATATACTGTTTCATGTAATATTAATTTTAGACTTGATGGTAAAATGTCTTCATCAAAATCCAAATCAATATTTGCGTACAAAAAATCTTTATTAAGTTGCAACACCAATTTTTTATAAAGCTTTAAATTGTTAGCTTCTGTAATTAAAGCTTCAAAAGTTGCAGGTAAAGTCATTTACTTAATTTAAACCGTTCTGGTCATTAAACCCTTGCCAAATTCGCGAAGCAATTCTTTTTTGTCCTCAGAGATTGTTAAAGTATCTAACACATCAAATGCTTTTTTAGTGTAAGCTTTTATAGCATCCTGAGTGGCTTCAGCAGATTTAGAATCTATAAAATATTGTTTTACTGTTTCAATTTTCTCTGTATTATCATCTAATTGTACAGAAAACAATTGTTCTAGTTTTACTTTATCTTTTTGGTTTAAAAACTCTAAAGCTTTTAAATATAAATAGGTCTTTTTGTTTTCAATAATATCACCTCCAACTTGTTTACCAAAGGATTCTGGATCACCAAATGCATCTAGATAATCGTCTTGTAATTGAAAAGCAATACCTAACAATCTTCCAAACTGATAAATACTATTTTGATTTTCTTCGGACGTTTCTGCAACTATGGCTCCCATTTTCATGGCTGCACCAACCAAAACAGCGGTCTTATACTCAATCATTTTTAAGTACTCTGGTATAGTAACATCGTCTCTAGTTTCAAAATCAACATCATATTGTTGTCCCTCGCAAACCTCTAAAGCAGTTTTACTAAATAACTTTGCTAAGGCTTGAAAAGTTGTAGGCTTATAGTTTTCAAATAACTGATATGCCATAATTAACATCGCATCTCCAGATAAAATACCAGTATTTAAATCCCATTTTTCGTGTACAGTTTGCTGACCTCGTCTTAAAGGAGCATCATCCATAATGTCGTCATGCACTAACGAAAAATTATGAAACACCTCAACACTTAATGCTGCATCTAAAGCCTTTTGGTAATCTGTACCAAAAATCTCGGCAGTCATTAATGTTAATACTGGTCTTAAACGCTTACCTCCTAATTGCAATATATAATGTATTGGACTATATAGGTTTTCTGGTTGCTTTGGTGACGAATAGTCTTTTAAATAATCTGTAAAAGCAGATTGATAAAATAAAATGTTTTGCATTCTGCAAAAATAAAGCAAATACTGCTAACAAACTATTGTCTAACAAAAGTCCAATGTTAAATAATAATTAAAACTTTGGAAACTTATATTGTTTTTAAAGTTTCCTATTGTATATTTGCCCCAAATTATGAGAGAAAAAATTTTAAATAAATCCGCAGAATTGTTTTTATCACTTGGTTTTAAAAGTGTAACAATGGACGATATAGCTAACGAGTTAGGCATATCTAAAAAGACTATATATCAACATTTTACTAACAAAACAAAGTTAATTGAAGCAACTACGCTAAATATATTTGATAATATTTGCGAAGGTATAGATTGTATTTGCAACGCCTCCCACAATCCAATTGAAGAGTTGTATGACATTAAAATGTTTGTGATGAATTATCTAAAAAACGAAAAAACATCACCTCAATTTCAATTAAAAAAATATTATCCACAAATACATAATCAGCTTCAAATTAAGCAGTTTGAAAAAATGTACGTATCAGTAAAAGAAAGTATACAAAAAGGTGTAGATACAAACTTATTTAGAAAAAACATTGATGTCGATTTTATTTCAAGAATGTATTTTAATGGTATGTCAGGAATAAAAGACGAAACCATTTTTCCATCCCAAATATTTACAATGGAATACTTAATGGAAAGCTATTTAGAATATCACTTAAGAGCCATTTGTAGTGAAAAAGGCTTACAAATATTAAACAAATTTATAAACACCAATCAATCGTAACCAATGAGACATTTACTAATATTATTTAGTTTTATTATAGGCAGCTCTGCTTATGCTCAAGAGGCTCCAACACAATTGTCTTTGCAAGAAGCAATTGATTATGCTTTAGAAAATAACAGAACAGCAAAAAATGCAGCTTTAGATATTGAAGCAGCAATTAAACAAAAATGGGAAACAACAGCTACAGGATTACCACAATTAAATGCTACTGTAGATTACCAAAATGCACTTAAACGAAACGTCATTGTATTTGGCGACCAAACAATACAAGTGGGTACCAAACACAGTTTAACAGGTACTGCTACTTTAAGTCAATTACTGTTTGACGGTTCATATTTAGTAGGTTTACAATCTGCTAAAGTGTATTTAGAGATTTCTAAAAACGCAAAAACTAAAACAGATTTAGAAGTAAGAAAAGCTGTTATTAACGCGTATGGTAATGTTTTACTTGCAGAAGAAAGCGTTGCAATTCTAGAAAAAAACATAACTGTTTTAGAAAAAAACCTAAACGATATAACCAAGATTTTTGAAAATGGTTTAGAGGAAGAAGAAAGTGTAGAACAATTAAAAATCACCTTATCTAGTGTTAAAAGTAATTTAAACAATACTAATCGTTTAAAAACTTTAGCTTATCAAATGCTAAATCTAACCATTGGAAAACCAATAGATGCACCAACGGTTTTAACCGAAGATTTAGATGTTTTAACGCTTCAAAACATAGAATTAAGCTTACTAGATTCTGCAAATAATGTTGAAAATACAATAGATTATAAAATAGCAGAAAATGAAAAAGTAACTAACGAGCTTTTAGTAAAACTAGAAAAAAGTAAAGCTTTACCAAGCTTAAGCGCTTTTGTTAATGGATCTTACGTAGGAAACAGAGAGTCTTTTAATTTTACTAATTCAAACGAAAAATGGTTTGGATCATCCATATTTGGCGTAAGCCTAAATGTACCAATATTTAGTTCTGGTATGCGTAATGCAGCAACACAACGTGCGCAAATTAATTTAGAAAAAGCAGAAATTAATTTAACCGAAACCGAGCAAATGCTTAATCTACAAATACAATCTGCTAAAAGCGATTACCAATTTGCAATTGAAGATTACCAGAACAAAAAAGAAAACTTATCCTTAGCAGAGCGTATAGAGCAAAAAAACCAAACTAAATTTTTTGAAGGTATTGCATCAAGTTTTGACTTAAGACAAGCACAAACACAATTATATACTGCACAACAAGAATTACTTCAAACTATGTTAGATGTAATTACCAAAAAAGCAGAACTAGAAACTTTACTAAACACAACTAACTAATCATCAATCCTACAAAATATTAATTATGAAACATATAATAACAATTTCTTTTCTAGCTATAGTATTAGCGTCTTGTAATGGAGATAAAAAAAATACAGTTGAAAAAGTTTTAGAAAAAAATAACCTAAAGGAGATTCGTACTAAACGAGCAGAGTTAGTGACTCAACAGGACGCAATCCACTCTCAGATAAAACTACTTGACGATCGTATCAAAACATTAGACAGCACACAAAACACACCTTTAATAACAACGCTAACAGCTAAAGAAGAAGTGTTTAATCACGTACTAGAGCTACAAGGTAACGTAACTACAAAAAACCTATTAGTTATTACACCTGAGTTTAGTGGTATACTAACTAATGTTTATGTAACAGAAGGTCAAAATGTAACTAAAGGTCAAGTATTAGCCAGAATTGACGATGGTGGATTAAGCCAACAATTAGCACAATTAAAAATCCAAGCTAATTTAGCAAAAACAACCTTTGAGCGTCAACAACGTTTATGGGATCAAAAAATTGGAAGCGAAATACAATACTTACAAGCCAAATCATCTTACGAGTCTCAACAAGAAGCAATTAACCAATTACAACAACAAATTAATAAAACAACAGTAAGAGCACCTTTTAACGGAACTATTGATGATGTTATTACAGAAAAAGGAAGTGTTGTTGGAGCAGGTCAAACACCACTAATGCAAATTGTAAATTTAGACAACATGTATATTGAAACTGACGTACCAGAAAGTTATGTTTCTGATGTAACTAAAGGTAAAGATGTTAATGTAGAATTTCCAGTATTAGGAAAAAGTTTAGATACAAAAATCCGTCAAGCAGGAGATGTTATTAACCCAGCAAACCGAACATTTAAAGTTGAAATTGGCGTGCCAAATAAAGACAAAAACATAAAACCAAACTTAACTGCTAGACTTAAAATTAATGACTACACCAACGAAAAAGCCATATTAGTGCCACAAAGCATCATATCCGAAAATGCAGACGGAGAACAATATGTTTACGTTGTTAAGGACAAAAAAGAAAATGGTGAAGGAGTTGTAAACAAAATCATCATTAAAACAGGAAAAACACAAGGTGACGTTATAGAAGTTTTAGAAGGTATTCAAAATGGAGCCGAACTAATACTTGAAGGAGCACGTAGTGTTAAAGATGGACAAACCGTTAAAGTAATTAAATACTAAACCAATAATCATGACTAAAAAGAAAAAACAAGTCGACAAAGAATTTGGTTTATCATCGTGGGCAATTAACAACAAAACCACAATGTATGTCCTAATTGCTGTTATCTTTTATTTAGGTATAGCTGCCTTTTTTAGCATGCCTAGAGAAAACTTCCCAGAAGTAAACGAAACTAAAATTTACGTTAGCTCGATTTACCCAGGAAACACTGCAGAGGATATTGAAAAACTAATCACAGACCCTTTAGAGGACAAACTAAAAACAGTAAGTAATGTTGTAGAAATCACCTCAACATCTCAAGAGGATTACTCGATGTTAATAGTAGAATTTGACGAAGGCATAACTGTGGATCAAGCCAAACAGAAGGTCAAAGATGAAATTGATACTGAAACTTCTGGAGAGGATTGGCCAACCTTTAATGGAGCAAAAGTAGAACCTGATGTTTTTGAGTTAAGCCTTTCAGAGGAAATGCCAATCTTAAATATCAATATTTCTGGTGATTATCCAATTCAGAAATTAAAAGAATTTGCAGAATACCTTCAAGATGACATTGAAGATTTACAAGAAATTAAAAAAGCGGACATACGTGGTGCTCAAGAAAAAGAAGTTGAAGTTGCTGTAGACATTTATAAAATGATGGCTGCACAAGTCACTTTTAATGATATTATTGGAGCAATTAACAATGGTAACTTAACCATGTCTGCAGGTAACCTAAAAGCAAGTGGACAACGTCGTACTATTAGAGTTTTAGGAGAGATTGAATCGCCTGCTGATCTAGAAAACTTTGTTGTAAAATCAGAAAACGGAAAATCTATCTATCTTAAAGATATTGCTGTTGTAACTTTTAAAGAAGAAGACAAAACAACTTTTGCAAGAGAGTATGGAGAGCCTGTGGTGATGCTAGACGTTAAAAAACGTGCTGGTAAAAACATGGTTGCTGCTGCAGAACAAATTCAGGTTATAGTTAAGGATGCTATTGACAACGTTTTTCCTAAAGATTTAAAAGTAACAGTAACTAACGATCAATCATCTGTTACTATTGGACAGGTAGATGATTTAGTAAATAACATCATTTTTGGTGTAATATTAGTAGTAACCGTTTTAATGTTCTTTTTAGGATTTAAAAACGCACTATTTGTTGGATTTGCTATTCCAATGTCCATGTTTATGTCTTTAATGATTTTAGAATTATTAGGACAAAGTTTAAACACCATGGTATTATTTGGTCTTATTATGGGACTTGGTATGCTTGTGGATAATGGTATTGTGGTTGTAGAAAACGTCTATCGTTTGATGGAAGACGAAGGCATGAGTAGGGTTGAAGCTGCCAAAAAAGGTATTGGTGAGATTGCATTCCCAATTATAATATCTACTGCAACAACAGTTGCTGCCTTTATACCATTAGGATTATGGCCAGGAATTATGGGAGAATTCATGAAAATTTTACCTATAACTTTATCGGTCGTCCTTGGATCTTCATTATTTGTTGCCATCTTTTTCAACTCGGTTTTAGTATCAAAATTCATGACCATTGAAGATAAAGACATGCCATTAAAACAAATCATACGTACTACATTAATTATTGGTGTTATTGGTGTAATTATCCTAATATTTGGTGGTACTTATAGAGGATTAGGTACAGTAATGGTTTTTACCGCTATCATGCTTTGGGCTTACCGTTTCTTTATTCGTAAATGGGCAAATAGCTTCCAAAACAAATCATTAGTAAGTTTAGAAAACTGGTATGAGCGTCAATTGCGTGGTGCTTTATCTGGCTGGAAACCTTATATCCTAAGTATTGGTACATTTTTATTATTAATCGCTTCATTTATTGCTTTCGGTATTTCATTAAGTACACAACGTACAAAAGTTGAATTTTTCCCAGATAACAAACCAAATCAAATCATTGTTTATATCGAGTATCCTCAAGGTACTGCAATCGAAAAAACAAATGCGATTACTAAAGAAATAGAAAAACGTGTTTTCACTGTACTTAACCAAGACATGTACATGCATGATGGCAAAAACTTTTTAGTAGAAAGTACAGTATCTCAAGTTGGTGAAGGTGCAGGAAACCCTCAAACTGATGGTGGATCTGCTGCAGAAATGCCACATAAAGGAAAAATCACAGCGTCTATGCGTGAGTATAAATATAGACGTGGAGAAGATAGTGAGATATTACGTCAAAAAGTACAGGCTGCTTTAGTTGGTATTTATCCTGGAGTATTAATTTCGGTTGAAAAAGATGCCAATGGACCACCAGCAGGATCTCCTATTAATATTGAAATTGAAGGCGACGATTATAACGAGCTTATTGCAACTGCCGAAAATATGCGTGAGTTTATTAATACTAAAAATATTGCTGGTATTGATGAGCTTAAAATTGATGTTAATAAGGACAAGCCAACCATGCGTGTAACAATTGACAGAGAAAAAGCAGGAGAACTAGGTATTAGTGCTGCACAAGTAGGACAACAACTACGAAGCTCTATTTTTGGATCTAAAGCAGGTATTTATAAAGAAGATGGAGACGACTATGATATTTATGTTCGTTTTAATGAAGAAAACAGATATAACAAAAGCGCCTTATTTAATCAAAATATTACGTTTAGAGACAATACTGGACAAATTAAAAGCGTACCTGTTTCTGCTGTTACCAAATACGAAAACAATTCTGGTTTTAGTGCTATTAAACATAAAGACACCAAGCGTGTTGTAACTGTTTATTCGGCATTAGCTCCTGGTTACACAGATGCAGCTGCTATTGTTAGTCAAATTCAAAACGAAATGAAAAGTTTCGAGGATTTACCTGCTAATATTCACATTGATTATACAGGCCAAATCGAAGAACAAAACAAACAAATGGCCTTTTTAGTTGGTGCTTTCTTTACAGGATTGGGATTAATCTTTTTTATCTTAATCTTCCAATTTAATTCGGTTTCAAAACCAACAATAATCATGATTGCTATTTTCCTTAGTTTTATTGGTGTATTTGGAGGTATTGTAATTTCTGGAAGTGCTTTTGTTATTATGATGACCATGGTTGGTATTATATCGTTAGCCGGAATTGTAGTAAATAATGGTGTGGTACTTCTAGATTATGCACAATTGCTTATTGATAGAAAAAAAGCAGCACTAGATTTAGAAAAAGACGATTACTTAAATAATCAAGACCTGTTTGAAAGCATAGTAAAAGCTGGTAAGGCGCGTTTAAGACCTGTATTATTAACAGCTATTACAACCATTTTTGGTTTAATTCCTTTAGCCATAGGACTTAACATAAACTTCTTTACATTGTTTGCAGACTTTAATCCTAATATTTATATGGGAGGAGACAACGTAGTATTTTGGGGACCTTTAGCATGGACGGTTATATATGGTTTACTAATAGCAACATTCTTGACCTTAATTGTTGTTCCAATATTATTTTTCTTATCTGTTAAATTAAAAATGTGGTTCAAAGCTAAATTTACTTCAGAAGATATTGATGATTCTTTAATAGTAGAACCAATAAACGAAGACTAAACTTTGATTTATATTTATACAAACAAATGATTTAAACAAAAAATCCGAAGTCTTTACTTCGGATTTTTTACTTTTGCATTTCTAATAAACTATTATGTATAGAAGTCATAACTGTGGTGAGCTAAACGCATCACATATAAATACAGAAGTTACCCTTTCAGGTTGGGTACAAAAATCAAGAGATAAAGGGTTTATGATGTGGGTCGATCTACGTGATCGCTACGGAATAACGCAGCTTATTTTTGATGAGGAACGCACATCTAAAGCAATAATAGAACAAGCACAAAAGCTTGGTCGTGAATTTGTTATTCAGGTTAAAGGAACTGTTATAGAGCGCGAATCAAAAAATAAAAACATCCCAACTGGAGATATTGAAGTTTTAGTAAAGGAATTAACCATACTAAACAAAGCTTTGCTTCCGCCTTTTACCATCGAAGACAAAACAGATGGTGGTGAAGATATTAGAATGAAATACCGTTACCTAGACATTAGACGTAATCCGGTAAAAAACAACTTAATTTTCAGATCTAAAGTAACACAAGAGGTTAGAAACTTTTTATCTAACCAGGGTTTTATAGAAGTAGAAACGCCTTACTTAATCAAATCTACTCCAGAAGGAGCAAGGGATTTTGTAGTCCCTTCAAGAATGAATGAAGGTGAGTTTTACGCACTTCCACAATCACCACAAACCTTTAAGCAATTGCTTATGGTTGGTGGAATGGATAAATACTTCCAGATTGTAAAATGTTTTAGAGACGAAGATTTACGTGCAGACAGACAACCAGAATTTACGCAAATTGATTGCGAAATGGCATTTGTAGAGCAAGAAGATATTTTAAACGTATTTGAAAACTTAACACGTCACTTACTTAAAGAAGTAAATGGTGTAGAGGTTGACAAATTTCCACGTATGTTATATGACGATGCGATGCGTTTATACGGAAACGACAAACCAGACATTAGATTTGGAATGGAGTTTGGAGAACTTAATGACGTTGCACAACATAAAGACTTTGGAGTCTTTAATGATGCCGAGTTAGTAGTTGGTATTGCTGTTCCTGGCGGAAACGCATACACACGTAAAGAAATAGACAAGTTAATTGATTGGGTAAAGCGTCCACAAGTTGGTGCTTTAGGTATGGTTTATTGTCGTGTAAACGAGGATGGAACATTCAAATCATCTGTAGATAAGTTTTTTGACCAAGACGATTTAGCTAAGTGGGCAGAAAAAACAGGCGCAAAAGCAGGAGATTTAATCTGTGTACTATCAGGTGACACTAATAAAGTGCGTGCACAATTAAGTGCGTTACGTATGGAATTAGCAACACGTTTAGGGCTACGTGACCCTAAAGTATTTGCTCCTTTATGGGTTATTGATTTCCCGTTATTAGAGTTGGATGAAGAAACTGGTCATTACCACGCTATGCACCATCCATTTACATCACCTAAACCTGGTCAAATAGAATTATTAGACACTAATCCTGGAGACGTAAAAGCAAACGCATATGATTTAGTCCTTAACGGAAATGAAATTGGTGGAGGATCAATACGTATACATGATAAAGAAACTCAAGCTATCATGCTTAAACATTTAGGATTTAGTGAAGCTGAAGCTAAAGCTCAGTTTGGATTTTTAATGGATGCTTTTGAGTATGGTGCGCCTCCACATGGTGGTTTAGCTTTTGGACTAGATAGGTTAGTCTCTATTTTAGGCGGTCAAGAAACTATTAGGGACTTTATTGCATTTCCTAAAAACAATTCTGGTCGAGACGTCATGATAGACGCTCCTGCTCCAATTGACGATGCTCAACTTGAAGAATTAAGCTTAAAACTAAATATTAAATCATAACAATAAAAATCCTGCAATTTGCAGGATTTTTTGGTACATTTAATTTATGCCAAAACAACCATTACATAAACGGTTTTTTATATGGAGAATTAAACATGTCTCTGAAAAAAACTTTACTTATATTTTAAGTGGTCTGGTTGGACTATTGGCAGGATTAGCAGCTGTAACACTTAGAAACATTACGTTTACTATTGAGAGTGCTTTAGATAACCTAGTCGTGTTTTCTAAAAATCAAGTCTATTTTATACTTCCTGTTTTTGGATTGTTTTTAGTGTATTTATTTACAAAATATGTTTCTAAAAAAAAGGTAGAACACGCTATACCTTCTATTTTATTTAAATTATCAAAACGTAGCGGATTAATAGAACGTTCTAAAATATACATTCCGTTAATAACTGCTCCTTTAACTGTTGGTTTTGGAGGATCTGTTGGATTACTTGGACCAGCTATTGCTTCAGGATCTGCAATAAGTTCTAATCTTGGTAAGCTGTTTCATGTTAATCAACAAACGCGTACTTTATTAATTGGTTGCGCTGCAGCAGGAGCAATTTCATCTATATTTAAATCACCAATTGCAGCTATAATTTTTGCGGTAGAAGTCTTTAGTTTGGATTTAACCTTTGCTTCATTATTACCATTACTTATAGCTTCAGTCGCTTCGGTTTTAACCTCTTATTTCTTTTTGGGTGACGACCTATTATTCAACTTTAATTTTTCTGAAAAATTTCAAATTAAAGACACTTTATTTTATGTAGTATTAGGTGTAGGTACTGGATTTGCTTCGATTTATTTTACTAAAATGTACTTTTTTATCTTAAAATTTTTCGAACGATTTAGATCAAGACTCATTAAATTAATCATAGGTGGATTAGCTATTGGTGTCATGTTATATTTTATTCCACCATTATATGGAGAAGGTTTTGGTTTTATAAATAACCTATTAGCAGGAAACCATTTAGCTGCATTAGGCACAACTCCTTTTGACCATTTAAAGGATAATATTTGGGTAGTCATTGGATTATTAATTGGGATTACTGTATTTAAAGCCATAGCAATGACTACCACATTTGCAGCTGGAGGAGCTGGAGGAATTTTTATTCCAACCATGGTAATGGGTAGCGCATTGGGTAATGTGGTTGCCAAAATAATCAACAACTTAGGTTTAGGATTTATTGTGTCGGAAACCAATTTTACCTTGATTGGTATGGCTGGATTAATTGCAGGAGTACTGCACGCACCATTAACAGCCATTTTCTTAATTGCCGAAATTACTGGAGGTTATGAATTATTTATCCCATTAATGATAGCTGTAAGTATGTCATTCATTATTAAAAAAAACGCGATAGATTTTACCATCTATACCAAAGAGTTAGCTTTAAAAGGTGAGTTATTGACCCACAACAAAGACCAAAGTGTATTAACCCTAATGTCTTTAGATAGTGTAATAGAAACCAATTTTGTAAAACTAAACCCAAACATGACGCTTGGAGACATGCTACATAAAGGCGTTGCAAAATCTACCAGAAATCTATTTCCTGTGGTTAATAAAAACAAAGCTTTAGTTGGTATAATCCTGTTGGATGATGTCAGAGAAATCATGTTTAATCAAGCACTATACGATACGACTTTAGTAGAAGATTTAATGCATAATCCACCAGATATTATTGATTATAAAAATGACTCTATGAAAACGGTTATGACAAAATTTCAAGACTCAAACGCTTGGAATCTACCTGTAATTAAAGATGGTATATACATTGGTTTTGTTTCAAAATCTAAATTATTAACTGCTTACAGACGTCAATTAATTAACTACACGACGACTTAGTAACGCATTTTATATCTTTACAAAAAATAACGTCTTTTTAAAACATGAAATACCTAATTGCATTATCATTTATCGCATCTGTAGCAAGCATAATTTGTGGCTATTGGCTAGAAGTTGACTATGGACAAAAACTAATAGGCTTTGGTGTTTTAGGTTTGTTTTTTATAGTCATCCCTTTATTTACCTACCACAGATGGAAAGACAGAGATGCCAAAGAATACATGTTAACCAAAGAAAAGATAGAAGACATGCGTAAAAAAGAAGGCGATAAAAGACGATTTTAGGGTTTTATTTGGGCATTACCCTTTTCCGCTGAAAAGCTACAAAGGGTCGCGCTATCCACTGTATCTTTTTGTTTTTTTTTAGTAAAACAAAAAGGATGTCGCTACTATCGCTAATGCACTAAACCGCAAACAATAGTCCATTAATTTAAGTTTCGTTTTTCAATAAAAAAACGTTTTAATAAAGCTGATGCTTCCTCAGCTAACACTCCACCAACCATTTTAGTTTTTGGATGTAGCTTTGTATTTAATGCAATACAACCACGATCTTCATCCCTAGCTCCATAAACAATTTTAGAAATTTGACTCCAATACAAAGCACCAGCACACATTTGGCAAGGCTCTAAAGTGACATACAACGTACAATCTTTTAAATATTTTCCGCCTAAAAAATTGGCAGCAGCAGTAATAGCTTGCATTTCGGCATGAGCTGTAACATCGTTTAAAAGCTCTGTTAAATTATGCGCTCTAGCAATAATGCGATCTTTAATTACAATGACAGCTCCAACAGGTATTTCGCCTTTATCAAAAGCTTCCTCAGCTTCCTGAAGTGCTTTTTTCATAAAATAAGTATCGTCATATGGGTTTATCATATCAGAAAGTTGACTATTAAAAATCAAAAATACAATTTCAAGTACTACATTTGTAAAGCAATGAGTAATTTCCTTAATAAAATACAAAATCCAACACAGCTTCGTCTTTTAAAACAAGACGACTTACCTATTCTTGCTAAAGAACTTCGCGATTTTATTATCAATATTGTGGCCACAAAAGAAGGACATCTTGGTGCAAGTCTCGGTGTAATAGAGTTAACTATTGCACTGCATTATGTTTTTAACACACCAAAAGACCAATTAGTTTGGGATGTTGGACACCAAGCTTATGGACATAAAATTTTAACTGGTAGACGCGATACTTTTGAAACCAACAGACAACTTGGTGGTTTAAGTGGCTTTCCAAATAGGTCAGAAAGTAACTTTGATACTTTTGGTGTTGGGCACTCCTCAACTTCTATATCTGCAGCTTTAGGTATGGCAATTGCCTCTAGATTAAAAAGTGATTTAGACACGCAACATATTGCGGTTATTGGAGATGCCTCAATTGCAAGCGGAATGGCTTTTGAAGGACTGAATCACGCAGGCGTTACAGATGCCAACCTATTAGTTATTTTAAACGACAATGCTATTGGAATTGACCCTAGTGTTGGTGCATTAAAGCAATATTTGACCAACGTTAAAAAAGGGACTGAAAAGCAAGACAATATTTTTGAAGCTTTAAATTTTGACTATTCTGGACCAATAGATGGCCACAATTTACCGCTGTTAATTTATGAATTAAAGCGTTTAAAAAATGTAAAAGGACCAAAGTTTTTACATGTTATAACTACAAAAGGGAAAGGGTTACGTCAAGCCGAAGAAAACCAAGTCACCTATCATGCGCCAGGAAAATTTAATAAAGATACTGGCGAATTAAATCCAAAATCAAACACCAAACAAGCACCAAAATATCAAGATGTTTTTGGACATACTATTGTAGAACTAGCAAAACAAAACGAAAAAATTATTGGGATTACACCAGCAATGCCAACCGGAAGCTCATTAAAGTACATGATGGAGCAAATTCCGGATCGTGCTTTTGATGTTGGAATTGCTGAACAACACGCAGTTACATTTGCTGCTGGACTAGCTACTCAAGGTATGGTACCGTTTTGTAATATTTACTCAACATTTTTGCAGCGCGCTTATGACCAAGTTATACACGATGTTGCTTTGCAAAAATTACCTGTAATTTTCTGTTTAGATCGTGCAGGTTTGGTTGGCGAAGATGGTGCAACACACCATGGTGTTTACGATTTAGCTTATTTACGTTGCATCCCTAACCTGATAATTTTTGCACCAAGACACGAGGTCGATTTACGTAACATTATGTACACTGCGCAGTTGGGTTTAAAACAACCCATTGCTATTAGATACCCAAGAGGACGAGGTGAAAATCTAGATTGGCAACAACCGTTTTCTAAAATTGAAATTGGTAAAGGTGAGTGCTTAAAACAAGGAACATCCATAGCTGTACTTTCTATTGGTAATATGGCTAAAAACGCTACTGAAGCATTCGATTTAATTGAAGACACCTCAGAATTTTCTCATTATGACATGCGTTTTGTAAAACCATTGGATGTGGAGATGCTTCATAATATTTTTAAAACACATAAGACTATTGTTACCATTGAAGACGGTTCTGTTATAGGTGGTTTTGGTAGTGCAATAGCTGAATTTTCAGTAAAACATAATTATAAAAATACGGTAATTACAAAAGGAATTCCTGATCAGTTTATAGAACACGGAACCGTTTTAGAATTACAGCAATCTATTCAGCTTGACCCAAAGAGTTTGAGTGAATTACTAAAAAAAATGGCAGACTAAAAAATTAGTCTGCCATTTAAAATTATAAGCTAAATAATGTATTAGTTTGTGGTAAACGACCACTCTTGACCAATACTTTTTACTCCGTTGTTATCTTTAGTATCTACTCTCCAATAATACGTTGTACCAGCTACTGTTGTAACATCAAAAGTTGATACTGTTAAATCAGATTGACTAATAGCAGGACTTGATGTCGTTCCAAAATATAAATCATAGGTTAAGGTGTCTGCAACATCAACATCTGATCCTGTCCAATCTAATGTAGTTGTTCCTGCATCAACTAAAGCGTCTACAGCTGGTGCATTTAATGCTGCTGTAAATGGTGCATAATTAGAAACTCCGTTTCCTTCTGTATAGAAAGCTAAGGTAGATGATGCTGCTGCATTATCCTCTCCATCTGAAGCCGTAACGTTCCAATAATACGCAGTTCCTGCTCCTAGTTGGATTGTTATTGAAGTATTAGTAGTTGTTTGTTGTGCTATGATGTTAGTTTGATCTCTATCTGTAGCAACTCTGATTGTATATTCTAAAACATCATTATCTACATCAGTAGCTGCTGCCCATTCAAAGGTAATGTTACTATCAATACATAATAAATCTGAACTTGGGTACACTAAATTTGAGACTGCTGTTGGAGCAGTATTTGGTACTGTTGGAGCAACACCTGCTCCTCCTCCATCATCACTACTACTACATGATGCAGTAAAAACAGCTGCTACTGCTAATACAGGTATTAATTTTAATATCTTATTCATCTTTTTTTATTTTTTTATAATTTTTAAAACCTCTGGAGTATCTAAATCTACTTTTATAAAATAGATTCCTGAGTTTAGATTTGCAAAAGGAACTTGTATATAACTTGCGCTAGTTTTTTGGTAGTTATTATTAAGCACTAACTTACCTGTAACATCATAAATTTGAATTCCGATTGTAGATTTAGTATCTGAACTTGGAATTGTTATTTTAAGATTATCAATTACTGGATTAGGACTAGCTTTTAAGCTAATGGCATTTTGAATTGTTTTTCTAAAAGTACCTTCACATGCTTTTGAAGTTTTTATCTCTAACTCTCCGTTACCCACAAGATCTAAATCAAAATTAGTATCAGATGTAATCATTATTACTTCTTGGTTAAATAGGACAGTATATGGAGCAGTACCTCTACTAACCTCAACATTAGTTGTATCAGAATTTAGATTATTGCTGTTAGCAATCTGTAATTCTATAACACCAGCTTCTTCAATATTAATTTCAAAACACTGTTGATAATCGATCGCAATATCATCCACAGCAACACAAACTGTATAAGAACCAACAGGTAAATCTTCAAAAGTATAGGTGTTATTAGTAAACGACTGAGATAAGTTTAATCCATTACCTACTAAAGTTGTAACGTAATCCACATAAGTTTCATTTACAGTAACTATAACTTTTCCGTTATCTTGACCATCACAAGTTTCTGAAATAATTTGTAAAGCGATATTATCAGCATTAGTATAACTAGTATCACAAACATCACCAATTCCGTTTCCGTTAGTATCTTGTTGGTCAGCATTTGGTATTGCTATACAGTTATCAACATCGTCAAAAATAGTGTCACCATCTGTATCTTGACATGCATCTCCAACACCATTTCCATCTGCATCTTCTTGACCAGGGTTAGCGTTTAGTGGACAATTATCATTAATATCTAATATTCCGTCACCATCCGTATCTTGACATGCATCTCCAATACCATTTCCGTCTGCATCTGCTTGATCTGCATTAGCGGTATTAACACAATTGTCTACTCCATTAAGGACACCATCACCATCTTCGTCACCATTAGCATCAATTTTAAACTCACCAGAAAAGATTCCTCTACCATAAGTAGATGCAAAAACCATATTGTCATCTCTTAAATCTAGGTCTGTTACTTTAACATTTGACATTCCGTTAAAAGCTTGATTCCAGTTTGGGTTAGCATCAGAGAAGTTATTTGTAAACCAAACGCCTAATTCTGTTCCAATAATAACTTCGTCAGGACTTAAAGGATTTTGTAAAATGGCTTTAACTGGCATATCAGGTAAGTCACCTTCTTTAGCTTGCCATACTAAACCACCATCGTTAGAATACCAAATACTCTGAACACCATAATTATGAACTGTTAAGAAAATTTCATTTTCAGTAGCTCCAAATTCTAAATCAGAAACACTTCCAAAAATCACATTTGAAGGATCTAATTGTGTAAAAGTTGGTGAAGCTAGATTTGCATTTTCTATTAAAAACACATCTCCTAATATTGTACCTACTAAAACTTTAGACGAGGTCGTGGTATGAGGAGATACCGTAAAAGCAGTTGGTGTGCTTGTTAATAATGGGTCTGTTAAACTTACTGCTTGAAGTGTAGACTGAGATTTAATCCCTGAATACCTTCTAATAATGCTGTTTCCTCCTGATGAATAATTAGAATATAAAATATCTAAATTAGAATCTAATGCTTGAGGATTAATAAACGCTCCATTTGAAGCTGTTTCGTTGTTGATAGTAACATTAGAGCTTGTTGCAAAATTATAAACGTTAATCCCTGAATTGTAAACGTAGTTTCTTACAAAATATTGATCTGTTCCGTCTTGATCAAAAAATGTAAAAGCACCATCTCCACCATAAGCTTCAATAGTAGCATCTGTTTGATTTGGATTAGCATTTTCAAATAATTGTGTCCCGTTATCTTGCAGTCCTCCTGCAAAATAATCTCCTGTAAAAGCAGTTGTTGGAGCTACACCTACCGTATAAAATTGAGACGTGTTAAAGTCTTTATTTCTTGAAGTTGTAGTTGATCCTGCATTTGCAGAATAATACACACCACCATCATTACCAAAAGCAACTACTGTTGATGATCCATTAGCAAAGGTCATAGCATGTTGATCTGCATGCACATCTTGAAATCCAAAACCACCATACCAATGACTAAATTGGCTCCAGCTATTTCCTGCGTTTGAGGATTTAAACAAATCAATTCCACCTGCAAAGATAATCTGATCGTTATTTGGATCTACTTCTAACATTAAATCATAGAATGCTTGCCCTCTTGTAAAATCATTAGCTGCAATACCTGTATCTGCATCGTTAGGTAAACTCATTGTTGTGTTAGTAGTAAAAGCATCCGTGGTTTTCTCCATTAAAACTGGCGCTGCAGCAGTACTACCTTGTGCTAATACGTAAACAACATCTGCATTCGAGGACGAGACAGCTATTTGAGTTCTAGTCGCGTCTGGAACAGTGCGTTTAACTGTAAACGTTATCCCATCTGTAGAATTAAGGATATTTCCTCCACCATCACCAAACACAGTACTATTAGTTGTAGATAACCATATTTTGTTATCTGCACCAATTTCTATATCGTTTGGACAAAACTTATTACCAAAAGTTGTTGTAGGTAAAACTACTTCGTTCCAGTTAGTTCCATTATCTGTTGACTTGTATAAACCAAACTCTGGTCCTGTTAAAAATGTTGCTGTATTTGCAGCTCCATAAAAACTATCTCCTGCTGCAACATAAACTTCTGAAACACCATTGTTATCTCTTACTTTTATATCGTTTACAAACTGAATTCCTGGCACTAAAGTACCGTTTAAAACTCCTATTTGTGGATTTAAAGATCCTGTTACAGTACCTGCATTAATAGCTGCTTCAATAAGATTACCATCTGCTTGAGATATCATAACAGCAGGTATTACAATTGAGTCATCATCTCCTGACATATTAATTAGTGCGTCATCCACATTATTCATTATAATCGCTCCAATTGCCCCTGCATCTTGCGCTGATTTAACTTTTTCAATAAATGTACAAACCCCTCTTCTTATTAAAGCGATTTTTCCAGTCATGTCTATTGTTGACGGTCCACAACCTTCATTAGGGTTATTTGATGTTTGTCCATTGGTACCAGTAAATGGTACGGTTCCATCTGCCAAAATAAACTCAGCTGTAATTACAGTATCAATACTTCCACCAAAAATACTTGTAGGATTAGATATATAATCTCCAGCAATACTGCTTGGCGCATTTACTGTAATGTTATTTATAATAGTTTGTGTTGTTGTTGGTCCTGAGATACCACCAAGGACTTTAGACCAAGTCATACCTGCATCTTCAGATTTCCATACACCATCTCCATTTACATCTCCTCCTACGTATGATTCTCCTGTTCCTACATAAAATATATTTGTGTTATTTGGATCATAAGTGATACAGCTAACCGCTAAATTTTCTGGGATATCAACTCTAATCCAACTAGAATTAGCGTCAGAAATATTAGTGTTTTTCCATAACCCTCCACTAACTCCACCTGCAAAAAGGGTTTCGTTAGTTGTGTCATTAGGATCAAACATGATAGCTCTTGTTCTACCTCCAACATTATTAGGACCTCTTTCTATCCAACTGTTATCAATAGCATCTCCTGGTACTCTACCTGAGGCTAAAAAAGCCTGTCTTTTAGCTTGTTGTGCTTCTCTAATTAGTCTTAATTTTTCAGTTGTTGGTCTTCCTAAGATAGGATCCATTGTTAACTCCCACTCTTGTTCGTAGTATTTGTTAGGAGTTAATCCAGCAGCTTTTCTTTCGGGTTTAGTTAATTTTAAAACCTCTTTAAAAGGACTGTTTTCTAAATGATTTTTGTGAATTTCTTTGGCGTTAGCCATCTCAGAAACTTCAGAATTTTTTACTTTAGTTAGGGTAAAAAAAGCCAGACATACTAAAACGCATGACGTTAGGATAATAATTTTCTTCTTCATTTTATTTTTTTAAGACTATAAAAATACCGGTTTTTAATATTTTTTTAAGAGTTTTATTGTTAAAAATTCATTTTTTTAGAAATAATACAAACTATAAACTAAACCCTTTTATTTTTTTATATTCGATAATAGCTTGACTATCAGACATCAAAGACACATAATGACATACATTTAGCAATCTTACATACAAACTATCTATATTAAAGTCTAATGTTGATGGTAAACCTTTCATTATTAGTTTATCATAATTTGTAGCTTTTCCTAAAAAGGTATTATTTACAGCTTTACTGTAAGTATTTAATAATGAATTTAATATTTGGTAACCAGCAATTTCTTTATCAACTACATCTTTAGATTGATATACTTTATCAATGCTTAATTTTATAATATCATTGATTTGTGCTTCGTACTTACTTTTATCCAATAAGCTAATACTAAACTGACCGTCAAGTATAGCTTCTTCGTTTTCCATAAAAATGGTTACTGCTTCATTAATTAATGTATTAATAGCTAATGCACGTAAATAACTTACCCTATCCTTAGTATTAGTTAGCTTATGGTATTTATTAGTATTAATGGAGTTTCGTACTAAATTAATCAGATACTCTAACGCGTATTCCTCTTCAATTAACCCTAAATTAATTCCGTCTTCAAAATCTATTATTGTGTAACATATATCATCTGCAGCTTCGACTAAAAAAGCTAAAGGATGACGAGAATAACTTAAACTATTAGCATCACCTCTTGGGATTAACCCTAACTCTTCTGCAACGTCTTTAAATGAATCTTTTTCTGTTTGAAAAAAACCATACTTTTTATCTGCAATATGCTTTGTAGGCTTTTTAGGTAATGATGCTTTTGGATATTTTGTAAAAGCCCCTAATGTAGCATAGCTTAATCTTAAACCACCTTCTCTGCCTGCACGACTTTGTGTTACTATTTTAAAACCGTTGGCATTACCTTCAAAATCACATAAATCTTGATATTGACTAGCTGTTAACTCTTCTTTATAATGCTGACCTTCTCCAGAGATAAAAAATTCGCCAATTGCTTTTTCTCCAGAATGACCAAAAGGCGGATTACCTATATCATGTGCTAATGCTGCTGAAGCTACAATTGCTCCAAAATCGTTTGGTAAATAGCCATGTATATTTTGAAGATGTGGATGCTTTTCTAAAATTTTTTGTCCTACTTTTCTACCTAAAGAACGTCCTACAACACTCACCTCTAAACTATGTGTTAATCGCGTATGTACAAAATCAGTTTTAGACAAAGGAATAACTTGAGTTTTATCCTGTAGACTTCTAAACTCTGACGAAAAAATAACACGATCATAGTCTACTTCAAACCCTAATCTAGTTTCATCTTGTTCTTTTCTTAATCTTTTATTAGTGTCGCCAAAGCGTTTTAACGATAATAATTGTTCCCAATTCATATTCAAAATTTAGTATTGCAAGATAACTATTTGAATAATAAAGCAAAGTACTTTCTAATGTTAACTTAATGTTTTGAAAAAGTAACACTAAAACTATTCTGGTAACCTTTAGCTAACTTTTTGGTGACTAACTATTAATCTGCAGTTAACCTTGACTTTACAATATCAAGGTTTCTTTGCACCAAGAATTTTAATAGTCAAAATGAAAAATTTAACATACTTAGTTTTTGCTTTATTTAGCATCGTAACTTATTCTCAAAATGGATCAATATCAGGAACTTTAACTGATAAAGAATTTAACGACGAACCTCTTGCTTTTGCCAACATTTTAATTACTGGCACTACTATAGGTACAACGTCTGATGACAATGGTAAATATTTGTTTTCAGACTTAAAACCAGGTTCATACAATGTAGAATTTAGTTTTGTTGGTTATCAAACACAAACTATAGCTGCAATTGTTGAAGCCGGAAAAACAACAACTATTAATGTTGCAATGGGAGCCAGTGCTGCGTCTTTAGACGAAGTAATACTTGAAACTGTTACTACCAAACGTGAAAGTGAAACCGCTTTATTACTAGATCAAAAAAAAGCTATCGAAATCAAACAGAGTATTGGTGCAGAAGAGTTATCTAGAAAAGGAGTAAGTGATGCTGCTGGTGCTGTTGCTAAAATATCTGGAGTGTCTAAACAAGAAGGATCAAGCAACGTATATGTAAGAGGTCTTGGAGACAGATACCTTAACACAACCATGAATGGATTATCATTACCATCTAATGACGTTAACAAGAAAAACATAGATTTAAATTTATTCTCTTCGGATGTTATCCAAAATGTATCCATTAGTAAAGCTTATGCAGCTCAATTTTACGGAGATTTTGCTGCAGGTAATGTAGACATTACCTCTAAAGAACATAAAGGAGGAAGTTTTGTAGATGCTTTTACAGGCAGTGGATTTAACACTAATGCTGTAGATAAAAACTTTGTACGTAGTGAAGGTACTGGTTATTTTGGATTTTACGGAAGAAACGAGCATAACCCATTTGCAATTATTCTATCTCATGGTGTAGATCCTGTAGCTATAGACACACCTATTAATGTTGCCTATGGTGCATCTGGAGGTAGTTCATTTAATTTTGAAAACGGTTCTAGATTAAGCTTTTTTGTTACTGGTGGATTTGAAAACAATTACGAGTATAGACAAGGTCGATCTGTAGATTTTTCTACAGTAGAGAAAAAAGCGTTTGAAGCTGCAGAAGAGTTTGAATACTCTACAACATCAACAGCTATGGCAAACATCAATTACAAAATAAACTCTGATAATAACTTAAGCTTTAACTCAGTATTTATTAATAGTTCTTCTGACGAAGTAGGATATTATGGTACAGATGGTCAAGGAAGAAGTAGAGATGCTATTTTAAACACAGACAAAGGGTTTTACCAACAAAACATACAATTTGACCAAACTAAAATGTTTGTCAATCAATTAATAGGAAATCACAAATCGGGTAATTTTGAATTAGATTGGGGATTTGGATACAACAAAGTGTTTTCAGACCAACCAGACCGTAAGCGTTTTAGTGTAGAAAACTACGACTACGCTTTAGATAATGACCCAACAACAAACCCAACCTTTTACAGCAATGTAGTATTTGATAACCAACGTTACTTTCAAAAAATTGAAGATGATGAGTACAATGGACGTATTAATTTAGCTTATGAGGTTAATGACAATCTAAAATTTAATTTTGGATACAATGGTCGTAACAAAACAAGACAATTTAATAATGTTAGATATGGTTACGATATAGTTGATAGCGATTATCAAATAACAGATGTTAATAATTTTGATTCAGTGTTTAATCTTGACAACTTAAATCTTAATCCTTCATCTAATGGTTTATACGAAATTAAAGTACTAAAACCTTACCCAACACTTTCTAACACTAACAGACCTGGACTTTTTGAAAACACTTATAATGGTAAGCTTAACATTTATGCTGGTTATGTAGATGCCCAAATTAAAGCAGGAGAAAAATGGTTGTTTGTACCTGGCGTAAGATTAGAAAATTTTGAACAAAGTATTGATTACAATGTGATTAACTTAGGAAACAATGGTGTGGACTCTAAAGTATCTGAAGAAACATTTATTTTACCTAGTTTAAACGTTAAATATAGCCTAACGGATGATCAAAACCTAAGATTATCTGCAAGCAAAACTGTATCTACACCAGAGTTTAAAGAAATAGCTCCTTTTGTTTACGAAGACGTATCTACACGTATTGGTGGTAATCCAGATGCACTTGGTTACTCTGAGGTTTTAAATATTGATTTAAAATATGAGTGGTTTTTTAGTAAAAGTGAAATCTTTTCAATAGGTGCATTTACCAAACAAATTGACAATCCAATAAATCTTGTTGTTGTTGGTGATGCAACAGGTACTCAACGTTATGTTAGAACAGGAGATCAAGCAACTGTTTATGGTGTTGAAGTAGAATTAAGAAAAGACCTATTAGTTGATGCAGATCAAAACACCAATTTATCATTTGGAGTTAATGCAACGTACATGAAAACTAATCAAGATTTATATGAAAACATAGATGGAACATTTGATTTAGCTTTTAATAAAACCGAAGACGAATTACAAGGTGCTTCGCCATTTATCTTAAATGCAGACATCAGCTACTCACCAACCTTTAAAAACTATAAGCCTGTTGCCAACTTAGTATTTTCATACTTCTCTGATCGTATCGATGCATTAGGTTCTGGTGACTTAGGTAACATTGTAGAAAAAAGTGTTCCAACTTTAGACTTTATCTGGAAAAATACAATCAATGATAATTTTGAAATCAACTTAAGCGCTAAAAATCTTTTAAACCCAACTATCCAATACGTTAGAGAAGACCAAAATCAAGGCGATGTATTAGTAGTGTCTGCAAACGGAAAAGGTGTTACAGATTACAAAAGAGGTATGAATTTAGGACTTCAACTTAAATATAAATTTTAATAAATATAACACAAAAACATAATACAACTAAAAAACTAAAAACAATGAAAAAACAAATAATTTTAGGCTTAGCATTAGCAGCAACAGTATTCTCTTGCTCTACTGATGACACATCTGATATTGTAATTAACGACAACAGTGTAACAAACAACACGTCTGGAGGAGGTCCAACTGACCCTTCAACTATTTTCTTGTCTGGTACTTATACTGAAGACTTAACATTAGATGCTAACAACACTTATAAGTTAAATGGATCTTTAATTATGGCAAGTGGAACCACTTTGACTATTCCGCCATGTATGACTATTAAGGCATTATCATCTGGAGCAGATGTATATATTGCAATATCTCAAGGTGCACAAATCATAGCTAATGGTACTGCAGATTGCCCTATTGTTTTTACATCTGACGCTGCAAGTCCTGCTGCTGGAGATTGGGGAGGATTAATCTTACTAGGAAAAGCACCTATCAACTCTGTTACAGGAACAAACACTGCAACTTCTGAAATTGCAAGTTTACCTTACGGTGGAAATGTTGCAAACGATAATTCTGGATCTTTAAGCTATGTACGTGTAGAGTATTCTGGTGGTGCAGCTGATGGACAATCTGAAAATAACGGATTCTCTTTTTATGGTGTAGGTAACGGAACATCTGTTAATTACATCCAAGCTTATGCAGGAAAAGATGATGGAATTGAGTTTTTTGGTGGAACAGTTAATGCAAGCTACGTCTCTGTAATCAATGCAGAAGATGACTCAGTAGATTGGACAGAAGGTTTTTCTGGAACATTAAACAATGTTTACATCTCTAACAGAGCAACAGATGATAAAGCAATTGAAGCAGATGGATACAATACTGACTTTAGTAATGCAACAGGAATATTCTCTAAACCAACTGTAAACAACGTAACTATTATTGGTGAAGGATCGGCTAACTCATCAGAAGCTGTTAGATTAAGAGCTGGTACTCAAGGATTATTTAGCAATATCATGATAACAGGATATGCTGAAGGTTTTGATTTAGATGATGCTGACACAGGAAACGGAGTTGTAAGCGATGACCTACAAGTAACAGGAGTAACTTTTGTTGACGTTTTAACTAAAGTTAAAAACGATACTACTATAACTTTTACAGATGCTGACTTTTTCACTGGCGAAGACACAGCTACTGGAACAGACTACACATCTTGGGGAGCTGGTTGGACAATCAACTAAACCTAAATACACATCAAAAAAAAAGCCTTGCATATGCAAGGCTTTTTTTTTGATGTGTATAACTTAGTTACTAATAGCTACTGGATTTTTCACTTCCCACTCGCTAACATTAGCAATTTTGTTATTAGTATAATCTACTTCTTTAAGAGTGGTTTCATTCCAATAAAACCACTTGCCGACTTTTTTACCATTATCATAATTTGCTGAAACTTGTTTCTTGCCTGCTGCGTCAAAACTTAACCACTCACCTTGTAGCTTACCATCTGTAGTGTAAGCACCAGTTTGGCTTACAACTCCATTGTCGTGATAATAAACAACTTCTATTAAATTAGTGTTTTTATTAAGTTTTAAATCTCTTTTGTCTTGAGCAAAAGAAACCACAGTAAATAAAAAAGCAATTGAAACTAAAATTGATTTCTTCATAATTATGGGTTTTAACATTATATCTCAAAGATACATATTAGATAACATTTATGCAACATTTAGGTAACATTAAATTAACATTGGAATTTTAGGTACCTAAAAATCAAACCTTAAGAAACATTAATTAACATAACAACACTTAATAATTACATAATATTAGCATTACATTAAAATCACTTTGTATGTTGATATTTGTTACTGTCTTAAGACAACACAATTAGTATGTCATATAATCTATTAGTTTTTGTCGACTACATTATTATGATTTCTAATGAGACTGCTTTTGGCCAAAGCAGTCTTTTTTCGTTAAAATTTAAAAGGTTAATACTTAGGAAACATTAAGTTAACATTAGAGTTATTTATTTGCAGCGACAAAAACTAATACCTTATAATGAAACTTATTTTATCCATTGCACTATTGTTGTGCTTGACGCTGTCTGCTTATGCGCAAGAAATTAGCGACACCTCTTTTGGTAAAGGACTTATTAATTTTACAGCAAAGGACAGTTCTTTTAGCATAAAATTTGCACCTCGCTTTCAAGTTAGATCTATATCCTCTTGGGATCATGATGGGTCGCAATATACAAGTCCAGAACACAATTTTATTGTGCGACGTGCACGTTTAAAGTTTGATGGTTTTGCCTACAGTCCAAAATTAAAATACAAAATAGAATTAGGTTTATCTAACAGAGATCTTTCTGGAGCAAATCAATTTAACCGTAACACACCTAGATACATTCTAGACGCTGTTATTATGTGGCAATTTGCAGATAATTGGGAGCTTTGGGCTGGACAAACAAAATTACCTGGTAATATAGAGCGTGTTGTATCTTCAGCAAATCTTCAATTAATTGACCGTTCTTTATTAAATAGTCGTTTTAATATTGATCGTGACTTAGGTGTTCAATTACGTCATACATCAAAATTAGGTGACAATTTTTTAATGCGTGAAAAATTAGCAATTTCTCAAGGTGAAGGTCGAAATGTTTCAGAAGGTAATGAAGGTGGACTTCAATATACAGCTCGTGTAGAGTTTTTACCTTTTGGCAAGTTTCAATCAAAAGGTGATTATGTCCAGGCTGACTTAAAAAGAGAAGCGAAACCAAAACTAATGTTAGGTTTTACTTACAACTTTAACGAAAATGCTGTTAGAGAACGAAGCGGTTTAGGAAATTATATGTTTAAAAGCGATGGTTCATTGTATGAAACTAATGTGTCTACTATTTTTGCAGATGCAATGTTTAAATACAAAGGATTTAGTTTTATGGGAGAATATGCAAACAGAGATGCTGATCAACCAATAGCTATTGACACAGATGGTTTAACACCTACTGGTGATGTCGTACTTACTGGTAATGCACTTAACCTTCAAGCTGGTTATCTGTTTAAAAGTAATTATGAAATTGCAGCTAGATACACTACCGTAACTTATGATGCCATAACAGGAAACTTACCAACGGATCAGTATACTTTAGGTGGCTCTAGATACATTGTAGGTCACAAATTAAAAGTACAAACCGACTTAAGTTACACAACTGTAAGTGGTAACCAAGATAATATTACCTTTAGACTTGGATTTGACCTACATTTTTAACAAAAAAAACATAACATTGTCATAACATTGCACTCGAAAACAGTAAAGATATTTGCAAACTTATTTTAATTAAAAATTATGGATAATATTTATTTATTTATGTTGATTGCCATAACAATATTAGCAGTAGTTGATATTGTTGTAGGTGTTAGTAATGATGCCATCAACTTCTTAAACTCAGCAATAGGCTCTAAGGCTATTTCTATGCGTACTATTATGATAGTTGCTAGTTTAGGAATTTTTATTGGAGCTGTATTTTCAAGCGGAATGATGGAAGTTGCTCGTAAAGGTATTTTTGTACCTGCTATGTTTAGTTTTGAAGAAATCATGTACATTTTTATGGCAGTAATGATTACTGACATCTTACTTCTTGACTTTTTTAACACATTAGGATTACCTACATCCACTACCGTTTCTATTGTATTTAACTTACTTGGTGCTGCGGTTGTAATGTCATTAATTAAAATTAGTGCTTCAGACACACAAACATTTGCAGACTTAGGTGACTATATAAACACCAAAAAAGCTATCGAGATTATTACCGGAATTGTAATGTCAGTCTTTATAGCATTTACAGTTGGTGCATTAGTACAGTGGGTTTCACGTTTAATATTTACATTTCAATACGAAACAAAATCTAAATATTTCGGTGCTATTTTTGGAGGAATCTCTTTAGCTTCAATCACATACTTTATATTCTTAAAAGGGCTTAAAGGCACACCTTTTTACAAAAGCATTAATGGTGTTGTTGAAGGAAATGAATTATACATACTAATTGGAAGTGTAATTGTATGGACATTATTTTCTTATGCTTTTCAAAAAATCACTAAAAAAAGTGTTTTAATAATCGTAATTGCGGTTGGAACTTTTGGTTTAGCATTAGCTTTTTCTGGAAATGATTTGGTTAACTTTATTGGTGTACCTATGGCAGCATACCACTCGTTTGATGCTATGCAAACAGCATTTACTACATCAGGAACGTTACCAGCAGATTTCTCTATGGCTATATTAGAGAAAAAAGTACCAGCAGAACCTTTATTATTGTTCATCTCTGGAGCTATTATGGTATTAACGTTATGGTTTTCTAAAAAAGCAAAAACAGTTGCCGAAACTGAAATTAACTTATCAAGCCAAGGTGATACGCATGAAAAGTTTGAACCAAACATGCTGTCTAGAGGAATTGTAAAAGGAACATCAGCGTTATCTGATTACTTTAGCGCAATTGTACCTAAATCAACACAAGCTAAGATTGACAAAAGCTTTCAAAAGCCTAGCGCTAAAGCTTTAACTAAAACACAAAGTAAAGATTTACCTGCTTTTGATATGATTAGAGCATCAGTTAACCTTATGGTTGCAGGTGTATTAATTGCAATTGCAACATCAATGAAACTACCATTATCTACAACTTATGTTACATTTATGGTAGCAATGGGTACATCATTTGCAGATCGTGCTTGGGGACGTGAGAGTGCTGTTTATAGAGTAGCTGGTGTACTAAATGTAATTGGTGGTTGGTTTGGAACTGCTATTGGAGCCTTTTTTGCAGCAGGAACTGTTGTCTTTTTAATTAAGTGGAATCCTAAAGTGATGACACCAATATTATTATTACTTACTGCTATTTTATTAGTTAGAAACTATTTATCACATAAGGAAACATCTAACAAAATTGCACCAGAAGACAGCTTAACAGACTCAGAAAGCAGCTCTGTACAAGGTGTTATTCACGAAAGTGCTAAGAACATTGCTAACGTTGTAAAAAGAGGAAATAAAATTTACACTAATGCTATTAACGGTTTAGCTAAACAAGATAGCGCATTGCTTAAAAAGAATAAAAAACAAGTTATAAAGCTTTCTACGGAAGTGGATGCACTAAGAGACAACATCTTCTATTTTATTAAAAATTTAGATGAATCTAGTTTAAATGCAAGTAACTTTTATATTAATATTTTAGGGTATTTACAAGATATGACACAGTCGTTGGACTACATTACTAAAATGAGTCATAAACATGTAAACAACAACCATAAAAAATTAAAGTTCAGTCAAATAAAAGAGCTTAAAGAAATTGATGAGCGTTTTGATTTATTTTTCAACAATACTCAAAATGCTTTTAACTCACGTTCATTTGAGCAAATTGGAGATATCTTAGGAAGAAAAAATGAAATAATGGAACTTGTAACCTCTAAAATATTAAAACAAGTAGAGCGTACAAGAACTGAAGAATCTAGTCCTAAAAACACGACATTATATTTTAATTTATTATCAGAAACTAAAGATTTACTTAGCGCAACTATGAATCTTTTAGAAGAGTACCATAACGCACATGATGCTTCTGTTACTCCTGCAACTCTGGAAGAAGAATAAATTAATAAACTTTAAAGCAAAAAAAGCTACCCTTATCAGGTAGCTTTTTTTTGTTTACATAAATCTATAAAGTAAATAACCTAAAACAGCTCCAATTATAATCACCCAAATAGTACTAACTTTAGTTTTAAATACTAATAATAAAGCTAACAACGCTATTACAATGGTTTGCCAATCAATTAAAGTGTCTTTTGTCATTACCACTAAAACCGCTAACATAACTGCAACTGCTGCAACATTTACAGCATCCAAAAAATAGCGCAATAAACTAGATTTTTGCATTTTTGGAATCAATGGATTTAAAATAAGAACAAATAAAAAAGAAGGTAAAAATATACCTGTTGTTGCAGCTAAGGCACCTGCAAAACCAGAGAGTTGGTAACCAATAAATGTGGAGGTAGATAATACTGGACCAGGTGTAAATTGGCCAACAGCAATTGCATCCAATAACTCAACCCTAGTTAACCATCCCTTAGTTACTAACTCGGCATCCAAATAAGCAAACAACACATAACCGCTTCCGTACAATATAGCACCAACTTTTAAAAAGATCCAAAACACATTAATTGCTGTTATTTTTAAAAGTGAAGTACTTAGACCACTGATCAAAAAAAATGGCACAATTGTTTGAATCGAATTAGATGATTTATTCTTAAAATAAAAATATAACATACCAATTATACCTGCTAAAAGCAGCGCTAAAATCTCATTAACACCCAACAAACTGGCTATGAAAACTAATAAGCCTATTAATCCTAGCTCCAACGTTTTTATAGCTTTTTTACCCAGTTTGATAATTGCAGAAGCAATAATTGCTAGAACAGCTGGCTTAATACCAATAATAAAAGGTGCAACCTCAGGAAGATTACCATACTTAACATACAAATAAGCTAATACTGCTGTAATTATAATGGCAGGAAATATAAATGCAATTCCTGCTATAAACAATCCCTTTTTACCAGCACGTTCATAACCACAATGCATCGTCATTTCGGTAGAATTTGGTCCTGGAATTAGATTAGTAGTGCCTATTAAATCTAAAAAATAAGCTCTAGTCATCCATTTACGTTTGGTTACAACCTCCTCCTCCATCATTGCAATATGTGCAGCTGGTCCACCAAAAGCAAAACAACCTAATTTAAAAAATACACCTGCAACCTCTTTAAGTTTAGTATCCATTTTAATTTAATATTCATTATTACTTTTAGCTAAATTAAATATTTAAAAACAGAAAAAACAAGTGCATGTAACTTTGGTTAGCTACTTAATTATAAAGTAAATGTCGTTCATTTAAAAAAAAAGAAACACGTAATACTCACCTTTTAACCACACACAATCAATACATTACAACATTAACCCTTATTAAAACAACTTGTAAAATATTACCAAAACAAAGTTTAAAACATCCAAAACAATATTGTATTCGTAAATATTATAACTAAAAATTAATGTATTTATGAAAAAAACATCAATAGCCTTATTCGCTTTAGTAATATTGTCATCATGTGTTTCTAAAAAGAAATTTGTTGCTTTAGAACAAGAAAAAGGAGAAATAACAAGTGAATTACAAAAGACTCAGGTTGAAAAAGAAGAATTAGAAGCTAAATTTGCAAAAATTGAAGCTAGAGTTAACGAGTATAATTCTAAAATTAATAATCTGACTAATGAAGTAGGTGTATTAACTGAAGAAAATCAAACTAAATTTGATGCAGTTGGAAACAAAGCTGTTATTTCTGAAAAAGCTAAAGTTGGTATGCGCGAAACGTTAAGTCGTGTAAGTCCAGAGGTAATGAAATATGTTACAACATTGGAAGACTCAATGAATATGGCTGTATCATTAAATTTAAAACGTTTTGTTGACACTACAGATTTAGATGAAAGTGATGATATCGCGATTAGCATCGAGGAAACTGTAGTTATGATTTCTATTTCTGATAAAATGTTATTTAACAGCGGAAGCTACAGAGTTAGCAAAAAAGCTGATAAAATCTTACAAAAATTAGCAGACGTTATTAACTCAGAGCCTAGCTTAGATGTCATGATTGAAGGTCATACAGACTCTAGAACAATCAGTACAGATAAAGTTGCAGACAACTGGGATTTAAGTGTCTTACGTGCCACTTCTGTAGTTAGAAAACTACAAAAAGACTTTGGTGTTGCACCAGAAAAATTAATTGCATCTGGTAGAAGCAGCTATAAACCAGTTACAGATAACGACACTAGCGAAGGACGTTCTAGAAACAGACGTACGCGTATTTTAATACTACCTAACATTGATAAGTTTTTTGCTTTAATGGCACAAAACTAGTTAGACACGATATAATTTATTAAAAAAGCATCCAGAAATTGGATGCTTTTTTTTTATTAATAATTGTAGAAATTATAATAATCAATCATTAAAATTATAAAATTATGGATAAAATGAATAATCATTCCTAGCCATAGCGTATTGTAACGACTTCTTAAAAACCCTAATAATAATCCAAACGGGAAAATCCATAAAAAGGAGAATATAGAAAAGTGAATGACCGCAAATAAAAATGCAGTAGCAATAATGGTTAATCTTGTAGTTGTAACCTCTTTTAAGGCGTTAAAAAGCACACCTCTAAATGCTAACTCTTCAATAACCGCAGGCATTAAAGCTATAAAAAAAGTGGCCCAAAATAAAGGATAATCTAAATACAAATACTCCTGAAAATAGTTAACAGATGCGCCTTCTGCTACTAAACTATTTATAAATCCAATAAAAAAATAAACTACAAAGCTTGTTACTACAGGTGTAATAACCGCAAAAACTATATGCTTAAACTTAATAGCTTTGTTGTTATATAATTGTAATACAGGTTTTAAATCAAATGATGCAAAACCCAATACAATACATGCAAAACCTATGACTACAATAATTTCGGCTTCTAAATTATTAGGAAACGTAGTCTCTACATAATACACTAATAGCATATACACTAACATGGCTACGTAAAAACCAATGATAGTGGCTACTTTTTTAAGTTTAGTAGAAGATACATTTTTAACAACAGCTTGTCCACATTGCGAACAAAACTTTACTTCTGTTTCAAAAATATAATTACAATTTTTACACAAAATAATCATTAAGCAACCTTATTTATTGAGGATGCCGAATAAATCCCTTTGGCTAAATATCCAATGATTAATATTTTCCATAGTATTCCTGCGACTAGTGTTAATGGATCTGCAATAGCTGTAATAATAATTAAAGTTAAGTATAACAATAAGCCCAAAATTAATGCAATTAAAGGTCGCTGTTTAGACCAAACACCTAAAACAACATACACAACACTTACTACTAAATTTATGGTTAAAGGCACTAAATCTTGTGTTTTATAATAGATAAAAAAACCAAAAACGGTTATAATTGCTGCTATTATAAATAGTGTTTTTCTAGCAGCTTTTATTTTTTCGTGAGCATTGTTTGTTTTACGCTTATCCATTACGCGTTTAGCATAAAACTTAGCAACATCCTGATCACTTCCTTTTAATGGAAAACCACATTCAGAACAAAAAGAGTGGTCTTCTTTAACTGGTGTTTCACAATGTTTACATTCTGATTGTAATATTATACTTTGAGATACCTCCATTAAAACTTTACTTTAGTCTAGTAATATAGTATTTATTGTAGTTTTTAAACAAAAAAAAGCATCCAAATATGGATGCTTTTTTTCATATAACACTTAATACTAGCAAGTTTATAATCTTACTAGTAGATTATTAAGAACCACACATTAAGCAGTCATCACCTTCCGCTTCTTTAGCCTGAGCGATTAATGCTTTCATTTCTTCTGCTGTCATAGGTTCTGCTTCTGCACTAGCTGTATTAGCAAATTTAGCTGCTGTGTTAGCTGCTTGTTGTTGCTTTTGTAATATAGCTTCTGTATCCACAACCTCTACTGCTTCTGCAATAGGTTCTGCTTTTTTCTCTTTTTCTACAGTAAATTTAATAGCATCTACTGCACTCTTAGTACGTAAGTAATACATACCTGTTTTTAATCCACTCTTCCAAGCGTAAAAATGCATTGACGTTAATTTAGCCATAGTAGCACCTTCTAAAAACAAGTTAAGTGATTGTGATTGATCAATAAAATATCCTCTTTGACGAGACATATCTATTATATCTTTCATACTTAACTCCCATACTGTTTTATATAAATCTTTAATGTGTTGCGGTATAGCCTCTACACCTTGTACAGATCCATTAGCACGCATGATTTCGTTTTTTAAACTATCATTCCAAAGTCCTAATTCTACTAAGTCTTCTAATAAATGTTTGTTTACTACAATAAACTCTCCTGATAATACACGACGCGTATAAATATTAGATGTGTAAGGCTCAAAACACTCGTTATTACCTAATATTTGACTTGTAGAGGCTGTAGGCATTGGAGCGACTAATAACGAGTTACGAACACCATGTTTCATAACATCTGCTCTTAACTTATCCCAATCCCAACGACCACTTAACGTGTCCTCTTGGATATTCCATAGGTTATGTTGGAATTGTCCTTTACTAATAGGAGATCCTTCATAAGTTTGGTATGGTCCATCTGCTTTTGCTTCTTCCATACTTGCTGTTACAGCAGCATAGTAAAGCGTTTCAAATATATCTTGATTTAATGCTTTAGCTTCATCACTTGTAAAAGGCATACGTAATTTAATAAACGTATCTGCTAGACCTTGCACACCTAAACCTACTGGTCTGTGACGCATGTTAGAGTTTTTAGCTTCTTCTACTGGATAGTAATTACGGTCAATTACTCGGTTTAAGTTTTTTGTTACGCGTTTAGTTATACGGAATAACTCCTTGTGGTCAAACTCGCCATTTTTAATAAACATTGGTAATGCTATAGACGCTAAGTTACAAACAGCTACCTCATCTGGAGCTGTGTATTCCATAATCTCTGTACATAAGTTAGACGACTTGATAGTCCCTAAGTTACTTTGGTTTGTCTTACGGTTAGCCGCATCTTTATATAACATGTAAGGTGTTCCCGTTTCGATTTGAGATTCTAGGATTTTTTCCCAAAGCTCTCTAGCCTTAATGGTTTTACGACCTTTACCTTCTGTTTCATACTTAATATATAAGGCTTCAAATACGTCACTGTGTACATCTGCCATTCCTGGACATTCATTTGGACACATTAAAGTCCATGTGCTATCTTCTTGTACACGTTTCATGAATAAATCTGGAATCCACATAGCATAGAATAAATCTCTTGCTCTCATTTCCTCTTTACCATGATTCTTTTTTAAATCCAAAAATTCAAAAATATCTGCATGCCAAGGTTCTAGATAGATAGCAAAACTTCCTTTACGCTTTCCACCTCCTTGATCTACATAACGTGCAGTATCATTAAATACTTGTAACATTGGTACGATACCATTTGATGTACCATTTGTTCCTGCAATGTAACTACCTGTAGCACGTACGTTATGTACAGATAATCCAATACCACCAGCTGACTGAGATATTCTAGCTGTTTGCTTTAAAGTATCATAAATCCCATCAATACTATCATCCTTCATGGTTAATAAAAAGCAAGAAGACATTTGTGGTTTTGGTGTACCAGAGTTAAAAAGTGTAGGTGTTGCGTGTGTAAAGTATTTTTTGGACATTAACTCGTAAGTCTCAATAGCTGCATCTAAATCGTTTAAATGTATACCTATTGAAACACGCATTAACATATGTTGTGGACGCTCTGCTATTTTACCATTTATTTTTAATAGATAAGAACGCTCTAGTGTTTTAAACCCAAAATAATCGTATCCAAAATCTCTGTTATATATAATAGTAGAGTCTAGTCTATCCTTATTTTCTTGAATAACGTTATATACTTCGTCAGATAATAAAGGTGCTTTTTTACCTGTTCTTGGGTTAACGTAAACATAAAGGTCGTGCATTACCTCTGAAAACGTCTTTTTAGTATTTTTATGTAGATTAGATACAGATATACGTGCTGCTAATCTAGCATAATCCGGATGAGCTGTTGTCATAGTTGCTGCAACCTCTGCTGCTAAATTATCAAGTTCACTAGTTGTTACTCCATCATATAACCCTTCAATCACACGCATGGCAACTTTTAATGGATCTACTAACTCATTTAATCCATAGCAAAGTTTTCTTACTCTTGCTGTGATCTTATCGAACATGATTTGCTCTTTTCTTCCGTCTCTTTTGATTACATACATACTTTTACACGTTTTATTTATTTCTGAACACCATTTCAGAAAAAGGGTTAATTTTTTATTCCAAATTTAAAACAGACTGATTAACAGCTTGTTAAATTTAGTTGTAAGGGGTAATTTATACTAACAATTGGTTGTTTTTGGCTTAAAGCCGAAAATATAACCGTTGTTATTAATTTTAAATTTTGTTGACTCTAAATATTGGTTTTGTAGATTACACTAAACCCTTTAGAACTGAAGTTTTATTGCCTAAAAATCGGCATCAAAACTAAATTTGTCTGATTCTTCTTCTTTATTAAGGACACCAGCTTTTTGATATTCTGATACTCTTTTCTCGAAAAAGTTTGTTTTTCCTTGTAGGGAAATCATATCCATAAAATCAAACGGATTAGTTGTGTTATATTCTTTTTCACAACCTAATTCTCCTAATAATCTATCAGTTACAAACTCTAAATATTGTGACATTAATTTAGCATTCATCCCAATTAAACTAGCAGGAAGAGACTCTGTAATAAACTCACGCTCAATATTTAAAGCATCAATTAAAATTTCTCTAATACGATCTTTTGGCACTTTATTTACTAAGTGATTTTCATGTAAGTGTACTGCAAAATCACAGTGTACACCTTCATCACGAGAAATTAACTCGTTAGAGAATGTTAATCCTGGCATTAAACCACGTTTTTTTAACCAGAATATTGAACAAAATGCACCTGAGAAAAAGATACCTTCTACAGCTGCAAATGCAATTAAACGCTCTGCAAAACTATCAGACTCAATCCATTTTAAAGCCCAATCTGCTTTTTTCTTAATAGCAGGAAAAGTATCTATCGCATGAAATAAACCGTCTTTTTCTTTTTCGTCTTTAACGTAAGTATCGATTAAAAGAGAATACGTTTCACTGTGTATATTTTCCATCATGATTTGAAAACCATAAAAGAATTTAGCTTCACTGTATTGTACTTCGTTAACAAAGTTTTCTGCTAAGTTTTCATTTACAATTCCATCACTAGCAGCAAAAAATGCTAAAATGTGTTTTATAAAATAACGCTCGTCATCATTTAACTTGTTTTTCCAATCTGTAAGATCCTGATGTAAGTCAATCTCTTCTGCAGTCCAAAAGCTAGCTTCTGATTTTTTATACCATTCCCATAGATCATGGTGTTGAATAGGAAAAATTACGAATCTATCTTTATTTTCTGCTAAAATTGGCTCTACTTCTTGCGACATTGTATTGTGTTTTTCTGTGATTATAATTTGCGACTTTAAGCTTTGACTTGGGACTAACAAAGATTGGAAATAATCTATGATTTAAAAAGGTTGTTTAAGCTAAATGTTTCCAAAGTTTTTAACATCGATTGTTGAAATGTAGGTCTACAAGTGGCTGTTGTTGGCGTTTCGGATTTTTTAACATTTTAATATTTTTTTAACATTGAAATTAATCCATAAAAACACATAAACAAACAAAAATAATTTGTAGTTTAATGGTCATTTTTTATTGTACATAATTTTAAATATGTACCAACCTGCTAACTGACTAACACTGTAGTCGCTATGAAACCTTTAGCTAAAAGCAGTTTTATACCATCTTATTTATCAGCAACATACAGATAAACGCAAAAAATATATTTTGAAATGATTATTAAAAAACAAAATAAAATTCATTAAAAAAACTTTGTATTCTTAAATGTATTTGCAACCAAATTTTGCTAATTAACAACGTAAAACAATAAGTGTTACTAGAATAGAAAATCACTTTAAAGTCTAACACTAATTAGCATCAAAATTAAACTTGTTTAAAGTTAAAAATTACTTATTTTTTTTAAAAGTAGACTAACTAAAATGTTACTACTCCTTTTATCTTTTTAAGTAAAAAGTAAGAAAGAGATACACCTATTTTTCTGCTTTATTTTTGACCAAAACAAAACAAAACAAATGACTTAAATTTATATACTGTTTATGGAGGCACTAAAGACGCTAGTATTGCAAAACTACTTAGTCATTGTATCTGCAACCTTTTCAAGCTCAGCATACCAATCTTCTCCAAATTTTCTGATAAGTGCTTCTTTTACAAATTTGTAAATTGGAACTTGCAATTCTTTTCCTAAAGTACAAGCATCATCACAGATATCCCATTTATCATAGTTTACAGCAGAAAATTCGGTATAATCCTTAACCCTTATTGGGTACAAATGACAAGAGACGGGTTTTTTCCATTTAACCTCGCCTTGATTATAAGCTTCTTCAATACCACAAAGCGCAGTTTTTTTCTTATCAAAAATAACATAAGCGCAATCAGCACCATTGATTAAAGGTGTTTCTATGTCTCCAAAATCTGTAACTATAGATGTTCCCTGAGCTTCAATAGCAGCGATACCTTCTTTACGTAAAAAAGGTTTAACTTTAGGATAAATATCTTCTAATATTTGAGCTTCGTCTTTAGTTAGAGGTGCACCAGCATCTCCATCAATACAACAAGCTCCTTTACATGCAGATAAATTACACATAAAATCCTTTTCGATTATAGCCTCAGACACTATAGTTTTACCTAATTGAAACATAAAATAACTTATATCTTTTTTGCAAATATAAAGTATCTAGCTAAAGTAGAAGCTATAATTTTAAAACAAGAAACTTATTGCTTGTTTAGTACTACAATTCAATGAATTAAGACTACTTTTGCCGAAAATTTTTAAATAATCAAAATCAAGAGTCATGTCAATTAATTTTAAAGAAATATTTACTGTATTTATGGTGCTTTTTGCTGTAATCGATATTGTAGGTAACATTCCTATAATTATTGATTTACGCAAAAAAGTAGGACACATACAAAGTGAAAAAGCATCAATTATAGCTGGAATTATATTAATCTCATTTTTGTTTTTAGGTAAAAGCATATTAAACCTTATTGGTATTAACGTTAGCTCTTTTGCTGTAGCTGGATCATTTATATTGTTTTTTATTGCTTTAGAAATGATTTTAGGAATAACACTTTATAAAGAAGAAGACACTAACCCTTTAACTGCATCAGTGTTTCCGTTAGCTTTCCCTTTGATAGCTGGACCAGGAAGTTTAACCACGTTATTATCGTTACGTGCCGAATATGATATTAAAAATATTATAATAGCAGTAATCTTAAACGTGATTGTAATTTATATTGTTTTAAAAACATCAAAACGTATTGAACGCCTTATTGGCCAAAACGGAATTAGTATTATTAGAAAAGTATTTGGCGTAGTATTATTAGCAATTGCAGTCAAACTGTTTACAGACAATATCAAAGTGCTTTTAAACTAATTGTTGTATTTTTATAAAAATTATTTTAATGAAACTATTTACATACATCACAACTATTATATCTGTTATTCTAATAATATACAATGCTACAAACCTTAATTTTTCTGCACTTTTTGAAGGAAAAAGTATTGTAGCTATAATTACCATACTAGCCTCATTATGTGCTATTTGTTTAGTTCATATTTTACGTATTTCAAAAAAAATAGAATTAAAAAGTAAAAGCTAATGGATTTTGATACTATAATAATTGGCGCTGGAGCTGCAGGATTATCTTGCGCTTTAATTTTAGGATCTGGACTGAAAAAACCTTTTGCTGAAGGAAAAAAAGTAGCCTTAATTACACATCAAAAAAGCTCACATTTACAAAACGCATTGTTTAATAATGTTTTAGGATTAAAACCAGGTACTTTAGGCAAAGACCTACTTGAAGATGGCTTAACGCAATTATCCAACCTTTACCCTGAAGTTTTACAGATTGACAAGGAAAAAGCGGAACAGATTACTGAAATAGATTTAGGCTACAGTGTTACCACAAATAAAAATACTTACACCACTAAACGTGTCGTTATTGCTGTTGGCTACACTAATTTATTAACCATATCTGGATTAGAAAACTACGTTAAACCACATCCAAAAGCTGCGATTGAAAAAGATAGGATTTGGCTAGAAAACACAGACCATTTAATAAAACACAACCTTTATGTTGCTGGTACTTTAGCTGGTTGGAGAAGTCAGTTTGCCATAGCTTCTGGAAGTGGTGCTCATGTAGGAACGGATATTTTAACCTTATGGAATAATGGCAAGCACACTAAAGTGCACGATAAGATTTAATTTTGGTTATTGGACAAATCTATAACCTTATCAATCATTACATCATGCTTATTTAGGATTTTAAAGTAAGCCCCAAAACCAAATAATTGCTCTGCTAAAGTCGCCTTTAGATAATGCTTAACTTCCTCTTTATAAGCTACAAAAACTATATTAGAGCGCGTTTTAATTTTTAAAAAGTCTTCAAAGGACTTTACAACTTCATCTGTGATTTTAAAGTTATTAAAAAAGTCTTCTTTAGACATGTTTTTATACACTTCACGTTCTTTTTCTAATTCCTCAAAAATAAAGTTATTTAAATACCCTCTTTTTTCAAGAAAAGTCAACGTTTCGTTTAACATTTTAGTGTCATACGGAACAAAAACGTCAGGTATTATACCTCCTCCTCCATACACAATGTTTCCTTTTGGTGTTGTAAACTTTAAGGAGTCTGCGACTTCAATTTTACTTTCGTCTAAAAGTTCTCCACTATTTAAACGATCAGAATAATCATCATAATAGTCTCTATTTCCGTTATCATAAGATCGTTGGATGGATCGTCCTGTTGGTGTATAATATTTTGACACAGTTAACCTAACTGCACTACCATCTCCTAGTTTCATTTCACGTTGCACCAACCCTTTACCATAAGATCGTCTACCTACAATAGTCCCTTTATCATTATCCTGTAAAGCACCTGCAATAATCTCTGATGCAGAAGCAGAGCTTTCATCTATCATTACATACACCTGTCCTTTTTCAAAGTCACCTTTTTTGGTTGCATAACTCCTGTCCTCTTTTCCTTTTTTATTTCTTGTGTAAACTATTAGTTTATCATCTTCCAAAAACTCGTCAACAATATTTACTGCAACCTCTAAAAAACCACCAGGATTACCTCTTAAGTCTAAAGCCAGACTTGTTGCTCCTTGTTTTTTTAAACTCAGTAATGCCTTTTTAAACTCTTTATAAGTACTTTCAGCAAAGCGATTAATTTTTATATATCCTAACTGATTTGTTAGCATGTATGCTGCGTCAACACTTTTTATTGGCACCTCATCTCTAGTAACATTAAAAGTTAATAATTTAGGCTCTCCTTTTCTATACACTTCTAGCAACAATTGCGTATAACGCTCTCCTTTAAGCTTATCTACTAACGTATCGTTATTATAACCTCCACCCAAAAGCGACTCGCCATTAGCAGATATGATTCTATCTCCTCCAACAATACCTACTCTTGCACTTGGACCATTTTCAATAGTTTTAATTACTGTTATAGTGTCTTTAAATGTGTAAAAATTTATACCAATACCAACAAAGTTACCTTTCATGTTTTCGGCAACTTTTTGCATATTTTCTTTTGGAATATAAACCGAGTGTGGATCTAAGTTATCTAATATTCCATTAACAGTAACATCTACAATACTGTCAGTATTAACATCCTCTACGTACTCGTAGTCAATATAATCTATTAACCTATTAAGCTTATCCTTTTTACTATTAGAGGTAAATAATCTATCCGATGAATCGCCAAAATTTAACTTTCCACCAATAAAGATTCCTGCTGCAATTGCAACACCTATTATTAAAGGAAAATATGTTTTGGATTTAGACATTAGTCTTCTAATTGCTCTATTAATTGAATATCAATTCCTGCTTTTTCTAAAAATTTTAAACCAGAATTATCTTTGTAACCTTGATTATACACTACACGTATTATGCCAGCTTGATGTATTAACTTGCTACAATCCTTACATGGTGACATTGTAATGTACAAGGTTGCACCTTTACAAGATTGTGTAGAGGACGCTACTTTTAAAATAGCATTAGCTTCTGCATGTAAAACATACCATTTAGTATAACCTTCCTCGTCTTCACAAAAATTTTCAAATCCGCTAGGCGTACCATTATAACCGTCTGAAATGATCATCCTATCTTTAACTATAACAGCACCAACTTGTTTACGCTTGCAATAGGATAATTTTCCCCATTCAGTTGCAATTCTTAAATAAGCTTTATCGTATTTGAGTTGTTTTAGGTCTGACATAATTAAATAATAGAAATTAAAACGCATGATAAGTCGCGCTTAGATATAAACGAAGATAATCCCTTCATATTTTAATCACAATTTTAAATATGAAGTTTATGAAAACTTTAATGATAACTAGTCTAAAAGTGGACTATTTAGCAACATAGGAATTACTAATCCAACAACAACTGCAGATATTACCATAACCCAATCCCGCTTAGAAAATCTAAATACGGTTTGAAAAATGTAACTTAAAAATAGCACTACAAATACAATAATTATTTGCGCAATTTCTATTCCTAAAGCAAACTCTGCTAGTCGTAATAATTTACTATCGCCTTGGTCAAGACTCATCCTAAACTCTCTTGCAAATCCAAATCCGTGAACTAATCCAAAAAATAAAGTAGACACAAATAAAAGTCCTATTTTTTGACTTTTGGCAGTCTTACCTGCTGTAAACACATTATAAACAGCCACTATTAAAATTGTAACAGGAATTAAAAACTCTATTAAATTACCATCTATTTTTACCTTACCATAACTAGCTAAAATTAATGAAATTGTATGACCAACAGTAAACATTGTTACCAGCCATAACACACGTTTCCAATCTTTAAAAAGATATGGCACTGCTAAAACTATTAAAAACAAGACGTGGTCGTAAGCGTTAATATCTAGTACATGGTTAATACCATACTGAACATTTATCCAAAATTCTTGGAACATAAAATTAGTTTTTAGGGTTGTGGTAAATATACATAAAAACAAAAATGCTAGCCAAATTATAAACTAAATACAGCCTAAAAAAAAGACTTTGACAAAAAACTATAAAATATAACTATAGTTTGGTAAATTTGAACTTTAAACACCACCTTTTACACCTATGGAATTATACCCTTTAAAATTTCAACCGCTTTATAAATACAGAATTTGGGGAGGCGAAAAACTAAAAACTGAACTTGGCAAAAACTATTCAGAAAATTTGATTGGTGAATCATGGGAGATTTCTGACGTTAATAATGACGAAACTCTTGTAATAGAAGGCCCACTTAAAGGATTGACACTAAAACAATTAACCGAAAGGTTTAAAGGTGATTTTTTAGGTGAAACCGTTTATACTGCATTTGGAAACAACTTTCCTCTATTAATTAAATTTATTGATGCAAAAACACCTTTATCTATACAAGTTCACCCAAGTAATGAAATCGCTAAATCAAGACACAATTCTTTTGGAAAAAACGAAATGTGGTATGTTATGCAAGCCGAAAAAGAAGCTGAATTAATCATTGGATTTAAAGAAGACCTATCTCCAAAACAATATGAACAATATTTAAAGGATGGTAAGATTTTAGACGTAATGAACCATGAAGTTGTAAGTAAAGGAGATACTTTTTATATTCCAACAGGACGTGTCCATGCTATTGGAGCTGGTGTTTTGTTAGCCGAAATACAACAAACATCTGACATTACATACAGAATTTACGACTACGACAGAGTTGATAATACTACAGGTGAAAAAAGAGAATTACATAACGATTTAGCTAAAGATGTCATAGATTTTTCCGTACACGACACTTACAAAACACACTATAACAAAACCGTAAATCAATCTAATACTTTAGTTCATTCGCCATATTTTAAAACTAATTTTCTAAAAGTAGAAGGCAACATTACAAAGGATTATTCCAATCTTGATTCCTTTGTGATATACATGTGTGTAGACGGAAACACCCAAATAGAGTGGAAAAATGATGTTTTTACATTAAAAAAAGGTGAAACCTTATTACTTCCTGCAAGTATTAAAAACATTTCTTTATCTTCAACATCTTGTGAGTTACTAGAAGTTTATTTATAAAATTACTATGAAAAAAATTACTTTAAAAGATATTGCGAATCATTTTAGTGTTTCAATTTCGACAGTTTCTAAAGCATTAAACGATAGTCCAGAGATTAGTAAATCTACTTCAGAAGAAATAAAAGCATACGCTAAAGAAAAAAATTACACGCCTAATTTTAACGCATTAAGCTTAAAAAACCAACGCACTAAAACCATTGGAATTATAATTCCAAACATGCTTAACTACTATTTTGCGCAAGTATTAAAAGGAATAGAAAAAACAGCTACAAAAAAAGGTTATAAAATAATCACCTGCATCTCTAACGACTCACTTAACAAAGAAATCGAAACTATTGAAATGCTATCTACAGGTGTAGTCGATGGTTTTATATTATCAGTAGCTGAAGAAACTGAAACCGAAGCATCTTTTGACCATTTTAAATCTTGTATTGCTAAAGAGATCCCTTTAGTCATGTTTGATCGCGTGGTTGAAGACATAGATTGTGATAAAGTAATAACTAACGATTTTATGGCATCTGTAAATGCTGTAAATTACTTAAAAAATAAAGGCTGTAAAAAAATAGCTTTTGCTGGTGCAAACATGGACTTAAGCATAGGAAAGCTAAGATACGAAGGTTTTTTAGCCGGTTTAAAAAACAATAATTTAGAAAAAGACGACGACATTATAATAACAACTCATGAAATATATTATAAAAAACATGAAGCTGTCGTAAAACCATTATTTGACCATACTTTCGATGCACTTATTGCTTCTGACGAGTCTGTAGCTATTGCTGCAATGAAAATAGCAAATGAAAAAGGCATTAAAATACCATCAGAATTATCTGTTTTAGCATTCTCAAACGGAATTTTAGCAAGACACTCCAACCCAAGATTAAGTACAATTAGTCAACATGGAGAAATTATAGGAGAAAGAGCTGCTACTCTTTTAATAAATAAATTGGAAAAGAAAATAACAAATACAACAGTTGAAACCATAGAAACTGATATAGTATTAAGAGATTCTTCAAAATAACAACAAGTATTTTACGCGCTTATAATTACTTATTTACACAACACAAAAAAGCCTTTAAAACATTAACAAACAATGTTTTAAAGGCTTTTTAAGTACTCAAGGTGGGAATCGAACCCACACTCCGAAGAATCGGATTTTGAATCCGACGCGTCTACCAATTCCGCCACTTGAGCAATTTGAGATGACAAAAATAAGTATATTTTAGAAATATCACTTAAAAATAGCGTCTAATATCTTTTAATCCTCAAAAATTATACTAAATTTGCACCTCATTAAAAATCATGTAGTATAAAAAGCTACCAAACAACAGATTAACGATGCCAAACACAAAGCCAGAAGCTAAAATATTTTCCATTACGCAAAGTAAAGCGTTAGCAGAGAAAATCGCTCATGCTTATGGATCAGATTTAGGCAAAGTAATAACATCTACCTATAGTGATGGAGAGTTTCAACCATCATACGAAGAATCTATTAGAGGGACTCGTATCTTTATTATTGGATCAACTAATCCAAGTTCGGAAAACTTAATGGAAATGTTATTAATGATTGATGCAGCTAAGCGTGCGTCTGCAAGACACATTACCGCTGTATTACCTTACTTTGGTTGGGCAAGACAAGACCGTAAAGATAAACCTAGAGTGCCAATTGCTGCTAAATTAGTAGCAAAAATGTTAGAAGCAGCTGGAGCTACTAGAATTATTACTATGGATTTGCATGCTGACCAAATACAAGGATTTTTTGAAAAACCTGTAGATCATTTATTTGCTTCAACCATCTTTTTACCATATTTAAAAGATTTAAAGTTAGATAATTTGACTATTGCTTCTCCAGATATGGGAGGATCCAAACGTGCATACGCCTATTCTAAAGCATTAGAAAGTGACGTTGTAATTTGCTACAAACAACGTGCAAAAGCCAATGTTATTTCTCATATGGAATTAATAGGAGATGTTACCGGAAAAAATGTTGTTTTGGTAGACGACATGGTAGATACTGCTGGGACACTTACTAAAGCTGCAGATTTAATGATGGAGCGTGGCGCTTTAAGCGTAAGAGCTATTTGTACACATCCAATATTATCTGGTAACGCTTATGAGCGTATAGAAAATTCTAAATTGGAAGAATTGATTGTAACAGACTCTATTCCTCTAAAACAAGAAAGCAAAAAAATAAAAGTTTTAAGCTGCGCAGATTTATTTGCTGAAGTCATGCAAAATGTACATTACAATAAATCTATTAGTTCAAAATTTTTAATGTAGTTCGTAATAGCTACATCAATTACGTATTTAATAATTAAACATAAATAATAAAATGAAGTCAATTACAATCAACGGATCTCAAAGAGAAAGCGTGGGCAAGAAAGCAACAAAAGCCTTACGTAATGCTGGTCAGGTTCCTTGCGTACTATACGGAGGAGACAAACCAGTTCATTTTTCAGCAGCTGAGTTAGCATTCTCTAAATTGGTATACACACCAAATGCGCACACAGTTGTAATCGAATTAGAAGGTGGAACAGTTTTTAACGCTATTTTACAAGACATTCAATTTCACCCTGTAACAGATAATATCTTACACGTAGATTTCTACCAAGTATTTGAAGACAAAGAAATCACTATGGATATACCACTTAACTTTATTGGTAACCCAAGAGGTGTAAGAAGTGGTGGTGTATTACGTAAAAACAGACGTAGCTTACGTGTTAAAGCTTTACCAGGAAACTTACCTGATTTTATCGATGCAAACATCGAAGATCTTAAAATCGGTAATAAATTATACATAACTAAGTTAGAAAATGAAGCTTACACTTTCATGCACCCAGATAACACTGTTGTATGTTTAGTAAGACGTTCTAGAGCTGCAGTAACAGTAGACGATGACGATGATGAAGAAGATGCAGATGATGTTCCAGCAACTGAAACAGATGATGTAGCAGCAGTAAAAGACTAAATCTCTTTTAAAATTAAATATAAAAAAGCATCCTTTTAATTTAGGATGCTTTTTTTATTTTTACAAAAACAGACAATATGCTTAAATGGATTTTTAAACTGTTTACAAACTATAAATCCTCAAATTTTATAGAAGAACTAGATCCCATGAAAAAATTTTTAATCGTAGGCTTAGGTAACATTGGAGAAAAGTATGAGAATACACGTCATAACATAGGCTTTAAAATATTAGACTTTTTAGCTAATAAAGAGGAGGCTACATTTGAAACTCAAAAGCTAGGAGACGTAGCAACATTTAGATTTAAAGGACGAACGTTTATTTTACTAAAACCAAGTACTTACATGAATTTAAGTGGTAAAGCTGTGTTGTATTGGCTAACAAAAGAAAAAATTCCTTTAGACAATCTACTTGTTATTACAGACGACTTAAATCTACCTTTTGGGACTATTAGAATAAAAACTAAAGGTAGTGATGGTGGACATAACGGACTAAAGGATATTCAAGAAAAATTAAACTCCTCAAAGTACAACCGCTTTAGATTTGGTATAAGTGATGCTTTTACAAAAGGAAGACAAGTCGACTATGTGTTAGGAGAATGGGAAGAAGATGAAAACAAAAAACTTCCAGAACGATACGAAAAGAGCGCTGAAATAATAAAATCTTTTGGTACTGCAGGTATAAATAACACCATGAATAATTTTAATGGAAAATAAAAAAAGGAAGCTTCTATAAGCTTCCTTTTTTATTATATTTAAAGGTTAGATTATTTAATAACTAACTTTTTAGTTGCAGTAGATTTTCCGTCAGTAATACTTAACAAGTAAAGTCCAGACTCCACATTATTTAATTTTATGGTTTGATTAAATTCTGTAGAATTTTTAAAAGACTCATTAAAAACTCGTCGTCCTCTAACATCATAAACCATAACATTAACATCACTACCAAGATTATTGTTATTCATTTGAATAACAAACGCTCCATTATTTGGATTAGGATAAACATTAAAACTACTTAAACCAGAAAATTCTTCTACTGAAAGTGGAGCCATAACATTAATACGATAGTCCTCAACCTCAGCGTCATGACTATTCTCGCAAGAACTAGAAGCAGCTGCATATTTAGTCGTTACACGCATAGTAGTTGCTCCTATGACTGCATCAGAAGGTACAGTAACCATCATACCAGAGTTTCCTGAAGGTCCATTTGTTACATTAAAAGCAGTACCTAAGTCATAGGTTTCATTTGCTTCAAATAAGCAATTTTGATTCCAATCAATCCATACGCTTGTCACACAAGTATATGCACCATCTGTATTTTGGTGAGTCACTAGTGGATAAGTAGAACCTCTATTAACATCTGTTGTTTGAGTTGCAATAGTAGACCCTGTATAATCACTATAACCAGATGGCTTACCAGAAGAATTGTTTATATCTGCAAATTGAACTAAAGTCGTACTAGTTTGATAACTTGTATTAGCAACAGATGCACAAATACCATCAATAACAGTTAAAGATAAATCTACAGCTTTAGTTTGTGTTGCAGATGTGCCTGTTACTGTGATTGTGTAATCTCCTGCTGCAGCTGCTAATAAACCAGAAACAGTAACTTGAGTCGTTCCATCAGAATTTAGACTTGAAGGTGTAAACACCACATTTGCGCTTGGCAAAGCAGGACTGATTGAAGACGTGAAATTAGTTGACTCTGAAAAACCATTTACAGTTATCATATCTACATTGTAATCAACCGCATCTATACTACAAGCAACTTGATCTCCTGTTGCATTATTAAGAACAAAAGAAGGCGTATTACTTATTGAAAACACGCTAGACATTGCATAAAAAATATTATCCGCAGCCTCAACCATTACCCTTGCATTATCAGTATCAGCAATTGCAGGTATAGTTACAACTTCTGAACCATCATTAGCTGTATTAGATGCTAAAGTTATTGGGTAAGTTAAACCTCCATCTGTAGAAAACTTAATATTTACCAATTGGCAATTAATAACTGTTCCATCAGTATCTCCAACATTCCATATTAAAGTTTGATCACTTCCTGATCCCCAAGCTGGTGGAGTAACAACAGTAAAAGGCTGTGTGCCTACAACATCAACAACCATTAAATCTGCATCAGTTTGACCAATACCATTTGCAAAACCACTACCATTATCTCTAACTATAAATGAAAAGTTCATGGTTCTAGCAACAGCTGGTGTTACTTCCCATGTTGGTGTTAAATTACCAGCAACAACGTCACTATAACTAGGCATGTATCTATCTGGAGAATCTGTTGGTAATATTGATCTATACATTGGACCTGTAGTCCAGTTTGGCTGTGGAGCTCCATTTGTTGGCGCCTGAGATGGATCATTAGGACTCCAATTATAAGTTAAACTTGCTAATCCATCTGGATCTGTAGCCGACCCTCTTAATACAAATGCTGTACTTGGCGGAATTGAATAATCAGAACCTGCATCTGCAACTGGAGGTTGATTGGTAAGAGCCATAGTAACTCCACAATCACTAGTTCCACCTGGTTGGATGTTGGCAGAAATATCTCTAATATTTACATAATTAAAATGCGCATCACTATTAGATTGCACGTTAGTAGCACAAATACCAGCATAACCCATAATTGAACTTCCAGAAGCTGGCTCTACTTCTGTCATACCATTACCAGAACGACTACAAGTATTCATACTATGCCATCCATCAAATTGGTGTCCCATTTCATGCGCTACATAATCAATATCAAACGGATCTCCTGTAGGATTTGGTCGTCCAGTATAACCTCTACCCTTTTGATTTCCTGTATAAGGAGGTGCTCCATCAAGACAAACGCACCCTAAACAACCTGCACTACCTCCTCCGGAAGTGTTAAAGTTATGTCCAATATCATACAAACTTTCATCATTTAAAGTTGTAGATATAACTTCTTGTGTTTTAGTGTTAAACTCACCATTCCATGGGTCTGTAGTTGGATTGTAATATATTAACTGATCATTTTGATTAATAAAAACCAATGTAATAGCTAAATCCCTTTCATACACTTCATTAACTCTGTTAATAGTAATTGCCATTTGGGCTTGAATATTCTGTTTTTTTTGAGCATCTGTTCCAGTTCCAGCAAATAACGCTCCATATTCACCATTACAAGATTGTGCTAAGCGGTACGTTCTAAGTTGCATATCGTCGGTATCAGCTAAAGCTCTTGCTGTTTCATTAGTAAGTGACCTAAGCTCTATGTTTTCATCTGTTAAGCATTCAAAACCTTGTAAATCTTGACCTAAAGCACTTCTTTGATAAACAATATAAAAATCATTAGTAACGGTATAAGGATCGATAAATAAAGACCCTCTTTTTCCTGATAATGACATTGTATGTAAGCCAAATTGGGTTAAACTAAACCTCATTGTAGCTGTTGGATCATCAACACCTACAGCTTTATAAGTTTTAATCATCGGATTTTTTGCTGCTAATTCTGACTCCATTATTGGAGATTCAGAAATACTAAATCTTTCTAAATTCCCTGTTGCATCTGGAAAATATGCAATAACATTAGACTTCCCTATATTTTCCCCTCTTAAAGGTGCGTCCTTTATTGCTAATTTAAATTTTTCAATGTTTAATGAAAAAACTTGATAATTATCCGGAAAAGAGGCACGTCTAACTTTTTCCAAATTAACTGTTTTAACCTCTGAAGATTTAATCCAATAGTCTTGTTGACCGTAGGAGAATACAAATGAAAACATCATAAGTATTGTAAATAAATTGAGTAATCTTGTTTTCATGATAGTTGGTGTTGGTTGAATATTCTACTAAAATAATAAGAATTCTTAAACAAATAAGATAAAAATCCTTATTCCCTTTAAAATTTAACATCATAATTAGCAATTTTTACATAAATTTATCGGATTAAACTAAAAAACCCTTTGATGAAAAAAATTACCCTTTACCTTTTTTCTCTTTTATTTACTTTAAGCTTGGTTGCTCAAAGTGAAAAGAAAAATAACAATCAACAAAATCTTACTCCTGAAAATGCTCGTAGTCTTCAGGACACTGGTTATGTAAAATGTTCAAGTACAGAATACGAGGCTTACTTAGCTCAACAATTTCCTGAGAGAGCTACGGATGATCAATTTGAAAACTGGATGGCTACCAAAATAGAAGAAGCTAGGCAAGAGCGTCTTGCCAATCCAGATAGCAGAAGTATGGTTGTAATTTCAATTCCAGTAGTTGTACACGTAGTACACTCTGGTCAAGCAATTGGTGTAGCGCCAAACATTACTGACGCTCAAGTAATTTCTCAAATTGATGCCATGAATGAAGATTTTAGAAAATTATCAGGTACACCTGGTGATGGTACTGGAGTTGATGTGGAAATAGAATTTTGTCTTGCTCAACAAGATGAAAATGGAAACCCAACCAATGGTATTAACCGTTTTGACTCAACTGCTTTAGGAACAACATGGTCTGGACCAGGAGGTAGTACTGACACTGTACTTAAACCTGCTACAATTTGGGATCCGACAAGATATATGAACATGTGGTCAGTACAATTCACTGACCCTACACTTTTAGGTTATGCACAATTCCCTAACGCTTCTGGATTACCAGGATTAAACGCAAATAATGGAGCTGCAAACTCTGATGGTGTTGTTGCTGCATACTCAACTTTTGGAGATATAGGTAGTAATGATGGAACCTTTATATTAAACGCACCTTATGATAGAGGTAGAACAATGACTCATGAAGTTGGACACTATTTAGGGTTAAGACACATTTGGGGTGATGCTAACTGTGGAAATGACTTTTGCGCAGATACACCAACGCAACAAACATCAAGTGGTGGTAACTGCCCAGCAACAACAACTTGTGATAATGTTGCAGATTTAACCACCAATTATATGGATTACTCAAATGACATCTGTATGAATAATTTTACTCAAAATCAAAAAGACAGAATGTTAATAGTAATGGCTAATTCGCCTCGTAGAATGGAATTATCTAGCTCTAATGCTTGTAACTCTTCTACAATTCCATTTATTAATACATCTTCTGGAACACCTTCTCCTGGACAAGTAGCCGAAGGTAGTGATTGTAACTTCCAAGATTTTACAATTGATTTAACAATTTCATTAGGAGGTACAGCTGCATCAACAGTAACCTTAGTAAATAGTGGAACAGCAACAGAAAATGAAGATTTTATGTTAATGAATAACTCAGTTACGTTTGCTGCAGGATCTACTACACCTAGCAATGCTGTTACATTAAGAGTTTTTAATGATAATTTTGTTGAAGCAGATGAAACAATTGAATTAACACTAAACTTAACAACTACTGGTGATGCTACGGTATCAACAGTACCTTACAACCTTACTATATTAAATGATGACGCTGTAGTTTCAAACACTGCAAATGTCACTTATTTTAGCGATGACTTTGACGACGAGGATATTTCAGATTGGACAACCACAGATGCTGATGGTGATGGTAATAGTTTTGGTGACCAGTACACATTAGATCCTGTACCAAATCCAAGCTTAATGTCTCGTTCATGGATTCAAGTTCCTTTAACTCCTGACAATTGGGCTGTTACTCCAGCAATAGATTTATCTACTGCTTCTGGAACAGTAACCTTAAGTTGGACTACACAAGTTGCAGCCGCAAGTTGGGATGAGGAGAAATACAGTATTTATGTAGGAAACACAAATAACATTACTACTTTAGTTAGTTCTCCAACGTCTATGACAGAAACGTTAGGAGATGCTGGAAACACAGGAACAGTTGTGGCTCACACCTTTGATATTTCTGCTTTTGCTGGTCAACCTAATGTTTTCATTGCTTTTAGACACTGGGATTGTACAGACCAGGACTTTTTAGCAATAGATAATGTTGCTGTTACAGCACAGGTAAATACGCTTGTCCAAACTGATGTTAACACTGCAACACCAGACCAAGTTAATTTAACTGCTACTGGTCAAGCTTACTCAACTGATGTTACAACAGGAAACATCATGTTAGACATTGATAACACTGGAGGATTTGATTATGGATGTACCACTGTAGCTGTATCTAGAGATGCAGCAACCGCTGGAGCTGCAGCAGTAACTTATGCAGGAGCAACTGATGCTGCTGGTTTTGTAACTGCTAAAACTTTTGATATTACTACTACAAATGCTAGTTCTAGTGATGCGTCTACAATTAACTTCTACTTTACGGAAGCAGAAATAGCTGCATGGGAAACTGCTACCGGAAATGACAGAAGTGCGTTACAAGTTAAAAAAGAAGGCACTAACGAAGTTGTTCCTGTTACAATTAGTGCTTTTGGTACTGACTTAATATTATCTGCATCGTTTACTACAGGTATCGCAGACACATACTATTTTGGGTCTCAATTAGCATTCCTATCGGTTAATAATTTTGAATTAGCTAGCACTTTATCAATATACCCTAACCCATCAGTTGGCGTATTGACTATTAAAGCTGCTAATGATAATGACTTACCAAGTGCTTACAAAGTTTACAATATGCTTGGACAGTTAATTACGGAAAACAACATTAACAACACTCAAGATCTTACAATAGATACAACTCCATTTAGTAATGGAATGTATTTTATTAAAATATCTAAAGCTGGAAATGCTGTAACAATCCCTTTTATCAAGAAATAAAAAGATAAATACAATAATCTTAAAAGCCAATTGGATTAAATCCAATTGGCTTTTTTACTTTTGTAGTATAATATTAGAAAGTTGAAAACAAATCAAACACAAAACACTGTATTAACTATAGGCACATTTGATGGTGTCCATATTGGACATCAAAAAATAATAAAACGGTTAGTAGAAGTTGCAAATAATAAAGGACTTCAACCTTCTTTGTTAACATTTTTCCCACATCCAAGGATGGTACTTCAAAAAGACGCTAACATTAAGCTAATTAATACAATAAGTGAAAAAGAGTTATTGTTAAAACGTTTTGGAATAACCAATTTGGTTGTAAAAAAATTCACTAAAGACTTTTCTAGATTAACCGCAGAGGCATTTGTAGAGGACATTTTAGTTGATCAATTAAAAGCAAAGCATGTCATTATAGGTTATGATCATCATTTTGGTCGTAACAGAAATGCTAATATTAATGACCTAAGACAGTTTGGAGAGCAATTTGATTTTGATGTAGAAGAAATCTCTATGCAAGATATAAATGATGTTGCCATAAGTTCTACAAAAATTAGAGCTGCATTAAACGATGGTGATATTAAAACAGCAAATACCTACTTAGGGTATAACTTTATGCTGACAGGAACCATTATAAAAGGAAAAGGCATTGGTAAAACAATAAACTATCCAACTGCTAATCTAAAAATCGAAGAAACCTACAAGCTTATTCCTAAACAAGGTGTCTATATTGTTCAAGCTATAATTGACAATGTACTTGAATTTGGAATGATGAATATTGGCATCAATCCAACTGTTAGTGGTACTGATCAAAGCATCGAAATTCATTTTTTCAACTTAAATAAGTCTTTATATGACAAAAAATTGTCAGTACAATTATTGCACAGACTAAGGGACGAACAAAAATTTGATAGTTTAGACTTACTGAAAAGGCAATTAGAAATTGACAACCATAATGCATCAGAATTTTTAAAGACGTATGATAAATAAATTTCTATTTAAACATATTGACAATAGTGCCTTAATAGTTTTCAGAATTATTTTTGGTCTGTTGTGTTTTCTAGAATCTGTAGGAGCCATTTTTACAGGATGGATTAAAAATACATTAATAGAACCAAAATTTACATTCAACTTTATTGGTTTTGATTTTCTACAACCATTACCTGGTAACTGGATGTATTTATATTACTTTATAATGGGCTGCTTTGGACTACTAATAATGGTTGGCTATAAGTACAGATTAAGCATGATTACTTTCACAGTTATGTGGACAGCGACATATTTAATGCAAAAATCATCTTACAACAACCACTATTACTTGCTATGTCTATTAAGCGGAATTATGGTGTTTTTACCGGCTAACAACTATGCTTCAATTGACGCAAAACTCAATCCTGAGATAAAAAAAATAAGTATGCCTAGCTGGTGTAAATGGATTTTTGTAGTGCAGTTATTCATTTTATATACCTATGCGTCTATTACCAAGATGTATCCTGATTGGTTAGATTTAAGCGTACCTAGACAATTATTAGAAAACAAAATTAACTATCCAATTATTGGACAACTACTACAAAATCAATACCTACCTTTTTTTGTTGCTTATGGAGGTATTCTATATGATGGATTAATAATTCCTTTATTGCTTTTTAAACCAACCAGAAAACTAGCCTTTTATAGTTCTATAATATTTCATTTATTTAACTCAATTGTATTTCAAGTAGGAATTTTCCCTTATTTAGCGTTAGCCTTTAGTTTATTCTTTTTTGCTCCAGAAATAGTCAAAAAAATATTTCTTAAAAACAAACCCTTGTATAAGGTTAACCAAGTTATAGTACCTAATTACAAACCCATTTTAATAGGAGCTACAACCATATATTTTATAATTCAAATCATTCTACCTTTACGTCATCATTTTATTAAAGATAATGTTTTATGGACTGAAGAAGGTCACAGATTGTCTTGGCGTATGATGCTTAGATCAAAATCTGGATACGCAACCTTTAAAGTAGTCGATAAAGATACCAACAAAGAAACCTTAATAGATTTAAACGATTATTTAACAAAAAAACAACAACGCTTAGTCACAACAAGACCTGACGTAATATGGCAATTTGCGCAACATTTAAAAAAAGACTATAAGTCAAAAGGTCAGGATATCGCAGTATATGTCAAAGCTAAAGTTAGCGTTAATGGTCGACCACATAAAACACTTATTGATACTAAAACAGATTTAGCAAGTGTCAAATGGCAACCCTTTAAGCATAGTGATTGGGTCCTACCCTCACAATTAGATAAATAATTTATTTTAAAGCAACCAAAATCTTACTACTTTTACAACATATAATTTGAAGTTACAAATTGTGACCTAGTGCTACACTTATCTAGTACCAAGCCATAAAGTAACACCCAAAACAAAACATATGTTACAAGTACCATTTATTAGAGAAAACAAAGATTTAGTTATCAATAGACTAGCTGTCAGAAACTTGGACGCTACTACTTTGATTGAAGAGGTAATAAATTTAGATGAAGAGCGTCGTGCTTTACAAACTAAGTTAGATACTGTTTTAGCAGAGTCCAATGCTATCTCTAAAGAAATCGGTATACTTTTTAAATCCGGTCAAGCCGAAAAAGCAAATGCTTTAAAAGCTAAAACAGCAGATTTTAAAGACGAATCTAAAGAACTAAACGACAAACTTACTTCAACAGCCGAAGCCTTAAACCAATTATTATACAAAATTCCAAATATCCCACACGCTTCCGTACCAAAAGGTAATAACGAAGCGGATAACGAGGAAGTTTACTCAGAAGGCGAAATCCCTAAATTACATGATGGTGCTTTACCACATTGGGAATTAGCAAAAAAATATGACATCATAGATTTTGAGCTAGGAACCAAAATTACTGGAGCAGGTTTTCCTGTATACAAAGGTAAAGGAGCCAAATTACAACGTGCTTTAATTGCTTATTTTTTAGATAAAAATACAGCAGCAGGTTATGAGGAAGTACAAGTCCCACATTTAGTAAACGAGGCATCTGCTTTTGCAACTGGACAATTACCAGATAAAGACGGACAAATGTATCACGCAACTAATGTTAGTCCAAGCTTATTTTTAATTCCAACTGGAGAAGTTCCTGCAACTAATATTTATAGAAATGACTTGTTAGACGAAAAAGACTTACCAAAATGCTTAACAACATACACACCATGTTTTAGAGTTGAAGCAGGAAGTTATGGTGCACACGTACGTGGATTAAATCGTTTACACCAATTTGATAAAGTAGAAATCTTACGTGTTGAGCATCCAGATAATTCATACAAAGCATTAGATGGTATGGTGGATCATGTCAAATCTATATTAAACGAACTTAATTTACCATTCCGAATTCTAAGATTATGTGGTGGTGACACTGGTTTTACTTCTGCATTAACCTATGACTTTGAAGTATTCTCAACAGCACAAGACCGTTGGCTAGAAATATCTAGTGTTTCAAATTTTGAAACCTTTCAAGCCAATCGTTTAAAACTACGTTTTAAAAACAGTGAAGGTAAAAATGAGTTAGCACACACATTAAACGGAAGCTCATTAGCGTTGCCTAGAGTATTAGCAGGAATATTAGAAAACTATCAAACACCAGACGGTATTAAAATTCCAGAAGTGTTAGTACCATACACTGGCTTTGAATACATTAACTAATTTTGTAAGTTTTTTCTTATTATAAAAGTTTAATTCATCGATTAAAAGTTAAAAAACACGTTGTTTTGTCGTTTTTAGGGCGTTTTGTTTTGTGGTTAGCAAAAAATAAGTTTACTTTGATTGACCCAACATAACCTACTAATTATGAAAACTATTGCAAGACTACTGCTTTTCATGTTTCTTTTAGCTGTTATGGTGAAAGTTTTAAACAAAAACAACGACCAAGACATCAACAAAGTAACGATAGCACAAGTAAAACAATAAAATATTTAAATTACATAGATAAACCCCAATCAAGTAATTGAATCTTATATTGAATATATATATGATTAATAGCACATTTATTAGATTGGCTAAATGCCTGAACTTTGTTCGGGCATTTTTTTTACACAATATTTACATTTTCTAGCTTTCGTATTTTTATATTTACAACTATGATATTTAAACGCTACCCTTTAATAATACTCCTACTGTTTTCTGTGATATTAAACGCACAAGAAGACTTAGTGGCACGAGAATATTTTATAAATGGTGAGTTTGAAAAAGCGTTAACCAGTTATAAAAAACTGTACAACAAAAACACAAATAACACCAACTACCTTTTACAATTAGTAAAAATAGAACAACAATTAGAGCTATATAAAGACGCTGAAACTAGATTACTAGAAGTAATTAACACTAATAACTATCCAGAATTATTAGTAGAATTAGGTTACAACTACAACCTACAAAACGATAGTATTAGTGCTAACAAATATTATAACAAAGCTATTGCTACTTTAGACGACAACACAAATAATGCCTATCGTGTTGGTCGTACTTTTGAAAACTTATCACTTTTAAATCAAGCCATAACTACCTATAAAAAAGCTATGACGCTTAACCCTAGTCTTGAGTTTAATATGCAGTTAGCACGTATATATGGTACACAAGGTGAAGTAGAAAAAATGTTTAAAAGCTATATAGACTTAATAGAAACTAGCGACAGTTATTTAAACACAATAAAAAGAAGTATTAGCGAATTTATTACAGATGATGCTTCCAATGAAAATAATATATTTTTAAAAAAAATACTTTTAAAAAAAATACAGCAAACACAAGATTTAAAGTGGAATGAGTTACTAAGCTGGTTGTTCATTCAGCAAAAAGATTACAATAAAGCTTTTGCACAAGAAAAAGCAATTTACAAAAGGCAAATGCAAAGCTTAAATCGTTTGGTAGAACTAGGTCTAATTGCCGAAAACCAAAAACAATACGACGATGCCATATCAGTATTTAACTATATTATAGACAACACACAGGATATAGACACCAAACTTGTCGGTCACTTAAAAGTATTACAAATCAAGACCAAAATTGCAACACCAAGTGATTATCATGACATTAAAAATAAATACGAAACAGTTCTTGAAACCTATGGAAAAACACCACAAACACTAAGTTTACAAATTAATTACGCACACTTTTTAGCCTTTAATTTTAACCAGGAAGATCAAGCTATTTTAATCTTAAAAAACACATTAAAATATAAACTTTCAGAATATGATTTAGCTCCAGTTAAATTAGAGCTAGGTGACATTTTAATATTAAAAGAAAAATTTAATGAAGCCTTAATCTATTACACACAAATAGAACGCAACCTTAAAAATAGTACTATCGCTCAAGAAGCTAGATTTAAAATAGCTAAAGCAAGTTATTATAAAGGCGATTTTAAATGGGCCGAATCACAACTTAAAATCTTAAAATCCTCAACTTCTCAATTAACTGCTAATGATGCTTTAGATTTAAAACTACTAATTAGTGATAACAGAGCAGAAGATTCGCTTCAAGTTGCTTTAACTAAGTACGCTAAAGCCGATTTGTTAGCCTTTCAAAATAAAAATGACCAAGCCATAACTATCTTAAATAGCATTTTGAAAGAACATAAAACAGAAGTCATCATACCACAAGCCTTACTTAAGCAAGCCACGTTATTTGAAATTAAAAAAGAGTATCAAAATGCTAAAGTAAATTACCAGCGTATAATTACTGACTTTAAAGACAGTATTTTAATGGACAATGCACTATATAATTTGGCAGAACTTTTGGCAAACCATTTAAACCAAACAGAAGAAGCAAAACAACTGTATGAAGAGCTTTTGTTTAATCATTCGGATAGCATATATGCTGTTGATGCTCGTAAAAAATTTAGAGCACTACGTGGTGACACCTTAAAATAAAACTATGATTGTAGCAGAAACCAAACGTCTTATAATTACTAAATTTACATTGGATGATGCACAGTTTTTTATAGACTTAGTTAATACACCAAAGTTTAAATTGTTTATTGGAGATCGTAAAGTTAATACTATTGACCAAGCCAAAGCGCGTATTAATAATGGGCATTTAAAGGACTACAAAACCCTTGGTTTTGGATTTTACAAACTACACCTAAAAGCAGAAAACAACAAACCTATTGGTACAAACGGTTTAACAAAACGTGATAGTTTAGAATTACCAGATATTGGCTTTGCCATGTTACCAGAATATGAAGGTAAAGGCTATGGGTTAGAATCATCATTAGCAATATTAGATTTAGCAAAAAACAACTTTAACCTTAAAAAAATTGGAGCAATAACTAAAGATAATAACGTTGCATCCATTAATTTAATAGAAAAATTAGGTTTTAACTTCATAAAAATGGTAAAACCCTTTGAGGACGACTCAGAACTTATGTTATTTGCAAAAAACTTATAGACTATGTACATATATAACGTCACAGTAAATATAGATGACAGTGCTCACGACGAGTGGTTAATCTGGATAAAGCAACACATACCAACAGTGTTAGCAACTGGTAAGTTTGAAAAAGCAACACTTACAAAGGTTTTAGTAGATGAAGAAATGGGTGGACAAACCTATTCCATTCAATATAAATCTTATTCTAGAGAAGCTTTGGATGCCTATTACAAAGAAGACGCTGACAAACTTAGAAATGAAGGTCTTAAAAAATTTGCAGACAAAATGTTAGCCTTTAGAACAGAGCTTCAAATTGTGGACGAGTATTCGGTAACGTTTAAATAATTCAGCTTAAGCTGAAAAACAACCTATTTTATGGCACATCAAAAACATAACAACCATCAAGTTAAAGCAAAAAAATTCTTAGGACAACACTTTCTTGAAGACGAAGGTATTGCTAAAGACATTGCTGATGCATTAACTTTAAATGGTTATAAAAACGTCTTAGAGATTGGACCAGGAATGGGTGTTTTAACCAAATACTTACTACAAAAACCTATCACAACATACGTTATAGAAATAGATACAGAAAGTGTAGAATACCTACAAAACAACTATCTAAATTTAGCGCCAAGAATCATTGAAAAAGATTTTTTAAAATACGACTTAAGCCAAACTTTTAAGGACCAACCTTTTGCAATCATTGGTAACTTTCCTTATAATATTTCAACTCAAATTGTATTTAAAACATTAGAGCTTCGTGATCAAATTCCAGAATTTTCTGGTATGTTTCAAAAAGAAGTCGCACAACGTATTTGCTCCAAAGAAGGTAGTAAGGTTTACGGTATATTATCTGTATTAACTCAAGCGTTTTATGATGCAGAATACTTGTTTACAGTTCCTCCAACCGTATTTAATCCACCACCTAGAGTAGATTCTGGAGTACTACGTTTAACACGTAAAGCAGATTATAGTTTACCATGTGACGAAAAACTATTTTTCAGAGTAGTAAAACAAGCTTTTCAGCAACGTCGCAAAACCATTCGTAACAGTTTAAAAACAATGGAATTGTCAGATAATTTAAAAGCAAACCCTATCTTTGACAAACGTCCAGAGCAACTTAGCGTTGCACAATTTTTAGAGTTAACTAGCCTAATCGAAAACGACAAATAATTATTTGGTGGAAGACAATCAAAACATACAATTTCAGCTTACAGACGCACTTATTGAGCAAGTAGAGTTACTTATCGAACAAAAAAACGATAAAGCACTTAAAACGCTTTTAGAAGAGTTTCACTATGCAGATATTGCCGAAATCTTAGATGAAGTAAATCTAGAAGAGGCTATGTATGTTATCAAGCTTCTAGATTCAGAAACCACATCTGATGTCCTAATGGAGTTAGATGAGGACAATCGTGAAAAGGTTTTAAAAAATCTGTCGGCTAAAGAAATTGCTGAAGAAATTGAAGAACTTGATACAGATGATGCTGCAGATATCATTGCAGAGCTTCCAGAAGAGCGTCAAGCAGAAGTAATATCGCAAATAGAAGACCAAGAGCACAAAGCCGAAATACAAGAATTATTAGCCTACGACGAGGATACAGCTGGTGGTTTAATGGCAAAAGAGCTTGTCAAGGTTTACGAAACTTGGACAGTAGCAGGCTGTCTGCGTCGTATTCGTGGACAAGCGCAACACGTTAGTCGCGTACACTCTATTTACGTTGTAGACAAACAAGAAAAACTATTAGGTCGACTGTCGTTAAAAGACTTATTAACAGCAAAAAGTGATCAAAAAATAGCAGAATTAGCCAACAGCAATGTGGACTATGTGTACGTGGAAGAAGATGTAGAGGAAGTCGCAAAAATCATGCAAAAGTATGACCTAGAAGCAATTCCTGTTGTGGACCAAAACAAAACACTTTTAGGACGTATTACCATTGATGATATCGTTGATGTTATTCGTGAAGAAGCAGACAAAGATTATCAAATGGCAGCTGGTATATCGCAAGATGTAGAAGCAGATGATAGCATCCTTAAATTAACCAAAGCACGATTACCATGGTTACTAATTGGTATGTTTGGCGGACTTGGTGCAGCCAGCATCATCGAAGGATTTAATGGATCCATGGGTGAGTTTATAATCCTACTAAGTTTTGTCCCATTAATACAAGCAACAGCAGGTAATGTTGGTGTACAATCCTCTGCAATTGTAGTTCAAGGATTAGCCAACAACAGTATAGATGGCAACATCATAAAACGTTTGTTTAAAGAGTCTATCTTAGGATTAGTAAACGGTTTAGCACTAGCCTTAGTCGCTATAGCAGTAACACATTTTGCATTTAAAACACCCTATATAATTTCAATAACCATAGCAATAGCCTTAGTTGCTGTAATTATAATGGCAGCATTAATTGGTACATTTATCCCAATATTTTTAGATAAAAGAGGCATAGATCCAGCAGTAGCAACAGGACCATTTATAACAACAAGTAACGACGTCTTTGGTATTTTACTGTACTTTATCATTGCAAAATCAATCTTAGGATTTTAAATAATTTGGGCGTTACCTAAAGGTCGTGTCATCCGTTATATCTTTTTTTTGCCATATATGGCAGCAAAAAAAAGGATGTCACTGCTACCACTAACGCATAAAAACATTACTTTTATTAAAATTGTTTAACACATTTAGACAGTCTCTAATAAATGAAAATATTACACCTTGACTCCAATCATCCATTGCTAATTAATCAGCTTAACGATTTGGGCTTTACTAATCATGAAGATTACACATCAACTAAAGCAGATATTCAACAAAAAATAAATCAATACGATGGTTTTATAATACGAAGCCGATTTAGTATTGACAAAACTTTTTTAGATGCAGCAACCAACCTAAAATTTATAGGACGTGTTGGTGCAGGTTTAGAAAACATAGATTGTGACTACGCACAAAGTAAAGGCATAGCTTTAATTGCTGCACCAGAAGGTAATCGCAATGCTGTAGGAGAGCATAGTTTAGCAATGCTATTAAGTCTATTTAACAAGCTTAATAAAGGCGACAAAGAAGTTAGAGAAGGCAAATGGTTACGCGAAGACAATCGTGGATTAGAACTAGATGGTAAAACCGTTGGCTTAATTGGTTACGGTAATATGGGAAAAGCCTTTGCAAAAAAACTACGTGGCTTTGACGTTAAGGTCTTGTGTTATGATCTAAAACCAAACGTAGCAGATGCTAACGCTACACAAGTCACTTTATCACAATTGCAAGATCAAGCAGACGTATTAAGTTTACATACTCCAGAAACACCATCCACTATTAATATGGTTAATGCTAAGTTTATAAACGGTTTTAAAAAACCGTTTTGGTTAATAAATACAGCAAGAGGAAAAAGTGTAGTAACATCAGATTTAGTTAACGCCTTAAAAACAGGACAAATATTAGGTGCAGGATTAGATGTTTTAGAATATGAAAAGTCATCATTCGAAAACCTTTTTACCGATAATAAAATGCCAGAAGCCTTCAAATATTTAATTAATGCAGACAATGTCATTTTATCACCACACGTAGCTGGATGGACCATAGAAAGTAAAGAAAAACTAGCACAAACAATAGTAGATAAAATTAAATCACAGTTTATCTAGTTACATAAAAATAAAATTAAACCTAATGACCTCAACCGCAAAAACACCAGAAGACTACATCAATCAACTTCCAGAGGATAGAAAAGCACCTATAACTAAACTACATAATTTAATAGTAAAACACATGCCAAAAGGCTTAGAAGCAGGAATGGGTTATAGTATGCTTGCTTATTATGTACCAAAATCTATATATCCAGCAGGTTACCATTGCAAACCGTTTCCGCCTTTACCTTTTATTAATGTAGCTTCTCAAAAAAATTTTATAGCCATATATCATTCTGGTTTATATGCAAAAAAGGAATTATACGATTGGTTTGTTACAGAATACCCAAAACATTGTAAATACAAATTAGACATGGGTAAAAGTTGTATCAGATTAAAAAAAATGGATGACATCCCTTATGATTTAATTGAGGAGTTATTAGGTAAAATGAGTGTTCAGGAATGGATAACAATTTATGAATCTGTATTAAAATTAAAAAAATGAAAAAACGCGTCACAGGAATTGGAGGTCTATTTTTTAAAACCAAAGACCCAAAAGCATCAAAGGATTGGTACCAAAAGCATTTAGGCTTTAATACCGATGATTATGGTTCAACCTTTTGGTGGAAAGACAAAGATGGTAATGACTGCTCCACACAATGGAGTCCATTTAAAGAAGACAGTAAGCATTTTGAACCTTCAAAAAAAGACTTTATGTTTAATTATCGTGTAGAAAACTTAACAGAATTAATAACTGTTTTGAAAGAAGAAGGCGTTACTGTACTTGGAGAAATTGAAGAATATAGCTACGGAAAATTTGGTTGGATTTTGGATAATGATGGTAATAAAATTGAACTTTGGGAACCTATAGATAAAACATTTTTAGAATAATCATTTATTATTGTAATATATTAGCATTCAGAAAAATAACATCGATAAATCATGAATGAAGAACACAAAAATATTGAAAATAATGCAGAAGAAACTATAAACAATATAGAAGACACTGCAAACAACGTCTCTGAAGATGTTAAGGAAACCTCTGAAGAAACACTTCAAGCTGTTAAAGAAAAGACTACAGAAGTTGTAGACAAAGCAGAGTCTAAGTTTGAAGATCTAAAAGAGGATGCCAAAGAAACGTTTGAGAAAGCAAAAGCTAAAGCGACAGAATTTATAAACGAAGATGCAAAAGAGTTTATGGACGACGCTAAAGACAAAGCATCAAAATTAGCTAAAGAAGCAGGAGAAAAATTTGACGAGTTGTCAGATGATGCTAAAGAAACGTATCAAAAAGCTAAAGCTAAAGCAACTGAATTTATTAACGAGGATGCAAAAGAGATGCTAGATGACGCCAAAGAAAAAGCTTCAAAATTTGCAGACGAAGCAGGTGATAAACTAGAAGATTTGGCAGAAGATGCTAAAGAAGTTATAGAGGAAACGACTAAAAAAACTAAAAACTTTTTCCAAAGGTTATTTGGTAAATAATTTAAAAAAATCAAATTTAAAACCAAAGTCTTGCTTGATTTTGGTTTTTTATGTAGATTTATCATTGTGATATTGCAATATCACTTTAATAGTAATATTAATAATACATTAACTATGGGGTTTTCAAAAAAACAACTGTTTAATACGTCTCAAAATCAAGTAGCAACTATTACAAAAGTATTGGGTCATCCTGCTAGAATTGCCATAATACAACACATAAGCGAAAACAAGAATTGTAATTGTAATGCGCTTGTAGAAAGCACAGGATTATCCCAACCAACCATCTCTCAACATCTTGGTGAGATTAGAAAAATTGGGTTACTTAAACAAAAAGTAAAAGGTAAAAACCTGTTTTACTCAATTGATATGGATCAATTAAACGAATGCAGACGTGTAGTAAATGACTTTTTTGTAAAGACTCAGGTAAATTGCAATAAGTAATAGTTATTGTAAATTATAATCCGATGGTAACATATTTACCAATCTATCTTGTCCAAATAGACCTCCAAATAAAACATTGTCAATAGGAAAGTGAATACCAAAACTATCTATATAAAATGTTTTATCCTCAGAGTTTGGCAATAAAAAGGCTTGTTCTAAATTATCAAAACTAACCACGACTTTATTGGCGTCTAAAAAGGAGACTTTTGTAGTGTTTTGTTCTGTTTTTTCAGTTTTAAAAACTGCTTCTTGAATGGTTTCAAATAATGGATCGGAAGATTTTTCATCCTCTTTTTTAAATAACTTAAATCCATTTTCCCTAAGATTACTTGCAGCCAGACTTCTCATAAAATATAATAATGAGGTCTTGTAAACAAAGCTTCGGTTTTTAAGATTACGTTTTTTTACTTTTTTATTTAATTCAGTAAAAACACTAGTACCACTGTAAAATACTTCTTTAACATAGTCAAATCCAGCAGCTGATGTACGGAACATGATTTCAAAATCAACTAAGTTATACTCGACTTTATAACCTAAATACTTATTGATTACAACTATAGGTTGATCTGCCATAGCGTACATAGTTTGATCTACTTTGCTATATCTAAATCTAATATTATCCAGGTTTATAATCTTACAATCTTTGCTATGGATTGACTGTCCTAAAAACTCGCGTTTAAAGTATTCTATTTTTTTTTCTCTTGACCAATCATCATCAGTCAATACTATCTCCTCTAAATCTGTAGTTTGTGGTTTAAGCTTTATTATAGGATTATTTAGAAGCGTTTTTTTATCAATTATAAGCGTTTGGTAACCAATATAACTAATTACTAATGGTGCGTTTATGGTGTTTTGTGTGGTAATAGAAAAATTACCATCAAGATCTGTAATTACTCCAATGGTTGTTCCATCAAAATAAACGGTAACACTAGATAACAATTGATTTGTTTCTGCGTCTTGGACAGTACCAGAATAGGTTTGTGCAAATGTTAGCGTACTAACAAAAAAAGCAATTAGGATTACTAATTTGTTACTCATTTTGCTCGGTAACTTTACGCTCTAATTCTGCTTGAAATTCTTCCATAACAGGTCTAACAGTACTTTCTGGTAAATCCTCAATTTTAATATACATTAAACCATCGACAGCATTATTAAATAATGGATCAACATTAAAAGCCACTAAACGTGCATTTTGTTTAATGTACTTTTTAAGTAGTACTGGCAATCTTAATGCTCCTGGTTCAATCTCGTCTATAATTTTATCAAACTTATTTAAATCGGCTTCAGTTGCGTCAAAAACAAAGTCCTTATCAGCGTCTTTAAGTTTTACTTTAAATTCCTTTTTAGGATGCACGTATTGTGCTACATAAGGATCGTAATAATGAGACTTCATAAACTCAATCATTAACGATTTAGAAAATTCTGAAAACTGATTACTGATACTAACACCTCCAATTAAAAACTTATGCTCAGGATGACGTAACGTAGTATGTACAATACCTTTCCATAGTAAAAATAAAGGCATTGGTTTTTGCTGATACTCTTTAATAATAAAAGCTCGTCCCATTTCAATGGACTCACTCATCATTTTATATAATTCCGGTTCAAAACCAAATAAATCTTGTAAATAGAATCCGTTAATACCATAGTTGGCAAAAATCTGAGATCCTAATCCCATCCTGTAGGCTCCTGCTAAAACATTAGCCTCACTATCCCATAAAAATAAATGGTGGTAATAGTTATCAAATTGATCTAGATCTATAGGTTCGTTTGTTCCTTCTCCTACTTCTCTAAAAGTTATTTCTCTTAAACGACCAATTTCACGTAGCAGGTTTGGCATGTTTTCGGCAGTAGCCAAAAAGACTTCGTAATTTTTACTAGTTAACAATTTGCAATCCTGCTGTCTTAAAGCATCAACCTCAGTAATCATAGCCTGCTGACTAACAGGTGTCACAATTTGTTTAGGAGCTTTTACAGATTTTGGAGATTTTAAGCTAGAGGAAATGGTATCTATTATTTTTTCTTTTGGCTCAAATGCATTAGAAAGCATGTAGGTTTTTCTTCTAATAAACTCTGAAAAATCAGAAAGCGATTCATGTTCGGCTTGATCATTAACTGATATAGGCTTACCTATTCTAACCTTTATTACTCTTCGTTTTTGAGTCAATAACTCTGATGGCAATTTTGCAGTCCTAAAAATATCGCTAATCTTAGATAATTTATAAAACAACTTGCTATTATTAGCATGAAAGTATATTGGCACTACAGGCACATTAGCTTTTTGGACTAACTTCATAGCTGTTTCTTCCCAAGGTCTGTCCACTACTAATTTTCCGTCTCTGTAAGTAGAGACTTCTCCTGCTGGAAAAATCCCTAAAGGATGACCATCGCGTAAATGTGAAATTGCACTTTTAAAACCTGCAATACTAGACTTTACATCTTTCCTATCTTCAAAAGGATTAACAGGCATTATGTATGGCTTCATTGGTTCTATGCGATGAAGTAAAAAGTTAGCAATTATTTTAAAATCTTCGCGTTGCTCTAGCATTAATTTTAAAAGTAATATGCCATCAATTCCACCTAAAGGATGATTAGATACTGTAATGTATGCGCCATCTTTTGGTAAACGTTTTAAATCTTCTTCAGGAATTTCAAATTTAATTTGAAACTCATCTAAAATTCCGTTTAAAAATTCTAAATGTGATAAATGTTTATTACGATTATAGATTTTATTTAAAGTAGATATCTTTAAAACTTTCATTAATAACCAACCAACAAAAGTCCCTAAAAACCCGTATTTATCAAGTTTTATAGCTTTTGAAACTTCTTTTGCAGTGACTAATCCCATTTAATTTTATTCATATTAGAGTTTACAAATGTAATCAATAGATTTATTTAGTTACTATTTGTAGTGTTTCTTGAAACATTTGTTTTAATAAAACTGTTTTTCCGGCTTCTAAATCGGAAATTGCTTTTTGATTGTAATGCCTTATCGTGTACAAAGATACGTTATCATTACATGTCACTTTAAATTTAGCTTTTAAATGTAACAATAAAGGTTCTAAATTATTGTAATTATTGTCAAAACAAACAGAAAAACTAATCGCAGAGTTTTGAATAACATCTACTTTCATTTTATATTTTGATAATAAATTAAAAATCTCGCTAATATTATCTTCAACAATATAAGAAAAGTCTAAAGTAGACAAGGATAATAAGACTTGATTTTGTTTTACTATAAAACAAGGTACTTTAGGTTCAATGCCTTTAATTTTACTAACTATTGTACCATTTGCTTGTGGTTGTAAAAACGATTTAACGTGCAACGGAATTTCTTTACGCTGCAGTGGTTGTAATGTTTTAGGGTGTATTACTGAGGCTCCATAAAAAGCCAGCTCAATAGCTTCTGTATAGGATATTGAGTTTAATAATTGTGCATTTTTAAAGTGTCTAGGATCTGCATTTAAAACACCAGGAACATCTTTCCATATTGTTACGCTATCTGCACTTAAACAATAGGCTATGATTGCTGCTGTATAATCGCTTCCTTCACGACCTAATGTTGTTGTAAAGTTGTTTTTATCACTTCCAATAAACCCTTGGGTTATATTTAACTTTGCATTATCTACATGCTTAGTAATTAACTGCTGCGTTACATCCCAATTTACATTTGCGCGTCTGTAATAATCATCTGTTTTAATTAATTGTCTAACATCAATCCAGTTATTGTCAAAGCCTTTTAATTTTAAAAAATGGCTTATTATGGTGGTTGACACCAACTCTCCAAAACCAATCACTTGGTCGTAAACAAAATTATAATCAGGAGATTTATTAGTTTTTAAAAAAGTATTAAGCTCTTCAAACAGTGATTTAACACTCTCAAAAACAGGATGGTTTTTATTTTCAAAAAGCGCTAATATAATATCGTTATGATAGGTAACAACTGACTGTATAGCATTTTGCAACTCTGGTTTATTATCAAAATAATTACCTATGACCTGCTCTAAAGCATTAGTGGTTTTACCCATTGCAGACACAATAATTAATGTATTATCATGTCCAACTTGATCTAAAACCGAAATTAGATTTTTAACACCATTGGCATCCTTAACAGATGCACCTCCAAATTTAAATACTCTCATTTATAGTTTTTCGATGTAGTTTTCAATACTTGTTTGATCCATTTGAACTAAAAACCAATCCTTTAACAAGGTAGCACCTTTGCTCTCGTAAAATTTTATTGCAGGTTCATTCCAATCTAAAACTTCCCAACAAATGCGTTTTACACCTAAACTATAACCGTATTTGATAACCTCGTCAAGAAGTAAAGTCCCTAAACCTTCTCCTCTATATTTTTCTTTTACAATTAAATCTTCTAAATGTACGGTCTTACCTTTCCACGTTGAAAAACGGAGATATATTAAAGCCATAGCAACAATTTCTTCATCTTTTTCTGCTACAAAGCATGTAAATAATGGTTGTTTTCCAAATCCTTGTTCTAATAAATCTGCTTCTGTAACTATAACAGCTTCTGGTTGTTTTTCAAAAACAGCAAGTGTTTTTATCAAGTCAAGCATAGCCGAAACATCTCTTTTTTCGGCAAAACGAATAGTAAACTCCATAAATATTTAATTTAATCAAATATAGTTTAAGAATGTTTACTAAACCAAATTATGGACAACTACAACGTTATAATTGCTAAAAAATACGATATTTGTGCAAACAACTACATCTAAAACACATGTCTAAAAAAAATCAAACGCTAGGAGAATTTATTATTGAAAATCAAGCTTCGTTTAAATATACTTCTGGAGAGCTATCACGTTTAATAAACTCTATACGTCTTGCTGCCAAGGTTGTTAATCATGAAGTTAATAAAGCTGGATTAGTTGATATTATTGGTGCTGCAGGAGACACAAACATACAAGGTGAGGATCAACAAAAACTAGACGTTTATGCTAATGACAAATTTATCCAAACCCTAACCAATCGTAATATTGTCTGTGGTATTGCTAGTGAAGAAGAAGACGATTTTATAAGCATTAATAGTCAAGATGACAACAATCAAAACAAATATATTGTATTAATAGATCCCTTAGATGGGTCATCAAATATTGATGTTAACGTCTCAGTTGGAACTATATTCTCTGTTTACAGACGTGTTACACCAGTAGGAACACCTGTGACTATTGAAGATTTTTTACAACCAGGAAATCAACAAGTAGCTGCTGGTTATGTAGTTTATGGTACATCTACAATGCTAGTATATACAACTGGTCATGGTGTTAATGGGTTTACATTAAATCCTGCTATTGGAACATTTTATTTATCACATCCAGAGATGCAATTTCCGGAAGATGGAAACATTTACTCTGTAAACGAGGGTAACTACACACATTTTCCACAAGGTGTAAAAAACTACATCAAATACTGCCAAATGGAAGAAGGAGATAGACCATACACTTCTAGATATATTGGGTCTTTAGTGTCTGATTTTCATAGAAATATGATTAAAGGTGGTATTTATATGTACCCTAAAAGTTCTAAAAACGAAGACGGTAAATTAAGATTATTGTATGAATGTAATCCTATGGCTTTTTTAGCAGAACAAGCTAATGGTAAAGCAAGTAATGGTTACAAAAGAATCATGGATATAGAGCCAACAGAGTTACACCAGCGCGTTCCTTTTTTCTGCGGAAGCAAAAATATGGTACTTAAAGCTGAAGAATTCATGCAAAACGCTGATTAATTAACAAAGTGTTCATTTTTTTGTTATTTTTGAGACATAAATTATCCTGATGGCAAATACAGACAAAATCAAAGAAGACAACATGCAAGCATCTTCTGAAGCAACTTCAAAAATAGATGCAATTAAGCAGCTTATTTTTGGTGAAAACATGCAAGCTTACGATAGTGAGTTTGAAACACTAAAAAAGGACATTCTTACTAAAAAGAAAGAGTTAGAAGTCTTAATGGACGAAGTCAAGTCTGAATTACTTCAAAACATTGACAATCTTAGCACTGATATTAATATTAGAATTACAGAGCTTGAAAACAATTTAGAAGATAAAATAGACGATTTAAACGAGAAAAAAGTTGATCGCAAACTTTTAGGCGAACTTTTTACCAAATTAGGCGAAAAAATAAGTCAATAACAAATTGACTTGCGCATGAACCAAGAAGATAAATTAAAAATCCTTAAGGACATCTTACTTAAAGATGAGCATGAGTATGCCTCATCCATAGAAGTAAAACTTAAAAAGCTTGAAGACCTAATTAACAAGCAAAATAATTTATCTAAGCACATAGACCCTATTTTAGAAGACAAACTAGAAGCGTTTATCAAGGAAATGCCAAAAACTTTAGGTCCAACAATAACACAAACGTTACAAGAAGAAATTAAAAACTCTCAAGACGCAGTAGTTGAAGCCTTATATCCAATTATGGGTAAAATGATTAAAAAATATGTTCAAAAAGAGATACAAATCCTTTCTGAAAACATAAATAAAAGCTTAAACAACACCTTTTCTTGGGCTTCTATTAAAAGGAAATTTAGATCAAAAAAATCAGGAGTATCACAAGGAGATATGATTATCCATGATCAATTTAAATCTAAAATAGAGCAAATAATGGTTATTGAAAGTGGCTCTGGACTAATTGTATCAGAGTACTCCAAAACGGAAGGAATAGACCAAGACACGGTTGCTGGTATGTTAACAGCTATAAAAAGTTTTGCGCAAGATGCCTTTACAACTCAAATTCAAAATTTAGAATATATCGAATATGAAAACTACCATATTCATCTCCAAAATTTTTCTAATTATTATATTGCTGTTGTAATTTCGGGTGCTTTTACAGCAACGTTTAGAAGCAAGCTAGAAGACAAACTTCTAGATTTTGCACAAAACATAATTAATAAAACAGATTTAGAAAACAGTGATATTTTTAACACTAAACTAAAAGATTACTTTGACAATGAAAATATCTAAAAAAATAGTTTTAATAGGACACTTTGGTGTTGGTAAATCATCTTTAATCAGACGATTTGTAGAAAACACATTTACCGAAGACTATAAAGTAACTATTGGTGTACACATATTAAAAAAGGAAGTCACGTTACCTAAATCAAATGACGACATTACGCTTGTAATTTGGGACTTAGAGGGTAACGATGATATCACTAATACCAGACCTTCATATCTTATAGGTACCAATGGTTTTTTATATGTTTTTGACATGACTAGACCTGCTACTTACCAAAGCTTAGAGAATGATTTAGATTACATAAAAGATCGTTATCCTAACATACCACTAAAAATTATTGGGAATAAAAAAGATTTAGTTACTAACGATTTTATTAAACAGAATAAAGACGTTTTTGGACGCTTTGTCGATTTTTATACAAGCGCCAAATCTGGTACTAACGTTGATGATGTTTTTACTAATTTAGCCGAAGCTGTAATTAAAGAAGCAAAAAAATAATGCTAGAACAATATAAAAAAGAGTACTCGCAATCAGTAAATCAATATATTGTTGTTGATCTAGATGGTAATATACTAGAGTCTGACAATGTTATTTTTCCTGATGTAGTTGGAAAAAACCTTTCAGACATCCATCCTTTTTTTGAAAGTGTACATAGCGCTTTATTAGAGCCTAATAAAAGACATATATTTTCTTGTATTCACTTAACAAATCCAGAAAACCAGACAATAATAACAGACATTATTGTAAAAACTTTTGACGGTAAACAACCACCTTTAGTAGCAATTCTAGATTTAACTACACATTATGACAATTACCAAACCACAGCTCAGGTTAGAAATGAGTCGGTAATTAATTCTCAAATATTAGAGTTAAAAAATGAGTACCTACAAGAAAAAGAAGCTTTTAAAAATGCCTTTATTGCAAATTTTAGTCATGAGTTAAGAGACCCATTAACAGGTATCCTTACCTTCTCTGACATATTAAAAAAGACACATTTAAATGATGAACAATTAAATTATTTAAGGGTAATAGACTCATCATCGACCTATTTAAAACAGCTAATTGAAGACATTTTAGACATCTCTAAAATTGAAGCAGGTAAATTAGATCTAGTAATTAGTCCTTTTAATATTAAACAATTACTAGAAGACATACAAAGTGTATTTGCAATTAAAGCACAACAAAAAGGATTAGAGTTAATCACTAATTTTAATGACAACCTACCAGAGATAGTTGGTGGTGACGCTTTAAGATTAAGACAAGTACTAAGCAATCTTCTAGAAAATGCAATAAAATTTACAGAAGAAGGCACAGTAACATTTAACGCTTCATTAAATCAAATCCGAGCTCAGAAAGCAAGTATACACTTCCAGGTAAAAGATACAGGAATAGGTATCCCAGAAGATAAGTTAGAAGATATATTTACTAGCTTTACACAACTTAACAACTCTCAAGCCTATAAAGGTGCAGGATTAGGATTAGCAATTGCAAAGCATTTGGTAAGCTTAACACATAGTAGAATAAGTGTGGACTCTACAGTAGGAGAAGGCAGCACATTTTCTACTAACATAAATTTCATTTTGGACAAAAACCAAGTCCTAAAGTCTAAAAAGAAAGACGTCCTTACACCACCTAAATCCAATAGAAAATTCAGCATTTTATTGGTAGAAGATTCTGAAATCACACAACTATCAATATTAAAAATATTAGCCTCTAGAGGTAATTACTTTTTAGACATAGTAACAAAAGGAGAAGACGTTATTCCTAGAATAGAAAACTCTGAGTTTGATTTAATACTAATGGATATTAAACTACCTAATAGTTATGGAGACGAGATCACCAAGCTAATAAGAAAAATGCCAGAGCGTGAACATAAAAAAATTCCGGTAATAGCACTAACTGCTCGTGTTATGAAAGACGATTTAAAGCGCTACAAAAAAGCAGGAATTAATGATGTCATTCAAAAACCATTTGACGAAAACACCTTAGTTTCAAAAATAGAAGAATATTTAAAATAAAAAAAAAGCGAACTTTTCAGTTCGCTTTTTTTTATATAGTAATCAGATAGATATTATCTGTTCATAGTTTTAATTTCTTCAGCAAAAGTATCCAAGTCAACACCTTCATGCACTAACTCTAAAGCCTTGTGTGTAACATATTTAGCATTGCTAGATTTAAAGCCTAAACCAACACATAAACGCTCCAAAATAGCAGTTTGTTTAGGTCCTTCAATATGATCAGCCCAAACCATTCTTGACAAATCATATAAACGCTCTAAACGTTGCTCATAAGATGTTGGAGGATTAATTGGGTGCTCTTTATAATCTATTAATATCTGCTTATACTCGCTTTCACTAATATCTAAATTACGTGCTAAACGGTCTAAAAACGCTTTTTCTGCATCACTAATCACACCATCACTCATTGCTACACGTACTATTGCAGCAAAATGATCCTCATTACGCTTTTTAAATCCACTATCGAATAAATCTGAAAATGACATACTTTTTTGTTTAATTTTAGACTACAAATATAGTCAAACCCTACACCTTTTAAAATTAAAAGTTTTTATTTTTTTGGGCGTTTATTTTACACCCTTTAATTGGTGTAAAAAACCAGGCTCTCGTGGCTCGCTCTCTGCGAGGAGCTCAGACAAACCACTCCATCCTTAACGCATCTACCTATGGACATTTCTAAAAAGTTAAATTTTGTAAATCTAAAAGCTAATAATTTATGCATTGCTTATATTTGCACAAACTAAAGTTATAGTGAGTAAAACCTTAATCTCGCAAACCTATTTACAGTCTTTGCAATTGCAAAAACTGCAAACTGCTATTGCCCAAACCCAAAGTAAAACACATTTAAAAGGGCTTGTAGGCTCATCACTATCCTACGTTGTAGCACAATCTTTTAAACAAACACAACTCCCTTTTTTACTTATTTTTAATGACAAAGAAGAAGCTGCTTTTTACTTAAACGATCTAGAACAACTCATTAACAAAACAGACGTCCTATTTTATCCAGGAAGCTATCGTAGACCCTATCAAATAGAAGAAACCGATAACGCAAACGTCCTATTACGTGCCGAAGTTTTAAATCGTATCAACTCACGTAAAAAACCAGCTATAATTGTTACTTATCCTGACGCACTTTTTGAAAAAGTAGTTACCAGAAAAGAGCTAGAGCGTAATACACTTAAAATAACCGTTAATGATAGCCTATCAATAGACTTTGTAAACGAAGTCCTATTTGAATACAAATTTAAACGCGTCGATTTTGTAACAGAGCCTGGTGAGTTTTCAGTACGTGGTGGTATTGTAGATGTATTTTCTTTTAGTCATGACGAACCCTATCGAATCGAGTTTTTTGGAGACGAAGTAGATAGTATCAGGACCTTTGATGTAGAGACCCAATTATCCACAGAGCAAATTAAAAAAATTAGCATCATACCAAATGTGGCTAATAAATTAATGGATGAATCCAGACAAAGTTTTTTAAAATACATTGCACAAAAAACAGTCGTTTTTGGCAAAAATTTTGACTTAACCTTTGATCGTGTGGACGACTTTTTTGACAAAGCAATTGCAGCTTTTGTTAAATTAAATAAAGACATCAAACACGCAGAACCATTAGAATTATTTTGCAATGCTGCCGAGCTAAAAAAACAACTATTAGATTTTAGTCTTGTAGAATTTGGAAGTGATTCTATCTTTAGCGCAACAGAAGTCATACAACATAACACGTCACCACAACCCACATTTAATAAACAATTTAACTTATTAATAGATAACCTAAATAGTAATCATAATAACGATTACACAAACTATATAGCTTGTGTCAGTGAGCAACAAGCAAAACGTTTTCATGATATATTTGACGATGTTGAGCAAGACGTCCATTACCAAACTATTACCCAATCACTGTACCAAGGATTTATAGATCACGACCTTAAAATAGTCGTATATACAGATCACCAGATTTTTGAACGTTATCATAAATTTCATCTTAAAAATGGATATGCTAAAAAGCAAGCCATAACCTTAAAAGAGTTAACCAATCTTGACATTGGTGATTATGTTACACACATTGATCATGGAATAGGAAAATTTGGAGGACTTCAAAAAATTGATGTCGAAGGTAAAAAACAAGAAGCTATTAAACTTGTGTATGGAGAGCGTGATGTCTTGTACCTAAGTATTCACTCTCTACATAAAATAACCAAGTTTAATGGTAAAGATGGCAAACCTCCTAAAGTATACAAATTAGGAAGTAAAGCTTGGAAAGTTCTTAAAGAAAAAACTAAATCTAGGGTAAAGCATGTTGCTTTCAACCTAATAAAATTATATGCAAAACGTAAGCTAGAAAAAGGATATCAATACAAACCAGACAGCTATTTACAACACGAGCTAGAAGCTTCTTTTTTATACGAAGATACACCAGATCAAATCACTGCAACTGCAGATATAAAAGCAGACATGGAAAGCGAGCGTCCTATGGACCGTTTAATATGTGGAGATGTTGGTTTTGGTAAAACCGAAGTAGCCATACGCGCAGCTTTTAAAGCAGTAGATAATGGTAAACAAGTAGCAGTTTTAGTGCCAACAACAGTATTAGCCTTTCAGCATCATAAAACATTTACAGAGCGTCTTAAAGATTTTCCTGTTACAGTAGATTATGTTAACCGTTTTAGAACTGCAAAACAAAAAAAAGAAACCTTAGAAAAATTAGAAAAAGGTCATGTCGACATTATAGTAGGCACACACCAACTTGCTAGTAAAAATGTTAAGTTTAAGGACTTAGGGTTACTTATTGTTGACGAAGAGCAAAAATTTGGTGTTGCTGTAAAAGAAAAACTAAAAACATTAAAAGATAACGTAGACGTATTAACACTTACTGCAACTCCAATACCTAGAACATTACAATTTAGCTTAATGGCTGCAAGAGACTTATCTGTCATTACCACACCTCCACCAAACCGTTACCCAATAGAAAGTAATGTTATAAGATTTACAGAAGAAGCTATTAGAGATGCAGTAAGTTACGAGATAGAACGTGGTGGACAAATCTTTTTTATTCATAATCGTATTGAGAATATTAAAGAGGTTGCTGGTATGATTCAACGCTTGGTTCCTGATGCTAAAATAGGTATTGGTCATGGTCAACTAGAAGGCAAAAAACTAGAAAGCTTGATGCTTGGTTTTATGGATGGCGAATTTGACGTGCTTGTAAGTACAACAATTATTGAAAGCGGTTTGGATGTACCAAATGCCAATACTATTTTTATTAACAATGCAAATAATTTTGGACTAAGTGATCTGCATCAAATGCGTGGACGTGTTGGACGTAGTAATAAAAAAGCCTTTTGTTATTTTATAACTCCAGAATACTCTGCAATGACAGACGATGCCAGAAAGCGTATCCAAGCCTTAGAGCAGTTTACTGAGTTAGGTAGTGGTTTTAATATTGCTATGAAAGATCTAGAAATCAGAGGAGCAGGAGATTTATTAGGAGGTGAACAAAGCGGATTTATAAATGAAATTGGTTTTGACACCTATCAAAAAATCCTCAATGAAGCAATTGAAGAGCTTAAAGAAAATGAGTTTAAAGAACTTTATAACGAGCCATTAGAAAACAAAGAATACGTTAAAGATATTACTATTGACACAGACATGGAACTTTTATTCCCTGACGACTATGTTAATAATATTGCTGAAAGATTAAGTCTTTACACCCAATTAAACAACTTTAAAACCGAAGCTGAATTAGCAGAGTTTGAAACACAACTTATTGATCGTTTTGGAGAGCTACCAACACAAGTTGTTGACTTGATTAATAGCGTACGCATCAAATGGATAGCTACTAAACTAGGTATTGAAAAAGTAATAATGAAACAAGGCAAGCTAATTTGTTATTTTATTAATGATCAAAAAAGCAGTTTTTATCAAAGTCCTAATTTTACAAAGCTATTACAGTATGTGCAAACACACGCGCAATCTTGTAAAATGAAAGAAAAACAAACCAGAAATGGCTTACGTTTATTACTTACCTTTGACAACATAAAAACGGTTAAAAAAGCTTTAATTGCCTTACAACCAATATTGGAATAGTTTTTGAAATTATAATAGAAAATCACAAAAAAATGTATAAAAAAATACTGTTTTTATTTACCATATTGCCAACCTTTTTAGTGGCACAAAACACAATTAAAGGCACCTTTACTCCTGCTGATCAATTTAAATTCGCATTTTTATATCAAGTCACTGCAGACACTTCAATTTTTGTAGATAATGCAGATATTGCAGCAGACGGAAGCTTTGTTTTTAATCTTAAAAAAACACAAGCTCCTGGCACCTATCGTATTGTTTATGCTCAACCACAAGATCAGTATAATTTTGATTTTTTATATAACAACGAAGATATCGAGCTTACTTTTGATTTAGAAAAAGGCCTAGAGTTTGTATCCTCGGAAGAAAATAAACTTTGGATCTCTTACAACAATAGTATGTCTATGATTGGTCAGAGCTTAAACGCATTTTATTCTTCTGGAGGTAAAAAAGAAAAAGATTTTAAAAACATTATTGACATCTTAAAAACAACGCAGTCAGAGTTTGAAAAGGCATCGGAAGGTAAATTAGTACTAAACTTTATAACTGCAAGTCAACCTTATATTCCTGAAAATTTAATTGACGCCAAAACGTTTACTAAAAACGCAAAAGACAACTACTTTAAACATATAAATTTTGGAAATCCAGTACTTCAAAATTCAAACTTTTTAATTGAAGCAACCTTAAATTATGTATTCAATTTTAGTGATAGCGAAAATCAAATCACGTCTTATAATAGCAACATAGATACGGTTGTAAAAGCTATTGGAAATAATCCTAAGATTAAAAAAATAATGTTAGAGATTTTATGGAATCAATTTGCTGTAGAAGAAGTTGAGCCTGTTGCTAACCATATTACAGATACTCATTTATTAGCTTTAGCTAAAGCGGAAAATGACACGCCATTAATAGAAGATTTAACCTATTTTAAAAATGCATCTGTTGGCAATATTGGACAGGACTTTGAAATAGTTATATATGATGAAGAAGGAGAGGCTACTGTAAAAAACCTACATCAATTAGATGAGTCTAATAATTACCTAATCGTGTTTTGGAGCACAACATGCTCTCACTGTTTAGAAGAGATTCCTGAACTACACAAGTATGTAAAAACTTTAGATAATAAGCAAATAAAAGTAATTGCTATAGCACTAGACGAAGACCGTTACAGATGGAAAGATATGACTTATGATTACCCTGAGTTTTATCATGTTTTTGGAGAAGGTAAATGGGATAATGAGATTGGCAACAACTATAATGTTAAGTCTACACCAAGTTATTTTGTACTAGATAGTGATAAAAAAATAATCAAAAAACCTTATGATTTTAAGGCTTTTGAAGCATATTTTAAAACATTACCACAATCTAAAAAAGAAGAATAGGCAATTAAAAAGGCTAAAAAACAAAGTCTTGTTTTTATTAGGTTACTCTTATTGCGATAATCACGATAAATTAAAAATGATAAAAGGCATTTTCTAAATGCCTGATATTAAATTGATTGTTTTGCTTGACTATCGCAATAATATCAAACCTAACCTCAACATCTAACCCATTTAACGTGACATATTCATCTACTGCTTTTACCAAGCGTTGGATTTGTTTTGGTTTTACAAAGTCTTGAGGGTTACCAAAGGTATCAGTAGATCTTGTTTTGACTTCAATTATTGCTAAAACATCAGCTTTTTGAGCAATAATATCAACTTCAGCTTTATCAAAACGATAGTTTCGTTCAATAATATCGTATTTGTTTTCAATTAAAAAATCTACAGCTAATTGCTCTCCTTTTTTACCAAGTTCATTATGATTAGCCATTACTCTTCAAAAATTAAAGTCGATTTGCTTTTATCTACTTTTAATATTACTTGACGACCTAAAATTAAAGCTCTGTTATCTTTTTCATGTCCTGCAGGCATATTAAACGCAATAGGAAAATTATAATCAGACAACGCATCAATAATTAATTGCTCGATTGAAGTACCCCAAAGTGTAGTGTTTTTTCGCATTTTACTCATATCACCAACTAAAACACCTTTACAGTTGTCAAAATAGCCAGCACGTTTTAAACTTTGTAACATACGATCTATATGGTACTTGTACTCTCCTATTTCTTCAATAAATAAAATTTTACCATCTGTATCTATACTCTCTTTAGAGCCTAACATTGTATGCAAAATAGTTAAATTACCACCAACTAAAACACCATTTGCATCTCCTGGTTTATTATATTTTGACCCTTTTAAAGCATAACGTAATGGTTGGCCAAAAAGCGTGTTTTTAAAAGTTGCTATACTATCTGCAATGTCCTCCAAGTTTTCTGGTAAGCTTACTCCCATAATAGCATGTAGTGATTGTACACCTAAGTTATGTATTTGGTTATGTAAAGCAGTAATATCACTGTAACCAATAACCCATTTAGGCTGCTTTAAAAATTTGGTATAATCTAAGCTATCCAAAATCCTAACGGTTCCGTAACCACCACGAGCAGACCATATAGCCTTAATTTTAGGATCATCTAAAGCCAATTGAAAATCTTCGCAACGCTCTTCATCTGTGCCAGCAAAATGGTTAGCTTGATTAAAAACATGTTTACCAATAACGACATGTAAGTTCCAACTTTCCAAAAGTTGCTTTGCACGATTTACTTCATCAAATCTATTTTTTAAAACACCAGAAGGTGCAACAATAGCAACAGTGTCTCCTGCTTTTAAATAAGGTGGTTGTATCAATTTAATTTCGGTTTTATTTTGCGCAAATCCTATAGTATTTCCTAAGAAAAAAACAGCACAACACACAAACAATAATATTCTCTTTTTTGACATAATGTAAAATTACATTTTTTTTCTAAATGGCTATCAAATTGCGTATTTTTACACCTTCAAAAGATAACAAAGATGTCAAAAAGATATACAATTACTGCAGCACTACCTTACACTAATGGACCAATACACATTGGACATTTAGCAGGTGTTTATGTGCCTGCAGATATTTACGCTAGATATAAAAGATTAACTGGTAACGATGTAGCCTTTATTTGTGGTAGTGATGAGCATGGCGTGCCAATTACTATTAAAGCAAAAAAAGAAGGGGTTTCACCTCAAGAAATTGTAGATAGATATCATAAAATTATAAAAGATTCTTTTGAAGACTTTGGAATTACATTTGATAATTACTCACGTACTTCAGCAAAAATACATCATGATACTGCTTCAGAGTTTTTTAAGACTTTGTATGACAAAAATGAATTTGTTGAAGAAGTGTCAGAACAATTATACGACGCAGAAGCTAACCAATTTTTAGCAGATCGTTTTGTAATAGGTACGTGTCCAAAATGTGGTAATGAGGAAAGTTATGGTGACCAATGCGAAAAATGCGGAACGTCACACAATGCTATGGATTTAATTAATCCTAAATCTGCAATTACTGGCAATGTCCCAACTTTAAAAGAAACAAAACATTGGTTTTTACCTTTAAATAAGCATGAAGCGTTTTTACGCGAATGGATCCTAGAAGGTCACAAAAAAGACTGGAAACCTAACGTTTATGGTCAAGTTAAATCTTGGATTGACGATGGGTTAAGACCACGTGCTGTAACTAGAGATTTAGATTGGGGAATTCCTGTTCCGGTTCCTGGAGGAGAAGGAAAAGTACTTTACGTTTGGTTTGATGCGCCTATTGGTTACATATCATCTACTAAAGAATGGGCTGCAAGAGAAGGTAAAGATTGGGAACCTTACTGGAAGGATAAAGACACAAAACTTGTACACTTTATAGGTAAGGACAATATTGTGTTTCATTGTATAATATTTCCTGCTATGCTTAAAGCAGAAGGTAGCTATATTTTGCCTGATAATGTACCTGCTAATGAGTTTTTAAATCTTGAAGGTAATAAACTATCCACCTCTAAAAATTGGGCTGTTTGGTTACCAGAATATTTACAAGATTTTCCTGACCAACAGGACGTTTTACGTTATGCCTTAACAGCAAATGCTCCAGAAAGCAAAGACAACGATTTTACTTGGAAAGATTTTCAAGCAAGAAACAACAACGAGTTGGTAGCAATCTTCGGAAACTTTATCAATCGCGTAGTTGTTTTAACAAATAAATACTACCAAGGTGTGGTACCTACACCTTCAGATTTTTCTACAATTGACAAAGAAACTTTAGCAACGGTAAAAGCATATCCTGCAGTTATTGAAAGCTCTATAGAACGTTACCGCTTTAGAGAAGCTGGTCAAGAGTTAATGAACTTAGCAAGACTTGGAAACAAATATTTAGCAGACGAAGAACCTTGGAAATTAGTAAAAACAGACGAAGCTAGAACTAAAACAATTATGTATGTAGCTTTACAAATAGCAAGTGCATTAGCTACACTATCAGAACCGTTTTTACCATTTACATCTGCCAAGTTAAAAACAATGCTTAATACAACTACAAATGCTTGGACTGATATTGCTTCTAAAGACGTATTACTTCCTGCTGCACACCAAATAGGTAAAGGTGAGTTGTTGTTTAGTAAAATAGAAGATGATACAATCCAAAAGCAATTAGACAAACTTGAAGCTAGCAAAAAAGCTAATGAAGCAGCTAATAAAGTAGTAGAGCCTCAAAAGGATGAAATTACATTTGATGACTTTACCAAATTAGACATTCGTGTAGGAACGATTTTAGAAGCCCACAAAATGCCTAAAGCCAAAAAGCTTTTAGTTTTAAAAGTGGACACAGGTATTGATGTTCGTACAATTGTATCTGGTATTGCAGAAAGCTTTACTGCAGAAGAAGTGATTGGTAAAAAAGTCACTGTTTTAGTCAATTTAGCACCTAGAGCATTACGTGGTGTGGAAAGTCAAGGCATGATTTTAATGACTGAAAATGCAGCAGGTAAATTAGTATTTGTTAATCCCGATGATGCTAATGTTAGCAACGGATTACACATAAGCTAGTCGTTTACACAACATAATTAAAGTCAATTTTAAAATAACTAAAGTACTGTTTATACTAACTAAGCATTTTATGAAACACGTTTTATTATTATTTACATGTATTTTAAGCACCTTAACTTTTGCTCAAGAAGAATGGGTTGGATTTAATATTGAAGAAGAAACAAAACAATTATACCCTAAGGATGTCATTCCTGTTGTTAATGAAGACAATAACCAAATCGTCATGTTTTTTACAAACAGAAAAGTGGTATTTGGTAAACTGTATGATCAAGACAAAAAATTAATAGGTAGTATAAACAATGTAATTATTCCTAAAAAGGGTAAGGTTTTAATTGGTGCCATATATAACCAAGAGACTTATACGTTATTTTTTAGTAATAATAACAAATCTCACTTTAGTTCTGTTTCACTTAATTTTAAAACTGGAAATTTTAATATCACTGAGGATTTAAATATTGAATTTAAAAAAGAAAAATTAGTCGAATTTTTAGTCCTAAAAAATAAGCTTCATATTTTATCTGTTAGTAAGAAAGAAGATGTTTTAATTTCTAGAACATTAACTAATAAAGGTCTTATCAAGACTACTAACTATGACTTATCATCGCAAGCAATAGTTAACAACATAGACAGAGATTACCCTTTATATCCTTTGTTATTTGGCAACCCTAACTACGCAACTATAGAGGTTATTAATAGTGAAGTACCTAATAGTTTAGAACAAACTAATGCGTTTACAAAATTATATGTAGACAATAATAAACTTACAATTACCAATAATCTTTTTAACAAGTATACTTACATTATTAGTTTAGATTTAGATGGTGACTCTTATACCTTTAATAGCATTATCAATACAGGTTATACTGATAATCATTATGGAGCAAATTCAAATTCATTTATTCATAAAGATAAACTCCTAACCATTTATTCAACATTAGACAACTTAAGTTTTAGTGCCTATAATTTAGATGATTTTGAACTAATAAAAACGTTTAATATTAACGATAAAGAAGAAATCACGTTTAAAAACACACCAATAATTCAAGAAGGTGGTGCATTTGATAACTACAGAGAACTGGAAAAGACCTCTAAATTTTTAAGAAAAATAACACAGTCTAAAATAGGTATTACTGCTTATTCAAAAAATGAGGACTTAATTATAACATTAGGAGCTAGTGTAGAAATAGACAGAGGTGGTTTGGCTATGGTAAATTTTGGTGTGTTTGGTGTGGTTGCTTATGGATTATTAATAGACAACTTTAATAGCTATACACGAACCAAATCTACTAGAATAAGCTGTTTATTTGACAACGATTTAAATCATAAAACAGGTGAGATTCCGTTAAATCAATTTGACCAAATCAAAACCTTTCAAGACGCTAATACAAATTATAACAACGCACACTTACAAACGTTATTTAGGTACCAATCTAGTTACTTATTAGGAAACTATAATAAAAAAACTGGAGAATACACGCTTACAACTTTTGATAATTAATACGTCTACACGCAAACATACATTATTCCTACCTTATTAATTATTATTTTAAAAATGGTAATTATATAACCCAAGATAATAATCTTGTAATACAACATTAGCATTAGTGTTGCACCTTTGTATAAAATAAATTAAACAATCATGAAGCAAATAATAACCGTTTTGTTTTTAAGTCTACTATTTAGTTGTGGATCTTCAAAAACAGTGAGACAATCAGAAAAAACCATTAAAGGACAATGGGTTTTAAACACCATTAATTACAATCAACCAGGAACATATAATGTATCTTTATTAAACGATGCATCAAAAGAATGTTTTGAGCAAAGTACTTGGCAATTTATACCAAACAATAACACAGGTATTTATACTATAAACACTCCAAACTGTAATACTGGAGAAAGAAACTTTAATTTTACTATTCAAGAAATAGACGAAACTACAGGATTATACAACTTCCTTTTAAAGCCAACAGACGCTAAAGGAAATAGTGAAACCAATCAAGGGTTTAGATTAAAGTTAGCCCAATTATCAGACACTAATATGAGATGGGAACAAACCCTTACTGTGGACGGTAAACCATTTACAATTAACATGAACTTTTCTAAATTATAAAAAACTATGAAATCTATATTTAAAAAAATAACTATCAGTGCATTAACAGTTGCTATGGCTTTTAGCTTTACCAATTGTAGTAGTGTAAAAAATGCAAATAACAAACAAAAAGGTGGTGTCATTGGTGCTACTGGAGGAGCCATTTTAGGTGCCATAATTGGTAACAATGTTGGTAAAGGTGGTAACGGAGAATTAGGTGCTGTTATTGGTGGTGTTGTTGGTGGAGGAGCCGGAATACTAATTGGTAACAAAATGGATAAACAAGCACAAAAAATTGAGGAAGAAATTCCAGGAGCAACAGTGGAGCGTGTAGACGAAGGTATTGTTGTAACATTTGACGAAAATAGTGGTGTGTATTTTGACACAGCAAAATATAATGTAAATGGTGCCTCTCAAGAAACACTTAATAAACTTGTAGCAGTATTTAAAGAGTATCCTGATACTAACATCTTAGTTGTTGGTCATACAGACAGTGTTGGTAGTGAAGAAAACAACATGACACTATCCAAAAACAGAGCCTATGCTGTAACCAACTACCTTACAAATCAAGGATTAAGCAGCAGCAGATTTACAACTAATTGGTTTGGAGAAACACAACCAACCAACGATAATAGCACTGCAGAAGGTAGAGCAAAAAACAGACGTGTAAACGTAGCCATTTTACCAAACGAAAAAATGATTAATGATGCTAAAATGCAATCTGGAGAAAACTAGAATTCTTTAGGATTTTACTCGGAAAATTAATCAGAGTTAAATATATTACAAGACCTTATTTACAAAAAAAATAAGGTCTTTTTTTATGCTTTTAAACTATATAATTTCCAAAACAAAACTTCCTGAAACATCGGTAAAAAACACCATTGATTTATTAAATCAAGACGCAACTATTCCGTTTATTTCCAGATATAGAAAAGAAGCAACAGGTAATTTGGATGAAGTTCAAATTGGAGATATCGTTAAATTTAAAGATGAATTTGAAGCTTTAGATAAACGTAAAACAGCAATCTTAAAAGCTCTTGAAGAACAAGACGCATTAACAGAAGAATTAAAAGCTAAAGTCATTGCTTGTTTAGACCTTACAACGCTTGAAGATTTATACTTACCGTTTAAAAAAAGCAGAAAAACTAAGGCTGAAACTGCAAGAAAAAACGGATTAGAAGCTCTAGCGAAAATTATCATGTCTCAAAATGCAAACGATGTGGAGTCTATCGCATTTAAATACGTAAAAGGCGAGGTTAAAACAGTAGACGACGCTTTGGAAGGTGCAAGACATATTATTGCTGAGTGGATAAACGAGCGTACAGATATTCGTAATAATTTACGTAACCAATTGGATCGTCATGCTATGATTTCCACGAAAGTGGTAAAATCCAAAAAAGAGGACGAAAATGCTCAAAAATTTAGAGACTACTTTGAGTGGGAAGAAGCCTTAAGTCGTATCCCATCACACAGATTATTAGCCATTTTAAGAGCTGAAAAAGAAGGGTTTATTCGTGTTAAAATTGAAATAGATAAAATAAAGGCGTTAGAAAATATTGATAGACGTATTATTAAAAGTGAAAACGCCTGCGCAGATCAAATTGAGCTAGCCATTAACGACGCTTACAAGCGTCTATTATTTCCATCTCTAAGCAATGAAGCGTTACAAAAAGCGAAAGAGAAGGCAGATGAATCTGCTATTTCGGTATTTGCAAAAAACTTAAAACAACTATTATTGGGTTCGCCTTTAGGCGAAAAACGAGTATTAGCAATTGATCCTGGATTTAGATCAGGTTGTAAAGTGGTTTGTTTAGATGCACAAGGCACGTTATTACACAACGAAAACATTTATCCGCATCCACCAAAAAGTGATAGTATTGGAGCCATTAAAAAACTATCCACTTTAACTGAAGCATATAAAATAGAAGCAATTGCGATTGGTAACGGAACAGCCTCTAGAGAAACGGAAGCGTTGGTTAAAAAAATTAAATTTAAAAACGACATTCAAGTCTTTGTGGTTAGCGAAGCTGGAGCAAGTATTTACTCGGCTTCAAAAATTGCAAGAGACGAGTTTCCTAATTATGATGTCACTGTTAGAGGAAGTGTCTCTATTGGACGACGCCTGCAAGACCCTTTAGCCGAACTAGTAAAAATTGATGCTAAATCTATTGGTGTTGGACAATATCAACATGATGTGGACCAAAGTAAACTGCAGAAAGAACTAGATGTTGTAGTAGAAAACTGCGTAAATAGTGTTGGTGTAAATATCAATACTGCAAGTACGTCTTTACTAAGCTATGTGTCCGGAATTGGCCCAAAGCTAGCAGAAAACATTTTTAATTATAGGAATGAACATGGTGTTTTTACGAGCCGAAATGATATAAAAAAAGTACCACGTTTAGGCGGAAAAGCGTTTGAACAAGGTGCTGCTTTTTTAAGAATTAGAGAGGCTAAAAACCCATTAGATGACTCGGCAGTACATCCTGAAAGTTATAATATTGTCGAAAAAATGGCCAAAGATTTAAAGGTCACTTTAAATGATTTAATTGGTAATCAAGAGTTGCTTAAAAAAATAGATTTAAAAAAATATTGTACTGACACTGTTGGTTTACTAACCTTAGAAGATATTATCAAAGAACTTGAAAAACCAGGATTAGATATTAGAGAAGAAGCTAAAGTGTTTACTTTTAATCAAAACATTAAGACAATAAACGACTTGGTTGCTGGTCAATTACTACCAGGAATAGTGAATAATATTACTAATTTTGGTTGTTTTGTTGACATCGGAATTAAAGAAAGTGGTTTAATACATGTCTCTAACTTATCGGATAGTTTTGTAAAAGATGTCAATGAGCATGTCCATTTACACCAACAAATTATTGTTAAGGTTTTAGAGGTAGATGTTCCGCGAAAGCGCATACAATTAAAACTACACAAATAAAAAAAGCATCAATCTTATATTTGATTGATGCTTTTAACAACACTAATTTAATAGGTTAAGAAGCCATTTTAGCTTTTACTGTAAACTTTAAGTTATTGTCAATAATGTCTTTCCAGTTTTCTATTCGACGTGCTTCATAATCTTCTGTAAAGGCTTCATCTGTATCAAAAAAGTTTAAAATTACAGCTTCTTTATTAGGTGCATAAAACCAGATTTTTAAATCTAAATGCTTTAATCTTGTTACTTTATCTACGTCTTTTTTATAATCACAAATGACTTCGCATGATTTGATTTCAGACAGCTCAAAATTATACACTTGGTTTTCATCTTCCTTAAATGCAATGTAGGATAGCACTTTTTTATCTTCGGTTAAACCTATAAATTTATTGTTCCAGACCTCTTTTAAATTGTATTTAAACCCGTTGGATTTTAATAGATTTTCTGCTTTATGCTTTGTTTTTGTAGTATTATTTAAACCTTTAAAGATGAATATAAAAAAAGGCACGAATACACTTAATGTTACTAGTATAGCTAGTAGTGTGAATGAAATTTTCATTGTTTTAATATTTTGATTTAATGTATAATAAATCAACACTAAATCTTTACATAAAAGACTAGCGTTGCAATAGTTAATAAAAACGAATTGCGTTTATGTAAACCAATGAAAAGGGTAAATAATTTGTGTTTTAGACAGTCCGACATCAATAGACTTGCTAGTTTTTTGATACACCAAGAAATTTTCTTGTTGTTCCTTACTAACTGCATTTACAACAGCAAGTTGCTTAAAAAATGTAAGGTTGTCTTCTGGCTGTACGTTAACTGTAAGATCAATTTGAGAATCAACAATTATACCTTGAGAGTGTAAGGCTGCACTGGCTTGAACTGAATGTTGTGGAAAAGTATTTTGCACGACAGCAGCGACCTTAACCTCAGAAGTGAAGCAGGTAGACAACCCAATTAAAAGAGAAATAACTAAAAAGTTAAGTCTTGCCATGTTATACTTTAATTTGAAGTACAAAGGTATATGATAAGTTGTTAAGAAGATACTAAATTATAAAACTTCGATAATTTTTTTTTGAAAAGAGTTAGTCTTAAATTTAAAACTTGAACCGTTAATCTACCTATGCTAAAAATAGCTTATCATCCTATTTATTGTCATCCATTGCCTGAAGGACATCGTTTTCCTATGTTAAAATACGAGTTGCTTCCTGAACAATTAATCCATGAAGGCACTTGTACTTTGGATAATTTTTTTGAGCCTAATAGAATGCTAAACGAAGCACCAATATTAGCAGTACATGATCCCGAGTATTTTTACGATTTGCTTAATATTACATTGGATCAGCGTGCTGCGCGTAAAATTGGGTTTCCGTTAAGTGAGGTTTTAATTGAACGTGAAATTGTGATTGCAGATGGTACCATAAAAGCAAGTAAATATGCAATAAAAAATGGCATTGCTATGAATATTGCTGGCGGAACACATCATGCATATACCAATCGTGGCGAAGCCTTTTGCATGTTAAATGACCAAGCCATTGGCGCCAGATTTCTTCAAAAAGAAGGATTAGCTAAACGTATTTTAATTGTAGATCTAGACGTGCATCAAGGTAACGGAACTGCCCAAATATTTAAGAATGACCCATCAGTGTTTACTTTTTCCATGCACGGAAAACATAATTATCCATTTAAAAAAGAACAAAGTGATTTGGATATTGCTTTAGAAAATAATGTTGGAGACACGGAATATCTTTCTATTTTACAGGACACATTACCCAAACTAATTAAAAATTTCCAACCCGATTTTATATATTATTTATGTGGTGTAGACGTTATTGCTACAGACAAACTAGGCAAATTAGGACTAACCGTGACAGGTTGTAAAGCACGTGATCAATTTGTTTTAGAAACCTGTAAAGCTAACAACCTGCCTGTTATGTGCAGTATGGGAGGAGGTTACAGTCCTGACATAAAAACAATAGTAGATGCACATGCCAATACATTTAGATTGGCTCAAGAAATTTATTTTTAGGCTTTAAGCTGATCTAAAAATTCCTGTCTGCGATTACGAGAGACAGGAATTTTTGCATTTCCTGTCAAGATTACATAACCTTCATTCAGGTATTTTTCTATATAACTTAAGTTTATTAAATGTGATTTATGTACTAAGTAAAAGTCGCTATGCTCTAATAATTTATTAAAATGCCCAATACTATTGGAGCTTAATAATGGCTTACCATCTTTTAAATGAATTTTAGTATAACCCGCTTCGCCTTCGCAATGCACTATATTTTCAATTTTAACAAACTCTAAGCCTTCCACAGACGGAATTATAATTTTCTTTTTTTGAAACGTTTGTACACCTAAGTTTTCAATTAACTGTTTGTTTTTTTTAAGCGCAGATTTATCACCAATATTGTTTTCGGCATTAGCCACAGCTTCTACCAGATCTTTATTATCAACAGGTTTAACCAAGTAACCAATAGCGCAATGCTTTATGGCTTCAATAGCATAATTATCAAAAGCTGTTGCAAAAATGATTTCAAAATCAGGATTTTCAAATTGCTTTAATACATCAAACCCACTTAATTCTGGCATTGCAATATCTAAAAACACCAAGTCTGGTTTTAAGCTTTTAATTAATTCAATCCCTTCTTTTGGACTTTGCGTTTCTGCAATAATTTGGACATTAGGACATAAACGTTGTAGCTTATTTTTTAGAATAGCTAATGCTTTACGCTCATCGTCTATTAATATGGTTTTAATGGTCATAATCGTCTTCATTTAAGCCTTCCTTAAAAATCAAGGTAACTTTGGTTCCTGTTTTGTTGGATGTATCTGCAAGATCCTGAATTGTAAACGCGACATCCCAATGCTTACTATCCCTTAATAAAGTCAAACGTTCTTCTAATACAAAACTAGAATGTTCTGTATGCGTTTGTTTCTTTTTGGCATTCATAAGTTTAGACTTATTAATACCTATTCCGTCATCTGTAATTTCAACTTTAAAACTAAAATCATTGATGCTTACAAAGTCAATACTAACTTCTCCTTTTCCTTTTTTATGAAAGATACCATGGTTAATGGCGTTTTCTACAATAGGTTGTAAAATCATTGGAGGCAAAAATAAATCTTGTGTATCCAATGCTTTATCTATATTTAACTGAAAGTCTAAATCGTCTTCAAATCGAAGCTTTTCAATTTCTAAATAATTTTTTAATAGTGATATTTCGTGTTCAACCGAAATACGTTCTTTTCGAGAATACTCAAAAAATTGTCGCATTAATTTTGAAAATTTAGAGAGGTAATCTTCACTTTTTTCGACTTGATTTAACTGAATATAATATTGAATGGCGTTAAGCGAATTGTGCACAAAATGTGGATTCATTTGTGCTCTAAGCGCATTAAGTTCCAGCTCGTGTTGTCGTTTTTGGTTGTTTAGTTTAGTTTCTAATTGCTCTTGGATGAGTTTGTTTTTACGGTTATTGAAGGTCATAAACAGAAATATTAGTGATAAAACCACTAATAAAGCAACTGAAAATAATGCTATGAAAATTAATTCTTTTTCAGACATAAAAAGCTTTTTATTATAAATCCAAACATTAAACTGATGTTAATCGTGATAGGAATACGATAGTAAATACCTGACAATCCAAAATATTTTTGCAACAATACTAATGGTAAATAGCCAATATAAAACACTAAACACCCTGTAACAATCCAAAATTTTTGATCGGTTTTAAAATTGACGACTTCATTTTTGGTTAATAAATCAGAAAAAAATACTGTACTACAAATTAGTATTGCAATTGCTAAAACGACTAAGGGGATTTTCCATAAAACACCAAACTCTTGAAAAAACAGACAATAACTAATTGATACAATAAAGACAGAAATAAAGACAATGACCAGTCTTTTTGTTTGTAAAATGGATTTAAACCAAATAAGTAAAAACAATCCTGATATTATAGTATAAGTATTATATACATAGGCTCTTTTAACACCATATAAAATAGGTAATAAGTAGCCAAAACACTCAATAACCAACACAAAACCTAAAAAGTATATAAAATTACGTTGTGTGGTATTTTTATACTTTGGCCACATTACTATTGCAAATACAAAAGCTGCAATTTGTGGTAACCACATTAGTAATCTTAATATAATATCTTGGCTAAGCATAATTTTAGATTATCCTTTAGTTTTATACTCTACACTATCAGGATCTCCTGCACTACCATAGTTAAGTGGATTTAACTGATTAATGTTTTGATGTGGTGCTTCTGTATTTCTTGTAACTTCTTTAACCGTTGGAATAAAAAATAAGGTGGAGCGCATGACGCTATCCTTGTCTTTTTCAAATTTTACATTTTTGGCTCCAAAATAAACTCTTAAACTAATTTCGTCTTTTGCATATTGTTTATCAGTATAAGCTTTGACATATTTAATGTAGTTTTCTAATTCTTCAAGACTAAAACGAATCGCTCTAGAGTCTTTAATATAATCACTATCCTGCATGTCGACGCCTTCAATGGTATCAATAAATGGTTTGTTTAATTTTTCGTTTATAAATTTATATTGGTGTTCAAGATAGTTTTTCTCATACATTTCTGCTTTTTTTAATGAGATTAATCCTGTGGGTTCTTGATAGGATTTATCGTTTTTTTGGCACTCTTGAAAGAGTAAAAATCCTAGTACTAAACAAATGATTAGTAATGACTTTGTAGTTAAATTTTTCATTGGTTGTTGGTTTAAATTAATAGCTAGATTACTAAGTTAGCATTTTACTTTTTAACACCTTTTATTACTATAGGCTTTCTTTTAAAAAACAGCTTGTCCAACCGTCTTTATTTGACTTACTAAAACCAATAGCTTCTGTAAACATGTATTGTCTTGGTTTTAAGCTAGTTGAATTATCAAACAGTTTATCATAAAATGGTGTTTTTACCTTTTTAAAAGTTGCCATCACCTCTGCTCTAACCTGGTTTTTTAATGTAATTGATGTTATTTCTTGTACTTGCCTAGAGACCAATCTGACATAAGCAATATTGTTATTTTGCTTAGTAATATGTTGTTTGTATTGTGGATTAATGGTGATGTTATAAAGCGTATTTGTTCTGACATGATTAGACATGTGTTGCGTACTAGAAGACAAAGAATCTAAAGTTAGCACTCCTTTTTTAGCTAGTTTTTTAATATAACCTAATTCGGTTAGGCTTGTTCCAGAATCCTGATATGTCATATTGCCAACATAAATACCCTTTATAAATTCCACTGGATTTTCAGCATCGCAAGCTTTAATGTTTTGTAAAGCTAATGCTTTAGTTAAACCATTATTATCATCTGTACATGATGATAAAATAATTGACATTATTAGTAGTGTAAATAGATTTTTCATTGTTTAAAATTTAATAAAACTCAAGACTATTTGTATTAACAGTCTTGAGTTTGTTAGACTAATATTGAAATTATGTAATGATTATTCTTCGTTTCCGTCGCAAATATTTTCGATAAGTGTGATAATATTTTCTGCTATATTATTAAAGTTAGGGACAATCATTTTATCTCCTAAAATATTATTATTAATAAGCTCTAGCTCATAATTAGACGATGCTAATGTAGATACTAAAACTAACTGAACATTATCCAAATTAGCTTGAGTGGCCAATCCATTTAAAAAGGCATCATCAATAGCAGTATTAATGTCATCATCTCCACCAGCTGGTGCATCAGTGATTATAAATACTAGCTTAGTAATTCCAGACCTCCAAGATCCTGAGAAATTATTATTTAAAATTTGATCTAACAACAATGCTCCAGGTTCAGCAAAACCATTACCAGAACCTAAGGACATATTAGCACTGTTTAGATTAGCTAATTGTGTACTAAAACTAAGTTGATTAGCAGTTGCAAAAGGCTCCATCATGGTTAAGTACTGCTCAGTAGTCGTACCAGAAGTAATGACTTGTTTTTGCGCTGCTGGCAAATTAGTATATCCAACCTGTGTGTTGTAGCTTGGCATAGTACCTGCGGTAACCTCGTCAAAGACTGATAACGACAATCGGTAATCACCACCAGACTCTGTCACAATACTAGTTGCAATAGAGGAAATTGAACTTTTAATACCTTCAATAGCTTCTCCCATACTTCCTGTATAATCTATTAAAAAAGCAACGTCCATACCTGAGTCACAAGAAAAAGGAAAAGTATCTGTTGGTGTAGTGTAATCGCAAGCTTCGTCATCGCTACATGCAGAAGCAAATACTGCTAAAACAGCCACTATTACTATTTTTATTGATTTGAAAAATCTAGATTCTAAATCGTTATTTTTCATTTTATAAATTGTTTTCATGATTATAATTTTTAATAAATCAAGGCAGCTTTTTTTAATATATACTGCCTTAATTTGACATTGATTTATAGCTATTTATTTAGTTGATACACACGACTTTAAATTCTGTTCTACGATTAATTGTGTGTTCGTTTTCTGAGCATTGTACTCCATCTGCACAACGATTTAATAACTCTGACTCTCCTGCTCCACGAGCTATTAAACGGTCTCTAGAAATTCCTTTTGTCATTAAATAATCTACTGTAGATTGTGCTCTTTTTTGAGATAACTCTTGGTTGTATTGATTACTACCTCTAGAGTCTGTGTGCGATGACATTTCCACTTTAATAGTTGGATTATCTTGCATTAATTTGACAACATAATCTAAGTCTGGTCTTGCTGCTGGAAGAATATCCCATTTATCTAAATTAAAAATGATATTATCCAACTTAATAGCTTGACCACAAGGGTTAACGCACATTTCAAAATCAATAAATAACGATTTATTACGATCAACATCTGATGTAGACACTTCTACTTCATTAGAAAAATACCCATCTTTATTTCCGTTTAACGCATAAGTAGACGCTTGTTTTAAATGAAAAATAAATCCACCATCTAAGTCTGACAACGTATTTTTTTGTCCAGCTTTAATTTTATCTTTAAGAAGTATGTCAACACCTTGGATACCTTTGTCTGTATTACACTCTACAACATTTCCTTTTAAGATGAAGTTTAAATCACCATATCTAATAACCTTTTGAATACTGTTACCTTCTTTTTTACACGCTTTAAAATCATCTTTAGTAATACTTGTTTCTTCCAAATTAACACCATATAATTTTCCTTTTACTATTAAATCTGCTTCAGCAACATCATTAAATACTACAACTCCATAAGCGTTAGTCATACCAGACTGTACAATATTTCCGTTTAGGTCTGTTAACACTACGTCTGTAAAAGGTAATGTTTCGTCTGTGTATTTATCTCTAGCTGTAATGGTTACACCACAACCACAGGTTGCACAACATCTTGGCATGTGGTCTTCTCCACATACTTCGCATACAGATGCTTTTTCTTTTTTATTAAATTTAAAAGTTACACCTGCAAATAGTCCTACTGAAGATATATCACAATCGCAAGGTTCCTCTCTTAACACTGGACCACTTTGATCTAGACTATTAAAATTTACGTCTACATCGTTAACCGTATTAAAAGGATGGTATCCTGCAGCTATATTTAATGTTGGATCCAATTGCTCTGTAGCGCTAAAATGTTTTAAATAATAAGCACCTACATTAATACCAAAATTATCGTTTAGGTAATACGTAAAACGTAATTGTCCTTTAAGACTAAATACACTAGATAAGTCATAACCAGAATGAAAGTTTAATAGTGTTGAAGCAGGATCGTCTGTTAACAATGTTCTTCCTCCTTTTATTGACGCTAACCCAACTCTTGTATTCAGCTCTGCAGAGAAACGTCTAGACTGACTACGATACTGAAAGTTTGGACCTATACCGAAGAAGACTCTAGAAATATCGTCTTCTGACAAGATAAAATTATTAATTTGACCTCCTCCTGGATAAAACAAATTGTCTGTTGGATAGGTGCTTTCTGGTTGGTTTTTGATATAATCAAAATCAAACCCTAGACCAAACCAATTCCAGTAATAATCTAAAGATAAACCTAAATCCAATCCACCATTATAATCAATATAAGGCGTGTTATTATTATAACTTGGAAAGTCATAACCAATTCTTGGTGACAATTGAAAATAGTTGTTGTCATCCTGTTGTCCGTTTGTAGTAAATGCCGAAGCAAATACAAATACGATTAATAAAAATTTTAATAGAGTTTTCATGATTTACATTTTTAAATTTTAGTTATACACGTTTATATAAAGAAGCCTTTAGTTTTGTTACCCTTCTTTATTAAAATTTGCATTAATCAATTTTTTGGGAGTATCGCTATACCACAAATGTCTGTAGTAAAACCCTGTAAATAAGGACTAAATTGGTTACTGGTCGTTTTGGGTCTATTAACGGTAATAATCAAATCATGAGACATAAAAAAAGCCTGCTATTAAATAGCAGGCTTTTTTTATAATATAATTAGGGGTTATATACTTTGTAGTAAGATTATAGCAAGTATAAAACTAACAATAGGCAAACTTAGCAATAAAGTTAGATTATGGCTGCTAGATTTACTTCTGTTAAACTTAGCATTAAGTACCTTTCTAGTTTTACCACTGTACTTTAACCAGTTTTTAATATGTATTGCTATCGCTATAAGCACAAATAAGGTCCATGCTTTTTGACTAGAAATAGTAGAAGCATTCATTTTTGTTAAAAATGTTGCGGTAAAGACACCTAATAAAAAGAATAAAGCGATTTGTAAAGCAGAAATATAAACTAAAGCAATAGTATTAGCCTTTTGTTTATATCGTGTTTTAAATGCTGTAAAAACAGTAAAAAATAATTGATCGAATGTTGTCATAAATTGAATAAAAAAACCTGCTACAATGTAGCAGGTTTTTTTTGATATTAGCTATTGTAAAAATTATTCTGCAGAAACTTTTACGTTATCTACTTCCCATGTTGAAGCAGAAGAGTTTGTTGAAGTATATTTAAATGCAATAAATACATTTCCACCAGCAGCAGCAGATAGATCTAAACTTCCAGAGTCAGTCCATGATGACCAGCTACCTTCGTTAGTATCTAAAGTTGGTGATAAAGCAACCCATGTTCCGTCTGTGTTAGGGTTTCCTCCTGTATAATCTGTAGCATAAAACACTTCTAGGTTATTACCTCCATAACGTTTTACTGTTTGGAAAGATAAAAATGCAGATGGTACTGAAGATAAATCAATTGGTAATGAGATTAACCAATCTTCGTTTTCTTGAGCTCCACCAGAAAAACCATTCATAGTTGCACTATCACTTGGGTTTCCAAAGTTGTTATAATACCATTCTTGTGCTCCTGTAACGCTAAACGTTGTCCATTTATCTAAGTTAGCAGCAGAGAATGAATCTTGAAATAAAGGATCACATCTTACACCATCCATTACTACATCATCTGTAGTATTTAAGTTAATAATTAAGTCGTAACCATCGTAAGTTTTGTTTACTATCCCAGAGATAGAACCTTTTCCATCTGTTGGTAATAATTCATTTTTAAATGCTGCAAATGTACTAGACTCTAAAGTAAAAGTTCCAGAATCAGAACAGCTTTCAATAGATCTTTGAGAATCAAAATCGTCTGTAGGATCTACATAAGGTTTGTTCTCTAAACTAGCAGGAAATTGTACGTTAACTAACTTAACAAACATACCAATGTGCTCTTCTCCTACATCAGATAATTCTAATTCTACAGGCATAAGTGTTTCTGTAGTTGTTGATCTAAATAAGTGGTTAGGTATTTGGTTAGATGTCATTTCTAAAACATCGTTATCAAATGTATCAAATTTACCACCAATTGTTACTACATCATCACCAGTATTAGTTTCACCAATATATAAATCTTTAAGGTAGATATAAACTTCTCTACCTTTATTAAATTGATTGTAAGTATCCGCTTGGTTTAACACGACCTTTAACGTTTGTGTTGGGTCTGTTGGACTGTCTTGGATAAAAAATTCTTTATAAAAGTTACCAGTTTCGTCACTTGAAGACACATAACCTTTAACAGCTATTTCAGATTCAATTTGAGTCGCTTCGTATTGTACAAAGTTAGATTTAACTTGAGTGATTGTTTGTAACTCAACCTCTCCTGATTCAATTTTTGAAAGTAATTTATTTAGGGCAGCATTCTCTTCAGCACCTTGAGATTCTGGAACTGAATAATCGTCATTTTCTACACAAGAAGTTACAGCTACTAAAGCCATAAAACTAAATGCTAATGTTAAAAATTTATTCGTTTTCATAATTGTAATATTAATTATTATTAATTTTTCTTTTTCTTTTTAAAATCTAAGATACACATTTACAAAGTAATTAGCACCTCTACCATACCAGTATTTAGGTCCAAAAACTCTTTTTTCAAGATTTACATCGTCTCTTAACGCTCTGTAATCTGCACGTCTACCTTGCTCGAAACCTCCAGTTTTGTATTCTTTATCTAAAAGGTTACCTACACTTGCAAAGAAACCAATAAATTTATCTCCAATCTTCCAAGATTTACCTCCAACTAAATTTACAACCATGTAGCTGTCAAATTTTTCTTGTTTTAATAACTCTTTTGCAATTGCTGGGTCGTAATCGTTATATGGTAATCCATCTGCATCTGTGTAAAACTCAGTTGATCTAGATAATGGACTTACGTCTATGTAAGCATTATCAAAAAAGTTAGCTGTTGCACCCAACCACCAGTAATCTGGATCTCTGTATTCAAATCCTACAGAGTAAGCTGTTTGAGGTCCACCTGCCACTTTATAATCCTTTAAGTTAGATGTACTAACTAATCCAGATGTATTAACAACATCTCCACCTTGTACATCAATAAAATCCTCTGAAGTTGATGTTACATATAAGTTTGGATTATTGTTGTAAGTGTATTGTCCTACTGATGCTGCACCTTTTAATTTAATAGTAGGTGTTACTTGTGCTTCTATACCAAACTCTCCACCAATGTGTTGTTTTTCTACTCCTGATAATACCTCTTGAATAAATCCTGTAGTACTACCTTGAGTAAAGAAGAAACCTACTTCGTTAGCATCTTCTATTTTAGTATAAAAACCTGTTAATTTTGCTTTGATAATTGGAGATCTAAAAATATAACTTGCATCTACTGATGAAATTTTTTCTTCAGTAATATTGATATCTGGATTATTTACACCATTAATAACACCAACATAATCATGACTTTCTCTAGAGTTTGTATACGTATTTCTAATAGAAGGTGCTTTTGCGATATATGCTCCATTAAAATCTAATAAGTGCTTACCAGAAATTTTATAAGTAAATCCAGCTTTTGCACCATATCCTGTAAATTCGATTTTATCTCCTTTACCAAATGAGTTGTCTCTCTCTATACCGTTTTCGATATAGACTTGGTTTTCGTTTTTATATAAACCTTCTCTTTGGTAATCTGTTTTTGTTACGCTTCCTGCTAAATAAAAATCAACTTTGTTGTATTTAAATTGTGCTTGAGCAAAACCAGATATTTCGTTAACAAATAAATTGTAGTTGTATCTAAATTTATCTCCAACAAATGCAACTTGATCAGGATTATTTAAATCAAATTGATTTTGGCTAAATGAGTCTACATTTAAAGCTCCTGTTGTGCTTCCTAATAGGTCAATAATTTCAGCAAAATTTTCAGAATCTAACTTTTTATAATTTACACCTGCATTAAACAGAATGTTTTGGTTAATCTCTGTATTAAAAATAGTATTTAATGTTAATTGCTTATCATCGTTTCTATCTTCATATAATACGTAAGCTGCATTTGCACCTGTTATATTATTAGTTAAGTTAGCATCTAAAATTCTGTTCCAATCAATTTGACCATCATTTAAAAACTCTTGTTCAGCTTCATATGCTCCAGCTAAGTCGTCATCTTCAAGAAAATAACTTGGTAGGTTTTGGTAGTATGCAGGACTTGGATTTTCTCCTCCAGCATAGTCTAAACGACTGTTTCCTACTTTACCAAATTGGTATGCTACGTTTGTATTTAAGCTAGTTTTTTCAGTGATATCCCAATAATGGTTTAACATTAAGATTGGCTCTTCTACTTCTTTAATACGAGAGTTTTTTTGTTCTCCATCAAAATCTCCCCAAAACTCATTATACTTAATACCTTTAAGGTCATAAACCTCTTGTGTATTAGCAGAAGATTTTCCTCTTCTGTTTGGCGCGTAAATTGATGTAAAGTTTAAGCTGTGTTTATCGTTAATTTTCTTTTCTACAGATACAAAAAATGAATTTGAGTCATATAATGATGCATCCTGAAAACCTTCGTCTCCCCAACGTCTACCAATCATAAGTGTATAAGCCCAACCATCTTCCATTAATCCAGAAGCATAACTAGCCATTAAACGGTTTGTATAACTTCTGTTTGAAGAAGAGTAAGTAATACGACCACCTTCTCTGTAATTAGAAGCTCTAGTATTAATATTTGTAGATCCTAAAACACCACCAAATGTGTAAGCTGAAGGTGTTAACCCTAAACTTAACTCTTGGTTACGCATAACATCGTTTAATCCTCCCCAATTACTCCATTGTGGACGACCAGTGTCTTGCTTATTCATCTCAACACCATTGATTAACACTTTAGCGTTGTCAGAATCTAAACCTTTAATTCTGAAAAAGGATGAACTAAATTCAAACGCAGCTGTACGCTGAAAAATGTCTTGAGAAGCAGATAACAATCCTGATATATTATCAGAACCACTTGTGTCATCATTTAACTCGTCATCAGATAATGTAATGGTAAATAAATCTTGCTCATTTGTAACCGCTAGATCTAAAGTCATATCTTGGATATCAAGCGTCTTACCTTCGTTAATAATGATTGGATAAAACTTTGTAGTAAATCCATCTTTTTCAATCTTAAGAATTTGCTCTCCTAAAGGGACTTCACTCTTAAAAGTAAACTGTCCAAAACCATCTGTTTTTTCAGTTAATACTGTTTTTTGAATGGATACTGTTACATCTGGAATAGGCTCATCGGTTACTGCGTCCTTAACACTACCTTTTACTGTAGTTTGTTGCGCAACAAGCGTAAACGTTGAGAAAATTCCGAATAAAAAAATTAAAAAACTTTTTTTCATACTAGAAATTATAGTTAATAAAAATGCTTAACCGTTAAATAATCATTATTTAAGGCCTGCAAATTTACATTTTTTATAATAAATATCTACTTTTGGCAGGAGTTTTGTATTAACATAACTATAACATAATATTAGAATACATGAAAAATTTTAAATTCTGGGCTACAGCGGTTTGTTTAACGATCGTTTTTTCTGTTAATGCTCAAGAAAAGAAGAAGTTTAAAGTACATACTGTTGCTTTTTATAATCTTGAAAATTTATTTGACACCATTAATGACCCAACAAAAAACGATGAAGCTAGTCCAATGATGGAACTAAAAGCAGATCGCTCTGAGGTGTACAAGAAAAAAGTACATAACATGGCTCGTGTTATTGCAGATGTTGGAAGTGACGTTACTAATAACACACCAGCACTTATCGGAATTTGTGAGGTCGAAAACATTAATGTAATTGAAGATGTTGTAAACGACCCGTTATTATTAGGTAAAGATTATGGCATAGTACATTTTGATGGTCCTGATAATAGAAGTATTGATGTTGGCTTACTTTATCAAAAATCATTATTTCAAGTGGTATCAAAAAGCACACATACTTTAAAGATTTACGATGACAAAACACGTAAGCGTGTTAATACAAGAGACCAATTATTAGTTACTGGTAAGTTAGAAGGAGAAACCATACATGTAATTGTTAACCACTGGCCATCAAGAAGTGGTGGAGAAGCAAGAAGTAGACCTAAACGAGTTGCTGCTGCTAAACTAAACAAAAGTATTATTGATAGTTTACAATCTATAGATCCTTATGCTAAAATTATTACTATGGGAGATTTAAATGATGACCCGACAAATGCAAGTGTAAAAGATGTTTTAAAAGCAGAAAGCAATAAAGACAAGGTTGATTTTAAAGGCATTTATAATCCTTATATTGATATGTTTAAAAAAGAAGGATTAGGTACTACTGCTTATAGAGATGCTTGGAGTTTATTTGATCAAATTATGATTACTAAGCCCTTTTTAGACAAAGATTATTCAAATTTTACTTACTATAAAGCAGGTATATTTAATAAATACTATTTAGTAAACAAAAAGGGTCGTTATAAAGGTTACCCTTTAAGAAGTTTTGCTGATGGTGGATTTACAAATGGGTTTAGTGATCACTTCCCTGTTTACATTTACTTAGTTAAAGAGGTTAAGGATACAGACAATAACTCTGAAACTGAAGACCAATAGAATTAATCTTTTATTAAATTATATAAAAAAGCGACCTTAAATTAAGGTCGCTTTTTTTTATTTTTTAAAGATTTAACCATGCTTTCCATGGTATTTTAGCTAACACTAGAACTAAAGCAATACTATAAAAAATTGCAATTGACTTAAGTTTATTTGTAGACGTTAGTTTCTTTTTATGTTTAGAATATCCAACTGTAATTAAAGCGACAGCTAGAAGCATAGCAACTGGGTGCTCCACAACGTTTGATCGCATGGTTGCATTTTTCATGATTTCTCCCATACTCATTTCAGAGAAGTAGTCTGCTGCAAACCACAACACTAATCCAATTAATAAATGTATATGTGATACAATTAGTGTAAATAGAGACATTCTAAAATCTCTAGCCTCATACTCCTTTTTGGTCATTGTTTTATACACTGCGTTAAAGGTTGCCACTACAATCATAAAAAGCACTAAATACGCCCAATAATGATGTAACATTTTTAATGTTGAATACATATATGTTTAGTTTATTAATTAAAGTATAAAGGTAATAATTAATTACATAAAAAAAGCCTCTTCAATAGAAGAGGCTTTTAAATTATTATGTGTTACAAATTAGACATCTATTGGTACATCCAATTTCCTCCCATTTTAATAACTGCAAAGTCTTCTGTAGTATTACTACCATTGTAAACCTCTATAGTAACAATATACTTTTGCTCTTCTTCAGCAGAAGGATCGATTTGATTTAAAATTACTGCTACAGCTTCAAGAACCATTGGGTTTGTCCATTCTGCACTGTTACCAACTCTTCTATCCATATTACCATAGTTTAACATACTTGCAGTTGCAGTTGGGTAATCCGCCTCTAAAGCAGAAGCTATAGTAACGTAATCTTCAGCTGCTAAAGTATATCTGATTGTATTATCTGGTACCCAAAGACCGTTATCAAATCCAAACTGAAGCGTTGTAGATATTGTAGATTGATGAGCTTCAAATTCGCCATTAACTACAGTGTATAAGTTACCTCTTCTTTGTGCTCCTGAAGAACTAGAGAAATAGTCATAAATTACAAATAACTCCTCATCCTCTTGAGCATAAGGGAAGTTTAAATCTAAGAACGTTGGTAAATACGTGTTTGGAGATAATGAACTACTAAAGTTGTTATACTGTCCTGGTTGTCCAGAACCTGTTCCCATTGCATCATAATCTGCAGAACTTAAATAATAGACACCGTCCATTGCTACCCATGCACCACCTGTGTACATAAAATATTCTCCTTTAGAGTTTGTATCACCAGTTGCTCCTAGAGTTTTAATAGCTATGTTAGCTACTCTCCATCTTCCTGCATCAGTATCTGTAGATTCATATTTTAAAGCTACATTAATTGTTTGACCATCATATGCAGAAAAATCATAATCTTCTGAAGCTGCCATATCACCAGTTGCTGGACTTGATAAAGTAATCTCATCCCAAGTTGCAGTTAATACATCACCTGCATAATCTGTAGATACTAAAATTTTCACTAACGACGCATCTCCAGCAAAATCAAGTTCTTGAGTAATCTGAAATTTAAGATTATCCTCTCCTGTTAAATCCACTGAAGGAGATACTAACCATTCTTCATTTGCTACTTGTGTCCCAAAGTATCCATTACCTTGCACATAACCTGTAGCAGATGTCCAAACATCATTAGCACCTGACTCTTCTGCTATTGTCCACCCTTCAAAACTACCTGCAAAGTTATACTCTACTAAATTAGCTAAACCAACAACTGGATTTTCTGTGTATTGCTTATATTTTGCTAATACTATTTGTCCTTCAGTAGGAGCAGTGATTTGAGCAGTTAATACATCAGGAATTTGAGATGTTGCATTTACATTTGGGTAAAATCCAAAAGCATCACTACCTGTTGTTGCATAATCAGAATTTGTTAATTGGTAAATATCAGAGTTAGTTAAATCACTAACACCTTCAGCATTACCTACATATAGTTGGTAACCCACTAAAACTGAAGATCCTTGACCCCAAAATGGATATTTATTTGCTAAAAAATCTGGTATAAGTGCTTTAGCTTCTTCAATAGAACTAAAACTACCAAAACCTAATTCTAATTCATCATAGTCATCACTTGTTAAAGTGTAAGATTCTGATCCTACAATTGGATCTGCTGATGCATCTATGTCATTATAGATGTCTTCAATAGGGTTACAACCAACTAAGGTTATCCCTAAAATTGCTAAACAATAAATTATTCTTTTCATTTTAACTATTTTTTAAAAATTAACTTTTAATGCTACACTGTAAGTTCTACCTGCTCCATAATATACTTGAGCTTTTAAAGCAGTACCATCAATGTCATTAGCATCAGAAACATACTCTGTATTGAAAACGTTGTTTACTTTTCCTATTAAAGTAGCATCAAAAGATCCTATTGCAAAACCATGCTTTAAACCAACATCAAATAATCCAAAATCAGGTACTTCCCATACATCTGGTAAATCTGCACTCCCTCTGTTTGTTACATCATAAGATGCATAGTTATCACCTGCGAAGTTATAATCTACATAGATATTAGATTTTTGAGCTAATTTATAATCTAAACCTAAAGCAAAAGTTGTTTGCGCTGCATCACCTACTTTAATTCCATCTGCAACAACCTCTACAACATCAATAGCATCTCCTGCTTGGTCTCTAATAATTGCTGATACGTTACTTTTCCATTGCCAATCACCTAATGACGCCATACCTGTTAGAGTAATATTATCAGTTGCATTATATCTAAAATCAACCTCAACACCTTGGTGTAAAGCATCTATCCCTTGTAAGTTATAGAAAAATAAGTTTTCTCCAGTACCAATTGAACCGTTAAGAGATTTGTCTAACCATTTAGTATGGTATACGTTTACGTTTGCACTAAACTTCTCGCTACGGAAACCGTAACCTAACTCTGCACTAAATACTTTTTCATTTACTGCACCTTCATTTGGAACGATTCCATCCTCATCTAAAAATACATCATCTAAAAATGGTGCTTTAGAGAAATAACCAACATTTACAAAAACATTATTGTTTGTATCTAAGTTGTAGTTACCACCTCCTTTAATACCATAACCAGAAAAGTTAACTGCATCAGACTCTCTGCTTCCAACTATTGTATTGTTCATGTATTCTCTTTGCTTATAGTTACTATTAGAAATATCTCCAGCAATAAACACATTTAATTCTTCATTAACTTGATATTCTGCTTGTGCAAACAATCCATATCTATTAACAACACCATCGTAATCTTTATTATATCTATCTCCTACTTTAAGTGGTTGTCCAAAAGCAAACGTATCTGTCTCATTGTCTAAGAAAAATTGACCTCCTAATAAATCATCCACTTGGTACCAGTGTGATCCAACATAATAACGTGCATCTAAACCTCCTGATAATGTTAAGTTATCATTGATACTAGTTTTATATGTAGATAATAAACCATACCATTCGTGAGAGTTTCTAGAAGAAGAAATAATATCACTAGAACCATTTACTCCATTTGCTTGATTTTCTGCAACTATTTTATCAAAATCGATAGGTTGTAAACCTGAAGTACCAATTCTGTAATCATCAGATCCAATTTTAGAACCCTCGTCTCTACGTCCACCTCCTGAACCAAAAGAAGCATATACTGCTGTAGATAACGCTGAATTATCATCGATATCCCATAAGTGATTTATAGACATTTGTGGTTTATGGTAAAAGTTATATGATTGGTGATAAACCTCTCCATTTTTATAACCCCAGTCTCTGTTTGCTTTTTGTGGTCCTGAATCTGTATCTTGTAATTCTGCAATAGTCGAACGATTAAAACGTTGACCATGTTCTTGTTGAGAACCAAAAGCTGTAAATGATAATCTGTGAGCTTCGTTAATTTGTTGTGATAAACTTACAAAGTAGTTGTATCCAGAAAACTCTGTTCCGTCAACATAACCATCTCCAGAAATTTTTGAAGCACTAACTGTTGCTGCAAAACCTTTATCGCTTAAACCTGTTGAATATGTCATTCCGTATTTGAAATATCCATCATTAGCTATACTTGTTCCAAAACTCCCACCTTCTTCAGCGTCAGTAGTTTTAGTAATAATATTAATTGTTCCACCAACAGAAGCTACTGCTACTTTAGATGCACCTAAACCTCTTTGTACTTGCATAGTAGATGTTACATCTCCTAAACCTGCCCAGTTACTCCAATAAACTGCTCCATTTTCCATATCGTTAACTGGAACTCCGTTAATCATTACAGCAACGTTTTCTGAGTTAAATCCTCTAAGGTTAATTCTACTATCTCCATAACCACCACCTTGCTTAGTTACATAAACTCCTGGTGTAGATTTTAATATTTCAGGAAATTCTTGAGTTCCTAATTTAAGCTCAATATCTTTAGCTTTAATTGTAGACACTGCAACTGGTGTTTTTCTGTCGACAGCTACAGATGCAATAATCATAATTTCATCTAAAGAATTACCTGAACTTAAAGACACATTACCTAAGTTAGTATCTCCATTGAATGGCATACTAATTTTACCATAACCAACGTAAGATATTTCGATAACACCTGAAGACGATTTAGTTTTTAAAGTAAAATTTCCATCAAAATCAGAAGTAGTTCCATTTGTAGTACCCTTCTCTACAACACTAGCAGTAGGTAGTGGTGAGTTTAAATCGGCATCCATAACTGTTCCGGTAACAGTACTTTGAGCCATAGTAAATGCAGTAAACATAAGTGCTACTGCTAAAAACATAACTTTAATTGTGTTTTTCATTGTGTTTAATTATGATTTGTTAGTTTCAAATTTTGTGCAAAAATACGACTAATTATAGTTGTAGTATTAACTTAACGTTAACAATTTTTCACAAAACAAAGTTAAACACACTTTTTGGTATTGCGTAATACCAACTAAATCAAAGTATAAACATAGTTATTAACACTAATTATCTTAACTTTTTATAAAGATTAAGCAAATTTAAGGTAGAACCGTCATGATTATCAAAAGCCTGGTTATCAAACTCCTTTAAAATTTTATTTGCTAGTTGTTTTCCTAACTCAACTCCAAACTGATCATAACTATATATATTCCAGATTATTCCTTGTACAAATATTTTATGTTCATACATAGCGATTAACTTACCTAAGCTTTCTGGCGTAAGCTTTTTAATAAAGATAGTATTTGTTGGTTTATTACCTTCAAATACCTTAAATGGAGTTAATTCTTTTATTTTTTCTTCTGAAAGGTTTTGACCTTCAAATTCTGCTTCTACTTCTGCTTTTGTTTTACCATTTAACAACGCTTCTGTTTGCGCAAAATAATTAGACATTAATTTATCCTGATGATCTTGATTACCATGCAATGACTGTGCAAAACCAATAAAATCTGCTGGAATTAATTTGGTCCCTTGATGAATTAATTGAAAGAAGGCATGTTGCGAATTTGTTCCTGGTTCTCCCCAAATTAATGTTCCTGTTTGGTAGTTAACAAGATCACCATTACGGTCTACACTTTTACCATTACTTTCCATGATCCCTTGTTGCAAGTACGTTGCAAACTGAGTTAAGTATTGTGTGTACGGTATTACTGCTTCGCTTTCAGCATTAAAAAAATTATTATACCAAATACTTAATAAGGCTAAAACAACTGGAATATTTTGATCAAACTCAGCACTTTTAAAATGCGTATCCATTTTATTTGCTCCAGCTAAAAGCGAATCAAAATTTTTGTAGCCAACCGACAAACTGATTGTTAATCCAACTGCACTCCATAACGAGAAACGACCACCAACCCAATTCCACATTGGAAAGATATTATTTTGATCAATCCCAAACGCCTTTACCTTTTCAATATTAGTAGACACTGCTACAAAATGTTTAGCAACATCCTCCTGTTTAGCATGCTCTAAAAACCAAGTTCTGATAGTATTAGCATTAGATAACGTTTCTTGCGTTGTAAATGTTTTAGATACAATTACAAATAAAGTTGTTTCTGGATTTAAAGTTTTTAAAACTTGGTTAACATGATCTCCATCTACGTTACTTACAAAATGGGTTGTTAAATGATTTTTATAATATTGCAGCGACTCCACAACCATAGCTGGTCCTAAATCACTACCACCAATACCAATGTTTACAATATCTGTAAAAACTTTATTTGTATATCCTTTTAGTGCTCCAGAAATTACCTGATTAGAGAATGTTTCAATTTTTTGTTTTACTTCAAAAATCTCAGGCATAACGTTTTTGCCTTCAACTAAAATCGTATCTGTAGCTTTAGCACGCAATGCAGTGTGCAACACCTCTCTGCCTTCTGTTTTATTTATGACTTCTCCAGAAAACTGGGCTTGAATAGCGTCTTTTAACTTTGTTTCTTCTGCTAATTCTAGTAGTAAGTTAATAGTTTCAGAAGTAATTCTGTTTTTAGAATAGTCTACATAAAAATCTTCCCAATTAATAGCCATTTGATTTGCTCTCTCCTTGTTTTGAGCAAATAAATCTTTCATTTCTAAACCTTTTACGTTTTCAAAATGTGCTTCTAATTTTTTCCAAGCTTTAGTGGTCGTCGGGTTGATTGAAGGTAATGCCATTACTTTGTATAAGTTATTGTGTTTTTGGAAGTTTCTTGGATATCTAAAATTTGATTTTCGTCAATTGGAAGGATAAATTCAATTCCATCTAATTGTGTTTTAAGTGGTTTTACAAATTTTAAATATTTAGCTTTTAAGCTATCCGAAATAGCCTCTGCTTCTGGTAATTTTTGTTTAAATGGATCTACTTGTTTTCCGTTTTTCCAAAAACGGTAACAGACATGTGGTCCAGATGTATTACCTGTCATACCAACATAACCAATAACGTCTCCTTGTTTAACAAAATCACCTACTTTAGCTTTACGCTTACTCATATGTAAGTATTGCGTGCTGTAGGTCGAGTTGTGTTTAATTTTTACATAATTACCATTTCCGCCACGTTTAGCAGACTCAATAACAGTTCCGTTTGCAGTCGCTCTAATTGGTGTGCCAATATTAGCTGCAAAGTCAGTCCCTTTATGTGGTCGTACGCGATTACCATATAAAGCAATTCTACGGTTTAAATTATATCTAGAAGAAATACGTTTATACTCGACAGGTGCTTTTAAAAATGCGCGTCTTAAATTTTTTGCATCTTCGGTAAAATAATCTTTTAATCCTCTAACAGTATCTGTTTCAAATTCAAAAGCATAAAAATCTTCTCCGTTGTGCTGAAAGTAAGCTGCTTTAATATTATCGATTCCAGCATAAATACTATCATCGATATATTTTTCGGTATAAATTAATCTGAATTTATCGTTTTTTTGAAGTCTAAAAAAGTCAATCGTCCAAGCGTAGATATCAGACATTTTATAAGCTAATAATACACTTTTACCTTGCTTTGCAAAAGCTTCAGAAATATTGGACTCGATAACACCTGAGACTTCTTTCTCTACAAATTTTATAGGCTTAGTGCTTGAATAGGCATGAATTGAATCTTGAAAATTGATTACAACATAGTCCGTTTTAGTGGGTTGATATATAAAACATTTTGGTTGCTGAAGGGAATCGTTTGAACACAACAGTGTATAAGGTTTACCAATTTGTAATCGCGTAATATCAAAACTATCCTTTGTTTGTTGGGCAATTTGAAATATTTTAGAATAGTCTATTTGATTACGTTGTAAGATTTCGCCAAAACTGTCTCCTTTTCTAATGGTATCGCGCTTAACTACATAATCGTTAAGTTTAAAACCAAACTCATAAACCTCTTCAGGCTCAATAACCGAAACAGTGTCTATTGGTGTTTTATCTTCTTTTTTACAACTAATTATTACTAAAGCAAAAGCTAGTAATATTAAACATTTTTGCCCCAATCTTCTAATTCTTGTTTGCTCCATAAATCCGGAAAAAATATTCGTCTTTGATACTTTGGATGCATATATTTTACCCATTCACTTCCTCCTGTTGCTTCTGCAGTTTTTCCACCTATATTTAAATAGTGATTTGCAGTGTTATAATGAGCCATTACCCAAGTAATATTTACTGTGTAATCGTAATGACGCATTGCTTTGATTAAATCTTTATCTTCTTTAACATCTTGTGGTAAACTTTTGAAGATTGTCCACAAGTTATGTGTGTTATAGAATTCTGCAAATCTAATAAATTCGTCTTTGTATTTAGCTTCAAAAACTGTTAATGTATAGCTTTTTTTACCGGTTTTATAGTCCTTTCCTGCTGCTTGCCAATATAAATGTTCAAACGCATGTTCAAAAGAAGTATTACGATCTATGGTTTCTCTAAACCTATTGTCAATAAGATTAATTAACTCGGTTGAAGCAAATTCAATTTTACGATATTGAGCTGATTGAAAACCACTAGCTGGAGTTAATGTATTACGAAATTTATTGTATTGCTCTACATCCATTCCGTCTTTCATTACTGTAAACGAAGATGTTAATACATCAAAATAACGACTGATACGCATGATTTTTGTTTCGAAAAAAGAGGCTGTTATATGCTCTTGTTTTGCAACTTGATCAATTTCCCACAATATCATTTTAAACAACAGCTCATTAACCTGATGGTACATTAAAAAAACCATTTCGTCAGGTAATGTTGTACGCTGTACTTGTAAGTTTAAAAGCGCATCTGTTTGAATGTAGTCCCAATAATCGATAGGCTTACTATGCAACAAACCGTCTAAATGTGTGTTTACATTTTGGTCTAATGCTTTATATTTATCTTCTAACTGATTGGTTATTTTTTGGTCTACACTCATGCTTTAATTAGTCTACAATAATTTTGAAGCTGTGCTTTAATCCTTTATAGGCTTCTAAATCTGCTCTTAACGATCCCACAGCTAAATCTGCTTTAATACGTAAAGGTATTTTATTTTTATCATTAGACACCCAAAGTGTTAAACTTTCTTCTTCTTTAAATACACGTCCAGCCATAACATATGGTCTAAACATAAGGGTTTCAACGGTTCCAAAGTTTGTACTTAGGTTTTCTTTTCCTAAATATTTTAGCTTAAATCCATAGTTTTCTTCGTCAAAAAACATATCTAATTTAATCTCATCTCCTTCTTTTAGTGTATTTGTATCTAACTTATTTCTTAAATAATAAAATGTAGATACCATATCTTGCACGTTAGGCTTAGTTGTAAGTGTCTTTTTTGTATCGTGCTTTTTGTTATAAACTAGCGCTTTTTTATTGGCTTGATCAAATTCAATTTCGATGTTTTTTTTGTGTCCACCTTCATCAATATCTCTGATAAATTTGTATGGTAAAATTGTGTTTTTGTCAAAATAACTTTCATAACGATCCTCTACTTTAAAAAACCACTTAATCATTCCGGTTGTCCAACCTTTTCCAACGACATGAAATACTGGTTTTCCGTTAAGTGTAGTTTCCTTTACTTGAAGGGTAGCGTTACCAGCTTTCATCCAGCCACTATAGCTCATTTTAAATTTAAACCATTCGCCATCTTTAAAAGCAGGTTCTTGTTGGAAAGCAAAAGACATGCTAGCGGTAAATATTGCTAATATTATAAGTATTTGTTTTTTCATATCTATTGTAATTTTATAACTTAATTATTAAGTCATAGATTATATTATAACTTATAATACAATTACTATTCCAAAAGTATAAAACAAAAAAATGCCATCTGAGTATTTGATGGCATTTTTTTGTTACTAAACTATAAAGTTTTGTTAAAGTGTTCCTCGTTTAGCTTGCTCTCTTTCAATAGATTCAAACAACGCTTTAAAATTTCCTGCTCCAAAACCTTGTGCTCCCATACGCTGTATGATTTCGAAAAACAGTGTTGGTCTATCTTCTACTGGCTTAGTGAAAATTTGAAGTAAATAGCCTTCCTCATCTGCATCAATCATAATTGATAGCTTTTGAAGCTCACTGATATCTTCTTTCATCATTTCCATATGCACACCTAAACGGTTTGGTATATCATCATAATACGCCTGTGGTGGTGGTGGTAAAAACTCGATACCTCTTGCTTTAAGCTGAGATACTGTTTTTATAATATCGTCTGTTGCTACTGCAATGTGTTGTACTCCTGATCCTTCGTAGAAGTCTAAATACTCCTCTATTTGAGATCTTTTTGCTGCTTTTGCAGGCTCATTAATTGGGAATTTGATACGTCCATTACCATTACTCATTACTTTAGACATTAAAGCAGAATATTCTGTATGGATTTGCTTGTCATCAAACGATAAGAAATTAACAAATCCCATAACATCTTCATACCATTTTACCCAAGTATTCATTTCTCCCCAACCTACATTACCAACCATGTGGTCAATGTATTTTAATCCAACTGGCTCTGGATTATAGTCGCTTTTCCACTCTACAAATCCTGGTAAAAATTGTCCATTGTAGTTTTTACGCTCTACAAACATGTGTACTGTTTCTCCGTACGTATAAATTCCAGCTCTTACTACTTCACCAAATTCGTCTTTTTCTACGACTGGTTCCATGTATGATTTTGCACCACGTTTTGTAGTTTCTTCGTAAGATTTTCTAGCATCTTCAACCCATAAAGCTACAATTTTTACACCATCACCATGTTTTACAATGTGATCATTAATTGGTGACTTACTGTTTAATGGTGTTGTTAATACTAGACGGATTTTGTCTTGCTTTAACACATAACTTACAGCATCTTTTGACCCTGTTTCCAACCCTCTGTATGCATGAGATTGAAAGCCAAATGCTGTTTTATAAAAATGCGCTGCTTGTTTTGCATTACCAACATAAAACTCCACATAATCTGTTCCTAAAAGTGGCAAGAAATCTTGTGCACCTTCAAATATTTTTTCTAAACCGTAGTCTACTGATTTTACTTCTTTTTTACTCATAATACTTTATATAGAAGAAAGAATAAAGCAACAAGAATAAAAGCTTTAGGCTACCAACTAACCCTTAGTCTTCATTTAAAATTCTTGAATTTTTATTTCAATCTTAATTAATTATTGTTTTGAAATCCTTTTTAATTTTAATGCTCTAGCCAAGATTTGTAATAGTCCTCGTCTGCTATTTTAAGTGCTTCCTCTGTGACCATTAATGGTTTAAACGTGTCTACCATTACTGCTAGCTCGTCTGTTTTTACTTTCCCAATGCTACGCTCTGTTGCTCCTGGGTGTGGTCCATGTGGTATTCCTGCTGGATGCAAGGATATGTGTCCTGCATCAATATCGTTTCTAGACATAAAATCTCCGTCAACGTAATACAATACCTCATCACTATCTATATTACTATGATTGTAAGGTGCTGGAATACTGTCTGGATGATAATCGTACAGTCTTGGCACAAAACTACAAACTACAAATGCATCTGTTTCAAAAGTTTGGTGTACTGGTGGTGGTTGGTGAATACGTCCTGTTATGGGCTCAAAATCATGGATTGAAAACGCATACGGATAGTTGTAACCGTCGTAACCCACTACATCAAAAGGATGTGTAGCGTAAACCATTTCAAAAATATCGTCTTGCTTTTTAACTTTCATTAAAAAGTCTCCTTTTTCGTTATGTGTTTCTAATTCTTGTGGCTGTCTTAAATCACGTTCGCAAAATGGCGAATGCTCTAATAATTGTCCAAACCAGTTACGGTAACGTTTGGGTGTGTAAATTGGTCTTTTAGACTCGACAATAAATAAACGATTGTCCTCAGTGTCAAAATCCATTTTATAAATTACACCTCTTGGCACTAATAGGTAATCTCCATACTTAAAGTCTAAGTTACCTAAGTGTGTGCGGAGTTTTCCGGTACCTTTGTGGACAAAAATAAGCTCGTCTGCGTCTGTATTTTTATAAAAATAATCTGTTGTTGATTGTTTTGGTGCTGCTAAAATGATACTACAATCGCTGTTTATAAGTACCGTTTTACGCGACTCTAAATAATCGTTTTCTGGTTTGACTTGAAACCCTTTTAAACGGTAGGATTGTATGTGATTTTTTTTAGCAATTTTTGGTGCAACACTGTATTGTTTTTTAATTTCTTTTACTTGTGTTGGTCTATGCTCATGATAGGAGTTTGTTGACATACCGTCAAATCCTATGGTACCAAATAACTGCTCTGCGTACAGTGTTCCGTCCGCTTTTCTAAACTGTGTGTGTCTTTTTGGTGGTATTTTTCCTAGTTTATGATAAAATGGCATTTTGTTTTAGTTTTAAATTGAAAAAATAACGTCTAAGAAACTTGTGACGCTTTACTAAATGCTTAACAAGGAAGGAAGATCATTCTGGATTACGCTTAATCAAGAATTTTAAATGTGATAATAAATCGCTCCAAATTGTCTTCATAGTGTAACAAATATCGTAAAATTTTATGAGTTTTGGAAGTGTTTTTAATTTGAAAAAATGACTGTTGCGTCTAACCTTGCGTTAAGGGTAGTAATGACATCCTTTTTTTGCTGCCATATATGGCAAAAAAAGATATAATGGATGACCTGGTTGTATTTAAGCCCTAAAGGATTAAATACAAAACGCCCAATTAAAACCAATAGCCTAAATTAAAAAACCAGTAGCTTTGTTTTGTCTCTGGAGAGAATGTATACTTAGCTTCTATTGGTCCTAAGAATGACTGAAACGAATAACCTAATGCGTAGCCTGAATATTCTGGCCACGAAAACCAATCTGTACCATCAAATAGTCTGTCCTCTACATTAGCATAGTTTGCTGCTACCATTAGGTGGTTTTTAGGTAAAAATTGGTAGTCTAAACTTATGGTCCCTTTGATGTAAGAATCTGCTGCTATGGACAGAAAATCGTATCCATAAAAGGGTTTAAAATTATTAATGAAATTATTACCATAACCACCTAAGACAAAGTCTAAAAAGCGATTTGCTTTGGGATTAATTTTAAATCCTCCGTCTGAACCTAGATTAAATGATAATTTATCGGATACTTTGAAGGCATACCCTAACTCGGCTTTTAGAATTGTAAATGGCGAAAATGTGCTTGAAAAATCTGAGGAATATAGATAGTAATTTCCTTCTGCAGAGAAGAGCACACCCTCTGTAGGGAAATATTTACTGTCGTAGGTATCGTATTTTAACTCTCCAAATACACTTACATAATTACTGTTTTCAAAAAGTGTTTCTTTTTGATTTTCTGAGGATAAAATGGTTTCGGTTTTAACTTTTAACTTTTTATGCTCTAACCCTAGGGATAATGCCAAATCGTTTCTGAAAAGGGTTTGCAAGTAAAATTGGTTGTTAAAGTCTGAAAGCTCAGCATTAATTTTGTTTACTCCTGTTGTGTTAATTTGTGTTGGTGTTAAAAATGCGTTGGCTACGATGCCTTGACTAAACTCGTTATACCTAGATTTTAAACCAACACTCCAATAAATTCCTTTATCAATAAAATAATCCAAATTATACCTAACGTGATCTCCTATTATTAAATCCATTGATATCACATCGTTTTTTAATAAAAATTGCTTTTTAGTTATGTTTGCTAAAATGGCACTTTTATATAGGTCATCGTAGTGTAATCCTAGTTTTAAAAACGTTGTTTTTTTTGTCTCTGTTACGTTTGTAATAATTTTATATGAATTATCTTCTTCTGGTTTAAGCTCGTAAAAAAAGCTATCAAAGTTATTGGTTGCCACAACGTTGTTTGCTCCTTCTGATAAATCGCTATAAGAAATTTTACTGTAGGGTCTAATTTTAAGTTTTCCTAAGATGTACGATCTTGTGTATTTATCTATACCGTTAGTTTCTATATAATTAATTTGTAAACTATCTGGTGACGTTTTTGTTTTTTGCTTGATTGGACCATCCTTTTGTTTGGCTTTTAACTGTTTTAGTACGTCTATTACTTTTTTTGCTGCAACCTCTCCATTATGTATAATTTGGTTGCCATCATCAAAAGAAACGACGTTGAATTTAGAAATATCTGGCTTTATGTAAATATCAGTCTGCTTAGACTTTTTTATCATATCATTGATGGTTCTAAAATTATTTATTTGAAATAAAATTTGTGGAGCAGAGGATAAATCCGTCCTGTTAGCTAATCCATCTTGCACATCGACACCAATTATAATGTCCATCTCTTTTGCTTTTAGCTCTTTTAATGGGTAATTGTTTACGACGCCTCCATCGATTAATAATTTACCGTCAATCTCTACAGGCTGAAACAAGGATGGAAAAGCTCCTGAAGCCTTAACTGCTTGTGGTAAATTACCTTTATCTAAAACTACTTGTTGACCAGTCTCCACGTCTGTAGCAATACAAAAAAACGGAATAGGTAATTTAGAAAAATCGTCCACACTACTTACATGAAGCAATAATTTTGTTAACAGATTAAATGTATTTTGTCCTTTAGACAATGCTGTTGGTAGTTTTACTTTTAAATGGTCAAAAGGTAGCGTTACTGCGTATCTTTCGGAAATTTCTCTTTCGTATGTTGATTTTGCCGATCTTGGAATGTTATCATTTAAAATATCATCAAAATTTACACCTTTAAAAATAGAGTCTAATTGTTTACCTGAATATCCAGAAGCATATAGTGACCCAATAATTGCTCCCATACTTGTACCAGCAACATAGTCAACTTTTATACCTAAACTATCTACAACTTTTAAGACTCCAATATGCGCAAACCCTTTTGCACCACCACCACTTAAAACTAGACCTACTTTAGGCTGATAAGCTTCTGTTTGTTGTGCTATTAGATTAGTAGTTAAAGCCAATATTGCTACAATTACGATATATATCTGTCTCATTCTTTATGATAATAATTATAAATTTTTGTTGCTCTAGAATTACCTACAACCTCCTCTAACTCATCAATTTTAGCATTTGAGATTCGCTTTGCGGACTTAAATACTTTTAATAGTTCTACAATTGTTTTTTCCCCAATACCAGGAATGGTTTCCATTTCTGTATTTAATGCTTGCTTACTTCGTTTGTTACGATGATGCTCTATCCCAAAACGATGGGCTTCATTACGTAATTGTTGTATTATTTTTAATGTTTCTGATTTTTTATCTAAATATAAGGGAATTGAATCGTTTGGATAGAATAATTCTTCTAAACGTTTTGCAATTCCTATAATGGCTATTTTTCCTCTTAAACCTAATGCATCTAAACTTTTTAATGCAGACGATAATTGCCCTTTACCTCCATCAATAACTATTAATTGTGGTAATGGCTGTTTTTCTTCTAACAAGCGTTTGTAACGTCTAAACACAACCTCTTCCATTGAGGCAAAATCATCAGGTCCTTCTACTGTTTTAATATTAAAATGGCGATAGTCTTTTTTGCTTGGCTTACCGTTTTTAAAAACAACACAAGCAGCTACTGGATTTGTACCTTGTATGTTTGAGTTATCAAAACACTCGATATGCCTTGGCTCTTCACCTAACCGTAAATCTACTTTCATTTGTGCCATAATACGATTAGCATGACGATCTGGATCTGTAATTTTTACTTGCTTGAAACGCTCTAACCTATAATACTTAGCATTTCTAATAGATAAATCCAAGATGTGTTTTTTATCACCTAATTGAGGAATAGTTACCTTAATATCTTGACCTAAATCCACTTTAAAAGGTACGTAAACCTCTTTGGATTTAGAGTTAAAACGTGCTCTAATTTCGACAATTGCTAATTCAAGTAAGGTTTTATCGGTTTCGTCTAGCTTCTTTTTAATTTCTAAAGTATGTGACCTAATTATACTACCATAGGATAATTGTAAAAAGTTAATATATCCATGACCAGCATCACTAACTATAGAGAACACATCCACATTACTAATTTTAGGATTAACAATGGTAGATTTGGCTTGATAGTTTTCTAGAATTTCAATTTTTTCTTTAATTTTTTGGGCTTCTTCAAACTGCATATCCTGAGCATATTGGCTCATTTGGGTTTTAAATTCGCCTAAAGACTCTTTAAAATTTCCTTTTAAAATTTCTCTAATCGCTTTAATGTTTTGATTGTAACTTTCCTCGTCCTCATATCCCTCACAAGGTCCTTTACAGTTACCTAAGTGATACTCTAAACAAACTTTGTATTTACCAGATTCTATTTTACTTTCTGCTAAATCATAATTACACGTTCTAATTTGGTACAAGCCTTTTATTAAATCTAATAAAGTGTAAACGGTTTTAATATTAGTATATGGTCCAAAATACTCGCTTCCGTCTTTTATATAGCGTCTTGTACTAAACACTCTTGGAAAACGTTCTTTTTTAATACAGATCCAAGGGTAACTTTTGTCATCTTTTAATAAAACATTGTAACGTGGTCTATGCTTTTTTATTAAATTGTTTTCTAATAACAATGCATCAGTTTCTGTTTGTACTACAATATGTTTGATGTTTGCAATACGTTTTACTAGAACTCTTGTTTTACCGTTTTCATGAGTTTTAGTAAAATATGAGCTAACTCTTTTTTTTAAATTTTTAGCTTTACCTATGTATATTATAGTCCCTTCTGTATCAAAATACTGATACACTCCAGGTGATTCTGGTAGGGTTTTAAGTTGTACATCTAAAGAAGCTTGACTCATCTTACACTTTAAAATCGAAGAAAATTGATAGTTATTCAAAGGTAATTATTTAAAAACAACTTAACCTTTGTAGCCTAAATTTTAACCTAAAAATAAATTAATCACGCTTAGTTATTTAGTACCTTGCACCTCATTTTTAAACTTTACAAATGACAAAAAAAACTTTAGGAAGAACAGACAAAATTGACTTTCCAGTGTTAGATCTTTTTGAAATAGACTGTAAAATAGACACAGGCGCTTATACGTCTGCTATACACTGCTCTCTAGTAGAAGTTAAAGACGATGGTTTACATTGTACCTTTTACAGTAAAGGTCATCCTAATTTTAACAGTAAAACTAAAGTTTTTAAAGATTATACTTTTACTGATGTAAAAAGCAGCAATGGTTTTGTAGAAAACCGTTATAAAATAAAAACAGATGTTGTTTTTTTTGGTAAAACATACAAGATTAACTTAACTTTAAGCACACGAGACGATATGAGATTTCCGGTTTTAATTGGTAGACAGTTTTTAAAACGAAAATTTTTAGTAGATGTCGATATACAAAACCAATCCTTTAACTATAACAAATAAATGAACATTGTAATTTTATCTAGAAACGCCAACTTATACTCTACAGACCGTTTAGTCGAAGAAGGCGAAAATAGAGGCCATAAAATAGAAATAATAGATCCTTTAAAGTGTGATATTATTATTGAAAAAGAAAAACCAACTATTTACTACAAAGATCGCTATTTAGATTATGTAGATGCTATTATCCCTCGTATTGGAGCTTCAATAACGTTTTATGGTTGTGCTGTAGTAAGGCAGTTTGAAATGATGAATGTCTTTACAACTGCATCTTCTGAAGCTATTTTAAGATCTAGAGACAAGCTTAAAAGTTTACAAAGATTAAGTAAAGCCGGAATTGGAATGCCAAAAACCGTTTTTACAAACTATTCTAGAGACGTTGAAGAAGTTATAGAACATGTTGGTGGTGTACCTGTAATTATTAAATTACTAGAAGGTACGCAAGGTTTAGGGGTTGTTTTAGCAGAAAGTAAAAATGCTGCCGAATCTGTTTTAGAAGCCTTTAATGGCTTAGAAGCTAGAGTCATTGTTCAAGAATTTATAAAAGAAGCTAAAGGTGCAGATTTACGCGCACTTGTGGTTGATGGTCAAGTTGTTGGAGCTATGAAACGCCAAGGTAAAGAAGGTGAATTTAGATCTAATTTACATCGTGGTGGAAATGCACAAATTATAAAACTAAGTGCAGCTGAATTAAGCGTTGCTATGAAGGCATCTCAAGCATTAAAGCTACCAGTGTGTGGTGTTGACATGTTACAATCTGATAGAGGTCCTTTATTACTAGAAGTTAACTCTAGTCCTGGCTTAGAAGGTATTGAAAATGCTACAGGTAAAAATATTGCGAAAAGCATTATTAATTACATAGAAAGAAATACCAAAAAATAATTGATGTACGCAAACGAAGTTTTAGAAATTTTAGGAGAAAAAATAAAACCTGGGCAAAGCGCAGAAGTCAGTTTTAATGTAGCTAAGCTACATACTAGAACTCCAGTGGATGTTCCTATTATTATAGAACGTTCTAAAAAACCAGGTCCTACTATTTTATTTACAGCAGGTATACATGGTGATGAGATAAATGGAATTGAGATTGTACGACAACTAATATCTAAAGGCATAAATAAACCTAAAATCGGAACCACAATTTGTATTCCAGTACTAAACATTTTTGGTTTTATAAACATGGCTCGTGCTTTCCCTGATGGTCGTGATTTAAACCGTGTATTTCCAGGAATGAAAAATGGCTCATTAGCTAGTCGTGTGGCTTATGAGTTAATACATGAGGTCGTACCACATGTAGATTTTATAGTAGACTTTCATACAGGAGGCGCCTATCGTTTTAATGCACCTCAAATTCGTATTGAAAAAGGTAGCGAAGATGATGATGTTATGGCTGAAATATTTGGAGCTCCTTTTATATTATATTCTAAAAACCTTAATAAATCATTTAGAAATGCCTGTAATAAATTAGGAAAACCTATCCTATTATATGAAGGTGGAAAATCTTTTGATCTTGATAATACGGTCACTAATACAGGTGTTAATGGCGCAAAACGCATCATGAATCATTTTGGGATGTTACGTAGACAATTTAAAGTTACAGAACCCAAAAAAGAATGTGTAAAAATTACCGAAAGTTCTTGGATGCGTGCTAAACACTCTGGTATGTTTAAAGCTACTATAAAAGTTGGTATAGAGGTTAAAATAGGTGATGACATAGGAAACATAACAGATCCTTATGGTAAATTTAATCACTTTGTCAAAGCAAAATACTCTGGCTATATCATAAATATTAATCAATCTCCAATAGTATACCAAGGTGATGCTTTGTTTCATATCTCTACAGAAGTCTTAAAATAGTTTAAGATGAAAAAGGTCGATTTACGTAAAAAATATAAGTCTTTAAGACACATACTAACACAAGATCAAATTGAAGATTATAGTATTACTATTGCAAATCAGCTACTAACATTAGCTATTTGGAGTCATAGTTTTTACCATTTGTTTCTGACCATTACAGATCAGCATGAAGTTAATACCGATTATATTTTAAATATCTTATCAGGGAAGGATAAAAACATAGTCGTTTCTAAAAGCAATTTTACCAATAATACGTTAACCAACTATTTACTAACAGACGCTACAACATTTAAACTAAGCGATTATAATATCCCAGAACCAATAGATGGCATTGAGATTTTAAACCATAATATAGACGTGGTATTTGTTCCGCTTTTAGCGTTTGATTTAAAAGGACATCGTGTTGGTTATGGCAAAGGATTTTACGATAATTTATTAGCGTCTTGCAAGCCAGAAACCATTAAAGTTGGTTTATCCTTTTTTGATGCTGAAACTGAAATTGAAGATGTTTTTAGTGGAGATATTCCTTTAGATTATTGTGTTACGCCAAAACAAGTCTATAAATTTTAATCTTGTTCGTTTTTAGGAAACGCTTTTCTGTTAAAGAAAATTAATATTCCAAAACCAATACTAATTGCCACATCTGCTATATTAAATACAGGTTCAAAAAAGGTAAAATAATCTCCACCAATTAACGGAATCCATTCTGGTAAATACCCTTTCCATAACGGAAAGTATAACATGTCTACAACCTTACCATGCAATAAGCTATCATAACCTTGAGCAGGTAAAAACGAAGCGACTTGGCTAACGCTATCCTCAAACATAACACCATAAAACACAGAATCTAAAATATTACCTAAAGCACCTGCAAAAATAAATATTAACGCTAGTATTAAAGTTTTAGAATCTTGTTTTTTAATTGTTTTAACTAACCAGTATCCTATACCAATAATTGCAAAAATCCTAAAAACCGTTAAACTCAATTTTGCTGTCCTATCAGTCATAAACGGTAAAATATCGCTTAGTTTTGTTCCCCAAGCCATACCACTATTTTCAATAAAATATATTTTAAACCAATTAAAAACAGTTACGTCTTCGCCTAAAACAAAGTGAGTTTTGACATAAATTTTACTTATTTGATCAATAAGTAAAATAACAAAAATTAGTGCTGTAGCTTTTTTTAAATTCATAGTCTGATTAAACAAAAATAGGTTTATTTTTCAACTTTAGTGACCTTTATATTACCATTAATCGTGCGACAACTTATATTATATTTAGCATACTTAAATTGGGTTAATACTATATTTCCCGTTTTAGTATACGCTTCTACTTTTGCATTATTAGTTTCTATGTTAATATCTCCATTAACTGTATTAATGGACGCGTGACCTAAAAATTGCTTAAGATTGCAATTTCCTTGATTTAATTCGACAAAAATTGACGAATATGCTCCAACTAAATGCACAGCACCAATATTGCTTTTAATCTCTAATTTGATGTTTTTAGGCACTAATAATTGATACTCAACAGACATTACTTTATGTGCACTTAATTTGTCGTTATCTTTAACAAATAAAGGCTGAAAAGATGATGATATATATAGTGTCTGATTTACAATACTATCCACTATAACCAGTTGATTAGCGTGTTCTCCTTCAATTTTAACTTTTAATACAATAGTATTAGTTGGACTATTTGTTACGTTAATATTAAACACGTTATCTCCATTTATTAATACTGTATTAATAGCTTCTGCATGCCACATTTTTTCAGTGCTTTTTTGAGCACTTAAAGTGTTAGCTAGTAAAAATAATAGAATGGTAAGTTTAAGTTTCAAATGTCAAACTAATTAAAATATAAAACGCTTCAAGTAGTATTGAAGCGTTTATAAAATTAAAGACTATGTCTTTTTTATTGCTGCATATTTTTGGCCTCAATACTTAATGTCGCATGAGGTACTAACTCCAACCTTTTAGGATTAATTAGCTTACCAGTTACACGACAAACACCATAGGTTTTGTTTTCTATTCTAATTAAAGCATTTTTAAGGTCACGTATAAACTTTTCTTGTCTAATAGCTAAAGCAGAATTGGACTCTTTACTCATGGTTTCACTTCCTTCATCAAACGCTTTAAATGTAGGTGACGTATCATCTGTACCATTATTATGGTCATTCATGTAAGCACTTTGAATAAGCTCTAAATCATGCTGAGCTTGCTTTATTTTTTCTTGAATTAACACTTTAAATCCTGCTAACTCTTTGTCCGAATATCTAACGTTAATATCTGAATCCATATTTTAAATTTTTTGTATAAATAGTTTGGTATTTACGTCATCAAAAGCAATTTCTATACCACTATTTAATTGATTAATAATTTTTAGATCATCTGTTAAAGTTTCAGCTTTAATATAATCTATGTTTGTTTTTACCGCTTGTACAATGTTAGCATCTTCTTGTAATTGTACACTAATTTTATCTGTTACTTCAAAACCAGAATCTTTACGTAAATTTTGAATACGGTTTACTAGCTCTCTAGCTATCCCTTCTTCTTTTAACGCTTCTGATATTGTAACGTCTAAAGCTACTGTAATATTACCCTCATTTGCAACTAACCAACCCTCAATATCTTGAGAGGTGATTTCGACATCATCACGTTGTAATTTAACTATTTTTCCATTACAATCAACATCTATCTCTCCTTTTTGTTCAACAATTTTAATATCTGCTGCAGTCATTTTATTTATAGCTCCAGCGATAGTTTTCATGTCCTTACCAAATCGAGGTCCTAAGGTTTTAAAGTTAGGTTTAATTTGTTTTACTAATATATCTGATGCATCTTCTAAAAGCTCGATTTCCTTAATGTTTACCTCATGCTTTATTAAATCTGCAACCGCTAAAATTTCTTCTTTTTGCTGTTCCGAATCTATCGGAATCATAATTTTTTGTAATGGTTGACGCACTTTAATTTTTTCTTTAGCTCTTAATGATAATACTAAAGAAGAAATTGTTTGCGCACTCTCCATTTTACGTTCTAATGATTTATCAACAAAACTAGCATCAAACTTAGGGAACTCTGCTAAATGTACACTCTCAAAAGCTTCCTTTTTGGTAACTGAGTTTAAATCTAAATACAGTTTATCCATAAAGAATGGTGCAATTGGAGCACCTAACTTAGCTATAGTAACCATGCAAGTATATAGCGTTTGATAAGCCGAAATCTTATCTGTTTGATAATCTCCTTTCCAGAAACGTCTTCTACTTAAACGTACAAACCAATTACTAACATAATCTTGTGTAAAATCAGAAATAGCACGTGCTGCTTTTGTTGGTTCATATTCTGCATAGTATTGATCTACTTTTTGAATTAAAGTATGCAATTCTGACAATATCCATCGGTCTAATTCTGGTCGTTCTGCTAATGGAATTTCCGCTTCAGCGTAACTAAATTTATCCAAATTAGTGTATAAACTAAAAAATGAATAGGTGTTATATAGTGTTCCAAAAAATTTACGCTTCACCTCTTCAATACCATCTAAATCAAACTTTAAGTTATCCCAAGGATTTGCGTTAGATATCATGTACCAACGTGTCGCATCTGCACCATAAGTTTCTAAAGTCTCAAATGGATCTGTGGCGTTTCCTAAACGCTTAGACATTTTTTGACCATTTTTATCTAAAACCAATCCGTTAGACACGACGTTTTTATAGGCAACCGAGTCAAATACCATGGTTGCTATAGCGTGTAACGTATAAAACCAACCTCTAGTTTGGTCTACACCTTCTGCAATAAAATCTGCAGGAAAGGCTTTATTATCGTCAATTTTATCTTTGTTTTCAAATGGATAGTGCCATTGTGCATAAGGCATGGATCCGGAATCAAACCACACATCAATTAAGTCACTTTCACGTTGCATTGGCTGCCCACTTGGAGACACTAACACGATAGCATCCACAATATTTTTATGTAAATCTAACTTAGCATAGTTTTCTTCGGAATTGTTTCCAACTTCAAAATCTTCGAATATATCCTTAGCTAAAACACCAGCTGAAACTGCTTTTTTCATTTCGGCTTTAAGCTCTTCAACAGATCCTATACAGATCTCTTCCTTACCATCTTCTGTTCTCCAGATTGGTAATGGGATTCCCCAATAACGTGATCTAGATAAATTCCAATCGTTTGCGTTTGCTAACCAATTACCAAAACGTCCTGTACCAGTTGATTTAGGTTTCCAGTTTATGGTATCATTATTAGCTACCATTTTTTCTTTAACATCAGTGACTTTAATAAACCAAGAATCTAATGGGTAATATAAGATTGGTTTATCTGTACGCCAACAGTGTGGGTAACTGTGCTTATATTTTTCAACCTTAAAGGCTTTATTTTCTTCTTTTAACTTAATAGCTAACTCAACATCTATTGAACGTTCTGGTGCTTCGCCATCTTTATAATATTCATTCTTAACATATTTACCACCAAACTCACCCATTTCTGGTCTAAACTTACCTTGTAAATCTACAAGAGGTACTAAGTTTCCATTATCGTCTTTTACCAATAATGGTGGAATTTCTGGCGTAGCTTGTTTTGCTACTAAGGCATCATCTGCTCCAAATGTTGGTGCTGTATGTACGATACCTGTACCATCCTCAGTAGTAACAAAATCACCAGCAATTACCCTAAATGCATCTTGAGGATTATCATTTGGTAATGCGTATTGTAGTAATTGTTCGTATTTAATACCAACAAGGTCTTTTCCTTTAAATTCTTTTACGATATAAAAAGGAATTTTTTTGTCACCATCTTTATACTCTAATAATTCTGGTTTTGAATCTACCTTTTTAAATTTACCATCAAACTGCTTATTTACCAATGCTTTTGCCATAATCACATTGATTGGCTTGAATGTGTATTGGTTATAAGTTTCGACTAAAACATAATCTATCTTTGGACCTACAGTTAATGCTGTATTACTTGGTAATGTCCAAGGTGTTGTTGTCCATGCTGTAAAATGTATGTCACCTTCGTTTTGTAAAAAGTCCGGTAATGTACTTTCAATAGCTTTAAACTGCGCAACAATGGTAGTATCTGTGACATCTTGATAGGCTCCTGGTTGATTAACCTCATGCGAACTTAAACCAGTTCCTGCTTTTGGAGAATAAGGTTGGATGGTATACCCTTTGTACATTAGCTTTTTAGAATAAATCTCTTTTAAAAGCCACCAAACGGTTTCCATATATTTAGGCTCATAAGTAACATATGGATCGTCCATATCTACCCAGTATCCCATTTTTTGAGTTAGATCATTCCAAACATCTGTATATCGCATTACTGCTTTACGACAGGCAGCATTATAGTCCTCTACCGAAATTGTTTTACCAATATCTTCTTTGGTAATACCAAGTTCTTTCTCTACACCAAGCTCTATTGGTAAACCATGCGTATCCCAACCAGCTTTACGCTTAACTTGATAACCTTTCATGGTTTTGTAACGTGGAAAAATATCTTTTATAGCTCGTGCTAAAACGTGATGTACACCAGGCAATCCGTTTGCTGAAGGTGGTCCTTCAAAAAACACGTAAGGCTCTGCGTTTTCACGAGTTGTTACACTTTTTTCAAAGATGTTATTGTCTTTCCAATATTTAAGAATTTCTTCTGCTACGTTTGGTAAGTTAAGTCCTTTATATTCAGTGAATCCTGCGCTCATTTTTTCTAATTTCGTTATAGAGTCGCGAAATTAATGAATTCTGTTTAAAACTCTGTTTTTTGAGCATAAAAAAAGCTTAAAACAACAACACGATATAGCAAAATTATCGAGAAAGTATGAATCTAATAAAATCCACTACGTAATTATCAAATCCACCAAGTCTTCAATTTTTGAGATTAATTGAATTTTGATTGCAGTATTTTTTAATGAAATTTTATTGTATTTAGACACAAAAATAGTGGAGAAACCTAGTTTTTCTGCCTCAAGTATACGTTGTTCTACACGTTGTACTGGTCGGATTTCTCCAGATAAACCAACTTCGGCAGCAAAACAAAAATTAGCTTGTAAGGCTTCGTCTTCATTTGAGGACAAAATTGCAGCTACCACTGCTAAATCTATTGCTGGATCATCCACAGATATACCTCCAGTTATATTTAAAAAAACATCCTTAGCGCCAAGTCTAAAACCTGCACGTTTTTCTAAGACAGCCAATAACATGTTTAATCGTTTAGCATTAAAACCTGTTGCACTACGTTGAGGCGTACCGTAAACCGCTGTGCTAACTAAAGCCTGAACCTCAATCATTAAAGGACGCATGCCTTCTAACGTTGCAGCTATAGCATTACCAGATAACTCGTCATCCTTTTTAGAAATTAATATTTCGCTTGGATTAGATACTTCTCTTAATCCCGAACCTTGCATTTCATATATTCCAAGTTCATGCGTGGATCCGAATCGGTTTTTTTGTGCACGTAAAATTCTAAAAACATGGTTACGATCGCCTTCAAACTGAAGCACAGTATCCACCATGTGTTCTAATATTTTTGGACCAGCGATGTTACCATCTTTTGTTATATGACCAATTAAAATTACAGGTGTATTGGTTTCTTTAGCAAATTTAATAAGCTCTGTGGTGCATTCTTTAATTTGACTAATACTTCCGCTTGATGACTCTATATAATCAGAATGTAATGTTTGTATGGAATCTATTATTACAATATCTGGCTCTAAAGCTTCGATTTGCTTAAAAATGTTTTGTGTTTTTGTTTCGGTAAGAATGTAACAACTTTGGTTTTCTGGATTAATACGCTCAGCCCGCATTTTTATTTGCTTTTGACTTTCTTCTCCAGAAACGTATAGTGTTTTATAAGGTAATTTTAATGAAATTTGAAGTAGTAATGTACTTTTACCAATTCCTGGCTCTCCACCTAAAAGCGTTAAAGATCCTGGTACAATTCCGCCTCCTAATACGCGATTAAACTCTGCATCTAAGGTATCTAATCTAGCTTCTTTTGAGGAATCAATTTCATTAATCCTTAAAGGCTTAGACGCTCTTTTTATACTACTGGTTGGAGTTTTCCAATCGCTTTTTTCTGGTTTTTGGACAACCTCTTCAACAATTGTATTCCATTCTTTACAAGCATTACATTGTCCTTGCCATTTAGCATATTGTGTCCCGCAATTTTGACAAAAAAAGGTGGTTTTTACTTTAGCCATAAGTTAATATCCAAAATCTGCTTTAATCTGTTCTGATAATTCTAAAACGTGATCTTTAGTAATACCTGCAATTTCTGATAGGACATATGCTGATTGATAGGTTTTCATTGCTTTTTTAGGCTCACCTGTTTCTTCATAAAAACGTCCTAAATAATAATTTCCTAATAATGTATCTGGATATTCTTTTCTTGCTAGTTTTCCTAAATCTTCAAAATATTCCCAATTCTCTTTCTTTTTAATAGCTGCTTCAATTGCCTTAAAATCGTTAATTAAAATTGGTTTTTTTATACCAAACAACTCATCAATCATTTGATATTTTTCTGTCAAGTAATCTACTGGATTACCTTCTAGCTTAAGTATTGTTTCTTTATATTCTTTTTTGCTAATTGGCTGAAAAACTAAAAAGATACTTTCTAATGCTTTAGGGATTGCGTGCGTTGGAAGTGTATAATGCGAAGGTCCATCAAATGTCTCAAATGTTTTTAATACATTATTATTTTCTATTGGTTTTAACGCTTTTGATAATGCTTCAGTTTGTTCATGAATATTTGAAGCATCATTTGTAGCACTTGCTAAATAATAAAATGTTTTTTGCTCTAACTTAGGAAAAACCTCTGTTAAATAATTAGCCATGTCTGGAGCTAACTCTGGACTTAAAACAATGTAAGATTGAAATAAAGGCACTCCTTTTAACAGATAATAATTAATAAAATTAGCTGTTTTACCATGTCCCACAGCGACTTTAAAGTTTTCTGTACGGAAGGTTTTATCTATAAACGGAACCAACTCCATGCTAATAAACTCAAAAAAGGCTGCTCCACTTTCGATTGGTAACGAGTTTTGCTCGCTGTAATAACAATCATTTTCTCTTAATCCATATTGATTGATTCCAATAACAATAGCTTCTGGTATATCTTCCCAATAGGCATAATAGTCCACATTTCCTGCGACAGGCTCAAACAAGTAATCTGCATCAAAAACATATATTACAGGATATTTTTTACTTGATGTGTCATAATTTCTTGGTAATTGGATTTTTATTTGTCTAGTTTCTCCTAACCTTTCAGAGTTAAGCTCTTTATATATGGTTTGCGCAATAAGGTTAGACGATAAAAACAAACCTACAAATAGAAAAAATACATGTTTCATGATGTGTGACAATTAAGTTTGGGTGTAAGTTACAAATTATTTGTTTCGGTTAAAAAAAGGAAGATATAATAAAGAGATACCTCCAAAAACAAAAACCAAAATTGTTTGAGAACTCCACATAATCCAACCAAAAGCCCGACTAGGATCAACGGGTAAATTAAATAAAGAAAATGCAATAACAATTGCTTCCGGATACGATCCTATACCTCCATTAGTAGCAGCAATACTAAAACTTGCTAAAATAAAACCTATTAAAACAGCTCCAAAAGGCATAGTGTTTAAATCAGGAAAGGCTAATGTTGTAACATAAAACATTAAAACATACATGGTCCAAATAAATAATGTATGACATATAAAAGCCCACTTTTTTTTCATTTTAAAAATACTTAGTGCTCCTTCAATCAACCCACTTACAAATCCTTTTATTTTTAAAGCAATTTTTGACTGACTTCTTTTTATAAAAAGAATAAAAAACAACCCAAAAACCAACAAGATTAATCCTGCTAGTATGATTTTGGTAAAATCAAATTTATCTATTAAAAAACTATATATAAAGTCAAATTGTAAAAACAAAGTAATCGCTATTATACCTAGCATGACTATCATGTCTGCTATACGCTCTGCTACTATTGTACCAAATCCTTTTTCAAAGGGCACATTTTCATAATTTGTTAAAATTGTAGCTCTAGCAACTTCTCCTGCTCTTGGGATTGTGTAGTTAATTAAGTAAGTTGCAAAAACAGCCATTATACTATTGCCTAATTTAATCTTGTAACCTAATGGCTCCAACATAAACAACCAACGGTATGCTCTAGATAAGTGACTTAATAAACCAAAAAAAACACCTAATAAGATGTATTTGTAATCTGCATTTTTAGCATATTGAATAATATCTGCAAAAGATAATTGGGATAGAGAATACCATATTAAAAAAACTCCCAATACAATTGGGAGCGTTATTTTTAATATTTTTACTGCAAGTCCTTTAGACATTTATTTTAATAAGTTTGTCGCTTCATCTGGAAATACTAATGAAGGCTTAAAAACTTTAGCTTCTTCAATATCCATAAACGCATACGTTATTAATATCAAAATGTCATCTTTAGCGACTAATCTTGATGCTGCTCCATTTAAAGTGATTTCACCACTGTTTCTAGGCCCAGGAATAGCATACGTTTCAAGTCTTGCACCATTATTATTATTAACAATTTGCACTTTTTCTCCTTGAATAATATTAGCTGCATCCATCAAATCCTCGTCAATGGTGATACTACCTATATAATTTAGGTCAGCTCCTGTTACTTTTACTCTGTGAATCTTAGATTTTACTACTTGTATTTGCATAGGGCAAAGATAATTAATTTAGAGCGATATTATCTATTAATCTTATGTCGTCTGCATAAACTGCAATAAACGCTCTGTAAGTGTTAGTTTTATTTTTTCTTTTTACAGTCTTTAAAGTGTCCACATCAGCTATAATAAAATATTCCAGTTGTAATAAATCATGATTTTTAAACTGTTGTTCAACCCACTTTGTAGTCTTATCTGCACTTTTTGTGCCAAACTTAATTTTAGCCTCTTTAAGTGTTTGATATATAAAAGGCGCTGCTTTTTTATAGTCAGGCTTTAAACGTACGTTTCTAGAGCTCATAGCTAATCCAGAGCTTTCTCTAAAAATATCACAACCTATAATAGTTACAGGCAAATTATATTTAGTTACTAGTTTTTTAATGATAGCTAATTGCTGAAAATCTTTCTCTCCAAAATAAGCATTTTCAGGCTTTACTATTTCAAACAATCGTTTAACAATGGTACCTACTCCGTCAAAATGTCCTGCTCTAAATTTACCTTCCATTTCAAACTCAAGACCATCAAAACTAAAATGTTGTGCTTTTGTATTACCATCATAAATATCATCTACAGTTGGAGCGTACACTATTATTTGGTCAGAAACCGTCTTTAATAGCGCAACATCTTCCTCTAAGGTTCGTGGATATTTAGCTAAATCGTCAGCATTATCAAATTGAGTAGGGTTAACAAAAATACTAACAACTACCCTTGAGTTATTAGCCAATCCTTCCTTAACCAATGATAAGTGACCTTGGTGTAAAGCTCCCATAGTAGGCACAAAACCAATGCTTTCTCCATCTTGTTTTAAAGATGAAATATGCGCACCTATTTTGGATTTATTAGTAAATACAAGCATTTTTAATATTTAATTAACGGATGCAAACTTAATATTTTAGTAGCAATCTGCATAAAATTTTGTACTTTTGCGTGTTTTTTAATGATAATTCTGAAAAGTTAAACAATATATGAAAGATAAGAGGATATTATATGTATCATCTGAAGTGGTGCCTTATTTACCAGAAACAGAAATTTCTTCAATGTCATTTGAAACACCAAGGATGATAAATCAGCAAGGTGGACAAATAAGAATTTTTATGCCTAGATATGGAAATATCAACGAAAGAAGACATCAATTACATGAGGTTATCCGTCTTTCTGGTATTAATTTAGTTGTTAACGATTTAGACATGCCTTTAATTATCAAGGTAGCCTCTATTCCAAAAGAACGCATACAAGTTTACTTTATAGACAATGACGAGTACTTTAAAAGAAAAGCAACATTAACAGACGAGGATGGTACTTTGTTTACTGATAATGATGAAAGAGCTATCTTTTTTGCAAAAGGAGTTATTGAAACTGTTAAAAAATTAAATTGGTCTCCAGACATCATTCATGTTCATGGTTGGTTAGCATCATTACTGCCTTTATACTTAAAACAATTTTATAAAGACGAACCATTATTTAATGAAAGTAAGATTGTTACTTCAATATATAAAAGTGGCTTTGAAAATGAATTAAATTCAAAATTAGTTGACAAAATTAAATTTGATAACATTGATGAAGAACAAATAAAAGACTTGGTTAAGCCTACTTACAATAACTTAATGAAAGTGGCAATAGACAATTCTGACGCATTAATTATTGGCTCAGAAGATTTACCTGAAGAGCTAACCTCATACCTAGCAAATTCTAATAAGCCTGTTTTAGATTTCCATCCAAAAGATGAATTTAGCGAAGCATACACTAATTTTTATACAACTAGCGTTTTAGACTAACGCAATATTGCCATATTTAAGAAATATCTATGAAAAGATTCATAATAAACAGCATCAAACCTTTAGTCGTTTTGATGATAATTGCCTTTACCGCTATTGCTTGCGACAAAGATTTTGTAAATGTAGAAAGTGATATTAGAGGAGCTCAAAATTTTACTACAAATAGTAAACTATTCCCTTTTGTTGCCTACAACAAAAAACTAGAAGGCGTACAAACAAGTGGCTTATCCAGCAATGTCCTTGGTATCTATAACGACCCAAATTACGGATCGACTGCAGCAAGTTTTATATCACAAATTACACCAGACAATTTAGCGCCAGATTTTGGTGATAACCCATCAATAGTATCTGTTAAATTATATCTTCCATATTTTTCTACAATAACTGAAACCGATGAAGATGGTAACTCAACCTACACATTAGATTCTATCTACGGTAACACAACTAGTCCATTTAAGTTATCGGTTTACCAATCAAGCTATTTCTTAAGAAACTTAGATCCTGAAACAAATTTTGAAGAAGATCAAGCCTATTATTCAAATGCTTACACTAATTTAAATTTAGAAGCTTTTGAGGAGCAATTACTTTACCCTGCAGATCCAAATCAAACATTTACCCCAAGTGCTTTAGAGCATGTGATTCAAGCAGAAGTTGAACCAGGAGAAGACCCTGAAGTGGAAGAGCGATTAGCACCAGGAATTTATGTAGATTTAAACGACCCTAGTATTGTGCCAACTAACTATTGGGAAGACATACTTTTTACTGCTGATGGAAGTGCAAATCCTGCAATAACTAATGCTGCAGATTTTAAAAACTTTTTTAGAGGATTAATTTTAAAAGTAGAACAAATCGGAACCTCAGTAGATGGAAGCCTACTATTTTTAGACCTTACTACCAATGCTAAAGTTGAAATTAAGTATGAATATGATGGAGAGGACGCTGGAGATAGAGAAACAGGAACCTACACCTTTAACTTTAATGGCAACAAGTTTAACACGTTTAAAAACTTACCAAACTTTACACCATTAACAGATGGAAATACTACCTTAGGTGATGATCAATTGTTATTAAAAGGTTTTGAAGGATCAATGACTGTTTTAGACCTATTTAATGGAAATATTATTGACGAGAATAACGCAACTCAAGATTCGTGGGAATATTTTAAAGATAAAAATGGAAAATGGCTAATCAATGAAGCTAACTTAAACCTATATGTAGATCATAGTGTATCTGCAGGAGGAACTTCAGAACCAGACAGAATAATGGTTTACGATTTAAAAAACAATCTTCCTATTATAGATTACTTTGTTGATGCAACAAGCAACTCAACAGACCCTTATAACTCAAAAATAATTTACTCTCCAAAACTTGAAAGAGATGATAGTGGAAATGGAGTAAAATATAAAATTAGACTTACAGAGCATATCAACAACATATTGTTAAAAGACTCTACTAATACAAAATTAGGTATTTACGTCACTAATAATATTAACTTATTTGGGACATCAAAAGTATTTAATACTACTGATAGTGATATCGTAAATATTATTCCTAGAAGTTCAGTTATTGCTCCAGAAGGAACAATACTTTACGGGAATACACCAGCTGTTCCGGAAAACGTAAGAGCTACTTTTGAAATTTTTTATACAGAACCTGAAAATTAAATTATTATGTGTGGTATTGTTGGATACATAGGTCATAGAGAAGCTTACCCTATTGTAATGGAAGGCTTAAAACGTTTAGAATACAGAGGATATGATAGTGCTGGAATAGCATTATATGATGGGTCTGATATTAAACTATCTAAAACTAAAGGTAAAGTCGCTGATCTAGAAGAACGTGTAAAAGAAGAAATTACAACAGAAGGAACAATTGGTATTGGACATACAAGATGGGCAACCCATGGTGTACCAAATGATGTTAACTCTCATCCACACTATTCAAATTCAGGTGACTTAGTTATAATTCATAACGGAATTATTGAAAATTACGATTCAATAAAAACGGAACTAATTAAAAGAGGTTATGTTTTTAAATCAGATACAGATACTGAGGTTTTAATTAACCTAATAGAGGAAGTTAAGAAAAAACAAAACGTCAAATTAGGTAAAGCGGTACAATTAGCACTTAATGAGGTTGTCGGAGCTTATGCAATTGCTGTTTTTGATAAAAACAAACCAAACGAAATTGTAGTAGCTAAACTAGGAAGTCCATTAGCCATAGGTATTGGAGATGATGAGTTTTTTATAGCTAGTGATGCCTCTCCTTTTATAGAGTTTACAAAAAACGCTATTTATCTTGAAGATGAAGAAATGGCAATCGTCCGTCGAGATAAAAAAATAAAAATCAGAAAAATAAAGGACGATTCTGAAGTTAACCCATCAATGCAAGAGCTTAAGTTTAATCTTGAGCAAATTGAAAAAGGTGGTTACGAGCATTTTATGTTAAAAGAAATCCATGAACAACCAAATGCAATAAGAGATACTTACAGAGGTCGTTTATTAGCCAAAGAAGGAATAATTCGCATGGCTGGTATAGATGATAATATTGAAAAGTTTTTAAACGCTAATCGTATTATTATTGTAGCTTGTGGTACATCATGGCACGCAGGTTTAGTAGCCGAGTATATTTTTGAAGACTTAGCAAGAATACCTGTTGAAGTAGAATACGCATCAGAATTTAGATACCGTAATCCTGTAATCACAGAAAAAGATGTTGTAATAGCAATATCACAATCTGGAGAGACTGCAGATACACTTGCTGCAATTAAATTAGCAAAATCTAAAGGCGCTTTTGTCTTTGGAGTATGTAATGTAGTTGGATCGACTATTGCAAGAGAAACAAATGCTGGAGCATATACACACGCAGGACCAGAAATAGGTGTTGCCTCAACTAAAGCCTTTACAACACAAATTACTGTATTGACTTTAATAGCTTTAAAGCTAGCTAAAGCTAACGGAAGCATGTCAAATTCAGTTTTCCATCATCACTTACAAGAATTAGAGCTAATTCCTGAAAAAGTAAAAGAAGCTTTAAAAGCTGACGAACACATTAAAAAAGTTGCAGAGATATATAAAGATGCTAAAAACTGTTTGTATTTAGGAAGAGGTTACAACTTCCCGGTAGCACTAGAAGGAGCATTAAAACTTAAGGAAATATCATACATACACGCTGAAGGTTATCCTGCTGCAGAAATGAAGCATGGACCAATTGCTTTAATAGATGAGCAAATGCCTGTATTTGTTATAGCAACTAAAAAAGGACATTACGAAAAAGTAGTAAGCAATATTCAAGAAATTAAATCTAGATCTGGTAAAATAATAGGAATAGTTACCACTGGAGATGTCGATGTTAAAAATGTTGCAGATCATGTCATTGAAGTACCAGAGACTATTGAGTCGTTAACTCCATTACTTACAACAATTCCACTTCAACTTTTATCATATCATATTGCTGTAATGCTTGAAAAAAATGTTGATCAACCACGAAATTTAGCAAAATCTGTTACGGTGGAGTAGTCACGAACGGGGGTGAGTTGATTTAACTTTTTACGACCTCGTTTAACTGGCATAATAGATATTTGGGTTCCGTTTTCGGAACCCTTTTCTTTTTCTAATACGACAGGTATTTTAAAATTAATATTTAAAAGGTGCAGTTTATTCTCATTATCATAGTTCACTGTTATTTTATCTATTATAACCTTGAGAAACTCCTTTTTCATCTCGTCTGAAATATTGGTTTGAGTTTTGATATGTTCTGAGAAATTGTCAACCCAGTCAAACCATTTCTGTTCAGTTCCTAATTGCCTCAGTTTACTTCTCAAACCTTCAATCTTCAATTTGACTTGTTTAAGCTTTATGGCGAGGTCTTTTTTTAAAAGTTTATAAACCTGTTCAGAAGAAAACTCTTGTAATATATTCCGTGATTCGATTTCTACTAAACCTCTTTCAATAGTTGTCTTAGTTTTT
>NZ_JADR01000002.1 GCF_000518485.1 Olleya marilimosa CAM030 | reverse complement strand
CCTTTTTTCTCAGAAAATATTAATGAAGTTACTCCAAATATTGGAGCTGGATTATATTTTTACAAACCAAGTAAGTTTTATATATCTGCCTCTATGCCTAACATTTTAAATTCTGTTCATTTAGATGCAAATGGCTTTAAAATAGGATCAGAGACGCAACACTTTTTTGGAGCAGCAGGATACGTATTTGATTTATCAGAAAACTTTAAGCTAAAGCCACACGCTTTAGCTAAAGTTGCTTTTGATGCACCAGTAAGTTTTGATGTTAACTTAAACTTATTTATGTATGACTTTGTAGAAGTAGGAGCAGGTTACCGCTTAGACGACTCTTTTAGTGGTATGGTCAACTTTTTAGTAGCACCTAATTTAAGAATAGGTTATGCGTATGACAGTATCCAATCACAATTAGATGTTGTAACCAACTCATCACACGAGATTTTTATCAACTTTGATATTAATCTTCCAAGAAAAGTATCACGTTCACCACGTTATTTCTAATCATAAGCTAACCAATACAATGAAAAAAATACAACTATTTATATTCGCGATATTACTAAGCAGTACCAGTGTGTTTGCTCAAAGTGATGCGACAAAAAGTGCTGACAAACATTTTGATAAATTAGAGTTTGTTGAAGCAGCTAAAGCCTATACCAAATTAGTAGAAAAAGGAGAAGCAGACGCATACGTTTACCAGCGATTAGCCGAAGCTAACTACAATACATTTAATACCGTAGAAGCAGAAAAATGGTATGCAAAAGCATTAGAAACAAACGATGATGCAGACATGCTTTACAAATATTCTGAAATGTTAAAAGCAAATGGTAAATATGAAGCATCAAACACACAAATGAAAAAATTTGCATCGCTTTACTCTAACGATGACAGAGCTGTAGCCTACAATTCAAATCCAAATTATTTAGAGGACATTTTAAAATCTGAAGCAAAATTTACTGCACAAAATTTAGATTTTAATACCGCTGCTTCAGACTTTGGAGGAACTTTAAAAGACGGAAAACTTTATATTACTTCCGCAAGAAATGACTCTAGACGTAATTATGGATGGAATGACCAACCGTTTTTAGACATCTATGAAATAACAAAAGCAGAAGACGGAAGTTATACTGAACCAAATTTACTTAATGGAAAAATAAACACTAAATATCATGAAGGTGTGGTATCATTTACACCAGATGGTAATACTATGTACTTTTCAAGAGAAAGCTTTTTTGAAAACATGTACGAAAAGCTAGAAACAGGAAACACAAAAATTAGTGTTATTCAGTTATTTAAAGCAACAAAATCTGGAGATAAATGGGAAAAAGTACAACCGTTAAATATCAACACTAATACTTACTCAGTAAAAAACCCATCTGTAAGCAAAGACGGAACAACGTTATACTTTGCATCTGACATGCCAGGAGGATTTGGTAAGTATGATATTTATAAAGCTACAATTAATGCTGATGGTATGGTTGGAACACCAGAAAACTTAGGAAACAAAATTAATACCTCAGGACAAGAAATGTTTCCGTATGCTGGAGCTAATGACTACCTGTTTTTTTCTTCAAACGGTCACTTAGGCTTAGGTAACTTAGATGTTTTTTATACAGAATATTCTGGTAAAGCAAAAGTAAAAAATATGGGAGCACCAATTAACAGTAAAGCAGATGATTTTGCTTTTAACATTGATGCTGACAAAAACGGTTATGTATCTTCTAATCGTGTAGGTGGTAAAGGTAGTGATGACATTTATGCTATTAAAGAAATTAAACCTTTATGCGAAGTAGATATGATTGTAAGTGTTGAAAATGCTGAAACAGGTGAGAAATTACCTAATGCATCAATTACACTTTACGATGCTAAAGGAAGCGTTATTGACACACAAACAACAAATACTCAAGGTATAGCTACCTTTAATACTGACTGTGAAATAGAGGCTAGTCTAAAAGTGACAAAAGCTGAATTTGAAGACAACACAATAACAGCCAATACAACAAGAGAAGATAGATTAAATGTTAGTGTTGACTTAACACCTATAAAGAAAATTATTGTTGAAGATAAGGTTGTCTTAGATCCAATTTATTTTGAATTTGATAAATCTAATATCACAGCTCAAGGTGCTGCAGAATTAGACAGATTAGTATTAGTAATGAATAAATACCCAGAAATGGTAATTTACGCAACTTCGCATACTGATAGCAGAGGTAAAGATAGTTACAACATGAACTTATCTGATAGAAGAGCTAAATCAACCGTAGCCTATGTAGTATCTAAAGGTATTGATGCAAGTAGAATAACTGGTGATGGAAAAGGTGAGTCTGAACCATTGTATGACTGTGGATCTAGTTGTACAGAAGAGCAACATCAATTTAACAGACGTTCTGAGTTTACAATTGTAAGCGGTGGACCACAACAACAATAGATATTAGTCTAACAACCAATTAAAAACCAATTTAAAAGCCACATCTTTGATAGATGTGGCTTTTTATTTTATTCTTATTTTAAGCATTAATTTTACCAAGAACGATACGGATTTTCGCTAAGTTGCGAATTATAATATTTAATATCTCCTGTCACTTCAACACCTAACCAATCTGGTTTTACAAAAGTTTCGTTTTCATGGTCTAACTCGACCTCTGCAATAATTAAACCTTGATTTTCTCCATAAAATTCGTCGACTTCAAAAGTGTGATTCTCTACTTTAATATCGTAACGCGTTTTTTCTATTACTCCTTTTTTACAAAGTAACAACAACTGTTCAGCTTCAGTTTTAGTAATTTTTTTTTCCCATTCAAAGCGCGATAATCCATTATTGGATGATTCTCCTTTTATGGTTAAATAACCTATATCGCCTTTAAGCCTAATCCTAACTGTACGTTTTTTATCAGTACTTAAAAACCCTTGAGTAATTTTAGTTTGTTTAAATGCATCATTTTTAAAAGCATTGGATTTGACTAAAAATTTACGTTCTATTTCTATCATTTTTTTAGTTAATTATAAATCTTCAATTAAATTGAAATAAATAAAAGACATTTAATGTCTAAATTTACAAGATGCAAAACGATTTACCAATAAGAAAAATTATTCATGTGGATATGGATGCATTTTACGCATCTGTAGCTCAAATGGATAATCCAGAACTTATAGGTAAAGCTATTGCTGTTGGAGGTGGCGGAATACGAGGTGTTATTAGTGCTGCTAGTTACGAAGCGCGAAAATTTGGAGTCAAAAGCGCTATGTCTGGACGATTGGCTATAAAGTTATGTCCACATTTAATTTTTGTTAAAACAGACTTTGAGCGCTATAAAGAAATCTCTAATAAAATTAGAAACATTTTTTACGACTATACAGATTTGGTAGAGCCTTTATCTTTAGATGAAGCCTATTTAGATGTAACCCACAACAAAAAAGGTAATCCAAGTGCCTCTATGCTTGCCGAAGAGATTAGATCCAGGATTTTTAACGAAGTTGGTTTAACTGCATCTGCAGGAATAAGCATTAATAAATTTGTTGCTAAAGTTGCTAGCGATTATAACAAACCTAATGGACAAAAAGTGGTTAATCCTGAGGAGGTTTTAGACTTTTTAGAATCTTTAGATATTAGAAAATTTTATGGCATTGGTAAGGTTACTGCAGAAAAAATGTACCAAAAAGGCATTTATAATGGTAAGGACTTAAAATCTAAATCTATTGAATTTTTAGAGTCCAACTTTGGTAGATCAGGCAAGTCGTACTATTACATTGTCAGAGGTATACATAACAGTGAAGTTAAACCTAATAGAATTAGAAAAAGTCTAGCTGCTGAGCGTACTTTTACAGAAAATTTATCTTCAGAAGTCTTCATGCTTGAAAAATTGAAGCTTATTGCTGACGAAGTAGCCAAACGATTAGCTAATAATAAAGTTGCAGGAAAAACTGTAACGTTAAAAATTAAATACAGCGATTTTACTTTACAAACACGCAGCAAAACATTACCCTATTTTATTGCTGATGCTGCTGTAATTTTGGATACTGCAAAGGATTTATTATATCAAGAAAAAATGAGTAACTCGGTACGTTTACTTGGGATTTCTCTCTCTAATTTAAATACTGAAAAAAAATCTAAAAAGACTGAAGTGGACAAAGCCATTAGTGTCCAATTACGTTTTAAATTTTAAGCTACAGATACAATTCGCTCCATTGGAATAGTTGTAGAGGTTTTTAATATTACATAGTCTTCTGTTACACCCCAAATTGTGGTATTTACTCTTTTTAAGCCTTCGTTGTCTGCAAATAAAATGTGTACTTTCTGGTGCTCTATATTTCCCAACACCATAGCTCTTGTTAAGGTTTGACAACGTTCTGCTTTTTCTTTTTTTGAGGATAATAATTCTTCTTTAGGGAATTTTAAAAATTTTATTTGCTCTTTTTCTATTGTTTGTATTGCTTGATTATTCATTTTGTATACTATTAATCGTTTAGTATATTAATTTACATAATCATTATGTAACATCATAAAATTTATGTTGTTTTGATTAAAATTTAACATAGTTTGTAGGTGTTTTAAAACAAAAAAACCAGCTATATCACTATAACTGGTTTTAATATATTGTTTTGTTCTTGGCTATGCGTTAGCGATAGAAACGACATCCTTTTTTGTGTGCGCTTATGCACAAAAAAGATATAGTGGATAGCGCGACCCTTGTGGTAACGCCCAAACTATCTTTATCTTATTACAAAGTGGGTAGTTTAAAAACTACAGCTTGTAATTTCTGTCACTCTTAGGGTATTTACCATTCCTTTTTCTTGAATTGGCATGGCTGCTAAACTAATTAGCATATCTCCTACTTCTAAGAATCCTTTTTTACAGGCTATTGCGTTTACGTCTTCTATGGTTTCGTCTGTACTAACAAACTTATCATAATAAAAGGCTGTAACTCCCCAAAGCAAATTTAACTGCGTTAATATACGCTTGTTTGAGGTAAATACTAATATGTGTGATTTTGGTCTCCATGCTGATATCTGGAACGCTGTGTATCCACTATTGGTTAATGTAGATATTGCTTTTGCATCAATATCATTAGCCATGTGTGCTGCGTGATAACATATAGATTTTGTTATGTATCTGTTAGTGCGTATGTGTGGTGGTGATTGTGGCACCTTTATTAATTCTGAGTTTTCTACACTTTTAATAATGTTAGACATTTGTCTGATAACTTGCACAGGATATTGTCCTACACTTGTCTCTCCTGACAGCATTACTGCATCTGCACCATCCATTACACTGTTTGCGACGTCATTTACTTCTGCACGTGTTGGTGTTAAACTAGTAATCATAGTCTCCATCATTTGGGTTGCTATAATTACTGGTATTCTGGCACGTTTTGCACGTAGTACTAGTTGTTTTTGTACTAATGGTACTTCTTCCGCAGGAATCTCTACACCAAGATCTCCTCGTGCTACCATTAATCCATCACAGTAGGCTACAATTTTGTCTATGTTTTCTACTGCTTCTGGTTTTTCGATTTTTGCAATAATCGGAATTTTATGATCGCTATGTTTTTTGATTAGTTCTTGTAATTGCATTAAATCCTCTGCATGACGTACAAATGATAAGGCCATCCAATCAACGCCTAATTTACAAGCAAAAATAGCGTCTTCGACATCTTTTTCTGTTAATGCTGGTTGAGAGATGTTTGTGTTAGGAAGATTAACTCCTTTTTTAGATTTTAGTGGTCCACCTTGAATTACTTTGGCTTTTACTTCAGACTTTTTATCTGTAGATAGGACTTCAAAAATTAATTTTCCGTCATCTAAAAGTATGCGTTCTCCTGGTTTTGCATCCTGCGGAAAACGGTCGTAGGTCATGTAAACACGATCCTTAGTACCTTCAAAACGTTTACCTGTTGCAAAAATAATCTCATCTCCAGGATTAACTATAACCTCTCCCTTCATGACTCCTACACGAAGCTTAGGTCCTTGTAAGTCTCCTAATATTGAAGCGTTATAACCAAACTCATCGTTTAGTTCACGAATCATTTTTACACGTTCTTCAACGTCTTTATAATCTGCATGAGAAAAGTTAATTCTGAATACATTAGCACCTTCGTCTAACATACCTTTTAATACCTCTTTGCTGCTAGTTGCTGGTCCTAAAGTTGCAACGATCTTAGTTTTTTTTCTTATTGGCATTAGTTGAATATTAAATTGTCCTTAGATTTTAAAGCATCTGCATCTATACTATAAGCAGTGACTACTTGTGGAATCCTTAGAATATTATTTAAAATGATTTTTTCTTTATTATGAAATTCGGTTTGTATTTTAAGAAGATAATTTACTTTTTTAAATTCTGGTAGCAAATAAAAATTAGTTGCTCCTGATGAGTCTTCTCCAAATAACGAATTTGATTGTTGTTGTAAATTATTATGCTGCACCTTGCAAGTATTAGCTACTAGGTGATATGTGGTCAGTTGTTTTTCGTCAAACCACTCAAACAAAGCATAACTTGAATTTAAACTTGGATTGGTTACATCTACTAACCGTCTTTTAAGTTTAATATCTAATGTTTGATTAATTAAAAAAGCTAATCTATAATCTTCTATTACGCAATGAATACCTATTAATGCGTAATGCTCTTCTTCTAAAAAGTCGTCTAATGAGAGTTTTCGAACAGCCATTTTAATATAAAATTAAATGTAAATATAGCATTTAAACGCTTAGTATTACTCAATTTTACTTAAACTTAACAACAAATAATTACGAAAACGTTTTAGTATAACTTAAAATAATAGGAATTTAAGAATGTGCTGTTTTTATATAAAACCAGCTTTGGTAATTTGGCTTTGAAGAGCAAAAAAGGCACGTTTAGACGCTTTTTCTTCTGCCTTTTTTTTAGACGTTGCTCTGGCTTTAGCAACAATTTTATGATCTATAGATAATTTTACAGAAAAGTGTTTGATATCGTCATTGCCAGAATCTTCGTAAACATTGTAGTCAAAAACCTTCTTTTCTTTTTGACACCATTCAATCAATAAACTTTTATAGCTTATGACTTTCCCTTCTAATTTTTCGATATCGACATAAGGATCTATAACGCGTTTTTGTATAAACTTGTCACAGTTTTTATAACCTTTATCTAAATAAATAGCTCCTATTAAGGCTTCAAATAAATTACCATGAATGTTATCTCCAAATTGTCCTTTAGGAATTTTACTTTCTACTAAGTTTATTAATCCTAAATCTTTACCTAGCTCATTTAAATGCTCTCTACTAACTACTTTGGATCGCATTTTGGTTAAATAACCTTCATCACCACCTGGAACTTCCATATATAAGTGATGTGCAATTACAGCGCTAAGCATAGCATCTCCTAAAAATTCTAAACGCTCATAATTAATTATGTGACCCTTTTCATCTTTAATGTTCATGGAACGATGTGTAAAGGCAGTCTGATAAAACTTTAGGTTTTTTGGTTTAAATTTTAAAATTTTAGAAATAGCCACAAAAAAATTCCCATCGTCATTTGATTGGGAATTAAATATGTTACGAATGCGTTTCATTCAATAAGACTAGTCTAGTTTTTTAAATAACACACATGCATTATGTCCTCCAAATCCAAAAGTATTGCTCATTGCAACATTAATCTCTCGTTTTTGAGGTGCATTAAGTGTAAGATTTAATTCAGGATCTATATTCTCGTCTACAGTTGTATGATTTATAGTTGGTGGCACAATACCATGTTCCATTGCCAAAATAGCAGCAATAGCTTCAATAGCTCCAGCAGCACCTAATAAATGACCAGTCATAGACTTGGTAGAATTGATATTGATGTTTTTAGCATGATCACCAAAAACTTCTTTAATAGCTTTTAACTCGGCAACATCACCTAGAGGTGTAGATGTACCATGAGTATTAATGTGATCTACGTCTTCTGGTTTTAAACCAGCATTTTCTAAACAGTTTTTCATTACTGCAATTACTCCAATTCCATCTGGATGTGGTGCAGTCATGTGGTAAGCGTCAGAGGACATTCCGCCTCCTAAAACTTCTGCATAGATTTTAGCTCCTCTTGCTTTTGCGTGCTCATATTCTTCTAGAATAATTGCTCCTGCTCCTTCACCTAAAACAAATCCATCACGAGTGGCATCAAAAGGTCTTGATGCTGTTTCTGGACTTTCATTTCTGGTTGATAAAGCATGCATTGCATTAAATCCTCCCATTCCAGCAATAGTAACTGCTGCTTCACTACCTCCTGTTACAATAACATCGCAATGTCCTAAACGTATATAGTTTAGCGCATCAATCATTGCATTAGCAGAAGATGCACAAGCAGATACAGTTGTATAATTTGGACCCATAAAACCATTTTTAATAGAAATGTTTCCGGGTGCAATATCTGCAATCATCTTAGGGATGAAAAAAGGATTAAATCTAGGAGTGCCATCACCTTCAGCAAAATTTAACACTTCGTTTTGAAATGTTTCTAATCCACCAATTCCGGCTCCCCAAATAACGCCAACTCTTAATTTGTTAACGGTATCTAAATCTAGTTTAGAGTCCGCAATAGCCTCATCAGATGCGACCATTGCGTACTGCGTAAACCTGTCCATTTTGCGGGCTTCTTTTCTATCCAGAAAATCAGTTGCCACGAAATTTTTTAACTCGCAAGCAAAGTTTGTCTTGAACTTTTCAGTATCAAAATATGTAATCGGCGCAGCACCACTTTTACCACTAATAAGACCAGACCAATACTCGTCCTTAGTGTTTCCAATTGGTGTTAACGCTCCTAAACCTGTAACTACTACTCGCTTAAGTTCCATAAATATTGTGCTTATTTAGCAGCTTCAATATAAGATACAGCTTGACCTACTGTAGCAATGTTCTCTGCTTGGTCATCTGGAATCTGGATATCGAATTCTTTTTCAAATTCCATGATTAATTCTACAGTGTCTAATGAATCTGCTCCTAAGTCGTTTGTGAAGCTAGCTTCTGTTACAACTTCGTTTTCATCAACACCTAATTTGTCTACGATAATCGCTTTTACTCTTGATGCAATGTCTGACATAATTTTAATTTTTTTAGTTTTAATTAAGAGGCAAAAATAAAAAACTTTATTTTAAAACACACGTTTACTTTAAAAATGTGCTACGAATTTAATTATTTAAATTGAAGAATTTCAATTTTAGCCTGTAATTGTTAATATTTATTGCTTTTTTTGTTTGAAGATTTTAACATTGAAACTAGAAAATGAAACGTGTAGTAATTTTTGCGTCCGGAAGCGGATCTAATGCTGAAAATTTAATAAAGTTTTTTCAAAATAGAGACAATGCGTCTGTTATTCAGGTACTAACTAACAATCCTCATGCCAAAGTTTTGGATCGTTGTAAAAAACTGAAGGTAAGCGCATTATCATTCAACAAAATAGCCTTTACAGAAACAGAAGATGTCCTAAATATTCTTAAAGCTAATAAACCTGACCTAATTATTTTAGCTGGTTTTTTATGGAAATTTCCAGAAAACATCTTGAAATACTTCCCTAACAAAGTAATAAATGTACATCCAGCTTTACTGCCAAAATTTGGAGGAAAAGGCATGTATGGAATGCATGTACATCAAGCTGTAATAGATAATAAAGAATCCGAAACAGGCATTACAATTCATTATGTAAACGAGAATTATGACGAAGGAGCTATCATTTTTCAAGAAAAATGTAAGGTTTTAGCTTCAGACACTGCGCAAGATGTTGCAGATAAGATTCACGAATTAGAGATGAATCATTTTCCGGAAGTGGTTAATCAACTATTAAAAAAATAAGATTTTCGTTTACACGGAAATACTAAAATGAGTAAAAAGAAGAAAAAATATTATACCGTTTGGCAAGGACACCATAAAGGTGTTTTTGAAACTTGGAATGATTGTAAAGCACAAATTAAAGACTATCCTGGTGCGCAATATAAATCCTTCTCTACTTTTGATGCAGCAAAAGAAGCATTAAAAGGTAACTACTTTGACTATATTGGAAAAAAAGAAGGTTTTACAAGTGAGTTAAGCGCTGAGCAATTAAAAAAAATAGGGAAACCAAATTACAACTCTATAGCTGTGGATGCAGCCTCTTCTGGTAATCCAGGTATAATGGAATATAGAGGTGTAGATACTAAAACAAAAAAACAATTATTTAAACAAGGACCATTTGAGCAAGGCACAAATAATTTAGGCGAGTTTTTGGCATTAGTCCATGGTTTAAGTTTTTTAAAAAAACATAATAGCGATCGTATTATATATACAGACTCCAAAACCGCTATGAGTTGGGTCCGAAAAAAAACCTGTAATAGTAAGCTTGAACGTAACGCTAAAAATAAACCTGTTTATGATTTGGTAGATCGTGCGGTAGCTTGGTTAAAAGAAAACGACTACAAAACAACTATAGTCAAATGGGAAACTAAAGCTTGGGGAGAAATTCCTGCAGATTTTGGTCGTAAATAATTAGCATTTCTTTCAAAAGATTCCACTTTTTTACAGAATATATTTTACGTAAGTTTGCACTAAATTTTAAAGCCTTTATGAGCAAATTAGTAATTGTAGGTACAGTAGCATTTGACGCTATAGAAACTCCTTTTGGTAAAACCGATAAAATTCTTGGTGGAGCAGCAACTTATATAGGGTTGTCAGCTGCAAATTTTGATGTAGATCAAGCAGCAGTATCTGTTGTTGGTGGAGATTTTCCTCAGGAATATTTAGATCTTTTAAAAAATAAAAACGTCGATATCGAAGGTATCGAAATTGTAAAAGATGGAAAAACCTTCTTTTGGAGTGGAAAATACCATAACGACATGAACTCTCGTGATACTTTAGCAACAGAGTTAAATGTATTAGAACATTTTAATCCTGTAGTGCCAGAAAATTATCGCGATGCAGAAATTGTAATGTTAGGAAATTTACACCCTTTAGTACAACAAGGTGTACTAAACCAAATGACTAAAAAGCCTAAGTTAGCAATATTAGACACCATGAATTTTTGGATGGACATTGCATTAGATGACTTACTTGCGGTTATTAAAAATGTTGATGTTATTACTATTAATGACGAAGAAGCAAGACAATTAACTGGAGAATATAGTTTAGTAGTTGCTGCTAGAAAAATACATGAAATGGGACCAAAATATGTTGTTATTAAAAAAGGAGAGCATGGTGCTTTACTTTTCCATGATGATCATATGTTTTACGCACCTGCTTTACCATTAGAAGAAGTGTTTGATCCAACTGGAGCAGGAGATACTTTTGCTGGTGGATTTGCAGGTTACCTTGCAAGTACAGGAGACATTAGTTTTGAAAACATGAAAAATGCAGTAATCTACGGATCTACCTTAGCCTCTTTTTGTGTTGAGAAATTTGGAACAGAGCGCATGATTGACCTTAAAAAAGACGAGGTCAACAATCGACTAAAAGAATTTAAAAAATTAACACATTTCGATATCGAATTAAAATAAAAAAACGCGCTCGTAATTATGAGCGCGTTTTTTATTTTTATCATTTTAATAAACAACTCACAACACAACAACAATGAGTGATGCTTTAAAACACGAGTGCGGAATTGCACTAATAAGATTACGCAAACCTTTAGAATTTTATAAAGAAAAATATGGAAGTGCTTTTTATGGTGTAAATAAAATGTACTTAATGATGGAAAAGCAACACAATCGTGGTCAAGATGGTGCTGGTTTTGCAAGTATTAAAATGGACACCAAACCAGGAGAACGTTATATTAGTCGTGTACGCTCCATCGCACAACAACCTATTCAGGATATTTTTGCACAAATTAACGAACGTGTTAATAAAGAGTTAGCAGAACACCCAGAATACCATGATAGTGTTGCGCTTCAAAAAAAACACATACCTTATATAGGAGAACTATTATTAGGACATGTGCGTTATGGTACCTTTGGTAAAAATAGCGTAGAAAGTGTTCATCCTTTTTTAAGACAAAATAACTGGATGCATCGTAACCTGATTTTAGCAGGTAACTTTAACATGACTAACGTTAAAGAGTTATTTCAAAATCTAGTAGACCTTGGGCAACACCCAAAAGAATATACAGACACCATTACTATAATGGAAAAAATAGGCCACTTTTTGGATGATGCAGTAAGTAAAATCTATAAAGACCTAAAAAAAGAAGGTTACGGTAAACATGAATGTTCACCTTTAATTGCCGAACGTTTAAAAATTGCAAAAATATTAAGACGTGCTGCTAAAAATTGGGATGGTGGTTATGCTATGGCTGGTTTAATTGGACATGGAGATGCTTTTGTACTTCGTGATCCAGCAGGTATACGTCCTGTCTATTACTATACAGATGACGAGATCGTTGTTGTTGCTTCAGAACGTCCTGTAATACAAACTGTTTTTAATGTCGAGTTTGATGATGTTAAAGAGTTAACTCCTGGTCATGCTTTAATCTCTAAAAAATCAGGTGCAGTTTCGATAAAAAAAATATTAGAACCTTTAGAGCGTAAATCTTGTAGTTTTGAACGCATTTATTTTTCTAGAGGAAGTGATGCCGAAATCTATCAAGAGCGTAAAATGCTTGGTAGATTGTTAATGCCAAAAGTATTAAAGGCTATAGATAATGACACCAAAAACAGTGTCTTTTCATACATACCTAATACTGCTGAAACTTCATTTTACGGAATGATTGAAACAGTAGAAGAGCATTTAAATGCTAAAAAAACTAAAGCTATTTTAGATGGAAATGGTCAATTATCCGCAGATCAAGTAACATCAATATTAAAGGAAAGACCACGAATAGAAAAAATAGCTATAAAAGATGTTAAGCTTAGAACCTTTATTACTGAGGATAGTAGTCGTGACGACTTAGTTGCGCACGTTTACGATGTAACTTATGGTGTTATTAAACCTACAGACAATCTTGTAATTATTGACGATAGTATTGTACGTGGTACCACTTTAAAAAAGAGCATTATTAAAATGATGGACCGATTACATCCTAAAAAGATTGTTATCGTATCCTCAGCTCCACAAATACGTTTTCCAGATTGTTATGGTATTGACATGGCTAATCTAGAAACCTTGGTAGCTTTTAATGCTGCATTAGCGTTACTTAAAGAAAACGGAAAATATGATCTAGTAGAAGAAGTATATCACAGATGTAAAGCACAAGAAGACTTAGCGGATAAAGATGTTAAAAATTTTGTAAACGAAATTTATGACCAATTTACAACAGAACAAATTTCGGCTAAAATCTCTGAACTTTTAACTGACGAGTCTGTTAATGCTAAAGTTGAAATTATTTTTCAGCCAGTTGCTAATTTACATAAAGCTATACCTGATCATTTAGGTGATTGGTACTTTACAGGAAACTACCCAACAGTTGGTGGTAACCGAGTGGTAAACAGAGCTTTTATTAATTTTTACGAAGGAAACAAGGAGCGTGCATACTAATTATAGAAAGTGCAATTTTTCTCACGACACACTCATTTAAGCGAATATTTTTACGTTTTAACTATATTTTATAATATATCAATTTAAATGTCGTTATATTTGAGCTTACCATAACATAAGTAGGTTAAGTTCATGGTAGATTTGGGGCAAAAAAGGAGAACTCTCGTTCTCCTTTTTTATTTGCCATAAATTAAGCAAAACAGACCCTTTAAAGCATAAAAAAAAGCAGATTCAATATTGAATCTGCTTTTTTATTTTATTATCGTTTTAAAGCTTATTTAGCTTCTGCGTAACGTCTTTCTACTTCGTTCCAGTTAATTACATTAAAGAAAGCATCAATATAATCTGGTCTTCTGTTTTGGTAGTTTAAGTAATACGCATGCTCCCAAACATCTAATCCTAAGATTGGTGTTCCTTCGCAAGTTACTCCTGGCATTAATGGGTTATCTTGGTTTGGTGTAGAACACACTTCAACCTTACCTCCTTTATGCACACATAACCAAGCCCAACCTGATCCAAATTGAGTTGCTGCTGCATTACTAAAAGCATCTTTAAAAGCCTCAAAGCTTCCGTAAGCTGCCTCAATAGCATCTTTTAATTCTCCAGATAAACGTCCTTTACCCTCTGGATTCATAACTTCCCAAAATAATGAGTGATTGTAAAAACCTCCTCCATTATTTCTAACAGCCATATTATTCATATCTAAATTAGTAAGAATATCTTCAATAGATTTTCCTTCTAACTCAGTACCTTCTATCGCACCATTTAATTTAGTTGTGTAACCGTTGTGGTGTTTAGTGTGATGTATTTCCATTGTACGTGCATCAATATTTGGTTCTAATGCATCATACGCATATTTTAATTTTGGTAATTCAAAAGCCATAATTGTATGTTTTTAATTGTTAATATTCAATATAATCAAAATTAAACATTAAAGCCTTCAATTGAAAATATTTAAGCAATGGATTAAAAGTATTTAATAATATTTTAACATCACAATTTAAATATTAAAGAATGTTATAAAATTAATTTAGGAACCATAATATTGTTATTATCTTGTCTAAAATTTAAAATTAGATGTCCACAAAAGCGCCTTTTAAAGTTTATGATGCCTCTGCTGGTAGCGGAAAAACCTTTGCTTTAGTTAAGGAGTATTTAAAATTATTATTTACCCGAAAACACAATGACGGGTTTAAACAAATATTAGCTATAACCTTTACCAATAAGGCTGTAGGTGAAATGAAAATTAGAATTTTAGATACATTAAAATCGTTTTCTGATCCAGAAATTATTAGCAATCCAAACGGAATGTTTGCGGCTATAACTACAGAATTAAATCTTAAACCCACAGATGTACATCTAAAATCAATTGCATTATTAAATACCATAATGCATAATTATGCTGCTTTTGACATTTCTACAATAGATGGTTTTAACCACAGATTAATTAGGACATTTGCACATGATTTAAAAATTCCGATAAATTTTGAAGTAGAGCTTGACACACCAACTTTACTTAATCAAGCTGTGGATAGTCTTATATCAAAAGCAGGAACAGACGCAAAATTAACTAAAGTATTAATTGATTTTGCGCTAGAAAAAGCTGATGATGATAAAAGCTGGGATGTCTCTAGGGATTTTAATAGCATTGCTAAACTATTAATTAACGACAACGACTTACCACATTTAGACAGTATTAAGCATAAAACGCTAGAAGATTTTAATACTTTAAAAGCAGAATTAATCAAAAAAATAAAAAACCAAGAAACACTAATCAAACAATTAGCTACAAATCTTTTAGATGTGTTTAAATCTAATGGTTTGGATGCCAAAAGTTTTTCTAGAGGAACACTATTTAATCACTTTGTTAAAGTTTCTAATTTTGAATTTTATAAAATATACGAGAATAAATTAGCCGATAATATTGCTCAAGGCAACGTGTACACAAAGACTTTAGATTCCGCGAAAGCGCAAATAATTGATCAACTGTTACCTGAAATAGAAAAAGTTTATCATTTAATTAAGGACAATGTTACTAGTTTAAAATTTATAAAAGCGGTTTATAAAAACGTAACACCATTATCTGTCTTAAATGCCATAAATAAAGAACTAACAACTATTAAGGAAGACGAAAACAAATTATTGATTTCTGAGTTTAATACCCTTATTAGTAAAGAAATTAAAAACCAACCAACACCTTTTATTTATGAACGCCTAGGAGAAAAGTTTAGGCATTATTTTATTGACGAGTTTCAGGACACGTCACAAATGCAATGGGAAAACTTAGTACCATTAATAGAAAACACACTTACTGGTCAAAACTTAAAAGGAGAGCAAGGCTCTGCTATGTTGGTAGGTGATGCTAAACAAGCCATATATAGATGGCGAGGCGGAAAAGCAGAGCAATTTTTAGGACTTACTAAAAGTGATAACCCTTTTCCTATTGAAAAAGAAGTCGTCAGACTAGAATATAATTACAGAAGTTTTAAGCAGGTTATTCAATTTAACAATGCCTTTTTTAACTATTTATCTAACACTAGCTTTAGCAGTATTGACTATTCTGATTTGTACAAAAAAGCAAATCAAATTCCTGTATTAAGTCAAGAAGGTTTTGTTAATATTCAGTTTTTAGCTTTACAAAAAGAGGATGATGTTAATGAGCTGTTTCCAGAAACCGTTTATGAGACCATCAATAAATGCCTAGTTAATGGATACAACTTAAAGGATATTTGCATATTAGTTAGAAAGAAAAAAGAAGGTGTAGCTATTGCTGAATTTTTAAGCGAAAAAGGCGTTAGAATAACGTCCTCCGAAACCATGCTAATAAACAACTCTGAAGAGGTTAAGTTAGTAATCAATGTTTTTAAACTATTAATTAACCCAAATCATTTAGAGGTCAAAATTAAGGTTTTGGATTATATAGCCAATACTAATAATATCCAAGATAAACATGCCTTTTTTAAAGCCAATTTAAATGCACCACTACAAGATTTTTTTAAAAGTTTTGAACAATTTTCAATTTTTTGTAATCCAACAGCATTAGTACAACTGTCTTTATTTGATTTAGCAGAACAGATTGTAAGAAGCTTTAAAATGACTGAAACTTCAAATGCGTATATCCAATACTTTTTAGATATCGTTTTAGAGTTTTCTCAAAAACAAATATCAGATCTACCTAGTTTTGTAGACTACTACGAGTCTAAAAAAGAAAGCTTAAATATTGTCTCGCCAAGCAATCAAAATGCGGTTCAAATAATGACAATCCATAAATCTAAAGGATTAGAGTTTCCTGTGGTTATCTTTCCGTACGCACATTTAAATATTTATAAAGAAGTAGAACCAAAAGAGTGGTTTCCGTTAGACCAAGAACAATTTAATGGTTTCACTAAAACACTACTTAATTTTAATAAAGACTTTGAAGAGTTTGGTACAACTGGAGAAACCATATACAACCAACACAGATCAGAACAAGAGTTAGATAATATCAACCTTTTGTATGTTGCATTAACCAGACCAATAGAACAGCTATATATTATTTCTAAAAAGGAAAACCCAGTAAAAGGCATAATAACACAAAACACCTATTCGGGATTGTTAACAAACTACTTAATAGATAACAGTCTATGGAATGATGCACAATTAGAATATTCCTTTGGTAAGGTTGAACGCGAATCACAGCACGAAGATAAGGTAGAAAATACACAAGAAACTGACCAGTTTATTAGTGTTTCAAAACTAGACCACAATATTAAAATTATAACTAAATCTGGCTATTTATGGGATACCGAACAAGAAAATGCTATTGAAAAAGGAAACTTAATCCACGATATAATGTCTCAAATACATACAATTGAAGATGTACAGCAAGTGATTTTTGGTTATATCCAACAAGGAAGCATTAATAAGCAACAGGCGCAAATTTTAACCCACACTATTAATGGTATTATTAATACGCCAGAAGTAAACCCTTATTTTACAAATCAATATACAATCTATAACGAAAGAGACATCATAACAAAAACAGGTAACATTATTAGACCTGACAGATTAGCCATAAAAGATAACGAAGCAGTAATAATAGATTATAAAACAGGTTTATCCAATCCTAAATACCAACAACAGTTAGAGGAATACTCAGACATTTTAAAAGAAATGAATTTTACAGTTAAGAAGAAAATCTTAATCTACGTAAATGACACCATTAAAATAGTAACCTATTAGGTAAAGAATAAATATAACTAAGCAATTAACGCAATAACATTATTAAATTTGCAAAAAACATACAATCATGTACAATAAAATAAAAGAACACTTACAAAACGAAATACAAGACATTAAAGACAACGGTCTTTTTAAAGAAGAACGCATTATCACATCTGCTCAAGGTGCCGAAATAACTTTAAACACAGGAGAAACTGTATTAAATTTTTGTGCAAACAATTATTTAGGCTTATCATCTCACCCAGAAGTCATTAAAGCAGCTCAAGATACAATGGATACTCATGGTTTTGGAATGTCATCTGTTAGATTTATTTGTGGTACACAAGACATACACAAAACCTTAGAACACAAAATAGCCGAATTTTACGGAACCGAGGACACAATACTTTACGCAGCAGCATTTGACGCTAATGGAGGAGTATTTGAACCACTATTAGGTAAAGAAGATGCTATTATTTCAGACTCGTTAAATCATGCCTCAATTATTGATGGTGTAAGATTATGTAAAGCTGCAAGATACCGTTACCAAAACAACGACATGGCAGATTTAGAAAAGCAACTTATTGATGCTAATGCAAATGGAGCACGTTTTAAAATAATTGTTACAGACGGAGTTTTCTCTATGGATGGACTAGTAGCGCCTTTAGATAAAATTTGTGATTTAGCAGATAAATATGATGCTTTAGTAATGATTGACGAGTGTCACTCGGCTGGATTTATAGGAGAAACAGGACGTGGAACATTAGAAGAAAAAGGTGTTATGGACAGAGTAGACATCATAACAGGTACTTTAGGAAAAGCACTTGGAGGTGCAATGGGAGGCTATACTACTGGTAAAAAAGAAATTATAGAACTATTACGCCAACGCTCAAGACCATATCTATTCTCAAATTCATTAGCTCCAGCAATAGTAGGCGCTTCAATTAAGGTGTTTGATATGTTAGCCAATGACAACACATTACGCAATAAGTTAGAAGAAAACACTAAGTTTTTCAAAAAGCAAATGAAAGCTGCAGGATTTGACATAATTGATGGTGACTCAGCAATTGTACCTGTAATGTTATATGATGCTAAACTATCACAAACTATGGCTAATATGCTTTTAAAAGAAGGCATATATGTTATCGGGTTTTTCTTCCCAGTCGTACCAAAAGACAAAGCTAGAATTAGAGTACAATTATCAGCAGCACATACTAAGGAACAACTAGAGAAAGCAGTTAGTGCTTTTATTAAAGTTGGTAAAGTATTAGAAATTATTTAGAAACAATCTATAATACTGATATAAAAGCAACAAATAATCAATATTTTTATATATTTGTCTTTGTTAATAATATATAACAACTTATTTTTGCTTTTAATTAACACTTAAAAATTAAATTTTTGAATATGAAAAATCTTAGCAGATTATTGTTCACAATGTTACTACTTTCTAGTTTAGGTAACGTTATGGCACAAGACCAAAACAACCCATGGGCTATTAACTTCGGTGTAAACGCAGTAGATGTTTTTCCTGTAGGTGAAAACGCTCCACAAGGGGATTACTTCCAAGAATTCTTTAACGCTAACGATCACTGGAGTATTTTACCATCATTATCTACAATTTCTGTATCTAAGTATGTTGGTGATAACTTCTCTATCCAAGCTGGAGGTTCTATAAACAGAATTAACAAATGGGGACAAGATAGTACTAACCCTAGTTTACGTGTTAACGATTTAGCATACTACGCTCTTGATGGTAACGTAAGATACCACTTAGGTGAAGTATTAGGTTCAAAAAGATTAGATCCAGCTATTGGAGTTGGAGGTGGTTACACTTGGATTGAAGAAGGTGCTTATAACACTGTATCTACTAAAGCTGGTTCTAACAACGCAGTTGGAGCAGGAACAGTTAATGCTTCTTTAGGATTAACTTACTGGTTTTCTGATAACATTGGTTTATTTGTTGAGTCTAAATACAAGCACTCATTTGAAGATTATTTAACTAAGCATTTCCAACATTCAGCTGGTTTAGCAGTTAAATTTGGTGGAACTGATACTGATGGAGACGGAATATATGACAAAGACGATGCTTGTCCTGATACTTTTGGATTAGAAGCATTTAACGGTTGTCCAGATTCAGATGGTGATGGAATCGAAGATTCTAAAGATACTTGTCCAAACGAAGCTGGTTTAGCTGAGTTTAACGGATGTCCAGATACAGATGGTGACGGAGTATCTGATAACAACGATGATTGCCCACAAGTAAAAGGATTAAAATCTTTAAAAGGTTGTCCAGATGCTGATGGTGATGGTGTTGCAGATTCTAAAGACAAATGTCCAAACGAAGCAGGACCTGCTGCAAATGGAGGATGTCCTTGGCCAGATACTGATGGTGACGGTGTATTAGACAAAGATGATAACTGTCCTAAAGAAGTAGGAACAGCTGCAAACAATGGTTGTCCAGAAATTGCTGTACCAGACCAAGTTGTATTAGACAAGTTAAATAGCTATGCTAAAACTATCTTATTTGACACTGGAAAATCAAGCTTCAGAAAAGAAACTTTCTCAGTATTACAGTCTATTACTGCAATTTTAAAAGAATACCCAGACGCAAACTTCACAATTGAAGGTCACACTGATAGCGTTGGAAGCAAAACTTCTAACCAAACATTATCTGATTCTAGAGCTAATGCTGTAATGGCTTACTTAATCGAAAACGGAATTAACTCTGAAAGATTAAACGCTTACGGATTTGGTGAAGACTACCCAATTGATAGTAACGCTACTAAAGCTGGAAGATTTAACAACAGACGTGTAGAAGTTAAACTTAGAAAATAAGTTATAACTAAACACTAATAAGTTTTATAGAAAAACGCTTCGGAATACCGAAGCGTTTTTTATTTTTATATAATGACAAGTTTTATACAAGATGTAATTGACGATTTAGTAACTAAAGAAGTAAACTTTAGTGATCTTGTCTTTATATTACCTAGCAGAAGAGCAGGAGTCTTTTTAAGACGTACCCTAAGTTTTACTTTAAACCAAACTATTTTTGCTCCTAAAATTATAAGTATAGAATCCTTTGTTGAAGAGTTGTCGGATTTAAAAGCTACAACAAATACAGAGTTGCTTTTTGAGTTTTATAATGTATACATCACACTTACTCCGGAAAAAGAAAGAGAAACGTTTGAAGCATTCACTAAATGGGCACAAATTATATTACAAGATTTTAACGAGATTGATCGTTATCTTATTCCGCAGAAAAAAATATTTGATTACTTAAAAGCAATTAAAAATTTAGAGCATTGGTCACTACAGCCAGACAAAACAGAACTGGTAAGTAGTTATTTAAAATTCTGGAATAAACTAAACGATTATTATAACGCATTTACGCAATCGTTGATTTTAAAAAAACAAGGCTATCAAGGACTACTATATAGACAAGCCTATAATAATAGTCAAGAATATATAAAAAACACAGACAAGCATCATGTGTTTTTAGGATTTAATGCCCTAAATCAGGCAGAAGAAAACATTATCCAACAATTATTACAAAACAACTTAGCGACAATTTATTGGGATACTGATAAGCAGTTTATGAATAACAAAATTCATGATGCAGGCTTGTTTTTAAGACAACACAAAAAAAAATGGAACTACTTTAATGACCATAATTTTAATTGGATAAACAACCATTACACTTCTAAAAAAAATATCTCAGTTTTTGGAGTACCTAAAAATATAGGTCAAGCAAAAGCCATAGGAACTATTTTACAAGATTTAAGTAAAACGGATTCAACTTTAAAAAATACAGCTGTAGTATTGGGTGACGAAAACTTACTTATTCCTGTATTAAACTCTGTTCCAGAATCCGTTTCGACATTAAATATAACCATGGGATTTCCTTTAAAAACTATTCCATTAGCGTCATTATTTGAACATATATTTACATTACAAAAAAAGAATACTACTCCATTTTACTATAAAGATGTTATAAGTATTCTCTCACACCAATACATTCAACCATTATTTAAAAATGATAATGCTATAAAACTAATAGCGCTTATCAACAAAAATAATTTAGTCTATTTAACCGAAGATCAATTAAGCGCTTTATCCAACGACGATAAATCATTATTATCCCTTTTGTTTAGTAATTGGAATAACGACGCTAAAACAGCTTTAAAACACTGCTTCAGCCTTATTAATATTATTAAAGCACAACTTACCGAGGATAAAGACAAAAATCAATTAGGATTAGAATATTTATATCGTTTTAACACCCTATTTAATGAGATTTTAAGACTAAACCAGGATTACAACCACATTAAAGATATTAAAGGGTTATATAGTATTTATAAAGAACTACTAAGTTCTGAGACCTTAGATTTTCAAGGTGAACCATTACAAGGGTTACAAATTATGGGAATGTTAGAATCTAGAGTTTTAGATTTTGAAACCATTATAATTTCTAACGTTAACGAAGGTATTTTACCTTCAGGTAAAACCAACAACTCTTTTATTCCGTTTGACGTTAAAATAGAAAATAAACTACCGACTTATAAAGAAAAAGATGCAGTATACACCTACCACTTTTATCACTTACTACAACGTGCTAAAAATGTATATATACTATATAACACAGAAATAGATACATTAATTGGAGGCGAAAAAAGCAGGTTTATTAATCAATTAGAATTAGAAGGCACACACCAAATCACACATAAAATATTAACGCCTAAAGTACCTAATCATAACAAGCAATTAATTACTGTTGCTAAAACAGATAGTGTTATTTCGCAATTAAAAGAAATAGCAAGAAAAGGTTTTTCGCCATCATCTTTAACAAGTTATGTTAGAAATCCAATAGACTTTTATTATCAAAAATTATTAGGAATTTCTAATCTGGAAGAAGTAGAAGAAACCATTGCTGCTAATACATTAGGAACCGTTGTACATAATACACTTGAAACACTTTATATTCCATTTATTGGGCAAACATTAAACGTTGACAATATAAAATCTTTAATACCTAAAATAGATGCGCTAATCACCTCTTTTTTTAAAGAAGAATACAAAGAAGGTGATATGACCAAGGGTAAAAATCTTATTGTTTTTGAAATTGCTAAACGCTATGTTTTAAATTTTTTAAACTTAGAAATAGAAGCTTTAAAAAATGGAGATGTCATAAAAATTATTGCGTTAGAAGCTAAGGTAGAAAATGTAAAAATTAATATCGACACCTTACCGTTTCCAATACAGTTAAGAGGAACAGTTGATAGAATTGATGAGTGTAATGGTGTTATTAGAATAATAGATTATAAAACCGGAAAAGTAGACCAAAGCAAAGTGTCTGTTATTAATTGGGATGATTTATTATCAGATTACACAAAATACAGTAAATCTTTTCAAGTGTTAATGTATGTCTATATGCTTTTAAAGGACAAAAAAATTAATTTACCAGTAGAAGCTGGTATCATTTCATTTAAAAACTTAAGTGCAGGATTTATTCCTTTTGTAAAAAAAGAAAGTAGTCACGACCGAAATAAAGATACTTCAATCACTCAGGATACTATAAATGAATTTGAAATTCAACTTAAAAATTTAATACTAGAGATTTTTGACAAGGACCAAGATTTTATAGAAAAAGAGCTGTAAATGGAACTAAAAAATCAAATATTAGAACGCAACAATCAAAAACCTATTGTTTTTGATACCTTTTACAATAATAACAACCAACCAAAACCTTTAGTGATATTTTGTCATGGCTATAAAGGTTTTAAAGATTGGGGAGCATGGGATTTAGTAGCAAAGACCTTTGCTAATCAAGATTTGTTTTTTGTAAAATTCAACTTTTCTCATAATGGTGGCACTGTCAATCAACCTATAGATTTTCCGGATTTAGACGCCTTTGCTGAAAACAATTATTCTAAAGAGTTACAAGATTTAGACGATATAATAAACCACTTTACTTCTAATAATAGCACCTATAAAAATAATATTGACATCCAAAATATTACATTAATTGGTCACTCCAGAGGTGGTGGAATTGCTATTATAAAAGCAAGCGAAGATCCTAGAATTACAAAGTTAATAACTTGGGCTAGTGTTTGTGCATTTGGTAAACGCACCTCTACAACAGGAGACTTAGAACAATGGAAAAAAGATGGCGTTAAATATGTATTAAATTCTAGAACAAAACAAAACATGCCTCATAATTTTCAGTTTTATCTAGATTACATTAATAATAAAGCGCGTTTAGATATTGAAGACTGCTGTAAGCGATTAGTTGTTCCTTATTTAATAATCCATGGTATTGATGATCCTTCTGTAAGTTTTGAAGAAGCAAAATCATTACATCTCTGGAATCCTGAAAGCACCTTACTAACATTACCAGATACCAACCATGTATTTAATGCTAAACATCCATGGATAGATGATTATTTACCAAAATCACTAGAGGTTGTTGCCTTAAAAAGCATAGCTTTTATAGCTTAAGCAATTTTTAAATTACTACTATCATACATACAACGCTCTATTTTTTTAAATAAAAGGTCTTTATTAATTGGCTTTGTCATGTAATCATTCATTCCAATATTTAAAACACGCTCTTTAGTTTCTTGCATAACATCTGCTGTTACAGCAATAATTGGAATAGCTTGCGTTTTTGGTCCACAATTACCATTTCTAATGTGTTTTGTAGCTTCATAACCGTCCATTATAGGCATTTGCAAATCCATTAATATGACATCAAAATTAGAGTGTTTTAAAAGCTTTAAAGCCTCCTCTCCATTATTAGCGATAACCATTGTAAATTTATTATCTGTACTAAGTAATTTTTTAATTACCATTTGATTTAGCATATTATCCTCAACCACTAAGACTTTTAATGGTGTTGCACTGACCTTGTTTGTATTTATATTTTGATCACTAAGTGATGCTATTTTAACCACTTTTAAAGGTAAATCTATATAGACGACACAACCCTTTTCAAATTCGCTTTCAATAGTAATTTCTCCTTCAAACAAATCCACCAAACGGTTAACAATTGTTAGCCCCAAACCTATACCTCCAAATTTACGTTTATGGTTGTTTCGCATTTGATTAAAACTATCAAAAATATGCTTCTTGGTTTCCGCAGTCATTCCAACACCAGTATCTGACACCTGAAGCGAGAATCGATTAACATCATTTGGTTGCGAAAAACATTTTAATTTAAAACAAATACCTCCTTTAGTAGTAAACTTTACAGCATTGCTTAAAACATTATTAATTATTTGTACAAACCGTTCTAAATCGCTTTCAATAAAATCAGGAATATCTGGATCTATATCAAACTGATAATCCAACCCTTTACGTTGTGCTTCAAGCTTCCAATTATTACTAATTTCGGTCACAGCATTAAAAGGATTAAAAACTTCATAGACCAGTTTTAATTCATTTTTTTCAATTTTTTCAAAGTCCAAAATATCGTTGACATTACTCAATAAACTAAGAGAGGCATTTTTAATAATTTCGTAATTTTTATTGCTTTCAGCATCTCCACTATTTTTCAATTCTGTTTGTGCAATACCCATAATTGCATTAATCGGTGTCCTTAACTCATGACTCATGTTAGACATAAAAAATGTCTTTAGTTGGCTAATTTCTTGAGATCGATTAAGTGCTAGTTCTTGCGAGTCTTCTTTATCCTCTCTCAACTTTTTAAGTAAATTAGTCATAGATAACGATAAGAAAATGACCTCTAATCCTGATCCAAATTTAGAACTGTTTAAAGTGAAAAAATTATTTGGTAAAAGGCTTAAATTATTCATGACAAAACCCAATAAACCTATGACTAAAAAGAAAATTCCAACAGAAAAATAAAAATCTACACGAAGTCTTTTAATACGCATTGTAAAGATTGTTGCTAATAATAAAATTAGGCTAAGCAATCCATTTAAGTTAGATAATGGATAGACTAACTCCATTGTTTTAGGCGAAATAAAAACCATAATAAACAAAACTCCTAAAACAATATAAACTACATTATACATAGTTTTAAAGCTGCTTAAATATTTTGAAACTTTTAAAAAATACTCGCAATATTTTAACAGAAAAAAGTTAGAAAATAAAGCTGTTATTAAAACCGCTTTACTGTTTAAATAACCACCATTTGTTAGTAAAAATTCAAAAATAAAACCATCCAAAGCACCTTGTAATAAAGCTATTGAAAACACATAAAAACCATAATACAAAAATGTTTTTTCTTTTAAACTGGTATAAAAAAACAAGTACACAATACCTGCTAAAAACAAAAGACCATAAAATAAACCCAAAAACAATTGTTGCTTATAATTCATGATCCAAAACTCGGACTCAGTATATAGGTTAAGTGGTAAGTTAATTGTTTCTCCATCACTACCAAATTCCATATAAATATCCTGAACTGAGTTGGGTTGTAATACTAATTTAAAAACCGTAGCTCTATGTGCAACTTGTCTAGTTTCAAACGGTATTTGGTCTCCACTTTTAAAGCTTGCTATACTGTCTTTAGTAACAACAAACATGTTAGCTTTATCAGTAATAGGTCTTGCTGTTTCTAAATAATAGGTGTTTTTATCACTAGATGTATTTTCTAATTTAAATTTTACCCAATAATTTTGAGCAGTAAACCCTAAACTTTGATTATCAGAATGTAAATCTTTAAAATCTAAGTTTTTTTCTAGAAGAAAATCGTTAATAGATAAAGCCTTAGTCCCTACAGAAACATATTGACTGTATTCATATAAATCTCCTGCACTTGTAATTGGGTTGTAAACTGTATTTTGAGCAAATACAGACATATTTACAAAACAGATTAGCAGGTATAAGTGTTTCATTATTTGGTTAGTTTAAATAAACTTACGAAATAAGGTTAAATCAAGTTTTACATAAAATTGACTTTACGACAAACTGCTATTATATTAGCTAAATCTGTTGATTTTAACGATAAAAAGACAAAATTTGAGTAAATTATTTTAACCCACTTAATACTAAAACAGGAAAAGTAGTCACATAAAAATCCCTTTTAAGGATGCTGTTTTTCTCCCACATTTTAGTAAAAAATCCTCTTTTACGACGCACAACACAAAGGATATCAGGATTAAACTCTTTGTAATGCTCTAAAACACCCTGAAACGTCGTTGCGTTTTCGGTTTCTTTTGTAGATGTTAAATGTGCTTTTAAATCTTCTGCAATAACAAAATCGCTTGCTGAGTGAAACGGTGTTTTTACTAACAATAAATTTAATTTAGCATTAAACTGATTTTTTAAACTTATTAATGGATTTAAAGCATCCACCTTATTTATAACAGCAGATTTTAATGCAAATAAAATAGAATTAATAGGTCCAAAAGTATAACCTTCCGGAACAATAAGCGCAGGAATATTAGTTTGTTTAATAATCTTACCTGACGTTTTACCTAAATAAACTTCATCTTTAATAGAGTTTGTTCTAGGTTCTAAAATAATTAAATCTATGTCTAAAGATTTTGAAACTAACTCTAAAGTATCTACTAATTTTCCTTTGAAAGTTTTTACAATAACTTCAACATTTTTTTTATTAACCGAAGCAACGTGCTTATTTAAAAAATCTAAACTTTCTCTTTCTAAAATATGATCCACCTTAATCATCGTTCCTGATTTAGTATAAACATTATATACTTGAACAACGTATAATTTTGCGCCAAAAGCCTCAGCAAAATCTACTGCGTATTGTAAATGACTTTGTGCGTTTTTTGAAGACCCAACAGGAACTAAAATAGATTTCATATAAAAGAGTGTTTAGAAATCAAAAATACAGATTTTTCTTCACAAAAACTTCCATTATCTTTTACGACCTTTACAAAATCATTTTTAATACAAATTTTGAGCACTTCCATTAGTTTAAAACATATAAATAAATTGGCCATTCCAGCACTTATTGCTGGTATATCAGAGCCTATTTTATCCTTAACTGATGCTGCTGTTGTTGGAAATGTGCAAGTTAATCCAACTGAGTCCTTAGCTGCGATTGGTATTGTTACCACATTTTTATCCATGTTAATTTGGATATTGGGTCAGACTAGAAGTGCTATTTCGTCTATTATATCACAGCATCTTGGAGCTAATAAATTAGACCAAGTTAAGGATTTACCTGCACAAGCTATTTTTTTAATTACTTCATTAAGCCTAGTTATTATAGCTACAACATATCCATTTACATCTCAAATATTTAAACTTTATAATGCCTCAGGACTAATCTTAGATTATAGCGTTGATTACTATAAAATTAGAGTCTTTGGCTTTCCTTTTACATTATTTGTAATCGCAGTTTTTGGCACCTTTAGAGGGTTACAAAACACGTACTATCCAATGGTAATTGCAATTATTGGTGCGTTTTTAAATGTAATTTTAGACTTTGTACTTGTTTATGGTATTGATGGTATACTGCAACCTATGCACATTAAAGGTGCTGCTTATGCAAGTGTAATTGCACAAATAATTATGGCATTACTATCTGGCTATCTACTATTAATCAAAACTAATATTCCACTTCGGGTTAAATTCCCATTAAACAAACAAATTGGCAATTTTGCAATAATGATACTAAACTTATTTGTACGCACACTAGCGTTAAATATCACGTTATATTTTGCTACAAAATATGCCACAGGTTATGGTAAAAACTATATTGCTGCTTACACTATTGCAATAAACTTATGGTTTTTAGGAGCCTTTATAATTGATGGTTATGCAAGTGCAGGAAACATATTGTCTGGCAAACTATATGGTCAAAAAAATTATAAAGATTTACTAAGCTTAAGTCAAAGACTAATTAAATATGGGATTTATCTAGGCGGACTTGTCGCTATTATTGGAGCAGTTTTTTATTATCCTATCGGAAGACTTTTTACAAAGGAACCCGAAGTTTTAAAAACCTTTTATAGTGTTTTTTGGATGGTATTAGCCATGCAACCCTTATGTGCTTTAGCCTTTATATTTGATGGTATGTTTAAAGGTTTAGGTAAAATGAAAGACCTACGTAACCTATTACTTCTATCCACTTGTGTCGTATTTTTACCTGTACTGTTTATTGCAGATTATTACAATTTAAAACTCCATGGTATATTTATAGCCTTTACTTTATGGATTATAGCACGTGGATTTCCGTTAATTATAAAATTTAGAAAACAATTTTTGCCTCTTGCACAAAACAACTAACTTTACAACTTAATAAAATATTATGTTATTAAGCTTACTACAAGTCAATATTGAAGACAAGATAAAAAATGCGCCAGATGACAATTATCAAATCGGTATTTTAATTGGGTCATATTTACCACTATTTATCTTAGTAGTATTAGCTTATTTACTTTACAGATACAATAAAAACCGTAACAAAGAGTCTTAAAATTATGAGCAATTTAATTTTTCCATTACTAGCATTATTTGTAATTATAGCCTATTTCTATAATAAAATGCGTAACCGAAGACGCTAATTAACGCGTTTTAAGCCAACCAGTAATACTTAATCTTTTAGTATTTACTGGTTTAACTTCGTGTTCTAAAATTTGACTTTCAAAAATAACCACACGACCAGGAAAAGGATAGATTGCCTTTTCAACCTCTTGACCATTATCGTCTAGATACAATACCAATTCGCCACCATTTTCTGGCTGCCAATCTTCATGGTTTAAATAACACACAAAGGACAATTTACGTCTATCATCATTTTTAAACGTATCCAAATGTCGTTTGTAATATGTAGACTTTGGATAAATCGCATAATGAAACTCTTTGTGTAAAATTCCTAAAAAACATGTTTTATTTAAATAACCAACCAAATCATTAATCTTATTAAAAAACAAGGATTCCGCAATATTAGATTTAGCCTCCTCAATCCATAAAATCACATCACCTCTAATAGATTTAACAATAACCTCATCAAATTTATTACCAATAGCAGCCTTTTTAAAAGCATCCTCTTCATACTTATCAAGTATAGAAGCTCTTAAAGCATCAACCTCTTCAGCAGAAAAAAAATCATCAATAATCGTAAATTTTTGTTTAGCAATATCCTCTATAATTTGCTCATACAATGGATTTTCAACAAAATCTAAAGCCTCAAAAATCTGATTCATAACCTATTTTATATTTAAAAAAGTGCGCAAATGTAACCTAATAACCTTTCGCTTTTACAAATTCAATATCTTTGCGCAATAAAACCTTGGTTAATGAGCAAGATTCGCATTACAAAACAATTTACTTTCGAGACTGGACACGCACTTTATGGATATGACGGAAAGTGTAAAAATGTCCATGGACACAGCTACAAACTAGACGTAACAGTAATAGGTACACCAATTTCTGACAGTAATAATGTAAAGTTTGGAATGGTAATAGACTTTACAGACCTAAAAAAAATAGTAAAAGAAGACATAGTAGACGTCTTTGATCACGCAACCGTATTTAACAAAAATACACCACATGTCGATTTAGCCAAAGAGCTTCAAGACAGAGGTCACAATGTATTATTGGTAAACTACCAACCAACCAGCGAAATGATGGTCATCGATTTTGCACAAAAAATACAAGACCGTTTACCAAACAACATCAAATTACACTCACTAAAACTATCCGAAACCGCAACCAGTTACGCACAATGGTACGCTAGCGATAACCAATAAATATTTTGGGCGTTACCACAAGGGTCGCGCTTTCCACTATATCTTTTTTGCGCATAAGCGCGCACAAAAAAGGATACCGTATCAATCGCTAACGCACACACCTGCTAACAATAGGCATAATCAAGAAATAGTTATCTTTACCACATGCAAATTCCAAAAGGAAAAAAAATATATTTCGCCTCAGACAACCATTTAGGCGCACCAACAAAAGAGCTATCCTTACCTCGCGAAAAAAAGTTTGTCGCATGGTTAGATATGGTCAAAGACGATGCAGCAGCAATATTTTTGTTAGGTGATATGTTTGATTTTTGGATGGAATATAAACGCGTAATACCAAAAGGATTTACCCGAACTTTAGGTAAATTAGCCCAAATTAGTGACTCCGGAATCCCAATTTATTACTTTGTAGGCAACCATGACTTATGGATGGATGGCTACTTTGAAGAAGAATTAAACATACCAGTTTACCACAAACCAAAAGAGTTTACCTTTAACAACAAAACCTTTTTTATAGGACATGGAGACGGTTTAGGACCAGAAGACAAAGGGTACAAACGCATGAAAAAAGTCTTTACCAATCCTATTGCTAAATGGTTATTCCAACGTTTATTACACCCAGATTTTGCTTTACGCTTAGGACAATACATGTCAGTAAAAAATAAAATGATCTCTGGTGACGATGATGCTAAATTTTTAGGAAACGATAAAGAGTGGTTAGTACAATACTGCAAACGCAAATTAGAGACTAAACATCGTGATTACTTTGTCTTTGGACACAGACATTTACCATTAAACATAGACTTAGGTAATAACTCTAAATACGTTAATCTAGGCGATTGGATACAGTACTTTACCTATGGTGTTTTTGATGGCGAAAACATGGAGTTAAAAGAGTATTAATCCTCCTTTTCATGGTCTTCAATATCCTTAGTTAAATCTAAGTTTCTTAAGGTTTTATTTTTTGCACCAATAGCAACTACAGTCAATAGCGTCATTACTCCTCCAAAAATTACAGCTCTAGCAGCACCACCTAAATACTTGGCAGCAATACCGCTTTCAAAAGCTCCAAGCTCGTTAGACGATCCAACAAACATACTGTTTACAGAGGCTACACGACCACGCATATGGTCAGGTGTTTTTAATTGTAAAATCGTTTGACGTATTACCATAGATACACCATCCGTTACACCAGAAAAAAATAAAGCTGCAACACTAACCCAAAACAGTTTGGACATTCCAAAAATGATAATACAAACCCCAAAACCAAAAATAGAAATTAATAATTTTTTACCTGCATTTTTATTTACTGGCAAATAGGTTGTAATAAACATAGTTAAGATACTACCAATGGATATTGATGCATTTAAAATACCAAATCCCTTTGGACCAACATGTAAAATATCTTGTGCAAACACAGACAATAAAGCAACTGCACCACCAAATAAAACTGCAATCATGTCTAAAGACAATGCGCCTAAAATAGCCTTATTATTAAATACAAATTTAAGTCCAACCTTTAAGCTTTCCTTTACAGATTCGCCAATATTAGGATTTAAAATAGGCTTCTTTTTTATCTGAAATGTAATTACAAAAGCTAATGCCACTAAAATAAATACAATACATAATGTACTAGCGACACCAATCCAACCTATAAAAAACCCACCAAATAAGGCTCCTAAAACTGTTGCTGCTTTCCAGGTGCTACTACTCCAAGTTGCAGCATTAGGATAGATTTTTTTTGGAACTAATAAAGCGATTAATGAGAAAATAGTAGGGCCAAAAAACGATCGTAAAAAACCTCCAAAAAAGACTAAAGCATAAATACAATATAAAATAGTAGTAGTTTCCCAATTGGCAACAATTTTGTCCCAAGTCAATAAAAACAAGCCCAAACTAATTAACGAAAATGCAGCGATGCATAGCGCTAACAAATTTCGTTTTTCTCTTTGATCTACAATATGACCTGCAAATAAAGCCATAGTAAAAGCAGGTATAATTTCCATTAAACCAATTAACCCCAAATACAAAGGATCTTTTGTTAATGTGTAGACTTCCCATTCAATTACAATAAATTGCATGGACCAACCAAAAACTAAAGCAAATCTTAATAATAAAAAGATATTAAACTCTCTAATTCTTAATGCTGCGTATGGATCATTTTTAGCCATATTATTCTTTTAAATCTCTTAATTTTAATTGCAAAGACACATTGCCTTGCCAATGATTTTCGTCTACAGAATAGACTGCTTTAAAACGTTTTTTATCTTTTATAAGGTTTAATTTGTTACCTAAATTAAAACCAATACACACAAATTTTTCTCTGCCAGATTGGGTCACAGTACATCTAATATGTTTATCATCTTCTCCAACACATTTACCATAACCAGTATCTTTTAAATCTTCGGTCATAAAAATAGGCGTCATATTTCCTGGTCCAAAAGGTGCAAACTGTTTAATAATGCGCCAAAATTTATCGTCAATAGCACTCAGCTCTAAAGTGGTATCAATTTTAATTTCTGGTGTTAACAAATTTTTATCAATGGTTTTAGAAACCTCATCTTCAAACGCTTGTTTAAAGGCTTCGTAGTTTTCTTCTTTAAGCGTTAAACCCGCTGCATACATATGACCTCCAAACTGTTCGATATGCTCACTACAAGCCTCTAGAGCATTATAAACATCAAATCCAGACACAGATCTTGCAGAGGCTGCTAATTTGTCTCCACTTTTAGTAAACACTAAAGTTGGTCTGTAATATGTTTCAATTAGTCTTGAAGCGACAATCCCAATAACCCCTTTGTGCCAATCCTCTTGATACACTACAGAGGTTAGTCTTTGTTCCTCTTTGTTTTCAATAATTTGTGCTAATGCTTCCACTGTAATGGTTTTATCCGTTTCACGTCGATCAGCGTTAAATGCTTCTATTTCTTCAGCATAAGTAACCGCTGTATCAAAATCAACTTCAGTTAATAAGTCAACCGCATATTGTCCATGTTTCATACGTCCTGCAGCATTAATACGAGGCGCAATAGTAAACACAACATCTGTAATAGTTAAAGTCTCTTTTTTAAGCTGATTGATAATCGCTTTAAATCCAGCTCTAGACTTTTGATTAACCACTTTTAAACCATGATAAGCTAGCACTCTGTTTTCCCCAGTAATGGGAACAATATCTGCACCAATTGCAGTCGCTACTAAATCTAAATACGGAAGTAAATCATCAATAGTTTCACCATCCTTTTTGGCTAAAGCCTGAATTAATTTAAATCCAACACCGCAACCACATAACTCTTTATAAGGATAATTACAATCTGCTTGTTTTGGATCTAAAACTGCGACTGCATTTGGGATTACAGCTCCTGGTCTATGGTGATCACAGATTATAAAATCTATATTTTTTTGTTTTGCGTAAGCGACTTTATCTACCGCTTTTACACCACAATCTAATGCTATTATTAGACTAAAGTCGTTGTCTTCTGCAAAGTCAATACCTTGATAAGACACGCCATAACCTTCTTCATATCTGTCTGGAATATAAGTCGCAACTAATGATGTTTTTGTTTTTAAATAGGAAGACATTAACGCGACAGAAGTCGTACCATCTACATCATAATCGCCATATACCAATATATTTTCATTATTAGTAATAGCTTGTTGTATTCTAACTACAGCTTTATCCATATCTTTCATTAAATATGGATCATGCAAATGGTCTAAACTAGGTCTAAAAAAAGATTTAGCGTCCTCAAAGTTTTCAATACCACGTTGTACTAAAAGTGACGCAATGGGTACATCAATTTGCAAACTATCCGCTAATGACTTAACGGTTTCAGGATTGGGTTTTGGTTTTAAAGTCCAGCGCATGTCATGGATTTAGAATAAATAAATTAGACTCTTTTTTAAATAATAAAATTACTTATTATGAAAATGCACATTGGTTTTAACCTCTGCAAATCGTCTAAACATCTCCATTACACCACAATATTTATCGATAGATAATTGTACTGCTCTGTTTATTTTTTCTTGGTTTAAATCTTTACCTGTAAAGTGATAGTCTAAAATTACGGTATGATAATATTTAGGATGCTCGTCGGTTAACAAACCTTCCACTTCCATTTTTAAATCATAGTTATCAATTTTCATTTTATCTAAAATAGATACCACATCTAATCCAGTACAGCCTGCTAAGGACGATAACATTAAGGCTTTTGGAGATAGTCCTTCACGCGCTTTGCCTTCTACATCTGTATCCATTAAAACATGATGACCACTTGGGTTATCAGAATCAAACAACATGTTTCCTTTCCAATTGGTTGTAATTTTATGCGACATAATTGAATATTTTTTCGTTTATTGATATCAATCAAAAATACTATTTAAAAACGAAAAAACGATGCCATTAGTAACACCTTTAACAGCAGATTACGATTTAGAAACTAAAGAATTGGCGACTTTCTTTAACGAGACTCTTGGATTTTGTCCAAATTCGGTATTAACTATGCAACGTAGACCTGCTATAAGTAAAGCCTTTATCAATTTAAACAAAGCGGTTATGGCTAATGAAGGTCGTGTCACCTCTGCCTTAAAACGAATGATTGCATGGGTAAGTAGTAATGCTACAGGTTGCAGATATTGCCAAGCACATGCTATTAGAGCTGCAGAGCGTTATGGCGCAGAACAAGAACAATTAGATAACATTTGGGAATACCGTACACATCCTGCTTTTAATGATGCAGAACGCGCTGCTTTAGACTTTAGCTTAGCTGCAAGTCAAGTACCAAATCAAGTAGACAAAACTATTAAAGCACGTTTACACGAACATTGGGATGAAGGTGAAATTGTAGAAATGCTTGGTGTAATCTCTTTATTTGGATACTTAAACAGATGGAATGATAGTATGGGAACAACCTTAGAAAAAGATGCTATTGATAGCGGAAACCAATACTTAGGTAAACATGGTTTTGAGGTTGGAAAACACGTATAATTAAAGCTTACACATTGTTAATATTAAAAAACCTCACTAGAAATAGTGAGGTTTTTTTATAAGATATTCTTTTTAGTTAGTGGGTTTTGGTCAAATTGCAACCCTTCAAAACCTGTTTTAATAAAGTTTCTGATGTTTTGATGACCTGTTCCGTTTGGGTCTTTCAAAACCTCCTCAAAATAATACTGGCCAAAACATGCCAAGGTTTCGGTTTTAGATAAAGCTTCTGCTTTTGCAAAAGCAAATACTTTGCATGAACCTGAATTTTCTCCTGCAGCATTTTGCACTAAACCATTTGTAAAAGCTGTTGGTGTAAAATCAAAATATGTGTCCACAACTTGCATAGTTTCCGCGAAAGCGATAGTATTTGGTGTGTTTTTTAATTTTAATTTAAATGCTTTTATTGTCATCTTTATCCTATATTTTATTTACTTTTTCCGCCTACAACAATTACAATTTCGCCTTTTGGTGGTTTATTGGTGTAGTGTTCTAGAACCTGTTTTGCGGTTCCACGAATTGTTTCTTCGTATAGTTTAGTTAGTTCTCTAGACACTGATACTGGTCTGTCCTCTCCAAAATACTCGCAAAAATGACCTAAGGTTTTATTTAATTTGTGTGGACTTTCATAAAAAATGATGGTTCTGGTTTCCTCGGCTAATAGTTTTAGTCTGGTTTGACGTCCTTTTTTAACTGGTAAAAACCCTTCAAAAACAAACTTATCGTTAGGAAAACCACTGTTAACCAATGCTGGAACAAATGCTGTTGCACCTGGTAAACAGTCTACTTCAATATCGTGCTCTACACAAGCTCTAGTTAATAAAAATCCTGGATCAGAAATGGCTGGTGTACCTGCATCACTAATTAATGCAACAGTGGTTCCTGCTTTTAATTTTTGGACCAAATTATCTACCGTTTTATGCTCGTTGTGCATATGGTGGCTTTGCATTTGCGTACTAATCTGATAGTGTTTTAATAACTTTCCTGAGGTACGTGTGTCCTCTGCTAAAATTAAATCGACTGTTTTTAAAACCTCTACAGCTCTAAATGTCATGTCTTTAAGATTACCAATTGGTGTTGGGACTATATATAATTTACTCATGTTTTCTCTGAATTCTTATTCAAATTTACAATCTTTTTGAGAGAGTTGAAGCAACCTTTTAGTAAATTAGACATCTATTAATAAACCAACCATGAAAAAATCATTTTGCTTACTTGTTTTTTGTTTATCATTCTTAATAAGCAAAGCGCAAACCACAGATTTATCAATAGTAGTTGCTGCGCAAAACTTATCTGGCAGCTCAATTTCGCAAGTCAATATTTATCAAGATTTTCAATATATTGTTACCATTTTTAATTCGGGAGGTAATGTTACTAATGCAACTTTTACACAAACATTAAATCCTAACTTAACTATTTTAAGCACAAATAGTCAAAATCAAACTGGTGGAGCCAGTCCAATTACACCAATTACTTTAAGCGGAAACACAATATCTGGTGCAATTGCAAACCTACCCTCAAATAGCAGTGTACAATTAAAGGTTGTTGTTAAAGCCTCTTTAACTCCTGGAGGTGTTGCTACCAACGCCACAGTTTTTTCGCCTGAAGGCACAACGGATAATAACTTATCAAACAACACGTCTGTTATATCTATTGACATAGTCGAACCTCCAATTAACTTTACAGTTGATTACAATCAAATTTCACCTACTTCAGGCACTTCAATAAGTGATTGGAACCAAACTATAACTTATCAATTTACTATTACAAATAATAGTGACATCCCTTTTCCATTACAAAGCTTTATAAGTAGATTTGATAATCCTTTTGGACCTTTAATTGGTGTACCCATAATACAACTTAATAGTTTAAATTGCATTAGTACTACTGCTGGTGTGCTGTGTCCTGACACCTCAACATATGCAGGTGTAACAGTTGGGATTACATCGTATCAACCTTTTTTTACCTTTACAACACCTATCGAGTTTACACCTGGAGGATCTATAACTTTTGAAATGGAAGTCCTTTTTTTAGATCCAACATGTGCGATACAGCTTGCCAATTTAGAATTATCAAGTTTAATCGAACTAACGTTTATCCCTTCTGATATCAATCAATCTTCAGATAGTTCCAACATAATTACTAATCCATTACCACAAGGAAACCTTTGCGACATGACGGATTTATGTATAACTACTATACAAACTAATCCTGATCCTTTAGCAGAAATTAATTGGAACGAAGAAGTAACTTTTGTAACCACTATTTGTAATATGGGTCCTGAAGATGCTTATATGCGCTTTTTTCTTCAAAATTTAACCTTAAATACCGATTGGGACATTATATCCATAAATTGTGATGCTACCACAGGTCCTGTTGCCTGTACAGATTTTACTTTAACTGATCAGGATCAGTTTTGGGAAAGCAGCGAATTTTTCCTACCCACTAACACTACAATTACAGTAACTACTGTTGTAGTATTTATTGAACCTGACGACTGCTCGATACAATTAGACGATAATACTTTGGTACACGTAAGAAGTGGTGTAAATTTATTAGAAAGCACTATTATTGATCCAAATATTGGAAATAATGCTGATAGTGATTTCTTGTTATTACCTCCTTTAGAGGAATGTGATCCTGCCGAAACTGTTATGCTTAATATTACAAAAGAACAGACAAACCCAGTTTTACCAAGTGGTTTAACACCAACAAACACAATAGAATGGGGAGAAGTCACATATCAAGTTGTGGCGACTAATTATGGCAATGTAGATTCTATAATTTATTTAAGTGATTTTATTACTGAAGCCTCATCAGGAACATTAATTTCTGTAAATTGTATTAATACCACAGGTACTGCCACTTGTTATGATATTATTAATGCTAACATCGGAGAGTTTCAGGATGGTATTCCTGAAGCAGGAGAAAACGATGTTTTTTGGGAAATTACTCCTGAAGAAAATGTGGTGCTTCCTGCGCAAAGCTCAATAACCTATGAAGTGGTTGTAGATTGGCAACCAGAGTGTAGCACAGATCCTATTATTGTAAGAAATAATGTTTCAATAGAAAGCGTAGATTATAACAATGAAATTGATTTGCTCAACAATAGAGACCACGTTATTACATATCTAGCTCCTTGCATTGACATCGTTGTACAGACCTATCCCGAATTTACCTCTGTTGGTGTAAATAGTACATTTAATTGGATAATAGACATCACAAATAGTAACACAAGTTCAAACGCAACAAATATTGCTTTTGAAGATATATTAGGTCCAGAATTTACAATAAACGGAACACCATCTTGTATTGTGACTTCAGGCATAGCATCCTGCATGTCCGCATTTAATATTTCTGGTAATACTATTTCTGGTAATATTACAAATATGGAAGGCGGATCCACTATACAAATAGCAATTCCGGTAACAGCACCAAGTTATGGTGGTGCATTTACAAATACTGCACAAGCCATAGCCAACATTAACGAAAACAACGAGTTAACTCCCGATACCAATCTGTCAATTAGCAATATGCAAGTTATTGCTCCAACGGTTTTAAAAACCTTTACTCCAGACCAAATAATTGTAGGTCAACAAAGTCAATTAGAATTTACAGTATTTAATGTTTCTGGTAACGCAGCGCAATCAAATATAACCTTTACAGACAATTTGCCTCTTGGATTAACTATAGCAGGTCCAATATCTTGGACAGATAGTAATGGATGTACTGCAACATTTACTAGCTCATTAGGCGGAACATTTGTTGGCGTATCTGACTTAATTATTCCAGCAGGTGTGGCGAGTTGTAGTTTTTCGGTTTTGGTCACCTCTACAATGGAAGGTATATACAATAACAACAGTAGCAATTTTAGCAATCAAAATAATATTGATAGCTCTCAAGCAGATGCAACATTAACTGTTTTAGAGGATACAACTAATGTTGATATTGAAGTATTAAAATCTGTAACCCCAACACAAACTTCTATTGGTCAAGAGGTTACTTTTACCATTAGCGCTAGTAATGTTGGAACTACCGAAGCTACAAATATTTTGATTTTTGAAAAACTCCCAATTGGCTATCAGCTTATAACTGCTAACACCAGCTTTGGAAATTATGATGTAAATTCGTTTTTATGGAGTATAAGTCACTTACTACCAAATCAATCAGAGAGTTTAACTATAACAGCTCAAGTTATATCTTCCAATAATCTTTTAAACACAGCTACTTTAACTGAAGTTTTAGAGATTGATAGAAATGACACAAATAATCAGGATTGGGCAATGATTACTGTTAATGATTGTTTACAAATCCCTAAAGGGTTTTCTCCTGGTAGTGATATGGTAAATGACACCTTTGTAATACCATGCATTGAAGACTATCCAAATAATGATTTAAAAATTTACAATAGATATGGTACATTAATATACCAAAGTAATAATTATATTAATGACTGGAACGGAATGCCAAATCAAGGTCCTTTTAATCAAAACAAAGTGTTACCTATTGGCACATATTATTATGTGTTAAGTATTTCAACAATAAAAAATCCTTTGGTAGGATATATATATTTAAACTATTAGTTTGTTTTTTTGACGAACCGATAACCCTAAAAAATAAGAGATTAAAACTATTATAACAGCATAAAAAGACATGCCAAAAAGACCATGTCCTGCATTGTAATGTGCTACTGTTGCTAACAAAGCATCAAAGAAAAATCCAGCGTAAGCCCATTCTGTTAACCATTTGTTTTTTCGCCATAAAATCATAACAACACCAAGTATTTTGGCTATTGCTAATGGAATTACTAAATAGGTTGGATAATTTAGCCCTTTAAAAAAGCCTTCTACCATATTTGTATTAAAAAAATACATCTGTGCTGAGTATAAAAATATCACACAAACTAAAATTGTAGCAATCCAATATAATAAGGTCTTAATAGACGTTTGTTTCATTTAATAAAATTAAAGTATTATTAACCTAAAAACTACTTAAATCTAGCTTCGATAATTTCCATAAAACGGACTTCGTAATCTTCTTTACCAATCCAATTATTATAGTCTGGTTTAACCACATTATTAATTAAATTTTCAGCTTCGTCTAATGTTGTAGTTGTATTTAGTTGTGATAAAACCCTATTATAATCATCAGGTTCACCATCAAATAAATGTTTAATAAAAGCCAACTTATCGTTTAGACCTATATTTAAGCCAGATTTTAATTTATCGTTTAAACTCTTTTTTTCATTTACATCAGATTTAGATACAGGATCAAAAACAGGTATCTCATCAAAACCAGCAGTTATTTCTTCAAAATCATTTTTAGCATAGTTATGTTTTGGTAAAACCGAATCTAGTAGATCATCAACTTGATGTGTTTCTTGTGGCATTTGGGCAACCATATCTTTAATTTTTTCCATGACAGGCTCCATAATATCATCCTGATCAGCATCGTCTAAATTAATATAAGTTTTATCATCGACTTCTATATTATCACTTACTTTATTATTGAAGGCAGAATCCAACATGTCAAAAAATGAAGAGTCATTACCAATAGTTGGAATGCTATCTTCAAAGTTCTCGTTAGCAAATTTTAAAACGGTTAACTTTTCATATAAAACAGCAACTTCTGCATGCATCCTATTAACGTCTTCTTTACCAACTAGTTTTAGAATCCTGTGTGCAATACTCATTAATTCTGATTCTAATTTCTTCTTCATGGTTTTATTTTTTTTTATAATTTTTGAATTAATTGCAAGTTAGCCTTTTGATTTTTAATAAATTTGACCCACCTTTATACAAAACGTAAATGCTTTACGTTTTAGTGCTAAATTTACAAAATGTTTCTTGAAAATACAGTAAATCAAAAAGAACAATTTGGATGGATTGAAGTCATCTGTGGATCAATGTTTTCTGGAAAGACTGAAGAGTTAATCCGAAGACTTAAACGCGCTCAATTTGCTAAACAAAAAGTAGAAATCTTTAAACCAGCAATTGATGTACGTTATGATGATGAAATGGTAGTTTCACACGATGCTAACGAGATTAGATCCACTCCTGTACCTGCTGCAGCTAATATTCCAATTCTTGCAGATGGCTGTGATGTAGTTGGTATTGACGAAGCTCAGTTTTTTGATGACGAAATTGTTCGTGTCTGTAACGACTTAGCAAATAAAGGGATACGTGTTATTGTTGCTGGTTTAGATATGGATTTTAAAGGTAACCCTTTTGGTCCAATGCCATACTTAATGGCAACTGCAGAATATGTTACAAAAGTACACGCTGTTTGTACCAGAACCGGAAATCTAGCACAATATAGTTTTAGAAAATCTGCTAATGACAACCTTGTATTATTAGGCGAAACTGAAGAGTATGAACCTCTAAGCAGAGCTGCGTATTATAAAGCAACCCTTAGAGAAAAAGTAAAAGACATGAAGGTTGAAGCTGCTGAGGAGATTAAAATTAAACCTAAAATCTCTAATGAATAAGGCTCAAGAAACAGTTTTAGAAATAGACTTAAAAGCACTTAAACATAATTTTAAGTTTTTAAAATCAAAACTATCCGGAAGCACTAAATTTTTAGCAGTTGTAAAAGCTTTTGCCTATGGTAGCGACGCTATTGAAGTCGCAAAATATCTTCAAGAATTAGAAGTTGATTATTTTGCTGTAGCCTATACCTATGAAGGTGTTGCTTTACGCGATGCAGGAATCACAACACCAATATTAGTATTACATCCTCAACCCGTAAGCTTTGACGACATTATTACACGTTGCCTAGAGCCAAGTCTATATTCACAAAGAGTTTTAGACCTTTTTATCGCTTCCGCAGAAACTCATAAGCAACACAACTATCCTGTACATTTAAAATTTAACACTGGATTAAATAGATTAGGTTTTGGTTTGGAGGATATTTCTAAAATAACTGAAACAGTATCTAAAACCAAAGCTGTACACATCACCAGTTTATTTTCTCATCTAGCAGAAAGTGAAGTCTTGGATGATAAAGCATTTACTGTATCTCAAATAGAGCATTTTAAAACAATATACAAACAAGTCTATGCTAAATTAGACTACAAGCCATTTTTGCACCTTTGTAATACATCTGGTATAATAAATTATCCCGAAGCACACTTTGATATGGTTAGAAGTGGTATTGGATTAAACGGTTTTGGTAACGATCCAAATGTAAACAAACACCTAAAACCAATAGCAGCTTTAAAAACAAACATCTCACAAATTCATCATATAAAAAAAGGAGAAAGCTTAGGTTATAACAGAACTTTTATAGCACAAACAGATACAAAAACTGCAACGTTACCAATAGGTCATGCAGATGGTATTAAAAGACAATATGGTAACAAAAATGGATTTGTAACCATTAATAATCAAAAAGCATATATACTAGGTAATGTTTGTATGGACATGATTATGGTAGACATCACTTCCATAGATTGTAATGAAGGTGACGAAGTTATTGTATTTGATGACAAGTATACTGCTGAGGCTTTAGCAGAAAATGTACAATCTATTTCCTACGAATTAATTACAGCCATATCTCAACGTGTAAAACGTGTATTTCGTCGATAAATGTCATTTACATATATTTGACAAACATCAATTATGTTAAAATTTTAACTAAATTCGAATATCATTAATATTAACTAACATTAAAATATTAAAATTATGCTTAAAGAATTTAAAAATTTTATCATGACAGGAAACGTAATTGAATTTGCGGTTGCTGTAATTATGGCTGGAGCATTAGGCCAAGTAATTAATGGATTTGTAAACAACGTGGCTATGCCATTTGTTGGACATTTTGCAGGAGGAATTGATTTTGCTGCTAAAAAACTTGTACTTGATGAAGCAGTAGTAGATGCAGCTGGTGTTGTTACAAAACCAGAAAATGCAATCATGTATGGTAGCTGGATTAACACAATAATTAACTTAATAATTGTTGGATTTATCATGTTTATAATTGTAAAAGCATATAACAAAACTAAAAAACCAGTTGAACCAGCTGCACCAGCAGGACCAACTGATAACGAATTATTAATGGAAATTAGAGATGCTTTAAAAAAGTAATCTAATTATTAGTATTATCATAAAAAACCGATTTTGAATTTAAAATCGGTTTTTTTATGCACATATTTTTACGAAAAAATTAATACTTTTTATATTATTTCTTTAGTTAAATACCCTAATTTTAGCCTCTAATTTAATTTGTATTTTAAAATGAGAGTAGCTGTAGTTGGAGCAACCGGAATGGTTGGAGAAGTTATGCGTAAAGTATTAGAAGAAAGACAATTTCCTATATCAGAGTTTATACCTGTAGCATCAGAAAGATCTGTAGGTAAATCGCTTTCATTTAATGGTAAAGACTATACAATTGTTAGCTTACAAGATGCTGTAAATGCCAAACCAGAAATTGCTTTATTTTCGGCTGGAGGAAGTACATCTTTAGAATGGGCTCCAAAATTTGCAGAAGTAGGCACAACTGTGATTGATAATTCTTCGGCTTGGAGAATGGATCAGGATAAAAAACTTGTGGTTCCGGAGATTAATGCAAATCAACTTACAAAAAACGATAAAATTATAGCCAATCCTAATTGCTCAACCATACAAATGGTCATGTGTTTGGCTCCTCTTCATAAAAAATATAAAATTAAAAGAATAGTCGTTTCAACTTACCAATCCATTTCTGGTACAGGAGTAAAAGCAGTACAACAACTAGAAAATGAATTAAATGGCGTTACAGGAGAAATGGCATATCACTATCCTATCTTTAAAAATGCAATTCCGCATTGTGACGTATTTGAAGACAATGGTTACACCAAAGAAGAATTAAAATTGGTTAACGAAACTCAAAAAATATTAAACGATAATACTATTGCTGTAACAGCTACTGCAGTTAGAATACCAACAGCTGGTGGACATAGTGAGTCTGTTAATATTGCATTTGAAAATGATTTTGATTTAGCTGAAGTTAAAACGCTTTTAGGCCAAACCGAAGGTGTAGTCGTACAAGATAATTTAGATACAAACACCTATCCAATGCCATTATACGCTAATGGTAAAGACGAGGTTTTTGTTGGACGTATTAGACGTGATTTATCTCAAGCAAACTCTATTAATATGTGGATTGTTAGTGATAACCTACGTAAGGGAGCAGCTACAAACACAGTTCAGATTGCAGAATATTTAGTAAAAAACAAGCTGGTTTAAATTATAACAAGCTAAAATTCATTAAGTTAATCCCATTTTTGGGGCAATTAATTTATATATTAGTGACCATATATATTTTTATATGGTCAAAAACTACGCAATCTTATTAGTTATTATTTTTTCTGGTTTGCTACAATTTTCTTGTAGCTCAGAAGAAACGTATGTCCCAATACAACAAAGTGCAGCAACGTCTCCTGTTATTTTTAATCCAGAAGCAACTCCTTTTAACACTTTATCAGAATACCATTTTTTTGAAGGCAATCTTAAAGACTTATCTCCTGTTTTGGGCGTTCTGCCATATCAGCCTATTAATTCGTTATTTACAGATTACGCGCACAAAAAAAGATTTATATGGATGCCAGAAAACCAAAAGGCAACTTATGTTAATGATTATTCCATATTAAATTTTCCTGATGGCACTGTTTTTATAAAAAACTTTTACTACCAAAATACCTTACCAAATAATCTACCAAGGATTATTGAAACACGATTAATGTATAAATCCAACGAAGGTTGGAAATTTGCAAATTACATCTGGAATGACAATCAAACAGAAGCATACTTTGATTTATCCGGAAGTTATACGGATGTTACTTTTATTGAAAACGGAGTAACAAGAAACACCACTTACAGGATTCCTTCTGCTGCAGAGTGCTTTACATGCCATAAGTCTGAAATTAATTCCATCCCAATTGGTCCAAAACCCCAAAACCTTAATAAAGATTTAGCTTACGCTGATGGTGTTAAAAATCAATTACAAAAATGGATAGAAATTGGTTATTTAGAGGACAACTTACCCAACACTATTAATACGGTTTCTAATTGGCAAGATCCTACCTCAACACTTAACGACAGAATTAGAGGTTACTTAGACATTAATTGTGCGCACTGCCACAGTCAAGATAGACATTGTGACTACAGACCTGTTAGATTTGCATTTGGAGATTATCAAGGTGAGGTTAGTTTAGGTGTTTGTGTTGATCCAGATACACCAATAGCACCTTACTCTAAAATTGTAGAACCAAATAACATAGCACGCTCATTAATTCATTTTAGATTAAATAATACACAAGAAGAATATAGAATGCCATTATTAGGCAGAACACTCATACACCAAGAAGGTGTTATTCTTTTAGAACAATGGATCACTTCACTAACACAAAACTGCGAATAAACCAATAGCCAACCATGAAAAAACCACTACTTACTATTTTAATTTGCTTAATTACTTTTTTAATTAAAGCACAAACCAACAGTAATAGCTGTTTGGATGCAAACACAGACACTGCCATAGTCGGTCCAGGTGTTTTTACCATTAACGGAATTATTGATGGAACAGAAATACCTACTCCTATTTGCGCAGCAAATGGAACTGGAGCAACAAATGGAGAATGGTACAGGTATATACCAACCAACGATTACACTGTTACCATTAGTACGGATTTAACTCAAAATTCAGGAAAAGACACTCGATTACATATATATTCAGGAACCTGTGGTAACTTAACATGTGTTGCAGGAGATGACGATTCTGGAACAAATTTTTTGTCTATTGCAGAATTTAACGTAATTGCTGGCACAACATATTATATTGCTTTTGACGATAAATGGAATGACTCTGGATTTGATTGGCAATTGACTGAAGGTGCTGTAGTCCTTCCTCCTCCTCCAGCTCCTGTAACATTTACTCAACAAACTTTACCTACAACTGGGACAAATCGTGCTGTTGTTGATATGAATGGTGATTTTCTAGATGATGTTGTTGCTGTTACAGCTACAAATATTAATATTAATTATCAATTAGCGACAGGTGGTTTTAATACTGTCAATATTGCAACCACTTCTGCTGATTTTACACCAAACTGGAGTCTTGCAGCTGCAGATTTTGATGCCAATGGTTATACGGATTTATTATATGGAGCTGGACAAGGTGTAACCTTTATGAAAGCAAACGATACTGGAACAGGATTTACTGAAATTTCTGGTTCAGAATATGTATTCTCTCAACGATCAAACTTTGCAGATCTAAATATGGATGGTCATTTAGACGCATTTGTTTGCCACGATGTAGAACCTACTGTGTATTATATTAACGATGGCAATGGTAATTTACAATACTATCAATCTACAGTTGGAACTGCTCCATTTAATTTAGGAGATTACTCTTCGGGTGGACATTATGGATCAATTTTCGTTGATTATGATAACGATGGAGATTCTGATTTGTTTATCGCCAAATGTGGTGGTGAAGAAGCTAGAAGACTAAATCAAATGTATAGAAATGACTCTTATTACGATGCTTCAAATACATTAGTAGTCAATTATACAGAGGTAGCCTCTCAAATTGGATTATCAGATCCAATGCAAACGTGGTCTTCATCATGGGGAGATTTTGATAACGATGGTGATATGGATGTATTTGTTGGCGCAAGTTCTGGTTCTCATAAATTAATGAGAAATGATTTAGACGCAACAACGGGAATAGTAACGTTTACAGATGTCACTGCTGGCTCAGGAGTGTTAGATATGACAGATACTGGTATTGAGAACGTAACTTACGATTTTGATAATGATGGTATTTTGGACTTAGCTTCAAATGGCAATATATTAATTGGTAATGGTGACATGACTTTTAATCTTTACACAAGCATATTACCTTCAGCAGGATCTTTTGGAGACCTAAACACAGATGGATTTATTGATGCCTTTAGTAGTGCTGGTTCAATTTATATGAATGACACCACCACAAATAACTGGATTACATTAAATACCGTTGGCAACGTTAGTAATATAAATGGAATTGGAGCTAGAATAACAATAGAGACTGCTCTTGGCAGCCAAATTAGAGATGTTAGAAGTGGTGACGGATTTAGATACATGAACACGCTAAACACACATTTTGGATTAGGCACAGCAACCACTATTACAAGCTTAACAGTGGAGTGGCCTTCAGGCATAGTAGATGTAATTTTAAACCCAACAATCAATCAAACATTAAATATAATTGAGGGTCAAAATCAATTAAGTCTTGACGAGTTTTTATTATCAGATCTTATTCTTTACCCTAACCCAACGACTCACAGTTTAAATTTAAATTATGAAAATCATCTTTTAAAAAACACAGAGTATTCTGTTTTTGACATGAATGGAAGACAAGTATTAAAAGGAATATTAAATGCTAACGTTTTAGATGTTTCAAATATTCAATCAGGAAACTATATTTTAAAAATTATTAGTAACGGAAATATTAAAGCTCAAAAATTTATAAAGAATTAAAAAAATCTTAAAAAGCACATGTTAGTAGTTTACATGTGCTTTTTTAATTAATTTTATTCACACAATTAAACCATCCCTTCAACATGAAAAAACTAGCTATTGGTATTTTAACCGTAATAACTATTATGTCCTGTAAAAAAGAAGCAGAAAAAAAAGAAAAAAGTATTGTTGTTGAGTATCCAACAACAACCAAGGTTGATACTGTTACTAACTATTTTGGCACAAATGTTAAAGACCCTTACCGTTGGTTAGAAGACGATAGAAGTCCAGAAACAGAAGCATGGGTAAAAGCAGAAAACAAAGTTACATATGGCTATTTAGATAATATTCCTTACAGAGAAAAACTAAAGCAACGTCTAGAAAAATTATGGAATTACGAGAAAATTGGAGCACCTTTTGTAGAAGGTGACTATACCTATTTTTATAAAAATGATGGCTTACAAAACCAATACGTAATATATCGCTATAAAACTGGTGAAGATCCAAACACAGCTACTGTATTTTTAGATCCCAATACGTTTAAAGAAGATGGTACCATATCTCTTGGAGGAACAAGTTTTTCTAAAGATGGAAAGACTTTAGCATACGCTATTTCTGAAGGAGGAAGCGATTGGCGAAAAATATTAGTAATGGATACTGAGTCTAAAAAAATAGTTGAAGACACCTTAGTAGACATAAAATTTAGCGGTATGTCTTGGTACAAAAATGAAGGCTTTTATTACTCAAGCTATGACAAACCAAAAGGTAGCGAGTTATCTGCAAAAACAGATCAACATAAAGTATACTACCATAAATTAGGAACATCTCAAAAAGAGGATCAATTAATTTTTGGAGGTACACCTTCGCAAAAACACAGATATATCTACGGAAGCGTAACAGAGGACGATCGTTACCTATTAATATCACCTCGTGTTTCAACCTCTGGAAACAAATTATATATTAAAGATTTAACACAACCAAACTCTAAATTAGTAGAAATCATTGGTAATACAGATAGTGACACTTATTTAATAGAAAACCAAGGATCAAAATTATTTTTAGTTACAAATCTAAACGCTCCAAACAAAAAAATAGTTACTGTTGATGCTTCAAATCCGACACCAGAAAACTGGGTGGATTTTATACCTGAAACTAAAAATGTATTAAGTCCTTCAACAGCTGGTGGATACTTTTTTACTGAATATATGGTAGATGCAGTATCTAAAGTAATGCAGTACGACTACGATGGTAAATTAGTAAGAGAAGTAAAACTTCCTGGTGTAGGAAGTGCTAGTGGATTTGGTGCTAAAAAGGAAGAAAAAGAATTATACTATTCATTTACAAACTATGTAACTCCTGGTAGTATCTATAAATATGATATTGAAAACGGTACTTCAGAGCTATTCCGTAAACCTAATATTGATTTTAATCCTGAAAATTACGAAAGCAAACAAGTCTTTTATAACTCAAAAGATGGTACAAAAGTACCAATGATTATTACACATAAAAAAGGATTAACGCTTGATGGTAAAAACCCAACAATCCTATATGGTTATGGTGGTTTTAATGTAAGTTTAACACCTAGTTTTAGCATTGCTAATGCTGTATGGATGGAACAAGGTGGTATATATGCTGTACCTAATCTTCGTGGTGGAGGTGAATACGGAAAAGCATGGCACGATGCAGGAACACAACTTAAAAAACAAAATGTGTTTGACGATTTTATTGCTGCTGCAGAGTACCTTATTAATCAAAAATACACCTCATCAGACTTTTTAGCTATTAGAGGTGGCTCTAATGGAGGTCTTCTAGTTGGAGCAACAATGACCCAACGTCCAGATTTAATGAAGGTAGCTTTACCTGCGGTTGGTGTTTTAGACATGTTACGTTACCACACGTTTACAGCTGGAGCAGGTTGGGCATATGACTATGGTACTGCAGAAGATAATAAAGAAATGTTTGATTATTTACTAGGCTACTCTCCTGTACATAATGTAAAAGAAGGCATACAATATCCAGCTACGATGGTTACAACAGGTGACCATGACGACAGAGTTGTACCTGCACACAGTTTTAAATTTGCTGCAGAATTACAAGCTAAACAAACCGGAAACAATCCTGTTTTAATCAGAATAGAAACTGATGCAGGACATGGAGCAGGAACTCCCGTTAGTAAAACCATAGAGCAATATGCTGATATTTATGGATTTACACTATACAATATGGGTTTTGAAGTATTACCAACAGAAATCGAAAACTTTAAAGATTAAAACAAACACATACAACGTATTAAAAACCTGTAGGTACAATATCCTACAGGTTTTTTGTATATTATATTTCTAGTCTTAAATAACACATAAAAAACAATCTTTATTTTGGTGATATTAGTCAATTGATATAATTTTGCATCCATAAAATGAAACAAATTATCTCTAAATATTTGACGCTAATAATACTCTTGTTATTCTCAGGAGTAATAAACGTATTTGCAAATAGTACATTAGATAATAATTTCACTTTAATTAGTACATCTAAATCTGAAACAACAAACCCAGTTTCAATAGATGACATTTCAAGTCAATCCGCTCACTTTTCAATTTTCAATAATCAAGACAACCAATTAATTTTTGATTATACAGAAAGTGAAGAAGCAGAAAATGAAGAATCGGTAACAAATACCACTATAAATTCTTTTGGTAGTTATATAGCTGCATTTTTAAACGCTCAATTATTAAGCGATTTATCCTCTCAACTTCAAGCAGAGGCTAACCATTACAAACAAACTTTTTGTCAACCTTCGACAAAACTTCACATTAGATTAGAGGTTTTTATAATCTGATTTTCTCTCTTTTTTAAAACCAATTTGCAATTGGTTTATTACTTACAAAACATTTTAACATAACACAAACAGCCAATCATATGCCTTATTGGCAATGACTTGCTACAATCTTATTTTATTTTACCAATTTATTTTAAATAAAAAATTATGAAAAAAATCTTCATTTTCATGGGTTTATTCGCATGTCTATTTCATACAAGTTGCGAAACTAAAAAAGAAGAAAAGAAAGAACATGTTGCTTTTCTTGTTACAAATCCTATCAAAAAAGACACCACTATAATTAAGGACTATGTTAGTCAAATTCACTCCATAAGACATATAGAATTAAGAGCTTTAGAGAAAGGTTATCTCAAAAGTATATTTGTAGACGAAGGTCAACACGTTAAAAAGGGACAACCTATGTTCCAGATAATGCCAAATATTTATCAAGCTGAATTACAAAAGGCTAAAGCCGAATCTAATGCTGCACAAATTGAATTACAAAACACTAAACTATTAGCAGAAGGCAATGTCGTTTCTCAAAATGAATTAGCTATGGCAAATGCCAATTTAGATAAAGCAAATGCTGAAGTTGCTTTAGCACAAACTCATTTAGGTTTTACTAAAATAACCGCACCTTTTGATGGTATCATGGACCATTTAGAAGCAAGAGAAGGAAGTCTTTTGGACGAAGGAGAGTTACTAACCACATTGTCTGACAATAGTAAAATGTGGGTGTATTTTAACGTACCAGAAGCAGAATACCTAGATTATATAACAAGCACAGACAAAGACGTTAAAAAAGAAGTTGGCTTACTAATGGCTAATAACAAACAATTTAACCAAAAAGGCATTGTTGAAACTATAGAAGGAGAGTTTAATAGCGAAACCGGAAATATTGCTTTTAGAGCCACGTTTCCTAATCCTGATGGTATTTTAAGACATGGCGAAACTGGTAGTGTATTAATGTCTATCCCTTTTAAAGATGTCATAATTATACCACAAAAAGCCACTTTTGAAGTGTTAGATAAAACCTATGTTTTTGTAATAGATAAAAATAATGTAGTAAAACAAAAAGAAATTACAATTGGAGCAGAGCTACCACATCTATTTATAATAAGCAAAGGGCTTTCTCAAAACGACACTATTTTATTAGAAGGTATAAAAATGGTAAAAAACAATCAAAAAATAGAAACCAAGTTTTTAGAGCCAACCAAAGTAATGTCTGAGTTAGACTTATACGCTGAATAATTTTAGAATTTAATCTTCAAAAGACATGTTTAAACAATTTATAAAAAGACCCGTTTTGGCTATTGTCATTTCGGTTATCATCTTATTTATAGGTGGATTAGCTATCAAGCAACTCCCTATATCTCAATTCCCTCAAATAGCACCAACAACAGTAAATATTTTTATAGCCTATCCTGGTTCTAGTTCAGAGGTATTAGTAAACTCTACCTTAATTCCGCTAGAAACAGCCATAAATGGTGTGCAAGACATGCGTTATATAGCATCAGATGCAACAAGTGCTGGTGAAGCTACAGTACGTGTGATTTTTGAACCAGGAACAGATCCTAACGAAGCTGTTGTTAGGGTTAAAACACGTGTGGATCAGGTCATGCCATTATTACCAGAGTTAGTGCAACGTGAAGGTGTAATTATAACACCTGTACAACCTAGTATGTTAATGTACGTTAACCTATCTAGTACAGATAAGCACAACGACGAAAAGTTTTTATACAACTATGCATATACCAAAATAATCCCAGAAATACAGCGCATTAAAGGGATTGCAAGTGCACAAATTTTAGGAAGCAGAAAATACGCAATGCGTGTTTGGTTAAAACCAGATCGTATGCGTGCCTATAATATTTCTGCAGAAGAAGTTTTAGAAGCAATGGAAGAGCAAAGCATTTTAGCTAGACCTGGTCGTTTAGGTAGAAGCTCTGGTAAAACTGCACAATCTTTAGAATATGTACTAACCTATCAAAATAGATATAACGAACCTGATCAATATAAAAATATCATTGTTCGAGCAAATAAAGAAGGTGAAACCATTCAACTTAAAGATATTGCTGATGTGAATTTAGGTAGTGAGTTTTTTGACATTTATTCTAATTTAGATGGTAAACCATCCGCCTCAATAGTCCTAAAACAAACGTTTGGTAGTAATGGTAGTGATGTTATTAAAGAGGTAAAAGCCAAATTAGCAGAGCTAGAAGTAGATTTACCACCTGATGTAAATTTCCAAATTAGTTATGATGTGTCTAACTTTTTAGACGCGTCTATAGAGCAGGTTTTACATACCCTTAGAGATGCCTTTATTTTAGTAGCCATTGTTGTCTTTTTATTTTTAGGAGATTGGCGCTCTACACTAATACCAATCATTGCAGTACCTGTATCCTTAATTGGTGCCTTTTTTGTAATGCAATTATTTGGGTTGTCAATTAACTTAATTACTCTTTTTGCATTAGTATTAGCAATTGGTATTGTAGTAGACAATGCTATTGTTGTTGTGGAAGCAGTCCATGTTAAAATGGAAGAAGACCAACTCACACCATACAAAGCATCTTATGAAGTATTAGGCGAAATTGGAGGAGCAATTGTAGCCATAACCTTAGTAATGGTTTCGGTTTTTATACCTATTTCATTTATGACAGGTCCTGTTGGTGTATTTTATCGTCAATTTTCGATTACTATGGCTGGTTCAATTGTAATTTCAGCAATTGTAGCATTAACATTAACACCAGTTTTATGTGCAATGCTACTTAAAAATAACCATGGGAAAACTAAAAAATCTATTGTAGATAAATTTATACTTTGGTTTAATAATGGTTTTGAAAAACTTACAGGAAAATACGTAGCAGTACTAAACAAAATAGTAGCGCGACGTATTATAACCTTTGGGATATTAGCAGCATTTTGTGCAGGAATATATTTTACTAATAAAGTATTACCTGCTGGTTTTATACCTAACGAGGATCAGGGAATGATTTATGCCATTATCCAAACGCCTCCTGGAGCAACTTTAGAACGTACAAATGAAGTTGCTAAAAAACTTCAAAAAATTTGTGAAGAAACCGAAGGTGTAGAATCTGTGTCATCACTTTCTGGTTATGAGATTATGACAGAAGGTCGAGGCTCTAATGCTGGTACGTGTTTAATTAATTTAAAACCTTGGTCAGATCGTCACCTCTCTGTGCATGAGATAATGGAAGAACTTGAAGAAGAAACCAAAGATTTAGGAGCTGTTATCGAGTATTTTGAGCCTCCTGCAGTACCTGGTTTTGGATCTTCTGGTGGATTTGCAATGCGCTTACTAGACAAAACCAACTCTACAGATTATCAACATTTTGAAAAGATTAATAACGACTTTATAGCTGCATTGTCCAAACGTAAAGAGCTAACTGGATTATTTACCTTCTTTTCTGCAAACTACCCTCAATATGAGTTAAAAATAAACAACAAAATTGCTATGCAAAAAGGAGTAACTATTAGTAAAGCAATGGAAAATTTAAATATTTTAATTGGTAGTACTTACGAGCAAGGTTTTATTCGATTTGGTAGATTCTTTAAAGTATACACACAAGCAGCACCAGAATATAGAAGACTACCATCTGATCTAGAAAAGCTTTATGTTAAAAACGAAGAAGGAGATATGGTACCATACTCCGCTTTTATGTCTATTGAAAAAAAATTAGGACCAAATGAAATTACACGATATAACCTTTACAATTCTGCGTCAATAAGAGGGTTACCTGCTTCAGGATATACAAGTGGTGACGCCATAAACGCGATAAACGAAGTAGCTAAAAAAGAGCTACCCAATGGATATGACATCGCTTGGGAAGGCTTATCCTATGATGAAGCCAGTAGAGGTAATGAATCGACTTATATATTTATTATAGTTTTAGTATTTGTCTACTTTGTGTTAGCTGCACAATACGAAAGTTTTTTATTACCATTAGTGGTTATTTTATCACTTCCTGTGGGTGTTTTTGGATCATTTGTCCTATTAAAAGCAATGGGATTAGCTAATGATGTTTATGCACAAATTGGAGTAATCATGTTGGTAGGACTACTTGGTAAAAACGCAGTATTAATTGTGGAGTTTGCAGTGCAAAAACAAAGACAAGGCGCTACAATTCTAGAAGCAGCAATTGAGGGTTCCAAAGCTAGATTTAGACCTATTTTAATGACGTCCTTTGCTTTTATTGCAGGATTAATTCCCTTAATAATAGCAACAGGTGCAGGAGCAATTGCTAATAAAACCATAGGAAGTTCATCATTAGGAGGTATGTTAATAGGGACTATTGGCGGAGTATTAATTATTCCAGGATTATATTACATTTTCGCCAAAATGGCTGAAGGAAAAAGTCTAATAAAAGATGAGTCGCTTGAGCCTTTATCTGAAGAATTTATTAGAAATAGTGAATCTGCTGGACAACAAACTAAAAAGAATACTGAGCAGATTGTTAAACTAAAAAATCTATTTAAAAAACTAAGCAAAAAAAATAAAGATGAATAATAAAACCATAAAACATCTTTTTGTTGTTAGCATCATGATTGTACTATTATTACAATCATGTGTGCCAACACAAATAGCGATAAGAGAAGAAAATAAAACCATTTCTGAGACTTACAGTAACAATAGTAATGATACACTAAACACAGCAGTTGTAAAGTGGAAAGACTTTTTTTCCGACCAAAATTTAACAAACTTGATAGACTTGGCATTAGCTAATAATCAAGAATTAAATATGATGCTACAGCAAATTAATATGGCTGAAAACGAAATAAAAGCTAAAAAAGGAGACTATTTGCCTTATGTAGGTATCTACGCTGGTGCGGAAGTTGATAAAGTTGGTGAATTCACCAGAAATGGTGCTGTAGAGCAACACTTAGACATACGTGAACATGAAGAGTTTCCGGAACCATTAACCAACTTTTCGGCAGGACTTTCTGCCTCTTGGGAATTGGATATTTGGAAAAAACTTAGAAATGGTAAAAAATCAGCAGTTTTAGAATATTTAGCAACTATCCAAGGTAAAAACTTTATGGTTACGCAATTAGTTTCAGAAATAGCAAGTGCCTATTATGAGCTTATTGCTTTGGATAACCAACTTACTATAGTTAAACAGAACTTAGACTTACAACAAAGTGCTTTAAAAATGGTAAAGCTTCAAAAAGAAGCTGCTAGAGCAACACAGCTAGCTGTTAGACGCTTTGAGGCTGAGGTTTTTAAAAATAAAAGTAATAAATATCAAATTCAGCAAAAAATAGTAGAAACAGAAAATTTGATTAATTTTTTAGTTGGAAGATACCCACAAACAGTAATCAGACATTCTGATGATTTTATAACTAAAGAAGTAGACGTTATGCACTCTGGTGTACCCTCACAACTATTAGCCAATCGACCAGATATTAGACAAGCTGAACTAGAGTTATCTGCCTCAAAGTTAAACGTAAATATAGCTAAGGCAAATTTCTATCCTTCCATTGGTATTAAAGCTGGTGTTGGATTAGAAGCTTTTAAACCTAAATTTTTAACTAGCACACCAGAATCTTTAGCGTATTCTTTAATTGGAGATATAATCGCTCCATTAATTAACCGAAATGCAATTAAAGCAGAATATAAAACTGCCAGTAACAAACAACTTCAGATTATTTATGAATACGAAAAAACGATTTTAAATGCGTTTATAGAAGTAGAAAATCAATTATCTAATGTAGAGAATTTAAACAAAAGTTACCTTTTAAAAACACAACAAGTGGAGGCACTTACGGAAGCTATAGAGCTTTCTATTAGACTTTTTAAATCTGCAAGAGCAGAATATACAGAAGTACTCCTTACACAAAGAGAAGCATTAGATTCTAAAATTGAAATTATAGAAACTAAACGAGACCAATTATTAGCTAATGTAAAACTATATCAAGCTTTAGGTGGTGGGTGGAATTAAAAAACAATAATAAATTTCAAAACCGTTCCATTTGGAGCGGTTTTTTTATACTATTTTTGCACGACTATGCTAGCAGTAAAAAATCTTTCTTTTTCGTATAATAAAACACCTGTTTTAAAAGACATCTCTTTAATTGCTAATCAAGGTGAACACGTTGCTATTATTGGCGAAAGCGGTTCTGGAAAAAGCACTCTTTTAAATCTTATTTTTGGCGAATTTGACTTAAATGAAGGTCAAATTTTCTGGAAAGACCAAGAGATTTTAGGTCCTAAATATAATTTGGTTGTCGGTTATGAATTCATGAAATATGTCTCTCAAGAATTTGACTTAATGCCTTATATAACCGTTGAAGAAAACATTGGTAAACACCTGTCTAACTTTTTTCCAGAAGAAAAAAAAGAACGCACTGCAGAGTTACTAGAAGTTGTAGAACTTACAGAGCTTGCTAAAACCAAAGTAAAAACCTTAAGCGGTGGTCAAAAACAGCGCGTCGCATTAGCACGTGCATTGGCAAAACAGCCAGAAATTATTTTATTAGACGAGCCTTTTAGTCATATTGATAACTTCCAAAAACAATCACTTAGACGTAATGTGTTTAGATATTTAAAAGATAAAAACATAACTTGTATTGTTGCAACCCACGACAGAGAAGATGTTTTAGGTTTTGCAGACAGAATGATTGTTTTGTACGACAACAAAATTGTTGTTAATGATAGCCCAGAAAATTTATTCAAAAATCCAGAAGCACCATTAATAGCTTCGTTTTTTGGCGAGTTTAATATAATTAACGATGCAATAATATACGCGCATCAATTAAAAATGGTAACCAATTCTGAGCTTAAAGCTACAGTGTTGCACTCTTATTTTAAAGGACACTATTACTTAATTGAAGCCTTATTAGGTGATGACATTGTATTTTTTGAAAGTAAAACAAACTTAGAAAAAAATACTACTCAGTATTTAGAAATCACAAAATAGCATAACCGCTAAAAGCACCATGATGTGTCAACGAAATAGAGATAGCTAACAAGACTCTATTATGCTGTAATTTAGGCACACCAATGTTGTTTTTAATACTAGTTCCTTATTCTAAATTTAAGGGAATTATATTCAACTTTTTTCTAATTCAATTTCACTAAAGACACCTCGAAAATTGTTGACTTAGACGTTAGTTAACATCTGTTATTGAAAAATTTTGTGCTCTAAAAACAATATCATCGCCAATTGTTTTACCTAAAAGCAATTGTGCAATAGGCGTATTGGCTGCAATTGCATAAAATTTTTGAGTACCAACCTCTAGTTCTCCAGCACTAATAGCAATGTAATAATTAGATTTTGTAGTATAAACAACACTACCTAAGCCAATAACTTTAGAGGTCTTTTCTGTACTTATTTTTGCTAATAGCTGATTGACCTTTTGTATTTCGGCTAATTGATGTCCTGCTTTTTCGCGTTCTAATTGCACCATAGCTCGTCCAGTTTCATGCTTATCTCCAGCGCTACTTTTAGTCTCAGAGGTTAAGGATTCTTGCAGTTCCAAAATGGTTTTATTAATGGTATCTAGTCTATTTTGTGTAAACAAAACACAACCATTATGTAATGCTAGTTTAACTTTTTCAGTGCTATTCATCCTCTGTTTTATAATTTAAAGGACCATAAAAATTCATCTGTTTTATTATCCAATTTTTTCTAGAGGCTATGTAATTAGTAACAGGATTAGCCTTATATTTTCTTGGGTTTGGCAAAATTGCTGCTATTGCAGACGCTTCCAATTTTGATAATTTAGATGCTGGTTTTTTAAACCAATATTGAGCTGCAGCTTCAGCACCATAAACACCATTACCCATTTCTATACTATTTGTATAGACCTCCATGATACGCTCCTTGGACCAAACCAACTCTATTAAAAATGTAAAATATGTTTCTAACCCCTTGCGTAACCAACTACGTTGTGGCCACAAAAACACATTTTTTGCTGTTTGTTGGCTTATGGTACTACCTCCTTTAATACGTTTTCCTTTTTTATTGTTTTCGTAAGCTTTTTCAATTGCTTTTAAATCAAATCCATTGTGACTTAAAAAAATTTGATCTTCGCTACAAATCACTGCTAGTTGTAAATTTTTAGAGATGTTTTCTATTGGTTCCCAATCGTGTTTTAAAAGTTTTGGACTGTCCTTTTCAAAATATCTAATGACCATTAATGGTGTTATTGGTACAGGCATCCACTTGTATAAAACCACCACACCAACGGTTGAAATAATAAACCAAAGTAAACATTTAGCTAAAAATTTGAATATTTTTTTAAACATATTACGCTATTAGGTTTGCTAATTCTTCTCCTATTAAACTTCCAATTGCAACTCCCATTCCGCCTAATCGCACACCACAAAACACATTATTACTAAGCTGTTTTACAATTGGTTTTTTTTGAGTTCCTACTCCCATAATTCCGCTCCAGCGATGCTCTATCTGAAAAGGTGTATTTGGTAAAATTGTAGTTTTTAATAACGCTTCTAGTTTATTCTGAATTAAATCTGTTTGACTTAATTCAGTAGTTTCTTCGCCTTTAAAATCTAGGTTACGTCCACCTCCAAATAGTATTCTGTTATCGATGTTTCGGAAATAATAATACCCTTCATCCAAATGAAACGTGCCTTTTATATGAAGATTTTTTATTGGTTTTGTAATTAACACTTGTGCTCTTGCTGGTTTAACTTTTGGAATATTCAAAACCGAAGCGAAGCCATTTGTTGCTATTAATAATTTTGAAGTAGAAAAACTAAATTGATTGGTCTCCACTTTAACAGCATTGGCATCTTCTGAAAAACTAGACACCGAAACATTATTAAGTATTTTAATGCCTTTTAAGAGTGCTTTTTTTAGTAATGCCTCCATCATGCGACCTGTGTCTATTTGTCCTTCAAATTGATTAAAACAGTATTGATTCTTGATGTTTTTGAAGCCAAATCTATTTTCTTTAAGGCTAAATACGTTGTCTTCAAAAACAGGTTTTAATAAATTATTAACTAACGTTTTTTGATGTAAACAGGTTTCAAATAAATCACTGTTAGTATTAAACAACTCATAACCTCCTAATTGTTGATAATCTATGGTTTTATCTCCAAGATTATCTCTTAATTTTTGTAATCCTTTGACACGTTTTTGCACCAAATCTAAAACCTCTTGTTCTGTATGTGTTTTAAGATCGGCTACAATTTCTGACAAACTACCAAAACAAGCAAAACCTGCATTTTTAGTACTTGCTCCTTGAGGTAAAGTGCCTTTTTCTAATATTAAAATATTGGCTTTGGGGAAACGTTTTTTTAATTGCAAAGCACAATTTAAACCTACAATTCCGCTACCAACAATAGTATAATCCACGTTGGTTAACCATGATTTTATTTCCCAATAGCTTAATGTCATCTTAGTAAGATACTAAATTTGTTTATTCTTTTTGATTAATAAAAAACTGAGCTAAGGCATTAATATCTTGATTTTTTAAAATCATTTGTCCATTTACTGCTATTGCTTCGTTTTGAGAATTATTTCCAATAATTTTTAAGGTTATTAGCTTTTCTAAATAATCATGTATCATTGGAAAATGATTCTGCTTTTGCAATTTTTCAAAATTAACGTTTAAAGCAAAAACTTCTGAAGTTTCGTTTAATATTGATTTTACTGTATTGGATAAATTGGTACTTGCTTGCAAACTTTTAGCATTAGTAGAATCTATTTTAACTTGATACAAAGGAAATATATCTTTACTTAATTTACCATCTTTTACTATCGCTATTTTTTCTAAATATTTATAAAGTTTTGAAGCGTCAGAGGTTAATTGCAAATTAATTTCTGGTACTTGTTTTGTTACCGTTGTCAGGGTTTCTACTTTTTCAAAATCGTCATTATACTCATAAGTTATTACCGAGTCTAATTGTGTTGTTGCTTTAGCAATTTCTAGAGCCATATGACCTTTATAATATGTATCTAAACTGTCTATGTCTACACTTTGATTTTTGTGTTTAAAGTTTACATACTTTAATGTTGAAAGTAGATTAAGATTAAAAGTTACACTAGCATCTTTAGAAAAATTTGTGCTTTTATAAACTTTTGGCGTGTCCAAAAATACTGGCAATACAAAATCACCTTGTATTATAGCTTTTCCAGATTGAAAATTAATAGCCAAATGATCTGTTTTTGTGAGGTAATTAAAATGTCCATCTGCATCTTGTAATTTCTCCCATTTTACATCTGACTTTTCTAATGTTTTATGATTTACCAATATGTCTTCAAACACTTGATTTACATCGTCCTTACTTGGATTGTATGCAATAACTGCTTGTGTTTTGTTAAATGCTATAACCACACTATTATTTAATACTGTTGCAACAGTAAAGTTTTGGGTGTCTTTAAAATCTTCAGTTTTATAATTAGCTTTAAGGTAGTCTTTAAAGGTGTTTTGTTCTGAAATTTTAAAGGATGTAAATACTGTGGTTATAGGTTGTCCTTTAATAGTGTATAAAAAGATGTTAGCAGGAATATTGAATCCTTTTTTTTGTTTGTTATCGTCATCAATAATAGAGTCATTCTCCCTTTTTGATTTTAAATAAAATGAAGGATTTGCAATTGCATTAAACACTAGTGATTGAGCGATACCGTCAATATTTACCTTTACTATTTGATTGGCCTTATAATGTATTACATCTTGGTAAGACGTGTAATTACGGTACATTAAAAAGCCTTTAAAAGCTAAAAGCAGCACACTAATAATAATGGCTGCTTTTTTTAATATTTTCTTAATTTTCATTAATAATTATTTTGCAAATTTTTCGATGATATTAAAGATGTATTTTAAAGCATTTTCTTCGGTTGGAGGCACACCAACAACCATTTCGCTATTAACTGCATTTCCTTTAATTTTTGATGCTGTAATATATGCATCCTCTGTTGTGTTTAAAAACCATTCTAGCTTACCACTTCTGTCAATTCCCATCTCTTCTATTGGTAATTGTTGTGCTAATTGTTTAGCACTAACAAATACTGAATAAGAATTGTCTAACATCATTTTTTTAGTTTTAGATGTTACTTTAGCATCAAATGTACCTGAGACGATTTTATTCATTTCTGCTTCAGATGTACCTAAAAAAGCAATTCCGTCTTTAATTACAAAGTGAATAGCCAGTGGGCTTCTTGGAATTTCAAATGTGTAATAACCATTGTTAAAAGTTACCATTTCTTTATTTACAGTATATTGGATTAATTTATTAAGCATGCTAGGCTCATCCGTAGATGCCATTAATAAAAAATCAGGAACTGTTTCAGTTTTTGTTTTTTCAACTTCAACATACTCATAATCGTCATTATATTGGTATGTAGTATAAGTTACTTCTTGCTGAGAGATACCTGATAATAAAAACAGTAAATCTCCATTAATTACTTCTCCAACAGCTTCCTCATCTAATAATAAAGAAAATAAATCTATACCCAAACTAGCTTCTTCTCCGTAATATGGCATGTTGCTATACATAGACTTCATTAATTTAGGATACTCTTCTAACATGGCTTCTGTGTCTATAGAGTAGCTCATAAAACCAATCATTCTGTCTTCATTTACATAATCTAAAAACTTTTTATTAAGTTTTCTAGAGGTCATTTTTTTATAACTATCTGCCATTTGATCAGACATAGTGTACTTTGTATTTAGTACCATTTTGTCGTTTTCTAAAAACAATTTAGCTGTTAAACCATTATTAGCATACATGCTTGATAAATCAAAACCAACTAATTGATTGTAGTACATAGACCCTAACATATTAGCATATAATTGCCCAAAGTCATTGACCCATAATGTAGCTTCTGCTTTACTGTCTAGGCTACTTAAGTATGATTTGTTTTTTAAGATAGAACGATTTGGTTGTTGCTTTAAAAGCTGCTCTGCCTTTAATAAAGCCCAATTTTTATTTATGGCGCTTTTAATTTGGTAGTTAGACGCATCATTATTGTAATCATACTCTACAACTTCAGTAGCTTCCTCTTCCATATACTCGTCCTCATAGACCTCTTCACTTTCTGTAGACTCGATAACCGTTTCTTCTATTTCTTCCTCATAAGCTTCTTCAGCCTCTATAACTTCATCATCGTAATCCTCTGCACTTTCAACAACAGCATCATCTATTACGTATCCATAATAATCATCCTGTGTTAGTCCGTAACGCTCCATGACCTCTGGGTTTTGAAAATACGCATCGTTAGTACTTCCAACAACCATTATCAAAGTTGAGCTATCCCAAACAATTCCGCCTTGATTATGATCTTTAAAAGACCTGATTCCGTTAACGTTTGCAATTTCTTTTTTGCTTTGGGTGGTTAAAAAGCTTTCAAAAGCAGTTACATTTTTTAAAGGAACGATAAATGCGTTGTAATTAATACTATCATTAGCTTGGAAAAAATAATGAGCAGCGCCATTTAAGTCAAAACCAAAATCTTCCAACGAGTTGTATTTAGTCTGTTTTCTAGATAATTCTTTTAAAATCTCAGTTCCCATAAACGAGTTATTTAACTCATCTATTGACATTAATTGTAACAAATTATTTCCTTTTATTGTGGCTACAACAGCTGCATCACTTGGGATTTTTGATGTTGAATTTTGTGCAAAAGAAAATACAGATGCACATAGCATGATTACACATGATAATTTTTTCATTGGTTGGTTGTGTTAGTTTAAGGATTATTTTTTTAATTGAATATGAGTGGTAAAGTCTCCTGTACCATTAATCACATCCATTGCACTTACGCGTTGCATAACTGCTTTTTTAGAATTAGAAACTTTAGCTTGATTATTGTTTTGAGTGCTTACCTCTTTATCAAATCTGTAAATTACTGTATAGGAGGCATCATCAAAAATCTTTTTATTCTCGGTTTTTAATTTATTATACTGTTTTTTGATTTGGGAAGAATAGACATACTTTCTTTTAAAAACACCGTTTTTATCATCAAATAAATACGAGGTCGATCCTGAGTTACTTTTTTGCTGACTAGTTATTTTGTTAGTAATCTTATTGATATTTTCAATTTTATTGAAATCACATTTTACTGAAAACACAAAATTTTCGTAATCTGCTGATTTAACAACATTAGTGATTCCTTCTGCTTTTTTAAGCTCGGAAACCATATCATTTAGTCCTTTTTGTATATCTGCTTTTGAAGGTATTTTATAACCATTAACAGAGTCTAACAGCATTATTGATGCTAGTTTAGACTTGCTTCTACTCATGTTTAACGTAAAAGTCATTGTACCTGTACCATCACTATTTAGGTCAATCTCTTCAATAATTTCAAAACAAGATGTTATTGAAAAAAACACCAATAACAAAAGACTGTATTTTAGGTAACTAGGACTTTTCATGAAACTTACTTTAGTATTCAAATATACTGAAGCTATTTGTTATATGCATCAAAAAAAAACTCCGAAATTAATTTCGGAGCCTTAGTTTTATTCTTCTATTTGTTTTTCTATAACAAAATCTTCCATAAATTTAGTGGTATAATTACCAGCTAAATAATCTGGATGATCCATTAATTGTCTATGAAAAGGAATGGTTGTTTTAATTCCTTCTATAACAAACTCGTCTAAAGCACGCTTCATTTTATTGATAGCTTCTTCTCTAGTTTGAGCTGTTGTAATTAACTTAGCAATCATTGAGTCATAATTTGGCGGAATGCTATAACCTGCATATACATGCGTGTCTAGTCTAACACCATGACCACCTGGAGCATGTAATGTTGTAATTTTTCCTGGTGAAGGACGGAAGTCGTTAAAAGGATCTTCCGCATTTATACGACACTCAATCGAGTGTAGATTTGGAGTATAGTTTTTTCCAGAAATTGGCACACCTGCTGCAACTAATATTTGCTCACGGATTAAGTCAAAATCGATAACTTGTTCTGTAATTGGGTGCTCTACTTGGATACGCGTATTCATTTCCATGAAGTAGAAATTTCTATGCTTATCTACTAAAAACTCTACTGTTCCTGCACCTTCGTATTTAATATATTCTGCTGCTTTTACAGCTGCTTCACCCATTTTTTTACGTAAAGCTGTTGTCATAAAAGGAGAAGGCACTTCTTCTGTTAACTTTTGGTGACGACGTTGGATAGAACAATCTCTTTCTGATAAATGACAAGCTTTTCCTGTACTATCTCCTACAATTTGAATTTCGATGTGACGTGGCTCTTCGATAAGTTTTTCCATGTACATATCATCATTTCCAAAAGCAGCTTTAGATTCTGCACGAGCAGACTCCCAAGCGTTTTGTAAATCTTCTTCTTTCCAAACAGCACGCATACCTTTACCACCACCACCTGCAGAAGCTTTAAGCATGACAGGATATCCTGTTTCTTTAGCTACTTTTAGACAGTCTTTAAAGTCTGCAATTACACCTTCACTTCCTGGTACTACAGGTACACCTGCAGCTATCATAGTTGCTTTAGCGTTTGCTTTATCTCCCATTCTGTTAATCATCTCTTCAGATGCACCAATAAATTTTATTTGGTGTTCTTCACAGATTTTAGAAAACTTAGCATTTTCAGATAAAAATCCATAACCTGGATGGATAGCGTCTGCATTTGTTATTTCTGCTGCAGCAATAATATTTGACATTTTTAAATAAGACTCACTACTTGCTGGAGGTCCAATACAAACTGCTTCATCAGCAAATTTGACGTGTAAACTTTCAGCATCTGCAGTAGAGTATACTGCAACGGTCTTTATGCCCATTTCTTTACAGGTTCTGATAACACGTAATGCTATTTCTCCTCTATTGGCAATTAATACTTTTTTAAACATCTTGTATAAATTAGATAATTAGACGATTTGATTATTCGATTTTTCAACTACTTTACAAGCAGTCAAAAACACTAATAATCTAAAATTAAGATGGGTCTACTAAAAATAATGGTTGATCAAACTCTACTGGAGAAGAGTCATCCACTAATATTTTAACGATTTTACCTGACACTTCAGATTCTATTTCGTTAAATAATTTCATTGCTTCGATAATACATAGTACATCACCTTCTGCAATAGTTTGTCCTACCTCTACAAATAATGGTTTGTCTGGAGATGGTTTTCTGTAAAATGTTCCGATAATTGGAGATTTAACAGTGATATATTTTGAGTTTTCATCTGCTGCTGGAGCTGCTGCTTCTGTAGCTGCTGGTGCTGCAGGAGCTTGTTGCATAGCTTGTTGCATTGGCATTTGAGCTTGCATTGGAATTTGTTGAACGTAAGTAGTCTCTGTTTCTGATCCCGTTTTTATCGTGATTTTTACATCGTCAGTTTCTAATTTAACTTCACTTGCTCCTGATTTAGCAACAAATTTAATTAAGTTTTGAATGTCTTTTAAATCCATAATTATAAGTTATTAATCTTTATTTAGTTAGTTTAAGAGTTGTAAGCCCATTTTAAATAAATAGAACCCCAAGTAAATCCACCTCCAAAAGCAGCAAATATTAAATTATCTCCTTTTTTTAGTTTAGATTCAAAATCGTTTAGTAACAATGGTAATGTTGCAGATGTTGTATTACCGTATCTATGTATATTTTTTAAGACTTTATCGTCTTGTAAATTCATTCTGTTAGCTGTTGCGTCAATAATACGCATATTAGCTTGATGTGGCACTAACCATGACACATCATCGTGACTAAGGTTGTTGCGTTGCATAATTTTTTCGCAAACATCTGCCATATTTGAAACTGCAAACTTAAATACTGTACGACCGTCTTGGTGTACAAAATGCTGTTTATTGTCTACTGTTTCATGAGATGGAGGTAAGATTGATCCACCTGCTTCAATTTTCAAAAATTCTCTACCAGAACCATCACTTCTTAGGTATTCATCTTGAAAACCTAGTCCTTCTGTATTTGGCTCTAATAAAACAGCTCCTGCACCATCTCCAAAAATTATACATGTAGCACGATCTGTATAATCTATTATAGACGACATTTTATCTGCTCCAATAAGTAATATTTTTTTGTAACGTCCAGACTCTATATAACTGGTTGCTGTGGATAAACCATAAAGAAAACTTGAACAAGCTGCTTGCAAATCATAGGCAAATGCATTAGTTGCTCCAATTTGGGTTGCTGTATATACCGCTGTTGCAGCAACAGGTAAATCTGGTGTTGCAGTTGCGACAATAACTAAGTCTATTTCTTTAGGGTCTAGATTACGTTTTTTAAGCAGATCTTTAGCTGCATTAATGGCAAGGTAAGATGTCCCTTCGCCTTCTAGTTTAAGTATTCTACGCTCTTTTATTCCTGTTCTTGATGTTATCCATTCATCATTTGTGTCAACAAGTGTTTCTAGCACCTTGTTAGACAAAACGTAGTCTGGTACATAGGCACCAACAGCAGTAATTGCAGCAGAGATTTTGCTCATATTTTAGCTATTTTAGTCAAAAAAAGGTCCAAAATGACCTGATTTGACTTAATTATAATAAAATTACTCTTTTTCAGACTAATTCTATGCAAAGTAAATGCTTTTTAACGTAAAGAAAAACAAATCATAAAAAAAACGCCCACAAGTGAGCGTTTTATTATATGCATGCATAGTAATTATGCTACGTTTTCTTCTACTGAATTGTCAATTAAAACTTGACCTCTGTAGTAAAGTTTACCTTCACTCCAGTGCGCTCTGTGGTATAAATGAGCTTCACCTGTTGTTGGGCAAGTTGCAATTTGTGGCGCAACTGCTTTATAATGTGTTCTTCTCTTATCTCTTCTTGTTTTCGAGATTTTTCTCTTAGGATGTGCCATTTTATATTATTATTTATCCGTTAATAGTTTTTTTAATGTATTCCAACGAGGATCTGTTTCCTCTTTGTCTTCTTTTTTTTCTTTTAGCTTTGGGCTAAGTTCATCTAATTTGTCAAGTATATCAGAATCTAATGTTCCGTCTTCCACACCTGGATGTATACGTTTACTTGGTAATGCTAACACAACAGACTCATATATATATTGTTGCACATTTATTTCATACTCTCCATGTGGAATGATTAATATGTCTATATGCTCATCATTATACTCGTCTCCAAATTTTACTACCAAATCAAAATCTGTTGTTATTGGTAGGTCAAATGGTTCGTTTGTAACATCACAATTGACGTTTACTGTTCCTGAAATCTGAAAGTTTAACTCTAATAAAGTTGATTTTTTTTCTAAAATTAAATCTACTTTAATATTACAAGAGTTAAAGTCTTCATATTCAAAATGATTAAAGAACGTTTGATCTATACTATAATCAAAATGATGTTTTCCTATTTTTAAACCTACAAATGGTATTGTAAATTCTTTTAATTGCTTCATTACCACATCTATTTTGAGCCTGCAAATATATAAAATTTTCTTTATTAAAAAGACTTATAAACATTTTTTTGTTTATATCTTTCGTTTAGAAAATCCTAATGGGTTTTTGGTAAGCTCTTGATACTCTTTTCTGTTGTTAAAAATCTGTATTCCAGTAAAAATAGCTTCTTTAAAAGAACTAATATCTGCAGTTCCTTTTCCTGCTATTTCATAGGCTGTTCCGTGATCAGGCGAGGTTCTTACTCGATTTAATCCTGCTGTATAATTTACACCTTGCCCAAACGACAGGGTTTTAAATGGTATTAAACCTTGGTCATGGTAGGATGCAATTATAGCGTCAAAGTTTTTATAATTATCTGATCCAAAAAAGCTATCTGCTGCATATGGGCCAAAAACTAGCTTACCTGAAGCTTTTATTTTTTGCAATGTAGGTCTTAAAACAGTATCATCTTCATTACCAATCACGCCATTGTCTCCAGTATGAGGATTAATGCCCAATACTGCTATTTTTGGTTTGTTTATTCTAAAGTCTTGTATTAATGACTGGTATACTGTTGCAATTTTTTCTTCTATAAGTTTTGGAGTAATATGGGCTGCAATATCTTTTACCGGAACATGGTCTGTTAATAATCCAACTCTTAATCCTTGAGTTACCATAAACATAAGACTATTACCTTCTAACTCTTGATTTAGATAATCTGTGTGACCAGGAAATTTAAAAGTGTCTGATTGTATGTTGTGCTTATTTATAGGAGCTGTGACTAAAACATCTATTTCGTCCTCCTTTAAAGCTTTTGTTGCCTGAACTAAAGATTTTATTGCGTATTCACCTATTTTTAAATCTTCTTGTCCAAAATTTATGTTTACGTTTTCTTTCCAACAATTTAAAACATTAACTCGTCCAGCTATTGCTTGATTTATATTATGAATTCCGTTTAAGTTAATATCTAACTTAAAATGATTTTTTACAAAACTCATGGTTTTAATGGAAGCAAAAATAATAGGTGTGCAAAAATCCAACATTCTATTATCTTCAAAAATTCTTAAAACCACTTCAGCACCTATACCATTTAAGTCACCTATTGATATACCTAGTCTAATATTTTCTTCTTTCTTCATTAATACTAATAACTATTGTTTGTAAATTTACCAAAGCAAATTTAACCAAATAATACGATTAAGTTTATGTTTACCGGAATAATTGAAACACTTGGAACTGTTAAGCAGTTAACAACAGTTAAAGATAATTTAGATATTACTATTGAAAGTACCATTACTAATCAATTAAAAATTGATCAAAGTGTTGCGCATAATGGCGTGTGCTTAACTGTAGTTGAAATAAATGATGACCAATACAAAGTTACTGCTATTAAGGAAACTTTAGATAAAACCAATATAGGCGATTTACAAATTAATGATATAGTTAATATTGAGCGTGCTATGAAACTTGGAGACAGATTAGACGGTCACATTGTACAAGGTCACGTAGATCAAACAGCAATATGCACTGAAGCTACAGAAACTAATGGTAGCTGGCTATACACCTTTGAGTATGACCCAAAACTTAACAACATAACTATAGAAAAAGGGTCTATAACTGTAAACGGAGTTAGTCTAACAGTTGTAAATTCTCAAAAAAACAGTTTTAGCGTTGCAATCATACCGTATACCTATGAACACACTAATTTTAAACAGTTTAAAATTGGAACTAAAATAAACTTAGAGTTTGACGTTATTGGAAAGTATGTAAAGCGTTTAAACGAATTAAATGTTTGATGCTTTACGTTTAGTTAGCAACTTATAAACACCATACAATAGACCAACAACTACAAGCACAATAATATCACTATCTATTGGCAACCCTACAGGAGGTACTTGTTGTGCTGGAGGTGGTGGAGTTACTATCTGAGCTACACCAACTATGCTTATCATTAAAAATAAGACTGTTGCTATTAATGTTTTATTTTTCTTCATTGCTGATTTGAGATTGTAAATGTAATAAAAAAAGCATGCTATCAAAACATTTGATTCTCTTTTTTAAACAAAAACACCTTTTAAGTGCTGTTTTCTTCGGTAAAATACCGTTTTAGGGTTGAAATTTCAATTATTTGACTATTTGATAACATTTGTTTTTTTAAAACCACTTGCATTACGACATACAAACTATTAAATTTTAATAATATTATATGATGATCATTTTTTATATGGTCTGACTAAGCATATAACTTTAAATATTTATCTCTGACAATTTTACCAACTGGTTTGTTTTCAATTTTACTTTCTAACCAAGAGATAATATCTAAATATAAAAACGCACGACGCTCAAATGGATGGTCTTCGTACTGCTTTAAGGTTTCTAATAGTTTTTTAAATTCCTTTTTAATATCTTGAGGATAAATATCCTGTAAACCTCTAATAAATTTTATCATCTCTTTTTGCACTTTATGTAAGTCATTCATTTTAATTAAAAACTTGTAAGTACTTTTTAGTAGGGTTTCCAAATGATAATCTAGACCTGCTTCATAATGTGCTACTAAATTTAAAACTCTAGAAAAACATAATAAATCTTCTCGCATAGACAGCGACTTGTTAGAAATAATTTTATCTAAGTATTTAATGCACTCCTTATTATTACCTGCTCCAAAATGCAAACTTGCAAATTTGTAATAAAATATCATTTTATGATGTGCATCAATCTTATTATCAAACTGAATTAACTCTGCTTCAATTTTAGGTATCAAAACTAATCCATCATCAAAACTACCATCAATGAAGTGTAAATTTATTTTATGAAAATTACCATATAAAAATACTAATGAAGCTACGTTTTCGTCTTTCGGGAAATTAGCCTGGTCTACCACAGAGTAAAAATCTGCTAGCTTAGCTTTAAACTTAGGTTTGTTTTTTATAAAATATAAAGCTTCTAATAGGTAGTTATTTCCTTTTAAAAAAAATACAGGATTTAAGCTTATCATATTAGGGTTTTCATAAAATAAATCTACCCATTTTAATGCATACTTATAACAGTTTAAAAAATCTTGCATTAAAAAACTATACCATAAATGCGCTTTGTAATACCATAGTTTTTCTCTAAAACCCAATCCAGATATCTCAACTTTTGGTAACCTATCGTTAAAATACTTTGTAACAGCTGTACTTTCTTCTTCATTTTTAACGTAGCCCGTTTTTAAAATAATACTATAAAGTTGCAGTGACAAGTTGGATAATTTGCTGGTAATAACATTTAGCTCGCTTAACTCTTTTGCCTGAATGGTTAATTGATCAGCTCTACTACCAATACTTCGTGTTATATACTGTGTCTCAATAATCTTTTCAAGCTCAACTATTTCAAAAGCCAAGTTTTTTTCTTCATTGATTATAGCAACCTCTTTAGCCTTTTCTAAAATCTTCAAGCTTTGTCTGTATAACCCTTTATGATATAATATAGAAGCAAAATCTAGTTGCTCTCTTATTTGAGACCTAATATTTTGATGTGAGGGATTTAATTTTAAACTCACTAAAATTTGTTTATACAAGTGCGCTTTAACATTAGCAAGTTGCTGTTTTTTTACCACTCCGCTTTTTAAAATAGCGTTTTCATTATACAAACTTGCCTTATCTAATAGATTAAAAAGGTTTAAAAATTTTGAATCAGAATTCACACCAAGTCTACCCACGTACAATTTAAATTGGCGCTTTTCAGACTTAGTTAATGACTTAACTAATAAAAATAAATTATCTTTTTGCTCTTTAGTCATCAACTAATATATTTTTTATTTTACTGATAATCAATTATTTACAACCTTATTTGTTTATTGAACATCGTAACACATCTTAGGACGAGGATCTTAACAGATAACCAAAGTATAAATTAGTAATTCAAATGAAAAATAATTCTCTCTTAAAATGTCAAAAAACACAATTCAAATATTTGATACCACCCTTAGGGATGGCGAACAAGTACCTGGTTGCAAATTAAATACAGAGCAAAAGGTAGTCATTGCTAAACAATTAGATCTTTTAGGCGTAAATGTTATTGAAGCAGGATTCCCTGTGTCTAGTCCAGGAGATTTTAAATCGGTTGAAGCTATCTCAAAAATTGTTAAAGACGCGACTGTTTGCGGATTAACCCGATCTGTTAAAAACGATATTAAAGTAGCTGCACAAGCTTTAAAGCATGCTAAAAACCCAAGAATACACACTGGAATTGGAACATCGGATTCTCACATCATTCACAAATTTAAATCTAACAGAGAAGATATTATACAACGTGCTTACGATGCTGTAAAATATGCTAAATCGTTTGTTGAAGATGTCGAGTTTTATGCAGAAGATGCAGGTAGAACAGAAAACGAATATCTAGCAAGAGTCTGTGAAGCTGCCATTAAAGCTGGCGCAACAGTATTAAATATTCCAGACACTACAGGCTACTGCCTACCTAGTGAATATGGAGCAAAAATTAAATATTTAAAAGAAAACGTAAAAGGTATTGAAAACGCTATTTTGTCCTGTCATTGTCACAACGATCTAGGCTTAGCTACCGCTAACTCCATTGAAGGCGTCATAAATGGTGCAAGACAAATAGAATGTACCATTAATGGTATTGGAGAAAGAGCTGGTAATACTGCTTTAGAAGAAGTAGTTATGGTTTTAAAACAACACCCTTATCTAAACTTAGATACAAGTATAAAAACCGAAATGCTTTACGGATTAAGCCAATTAGTATCAGACAGCATGGGAATTTATACACAACCCAACAAAGCAATAGTTGGCGCAAATGCATTTGCACATAGCTCTGGAATACACCAAGATGGTGTAATTAAAAATCGTGAAACCTATGAGATTATCAACCCTAAAGATGTTGGTGTAACAGAATCAGCAATTGTATTAACAGCAAGAAGTGGTCGTGCAGCTTTAGCTTACAGAGCTAAAAATGTTGGTTATGAATTAACCAAATTACAACTAGACGATGTGTATGCTAATTTTTTAAATTTTGCAGACAGAAAAAAAGAAATAAACGATGGAGACATCCATCAAATTATAGAAACTAGTAACGTGTATCAACAAATAATTTCTGCTTAATATGGGAAAAACATTATTTGATAAAGTTTGGGATGCACACGTTGTAGAAACCATTAAAAATGGTCCACAAGTATTGTATATTGATAAACACCTAATCCACGAAGTAACAAGTCCACAGGCTTTTAACGAGCTTGAAGAACGCAATATTCCTGTTTTTAGACCTAATCAAATCGTAGCTACAGCAGACCACAATACACCAACACAAAACCAACACTTACCAGTTAAAGATGATTTATCTAGAAATCAATTAGAACAATTATCCAAAAACTGTAAAAAAAATAATATTACACTCTACCAATTAGGGCATAAATACAATGGAATTGTACACGTCATGGCTCCAGAATTAGGAATCACACAACCAGGAATGACTATGGTTTGTGGTGACAGTCACACCTCTACTCATGGCGCTTTTGGTACTATTGCTTTTGGTATTGGAACCAGTCAAGTAGCTCAAGTTTTTGCTAGTCAATGTTTATTATTAACCAAACCAAAAAGCTTAAGAGTAACCGTTAACGGAACACTCAAAAATGGTGTACTACCAAAAGATGTCATTTTATACATCATTGCAAAATTAGGAACAAACTCAGGTACTGGATATTTCTGTGAATATGCTGGAGATGTATTTGAAAATATGTCCATGGAAGGCAGAATGACAGTCTGCAATATGAGTATTGAAATGGGAGCTCGAGGCGGAATGATTGCTCCGGACCAAACCACTTTTGACTATGTAAAAGACAAAAAATTTGCGCCAAAAGGAGATGCTTTTGATAAAAAAGTAGCGTATTGGAAAACACTTCCAACCGATGCTGATGCTGTTTTTGATAAAGAATATACTTTTGACGCACAAGATATAGAACCCATGGTAACCTATGGGACAAACCCAGGAATGGGAATTAAGGTAACCGAGAACATACCAACAATAAACGATGCTTCTTTTGAAAAATCATTGCAATATATGGATTTCAAAAAAGGAGAATCTTTAATCAATAAACCTATTAACTATGTCTTTATAGGTAGTTGTACCAATTCAAGAATTGAAGATTTTAGAGTTGCAGCAAATTATATAAAAGGAAAACAAAAAGCAGCTAATGTTACCGCTTGGTTAGTTCCAGGTAGTAAACAAGTAGAAGCTCAAATTATAAAAGAAGGACTTAAAGATGTATTTGATGCAGCTGGTTTCCAGCTAAGACAACCAGGCTGTTCAGCATGTTTAGCAATGAACGATGATAAAATTCCGCAAGGCGAATATTGTGTTTCAACCTCAAATCGAAATTTTGAAGGTAGACAAGGACAAGGGTCTAGAACAATATTAGCCAGTCCTTTAGTTGCAGCAGCAACAGCTATTGAAGGCAAAATTGTGGACATAACAAAACAACTAAATTAAAATGGAAAAGTTTACAACACTACAATCTCAAGCTATTCCGTTAGCAATAGAAAACATAGATACCGATCAAATTATTCCTGCTCGATTTTTAAAAGCAACAGATCGTAAAGGTTTTGGAGACAACCTATTTAAGGACTGGAGATTCAACAAAGACAACTCTATAAATAAGTCTTTCTCTTTAAATAATTCTAAATATTCAGGGAGTATTTTAGTCGCTGGAGACAATTTTGGTTGCGGTTCTAGTCGGGAGCACGCAGCTTGGGCTTTAAGCGATTATGGTTTCAAGGTTATTGTTTCTAGCTTTTTTGCAGACATTTTTAAAGGTAACGCTTTAAACAATGGACTACTTCCTGTTCAAGTTTCTGCTGAATTTTTAAGAGTTTTACTAGACACAATAACTAATCATCCAGAAACATTATTAAAAGTAGACCTATTAAATCAAACTATATCTGTTAATGACACGTCCTTTAAAGAAACTTTTGATATAGATACCTATAAAAAAACATGCATGATAAATGGCTACGATGATATTGACTATTTATTAAGCAAAAAAGAAACTATTACAGCTTTTGAAGCTAAAAAAACATATTAAATTTTATACTATGAAATTAAACATAGCTGTTTTACCAGGTGATGGCGTTGGACCAGAAGTAACAAATCAAGCCATAAAAGTTTTAAAAGCAATTGCTTTAGAGTTCAACCATTCATTTTTATTTAAGGAAGCTCCTGTTGGCGCTACAGCAATAGACCAACATAACAATCCTTTACCTGAAGCCACTTTAGAACTTTGCAAGTCAAGTGACGCTATTTTATTTGGAGCTATTGGACACCCTAAATACGACAATAATCCAAGTGCAAAAATACGTCCAGAACAAGGCTTATTAAAGCTTAGAAAAGAACTTGGTCTTTACGCAAACATTAGACCTGTTAAGGCCTATGATACACTGTTGGATAAATCACCATTAAAACAACATATTATAGAAGGTACAGATATAACTATTTATCGTGAACTGACTGGAGGTATTTATTTTGGCGAAAAACATTTAAGCGAAGATGGCAATACTGCGTCAGATTTATGTGAATATTCTAAACATGAAATTGAACGCATTGCACATTTAGCCTTTAAAAGTGCACAGAGCAGAAAAAGAAAAGTCACTTTAGTTGACAAGGCTAATGTTTTAGAAACCTCACGTTTATGGAGAAAGGTTGTAACAGACTTAGCTAAAAATTATCCAGATGTAACATTAGACTTTTTATTTGTTGATAATGCAGCAATGCAAATTATCTTAAACCCTAAACAGTTTGATGTTATCCTTACAGAAAATTTATTTGGTGACGTTATTAGTGACGAAGCTAGCGTCATTGGTGGTTCAATTGGACTATTAGCATCTGCATCTGTTGGAGATAAATATGCGATGTTTGAACCAATACATGGGTCTTATCCACAAGCAACAGACAAAGGTATTGCTAATCCTGTAGCTTCAATTTTAAGTGCTGCGATGCTACTTGAACATTTTGAATTACATGAGGAAGCAGAATTAATTAAAGAAGGCGTAGAAAAATCTTTAAAATTAAATATTACTACTCCAGATCTAAATACAACCTATGATAATGTTTCTACTTCTAAAGTTGGAGACTTTATTGCCGACTTTATTAGCAACCCAAAGGACACGAATATTAATTTCGCTAATATTCATTTAGGACAATCTACAATTATATAATAATTTATTTATTAGTCTAAAAAGTTCGGTAATTTTTACCGGACTTTTTTAGTTAAAAAAAAACCTGAAAACAAAATGTCTTCAGGTTTTTTCAACAAATTAACTAAAGCTTAATGTTCATTTAATCTAAAGTCTGGATACGCATCCATACCATGCTCATGAGCATCAAGTCCTTCCAATTCCTCTTTTTCAGAAACTCTAATTCCAACAGTTTTCTTTAATGTATAAATAATTAAAAACGAAGATACTATACACAAAACAGCATAAGAAACCACACCTATAAGCTGACTTACAAACTGTGCACCACTGGCTAATTCTCCAAAAAGACCAACAGCTAAAGTACCCCAGATACCGCATACTAAATGTACTGCAATAGCTCCAACAGGATCATCTAACTTTAACCTATCAATTAAAGACACCGCAAAAACAATAATTGCACCTGCCACTGCGCCAATAATTATAGCATCAGTAGGACTCATTTGATCTGCTCCCGCAGTAATCCCAACTAACCCTCCAAGAATTCCGTTTAAAAACATCGTTAAATCCAAGTTTTTAAACTTAAGTAAAGACACAAAAGCCGAAACAACTCCCCCAGCAGCTGCTGCCAAACAAGTTGTTACTAAAGTTAATGACGTTAACGATGGGTCTGCAGATAATACAGATCCTCCATTAAAACCAAACCATCCTAACCATAGTATTAAAACTCCTGCAGTTGCTAATGGAATATTATGTCCAGGAATAGCTTGTATTTTACCATCTTTAAATTTACCTATTCTTGAGCCTAATAAGCATACAGCCACTAAAGCTGCCCAACCTCCAACAGAATGCACTAATGTCGATCCTGCAAAGTCATAAAAAGGAGTTTCTAGTGTTTGTAAAAATCCGCCACCCCATTTCCAAGAACCAGCAATTGGATATATTAATCCAACATATATTATTGTAAAAACCATAAATGGTCCAATCTTCATACGTTCTGCTACTGCACCAGACACAATAGTTGCTGCTGTTGCAGCAAACATCCCTTGAAATAAGAAATCTGTCCAATACGTATACCCTTCATTATATGCCAAATCTAAAGCACCTTCTGCTGTTACTGGTGCATCTAATCCAAAACCAGCAAATCCTATAAACCCATTAAATTCACCTGGGTACATTAAATTAAATCCTACTAAACAGTAAAGTAATAGACCTACCGTAATAATAAATATGTTTTTAAATAAAATGTTTAATGTGTTCTTTTGTCGTGTTAACCCGATCTCTAAAAATGCAAATCCTAAATGCATAAAGAAAACTAAGGCTGTACAGATCATCATCCATACATTGTTAATTGTAAGTAATTCCATGGTTTTTTATTTTAAAGTATTTCCTCCTTTTGCTCCTGTTCGTATTCTATAGACCTCATCAATTTGTGAGACAAATATTTTACCATCACCAACTTCTCCGGTAGAACCTGATTCTAAAATGGCTTTTATGGTTACTTCTTCAAAATCATCATTAACAACTATTGATAAATAGCGTCTTTGTATATCACTTGTACTATAAGAAACCCCTCTATAAACATGACCCTCTTTTTCGTTACCTAAACCAGTAACATCCCAATAGGAGAAAAAATTTACTCCAACTTCATGCAATGCTTTTTTAACTGCAGAAAATTTAGATTTCCTGATTATTGCTTCTACTTTTTTCATAATTAGATTGTATTAAAATTTATATATCGCTGCCAAAACAAAAGAACCCAAGGTTTTTGTAGCCATTAAATCTGTATCAATAAACGCATCATCAGAACTACTATCAAATCTAAATTCTGGTTTAACAATTAAGTCTTCGTCAATAACCAAGCTCCCAGTAAGTGTTAATCCAATAACACTTGGATCATCATCTACTAATTCACTTTGCGTTTGAAAATATTCCCCTCTTAATCCTATAGTAAAGGTTTCACTAAGACCATATTGAGGATACAAATCAACGCCATAAAATCCTTCACCATCATTATCCGCATACGCAGCATTAATACCAACAAAAAAATCTTCTGACATATCAAAACCTCCAGTATAGTCTACTTCAAAACCTAAACCTGCAGCATCATATAATACGTTTAAATACTGCCCATCATATCCTAATTGCGCACCTACTGCATAACTTCCGTCTGGATTAAACTCTGTAACATCCGTTTGATTAAACACTCCTAACATTAAGCTAAAATCTTCTGACAAAGTAAAGTCTGCTTTCAAACCCGTATGAGAGAATGGTCCATTAGAAAACAAATAAGACGTACTATAATTAAAGTTTCCAGCTGGTGCAATAACTTCGTATCCTAAAAACGTATTAAACTTTCCTAAGGTTAATTTGGTGTTTTCGCTAATATTATAAAAAGCAAACAACTGATTTAATACTGTTGCACTTGCAGCTTCACCTCTTGGCCCAAAGACTAAATCCGCAACTGCTCCAACACGTCCTTTTTCATAGGATGCAATAATATTTCCCATTCCTAAAGAAAATCCACCTGTATCAGCAAAAGATGTTTCAGGTGCAATTTGATTTTCATCATTTGGTGCAGTTAAATTGGTTCTGTAATACGCATCCACACTACCTTCAAATGCAAACTTTTTTTCTGGTGTATTAGCATCCTCTTGAGCAAACAATGTTGTTGCAACCAAAAGAAGCGACAAGGTCAGTAATTGTTTCATAATAATTGGTGTTAAATTGGTTGGTTAATATCCCAAATCTATGTTAAAAAAAATTTAACCCCCAAAAAACACAGGGTTACAAACTCATTTTTATTATAATTTTATTTTTAACCCTATTTTTTATAGGGTATCACAAAATACATGTACATATTTTAATAATCTCACATTGTTGATAATGAGTAATTCTTACAAAAAACATGTTTTACTTATATAATATTCAGTTTTTTATATTTTACGCAATCGTTTTCGCAACAAACAATCCTATTTATTGTGTTTTTTATTTTAACAATTTATCAGAATAAGTGATGAAAAATTATTTATAGCGCATTAAATAATAGTCTAAATCAGAATTTCGAAAAAGTGTTTCTACTTTTTTCAAATTCAGTTGATAGCGTGTATCTTGGGTATTAAATAAGGCCCAAAAAAGCCTTTTAAATTGACTTATTATGCTTAAAAAACAAGGATTGTATTTACCAGAATTTGAACACGATAATTGTGGTGCAGGATTTATCTGTAGTTTAACAGGAAAACGATCTAACGATATCATACATAAAGCACTAGAAATTTTAGTAAAATTAGAGCATCGTGGTGCAGTAAGTTCGGATGGAGTTACAGGTGATGGAGCAGGTATTTTAATTGATATTCCACATAAGTTTTTCAAAATTTTCTGCGAGTTTGATTTACCAGAAGCTGGAGAATATGCGGTTAGTAATGTATTTCTTCCTAAAAAAGAAAACCAACGTCAATATTGTATTGATGTTTTTGAAAAAGAAATCCAAAATCAAGGCCTTAAATTAATTGGCTGGAGAGATGTGCCAGTTAATAGTGATGTGTTAGGCGAAATTGCAAAAGTTACAGAACCATTTGTAAAACAAATTTTTATAGGAAAAGCTAGCGATACCCAAACCGAAAGAGAATTCAATATCAAATTATATGCTGCACGTAAAATAGCAGAACATACTATTTATGATTCTAAATTATCTGAAGCACAATTTTTTTACCTGCCAAGTTTATCTACTAAAATTATAATATTTAAAGGCTTATTAATGCCTGAACATATTAATGAATATTATTTAGATTTATTTAATTCAGCGTTAGATACACGATTAGCATTAGTACACCAACGTTTTTCTACCAATACATTTCCAACTTGGGATTTAGCCCAACCATTTAGATATATCTGTCATAATGGAGAAATAAACACTGTTAGAGGTAATGTGTCACGCATGTTTTCTCGTGAAGAAATTATGGAAAGTCCATTATTTTGTGACGATATTAAAAAAATTATCCCAACAGTTTTAAAAGGAAAATCAGACTCTGCCACACTAGATATGGTTGTAGAATTGTTATTAATGACTGGTCGCTCACTTCCTGAAGCTATGATGATGTTGGTGCCTGAAGCTTGGGAGAAAAACCCAAATATGTCTGATTCAAAACGTGCTTTTTACGAATTTAATTCTTGCTTAATGGAGCCTTGGGATGGACCAGCTTCAATCCCATTTACAGATGGTAATTTTATTGGAGCAGTTTTAGACCGAAATGGTTTACGTCCTTCAAGGTATACCGTAACAAAACAAGGAAATGTTATCATGTCTTCTGAGACTGGAGTTGTAGATATTGCTCCAGAAAACATAGAATTCCATGGTCGTTTAGAACCAGGAAAAATGTTTTTAGTTAACATGAGCGAAGGTCGTATTGTTAATGATGAAGAAATTAAAGAAGAAATAGCAGCCAAACATCCTTACAGACAATGGTTAAACGAAAATTTAGTACACCTCAGAGATATTGAAGCCAAAAAAGGACCAATTAAGTATGATGAAATAGATCTTAAAAAACGCGAAGTTGTCTTTGGTTATACCGAAGAAGATTTAAACACCATTATTCGACCTATGGCTCAATTAGGAAAAGAGCCTATTGGATCTATGGGAAGCGATACTCCAATTGCTATTTTATCAGAAAGACCACAATTAATTTACAATTATTTTAAACAATTGTTTGCTCAAGTTACCAATCCGCCTTTAGACGGAATTAGAGAAGAGTTAATTACAGACATAAGTTTAACGCTTGGAAGCGATGTTAATATTTTTAATATCAATGCCGAACATTGTAAAAAATTAAAAATCCAGAATCCTGTTATTTCAAAACATGATTTAGATAAAATTAGAGATTATGATACTAATCCTGATTTTAAAGTCGAATCTATTTCAATGTTATACGAAGTAAATCGTGGCCTAAATGAATTGGAAGTCGCTCTTGAAAACTTAGTAACCAAAGCATCAAAAGCAATAGATAAAGGTGCAAACATCATTATTTTATCCGATAGATTTGTAGACGAGAACCACGCTCCAATTCCTGCACTTTTAGCCTGTTCTTACGTTAATCACGCCTTACACAAATTAAAAAAACGCTCAAGAATTAGTTTAATTATTGAATCTGCAGAACCTCGTGAAGTCCACCACTTTGCCTTACTATTTGGTTATGGCGCAAGTGCTGTAAACCCATATATTGTAAATGAAATTGTTCAAGAACAAATCAACAATGAAGACCTTACAGATTTAGAATATTTAACAGCAATTAAAAACTATAATAAAGCAATTGGAAAAGGAATTTTAAAGGTGATGAACAAAATCGGAATCTCCACCTTAAACTCGTATCGTGGCTCTCAATTATTTGAATGTATCGGAATTAAAACCTCGACAGTCGAAAAATACTTCCCAAACACACCAACACGAATTCAAGGTATTGGCTTAAGAGAAATTGAACAAGAAATTGTTAAACGTCACAAAAAAGCTTTTCATAAAAACACAGAACCACAAATTGAAGTTGGTGGAGATTACAGATGGAGACGAGGACAAGAAAAACACATGTTTAATCCTCTAACAATTGCTAAACTTCAAGAATCGGTAAAAAACAATAAAGCATCTACTTTCAAAGAGTTTTCAGAACTGGTAAACAATCAATCTAAAAACTTAATGACTATAAGAGGTCTGTTTGAATTTGATCAATTTGACCCAATACCATTAGAAGAAGTAGAACCTTGGACAGAAATTGTTAAGCGATTTAAAACTGGAGCCATGTCTTATGGTTCAATTAGTAAAGAAGCACATGAAAATTTAGCAGTTGCCATGAATAGAATTGGAGGGAAATCCAATTCTGGTGAAGGTGGAGAAGACCAAGAACGATTTTACAAAAGCTCTCAAGGAGACTGGAAAAACTCAGCAATCAAGCAAGTCGCTTCTGGACGTTTCGGAGTAACTTCAAATTACTTAACAAGCGCAAGCGAAATTCAAATAAAAATAGCACAAGGCGCAAAACCTGGTGAGGGTGGACAATTACCTGGACCTAAAGTAAATCCAGAAATTGCAAAAACAAGAAACTCGACACCTTATGTAGGGTTAATTTCGCCACCACCACATCACGATATTTATTCTATTGAAGATTTATCGCAATTAATTTACGATGTAAAATCAGCAAATAGAGAAGCCAGAATTAATGTAAAATTGGTATCAGAAATTGGTGTTGGTACAGTAGCAGCAGGAGTTGCTAAAGCTAAAGCAGATGTTATTTTAGTCTCTGGTTTTGATGGTGGTACAGGAGCGTCACCTTTAACATCATTACGTCACACAGGATTACCTTGGGAACTTGGTATTGCAGAAGCGCAACAAACTTTAGTCATGAACGATCTTAGAAATCGTGTGGTTTTAGAGTGCGACGGTCAGTTAAAAACAGGACGTGATGTCGCGATTGCCTGTTTATTAGGAGCAGAAGAATTTGGTTTTGCAACAGCGCCTTTAGTCGCTTCTGGTTGTATTATGATGCGTGTATGTCACCTAAACACCTGTCCAGTTGGTATTGCAACCCAGAATCCAGAATTACGTAAAAAGTTTAAAGGCAAACCAGAACACGTCGTTAACTACATGTATTTTGTGGCACAAGAATTACGTGAGATTATGGCAAAATTAGGATTTAGAACCATAAATGAAATGGTTGGACAATCTCAAAAACTAAACAGAAACAAAGCCATAGACCATTATAAATCTTCAGGAATTGATTTAACACCAATTTTACACAAAGTAGAAGTCGCAGAAGATGTACAACTATACAACACGTATTGTCAAGACCATAACTTAAATGTGCACTTAGATTTTAAAATCATAAAACAAGCACATCAAGCTTTATTTAGAAGACAAAAAACAAACTTAGCTATGCCTATCACAAATATAGATAGAGCAGTTGGAGCAGTTATAAGTAACGAGATTTCTAAAATTTACGGAGCAGATGGTTTACCAGAAGACACTATAAATATTGATTTTACAGGTTCTGCAGGACAAAGTTTTGGAGCCTTTGCTACTAAAGGTCTAAGATTTACAGTGCACGGAAACACCAATGATTACCTAGGAAAAGGATTATCTGGAGCGAAATTAATTATTAAAGTACCAGAAAAATGTACCATCGTTCCGGAAGATAATATCATCACAGGAAACGTGACACTGTATGGCGCAACCTCTGGAGAAGTTTATATAAATGGTAAAGCTGGAGAACGTTTTTGTGTAAGAAATTCTGGTGCAAAAGCAGTGGTTGAAGGTATTGGAGATCATGGTTGTGAATACATGACTGGTGGAGTTGCTGTTATTCTTGGTACTGTAGGTCGAAACTTTGGAGCAGGAATGAGTGGAGGAGTTGCATATGTTTTAGATGAAAAAGGAACGTTTAAACAACACTGTAATACTGAGGATTTAAATATCGATCCAATTGATAACGAAGCAGATCGTCTTCAGTTAAAACAATTAATCGAAAATCATTTTGGAGCAACAGGAAGCCCATTAGCAGCACGTATTTTAAAGGACTGGAACAATTACCTTTCTAAGTTTAAAAAAGTGTTACCAGAAGAGTACAGACAAGCCTTAGTGAGATTAGAACAAGAACAACTAGAATTAGCGTAAATTATGGGAAAGATAACAGGATTTTTAGAGTTTAAGCGTGAAAACGAAAGTTATATAGCGCCAGAAAAACGCATAGAGAATTACAAAGAATTTACGATTACATTACCAGAGAATCACCTAAAAGATCAAGGTGCTCGTTGTATGGATTGCGGAATTCCGTTTTGCCATAGTGGTTGTCCACTTGGGAATTTAATTCCAGATTTTAATGATAAAGTCTACAAAGGAAAATGGAAAGAAGCTGCTGAAATTTTACACAAAACCAACAACTTCCCAGAGTTTACAGGACGCTTATGTCCAGCACCATGCGAAGAAGCTTGTGTTTTAGGTATTAATGAAGACCCAGTAACGATAGAAAATATTGAAAAAAACATAGTAGAAACTGCCTTTAATGAAGGTTGGATTACAGCACAACCACCAAAAGTAAGAACCAAAAAAACAGTTGCTGTTATAGGCTCTGGACCAGCTGGATTAGCTGCTGCACAACAATTAAATCGCGCAGGACATACCGTTACTGTTTTTGAACGCGATGAAAAAGTTGGTGGATTATTACGTTACGGAATTCCAGATTTTAAAATGGAAAAACATGTTATTGATAGACGTGTTGCTGTTTTAGAAGAGGAAGGAATCACCTTTAAAACTAATGCACATGTTGGTGTTAATGTAGATGCTAATCAACTTAAAGACGATTTTGACGCAGTAGTTTTATGTGGTGGTGCAACAGTAAGAAGAAGCATTCCAATTCCTGGAGCCGACTTAAAAGGTGTCACGCAAGCAATGGATTTTTTAAAGCTAAACAATCAATATGTAGATGGTTTAGTAGACTTTAAAGACATTATTTCTGCAAAAGGAAAAGACGTTATCGTAATTGGTGGTGGAGACACAGGAAGCGATTGTATTGGTACTTCTAATCGTCATGGCGCAACTTCGGTGACAAATTTTGAAATTTTAAGCAAACCAACCGAAGGTCGTCCAGCACATCAACCTTGGCCTTATTGGCCTATGAAGTTAAAAACAACCTCATCACACCAAGAAGGTGTAGAACGTTTTTTTAGTATTTCTACAAAAGAATTTTTAGGAGACAAGGACGGAAATTTAATTGGACTAAAAACCGTGGAAGTTGAATGGATTTTCAAACCAGGAGAACGACCACAACTTAAAGAGGTTCCAAACACTGAAAAAGAATGGAAATGCGACTTAGCCTTATTGGCTTTAGGATTTACTGGAGCCGAAAAAACATTAGCAGACCAGTTTGGTTTAAATATGGATTTTAGAACCAATATTGAAGCGTCAACCAAAGATTACGCAACTAACGTTCCTGGTGTTTTTGCTGCTGGAGATATGCGTCGTGGACAATCGTTAATTGTTTGGGCAATCTCTGAAGGAAGACAAGCTGCACATCATATTGACACATATTTGATGGGTGAGTCTTGTTTACCTTTAAAGGATGATAGCGATTTGCCTAGAGTATAACAAATTACTGTGCAAGCAGGTATCTTATTAAATAAAAAAAGCACCTTGAAAAAGGTGCTTTTTTTATGGCTTCATGCTACAAGTTTTCAAAACCTACGCAGATGACATAATCATTTTACTTAGGATACTTCGCTCTAATCCCATCCAAACACAAATTACCAATACTACCAATATGAGTATGTTTTTTTGAAGTGTCTGGTTTGTACGTTCCGTTTTCTACTTCACCTCCAATTTTCTGATAGGCTTCTCTAAATGGCATTCCTTCAACCACTAAAGTATTAATATTATCAACTGTAAATAGGTATTGGTATTTGGCATCGTTTAAGTCTATTTCTTTTACAATGACTTGCTGAATAGCGTAATTAAAAATGTCTAATAAGTCCTTTACATCTTCAATTGCTGCAATAATATTTTCTTTTAACAACTGAAAATCTCTATGGTAACCACTTGGTAAATTATTGGTTATTAAAACCATTTCATGATGTAAGGCTTGAATTTTATTTGCTTTCCCTCTAATCAATTCAAACACATCTGGATTCTTTTTATGTGGCATAATACTGCTTCCTGTAGTAAGCTCATCAGGAAAAGCGATGAAGCCAAAATTCTGACTATTATACACACAAATATCCATTGCAAAACGCGCCAATGTATTACACACACTACCTAAAGCTAAAGCGATAGTTCTCTCGCTTTTCCCTCTACTCATTTGTGCAGCAACCACATTATATTTTAAGGTCGCAAAGTTTAATTCTTTTGTTGTTAACTCTCTATCAATAGGAAAAGAACTTCCGTAACCTGCAGCAGAACCTAACGGATTTTGATCTACTGTTTTTAATGCTGCATTTAGCAAGTATACATCATCTATTAAAACCTCAGCATAAGCAGAAAACCACAAACCGAAAGAAGAAGGCATTGCGACTTGTAAATGCGTATAACCTGGAAGTAAAACTTCTTTATGCGTTTCGGCTAAGCCTAAAAGCGTTTCAAAAAGCGTATTTGTTTTTTCGTTAATTTCTTTTAAATTTTCTTTATAATATAACTGAAGAGCAACTAAAACTTGATCGTTTCTTGAACGTGCTGTGTGAATTTTTTTTCCAACATCGCCTAAAGTTTTTGTTAGTTCGTATTCAATTTTAGAATGTACATCTTCAAAGGATTCTTCAATAACGAAGGTTCCGTTTTTTATAGTTTCCGCAATAGCGTTTAAACCATTTTTTAATTGTTGCAATTCTTCTGAAGAAATGATTCCAATGGACTCCAACATAATAGCATGAGCTAATGACGCTTGCACATCGTACTTAGCAATATGAAGATCTATTTCTCTGTCGTTTCCAACTGTAAATTGTTCTATTTTTTTATCAATACTAATACCTTTGTCCCAGAGTTTCATAATCTTTAGTTTATCTGTTGATTTGTTCTTCGTTACTTCGAGTGATTCTGATTTTTTTATCAGAATTATATCGAGAAGTATTTTCTTGTTTTCGATACATTTCTCCTTACAGTCGAAACACTCAAACTGACGAAAATCTTACAATACTTTTTCTAATAATTCGATATATATTTTAATGCCTTCTTCAATTTCATTTAAATAAATAAACTCATCTGCAGAATGCGATCGTGTGCTATCTCCTGGACCTAATTTTAAGGAAGGACAACTCAAAACCGCTTGATCTGATAATGTTGGCGAACCATAAGTGCTTCTACCAATTTCTATTCCTGCAATTACCAATGGATGATCGATTGGAATAGACGATGAATTTAATTTTATACTTCTTGGAATAATACTATCACAAGGCGCTTCCTTTTGTAAAATATCTACAATTTCTTGATTGGAATATTTATCGTTTACTCTAACATCTACCACTAACTTTACATCAGCTGGCACTGCATTATGCTGCTTTCCTGCGTTGATTTGTGTAACGGTTAATTTTACTTCACCCAAAGCTTCCGAACTTTTATCGAACGTGTAATTTCTAAACCATTCTAAAACTGGAATGGTATTATAAATCGCATTATCATGATTTGGATGCGCAGCATGACTTGGCGTTCCTTTTACGATTGCATCAAACACAACCAAGCCTTTTTCGGCAACAGCTAAATTCATTAAAGTTGGTTCTCCAACAATAGCGACGTCTACTTTTGGAATAACAGGTAACATACTATTTAATCCATTTTCTCCACTGCTTTCTTCTTCAGCGGAAGCGACAATAACCAAATTAAAATTTAAATCTTCTCTATTGTAAAAATACGCGTAGGTTGCTAATAAACTCACCAAACAACCACCTGCATCATTACTTCCTAAACCATATAATTTTCCATCTTCAACAATAGCTTTAAAAGGATCTTTTGTGTAACCATTATTTGGTTTTACTGTGTCGTGATGTGAATTTAATAATAAGGTTGGTTTACTTTCATCAAAATGCTTGTTAGTAGACCAAACATTATGTTGTGTACGATGAAACGCAATATCTTGTTGCTTAAACCATTGCTCAATATGCGCAGCAGTAGGCCCTTCTTCTGAAGAAAACGACTGCGTTTCTATCAATTGCTTTAACAATGCAATTGCCCTGGTTGTTAGTTTTTCTATCATTTTGTAATGGTTGTGTGTTTATTGTCTTTTTGAAAAAGCATTTGCGCTTTACCTATACAAACTTTTTGTACGTTATGATTTATGGCATGAAAACAGTTATTTAATTTAGGAAGCATGCCTTCAAAAATCACTTTATTATCTACTAATGTTTTATAGGTTGCTGTGTTAATGTTTTCAATAACAGAATTGTCATCATCTACATGTTCTAAAACCCCATTTTTTTCAAAACAATAATATAATTCTGAATTCCATTTTGACGCAAAGCCTATTGCTAATTCTGAAGCAATCGTATCTGCATTTGTATTTAATAATTGTCCGTTTTTATCATGAGAAATGGCACAAAAAACAGGAGTAATATTATTATTTAAAAGAATCTCTAAAGTTTCGGTATTGACCTGTTTAACATCACCAACAAAACCATAATCTATAGCATTTACAGGTCGTTTATTAGATACTATTGTATTACCATCTGCTCCAGAAAAACCAATAGCATTACAATGATTTGCTTGTAATTGCGCGACTATATTTTTGTTTATTTTACCTGCATAGACCATAGTAATAATATCTAAAGTCACTTGATCGGTTACTCGTCTTCCGTCAATCATTTTAACCTCAACTTGCATTTTTTGCGCCAATTTGGTTGCTAATTTCCCACCACCATGCACTAGGATTTTAGGAGCATCTATAGTCGCGAATGCTTTTAGGAATTGCTGTAAGGCGTTATCATCATCGATGATGTTTCCTCCAATTTTTATAATTTTTAGTGTTTTCATGCTTATTCTTCTTTTGATGTGATACTGAAATGAATTCAGTATGACGTGACGGATTAACATTAACTTATTGCTTACTTTAAAACCTCAATCGTCAAGCTGAACTTGTTTCAGCTTCTCATTATTTACTAATTGTGTGATACTGAAATAAACTCAGCATGACGTAACATTACAATTTCCCCAAAATTTGCTTCAAGACAATTTGCGCAGCAAAAGTCCTATTATTTGCTTGTTGAATAACCACTGATTGCTGGCCATCCAAAACCGCATCTTCCACAACCACATTTCGTCTTACAGGTAAACAATGCATAAATTTTGCATTGCCTAACTTTGCTTTAGTCATCATCCAATTTTCATCCTGATTTAATACTTTTCCGTAGTCTTTATAATTACTCCAGTTTTTCACATAGACAAAATCGGCATCTTTTAAAGCAGCTTCTTGATTGTGATTTATTGGTGTGTTTTTGGTGATTGCTTCGCTTAACTCATAACCTTCAGGATGCGTAATGGTTAAATCTACATCCAAGTTTTGCATCATTTCTACAAACGAATTCGCAACCGCTTGTGGCAATGCTTTTGGGTGTGGCGCCCAAGACAAGACTACTTTTGGTTTTTCTTTTTTGGTAAATTCAGAAATAGTAATTGCATCTGCCAATGCTTGTAAAGGATGCGCAGTTGCACTCTCCATATTTACTATTGGCACAGTTGCGTATTTCACAAAGCTGTTCATTACAAATTCACTTTCGTCTTTTTGCTTATCAGTTAAACTTGGAAAAGCTCTAATAGCGATAACATCGGCATATTGCGATATCACTTGCGCAGCTTCTTTAATATGTTCAGACGTGTTTGCATTCATGACTGTACCATCTTCAAACTCTAAATTCCAAGCATCATTTACATTTAAAATCATGACTTCCATTCCTAAATTTTTTGCAGCTTTTTCGGTACTTAATCGTGTACGCAAACTAGCATTAAAAAATAACATGACTAGCGTTTTATGTTTTCCTAAATCTTCGAATTCAAAAGGGTTCATTTTTAATAAAATGGCTTCCTTTATAGTTTCTTGAAGATTTGATATGTCTTTTATTTTGGTATACTTTTTCATCTATTTATTACTTTAATCTTACTGAATTCATTTCAGCTTCTCACTGTTATGCGATTCTGAAACTAGTTCAGAATGACGTTGCTATTTAATTCTTATTTCTTAGCATTTAATACTCAATATAAACGCTATTACACACACTTATTTTCATGTATCCACAACTCTCGTCAAGCTGAATTTATTTCAGATTCTCACTATTATGTGATTCTTAAACTAGTTCAGAATGACGTTACTCGCATTACTATTTTAATTCCTTTTTTAAAGCATCAAAAAACAAATCGATATGTTCTTTTTTGATGGTTAAAGGCGGAAGAATTCTTAATAAATTAGGATTCTTTGCGCTTCCTGTAAATATCTTATGTTCAAAAATTAGCTTTTTACGCAGTTCAGCTATTGGAAAATCAAATTCCAAACCAAGCATTAATCCTCTTCCTTTGATGTTTTTTATTGCCGAAATTCCTTTTGCTTTTTCAATAAAATAAGCTGAGATATCTTTAGCATTTTGCATCAAATGCTCTTCTTCAATAACTTCTAAAACCGTCAAAGAAGCTACACATGCTAAATGATTTCCACCAAAAGTGGTTCCTAACAAACCAAAAGATGCTTTAATGTCTGGATGAATTAAAATACCACCAATCGGAAACCCATTTCCCATACCTTTGGCAATCGAAATAATATCTGGAGTCACATTATATTTCTGAAACGCGAAGAAATCGCCAGTTCTTCCAAAACCAGATTGCACCTCATCTGCAATAAAACACGTATTGTATTTTTTACATAATGCATCGACACCTTCGTAAAACGCTGCAGTACTTTCGTCTAACCCTCCAACACCTTGAATACACTCAATAATTACTGCACAAACATCGTTTTTAGCTAGTGCTTTTTCCGCATCTTCCAAGTCTCCTAATTCTAGAATTTCAACCTCTTGCTGTGCATTAATTGGCGCAATAATCTTCGTATTATCTGTTGCCGCAACTGCTGCTGATGTACGACCATGAAAACCATTTTTAAAAGCAACTACTTTTTTCTTTCCGTTATGGAATGACGCCAGTTTTAAAGCATTTTCATTGGCTTCTGCACCAGAATTACATAAAAACAACTCGTAGTTTTTACAACCAGATAACTGCTCTAACTTGTCCGCTAATTGTACTTGTAATGGATTCTGAATCGAGTTGCTATAAAATCCTAATTTGGCTACTTGATCAGAAATGGCAGCCACGTATTTTGGATGAGAATGCCCAATAGAAATCACTGCATGTCCACCATATAAATCTAGATATTTGGTGTTATTTTCATCAAAAACAAAGACATCTACAGCTTTTACTGGTGTGATATCGAATAATGGATAGACGTTAAATAAACTCATATCTGCTCTTCTTTAATGTTACTAATCTTGTTAAACGAGGCAATCATACCTTGTATTAAAGAGGAACTCAATCCTTTGTGCTCCATCTCATTCAAACCTTCAATCGTACACCCTTTTGGAGTCGTTACACGGTCTATTTCCTCTTCCGGATGATTCCCGTTGGTAATCAATAAGCTCGCAGCACCTTCACTGGTATACATCGCTAATTCTTGTGCTTCTTTGGCATCAAACCCTAACTGAATAGCAGCTTGTGTTGTCGCTCTAATTAAACGCATCCAAAACGCAACACCACTTGCGCAAACCACAGTTGCTGCCTGCATTTGGCTCTCCGGAATACTCAACGAATGTCCTAAACGGTTAAAAATAGCCTCAGCGATTTTAATACGTTTTGCTCCTTGCACATTACTACACAAACACGTCATGGATTTACCAACTGCAATTGCTGTGTTTGGCATCGCACGAATGATAAATTTATCTGCTCCAACTTGCGCTTCAATCTTAGGAATTAAAAAACCAGTAATGGTCGAAATCAAGACGTGCTTCTCTGTTAATTCCGGCTTAATGTCATTCAATATTTGCTCAAAATGCGCTGGTTGCACTGCAAAAATGATGATATCAGATTGCCTTACAGCTTCGGTATTATCCGTCGTTAAATGCACATTTTTATAACCATCAAATTCTTGAATGTCTTCCAAATTCCGTTTGGTTAAATACAAACTGGTAATGGCGTTGTTGGTTATCAATCCTTTTGCGATGGACTTTCCTAAGTTTCCTGTTCCTATAATTGCTATTTTCATAATTTTATATTGTTTTGGCGTTACGACAAGGGTCGCGTCTTCCGTTATATCTTTTTTGCCTTGTTCTCGATACAAATTTGCTCATGCTTCACAAATTCACTCGAACTGACGTCAAAAAAGGATGCCACTTCAACCGCTAACGCAGCAGCAGTACTTTTAAAAATAAGTAGCTTTCAGTTTTAAACCTTCTGTTTCATCAAAACCAAACATTAAGTTCATGTTTTGAACAGCTTGTCCCGAAGCGCCTTTTAGTAAATTATCAATGATGCTTGTGACCAATAATTTGTCTTCATGTTTATGTAAATGAAGGATGCATTTGTTAGTATTTACCACTTGTTTTAAATGAATCTCATCATCCGAAACTACAGTAAAAGCAGCATCTTTATAAAAATCGGAATACAATGCTTTTGCGTCTTCCAAGCTTCCTTTAAAATTAGTGTACATAGTTGCAAAAATCCCTCTAGAAAAATCACCTCGATTTGGCACGAAATTAATATCCGAATTGAAGTTAGATTGCAACAGTTTCACCGATTGATTAATCTCACCCAAATGTTGATGTGTAAAAGCCTTATAATGCGAAAAGTTATTATCTCGCCACGTAAAATGCGTAGTTGCTGATAATGATGTTCCTGCTCCTGTTGCTCCTGTAACTGCATTAACGTGTACATCATTTTGCAAAACTTCAGCTTTAGCTAAAGGCAATAATGCCAACTGAATAGCAGATGCAAAACACCCTGGATTTGAAATGTAATTCGCTTTTTTTATCGCTACTTTATTTAATTCTGGCAAACCATAAACAAACGTTTTTCCTTCAAAAATGGCGTCTTTAGTTAATCTGAAATCATTACTTAAATCGATGATTTTAGTTTCTGCAGAAAATGAATTATTTTCTAAAAATGCTTTAGAATTTCCGTGACCTAAACACAAGAATAACATATCCACTTCTGCGTTAATTTCATTGGTAAACTCCAAATCTGTGCTACCAATTAAATCTTGATGTACTTTATATATCTTATTTCCAGTATTAGAGGTACTGTAAATAAAATTGATGTTTGCTTTTGGATGATTTAACAACAATCTAATTAACTCTCCTGCTGTGTAACCTGCGCCTCCAATGATTCCTATTTCTATTTTTTTCATGTTTAAATCTTAATTTTTTGAGATACTGAAACAAGTTCAGCAAGACTAAATTCCAGAGTTTACTTGTTGATAGATTTTGTTCTGATTCCCTACAATTTTGATAAACCCTTTAGCTTCATCTGCAGTCCAACCTTTATTTTCTTCACCATAACTTCCAAATTTTGCGTTCATTAAATCATGCTTTGATGTAATACCATCTAAATTGAAATGATATGGTTTTAGTGTTACAAAAACATCTCCTGAGACTTTGTCTTGACTGCTTTGTAAAAAAGCTTCCATATCTCGCATTACTGGATCTAAATATTGACCTTCGTGCAGATGCATTCCGTAGAAACTTGCTAAATATTCTTTATGTTGTAATTGCCATTTGGTCAACGTATGTTTTTCTAATAAATGGTGTGCTTTTATAGTAATTAAAGCTGCTGCAGCTTCAAAACCAACACGACCTTTTATACCAACAATTGTATCACCTACGTGAATATCTCTACCAATTGCGTAGGCAGACGCAAGGTTGTTTAGTACTTCAATATTTACTTCTGATGCGTTTTCAATTCCGTTAATAGCAACCAATTCTCCTTTTAAAAAAGTTAAAGTAACTTTCTCTTCTTCCGCATGTTTTAATTGAGATGGAAATGCCGATTCTGGTAATGGTTTTTCTGATGTTAATGTTTCTTCTCCACCAACACTAGTTCCCCAAAGTCCTTTATTAACAGAATATTTTGCCTTTTCCCAAGATACTTCAATACCGTTTGCTTTTAAGTAATCAATTTCTTGTTGTCTGCTTAAACTTCCGTCTCTAATTGGTGTAATAATTTTAATATGTGGTGCTAAGGTTTGAAAAATCATATCAAAACGTACTTGATCGTTTCCTGCTCCTGTGCTTCCGTGTGCGATATATTCGGCATCAATACTTTTAGCATATTCAATAATTTCGATAGCTTGTATAATACGTTCAGCACTTACTGATAATGGATAGGTGTTGTTTTTCAGCACATTTCCGAAGATTAAATACTTGATCACTTTATCGTAATACGAAGCAATTGCGTCAATATTTTTATAGGTTGATACTCCCATTTTATAGGCATTCGCTTCAATAGTTTTTATTTCTTCAACAGTAAAACCACCAGTATTTACACTTACTGCGTGCACATCATATCCTGCTTTACTTAAACTTACTGCGCAATAGGATGTGTCTAATCCACCACTATATGCTATGACTAATTTTTTACTCATCTCTTTTTTCTTTTTTTAGGAACATGCTCTGTTTTATGTTCTTTAATCTGGTCCACACTTTTTTATCGTATTTGTGTTGGTGAGTTTGTTTTACTTCTTTTGAAGGATCGTACAGCATGCCTGTACATAAACACATTTTCTGTTCTGTTCTGGTCAAAACATCAAAGTTTTTACATGTTTGACAACCATTCCAAAAACTTTGATCTGTGGTCAATTCTGAAAACGTCACTGGTTTATAGCCTAAATCGCTATTCATTTTCATAACTGCTAAACCTGTGGTGATACTAAATACTTTAGCATCCGGAAATTTGGTTCTAGAATGCTCGAATATTTTCTGTTTGATTTGTTTAGCTAAGCCAATATTTCTAAAATCCGGATGTACAATTAACCCTGAATTAGCCACAAATTTACCATGACTCCATTGTTCGATATAGCAAAATCCTGCAAACTTATCGCCTTCTAAAGCGATAACAGCATTACCGTTTTCCATTTTAGTAATGATATATTCCGGTTTACGTTTTGCAATACCAGTACCTCTAACTTGAGCAGCATCTGCAATGGTTTGGCAAATAATATCTGCGTAAACACTATGCGATTTATTAGCAATAACAATTTCCATTGTAATTGGTTTTAATAATTAAAAAAGTAATATTTTGATTTTGAGATTCCTGTCTATGCAGGAATTTTGTTTTGAATGGAGAACCGGACTCACCTAAGTTCTATAAATAGAAGCACACCCTTAAGGGCGTCGACGTAAAATTGGACGCACAACAATCCTGTTATTATTTCTAATAACTGTATTTAAAAAAGGAAATATTTGTGTTGAATTGTTCACTGTCTGAAAAAAAATAAAAACTATTAACTAAAAGCTTGAAGTATGCGTATTAGCGACGTCGTCTGCGTAATAGCAAACTTGTGGGTCTTTCGTTTTTATTTAGAGTTGTAAACATGATGCAAACGTATAATTTAATTTAATACAAACATTTAATTTTTGTGTTTTTTAATGAATTTTTACGAATTTGAAAGTTTTTAAGCTCATAATTATCAAAATCATACTAAAAACTGAAACAAATCTGGTTTATCATTTAGATAATCTCCATAAAAATTATGACACTTCATTTTTGTAATTAAAGGCTCTAAATTATTTGGAGATTTTAACTCAATTCCAACCACAGCAACATCATTTTCTCGGTTTACTTTTTTGGTGTATTCAAAGTGTGTAATATCATCTGTTGGACCTAAAATATCCACTACAAATTCGCGTAAAGCACCTGCACGTTGCGGAAATTTAATTATAAAATAGTGCTTTAAATTAGCATGTAATAATGCGCGTTCTTTAATTTCTGGAGTACGCGTAATATCATTATTACTTCCACTTATAACGCAAACTATATTTTTACCTTTAATTTCTTCTTTAAAATAATCTAAAGCCGATAAACTTAAAACTGCTGCAGGCTCTGCGACAATTGCTTCTTTATTATATAAATCTAAAATAGTTTGACAAATTTTACCTTCATCTACAGTAACCACACGATGTAATGTCTCTTTACAAATGGCAAAATTTAAATCACCAACACGCTTAACAGCTGCACCATCTACAAAACTATCAATCTCATCTAACTCCGTGTTTTTATTATTTCGTATTGAAGTTAACATCGAAGGTGCGCCTTTTGGCTCTACACCTATAATTTTTGTCTGTGGTGATAACAACTTAAAAACGGATGATAACCCTGAAGACAAACCACCTCCTCCAATAGGTACAAAAACGTAATCTATTGGGTGAGACTCCGTTTGATTTATAATCTCTAAACCTACTGTTGCTTGACCCTCAATAACTTTTTTATCGTTAAATGGGTGAATAAACGCTTTGTTTAAACGCTTGCAATCTTCCATCGCTGCATGGTAAGCATCATCAAACGTATCGCCTACCAACACCACTTCTATATAGTCTTCTCCAAACATTTTAACCTGTTCCACCTTTTGATTAGGAGTTGGAGAAGGCATGAAAATGGTCCCTTTTATTTTTAACAATTTACAAGATAACGCCACGCCTTGTGCATGGTTTCCTGCACTTGCGCATACAATTCCTTTTTCAGCTTCAGCTTTATTTAAAGATGACATTTTATTGTAAGCTCCTCTAATTTTATAAGAGCGTACTTGTTGTAAGTCTTCGCGTTTAAACATGATGTTTGCTTCAAATTGCTTTGAATATCTCATGTTTGAAATTAAAGGAGTCACAGCAGCAACGCCTTTTAATTTTTTGGCAGCAGCTTCAACAGCTTCTAATGTAGGCCTGTATGTTGTGGTGGTGTTTTCCATGTTTTATGAGATCCCGAAATTAATTCGGAATGACAATAGATTTAAGCTAAAACTGATTCTTCTGATTTTACATCAGATTTTATAATTTTCATTGCAGTCATTGCTGCTCTTAATCGTTTACCAACTGTTTCGATTGGATGATTTCTAATCGCATCGTTTACAGCTATTAACTCCACATTATCTACTCCATTTGTAGTTGCAAATGCTTTACCAATAATATCTGTTTCCACTGTTTTCATGAAATCTGTCAATAATGGCTTGCAAGCATGATCAAATAAATAGCAACCATATTCTGCAGTATCAGAAATTACTCTATTCATTTCAAATAATTTTTTTCTGGCAATTGTGTTTGCTATTAATGGTAATTCGTGAAGCGACTCGTAATAGGCAGAATCTTCAATAATTCCTGCACTTACCATAGTTTCGTATGCTAGTTCTACACCAGATTTTACAAAAGCTACCAATAACGTTCCATGGTCAAAATATTCTTGTTCAGAAATATGCTCTGTTGTTAACGTCGTTTTTTCAAAAGCAGTTTCACCAGTTTCTGCTCTCCATTTTAAAAGATTTACATCATCATTTGCCCAATCTTCCATCATGGTTTTAGAGAAGTGACCCGAAATAATATCGTCCATATGCTTCTCGAATAAAGGACGCATGATGTCTTTTAATTCTTCAGATAATTGATAGGCTTTTATTTTTGCTGGATTGGATAAACGGTCCATCATATTAGTAATTCCACCATGTTTTAAAGCTTCAGTAACGGTTTCCCAACCAAACTGAATTAATTTTGCAGCATAACCAGGCTCAATACCTTCTGCGACCATTTTATCGAACGATAAAATTGCTCCTGTTTGTAACAAACCACATAAAATGGTTTGCTCACCCATTAAATCACTTTTTACCTCAGCCACAAAAGACGATTCTAAAACACCTGCACGATGACCACCAGTTGCAGCTGCATAAGCTTTAGCCTGAGCCCAACCTTTGTTTTCTGGATCGTTTTCTGGATGTACAGCAATTAATGTTGGTACACCAAAACCACGTTTATATTCTTCACGCACTTCGGTTCCTGGACATTTTGGAGCAACCATAATTACAGTTATATCTTCTCTTATTTTAGTGCCTTCTTCAACAATATTAAATCCGTGAGAATAACTTAGCGTAGCCCCTTTTTTCATTAAAGGCATTACTGCTTTTACCACGTTTGTGTGTTGCTTGTCTGGTGTTAAGTTTAATACTAAATCTGCAGTAGGAATTAACGCTTCATACGTACCAACATTAAATTCGTTATCGGTAGCATTTTTGTAAGACGCACGTTTCTCATCAATAGCTTGCTGCCTTAATGCATACGAAATATCTAAACCTGAATCACGCATATTTAACCCTTGATTTAAACCTTGTGCGCCACAACCAATAATTACAATTTTTTTGTCTTTTAATGCATTAACACCATCTTCAAACTCTGAAGCATCCATGAATCTACATTTTCCTAATTGCTCTAATTGTGCTCTTAATGGTAATGTGTTAAAATAATTTGACATTGTTTTTGTTTTTTAATTTTGAAATGCTTCTAGCATTGTTGATATTTTCATCTCGTCTTTAGTAATTGCAATACGTCCCGAACGTGTAAATTGCATGATTCCGTATGTGCTAAGCACTTTATACAAATCATCAATTTCTTCCTTTTTACCAGATTTTTCTATCACAAAAAATTGCTTGTTTACAATTACAATTCTGGCGTTATTCTCCTTAATAATATCCGGAAATTGGCTATCACCAAACAATAAATCCGATTTCATTTTAAAGATGCAAGACTCTTGGTAAATGATTTCATCTTCAGTATGGTAGTAGGCTTTTATAACTTCTACTTGCTTTTCAATCTGACCGATAATTTTTTTAATTTGTTCTTCAGAAAGCTTTACCACCATAATCCACTTGGTTACATTTTCAATTTCTGAAACGGAAGAATTGATACTTTCAACATTAATATGTCTACGTTGAAAAATTGCCGAAATACGATTTAATAATCCGATATTATTTTCCGTATAAATGGTCACTGTGTATAGTTTGTTTTCTTGATTCATATTACTCTAATCTTATATCTGAAACTGATGCTCCTGTTTCTATCATTGGAAATACCTTACCTTCTTTTTCAACACAAACTTCTAAAAAATAAGGTCCATCTGTGTTTATCATTTTAGCTACTGCATCTTTTAGTTCTTCGCGTTTTGTTACTTTTTGTGCTGCAATAGAATAGCCTTTAGCAATAGCCACAAAATCTGGATTTGTCATTTCGGTTGAAGCATAGCGTTTATCAAAAAATAATTCTTGCCACTGTCTAACCATTCCTAAAAACTCGTTATTTAAAACCACAATTTTAACTGGTGTTTTTTGCTGAAAAATAGTCCCTAACTCCTGAATAGTCATTTGGTAACCACCATCTCCTGAAATGGAAATAACCTCGCGATCTGGAGCAGCCATTTTTGCTCCAATTGCAGCAGGTAAGCCAAAGCCCATGGTACCTAATCCACCAGAAGTGATATTGCTTCTTGTTTTATTAAAATTGGCATAACGACAGGCTATCATTTGGTGTTGACCAACGTCTGTAACAATTGCTGCATCACCTTTAGTTTGGTTATTAATTTCTTGTAAAACTTCACCCATTGTTAAACCTTCCTTTGTAGGATGGATGTCGTTTTTTATTACTTTTTCATATTCAATAGCATATAAATCTTTAAACTGTTGATGCCATTCTGGATGTGTTTTTTCTTCTAAAAGCGGAAGTAAGGCAGCTAAACTTTGTTTTGCATCACCTAAAACTGCCACATCTGTTTTAACGTTTTTATCAATTTCGGCTGGATCAATTTCAAAATGAATCACTTTTGCTTGCTTAGCATACGTTGCTAAATTACCAGTAACACGATCGTCGAAACGCATACCAATTGCAATTAAAACATCGCATTGGTTGGTTAAAACGTTTGGCGCATAATTACCATGCATACCAACCATACCAATATTTAAAGGATGTGAAGTTGGCATTGCTGAAGCACCTAAAATAGTCCATGCAGCCGGAATCCCTGCTTTCTCTACTACAGCCTTAAATTGTGCTTCTGCTTCTCCCAAAATAACGCCTTGACCCCAAACTATCATTGGTTTTTTGGCTTTATTTATCAATTTTGCAGCAGCTTCAAGCGCTTTATGATCTAATTTTGGAATCGGATTATAACTTCTGATGCCTTTACATTTTTTGTATTTAAAATCGAATTCTTCAAACTGTGCATCTTTTGTAATATCTACTAAAACAGGTCCTGGACGACCACTTTTAGCAATGTAAAATGCTTTAGCTATTGCTTCAGGAATCTGAGAAGCTTTGGTAACCTGACAATTCCATTTTGTAACTGGAGTAGAAATACCAACAATATCTGTTTCCTGAAAAGCATCACTACCTAGTAAATGCGAGGCTACTTGACCTGTAATACAAACCATTGGTGTACTATCTATTTGTGCATCTGCAATACCTGTAATTAAGTTAGTTGCTCCTGGTCCAGACGTTGCAATTGCAACACCAACTTTACCCGAAATACGTGCATAACCTTGAGCAGAATGTGTTGCACCTTGCTCATGACGTGTTAACACATGATGAATTTTGTCTTGGTATTTATAAAGCTGGTCATAGACAGGCATTATTGCTCCTCCAGGATATCCATAAAGAATATCAACTCCTTCGGCTAATAAACATTTTATTATAGCTTCGCTACCAGAAATACGCTCTGTGGTTTGCGTTGTGTTTGTTTCTTTTTTTATTGTTTTTGTATCCATATTAATCTGCTTAGGATAATTATTATTTATTTAAAACTCGTCAGTAACACATCCTTTTGAGGCAGACGATACGGTTTTAGCATATTTGTATAACACACCTCGTTTAAATTTTAAATCTGGTGCTTTCCAGTCCTGTCTTCTTTTTTGCAATTCTTCTTCTGAAACCTCCAAAACAATGGAGTTTGTTTCGGCATCAATGGTAATCATATCGCCATCTTTTACTAAGGCTATATTACCACCTTCTTGAGCTTCTGGAGTAATGTGCCCAACTACAAAACCATGCGTTCCTCCAGAGAAGCGACCGTCTGTAATTAATGCCACATCTTTACCTAAACCTGCTCCCATTATTGCAGCAGTTGGCTTTAGCATTTCTGGCATTCCTGGTCCGCCTTTTGGACCTTCATAACGGATTACGACAACATCTCCTTTTTCTACTAATCCATCACGTATGCCATCATTTGCAGCATATTCTCCTTCAAACACTTTTGCTTTACCAATAAACTTTAAACCTTCTTTTCCTGTAATTTTAGCAACACTTCCTTCGGTTGCCAAATTCCCATAAAGCATTCTTAAGTGACCTGAAATTTTTATTGGCTCTTCAATTGGCTTTATTACATCTTGACCTTCAGTTAAATCTGCAACATCCAATAAATTCTCTGCAATTGTTTTTCCTGTAACGGTTAAACAATCGCCATGAATTAATCCTTTTTTCAATAAATATTTTAGAACAGCAGGAATTCCGCCAACAGCGTGAACATCTTCCATTAGATATTTTCCGCTAGGTTTTAAGTCGGCTAAAAATGGTGTATTATCGCTTATATCTTGAAAATCTTTTAAAGTGAAATCGATATCTGCTGCTCTTGCAATTGCTAAAAAATGAAGTACTGCATTTGTAGAACCTCCTAAAATAGTGACTAATCTTACAGCGTTTTCTAGAGATTTACGCGTAATAATATCTGAAGGCTTAATGTCGTTTTCTAACAACACACGCATGGCTTCACCTGCTTTAACAGACTCTTCTTTTTTAGCATCACTTAATGCTGGATTAGATGAGTTAAATGGTAAAGTCATCCCTAAAGCTTCAATTGCAGAAGCCATAGTATTTGCGGTATACATACCACCACAAGCTCCTGCTCCTGGACATGCTTTTTCTACAATGTTTTGGTATTCGGTTTCTTCCATGGTTCCAGCAACTTTACTTCCCCAAGCTTCAAAAGCAGAAACCACGTCTAGTTTTTTTCCGTTATGGCAACCAGAATCAATGGTTCCTCCATACACTAAAATACTTGGACGGTTTAACCTAATCATTGCCATTAAGGCTCCTGGCATATTTTTGTCGCATCCAACAACTGTAATCAAACCATCATAACTCATAGCCTGCACAACAGTTTCCATAGAATCTGCAATAATATCTCGAGATGGTAATGAGTAACGCATACCTGGAGTTCCCATAGAAATTCCGTCACTTACGCCAATAGTATTAAAAATTAATCCGACTACGTCTTCATTTTTTGTACCCTCTTTAACCAATTTTGCTAAATCATTGAGGTGCATATTACATGGATTACCTTCGTAACCTGTACTTGCTATACCTACAATAGGTTTAAAAAAATCTTCTTTGGTTAACCCGATAGCATGCAACATGGCTTGTGCTGCTGGTTGTGTTGGATCTTGTGTAACTGTTTTACTGTATTTGTTTAGTTGTTTCATGTTTATGTCTACTAAATCTAAATTACTTATTTGCTTTTATTTGACTATTACTGTTATTTACTTCAAGTTAAACTCAATACTGCAAAATACTTAATAAAATATTGATTATCAACTGTTTAACTGCTAATTTATATGATACTCAATACTATAATATTTTATACAAAAAAAGCCTTCCGAAAAAGGAAGGCTTTAAATAAATTATATGTTTAAATTCATCATAGCATTCCTTGGCTTCGTGAAATAATCACGATGCTAATAATAGAAATGATAATAATGACTTGTTTGCTCATTGTAAGGTCAAATATTAGAATTTTATTTTTACTATCCTAATTTGTTAAACAAAAAAACCGATTCAAATTAATGAATCGGTTTTGATGGTGGTCCCACCTGGGCTCGAACCAGGGACTTTCTGATTATGAGTCAGATACTCTAACCAGCTGAGTTATAGGACCCGAAATCGGATTGCAATATTACTACTATTTTTAAAATCTTGCAAACCTTTTTTTAATTACTTGATGTCTTGACATAACTCTATTAACACACCGTTTGATGATTTAGGGTGTAAAAAAGCGACTAACTTGTTGTCTGCCCCTTTTTTAGGTGTTTCATTAAGGACTATAAACCCTTCAGATTTTAATCTTAAAATTTCTGATTTTATATCCTCAACTGCAAATGCAATGTGATGAATCCCTTCTCCTTTTTTCTCTAAAAACTTAGCAATTGGACTTTCTGGCTTGGTTGCTTCCAATAATTCTATCTTGTTTGGACCTACTTTAAAAAAAGAAGTGTTTACACCTTCACTCTCTACAGCTTCTATTTTGTAATGCGATTTGCCAAAAAGCTTCGCAAAAAGCGCGTTAGATTCTTCTAAATTTTTAACAGCTATACCAATATGTTCTATCTTTTTCATTTTTTATGTATTTTAGGGTATAATATTTGCTTAATTATGGCTTAAAAGTAATATATTCTTGTAATAACAACTATTTTTGCACTATGGAAGAAAGTCAAAGACAAAAAAAAATAGCTTCGGTTTTACAACGTGATTTAGTAGATATCCTTCAAGGAGCTGCTACACAAGGTGGAATGAGAGGTATAATTATATCTGTATCTAAAGTTAGAGTAACTGCCGATTTAACAGATGCTAAAGTATATTTAAGCATATTTCCTAACAATAAAGCTAAAGAGCTTTTAGAAGGAATTAGAGCTAATAAACCAATGATTAGACATGAATTGGCACAACGTACAAAAAACCAACTACGCAGAATGCCTGTATTAGAGTTTTATGTTGATGACAGTTTAGAGCACATTGATAAAATTGAAAAATCACTTAAGGGTGAAGATAATCCAATTCAAAATCCGGATTTATTAGATAAACGCAGTAAAGGTTAATTGAATTTTTCTTTATACATAGCAAAACGCTACATACGCAGTAAAAGCAGTAATAATGCTATTAACTTTATTACAATAATTGCTATTGTAGGTATTGTTTTAGGTGCTGCTTCATTGTTTATTGTATTATCAGGTTTTGCTGGTTTAAGGGATTTTACGCTAGAATTTTCAAGTATTATTGATCCTGATCTGAAAGCTGAAACTACTATTGGTAAATCTTTTACTTTAAACGATAGTCAGAATAAACAATTACACGCTATAGATGGTATTGCCAACTTTTCTAGAATAATAGAAGAGCGTATTATTGCTTCGTCAGATGGTAATAACCATCCAGCTTACATCAAAGGTGTAGACAACAATTATAACAAAATAACAGCTATAGACTCTGTTATACCTTATGGTAATTGGCTGTACCAAGACACACCACAAATAGTTGTTGGTTGGGCAATATCTAATAGATTATCTGTATTTGTAAACGATTACAGTAAAACAGTCACCTTATCTGTTCCAAAACCAGGAAAAGGTCAAATCACCTCTCAAAACCAAGCACTAAACCAAGTAAACACCATAAATGTAGGTATTTATGATATTAACGAAGAACTTAACAATAAGTACATTTTTGCATCTATTGATACTGCACGTCAATTATTAAATTACCAACCCAATCAAATTACCAGCTTAGAATTTAAATTAACAGAAGATGCAGATGAGGACGCTGTTAAAGATAAAATTAAAACTATAATCGGTCAAAACGTCATTATTAAAAATAAAGATCAATTAAACGATGCGATATACAAAATGCTAAACACAGAGAATTTAGCAGTCTATCTAATCTTTACTTTAGTATTAATTATTGCATTATTTAACGTTATAGGCTCCATTATCATGATGATTTTGGATAAAAAGAAAACCCTAAGTACATTATATAATATAGGAGCAACAGTAAAAGACATAAGAAACATCTTTTTTTATCAAGGCGTTTTAATGACTGTTATTGGAGGTTTTTTAGGATTAGTTATAGGTTACGCAATCGTACAATTACAAGCTAGCTTTGACTTAATAATGATTACACCAAGCTTACCTTATCCTGTAGCCATTCATTTTAAAAACTTTGTAATAGTAATGCTTACTATTTCAGTTTTAGGGATAATAGCTTCAAAAATAGCAGCCTCACGTATCACACGCGATTTAGTAAAAACTAATTAAAATATTTGGACAAGTTGCCTTAACAGGCAAACAGGCTCGCGCAACTCGCTCTCTTCGAGGAGCTCAGACATATTGCTTCATCCTTCTTGCGCTTATTGTTGTATATAGTTGCGCTTTGCTTAACTAAGTATTTTGCTCACTACTCAGTAAACTCAAAGTCACCAAACTTTTCTAAAACCTCATCAAAAGCAGCAAATACATCTTTAGATGCATCACTAGTTACCATTTTCATACGATGCTCTTTAAAATGCGGAATACCTTTAAAGTAGTTTGTATAATGACGTCTTGTTTCAAAAACACCAAGGATTTCTCCTTTCCAATCTATAGACATTTGTAAGTGTCTTCTAGCTGCTTCCACACGCTCCTGCATAGTAATTGGTCTATAATGCGCTCCTGTTTCAAAAAAGTGTTTTACTTGTTTAAAAAACCAAGGATTACCAATGGTTGCACGACCAATCATACAACCATCTAAACCAAATTGATCACGCATTAACATTGCTTTTTCTGGTGTATCGACATCACCATTTCCAAAAACAGGAATATGCATACGTGGATTATTTTTTACCTGTGCAATTGGTTTCCAGTCTGCTTCACCTTTATACATTTGTGCTCTGGTACGACCATGTATTGCAATAGCTTTACAACCTACATCTTGAAGTCGTTCTGCCACCTCAACAATTCTAATAGAATCGTGATCCCAACCTAAACGTGTTTTTACAGTAATTGGAATATTGGTACGTTTAACCATCTCTGCAGTTAGTTGTTCCATTAAGCAGACATCTTTTAAGATTCCTGCTCCTGCACCTTTACTAACAACCTTTTTAACAGGACAACCAAAATTGATGTCAATAATATCTGGTTTAGACTCTGCTACTATATCAATGGTTTGTAACATACTATCCAAATTAGCTCCAAAGATTTGGATACCTACAGGACGTTCTTTTTCGTAAATATCTAATTTCATAACGCTTTTTGCTGCATTACGTATTAAACCTTCGCTACTTACAAACTCTGTATACACCACATCTGCTCCTTGCTCTTTACACAACGCTCTAAATGGTGGATCTGACACATCTTCCATTGGTGCTAACAACAACGGGAAGTCTGGAAGTTCTATATTACCTATTTTTACCACGATACAATTTTGGTGCAAAATTAGTGTTTTTTAGGTAATTGTGTATATTTAACTAATAATCTATCATTATTTGGACCTACCCTTCAACCCTGAGCTTTTTGGCGTTAACATAAATATTCACCTTATATTAGAATATCTCGCCTTTTTTATAGCGTATAGATATTATGTGTTTTTAAGAAGACGCAATACAGATATTATTAACACCAATAACCGACTCTCTATTATTTTAGGTGCAGCTTTAGGTGCTTTAGTTGGCTCAAGATTGGTTGGATTTTTGGAAAATCCTTTAATTGAATTTACATTAAAAAATGCCATTACATTACTAAACACAAAAACCATAATGGGTGGTTTATTTGGCGGTTTACTTGGTGTGGAATTGGCTAAGAAAATAATTAACGAAAAGCAATCGTCTGGAGATTTATTTGTCTTCCCTATAATTTTAGGAATTTTTATTGGTCGTGTTGGTTGTTTTTTATCTGGTATTAACGAGTTTACTTATGGTAAGGTCACTACTTCTGCTTTTGGAATGGATTTAGGTGATGGCTTACTGCGACATCCAACGTCTTTATATGAACTGTTTTTTTTAATCTTTTTATTTATAGCTTTAAAAACTGTAAACAATAGATTACAGTTAAAAAACGGAGATTTGTTTAAGATTTTTATGCTCAGTTATTTTGGCTTTAGGTTTTGTATCGAGTTTTTAAAACCTAATGTATTTTATACTATTGGTTTAAGTAGTATCCAAATATTATGTGTAATTTGTTGGTTGTATTACAGCAAGTTTATTGCTAGTCTTTTACTTAGCAAACACCAGCGTTAGCGATAGAAACGGTATCCTTTTTTACGTCAGTTTGAGTGTTTTGTGAAGCATGAGCAAAATGTATCGAAAACAAGTAAAAAAGATTTAGTGGATAGCGCGACCCTTGTGGTAACGCTCAAATAACATAAATTACAGAAAATGCCAGTTAGAAATTATACCTATTACGACTTTACATTAAGCTTGTGTCCCGAGTGTTTAAAACGTGTGGATGCTAAAATTGTCTTTGAAAATGATAATGTTTACATGTTAAAACGTTGCAAGGAACATGGCAATAGCAAGGTGTTAATTGCTGATGATATTGAGTATTATAAAAACATACGCAACTACAATAAGCCTAGCGAAACACCTTATACTTTTAATACTAAAACGGATTATGGTTGTCCTTACGATTGTGGTTTGTGTCCAGACCACGAGCAGCACAGTTGTTTGACGGTTGTTGAGGTGACGGATCGTTGTAATTTAACGTGTCCAACTTGTTATGCAGGATCGTCTCCGACATATGGAAGGCATCGTACTTTAGAAGAGGTTAAAGCTATGTTGGATACTATTGTTAGAAACGAAAAGGAACCTGATGTAGTGCAAATTTCTGGTGGAGAGCCAACAATACATCCTCAGTTTTGGGAAATTATGGACTATGCTAAAACGTTACCGATTAGGCATTTAATGTTGAATACTAATGGGATTAAAATTGCTAAAGATTTTGCTTTCGCGGAAAGACTAAAAACCTACGCTCCTGACTTTGAAATTTATTTACAATTTGATTCGTTTGAAAACAGTGTGCTGCGCGAGCTTCGTGGTGCCGATTTAAATGATATCCGTAAACAGGCTATTGAAAACCTAAACAAATTAAACCTATCAACAACTTTAGTGGTCACACTACAAAAGGGATTAAATGATGGCGAAATTGGTAAAATTATTGACTACGCTTTAAAACAAAAATGTGTTAGAGGTGTGACCTTACAACCAACTCAAATTGCTGGTCGATTAGATAATTTTAATCCAGAAACGGATCGGATGACCATTACTGAGGTACGTCGAAAAATAATGGAACAAACCACTATTTTTAATGCGGACGATTTACTTCCTGTACCTTGTAATCCTGATGCTCTGGTTATGGGTTACGCACTTAAACTAGGCGATGAAGTGTTTCCGTTAACGCGTTATATTAATCCAAACGATTTATTAGATAATAGCAAAAACACTATTATTTACGAGCAAGATGAAGCACTGCAAGGTAAAATGATAGAGTTATTTAGCACAGGAAACTCGGTTGAGGTAGCAGAAGAAAACCTAAAATCTATCATGTGTTGCTTGCCTAATATTGATGCTCCAGAGTTAGGGTATGATAATTTATTTAGAGTGATTGTTATGCAGTTTATTGATGCTTATAACTTTGATGTTAGAGCTATTAAAAAATCGTGTGTGCATATTGTAGATAAAGACAATAAAATTATCCCTTTTGAAACCATGAATTTGTTTTATCGTGATGATAAAAAAGCACGCTTAGAACAACTTAGAAACCAGATGTAATTACTAAGTACAAATAAAAATAGAGTTATACTACTACTATTTTTAATCATAAAAAATAAAATATGCTTCAAGTAATGATTTTGAATATTAGCGGAAGTACTATATTACTGCTGCTTTTTATCTTTTATGGTGTTCCAATAATTGCAACAATTATTGCGTTATCTTTAAGAAACAAAAAGCGAAAAACAGCTAAAGTTATTGGTATTTTAACTGCTATTTATGTATTAATTAGCTTAGGCTATTGCGGAATTTTATGAATACATTTTTTTTAATAGAAGCTACTGGAGGAGGTGGAAATTACGACGGAATAGTCTTATTTTTTGCTGCTATTATGTTTGGACCAGCTATTTTATTAGCTATTATTGGTTTTGCTTTACTTAAAAAAAACAAAAAAGCAGCTAAAGTATTATTTATACTAGCTGCTGTTTATGTAATAGTTAGTTTAGGTATTTGTGGTAGTATGATGGCTTAGCAATACCCACAATCCATAAAACCCTAAAAATAACTCTGCAAAAGTCCCGAATTGATAACCAAAGGTTGGCACACCATCTAATATCATACTTAGCATCCTTCCAAAACCTAAACCCAGCATAAATATCATATTGGTTACTAATGCTATTTTAAGATAATTGGCTTTAAAAACGCCTAAAATCCAGAGGATAGAAAACCCTAAATACAGACCCATAATGGCTTTGAAAAAATTATGCTCGTCAATAGTGTCTAAATGAATATCGAACTGAGAGCTTTGATTAAAACCATAAAAAAAGGACACAGGAACAACAATACACACAGATATGATTAAGTGTATTTTTGTTATTATGTCCTTGTTTGTTAATTGCATTAAAACTGGATTACAGCATCAACCATTTTCCCTTGTCTATCTATTGTAACATTAGTTTTATCACCTGCTTTAAAGGTTGCTAAAACTTTCATATAACTCATCATATCAAAAACAGTACTATCACCAAGTTTAACAACTATATCACCTTTTTGTAGGCCTGCTTTTTGTGCTGGTTTGTCTTCGCTAATACCATCAATACGCATGCCTTTTCCGTCAAATAAATAATCTGGTATTACACCAAGTCCTACTTTAAATCGAGGCACTTCTTCGCTTTCATTTTTTGTTTTTCTAAAAGGTAGTTTTCCGTTATTATCTAAATCTGTAATGATTTCAAAAATGTAATTAGAAATGATTTGCATACCATTAAAATGTAAACGCTCTGTATCATCAGATGGTTTGTGGTAATCTTCATGCTGACCTGTAAAAAAGTGCAATACAGGTATGTCAGAATTATAAAAACTAGTATGATCACTTGGTCCAACTCCAGACTCTTTTTGTACCAACTTAAAACGGTTATTATGCGCTTGTAAGGTTTGCTTAAAAATTGGTGACGTACCAACACCATAAACTGCCAATGTACTGTCTGCTTTTAAACGACCAACCATATCCATGTTAATCATATAATTGGCTTTTTTGTTATCTATTGTTGGATTTTTTGTGTAATAATTAGAGCCTAATAAGCCCATTTCTTCGCCAGAAAATGTGATAAATAAATAATTATTATTTTTGTTTTTAGCCTTTAGCTTTTGTGCTAAATTTAGTAGTACTGCTACTCCACTTGCGTTGTCATCTGCTCCATTATGGATTTCTTTTTTTTCGCCTCTAAATAAACTTCCTTCTGCACCATAACCTAAGTGGTCATAATGTGCGCCAATAATTACAGTGTTCTGGGCTTTGTTATCAATAAAACCAAGCACGTTTGTACCAGTAATTGTACTGTCACCATCTTTTACATTATACTTTACTTCTTGATGTGGATCTGTTTTTGGTTTAAACGAAAACGCCTGAAAATAACCATCGGTTCCTTTTGGTGTTAAGCCTAAATTTTTAAAACGCTCTGCAATGTATTTTGCAGCTTTTTGCTCGCCAATAGTACCTGTTTGACGACCTTCCAAAGCATCATCAGCTAAAAACTGGACATCCTCTTGAATGGTTATTTCTTTAATAATTTCGTGTTTACATGAGGTAAAAACAAGTAAAAAAACAAGTAGTTTTATTAATTTCATGATAAGAAGTATTAATTTTACTCAAAATTAGGCAATTAAAGCCATTTAATAAAACCTATTATGAAAACACGCTTATTCGGAATTTTACTAGTTACTGCTGTTCTTTTTTCTTGTAAAAATGAGACTAAAACTGACGTTACTAATACCACTGTAAAACCTGAAGTTACTGAAGTAAAAAACCCTTTGATTTATCCAGAAGAAACTCATTTTAAAAATTTACGCCAAGTGACTTTTGGAGGAGATAATGCCGAAGCCTATTGGAGTTTTGATGATAGTAAATTAGTGTTTCAATCTAATTACAAAAAATGGAATGTTGGTTGTGACCAAATGTTTTTAATGGACGCCAATCAAACCTTTGATAGTATTGCACCACCAATGGTAAGTACAGGAATGGGACGTACTACATGCTCTTACTTTATGCCAGATAATAAACATATTATTTATGCGTCAACACATTTAGCAGACAAAGATTGTCCAGATACACCTTTACGTAAAAACGGAAAATACATTTGGCCTGTTTATGATACATTTGACATTTTTGTAGCAGATTTAGAAGGTAATATTGTTAAGCAATTGACCAATGAGGTTGGTTATGATGCTGAGCCAACGGTATCTCCAAAAGGAGATAAAATTGTATTTACATCTACTAGAAGTGGCGATTTAGAGTTATACACCATGAATTTGGATGGTAGTGATGTAAAACAAATTACAGATGAATTAGGTTATGATGGAGGTGCGTTTTTCTCTCCTGATGGAACAAAAATTATTTTCCGATCGTCTAGACCAAAAACAGAACAAGAAATTAAAGACTATAAAGATTTATTAGCTGAAGGTTTAGTAGAACCAACAGATATGGAACTTTACATTTGTAATGCAGATGGTAGTAATTTACGCCAATTAACAGATTTAGGAAACGCCAATTGGAGTCCGTTTTTTCACCCAAGTGGTAAAAAGGTATTATTCTCTTCTAACTTTGAAGCAGAACGTGGTTTTCCGTTTAATTTATACTTAATTGATATTGATGGTAAAAACCTAGAACGTGTGACACATAGTGAAACTTTTGATGCGTTTCCGGTGTTTTCTAACGATGGTAAAAAGTTAGCATTTTCGTCTAACCGAAATAATGGTGGTGGACGCGATACTAATTTGTTTATTGCAGAATGGGTAGATTAATCTACTTTGTTTAAAACGGTTTTAAACTAATTTTTAAGGTGATTTTAGGCACTAATAATGTAGGTTGTACACATTTACATTATTGGCAATTTAAAATGTCTTAAAATCTTATTTTAGGTGATTGTTAATGTGGTCCAACCATACTGCACGTTCATTAACTACAAAATCAAATTGCTTACCGTCTTTAGTAATTATCCTAATTCCGTTATCGATTAGTTTTGCTGTTTTACGTTTTATAATTTGATTAATATCAGCATAGGCAATATCTGTTTGTCCTGTTTGGATATTAATTTTGTGCGATTTAAAGATTAACTTTTTATTAGTTAAAAATATTTTTCCGCCTACACCTTCCATACCACGAAATAAATTAGCAGGACCTTCTACTTCAACAGTTTCGTCTGGTGATAAATCAGGTTTAATTAAATGTCCTATTTTATTAGAAAACTTGCCAGCAAGCTTTTGATTTATATACGGAAATCCGATACCAAAAAATAAACCAAAGAAAACACCTTGAAAAATAATGCTGTTAGTTGTGTAAATTTTTTCATCGGAAAAATAATCAAAAAGCCAGAGTATAAAAGCGTATAATAGACCTGTACCTATTGCAAATAGCACTCGATATTTCCAATTGATTTTAATTAATTTTGTTCCTATTTCCATGATGGACTGTTTTGTGGTTAAAGACCTAATTTAATAAATACAAACTGAATAGAAAATCTTTGAGGATTATAGTAAATAGGCAAGCACTAACAATAAATTATACATGGTGTTGCTAATTGTACTTATTTCCACTTTTCTATTAATTCTATAACGCCTATTTTAATTCCGTTATAAAATTCTCCATTTTTAAAATCAGGTATAATTTTTTCTTCAATTATTTTTTTGCAAATTTCACTAGTCAAAATCAATTCAGTTCCAGTTCCTGTTGCAATTCCGATTTGTCTACAAGGCTTACACACAACTATTGTTAAACCGTTATTTTTTTCGGCTGTTCCAACTCCCCAAGTTTGTCCTAAATCTGTTGCAAATTTTTGGATGTCGTTATATGGTTTTATACTGTCAACTGTAACGACCACAATTTGTCTTGACGTTTCAATATCGTAATCATACAGAATTTTGGATAATTCAGTGCGTTGTAATTCCGTGAAAATTTGTCCGTAATCATTTATAATTCCTATTGGTTTTGGAATAGAGCTTTTTTCTGTGTCAGAAAAATGAATTTCTGTTCTTGTTTTTTCAGTTTCCGTTTCTTGAGAAATTCCTTTGCATGAAAGAAAATTGAAGGTCAAGAAAAGGATTAATATTTTAGTACCGATTTTCATTTTTCGTATTATTGGCAACGTGATTTTATCTGGTTTTATTACGTATTTAAGTACTAAAGTTAGCAAATAAATCACAGATAGAAAGTAAGCGAGTATTTAGTAAGTTGGCTCTTACTTAGCAATTAATTTTATGTGTTATTGGCAACTGGCTTTATTTATCTTCTTATTAGTTCGTAAATTACTCCTTGCTGTCCATCAAAGTCAAAATTTTCTTTAAATGTCATTCCAATTTTCTCAAGAACTTTAATTGATCCAATATTTTCTTTCATTACTCTACCAACTATTTTTTCAATTTTAAGTTTGCTAAACCCAAAATCAAGACATTTTTTTGCGGTTTCAGTCGCATAGCCTTTATTCCAATAATTTCTGTAAAATCTAAATCCAATATCATATTGGTTTTTGTCTTGACTATATTTAAGTCCGCACCAACCAATAAATTTTAAAGTTGTTTTGTCAATAACAGCAAGTCGTCCAACTCCGTACTTTTCATATTGGTCATAGTTAGTCAAAAAGTCAACAGCAGTCTGTATATTTTTAAATGGCTTATCTCCTGTAAATTTTAATACTTCTTCGTCAAGATTTAAAGTGTAGAAATCAATAGCATCTTCTTTTGTCAGTTTACGCATAATAGTTCTTTCCGTTTCTATATACTCAACTGCTTTCATTTTTTTGTTTACGTTGGTTTTTTAGCTGACTGCTAACGTTGTTGTGTATGGTTTGCTAGATGTTACAATAACTAATTTAGTAAACAAATACTAACCTAGAAAATTCCGAAGGAATTTAAAAGTAGACGATATCCAAGCAATTGATTACATACGTTGCTGTAAAACGGTTTTTAATCTATTCTTGTATATTTTTCGGCTATAGTTTGAACAATTGGGTCATTTGGGTTTGATGATGCGGAAAATGTTTTTGTAAAAGTGTTATTGGAATCAAATTCAATTAGAAATTGTGAAGTTTCGTTATTAGAGTTTGTAAAAGTATAACTTGTTCCACTATTTTTTTGCCAAGTTCCATTAAATTCAATACTTGGGTTATCTAAACATTCTGTATTAACATCTGCAGCGTAATGTAATTCAGAATAAGTTCCATTCTCGTTATATGTGTAAATACTGAATGGTTCACATTCTCCTAGAGAATTTTCATTTCCATCAATAGTCCGTTGTGTTATTTCCCACTGACCAACTATACTTATTATTTCGTTTAAGTCAGATGAATCATCATTACCACAAGATATTAGCAGTGCTGATAATAAAATTAAGATAAAATTATTTTTCATAGTTCAGTTTTCAAATGAGGTACAACGGTTTGTATATGGTTTGTTGCGTGGTTTAGCATGTAAGTTAGCAAATAAAAACCGAATAGAAAATACGCGAGGATTTTAGTAAGTAGGCTCGAACCAAGCAATAAATTATACACGTTGTTGTACAACGTTATTTATTCGTAAATACATTCATTTCTTACTTTCACTCCTCTTGTTTCTAATCTCTTTTTCATTTCCAACCAAGTTTTGTTTCTTAATGTTCCTGCTGGATAAAGTTTATTTTTAAAATTATTTGTTATAATTCTCATACAGTTTGGTTGATTACCTTGGGTTTCGAATACAACTTCTTTTATATCTGATAAATCATAAATCTTCATTTTCCAAATAAAAATATGGTTGCGAACGATTAAGAATTTTCTTGTCAGTTCAAAATAATGCATTAACCAATAATGTAATAAAAACCAAAAAGCACCTAAAAGACTAAAAAATATTACACCACCTAATTTCATACTTGTTTCTTTGCCTATGATTAGAATAGTAAAAAATCCTATTAATCCCCAAAGTGAAATCCCTCTTAAACTTGTAAACTGATTTCCTATAAATTTTTCTGTGTTTTCAAATCGAAGTTCGTTTTTGTTAATTTTCTTTATTGTGTTGGTTTTAAATTCTTGTTTGTTGATTATAACTTGTTCAAGAAATGATTTCACTTCGTAACTATTTGAATACATATCATCAAACAAAATCTTTTCTCTACCATTGTCAAATAAAATTGCTGTTCCTTCCATTGGAAAATTTATTATGAAGCGAAAAGGCATTTTACCTGTTAGTATTACATCTTTGATACTGTTTAATCTAAAAGTTTCATTTCCAATTTTCACATTAGTCTTGTCAATAATGATTTTCGGTGAGTTTTTCCAATATGAATAGACCATCCAAATCGCTAAAAAACAAACAATACTACCCATAATTGGCAAAACGATATGTTTGTGTTTAGATTGGTCACTTGCTTCATTTTCCAAGCCAATGAAAATCGTAAATGATCCTAAAGCAAATAAAAAAAGGAAACCAAATACTATTGTTGCGTAGAATTTTAATGGATGTCTCTGGGTTTCAATTTTTTTCATTCAGTTTTTTTCAAATGAGGTATAACGTGTTTGTGTATGATTAGTGGCGTGTTTAAGCAACTAATTTAGTAAACAAAAACGAGCGCGAGAAAATTCCGAAGGAATTTTCCAAATAAGCAACGACCAAAGCAATTAATTATACACGTTGTTGTACAACGTTTTTATTCTTTTTTTTACATAGTGATGAAAATTTCCTCTTGGTAAATAAATCAGAGTCATATTTTTATCAGAAATGTAATCAATTCCGTATTTCAAAGTATCAGATTCATTGGTTAGGATTAAACCACCATCAATAATAGAATTTTCATTATCAAAAACACTTTCAGTAATCAGATAAACATAATTGTCATCTAATTCAGTTTTCTCGTTTTCATATTTAAATATCCACTTATTCTCTTTAATCTCAACAGTCGATAAAGAATCTATGGTGCTTATCCAAATTCCATTACTAATTGAATATTCCTTTTGTTTTTCGATAGTTTTAATTTCCAATCCAGTCGAATTAACTACAATTTGAGCTTCTTCAGTTTTATTTTCAGTCACATTTTTGCAACTGATAAAAACTAAAAATAATATCATTAAAATTCTAATGTTCATTGTTTTTTCAAATTGTGTACAACGGTTTTGTGTATGATTAGTGGCGTGTTTAAGCACCTAATTTAGCAAATAAATCACAGATAGAAAATCCGCGAGGATTTTCGTAAGTAGGCGAGAACCAGCCATTAATTATACACGTTGTTGTAGGTAGTTTTTTTTATTCCACAATACATATCCTATAAGTCCGATTCCAATAACTGTCATTGCAATAATTCCGAATTTCAGCCCTAACATTGGATTGTCATAAAATCTATCGTTAAACAATCCAAAAATCATAGAAAATAATCTTGTCGGAATAAATGCTATACTTATTAGGATTGCTAAATATTTCGGGTTTGAATATTTTGTTAATATTGAATGAATTATAGGTGCAATATGAATTTCTGAAATCCCAAGAAAAAGTAAGGACACCAAATAGATTACTGTGTGTTTATCGGTTGGAACGTCTGGAATTAAAAACAATATTCCAAATGATATTATTCCAAAAATGAAACCAAGCATTAATTTAAAAAATTGAGAGCTATAAAAGTATGTCCATAAAACAATTGCGATTATACTAATTGGTAAAATAAAGATAGCGTTGACAGATTGCCATAAATGTTTTGGAATACCCAAAGTTGATATTTCGCTGAATTGTAATTGTAAATCAAAAATCCGAATGTTTGATATTTCGTAAATGCCCCAAAATAGACCAACAACAATAAATGCAATTAAAATACTTATAACTCTTTTACTTATTGGGAATTCACTTTTTTCAATTTCTTTTAATGTTTTTTCTTTTGAAAGAAGCATAGGAATTATTGATAATAGCATTAGTATTCCAGATATGACAAATCCAATATTGTAACCATATGTTTCTCCTAAATAACCAATTAGTAAAATACCAAGAAACGAACCTAAATTTATTGCAAGATAAAATATCGTAAACCCTGAATCTAACAGTTTAGTTTTATTCAAATATAATTTTCCGAAATTTGAGATAAGATTTGGTGTGAAAAATCCGCTACCTAAAACCACAAGAAATAATCCTAAATAAAGTCCAGTTGTTGAAGGTATACATAAATTAAATGCTCCGATTGCTTGAATGATTCCACCAATTATTATTGATTTTTTATTTCCAATAAGCAAGTCCCCTAATATTCCACCGATGATTTGAGAAAAAACTAAAGAACCTACAAGCCAGCCATAAATAGTTAATGCTTCAGTTCTTTCCATTTTCAGCGTTTCTCCAACCATATAAAGTGCCACAAGAGCACGAAAACCATAATAAGATGCTCTTTCCAACATTCGTGAAATAGAGTAGTAGAAAGTCTCTTTTGTGTGTTTCTGATTTTGAATTTTTTCCATTCAGTTTCTTGAATTGGTAAATTACCTACAACAATTAAATAAAATGCCTAGAAACCATAAACATAATAAAAAGTAGTTGGTTATACTACTTTTCTAATCGGTCACGTTCTTTTAGCGATTTAGTACGCTCATTAGTTTGTAACGTTGTGTTTCCAAACTTATAACTAAAGCCTAGTTTAACGTAACGGTTATCTTGATTATTAAAGTTTTGACTGTTTTGATTAGCGTATTTAGAACGTACTGCAAAATCTTGCTGATTAAATAGATCTGCAAATGCTAAAGATAAAGTTGCTTTATTTTTAAACATTTTTTTACTAAATGATAAATCTGAAATTAGTCGAGAATCTACAATCTGAAATCCTTGTTGGTTTTTACTAGCATATGTTAAAGTAAAATTTGCATTTAGACTGTTATCCTTTAATAATGAAAAATCGTTACTTAAAACAGAGTAATTACTCCATTGATTAGTTTTTATTTGTTGATCATTAAAATAAGCGTCGTCTTGAATATTATAAAATGACGTCACAAAATAAATGGACCACTTATCTAGCATATCAAAATACGTTATAAAATCAAACCCAAACTCTCTAGTATTTCCAATATTAGTTGGTGAGTACACTAATACGGTGTTTGTGTTGTCTTGTAATGGTAATTCGTTAATTTGATTAGTTATAGCTTTATAATAGGCTTCAATGGTATAACGCTGACTTATCTCTGTTCCAACAACATAGTGGTTGGTAAAAGATGGTTGTAAGTTTGGATTACCAGTAACAATTGTTTGGTCGTTTAAAAAGAAGTTAAATGGGTTTAAATCTTGATAATTTGGACGTGCTATATAACGTTTATAATTACTATATAAACTTGCTTTATTAAACGCTTGCCAACTTAAATTTATAGTTGGAAACCACTCAAAATACTCTTGTGTATTATTTAAGCTTGTCATAGGAGATTGCCCATCTATATTAGTTTGTTCTACTCTTAATCCTCCTGTAAAAGCCCATTTTTCCCATGATTTATCATAGGATATGTAACCTGCATAAATAGCTTCGTCATAATTAAAGGCATTTGTATTAAACGTATTTATAGTTGCATTACCAGAAACTTGATCTATGTCCAATTGTACAATATCACTATTGGTAGATACTTTTGATGTTTTAAACCCAAATGATAAATTAGCAGTATCACTTAAAAACGCTTCATAGTCTATTTGTGACGTAAAAATGTCTGTAGCTTGATTGTTAACTGTATTAAACGCAGTGCCATAATCTAAAGTATTATCTGGAAAAAAGTAGTTGGAATTAACTTCTTGGTTTCTATTATAATCGTACTTAGTTATATGCGCATTAAGCAATAATCTAGAACCATTTTTAAAAACCTGCTTAAAGTCTAAATCTGTTCCTAAATTATATTTATCGTCTTGTGAGTGATTTCTAGAATTAAAAAAGTAATCATTATTCGCTTGTAAGTCCTCAATATTTGTAAATCCATTGGTGTGGTAATTAAAATAAGGAAGATATAACAGATTTGAGGTTAAGCTTAACGTGCTATTATCTGTTATAAAATAATCAAAATTAAGGTTAGCGTTATGTGTTTTTGTCGTGGTGTTTCGATTTAAATCTGTGGTCCAAATTTCAGAAATATCATCGTTGTTTAAATAATTTATAACTTGATGGTTGTCTCTGTTAATTTTACTATGGTTATAACTATAATTTAAATTAATATTTAATTTATTAGTTTTATAAAACTGATTAATTCCAGCATTATACCTAGGAAATACACCTTGTGTATAATTAGTAAACACATTGCCTCTATAACCTGTTATAAGGTTTTTGCTCATTATTATGTTTAAAACCACACCACTTTCTGCGTCATATTTTGCAGGAGGATTTGTAATAACTTCCACTTTTTGAATTGCATTTGCGGTTGAGCTGCTTAATAACTGTGTTAATTCTCTAGACGATAAATGTACTTTTCTATCGTTAATATAAACTGTAGGTGTTGTGCTTTTTACTACAATATCTTCTCCTAAAATTAAAACGCTTGGTGTGCTTCTTAAAACGTCTAACATCGTACCTTCCGTTAAGGCAGTATTGGCTACATTAAAAACTAGACGATCAATTTCTTTTTTCAAAATTGGTTTATTGGCTGTAATGGTTACTTCGTCTAATGTTTCTAAAGCTTCATTTAATATTATATTTTCTGTTAAGCTTTGATTTAAATCTACCGTCTTTTCAAACGAGGTAAAACCCATAAAAGAAGCTTTAAGTTGGTATGTTGCATTTTTAGTTAAATCTGCAAATAAAAACATTCCCTCTTCATTAGTGCTAACGCCTTTCAAATCCGTTTCATCATCTACGTTAGACAATACAATGTTTACATAAGGCATAGGTTGATTACTCTGGTCTACTACCTTTCCGGAAATGGATAGGTCTTGACTAAAACCTGAAATAGAAAGACATAAAAAAAATAAAAATATAAAGTGCTTCATTTAAAATAACTTAGGCTCGCAATATAATAATACTATTAGACTTTTTGTTGTGGGAAAAACCACAATTTTACATGTGTTTGTATTCCTAAGAAAAAAGAAAAAAAGCCCAATAATTACTATATATTTGCAATATCTTTATTTATAAAGAGATTTGACTATGAAGAACATTAGAAATTTTTGCATCATTGCACATATTGATCACGGAAAAAGTACACTTGCCGATCGATTATTAGATGCTACTGGCTCTGTAACAGCAAGAGAACAACAAGCCCAATTATTAGATAGTATGGATCTAGAACGCGAACGTGGTATTACCATTAAGTCGCACGCTATCCAAATGGACTATGTCTATGAAGGCGAAAAATTTGTTTTAAACTTAATTGACACACCTGGTCACGTAGATTTTTCTTACGAAGTCTCAAGATCTATCGCAGCTTGTGAAGGTGCTTTACTAATTGTAGATGCTGCCCAAAGTATACAAGCGCAAACTATATCTAACCTTTATTTAGCCTTAGAGAATGATTTGGAGATTATTCCTGTTTTAAATAAAGTGGATTTACCAAGTGCTAATCCAGAAGAAGTAACAGATGATATTGTTGACTTATTAGGCTGTAATCCAGAAGATGTTATCCACGCAAGTGGTAAAACAGGTTTTGGAGTAGAAAACATTTTAAAAGCAATTATTGAGCGTATTCCTGCACCAAAAGGGGATCCTGATGCACCTTTACAGGCTTTAATTTTTGACTCGGTTTATAATACTTTTAGAGGTATTGAAACCTACTTTAGAGTGTTTAACGGAGAAATTAAAAAAGGTCAAAAAATTAAATTTGTCGCTACAGATAAAGAGTATAATGCAGACGAGGTTGGTACATTAAAACTAACTCAGGTTGCAAAACAAAGCGTTAAAACAGGAGATGTTGGTTACCTAATTACAGGTATTAAAACTGCTAAAGAAGTAAAAGTAGGAGATACTATTACAGACTTTGCTAATCCAACAACTAATATTGTCGAAGGTTTTGAGGATGTTAAACCAATGGTTTTTGCTGGTATTTATCCAGTAGATACAGAGGATTATGAAGAGCTTAGAAACAGTATGGAAAAACTACAACTTAATGATGCTTCCTTAGTGTTTCAGGCAGAAAGCTCTGCAGCATTAGGATTTGGTTTTCGTTGTGGATTTTTAGGAATGTTACACATGGAAATTATCCAAGAACGTTTAGAGCGTGAGTTTGACATGACTGTAATTACTACTGTACCTAACGTATCGTACCATGCGTATACTAACAAAAATCCAGAAGACGCTTTTATAGTTAATAACCCTTCGGATTTACCAGATCCTTCAACCGTAAATCGAGTTGAAGAACCTTATATTAAAGCAACGATAATTACAAAGTCAGACTTTGTTGGTAACGTTATGAGCTTATGTATAGAAAAACGTGGGATGATTATTAATCAAACCTACTTAACTCCAGAACGTGTTGAGTTAACTTTTGAAATGCCTTTAGCAGAAATTGTATTTGATTTTTATGATAGATTAAAAACAGTATCTAAAGGTTATGCGTCTTTTGACTATCATCCAATAGGGATGAAAGTTTCTAAATTGGTTAGATTAGACGTGTTATTAAACGCTCAGCCTGTAGATGCATTGTCTGCTTTAATACACGCAGATAACGCACATAACATAGGTAAAAAGATGTGTGAAAAGTTAAAAGAATTAATTCCGCGTCAACAATTTGATATTCCTATTCAAGCTGCAATTGGAGCAAAAATTATTGCTAGAGAAACCGTTAAAGCTTTACGTAAGGATGTTACTGCAAAATGTTATGGTGGTGATATTTCGCGTAAGCGTAAACTTTTAGAGAAGCAGAAAAAAGGTAAAAAACGTATGCGTCAAGTAGGTAATGTAGAAATACCTCAGCAAGCATTTATGGCTGTTTTAAAGCTTAACGATTAATTACATTATTAGATATAAAAAAAACCTTCATTTAAATAATGAAGGTTTTTTTTATGCTTTAAAATTATACTGTGTCTACTTTTTCAACATCTAAAGGTTTTCCTAAATAGACCAAATAATAACCATCACTTACGTCTTCAAAATTAGTGTTATAAGATGATATTATATGTAATTCTCCCTCGTCATCTTTTATAAATAAAGGGACAATTTCTTTGTCTTCGTTAGTGGTTTTTATTAAATCCATTAAATGTGCTTTATCAATAATTTCAATTTCTTGAATACTAGGAAACTTTCTAGTCACATCAGTTAAAGTGCTAAAATCGTCTGTATGAGAAAATAAACCTTCCTGAGGATTATTATTTGCATCTAACATTTCTTCGGTAGACACTAATCTAAATGCACCATTTTCTCCAAATTGTTTTGAAAACTTGTTGATTGCGTATTGATTTATATCGCTGTTACCTGTAAGTGCCATTAGATATCCAACATCATTTAACTCGATATTATCGGTTAATGTTTCAGAATATATGTTAGTATTTATAGCTTCAAGACCAAGCTCTTTAGCTTTATTAATGTTATTTTGGTTACTATCAATTAAAACGACATGTCTACCATGAGCCTCTAAGTAATGTCCAATTAGTCTAGATACTTTAGATGCACCAACAATTAATATTCCGTTAGATTGTGTTAAAAACACACCTACTAGCTTAGCAAAAAGTCTAGCTGTTGTCGCATTTAAAAGGACTGTCCCTAAAACTATTACAAATACTAAAGGTGTAATATACTCGGCTCCTTCAATACCTTTACTTGCTAATTTTAAACCAAAAAGCGAAGCGATACCAGCAGCAACAATACCACGTGGTCCAACCCAACTAATAAATAATTTTTCGTTTAATTTAAGTTTAGAGCCATAGGTACTTAAAAACACACCAATAGGTCTAATAACTAGTATTATTATAGCAAAAAGCGCTACTGTATTCCAGTTATAAATTAGTAATAGCTCGCTGTAATTAATATTAGCTGCTAGTAAAATAAATAGTATTGAAATTAATAATACACTTAAAGATTCTTTAAAATACAATAAATCTTTTAAGTAAGGTGAGTTTGAATTACCTAACACCATTCCCATGACCACTACTGCAAGTAATCCAGACTCGTGTGCAAATACATCGGACAATACAAAAACACCTAATACAGCAGCTAATGCAAAGACATTTAATAAATAATGAGGTACCCATTTTTTATTAATTATAAAGTTTAAAGCATGTGCAAAAGTAAATCCAAAGGTAGCTCCAAATAACACAATTTTTCCAAACTCAATTAATGCGGTTTTAGTAAACTCTCCTCCTGCATCAACACTAATAAACTCAAAAACCAATACAGCTACTAAAGCACCAATTGGGTCAATTAAAATACCTTCCCATTTTAAAACAGCAGAAATGTCTTTTTTAAGCGGAATGTTTCTTAAAATAGGTGTAATTACTGTTGGACCTGTAACAATAATTAATCCTGAAAATAAATATGAAATCTCCCATGTTAACCCAAAAACGTAATGTGCTGCAATACCAGCACCAAAAAAGGTAACCAAAGACCCAACAGATATTAACTTGGTAATTACAGGTCCAACATTTTTAATTTCGCTCATTTTTAAGGTTAATCCACCTTCAAAAAGAATAATACTAATGGCTAAGGAGACAAAATAAAATAAGCTTTCGCCAGGAAATAAACCTTCGTCGCCATTCCATATTGGTTCTATCCATTTGGTCCCATCTTCACTTAAAAACTCGGCAGCTATTGGACCAACCAACAAGCCAATTAATATTAAAGGTAAAATTGCTGGTATTTTTAATTTCCAAGCAACCCATTGTGCTAGTATTCCTAAAATAATGATTCCTCCTAATTCTATCATTCAATTATCGTTTTGGTAAAAATAGTAATACTAAAATTCTACATCTATAATTTAACCCAAATTTAGATTAAAAAGTTAAATTTTTAATCTTAAACCAAGCTTTAACCTAATTTTTATACTTAAAAAACAGTGACTTATAATTTTTCATCCAAAAATTAATACACTAACTATAAAATTTTAAAGTCTTTGCTTTTGCAGGTTTTAAAGATATTCCTATTAAAAACCATACCGATTTTTCCAACCGCTTTTATTTATTGGGTGAACTTACACAAGTTATACAACAGTTTTTTACAGATAAAATCACACACTTTTTTGAAAGTAACCCATATTATCATATCGAGTCTAATGGTGAAGATTTACTAGTTTTTAGACGAGAGCGATTAGCTAGTATAAAACAAATTAAAGCACTTTACGATTTTGGTAAACGCCTAAAAGCGGTTATTTCTTAATAAAACCTTAATATTTTAAGTGTTTAACACTTATTTAGTAATTTGCAGGTAGTTTTAAAACCTATATTTTATAATGAAATTATACCCAATACAAGCAGGTCATTTTAAACTAGATGGAGGTGCCATGTTTGGTGTTGTCCCAAAATCATTATGGACCAGAACCAATCCAGCAGATGCAAATAATTTAATTGATATTGCTGCACGTTGTTTACTAATTGAAGACGGAAACCGTTTGACATTAATTGACACAGGAATGGGAACCAAACAAAGCGAAAAGTTTTATGGCCATTACAACTTATATGGAGATGATACCATTGAAAAATCTTTAAAAGCAGTAGGCTTCTCTACAGACGATGTTACAGATGTATTTTTAACGCACTTACATTTTGATCATTCTGGAGGTGCTTTTAATTATAATAAAGACCGAACAAAATTAGAATCTGCCTTTAAAAACGCACATTTTTGGAGCAATAAAGACCATTGGAAATGGGCAACAGAACCTAACAGACGTGAAGTTGCTTCGTTTTTAAAAGAAAACATATTACCAATGGAACAAAGTGGACGACTAAAATTTACAGACCTTCCGCAGGATGATATTTTAAAAAATTCAGCTTTAGGTTTCGATATATTTTATGCTAATGGGCATACAGATAAACAAATGATACCTATGATTAATTACAACGGTAAAACCATTTGTTTTATGGCAGACCTATTACCAACTGTAGGGCATTTACCTTTACCCTTTGTAATGGGTTATGATACAAGACCATTGTTGACGTTAGACGAAAAAGAAAAATTCCTGAATCTAGCAGCAGATAACAATTATTACTTATTTTTGGAACACGATGCACACAACGAAATAATTACTGTGCAACACACAGAAAAAGGCGTACGATTAAAAGACACCTTTACTTGTAACGATATTTTTAATTAACAATTCAAAACAATTTATAATGAAGATTACCTATAAACCAATTTTATTTTCGGCTTTTGCTGCGATAGTTTTATCTAGTTGTGGTGGAAGTGCTCCAATATTATCTACACCTATAGAAAATATTGATAACACACCAATGAAAGAGTCTGCCTTAACAGAAGCAGAAGCACACAATTGGGGACACTTAGATTTAGTAAAAGATACTATTCCAGGTATGAGTGTTGATAAGGCTTACGCCGAAATTATTAAAGGTAAAAAAGGACAGCAAATAATTGTTGCTGTTATTGACTCTGGTATAGACATTACACACGAAGATTTAGATGGTGTAATCTGGACTAACCCTAAAGAAATTGCAGGAAACGGAAAAGATGATGATGGTAACGGTTATGTAGACGATATCCATGGTTGGAACTTTTTAGGTGATGGTTATGACGAGCAGTTAGAAATGACACGTATTGTTGCAACTGGAGACACAAGTATCCCAAGATATGCTGAAGCAGCAGAAAAACTAGAAAAAGATTACCAACAAGCCTTAAGTGGTAAGCAACGTTACGACCAAATATATGGTCAAGTAAGCAGCGCAAATAAAGTATTAACAGCACACTTTAAAAAAGAAGATTATACACCTGCAGAAGTTAATGCAATCACTGCAGAAGAAGGATCTGAATTAGCAACAGCAGTAGCTACAGCTAAATTTATGTATGCTAACGGGATGACATCTATTTCTGAAGCTGAAAAGCAAATTAAAGGTGGTGTTGAGTATTTTACAGACCAATTAAATGCTAACTTAAACAAAGACTTTAATGGTCGTAAAACAGGAGATAATCCAAACGATTTTAACGATAAGCCAGGTTACGGAAACGGAAACGTTATGCCAGTAAAAAAATCTGAAAGTCATGGTACACACGTTGCAGGTATTATCGCTGCAGAGCGTAACAATGGTTTAGGAGCAAATGGTGTTGCTAATAACGTAAAAATTATGGCGCTTCGTGCAGTACCAAATGGTGACGAGTACGATAAAGATATTGCAAAAGCGATAAGATATGCTGTAGACAATGGCGCTAAAGTAATTAACGGTAGTTTTGGTAAAAGCTTTTCTATGCACCCAGAATGGGTAAGAGACGCGATTAAATATGCAAGTGATAAAGGTGTAATTTTTGTACATGCTGCTGGTAACGATAGTAAAGATGTAGATGTTGAAGCAAACTTCCCTGATGACAATATTGATTATGTAGAGTTATCAAACACTTACATTCGTGTTGGTGCATTAGCACCAAGTTATGGTACAAAATTGGTTGCTGGTTTTTCTAACTACGGTAAGAAAAACGTAGATGTTTTTGCTCCAGGAGCTCAAGTATATTCTACAACACCAGAAAACGAATATGATACCAAAGGAGGAACAAGTATGGCTGCTCCAGCAGTTGCTGGTGTTGCAGCACTAGTTTGGTCACAATATCCAAAACTAACAGGAGCACAAGTAAAACAAATTATTATGGATTCTGGTTTAGCTGTACCATCAAAAGTAATTGTTGGTGGAGATGCTAAAAACATTCAACCATTTTCTCAGCTAAGTCAATCGGCTAAAATTGTAAATGCATATAACGCTTTAGTTATGGCTTCACAAATTTCTAAATAACAATTAATAATTCAAAAAAGCCTCAACCTATTATGTTGAGGCTTTTTTATTTCAATTTAAAACAATGAAAAAATTATTTCTTTTAATTTCCGCTTTTGGTATTTTATCGTCATGTAATTCTACCAAACAAGTTGCTAGTTCATCTAGTAACGCAACAGATTCCAAATCTACCTACTGGCAACAACATGTAGATTATAAAATGGATATTGATATGGATGTAAACACCTATCAATACAATGGTAAACAAACGTTAGTGTATACTAACAACTCGCCAGATGTTTTAAATCGCGTGTATTACCATTTATATTTTAATGCCTTCCAACCTGGTAGCGAGATGGATGTACGTTCTCGTACTATTGAAGATCCAGATAGACGTGTTGGAGATCGTATTAGTAAATTGGCTCCAAACGAGATTGGTTACATTAAAGTAAAAAGCTTAAAGCAAGATGGTAAAACATTAAGCCATGAAACTGTTGGAACAGTTCTAGAAGTTGACTTAGCAAAACCTATTCAGCCAGGAGAAAGTGTAACTTTTACAATGGACTTTGATGCACAAGTACCACAACAAATTAGACGTTCTGGTCGTGATAATGCAGAAGGTGTTGCTTTATCTATGACGCAATGGTATCCTAAATTAGCAGAATATGATTTTGAAGGATGGCATGCTGACCCATACATTGGACGTGAGTTTCATGGTGTTTGGGGAGATTTTGAAGTAAATTTAACTATTGATAAAAATTACGTTGTTGGTGGTACAGGTTACCAACAAGGCGAAGCTGAAGTAAAAGGAAACAAAAAAACGTTACGTTTTAAAGCACCTAGAGTACATGACTTTACTTGGGCTGCAGATCCTGATTACATTCACGATACTATGCAAGTTCCTAATGGTCCTATGTTGCACTTTTATTACAAAAACGATTTACCTGCGGAAAACTTACAGTTTTGGAAAGATTTACAGCCTAAAACAGTACAATTAATGCAGTATTTTTCTGAAAACGTAGGACAATATCCATACGATCAATACTCTGTTATACAAGGTGGAGATGGCGGAATGGAGTATGCTATGTGTACTTTAATTACAGGAAAACGTAGTTTTGGTAGTTTAGTTGGTGTTACTGCACACGAATTGGCACATACTTGGTTTCAATTTTTATTAGCTTCTAATGAAGCTAAACATGAATGGATGGACGAAGGTTTTACAAGTTATATTAGTGATTATGCAATGGACGCTATTAATAACACTAACCTAAAAAATCCAGCTGCTGGAGCATATAATGGGTATTACTATTTAGTAAAATCAGGTAAAGAAAAACCACAGTCAACTCATGCAGATCGTTATGAAACAAACATGGCTTACGGTATTACTGCTTACAATAAAGGGTCTGTATTTTTATCTCAATTAGGATATATTATTGGAGAGGATAACCTAAAGAAAACGCTTAAAAAATATTTTGATGATTTTTCTTTTAAACACCCCAGACCACTTGATATTATTAGAACTGCTGAAAAGATTTCTGGTCTAGAGCTTGATTGGTACTTAATGGACTGGACACAGACTACAAATACCATTGACTATGCTATTACATCTCTAGAAGAAAACAATAGCATTACAACGGTTAATTTAGAGCGTATTGGGCTAATGCCAATGCCTTTAGACTTAGAAGTAGAATATACAGACGGAACAACAGAACAATATTACATTCCGTTACAAATGATGCGTGGTGAAAAACCAGTAGCAACAACCACTAAAATTATAAACGATTGGGCTTGGGCATATCCAACCTACAGCTTTAGTATTAGTAAGCCAAAAAGCATGATTAAATCTATTACCATAGATCCAAATCAATTAATGGCAGATATAGATAAAACAAATAATATTGTAAAACAGTAAATAGATATAGATTAATCTATTTTATAAAAGCTACAACTTAGGTTGTAGCTTTTTTGGTTTTTAAAACGATATATTTGATAAACTTTGAGCAATACATTATTATGAAAAAAATTATACTGCTTACCCTATGTGTCGTAGTCCTATCTTGTAAAAATAATTCTAACGAAACAATCACACCTAACAGCAACAAGACCACTAACAATAATGAAAAAAACACTAGACCTAATACAACGCTAGCTTTTCTTGTTAATGTAAAAAATTTAGAAAAGGATGTTGCAACTAATCCAATAGAGGCTTTTAAAAAATCTGCAACAACAGAAGCAAAAGAAGTGATATATATAACTAATGACAATCTTAAAACTAGTTTAAACTTAGCTAAAAAACATGACTATGCAGTTATTACTGTAGAAGATCATACTATAATCAAGTTAAATTTACAAGATTGTAAACCTTCTAATGCTTGGGATGCTTGTATGCCAAAAGCAGAAGGTTATATTAAAAAAGGAGACCTAATTTACCAAAACGACTATTCCAATAATATCATTGGATTACCAGATAACCAAGAACGTATATTATACCTGTTTTAAAGTAGTAAAAATGTTTAACTTTTATTAATTTGTATATTAGCCTTTAATTTGATTTTAAATAGGATTACCTCTTGAGTTATGCAGCAGATTGATGAAAAAATCACCACAATAATCAACCATTTTAATCTTAATAATTATGCGTTTTCAAAACGTATAGGTGTCACAGGTACAACTATTGATAGTATTATAAATGGACGTTTACAAAAGGATGGTACACGCAAAAAAACCAAACCTGGTTATGATGTATTAAACGCCATTATTGAAGTTTTTAATATCAATCCTAATTATCTATTTGGAAAAAGTAAAATCATGTTAAATCAAGATTTACCAAATAACCCAACATTTTCTAGTGTACCTCAAGTCATTTCGGTAAATCAGGATAATACCGAAAATATTATTTATGTACCTATAAAAGCACGTGCTGGATATTTAAATGGATATGCAGATGCACAGTATATTCAAACCCTTCCCTCATTTTACATGCCTAATCTTACCAATGGTACGTTTAGATGTTTTGAGGTCCAAGGTCACTCTATGGTTAGTACATTTTTTGATGGAGATTTAGTTTTTGCTAAATATGTAGAACAATTAGTAGATATTAAAAACGATCAAATTTATGTTGTAATTAGCAAAAATGATGGTATTGTATTAAAGCGTGTTATTAACACCACTACAAAGGATAAAAAACTAATTTTAAAAAGTGATAACAAAGACGGAAATTATCCAGATTTTTCAATAAATATTGAAGATATTATGGAAATTTGGCACGTAAAAATGTATGCATCCAAACAAATAGCTCAACCTGTGGATGTGTATGATAGGTTACATGAACTTGAAACTAAATTAGTACAACTTCAAGATTCTGTATTAAAAAAAAGTTTAAAAAATAATTAATAATGCGTCTTACTTATAACAAACACGAAAAACTTAAAAGCCAAAAAGCAATCGAAAAATTGTTTGAACAAGGTAAATCAGTGTCTGCTTATCCATTACGTATGGTATATTTAAAAAATGATACTACTTTAAAAGTTGGTGTATCTGCAAGTAAACGTAATTTTAAAAAAGCTGTAGATAGGATTCGTGTTAAACGCTTACTTAGGGAAGGCTACAGATTAAATAAAAATCTATTAATAGACAATAATAATGACCATTTCACGCTTATGATTTTATATCTTAGTAAAGAAATGCCAGATTTTGAGGTAATTAATCAAAAAATGAAAACGTTATTATCTAAATTTAATGACCAAATTTCTAAACAATAAAGACTTTTATTTTTTAAATTCTTATTGCATTTAGTTCAAAATATACATCATGAAAAACTTATTAAAAAAACGTCTTATAATTCCAATATTAGCACTTACTATTCTGTTTACAGGAACTGCTTTTAAAAGTGATTTTTTTGAAATAGCTAAACAAATAGAAATATTCACAACACTTTTTAAAGAGCTAAATATGAACTATGTTGACGAAACTAATCCTGCAGAATTAATGGATAATGCCATTAAAAATATGCTTAACGACTTGGATCCATATACAAAATTTTATAACGAGCAAGATGTGGAAGCAGAGCGCATACGTCGTACAGGAGATTATACAGGTGTTGGAGCTAGAATTAAGACCTTAAAAGACAAGTTACTAGTTATAGAGCCTTATAAAGACTATCCAGCAGATAAAGCAGGATTAAAAGCAGGAGACGAAATTATAGCTGTAGATGGAACAGTAATTGATGGATTTGAAGGTGATGCTTCAGATTTATTAAAAGGGACACCAAACTCTAAACTAGAAATTACCTATAAACGCCAAGGAAAAACAAATAACACTACTGTAACACGATCTGAGATAGAAATAGATGCTGTACCTCATTTTTCTATGATAGATGCGCAAACAGGCTATATAGTACTTCAAAAATTTAACGAAAAAGCATCTTTACAAACAGGTTATGCATTAAAGGATTTAAAAGCGCAAGGTGCAACACAAATAATTTTAGATCTAAGAGGTAATCCTGGTGGTTTATTAAACGAAGCGGTTAATATTGTTAACTTATTTGTTCCTAAAGGACAATTAGTAGTTACCACAAAATCCAAAGTATCAAAATACAATCAAACTTACTATACTAAAAAAGATCCTATAGATGTTAACATTCCAGTAGTAGTTTTAATTGATGGTCGTAGCGCATCAGCATCAGAGATTGTTTCTGGTACATTACAAGACCTAGATCGTGCTGTAATAGTAGGCTCTAGAAGTTTTGGAAAAGGATTAGTACAACGTCCAAAAAAATTAACCTATGGGACGCAACTTAAAGTAACAATATCAAGATATTATACACCTTCTGGAAGATGTATACAGGCTTTAGATTATTGGAACAGAGATGACAACGGTAACGCTGTTAGAGTTAAACAAGAAAATTATAATGTATTTAAAACTAAAAATGGTCGTAAGGTTTTTGATGGTGGTGGTGTGTTTCCTGACGAAGCTTTAGAAGTAACTAAAAATACAGCAATAACAGATGCTATTTTAAACAGTCAAAGCATTTTTGATTTTGCTACTAAATACTATTACACCAATAAAGTAGAAGATATTTCTAAATTTAAATTAACAGATGCTGACTTTAATAGCTTTAAAAATTACTTAAACACATCAGGTTTTGAGTTTGAAACCGAAACAGAAAAAGCACTTAAAAAAGCATTAGAAGTTTCAAAATCAGAAAATTTAGATGATGATATTAGTAAAGATTACAAAACCTTAATAACTAATTTAGACAATTCTAAAGCTAAAGCAGTTGAGAACAATAAAAAACAATTGATCAACTTATTAACAGACGAAATAGTTAAACGTTACGTCTACAGAGAAGGATTATACGAGTACTACAAAACTCATAACGAAGAGATTAAAACAGCTACAGATATATTATCAAACCCATCTAAATATAATAGATATTTAAACTAATTAAGCCTACACATTTTAACATATTAAATTTTTGGTATATTTAATGCTAGTTTAAAATCATGAAGCATTTATTTTTAATAATACTATTAAGTACAACATTAGGTTTTTCGCAAAGCGAATTAACACATGATGTGTATTTTAATACAGACGAATACGACGTTCCTTTAACTGAAGAAAACCGTATTTTACTATTTATTTCTAACCTAGATACCATAGCAATTCAAAAAATTTCTATCTATGGTTTTACGGATGATAGAGGATCAAATGACTATAATTTAGAGTTATCACAAAACAGAGCAAATACTATCAAAGAGCTATTTGCTGGTTATGGTATTGACGAAAGTTTAATTACCAATGTAAACGGTAAAGGCGAAATATTATTAAAGGTTTTAAACGAAGAAGAAGTCCACCAAATAAGAGGTTTAAACCGTAAGGTAGAAATCATTGTAACACCAAAACTTCCCGAAAAAAAGACCATTACTCAACCTGAAGAAGTCACTGATAATAGAACAGATAACAGTAAAAAAACTACAGATGATATAGCAAAAGGCACTATAAAAAAAGGAGATAAAATAACGCTTGACAAAATTTATTTTAAAACCAGTTATAGTTATGTAACCTCAGAGTCTAAAAAGACTTTAGAGGATTTGGCTAAAATTTTAGTCGCTAAAAAAAACATCTATTTTACAATACAAGGTCATGTATGTTGCACACAAATGAGTCGTGATGCTGTAGATAAAAAGACAAAAAAACGTAATTTATCTGTAGCCAGAGCCAAATATATTTATGACTATTTAGCTAAAAAAGGGGTTGATAAAAAACGAATGAAATACGTTGGTATGCGTCGTAAATTTCCACTTGGTGGAGCTCCAGAACTAGACAGACGTGTAGAGATTTTAGTAACTTATGTAGGTAAAGCAGAGTAATTAACCTTTAATCATCGCTACGTGTGGTATACCATCTTCTAGGTACTCCTCACCTATTTCAAAAAATTCTAAACTGTTATAAAAACGTTTTAAATAACACTGTGCAGATATTTTTATTTTAGTCTCATTATGGTGTGTTTTAATAGCATCAATTGAGGCTTTCATAATATCAAAACCATATTTATGTTGGCGCTCATTATGGGCAACCACTACTCTACCAATACTAGAAAATTCAAAATAATCACCTGGTTTAAAAACACGTGTATAAGCCACAACTTTACCATTTTTAAATCCTATAATATGCAATGCTTTTTGGTCTTTACCATCAATATCCTGATACACACAATCTTGCTCAACCACAAAAACTTCACTTCGTAATTGTAAAATATCGTACAACTCTTGTGTTGTTAATTGGTCAAAAGTTTTAGTTTGTATGTCTAACATAATAGTAAATAATTAAAGTAAAATTATAAATTAGACTACAAGCTTATTAAGCTTGTAGTCTAAAATAGGGTTATTAACAATTAACTGGTATTTTATCTACTCGGTTTTGGTGACGTCCACCTTCAAACTTAGTTTCTAAAAATGTATCTACCATAGCTATTGCCTGCTGTACAGCTGTATAACGTGCAGGAATACAAATTATATTAGCATTATTATGTTGTCTTGTTAACTCTGTAATCTCTTTAGTCCAGCAAATACCAGCTCTAACTTTTTGGTGTTTATTAGCAGTCATAGCCACACCATTTGCGCTACCACAAATTAAAATCCCAAAATCTACAGTATTATTTGCAACATCGTTTGCAACAGGATGTACAAAATCTGGATAATCTACGCTGTCTATTTGGTCTGTACCATAGTTATTAACAGTGTAGCCTTTTGCTTCTAAATGCTTAACGATAGCAAACTTATAGTCTGTGCCTGCATGATCGTTACCAATTGATATTTTCATAGTAGTAGTTGTGTTATTGTATTATTAGATTTCAAAGTTAATAATTGATTACAAGTATTAATAAGTAATAGGTATTAACTTATTCATAAAAATTAACTTGGTATTTATTTCAAAAATCAAATAGTATTAAAGGATTGTTAACTTCTCATGATTTAGTATTCATTACTTGTTAATATCTTGTGATTGTTTTTTAAAACTTTTATTAGGATTATCCAGTTAATTTTCCAAACCAAAATTGGTTATTAACAACCAAAAAAGTTAACCCTTTTTTTTTGGATACTTATCATTAAAAAATTTACACATACCAACATCAATTTTAAAAATACTTATTAAAAATCTATTGTCAACAGTCGTTATTAACAGTTGTTAATAACATAAGTATTTACTTTAAAACCAAATACTTTAGATAGCTAATAACTTGTTAATAGACTCTATTATTAACCAAATCAAATTAAAATATAAAAAAGTTATACCGTTATTAACAAGCTATAATAATCACTATTTTTTTTTTAAAATTTAAAAGAAAATAAATGATATATAGTATATATGTGAATAAGTCTAAAATTAAGATTTAATATTAGTTTAATATTCATTTAATTATAATAACGTAGCTTTGTAAAAACTTAATAACCAATCTTCTCCTTATATTAAGTTATCAATAACCGAATTTCAAGTATCTTAGAGATTCAATAGATTACAAATTAAATGACAAAAAAGAAACACAGGAAACCTTCAAATAATAAGATTTCCAACCTTACAAATACAATTCTTAGTATTTTAAAAAAAGATAGAAACCAAAGTTTTAATTATAAGCAAATTGCTGCTAAAATTGGAGTGAATGACGCAAGTAGCCGAAATCAAATTATAAAAAAATTAGCACAACTTAAAGCTAAAGAGGAGATTATAGAAACAGATCGTGGTAAATTTAAAGCAGTTGTTAACACAGAGTATCATACAGGTATTTTTGATGCAGCTCAACGTGGTAACGGTTACGTTATTTGCGATGCTTTTGATACAGATATATACATAGCTTCTAACAATGTTAACAAAGCATTAAATGGTGACGAAGTTGAATTATACGTTTATAAACGAAGAAAACAAGGTAAATTAGAAGGCGAGATTACTAATATTATTAAACGTGCTAAAACCGAGTATGTTGGTATTATACAAATTCACGAAAAGAAAAACTTTGCTTTTGTTGTAGTAGATGGCAATAAAATGAAAACTGACATTTTTGTGCCAATTAATAAAACTTTTAAAGCCGAAGATGGTGATAAAGTGGTGGTTACAATGGAGGATTGGCCAGATAAAGCAGATTCACCTAATGGTCGTGTAATTAAAGTTTTAGGTAAAGCTGGAGAACATAATACAGAAATACATTCTATACTAGCAGAATATGGTTTACCATACGAGTTTCCAACCGAAGTAGAGGATTATGCAAATTCCATTGATTTAAATATTACTGCAGAAGAAATAGCAAAACGTCGAGATATGCGTAAGGATTTAACCTTTACCATAGATCCAAAAGATGCTAAAGATTTTGATGATGCGTTATCATTTACAGTTTTAGATAATGGTTTATATGAAATAGGAATCCATATTGCAGATGTATCACACTATCTTAAGGAAAATACTGTTTTAGATGACGAAGCCTATGAGCGTGCAACTTCAGTATACTTAGTAGATAGAGTAGTACCTATGTTACCAGAAATTTTATCAAATGGTGCTTGTTCATTACGTCCTCATGAAGAAAAATATACGTTTTCAGCAGTATTTAAAATTAATGATAAAGCCGAAATTAAAGACCAGTGGTTTGGTCGTACAGTAACGTATAGTGATGCTCGTTTTGCATACGAAGAGGCACAGGCAATCATTGAAAATAACATTACTTTTAATAAAACCGAAATTATTTCTAATCCAGAAAAAATAGATACAACCATTCCAGATGAAGTATCATTAACTGGTAAACAGTATAATACAACTCCAGAAATAGCACAAGCGGTTTTAAAATTAGACGAGCTTGCTAAAAAAATGCGTAATAAACGTATGCAATCAGGAGCCATTAGTTTTGATAAAGTAGAAGTTAAATTCTCTTTAGATAAAGATGCAAATCCAATTGGTGTTCATTTTAAAACAAGTAAAGATGCTAACAAGTTAATAGAGGAGTTTATGCTTCTGGCTAACAAAAAAGTATCAGAATTTGTATCTAAAATGAAACCAGAAAAAACATTTGTTTATCGTGTGCATGATGAGCCAGATGAAAGTAAATTAGCTGCTTTACAAGGTGTAGTTGCTAAATTTGGTCATAAATTAAATTTTAATAGTAAAACCGGAATTGCAGCATCTTTAAACCAGTTATTAACAGATGTACAAGGTAAAAAAGAACAAAATTTAGTAGATACGTTAGCTATTAGAACCATGTCTAAAGCAGAATATACTACTAAAAATATAGGACATTACGGATTAGCATTTGGCGATTATTCACATTTTACTTCTCCAATTAGACGTTATCCAGATGTTATGGCACATAGACTATTACAACGTTATTTAGATGGCGGAAAAAGTGCTAATCAAGAAGAATATGAAGAGAAGTGTAAACATTCTAGTAACATGGAATATTTAGCGACTAAAGCAGAGCGCGACTCGATTAAATACATGCAAATTAAATTTATGCAAGACCATCAAGACGAGGAATTTGTTGGTGTAATTTCTGGTGTAACCGATTGGGGAATTTATGTAGAGATTATCTCTAATAAATGTGAAGGTATGGTTAGAATTAGAGATATTAAAGGTGATCATTTTGATTTTGACCAAGACCAATTTGCATTAGTTGGACGTGATACTAAAATAGTATATCAACTTGGAGATGAAGTTATTGTTAAAGTAAAACAAGCTGATTTAGTAAAACGTCATCTTGATTTTAACTTAATAGGTAAACACGAAGGTTAATAGTAATTAGCTTTTTTAAAGCCTCAATAATTTTAAAAAATGCATCAATTAACTATAAGTTTTTGATGCATTTTTTTGTTAGTTAAATTTATGGTTTAAGTTATTAACAGTAACTTTTTATTACATTTAACTACTAATAATTAAAACACATAACCATGATATTAACAACAACAAATTCTATTGAAGGATTTAGAATCATTGAATACAAAGGAATAATTACTGGAACCTCTTTTGAGATGAAAACAAAATTTTCTTTTAAAACCGAAAAAAATAAAGAGATAACAACAGACGTTATAAACGAAGCAAAAGAGCATGCTTTTCAAGAGTTACAAACCAATGCAAGCAATTTAAATGCAAATGCTGTAGTTGGCATAAATGTTGATTTTGAAACCGTAAATGGTTCTTATTTTTTTGTTTCAGTAACAGGAACAGCAGTTAATGTGGCTGCTCAAAAGTAGACTTTAAACTGTTTTAAGTGGGTCTTTATAGTTGTAATTAGTGACTATTTTTTTAAGAACTGTAACAAACCAAAAATAGAAGCCTCTTTATTAAAACAAAACCTTATTTAAGATGAAAAATTTATTAGTTACAGTTTTATTTTTTGCAACGACTTTAGTTTTTGCTCAAAATCCAAAAAACAAAAACGTTGGTGATTTTAACGAAGTAAAAGTCTTTGATTTAATTAAAGTAAGCCTTGTAAAATCGGACGAAAATAAAGTTATGATAACTGGAGAGGATGTGGATGATGTAGAGATTATAATTAAAAATAATACCTTAAAAGTACGCATGAAATTTGATCGTAGTTTTGATGGTACCAAAACTTTTGTAGCTGTACATTACACAGATTTAAAGGTCATCGATGCAAATGAAGGAGCAATTGTTGTTGGTAATGAGTTAATAACTCAGGATAATATAGAGTTACGTGCACAGGAAGGCGCATCTATAATTGTTGGTCTAGATGTCGATACAGTTAATGTAAGGGCTGTTTCTGGCGGAATTATTGAAACTAGAGGTAAAGCCAACACCCAAGACATTACGCTTAATACAGGAGGTATTTATGAAGGTCGTGATTTTGAAACAAAAAATACTACCGTTAAAGTTAGAGCAGCTGGTGAAGCAGAGGTTAAAGCTAGCAATTCTGTAGATGCACGTATTACAGCTGGTGGAAATATAGATATTTATGGTGATCCGCAAATAGTAACTAAAAAGCAAACCTTTGGTGGTTCTATAAAAGTAAAAAACGACTAAACTTTGTAACATGTAATATTATTAAGCTTCAAATCTAATTTGAAGCTTTTTCATTTTGTAGCAGTACTTCTATGTGTTAATTAAATAATTTCTTTACTTTGTAACTCACGCATTTAAACAATCCATGTTAGACGATATTCTTACAGCAATTCCTTTTGGTATAATACTTTCTTTTACCGTAGGTCCTGTATTTTTTGTATTGTTAGAAACTAGTGCTACCAAAGGTGTTAGAAGTGCATTAATCTTTGACTCTGGAGTCATTTTAGCAGATATTTTATTTATAGTTGTGGCTTTTTTTAGTACCGAAAAACTTTTAGGTAAAATTGAAAACGATCCTAATTTTGTAATTTTTGGTGGTGTTTTGTTGGTATTTTATGGTATTATTTCATTTATTAAAACATCTAAATCCTTTAGATCTATTGTTAAAGAATATCATAAAGTTGAATTAAAAAAAGGCTATGGTAAACTTTTTATAAAAGGGTTTTTACTTAACTTTATTAACATTGGTGTGTTACTAGGTTGGTTAGGTTTTATAGTTTTAGCTAGTAAAATTACAACCTCTCAAAACGGAGTTATTGTTTTTATAACCACAATGATAGTGGCTTATTTTGTTACAGATTTAGTAAAAATTATTGCAGCTAAACGTTTAAAAAATAAACTTACACCACGTCTTATTTTTAAAACTAAAAAAATTATCGCTTTAGTTATTTTAGGTTTTGGGATTTTATTGTTAGCTCAGGGATTTTTTCCAGAAGAAAAGGAAAAACTTAAAGAAAAGTTTGAGCAAATTAACCCATTATAATTTCAATTATTTGAAAACCTGTCCACCTAAAAAATTTAGTTTACTACTTCGTATTTGTATTTCAATAATACTTTTAGGTAACTTATTTAAAATTATGCATTGGCCAAATGCTTATCAACTAATGACTATTGGTATTAGTGGTATTTTGATAGTATATCCCATTAGGTTTTATTTTAAACAAGACAAAGAAACCATGGATTATATTAAAGTTGTTATGATTGTTTTATGGTGTTTAAATTTTCTTCTTGGATTTAATCAGGTATTTAGTTTTGGAGGTCTTTTAATACTGTTTGGTTGGTGGTTATTAATAGATAGTGCTCGCTATTTTAGTAATAATCAACTAATCCTTTCAACTATCTCACAAAAGGTATATTACGGTTTTATAGCCATTAGTATTGGTAGTATAGGTTTTGGTTCAATTTTTAAAATTCAACATTGGCCTTACGCTAATATCTTATTTACTTTAGGTGTTGTTTTGGCTTCTATATTACTAATTGTAGACTATTTTGTAAGACGTAAAACTAAATATGTCTAAAACGCAATATCATATATACGTTGTGGAATTATCTAAAAAAGTATTTACTCAAAATACAAAGTTTAGAGCTGCCAATCCACAGTTTAATGGTGTATTAGAATGTTTGTATGTTGGCATGACAAGCAAAACACCTAAGGAACGTTTTTTACAACATAAAACAGGTTACATTAATAAAAAAGGACACAAGTTATCGTCAAATATTGTCCAGAAATATGGTATGTATTTACGACCTAGTTTATACAATCATATTGGTCCAATTGCAACTAGAGCAGAAGCTTTAAAAATGGAAGAAGTATTAGCTTTAGACTTACGTCGAAAGAAATATGCAGTGTGGTTTAATTAACTTGTCATTGCGAGGTACGAAGCAATCTTTTCATAATTTTCAATCATTATTAGAAAAAATTAATGTTTTATCTAAGATTATACTTACTTGATTGTTATTGTGTTACCTGCTTTTAATAGTTTAAAATTGATCTAAAAAAATGACATAAAAAAAAGCGCTACTTATATAGTAACGCTTTCTTGAGGTGTCGAGCGGATTCGAACCGCTGTAGATGGTGTTGCAGACCACTGCCTAGCCACTCGGCCACGACACCCTTAATAGGACAGCAAATATAAAAATAATTACCGTTTTACCCTATTTCTGTTAGTTTTTTCTTTTTTCTGTTAATTCTACTGTAACCATCTGTACATCACCACCAATTGGAGGGTTTATTTTACTTACAGCAACTGTTGCAATTGTAATTAAGGTATCTTCTTTAAAAATACGGTCCAAAATACGCTTAGCAACATGCTCTAAAAGTGCACTTGGTGTCGCCATTTCTTCAACCACAACTTTATTTAAAAATACGTAATCTACTGTATCCTCTAATTTATCAGATGTTGTACTTTTTTGTAAATCTGCTTTTACTTTTAAATTTACTAAATAGTCACTTCCAATAGCAGTTTCTTCTTTTAAACAACCATGATATGCAGTAACGCGTATATTTTCAACTTTAATTATTCCCATTTTCTTTAAATTTTGAGCAAAAGTACCTAAAATAGTAGTTTACTAAATTTTTAAAGTGTGGTTAAATTCATTTCAACTAAAAAATAACTAATTTTACAGCTTATTATTAAGTTGATGTAATAGCAATAATCAATTACAATAAAGCAAAATACTTATGTCTGAAGATAAAAAATCACTCAATTTTTTAGAGCAAATTATAGAAGAAGATTTAGCCAATGGTTTAGATCAAAACAAACTACGTTTTAGATTTCCGCCAGAACCAAATGGGTATTTACACATTGGTCACACTAAAGCTATTGGTATTAGTTTTGGATTAGGTGAAAAATATAACGCACCTGTTAACCTTAGGTTTGATGATACTAATCCAGCAAAAGAAGAGCAGGAGTATGTAGATGCTATTAAAGAGGATATCTCTTGGTTAGGTTACAAATGGGCAAACGAGTTATACTCGTCTGACTATTTTCAAATTCTATTTGATTGGGCTGTACAGTTAATAAAAGACGGTAAAGCCTATGTAGATTCTCAATCTTCTGTTGCTATGGCAGAACAAAAAGGGACACCAACACAACCAGGAGTGGATGGACCTTATAGAAATAGATCTGTAGCTGAAAATCTAGACCTTTTTATGCGCATGAAAAATGGCGAGTTTGATGAAGGCGAACATATTTTACGTGCAAAAATAGACATGCAACATCCTAACATGTTAATGCGTGATCCTTTAATGTATCGTATTTTAAAGAAAGCACACCATAGGACAGGTGATACTTGGTGTATATATCCAATGTATGACTGGACGCATGGAGAAAGTGATTATATCGAGCAAATTTCGCATAGTTTATGCTCACTAGAGTTTAAGCCTCACAGAGAGCTTTACGATTGGTTTAAGGAGCAAGTATATGATTATTCTAAATCAGAGTATCCTATGCAACCTAAACAGCGTGAGTTTGCACGTTTAAACCTTAGTTATACTATCATGAGTAAGCGTAAGTTACTTAAGTTAGTAGAAGAAGGTATTGTTAATGGTTGGGATGATCCACGTATGCCTACAATTTCTGGGTTACGTCGTCGTGGTTTTACACCAACAGCTATTAGAAAATTTGTTGAAACTGTAGGAGTCGCAAAACGTGATAATATTATTGACGTTGCACTTTTAGAGTTTTGTATACGTGAGGATTTAAACAAAAAAGCACCACGTGTTATGGCTGTTTTAGACCCTTTAAAAGTGGTTATTACTAATTATCCTGAAGATAAAGAAGAATGGTTAGAAGCAGAAAATAACCAAGAAGATGATGCAGCAGGTTTTAGAAAAGTACCTTTTTCTAGAGAAATATATATAGAAAAAGAAGATTTTAAAGAAGAAGCTAGTAGCAAGTTTTTTAGATTAAAACTAGGTGGAGAAGTGCGTCTTAAAAACGCTTATATTATTAAGGCAGATAGCGTTGTTAAAGATGCAGATGGAAATGTTACCGAAGTACATTGTACATATTCTGAAGATACAGAACGTCGTATTAAAGGAACTTTACATTGGGTAAGTATTAAACATGCAATTAAAGCTGAGGTTAGAGAATATGATAGATTATTTTTAGACGAAGCACCAGATAGCCACGAGGATAAAGATTTTATGGAGTTTATTAATCCAAATTCTTTAAAAATAACCCAAGCATTTGTGGAGCCAAGTTTAAAAGATGCTAAAGTAGGAGAGCAGTTTCAGTTTCAACGTTTAGGATATTTTAATGTGGATAACGACTCTAAAGCAGACGCTTTAGTATTTAATAAAACTGTTGGTTTACGTGATAGTTGGGCAAAACAAAAACCAGCTGCTAATGCACAAAATAACCAACAAAAACAACCACAACAAAACAATCGTCCAGCTATTGAGCAAATAAAATCATACGGTAAAAAGTATGATAGGATGAAACCAGAACAACAAGATAAGGCTAAAGCCGAAATACAAGCACTAGCTAAGGACGTCGCCTATCAAGATTTAGAACCACTTTTTGGTACAGCAGTTAAAAAAGTAGGAACACGTGTTATTACTATGATAACCTTAGGTGTTTTACTAGATAATGGTTTAGATAAAAACGAAGCGATAACCGACTTTATTAACAAAGCGTTGGAAGACAAAAACGAGTTGCTAGTAAACGAAGCTAAAGCGCTTAACTAACAATTTAAAAACCTATCAAATGTAAAAATTTGATAGGTTTTTTTAGTATTAAAATTAGCTTTTACAAAGGCTACACTTATTTTAAGACTCTATTTACACGACAATTAGGCGTTGTTATTTATCTGTTTTATATACCATAATTAGTCTTTTTTTTGCTTGATATTATTTATAATAATGATAATAAAAGTGTTTTTAAAGTAGAATATAATAAATCATTTGGATTTTCATTTTTTAAGCGTGATGTTAAATTATTTATTACATTAAATCCAGTTTCTGCTAGAGGGTATTCCTTTTCAGTAGCATCAAGCTATTCCTCGTCGTCTTATTTTTCGTTTAGATTATCATCTTCAAGCAGTAGTTATTCTGGAGATGTAGCAAGTGGTAGTTGGAAATTATATAATGTTTTATTAAACCTTTATTTTGTAACGTTTTATGTTAATTAAGACTGATTAGTTAGTAATTAGTCTTTTATTTAAACCAGTGATACACTTTAAAATTTATAAATCGGTTACAGATTTACCTGATACTTGGGATACTTTACCGACTAATGATTTGTTTTTAAAAACTCCTTTTTTAAAAGCCTTAGAGCACTCTTGTCCAAAAAATATTAGTACAAATTATATTGGCTTATTTAAGGATAATAGTTTGGTAGGAATAGCAATTATACAACGCGTTAAACTTTACCTTGATGATGTCTTTAGAAATCCTACAGATAATGCCTTAAAACGCCTTACAAAAGCTTTAATAGCTACTGTAGTTAGAGGTAATGCTTTAATTATTGGTAATTTGATGCATACTGGTCAACATGGTCTGTATTATAATACTAAAATGATTTCTCAAACCCTGTTTTTGGATACTATTTTTAAAGTTATTGACGCGTTATCAATTCAAATTAAAAAAGAAGACAATAAGCGTGTTAGAATGATATGTTTTAAAGACTATTTTGAAACTGATAACATTCATCAAAATCAACATTTATTTACTAAAAACAAGTTGTATAAATTACAAGTCCAGCCTAATATGGTTTTAGATATAATACCAAGTTGGAGTAGTAGTAAAGATTACGTTTTAGCATTAAGTAAAAAGTATAGAAGTCGTTATAAATCTGCTTTAAAAAAAGCAACTAATGTTATTAAAAAAGAATTAGATTTAAATGAAATTAATACAGCTTCGAAGGATATTTATAGTTTGTACAAAAATGTTTCGGATAATGCCAAGGTTAATTCCTTTGTGTTGGATATAAGGCATTTTTTCTACTTAAAAAAAGAATTACAGCAAGATTTTAGGCTATTTGGGTATTATCTAAATGATCAATTAATAGGGTTTTATACCTTAATTTTAAACAATAACCAGTTAGAAACTTACTTTTTAGGTTATAATCCGGATTTTCAATCCAAGTACCAATTGTATTTAAATATGTTGTATGATATGTTAGATTTTGCAATTGTAAATGGGTTTAAAAAGGTGGTTTATGCTAGAACTGCTATGGAGATTAAAAGCTCAGTTGGAGCTAAGCCTAATGCTATGAGTATTTATATTAAGCATACTGATAATTTTATTTTAAATCCAACTTTAAAGTACATTGTAAACACATTAAATCCGGCTTCAAAGTGGGAGGAAAGACATCCTTTTAAATAAGACTTTAATAAATCTTTAGCATTATATTTTTTGATTTGAAAGACCTTTAGGTTAATTTAGGTAAATAACTTAAAATCATATAGCTATGACTACGTCTCAAGAATTATTGACAAAAATATCTCAAAAAACAATTGAAATTAAAGAACACTATCCAGAACTTCAAAAGTATCTAGATGAAACCAGAATTACCTTACCACATGGTGATAATAGTGCTGCTAAAGTGGATACGGAATCATTACAAAATTATTTAAATAGTTTAAATGAAATGGTAGCAAAATATAAATCCAATTCATAAAAAAAGCCTCACATTTTGTGAGGCTTTTTAGTATAATTTAAAGGATTAGTTTTCCTTTTTCTTTGCGTTTTTCATTGCTTCTCCAATTTGATTACTTGCTGTAAAACTTGCAACCATATCGTTTAACATATTACTTCCTGCTTGAGGCGAGTTTGGTAATAATATTAAGTTACTATTAGTCTCACTACCAATAGCTTGTAATGTATCATAATGTTGTGTTACAACAATTAAAGCAGAGGCTTCTTGACTGTTAATACCAACACGATTTAATACATCTACAGACTCTTCTAGACCTCTAGCAATCTCACGTCTTTGGTCTGCAATACCTTGACCTTGTAAACGCTTGCTTTCAGCTTCAGCTTTAGCTTTCTCTACTATTAAAATACGAGCAGCATCTCCTTCAAATTGCGCAGCAGTTTTTTCTCTGTCTGCAGCATTAATACGGTTCATTGCAGCTTTAACTTGTGCATCTGGATCTATATCTGTAACAAGTGTTTTAATAATATCAAAACCATAGTCTGACATAGCATCATTTAATTCAGTTTTTACTGCAATTGCAATATCATCTTTTCTAACAAAAACATCATCTAATTTCATTTTAGGTACTTCGGCACGTACCACATCAAATACATAACTTGTAATTTGCTCATGTGGATAATCTAATTTGTAAAAAGCATCATATACTTTTTGACTAATTACACGATATTGTACAGATACTTTAAGACGTACAAATACATCATCTAAGGTTTTAGTTTCGATAATGACATCTAATTGTTGGATTTTAAGGCTTAATCTACCTGCTATTTTATCTACTACAGGAATTTTTAAATGTAAACCTGATTGGCGTATGCTATGGAATTTACCAAAACGCTCAATAATAACAGCGGTTTGTTGTTTTACAACAAAAAATGAGGATAAAAAGACAAATAGTACCAGGACTATTAGGATAATAAAAGTTGGATTCATGAAAAATGGATTTAATGGTTATACTACTATGGTTACTAAATTAAGTTATATTTGCGGACTAACCCCTTAATTTACTATGAAAAAAATTCAATTCATCTTATTAGTAGCACTAACTATAGGTTTTGTTACAAAAAACTTTGGACAACATACTAATTACAAGATTAAAAACGGATTTTCTTTGGGTGGAGGAATCACTCAATTTGACATCATTACAGATAATTTTGAAACTAAAAAAGGTGATGGTTGGATTGCCAACATGACTGCTACAGTGGATATACCTCAAAAATGGTTTAATGTTAGTTATGGAATGCAATTGTCTGAAAACACTATTAGTACTTCAGGTTTTGATACACCTTTATCCAGTATTGCTCAAGATGTTGAGTATAAAATTTTTACTGCTCAAGTACAATTTTTATGGCATGCTAAACCTTTTAGAAGCTCTCATTTTACTATTGATTTTGGACCAATGTTGCAATACAATAGTGATTTAGAGCTAAGTGATGAGCAGCAAGAAGATTTTATTCTAGCAGATTTTGATACAGTTCAGGCTAAAGCTGTTAAAGATTTAAACAACTTTAATGTTAATGGTACTGTTGGTGCAACTTTAGGTATTGGTTTTTTTAAATTAAGAGCGCAATATATTTATGGTTTTACTAATATTTTAGGTGCATTAAATGACTCTGATTTTAACCAAGTTTTAGGTAGAGATTTTAAAGGAAACCAAAGTATGTTTGCCTTTACAGGAATGCTAACTTTTTAAAATAACATAAAAGACATAAAAAAAGCCATCTAAAATTAGATGGCTTTTTTTGTTTTATAGCGCTTGAATAAGCTTTTCTAATCGTTTAATGCTTTCATTTTTACCAATCATATACATGATATCAAAAACATCAGGTCCTTGTAAAGCACCAACTAAGGCTAAACGTAAAGGCATCATTACTTTTCCAAAACTAATGTCGTTTTTAGTTATCCAACCTTTAATTTCTGTTTGAAGGGTTTCTACCTCAAAATCATTAATATTTGACACAATAGCTAATACATCTGTCATTATAGCCTTAGTATCGTCTTTAAATGCTTTTTTAGAGGCTTTTTCGTCAAAACTTTTTGGAGCAACAAAAAAGTAACTGCTTAAATCCCAAAAGTCATTAACAAATGTGGCACGTTCTTTAATTAAGCCAACAACTAATGCAATATAATTTACATCAATAGTTTCTAATTGTTTGTGGTTTTTTTGAAAAGCTTCTGCTAAATGGTCGTTAGACTGCTCTTGCATATAATGGTGATTAAACCATTTAATTTTATCTGGATCAAAACGTGCTCCTGCTTTATTTACTCTGTTTAAATCAAAAGCAGCAACTAATCCTTCTAAATCAAAAATCTCTTGTTCTGTTCCTGGATTCCAACCTAAAAAGGCTAAAAAGTTAATAACTGCATCTGCAAAATAACCTTCTTCTTTATAACCAGTAGCACTATCACCAAATTCTGGATTCCACTCTAACGGAAACACTGGAAAGCCTAATTTGTCTCCATCACGCTTACTTAATTTACCTTTTCCTGTTGGTTTTAATATTAAAGGTAAATGTGCAAATTCCGGTTGTTCCCAACCAAAAGCTTGGTATAATTGATAGTGTAAAGCTAAGCTAGGTAACCACTCTTCACCACGTATAACATGCGTAATTTCCATTAAATGGTCATCTACAATATTTGCTAAGTGGTAGGTTGGCATACCATCGCTTTTAAATAATACTTTATCATCTAAAACATTGGTATCTATTTTAATATCACCACGAATAATATCTTTTAAGTGTAGTGTTTGATCTTGTGGACTTTTAAATCTAATAACGTAATCGTCTCCAGCATCTAACTTAGCTTGGACTTGTGCCTCTGTAAGGGATAACGAATTGCTTAATTTTAAGCGATTATGCCAATTATAGATAAATGTTTTACCATTAGACTCGTCTTGAGTTCTATGAAAATCTAATTCTTCAGAGGTATCAAAAGCATAGTAAGCATTTCCGCTAGCAACTAATTGGTCTGCGTATTGTTTATATAAATCTTTACGCTCACTTTGTCTGTAAGGTCCAAATTTTTCGTTTTTACCTGGTCCTTCGTCAAAAGGAATATTACACCAATTTAAGGCATCTACAATGTATTGTTCTGCACCTTCTACATAACGATTTTGGTCTGTATCTTCAATACGTAACACAAAAGTTCCATTATGCTTTTTGGCAAATAAATAGTTAAAAAGAGCTGTACGTACACCTCCAATATGTAAAGGTCCTGTTGGACTTGGTGCAAAACGCACTCTGACTTGTTTTGACATCTTGTTTTGTTTGAGATTACAAAGATAGAATAGAGTAGTAGAAACAACAAAGAAATACAGATAAAGAACAGTTTAAAGCCTGGCTTCTTTTCCGCGAAAGCGTATACCTTTAACAATAACTTATAATCCTAAATATTTAGGTGTAAAAATAAAAATGTATTTTAGTCAGTTAAATAGCAATTACTTGAATAATTTTAATACAATACAAACCAAATTAGAACAATTTATTAGAAAATATTATACTAATGAGTTGATAAAAGGTGCCATATTATTTTTTAGTATTGGCTTACTGTATTTTATTTTCACACTATTAATAGAGCATTTTTTATGGTTAAACTCTACAGCTAGAACCATTTTATTTTGGATGTTTATTATTGTAGAATTTACATTATTTGTTAGATTTATTATCCTACCACTAGCTAAATTATTTAAGCTAAAAAAGGGTATTGATTATAAACAAGCCTCCTCAATTATTGGAAATCATTTTCCAGAAGTTAGCGATAAGTTGCTTAACGTATTGCAATTAAAAGAAGACAATAGTCAGTCAGAATTATTATTAGCAGGTATTAATCAAAAGGCAGAAGAGTTAAGTCCAATTCCGTTTAAATTAGCTGTTAATTTTAAACAGAACATAAAATATTTAAAATATGCAGCCATACCAGTTTTAATATTTGTATTTGCTGCTATTTCTGGTAAATTAAATTGGTTTAGTGACAGTTACAAACGTGTCGTTAATTATCAAACAGCCTATGAGCCTCCTGCACCTTTTACCTTTTTTGTATTAAACGAAAACTTACAAACCACTGAAAATAAAGAATTTAGGTTACTAGCAACAACCCAAGGTAAAGTTGTGCCTGATAATGTTAAGATTACCTATAATAATCAAACGTATTTTTTACAACAACGTCAATCCGGAACTTTTGAGTATGTTTTTGAACAGCCTAAAACAGACATCACTTTTAATTTTACTGCTAATGGTGTAGTAAGTAAGCCTTATACTTTAAAAGTTGTTGAAGTGCCAACTTTATTAGGGTTTGACATGGTTTTAAACTATCCAAATTATACTAACAAACGTAACGAAACTTTAAAAGGTATTGGTAATGCTGTGATACCTCAAGGTACTAAAATTACATGGCAACTTAATACCAAAGCAACTGATAATGTAGATTTAATTAGTACTGACACCATAGCATTTTCAAGTAGTACATTAGGTTATTTTAAAACTAGTAAACACATATATAACAATTTTGATTATAGTATTAGTACAAGTAATAAAACGCTAAAAAATTATGAGAATCTAGCCTATAGTATTACAATTATAAAAGACCAATATCCTGATTTAAAGCTAGATGTTAAAGTAGATAGTTTGGATAACCAAACCCTTTATTTTAAAGGACAAGTTAGTGATGATTACGGTATAAGTAAATTGCAACTTGTCTATTACCCAAAGGATAATGATACAGATAAAAAATTGGTAATTATTCCTATTTCTAAATCCAATTTTGATCAATTTATTAGCGCTTTTCCTAATAATTTAGTGGTTAAAGATGGTGTATCCTACGATTTATATTTTGAGGTTTTTGATAATGATGCTGTCAATAAAAGTAAAAGCACAAAAAGTAATGTGTTTAGCTACAGAAAACGTACCAAAGACGAGGAAGAACAAAAGCAGTTACAAGAGCAAAATCAAACCGTTAAGGATTTAAATAAGTCCCTAGAAATATTTGATAAACAACAAAAGGAATTACAAGAGTTATCTAAAACGCAAAAAGAAAAATCTGAGCTTAACTTTAATGATAAGAAAAAGTTTGAAAACTTTTTAAAACGTCAAAAGGAGCAAGAGCAAATGATGAAACAATTTAATAAAAAGTTGAAGGATAATTTAGATGAATTTCAAAAAGATAATAAAAAAGAAGATCAATTTAAAGAAGACTTAAAACAACGTTTAAAAGATAACGAAGAACAACTTAAACAAGATGAAAAATTACTGGAAGAGTTAGAAAAGTTAAAAGAGAAATTTAGCAAAGAGAAATTTTCAGAAAAATTAGATAATCTTGCAAAAAAAGCAAAAAGCCAAAAACGAAGCTTAGAGCAATTAGTCGAGTTAACAAAGCGTTACTATGTCACCAAAAAAATGGAAAAAATTAGTAACGATCTTGATAAATTAGCAAAAGAACAAGATAAGTTAGCTAACAGTAAAGACGATCAAAATACCAAAGAGAAGCAAGACCAGATTAATAAACAATTTGAAGCGCTTCAAAAACAATTAGAAGATTTAGAAAAAGACAACCAAGATTTAAAAAATCCAATGGATGTCCCAAGAGATAAAAACAACGAGGAAAACATTAAGGAAGAGCAGCAGGACGCTAGCCAAAATTTACAAGAAAAAGAAGCTTCTCAGGACGCTCAACAAAAAAAAGATAAGCAACAATCTGCAAAACAAAAGCAAAAAAGTGCTGCTCAAAAAATGAAAAAAATGAGCCAAAGTATGCAGATGCAAATGGCTGGAGCAGCTCAAGAACAGTTGGAAGAAGATATTGCTATGTTACGTCAGATATTAGATAATTTGGTGATATTTTCTATGGATGAAGAAGCTTTGATGATGCAATTTAAAAGTATTGAAATTAACCATAACGAATATGCCAACTATCTTAAAAAGCAAAAAGAATTGCGCACACATTTTGAGCATGTAGATGATAGCCTATTTGCAATTTCATTAAGACAACCAAAATTCTCAGAAGACATAAATATAGAAATTAACGAGGTATACTATAATATAGATATGGCTTTAGAAGAATTTTCAGAAAACAAATTATATCAAGGTGTTTCCTCTCAACAATACGTTATAACCTCTGCTAATAATTTAGCCGATTTTTTAAGTGGAGCTTTAGATAATATGCAAAACCAAATGGGTATGCCATCTCCAGGACAAGGTGAAGGAGGTATGCCTATGCCAGACATTATTATTAGTCAAGAAGAGTTAGCTAAAAAAATGGGTGAAGCCATGAAAAAAGGGAAAGAAGGTAAAAAGGGACAAGAAGGTGATAAAGGTCAAGAAGGCGAGAATGGTAAATCAGGAGAAAACGGAAAAGATGGTCAAGAAGGAGGAGAAGGAGAAGGAGAAGGACAAGGTAAAGGAAAAGATGGTAAGCAAGGTCAAAACGGTCAAGGCCAAGGCGATAATCCATATGGTGAAAATGGATTAAATGAAGAAGGTAATGCCGATTTATTCAGAATTTATCAAGAGCAACAATTGTTGCGTCAAGCTTTAGAACAACGTCTGGAAAAAGATGGATTAGGAGAAAGTAGGGACGCAAGACAATTACTTAAAGATATGGAACAAGTAGAACTAGATTTGATTAATAAAGGTTTTACTAATCAGACACTAAGTAAAATGATGAATTTACAGCATCAGTTATTAAAATTAGAAAATGCAGTACTGCAACAAGGTCAAGAACAAAAACGTCAATCCGAAACTAATACTAAAGCTTTTAAAAACACAACTAATACTCAAGTGGATAAGGCTAAACAATATTTTAATACAACCGAGATTTTGAATAAGCAAAGCTTACCTTTGCAGCAAATTTATAAACAAAAAGCACAACAGTATTTTAAACAATAAAATGATTAGTTTTAATAACGAAACCGATTTTAAGCTTCTAGAAGAGGCTAAAATTTCTAAATGGATATCTTCTATTATTTTAAAAGAAAACTGCAAGGAAGACGAGATAAACTACATCTTTTGTGATGACGAATATCTTCATAAATTAAACGTAGAATTTCTTCAACACGACACATTAACAGATGTTATTAGTTTTGATTATTCAGTAGGAAAAATATTACAAGGAGATATTTATATTTCTATAGAAAGAGTAGCAGATAATGCTAAAGATTTTAAGGTTGATTTTGAAACTGAGTTACATCGTGTAATAATTCATGGAGTTTTACATTACTGTGGTTATAAAGATAAAACCGAAGCTGATGCTGCTTTAATGCGCAGCAAAGAAGATGAAGCTTTGGCTTTATTAAAAGCAATGTAATTGTTTGTTGTATATTTGCACGCTTTTAAAAGTAGAATAATATAAAACGTTCCACGTGGAACAATTAATTAAATAGTATTAAGCTAGACTTAATATTAATTCAATATAACATTATGTTTAACGAAGTATATGATGTAATTGTAGTTGGAGCTGGTCACGCAGGAAGTGAAGCAGCTGCATCTGCAGCTAATATGGGAAGCAAGACTTTACTAATTACCATGAATTTACAAAACATTGCACAAATGTCTTGTAATCCTGCAATGGGTGGAATAGCTAAAGGACAAATTGTAAGAGAGATTGATGCGCTTGGAGGTTATTCAGGTATTGTAAGTGATACATCTGCTATTCAATTTAAAATGCTTAATAAATCTAAAGGACCTGCAATGTGGAGTCCAAGAGTGCAAAGTGACAGAATGCGTTTTGCAGAAGATTGGCGTTTAATTTTAGAGCAAACTAAAAACTTAGATTTCTATCAAGAAATGGTTTCTGGTTTAATTGTAGAAAACGGAAAAATTGCAGGTGTAACTACATCGCTTGGTGTTAAGATTAAAGCTAAAAGTGTTGTGCTTACAAATGGAACTTTTTTAAATGGCTTAATCCATATTGGAGATAAAAACTTTGGTGGAGGTAGAGCTGGTGAAAGAGCTGCTACAGGTATTACAGAACAGTTGGTTAATTTAGGTTTTGAATCTGGAAGAATGAAAACTGGAACACCTCCAAGAGTGGATGGAAGGTCTTTAGATTTTTCTAAAATGGTAGAGCAACCTGGAGATGTTAATCCTGAAAAATTTTCATATCTAGACATTACAAAACCATTAACTAATCAGCGTTCGTGTCACATGTCTTACACAAGTGAAAAGGTTCATGATTTATTGCGAGAAGGGTTTGATCGTTCGCCAATGTTTAATGGTCGTATTAAAAGTTTAGGACCTAGATATTGTCCTTCTATAGAAGATAAGATTAATCGTTTTACAGATAAAAATAGACATCAATTATTTGTAGAACCGGAAGGCTGGAATACCTGCGAATATTATATTAATGGTTTCTCAACTTCACTTCCAGAAGATGTTCAATTTAAAGCATTACGCTCTGTAGTTGGTTTTGAAAATGTAAAGTTTTTTAGACCAGGTTATGCTATTGAATATGATTATTTTCCACCAACACAATTAAAGCATACTTTAGAAACTAAGTTAGTAGATGGTTTATATTTTGCTGGTCAAATTAACGGTACAACAGGATATGAGGAAGCAGCGTCTCAAGGTTTAATGGCAGGAATAAATGCAGCTTTAAAAGTGCAAGAACGTGATCCTTTTATATTACAGAGAGATGAAGCTTACATAGGTGTTTTAGTGGATGATTTAATAACTAAAGGAACTGAAGAGCCATACAGAATGTTTACTTCTAGAGCAGAATATAGAACGTTATTACGTCAAGATAATGCAGATATTAGATTAACACCTAAAGGTTTTGATTTAGGTTTAGCTAGCGAAAAACGTTTGCGCAGGATGGAAGAGAAGCATGAATCTGCTGAAAAATTTGTACAATTTTTTAGAGATACTAGTGTTACTCCAGACGAGATTAATCCTGTTTTAGAGGCTAAAGATTCTGCTGCAATTAGACAGCAGGATAAGATGTTTAAAATGTTTGCTAGACCTAATATTGGTATTGACGACATGAAGCAAATCCAATCAGTTTCTGATTATATTAAGGAACATGATTTGGATAGTGAAGTGATAGAGCAGGCCGAAATTCAAGTTAAATATTCAGGATATATTGCTAAAGAAAAAAATAATGCAGACAAGTTAACACGACTTGAAAATATAAAAATTCCACCAAATTTTGATTATTCAAAATTACAATCTATGAGTTTTGAAGCTAGAGAAAAACTTAAAAAAATACAACCAGTAACCATATCTCAGGCATCAAGAATTAGTGGTGTGTCACCATCAGATATATCAGTTTTATTGGTTTATATGGGTCGATAAAATTATTTAATAATTTCAACGTTCCACGTGGAACGTTGAAATTTTTTATTTCATATTACTATAATTAAATGATCTTGCTTTTAAAATTAAAGATCAAAAAACAACAAGTGTGGCTAGTCAAAATAATCAAAACGTATTTATAAAAGTTAAAGATCATTCTGTTTCAGGAGAACTTTTTGATCTAATTGAAAATAAAACTTATGGTTATTTGGAAACAGTTCCTAAACCAAGTTTAGATAAATTACCAGAATATTATAAAACCGAAGATTATATTTCTCATACAGATTCTAAAAGAAATCTACTTGAAAAAGTATACCATTCTGTTAGAGAAATATCTTTAAAACAAAAATTAAAATTAATTGATTCGTTTCAAACAACTCATAAAAACCTTTTGGATTATGGATGTGGAACAGGAGATTTTTTAAAAACTGCACACCAAAATGGTTGGCACGTTTCAGGAATCGAACCAAATGAGGATGCAAGGTTAATTTCTAATAAAAAAACAAATCAGGCTGTTTTAGATTTGTCGCAAATAAAAACATTTAAACCTCAAAGTTTTGATGTCATTACATTGTGGCATGTCTTGGAACATATTCCAAATTTACAAGAACAGATTTTAGTATTAAAATCATTACTTAAACCTAATGGTGTTTTAATAATTGCTGTACCAAATTATAATAGTTACGACGCTAAACATTATCAACAGTTTTGGGCAGCTTATGATGTGCCAAGACATTTATGGCATTTTAATCAAACTTCTATTTCTAATTTATTTAAACCAGTAAACTTAAAAATAGAATTTACTAAGCCTATGCTTTTTGATTCGTATTATGTAAGTCTATTGTCCGAAAAATATAAATCTGGACATATGAATATTTTTAAAGCTTTTTGGACAGGATTTGTATCAAATTATAAAGCAAGATCTACAAAAGAGCATTCTTCCTTGATTTATGTTTTAAAAAACACTTAAAAATTAATTTAAGAATGGCTGTTGTCAAAATAGGGTAGTGAATGTGTTATCATATTGCTTTTTTATAAAAGTCGCTTAAAAGGGCTTATTTGAAGCTGTTTTTAATAACTATTTCTTATATATGTTTTAAATATTTATAAGAATTTCTTATTGTTTTAAAATCTGTTAAAAAAAATAAAATTTGACATATTTAATTATTTACATTTGCTCAAAATCAAAAATAAATTAAAATGAAAAAAATATTAGGATTAGCTTTAGTTGCATTAGTATTTACATCTTGTCAAAAACAAAAAATTGCTTACGTTGATAATGGACTTGTTATTAATGAAATTAAAGAAAAAGTAGATTTAGAAGAAAAATACAATCAAAAGGATGAAGCTTTCAAAAGAAAGGTTGATAGCTTCCGTCAAGTTTTTCAAGTAGAATATCAAAAAGTGGCAACGCTTTCTAAAAGTCAACAAGAATCAGAATTACAAGCTTTAAATCAAAAAGCTCAAGGCTTACAACAAACTTGGCAAGCAGAACAACAAAAGTTTCAAAGTGAATATCAAGTAGAAATAGACTCACTAATCTCTAAGGTTAAAGGTTTTGTTAAAAATTATGGGAAAACTAATAATTACGATTATATATTAGGTACAGTAGAGAATTCTCCAAGCGTAATGTATGGTAAAGAAGAGAATGATATTACTAAAAAGGTCATTGAAGATCTTAATGCGGCTTATAAAAAATAAGACGTCATACAACTTTTTAAAAGGCGATTAACTACGGTTAATCGCCTTTTTTTATTTATAATACTTTAAATATCAGTCCTTTTATTATAAATAGTTATATTTAGTGCGCTATTAATTATATTCAATACAAACTATGAGAGGCTTGCTTGTGCACTGTGCTATCTTGTTTTCTATGTTTTCATTTACTTATGCTCAACAAGCAGTCCCTTTTACAACGCAAAAGGCGTTTTATATTTATGGTGATGCTACAGCAATAGGTAATAACATATTAAGTAAGGAGAAACAAACACCCTACAATGATCATTTATTAACCAACGATGATATTGATATGGTATACGTGGATATTGATAAGGATAGTTCCACGTTTTCTTCCAGTTCTGCAAATCTACAACTACCTGATAATCAATTAAAAATAGCTTATGCAGTGTTATATTGGTCTGCTACATATAGTTATATAAAAGGAACTAGAAGAGAGGAAAATTCTCAATATTATTTTCAAGGTAATCGCCAGAGAAACAGGTCTTTAATTAACAAAATAAAGCTTAAATTACCAGATGATAACTATCAAAATATATCAGGTAAAGTCTTATTTGATGGTGCAAAACACTCTGCTTTTGCTTTAAATGCGCCTTATGTTTGCTATGCAGATGTGACTAAACAGTTACAAAACGCTAAAATTATTAATGGTACTTATACTGTTGCTAATATAAATGCAACAGAAGGTTTTGTGTCTGGTGGTAGTGCTGCTGGTTGGATGTTATATGTGGTTTATGAAACTGCAACTAAAACACCTAAATATATCACCACATTTAATGGGTTTTCACACATTGGTAATGACCCTGAAATAATAGGTTTAGATAATTTTAAAACACCTGAAAAAGGTTTAACTACTACAGACTTAGTTTTAGCAACTTTAGAAGGCGATTCTGTATTAACAGATGATCAATGTATCTTAGCTAATCCAACGACTAAAAAAACCTGGCAATTACGCTCTGAGGAACGAGATAAAGATAACTTTTTTAGTAGCCAAATAACATCCTCCAATACGCTTGATAGTACACGATATCCTAATAGTAGTAATACATTAGGTTTTGATATCGCAACTGTAACTTTGCCAACTAATAAGGATGCTGTGATTGTTAACGGAACAGAGACAGTTGAATTAATTTTTAATACAAAACAAGACCGATTTTATCTGTTTTTTGCAGCATTTGAAACTGAAATTAGTGAATCATTTTTTAAGGAAATTGAAATAAATACTCCTCTTAATGCGGTAGTATTAACTTCTGAAAAAATAATTCCGGAACCAGATTTAACACCTTTAAAAAAAGAAGTTAAGGTTATGGAACAACCCATTGAAGTCATTTCTAAAACAGAAACTAAAACTATTGATAAAGCCCAAAAAGCATTAATAACAGTTAAACCGGTAACATTAAAGCAGCCGGAAAAATTAATACAACCTGTAAAGCAAGAGTTTGTAAGTCCTATGACTAGTGAGATAGCCACATCAAAATCTCAAATTGAAACTTTAGCAAAAGGGGAAGTCTTAATTACATCCTCATCTTACGCAAAAGCATTAAAATTGGAAGATAAACCACTTGAAACACAAGCTTTTAAGCTATTATTAGAAAAAAACGCAGCGTTAATAGAAGGTGCTAAAAAGGGTTATTACGTTGTTAATAAGCTGTTTTCTGAAGCTAAAAATGCTGTGAATTGGCAAAAACATTTAAAAGAAAAAGGTTATGATAGCCAAATTTTAATAGATGAGTCTAAGCAGTTATTTTATGTTTATGTCTTTCAAACCGAAAATTTTTATGACGCTTACATGCAACATAAAACACTACTTAGTCATCCGCTTTTTAAACAAAATTGGGTGTTTAAAGTAAATATGGAGGAGTATTAATTATTTTAGAAGGTATAAAGCCATTAAGGTTGGTATTAAATAAATAACAATAGTTCTTGCTCCATCATAATCCTTTGCAACACGTTGTCCAAACAGTAATAGCAATAAGGTTATAGCGCTTAAAATTGCCGAATAGAAGCCAAAACTAGTATTACTATCTATAACCAAAGTAATGCAACCTATTATAGCAAAAAGACCAGCAATAGTCTCTAAAACTAATATTATAGCTACATTTAATGGTACCATATTAGCCATAAAAGTTTTAGAAAAATGACCTTTTAACCACTCAATATTACCTTTCCAATCCGATATTTTGTCGTATCCAGATTGTAAAAAAGTAATGGCTAAAAAAAGTAGTAAAATTATTTCTGTAATGTTATTAAGTAAGTTATTCATAAGTATGGTTAGTTTATAATTAATGGTTAAGTATTAGCTGTAAAACTGGATCGCATTTGGTAGGATAAAAGCTTCTATTTTACCTGAACAAATTTGCTCTCCATCAGCTTGAAAATAAGTGTTTTTATTACTGGTTTCTATTACTAGTCTTTTGGTTTTAAAAGTTTTAACATGTTTATGCTTGACAATTTTACCATTAAATAATTTAAAAATATTTTTTATAATATCCCATTTGTAAAAGCTAGTAGCAATGGTGATGTCAAACAAACCATCTTTTGGGTTAGCCAAATGTGTTAATTGCATTCCTGATCCTGTGTATTTACAGATTCCAATCTGTATCATAAAGCAAGCCTTACTTGTAATTACTTCAGAATTTAAAGATACTCTAGTTTCAAAAAAATGATATTTAAATAATCCCTTTACTGCTCCTAAAATGTAAGTTAATTTACCAAAAGTCCTGTTTTTATTAACAATATTTACCACTAATCCATCAAACCCTATACCTGCAAGATTTATAAAATATTTATTTTGGATGTTTTTATTTAGGTAATTAATGCAACCAACATCTTGTGTGTTAGTTTTGTTATTTATAATAATGTCTAAGGCTTTATTAATATTTTTAGAAATACCATGTGTTTTAACCCAATCGTTACCTGTGCCAATAGGTATAATTCCAAAAGTTATGGATTTTGTGTCTATGTATTGTTGAGAAAACACACCATTAATAAAATTGTTTAATGTACCATCACCACCAATAATTATAAAATGTTTATGACCATTTTTTAAGGCTTCGTGTGTGATGTCAATCTCATGATTTTGATGTGAGGTAAAACAAAAAGTTATATTATAATAAAGATTTAGTTTGGGTTGTATTTTTTGCCAAACCCTTTTTCCATGTCCATTACCAGAAACAGGATTAATGATCACAAAAAAATTGCGTTTTACTGTCAATTTAATCTTGTTTAGCGTGTAGTAATCGTGTTAATTTAATACTTAAATCTGTTAGTATTATTTTAGAATTACCGTTACGTTCTATATGATAAATAGCATCATTTAACTCGGTGGAAATATCCATAATATTATTGTTATGAATAAAAGGCGCAAATTTAGCGATGTCAAAATTTTTGCTTTTAGTTTCAAAATAAACTAACTCCTCAGCACCATAATTTAATAGCATAGCTTGTCTAAAAAAGTCCAAACAAAAGTTTAAAAATTGTTTTTGTGTTTCTCGTCCAGTTTTAGCAATATCTTCGCTCCATCCAATTAAATCATGTATTGCAGCTTTGTTTCCTTTTGCTTTAAAAGCAGCACGAATCCAAAAAATAAACCATTTTTCAAATTGGTCATCTTCGCTATCATGATAGACTAAATCGCAAGCTTTATTGTAATTACCATCTGCTTGATGTGCAATTTTGGTTGCAGTTGCATCATCAAGATTAAATTGTTTAACTAGTCCTGCTTTAATATCATCTTCCGCTAATGGTGGAAAATGTAAAATTTGACAACGTGACCTAATCGTGTTAATTATCTGTTCTTCTTCTTCAGCAATTAAAATAAAAACCGTGTTATTTGGTGGTTCTTCAATTAGTTTAAGCAGTTTATTGGCAGCTTGTGTATTCATTTTTTCAGCCATCCAAATTAGCATGACTTTATAACCACCTTCATAAGACTTAAGGCTTAAAGCTTTGACAATATCTAAAGCTTCGTCAACACCAATTTGACCTTGTTTATTGTCAACACCTAATAATCTGTACCAATCAAATAAATTTCCGTAAAGTTGTTCTTTTAAAAGTTGTCTCCATTCTTCTAAAAAATAAGAAGAAACGGGATGTTTTTTTACCTTATCTGTTGTAGTTACAGGAAATGCAAAGTGTAAATCTGGATGAGAAAAATTATTAAACCTTAAGTTACAAGCTTCGTTTTCTCCTAAATTTTCTCCTGTACTATTTTTACACAAAATATATTGTGCATAAGCAATAGCCATAGGTAAGGTTCCGGAACCCTCAGGTCCAACAAATAGTTGGGCGTGTGGTATACGACCATTATTAGCACTTGTTGTTAAGTGTTTTTTAATATGATTTAATCCTAAAATATCACTAAAAAGCATAACGCAAATATAGTTTTCCTATTATTGAAAAACTATTTTTATTAAAAATTGATTTTAGCTTAACAAATTTAAAGTATGGCAGTATTTGTATATATTTGAGGATTATTAATCGTTCAATATCTTTAAAATGAAAAAGTTATTTGGCTTACTTTTTATAATAACAGGAACTTACCATGTTATGGCTCAAGAAACTGAACAATTAAATTCAGTTACTAATGGTGGGCTTGCCTTTAAATCTCAAAACGAGTTTTATATTTTTGGAGATATAGCTGTCATTGGAAATAACATTTTAAGCCAAGACGATAAGGATGCTTTTAATGATTTAACGGTTAATAACGACGACACTAAAATGCGTTATGTTGATATTGATAGAGATACTGAAACCTTTAGCTCTAGTCAAGCCACTTTAACGTTACCAGATGACTTTAAAAAAATAGCATATGCAGGATTGTATTGGACAGCAACATATGCCTACGAGAAAGGAACTCGTAAAGAACAAAAGGGTAATTATGATTATCGTGGTAGTGGAGGGCGATCTACAATAATTAATCAGATAAAATTTAAATTACCTAATCAAGAGTATCAGGATATAACTGGTGAAGTTATTTACGATGGGTCGACAGATCCAACACATGCTATTAATGCGCCATATGTTTGTTATGCTGATGTAACATCATTATTAAAACAAGCAGAAAACAAATCAGGAGATTATGTCGTTGCAAATGTAAAGGCTACAGAAGGCTATTTGTCTGGTGGTAGTGCAGCAGGTTGGATGTTATACGTGGTGTACCAATCACCTACGGATAATCCTAAATACATATCCACCTATCATGGTTTTGCATTAATTAATAAACAAGAACCTTTAGATTTAGAGTTTAACAATTTTAAATCCGTAGAAAAAGGAAGTGTAAAAACAACTGTAGTCCTGTCTGCTCTAGAAGGAGATTCCTCACTAGAAGGAGACGATTTTGCAATTATAAAACAACGTGATGGAAGTTTCCAATCTTTAAGTAATGGTGCACGTTATCAACAAAACTTTTTTAATAGTTCAATTACAAATAACAGTATAAAAAACAGAGATCGACTACCCAACAGTGAGAATACTTTGGGTTTTGACATTGCTAAGCTAGATATACCAAACTATAACAACGCAATAATTAATAACAATACCAGTCAAACAACACTTAGGTTAAAAACACAATCAGATAGATTTTATCTATATTTTACAGCATTTCAAACCGAAATTGCTCAAAATTATTTTGATGACATTGTACAAGATAATAACCCAAACGCAAGCCAAACAGCTAATGTATCTCCAGAGATTGTAAGATCACAACCAGAAACAGTACCAAGTTATAACACTAAAAAGAAACGTCAGCCATACAGCTACACCAAACGAGGACTTAAATCTAAAGCCTTTAGATATTTACAAAACAAAAAATCTACTGCTATTGCAGGTATTGAAGGCGGTTATTATGTTGTTACTGGTGTTTTTGCAGAAAATTTGAGAGCAAAAAAATGGACTGATAACTTAATAACAAAAGGATTTAAAGCTAATGCTTTTATTAATCCCAAAAATAGCTGGAATTATGTGTATTTACTAAGAAGTGATACAGCAGAAGAAGCCTTTAAAATGGCAGAAGATTTAAAAACAAATTATAGATATAGAGATACTTGGGTTTTAAAAGCAAACCTAGACTAAAAACATAGAAAACAAATGAAAACACTTAACGACTTTAATTTTAAAAACAAAAAAGCTTTAATCCGTGTAGACTTTAATGTTCCCTTAGATGCGGAATTTAATGTTTCAGATGCGACCAGAATACAAGCAGCAAAACCAACCATAATTAAAATATTAGAAGATGGCGGAAGTTGTATTTTAATGTCACATTTAGGTCGACCAAAAGGCGTGCAAGACGAGTTTTCATTAAAGCACATTGTAAATAAAGTAGAAGATATTATTGGAGTAGAGACTCAGTTTGTGTCTAACTGTGTAGGTGAAGATGCTGAAAAAGCTGCAGCTAACCTTGAGCCAGGAAAAATACTTATTTTAGAAAATTTGCGTTTTCATGAAGAAGAAACCAAAGGAGATGTCGCTTTCGCGGAAAAATTAGCCAAACTAGGAGACATTTATGTAAATGATGCTTTTGGAACTGCACACAGAGCGCACGCGTCTACAACAATAATTGCACAGTTTTTTCCAGAAAAAAAATGTTTTGGATACCTGTTAGAACAAGAAATTAAAAGTATTGAAAAAGTAATGAAAACTGGCGAAAAACCTGTACTAGCAGTACTTGGTGGAGCCAAAGTATCTTCAAAAATTACAATAATAGAAAACATTTTAGATAAAGTGGACCATTTAATTATTGGAGGTGGTATGACGTTTACCTTTATCAAAGCCCAAGGTGGTAGTGTAGGAGATTCTATTTGCGAAGATGATAAAATGGAGTTAGCATTAGATATTTTAAAGCAAGCTAAAGCTAAAAACGTACAAATACATTTACCTGTAGATGTTTTGGCAGCAAATGCTTTTAGTAATGACGCAGACACACAAGTTGTGGATGTTAATAAAATACCAGATGGATGGCAAGGTTTAGACGCTGGTCCAAAATCCAAAGCTATATTTCATGATGTAGTAATGCAATGTAAAACCATACTTTGGAATGGTCCTTTAGGTGTGTTTGAAATGGAAAATTTTGCTAATGGAACCATAGAATTAGGTAACTCTATAGCAGAAGCAACTAAAAATGGAGCGTTTTCTCTTGTTGGAGGTGGTGACTCTGTAGCTGCTGTAAAACAATTTGGATTTGAAAACAAAGTAAGCTACGTAAGTACAGGAGGAGGAGCTATGCTAGAAAGTTTAGAAGGTAAAACCCTTCCAGGAATTGCTGCAATTTTAGACTAAAAGAAAACGTTATAGCATAAAACCTAACAAATAATAAATGCAGCATTTAAAAACATATATTACTTTTTTATTAGTCCTATTTGGGTTAACAATAACTGTAGCGCAAGATACACTTCAGGCGCAAACAAGACTAACTCAGGATAAATTAATTGAAGGGGAAAACTACGTTATTGATACAATAATTGATGGTCAAGCTTACTTTAAAAAAACAGTAGAAGGCTTACAACCTTTGCCAAAAGTATTAGAGGATCATAAATTTGCATCAGAGATTGATAAAAAATGGCTTGAAGAATTATACAGTAATACACTTTATGACACCATTTACAGAGACGTTTCCGATTTAAAATATGATGCTGTTTATTATCCAGAGTTAACTACAGATACATTAAAAGCAAGGCTTGCACGCTTAAATGCTAGAACACCTTTTAATGTCGAGTATAATCCTGGTTTAGAAAGTGTTATTAAATCTTTTTTAAAAAATCGTCATCAATCATTTGAGCGTTTAATGGGATTAAGTAATTATTACTTTCCTATGTTTGAGCGCGAACTTGATAATTATGACATTCCTTTAGAAATGAAGTATTTAGCAATTGTAGAATCTGCTTTAAAGCCAAGAGCTAGATCTAGAGTTGGAGCAACTGGTTTATGGCAATTTATGTTTGCAACAGGTAAAGAGTATGGATTAGATGTTAGTAGTTATGTGGATGAGCGTAGTGATCCAATTAAAGCAACTATTGCAGCTTCACAATATTTATCTAAACTGTATAAATTATTTGGAGATTGGGATTTAGCTTTGGCTGCATACAACTCTGGTCCAGGTAACGTAAGTAAAGCCATTAGACGTTCTGGAGGTTATCAAAACTATTGGAATATTAGACCTAATTTACCAAGAGAAACAGCAGGTTATGTGCCAGCTTTTTTAGCAACAATGTACATTTTTGAATATGCTAAGGAGCATGGTTTTGTACAACATAAGCCAGAGTTTCATTTAATTGAAACAGATACCATACACGTTAAACAAATGATTACTTTGGATCAAGTGTCAGAGTATACAGGTGTAGAGATAGAAACACTTCAGTTTTTAAATCCAGCCTATAAATTAGATGTTATTCCTTTTATTGAAGGAAAAAATTACACCTTACGTTTACCTAGAAATATTATTGGTGCTTTTGTAAATAATGAAGACCAATTATATGCTCATGCTAAAGCAGAATTTGATAAGCGAGAAAAACCATTACCTCAATTTTTAGATTCTGATACCAAAACACGCTACAAAGTAAAACAAGGTGATTATCTAGGTAAAATAGCCAGGAAATTTGGTGTTAGAGTTAGTCAAATTAAGCAATGGAATGGTTTACGAAACAATAACTTAAAAATTGGACAACGACTAACCATATATCCAAGAAACGGTGTGCCAGTAAGTCAATCTAAAGCTGTAGCTTCGGTTAAAAAAAGTACTAAACCTGTAAACGGTAAAACGTATACAGTGCAACAAGGAGATAGTCTGTGGAGTATTTCACAAAAATTTTCGGGAGTTTCTGTTCAAAATATTAAAGATTGGAACGATATTAGTGGTACTAAATTAAAACCAGGAATGAAACTTTTAGTTTCTAAAGGGTAAGTAATCATTTAAATAGCATAATAAAATGAAAAAATTAGCTGTATTAATTGTATTAGTATGCACAATATTATCGTGCAACGAAGGGACAAAACAAAACCAACGTATGGTTCCAAAGTCTTCAGGAAACTTGTATAATGTTAGTGTTGTTGTAGATAACGAGTTATGGAATGGTAATGTTGGAGACGCTATTAGAGACGTATTAACTACTGTAGTACCTGGTTTACCACAACCAGAACCAATGTTTGATATTAATCAAATTCCGCCACAAGTATTCTCTGGATTTGCTGCAAAAAACAGAATTGTTTTAAAAATAGAAAAAAGCGACAAGTCCGAAATTAAAATAGCAACAGATGCCTATGCACAACCACAAAAAGTTATAGTTGTATCTGGACCAAATGATACTAAGCTAATTGAGGTATTAAAGAATAATAAAGATAAAATTTTAGATACGTTTAAAAATCAAGAAATTGAAGCGCGTCAAGCCTTAACTAATAACTCGCTGCATACAAATAATAACATTGAAAAAAAATTAGGAATCTCTATTAAGTTTCCATCTATATACAGAATAGCTAAAGAAGATGGTGATTTTTTCTGGGTTAGAAAAAACTTAACAACCGGAACTAATAATTTCATGGTTTATCAAGTCCCTTTAGATGCAATTGATAAAGAAGGTGATATTACACAGCAAATTATAACTATTAGAGATAGTGTGGGTAAAAAGTATATTCCTGGACCAATAGATGGGTCTTACATGAAAACAGAAGAAGCTTATACACCTTTTTTATTCACAACTATAATTGATAACAAGCCTACTTACGAAGTAAGAAGCACTTGGGATATTGAAGGCACATATAACGCAGGACCATTTGTAAACTATATGGTAGAAGATAAAATTAATAACCGTTATGTAGTATTAGAAGGTTTTACTTTTGCACCTTCAGTTAATAAACGTGATTATATTTTAGAGTTAGAGTCTATTATCAAATCATTAAAAATTAATTAAAGTAATTATAAGCTATAAAAAAAGCCAATGCAATGCATTGGCTTTTTTTATAATAAAGTAAGATTACTTTTTATCTTTATTGTCTTCTTCGTCTTTACTAGCGTCTTTAAACTCTTTAATTCCGCTACCTAGTCCACGCATTAATTCTGGAATTTTCTTTCCACCAAACAAAAGCAATATCGCTACCACAATTATTATCATTGATGTTGGTCCTGGCATACCTAAAAATATATTTGCTGAAATCATAACTAAAAATTTAGACCACAAAGTTAATAATTAAACTTTAATAATAACGTTAAAACACTAACTTTAGCTTTAGCTAAAGATGTTAGCACAAATTTTTATTTACTTTTGTTTTTAATATGGCAAAATCAGAAAAAAAATCTAAAAAAATTAAGAAGAAACTACTTCACAAGTATCGTCTAGTTATTTTAAACGATGACACTTTTGAAGAGCGTCTATCGCTAAATTTAACACGTTTAAACGTGTTTATACTAGGAACAATATCTGCAATTATACTAATTGTAGCTACAACAATCTTAATTGCCTTTACACCTTTAAAGGAATATATTCCTGGATACTCATCAACGACACTTAAAAAGAAAGCTGTTAAACTAAGTTTTAAGACTGATTCTTTACAACGTGCTATTGATTTAAACGAAAAGTATTTTGCTTCAATCAAGCAAGTATTGCAAGGCGAAGTCAGTACAGTTCAGTTTAATAAAGACTCTATAATACAAGCTGCTAAACTGGAGGCTAGTCAAATTGACTTAAATCCAATTAAAGAAGATTCTATTCTTAGACAAAAAGTAGATAAAGAAGATAAATATAGCTTATTTGAAACCGCTACATCTAAAGCAAATTTTGTGTTATTTCCTCCAGTAAATGGTACAATTAGCGACAACTATAACGTTAAAACTAAACATTATGCTGTGGATGTTGTCGTCGCTAAAGACACACCAATAAAATCTACTGCAGATGGAACTGTAATTTTTGCTGAGTGGACAGCTCAAACAGGTCATGTAATTATAATAGAACATAGTCAAGGACTAATTTCGGTGTATAAGCATAATGCCACATTAACTAAGTCTCAAGGTGATTTGGTTAAAGCGGGTGAAGTGATTGCTACAGCAGGAAATACAGGCGAGTTATCTACAGGTCCACACCTTCATTTTGAATTATGGAGTGACGGTTATCCAGTAAATCCAACTAATTTTATAGATTTTAAATAATGCCATCAATAAAAGCAGCTTTAGCTAAACCATTTGCAAAACGCATTTATAAAAAAGTGCAAAAATGGGCTAATAACCCAATCCAAACACAAGATAAAGTGTTTAAAGACCTTATTAGCCAAGCCACAAGTACTACATTTGGTATTGATCACGACTTTATTAGTATTAATAATTATCAAGACTTTGTAAAACGTGTACCAATTAGGGATTATGAAGACCTTAAACCTTATGTGGACAAGGTTGTAGCTGGTCAAGAGAATATTTTGTGGCCAGGAAAACCATTATATTTTGCAAAAACTTCAGGTACAACTTCAGGTGCAAAATATATTCCGTTAACTAAAGACAGTATGCCTAACCATGTCAATGCAGCTAGAAATGCTATTTTACTGTATATACATGAAACAGGAAACGCGAAGTTTGTTGACGGAAAAATGATTTTTTTACAAGGAAGCCCAATTTTAAAAGAACAAAATGGGATACAACTAGGTCGACTATCAGGTATTGTTGCGCACTTTGTGCCTAAATATCTTCAAAAAAATAGAATGCCATCATGGGAAACTAATTGTATTGAGGATTGGGAAACTAAAGTAGAAGCAATAGTAGAAGAGACAGTTAATCAAGACATGTCAATCATATCCGGAATTCCTTCTTGGGTACAAATGTATTTTGAAAAACTGCAACAAAAAACAGGTAAAAAAGTAGGAGACATATTTAAAAATTTCAACCTATTTATTTTTGGAGGCGTTAATTTTGAACCTTATCGCGCAAAATTTGAAAACTTAATAGGTCGTAAAGTGGATAGTATTGAGTTGTATCCAGCTAGCGAAGGTTTTTTTGCATTTCAGGATAAACAAGATCAAAAAGGGATGTTATTACAATTAGACTCTGGTATGTTTTACGAGTTTGTAAAGGCAGACCAGTTTTTTGATGAAAACCCAAAACGTATCACATTAAAAGATGTCAAAGTAGGTGTAAATTATGTTATGATTATATCTACAAATGCTGGTTTGTGGGCATATAATATTGGAGATACTGTAATGTTTACAGATACTAAACCCTATAGAGTAATTGTATCTGGAAGAATAAAACACTTTATTTCTGCTTTTGGCGAACACGTTATTGGTAAAGAGGTAGAACAAGCCATGAAAGAGGCAACAGAAGGAACAAATATTAGTATTAATGAGTTTACAGTTGCACCACAAATTAATCCAGAATCAGGATTACCGTATCATGAATGGTTTATAGAATTTGAAAATGAACCAGAGGATATTTCTGCTTTAGCAAAAAAAATAGACAACTCGTTACAAAAACAAAACAGTTATTACTTAGATTTGATAGAGGGAAAAGTATTACAACCTTTAAAAATTAGTAAGGTAAACAAAAATGGATTTCAAAATTACATGAAATCTATTGGTAAATTAGGTGGTCAAAATAAAATACCACGTCTAGCTAATGACCGTAAAATAGCTGACGCTTTAAAACCACACATTTTAGCTAAATAATATTATCTTTGGCCATTAAACACATTACATGAGTAGTATGATAAAACAACATGAAAGAACGAGAGCTCAAGAAAGCTCAAATGCAATAGAACGTATGTATATTACTATGCGTCACCTATTTAACAGAGGGTTTTATAAGCCAATGGGTGTGTCTGGAGAGACACTGCGTGAGGCATTATTGGTACTAAGACCAGAAATTTATGGGTCTATATCTGAAGAAAAAGCAGAGTTAGAAGGATTACTTTACGTCATCGATAGATTACCACACGGTATTGAAGAGTGTCGTTTTATTAATCTAACTAGTGATGAAGGCTATAAGGATTCTCACTTTGAAGCTATAATTCCGCCTAAACGAAGAAGAAACTGCTATCGTATAGATGATGAGCAAATGAATATTGAAATCACTAGAGGTCGCTCTGAGATTTATGATATTTTAACGCATTTAACTTTTTTATTTGTCGAGTCTCATAAAATTAGTAAGCGTGTAATTATTGATGAAAATGGTGCAACTACAAGAGATTGGCAAAAGCTAGAAGCAGCAGTATTAAACAAGAAAAAATTAACGCAAAAAGAACGTGAAATTGCAATCACGCATACCGCAAATATTTTAGGACGCACGTTTAAAGAGCTGTCAACTGTTTATAACGTTTTTGCATTGCCAAATAAACCAGAGCGTTTATTACATATTGTTTATTGGTTAGGTAAATTAGCAATTGATGAGGTTGTAAATAATAACAAACGTACAGTCACGTTTAGTCCAGTTTTAAGAGAACGATTAGGACACCATATACATGGAGAGATTTGGGCTAATACAATTAAAAACACACTTAAAAAAGAAGGCCTTTTAGAAAGACCAATCCATATTATTAGTGCCAATTTACATAGTGTAATGAACACACTATACTCGCCAATTGCATTAAAAGCTGAAACCTCCAAAACAGAGATTTTTAAAGTGTATGAAGCCTTAAGTCAAAGTGACAACAAAGCATTGCGTAACAAAGTTACCCAAAAAGCACTGCAACAAGGCATGATTTTTATTCCAGACACGTCTGGAACCAATATAGATGTTCAGATTTTTGATACTGCTAAACTTGATTTATCAAAAACAGACTTAAACTTACCAAAACAAGATAAAAAATCAGAAGCACCAGTACTTTTTGTAATGGACTATGCTTTTGGAGAGCAAGCCTATGAAACTATAGATGAGTTTTTAAAACCATTTAGAGAAGGTGATGCTAAGACACATCTTAATATCGAGTCTATTTCTATAATGGGTAAAGCAGGTATTTTAGAAGGGTCAAAAGGAGATATAATGATACCTTCTGCTCATATTTTTGAAGGAACAGCAGATAATTATCCATTTAAAAACGAGTTAAATAAATCAGATCTGGAAAATCAAGGCGTTGCAGTATATGAAGGAAGTATGATTACCGTTTTAGGAACATCGCTTCAAAATAAAGACATATTAAAGTTTTTTTATAATTCTACTTGGAATGTTATTGGACTTGAAATGGAAGGCGCACATTACCAAAAAGCAATACAAGCAGCATCAAAAGTTAGAGGTAGTATAAATCCAAATGTAAAAGTAAGATACGCATACTATGCTAGTGATAATCCATTAGAATCTGGTGGAACGTTAGCTTCTGGAGGACTGGGTACTTCAGGAGTAAAGCCAACCTACTTAATAACTAGGAAGATTTTACAACAAATATTTAATTAATTATAAAAAAACTATGAGTAAAGAATTACAACCCGAAAAAAACAATAAGGATGAAGTAGATTTAATTGTTTTTTTCAATTTAATCGGAAATACGGTTAATAAACTATTAGTTTTTATAAAGTCAATTTTTGTTGGTATTTATGGTCTTTTTATAGCTTTTATTAGAGCCATATTTATTAATATAAAAATTATACTTGCAGTTGCTGTTGTGGCAATCGTTATAGGTTATGTATTAGATACCCAAAAAGAAAAGGTCTATTATTCTGAAATGTTTGTAGTGCCTAAATTTCAATCAAAATATGAATTAATAAATAGTATAAAATATTATAATTCGCTGATTGAAGTTGGTGATACAGAAGAATTAACGTCTCAATTTGATATAAATGAAACAGAAGCAAAATCTCTTATAGGATTTGAAGTAGAGATAGGACCAGAGTCTAAAAATGAGCAATTAGAAAGCTTTAATGGGTTTTTAAAAACTTTAGATAGTACAACAAAGACTAAAATTACTTTTGAAGACTATATAGATAATAGAAATATTTATACTGCTAATGTGTTTTTGTTAAGAGCGCGTTCCCACAACTATAAGATATTTAAAAAGTTGGAAGGAGGTTTGTCTAAATCTATAAACAACGTTTTTTCTGATATAGAAAAGAAAAAAAGAGACTCTGTTTTAATTTTAGAAAAAGAAAACTTAGAATTATCTTTAGTTGAAGTTAGAAAGATGAAAGATGCGTACTTGGATGTATTACAAAAAGAGTCAGAAAAGAATATAGTATCTTCTAATCTAGGAAGTTCTTTAGGCTTTCAAGTAGAGAAGACAGAAACAAAAGAGGACCAATTGTTAACAAAAGAATTAGACATTTTAAAACAATTAAATGGACTTAAAAAAGAACTAGTTGTTAATGACGAAATATTTGAAAAAATCTCTTCATTTAAAGAAAAAGGACTGTTAGAAGACGTATGGTACAAAAAATATAAAATAATATTCCCTCTTATAGCATTAGTTTTACTAGCTATGGTAGGCTCTTTTATAAAGTTTTATAAGCATGTAGTCAATTATAAATAATTATTAAATATTACAATATTTAACAATGAGTGAAAATGATAAAGAAATAAAATCAAAAAACGAAGAAGTTGATTTAATTGTTTTTTTTAACTTAATAGGTAACGCTTTTAATAAATTACTAAATAGCATATTTAGTATACTTAAATATATATTTTCAGTAATAATATATACACTTAGGTTTTTTATAAGTAGATGGAAAATTATAGCAGGTATTATATTAGTAGCAGCTGTTATTGGTTATGCTTTAGAGAAAACAAAACCCACTGCTTATCAAGCCGAGATGCTTGTAGAGCCTTATTTTAATTCTAAGTTTCAATTGGTAAACAATATTAATTATTTTAATGCATTAATAGCCAATGGAGAAACACTATCCTTACAAAAAATTTTTAAGATTGATAAAGAGACTGTAAATGCTATCAATGGATTTAGTATCGAGCCTGGACCCGAAACAGAAAATGACAAGTTGTTACAATATGAGAAATTTATTGCGCAGCTAGATAGTGTTAGAGCTCAAGAATATTCTTTTGATGACTTTATTAATAATAGAAGTGAATATGCAGGAAAGTTCTTTTTAATTAAAGCATATGCTTCAAAAGCTAATGTATTTAAAGATTTGGAAGATGGTATATTAACGTCTTTTGTAAATAATTATTCAAATAAAGCCATGAAAAGGCGTGATGATTTAATTAATATTCAAAAAGAGAATCTTGAAGATCAATTACAACAAGTAAAAGATTTACAAAATATTTATATAAATGTTATTGAAAGAGAATCTAATAATAAAGAAAAAAGCTTTAAAATTGGCGATATATCTATCTCAGGTAGTGATGGTCAAAAAACTAGAGAATACGAGCTATTACAAGAAGAACAGAGAATAAGAAACGAATTAAAAAAGTTAGAGGAACAAAAAATTGAAGAAGATGTAGTATACGAGGTAATATCCAGCTTTCAAGAAGTTGGAAAGATATCAAGTCATTGGAAAGAAAAATATTCTATTATTTTCCCAATAGCATCGTTAGTTTTATTAATATTATTTTTCATGATTAGAAAAATAATTGTGTTTACTTTAAAATATGAAGAATAAAACAATTCTTGTCACAGGAGGAGCAGGTTTTATCGGTTCTAATTTTGTGTCATATTTTTTAAATGATAACCCTAATATAAATCTAGTTAATTTAGATAACTTAACATATGCAGGTGATTTAACTAATTTAAAAGAAGTTGAAAATAACCCAAATTATACATTTGTTAAAGGAGATATATGCGATAGAGGTCTAATCGAGCGATTGTTTGATAAGTACCAATTTGATGGTGTTATACATTTTGCAGCAGAATCTCATGTAGATAATTCAATCACTAATCCAGGTGCTTTTATAGACACCAATATTACAGGAACTTTCAATTTAATTGACGTCGCTAAAACTTATTGGATGTCTGCTCCTTTTCAATATAAAGTAGGAAAAGAGTATAACAGATTTCATCACATATCCACTGATGAGGTATATGGAACTTTAGGCGAAACCGGTTTATTTAAAGAAGATACACCTTATGCTCCTAACAGTCCTTATAGTGCTTCCAAAGCAGCTTCTGATCTTATAGTAAGAAGTTATTTTCATACGTATGGTCTAAATGTGGTTACAACTAATTGTTCTAACAACTATGGACCAAAACAACACGATGAAAAACTAATTCCAACAATTATTAGAAAAGCGTTATCAGGAGAAGCTATACCTATTTATGGAGATGGCAAAAATATAAGAGATTGGTTGTATGTGCTAGACCATTGTAAAGGAATTAATTTAGTATTTAACTTTGGTAAATCTGGAGAGACTTACAACATAGGAGGTAGAAACGAAAGGAATAATTTATATATTGTAGATGTAATTTGTGGAATTTTAGATGACCTTGTACCAAGTAAGACCTCTTACAAAAAGCAAATAACTTTTGTAAAAGATAGACCTGGTCACGATTTAAGATATGCAATAGACGCCTCTAAAATTGAAACTGAGTTAGGTTGGAAAGCAGATGAAAATTTTGAGTCTGGAATTAAAAAAACAATTGACTGGTACCTAAAAAAATATAATAGTTAATGAAAGGGATTATACTAGCAGGAGGATCAGGAACAAGGCTACATCCTTTAACAAAGGTTTTAAGTAAGCAGTTAATGCCTATTTATGATAAGCCAATGATTTATTATCCTTTGTCTACTTTAATAAGTGCAGGTATAAATCAAATATTAATTATTTCTACACCAGATCATTTACCACTTTTTAAACAACTTTTAGGAGACGGAAGCCAATTAGGTTGTAATTTCCAATACGAAGTGCAAGAAGAGCCTAAAGGCCTAGCTGAAGCATTTATTATTGGCGCTGACTTTATTGGTCAAGATAAAGTAGCACTTATTTTAGGCGACAATATATTTTACGGAACAGGATTAACAGATTTATTAAAATCTAACATAAATCCAGATGGAGGTATCGTGTATGCATATCATGTTACAGATCCAGAACGCTATGGTGTTGTAAATTTTGATGATAACGGAAAAGCGTTATCAATTGAAGAAAAACCAGAACAACCAAAATCAAACTACGCAGTTCCAGGGATATATTTTTATGACAATAGTGTGTTAGAAATTGCAAAAAACATCAAACCAAGTCATAGAGGTGAATTAGAAATTACAGACGTAAATAAAGCGTATTTAAATCAAGGTAAATTACAAGTATCTATCTTAGATAAAGGTACCGCTTGGTTAGACACAGGTACATTTAACTCTTTAATGCAAGCCTCTCAATTTGTACAAGTAATAGAAGAGCGTCAAGGACTAAAAATTGGAGCAATTGAAGAAGCAGCATATAGTAGTGGATTTATATCTAAACAGCAATTAATAGACTTGGCAACACCACTACTTAAAAGTGGTTATGGAGAGCATTTAATTAGTTTAGTTAAACAATAATTTATGCAGATAGTTAAAACAAATCTAAAAGATTGTTTCATTTTTGAGCCTACCATTTTTGGTGATAATCGTGGTTACTTTTTTGAAAGTTATAATAAGGCCAAATTTGAATCTTTAATAGGTAAATCCGTAAATTTTATTCAAGACAACGAAGCTTTTTCTAATAAAGGCGCTTTAAGAGGACTTCATTTTCAGCAAGGAGAATTTGCCCAAGCTAAATTAGTTAGGGTAACACAAGGCTTGGTACTAGACGTAGCAGTAGATTTGCGACCAGATTCCGAAACTTTTTTACAGCATATAGCTGTAGAGTTATCTGCGGACAACAAAAAACAACTTTTTGTACCTAGAGGATTTGCACATGGTTATATTGTTTTAAGTGACACAGCAGTATTTAATTATAAATGTGATAATATTTATAATAAAGATTCTGAAAGCGGAGTAATATACAACGATAAAGACCTAAATATAGATTGGAAACTTAAACAGGATGAATTTATAATTTCAGAAAAAGATAAAATCCTTCCAACCATAAAAACACTTTACAAATGAAAAAAATCCTTGTAACAGGTTCAAACGGACAACTAGGATCGTGTATAAAAATTAAATCTAAAGAGCAAAAAACTTTAGATTTTGTTTTTTTAGATAGTAAAGGATTAGATGTTACTAATAGTAAGCAAATTGATGAAGTTTTTAGTAATAATAACTTTGATTATTGCATTAATTGCGCTGCATATACCGCAGTTGATCAAGCAGAAGACGAAAGTGATATTGCGTATAATATAAATACTTTAGGAGCTAAAAATTTAGCTGAAGCCTCTAAAAAATATAAAGTTACATTAATTCATGTTTCAACAGACTTTGTTTTTAATGGTCAAGCACAAGTAGCATATAAAGAAACTGATATAACAAATCCTTTAGGAGTCTATGGGTCTACAAAACTGGAAGGTGAAAAGGAAATACAATCTAAATTATCAGAATATTACATAATTAGGACCTCATGGTTATATTCAGAGTTTAAAAACAATTTTTTAAAAACAATGTTAAACTTAGCCTCTAAAATGGACGCTTTAGGTGTTGTTAATGACCAATTTGGGACACCTACTAATGCAAATGATTTATCAGAAGCTATATTAAAAATAATTATTAGCGAAAAAAAAGAATATGGATTATATCATTTTAGTAACTTAGGTGAAACAACATGGTATGAATTTGCAAAAGCAATTTTTGATTTAACAAATACAAATATTAAGCTAACACCAATAAGTACAGAGCAATATAAAACTAAAGCTCTTAGGCCAAAATATAGTGTTTTAGATAAAACAAAAATTATAAAAACTTTTGATTTAAATATTTTAAATTGGGAAAAAAGTCTAAAAAAACATTTTAACAAACTTTAATTTAATAAAGCATCAATAGTTAGAATTAAGTATTGAATTAGATGCAAAATGCAAAAAGTGTAGTGTATGATTCAAAACTAATACTTAATTTAGATAACATAGACTCTAATTACTACCTAATTAAAGTTCAATCAAAAATAGTAATAATTGGTTTTCGGCTTAAAATCAATATCTTTGACCCAAATTATGGTAAGTTGGTAACCAATTAGTTAAAAAACAGAAATAAAATGCAACAAAAAAAAGCACTAATAACAGGGATAACAGGTCAAGATGGATCATTTTTAGCTGAGTTATTAATTGAAAAAGGGTATGAAGTACATGGAGTTATTAGAAGAAGTTCTTCTTTTAATACCGAAAGAATAGAGCACTTGTATATTGATGAGTTAATTAGAGACCTACACTCAAACAGAAAAATAACACTTCATTATGGTGACATGACGGATACTTCAAACTTAATAAGATTAGTTAAGCAAATTGAACCAGATGAAATTTATAACCTAGCAGCACAATCGCATGTTAAAGTGTCTTTTGATTTGCCAGAATATACTGCTAAAACAGATGCTTTAGGGACGTTAAGTTTATTAGAAGCTGTTAGGATTTGTGAATTAGAAAAGAAAACTAGAATCTATCAAGCTTCTACTTCAGAGCTTTATGGAAAAGTACAAGAAATCCCTCAAAAGGAAACGACTCCTTTTTATCCAAGATCACCATACGGAGTTGCAAAAATGTACGCGTATTGGATTACAAAAAACTATAGAGAATCTTATGGCATGTATGCTGTTAATGGTATCTTGTTTAATCATGAGTCTGAAAGACGTGGTGAAACATTTGTAACTAGAAAAATCACCCTTGCAGCCTCTAGGATTGCGGAAGGAACTCAAGATAAATTATATTTAGGAAATTTAGACTCTTTAAGAGATTGGGGTTACGCTAAAGACTACGTAGAGTGTATGTGGTTAATGTTACAACACCCAGAGCCAGAAGATTTTGTCATTGCAACAGGAAAGCAATATTCAATTAGATACTTTAGTGAATTATCTTTTAAAGAAGTTGGAATTGAAATTGTATGGGAAGGTAAAGGTGTAGAGGAAATTGGAAAATGTAAAAAAACTGGTAAAGTATTAATTGAAGTAGATCCAAAATACTTTAGACCTGCAGAAGTTGAAACCTTATTGGGTGATCCATCAAAAGCTAATAAATTATTAGGATGGAACTCTAGCAAAACATCAATCGAAGAGTTAGTTAAAATCATGATGAAACATGACCTTCAATTAGCTAAAAAAGAACACACAATTAAAAAATCATTTGATTAAAAATTTTCTATAATGAGATATACCTTATCTGATAATACTTGGGACAATAAAGAGTTTGAAGCTTTAAACGAAGTTATAGCATCTGGATTCTTTTCAATGGGAGAAAAAGTAAAAGCTTTTGAACAGGATTTTGCTAAAAAATTCAATTCAAAATATGCTGTGATGTCTAATTCTGGATCATCAGCTAATTTATTAGCAATCGCAGCTTTAGTCTATTCAAAAAAACTAAACGCAGGTGATGAGGTTCTAGTACCAGCGGTATCTTGGAGTACAACCTATTTTCCATTATCACAGCATAATTTGAAATTAAAGTTTATTGACATAGATGCAAAAACTTTAAATATGGATGTTACTCAAGTAGAAGCCGCAATAACACCTAATACAAAAGCTATTTTTGCAGTAAACTTACTTGGAAATCCAAATGATTTTGACGTTTTAAATAGCATTTGCAAAAAACACAATTTAATTCTGTTAGAAGATAACTGTGAGTCTATGGGAGCCTTTTATAAAGGTAAATCAGCTGGAACAATTGGAGAAATGGGAACCTTTTCTACTTTTTACTCTCACCACCTTTGTACAATGGAAGGTGGGGTAACTGTAACCGATAATGAAGAGCTTTATCATTACATGTTGTCTATTAGAGCTCACGGTTGGACTAGAAATCTGCCTAAAGACAGTAAAATTTATAAGAAAAAAGAAGATGCTTTTTACGAAAGTTTCAACTTTATAATGCCAGGTTATAACCTACGACCAATCGAAATGGAAGGCGCATTAGGTATTGAGCAATTAAAAAAATTAGATGATATTATTGCTCAAAGACGTGAAAATGCTAAATACTTTAAATCTCAAATTAACGATTTAGAAGGTTACAGATTCCAAGAAGAAACAGAGGATAGTTCTTGGTTTGGGTTTGCAATAATTTTAGAAGGAAAAAATATAGGTAAACGAAGCCAATTAGTTAAGCTTTTGGATCAAAATAATATTGATGCAAGACCAGTAGTTGCAGGTAACTTTGTTAGAAATAAAGCAGTCGAGTATTTAGATTATAGTGTACATAATACATTAAAAAATGCTGATTACATCCATGATGAAGCCTTTTTTGTAGGAAATCACTCAAAGGATAATAAAGAGCATGTAGACCGTTTAATTAGTTGCCTTAAATCTTTTTCAAATGCATAAAGACGCTAAGATATATGTAGCTGGACATAATGGTATGCTAGGATCAGCTGTTGTACGAGCTCTAAAAAAAGACGGTTACAACAATCTTGTTTTTAGACGATCTTTTGAATTAGATTTAAAAAATCAAGAAGCGGTTAATAGTTTTTTTAAAACCGAAAAACCAGAATATGTATTTCTTGTTGCAGCAAAAGTTGGTGGTATCGGAGCAAATATTGAAAGACCAGCAGAGTTTTTATATGATAATTTAATGATTAATTCCAATATCATTGAAGCAGCATACCAAAACAAAGTGTCTAAGTTATTATTTTTAGGAAGTTCTTGTATATATCCAAGGTTATCACAACAACCTATGAAGGAAGAGTACCTTTTAGATGGTAAATTAGAACCAACTAACGAAGGTTATGCTTTAGGAAAAATAGCAGGAATAAAACTATGCGAATATTATAACAAACAATACGGGACAAATTTTATATCTGCTATGCCACCTAATTTATATGGCGAAAACGATAATTTTGATCCAGAACATTCACATGTTATAGGAGCGCTTTTAAGAAAATTTCATACTGCTAAAGTAAATAACGATGCACAGGTAGTAATGTGGGGTACAGGAAGTGCTAAAAGAGAGTTTATGTATGTTGATGACGCAGCTAGTGCTTGTTTATTTTTAATGAATAACTACAACGAAAACCAACACATCAATATTGGCTCGGACGAAGATGTTCAAATTATAGAATTAGCAGAAATAATTAAAGAAATTACAGGGTTTGAAGGTCAAATAGTTAAAGACACTTCAAAACCAGACGGTATGCCTAGAAAGTTAATGGATAGTTCTAAAATGCACGAGTTGGGGTGGAAACATTCTGTAGACTTAAAAGAAGGATTAGAAAAAACCTTTCAATTTTTTTTAGAACAAGAAAAAGACAGTTAAATACGACGAAATGAAGTTTTTAAAAGCAACAATTTTATTTTCTATTATGCTTTTTTGCTCTTGTAATAAAGACAAAACAATAAAAGCTGTTTTTCAACCCGATGAAGTAACGGGTAAAGATGTAGTGATTTCAGAAGCATATGAGACTAGAAACTATTCGCATTTAGAAAGATTACATTTATTATCAATTTCAGTTCAAGACACGATAGATAATGATAGTCGTTTTTTAATTCGTTTCGGATTTGCTTCAATTCCTCAAACTGCAAAAATAGACTCAGCTTTTATTTATTTAAAAGCTATTGAACCTGGACATTTTGGAGAAAAAAATTCATTTTATATTCAACGTTCTAAATCGGTTTGGATTAATAAAGATGTTAATTGGGAGAACCAACCAGAAGGCGAGGAAAGCGATCAAATATTAATAGATGCACCAACAGACAAAATGCAGCCCTACAAAATAGACGTTACTAATTACGTTAAAAATGTAGTTAATAAAACCTATCCAAATTATGGTTACATTTTTAGATTGGAAAGTGAAGAGAAGCCTTATAAAGGTATACGATTTTGCTCTAGTAATCATGTAGATGTAGATAGTAGGCCTAAATTAGAAGTTTTTTATAAAGAATAAAACAGCACAATAAATGAAATCAGTTTTATTCCAAATTATTAATAATAAGCAGAAAATTTCTTTTCTGCTTATTTGTTTATTGATGTTTTTTCCAATGTTTGAGGTTAAAACAAACTCTAAAATTATATTGTTTTTTTTTATTTTTAGTGTAGTATTAAATTTTAAAACAGGAATTAATTCGATTAAAAATAGCACTATTCACGGGTTGGTAATAAATAGTTTGTTTTTTTTACTATTAGTAGTTTCAATAATTTATACATCGGACAAAAACACAGGATTTAAAATCATTACAAGACAATTATCTTTTGTATTATTTCCAATAATTATTTTTCATTTTATTAATCTTACTAAAAAGCAACTAATTATTTTAGCTAAATTATTTGTAATAGCTAATCTGCTGTCTGTTATTTATTTGTACATTAAACTGTCAAAAAACGTCTCTGTTTTAGAGGTTGCTACTAGTAATTTTGATTTTAGATCAATAATAAATGCAGGCACCTACAAGGATTGGCATCCTACGTACATTAGTGCTTTTATATTGACTAGTATAATCTTATTGATTGAGTATTGTTATAATGTAAATAAAAACGCATACAAAATATTAGCAACAGTACTAATAGTAGTATTTAGTTTGTTCTTATTTATGCTTAATTCTAGAGCAGTAGTATATTCGTATATTATCATTATTCCTTTATACCTCTTTATAAAAACCAAAACATTAAAAGGAAGAATTATATTTCTGTTATTATTTATTCCGTTTTTAGTTGGTTTTTATTATTTATTGATGAATAATTTCTCTTTAAATTATAGGCTAGTACTACAGCTAGAGAAAGTGTATGCTTGGTTTACGGACGCTACAGTGTCTACAAGTGGCATAGATGTAAGATATTTTATAAACCAATGCAACACCAATTTGTTTTTAAATAATCCATTTTTAGGCTACGGAATTGGAGATGTAAGTTATAATTTAAGTAATTGCTATTTGGACATGGAGTTTATAGAATTGTACGAAAATAATCTAAACACTCATAACAACTATTTTTATTTATTGTTGTCTGGTGGTTTAATTACACTTTGTGCATTTTTAGTTTTAGTAATTAATAATATGGTTCTGTCTTTAAAAACTAAAAATTATGCTTATTTCTTTTTTTTAATGTTATTAATGGTTGTGTTTTTAACAGAGACATTTTTTGAAAGATTAAACGGGATTATATTTTTTTCAGCCTTTAATTCACTGTTTTACTATTACGTTACAAATTCTCAAAAATTAAATAATGAGTATTAAAAATAATCTATATAATATATTTGGAGGAGCAGGTAGGGCTATTCTGTTTCTTTTTACCATCCCATTGATGGTTAATTATATGGGTGTTGAAAAATTTGGTGTCTGGGCTTTAATTACCTCTATTGGTAACATAGCCTTAATGCTTGATGTGGGTATTGCTTCTACAACAATGCACTTTGTGTCAGAAATTAATGCTTTAGAAACTAAGGAGGATGTAGACTATAAAACTAAAACGATAATCCCCGTTTTGCTTTTAATTAATATTGTACTTAGTGCAATTGTAGCAATATCTTTTTTGTTTTTTACAACAGAAATTGCACATGTTTTTTTAAATAACAGTTTAGTCAGTGATGATATAATTATTGCCTTAAGGTGGATTGGATTATACTCTTCAATTATGTTAATTCAACATTTGTTTTCAGGTATTATACAAGCTTACAATCAATTTTTGTTGGTTAACATTATTAAATTTATTAATATTTTTGTTATTAATGTTGGCCTACTAGTTTTTAGTTTTTTAGAAGAAGACTTTGTAACCCTAACATTTTACATGTTCTTAATTAGTATTTTAACCTTGATAACTTACATTTATTTAGCCTCTAAAAAGCTAAATATTTTTAAAATAAAACCACATTTTGATTATCAAACCACAAAAACCATCATCAGTTATTCTGGAACAACTTGGGTTGGTTATTTTGGAAGTGTTATTTTTACTCAGTTTGATAAAATAATCATTGGTAAAATAACAACACCAGAAATTTTAGGTATTTATGCTGCAATAATTTCTATCACTAGTTATATTAGTTCTATCGCAACTGTTGGATTACAGCCAATAATACCCAAACTTACTGAGTATTGGACAAAAGTTAAAACGCATAGAGATGAATTTGTTAAAGAGTATAAACACGCCATACAGTTTAATACTTTTTTGATATTTTTTGCATCACTTTTAATGCTTATTGTTTATAGAGTCTTGTTAAAAGATATTATGGATATTAATTTAGAAGTTTATCCAGATTCCATTTTGGCCTTCCAGCTAGCTATTGTAATTTATGCTTTTAACTCCTTAAGTATACCAGGGTTTTATACCCTTATGGCAATTAAAAAGACTAAACATATTGGGCTTTGGCAACTTTTAGGCTCTTTTTTAGCATTGTACTGTATATATTTATTGGGTCAATCCTTTGGTCTTTATGGTGTAATTATTGGAAACATTGGATTAGTTATAACATCAATGTTTAATTTTATTACCGCTAAGGTTATTGTAAAAAATCCGTTTGAATGGCTTAAATATATTTATAAGCCAATATTAATATTTAATTTTACAATTAGTCTTATTTTACTAGTTAATAATGTTTATTTAGACGCTATATTTGCCTTTATTGCATCCGTTATATTAGTGATTTGGTATTTAAAACAACAACCAGAATTATTAAATATAATTACTAACGTTATAAATAAGAAGAAAAATGAAGTTCTTTAGTATTCTTAGAGAAAACATATTTAAAAAATCTTTTCTGAACATTTTTGTGTTAACACTGATTTTGTACTCTTTTTCTTTTAGATTTAGTTTTGTCACTTACATTGTTCCTGTTTCTTTTTTTTTAATTTATATATTTTTTAATAGAAAATTAATAATAAACCTTGAAGCCTCTGTCTTTTACATGCTTTTAGGCATATTAGCATCATTATTATTGATTGGAGGTTTAATAGGTTTAGACTTTGGGGTGCGTGTAAAATCAGCAATGTATTTGTTTCTGTTTTTTTTTCCGATGAGTTATATTTTTTATTGTGAGATTAATAAACACGACATTAATACAACGTTTAAAAACCTATTGCTATCCTATATAATACTAGGATTATTTATTTTCTTTTTACACTATAATGGATTAATATCTAAAAATAGGTATCAGCATGTAGGTAATATATTGGCTGGTTTAACCATATTACTTTTTGGTATCAAATCTAAATGGTATAAATGGGTGTGTATTGGGATTGTTTTTTTTTTATTATTGTTATCAGGTTCTAGGCAAGCGCTTGTGGGGCTAGTTTTTACATTATTAATATACCTTTTAGTTTCTAGATTTAAAAGTGTTATGTATGCCTCGTTTATTGGGCTATTAATTTATTTGAATTGGGATTATATTTTCAAAAAAATTGAAATTTTTGCATATAACAATGGTATCGAAACATTAAAAAGGATGACCTATGCTATTAAATCTGGTGGAGGAAGCAGTGTACAGATTAGATTTAGTATCTATGAAAATTTAATACAAGAAATTAATTTTTTACCTAATTTGTCTTTTTCACCAAATAAAGATTCACTTCTTCCACACAACTTTTTTCTAGAATATTTTATAACCTGTGGTTACTTTTTTGGAATTTTGTTTTTTTTATTCATAATATACATTTTGGTTAAAGCTATTATTAATAATAAAAACAATGTATTGCTATATTTAGCTATATTTTATTTTGTACCCTTTAATGTGTCTTCGGGTATGACCTCCGCAAAATATTTTTTGTATTATTGTCTGTTAGTCATTATTATTCAATCAAAAAAAGTAAAGCATGAAAGTCTTATTAGTAAGCGGGAGTGTAAGTAGTTCAGGTCATGGAACTGTGTATTTAAAAAATATACACAAAAACCTAGAGGATATTGATACAGATGTTTTTGTACCGAATGATGCTATTTTAACAGACACGAATATTGACATAGATAGGATACATAAAAGTGATTTAAACTTCTCTAAAGTATCAAGGCAAAACTATGTCAAGTATGGTAAATTGGGGATGGTGAAAAGGGGTTTTGACAGGGTTTCTAATGGTATTAAATTTCATAAAGATTTAGTAAAATATTTAAAAACTAAAAATTATGATGTTGTTCATATTCTTGATTCAGAATATATATCGTATTGGTATTTAGCTAAAAAACTTAAAAATAAGCCTATAAAACTAGTTTACACATTACATGCTTCAGATTTTAATTTGCAATCATTCTCTATTGGATCGGTTTACAAGTATTTAGTTAAAAGTTTACTTAACACAAGTTTTAGTAAAACAGCTCATGTTGTATGTCATGGAGAGTGGATTAAGGATAGGTTGGTTTTATCATTTCCAAAATTAAAAAATAAAATTTCTGGTATTGATTATCCAAGTAATGCGTATTCACAAATCGATAAAAATAAGCTTAAAGCGGAACTTGGATTACCGTTAGATAAAACTATTATATCATTTTTAGGAATGATTAGACGTGACAAAAAAATTGAGGTTGCAATTCAAACTATTAAACAATTACCAGATAATTTTCATTTTGTTATAGCAGGAAGTTTATCTGATTATAGGCTAGAAGAGATTGAAAGCCTAATAAAAGAGGCTAAAATAGAGAATAGAGTAACTAAGACTCTAAAATATTTGAGTTTAAAAGAATATGAAGACAATTTTAAGGCTTCAGATATCTTTTTATCAACACATAGTGATAGTTTTCCTTCGGCCAGCGGACCTGTTAGTGATGCCAGATCCTATGGTGTCCCTGTAGTGGTACCTCCTAATGGACAACTAGATATGTATGTAAATATTAATAAAGTAGGTCAGGTGGCAAAAAGCCATAATGCTAAAGACTTTGCAGAAGCCTGTTTACTTGTTAATAGTAATATAGATCAATATAAAAATAATGTTATTAAAGTCTCTAATAGCCTGTCTTGGAAAAGTTTTGTAAATAGACATATTAGTATTTATAATGAGGAAAATAATGAACAAAATTTATAATGAGGCTTTTTTATTAAAAAACATTATACTGCTTTTTTTTACACATGATTTTATTATAAAGCTTTTTGTATCTCACGATATAGCTAATTTAACCTATTATAGATTTGGTATTATTTTTAAAATAATAATTATAATTAGTGCTTATGTTTTTTATAATAAACATAAAGTGGATTATAATTTTATGCTACCATTAGCTTTGCTGTCCATTGCGTTTATTGTTAGTCAATTAACATTGTGTTCATCACTAAACTTGGCTAATTTATTATTTAATGGACACTATTTTTTAAGTGGTTTATTCGCGTTGCTATTTGTTTTTTTATTTAAAAAAACAATAATATATAGTGTTTTAAAGTACCAAGTACAAGGTTTTATTTGGTTTATGGCAATAAACTCTGTTGCTATATTAATTGGTTATTTATTAAATCTTAATGTGTTTAAAACTTATTTTTTTGGAGGGACTAGGTTTGGATTTCAAGGATTACTTTTATATCATAGCGAAGCTGGTTACCTTTATTTTATAGCAATATGTGTTGCCTACTTTTTATATCGTAAAAAAAAGGACGTAATAATAGGAAGTATTTTAGTTTTACTCATTGTGTGCTCTTTTTTAATTGGAACAAAAAAGGCCTCCTTATTAACATTAATTTTCTTATCATATTTTTTTATTGACAATATTAAATTGTTGAAGCAAAAGATAACGTACTATTTTTTAGCAGGTATTTTACTATCGATTTTTTTATTTAGACATGTAATTCAAGATGTATTTTATAAGCAGTTTTCGTTATTTAATAGGGTGTATTTAGAAGAGGGTTTTTTTACATCCCTTACATCATATAGGAATGTGCTTTTACAAAACTATTTTATTCCTTATATTGAAGAAAATTGGGGCATTTTGAATTATATCTTTGGGGGACCTAAATTTGCAAATATTCGTGTTGAGTTAGAGTTGTTTGATTTAATCCTATTTTTTGGGCTTATTGGAGTTGTTGCATATGTTTCGTTCTTCAAAAATCTTTGTACAAGTTCTACTAAGTATTCTAATTTCATAATATTTAGTCTTATTTTTGCGTCTCTATTTTCGGGTAATTTACTTACAAGTGTTAATACAATAGTCATTATGATTATATCTATACTATTTATTAATTATGATAATGAACTAAGCTTACAAAAATGAAAATAATCTACATACACCAATATTTTAGAAAACCAACCGAATCTGGTGGAACTAGGTCTTATTGGATAGCCAAAGAATTAATAAAAAAAAACCATGATGTTTTAGTTATTAGTACTAAAAACAATATGGATTCTTCAAAAAAGCATGAGGTTGTTGATGGTATTAAAATATTATACTTAAACGTACCATACTCTAATAACTTATCAATTATAGCTAGAGCTAAGTCTTTCTTGTCATTTATGTTTATGTCAAGTTATTACTTGTTAAAAGAAAAAAATGTAGATGCAGTCTTTGCAACATCTACTCCTTTAACAGTTGGTTTTCCTGCATTAATAGGTAAATGGTTTAAAAAGATTCCATATACTTTTGAAGTTAGAGATTTATGGCCTGAAGTGCCAATCCAAATGGGAGCTTTAAAAAACAAACTGTTAATAAAATTAGCTGTAGGTTTTGAAAAAACAATATATAAAAATGCTAATCATATTATTGCATTATCACCAGGCATGGAAAAAGGGGTGTTAAAGTTTATTAAAGACCACACCAAAGTTAGTATGATACCAAATATGTCTAAGATTGATGAGTTTTTTCCTAGACCAGTATCAGACCAGCAAAAAACAAACTTAGGTTTAAATCCACAAAAGTTTAATTGTATTCATTTTGGAGCAATGGGTAGGGCTAACGGTTTAGAACACCTTTTTGAAGCAGCAAAATATGCAAAAGACAATAATATTACAACCATTGATTTTGTGTTTTTAGGCGAAGGAGCTATGTTCGAAACCTTTAAAAAATATGTGAATGATAATGCGTTAGAAAATGTAAAGTTTTTGGGCACAAAAGGATTGATCGAAGTTTCAGAAATTGTAAATGCATGTGATGTCTCGCTTGTAAGTTTTGCTAATATTGAAATTTTAAAGACTAATTCTCCCAACAAATTGTTTGATTCTTTATCTGCAGGTAAGCCAATAATAGTTAATTCTGCTGGTTGGACTAAAACCATGATAGAGGATAATAATTGCGGTTTTTATGCAGATATTACTAGTCCACAGCAGTTAGTAAAAAAAATACAGATTTTAGAGCAAGATAAAGACTTATATAATTCATTTTCTATCAACTCAAGACAGTTAGCCGAGACTAAATACGATAAGTCTATCCTAGTACCACAAGTGGTTAAAGTTATTGAAAACACAAAAAAACAAAATGTATAAAAACGTCTTTAAACCATTTTTTGATTTTATAGTATCATTACTCTGTTTAATAATTTTTAGTCCAATATTTATTATTATTTTAGTAATACTTTCTTATTTTAATAACGGACAGCCATTCTTTTACCAAATTAGACCAGGTAAGCGTGGAAAGTTATTCAAAGTCATAAAGTTTAAAACTATGAATGACAAAAAGGATGACCAAGGAAATCTATTGTCAGATGAAAAAAGATTAACTAATTTAGGTAAATTTGTAAGAAAAACATCACTAGACGAATTACCACAACTAATAAATGTGTTAAAAGGTGACATGAGTTTAATTGGACCAAGACCTTTATTACCAGAGTATTTAACACTTTACAATCCAATACAAAGTAAAAGGCACGATGTCAAGCCGGGAATAACAGGTTGGGCACAAGTAAATGGGCGAAATGCTATTAGTTGGGAGAAAAAATTTGAATTAGATGTTTGGTATGTAGAGCATCTTAGCTTTAAACTAGATGCAAAAATTTTATTTAAAACAATATTGAAAGTAATTAAATCCGAAGGTATAAATACAGCTAATCAGGCAACTACAACAAAATTTACAGGTAAATAATTTCAAATGGAAAAAATCGCAATAATAGGAGCAGGAGGATTTGGAAGAGAGGTTAAAACTTTAATTGATAGTATTAACCAATTGTCAAATCAATTTGATTTGATTGGCTTTTTTGATGATAATATTGATAAGGGAACCTTAATTAACGGTTTAAAAGTTTTAGGAGGTTTGACCGATTTAAATAAAATTGACTACAAACTAAATATAGCAATAGGTATTGGAGTGCCAGAGATAAAACAAAAAATTATATCATGTATTAACAACACTAATGTTAGTTATCCTAATTTAATCCATCCATCTGTCTTAATTTCTAAAGACGATGTATCACTAGGAAAAGGTAATATTATTTGTGCAGGAAATATTTTAACATGTAATATAAATTTAGAAGATTTTATAACACTTAATTTATGTTGTACAGTTGGTCACGACACTAAAATAGCTAGTTATAGCTCATTTATGCCTAGTGTAAATATTTCGGGAGAAGTTGACATCAATCAGTCCGTTTACGTTGGCACAGGTGCAAAAATCATTAATCAATTAAGTATCGGAGAAAATACTATTGTTGGAGCAGGAGCAGTTGTTGCTAAATCTTTACCAGCAAATTGTACAGCAGTTGGTATTCCAGCTAAACCTATTAAATTTCATTAAATGATGAATACAAAAATATGGCTATCTTCTCCACACATGGGAGGAACAGAGCAAAATTATATTAAGGAAGCATTTGATACTAATTGGGTGGCACCTTTAGGTCCTAATGTAAGTGGTTTTGAAAACGATTTAGAAAATTATTTAGGCCAAGATAAAAAAGTAGCGTGCTTATCATCTGGTACTGCTGCAATACACTTAGCTTTAGTGCAGCTAGGTATAAAATTAAACGATGAGGTAATTTGTCAAACTTTTACTTTTTGTGGCTCATCAAACCCAATTGCTTATCAAGGTGCAATTCCAGTTTTTGTAGATAGCGAACCAGAAACATGGAATATGTGTCCAAAGCATTTAGAAGAAGCCATTAAAGACAGGATAGCCAACGGAGTAAAACCTAAAGCGATTATTATTGTACATTTATATGGCATGCCATCCAAAATAGATGAGCTATTGGCAGTCGCTAATAAATATCAAATAGCTGTTGTTGAAGACGCTGCAGAAGCTCTAGGATCCACTTATAAAGGAAGACAATGCGGAACTTTTGGCGACTTCTCAATTTTATCCTTTAATGGAAATAAAATTATTACAACTTCGGGAGGAGGAGCAATGGTTTGTAATACAGAAGAAGATAAAAAACAAACTATTTTTTATGCTACGCAAGCAAGGGATAATGCACCACATTATGAACATTCCAAAATTGGTTTCAATTACAGGATGAGTAATATTTCGGCTGGTATAGGACGTGGCCAAATGGAGGTATTGGATAAACACATTGGCTTAAGACGTGATATGAATGCTTTTTACACCAATCTTTTTAAGGATATAAAAGGTGTCGAAGTACAAAAACAACCTAACGCAGATTTTTATTCAAATTTTTGGTTAAGTTGTATTTTAATTCATGAAGACGCACCTTTTACAAAAGCACAATTTCAAGAAGCTATGGATGCTGAAAACATAGAGACTAGGCCATTATGGAAACCTATGCACATGCAGCCAATTTTTAAAAATGCGCTATACTTTGGTGACCATTTAAGTCAAACCCTTTTTGAAAAAGGATTATGCCTACCTAGTGGATCAAATTTACAGCAAACCGATTTAGATAGAATTAAAAAAGCATTAAATAAGCTTTTATAAATTAATACATAAACTAGAGTTGTAAAGGCTTTAAATATAAATTTGGTAATATTATCATTATATTTTAAGATATTTGTTAACTTTTATTAAAGATCCAAATGCTTAAACAATTAAAACAAGCTTTATTTCAAGTTTTAGAATCTAGTCAAAAAAAAATAGATTTTAAAAATATAAATTACTTACCAAGGTGGGCAATCCTTTGTTTTGATAGTTTTATATTAATAATCTCCTTATTTTTTACTAAAATTATTGTAAGCAAAATTAAAAATGCAGCTTTTTTTAATTTAGGATTTTCTAAAGAAGAGTTTCTCATAGTCATCATTAATGTCTTATTTTTTATTCTATTTAGGACTTATGCTGGACTTATAAGGCATTCTACTTTTATAGATGCTGCCAAATTTTTCTTGGCTACTATAGCTACATTGCTTTCAGCTTTAGGACTTTATTACGGTTATTTATTTTTAATTGGTGACGAGTTATTCTCAATTCCGCAACTATTCATTTATTCAATTGTATCATTTTGTGGTTTATTCTTATTTAGGATTTTAGTAAAACAAGTGTTTGAAGTGTACCAACGTTATAATGACGAAGAAGCTAGATTAAACGTTTTAATTTATGGTACAGGTGAAAACGCAATCGCAATCGCTAGTGCATTAAAATCTGAAAAACCCTCTCGATACAAAATTTTAGGATTTATTGATAAGGATGGTAAAAATAGAAGTAAAGAGATTTTAGGATTACCAATTATTCATTTAAAACGCAATACAGCTGTCTTACTTAGAATATATAATGCACAAGCATTAATAATTGCTGATAGTACTTTAACAAAAGAGGAAAGTATTAAAATCGTAGACAGCTGTTTAGAGTTTAACTACAAGGTTTTTAGAGCGCCTTTAATTTCTGATATTGAAAAAAATACTACACTTTCTAATCAAATCCAAAAAATACAAATTGAAGATATTTTAGAAAGAGAACCTATAAAATTAGATAACAAATTAGTTGCTAAAGAAATCTTTAATAAATGCATCTTAGTAACAGGTGGAGCAGGATCTATTGGAAGCGAAATTGTCAGACAAGTAGCTAGCTATAAACCTAGCAAACTATTGATTTTTGATCAAGCCGAATCGCCTTTATACGAAATCCAACAAGAAATTAAACACGATTTTCCTGAGCTAAACTTTGAGGCTGTTATTGGTGATGTCAGAAAAGTAGACGTTTTAGAAGATGTATTTAAAAAAAATAGTCCGCAAGTGGTATACCATGCAGCAGCATACAAGCATGTACCACTAATGGAAAAACATCCATCGGAAGCCATTTTTGCAAATATTATGGGCTCTAAAAACGTAGCAGATTTATCTTATAAATTCAAAGCAGAAAAATTTGTTATGGTCTCAACAGATAAGGCTGTAAACCCTAGTAATGTAATGGGTGCTTCTAAACGTATTGCCGAGATTTATGTCCAAGCTTTACAAGTTAAAGCAATGGCAGACCCTAAAAACAAAACTAACTTTGTAACCACAAGATTTGGAAATGTTTTGGGTAGTAATGGCTCTGTTGTACCATTGTTTAAAAGGCAAATTGAAGAAGGTGGACCCTTAACTATAACGCATCCAGATATTATTAGGTATTTTATGACCATACCAGAAGCTTGCCAATTAGTATTGGAAGCAGGCGCAATGGGTAATGGTGGAGAGATTTTTATCTTTGATATGGGAGAAGCTGTTAAGATAATTGACTTGGCTAAAAAAATTATCCGTTTAGCTGGCTTTGTACCTTATAAAGATATCGACATTAAAGTTGTAGGATTAAGACCAGGAGAAAAGCTATATGAAGAGTTGCTAAGTGATAAGTCAACAACTTTACCTACTTACAATAGTAAAATTATGATTGCAAAAGTAGAAAACTGTAGTTATACAGAAATTAACAAAGACGTTCATGAGCTATTTGTTTTAGCTAAAGAAGACAATAAAAATGAAATCGTAAAAAAAATGAAAGAGATCGTACCTGAATTTTTAAGTATGAATTCTGATTTTGAAATTTTTGACAAAAAAATAGTTTAAATATATATACAAATGAAAATAGCAGTAATTGGGACAGGATATGTTGGTTTAGTAACAGGAACCTGTTTAGCAGAAACAGGAAACGAAGTACTTTGCATAGATATAGATCAGGAAAAAGTAAAACAAATGCAGTCAGGTGAGGTTCCTATTTACGAACCTCATTTAGATGTATTATTTGAAAGAAACATTAAAGCTAATAGACTTAAATTTTCTACTAGTTTAGAAGAAGGTTTAGAGCATGGAGATATCATTTTTCTGGCATTACCAACACCAGAAGATGAAGACGGATCTGCAGACTTAAAATATATTTTAGGTGTTGCAGATAACATCGGAAAATTAATAAAAGACTACAAAGTCATTGTAGATAAAAGCACAGTTCCAGTAGGTACTTCTGATAAAGTACATGCAGCTATCTCAAAAAACGCTACAGTAGATTTTGACGTAGTCTCTAACCCGGAATTTTTACGCGAAGGATTTGCTGTAGACGACTTTTTAAAACCAGAACGTATTGTTGTTGGATCAAGTAGTGATCGTGCAACAAAACTAATGGAAAAGCTATACAAACCATACGTAAGATCAGGTAATCCAATAATTGTAATGGATGAAAAATCTGCCGAACTGACAAAGTACGCTTCAAATTCGTTTTTAGCAGCTAAAATTACATTCATGAATGAGATTGCTAACTTTTGTGAAAAAGTAGGAGCAGACGTAGATAAAGTTAGAATTGGTATGGGAACAGACTCTCGTATTGGAAAACGATTTTTGTTTCCAGGTATAGGTTATGGTGGTTCATGCTTTCCTAAAGATGTAAAAGCATTACGTAAGTCAGGATTGGATAACAACTATGATTTTAAAATTTTAGATGCGGTTATTAATGTTAATGCTAGACAAAAATTGGTGTTAATACCTAAGATAGAATCTCATTTTAATAATGACCTAAAAGGAAAAAATATAGCTATTTGGGGATTAGCATTTAAACCTGAAACAGACGATATTAGAGAGGCTCCTGCTTTATATATGATTGATGCTTTATTAGAAGCAGGATGTAATATAACAGCTTTTGATCCAGAGGCTATGCCAAATGTTAAACGTAAATTAGGTGATAAAATTAACTTTGCAGATAGTATGTATGAAGCATTAAGCAAAGCAGATGCATTAATTATTTCTACAGAGTGGAGTATTTTTAGAACTCCAAATTTCGCAAAAATTAAAGATATAATGAATAGTCCAACCATATTTGATGGACGTAATTTATATGACGTAAAAGATGTTGAAAATGAAGGGTTTAAATATGTCTCAATAGGAAGATAAATGAGTCAAAAAAGAGTTTTAATTACTGGAGCAGCAGGATTTTTAGGATCACACTTATGCGATCGTTTTATTAATGAAGGTTATTTTGTTATTGGTATGGATAACTTCATAACAGGGGATCCCAAAAATATAGCACACCTGTCTTCAAATGCTAATTTTCTTTTTATTCAACATGATGTCACAAATTTTATCAATATACAAGGTGATTTAGATTACATTTTGCATTTTGCATCACCTGCAAGTCCTATAGATTACCTTAAAATTCCTATTCAAACATTAAAAGTAGGAAGCTTAGGGACCCATAATTTGTTAGGTTTAGCTAAAGCGAAAAATGCAAGGTTACTTATTGCATCTACATCAGAGGTATATGGTGACCCATTAGTGCATCCACAGACAGAGGACTATTATGGTAATGTCAATACCATTGGACCAAGAGGTGTGTATGACGAGGCTAAACGTTTTCAAGAATCCATAACTATGGCCTATCATAGGTTTCATGGGTTAGAGACGCGTATTGTTCGTATTTTTAACACTTATGGACCAAGAATGCGACTTAACGATGGACGTGTAATTCCTGCTTTTATGGGTCAAGCACTTCGTGGTGAAGACTTGACCGTATTTGGTGATGGTAGTCAAACACGCTCATTTTGTTATGTGACAGACCAAGTAGAAGGGATCTATAGATTACTATTAAGTGATTATGCAAACCCTGTAAATATTGGAAATCCGCACGAAATTACCATTAAAGATTTTGCTGAAGAGATTATTAAACTAACAGGCACAACCCAAAAAGTAGTTTATAAAGACTTGCCAGTAGATGACCCTATGCAACGCCAACCTGATATTTCATTGGCTAAAAAATTATTAAATTGGGAACCTAAAGTAGGAAGAGAAGAAGGTATGAAAAAAACTTATGACTACTTTAAAAACTTAACAGAAGCAGAGCTTCATAAAAGCGAACACAAAGATTTTTCAAATTTTAATAAGTAATTTTCTATGGAGTATAAACGCGGAAGGTACTCTTGGTTACTTAGACCTATACTTATCATTTTTGACCTACTTGTCATTAATGTGTTAGCGTTTTACTTTTTCAATTTTAACCAATCAAGTCTTTACTATTTTGATATAGAGATATTAAATAATAAACACTTTTTGTACGTGGTATATTCCATATTTTTCTGGATGATATCGACGTCTTTATTGCGGTTTTATGAGGTTTATCGTTACACTTCAAGTATCAATATTATATCATTAATTATAAAGCAATTTTTAGCTTTTGGTATTATAGTGTATGCTTTTATAGGTGCTTTTAGAAGTATAGATACACCAGCTTTTACAACCCTAAAATACTTATTACTATCGTTTTTATTTATTAGTACTGCAAAACTAGTTAGTTACTATATTTTAAAGTCTTATCGTTCCTTTTTAAAAGGAAATGTTAGACGCGTAGTTATAATAGGTAAAGGTGAAGGCGCACAAGAGCTAAAACAATTATTTACCAAACGTAAAGAATTAGGGTATACCATTAAAGCGACCTTTGCAAATACAGATTCTAAATCGTATACAGGAAATATTTCAGATAGTTTTCAATTTTTATCTAACGATAAAAGTATTGACGAGATTTATTGTGCAATTGATGAACTGACAGAGAAGCAAGTCAATGATTATGTTAAGTATGCCGAGATTAATCACTGTAACATTAAGTTTATACCTAAAACCAATAAGTTGCTAACTAGTAGATTAAAAACAGATTATTATAATTATCTACCAGTATTGTCAATGCCAGAGGTAACTTTAAACAATGATTTTAATAAATTTATTAAACGCATTTTTGATGTTATTTTTTCATCACTTATTATAATTTTTATCTTATCATGGCTAGTCCCATTATTGTTTATTGTAATAAAATTAGAATCTAAAGGACCTTTATTTTATAAACACACACGTAACGGAATTAATTATAAAGAGTTTACTTGTTATAAATTTAGATCTTTAAAAACTAATAAAACTATTGCAGGAACCTATATCACACAAAATGATAAACGAGTAACTAAAATTGGTAAGTTTTTACGTAAAACTAGTTTGGACGAGTTTCCGCAATTTTATAATGTATTAAAAGGTGACATGAGTGTTGTTGGACCCAGACCACACATGCTATCTTATACAGATGATTATTCAAAAAAAATTGATAAGTACAATTTTATATTTAGACACAACGTTAAGCCTGGCGTTACTGGATTAGCCCAAGTCAAAGGTTATAGAGGTGAAATAAAAAATGACGAAGACATAATTAACCGTATTAAATACGATAATTTTTATATCGAAAATTGGTCACTAGTATTAGACATTAGAATCATTTTTCAAACCATGATAAACGTTTTTAAAGGTCAAAAAGAAGCCTACTAAACATGAAACCATTAGTCTCTATAATAACACCAATGTATAACTCAGAAGCTTTTATAGATCAGACTATAAAAAGTATTTTGTGTCAGACGTATACTAATTGGGAGTTATGGTTAATAGACGACTGCTCAACAGATAATACCATTGCATTAGTAACAAAATATGTTGCCATGCATGATAATATCCAATTACTATCAAATACAACTAATGCAGGCGCAGCAATATCCAGAAATAAAGGTATTGAAGCTTCACAAGGCGATTTTATTGCTTTTTTAGATGCAGATGATTTGTGGATGCATAATAAATTGGAAATTCAAGTTAATGTTATGCTAACCCAAAATTGTGATGTAAGTTTTAGTAGTTACAAACAGATTAATGAGGCAGGACAATCATTAAACAAGTTAGTAAAAGCATTACCACAACTCAGTTATAAAAAATATTTAAAAACTAATTACATAGGTAATCTTACCGGAATGTATAATGCCAAAGCCTTAGGTAAAATAACAGCGCCTAACCTACGCAAACGACAGGATTGGTTACTATGGTTGTCTGCCATCAAAAAGTCTGGTAAACCTGCTCTAGGTGTCCAAGAGCCATTAGCATATTATCGTGTTAGATCAAACTCTATCTCTTCTAATAAATTAGAGTTATTAAAACATAACTATTGGGTGTATAAAAAAGGCTTAGGATTTTCAACAATAAAATCCATATACAGCATGGTTATTTTTATTTACGAACATTTTTTTGTAAAGTCTAGACTAATTGTATCTACTAAACAATAGTTTACCTAGCGTTTTTTATAAACATTTGATTATGTGTGGTTTTAACCACAACACAAAATGAGCGAAACGTGTTGTTTTCGATAAATCGCAAAAAAAAACGATTAAAATATCAATGTTTTATTTTTTTAGATTTAGCTTCGGTTTGTTAATAGTATAATAGTTAAACGTTGTCAATTTTAACTACTAGCTAGAGACGCAAGATTAATCTCTAACAAGCGCTTGTTTTTTATTTTTTTGACAACTTATTACAAATTTAATAGCGACAACTATTAATTTAAATATCGACTAATAACTTAATTAATTATCAACCAGTTTAAACAATGTAACTGGTTTAATATTTTAGAAATTATGAAAAAATTATTAGGATTAACTTTTGTAGCTTTATTTATGATGAGTATGGATTCCGTAAGCTTCATGGAAGAAAGTGATCCATCGTTTAATTATGATCACTGTTTTGCTGGTGCTGAAGGTTATGAAGCCTTAGGCGTTTCTTTGGGTCTTGATGCTGAGGCTGCTTATGCAGTAGGAAACACTTATTTTGATAAGTGTGTTGCAGAAGTAGATTTTATTGCTGGATCTTATTGGAGTCAATAAATTATGAATAGAACAAGCTATATTATTTTCATTTTTCTATTGGTGGCAAATTCTTACGCTCAGCAAAGTTTAACCGTTGATTATAAAATAACTTTTAATAGTCAAAAAGTAGAAAATGACACCATTAAAAAGCACTTAAATAAAATCGAGGATGCGCCAGAAGTGGTAAAAACCTATAGTAAGGGAATAGCATTATTAAGCTCGATAAAAATGATTTTAAATGCTAATCAAAATTCAGCAGTTTTTACTGGAGTAAATCAAATGGATAATGATGTTAATCCGTTTGAGTCTAAACTTGCTAAAATCATGTCTGAACTTGAAACCAAGTATTATTATAACATCAAACCTAATGAATGCAAAAAATGGTTTAATTTTTTAAATAAAAAATACATTTATAAGGATTCTATTAGTATTAAAAATTGGAAGATTACAAACCAAAGTAAAACAATTGACAAATATGTCTGCTATTTAGCAACAACAGATTATGTAGAATATGTCAATGGAAAAAAGCAATTGCATAAAGTATCAGCTTGGTTTGCACCAGAAATACCATTTAGATTTGGTCCAAGAGGGTTTTATAATTTACCAGGATTAATTTTAGAATTAAATTTTAAAACTTTAATTTATACTGCTACTCAAATTAAATTTCATAAAAACAGTCAGGAGCTTGAAAAAACACCAAAAGGCGAATTTATTTCTAAAGAAGAATTATCTCATAAAATAGCTAAACTTAAAGAAGAAAGAAGGAATAATTAATGGCTAAAATTCAAAAAAAACAAAAATAAAGAACAAGAATTTAGTTTTAATATTTAAGGCGTTTTACACAGTTTCAATTTTTAATTATGAAATATATTTTAATATTCCTACTATGTTTTGCTTATCAAGGGATAAGTCAAAACAAAATTAATAAGGTAACCTACAACAGAGTAGTAAACCTTGAGGCTATAAAAGAAAATTTAAAAAGTGACTTTTCTGAGTCCTCATTAAAAAAAATAGTTGAAGGTGCCGATAATTATAAACATCTTAGTTATAGCTTACTATTTGATGCAAATCAATCCTACTTTTCTTTAAATGACATTAAAATAACTTTAGATTCAGACAACGAACAAAACGAGTTAAATAAAATTATAAAAAGAGTAAAACACCAAAAGTATTACGTTAATCTAAAAGAGAACAAAACATTGTATGCAATGACAATGGGAGGCGAAAAACTTTTGGTTGTAGATAGCACAAAGCAACTAAATTGGAAGTTGACTAAAGACTATAAAAAAATTGGCGATTATACTTGTTTTAAAGCACAACTATTAAATAGCTCAGAGGTTTTGGCTTATAAAGATGGTATGGCTATAGAGGCATGGTATACAACACAAATACCAGTACCTTTTGGTCCACTTCAGTTTGAAGGTCTGCCTGGATTAATCTTAGAAGTAAATGTAGGTAATAACACTTATTTTGCTTCAGAAATAAAATTTGATGTAGACCATAAAATAGAGCAACCAACTGAGGGAAAAGAGGTACAACGAAAAACTTTTTTTTCTGAAATTAAAGCTAATTTAGAAGCTAGAATAAAACGAGCAAAGCAATCTAGACAATAAAGCTATGTTAATTAAATATTTAGTTTTGATTTTAGTAATGTCAATTAGTGTAGCTCTACAAGCGCAAACCATTACCTTGCAAGGTAAAGTGTCAGACAGCTTGCAACAACCCTTGCAATATGCTAATATTTTGGCAGTTCCAGTTGCAGATAATATTGACGTTACGTTTGCAATTACTAACCAAGATGGTAATTACAAATTACAATTAGAAAAAAATCAAAATTATACCGTTACAACAAGTTATTTAGGGTTTTTACCTAACGTCGAAGATGTTAATTTAGACAAAGACACCTCCAATAACATCATTTTAAAAGAAAATTTAGACCAATTAGACGAGGTCACTATTACATACACTCCGCCAATGGTGGTCAAAAAAGACACCATTGTTTATCTAACAGATAAATTTGTAACAGGTGAAGAACGTAAACTTAAGGATGTCCTTAAAAAATTACCAGGTGTAGACGTGGATCGTAGCGGTAATGTCACAGTTAATGGTACTAAAGTCACTAAAGTTTTAGTAGAAAATAAAACCTTTTTTACAGGAGACAGTAAACTAGCTGTTAATAATATTCCTGCAGATGCAGTAGATAAAGTTGAGGTTTTAGACAACTACAATGATGTCGCAATGTTAAAAGGCTTGCAAGATAGCGATGACATGGCTTTAAACATTAAGTTAAAAGAGGACAAGAAAAAATTTATGTTTGGAGATATTGAAGCTGGAGCAGGTATTAAAGATCGCTACGTAGTGCATCCAAGTATTTTTTATTACAGCCCTAAAACCAATGTAAACGCTATTGGTGATCTTAATAACACTGGTGTCAAAAGTTTTACTATTAAAGATTATTTAGAGTTTGAAGGAGGTATAGGTAAATTGTTAAGCGATGCAGGAAACTATTTTAAACTATATCGCAGTGATTTTGCCCAATTTTTAGACAATCAAGACTATAAGTCAAGTACCAACCAATTTGGCGCTTTTAATATCAGGCAATCCATTAACCAGGTTACAGATTTAAGCGCTTACGCGATTGTTAATAACGAAAAAAATACCACTGCAAGTAATACCATAAATACTTATCAAAATATTGACCAACCATTTACAGAACAACGTTTTGCTAATAATGCGTTGGATAATTTTTTTAGCATAGGAAAAGTAACTTTAGAGTATAAACCAACCATAAAAGAAGATCTAAATATAAATACCGTAATAAAAGTAACCAACAATAAAGGTTTAGGAGTAATAAATACGATTAATCCATCACAGGATAATACTATTAGCACAACTAACAATGTTACAGGATTAAATCTAAAGCAAAACTTTAGTTATAGCAGGAAGTTATCCAAAAATCACACAGCAACTTTACAAAGCATATATAATTTTAAAAATGATCAACCCATTACTAATTGGCTAACCAATCAGCAAATATTACAAGGTTTAATACCCTTGCAAATGGATGTAAATTATAATATCCAACAGACTAAAACGGTAAAAACCAATAGCGTAAATACCATTTTAAAAGACTATTGGGTACTAAATAATTTTAATCATTTATATACGTCTTTGGGTGTTAATGCAGCATTTAATAGTTTTAATACTCAAGATTTACAACAACTTAGTGATGGGACTATTAACAATTTTGAAACCGCAGGATTTAATAATCAGTTGCATTATAATTTAATGGATACCTATTTAGGCTTAGAGTACAAGTTTCAAATAGGGATTGCAACATTTAAACCTGCAGCTTATCTTCATTTTTATAATTGGCAGGCTAATCAATTGTCTCATGGTATAAGTAATTCTAAAACAGTACTATTACCTCAATTTACTAGTAATATCGAGTTTAGTAATTCCGAAAAAATAGATTTTAAATATAAGCTTAACGCTACTTTTCCAACAGTAAACAGGATTGCAAATAATTTTGTTTTAAATAACTTTAATAGTGTGTTTAAAGGTGACGCAAACCTAAGTAATACATTATACCATACTGCAAGTGTAAGTTATAGGAGATTTAGTTTGTTTAGAGGTTTAAATTATAGTCTGATTACAACTTATAATAAACGTATAAAAAGCATAAAAAACACAATACAGTTACAAGGTATCGAGCAGTTTAGCACACCAGTAATGTTTGATCAACCAGAGCAAACGCTTAGTGTGTCTAGTCGTGTTTCTAAAAATATTAAAAAGCTAAAGCTGAAATTTAATTCTAGATGGAGTTATAATGATTACTATCAAATTGTAAATCTAAATACTAGTTTAAACAGTTCTAAAAACTTTAATAATACACTAAGCCTAGAAACTAATTTTAAAAACCATCCTAATATTGAGGTTGGTTATAAGCACGCGACTAGTAATTACAAATCTAGAGGAAATCTTACCCAGTTTTTAAATACCAGTTTTTTTACCAATTTGGAATATGATTTTTTAAACGACTTTATTTTTAAAGCAGACTACAGTTTAGATACCTTTAATAACAAAACAACAAATAACACCAATCAATTTGATATGGCTAATGCCAGTTTGTTTTATCAAACCGAAGACAGTCCTTGGGGATTTGAGGTTAGTGCAAGTAATATGTTTGATGTCAAATTTAGGCAAACCAATAACTTTAGTAACTTTTTGATTCAGGATAGTAAAACATTTGTTTTACCACGTATTATCATGTTTAAAGTGATTTATAAATTGTAATAAAGATACTTATTAAATAAATATAACCTGAAAGAGGTTGTTTCCGGTTTTTACCACAATTATTAATTTGGAAAAACTTGTATTTTTAAGTTAGATAATACAGTTATTCTGTTAACACTTAGCATAAAATCAATCAATCATGAAAATTAAAATTTTAATTGCTTTATTATTTTCAATACAGCTTATAAGTGCACAAAATTCAGACAAAACAAGTCTGTCAGATTCGCTTAGCAACCAATACCAAATAGAATACACGGTTAATTTTAACAACTATGTACCAATTTCTAAAAAAGGAATTTTAATCCCATATTTAAAAGAAAATAAATCTAATTATTACGAAATTCCGCTTGATGAAGATAGCAAACAAAAGGATGATACTAATGATTCGGAGATAAACGAAACAATTGTTATTGGTAAAAAAAATGTTATAAAACGAAACTTTGTAAATCTTAATACACATAAGTTATCGTCTACAGAGAATATAACCTTTGATAGTAAAACGTATTTAGTAACGGAAGCACTTCCTAAACTAGATTGGGATCTAAACCATCCAGATACACTTAAAATTGGCACATATATGTGCAATAAAGCAACCACAAGTTTTAGAGGCCGAAATTATATAGCATGGTATACTAATGACATCCCAATAACTTTTGGACCATGGAAGTTTCATGGATTACCAGGACTAATTTTAGATATGTATGACCAAACACATAAATACGAATGGATTGTTACTAAAATAACTAAAAAAACGATTAATGAAAAGACACTTAATCAAGACAAGCATGATGTAAACATTGGTTTAAAAGCATTTGTAGCGTTAAGAGAAGAGGTATTTAATAAAAAAATGAATAATTTAAAAAACAATCTTAAATCTAGACAGGGTAGAGGGACAACCGTTGGTTTTACCGACCATAGTAAAAGACAAGGACGCGAGTTGGTTTTTGAATGGGAAGACAAAAAATAATAATATTGAAAAAACTAATTTTCATAACGCTTCTAGTATTGTCTCAAACCGTTTGTCGCTCACAAACAACATTGTCTGGAGCTGTCTCAGATAGTAATGGCAGCTTATATTCCGTTAGCATAACTATAAAAGATACGTTAACTAATCGTGTTTTAAATTACACATATTCAGATAACAACGGAAACTATACCTTGGTTACCAAAAACCAAGGTCAATTTAATATGGTTTTTAATGCATTAGGCTATAAAACCAAAACAATTCCATTAGTATTAGATGGTACTCAAAATAATAAAACCATAAACGTAGTTTTAGAAGAACAACCTTTTACATTGGATGAGGTTGTTATAAAATCAGAACGTCCAATGGTAATAAAAAAGGACACCATAACCTTTAAAACTAAATACTTTACAAGAGGAAATGAACATACAGTCGAGGATTTACTAAAAGTAATACCAGGTTTAAATATAGACAGTGAAGGCACTATAAAAGTTGGTAATAAAGAGATTGAAAAACTAATGATTGATGGTGACGATTTATTTGAAAAAGGGTATAAATTATTATCCAAAAATATGCCTGCTTATCCTATTGAAACGGTCGAGGTGTTACAAAACTACTCCAACAACCACTTGCTAAAAGATATAGAAGTAAGCGATAAGGTAGCTTTAAACTTAAAATTAAACGAAAAATCAAAACGCATTTGGTTTGGTAATTTGGAGGCTAATATTGGTAACGATAGTTTTTATCATTACAAGGCTAATTTGATGAATTTTGGTAAACAAAATAAATACTACTTTTTAGCCAATGCCAATAGTATTGGCTATAATGCTACAGGGGATATTCAACAATTAATTAAGCCTTTTAGACTTAATCAACCAGCAAGTATAGGAGATAATCAATCGGTAAGTAATTTAATAGGCTTATCGGCTTCCGATTCTAATTTTAAAAAAGAACGCACCAATTTTAATAATGCCGAGTTGGTCTCGCTAAACGCCATATTTAATCCTTCAGATAAATTAAAAATAAAAACCTTAGGCTTTTTTAATTGGGATGAAACCTCTTTTTTTAGAAATCAAGTGGATAATATTACCACAAATACTAACAGTTTTACTAACACGGAAGATTATAAGCTGGATAATAAAAAGCAATTGGCTTTTGGGAAGGTGGATGTTATCTACAAGCCTTCCAACACTAAAATGTTAGAGTCTACCACAAAGTACAATAGTGGTTATTATAATAATGATGCTAATTTAGTATTTAATGGTGTGTCTACACTCCAAAATTTAGAACAAAACACTACTTTTTTTGATCAAAAATTAAACTATACTAATAAATTTAAAGACCAAAAGGTAATGTTACTTACAGGTCGTTTTATTACCGAAAAAAAGCCACAAAATTACACCATAAATCAATTTTTGTATCAAGATTTATTTCCAGAGTATAGTACAGCAAATAATGTCTTTCAGGTTAGTAATAACCAAATGCAGTTTGTTGGTGTAAATGCACATATTTTAGATCGTAAATCAAATGGACATTTATTAGAGTTGCAACTTGGTAACCAGTTTAGAGAGGATAAATTAAACACTAGTTTTACACTATTGGAAGATAACGTTTCGTTACATCAGCCAATAGAGTATCAAAACCAGACTAAATATCAAGTTAACGATTTATATTTTAAAAGCAAATACAAGATAAAACTAGATAATTTTGCACTAAGTGGTAACCTTGAAGCGCATCAGTTGTTTAATACATTAGGCAGTAACAATACGTCTAACCAACAAACTCCTTTTTATATTAATCCAAGTCTAGGTGCAGAGTGGACTATAAATAGTAATAATAAAATACAAACCACTTATAGTTACAATACGGCTAATGCCAAAGTGTTAGACGTGTACAGTAATTATGTGTTAACAGGATTTAGATCGTTTAGTAAAGGAACAAATACCTTTAACCAATTAAAAGCCTCTAGTGTGATGCTTAATTATCAATTGGGTAATTGGGCAAATCGGTTTTTTGCAAACACCTTGGTGCTTTATACTAAAAATCATGATTTTTTGTCCACCAACACCCTTATTAATCAAAACTATACGCAAACCCAGAAAACACTTATTAAAGACAGTCAGTTTTTAACTATTAATACCAAGTTTGATTACTATTTTAAGTTTATGTCATCTAACCTAAAATTAGATTTAGGTTACACCAAAAATGAATTTAAAAACGTCGTAAATAATTCTAATTTAAGAACAGTGGTGTCTAGTAATTATAATTATGGATTAGAGTTACGGTCTGCTTTCAAAGGGGTTTTTAATTACCATTTAGGTACTGCTTGGACAACAAATAAAATTGAAACCTTTGCCAATAGTAAGTTTACTAATAATCAATCTTTTTTAGATCTTGATTTTATCTTTAATAAAAAGTTTGATGCAAAAGTAAAAACAGAACGTTATCATTTTGGAAGTTTAGACACAGACAACACCTATTATTTTTTAGATTTTGAAACGCAATACAAATTGATTGATAAAAAACTAACGCTAGGCATAACTGGTAAAAACTTATTTAATACCAAGCGTTACACTAGTTTTTCTATTAGCGATTTAGGGTCTTCAACTACAGAAGTTAGATTACTACCACGCATGGTACTTTTAAAAGCAGAATATAGATTTTAATCTACAATCCAGACCTAAACTGTTTTAGTTTACCACTAACTTCCCGTTCCAAAATAGTTTTCTGCTCAAAAATTAATTTTAAATTAGGTTCCAAATATTTATCTACAGCTAATTGTACAGCCTTTTGCTGAGGTTGGCTTAACGCTTCGGTAGCAACATAGTCAATTTTAAAGGTATCAATTTCAATTTGTTCAATTATAAACTCTCTTACATTCGCGTCTTTGGTCATGACGGTTTTAGTCACATAATAAAAGGTTAAGCCTGCTGCAATTTTTCCGCTTGGAAGCGAAATAAAGTCACTGGTACGTCCTATTAGAGATTCTAAAATGGGACGTTGTAATGTGCTTTTAGTGGACAACTGACCTAAATCGCCAAGCTCATAACGTATAAAAGGGTGTGCACGATTATATAAATCGGTGACCACAATTTTACCTGGTTGACCATAAGGGACAGGTTGGTTGTTATTGTCTAAAATTTCGACATATAAATGGTTGGTATTTACTATCCAATTGTCGTCTTGGTCCTCAAAAGCAATAAGTCCTAATTCGGCTGCACCATATTCATTTACAATAGGAATATTAAATTGTGTTTCAAGCAGTTTTTTATCGTCATCAAATAGCATTTCAGAGGTGACAATACAAACAGTTAATGTTGGACAAACGTCTTTTAAAACAATATTATTTCGTTTTAAAAACTTTGCAAATTGTACGATAGCACTAGTGTAACCATTAATGTAATTAAATTTTGTACGTTTAAATTTATGTAATACTTTATTTAAAGCAGCATCACTTAAATCAAACACCGAAAACCTAAAACGGTTACCTAACCAATCCTTTAAACGTTCTTTATAATATCCATTGGTATCTAACGGAATGCCATAAAAACGCGCTTGTTTAGAGGTGTTTAAATCTATATTAAACCAACTATAACGTTGCATAAACGTTACCCAAGTCATAGCATGCGCAAAATTGTCTTTAGCAAACTCAAAAGGGGTTCCGGAAGATCCTGAGGTTTTATGCTTATGTACGGTTTTTAAAGTATACTTATCGGATAATCTATTAGCTAAAGGTTGTTGCAAGTTAGCTTTGGTTAACACAGGTAAGGCACTCCAATCTTTGGTGTCAATCCCTTGACATAAAGTGTTGTAAAATGGTGTGTGTTCTAAATGAAACGCAACAATGGCTTGTAGTTGCTTACTTAGGTAATTAGCATAATCAGCTTGTGTAAACCCATCAATAATAGCTTGTGTTTTTTTAGCTTCATTAACAGGAAATCCTTTTAACCGTAAAGACCATTCAAATTGTTTCAATGCAATAGATTTTCTGTAAAATAAAGAAATAAAAAACTATTGGATTTAAAGTCAATCAAATTCTTTTAAATAATTATTTTTGTGGAAACAACAACAACACAACATTACTACAATGAATATTTTAATTTTAGGATCAGGAGGAAGAGAACATACAATTGCTTGGAAGCTTAAACAAAGCCCAAAATGTAGCTCGCTTTTTGTAGCACCAGGAAACTCTGGAACAGCACAAATAGCTAAAAATGTACCTGTTAGCGTAACCGATTTTGAAGCCATAAAAGAGGTGGTTTTAAATAATAAAATTACTATGGTAGTGGTTGGTCCTGAAGATCCTTTAGTATTAGGTATTCATGATTTTTTCTTAGCAGATAACGCACTTAAAAACGTAGCGGTAATTGGACCACAACAAGCAGCTGCAACCTTAGAAGGTAGTAAAGAGTTTGCAAAACAGTTTTTATACAGACATAACATACCAACTGCAGCTTACCAAAGCTTTAATAAAGACACTGTGGAAGATGGTTACGCGTTTTTAGAAACCTTAAATCCGCCATTTGTACTTAAAGCAGATGGATTAGCAGCAGGTAAAGGGGTTGTAATTTTAAATGATATTGATCAGGCTAAAGCCGAATTAAAAAGCATGCTTGTGGATGCTAAGTTTGGGCAAGCAAGTACTAAAGTGGTTATCGAAGAATTTTTGGACGGAATAGAGTTAAGTTGTTTTGTGCTAACCGATGGTAAAAATTATAAAATCCTACCAACTGCTAAAGATTACAAACGTATTGGCGAAGGTGATACTGGCTTAAATACAGGCGGAATGGGAGCAGTGTCTCCAGTTCCTTTTGCTAATCAAGCCTTTTTGGATAAAGTCGAAGCGCAAGTGGTTAAACCAACGATTGCTGGTTTGCAAAAAGATAATTTACCATACAAAGGGTTTGTATTTATTGGATTGATAAAAGTAGGAGATGAGCCTAAGGTTATCGAGTACAACGTGCGTTTAGGTGATCCTGAAACAGAAGTCGTATTGCCAAGACTTAAAAACGATTTAGTTGAGGTTTTTCAAGCAATTGCTAATCAAACTTTGGATCAAATTACTATTGAGGTAGACCCAAGAGCAGCAACTACAATTATGTTAGTATCTGGTGGTTATCCGGAAGCTTATGAAAAAGGAAAAGTCATTACAGGTCTAGAAAATATTGAAGACTCTATTGTGTTTCATGCAGGAGCACAAAATAAAGATGGAGGTATTGTAACCTCAGGTGGTCGTGTTATGGCAATAACTAGTTATGGCGATACGTACCAAGAGGCCATAAAAAAATCTTACCAAAGTATAGATAAACTAAACTTTGATAAGATGAATTATAGAAAAGATATAGGATTTGACCTATAAGTTTTATAAATATGAGTGTGAAGAGATACTTTTATCTTCTTCGTTGTTAGCTGCGTAACCTTTTAATTGTAACATCCAATAAATAAACGCTACAAATCCAATGATGATAAATATCCAAGACATAAAGTTTGCTGCCCACCAGCTTTCTAGTTCTAAGGCTCTTAATGCGTCATAAGGAGCAAATAATACGTCAACAAAAAGGCTTTGTATAGCTTCAAAAAAATCTTTCATAATTATATAGTAGTATATTTATAGTACAAAAATACAAAAAGAGTTAATGATTACAACAATTTTTAGCAAATCCAAACCAATTAATTTTTTAATTGTTTTTAGTATCACACTAATTGCTTTTTTATTGTTGCCTTTTAAGTACCCAAATTTGGTTAATGCTGAAACGTCCATTTGGACCAATATCGCTGTTTTTATTTTAGTGTATTTGTCTATATTATTGCTTAACTTTATAGTTACTAAAAACTTATTATCGCAACAAAATAACTACGAAATTTTATTATTTGCGCTGTTTTTTTTAGCTATTCCGCAAGCTTTATTGGACTATAAAATTGTAGTCTCTAATTTTTTTATATTACTCACATTAAGACGTTTAATAAGTGTTAGGTCAAAAAAAGATGTAATTAAAAAGCTATTTGATTCAGGGTTTTTAATTGCTATGGCGTCGCTATTTTATTTTTGGGCTATTTTGTTTTTCCCGTTGCTGTTTATTGCTATGTTGTTGTTTTCAGAAACCACTGTAAAATATTACTTGGTTCCGTTTATTGGATTGGCTGCTGTTGCTGTTTTAGCAATTAGTTTTTCCGTCCTTGTTTACGATGATTATTTTTTAGCACTAAATATAAATCCAGCAGTTAATTTTGATTTTAACAGCTATAATTCGGTACAATTTATAACAGCAATAACTATGTTGTTATCTTTTGGTATCTGGTCGTCTTTGTTTTATTTAAAGGATATTAAAAAGAAAATGAGAAGTTATCGACCTTCTTATAAAATCTTATTTTTAGCTTGTGTTTTTGCTAGTGTGATTGCAGCATTTGCACCTCAAAAAAATGGAAGCGAGCTGTTATTTTTATTTGCACCTTTGGCTGTAATAATTACCAATTATATTGAAACTATTGAAGAAAAGTGGTTTAAAGAATTGTTTTTAGGATTGTTAGTTGTTATACCAATCGTTTTATTAGTGTTGTAGTTTTGCACCAAAAGCTAAATCGCCAGCATCTCCTAATCCAGGAACGATATAACCTTTATTATTTAAGCTTTTATCTATTGCAGCAATCCACAGATTAGTGTTTTCAGGTAAATTATTTTTTAAATAATCAACACCAGGCTCTGCACCAATTGCAGCAACAATATGCACATGCTTTGGTTTTCCAAAAGGCTCTAAAGCTTTGTAAGTTGCAATTAAAGATTGTCCTGTGGCTAACATAGGATCTGCTAATATTAATGTTTTACCAGTAAGGTCAGGACATGCTAGATACTCGACAACTATTTCAAAAGATTCAGGATTATCTAAATGGTGTCTGTAAGCAGATATAAATGCATTTTCTGATTTATCAAAATAGTTTAGTAAACCATTATGTAATGGGACTCCAGCTCTAAGTATTGAACATAAAACCACATCGTTTTTTGGGGTTTCAGTCATTATTGTTGCTAAAGGAGTTGTTATAGATCTAGTTTCAAACTCTAAAGCCTTACTTAATTCGTAGCCTAAAATTTCTCCAATACGCTCAATATTTCTTCTAAAACGCATACTATCGTTTTGGACAGAAACGTCTCTGATTTCAGCAATAAATTGATTTAAAATAGAATTTTGTTCAGATAGATTATGAATATGCATGATAATTATGTCTTTAAAAAGTAAAGTTACTCTAATATTTAAAAAGCCAAAACGCGTACAGCCTAAAATTCAGTTTAAATTATGTAATTTTACAGTCTTAAAAATAACAATATGTTTACAGATACAGCAAATACAATATTCCAGGACGTTATAAAAAAGTACCATATCATTAATACGGTAGACCAACCGTTTACCAATGTTTATGATAAAAGCACGCACTTATTAGAGCACCTATTGTACCGTAAATGTTGGATAGATACTGTACAATGGCATTATGAAGATATTATTCGTGATCCACAAATTGATCCAGTTGCAGCATTAACTTTAAAACGTAAAATTGATGCCTCTAACCAAGATAGAACTGATATGGTAGAATATATTGACAGCTATTTTTTAGAGCAATATAAAGATGTAACACCTAAAAGTGATGCAACTATTAATACTGAAAGTCCAGCTTGGGGAGTTGATAGATTGTCTATCCTTGCGCTAAAAGTATACCACATGGAAGAAGAAGCAACTAGAGCAGATGCTTCTGAAGCGCATAAAGCAGCATGCCAAACTAAATTGGATATTTTATTAGAACAACGTGTGGATTTAAGTACTGCTATTGATACCTTATTATCAGATATCCAAAATGGTTATAAATACATGAAAGTGTATAAGCAAATGAAAATGTATAATGACGACGAGCTTAACCCTGTTTTAAGAAATCAGAAATAAAAACGTGCACTTGTAATTTTAGCACGTGTTTTTAGTATGTCCAAAATACCAAAGCATATCTTAGTAATACGTCTCTCTGCAATGGGAGACGTTGCTATGACTGTTCCTGTTTTACAAGCCTTAACACAACATTATCCAGACCTTAAATTAACCGTTTTAACACGTCCGTTTTTTGCTCCTTTTTTTAGAGATTTAAAAAATGTTGAGGTTTTTGCTATTGATTTACACAAACAGCACAAAGGTGTTTTTGGATTATATAAACTATCCAAGCAACTAAAAGCATTACAAATAGATGCTGTTGCAGATTTACATAATGTTTTAAGAACTAAGATTTTAAAGCTTTTTTTCTTCGGAAAAAAATTTAAACAAATAGATAAAGGTCGAAGCGAAAAGAAAGCACTAGTTAATGGGCAAAATTTTCATCCTTTAAAAAGTACGCATCAACGTTATGCAGACGTTTTTAAAGCCTTAGGTTTTAAGCTTAGTTTAGATAACCCTAGTTTTCCTTCAAAAAAAACTCTGCCAGAAGCAATCTTAAACAAAGTAAATAACCAAAACACAAAGCAATGGATTGGTATAGCACCTTTTGCACAATACACATCCAAAATGTATCCATTGGATCAAATGCAAGAGGTTATTAATGTATTACAGAAGCATTATATTATTTTTCTGTTTGGTGGTAAAGCAGACCAAGCTAAACTGGATACATTAGCAGCAAATAGTGATGCTGTAATAAATGTTGCAGGTCTTTATAATTTAAACCAGGAGTTAGATTTAATATCTAACTTGGATGTAATGATAAGCATGGATTCTGGTAATGCGCACTTGGCAGCTATGCTTGGTGTTAAAGTGATTACTATTTGGGGAGTTACGCATCCTTATGCAGGTTTTGCAGCATTTAATCAGCCTAAAAGCTATAATATTACACCAGACAAAATGTTGTATCCTAAATTACCGACTTCTATTTATGGTAATAAATATCCAGAAGATTATAAAAATGTGGCTGGAAGTATACTACCTAAACAAATTACAGAAAAAGTTACTGCTGTTTTAAACGCATAAAAAAAGCCTCAATTTCTTGAGGCATTTTAGATTTTAACTACTAATATAAAATTAATATCATCCCTTAAACTAACAAATTTCAGTGTTATAATCTGTTTCAAAGATATCTGATACTAGACTAGTTTTATTTTTTGAAGGTCTGTTTTAGATGCGATTCGGTAAAAGGTATAAAAAAAACGTTTAAACGTTTATTTTGGCTTATACATCATCATAATCGACTACCAATGTAGGTGTTGTAGGATGTGCTTGACAGGTTAAAATTAATCCTTCAGCCACTTCGGCATCTGTAAGTATGTTGTTTTGTCTCATTATTGCTTGACCATCTGTAACTCTTGCAATACAGCTACTACAAACACCACCTTGACAAGAATATGGTGCATCTAAGTCTTGTTTTAAAGCAGCTTCTAATACGGTTTGTTTTTGAGACATAGTAAAGGTCTCTGACTCGTCATCCACTGTTACTGTAATTTGGGTATTACCATCAGTTGCTTCTGCAGTGGTTGTTGTATTTTGGGTAGCAGCAGTAAATAATTCAAAATGAATAGTATTTTCGGCAATATTATTTTCAACTAAAACCTCTTTTACTGTGTTAATCATTGCTTCTGGACCACAAAGGTAAAACGCGTCAATTGTTACGTGTTTATATTTATTTTTTACAATAAGGTTAACGGTACTTTTTTCGATACGTCCAAATAAAGCGTTCTCTTCTTGAGATTGGCTATATAAAAACTGTACATAAAAACGCTCTGGATATTGATGGTGTAAGGCTAAAATATCTGCTAAAAATATAGTGTCATTAACCGTTTTGTTACCATAAACTAATACAAAGTGGCTTTTAGGTTCTTGCTCTAATACTGTCTTTGCAATACTTAAAATTGGTGTTATTCCGCTTCCTGCTGCAAATGCTGCAATTGTGCGTTCCTCGGATGCTTTTGGTTCAAAAACAAAACGTCCTTGTGGTTTTGCAACCTCTAAAGTATCTCCAGCTTTTAAACTGCTGTTGGCATAAGTACTAAAGGTTCCGTTTGGTACTGCTTTAACCGCAACGGTTAGTATTCCGCTTGACGGAGAAGAACATAATGAGTAATCACGTCTTACTTCTGCATCGTTAATTTTAGTTTTTAGTGTAATATATTGACCTGCTTTAAAGGCATAGTCTTGTTTTAAATTATCTGGTACAGCAAAAGTCAACGTAACACATTGGTCTGTTTGACGTGTGATATCAGAAATTGTTAGTGTATTAAATTGAGACATGGTTTAAATTTTTATGTAAAAATAATGAAGCTTTACCGTTTTGCCTTCTGTTTAGAAAAAAATTAATACATAAGTTTATTATGCATAAGAAAATTATGTATGTTTGTAATATGGCAAATTCAAAATTATATAAGGGTAGTCTAACCACTATTATTTTAAAGCTTTTAAATGAAAGCGAAAAAATGTATGGTTACGAAATGACGCAAAAAGTGAAAGCAATTACTAAAGGTGAACTTAATATTACCGAAGGTGCTTTGTATCCTGCTTTGCATAAGCTGGAAGCTGAGGGATTATTAGATGTCGAGGTCAAAAAAGTTGATAACCGTTTACGTAAATACTACAAGCTTACCGAAAAAGGTAATAAAGAAACGGTTAGTAAATTGGAGGAACTTAAGGATTACATTAAAACCATGGAAACGTTTATGAATCCTAAATTAAGTTTGGATTAGTATGAAGTTGAGTAAAGAAAACATACAATTTATAGATACTTATTTAGAGAATTCTGAAATCCATTTTGCAGATATTAGAATGGAAATGGTGGACCACATTGCTTCTGCATTAGAGGCTGAATTAGAGTTAAGCAATGAATTGTCTTTTTATGATGCTTTTAAAGCCTATATGGTTTGTAATAAAGCTAGATTGTTACAGGATAATGAGGGTTTTTTAAGAAACACTTACAATAATTTATTGAAACTAATTTGGATAAATATGCTAACCATTAATAGTCTTTTAGTGTTTTTAGGTGTCATAATTAGCGCTCGTTTATTTATTAATAATTTTGGTTTTGAAACCATTGAGACTGCTATTTTTAGTTTTCCATTGCTGTTCTTTATTGTCTTAGGAATTGTTTACTTGGTTGTATTAAGGGTATTTAATTATGATCGATTTTCTGGTGTAGAGCGTATTGGATTGGTATATGTGTTTTTGTTTCAAGTGGTTAATGCTTTGCATTTATTAACTAAGTATCAAGCTGAATCAGAAAGTGGTCAATGGATTGCAGCAGGAGTGTTTGCAATATCATGTACACTGATTTATGCGTTTGTAAAAACAGCTGTTAGTATTATGAGAAACTATGAAAAGGAATATAAAAAACTTGTTTAAGAATGAGCTTAACCGAAGAAAATATAAACCAAATTGATAATTACCTAATTAAACTTAAGGTAAAGTATGTAGATGTTAGATTGGAGCTTATTGATCATTTAGCTTCAGATTTTGAAGCATCTAATAAAAACCAACAGTTAGAAGATTATCTTAAATCTAAAATAGATTTTATTCAAGATTTTGAAAAGAAACGTCAAAAAACAATCCATTGGAGTTATCAAAGAGAAATGTGGCGACGTTTAGCTATGTTTTTTTATAAGCCTAACTATATGCCTTTTACATTAATGTTGGGATTTTTGGTTTATTGGATGCAAAAGTTGCAACCAAACAAGACATCAATTATTGTTCTTGTAGTTAGTCTTTCAACTATACATTTTTGGGCGCTGATTGCTGGATATTCACATCATAAAACCTTTAAAAAGTTGCAAATGGCACAGCCTTTATATTCAATAATGGCTTTACCTTCTTTATTTTTATACACTATGGGAGCAGCTAAACCATGGTTAGAAAATCAATATTTTTTTATCACCTTTTGGTTTTTTGCAGTTTTATTTAACATAGCAGGAGCAATCGAGTTGCGTAACAAAAAGAATAAGATTTTAGAGTACTCAAAAAATATTATCTAGATAATGAAGTTAACCAAAGAACAAATACAATACATAGATACCTACGTTGAAAAAAGCGGAATAGAATGGTTTGATTTGAAAATCGAATTGGTGGATCATTTGGCTAACGCTACTGCTCAAATTTTAGAAGACAATCCAAAGTTGCCTTTTGAGGATGCAGTAACAAAAGCGAAGATAGCTTTTGGGACTAAAGGCTTCAAACCGTTAATAACTAATAGAACTAAGCAAATTGAAAAATCTTTCTATAAAAGGGTGTTTAAGTATTTGTTGTCTTTTTTTAGCTTACCTAAAATTATTATTACAGTAGCTTTAATGTATGTGTTGGTAAGTTTGTATAAAGTTTTGGAGAATAAAGAAAACTTTTTATTCAGTTTAGTAGGTGTATTATTTGTTTTCACTATTCTTTCATTTTGGTGGTCTTATAGACGTAAAACAATAGACAATAAAAAACATTTGTCATTAAGTTATATGCAATCCGTTTCACAGTTTGTAAACCTGTTGGCTCAGTTATTTAGTTTATCTCTAACACTTTTTAAATCAAGTTTAATTGAAGGTCAAGGCGCACTTTGGTTTATTGTTTTGTGGGTGATTTCTTTTCTATTTTGTATTGCGTCAGAAGTTGTGTCAAGAAAAATCTACAAAGACCAAAAATCATTGTATTATCAATATAAAATATTATAATTTTAATGAAGTTAACCCAACCTCAAATACAAAACCTATACGCCTTTACAAGACAACACTACGTTGAGCATTATGATTTACAAACCGAGTTAGTAGATCACTTAGCAAACGATATAGAGTCTGTATGGCAAACTCAACCAGATATATCGTTTGAAGAGGCTAGAGACCAAGCCTTCAAAAAATTTGGAGTCTTTGGTTTTATGGACGTGTTAGAACGTCGTCAAAAAGCAATGAATAAACGTTACATAATGTATTTATGGGCAGAATTAAAACAGTGGTTCACGTTTCCTAAGTTAATATCAACTATTGCTTTGTTTTTGATTATCTATATGTCATTATCTTCTGTTTTAGCAAAATCATTTTTAATAGGGTTTTATGTTCTAATATGTGTTTTTGTAATCTATAAAAGCATACAACTAAAAAAACAATTTAAACAGCGTAAAGCGCTGTCCAATAAAAAATGGATGTTAGAAGAAATAATATTTAAACAAGCAGGAGCTTCAGCAATAGTTTTACTCACTCAGCTGCCACAATGGTATAATTTTTCTGGGAATATTTTTAGTTATCCTTACATTGTTTTGGGTGTGTCTATTTTTTCTACACTGTTTTGTCTTTGGATGTATATTAGTTTTGAAGTTATACCAAACAAAGCAGAACAACTTTTAAACCAGACCTATCCAGAATTTTGTTTGTAACATTTTTGCACATTTGTATACTTATCTATTAAACCAACCAAACAATAACAACTATGATTAGTAAATTTTTAAGCTTAGAGTGGAAGTCATTTATTCGCTCGGCAAGCTTTGGTAAAAGCTTAGCAATAAAGATTGTCATGGGCTTTTTTGCGTTATACTTTATTTTAGTGTTTTTAGCATTAGGCTTTGGATTATATCCAATTTTACAGAAAACTTTTCCGGATCAAGACCCTTTTATTGTGGTTAATGGATTTATCTTTTTTTGGTTTTTAGGCGATTTATTATTGCGTTTTTTTCTTCAAAAATTACCAGTAATGAGTGTCAAACCTTTGCTAACCATACCCATTAAAAGAAGTAGTATTGTGCATTTTGTTTTAGGAAAATCTGCAGTATCCTTTTTTAATTTTTTACCCCTTTTTGCTATAATACCTTTTAGTATTATCCTTATTACTAAGGATTATCAACTAGCAACCGTAATGACTTGGGCTGCTGCTATGATTTTACTAACCCTAATTAATAATTTTTTAAATTTTATTATTGAAAGTTTTTCTGCAGAAACAGAATTGTCATTTCTACCAATAATCATATTTGCTGGTACGTTATTTGGACTTAACTATTTTAATATTATTAATATTTCAGGTGCTTTGTCTACAGCTATGTTAGCCATAGTTAACAATCCATTATTACTGCTAATTTTGATTGTAATTTTAATTGGTTTATATCTGTTTAATCATAAAATATTAATTAAAAAATTATACTTAGACCATTCACTTAAAACAAAAATTAAAGAGGTGACCACTTCAGATTTAGGATGGACCAAGCGTTTTGGTGATAGTGCACCTTTTATGCAATTAGATTTAAAATTAATTTGGAGAAACAAACGTCCAAGGTCTGCTGTTTTTATGTTGGTATTTGGATTATTATATGGTTTGTTTTTTTACCCACAACCAATATACAGAGACATGCCAATTATGTATGGTTTTATTGGTGTATTTGTGACTGGTATTTTCTTAATTAATTTTGGGCAATTTATTCCGGCTTGGGATAGTGGATATTACAAAATGTTAATGAGCCAAAATATTAAGTATGAACAATATTTAAAATCTAAATACACCTTAATGGTCCTTAGTGTTATTATCATGTTTGTACTAAGTATTCCTTATGTCTATTTTGGTTGGAAAATCTTAGTTGCACATTTTGCAGCAGCAGTGTATAACATAGGTGTTAATAGTTATGTTATAATGCTTGGTGGATCTTTTAATCGAAAAAAAATAGACTTAAATCAACGTGCAGCTTTTAACTTTCAGGGTACAGGAGCAGTACAATGGTTAATTGGTATTCCATTGTTACTTTTACCATTGGCTATTTTTGGGTTATTATCTCATTTTGTTAGTTTTTATGCAGGTATATCTGCGTTAATACTACTAGGAGTTATCGGAATTATTTTTCATCAAAAAATCATGCGCTTTATTACCAATAAGTACTTAGACTCTAAGTATGAAATGATAAAAGCATTTAACCAAGACAATTAATATTTACAAAACTTTTTAACTATGATAACAACAACAAATCTTTCAAAAAAATATAGCGGAAACGAAGTTTTAAATATTTCTAATTTAGACATACCTAAAGGTCAAAGTTTTGGTCTTGTGGGTAATAATGGTGCAGGAAAAACAACGTACTTTAGTTTGTTATTGGATTTAATTAAACCTACTACTGGTTATATTAAAACTAATGGAATATTAGTTAACGAGAGCGAAGATTGGAAACCCTTTACGTCTGCTTTTATTGACGAAAGCTTTTTAATTGGCTATTTAACACCAGAAGAATATTTTTATTTTATTGGTGATTTACGTGGACAAAACAAACAAGACGTAGACAATTTAGTGTCACAGTTTGAAGACTTTTTTCATGGCGAAATTTTGGGTCAAAAAAAATACCTTCGTGATTTAAGTAAAGGTAATCAGAAAAAAGCAGGTATTGTCGCTGCGTTAATTGGTAATCCTGAGGTAATTATTTTGGATGAGCCTTTTGCTAATTTAGATCCAACAACACAAATTAGATTAAAGCAAATTATTAAGGATTTAGCTGAGAAAAAAGGAGTCACTGTTTTAGTGTCTAGTCACGATTTAATGCACGTCACAGATGTATGCGAGCGTATTGTGGTCTTAGATAAAGGTCAAGTAATTAAAGATATACAAACTAGCGAAGCAACTTTAAAAGAGTTGGAAGCGCATTTTTCTGGTACAGTAAATCCAGTTTAACAGTCTCTTAGATATGTAAAACATCTAAGTTTCAGTTCATTTTTTGGCTAAAAGTAAAAAAGATGCTTATTTTTACGCACCTGTCCATAATTATAAATAATAATTATGGCATTAATTAGTTATGTATTACACTAAATACAACCGCATTGAGAATAGCATTAAAAATTTGTATAGTTTTTGGTTTGATCTTAGCAACAATTACTAGTTGTTCAAGAAAAAAAAACAGTTTTATAAATCGTAATTTTCATGCAGTTACTGCAGAGTATAACGCATTGTTTAATGGTTACGAGGCTTTAAAACAAGGACAAAACAGTCTTAACGATGGTTACAAGGACAACTATTGGGACATATTGCCTGTCGAGCGTATGCAAGTTAGTGATGAAATTGTTTTACCAGGACAATCAAAAAACGAAAGTTTTACTAAAGCGGAAGAAAAAGCAGTAAAAGCCATCCAAAAACATGGGATGAATATTCAAGGTAAAGAGTATAATCCTCAAATTGATGAAGCCTATTTATTGTTAGGAGAAGCTAGATATTTTGATCAACGTTTTGTGCCTGCTCTAGAAGCCTTTAATTATATCCTTTACAAGTATCCTGCTTCAGATAAGATAAACACAGCAAAGGTTTGGAGAGAAAAAACCAATATGCGTTTAGAAAATGACGAGTTGGCCATTAAAAACCTAAAACGTCTAATAGAACAAGAAGAATTAGAAGGTCAAGAGTTAGCAGATGCGACCTCCATTTTAGCACAAGCCTACATTAATACTAAAGCTTTAGATAGCGCTTTAACACAAATAAAAATTGCAGCTAAAGCAACTAAAAACAATGACGAAAAAGGACGTTTTGGTTTTATAAAAGGACAACTTTATAATGTATTAACCTTTAAAGATAGTGCTAATATCGCATTTGACGAGGTTATAGATTTAAACCGAAAAATCCCACGTCGTTACTTAATGGCTGCTCAGATTGAAAAAGCTAAAAATTTTGATTACGATAAAGGTGATAAAATTGCGTTTTTAAAGCACCTAACCAAATTAGAAAAAAACCGAGAAAATCGTCCGTACCTAGATAAGATATATCACCAAATAGGAGAGTTTCATTTAACTAATAAATCAGATTCCTTAGCAGTAGTATATTACAATAAATCACTAAGAGAAAAATCTACAGATAAAATTTTAATTGCTAAAAACTATGAGACTTTAGGCGATTTTTATTTTGATAGAAACAACTATAAAGTTGCAGGCGCTTATTTTGATAGCACAATGACTAGTATGGTTGAAAATAGTAAACCATATCGTACTATAAAGCGTAAACGCGAAAACTTAGACGACGTTATTTATTATGAAGGCTTAGCCGAAGTTAATGATAGTATACTTAAACTAGTAAACATGTCTGATGCAGATCGTGTTACGTTTTTTACAGACTATACTAATCAACTTAAATTAGAAGCTGAAAAAGAAAAAGAACGTTTAGAAATCGAAGCTAGAAAAAAAGGATTAGCAACAACAAACTTACCAACAAACAACGTCACTAAGCCAAGAGGTGGATTACCAGGTGTTGGTAGTAATTTTTATTTTTATAACCCAAGCACAGTTGCTTATGGTAAAAATGAATTTACTCGTATTTGGGGAGACCGTAAAAATCAAGACGATTGGAGATGGTCATCTGCAAGCGGAAGCGCAATTGGCAATCAATCCAATCCTGATATAGCAGCAGTTTTAGAACAGGACCAAGAGTTTTTAGACCCTCAATATTATATAGCTCAAATACCTACAGCACAAAAAGAGTTAGATAGCATTAAAAAAGAACGTAATTACGCCTATTATCAATTAGGTTTGATTTACAAAGAAAAATTTAAAGAATATAATTTATCTAAAAGCAAGTTTTTAAACCTATTAGCAAGTAATCCAGAGCAAAAATTAATTTTACCATCTAAGTATAATTTATATAAAATATATGAGATTTTAGGTCAAAATGACGAAGCACAAATAACTAAAACAGATATTATAGCTAATTATGCAAGTTCTAGGTATGCCGAGATTTTAAAAAATCCTGAATTAGCAGCAACTAGAGACGAAAGTAGTCCGGAAAGTCTATATGAAGCAACCTATAAATTACTAGAAAAACAAGAGTATGCTCAGGTCATTGAAAAGTCAAATAAATATATTAAGTTTTTTGATGGCGAGCCAATAGTAGCAAAATTCGCACTTTTAAAAGCGACAGCTAATGGTAGGTTAAACGGTTATCAAGCGTATATAGATGGATTAAATGATGTTGCATTAGCATTTGCTAATATGCCAGAAGCAATTCAGGCGCAAGCCATAGTAAACAGTTTAAAATCTGTAAGTGATAAAACATTTAAACCAAATACAGAGTCTACGTCCTTTAAAGTGTTGTTTCAATTTGAAAAAAATAACACTGAAGCGATAGCTACATTTAAAAAAATGTTAGACGAGGTAACCCCTAAAATTCAATATTATAATTTATCCACATCTGTGGATGTATATAATCCAGAAATCTCTTTTGTGGTTGTTCATGGTTTAAAAAGTGTAGATGGTGCAAAAGGATTTGCAGATATATTAAAGGCAGAAGATAAACCTAAGATAGATAGACCTTATTTTGGAATTTCTTCTGACAACTATCAAATTCTTCAAATACATAAAAATCTAAACCAATATTTAGAAAATCAATAATTTCCCTTAAAATGAAAAAAAAGCAACAAGAGCAATTTTCTATTCAAAATATAATAGCAAAAGGTACTAAAATAGTAGGAGATTTTTTTAGTGAAGGAGACTTACGTGTGGATGGATTAATCGAAGGTAATGTTGAGGCGTCTGGTAAAGTAGTTATTGGTAAAGAAGGCGAAATAAAAGGGACTCTTAAATGTAGTAACGCTTATTTTGAAGGAAAGCTAACTGGAGCTTTAGAATTAACCGAAACCTTAACCTTAAAGTCTACAGCGCATATAGAAGGTGAAGTGGTCACACAAAAACTGGCTGTAGAGCCTGGAGCAACATTTAATGTATCGTGTGTTATGAAAACGACAGTAAAAGATATAAATGGCGGATCAAAAACAAAAAAAACAGCTTAATCCTTACATTAGGTTTACATCTATTGCCATACAAATGGGTTTAACCATTTGGTTAGGTAGCCAATTAGGTAATTGGTTGGATAGCAAATATGGCGATGGTAGTCAATTATATTTTAAAATAATGACGTTATTATCTGTTTTTATTGCAATGTACGCTGTAATCAAGCAAGTTGTTAAAATAACTAACGATCAAAAGACTAAAAATGAATAAACGTATACTATATGTAGTTGTAATAATATTAGTATTACTAGCAGTTGCTTACAACCTTCAAAATTATTTAACCCAAGACGTATTGCCTTACTCTTTACAAAAGCTATATTTATTTCATGGTATAGCAGTATTAATAGTATATCTAAGCATAGAGTTTATTTACGATAAAATGCCCAATCAAATCGGTGCAGCATACCTAACAATGATGTTTTTAAAAATAGGAATTTTCATACTATTGTTTAAATCCACGATATTTTCTGAGCAAGATTTAGCGATGCAACATCGTTTAGGCTTATTAATTCCATTTTTTTTATTTTTAATTGTTGAGACTGTTTGTATAGCCAAATTATTAAAAAGCAAGTAAGTGCTTGAAATAAAGAATAATAGTGACTATTAATACCTTAAAAAAAATCTAATTAAAAAAAGCGTTTACCTTTTTAAATTATTACTTACATTTGCACAAAATTTACAGACCATAAATTTATTAGTAACAAAAAGTATGATGTTGGCAAAAAAATCTATCAATTTTATAGCGATATTAGTTCTGACTTTATTTTCAGTGTCCTCTTACGGAAGCGATGTTAAGCAAGAGCCAGGAAATAAAGTGGATACTGCTCAAGAAATTAAAGAGTATATCGCACATCACTTAAAGGATTCTCATGATTTTCATTTGTTTACACACAATGAGTCTGGGACACACTATAGCTTTCCGTTGCCAGTAATCGTATGGACAAGTAATGGTTTAAAAACATTTATGTCTTCAGCATTTCACCATGATGATAGTGGAAGTGTAATAGTAGAAAAAGGAGACACACGTTTAGTAAAGCTACACAGTAAAATTTACGAGTTAGATAATGGCGCAACAACAGTAGCTTTTGATGATGCACACCATCCAACAAATGCACATAAAGTTATAGATTTTTCAATTACAAAATCTGTATTTGGAATGTTATTGACTGGAGTGTTAATGTTATTAGGTTTTACAGCGTTAGCAAGAGGTTATAAAAAAGGACACTCTGTGCCAAAAGGATTTAGTAGAGTTTTAGAGCCATTAGTAATATATGTTAGAGATGATATTGCTAAACCAAATATTGGAGAGAAAAAGTACCGTAAGTTTATGGGCTTTTTGTTAACTGTATTTTTCTTTATCTGGATATTAAACTTATTAGGGTTAACACCAATAGGGTTTAACGTAACAGGTCAAATTGCAGTAACTGCTTGTCTAGCAATTTTTACAGCAGTTATATATTTATTTAGCGGGAGTAAAGACTTTTGGAAACACACCTTATGGATGCCTGGTGTGCCAGTAATTTTACGTCCAATATTAGCAGTAATAGAGTTAGTAGGTTTTGTGTTAATTAAGCCTTTCTCATTATTAGTGCGTTTATTTGCAAACATGACTGCAGGCCACTTTGTGGTAATGAGCTTAATAGCATTAATGATTACTTTAAAAGAATCGTTTGGTGTTGTAGGATCGACAGGAATGTCTTTAGTGTTAGCATTATTTATTTCGGTTATCGAAATTTTAGTAGCCTTTTTACAAGCGTTTATTTTCACGATGTTATCATCGTTATTTATAGGAATGGCAGTTGAAGAACATGACCATCATTAATAAGAATTTGTTTAATTAATATTTATAAAACCAAATTAGTATGTACAATTTAATTGGAGCAGGATTAATCGTAATCGGTGGAGGAATCGGATTAGGTCAAATTGGAGGAAAAGCAATGGAAGGTATTGCTCGTCAACCAGAAGCAGCTGGAAAAATCCAAACTGCGATGATCATCATCGGAGCCTTATTAGAAGGTTTAGCATTCGGTGCATTAATCTTAGGGAAATAAAAATTTCCTAAAAACAAAAAAGAAACAGCTTTCTGCAACGGTTGGTTGCAGGAACTGTTTTAAATTAAACAAAACATTATTTAAGTAATCTATATTTTATGGAAGCTTTATTAAACGACTTTTCAGTAGGCTTATTCTTTATGCAAGCCATTATCTTAGTAATATTAATATTATTAATGAGAAAATTTGCATGGAAACCTATTCTAGACGCTTTACAAACTCGTGAAGACGGTATTCAAAATGCATTAGACTCAGCTGAAAATGCTAAGTTAGAAATGCAAAATCTTCAAGCAGATAACGAGAAGTTATTAAAAGAAGCACGTGCAGAACGTGAGTCTATGCTTAAAGAAGCAAGAGAGTTAAAAAATAAAATGATTGAAGACGCTAAAACAGAAGCTCAAGCTCAAGCAAACAACATGATTGCTCAAGCACAAGCAGCTATTGAAAGCGAAAAGAAATCAGCTATGGCAGAATTAAAAAATCACGTAGCAGGTTTATCTTTAGACATTGCAGAAAAAGTAGTGCGTCAAGAATTATCTAACAAAGACAAACAATTAGAGTTAGTTGAGTCTATGTTAAATGATGCTAAATTAAACTAAGTTTAAGTCATGGCAGGAGAAAGAGCAGCAATACGTTACGCAAAAGCAGTTTTAAGCTTAGCTACAGATAATAATACAACAGACGTTGTAAACAATGACATGGAGCTAATTAATAATACAGTAGCGCAAAGTAAAGATTTAAAAGATATGCTTTACAGTCCTGTAATTAGTTCTAGCATTAAAAAATCTGCATTATTAGAGGTTTTTAAAGGGATTAATCCAGCAACGGTAAACCTTATAGACACTCTTATTACAAATAAACGTACAGATTTATTACCAGAAGTAGCATCAAAGTTTATAACTTTATATGAGCAACAAAAAGGTAGTCAAATTGCAACCGTTACGACAGCAGTTCCTTTAACAGAAGCTTTAGAAGCTAAAGTTTTAGCTAAAGTTAAAGAACTTACAGGTAAAGATGCAGCAATAAAAAATATAGTAGATGAAAGCATTTTAGGTGGTTTCATTTTACGTGTTGGAGATACGCAGTATAATGCAAGTATCGCTAACCAATTAAGCAAGTTAAAAAGAGAATTTACAATAAACTAAGACTTACCCTGAGTTTGTCGAAGGGTCTAAATATCAATAAAGATGGCAGAAGTAAAACCAGCTGAAGTATCAGCAATCTTAAAACAACAACTTTCAGGTTTTGAAGCTAGCGCTTCATTAGACGAAGTTGGAACAGTATTAACAGTAGGTGATGGTATTGTACGTGCTTACGGATTAGCTAACGCACAATATGGTGAGTTAGTAGAATTCGATGGTGGTTTAGAAGGTATCGTACTTAACCTTGAAGAAGATAATGTAGGTATTGTACTTTTAGGAACTTCAGTAGGAGTTAGAGAAGGATCTACAGTAAAACGTACTAACCGTATTGCCTCTATTAAAGTAGGAGAAGGTATTGTTGGACGTGTTGTAGATACATTAGGTAACCCAATTGACGGAAAAGGACCAATCACTGGAACAACTTATGAGATGCCTTTAGAGCGTAAAGCACCTGGAGTTATTTACAGAGAGCCAGTAACTGAGCCATTACAAACAGGTATTAAAGCAATCGATGCTATGATCCCAGTTGGTAGAGGTCAACGTGAGCTAGTAATTGGTGACAGACAAACAGGTAAAACTGCAGTTTGTATTGATGCTATCTTAAATCAAAAAGAATTTTACGATGCAGGTGAGCCTGTATACTGTATATATGTTGCAGTTGGACAAAAAGCTTCAACAGTAGCGCTTATTGCTAAAACTTTAGAAGAAAAAGGAGCTTTAGCTTATACTACAATAGTAGCTGCAAATGCATCAGATCCTGCTGCAATGCAAGTTTATGCACCTTTTACAGGAGCATCTATTGGAGAGTATTTTAGAGATACTGGTAGACCAGCTTTAATTGTATTTGATGATTTATCAAAACAAGCAGTTGCTTACCGTGAGGTATCTTTATTATTACGTCGTCCACCAGGACGTGAGGCGTATCCTGGAGACGTTTTTTACTTACACTCTAGATTATTAGAGCGTTCTGCAAAAGTTATTAATAATGACGCTATTGCTAAAGAGATGAATGATTTACCAGAATCATTAAAACCAATCGTAAAAGGTGGTGGATCTTTAACTGCATTACCAATTATTGAAACACAAGCAGGTGACGTATCAGCATATATCCCAACTAACGTAATTTCTATTACAGATGGACAAATCTTCTTAGATGGAGATTTATTTAACTCTGGTGTACGTCCAGCAATTAACGTAGGTATTTCTGTATCTCGTGTTGGAGGTAACGCACAGATTAAATCAATGAAAAAAGTATCAGGTACTTTAAAGTTAGATCAAGCACAATATCGTGAGCTAGAAGCGTTTGCTAAGTTTGGTTCAGATTTAGATGCAGTAACTTTAAATGTAATTGAAAAAGGTAAACGTAACGTAGAGATCTTAAAGCAAGGTCAAAACGATCCATTTACTGTAGAGGATCAAGTAGCAATTATTTACGCTGGATCTAAAAACTTATTAAAAGACGTACCTGTAAATAAAATTAAAGAATTTGAAAGAGATTATCTTGAATTCTTAAATGCTAAGCACAGAGGTGTTTTAGATACTTTAAAAGCAGGTAAATTAACTGACGAGGTTACAGATACACTTATCGCTGTATGTAAAGATCTTTCAGCTAAATATAGAGCATAACAATTATAAATTTATAGTTATAGATTAGTCGTCTATAACTATAAATTTGAATTATTAAATTAATGTCACTCGGAGCATGTCGAAGAGTCTTTATAATATAAAGAATGGCTAATCTAAAAGAAATACGTAATAGAATATCTTCAGTATCTTCAACGATGCAGATTACTAGTGCCATGAAAATGGTATCTGCTGCTAAGTTAAAGAAAGCTCAAGATGCTATTACTGCTATGCGTCCTTATTCTGATAAGTTAACTGAACTTTTACAAAGTTTAAGTGCAACTTTAGATGAAGATGCTGGAAGTAAATTTGCAGAACAACGCGAGATTAACAACGTTTTAATTGTATCTATAACTTCTAATAGAGGTTTATGTGGTGCTTTTAATTCTAACATTATCAAGCAAACACAACACTTGATTTCTAATGTCTATGCAGGTAAAAAAGTATCTGTTTTAGCTATCGGAAAAAAAGCAAACGATGCATTTGCTAAAAAAGGAATCGTAATTGGTAACCAAAGTGCCATTTATGACGACTTAACCTTTAACAGTGTTGCAGACATTGCCGAAATGCTAATGGGTAAATTTACTAGAGGCGAATTTGATAAAATCGAAATCGTTTACAATAAATTTAAAAATGCAGCAACACAAGAAGTAATGACTGAACAGTTTTTACCAATTGTACCAATAGAAGGTGAAGCAGATAACAATTCTGATTATATCTTTGAACCATCTAAACTAGAAATAGTTGAAGAACTTATACCTAAGTCTTTAAAAACACAGTTATATAAAGGGATTAGAGATAGTTTTGCTTCAGAGCATGGTGCACGTATGACAGCAATGCATAAAGCAACTGACAATGCAACAGAGTTAAGAGATCAACTTAAATTGACTTACAACAAAGCACGTCAAGCTGCAATTACTAACGAAATTTTAGAGATTGTTGGTGGTGCAGAAGCATTAAATAACTAATACAATTTTTCTACTGTAGTAGAATGTTTTATACATTAAAACCTTATTCAAAATGGATAAGGTTTTTTTTATGGAATACCTTTTGATTAATTACCTTTATACAAATTCCTTTAATTATGAAATTTATACAATATTTAAGCGTTTCAATTTTAACTAGTTTTCTATTTATGCAATGCTCTAGCGCACAAAAACTTCAAAAGGAAGCAGCTTTCCAAACAGATAAAGCTTATTATCAAAAATGGGTAGCAGGTCTTAAAGATGGTGGCTCAGGTATAAATGTATTTATTCCTATGGCATCTAATCCTAAAAAATTAAAATTAGATAGTTTGTATTTTAGGGGACATAAGGTTACTTTAAACACCAAACCTAATTTTCCAGATTTATATATTGGACGTATCATAACTATTGCTAATCAACCTAAGGATTATAGTGTAGATACATCAGAGATTCCTTTTGATTTAAAGGATAATGAAGCAGTAGTTAGTTATACAGAAAATGGTACAATTAAGTACTTTAAGATTGAGAATTTAGTCGAAAAACAAATGGAGCAATACCCAAGTGCACCACCAAGAAATTTAAACAATAACTAACCAAACCTACTAACACAAAATGAGACCTACTTTAAAACCGATGGTTATAGCTTTAATAGTATTAACTGTTTTAAGCTGTAAACCCTCACAATATGCTTTTCAAAAAGATGCACCTTTAAACCTAACAAGAGCTTATTTTAATAATTGGACAACAGGTGTTAAGATTGGAAGCGTAGGAGTTAATGTTTATTTTGCTAATCTTATTCCTGAAAAAAATATAACAATAGATAGTGTTTACTTCAGAAAAATGAAGGGTAAACTTAAAGAAGGAAAAGGTTTGTACACCTCTAGACTTACAAAAAGATTGACCAATGCAGAGGATAATGCACTTACAACTACAGGTTTTTTTCCATTTAAGTTAGAAAATAGAGAGTGTGCTATTAGTTACATCCAGGATGGAGTGACAAAGTATTATAAAGTCAATTATTTAGACGAAAAAGAAGGCGTTTATTATCCTGATGGACCAACAGATAATTAATACTTTTTAAACTGTTTTAAAATCAATACATTTAAGCCTAATTTACTGATACATTGAGCGTACTAAAAAAGTTTTTTAAAGACACGATTATATATGGTTTAGCAACCGTATTACCTCGTCTAATGAATTTTGTCTTAGTGCCTCTTCATACAGGGAACTTAAAAACCACAAGCTTTTCTGACAACACAACCTTTTATATTTACGCTGCATTTTTTAATGTGTTGCTTACCTATGGAATGGAAACAGCTTTCTTTAGATTTTTTACAAAATCTAAAGAAAAAGATAAGATATTTTCTACGACGTTTATCAGTTTAGTTGTTACAACATTTTTGTTTTTAATAGCCATGTTGCTTTATAGTCATCAACTATCTAACATGTTTGGCATTTCTCAAAAGTATTTTAATTTATTAATTGGTGTTATTGTGTTAGACACATTGGTAGTGGCTCCTTTTGCGTATTTACGTGCAACAGGACGACCAATTAAATTTGCAGCCATAAAAATTAGTAACATATTAATTTATGTTTTACTTAATTATTTTTTCCTTTGGTGTATTCCAAAATTTGATTTGTCTTTTTCTTGGTATGATACTTCAGACTTAGTCCAATATATTTTTATAGCAAATTTGGCTGCAAGTGCTGTGACATTATTACTGTTGTTACCTTACTTTTTTAAAACCAAGCTTCACTTTAGTCTTACTATTTTCAAACAATTAATTAATTACGGTTGGCCAATTATGGTTGCTGGTTTAGCTTATGTTATTAATGAGAATTTTGATAAATGGGTCATTCCTAATTTATTAGACAAAGACATTAATGGTGCTTATAGTGGATGTTATAAAATAGCAATGTTTATGACTATTTTTATACAAGCCTTTAGGTTAGGTGCAGAGCCTTTTTTCTTTTCTCATGCAAAAGAAAAAAACGCAAAACAAACCTACGCTTTAATCATGAAGTATTTTGTAATAACAGGTAGCTTAATGCTTGTCTTTATTATAGCCTATTTAGATATTTTTAAAGCCATGTTAGTTACAGATTCTAATTATTGGCAAGCCATACAAATCGTACCAATAGTATTACTTGCTAATTTATGTTTAGGTATTTATTTTAACTTGGCTATTTGGTACAAACTTACTGATAAAACCAGATACGGAATGTACTTATCTATTGTTGGTGCAATTGTTACAATTGGTTTAAATATTACATTAATACCTGAATTTGGTTTTATAGCAGCAGCTTGGACAACCTTGGTAGCCTACGGAGTTATGATGATATTGTCTTATTTATTAGGTCAAAAGCATTATCCAGTACCTTATAATTTAAAGCAAATTTTAGGCTACTTATTTATGGCTGTAGCGTTATCTATTGTAGCATTAAATACAAAAGCCAACTATTACATTAATACTATTATAGTTTTAGTATTTTTGGGATTAATAGTTCTTTTTGAAAAGAAAGAAATAAAACGTTTATTAAAAAGAAATTAAACTAATCTGAAATTCAGGTTATACAGAAGCAAATAAACAATATGCAGATTAAAATTATTAATAAATCCAATCACGCATTGCCACACTATGAAACCATAGCGTCTGCAGGAATGGATTTAAGAGCCAATATTACAGACTCTATACTACTTAAGCCTTTACAGCGTACAATCGTTAAAACAGGCTTGTTTATAGAGTTACCAATAGGATTGGAAGCTCAAGTTAGACCAAGAAGTGGTCTAGCAGCAAAAAAAGGAATTACAGTACTTAATGCTCCAGGAACAATAGATGCAGATTATAGAGGAGAAATAGGTGTCATTTTAGTAAATCTTTCTAACGAAGATTTTATAATCCAAAATGGAGAACGTATTGCACAATTAGTAATTGCAAAACATGAACGTGCAGAATGGTTAGAAGTACAAACACTTTCTGAAACCGATAGAGGTGAAGGTGGTTTTGGTAGCACAGGCACAAAATAAAAAGTATTGAACACCAAAAATTCAATCTTAAAAAATAAAAATTTAGTTTAACAATAATAAGATTCCTGCTTAGGTAGGCATTTAATAACATGAAAATAATAGTTCCTATGGCAGGACGAGGTTCTCGTCTTAGACCACACAGTTTAACAGTTCCAAAACCTTTAATTCCAGTAGCAGGACAACCAATAGTACACAGATTGGTTAAAGACATTGCTAAAGTTTTAAATCAACCTATTACAGAGATTGCTTTTGTTTTAGGTGATCCAGCTTGGTTTGGTGATGATGTGGTATCTAGCCTAAAGGATTTAGCAAAAAGTTTAGGTGCTAAAGCGTCTATTTATAGACAAGACCAACCTTTAGGTACAGGTCACGCTATAATGTGTGCTAAGGACTCATTATCTGGTCCAGCAGTAATTGCATATGCAGACACGTTAATTAGGGCAGATTTTAATTTAGATCCAGATGCAGATGCAGTAATTTGGACCAAACAAGTAGACCAACCAGAAGCTTATGGCGTTGTAAAGCTAAACGGACAAAACGAAATTATTGAGCTTGTTGAAAAACCAGAACAATTTGTTAGCGATTTAGCAGTTATTGGTATCTATTACTTTAAAGAAGTAAGTCAACTTAAAGAGCAGCTTCAAACTGTTTTGGATAACAATATTATACATGGTGGAGAATACCAAATTAATGATGGTATTAAAGGGATGATGTCTGAAGGTAAAGTGTTTAAAACAGGTGTGGTTAGCGAGTGGATGGACTGCGGAAACAAAGCCATAACCTTAGAAACTAATCAACGTATGTTAGGCTTTTTAAAAGCAGATGGAGAAGAGCAATTAGTAGCAGACACGGTTAAAACCGAAAATGCAACCATTATTGAACCATGTTACATTGGTGACAACGTAGTACTTAAAAATACCACTATTGGACCATATGTTTCGGTTGGAAATAACTGTGTTATAGAAGACTCAACCGTTAAAAATAGCCTAATACAAAACCATACTACTATTAAAAATGCTAATTTAGACGAAGCTATGATTGGTAATCATGTTAAGTTTGATGGAAAATTCACCAAAATTAGTATAGGAGATTATTCTGTGTTAGAATAATTTTAAAGCAAAGCGAAGCGTCAAATTAATGAAAAAACAAAGTTACATACTACTTATTATATTAGGGATATTTCTATTTCCGCAGGTCAATACTGCGCAAATTGATTTTGATAAAAAACCTGACGATGATTTAGGAGATGTTTCAGACGCTTACCAAGAGTACTTTTTTGAAGCTTTAAAGCAAAAAGGAATAGAGAATTACCAACGTGCTGTAGATAACCTATTAAAGTGTATAGAAATTGACGATTCTGAAGCTATTTTATATTTTGAGTTAGGTAAAAACTACAATAATCTTAAAAATTTTGGTGCAGCAGAGGATGCGCTAAAAACAGCTGTTAACAAAATTCCTGATAACGAGTGGTTTTTGGATGAATTGTATAGTACCTATATTCATCAAAAAGAATATAAAAAAGCCATAAAAACAGTAAGGCAGTTAGTTAAATATCATCCAGATTATAAAGAAGATCTGGCTAATATATATATGCAAACTGGTGATTTTAAAGAAGCACTAAAAATTTTAGATGAACTTGATGACGAGTTAGGAATAAACAAGGATCGTGACATTTTACGAAACCGAATTTATAACGCGACAGGTCGTAAAAAAGATCAAATAGAAAACCTAGAAGATCGTGTGGATAAAAATCCAGAATCTGAAGATACTTATTTACGACTTATTTATCGTTACAGTGAAAGTGGAGAGACCAAAAAAGCGTTTGAAACTGCCAAAAAATTATTGGAAGTCAATCCAAAATCAGAGCTAGTACATTTAGCTTTATATAAGTTTTATTTAGAAGCAGGACAAAACGAAAAGGCTATACAATCCATGAAAATTGCGTTGCAAAGCTCGCAAATTAACCCAGAATCTAAAATCAAGGTATTGGCAGATTTTGTAAAGTTTGTAAGCATAAATCAACAATACGAGCAGGATTTGGTAGAAGTCACCTCTATGCTTACAAAAATAGAATCTAGCGGAAAAACTTTGGTAGAGTTGGCACAGTATTATTTATTAAAAGGTGAAAAACAAAAAGCGCTTAACTTTTACGAGCAAGCGTTACAGAAGGAAGAAGAAAACTTTGGTATTTTACGAAACATAATTTTGCTTCACATAGACTTATCACAGTTTGATCAAGCACATCAAAAAAGTGAAGAAGGTTTAGAGGTTTTTCCATCACAACCCGTTTTATATTTAGCAAATGGTGTCGCTTTAAATTATTTAAATCGTCCTAAAGATGCTATAAATAGCCTAGAAATTGGTGTGGATTATATAATTGAAGACCCAAAAATGGAGATTGATTTTTACAAACAGTTAGCCAAAGCTTACACTGCTACTAACAATTTTTCTAAAGCAAAAACGTTTACAGATAAAGCAAAAAAACTAGAAGGTTTAAACTAATGGCATTTAAAACACGCATATCTTTTGTAATACTATTAATCACTATGGTAGTATCTGGCTGTAAAGGGTCTAAAACTCTAGTGACTAATGGAACGGTAGACACTAAACTATCAGTCAAACAACTTATTAAAAATAGTACAAAAGCTAATATTGATTTTACGTCTTTAACAGGAAAGCTAAAAGTAGATTACACACAAAATCAAAAATCAAAAGGTGTGTCTTTAAGCTTTAGAATGGAGAAAGATAAAACCATTTGGATGAGTTATTTAGGGATTGCTAAAGTACTTATTACGCCAGCAAGAGTTGCCTTTTATAACAAATGGGATAATACTTATTTTGATGGCGATTTTGCTTATTTAAGTAACCTATTAGGTACAGATTTAGATTTTAGTAAAGTACAAAATATGCTATTAGGTCAATCGCTTTTTGACTTAAACGATGATAAATACAACCTGTCAGCTAATGACAAATCCTATATTTTACAACCTAAAAAACAACGCGAGTTGTTCGAGTTGTTTTTATTTGTAAACCCGTCGCATTTTAAAATGGACGCTCAAGAAATATCTCAACCAAGTGACAAGCGCATTTTACATATTGATTATTTAGCTTATCAAAAAGTAGACGACAAAACCTTACCAGAACTAACCAAAATACTAGCAATAGAAGATGAAGAGCAATTGGAAATTAATCTAGAGCTTAAGTCTGTAAAATTAAATGAAGACGTACGTTTTCCATTTACTATACCTTCTGGCTATAAAAAAATAGAATTGTAATTTATGAAGTATCGTCAATTACTGTTATTAGTTTCTTTTTTTGCAATATTGGGCACAACTTCCGCTTTAGCGCAAAAAAATAAAATAGATCAATTAGAGGCTAAACGTATTGAAATTAAAAACCAAATAAAGCAAATCAATGCTTTACTGTTTCAAAACCAGTCCAAGCAAAAAAGCCAAACGACACTTATTGAAGACTTAAATTACAAATTAAGCGTAAGACGTAACCTGATTAAGGTTACCAACCAACAAGCTAATTTGATTAACAGAGAAATTGCTGTAAACCAAAAAAAAATATCTGGATTACGTGATGAGTTGGTTATTTTAAAGGACAATTACGCTAAAACAATTTTGAATACGTACAAAAATAAAAGCAGCCAAAGTCGTGTTATGTTTTTATTGTCTTCAAACAATTTTAGACAAGCTTATAAGCGTTTACAGTACATGAATCAGTACTCTAAATATCAAAAGCAACAAGGAGAAAACATCAAAGAAAAAGCATTAAAACTTCAAAATTTAAACCTTGAACTTGGTAAGCAAAAAGCAGCTAAAGATAAGTTGATTGCAGAAAACAGAGAGGTGCAAAAAGCTTTGGAGGAAGACATGAAGCAGCATGAATCCATCATGGCTTCTATTAAAAAAGATTTAAATAAGTATGCTGCTCAGATTAAAGAAAAGCAACAAGAAGCCAGAGAGGTTGATCGAGAAATTGATCGTATTATTAAAGAGGCTATTGCAAATTCTAACAAAAAAGCTGGCACAAAAACCACAACAATTAAAGCGTCTAGCACGTTTGCTTTAACTCCGGAAGCAAAAATATTGGCAGCCGATTTTTTAAGTAATAAAGGTAAATTAGTTTGGCCTGTAGAAAAAGGTTTGGTTAAAGTTAAATATGGTGTTCAACGTCATCCAACAGATGCGTCACTAACTATAAATAGTAGTGGTGTACGTATTGCTACAGAGCAAAATGCTATTGTTAGATCTGTTTTTAAAGGAGAGGTTTTAAAAATTATAATTCAAAAAAGGGGTAATCCTACGGTTTTAATAAAGCATGGTAATTACATCTCTGCGTACCATAATTTAAAGAAAATATCCGTTAAAACAGGAGATAAAATAGTCACTAAACAAGAAATAGGAGAGGTATTTACTAATAGTGAAGGCGAAACACTTTTATGGTTTAGTTTGTATAAAAATGATGCTTCAGTGGATCCAGCAGAATGGATTTATAAGATGTAAAAAAAGTTTAAATTGTATTGTTAGATATAAATAATAAAAAACCCAATGCAAAGCATTGGGTTTTTTATTTAATGTTATTCAAACAAAGCTTTAAGCTCTGTAGCATCGTTTGGTTTAATTTTTCCTGCTAGTAGTAAGCTTAATTGTTTACGTCTTAAGGCAGCAGCAAAACGTTCTTTTTCTAAGTCAGTTTCTGGGATTAATTCTGGTATTGCAACTGGTGTTCCAGTTTCATCCACTGCAACAAAAGTATAAATAGCTTCGTTAGCTTTAGATCGGTTTCCAGACTCTCTGTCTTCTACCCAAACATCAATAAATATTTCCATTGAGGTTTTAAAGGCTCTAGATACTTTAGCTTCAACTGTAACAACACTTCCTAAAGGGACTGCTTTGTTAAAGGCTACGTGATTTACAGAGGCTGTAACAACAATACGTCTTGAGTGTCGTCTTGCGCTAATACTTGCTGCACGATCCATTCTAGCTAGTAATTCGCCACCAAAAAGGTTGTTTAAAGGATTAGTTTCACTTGGTAAAACTAAATCTGTCATTACGGTTCTAGAGTGTTCAGCTGTTCTTGCGTTCATCATAATTTTTTCTTTTCAGGCGCAAAGGTAAACTGATTTTAAGATTTAGTTAGTGCATTTTAGAATAAATTAAGAATTAAAAAACCTCGTAAATTTACACTTACGAGGTTTTTGGTATACTTAATGGCTTAGTTTTAGTCCAAAGACTTAATTAATAACCAAGCGTCTTTATTCTGTTCTGTTCTTATACTGTTTAAAGCATTATTAGCCTCTTCTCTGGACGTATAACTTGCATAGGCTACTTGATGTAGACCATACTGGTTTACACCAATTTTACGTGCTTTAAAACCTTGTTCTTGCAATTCTGCAACTTTTTTATCAGAGTTTTCTTCGACTCTAAAAGCACCAGCAACAATATGATAGTTACCTGTTTGCTTATTTACATTTAAAGTAATAGCAGGTAATGGGTTGCTAATTACAAAAGTAGCTTCTTGTATTTGGCTATCTAATTGTGTATTTGCCTCTTCTTGTGCAATTTGGTTGTGTTGCGCTACTGTATTAACGTAGTTATTAAAACCAAAACCAGCTAAGCCTAAAGCAACAACTGCAATAGCAGCATACTTAAGGTATGATTTGCTTTGACGTTTTTCTGGTGTTACCGCAATTGGGATAACACGCTCAATGGTTTCGGCTTCTTCTTTGTAAACAACTCTAGTTACTGCAGGAGATACAAACTGTGATAAACCAAAAGCATCAGTTAAATAATTTAAATGGTAAGATGGATTAAATTCTATTTTACCTTCATTATTTAAAATTAACTCACCAATGTTTTCAAAACTTAACGTTTCACCTTCAACTAAATAAGACTTTAAAGACTTAACACGTTTAGATAGGTTTTGTGCAGCAGTTTCAAAAGGTATTTTTTCAATATCTGCTATATAACGCACTAATAAACCGTCGTTATTTTGTATTTGCTCGTTAAAAGACAATTGCTTTTTAGGAGGATAAAAGGCATTGGTACTATCGTGTACTTGCGCAGATTGACGTTGTGTTAAAAACGATCCAAATTCTGGAACCGTAACACAATCATATCTGTATAATAAATCGCTTATGTAATGTTCTAATTGCATAGTAACAAAGTTAGAAAATTTTAAAAACCAAGAAAATTTAGTGTGTATTAGTTATTAACAGACTTAAATTTCTTTTCTTGTAGTTTCAAAATCAGTGCAATAAAAAATGAATGACGACCAATTACGCTATATTTTAGCCTTACAACACGTCTCTAAAATAGGAGATACTACCGCAAAAAAGCTAATTAACCATTGCGGAAGTGCAGAAGCTGTGTTTAAAGAAAAGAAACAAAACCTTTTAAAAATTGATGGTATAGGCGAAATTATTTTAAGTGAATTATATCAATCTAGTCATTTTGAAGAAGCAGATAAAGAACTAAAATTTATTAAAGACGAAAACCTAAAACATCACGTATTTACTGACCCAACATATCCATCAAACTTAAAACATTGCATTGATAGTCCTATAGTTTTGTTTGAAAGCGGAAACATTAACCTTAATAATAAACATATTATTAGTATTGTTGGAGCTAGAAAAATCACCACATCAGGTATTGCATTTTGTGAAAAATTAATTGAAGAGTTAGCCATATATAAACCAATTATAATTTCGGGATTTGCTTATGGTACAGATATTACAGCACATAAAGCTGCCATTAAAAATAAATTACAAACTATAGGTTGTTTAGCACATGGTTTAAACCAAATTTATCCAAAAGTGCATAAAAAGTACGTTGCAGAAGTTGAAAACAATGGAGGTTTTTTTACTGACTTTTGGAGTAGTGATACTTTTGATCGAAATAATTTTTTAAAAAGAAACCGCATTATTGCAGGTATAAGTCAAGCAACCATAGTTATTGAGTCTGCAGAAAAAGGCGGAAGTCTGGTTACAGCAGATATTGCAAACTCATATAACAGAGATGTGTTTGCAGTCCCTGGACGTGTCACAGATAGTCAAAGCGTTGGTTGTAATAATTTAATAAAACAACAAAAAGCACATTTGTTATCTACACCTTTAGATGTGCCTTATATTTTAAACTGGCAATTGGAAAACTTACAAAAACCACCTGTACAAAAGCAGTTGTTTATTGAGTTAGATCCTGATGAAAAGGTTGTGTATAATTACCTAAAAGACAATAATAAGGCTTTGCTAGATAGTATTGCTATTAATTGTAATATGCCAACCTATAAACTAGCTGGCACATTACTTAATATGGAATTAAAAGGCGTGGTTAGACCACTTCCTGGAAAATTGTTTGAGGTTATTTAGATATTATATTAATACCCAACTTTAGCTCTAACTCTTGCTAATACATCATTAGCAATTTTTCTAGCTTTTTCAGCTCCTTTTTCTAAAGCAGCATCTACTTCATGTAAGTTAGCCATATAATGGTTGTAACGCTCACGTTCAGTTTTAAAAGTAGTTAAGATTAATTCGTATAATGCTTGTTTAGCATGACCATAACCATAATTACCGTTTTCGTAATTAGCTTTCATGGTTTCAATTTCGCTCTCTGAGGCTAATAATTTATATAAAGCAAAACAATTGCAAGTTGACCAATCTTTAGGGTCTTCTAATGCTGTACTATCGGTTTCGATAGTCATAATTTGCTTGCGTAATTTTTTTTCTGGTAAAAAGATATTAATAGTGTTTCCTTTACTCTTGCTCATTTTTGCACCATCAGTACCAGGAATTAACATGTTGCTTTCTTGGATTTTCCCTTCAGGTATAACAAATGTTTCGCCTAATTTAGCATGAAATCTAGAAGCTACATCTCGTGTCATTTCTATATGTTGCAATTGATCTTTTCCAACAGGAATTATATTTGCATCATACAATAAAATATCTGCTGCCATTAACATTGGATAGGTAAATAATCCAACGTTTACATCCTCTAAACGGTCTGCTTTGTCCTTAAAACTATGTGCTAAAGTCAAACGTTGAAATGGAAAAAAGCAACTTAAATACCAGGCTAATTCAGTAGTTTGTGGGATATCACTTTGCTTGTAAAACACAGTTTTTTCAATGTCTAATCCTAAAGCCATCCATGTAGCAGCTGTAGAGTAAGTGTTGTTTCTAAGTGTCTCAGCATCTTTAATTTGTGTTAAAGAGTGCATGTCTGCTATAAATAAAAACGACTCGTTTTTTGCATCATTAGCTAATGCAATTGCAGGACGCAATGCTCCCATTATATTACCAAAATGTGGTGTTCCTGTACTTTGTATTCCTGTAAGTATTCTTGACATAATTATTAGGCTATTCTATTAAGCAAAGGTACTTTTTTTAGTAGAATACCTCAATTAATTTAGTTAGTTTTGACAGCAAATGATAGTATTTAAGTATATTTTTTGGGTATTATATCGTATTTGGTTCTACATATTAGTAACAATACCAATTATAATCCTATTTCCGTTATTGATTGTTTCTATATTAAAAGAATCTTGGTATCCTTATTTTTTCAAATTAGCTCGTATTTGGGCTAGATTTATTTTAATAGGTATGGGATTGCCAACTAAAATAGAGTATTTGCAAAAACCAGAACGTAACAAAAGCTATATGTTTATTGGTAATCATACCTCTATGCTAGATATTATGTTAATGTTGGTTACTGTTAAAAATCCTTTTGTTTTTGTTGGTAAAGCGGAGTTGGCAAAAATACCTTTGTTTGGTTTTTTTTATAAAAGAACATGCATATTGGTGGATAGAAGTAGTGCTAAAAGTAGACAAGCAGTTTTTTTAAGAGCGCAAAGACGATTAAAACAAGGGTTAAGCATTTGTATTTTTCCTGAAGGCTTAGTCCCAGAAGAACATATAATTTTAGACGAGTTTAAAGATGGTGCTTTCCGTTTAGCTATAAACCATAAAACGCCTATTGTACCAATAACTTTTGCAGATAACAAAAAACGTTTTTCTTATACTTTTTTTAGTGGTGGACCAGGAGTGTTAAGAGCTAAAGTACACCATTTTATTCCTACAAGCGATTTAACTATACAAGATACTAAGGCTTTAAATAAAAAGTCTAGAGACATTATTTTAAAGCAATTAGAGGTTTATATCGCATAAAAAAAAGCTGCTCTTGGCACAGAGCAGCTCTTACAGTATTAACTCCCTATTTAAAGGGACTCTTAAAAACTAAATCAATACTTAAAATCTATAACTAAATCCTGTGTAAACACCTATTATATATGGATTAAAGTTTCCTGAGGTGTCGGAAAATGCATTTAATTGATATTTAAAGGTTGGTTCAAAATTAAAAATTACAGATTCTGAAAATTTATAATTTAAACCCACTCCAAAATTGGCACTAAAACTTAAGTTATTAATATTATTAGCGCTACCAATCTCCATTTTAAAACCATCAAATTCTGATACCAGTTTATTATCATCTAAAACAAAAGTACTTAGACCACCAATTAAGTTTAAACTAAATTGATTGTTTACAACAGCATATTCAATTTCTACAGGGACTTCGTAATACGAAATTCTCTGACTAAGCCCAACATTTTTAATTAAACTAGAGTTGTTGTTACCCAATAGCAAACTATTACTACTTATAATATTAATTGATTGATTATTTTCTGGATTAAAATCTATGTTTCTAATTTCTTTAGGACTTGGGTTGGTGCTAACGTTTTGATACACAATAACGTCGTCTGTGTCGTAGCTTAAATTTAATTTATTAATACCAGATCTAATAGTTAATTTATCATTTAAAGTATAGCCTACTTTTACACCATAACTTGTATTAACCTCACCAGATTTGTTGTTTTTATTAAACTGCTCGTCAATATGAGATCCTTCTCCAAATGCATTGTAATAAACAGGCGCAATGTTAGCATAAACATTCCACCTGTTATTAGCCTCTTCTTCTTTTTCAATAAGATCTTCAGTAGCTTTGTTATTAGCAATAGCATCTTCAATAGAAGGTTTTTGCTGTTGTATAGTGTCCTTTATAGTAGTGTTTGATGCTATGTTTTCTTGTGTTAAAGCTTTAGTTATATGGTCTTTATTTGTAATGTTAATAGGTTGTTTTTCAGAATTCTTCTTATTGTTAACAACAGATTGTTGTAATTGTTTGGTTTGATTATCTGTTGTTATTTTGTTTGATGAAACTGATAAATTATTACTTTGATTATTATAGTTACTGTTTGTTACCTTGTGTTTATTCTGAATAGCATTAGTTACTATAGATGAATTGGTATAGTTTGAAGCTGATTGCTGTTGGATTAAATTAGCATTGTCGTCTTTATTGTTATTACCTTTAGTTGTAGTGTTTTTAGGGTCTTGACTATTAGTAACTATGGTGTTGTTGTCTTTGTTTATAGGTTCTGACACAGTTGTAGTCGCGTTGTTAATAGTGGAATTATTTTGCTGAAGCTTTTGCTTTTCATTTAAAGTTGGGCTTTTTTTTATGGTGTTGTTATTTGGACTTGGATTATCTACTGTTGTTGGTGTATTTACAGCAGAAGGACTACTAAAAAAGGTGTTTCCTATAACGAACAGTAAGATAAACGAGGCTGCAATACCACTTAATTTTAACCACAACGGAAGGATAGCAATAGGCTTGTTGTCTTCCTCTTCTTCTTTTAATTTTGAATGTATATTCTGCCAAACCTTTGGGTCGGGTTTAGCTTCAAAATCCTTGAATTTTTCCTGAAATAGGCGATCTATATTCTTTTTACTACTCATTATAACAATTGGGATTTTTGTCCCGTTTTATAGGCTACTATTTTTTCTTTTAATAATTGTCTAGCTCTAGCTAAATTTGATTTTGTTGTTCCTGTTGTTATTGCAAGCATTTCTGCAATTTCTTTATGCGAATAACCGTCTAATACATATAAATTAAAAACCAAGCGATACCTATCTGGTAGCTCTTGGATGCATTGTAATAAAAAATCTAGACCAACATCATCATCATCAATATCAATGTTTTCATCAACAATAGCTTCTTCGTTAACTATCTCAAAAACTTTTTGACTTCTGTAGCGTTGCATGATGGTATTAATAGTTATTCTTTTTAACCAACCTTCAAAGCTACCTTTATTTTTATATTGTTTTATTTTTGCAAAAATGGTTATAAATGCGTCTTGTAAATTATCTTCAGCTTCAGCATAAGAGTTTGAATACTTTAAGCTTACAGAGAATAATTTGCTTGAAAAAAGCTGGTATAATTCGCTTTGTGCTTTAGTATCATTAGACTTACATTTATGTATGAGTTGTTCTAAACTCAAATTAAAACAAGGTGTTAGTTAATAATTATTTACTCAACAGTAACTTCCATTAATAGGTACATATCTTGGCCATTTTCATCTTCTCCTTGCCAAAATTTAAAGATATGTAATCCAGTAGTATTTGCTTCAAAGTTAAAAGACTTTTGGTCTTCTAGATTTGTTATTTCACAATTACCGTTATCTACTACTGTATTTAAAATAGCAACATGACTTGTATTTCCTTCTAAATCATAATAAATATCATTAAAATAATGACAGTTGGTAGGAGCTAGATAGGTTATATCTATTTGATAGGTTTCGCCTTGTTCAAAATATTCAGGCATAGAGACGCTTACAATTGGTAATACTTCTATGTAGCTATTTATGTTTTCTTCGTTATCAATACTGCAAGAAAAAGTCATAAGTGCTATTAAACAAATAAAATATGGCTTCATTGTTTTGTGTAAACTAACGTTGTTTAAAGTGTAGATGCTTGATAAGTTAAAAGGTTGCGTCTAAAAATAAAAAAATCCCGAATAATCGGGATTTTTTATATTAAAGACTGTCTTTAATGGCTTGTTTGATTTTCTGTTCTAACTCTTCAAATAATTCTGGATTATCTTTAATTATTAGTTTAACAGCATCTCGACCTTGACCAAGTTTAGTGTCTTCATAACTAAACCATGAACCACTTTTCTTGACAATTTCTTTTTCAACTGCTACATCTAATATTTCTCCAACTTTACTTACACCTTCACCATACATAATGTCAAACTCTGCCATTCTAAAAGGTGGAGCTACTTTATTTTTAACCACTTTAACTCTGGTTTTATTACCAAGTACATCTCCATTACTATCTTTTATTTGTGTAGATCGTCTAATATCTAATCTAACAGAAGCGTAAAATTTTAAGGCATTACCACCAGTTGTTGTTTCTGGGTTACCAAACATAACACCAATTTTTTCACGTAATTGGTTAATAAATATAACGGTACAATTAGTTTTACTAATAGATGCAGTTAATTTTCTAAGTGCTTGAGACATTAATCTTGCATGAAGTCCCATTTTAGAGTCTCCCATTTCACCTTCAATTTCACTCTTAGGCGTTAAAGCTGCAACCGAGTCAATTACGACTATATCAATTGCTCCAGATCTAATTAAATTGTCAGCAATCTCTAAAGCTTGCTCACCATTATCAGGCTGAGATATAATTAAGTTATCAATATCAACACCTAATTTTTGTGCATAAAATCTATCAAAAGCATGTTCTGCATCAATAAAAGCTGCAATACCACCAGCTTTTTGCGCTTCTGCTATAGCGTGTAATGTTAATGTTGTTTTACCAGAAGATTCTGGTCCATATATTTCAATGACTCTTCCTCTAGGGTAGCCACCAACTCCTAAAGCAATATCTAAACCTAAAGATCCTGTAGGGATAGCTTCTACATCTACTACTGCAGCATCACTCATTTTCATTACTGTTCCTTTACCATAAGCTTTATCTAACTTGTCTAAAGTTAGTTGTAATGCTTTTAGTTTTGCTTCGTTTTCTTTACTCATCGTCAATAGTTTATTAAAAATTCTATGCTAAAATACTACTTTTTTTAACGAATTTTAATTTTATGACGCAACCTTTTTAAAGTTTTTGCATCTACTTATTGAAGTGGAAAAAATATGCTATGAAAAAGAAAATTTAATCCGCTTTTAAAATGTTAATCCTTTAACAATTAGAGGTATGAGATATTTAAAAAGACTAGTATTCACAAAAGCATTAGGCGTTTCAGTTGTTGTTTTACTTAATAGTAACTGTAAAGCCGATGGAGGTTAGCTCGTAACATTTTTTAATTAATATTAAAAAATTATTAACGAGTTAGTCTATTAAAAGTCCTTTGCAAAGCGCAAGGGACTTTTTTTTGGTTGTCAATTGGCTAATTCATTTTAAATAATACCTTTGCAAAAACTTTTTATTAACACTTAAAACTAAGTATAGCATGCAACTGTACAATAAATTAAGCGCTATTGAAAGAGCAGAACTTATAGAAAAAGCTGGAAAAGACCGTCTAACGTTATCTTTTTATCAGTATGCTCAAATTAGCAATCCACAACAATTAAGAGACCAATTATTTATTAAATGGGATAGTTTAGACGTCCTAGGTCGTATTTATGTCGCTACCGAAGGGATTAATGCACAACTATCGCTACCAGCAGATCAATTTGATGCCTTTAAAAACCATTTGGATAGCATCGATTTTTTAAAAGATGTTAGATTAAATATAGCAGTAGAACAAGACAACATGTCTTTTTTAAAGCTAAAAGTTAAAGTGCGAGATAAGATAGTAGCAGACGGATTAAATGACGATACCTTTGACGTTACCAATAAAGGTGTACACTTATCGGCTAAAGAGTTTAACGACATGTTAGCAAATCCAAACACAGTATGTGTAGATATGCGTAACCATTATGAAAGTGAAATTGGGCATTTTGATGGTGCAGTAACTCCAGATGTTGATACTTTTAGAGAATCTTTAGATATAATCGAAGCGGATTTACGCGAGCATAAAGAAGAAAAAAACCTACTAATGTATTGTACAGGAGGAATCCGTTGCGAAAAAGCAAGTGCTTACTACAAACATAAAGGATTTAAAAATGTCTATCAATTAGAAGGTGGTATTATTGAATACACTAGACAGGTTAATGAAGAAGGTATTGATAATAAATTTATAGGAAAAAACTTTGTGTTTGACGAGCGTCGCTCAGAAAAAATTAGTGATCATGTCATTGCAAAATGTCACCAATGTGGTACCTCATGTGATACACATGTAAATTGTGCTAATGATGCTTGCCATTTACTATTTATACAATGCGAAGCTTGTAAAACCGAAATGGACAACTGCTGTTCTACAGCATGTAAAGAAATACATGCTTTACCATATGAAGAGCAAAAACAACTAAGAAAAGGACAAGGTAATAGTAACGATATCTTTAAAAAAGGACGTGCCGATCATTTACCATACAAAAAAGATTTGCGAAACATTTTTGAGACCTTTAAAAAGTAAAGACACTATTAAAATATTGCAAAAAGCGTGGTAAATTTTACCACGCTTTTTTTATATTTTAAAGTCACCTAAATAATCTTATCTTTACAAATTAACAAGAGTTGGTATGCGCTTGCGCAAAAACAACTAATTATTAATCTTCATCTTTGGGTTAACACCTTAAGATTCAATATATACATATAAATAGTATGGCTTGTCAAAGTTGCGCTACAGGAAAAGACGGACAACCAAAAGGTTGTAAAAATAACGGAACATGTGGTACAGATAGTTGCAATAAATTAACCGTGTTTGATTGGTTAGCAAATATGTCTGTCCCAAATGGCGAAAAACCATTTGATTGGGTAGAAGTTAGATTTAAAAACGGACGTAAACATTATTATCATAATTCAGAAAATTTAACACTAAGTATTGGTGACATTGTAGCTACTCAAGCTCAATCTGGTCATGATATTGGTATGGTTACCCTTACGGGAGAATTGGTTCGCGTTCAAATCAAACGTAAAAAAATAGATACTAAAAACGATGTATTAAAAATATACCGTAAAGCCTCTCAAAAAGATATAGACATTTGGAGCGAAGCTCGTGATAAAGAAGAACCTATGAAGGTTAAAGCACGACAATTTGCTATAGATTTAAAACTCCAGATGAAAATTTCTGATATCGAGTTTCAAGGTGATAGTAGTAAAGCCACATTTTATTACACAGCTGAAGAGCGCGTGGATTTTAGAGAGCTAATTAAAATATACGCCAGAGAGTTTAGAATTCGTATCGAAATGAAACAAGTCGGTTTCCGTCAAGAAGCCTCTAGACTTGGTGGTATAGGATCTTGTGGTCGTGAGTTGTGTTGTTCGACTTGGTTAACAGATTTTAGATCTGTAAGTACAAGTGCAGCACGTTACCAACAATTATCGCTTAATCCTCAAAAATTAGCAGGTCAATGTGGTAAACTTAAGTGCTGTTTAAATTACGAGTTAGATTCTTACTTAGACGCCTTAAAAGCATTTCCAAAACCAGATACTAAATTATACACAGAAAAAGGGACTGCTGTGTGTCAAAAAACAGACATCTTTAAAGGACATATGTGGTATGCTTATGAAGGAGAATGGATGAATTGGCACCTTATTACTACAGACCAAGCTAGAGAAATTATTGCAATAAATAAAAAAAGAGAAAAGGTTGCAAGCCTTGAAGAATACGCTGTAGAGCTGCTTGTAGATACTAAAACAGAGTTTGAAAACGTTGTAGGTCAAGATAGTTTAACACGTTTTGATAGTCCAAAAGGCAATAAAAAACGTAAAAACAATAGAAGTAGAAATAAAAAGCCAGTTCATAATAAATCAGAAGTTAAAACTAATGATGGCAAAAAAGCTAAACCTAATAAAAGAGTTAGCACAAATAAGAAAAATCAAGTAGGTAACAATAACCAACCAAATAGTAAAAATCAACCTAATAAAAATCAGGCAAACAGTGCTAAGCCAAAACCTAAACCTAGGCCAAAACGTAAGCCAAATAAGAAAAGACCTGAAAACAATAACAATCAAACTAATGAAAATAAGTAAAATTGTAGTTGTTTTATTACTAGTGTTGCTGTCGTCTTGTGATGATAAAGCGGTGTTTGATCAGTATAAAAGTGTATCAACATCTTGGAATAAAAAAGACATAGTTAATTTTAAAATAAACGCACCAGATTCAATCAATCCTTATAACTTATTTGTTAACGTTAGAAATACTAATGATTATAAATACAGTAATTTATTTTTAATTGTCGAAATGAATTTCCCTCACGGAAAAACCTTAACAGATACTTTAGAGTATGACATGACTAAAAAAAATGGCGAATGGTTAGGCGAAGGGTTGTCGTCCGTAAAAGAAAATAAATTGTGGTATAAAAAAGGTGTTATTTTTAACGAAAGTGGCACGTATAACGTTAACATACAACAAGCAATGCGTAGTAATGGAGAGGTTAATGGTGTCGTTAATCTAGAAGGTATTACAGACGTAGGATTTAGAATAGAAAAAACAGAATAATCAAGTCAGATAGATATGGCAAAAACAAAAAAAGCAGAAGCAACAAACTTTGATAAGTATATTAGATGGTTTTGGATGCTGTTTTTAGGAGGTTTATTATCAGTAGTGTTATTGTTTCTACTAGCATCTTGGGGAGTGTTAGGCGAAATGCCAGATCACACACAATTAGAAAATCCAAAAACAAACTTAGCTACAGAAATTATTTCATCTGACGGAAAAACATTAGGTAATTTTTATTTTCGTGATAATAGAACACCAGTTAGTTTTGACGAGTTACCAGAGCATTTAGTACAAGCATTAATTGCAACAGAAGATGTAAGGTATATGGAGCATTCTGGTATTGATGGACGTGGTACTTTACGTGCAGTTTTAAAGCCTGGAAGTGGAGGAGCAAGTACAATTACGCAACAATTGGCTAAGCAACTATTTACAAAAAGAGCCTCTAGCAATAAAGTAAAAAGAGTCCTTCAAAAATTTAAAGAATGGATTATAGCAATACGATTAGAGCGTCAATATACTAAAGAGGAAATTATTGCTCAATATTTAAATATTGTGGATTTTGATAATAATGCAGATGGGATTCGCTCAGCTTCAAGGATTTATTTTGGAGGTAAAGAGCCTAAAGAGTTAACACTTAAAGAGTCTGCAATGATTGTTGGGATGCTTAAAAATCCATCACTTTTTAATCCACTTAAAGATAAGGGACAACGTGCAATTAGGACCAAACAACGTAGAAATACGGTGTTTGACCAAATGGCTAAATATGGTTATATAACAGACGTACAAAAAGATTCGCTTCAAAAAACAGATTTAGGTATAAATTATACGCCTGATAGTCATAGTTCAGGATCTGCAACTTATTTTAGAGGTTATCTAACAGAATTTATGAAAGAATGGATCGCAGATCCAAAAAACAGAAAAGCAGATGGCTCTAAGTATAGTTTGTATAATGATGGTTTAAAAATCTATACAACCATAGACTCACGCATGCAAAAATATGCTGAGCTAGCTGTTGCTAGACATATGCCAAGACTTCAGGCAGAGTTTTTTAATCAAAATACACCAGAGCGAAATAAAACTGCTCCTTTTTTAGATTTATCATCAGATGAAGTTGATAAGTTATTAAATACAGCAATGAAACGTGGTGAGCGTTGGAGAATCTTAAAAAATGCTGGTAAAAATGATAAAGAAATTAGAGCGTCTTTTTATAAGCCAGCTCAAATGACCCTTTTTAAATGGGAAAAAGATGGTAGTCCAGGAGAATTTGATACCATAATGAAGCCTATTGACTCTATGCGTTATTACAAGTCTTTCCTGCACCCAGGAATGATGAGTATGGATCCACAAACTGGTCATGTTAAAGCATGGGTTGGTGGTATGAATTATAGACATTTTCAATACGATCACGTAAAACAGGGTAAACGTCAAGTAGGGTCTACATTTAAGCCTTTTGTTTATGCAACAGCAGTAAATCAATTGCATATGTCACCATGTGACAAATTACCATTAGCACCTTTAACTATTGAGGCTAATAAATATGGTAATCCAGAGCCTTGGGCTCCTAAAAATGATGATAATAATTATAGTGGAGACCTAACATTAAAGGAGGCTTTAGCAAAATCTGTAAATACAATTACAGCAAGGTTAATGGATAAAGTTGGTCCACAACCAGTTGCCGAATTAGCTAAAAATTTAGGAATAACATCAGACATACCATTAGTACCTTCTATTGCATTAGGTACACCTGACATTAGTGTGTATGAAATGGTAGGTGCATATTCCGCTTTTGCTAACCAAGGAGTTTACACAAAACCGGTTATGGTAACGACAATAGTTGATAAAAATGATACAGTTTTATATCAATTTGTACCCGAAACTAAAGATGTTTTAAGTGAGGAAACAGCATATGTAACCGTTAAGTTAATGGAAGGTGTTACACAATCGGGATCAGGATCAAGATTACGTAGAACATGGATGCCTAAAACAGGTGTGTATCCAGAAATTATTACAGGTTATCCTTATGAGTTTAAAAACCCAATAGCAGGTAAAACAGGTACCACGCAAAACCAGTCAGATGGTTGGTTTATGGGAATGGTACCAAATTTGGTAACAGGTGTCTGGGTTGGAGCAGAAGATAGAGCTGTTCATTTTAAAAGTATTACTTACGGTCAAGGAGCAGCTATGGCATTACCAATTTGGGGCATGTACATGAAAAGTTGTTACGAAGATGAAACTCTAGACGTCTCTCAAGGTAGTTTTACACGTCCTTCAGAATTATCTATCGCAGTAGATTGTGAAGGATATGTTCCAGATGGAGGAGATTCACAAGGATTAGATTTATTAGATGACGAAGTCCCAGATGAGTTAGAAATGTAACTTATAATATATCTTTAAAATTAAAAGCCATTCTCTTCAGAATGGCTTTTTTATTTATTAAATTTAAACCACAAAAAATTAGAAAATAATGATTCTAAAAACAGTTAATTCAGTTTCAGATGCGTTAGAAGGCGTACAAGATAATATGACCTTTATGTTAGGGGGTTTTGGACTTAGTGGTATTCCTGAAAATGCTATAGCAGAGTTGGTAAAACGTAATGTAAAAGGTGTGACTTGTATTTCAAATAATGCAGGTGTTGACGACTTTGGTTTAGGTTTGCTACTTCAAAAAAAGCAAATAAAAAAAATGGTATCCTCTTACGTAGGAGAAAATGATGAGTTTGAAAGACAAATGTTGTCTGGCGAATTAGATGTAGAGCTAATTCCGCAAGGGACATTGGCTGAGCGTTGTCGTGCTGCTCAAGCAGGTTTTCCAGCTATTTTTACACCAGCAGGTTTTGGTACAGAAGTGGCCGAAGGTAAAGAAACCAGAGAGTTTGATGGTAAAATGTATGTGCTAGAACACGCTTTTAAAGCAGACTTTGCTTTTGTAAAAGCTTGGAAAGGTGATGCAGCGGGAAATTTAATATTTAAAGGTACAGCTAGAAACTTTAACCCTTGTATGGCTGGAGCAGCTAAAATTACTGTTGCTGAGGTTGAAGAGTTGGTTCCAGTTGGTGAGTTAGATCCTAATCAAATACACATTCCAGGTATATTTGTACAACGTATTTTTCAAGGTGAAAAATATGAGAAAAGAATTGAGCAAAGAACAGTTAGATAAAGAAGTTAAAGACATACAATATGTTAGATAAAACAGGAATAGCAAAGCGAATAGCTAAAGAAGTACAAGATGGCTACTATGTTAATTTAGGAATTGGTATTCCAACCTTAGTTGCCAATTATGTGCGTGATGATATAGAAGTTGAATTTCAATCAGAAAACGGAGTTTTAGGAATGGGACCTTTTCCGTTTGAAGGCGAAGAAGATGCAGATATTATTAATGCAGGAAAACAAACCATTACAACATTACCAGGAGCTAGTTTTTTTGACTCTGCAATGAGTTTTTCTATGATTAGAGGACAACACGTAGACTTGACTATTTTAGGCGCAATGGAAGTTGCAGAAAATGGTGACATTGCTAACTGGAAAATACCTGGCAAAATGGTTAAGGGTATGGGAGGAGCTATGGATCTGGTTGCAAGTGCAGAAAATATTATTGTAGCAATGATGCATACCAATAGAGCAGGAGAGTCTAAACTGCTTAAAAAGTGCAGTCTTCCATTGACAGGAGTTGGTTGTGTTAAAAAAATCGTTACCAATTTAGCTGTTATTGAAGTTACAGATAAAGGATTTAAATTATTAGAACGAGCTCCAGGCGTGTCAGTAGAGGACATTAAAAAAGCTACAGAAGGTCATTTAATTATTGAAGGTGACATCCCAGAAATGGATATATAATAATGCAAATTAAGACCTTAAGTAATCAGTTTATAGACTATCATTATGTATTAGACAGAAATTATGATCTAATTGAAGATCGGTTTTTAAAAAACGTAACCATTGCTTTAGATTTTTTGGTAAAAAGTAGTGCGCTTACCATTACTTTTATAGAGGATAATCAAACGCATAGTATTGATGTCATTGATGTTTTAGTGGCAGATACAGATAATAGTATTACTATAGTTCCTGCAGAGAAAAATGCTTATAGTCCAGCGCATAATACTATTTTGTTTTATGATACTCATGGAGTAGTGTTTAGAAAAAATCATAAAAAAAGATGGTTCAAACGTAATAAAGGATACAATTCTCCTGTATCCTTATTATCCCATGAATTAATCCATTGTTATAACGAGTTGTACGACACAGAAGATTACTTGTCTAGAAAAAGAAACCATAAGTCTAAAGGTCAAAAAATAGATGCAGATGGACGCGATTTGTCGTTTCCAAATGCTGAGGAGGTTTTTGTAATTAAAATGACTAACCAAGTGGCAGCTAGATTAGGTGAGGATAAACGATCTAATTATGGTAGAAGTTACTATCCTACTAGAGGTGTTTTGACTACTAAGCCAGCTAAAAAGACAAAGTAAAAAGTCCAATAAACGCACTAAATGTTAAAATTAAGTGCATTTCATCGAATAATTATGCTTTTTGTCTGATTATTATGAAAAGAGGTTGTATGTTTACAATCCCAAACCTAACCATTAGAAATAACCCAAGTCTACCATGACTTAATCTATTTTTAATACTTTTTTGTTTCAAATTTATCAAAAACTTAACCTACTATGTTTTTTAAGAATTTAAGAAAAGGATTTAAAAATGCTGTTAATTTTATTAGCAGCGTTTTCTATTTAACCAAAAAAGTATTTATGCTATAGTCCCTTTGGGATAGCAGCAATTAGCTTTTTTGTATAGGCTTTTTGAGGTGTGTTGTAAATAATATCAGCATCAGCTAATTCTTCAATTTCACCTTTATTCATAACTAATAATTGATCACTCATGTATTTTACAACTGCTAAATCATGAGAGATAAATATGTAAGTAAAACCAAACTTTTCCTTTAATTCATTTAATAAATTTAATACTTGTGCTTGTACAGAAATATCTAGAGCAGATACGGACTCGTCACATACTATTAATTTAGGTTGTAAAGCAATTGTGCGTGCAATACCTACACGTTGTCTTTGTCCTCCAGAAAACTCATGTGGATATCTATTAAAGGCTGTAGCATCTAATCCAACACGATTTAATAACTCTAAGGTTTTATCTTTTCTTTCTGTATCAGATGCATACAATTTATGCACTTTCATAGGTTCCATTATAGCATTACCAACAGTAAGCCTTGGGTTTAATGACGCATAGGGATCTTGAAAAATTATTTGAATATCTTTTCTAATAGCTATTGTTTCAGCTTTGGTTAAATTGGTAATGTCCTTACCTTTATATAATATCTGACCTTTAGTAGCTTTATCTAATAACAAGATGGCATTTCCTAAGGTAGATTTTCCGCAACCAGACTCGCCAACTAGACCTAAAGTTTCACCTTCATACAAATTAAAACTAACATTATTAACTGCTTTAAATGTTTCTGCTTTAGCAAAAAAACCTGATTTAGAAATGTATTCTTTTTCAAGATTTTTAACTTCTAATAAAGGAGGTTTTGCGTATATTTTTTTATGCTGAATTTGACGCATATTACTAGTCACTACTACTTCCGAAACTTCATTTTTTAATACGTCTGCTATAGTTGGTAACGTTTTAAGTCTAACGTCTAAAGATGGTCTAGATTTTATAAGTGCTTTTGTATAATTGTCTTTTGGGTTGTTAAAAATAGAGTTAGCCGTATTTTGTTCTACAATTTGTCCTTTATACATAACAAGTACTCGGTCTGCAATTTCAGAGATTAAACTTAAATCGTGAGTAATAAAAATAATACTCATTTTAGTTTCGGTTTGCAGCTCTTTTAAAAGACTAATTATTTCTTTTTGGACAGTAACGTCCAAAGCAGTTGTTGGTTCGTCTGCAATTAATAATTGAGGTTTGCAGGCTATAGCCATAGCAATCATAACACGTTGTTTTTGTCCACCAGAAATTTCATGTGGATAAGCTTTATAAACGCGTTCAGGATTTGGAAGTTTTACTTTGTTAAGTAATGCTAATGTCTCAGCCTTAACTTGTTTTTTTGATAAATTGGTATGTCGAAATAAAACCTCTTCTACCTGTTTACCACAGGTCATAGATGGGTTTAGAGAACTCATAGGTTCTTGAAAAATCATTCCAATTTTAATCCCTCGTATGGTTTGTAGTTGTTTATTATTTAAAGTAGTCAAATCTTTATTGTCAAAAACAATACTACCTGAAGTAAATTTAAAAACAGATTTTGGTAATAGGCCTAAAATAGCTAATGACGATACAGATTTACCAGAACCAGACTCTCCAACTATTCCAACAATCTCATTTTTATTAATATGGTAGGAAATGTTGTTGATAATGGTCTTGTAATCAGACTCCTTTTTTACGTTAATAGTTAGACTGTCAGTTTTAAGTAAAATCTCGCTCATATAGAGTAAAAGTAATTAATTTCTTTCAATTGATTGTGGGTATAACCACACTTAAAAGCGAATGTTTTTAAATAACCTGTTTTTAATCGAAAAAGAAACTGTAACAAATGATTTATTGTTAAAATTTTAATAATTTAACCACCAAATTGATAATTATTACCTTAATCCATTAATTAATTAGCATGAAAAAAACAATTACTTTATCATTATTAAGTTTTTTATTAACGCTTTCTGTTTTTGCTCAGCAAGATAGAAATTGTTCTACAATGGAGAACTTAGAACACAGAAAACAATTAGATCCAACCTTAGAGCAAAGGATGGAACAGATTGAAGCTTTTACACAACAGCGTATAGCGCAATCTCAAAATGCGCGAATAGATGGTAGTATTATTACAATACCAGTTGTTGTGCATGTATTATATAGAAATAGTACAGAAAATATTAGCGTAGCGCAAATCCAATCGCAAATTGATGTTTTAAACGAAGATTTTAGACGTACCAATCCTGATGCTGATAATACGTGGTCTCAGGCAGCAGATTCTGAAATTCAGTTTTGCTTAACAACCATTGATCCTAACGGAAATGCAACAACAGGTATTACTAGAAAACAAGTTACACGCCAAGATTGGGGAACATCAGATGACATGAAACGAACGTCTACTGGTGGTGTTAACCCATGGAATACTAGTGAGTATTTAAACATGTGGATTGTACCACAAATGACAAGTGGAGGAAATACCATTTTAGGATATGCTCAATTTCCTGGTGGTAGTGCTGCAACAGATGGTGTTGTTATGGGATATAATTATTTTGGTAGAGTTGGTAATGTTAGCGCTCCTTTTGATGGAGGAAGAACAACAACTCACGAAGTTGGTCACTTTTTAAATTTACGTCATATTTGGGGAGATTCTAATTGTGGTAACGATTTTGTAAGCGATACACCAACACACCAAACATCAAATGGTGGTTGTCCAGTAGGAAAAGTATCTTGTGGATCTACAGATATGGTACAAAACTATATGGATTACACCAATGACTCTTGTATGAATTTATTTACACAAGGACAAAAAGCACGTATGAGAGCAACTTTACTTAGTGGAGGACCTCGTGCAGCTTTAGGATTATCAGATAAGTGTGGAGGAGGTGGAACAACACCAACTTGTACAGATGGTGTTCAAAATGGTGACGAAACTGGAGTGGATTGTGGTGGATCTGCATGTACACCTTGTACAACAGGTACACAATATTGTGCTTCTCAAGGGAATAGTGTAAGTGACGAGTATATTAGTCGTGTTCAAGTAGGATCTATTAACAATGCCTCAGGAGCGCAATTATATTCAGATTTTACTAACATAACGACTAATTTGACTAAAGGATCTTCTAATACTATAACTATTACGCCAACTTGGACAGGTACTACATATGCAGAGGGTTATGCAGCTTGGATTGACTATAATAACGATGGTGATTTTACAGATTCAGGAGAGCAAATTTTCTCTAAAGCAGCATCAACAGCAACTCCAGCTAGTGGAAGCTTTACAATACCAAGTAGTGCTGTTACAGGTAGTACAAGGTTAAGAGTATCTATGAAATATAACGCAGTACCTACATCTTGTGAAACTTTTTCTTATGGAGAAGTTGAAGATTATACAGTAAATATTACTGTTGGAGCTGCAGATACAGTTAAGCCAGTTATAACTTTAATAGGAGGATCTACAATTAACTTAACCGTTGGAGATACATATACAGAACAAGGTGCTACTGCAACAGATAATGTTGATGGAAATATAACATCAAGTATTGTAATTTCTGGTACAGTAAATACTAACTCAGCAGGTACATATACAAGAAACTACAATGTTAGTGATGCGGCAGGTAATGCAGCAAATCAAGTATCTAGAAGTATTGTAGTAAGTCCAGCAAGTACAACAGGTTGTTCTGGAGCAATTTCTTCATTTCCTTATAATGAAGGTTTTGAATCTAGTTTTGGATCATGGACTCAAGGAAGTGGTGACGATTTTGATTGGACAAGAAGAAGTGGATCTACGCCTTCAAGCAGTACAGGTCCATCAAGTGCAAGTGAAGGGTCTCAATATGTTTACATGGAGTCTTCAGCACCAAATTACTCTACTAAGCGAGCTATATTAGTGTCTCCTTGCTTTAACTTGTCTGGAATAAATAACGGAAACTTTAGCTTTAAATACCATATGTATGGTACATCTGCTATGGGAAGTTTAAGTTTAGCAATTAGTACTAACAATGGATCTACTTGGTCTACTGTATGGACAAGATCAGGTAATCAAGGTAATTCTTGGTTAGATGCCAACGTAGATTTGTCTTCTTACTCAGGAAATTCAGTTAGATTAAGATTTGATGGAACAACAGGTACTACTTGGCAAGGTGATATGGCAGTTGATGCTATAAGTTTAACTAATGGATCTGCAGATAAGTGTGCAGGAGTTGCAGAATACAATGGTAGCCAATCTTACTCAGTGGGAGATCAAGTAACCTATTTAGGTAATTTATATGAAAGAACAGCAAGTGGATGGGTTAATTTAGGTGCTTGCGGAACAGCAAGAACATCTAACGAAGGTTTTGTACAACATTTAGGCGTTGAAATCTCTGTTTATCCAAATCCTGTAAAAGGCAATGCTGTTTTTGTTAAATCAAATGTAGATAACTTACCATTTACTGTAGTAAATATGTTAGGACAACATGTTGCTAAAGGTATTACAACATCCAATGGTATTAATGTTAGTCAACTTGAAGCTGGTTTATATTTAATTCAGTTTGAAGTAAATGATACTATTGAAACTAGAAAGTTTATAAAGCAATAACAATTAGTCTTAATTAATCAATCAATTTTTTATTGCTAAAAGCCTCAACGAAAGTTGAGGCTTTTTATTTATTTGTGTTTTTTAAACATGAATAATTTCATCATCGGTAAGAATGGAATCGCCTCTTAAGCGCAAAAATATTTGAGCTACAGCAATGGTATCTTTTTCGCAATAAATAATAATACGATCAATGTCATTGTCTACATAATATGTTTTGTAAACTTCGCTGCCATCAATATCATCTTTTGGACTTGGTATACCTAAAACGTTAGTCATTAACTTTAATGATGTATAGGTTTTGTAGTCACCAAATTTCCATAATTCCATAGTGTCTAAGTGCGGAATTTCCCATGGTTTTTTACCAAAAAGATTTAATTTATAAGGTAATTCTATGTTATGGATAATCATACGTCTAGCGATGTATGGAAAGTCAAACTCCTTACCATTATGTGCACAAAGTAGGTGTTTGGCTTGACTAAAATGAGAAATTAAAAGGTTTTTAAATTCGACTAAAAGTTTACGTTCTTCACCATAAAAAGAGGTTGTCCTAAATAGACGCGTATCACCTTGGATGGTAAAATAGCCAACCGAAATACATATAATTTTTCCAAACTCTGCCCAAATTCCAGCACGATCGTAAAACTCTTCAGCAGTAAACTCTTCTTTACGTTGGTAACGTGATTTGGCGTCCCAAAGGTCTTGCTTAGTTTTATCTAAATCAGAAAAATGTTGTGTCTCTGGAACAGTTTCTATGTCCAAAAACAAGATATTTTCAAGGTTGAGTTTGGTAATCATAATACCTTAGTTTTTCATATTAAGCATTTTATAAGCTTCATCAATGTATAAAGTAATATCATTAGTAAATACACCAACACCTTCATCTGGTGATTTTTGATGCCCTAATCTTACAATAATTACATTGTCATCCGGTTGCACAATAACGTACTGTCCCAAATGACCACGCATCATAAAAAAGTCTTTTTCATTTTGGGTTTTTAACCACCAACCATAGCCATATTCTGGACTAGCTGCAAAACGAGGTTTTAGGGATTTTGCTACAAAAGCCGAATCTAATACTTGTTTTCCATTCCATTTTCCATGGTCTTTGTATAGTTTACCAAATCTTGCAAAATCTTTAGCATTACTAGCAATACAGCAGTAGGCTTTTACTAAATCATGGGTTTCGCTATCGACTTGCCATAACGTTTCGTTTTCACTTCCTAATGGTTTCCAAAAGCTTTCGGTTAAATAATCGTACATTTTTTTACCTGTTGCTTTTTCAATAACCATAGCTAACATTTGTGTATCACCACTAGCGTATTTAAAAGCTTGACCTGGTTGGTCTACAACTTTTAAACCATTCATAACTTTAGCTAAGTCATCGTCAAAATAAGCACGTGTTGTAATAGATAAAGGGGAATAGTATGCTTCATCCCAATTGGTACCAGAGGACATGCTAGATAAATCTCCAACAGTCATTTTTGCTGCATCACCATCACAAAAGGCTGGTAAAAAGTCACAAACTGGTTGGTCTAAACTTTTAATGTAACCTTCCATTATAGCTTTTCCCATAAGTCCTGAGACATAGCTTTTAGCCATAGAAAAGGAGTTGGACTTGGAATCTTTATTGTAACCATCGTAGTAGTTTTCAAACCAAATACTATCATTTTTAATTATGACGTAAGCTATTGTTCCCCAATCTTTGTTTGCTTTGTCTAGTGTTGAGGTTTCTTTAACCGAATTATAATCCTTGTGATTAGGCCAAGGTTGAGGTGTACCATTTTCTACCACTTGGTTATCAAACTTTTTGTAGTCATCTAAAAATGCTGTTGTGTATCCACGCATATATATGGTGCGTACAGCCTTAATTAGATAATCTGTGTCTGTTATGTAAAGGGTTGCGATTAGTAATCCAAATAGAACTACAAGCACTTTTAAAAGCTTTTTTAAAAATTTCATTTTATTTAATTAGTTTAGAACTTAAATATAATGAAATAATAAATTAATGCTAGTTATTTTGCTTTTCTTGCAGCTAGTTTTTGTTTGTAGTATGTTTTTTGTGCGATGTATAGCGTTTTTGAAAATTCTGCAATAACTTCAGCTTTGGTATTTACCAATTGCATTGTTTTGATAATATCAACTTGTTGTTCTGTTTTTAATTGATTTTTTAAGGCTTCGATTTCTTCTTCTGTAAAAACAAATTCGCCATAAATTGTGCTTTTACCAGGACGTTTGTATTTGGCAGTAACCGCTTTGTCCCAAACCACATAGTCGTCACCTAAAATTTGAATTAGTTGTATCATGTAAATAGGATCTGTAGCAGATAACATACTACCACCAAACATGGATCCAGCGTAATTGCGGTTTTTATAGTTAAGTTTTAAGCGTATTTTGACGTAGTGTAAATCGTCGCTAACCTCTGTAAGTCTTGCGGTTGTGCGTCTATACATTGGTGACCAGTTAAAACCGTATTTATATATTGTTGCTGGTTTAACAAAACGTGTTAAAAATTGGGTTACTACTTTGTACATTAAAATAAAGATTGCTGTTTATATGGGCTTTCATGATCTAACAACCATTGTTTGCGGTGTAAACCTCCTGCATATCCTGTTAAGCTTCCGTCTGTACCTATAACCCTATGACATGGTATTATAATCCATAATGGATTTTTACCATTAGCGTTAGCAACTGCTCTGATAGCTTTTGGGTCTCCTAGTTGTTTTGAGAGTTGAAGATAAGAAGTGGTTTTGCCAAACGGGATAGTTTGTAAGCTTAGCCAAACACGATTTTGAAAATCTGTACCTTTTGGGTTTAGCTTTAAGCTGAATTGTTCTCGCGAACCTTCAAAATATTGGTTAAGCTGAAGCACACAGTCTTTTAAAGTTTTAGGTATTTTAACTGAAACTTTTTCTTCTGAATTTAAAACGATTACTGATGCAATACCATTAACATCACCTGTTATTTTAGTAAAACCTAAAGGCGATTTGATAATGCATGTATCCATTTATTATTCAGGATTATTTTCGTCTATGATACCCAATTTTTTTGCACGCGCTTCCCAGCTTTTTCTTGCTAAGTTTTGTAGGTCACTAACATTATCGCTTTCGTCCATAATTTCCATACCTAAAAGTGTTTCTATGACATCTTCCATAGTAACAATTCCGCTAACAGATCCATACTCGTCTACCACTAAAGCCATGTGGTTTCTAGTTTCAACAAGTTGCTCAAAAAGTGTTGGGATAGGTAAGTTACGGTCTACAATTATAATGTCTCGTTTTAATTCGATTAACTTTTTGGATCCATTACCTAAAGCCATTTCTTTAAAAATTTCGTCTTTTAAAACTAAACCTTTTATGTTATCTTCAGTTTCAGAATATACAGGAATTCTTGAAAAACGAAGGTTCATGTTTCTGTTAAAAAAATCTTCGACAGTTGTGTTTTCGTTTTCAGATTGCATTACAGTACGTGGTGTCATTACATTTTTAGCAAAGACCTCTTTAAAGGTTAAAAGGTTTTTAATAATTCGGCTTTCGTTTCCTTCAAAGACACCTTCTTCATGTGCCATATCAGCCATGACCAAAAATCCTTCGCGACTTAACACGCTACCATGACCTTTACCACCAATTAACTTTGTTGTAAGTTGCATGACCCATAACAAACCTGTCCATTTTAATGGGAAAATTAAAAGATTAAGTGCTGTTGTTGTAAAACCAGCTAAACTTTTCCAGTAGGTTGCACCAATGGTTTTTGGGATAATTTCTGAAGCAACTAATATTAAAATAGTCATAACTGCAGACACTATAAATACTCCGTATCCATCACCACTTCCGTAAAGTCCTTCAGCTTCTTTACCAACTAAAATGGCACCAACTGTATGTGCGATTGTGTTTAGGGTTAAAATAGCAATTAAAGGTCTATCTACATCTTTTTTTAGTTCTTCTAAGTTTTCGGCGAAAGCCTTCCCTTCTTGTTTTTTCACATTAATAAATGTGGGTGTAACGCTTAAAAGCACTGCTTCTAAAATAGAACATAAAAACGAAAAAAAGATTGATATAACTCCGTAAAATAATAATAATCCCATGGATAGATTTTTAATTAGTGTGATACAAATTTACGATAATAATTTAATTAGTTACCTTGAAATAAAAGTTGTAATTATTAATAGTTTAAGGGTTGTATAGAGTGGTTAAAGCGTTTTGTTGTTAGTTTTTTTTAACGTCTTAAGGTAAAATGCGATTTAAATTCGCGTTCTATATTGTCCTGATCCAAAAATTCTACTTTAAACCAGTAGTCAGAAGCAGGTAATAATGTTCCGTTATATTTTCCGTCCCATCCTAAACCTTTAGGATTAACCGTTGTTAAAAATTTACCATGTCTATTAAAGATGTAAATTTTTGGTTGTATTAATTTTTCTACTCCTATAATCTGCCAATTATCATTATGACCATCATTATTAGGTGTAAAAAAATGCATGTAATCTATCAAAGTTTTGTCTATAGTTACCTGTCCACAACCATTAAAGTCTGTAATAGTAAAACTGTGGTGTCCTGCAGAAATATCATTAAATATTGGAGAGTTTTGATTGGTTTGATTGTCTATATTATAAACATAATCACCATGACCTGTAGTTATGATTTCTATAGTATGATTTTCAGAAAAAGGTTCTGATATAATTTCTACCTCAAGAGTTTTAGGTGGTCCAGACGGAAACACATTTGCTTGATTGGTATATGCGCATTGTGTAGCTAAACTAGTAGCTGTCACTGCGTACAATCCGTAATTATTAGCTATTAAATAACTTCCGCTTTCTCCTGGCATTAAGTTACCTTCAAAATACCACTCAAATGTATAGTTTGCGCTTGATAAATTTGTTGATAGTACAGCAGGACTATAATCTGTGTTTACAGTATCATCAATATTTACGCAAATTATAGCATCATTAACACTAAAAGTTGGCGGTAAATTTATGGTTACTGTAAAAGGAATATAAGAATAACAAAAATGACTTAAATCTGTTTTTTTTGCGTAGAGTGTAAAACTATTTAATCCAGATGTTGTATAAGCTGTTGTATTTAGGTTAACACCATTAATAGCATCTTGTTCTGTTAAATGATAAGTTATTTGATAGTCTAAGGGATTATCTGGACCTAATATAAAAGTATTATTTGAAGATAAATCTATTGATGTAACGTAATCGTAATCCTGATCGCAATAAAACTGTGGTGGTATGCTATAAGCTGTTGGTATTGCTGGACCTAATACTTCTACAATTTGATTGCTTGCAGTATAGCATCCATATTGTTCTAAAATAAAATCTGAATATATACCTCTATCTAGGTTTAATAAATTTATTTCGCCATTAAAATTTGCAGTATACTCCTCTGGACCATAAAAAGTTGTGTTGTCTAAAGTGTAAGATACTAAGTAGTTTGTATAAGGTGTTAAGTTTTGAATGTTAATTTGTGCATCAAAACTTGCACAATTACTTAAGTCTACATGGGTTAAATTAAAATTTGGTGGTACAGGGTCTGATAGCTCAAAAAGCGTGTTTATGTTGGTGTCACAACCTGCAAAATTTATTGTCACATCAGAGTATATTCCGGAATCTAAATTGCTAATTTCAATATCACCTAAAGTATCTGCAATAAAAGTTTGACTAGGTATTAGTACACCATCATCTTTGTAACTTATTACATAGGACTCTCCAGCGGTTAATCCAGAAAAAATAATTTTTCCATCAGTGCCATCACATATGGATGGGTTTTCTTTAAAAATATTTACAATTAAAGGAATGAAAGATTCTTCAATTTCTTTAAGAATATAATAATAAGTGAATTTTTTTGCTTCGTTTGGTGCAATATCACCCAAATTAAATGCAATCGAGATTGCTACATCTTCATCAAGTGTTAGGTCTCCTTCTGCACCAGAAAACGTCATTCCGTTCCAAATTTCTGTAGCACTTCTGTTATTAAAACCACCAAAAGAAACTCTTGCTAATTCATCTTTGCAGAAAAAACTAACGTTAGACCCATCCATGTCTTCAGGAATTAAAAGAGGTGCTTGAGAGGCTGTTACTAAGCTAATGTTATCTACTGCAGAACTTGCTTGTGACACAATCTCGATATCTGTAGAGTGTTCTCCACTTAATGTAACATTATTATCGGGATCTACGTTGTGCATAAAGAAAACACTAGGCTTAACTACATTTGAAATGTTTTTAATAGTTGTGGACATTTGAATAAATAGTCCATCTTTGGTTACACTATAATATCTTTTTATATTTAAACCATCAACATTTCCTTCCCAAAATATTTGAGCAGTATCATCAAAACAATCGGATGATATCACATTAACGCCTTTAACCTCTCCTGGTATTTGAAATAAAGAAGAGTTATTGTTGTTATTATAATTTATCCCATTTATCGATACACAAAAACCCTCTTCTGGATCTCCTGGCGTAAAAAAATCTCCATCATAATCTACCCATCCATCTGCTAAAGGGTTTGCGATAAACCCAAAGAGGTTATTTATATCTGACTCTCTGTTATCATGAAACGAAGCAGGTTTGTTATATGTGCTTGCTCCATAAACACCTTTAGCATTTATGCCAATTTCAACGTAATCTCCTTTTGCCCAGCCTTCGCCAGAAATCAAATGGGTTTCTAATTGTGCGTAAGTAATGTTGGTTAGACATAAAGCACAAATGAATAATAAAAATTTAAATCTTAATATCATTTAATAGCGTGATTTTAGACTTTGTTAAGATATATTATTAATAATTTTTACAACGTCTTTAGCAAAATAACTTGCAATTACATCTGCACCAGCACGTTTAATAGCTGTAACTTGTTCCATCATTACAGCATCGTGATCCAACCAACCTTTTTCGGCAGCAGCCTTAAGCATTGCATACTCTCCAGAAACTTGATATACAGCAACAGGTACATCAACTTCGTTTTTAATTTCTCGGACAATATCTAAGTAGCATAATCCTGGTTTTACCATTACAATATCTGCTCCTTCATCTATATCCATTTCAGTTTCGCGTAGTGCTTCAAAGCGATTAGCATAATCCATTTGGTAGGTTTTTTTATCCTTAGGAATATCTTGTGCATCTACTGGAGCTGAGTCTAACGCATCACGAAAAGGACCATAAAAAGCTGAGGCATATTTAGCTGAATAGCTCATGATACCTGTGTCTGTAAATCCTTGGTCTTCCAAAGCTTCGCGAATAGCTAAAATACGACCATCCATCATGTCACTTGGTGCAACAAAATTTGCTCCAGCTTCAGCATGTGATATACTCATTTCTGCTAAAACATCTACCGTGTCATCGTTAACAACTATTCCGTTTTCTATAATTCCGTCGTGTCCATAAACAGAATAAGGATCTAGTGCAACATCTGTCATTACTAGCATATCTGGACATACATTTTTAACTGTTTTTATAGCACGTTGCATTAATCCATCTGGATTTATAGCTTCAGTCCCTTTATTGTCTTTTAAATGGTCTGGAACTTTTACAAATAGTAATACCGATTTTAAGCCTAGTTTCCAAAGTTCTTTTACTTCGGCTTGTAATAAATCTAAGCTGTAACGATAGTAGTTTGGCATAGATGCAATTTCTTCTTTTATACCTTTTCCTTCGACAATAAAAAGTGGTACTAAAAAATCGTTTGGAGAGATTATAGTTTCTCTTACTAAGCTTCTAATCGCTTCGTTTGTTCTTAATCTTCTATTTCTTTTAATTGGATACATATTATTTTTAGTTTTTGGCATAACCTAAGTAATACCATTTGTTGTTTTGTTTTATAAAAGCAGATTTTTCGTGAATAATATCTACTTTACCATTTTCATAAAAATAGGCGTTAAAGGTAACTGTACCTTCTTTATCGTTTACTAATCCTTTAGTGGTGTCTTGTACTTCTAACTTTATCCACTCTACTGATTTTGCCCATTTTACAATCGCTTTTTTTTGGGATTTTGGTCTGGTTGATTTATGGTGAGTTTGCATTAAATAATCGCCATTTGCTAATACAAATGCACTATATCTAGAACGCATTAATTGTTCTGCTGTTTCGGTTTGTCCATTATTTAAATGAAAGACTTCACAACAGGTTTTATAATGCTTAGTATTTCCGCAGTAGCAATTCATTTTAGACCCAATCTTTAGGGTTTTGCAATATTTTAATTAACCTTTCCTCTTCGCTACCAGCTTCTGGATGATGGTCATAAACCCATTGTACATGAGGCGGAAGACTCATTAAAATACTCTCTATTCTACCATTGGTTTTTAAACCAAAAAGGGTTCCTTTATCATGCACTAAGTTGAACTCTACATATCGACCACGACGTATTTCTTGCCAATCACGTTGTGCTTTGGTGTAATCTAATTCTTTTCTTTTTGCTACAATAGGTACATATGCTTCTAGGAAACTATCACCAACTTCTGTTACAAAATCGTACCAGTTTTGCATGTTCATGTCTTCTGAAGCTTTGCAGTAATCAAAAAATAAACCTCCAATACCACGTCCTTCATTACGATGTGAGTTGTAAAAATACTCGTCACAACGTGCTTTATATTTTGGGTAAAATTCTGGGTTATGCTTATCGCAAGCTGTTTTACAAGTTTGATGGAAGTGTGTTGCATCCTCATCAAATAAGTAATAAGGTGTTAGGTCTTGTCCGCCACCAAACCATTGGTCTACAATATTTCCGTCTTTGTCATACATTTCAAAATAACGCCAATTTGCGTGTACAGTAGGCACCATTGGATTTTTAGGGTGTAAAACTAGACTTAATCCACAAGCAAAAAAATCGGCATCTTCAACACCAAAATATTTTTGCATGCTGTCTGGTAATTTACCATGAACTCCGGAAATATTAACACCACCTTTTTCAAAAACATTTCCGTTTTCTATAACTCGTGTGCGTCCTCCACCACCTTCTGGTCGTTTCCAAATGTCTTCTTGAAAGGTTGCTTTGCCATCTATTTTTTCTAATCCAGCGGTTATGCTGTCTTGTAATTGGTGTATGTATTCAAAAAATTTATCTTTCATTGTATAATTCATATAACTCCATATCAAGAGGTTTTTCGCCAATTGGAGTAAATTCGTTTTTTAAGGTTTTAATCCATTTAAAACTATTGTTATTTGCCACTTTAACACTGCTAATATTGTCTTTAAAAACGATGATTTGTAGTGTGTTTAAATCTAGATTTTTAAAGGCGTAAGATGATAATGCAGCAACAGACTTTGTGATTAGTCCTTTGCCTTGAAAGTTGTAATCAATGCAATAAGCAAACTCACCTTGTTTGATGTGATGGTCCACTTCTTTTATATAAATTAGTCCTACTAAATCTCTAGTCTCAGCATTTTTTAAAGTGAATAAAAACTCTTCTTTATTATTAAATTGTTTTACTTTTTTATCTACAAATAGTTGTGATAAAGTCGGTGTTAGATTTTGCTCTAATGTTTTAGGAAAATAACGTTTTAACCTATCTTGATTAGTAACCATGAAATCACAAATTTTCCATGCATCTCCATTGTGGATGGGATTGATTTCAAAATCATCAAAAGTTGCAATCATTAGATTAGGTTTTGATTTTCGGGTTTAAGACGTTTTACAGTGCTGATTGTTCCTGCTGTTACACTTAAGGGTAGTACTAAAATTACACCAATTATTGGAATAAATAAAAACAGGATAAAAACTAGTCCGTTACCTATAGCTAGTCCACGATTAGCTCTAACAAATTTTACACTGTCTTTGTAATTAAAATGACGCTCCAAGGTGTAATCCATATTACCAAAACCAGCATAATAGGATTGTATGATTATTAATAATGCTGTAGAAAAGATATTAATTACAGGAATAAATTTAAGAAGTAAAATTGGAATGGTAATTAGTAGCTCGCGACCTAAATTTCTGATGTTAATTCTAATCCCACGCCAAAGTTGCTCTTGAAACGATGTTTTTCTGTGATTGTGTTTAACTATACCTGTTAAATGCGTTTCTATTTTTTCTGACACAGGACTCATAAATGGAGCCGATAATGCCATAATAATGTGTTTGTAAAGGATTATGCCTAATGCTATAATAATTATAGCACCAAGGACTGTAGATATGGTTGTAAAGGTTTGTTTACCCCATTCCCAAAACCAAATTTTTGCGATAAACTGTCCAATATTATCGGATAGTCCATAAGCGGTAAAACCAATGATAGTTGCAGTTAGAATACTAATAACAATAGGAATAAAAAAATACTTCCAAAGTTTAAGTTTTGAAATTAGTGCAAATGCACCAGAGTATCCGTTTATTCCTTTTATTATGTTTTGTATCATTTTTAAACTGCGATATCTTCTTTTATAACATTTGGTTTTTCTTGTTGTCTTTGTCTTGACCAGATGGCTAATCCAAAAGTTAAAACACCTAAACGACCAATAAACATTAAAGCAATAATTACCAATTTGCCACTTGTATTTAAGTCTCCTGTAATACCTGTACTTAAACCTACAGTACCAAGTGCAGAAGAAACTTCAAACAGGATTTCTTCAAATTTAAAATCGTTAGTTAAAGTTATTAAAAAAGTTCCGATAAGTATTATGATTGTGTAAAAGATAAAAGCAGAGGTGGCAATGTATAATCTTTCAAAAGGAATTTGTCTCCCTAAAAAAGTTACAGTTTTACTTCCGGTTAGTCTACTTTTCATGACTGCAAAAACAGCAGTTAGTGTTGTGATTTTAATTCCTCCAGCTGTTCCAGATGGTGAGGCTCCAATGTACATTAAAAAGATGCAAATTAACATCATTGCCTGAGTAAAATATCCAAAATCTACAGTGTTAAATCCTACTGTGGTCATGGCTGACATACATTGAAAAAAGGCAGCTATAAATCTTGAATCGGAATGGTAATTGACTATGGATGGTTCAAAATAAAAAAATGCTGTACCAAAAGTAAGTAGCATTAAAAATCCGTAGATAATTATTTTTGTTGTAAAACTAACTTTGTGTGATTTGTTTTTAATTTTTAATCCAAAATCTGTAATAACAATAAAACCTAATGATCCACAAATAGCTAACATTGAGATTATAAAATTGACAAAATTATTGTCAACATAGTCCATAAAACTATTGTTAAATAAACTAAAGCCTGCTGTACAAAAGGAGCTTATGCTATGAAAAACAGATGACCAAATAGCCTCAAAGGTTGGCATGCCTTGTGCTTTAAAAGCTATAAAAAACAGAATAGCACCTATTGATTCCATTATTAGTGTAAATAACACTACAGATTTTAAAAAGTCTGTAATTTTAATTGTGTTAGGTAGTGTGAATTCTGTGGATAATATTTTTTTATGCCATAGGGTTATTTTTCTGGTAGTAGATAAAATCATATAGGTGGTAAAGGATAAATATCCAATACCACCTAATTGAACCAGGACCATTATTATAAATTGTCCAAAAATATTATAGGTGTCAAAAATTGAAACTGTAACCAATCCTGTAGTTGATACAGCAGAAGTAGCAATAAACAAATGGTCTAAAATAGAAGCGCTTTGTTTTTGAAATATTGGCAAACAGAGTAATATGAAACCTAGAGCAATATAAGTTAGAAAACCGTAAAATAAATTTTGTTGAGGTGTCCAACTTTTTTTAACTAAAGCATATTTTTTTGCTGTTTGGTTAAATGAAAGTTTCATTTTTAATCCGCTTTATACTCTTTTACAGCGTCTATAAATGCTTTAGCATTTTCTAATGGTATGTTTGGTAAAATACCATGACCAAGGTTTACAATGTATTTATCTTTACCAAAATCGTTTATCATTTGGTGTACCATTTTTTTAATTTCTGCAGGAGGAGAGAATAATCTTGTTGGATCAAAATTTCCTTGAAGCGTTATGTTTCCTCCAGTTAAATATCGTGCATTTTTAGCAGAACATGTCCAGTCTACACCTAAAGCAGATGCTCCAGATTTAGCCATTTCACCTAATGCAAACCAACAACCTTTACCAAATGCAATAACTGGTGTTTCGTCCTTTAATGCATCTATAATTTGTTGAATATATTGCCAAGAAAATTCTTGATAATCTACAGGAGATAACATGCCTCCCCAAGAATCAAATACTTGTACTGCATTAACACCTGCTTTTACTTTTTCTTTTAAGTAAGCAATAGTTGTATCTGTTATTTTTTGTAATAATTGGTGTGCTGCAATAGGATTTGTAAAACAAAACTCTTTAGCTTTATCAAAATTTTTAGAGCCTTGACCTTGTACACAATAGCATAAGATGGTCCACGGTGAACCTGCAAAACCTATTAATGGTACTTCGTTATTAAGTTTTTCTTTGGTTGCTTTTATTGCTTCATAAACATAGTTCAAAGCTTCCTTTACGTCAGGTACTATAACATTATCTACGTCCTTTTGTGTACGAATTGGATTAGGTAAATAAGGACCAAAATTAGGTTTCATTTGTACCTCAATATTCATTGCTTGAGGGATAACTAAAATATCACTAAATAAAATAGCAGCATCCATACCGTAACGACGGATTGGTTGTACAGTAATTTCGCTTGCTAATTCAGGCGTTTGACAACGTGTAAAAAAGTCATACTTAGCCTTTATTTCCATAAATTCTGGAAGGTAACGACCTGCTTGACGCATCATCCAAACTGGTGGACGCTCTACTGTTTCTCCTTTTAATGCTCTTAAAAATAAATCGTTTTTCAACATATCTTTGTGTCCTTTCCGCGTAGACGGAAAATCTATTAAATTATTATTACTTGATCTTTAATTATTATCCTTTTAAGGTACTATTAAGTGTAATGCTCGTTTACTAACTCTATTACACTTTCTACCGTTGGGACTTTAGCTATGCGTACATCATCAAAGTGTTTACTTGCTTCTTTGGCTGTAGTTTCACCAATACAAAATGCAATGCCTTTAGCGTCATTTTCTTTTTTATAACTCTGTACTGTTGATGGACTATAAAACATTACGCCTTCAACACTTTCTGGAATATTAATACTGTCCAACTTGGTTTGGTAGGCTTCAATCTCGTTAACTGTAATGTTGTTTTCTTTTAAGATAGATGGTAAATCATCTAGTCTTAAGTCGCTGCAAAAGTATGTTACTTCTGTACCTTCCATAAAATCTACTAAATACTCGGCTAATTTTTTAGCATTTTTTTCAGTATGTAAGACATTACCAATACGTTTTTCAATCATCTTTTTTGTGCGACGACCAACACAGTATATGTTTTTAAATTGAAGCTCAATAGCAGAAAAGTTATTCAATAAAGCCTCTACTGCATTTTGGCTAGTAATGACTACGTTTTCAATTTGGTTTTTAACAAATCTTGGGTGTATTCTGTTTAGGCTAATCTTAACGAAGTCTGAGCTTTCGGCTTTTATTTTTTCGTTAAATAAAAAGCGTTGATCATCAGTTAATGATTTAGTAGAGTAGATGTTTGTTGGGACGTGAGACTCTTTAAGCTCATCCATCAAACGGTTACCACCACGCTCTAAAATGTAATTAGCACACCACTCTGCAATATCATGATGTTCTCCTACAGCTTTAACGCGTTTAACCTGTATTTTTTTTGTTCCGTCCTTACTTAAAAGTATTCCTTCAAAGGTTAGTTCTTCATCTTTTATAAAAGCTAAAGCACCAATTGGAGCTGTACATCCACCTTCAAGTTTATTTAAAAAGTCACGTTCTATTTTGGTGCAAATTTCAGTTTCTTGATGGTTTATTTCTGCTAGTATTGCTAAGGTTTCTTCATCTTCTGCTAAAGCAGCAATCATAATTGCACCTTGTGCAGGTGCAGGAATCATCCAATCTAAATTTACAGCGTCTTCTGGTCTTAAGTCTAAACGACCAATACCTGCAGCAGCAAAAATGGCTCCATTCCAATCACTGTCTTCTAGTTTTTGTAATCGTGTGTTGACGTTACCTCTTAGGTCAACTACAGTGTGTGTTGGAAAACGATTTAACCATTGTGCGCGTCTACGTAAACTTCCGGTTGCAATAGTTGCGTCTCTAGATCCTAAAAACTCTTCGTTATTTTTAAATAACAACGTGTCTCTTACATTACCACGCTTTAAAACTGCAGCTTGTACAATACCCTTAGGTAGTAGTGTTGGTACATCCTTTAGGGAGTGTACTGCAATATCAATATCTCCATTTAGCATGGCTATATCTAAAGTGCGTGTAAAAATTCCTGTAATACCTAACTCGTATAGTGGTTTGTCAAGGACGATATCTCCTGTAGATTTTAGTGGTACTAAAACGGTTTGGTGACCTAATGCTTGTAATTGACTTTGTACTGCTTTTGCTTGATATAAAGCTAACTCGCTATCACGAGTTCCGATTCTAATTATTTTAGACATGCTTAGTGGTGTTTTCTAGTTGAAACACTTTTTTAATTAATTCCAAACTTTCGTCAGTTGAGAATGCATCATCCTTTAAATGATGCGCGAAATGATTGGTTATTTTTTGAATAATTTTATTACTTATAATTTCGGCTTGTTCTTCGTTAAAGTTAGCCATCTTTTTACGTTGCGTATCTAACTCGGCATTTTTAAAGTCTTGTAGTTTATGTTTTAATGCCTTGATTGTTGGAGCAAACTTTCTGGTTTCTAACCATCCTATAAAGTCAGCTTTGATGTCTTCTATAATACTTTCAGCTAAAGGTATTTGCAGTTTTCTGCGCTCTAAAGTCTCATCGGTAATTTGCGATAAATCATCTAAATGTATGCGTTTAACGTTAGGTAAATCTGTCACGTTTTCGTCTACGTTTTTAGGAATTGATAAATCTAAAATTAACAAGTCTTTTTTAGATTGGATTAATTGTTTGTCAACCGTTGGATTTTGTGCTCCAGTAGCTACAATTAATATGTCAGCTTCATTTATTTCTTCTTGTAGGTTGGCATAATCCTTAACCACTAAATTAAACTTACCAGCAATTGCTTCTGCTTTTCCTTTGGTACGATTTATTAATGTGATTTGCTCGTTTTTAGTATGTTTTACTAAATTTTCACAGGTATTACGTCCAATTTTTCCTGTACCAAATAGTAAGATGTTTTTATTGGTAACGTCTTCAATGGTATTTAAAATGTATTGCACAGAAGCGAAAGAGACGCTAGTTGCACCAGAAGAAATTTCGGTTTCTGTTTTAATGCGTTTACTAGCTTGTATCACAGAGTTTACTAAACGCTCAATAAAAGGGTTTAATAAACCATGTTTTTTAGACTCGATAGTACTTTTTTTAAGTTGTCCAATTATTTCAAAATCACCTAAAATTTGGCTGTCTAATCCAGAACCAACTCTAAATAAATGCGAAATAGCTTCTTTACCTTTATAGATGTATGCGTATTTTTGAAACTCTTCAACGGTTCCTTTTGTGTTATCGCACAATAATTGAATTAACTGATATGGGTGTTCTGCAAATCCGTAAATTTCTGTACGGTTGCAAGTTGACGTTACGATAAGGCTTTCTACTCCGTTAGATCTAGCTTGATTTAAAAGGGCTTCTTTAGCGGATTCATCTAAACTAAAATGACCTCTAATTTCTGCATCTGCCTTTTTATAACTTAAACCTAAAGCGTAAAAATATGTGCCTGTTGACATGTGATAGTGCTCCATTTACCTGACTGGGACTTTATTGAGAGCAAATTTATGTTGTATATAATTTAAAAAGTAACGCTATAAGAACTTTTAATAACGATTGTGGTTTTTTAGCGTTAAAAATGACCTTACTATGATATTTATCATATTTTTGTAGTGAAATCAATGGTTTTAAAGCTTATTGTTTAGAATCAATCTAAATAAAATTATTTTATGGCAGTTATTAAAGATTTTAAAAATGTCGCTGAAGGTTCGTTTAACGAAACACAGGTTGATCAAGATGTTTTTGTTTTAACTTATCAAAATGAAACCGCTAATAATCAGATTGTTGAACGCTTTATTGATAGCGGTTTTATTCAGTTTCATTTTTGTTTAAAGGGTAATAGTGACTTTATATTTAACAATGGTAATTACGTTTTAAATATCGCAGAAGAAACGTCATTACTACTTTATAATCCGCAAAAGGACTTACCAATTAATTTACTTGTTAAGCCAGACTGTTGGTTAGTTTCTGTTTTAATATCTATTAAAAAGTTTCATGGTTTGTTTTCGCAAGAAGCGGATTATATCACGTTTTTAAGTAGTGACAATAAAGATAAAAAGTATTACAAAGACGGAAAGATTTCGCCATCTATGGCTATTGCTTTAAATCAAATTATAAATTATAATCTAAATTCATCCATTAAAACCTTGTATTTTAAAGGGAAAGCCTATGAGTTGCTAAGTTTATATTTTAACAGAGGTGAAGAAGCTAATATTGAGCAGTGTCCATTTTTAGTGGATGAAACCAATGTTGCTAAAATTAAACAAGCCAAAGATATTGTTATTGCTAGAATGGCTGAGCCACCTACTTTACAGGAATTGTCTGATGAGATAAATTTATCCTTAAAAAAACTTAAGGAAGGTTTTAAGCAAATTTATGGAGATTCTGTTTTTAGTTTTTTATTTGATTATAAAATGGAAGTTGCACGAAAACTTTTAGAAACAGGGTCACATAATGTTAATGAGGTTGGTTTACGGGTTGGATATAGTACTGCTAGTCATTTTATTGCTGCTTTTAAAAAAAAGTATGGTATTACACCTAAAAAGTACATACAGTCTATATAAAAAAATGCGCTTAATTAGTTAAGCGCATTTTTTATTTAGTAACCACTATCGTCTAATCGTCTTCGGTTTTTATGTATGACTAAGTCTAAAACATCTTTAATTAGTTTGTCTTCTTCTTCGTTTTCGTCAATGTAATTACCACTGTAACCAGAGTCGTAATACACTTCGGTTTGAAGTCTGTCCTTTTTTTGTGATTTTAAAAACCCAGCATAATAGAAACGTTTTGTTTCATCTTTATCTTCTTTTTGTACTAACATATAAAAGTACATGTCACCATCTTTATCGTCGTCTGTTTTAAATGTTTTTTTGCCTAAAAAATGTATTGAGTCTCTTTCTTTTTCAATAGTTGTGTTAGCAAACAATGTGGATTTAGCATACATTTCTTGGCTAATTTTTTGGGTTAGGTACGGTTTGTATAGTTTTTTGCTATACATTCTATCTACTAAGAACGCTTGATTTTTATAGTCGTTTATTGTTTTTTCTTTTAATTTTTCTGGTATAGTTTCTCCTGCTTCTTCTAATAGGACATAGTAGGTTGTAAGTGCAGATACATTGTCACTATCTAACAGTTTGTTAAAAAAGTTTTTAGCTTCGGCTTCTTTTCTAAAGGGGAAAATTAATTTAACAAAAGCGTATAATGAGCTGCTATAAGATCTGTAGTTGTAACTTGCTTTAGACTTTAAACTTCGTTTAACTTCAATTTTACCATCTTTAATTAATTGCTTTCTATACTTTTTATAGGCTTTAGTTTTAATAACACTGCTGTCCTTAAGTTTTGCTAAAAGCTCGTAAATAGGTTCTTTATATTCTTCAATAGAAGTATATTCTAGTAAGTCAGGAAAAAGGGTTTTTTTAAGTGCTAATGAGTCGTTGTAATTATAAAACATTGAGCCTATAGATCCGCTTAATGGTAAGTCTTTATTAAGCAGGTTTAAAAATGTTGCATAAGATTTTTTAGTAGGCTTATTTAAAAGAGACCTTAAAATAGTATTTTGAATATCTGGCTTAGAATAAGACTCTTCATAAAGGTTGTTTAAAAACGCATCTGTTCTTGGGTCGTCAAGTTTTGCTAATTCTGAAATTAAAAAAGTTTTAAAATCTTCTTTATTGTCCGGAAAGTCAAAGTTTTTAATTAAATCTATCATTGTACTTGCGTTAGATTTATTAAACTTGACTTTGTTTTTTGCTTTAAAAACAATGCTGTCATTATCGCGAAGTGCTTTAAAAAAACGGTCTGTTTTGTCACTAAAAACAGATTCGCCTAACAACGTGTCTAAAGGTTGAAATGTGTTATAAAAATTAGTGATAAAAGGCGTTGGTTTTGACAGCGTATCTGTCAGACTTTTAATCTCAAAAAGGGCACCTTTATTAAGTATATTTTTAACTAAAATTGCTTTTGCACTTAAGGAGTCTTTTAAAGTGTATTCGTAAAAATATTGGTTGTCTTTTTTGTATTTTTTCTTGTCAGAAATGATGTATTTTTTAAATCCATCAATTTTTTCTACAGCTTTTAAATCTGTATCAATTTCATTCCACAAGCTATCTACATTTTTGTACATCTGTAAATCATGAAACTTTAGTTTGCTTATGTACACTTGCTCGTTGGATTTTGAGTAGTAGGTAGTACGCTTAGTTTTTTCTTCGTAATCTTTAGGTTTGCGGTAGCTATAATAATCGTAAGGTGGTGTTGCTTTAGTATTTGTGACTACAGAAAAATGCAATGAAGTATCTATTATTTTTGTAAATCCTTCTTGTTTGACAGTTGTAAATTTAAAGGATTTAAAAAAGTTGTCTGCTAGGTCTTTATTATTGCCAACATAGCCTAGTAAAAAGTAACTACCATCTTTTACTATACTTTTTAAATGAATGTTTTCTAAAGACGTTGAGTCCTTTTTTGCTATACCTTCATAACTGTAATATTTGTTGTTGTTGTTGTTGTACTTTCCTGTATAATCTTCAATTTCAAAATCTTTAAAAAAGTTAGTGACAATATATTTAGCTTCAAATTTATCTTCTTCGATATAGTAAACATCATTAAAAGCGACTTCTTTAACAAAATAATAATCGTCTTTTATTTTTCCTTGGATTAGTTTTTGACCTGCATTTTGGACATTATCAGTAGTATAATATTCTGGAAAATTAACTTGGTATTTGTTGTAGGTAGATGTAAATGTTTGAAGTGTATTAGTTGGTGTTTTAAAAGTAATAGACTTAAATATTGGTGCTTCATTTTTTAAAACATACTCCTTTTGACCAGCAAATTTTATAACAATAACTTCTAAAGGGGTTTTGTATATATGATATTTTTGATAGTCGCCTTTTTTAGTCTTGTTTAAAATACTAATGCCTGGATAAGGATGGTTTAGCGCTTCTTTTTTAATAATGTCACCAGGTATATCTTCAAATAAAAAGTTGTCTAATCTATTTAATGATATTTCTTTTTCGTTTGGTAAATAATCAAAAGTATTAAACCTGCTAATGGTTAAATAAGCACCATTAGTCATATCAGGAGATATGTAATATTTTTGACCACCATAATAAAACTCATACAATTCTGTAAATGCTTTTAGGGTTAAAAACTCATCAGGTGTACTTTGTTTAGAGAGGCTTGTAGGTGCAATAAAAGCTTCAATTTCTTCTTTTTTAGTTTGTGCGACAGTGGTTTGTTTAGATAGTAATGGTTTTACTGTATAGCCTTTATCTTCAAGCATTTTAAGCATCCCTTTATTTCCTGGTAAATGCGCAGCACCAACACCAGCAAATACAGACTGCGATTGCATAAGAGAGTCTAATACGTGTACCATATTGGCATTGCGTATGTATAGCATGTTTTCTCTAAAATACTCTGTGTTAGAAGCAACTCCAATAGAGTCTAATAAGGCTAAATTGCGATCTCTATAGGTGTTTTCTTGAACTAAGTAAGGGTTTTCTTTTTCGTATAATTTAGTTAACCATGGGTCAATTTTGTTTTTTCTAGCATTACGTTGAGCTTTAGAGACTAAATAACGAGACTCTTCAATATCTTCTAAACTATAAATGTTTTTCTTTTTCTTTTTACCAGCTTGATAAATAAACATATCCAAGTAGGTTTCTTCTTCAAAATTATCTGCATAACCATCTTTACGATATAAATAACCGTTAATCATTCTGTTATCAGACCTTATGCTTCCTCTAATGGCAACTTCTTCTGGATGTTCTATTCCAAAAAGTGTGGAGTAAAAGTTTTTATCATAACTCTGAGAGTAGTTTTGAGGTGTCAAAGTTGTGGTTTGGTAGTTAAATGCTAACCAAGTGGATGGATCAGACTCCAATGCTATGCTTTCGCTATTTTCTAACGCTTGAAAAAACACATCATCAAGTCTAAAGGCTACCTTTGCACTAACATGCATTGTGCCATAAATATAGGATGGTTTGGTTAGGTTATTTCCGGAAATTTCCCAGAGCAAACTTTGATTATTATTTTGATTTTGAGAAAATGTTGTCAATGAAATTGCACAGAAAAGTACAAACAGGTAATTTTTCATATATTTTAATATCTACTCGTAAATATATCAAACTTAATTTTAACTGAAAGATTTTGATTATATTATAATAAGCTATAAGTATAATCAACCTCTTAAGTTTATTATATATTTTAAATTAGTGTTGTATTTTTGCATCTGAAAAAGAAACCAGATGAAAAAAGGAATACTACTTGTTAATTTAGGGTCGCCAGAAAGTCCAACTCCAAAAGATGTTAAAAAATATTTAGGAGAATTTTTAATGGACGAACGTGTAATAGATGTTCCGCTTTGGGCTAGAACGCTTTTGGTTAAAGGAATAATTTTAAATACTAGACCTAAGCAAAGCGCAAAAGCTTACCAAAAAATTTGGTGGGATAATGGGTCACCCTTAATTGTGCTTTCAGAGCAGTTACAAGAAAAGGTTCAAGAAAAAGTTGATTATCCAGTAGCATTAGCTATGCGTTATGGAAGCATGACCATTAAAAAAGGCTTGCAAGAATTAGTTGATAAAGGTGTGGAAGACGTCTTTTTAATTCCGTTGTATCCTCAATTTGCTATGGCAACTACCGAAACTATTTTGGTATTAGCAGAAGAAGTTAGAAAAGCTAACTTTCCTAATCTTAAAATAGATAGTTTGCCAGCGTTTTATAACAAGCCAGAATATATTAAAGTGTTGGCAGAGTCTATAAAAGGACATTTAAAAGGTAAAAATTACGAACATCTTCTGTTTTCTTACCATGGTGTTCCAGAGCGTCATATTAGAAAAAGCGATATTACTAATGGACACTGTAAAATTGATGGTAGCTGTTGCGAAACCGCAAGCAAAGCACACGAGTTTTGCTACAGACATCAATGTAAAGAAGTTACTAGACTAGTAGGCGAGTACTTAGGGTTGGAAGATAATACGTATTCTACATCGTTTCAATCTAGATTAGGTTTTGATCCATGGTTGCAACCTTATACAGATCGTACTATAGAGCGTTTAGGAAAAAAAGGAATCAAAAATATGGCAATTGTCACACCTGCTTTTGTTAGTGATTGTTTGGAGACTTTAGAAGAAATAGCAATGGAAGGAGAAGAAATTTTTCATGAAGTTGGTGGTAAAGACTTTACAACAATACCTTGTTTAAATACAGATCAAAATTGGGTAAACTTATTAGCAGATTGGATTAATGATTGGTCTAAAACTGCTGTTAAAGTGTAATGCAAACTAATACATCTTCAAATTTAGGTACAGAATCTATAAGCAAGCTCTTGATAAAACAAGCAGTGCCTGCCTCTATTGGTATTTTGGTAATGTCACTAAATATATTAGTGGATACTATTTTTGTTGGTCAATGGATTGGATCTACAGCAATAGCAGCCATAAATGTTGTGTTGCCAGTCTCTTTTTTTATTGCTGCCTTAGGGATGAGTATTGGTATTGGAGGCTCTTCAATTATTTCTCGTGCTTTAGGTGCAAATAATAAAGAAAAAGCATTAAAAACTTTTGGTAATCAAGTCGCTTTAACATTATTGTTTACTGTAAGTTTTGCAGCTTCTGGGCTTTATTTTGTAGACCAATTAATTCCTGCTTTTGGAGGAAAAGGCGCTATTTTTGATCCTGCAAAAGTGTATTATGAGATTATCCTATACGGAGTTCCTGTGTTGGGATTTGTAATGATGGGTAATAGTGTTATACGTGCAGAAGGGCAACCTAAATTTGCCATGTATGCTATGTTAATTCCTTCTGTTGGGAATTTAGTGTTGGATTATATTTTTATAGGTGTTTTAGATAAGGGAATGTCTGGTGCTGCTTGGGCAACAACAGGTTCATATATCGTGTCTTTTTTGTTTATTTTATGGTATTTTTTATCTAAAAATTCCGAATTAAAAATAAACGTTTCTCATTTTAAATTACATAAAAAAATAGTTGCCGAAATAGGTTCGTTAGGTTTTGTAACACTAGCAAGACAAGCTGTAGTAAGTGTTACCTATTTACTGGTTAATAATGCATTGTTTGATTATGGAGGCGAAACCTCTGTAACAGCCTATGCAATTGTAGGAAGGATGAGTATGTTTGCATTGTTTCCTGTGTTTGGAATTACGCAAGGGTTTATTCCTATTGCAGGATATAACTTTGGTTCAGAGCAATATAATCGTGTAAAAGAGGTGATTTTTGTAGCTATCAAGTATGCTACTATTTTAGCAACCATGGTTTTTGTTATTTTAATGGTATTTCCAGAAGTAATTACTAAGCTATTTACTACAGATTTAGATGTTTTAAAAGTCACACCAAACAATATGCGTTGGACTTTTGCAGCAATACCAATACTATCACTTCAGTTAATAGGTGCTGCTTACTTTCAAGCAGTAGGTAAGGCTTTACCTGCTTTGTTATTAACATTAACTAGGCAAGCTATTTTCTTTATTCCGTTAATGTATATATTACCAATGTATTTTGGCGAATTTGGTATTTGGGTAGCATTTCCAATATCGGATATTTTATCTACCCTAGTGACCGCTTTCTTTTTGCGTAGGGAAGTTAATCTAAAACTAAATCAGTAATTGCCTATATTTAACTAGTTATATTTAAACAATGGAGTATTATAATTACATAAAATCTTTACATCTTATTTTTGTGGTCACTTGGTTTGCAGGTTTATTTTATATACCAAGATTATTTGTATATCAAATAGAAGCATTTCATAAACCTTCTCCAGATAAAGAGATTTTAGGAGAACAGTTAAAGTTAATGGCTAAGCGTTTATGGTTTATTATCACTTGGCCAAGTGCAATATTAGCGACAATTTTTGCGGTATGGCTACTAATTTTACAACCGTTTTGGTTACAACAACCTTGGATGCACGTTAAGTTAACTTTTGTGATATTATTGTTTTTGTATCAATTTCAAACTCATGTTTATTTTAAGCAATTGCAAAATGATGTAGTTAAAAAATCTTCAAATTTTATGCGTATGTATAATGAAGGTGCCACATTTATCCTATTTGCTGTAGTCTTTTTAGTCATACTAAAAAGCGCCATAAATTGGATGTTTGGCGTTATAGGTATTTTTGTTTTAGGGGTTTTATTAATGTTAGGCTTTAAGGTTTATAAGCGCATCAGAGAGAAAAATCCAAAAGCTTAATCTAAGCAATACTATATCTTATGTTTTTGGTGTGATTATTGTTATATTTAAACAATGAAAATTACTAGACTTTCTTTACGACTTCGCATCTTTTTTGCGATGATTTTTTTGGTCCTTTTGGCATCCATTTTAATTGCATTAGTTGCTGCTTATCAGTATAGTGAAGAGACTCAGGATTACCATAAGTTACGTTTAGAAAGAAAAGAAATTAGCATAAAACGTCACATTAACTTTATTATTAAAGAAACCTCTTTTGAGGTTGTTCCAGAAAAATTACCCTTAATTTTTAAAGATGAAATTTATAAAATAGCCAATGTCCATGGACTTCAGGTTAATTTATACGATTTAGAAGGTGGTTTGCTAATTTCATCTAAAGCAGCATTACCTTATGATATTGCCGAAAAATGTGTAAAAGCTGAGGTGCTTAATACATTGTCCAATACAACTAATCATAGATTTGTAGAAAAAAGAGAGGAAAAAGGTGAAAGTTTCAGGTCCTCATATACTTACATAGTAGACGAAAAGTTTAAACCTTTGGCAATACTAAATCTACCGTATTTAGAAAATGATGACTTTTTATCTAGAGAGCTAAACGAGTTTTTTGAACGCCTAGGATATACTTATCTATTAATGTTAATTATCGCCATAGTTTTAGCCTACTTTTTATCAAAATACATAACTAGAACACTAAAGACTATTAGTGATAAAATGAATCAAACACGTCTAGAAAAGCGCAATGAAAAGATAGAAATTGAAAGTACAACAGAAGAAATTTCTACGTTAGTAAAGGCGTACAATAGCATGATTGATCAGTTAGAAGAAAGTGCTGTTAAGCTTGCTAAAAGCGAGCGTGAACAAGCTTGGCGAGAAATGGCTAAACAAGTTGCCCACGAGATAAAAAACCCGTTAACACCAATGCGATTAACGGTTCAAAGTTTTCAGCGTAAGTTTAACCCAGAAGATCCTGACATTGTACAAAAGCTAGATGAGTATAGTAAAACATTAATACAGCAAATAGATACCATGAGTGCAATTGCAGGTGCTTTTTCTAACTTTGCTAAAATGCCAGCACAACAAAATGAATTACTTAATGTGGTTAAAATTGTTGACTTAGCATTGGATATTTTTAATGAAGATTATATCGAGTTTGAACCGGAAAAAGATGAAATTATAGCCAAATTTGATCGTACTCAATTAATTAGAGTCATTACTAATTTGGTAAAAAATGGTATACAAGCAATCCCAAGTGACAGAACACCGCAAATTATTGTAAAAGTAACGGACAATAATGGTCGTGTTGATTTAACTATTTCTGACAACGGAATTGGGATTTCTGATGAAAATAAAGATAAAGTCTTTGAGCCAAAATTTACTACTAAATCTAGCGGAATGGGATTAGGTTTGGCAATGGTAAAAAATATAGTAGAAACCTATCAAGGAACAATTACCTTTACATCTGTTAAAGACGTAGGAACAACCTTTACAGTTTCATTTCCAAAAGAATATTAAAACATTTACATATGAATTTCGAAAACATACTTACTAACACAGCAAACGGAATAACAACTATTACAATTAATAGACCATCCAAGTTAAATGCACTAAATAAAGCAACTATTACAGAGCTTCATCACGCATTTGATCATGCAAATAAGGATATAGATACTAAGGTAATTATTGTAACAGGAAGCGGAGAAAAAGCGTTTGTTGCAGGTGCTGATATTAGCGAATTTGCAAATTTTACAGTAGAAAATGGTGGTAAATTAGCAGCATTAGGTCAAGAAATGTTATTTGACTTTGTTCAAAATTTACAAACTCCTGTAATTGCTGCAGTCAATGGTTTTGCTTTAGGAGGAGGATTAGAATTAGCTATGGCTGCACATTTTAGAATTGCTAGCGATAATGCTAAAATGGGATTGCCAGAAGTTAGCTTAGGTGTTATACCTGGTTATGGTGGTACGCAACGTTTACCACAATTAGTTGGTAAAGGTCGTGCAATGGAAATGGTTATGACCGCAGGAATGATTGATGCAGATACTGCATTAAATTATGGATTAGTTAACCACGTTGTTGCTTTAGAAGAATTAATGCCTCTTGCCCAGAAAATAGCTGGTAAAATCATGCGTAACTCAAGCGTAGCAATTGGTAAAGCTATTCAAGCAATAAATGCTAACTACACAGATGGTGTTAATGGATTTGATATAGAAATTAAGGAATTTGGTGCTTGTTTTGGTACAGCGGACTTTAAAGAAGGTACTACTGCTTTTTTAGAAAAACGTAAAGCAGATTTTCCTGGAAAATAATACTATTTTAAACCTTTAGATATAAAAAAAGACGCAATAGTGCGTCTTTTTTTATTTTTGTGGCAAATGAGTTTTAGAAGTTAACAACAGATGTAAAAGTGTGTCCTTTAAATGAAATAACAACTTTGTAGTCTTCTTTTTTATCTTCTAATAATTTGAATTTTTTACCAAAAGTAGTAGTGTCTTTTACGGTTTCAGTGTGTATCTTTTCATAAATACTTCCGTTAGTGTTATAAAAAATTTCAATTTTAAAATCCGTTGGACTTTCGTTATAAGACGTTACATAAACCACATTGTTTTTAGCGTTTACTATTGGTTTATTAATTACTGTTAGTTTTTCTTTGTTAAAAGTAACTACAGATAAATCTACTTTAAATGGGTAAGTTCTAATTTGATGTTTTTTATCTAATTCAAAAATATAATTACCATCAGGTAATGATGTTAAATCAAATGACTTATTGTATTGACCACTTTTTTCAATAGATTCTTTATATAAAATAATTCCAAAAGCATCTTTGACTAATAATTGATCACCTTGATTAACATTGTCAAACATTAATAATGTTTTTCCGTCCTCTTCTTTTGTAAAAGATACTACTTCTGTTGCGTTACTGCTTAGCGTAGCAAATACGATTGCTAAAGCTAAAATGTGTTTCATAAATTTTTTCATAATCTAAATCTTTTTAAGGATTACTGGTACAAAGTTAATATAGAAGTCCAGTTATAATAACAAGTCAATTGGTATATTTATGTGCTATTTTAACTTAATAATGCATTACGAAAACGTTATAGGTTAAAATAGTATACATTAGTGCTAAATTAGCATACAACAATACTGTAAGATGTTGTAGTTTTGTCAAAAGTTTATTGCAGTGAATACTAAACCTACATTAAAAAAAATAACACCTAGTTTTGGAAGCTCTATAATTGCGGTTCAAAAGACTAAAAAACGTAAAAGGAGTGATGCCTTTTGGCATTTTCATCCAGAAGTTGAGATGGTGTATGTTAATAAAGGCAAAGGAAGACGACATATTGGTAATCATTTGTCTTACTTTAATAATAGTCAGTTAATACTTATTGGCTCTAATTTACCTCACAATGGGTTTACAGACCGTTTAACTTCTAAAGGAAAAGAAACTTTGGTGCAATTTCATCCTCAATTTTTAGGTGACGCGCTTAATGCGTTACCAGAAATGAAAAATATTTTGCAATTGTTGGAGCGCGCAAAAAAGGGAATTCTGTTTAAACCAGAAATTAAAAAAATAGTAGGTCCTAAAATAGAAAAACTGCCTAAGTATGAGGGTATAAAGCGTGTTACTAAGTTGTTGGAAATTTTAGAGTTGTTAGCGTTAACTAATGATTATACTTTGCTTAATGAAAATGGTTACGTTTTTGAAACCCAACCACAAGACACTAACAAGATTGATAAAATTTACAAATACGTCAATAAAAATTTTCAAAATCATATTACTTTAGATCAAATAGCAGAGGAGGTAAGTCTAACTGTACCAGCTTTTTGTCGTTATTTTAAAAAGATTACAGGAAAAACATTTACGCAATTTGTTAATGAATATCGTGTCTTTTATGCAACTAAATTATTAACCGAAAGTCAAAGTAGCATTACAGATATATGCTTTGAATGTGGTTTTAACAACTTTTCTCATTTTAATAAAGTTTTTAATGAAGTGGTCGGAAAAAGTGCTTCAAAATATAGAAGCGAAATAAAATCCATGGTGCAGTCTTAAAATTTGTGAATTTTTTTATTTTCGTGCTCTATTTAATAATTTAATCAATCAATAATTTATTTATGAAACTAAAATTACAAATTACATTACTTACCGTTTTAGCTGTTTTTATGAGCTGTAGTGAAGACTCTGCAACCGACGAATTTAACCAAGCAAATCAAAATGCATCTGTTAAATTAATCACTAATTTGTCAGTTGTGTCTGCTCAAGATGCTTCAGAAAACCAATCTGTTACTATTAATTATAACGGAAATAATCAAGTCGCTAACATCACAGATGGTGTGGAAACTAGCTTTTTAGTTTATGACAATAACAACTTAACAAATGTAACAGGAGAAGGTGAAACATTAAATGTAGAAGAATTGTATCAATCGCCTTATGATGCTTTTGAAACTGGAGAAGTTTTGCAATATGATAGTAACATGAATCCTGTTAGTATTAGATTTTTAGAAGAAGAGTTTGATTTTTTTAATAATACAATGAATGTAGTAGAATATTATGCAGAAATTGAATATGATGCAACACCAAATCCATTTTTTTACACGCTAGAAGCAGCCGGAATTATTGATGTGTTGGATAATGTAGATTTAAACTTTAGTATGGATGTTCAAGCACCAGAAATTGTACAAGCTAGATTATTGTTACCTACAAATAACATTAAAAAAATCACGTATAAAGATGAAGATTTAACACCAATCTATCAGATTGTTGCTAATTATGTTTATGATGCTCAAAATTACCCTTCAACCGGAACTGTAACGTCTACAGATTTAGGGGATGATAGCGTAAGTGTATATACAACTACTTTTACTTATATGGAGTAAGCACTTTTAATTAGTAAAAAAGGTTATTTTAATGTTAGTATTTACTAACTTAAAATAACCTTTTTTTATTTCACACCTTTCCATTCTGCATCAAATTGTTTTAAAAAGTCTACCATATATTGGTGTCGTTGTTTAGCAATTTTATGACCAGTAGTGGTATTCATTTTATCTTTTAAAAGCAGTAATTTTTCGTAAAAATGATTAATTGTTGGTGCATTTGAAGCCTTATATTCAGCTTTAGTCATATTTAAATTTGGTGCAATCTCTGGATCATACAAGGTTCTGTTTTTAAAACCACCATAATTAAAGGTACGTGCAATACCAATTGCGCCTAAAGCATCTAAACGGTCAGCATCTTGTACAACATCCAATTCTAAAGATTTAAAGGCTTTTTCTGTGCCTAAATTAGAACTGTAGGAGATGTTTTCAATAATCTTTATAACATGATTAATGGTTGCCGAGTCTACGTTGTGTTTTAACAAAAAAGCACCAGCAACTTTTGGCCCAATGGTACTATCGCCATCATGAAATTTACTATCTGCAATGTCATGTAATAATGCGCCAAGCGCAATAACTAATGGATCAACTGTTTCGCCTTTAGCTATTAGAAGCGCATTTTTGTAAACACGCTCTATATGAAACCAATCGTGTCCACCTTCGGCATCTTTTAAAGTGTCTTTTACAAAGGTTTTAGTGGTTTCAATTAGCTCTTGGTTTGACATAAACTATAGTTTGGCTGGTTCAACCCATTTAAATTGATAAGAATTTTCAGGTATCTTAATTCGGTCTGCTAAACGTAACATTCGCTCTGGAAGTTTCATCAGGTAGTCACGTGCTTTTTCAGCGTCGTCGTTAAGGTCTGTAATTTTATCAATGTCCCAACGCTTGATTAGTTTTTGTAAAATGTCTATATAGTCCATAGATGTATAAACACCAATACGTTGTGCAGTGTTAGAAAATTCGTCAAAAACAGTACTGATTTTACCTCCAGATTCTCTTAAAAAGTGAGCTGGCATTGTAATTTTTTGTTTCATCATGTATTGAAACGCTAGCATCATTTGACTAGGGTCTACTTTAAAAATACGCTCTACAAACTCGCTATAAGCATGATGGTGTCTCATCTCGTCTCCAGAAATTATTTTACACATTCTAGCCAATTGTTTATTTCCTTTTTCTTTGGCTAATTTTGCTACACGATTGTGTGAAACATAAGTTGCTAATTCTTGAAAACTGGTATAAACAAAGTTTTTGTAAGGGTCTCTTGCTGTACCAATATCAAAACCATCTGCAATAAGGTGTTGTGTAGTTTGTTCTATCTCGCGCATGTTAACACGACCAGAAAGGTATAAGTATTTGTTTAAAACATCACCATGACGGTTTTCTTCGCCTGTCCAATGTCTAATCCATTTTGCCCAACCGTTTTTACCATCTTGTTCAACGCCTTCAATATCCATTAACCAAGACTCGTAAGTTGGTAATGCTTCTTCAGTAATCATATCTCCAACTAAAACCACCCAAAAATCATAAGACAATTCTTTAGACAATTCTCTAATTTCTCTTACCTCTTCAAAAAAGTTAGGACCTTCAGAGTTTGGTAAAAAATCTGAGGGTTGCCAAATTTTTTCAACAGGAATTAAGTATTTATCTATTAAAGCATCTATATCTTTTTCTAAAAAAGACATGACTTCTAATCTTACATTTTTTGATGACATAACGTTATATTTTTATGCTATTTTTAATGGTAGTTTCTATGTGATTTAATAATGCTTCAGTAGAGTCAAAATCACTAGGTTTAACCGGTTTGTGTGCTGTAAATGTGATGTTATTTCCAATACCCATAGGGAATTTACCATAACGCAAATTTTTCCATGAATTATTGATAGTTACAGGAATAATAATTGCACTAGGCACATATTTTATTAGGGTTTCAAGACCTTTAGTATGGAATGGTTTAGGTTGTCCATCACGACTTCTGGTACCTTCCGGAAAAATAACAGCAGCACGATTAGTAGTTTCTATATAATCTGCAAATTTCCTAATAGCGACAATCGCTTGTCTAGGGTTTTTACGATCTATTAATACAGAGCCACCATGACGTAAATTGTAGGATACGCTTGGTAGTCCTTTACCTAATTCTTTTTTACTAACAAATTTAACATGGTGTTTTCTAAAATACCACATTAATGGAGGTATGTCTGCCATACTTTGATGGTTAGAGACAATTAAGACAGGTTGAGAATTGTCTAAAGGGTAAGGGTTTATAAATTTATGAGTGGATCCTAACAGGTTTACACATCGCATTAAGAAAAACTGAAGATAATCCACACTTTTTTTATGTGCTTTATAACCAAAAACATTAAAACAAATCCATTGTATTGGATGAAAAATAACTAATGTTAACCCAAAAAACAGGAAGTAAATAACAGATAAAGGATAGGCAATAATTTTTCTCATTTTATAATAAAAATTCTATCTATCAAAAATAGAAAAACCACGTTTAAAAAACGTGGTTTTTCTATAATACTTAGCTTAAGTTTTGCTTTGTAAAAGGCTTAGCAGTGCTCGTTATATGCATCAATAAGGTTTTCAGCAATTAATTCTGCTGGTCTACCTTCAATATGATGACGCTCTAACATATGTACTAATTCTCCATCTTTAAATAAAGCCATACTTGGTGAACTTGGAGGAAAAGGTACCATATGTGCTCTTGCTTGATCAACAGCCTCTTTATCAACACCTGCAAAAACCGTTACTATATGTGTAGGTTTTTTGTCATTTGCTAAACTCATTCTTGCTCCTGGTCTTGCATTTGCAGCTGCACAACCACAAACCGAATTAACAACCACTAAAGTTGTTCCTTCTTTTGCAATTGCAGTATTTACTGCTTCAGCTGTATGTAATTCTTCAAAACCTACGTTAGTTAAGTCCTCACGCATTGGTTTTACTAATTCTGCTGGATACATATTCTTGTAATTTTTTATTTATAAATCTATCTCATGCAAAGATAATCAAAAACCATGCAAATATTATTATGACGTTACCTTATAACACTTATGGTGTCATAAGGTCAGGCTATCGCTTCTCGCTCTCTGCGAGGAGCTCAGACAGACTGCTCAATTGCGAAGCAATCACGATTTCTTTAAAATAGGATGCATGAGTAATCCTTAACGCATTAAACTGCTAACAACAGTAACAAAAGCAATTTAAAGTATACTAACAAAGTAGTATATTTACTTTTTTAAAATTAGAATAAAATTTATGGCTGGATTAAAATGGATAGGTGCAACTTTAGGATGGACGTTAGGTGGTCCAATAGGAGCAATTATAGGGTTGGCAATTGGTAGTCTAGGAGATGCAATGTCTGAAAAAGGAAACCTTTTAGGAAATGGTAACCCAAACAAACAGCAAAAAAGAGAACCAAATTATAGAACACAGCCTAATTACAGAACCCAACAACAACGTCGTGCGCAAACAACGTCTGGAGATTTTGAGGTAAGTTTACTAATCTTAGCGTCTGTAATTATAAAAGCAGATGGTGTCCAAGACCAACGCGAATTGGATTTTGTGCGTAATAAATTTGTAGAGCTTTATGGAAAAGATCGTGCAAATAAAGCATTTAAATTATTTAAAAATATAAGTAATCAAAACGTGTCTACAAGAGATGTTTGTAAGCAAATCCAACAAATGATGGATCATGCATCACGTTTGCAATTATTACACTTTTTATTCGGAATTGCAAAAGCAGATGGCATGGTTACCGATGATGAAGAGGATCAAATTAATAGAATTGCTAACTATTTAGGCATTAGTAGTCGCGATTATTCCAGTATAAAAGCTATGTTTTATAATAGTAGTGATAATGCTTATACTATTTTAGAAATAGACAAAACAGCTACAGTTGATCAAATTAAAAAAGCTTACCGTAATATGGCTAAAAAATACCATCCAGATCGTGTAGAGCACCTTGGAGAAGAGCATAGAAAAGGAGCAGAAGATAAGTTTAAACAAGTTCAAAAAGCTTACGAATTTTTACAAAAAGAAAGAGGGTTTTAATAAAACTATAGGAGACCTTTTTAAGTTTTGACCATTAAAGAATAAAGATATTTTATGAACGATAAAAAAATATTAGAATTCTTTAAAACAGGTCAACGTGACAGAGCGTTTAAACAACTGTATAGTTTATATCCTAGAATAGAAAAATTAGTCTTATCCAAAGGTGGAGAAAAGTCAGACGCACAAGATGTGTTTCAGGAAGCATTAATTATTCTTAATCGTAATTTAGAGCAGTCTAATTTTAAATTAACTGCTTCATTTTACACTTATTTGTATTCCGTATCCAGATTTGTTTGGAAAGACATGCAAACCAAATTTACTACTCAAGAACTTCATGAGTTGAAGGATAACGAAGTCTCAATATTTCAACATGTATTAGAAGAAAAAAAATATCGCTTTGCCGAGAACGCTTTTCGCGAATTAGGAGAACGATGTCAGCAGTTGTTACAACTGTTTTATGTACAAAAAATAACTTTTTCAGTCATTGCAACGATGATGCAGTTTAAGTCAGAAAAAGTGGCTAAAAACCAAAAGTACAAGTGCTTAAAAAAAGCGAAGGACATCTATCAAAATAATACCCAATCTTAATTCGGCTCAGACATGGAAAATCACATACAACATATAGACTTAATCAATCAATATTTAAATAAAGAATTATCAAATACAGAGGTTTTAGCTTTTGAAAACAAACTTAAAACTAATGCGGAATTTAATGCAATTTATCAAGAGCATTTAATAGTCTTAGAAGGTATAAAACGTACACACCTTAAAGCTGAAATTGCATCTGCTAAGCGTAGTTATATTAAGACAAAGTGGCTTAAAGTTTCAGGTTTAGTTATAGTGACCTTAGGGCTGTTGCTTATGTCCTATTATTTGTTTTTTAATCAATCAAATGGTGAGAATCAAAAGGAGTCTTTTCAAAATGAAAAACGTATTGGAACAGAAACTTCAGTAAAACTAACGGACTCTTCAAAACACAAATTTGTTGTTATTAAAAAAATTACAAAATCAATCGAAAATATAGAACAGACAAATGTTTATGGAGGAATTACTATTATTCAAGACACTATTTTAATAGAGAATTTAGGTTATTTCTCTAAAACAGAATTTGATAGTAAATTCCCAAAATTAGCAAAACTAAAACCAGTTAATGATACTTTAGTAATTAATGAAACGGTACCGTATCAAAAAACAGTTTCAGAAGTAAAATCAGCAAAAGGACACAAGGAAAATACAGTTTCGGTTAAAGAAGGTGTTGCGGTTTCAAAAACATCTAAAAACACAAGCAAAAGCCTTATTTCATTTTATAATTCAGTAAAAAAAGCACCACAGATTATAGAAATTAATACAGAAAAAGAAACGACTCTAACCTGTAAAGAAGGTACAGTTATAATCATTCCAGCAAAATGTTTTATTGATGCAAACGGGAAATTAGCTAGAGGAAAGGTTAATATAGAAGTTACAGAGTTTTATAAATTATCAGATATGTTACTGGCTAATTTAACCACAAAATCTGATGGCAACCAATTGGAAACCGGAGGAATGCTGTTTATAAAAGCATTAAAAGATAATAAACAATTACAGTTAAAACTTGGAAGTAATATTGAATATGTATTCTCTTCACGTGGAAGTAAGAAAAAAGATATGCAGCTTTTTTTAGGTGAAGAAATTAAAGATGGCGTTAATTGGACTTTAGATAATATCACACACAAAAGTAATGCTGTTTTAACTTCTACTGAAATGGTTTTAATTGAAGAAGAAGACGTGGAAGTACCGATTCAATATGTAGAAGAAGTTCCTGTGTTTCCTGGTTGTGAAAATGGTACAAACGCAGCGAAAAAACAATGTTTTGATCAAGCGCTTTCAAAACTAATATCTAAAAATTTTAATACTAGTATCGCTGAAGATTTAAACCTAACTGGAAAACATAAGATTTTAACATCGTTTAAAATTGATAAAGAAGGAGAGGTTGTTGATATTCAAGTTTTTGCAGCGCATACATTGTTGGCTAAAGAGGCTATTAGAGTTTTAAAATTAATACCAAAACTAAAGCCAGGTAAGCAACGTGATTATACTGTAATTGTACCTTATAGCTTGCCAATTAATTTTAGTCTTGGAGTTAGTACAAAAAACAACCCAAATCTAATTACTGTAAAGGATAAAACATCTTTTGAGAAAAAATTTGAGGAGCGATTACAAAACAAAGATTCCACGACCACAGGATTAGTTGGTACTGTAACAGCTAACGATGTGTCTAGATATGCTTTTTATGGTTCAAAATTAGGTTGGATTAATTGTGATCGTTTTATAAGAAGCACCAAAAACGCAGTAAAATTTAAACTTAAAATTAAAGATGCTAATGGTGCAGATGTCAAGATGGTATTTAAATCTTTAAACTCGATTTTACCAAGTAGAAGCGTTGGTGATAGTTATGATTTTGGAACAGTAACAGCAAATGAAGCAGTTATTTTAGTCGCTATTAAAAAGGTTGATGATAGACTGTTTTTAGGGCTTAAAGATGTGAGTACAAAGCAAATTACAATGTTAGACTTAAGTTTTAAAGAAGTTAGTCTTGACCAATTAAAAACAGAATTACGAAATTTAAATAAGGATTTTAATTAACCTCTAAACAAAAAGAAATCGTCCTTCATATCTTCTATCTGCGCATCTTTATTAGTGATAATATAATCAATTGCTTTGGAGGTAAAGGTGTCTCCCTTTTTAGTCAATGATACAATATCATTATTAACAACAATCATATTATTTTTAAGAGCCAATTCTAATACAGTTTTGGCTCTTACTTTTTGCCAATTTATGTGTTCTCTTAAATGATTTACGTGACGTTCTTCAACCTCATTATGGTTTTTTAAATGCAGTAAAAAGGTTAATAGGCTAACTTCTGTACGTTGTTGTTTTTCGCGATACATAACTGCAATTACACCTTTGTTTGGTGCAAATAAGTACACAGCTAAAAATATTAAACCTAACATTGTGGTAATAGATCCTGCAATGGATGCGTCTAACAAATGCGCCAACCAGTAACCTGAAATGGCACTAAATATTCCAAAAAACATAGCTAAAGCTAGCATCTTTTTTAGATTGGTAGTTAGTAAATAAGCGGTTGCAGCAGGCGCAATCATTAATGCTACAACTAAAATGGCTCCAACAGCATCAAAAGCACCAACGGTTGTTACGGAAGACACTGTCATTAATCCATAATGAATAATAGCAGGAGAGAAGCCTAATGACGCAGCTAAACCTTTGTCAAACGTACTTACTTTTAATTCTTTAAAAAAGGCAATCAAAAGCGTAATTGTAATTAGTAATATTATGCCAATAATCCACAACGATTTTGGGCCAATATCAACACCAGAAACGATTAGCCTATCAAAAGGAGCCAAAGCTAATTCGCCTACCAAAACAGCATCAACATCTAAGTGGACATCGTTAGCATTTTTAGCGATTAAAATAACACCAATACTAAATAATGCAGGAAACACTAAGCCTATTGCTGTATCCTCCTTTACTAAACCTGTTTTTTGAATATATTCTACTAATACCACTGTGATTACACCTGTTAATGCTGCCAATACAATTAATAATGGCGAATTTAAATCTTGCGTAATAAAAAAACCGACTACAATTCCTGGTAAAATGGAATGGCTTATGGCATCGCTTATCATTGCCATTTTGCGTAGCACTAAAAAGGTACCAGGAATAGCACATGCAATTGCGACTAAACTAGCAATTAATTGTATTTCTATTTGAGCACTATTCATCTTCAGTCGTTTGTTTAGTGTATAAGTTGGCTGCAGTTTTAAAACCTGCTTCTGTTAAGCTCCACATATTTCCATCTAGAGTTACGTAATTTTTTTCTACTAGCTTTTGAAGTGTTTTACGTGTAAATCCTTGAAAGTTATTAAGGAGCTTTATAGTATGTGGATGCGAAATATTTTCGTGTGTTTCAGCAATATGATACATAAATGCTAAGGTTTTATGAAGCTCTAAATCGCGTCTGTTTTTTATAAATCTAATTTGTTTGAATAATAAGCCTCGACTTGGAGAAAATACGAACGAGAATACTACAAAAATTGAAGCTACTAATACAATGACTGGTCCTGTAGATAGATTAGTTTGACTAGCACTTATGGCTGTTCCAAAAACTCCAGAAAAGGCTCCAAATATAGCTGCTAGAAGTACCATTTTTGACAAGCTATTAGTCCATTGTCTTGCTGCTGCTGCAGGAGCCAGTAACATAGCGCTCATTAAAACAACACCAACTGTTTGTAGTCCTAAAACTATAGCTAAAACTATAAAACTGGTAATTAAAATATCGATGACTTTAGTGTTAAAGCCTAAAGTTTTAGTGTAATCAGCATCAAAGAGCAAGATTTTAAATTCTTTCCAAAATAGTAACAATACAAATAAGCATAATCCTGTAACTATAGCCATTAGCCAAACATCGCTTTCTACCAAAGTAGCTGCTTGACCAAATAAATATTTATCCAAACCTGCTTGATTAGCATTGGGTTGTTTTTGAATAAAAGTCAGTAATAACATACCAAACCCGAAAAAAAGCGATAATATTAATCCTAAAGCAGTATCGCTTTTTAAATGTGTTTTTTTGACGATACCTCTAATCCAAAAGGTTCCAATTAATCCGCTTACTAAGGCTCCTAAAAGTAAAGTATTACTGTCTTTTGCACCTGTAATTAAAAATGCAATTGCAATTCCTGGTAAGGCAGCATGTGATATAGCATCTCCAAGTAAACTTTGTTTTCTAAGCACAGCAAAACTACCTAACATACCAGTGACTGCACCTAAAATTGCTGTTCCAAGTGTAATGGTTCGTAGTGTGTAGTCGCTAAAGACTAAAGAAAAATATTCTTGTAAATCCATTATTCTTGAATACTTACTTTATAGTTAATACCATACGTCTTAGTTAAATTATCATCATTAAAGATGTCTTTAACTGGACCTGTTGCTATTTTCTTTACATTTAAAAAAGTAACCCAATCAAAATATTCTGGAACGGTTTGTAAATCATGATGCACTACGATAACTGTTTTGCCTGCTTTACGTAATTCTTTTAAAATATTAATAATAGCTATTTCTGTGGTTGCATCAACCCCTTGAAAAGGTTCATCCATAAAATAAATAGATGCATTTTGTACTAATGCTCGTGCTAAAAAGATGCGTTGTTGTTGTCCGCCAGATAATTGGCTAATTTGTCTACCTTTAAAGGGTAGCATGCCTACTTTTTCTAGAGCTTCTAAAGCTGCTTTTTTTTGTTTTTGTCCTGGTCGTTTGATCCATCCTAAACTACCATAAGTTCCCATGGTTACAACATCTAAAGCAGTCGTTGGAAAATCCCAATCTACACTTCCTTTTTGTGGTACGTAAGCGACTAGCTTGCGTTGCTTGCTATAGGGTTTGCCATAAATAGTGACGCTTCCTGCTATAGGTTTTAATATACCTAAGATAGATTTGATTAGTGTTGATTTACCAGCTCCATTTGGTCCAACAATAGCCATAAGGACACCTTCTGGGATTTCTAAATCAATATCCCAAAGTACAGGTTTGTAGTTGTATGCTACTGTTAGGTCATCTATTTTTACTGCTATTACTCCTGAGGAAGAAGTAGTCTTGCTCTTATTGCCACTCATGGTTTTTAATATTTTTTATTCATTTTTTGCTTGTCCAAAAAACGAATCAAAAAAGGACATCCAAGCCAAGGAATTTTTCAGTTTTTAAACTGAAAACCAATTCGAAAACTTCGCGTCGAACTGCGTTCTCCTATTTTCGAAGCTTTTCTTCATTTATTCTTCGCCTTGGCACTCAATTCTTCGAATTGAAATAGGACATTATCTTTTATGAAATTATTGGTTAATCCTAAGTTTTTTTACTAACTAATTACTTTAAGGCATTTACTATAGTATTGACATTGTATTCAAACATGCCAATATAAGTGCCTTCAGTGGTTCCTGCGCTTCCTAAAGCATCAGAATATAATGTACCTCCAATTTGTACATCATGTCCTTTAGCGTTTACTGCTTTTTGTAGCGCTTCAATAGTGCGTTTTGGTACTGAGCTTTCAACAAAAACTGCTTTAAGTTGTTTTTCAATTATAAAATTAGCTAAATTTTGAACATCTTTTACTCCAGCTTCAGTTGCTGTAGATAAACCTTGTAAGCCTACGACTTCAAATCCGTAGTTTTTTCCAAAATAATTAAAAGCATCATGTGCTGTTACTAATATGCGTTTGTCTTTTGGAAGTGTTTCAATTTTTGCTGTAATTGTTTTTTGTAATGTATTTAACTTTGCTAAGTATTCTGTTTCATTTGCTTTATAGTATTTAGCATTTTTTGCGTCTTTTTCAATTAAAACAGCAGTAACTTTTTTGGTAAATTGCTTAAAGTACTCAATGTTAAACCAAACGTGTGGATCGTAATTAGAAGCAAAATAATCTGATCCAATTAGGGTTGATTTATCTATTTCTTCCCCTAAAGCAATTGGTGTTTTTGTACTGCTTCCCATTTTTTCAAAGACCTCGACAAGTTTTCCTTCTAGGTGTAAACCATTATAAAAAATAACATCTGCATTAACTAATTTGGTTACATCACCTTCGCTTGCTTTATACAAATGAGGATCTACACCACTTCCCATTAAACCGTTAATATTAATACTGTCTTTACCAATGTTTTTAACTAAATCAGTTATCATTGTGGTTGTGGTGACAACGTTTAGTTTACCGTTTTCTTTTTTGTTTGTATTGCAACTTGATAGTGTTGCATAAACTAAAAGTATAAATAAAAGTTTTTTCATGTTATTTTTTGGTTTTTGATGGTATTCTAAAGCTAACACCTGAACTTAATAATAGATCTTGTCCTTTAGTAATGCTTGTTCCAATTGTTGCATCTAATTGTAAATTATTATTTATTAAATAAGTTAGTCCAGCATCCCAAAGATGATTTGCTTTGTTGTTTTCTGGTAAATCACCATAAAGTTCTGCGTAAGCACTTAATTTTTCTGTAATGCCTTGTCCAAAAGCAATAGTGTAGACGTATGAGGCTTCAGAAGAATCACTTCCCCAATAAGCTCCTAAATTATAGGATACATTAGTATTGTTACTTAAAGTGTGGGAAAATGCAAACCTAAAGTCAATGCTTGTTGTTTCTGGTTTATAATCTGTACTTGCTGTTACTGGTAGGTATAGGTGACCCAAGAGGCCAATTTCTGGTAATAGTCCCTTTTCTATAGCAATACTAGTTTTGATTCCTAATAATAAAGGCGAAAAACCACTTGTAATATTATCTAGTTTAGTACTGTTTATAGTTGTTGACCCTTCTGTAAAGTCCCATCCTAAACGTAATTCTACATTATCTAATACGCCATAACGCACTAATGTTGTATTATATGTGTAATTTTCTGTTTGGATGTTATTCTCTTTAAAAGTATTGTAAAAAGCTCCAGTTTCAATCTGAATAAACCGTTTTGGAATCACATTTGGTGATTCTGTTTGATCTGGTCTATCTGTTATTAATGGTTGTGATTGGATATTTTCTTGAGCTAAAGCTGAAATAGATAGTACAAAACTTGTTATCACTGAAGCTATGGGTGTTTTAGTTAGTTTCATTAACGTAAATAATTTTTGTAAAATCTTGATTTAATAAAATTGTATTATTATTTATTGTTATTTGTGTCATTTTGTTTTTGCTAAACTGTTTAATTACAGTTAGCTGGTTTCCGTATTTTAAACCGTTAATCGCACAAAAATCAAAAAATTCTTTGTCGTCACTCATTAATCTAGCAATGACATAGGTTTTATTTTCTTTAGTTTTTGAAAGTAAAATAGAGGTGTCTTTTGTTGTGATTTCGCCATTTTGGTTTGGAATAGGATCACCATGAGGATCAAATTTTGGATTACCCAAAAAGGCACTGATTGTATTTGCTAAAAAGTCTGAAGTTTCGTGTTCAAGTAGTTCTGCTTCACGATGTATTTCATGTAAAGACATATCAAAGGTTTTGTGAAGGAAAGCTTCCCAAAGTCTATGCTTTCTTATCACTTTAAGTGCTAATTTCTCTCCTTCGTCAGTTAGCTCTAAAGCTTTGTATTTTTGATAGTTTACTAAGTTTTTAGTGGCTAAACTTTTTGCCATATCTGTTGCTGCTGCATTTGATATGCCAAGAAGTTTTGCAATGTTGCCAGGTTTGGTGTCTGTGATATCGTTGATTTTACTTTTGTAGATTGCTTTTACAAAATTTTCTATTGCTACTGACATTTACTATTGCTTTAATAAATTTTTAAGGTTACTTAAATATTATTCAAATGTAGCTAAAATTTTGTAATTGAATTAACCATAACACAATAAATTTCTTTTAAAAATAAAAATCAATAATTTAATATCTCTTGGTGATAGATATAAGTTGCTGTATTAAAGCGTTTTATAGTTTTTTTGTTTGAATCGAAACTTAAAATTAATGAATAACTGACATGCTTTTTAAGGGAATCCTGTTTGTGGTGTAGAGTAAAATGGATTGATAAATCATTAACCTTTTGTGCAATTTGTATTTATTAAGGCTAGACACTAAGTTTGAAATAGGACTAGTAAAAGAGGCAAATGATTAAGATGAAGTTACTAAAGTAATAGGTGTTAGTTTTTGAACACTCTAAAATAGGCTAACAAGATTTTAATAGTATCAATTAAATTATTAATACAATCATAAAAATATTAGAAGTAGTAACGTTGCTTTTTATTATAGAATACTTTAATACAAGTAGTGTATTAAGTCTATGGATTGGAAACTTTTAATGACAACCACAGTCGTCAGTTCCACATGCTTTTTTTGATTTCGTTTTAACGAAATATTTTTTATAAAGAAAAAACAAAGCAAATCCTAGCGTGATAAATACCAGTATGTTTTGGATAATTGCGTTCATAATTTTATTTTAAAAATTGATAAGCTATTAAAGCCGAAATGTAGGCAATTGCTGTCATGATTATCAATTGCAATGTTGGCCATTTCCACGTATTAGTTTCTTTTTTAACCACAGCTAATGTACTCATACATTGCATTGCAAAAGCATAAAAAAGTAGTAATGAAATACCAGAAGCAAAATTAAATAAAGGACCTCCTAAAATTGGATTGACTTCTCCAGCCATTCGGTTTTTGATAGTGTCTTCATCATCGTTACCAACACTATAAATGGTTGCCAAAGTACCTACAAAAACTTCTCTTGCAGCAAAACTACTTACTATTGCAATTCCTATTTTCCAATCGTAACCTAATGGTCTTATTACAGGTTCAATAGCGTGTCCAGCAATACCAATAAAGGAATGTTCTAGTTTATGTGACGCTATTTTTTGTCCTAATTCTTCCTCGTTTAAATTTTGTGAAGCATACTCTGTAGTGACAATATTTTCGGCATTATTAAATTGTTCTCCAGGACCATAAGAAGCTAAAAACCAAAGTATAATTGAGATGGCTAATATTATTTTTCCTGCTCCAAAAACAAACGATTTGGTTTTTTCTAATACAGTAATTGCTACGTTTTTAAATAAAGGTAATTTATAGTTTGGCATTTCTACCACAAAAAAAGTTTTACTTTTAATTTTTAAAACTTTATTTAAGATGTAAGCAGAAACTACTGCAGCTCCAAAGCCTAAAAGGTATAATAGCATTAAGGTTAAAGCTTGGTAACTTAACCCTAGAAAACGTCCTTCTGGAATAACTAATGCTATAATAATTAGGTATACTGGCAATCTTGCAGAGCATGTTGTAAAAGGCGTTACTAATATGGTAATTAATCGTTCTTTCCAACTTTCAATATTTCTAGTTGCCATTATAGCAGGAATAGCACAAGCAGTTCCAGAAATTAAAGGCACAATACTTTTACCGCTTAATCCAAAACGTCGCATAATTCTGTCCATTAAAAACACGACACGACTCATGTAGCCGCTTTCTTCAAGAATTGAAATAAACAAGAATAAGAAGGCGATTTGAGGAATAAATATCACTATTCCACCTAAACCAGATATAATACCTTCGGCTAAAAGATTAGTAAAAGCACCTTCAGGTAATGCGTTTTTAACCCAATCGCTTAAATTAGCAAACAGTCCGTCAATAAAGTCCATTGGGACTGTTGACCAATCATAAATGGCTTGAAAAATTGTTAGTAGTATAAAAAAGAAAATGACATAACCCCAAACTTTGTGTGTTAGTATACGATCAAATTTAGTGCGTAAATCCTTTGCTTGACTAGCATCAATAGTTTGTCCTTTTTTAAGCGTATTGTTTATAAATTGGTAGCGCTTAATGGTTTCTTTTTGTTGTAATCGTTTTAAGTCGCTTTTAGATTTAGTTTTAAAACTAGCAATAGCCTCGACTTCATTACGGTCCATTTTACCAAAATTGACATCTTGGGTAATTACTAACCATAACTTATACAGTAATTGGTTAGGGAAGGCTTTTCTTAATTTGTCAAAATACTCTTTATCAATTTCTGACGCATTTAAGCAAGGCGTAGTTGATAGTTCTTTATAATTAGAAATTAACTGTTTTAAGCTCTCAATACCTTCATTTTTTCTGGTGCTTATAACTGCAATCTTAGTTTTAAGTTCTTGTTCTAGATGCTCTATGTCTAAAGAAATTCCTTTGTATTTCATTCTGTCAGCCATATTGATGACTAGGATGGTAGGGATTTCAAGATCTTTTATTTGTGTAAAAAGTAGTAGGTTTCGTTTTAAGTTTTCAACATCACTTACAACTACTGCAACATCCGGAAAATCTTTATCGTTTTTATTAAGTAAAAGCTCGATAACCACATTTTCGTCTAAAGATGATGCATTTAAACTGTAGGTACCAGGAAGATCAATAATGTGCGCTTTAACACCTCTAGGTAGTTTGCAAATCCCTTCTTTTTTCTCAACGGTTATTCCAGGATAGTTTCCTACCTTTTGGTTTAAACCTGTTAAGGCGTTAAAAACAGATGTTTTTCCGGTATTTGGGTTACCAATTAAGGCAATGTTAATTTGCTTACTCATTAAACTTCTTTTTCGATAATGATATGAATAGCGGTTTCTTTTCTAATAGCTAAATGACTTCCGTTTATGTTAAGGTATAGTGGGTCTGCAAAAGGAGCCACCTGAACCAGCTCTACACTATTGCCTGGTAAACATCCCATTTCTAGGAGTTTTAATGGTATCAAATGTGAAGACACGTCTATAATTATAGCGCGTTCTCCTCTTTTTAATGTGTCTAATGTATGGTTCAAGCTTATTTAGATTGATTTTAAAGAAGCAAAAGTATGGCAAAATTTCAGCTTAAAAAAATTGAAAGCCAAAAACTACTCTTCGTATTCCTTTTTTAACTTTTTAATATCGTTTAATAGTGTGGTAATATCTTCTGTTTTGGTACCATCGTAATATCCTCTAATTTGACCTTTTTTATCAATTAGCATAAAATTTTCAGTATGGACCATCCCATAGTCGTCAGGCATTCCGTCGTCTTTTACAGCTAAATAGCTTTTTCTAGCTAGTCTGTAAATTTCACCTTTATCTCCAGTTACTAAGTTCCATTTTTTATCATTAACTCCTTTTTTTATAGCATATTTTTTTAGCTGCTCAACAGTATCAATCTCTGGAGTTACGGAGTGGGATAGTAGCATAACTTCATCATCATTCATAATTTCTTTCTGGATTTTTTCCATATTATCAGTCATAATTGGACATATGGTTTGACAGGTTGTAAAAAAGAAATCGGCTACGTAAATTTTATCCTTATAGTCTGCTTGTGTAATTGTTTTACCGTTTTGATTGGTTAAACTAAAGTCGGCTATTTTATGGTAGTTAATTTGATGTTGTATTGTGCTATCAACCAACTCAGTATTAACCATTGCTGGTTGATAAATTGGTAAAGGTTTGTCTACTTTTAGAATATTGTAAAAAATAGAAATTATTATTATTGAAATTATACCAAAAACAATAGCAAACAACTTATAATCCTTGAAAAAAGAAAGCATTTTGTAGGTTTTAATTTTATAATGCAAAAATACAATGAAAAGTTTAGCAAGTTCCATGACATTACTCATAAAATTTGTTAATTCTTAAAACCATTAAAGCTATTGCTTTTTAAACTAAGTGTAAATACTTACTTTTGGCGATTATTAAAAAGAATAGAAACACTACATGGAGTTTATTATAAAAATTGGACAGTTTTTGTTAAGTCTGTCATTATTAATTGTTTTACATGAATTAGGGCATTTTATTCCTGCTAAATTATTTAAAACAAGAGTTGAAAAATTCTACTTATTTTTTGATGTAAAATACTCGTTATTTAAAAAGAAAATTGGTGAAACCGTATACGGAATTGGTTGGTTGCCTTTAGGAGGTTACGTTAAAATTGCAGGAATGATTGATGAGAGTATGGATAAAGAGCAAATGGCTTTACCACCTCAACCATGGGAATTTAGATCTAAACCAGCTTGGCAACGTTTAATTATCATGTTAGGTGGTGTTTTTGTAAACTTTGTTTTGGCATTAGTTATTTACATTTTAGGATCTTTTGCTTATGGAGATACAGATATAGCTGCCTCTAGTATTAAAGGTGGTTTTTTAATTGAAAATCCATTATTAACAGACTTAGGCTTTAAAACAGGTGATCAAATTATAAAAGTTGATGATGTAAAAATTATTAATAGATCAGATATTAGCAAAAATATTATTGGAGCCAATAGCGTAACCTATGAAAGAAATGGAGTGGTAAACACCGTTACTCTTCCAGTAGACTTTTTAGGTCAATTATCTTCAAGCAAGGATAGAAGCTTGTTTGGCATGCGTAAACCTTTTATTGTCAATAAAGTTTTAGATACATCTTTAAACAAAAATGTAGATCTTAAAACGGGTGACATCATGTATACTTTAAATGGTCAGCCAGCAGAATTTTATGATCAAATAGAGCCTGTGTTAGAAGCCTCTAAAGGTAAAACAGTAGTTGCTGTATTTAAAAGAGGAAACACCACAGTGCAAAGAGAGTTAATTGTAGACGATAAAGGTAAATTAGATATAATCACGTCTGCAAGTCCTAAAGAGTTAGAAGCTTTAGGATATTATGATATTGTTAGAAAAGACTATGGTTTTATTGAAAGTTTTGGTGTAGGAGCAACAAAATTTAAAAGTCAAATAGTATCTTACTTTGGGCAATTAAAAGCAATTTTTAATCCAAGTACAGGAGCCTATAAGGGTGTAGGTGGCTTTAAAGCTATTTACGATGTGTTTCCAAGTACATGGAGTTGGCCAGACTTTTGGGGTTTAACAGCATTTTTATCAATTATGTTAGGTGTGCTTAATTTACTTCCAATTCCAGCTTTAGATGGTGGACATGTTATGTTTTTATTATACGAAATGATCTCTGGACGTAAGCCAAGTGAAAAGTTTTTAGAGAAAGCACAGCTAGTTGGATTCTTCATTTTGATTGCTTTAGTGCTGTTTGCAAACGGTAATGATATCTTTAAAGCAATATTTAATTAAAAAAAATTAATTTTTGTTTTGCAGAAGTCAAAAAACGTTTTATATTTGCACTCGCAATAGCGAAAAACACTCCTCCTTAGCTCAGTTGGTTAGAGCATCTGACTGTTAATCAGAGGGTCCTTAGTTCGAGCCTAAGAGGAGGAGCAAGTTATAAATCCGATACAGAAATGTATCGGATTTTTTTGTTTATAGTGTTGATTTAGATTGCTCTAGCGTTATTGATTAAAGCTAATTAATAGAAGTGTTTAGAATGCTAAAGTAGAAGACATAAAAAAAGCCACTATAATTAGTGGCTTTTTTAAACTTTTTAAGTGATAAACTATTCTGTAAATATGATTTCACTTTTAGCAGAAATTCCATTTTCATTAAAAGCTTCTACTTGATAATAATAACTTTGGTCTGTTGTTAATGCTCTTAATTCGTAATTAGGTGAATCGTACATTAAAGCAGAAAGGTTTAATTTATCTTTTGAAATTCCCCAATAAATAACATAACCAGTTGCATTGTCTACCTTGTCCCAAGTTAAATTGGTGTTTCTGCGATCCTCTTGTCGTTCTACTTTAAAATTAGCTGGTGTTTGCGGTACAGCTTCAAAACCATTTCCAAAAATTCTAAATTCTGAAATTGACAAGTATTTATTGCTACAATACACATGATTGTATCTAACATATCTTGCATTCATAGGTTTGTTTAATTCTATATAACCATGAGGCATGTCACGAGTGTTTTTTGAGTAGTCTGAGATGGTTTGCCAAGATTTACCATCAATTGACCCTTCAATAACAAATTGCTGTCTTAAATCGTCTGGTCTACCATATATATCGCTATTAAAATCTTGAAAATTAATTTGAATGGCTTTAATGCTCATTTTCTTTTCTAAATCTACCTGTACGTAAATAGAATCGTCATTGACCTCAGATACCCAATAAGACCTTATTTCTTCATCATTAATTTTAGAAATATCAAACTCTCTAATCTGTCCTAACATATAACCACTGTCACTTTCATCTACAACATTTATCTCTTTAGTTACTAATCCAGAATTTGTAGTCACAGGTTTGTTGTAGGATAATAGCATCCAACCTGTAAAACGCTCTTTATGCTTGTCCACCTTTGTGTCAGGCAAAAAGTGTGGGTAATCACCATAAGCAGTATTAACATACATTTGACCATTGTCTTCAAAACCTGCAGGATACATGCCTATTCTACGTTCAAATTTATAATTAACAGAAATAGCCATAGTTGCATAATGCCAATAATTACCATTATTGTCTTTAACTGTGCTTCCATGTCCTGAACCTTTTAAAAAACCACCAGGTTTGTATGATATAGGGTTGTAAGGTGCATACTCAAAAGGACCAAACGGACTTTTACTAGTTCGGACACCATCTGCATAAACATTCCATTGTGTTCCTGGTGCACCATATTCTAGATAGTAGGTGTCATTATGTTTTACCATCCAAGGACCCTCTAAATAAGGCTTGATGTCTGATTTATGGTCTTGTCCAAAACGCTCCCAACCATATTTATCAGGATGTAAATTAAACAAGTCTTGTTGCTCTCCTTTTGGAACGTAATAGTTATCAGCATCAAGCTCAACCACACGAATTGGATATAGGTTAGAGGACTCCTCGTATAAATATACTTTACCATCGTCGTCCACAAATAAATCTGGATCTTGAATGCCACCAGGAGGATTTAAAACCGCATACTTTGTTTTCCAGTCACCTAACTCAGGATTATCAGTTTCTATAATTGGACCTCTTCCAGACGGATCGCCATAGACTATTATTTTACCGTCTTTTACAGCTGCTGCAGGAGCGTTACTTCCTTTAAAATACCAGTTTTGAGGTGTAATAAATGTCCAATTACTCATATCATCACTCATCCAATAGCCATGAGATCGTGTGACAAACATGTAATACTTGCCTTTAAAATTAACTAAAGCAGGATCTGCACCAGAACGGTAAGACACTTTATTTTCTGCTCTGTAATGTGACATGTATGAATAATCAATATCTACTGGGTTACAATAGGTTTTGTAATCTCTTTTATTACCATTATTAGCGTTTAAAGACTCTGTTGTTTGATTGTCTTTTTCTAATTTACAAGAAAAAATTACTGTTGCTATTAGTAAAAGCAATAGGCTTCTCATATTTATATTTGTTTTTTGCATAAATCTGTTGTCTTATATGTATTAGTCTATCAATTCAAAGCTAATTGCAGCTCCTCCACCAGGAGCCAGCTTTAACTTTAAGTCAGATTTGCTAGTGACTTCTTTAGTTATTATTTGATAGCTTTTAGGGTTGTCTTTCCAATCTGCATCTTTACCGTCTAGATACAGCGTTGCTTTGTACTTTTTTCCGGCAGTTAAAAAATCTAAAGAGATACTTGTTTTTCTAGGGTCTTTATTAGTTATAGCGCCTAAAAACCAGTTGTCTGTATGTTTGTCTTTTCGGACTACTGTTAGATATTCTCCTGGTTCTGCTTCTAAGTAAATAGAGTTTTGCCAATCCAATGGTACATCAACTATAAACTGAAATGCGTCTAGGTGTTTTTGATAATTTTCAGGCAAGTCAGCTGCCATTTGTAAAGGTGAATACATAGTAACATATAAGGCTAGTTGCTTTGCTAAAGTGGTATGTACTTGTTCTGTTTTAGTGCTATCGTAAGCATTCATTTTAATTTCAAAAATACCAGGAGTATAATCCATTGGACCACCCAATAAACGTGTAAAAGGTAAAATGGTTTCGTGATCTGGTGGATTACCATTGCTCCATGCATTAAATTCATTTCCTCTAGCAGCTTCTGCAGCAATGTAGTTTGGATACGTCCTATGGTATCCTGTAGGTCTAACACTTTCGTGGGAATTAATCATAATTTTAAAATCTGCAGCACGTTGTGCGACAAAATTAAAGTGATTAACCATGGTTTGTCCATCATGAAACTCGCCTCGCGGAATTATTTTTCCGACGTATCCTGTTTTAACAGCAGGATAACCATACGTTTGCATTAACGTGAATGCACGATCTAAATACCGTTCATAATTTGCAACAGATCCAGAGGTTTCGTTATGCATTATCATTTTAACACCTTTAGACTTAGCGTATTTTGAAATTGCTTCAATATCAAAATCAGGATAAGGTGTTGTAAAATCAAATACATCCTCTTTCCATTTGCCATACCAGTCTTCCCAGCCAGTATTCCAACCCTCAACTAAAACACCATCAAAACCATGTTTAGCAGCAAAATCAATATATTTTTTAGTATTCTCTGTTGTAGCTCCATGTTTTCCGGAGGGAATCATTTCACCAAATGCAGTTCCAGCGTTTTGAGCGTTTTGACTTCCTGCATAATCCCAAGTGGATAATCCTACATGCATTTCCCACCAAATCCCTACATATTTCATAGGTTTAATCCATGATGTGTCTTCGATTTTATTAGGCTCATTTAGATTTAATATCATTTTAGAACTAACAATATCTCTAGCATCATCACTAACCATTATTGTTCGCCATGGTGATACAGAAGGTGTTCTTAAATAGGCTTTATCTCCTAATGCATTTGGCACTAAGTTAGAAGTAAATTGAAAGTTTTTAACATCAACATCCAAGTGCATTATTGGATAGTTAACTACAGCTGCTTCAAAAATATTAATATATAAGCCATCACTAGATTTAAGCATTAATGGTGATTGCACACGATATTGACTAGTAATAGATTTTAATCCAACACCATTGTTTAAGTCTATTTTTGAATTATCAATGTCTGAGATTTTAGTTTTATTATAAGCATATTCTTGACTGTCATAATCTCCAGGAATCCAAAATACGGTATGGTTACCTGTTAGATTAAATTGTGTGTTCTCGTTAGAAATAGTAAAGTATTTTACAGTCTTATCCAACGGAAACTCATATCTGAAAGCGACACCTTCATCATAAATTTTAAATACAATGTTTAGCTTATTATTGGTGTTTTTTTGATTTAAAAATATTCTAGTTTGATTGTACTTATTTAAAATTGAAGACTGCTCTCCTAAAACAGGTTGCCAAGATTCAGAAAAAGAAAGGGTCTCTGTTTTAGTAACTTCAAAATCATTAGTTAAGTTATTAGCATCTTTAATGGATAGACCCATTATACTAGGTAAAACAACTGGATTATTTTTATAATTGACCTGATAAGTTGGCTGTCCTTTTTTATTGATATTAAAAGTTACTTTAATATTTTTTGAAGGCGAATACATGTCTTGTGCATTCAATCCTACAAAAATCAAACCTAATAATAGAGTAACTATTGTTTTTTTCATGGTTGAAAATTATTTAGTTAATTTAAAAGAAGTCTTTAAGGATGCATCCGAATTTGTGCCTACAAAAACCTCAAAATCACCAGGTTCAGCCACAAAATCTAAATCGTAATTATAAAACTTTAAATCTTCTACAGAAATATCAAAACTTACTGTTTGAGTTTCACCTTTTTTGATAAATGCTTTTTTAAATCCTTTTAACTCCTTTACAGGTCTAGTTACAGAGCCTACAACATCTCTAATATATAATTGTACGACTTCTTTTCCATCATAATTTCCAGTGTTTGTTACGTCTACAGTTATGTTGATTTTTCCATCCATACTGATAGAGGTTTGGTCAAGTTTTAGATTGCTATATTCAAATGTGGTATAGCTTAAACCATAACCAAAAGGGTATAAAGGTTCGTTTCTGACGTCTATATAATTACTTTTAAATTTTTCAAATTTACCTTCTTTGTTTCCTAAAGGTCTTCCTGTGTTTTTATGGTTATAAAAAATCGGAATTTGACCTACGTTTCTTGGGAATGTAGCTGTTAGTTTTCCTGACGGATTAACATCTCCAAATAAAACATCTGCTATGGATAGTCCAGCTTCACTACCAGGAAACCATACATTTAATATAGCAGGAACGGTATCGTTTTCTTCGACTAAAACTAGTGGTCTACCTGTAAAAAGAACTAAGATAACAGGTTTGCCTGTTTTTAATAAGGCGTTTAGCAAATCTTTTTGAGCTTGCGGAATTTCTAAATTTGTACGACTACTGCTTTCTCCACTAAACTCGGCTGTTTCTCCTAATGTTGCTACAATAACATCTGCTTTTTTGGCTATAGCCAACGCTTCGTCTAATAATTGTTTATCTGTTCTGTCATCACGCGGAATATCTTTTCCAAACATGGTAGCTCTTTTTTCAAGTTCTAAATCGTAATCTACGTTACTTCCTTTAGCGTATAAAATATTAGCTTTATCGGTAACTACCGATTTTAAACCGTCTAAAACTGTTTTAGATTTTTCTTGATCCGTTGCCACGCTCCAAGTACCAGCCATATTGACGCTTGTATTAGCTAAAGGACCAATTAAAGCAATAGTGCTAGATTTTTTTAATGGTAATGTTTGATTTTCATTTTTTAAAAGCACCATAGATTCTGCACCTACTGTACGCGCAAAATCTCTATTTTCTTGAGTAAAAATTTCAGTTTTAGCTCTATTTACATCACAATACTTGTATGGGTCATCAAATAATCCTAATTGATATTTAGCTGTTAAAATGCGTTTAACAGCAGTGTCAATATCGTTTATAGATACTTTACCATCTTCTAAAGATTGTTTAAGTGTGTTTAAAAACCCTTCGGCAACCATATCCATATCAGAACCAGCTTTTAGTGATTGTGCAGATACTTGTTGTAAATCTCCAACACCATGATAAACCATTTCTTCTATACCTGTGTAATCTGTTACTACAAAGCCATCAAATCCCCAATCATCTCTTAGCAAGTCCGTTAAAAGCCACTTATTTCCTGTAGCAGGAACACCATCTACTTCGTTAAATGATGCCATTACAGATCCAACACCTTCATCAATTGCTGCTTTATATGGAGGAAGATATTCGTTATACATTCTAATGCGACTCATGTCTACAGTATTATAATCTCTTCCAGCTTCTGAGGCTCCATAAAGCGCAAAATGTTTAACACAAGATAATAATGTGTTATTAGCAGTTAAATCGTTTTGTTGGTAACCTCTTACCATTGCTCGTGCTACTTGACTTCCGTAATACGTGTCCTCTCCACTACCTTCAGACACTCTTCCCCAACGTGCATCTCTTGAGATATCTACCATAGGAGAGAAGGTCCAGTTTATTCCATCTGCACTAGCTTCAGTAGCTGCAACTCTTGCTGTTTTCTCAATCATTTCCATGTCCCAACTTGCAGATAACCCTAATGGAATTGGAAATGTTGTTTTGTAACCGTGTATAACGTCCATTCCAAAAATTAAAGGGATACCTAATCTGCTTTTCTCGACAGCTATTTTTTGAACTTCTCTAATTTTCTCGACTGTTTTTATATTGAAAAGACCTCCAACTTTACCATCTTCAATGTTTTTTGCAACATTTGAACTTTCAGATGCTCCTGTAGTAATATCTCCAGATGATGGTAGATTTAATTGACCAAGCTTTTCTTCAATAGTCATTAAATTTAGGATGGAATCTACTTGTGCTTCAAAAGGGTTTTCTGAATTTTTTTTTGTTGAATTACTATTAGTATTGCAAGAAAAAAGGGTTGCAGTAACTAATACTATAGTTGCTGTTTTTAAGTTAAATAGTTTATTCATTTTTTAATTTTGTATTAGAGAATAGCCATGATAATAATTCTGTTTCAGCAAAAGTTGAGTCCCAACTATTGTGATTGTCTTTAGCGTATAATGTAAAGTTTGGTGTGCCACCTGCTTCTAAAATAGCGTTAACCATCGCTAAGGATAGTTGAGGTTTTACCACATCATCCTTTGCGCCATGATAAATGGACATTGGTACTTTTTTGGCAAATAATTTTGCGGTACTTGGATTACCACCACCACAAATAGCTATAGCTGCTGCAAAAAGGTCTGGTTTTCTGTAAAGAATTTCAAAGGTTCCCATGCCACCCATTGAAAGACCTCCAACATATATTTGGTCTTTATTTACATAAGGTTTTTGAGTTATATCTTCCATTAAATGCATAACTAAATTTAATGCATTAGTAGGAGGAAGGTCAGATGGAAACGTAATAGTTAAAGGATAGGTAGTCCTGTCTACCTCTGCATTAGCCCAATAGTCATTTTTTGGACATTGTGGAAAAATTACTATTGCAGGAAAAGAGTCTCTAGCTGTTTGACTTAAAAATAATTTACTGCCATGTGCTAGTTGTTTTTGGTTGTCGTTACCACGCTCTCCTGCACCATGAAGAAACAAAACAACTGGGTATTGTTTGTCCTTGGTAAAATCTTTTGGTAATAATAGCCTATAATTTAAGGTATCATTATCTTTGATATAGGATTGTTCTGTAAAAGCTTCGGTTTGTGCATTAAGGATTGTATTAAAGCTTACAAAAAGAATTAGTAGTATTATTTTTAATTTCATTTTTAATGATTTTAATAGTTAAAACCTAAAGTGTTTAGACCATTTTGTACGTCTTGATTTTGCATAAAAAGATTCCAAATCAGACCTGTCCTGTAGTTTTCAATCATAATTATTTGTGGACCTTGGTCAATTGCTAAATAGGCCTCTGCTACCCAATAATTATCTTTTGGGCTGAAGGCATCATAAAAACCAGCTGGACCTAATAAAATGTCACTTTTACTATAAAAAAATTGCATTGCTGCTAAAGATTTTTCTGGTGTATAAGGTATAGAGCTTATGGCAGCAGTTGGTGATATTACTCCAATATCGTTTCCTGGTTGATGTGCTAAATATCCAATGGTACCATCGTCATTACGTGAGTAGCTAGCGGTTAAACCCCAACAATCTGATCCATATTTAAAATAATTTAGTGGATTGTCTACGCAATATGCGTAATTGATTTCTGTGTGGTTTTTGTTTAAAGTCCAATAGTTTGCATATTGGTCTGATAAATTTGTTGGGTTTAGTCCTAAATAGGAGTAGTGTGCCCAAAATAAAGGTCCAGTCCCTGATCCTGCATGATCTAAAATTATTGGGATATTATATTGTGTTTCGGCAGTTGCTATATTTCCATTAGATGCCCAACCTTCTGTGTATACAGAGTTTGTTATGCTATGTTCTGGTGAGGCAGCACCAAGTATAAATGCAATTAGTGTTTCGTTATAGCCTTTTAACTCTAGGTTTAAAGCAAATTGATTTGTTGGACTCCAATGCCAATATAATTTATTTTGACCTTGTGTGTACCAATCCCATTCTACACCTTTCCAAAGGACATCTGCTTGATTTGCTAAGGTTTGTTCTTGCGTTGGTCCGTTTTTAAAATATTCTTTTACACAAATTAGTCCTTGTGCTAAAAATGCTGTTTCTACTAGGTCTCCACCATTATCCTCAGGACTAAAAGGGATGACTTGTCCTGAGGCTCCATCAATCCAATGTGGCCATGCGCCATGAAAACGGTCTGCGGTTTCAAAAAAATCGAGTATGGTAGTTAGTCTTTGTATGCCTTGGTCTCTTGTAATATAGCCTCTTTCAATACCAATAATAATAGCCATTAAGCCAAAACCACTACCTCCTGTTGTTACTACATTTTGATTTAATGACGGGTTATTTGGATGATAACGCTCCTTGGCAGCTCCAGAAGGTGAGTTTGCAAAATCCCAAAAATATTTAAAGGTTTTTTCTTGCACTAAATCCATTAGTTCTTGATCTGTTAAGGGCTCGATGACTGGATTGTTACTGTTTGGTATGTATGGTTCTTGGTAGCCAGGACCTTCGTCTGATGCGCAAGAAAACAGTAGCACTATAGTAAGTAATATGAGGTGTGTTTTTTTCATCTTTATATCGAGTTTTTGATACTGAAATCTAATTTGGCGAGTCCACTTTGCAAACCCTTATTACCCATAAAAAGTTTCCAAAACAATCCTGTCCTGTAGTTTTCTATCATTACAGGTATTGGTCCTTGGTCAATTGCTAAATATCTTGGTAAGTACCATTTGTGTTCTAAACTAAAAGCATCATAAGGTCCATATTTACCTATTAAAGTGTCTTGTTTAGTGTACATGTACCTAAGCATTTGCATACTTTGTTTTGGTGTGTAAGGAAATGAAGATAACGCTGCAGTTGGACTGATGACACCTAAATCTGCTCCTGGTCTGTGTCCTGAATATCCTTTCATGGAGTAGCTAGAAGTTAGTCCCCAAAGACTATCTCCATAGCCTTTATATTTTTTAGGGTTTTTAACAGCATATTGATAATGTATCTTAGCCTGATTTGTTGTTAATTGCCAATAGTCTGCATATTTATCTTTAATTATTTTAGGGTTTAAACCAAGGTAGGAGTAGTGTGCCCAGAATAATGGTCCTATAGGCGAGTCGTCGTGTTCGTAATAATTTAGAACCAATGGAATATCGTACATACTCTCTGAGGTTACAATGTCTCCTTTTTTAGCCCAACCATTGTCATATACTGATTTTTTGATTGGATGTGTTGGCGAAGCAGCTGCTAAAACATACATAATCAAGCATTCATTATAGCCTCCAACAGGGAAATTCATTTCCCATTGATATTCAGGTGACCAGTGCCAATACAGGACATTTTCTCCGTTTTTTGTATACCAATCCCATTCTACATCTTTCCACAATTTGTCTATTCTGCTGACTAATTGTTGTTCTTTTTGGTTTCCATTTTTAAAATATTCAGAAACCGTTAGCAGTCCTTGAATTAAAAACGAAGTTTCTACTAAATCACCACCATTATCTTTTTTACTAAAGGGAATTACTTTTCCGGTTTCACCATTTAGCCAATGTGGCCAAGCACCATGAAAGCGATCTGCTGTCTCTAAAAATGTAATAGCTTTTAAGTATCTGTCCAATGCTTGCTCTCTTGTAATCCATTGTCTTTCTACACCAACTAAAATAGCCATTAATCCAAACCCACTTCCTCCAGTTGTTACTGTGTTAATTGGAGTGGTTGGATAGATGTTGTCCATGTGAACTCTCTCTCTGGCTAAACCAGAATTTGGGTCTGAAGCTTCCCAAAAATAATCAAACGTTTGTTTTTGTATTGTGTCTAACAATTGGTTGTCTGTCAATTGTAATTTGACTGATTTGAAATCTGATATAGGTGTTTCTTTTTTACTTTTACAGCTAGTTAACACTGTGAAAATTAATAAGATAACGGTATAGTATTTAGGAAGGATTTTCATTGAGTTATGAGATTAATTGCCTCAGCTGTATTAAAACCATAATACAGCTAAAGCATAGGAGAACTAAATCAAAATAAAAAGGGTGCTATTAATAAATATTATAACATAGACTGGATTTCAGTCTGTGTAAGGGTTGTGTTGTACATGCGTAATTCGTCCATTATACTACTGTCAGATAAGTGTCCCCAATAATCAAATGTTGGTCCACCAGCACCAATAACCATTTGGGTACAACCTGTCCAATCAATACTTGCTCCAAGTGCAGACGTAAGTGTTTCTGCTCCATTAATATAAATTTTACTTTCTGTAGGAGAGACTGTTAGGGCTATGTGTACCCATTCTCCAGCAGTGACATCAATAACGCCTCCATCATTCCAACTTTCAGCAGTGCCTGTTCCAATGTTTACCTTTATACGTTGCTCTGTAGCGTTGCCTTCTCTAAATAATCTAAACCCTTGGTTTCTATCATCTGCATCATCACCAACAGTTAAAATTCCGGATCTATCAGGTGTTGCATTTACTTTATACCAAAAAGTTGTGCTAAATTGATTGTCTCCAAAAAGATTATTTATTGGAAAAGTAAGGTAAGAGTCTGTTGTAGCTGTAAAAGCATTACTTCCTGCATAACTTTCAGTGGTTGACTGTGGATTACCTACTTCTGAAGCATTTTGTAAGCTAATTAAATCAGTATTACTTCCATCAAATGGCATATAAAATGTTTCGCCATTATAGATTGGTGTATATGGATTGGTCACATTAATCATGTTTTGGATTTCTGTTTGTGTCATTGCCACGTTGAATAATCTTAACTCATCCATTGCACTATTATCCGATAAATGATTCCAATAGCTAAATGTTGGACCACCTGCACCTATATTAATATCATTACATCCAGTCCAATCTATAGGATTAGGTAGTGCAATTGTGTTTACTGGTACTCCGTTGAAATAAATAACGCTTTCTGTAGGAGAAATAGTAAATGCAATATGAATCCACTCTCCAGCAGTAACATCTATAACACCTCCATCATTCCAGCTGTCAGATGTACCTGTACCAATGTTTATTTTAATACGTTGTTCTGTAGTGCTACCTTCTCTAAATAATCTAAAACCTTGGTTTCTGTCCACTTCATCATCACCAATTGTTAAGATTCCAGATCTATCAGGTGAAGCGTTAACTTTATACCAAAAGGCTCCAGTAAATTGGTTTCCTAAATTAGTTTGATCTAAAGGAAATGTTAGATAAGAGTCTGTTGTTGCTTTGTAGGAATTTGTACCTAAAAAGCTTTCTCCTGCAAATGAAGGATTACCTGTTTGTGTTGGATCTGTTATGGTTACAAGCTCTGTAAATGTTCCATCAAAAGGCATGTAGAAAAACTCTCCATTAAATACAGGCGAATAAGGTGGCTCTTTGCTAAAGTTAACTAAAGTATTAGTGGTGTTTCCTGATATGTCTGTAGCAGAAACCTCTACTGTGTGTTCTCCGCTAGTAATACCACTATGAGGTACAGTAGTACTAAAATTACGATAGTCTAAAAATGAATTGAATGTTGCAATTTGACTACCATCTACTTTAACGGATATTGTTTGAATTTCGATATCATCCGATACCTCAAATTGAATATCAATTGCGCTTTCAATTGCAATGTCTTGAATTGCTGAACCCTCTGTTGGAAAAATTACATTTACAGTTGGTGCACCAGCATCTGGACCTGGATCAACTTCTGTTAAAGGGTCTATACCTTCGTAACAAGATGACATTAAGATTAATGCCACTAAGGATAATATATGTTTACTAATATTTTTCATAATTAAAGGCTTTTAATATTATTCTAATGGAAGTAAGTCTAGTTGTGCTTGTGGATAAGGTAAAAGTTCGTCTTGTGCAGTAAAGGTTCTTCCTTCGTAACTTAATTCGTCATACTTATTAAGTCTAATCATATCAAAATATCTGATTCCCCATTCCATACCTAATTCGGCAAATTTTTCATCCATAACATCATCTGTTGTTACACCAGATATTGGATCCATTCCAACTCTGTTTCTAACTATGTTTACTGCTTGGTCTGCAGTCATAATTGTACCTGTGGCACCATGAGTTAATGCTTCGGCATACATTAATAAAATTTCTGAATAACGTATAACATTAAAGTTTTTGCTAGAACCGTAATCATTTCTTCCAGGAGTTAATTGGTTAGATGGTAAGTAGTGTTTTCCGCTTGCAAACATGGCTCTAGTATAGTCATTAAACACGTCTCCATCAGGAGTTACATTACTAATGTAACTTGGTAATGTTGAGTAGCTAGGATCTAGCATAATCTCTGCAATACCACGAGGTGTAAAACATACGCTAGTTACAAGACGTGTTTCATCGTCTCTATCTATCATAAATTTAATATACTTTAAACTAGGTTCATAAAAACCCCATCCTCCAGAAGCTGTAGATACAGCAGGTGTCCAGCTAGAAGGTCCAAAAGGAGCGTATAAGTGGTTGTTAGTACTACCTGTATCAGTATTGTAGTCTGAAAACTGTAGTTCAAATAAGCTTTCGTTGCTTAGTTTTCCTGGTTTTTTAAATAATTCATAAAAATCTGGATATAAACTAAACTTGTTAGAGCTTATAATTTCTTCAGTAATATCTGCTACAGCTTGATAGTTTTCTAGTTCTAAATTTGCTAAAGCTTTAATTGCTAAAGCTGTGTATTTAGTAACTCCACCAGGAACATCTGTTCTCTCATTTGGTCTCATGTCAGCTAGGAAAGGGATGGCTTCATCCATAAGTTCTGAGACGTATAACATAACTTCTTCTTTAGTGTCTACACCATTATCAATGTCTGTAGATACGTTAGAGTTGGTTATTATAAAAATGTCTCCCCAAAGTCGTGACATTTGTAAGTGTTGAAAACCGCTTAACACTTTAGTTTCTGCAATATATTGGTCAGCTAAATTAACATAGTCTCCAGAAGCAAATTCTTTATATTTTAAAATTGTTTCTCCAGAGTTTACAATGTCTGTAATGTCTCCGTAAAAGTTTTCCCAAACTTGATTATACATCCAATAACCATTATCATAATTGTAAAGGTCAGCGTTAGTAAAACCACCTTGAGCATCTCCAACACCTCCAGCGTTTACATCATCACCTCTTACACCAATTAATAATGGGTCTTCCCAACCTCTTGAGTAAGTTTCAGAATAAGCTCCAATTAAAGGTAAAATCATGTCTTCTGATGCAGTAAAATCTAAATCGTCTGCAGACAATTGACCGTCGTTTTCCTCTAGTTTATCACTACATGATACTATGGTCATAAATGCAACTAACATTAATGCTAGAGGCTTTAAAAGTTGTTTTAAATTTTTCATTTTAAGCATTTTTAAATTTTAATATTAACACCAACAGTATATACAGCTGGAATTGGATATGTTTGTCTATCTACACCATTTGCAACTTCAGGACTAAATCCGTTGTAGCTAAAAGATGTGAATGGACGATCTGCTGTAAAGGTTATTTTAGTTTCTGGCATATTTTTACCACCAACTAATTTAGAAGGGATAGTGTATGCAAGTTGTATGTTTTGTACACGGAAATAAGACCCATTTTCAACGAAGAAAGAACTCATTTTTTGGTTCCAACCTTTTCTTCTACCTTCAGAAGATGGGTAATCATTACTTGTGCCTTCTCCATGCCATCTGTTTATTGCAAAATCTGCATCAATATTGGTGTCGTTAGTAAATAATACTTCACCTCTTTTTCGGTTTAAAATTTCATTACCACTTTGACCAGCTATTGCAACAGAAAAATCGAAGTTTTTATAGCTTACTTGCATATTAGCACCATAAGTAAAATCTGGTAAGTAAGACCCTAAGACCACTCTGTCATCTGCATCAATTTTACCATCATTATTTTGGTCTTTGTACATAAAATCTCCAGGTACTAACTGGTTATTGTTTTCGGTAAGCTCATACTGAGCTGTAGGGTCTGCAGCAACTTGTGCTTCGTTTTGATATACTCCGTCAATTTCCCATCCGTAAAAAGCATTTACAGGTTCTCCGACCATTAGTCTTTGTCTAAACTCTGCACTACCAGTATCGTAATAGCCTTGGTCTGTGTTTATTTTTGTTACTTTATTGTCTAAAGTTCCAATATTTCCGCCTACCGAAAAGCTCCAATTATCATTAATTGGTTGGCTCCAGTTTGCAGCAATCTCTAAACCTTGATTTCTCATTTCACCAGCATTAACTAAAAGTGTATTACTTACAATTGCTTGGTCAACAGGTACAACTAGTTTTTTAGTGTCTCTAATAAAGTAATCTGCTTCTAATGTTAATTTGCTATTAAATAGTCTTGCGCTAATACCAAAATTGGTTTCTTCTAATATTTCTCTTTCTAAATCTGTAAAGTTGCTAGAGCTAATAATACCATTGGTTTGAGTGTCTCCAATAGCAGTAGTTAATTGCGATACCGTTCTGGTTCCAGCACTTCCACCTAATTGTCCATTGGCTAATTGTCCCCAACTTGCACGTAGTTTAAGAAAATCTATAACATTACTATTTTGCATAAAATTTTCTTTAGAGATAACCCATCCAATACCAAATGCTGGTGTTGTTTCCCATATTTTTTTAGGGAATTTGGCGTCACCTTCATGTCTTACGGTTGCATTTAATAAGTACTTATCTTTTAAACTATACTCTAACCTTCCAAAATAGGCTAAAGTGTAAAAACGGTCACCAATTTCGTTAACCTGACTAGCAAAAGAGGTTGGGTCAGCAAAATTTAAATACCATGAGCTTTCTAAATCTATTCCTTGCACATCATTACCAGTTGCGCTAAAGCTGTTTGTTTGCTCGTCACCATAAGATGATCCTGCTAATAGTTTAAAACTGTGGTCACCAAAGTTGTCTTTATAAGTTAAGGTGTTATCCCAATATTGAGTAGAGTAAGTTAAATTGGCTCTTCTAATAGAAGAGGTTTCTCTTTGTGAGTTTTGCGAGATAAAATATGGTAACCTTACATTACGTTCTGCTATTGTAGAGTAGTCATGACTATAAGATGTTTTAAAAGAAAGCTTATCAGGAACAAGATCATACTCTGCATAAACACTAGCTAATATTTTTTTAATCTTTAATTGATTGTTATTATAAGTCATTTGAGGAAAAGGGTTTTGAGATCCTCTGTAACCTAAAATTGTTGCATCTGAAAAAGGGATAGGGTCTGCGCCTGTATTTGCATAATCGTATACTGGTAAAATTGGTACTGCAAAATAGGCTTGAAACCATGCGCCATTTTCTGGATTATATTTTGTTGCATTACTAAAAATAGAATTTACACCAATTTTAAGTCTGTCAGAAACTTTAAAATCAAGATTGGATTGAATATTAAAACGCTCATATTCGTTTTTCATATCTAGGATACCATCTTGCGAAAAGTAACTTGCATTTACACCATATGATGAAGACTCACTACCACCATTAATAGCAATATTATGACTTGTAATTGTCGCATCTCTTAACACTTCGTTATACCAATCTGTATTTACATTTGGTACATTAGGGTTTATTCTGCTTCTACCAAATCTTTCGATTGCGTTTTGTACAAATTGTATATCAGATTCTGATCCAGACTCATAAGCCATAGTCACAAACTGTTCGGCATTAGCCATTTTTACAACATTTTGTGCATGCTGAATCCCTGTGTATCCATTATAGGTTATTTCTGGTTTTTTCTCAAATTTACCACCATTGGTTTCTATGATAATAACTCCATTAACACCACGTCTTCCAAATATAGCAATAGAGGAGGCATCTTTTAAAACAGACACGCTTTGTATTTGGCTACTGTCTAAAAAATCAATATTGTCATAAAACATTCCGTCCACGACAAATAGAGGTGTTCCACCTGCAGCGTAAGAGTTTACACCACGTATTCTAATAGAAGGCGAATCTCCTGGTGATCCAACACTTGTTACTTGCACACCAGCTACTTTACCTTGTAATGATTGCATTACATTACTGTTAGGTGTTTTTTGTATGTCTTCTGAGTCTATAGTAGTAATTGCTCCAGTTACATCGGCTTTTTTTTGTGCACCATAACCAATAACGACAACCTCTTCTAAAGATTGAGCATCTACTTCTAGAGCAATATTTAAAACGTTGTTATTGGTAATAGTAACGTTTTTTGTTTTAAAACCAATGTAACTAAACTCTAGTATATTGCCTTGAGAAAGTGTGATAGTATAGTTACCATCAAAATCAGTACTTGTTCCTTTAGCTGTACCCTTAACTATAACATTAACATTTGGTAAGGGTAAGCCATCTTCTGCACTTGTAACAATTCCTGTTACAGTTTTATCTTGAGCTAAAATACTAATGCTCAATAAAAAGAAGAATAGAAAATTAAGTTTTAATTTCATGTATTTTTATTTTAGAATGTTAGTGAAGTAAAATTACAATCTATTTATTGTTAAATTTAAAATGCAAATACATTTTGATTACGTCAAGGTTAAGGCAACGTTAACAAAGCTAGTGTTGACGTATTATAAAGTAAAGCTTTAATTGATAAACACTGCACTAAAACGTTATAGTGACGTAGTATTGACGTAGTAATTTATGTTATAATTTAGATAAAAATGCGCTTAAATGAAGCTGTTTAGATAGTCTGTAAGCGAGTCTTCTGACGTTAAGTTTAATTTTCGTTTTAAACGATATCTGTGTGTTTCAATTCCTCTGGTTGAAATATTCATTAAAGGAGCAATCTCTTTTGTTACTAAATTCATCTTAATATATGCACATAATTTTAAGTCTTTATGTGATAGTTTTGGATGTTTAGTTTTTAGTTGATTGAAGAATTTTTCATGTACTTGATTAAAGTTGTATTCAAATATTTCCCATTCGTCTTTATGACCAATGGTATGATCTATTTTTTTCTGAAGACGTTTGCTAACTTGTTTGTTTTGAAACTGACCTTCGTTAATTTGAAGTTCTTTTTTAATTTCCAGTAAAGCTTCGTTTTTCTTTACTAAAGCAATTGCTGTATTTGCTAATTGTTTACTTTTTAATTTGATTTCGTTTTGAAGCGATTCATTTTTAAGTTTAATAATCTTACGATCATTTTCGATATTTTTTTCTTTTAAAATCTGTTGTTGCTCTTTTTTAAATTCTATTTCTAATAGTTTTTGCTCTTTCTTCATTTTTCTTTTATGAAGTAGGTAGATAATACCTAAAACTAAAACTAAGGCTAATGCGTATATTATAAAGCCTGTGTTGGACTTATACCATGGTGGTAATACATGAAGGTTTATTGTTTTTATTGGAGAGGTTTCGCCTGCTTTATTGGAAGTCCTGAATAATATTGAAAAGTCTCCATTTTTGATGTTTGACAAGACTAAGTTTTCATTATCAACTTTATCCCATTTAGTTGCGTTTGTGCTTAAACTGTATTCAAAAAAATGATTGTTTGAGTTTGGCGAAGCTATAGAAATACTGATTTTTCCGTTATTAGGTAACTCTATAACAGAAGTGTCAATTTTTACCCTAATGTCGTTTACTTGTATTTTTTCTATTAATGGTTTTATAGGTTTATTAATGGTAAAATTTTGATTTGCGTTTAATAGTAAAAAACCATTATTTAAGTTAAGCGCATAAATGGAGTCATTGATTTGTGATATGTTTTCATAACCAACAATTAGTCTGTCATCATAATAGTCTCTAGTTAAAACCAATTTATCATTGTTATTGGCTTTAAATTGAATGATTCCTTTTTGGTTTTTAAAAAATAGGCTATTGGTTAAATCTTCTGAAACAACATCTGATTGTGGACCTATTTTTTCGTTTAAAAACTTATAAGTAACTATGCTATCTACTAATGGCTCATAGGTTTTCCATCCATCGTTAGTTTTAAAGCAAATGTTGTTTTTAATTTTATAGACTTTTATGTTGTAGTCTGATGCTATTGTTTTGTTGGTGTACTGTTTGTAATCTACAATAGAATCTAATGTGTTATTAAGTCTAGCTTTTATTAATCCTTTATAAGCATGAGCTGCCCAAATAGTATTTTTGTCTTCAAACTCTAGATATTTTATTGGAATTGTGGGTTGTCCCAAATGCGTTGCTGACCAACGGTCTTGTGTTTTATTAAACTTTACTAATCCACCATAAGTACCTTGAACATAGCTGTTATTCTCTGGTATTTTTTTGATAGTCCAACCACCTGTAAAGTTTGAAATTAGTTTAATGGTTTTGTTTTCGACTAAATAAGTACCGTTATTATGTCCGCAAAATAATTGGTTGTCTATTATTTTTAAATCCCAAACTTGACCTTGAGACCCTTCAATAAATATTAATTGTTGATCATTGTTTAGATAATACAAGCCTGTATTACTTCCAATATATATTGTGTTATTGTATTTTATTACATCGTATACTGCACCTAGTTTACCTGAAACATCATTGTAATATGTAATATTGTTTTTTAAGTTTATTTTAGACAATCCATTGTCTAAACAAACCCAAATATTAGCATCACTATCTGCAATTAGGTTTAATACTGTGTTATTAACTAAACCGTTTTCTTTATTAATGTTAAAAAGGACGTGTCCTAAATTATCTGTAACATAAACCCCATTTTTTATAGTGCCAAACACCATATTTCCATTTTTTAATTTTAAAAAACTATTAAGTTGGTGTTTTTTTATTAAGTCATTAATGGGAAGCGTGGTTGGTTGTAAGCTGTTGTTTTGATAGGTATAGCTACCTTTTAAAGCAGTAGTTATAAGTAAGCTGTCTTTATAGTTAGCTATGCTTATAATTTTAGTATCTACTAACTCTTTACTATTTAAAAATGGCTTTAAAGTTTTGTCTTCAAGAGTAAATATTCCGTTGGTTAAAGTGTTGACGTAAACAGTATTGTTAACTACAGAACAAGATATGATAGTGTTGGACGATTTTATTTTTGTAATTGTATTATTTTCAAATACATATACATTTAGAAAAGACCTGAAAATTATTTTATTCTCATGTTGTATAATCTGCCAAAACTCCTCATTAAGTGATTTGTTTTGGTTTAATAAATGGGAAAGCGAATGATAGATTAATGCTCCCTTTTCATCATATTTCCAATAACCAAATTCTTCATACGATCCAGTGTATATTTTGTTTTTAACAACTAAAACAGAACGGATTGTAGTCTTGTTTGGTAGTGTGTTTAGCTCCCAATTTAAACCATTGTATACTAATAATCCATTATTGTTGGCTACGTAAACTTTACCGTTTTCTGCTTTAGAAACACCCCAATTTTGATTTCCTGCATTATATTGCGAAAACGAAAAATTCTCAAAGAAAGGCGTGTATTGTGCATGTACAAGTTGACTTGTTACTAGTACAATAAATAATACATATATCCTTAATCTCATTATTATTAGGTGTTTGCTTCTATAAAATATAAATTTAATTGAAATTAACCTAAAACGCCTTTTTGAGCACTTAATTTAATAAACTACATAGGATAAATTAGTGAATTAAGATTTATCACTTAGGTTAGTCAACATATCTTTGGTTATTGCATCTAAATCAAATTGATGTTTCCAATCCCATTGTTCTCTAGCTTCTGTGTCATTAATACTGCTTGGCCAAGAGTCTGCAATTTGTTGTCTAAAATCAGGTTTGTAGCTAATCTTAAATTCTGGAATTTCTTTCTTTATAGACTCTGCAATCTCTTTTGGGGTAAAGCTAATTCCGGAAAGGTTATAAGAAGATCTAATTTTTATTTTATCTGACGCTGCAGCCATAATGTTTACAGTTGCATTAATAGCATCATCCATATACATCATTGGTAATGCTGTGTTTTCAGTTAAAAAACACTCATAGTTTTTGTTTTTTAAAGCTTCATGATATATCTCTACAGCATAATCTGTGGTTCCTCCACCAGGTAATGTTTTCCAGCTAATAATACCAGGATAACGTAAACTTCTTACATCTACATCATATTTTTGATGATAATATTCACACCAACGCTCACCAACTTGCTTGGTAATTCCGTAAACAGTAGTTGGTTCCATAACCGTATATTGTGGAGTGTTTTCAGTTGGAGTAGTAGGTCCAAATACAGCAATACTTGAAGGCCAAAATACCTTTTTAATAGCCTTAGCTTTTGCTAGATTTAAAACGTGAAACAAAGACTGCATATTTAAATCCCAAGCTTTCATTGGGTATTTTTCTCCAGTTGCACTTAATAAAGCAGCCATTAAGTAAATGGTGTCAATATTATGTTTTTCGCAACATATTTTAATTGATGCATAATCCATAGCATCTATTATTTCAAAAGTACCAGAATTTACTAGCTCTAAGTTATTATAATTTAAATCACTTGCAATAACATTAGCATCACCATGTATAGCTCTAAGTTTGTAGGTTAATTCTGAACCTATTTGTCCTCCAGCTCCAATAATTAATATTTTTTCGCTCATTTTGTTGGATTATGTATAAAATATGCGCTCAAAAGTAATAACATTTTAAAGATTTATTAATAAAAAAAATATAAATGTGGTCAGATTAAACAATTTTCAGTTTTAATAATATTTAACTCTTTAATCTAATATATTTGTGTGTCAAACATTTAGTTTTTAACCATGAGATTTATAAAATTATTAGTAATTGCAGTGTTGTTATTAACAGCTTGCAAGAAAGAAAATAAAGTAGAAAATGTAGAAGTACCAACAGAAGACAATACTGTTGTAGTGGATTCGTTAAAGTTAACTAAGAAGGATATTGCTAAAGTTAATTATAAAGATATTGGTTTAGACTCAAAGACTAATAAGGTGATTTCTAGTTGGCAACCCTATTTAAATGTCGCAAACGGAATAGAAAAAATTAAACTTCCTGATTTTTCGTTTTTTAATGCAGATACAGATTTGTTTGTGTCTAGTCTTAAAGATTTAGAAGAGACAATTCCGGAACAGATAAATACAGAGCCTATTAAAGCTAGAGTTTTGGTATTAAAAACGATGCTTTATAAGTTTCAAGAAATTGAAAGCTTAAACACAAGTACTAAAAAAGATAAACTATTGGCAATACAACAAGTGTTTGTGGCATTTTCTAATTTAAATCTTCAAATAAATAAGAAGATAGAAAAAGACAGTCAAACTATTATAAAACCTTATTAATATGAAGCGTTTACCCTATTATTTATTATGTTTTATTCTATTTTTTTCTTGTAAAATAAGAGAAGGTCATGTTGATGTTGTTTCAATTAAAGAGGATATAAATTCTAATTTAGAAGCTTGGCATAAAGCTGCTGCTGAAGCTAATTTTGAGGCATATTTTAATTTGATGACTGATGATGGTGTTTTTATAGGTACTGATGCTACCGAAAATTGGCAGAATGAACAATTTAAAGCATTCTCAAAACCATATTTTGATAAAGGAAAAGCTTGGAGCTTTACTACTTTGTCAAGAAATATTTATGTTTACGATAACCAAAAATTAGCTTGGTTTGATGAATTATTAGATACACAAATGGAAATTTGTAGAGGTTCTGGTGTTATCCAAAAAGTTGGTAATCAATGGAAGGTAAAACATTATGTTTTATCTATTGCTATCCCTAATAATGATGTGGATGCTGTGACTAATTTAAAAAAGGAATCCGATAGTATTTTAAAGTTAAAATTATTAAAAAAGCACTAAATGTTTAAAAACAAGTGTATTTTGTCGATTTTTTTTGTTAATACGTCAGTAGTTAAATAAAAAACATCTATTTTTGATTTTAAAATGTTAGTAAAAATGAAAAAAATGTTACTCTTAGTTTTTGTGCTATTTAGCACTTTAACTTTTGCTCAGTTTAATCAAGATGCACCTTGGATGAGCAACTTAAATGCAACCTCTAGCGACAGATCAACAACTGTAAAGTTTCAAGATATAGTTGATGCTTTTAATACGTATTGGGAAACTAGAGATCCTAGTGTTAAAGGTAGTGGTTATAAACCATTTAAAAGATGGCAAACCTATTGGTCAAACTTTGTAAAAGAAGATGGTACTTTACCAACATCTTTGGAGTTGTGGAATACTTATTTAGAAGTTAAAAGCACCAAAACTAGTTTAAGAAGCAGTAACGTTATGGTGGATGAAAGTGATTGGCAACCAGTTGGTCCTTTTACACATTCTAACACTGGATCTTGGTCTTCTGGTCAAGGTCGAGTAAATGTTGTTGTGCAAGACCCTAATACACCTTCAACAATTTATGCAGGAGCTCCTGCTGGTGGTTTATGGAAATCTATAGATTCTGGTTTGTCATGGACAACTACAACCGATGATTTACCGCAAATAGGTGTGTCAGGTATTGCAATAGATGGCAATAATAGTGATATTATATATATAGCTACAGGAGACGATGATGCAGGAGACTCATATAGTGTTGGTGTCATGAAATCTTTAGATGGTGGTTTAACTTGGAATACTACAGGATTAAATCCAGGTAATTCTCCGGACTCAATGAATGATATTTATATCCATCCAACAAACTCTAATATATTATGGGTAGCTACAAATAATGGTGTTTACAAAACAATTGATGGTGGTGTAAACTGGAGCAATCTTAATGCGTCTAACGCCTCAAATGGTACTGTAGGATTAAATATTAAAGACATTAAAATCAAACCTACAGATCCAAATACTTTATATGCAGTTTCTAGTAACAGGTTTTATAAATCTATTGATGGAGGAGAGTCTTTTACTATGGTTACAGGAGGATTACCCTTTAATGGTGTTTCTAGAATAGTTATTGATGTAACTCCTGCAAATCCAGAAGTGGTCTATGTTTTGCTTTCGGATAACAGCTACGGTTTTAGAGGTGTTTATAAGTCTTCAAATGCTGGTGCTAATTTCACACAAGTAGCTTCATTGGCAAATAATGGTGATATTTTTGAATCCACACAGTCTTGGTATGATCTTGCTTTTGCTGTTTCGGATACAAATGAAAACGAAATTTATACAGGTGTTTTAAATATTTGGAAAGGGCTTGTTACTGGTAATCAAACAAGTTTTACTAAACTTAATAATTGGAATGCTCCATTTTCATCTTCTTATTCTCACGCAGATATTCACTTTTTAAGATTTTTTAATGGTGACTTATACGCAGGAACTGATGGAGGTTTTTATAAGTCTCAAAATGCAGGTGTAAGTTTTACTGACTTAACAGCAGGAATGCAAATTAGTCAATTTTATAGAGTAGCAGTATCAAAACAAAGCTCTAATAAAATGGTTGGCGGATTACAAGATAATGGAGGTCATGCATTTAATAATGGACAGTGGCAAAATTACTATGGAGCAGATGGTATGGATACAGCTATTGATCCAGCAAACTCTAATAATTATTATGGATTTACGCAAAATGGAGGCGGATTATATATATCATCCAATGCAGGTGGAGCAATAACAGGTAGTGTAGGTGCTCCTGCTGGAGAAGATGGTAATTGGATTACACCTTTGGCTATGAGTGCTAATAGCGAACTGTACTCTGGTTTTAATTCACTATATAAATTAGTTGGAAATAATTGGGTGGCTGTATCACCTTCATTTGGGACTAATATAGATGCTATTGAGATTGATCCCATTAATCCAGATAATATCTATGTGGTAATAAATGCTTCGTTAAGAAAAAGTACTAATGCAGGAGTTTCATTTACAACTGTGGCAACTTTTAGTTCTAATATAACTTCTGTTGAAGTAAATAATTCTGATAACGCTATAATATATGTTACAACCTCAGGGTTCTTTGGTCAAGTTTTAAAATCAGTTGATGGTGGAAACAATTTTACAGACATAACAAGTGGCCTACCAACGGTAACTAAAAATAGTATTAAACATCAAGGATTACATTCTAAAAATCCATTATTTTTAGGAACAAGTTTAGGGGTTTATAGATATGATGATGATACTTTAACATGGGATTTGTTTAACAACGACTTACCTAATGTTGCAGTAACAGATGTAGAAATAAATGTTTCAGACGATAAAATTACTGCTGCAACTTATGGTAGAGGTATATGGCAATCTAGTATTCCAACCGAATTGGCAGCTACAGATGTTAAATTGGTAGCGCTTAATGGTATTAGTACTGCAGTAGATTGTAATACTAATATAGTACCACAAGTAGAAATTAAAAACAATGGGTTAAGTACTATTACGTCTGTAGATTTTAATTATTTAATAGATGGTATTTCCAATAATTATAACTGGACAGGAAACTTACTTTCTGAAACATCAACATTAGTTGACTTGCCAGCTTTAAGTTTATCTAAAGGAATTTATACATTTAAAGTATCATCAACTATTGCTGGTGATGCTTATGCAAGTAATAATGACTCTGAAGAAAAAATTATTTATGTTAATGATAGTGGTGTAACACAAGTAGTAAATACCTTTGAAACACCTGCAGAATCATTGTTGGTTATTGACGAAAGTGCTGCAACACAATATTGGCAACGAGGTGTTCCAACGGGAGCAGTCTTAAACAACCCATCTTCAGATTTATCTAACCAAGTATATGGTACAAATTTAACTGGTGATTATGATAATAATGTAAAAAGTTATTTAGTGTCACAATGCTTTGATTTAACAACATTATTAAGTCCTGAGCTTAAGTTTGATATGGCTTTTCAACTTGAAGACGATTGGGATATTTTATATATGGAGTACTCCATTGATCAAGGATTAACTTGGACTGTTTTAGGTACAGCAACAGATCCAAATTGGTACAATAATGATACTGCACAAGGTGAAAATAATTCTTGTTTTAACTGTATTGGCTCTCAGTGGTCCGGAACAGATACTCAATCTGCTACAATGTCAGAGTATACCTATGACTTAACAGCTTTAAATGCAGAGACTAGTATAATGTTTAGATTTGTGTTTCAATCTGATCAAGCTGTTCAGGAAGAAGGTGTTATTATTGATAATTTTGTTATAAGAGGTACAGATAACTTAAGTGTTGATCAGTTTAAGTCTTCTAACTTCATGGTGTATCCAAATCCATCAAAAGGCTTGTTCAATATTAAAACTGTAACAAATCAAAGTTTTGATGTGATGGTTTATGACTTAACAGGTAAATTAATTTATAATAAACTTGAAGCTCAAACTAATGATAAATTATATCAATTAGACCTAAGTAGCTTTTCAACAGGAGTATATTTTTTAAACTTACAGACTAATGTTGGCAAAATCACTAAAAAGCTAATTGTTAATTAAAAGTTAATTTAAACTTAAAAAACGCGCCTTACTATTAGCTAGTAGGCGCGTTTTTTATACCTTAAACAATTATTATACACGTAATATAAACACTATCAAAAAAATGAAAATCAACCTTAAAAAATCAACTGTAATTGGTATAGTTGGCTGTCTTACCATTATGGGATGTAAAGAGGACAAGCCAGCAGAGCCAACTGCAAAATTAGAAGTCATTCCTGGGATCAATTTAGATTACATGGATAAGTCAACACAACCTAAAGAAGATTTCTTTAGATATGTTAACGGAAAATGGTTAGATAATAACGAGATTCCGGACGATCAAGCTACTTGGGGAAGTTTCCAAGAATTGCGTAAAAAAACAGATGCAGATGCATTAGCAATTTTAAAAGCTGCAATGTCTGATAATAAAGATCTTGAAAACATTAAAGTATTACCAGGTTCTGATCAAGAAAAAGCAGTTTATTTTTACCAAACTATTATGGACACAATTGGTCGTAATAAGTTAGGTATAGAGCCAGTAAAACCCTATTTAGCTAAAATTGAGGCTATAAAAAATATCGAAGACTTACAAGCTTACATGATTGAAATGGAACCTCAAGGTGGAGGTGGTCTTTATGGATTTGGTGTAGGGTCTGACCCTAAAGACAGTAACCGTAACGTTGCCTATTTAGGAGGAGGAAGTACAGGTTTGCCAGACAGAGATTACTATATTAAAGATGATGCAGACTCAAAAGAAAAAAGAGAAAAGTATGTAGCACATATCACCAGAATGTTCCAATATTTAGGTGATGATGAAGCAACAGCTAAAGCACAAGCAGAACAAATTTTAGCTTTCGAAACTAGATTAGAAGAGGCTAAAATGGATAAAGTAGATCGTCGTGACGCACGTAAGCGTTACAACCCAAGATCTATTGAAGAGGTTCAAAAAATGGTGCCAGCAGTTAACTGGAAAAAATTTATTTCTGGTATAGGTGTAAAACAATTAGATACAGTAATTATAGGTGATTTAGGTTACTTTAATAGATTACAAGAAGTATTGGCTGATGGTAATGTAGACGATTGGAAAGCATACTTAAAATGGCAAACATTTAATAGTGCTGCTGGTTATTTAAGCACAGATATTGAAACTGCTAACTGGGAGTTTTATGGAAAAGAATTAAATGGATCAAAAGCACAACGTCCAAGAGAAGAGCGTGCTTTAGGTGCATTAAACGGTACAGTTGGTGAAGCATTAGGAAAATTATATGTTGACAAGAAGTTTCCTGCAGAGGCTAAAGTAAAAGCTAAAAAAATGATTGAAAATGTCATTTTAGCGTTTGAGCATCGTATAAATAAATTAGACTGGATGAGTCCAGAAACTAAACAAAAAGCGATTGAAAAACTTAAAGCAACTAAAGTTAAGATTGCTTATCCAGACAAATGGAATGATTATTCTGAATTAAAAATTAATAGTGTTGAAGAAGGTGGGTCTTATTTACAAAACTCTTTAAATGCTACTGCTTGGAATTTTAAAGATGATATCCAAAAATTAGGAAAACCAGTTGATAAGTCGGAATGGTATATGGCTCCTCAAGTGGTAAACGCTTACTTTAATCCAGCTTACAACGAAATTGTATTTCCAGCTGCTATTTTACAACCACCTTTTTATAATTATACTGCAGACGATGCTGTAAACTATGGAGGAATTGGAGCTGTAATTGGACATGAAATTTCACACAGTTTTGATGATTCAGGATCACGTTATGATAAAGATGGAAACCTAAATAACTGGTGGACCGATGAAGATTTAAAACAATTTGAAGGTTTAGGAAAAGCTTTAGCTGATCAATATTCAGGTATTGAAGTATTACCAGAAACCAATATTAATGGTGCTTTTACATTAGGAGAAAACATTGGAGATTTAGGTGGTGTTTTAGCTGCTTATGACGCTTTACAAATGAGTTTTGAGCAAAATGGAAGACCAGAAGATATTGATGGTTTTACTGCAGAACAACGTTTCTTTATGTCTTGGGCTACCGTTTGGAGAACCAAAATGCGTGATGATGCATTAAAAACTAGAATAAAAACAGATCCACATTCTCCAGGAATGACAAGAGCTGTGCAACCTTTATTAAATATTGATGCATTTTATAAAGCGTTTGATATTAAAGAAGGAGATAAAATGTATATCGCACCAGAAGATCGTGTAAGAATCTGGTAGTATACTCTAACATAAAAAAAAGCCTTCCCATTGGGAAGGCTTTTTTTATAACCAATAACTAGCTTAGTTTTTAGGTTGATTTTGTTGAGCTGTTAACGCGTTTTTTGCTATTAATGCCATGTTAAACTCAGGCTCAATTGCTAAAGCTTTATCTAGAATTAATAATGCAGCACTAATATTAGTGTCTTTATTTTTATTTAATAAAACTAAAGCATCTAAATAATATAAACCTGCTTTTAAAGGTACAGCATAAGGTTGTTGTGTTTCGTAAAATGTTTTTCCTTGCGTGTCTTTTACAGTCGCTAAACCTAAATCAATATATTTTTTAGCTTCAGTTAGGTTGTTCAAGTTTAAATAAATTTCAGCAATCTCATAAGCCACAGGAGCGTTTGGAGATTTGTCATGCATAGCCTTGAAAAAAGGAATAGACTTATTTAAATCACCTAAAGCTTTTAAAGCTACAGCTTTTACTTCTAAAGCAATGTCAGAGTCTGTAGACTTTTGCGCAATACCAATAGTATTTAAGGCTTGCGTAAACTTACCTTCGTTTAAATATACGTAAGCTAAAGTGTCTTTTCTTGCTTCAGATGGTTTTAAAAGGTTAAGATGCGTCAAAGCATTAATTATACCTTGTACATCTCCTTGAGCCTTCATTTGTTTATAATAAGCTTCATAATGTTTTGATAAAGCATCATTAGTTTGTGCAGTTGCTCCAAGACCGAAGCATAAAATTACTAGATAAAGTATGTTTTTCATTTTAAATATTTTAATTGCTTCAAAACTATAATTTTTTTTTGAAGTATTTTTCTTAAATAACTAATTATTAATAGGTTGATTTTAATTGCTGTTAAGCTGTGTTTTTATCTTATAATATTATAAAATTGAATATTTAGTTTGTTAATGGTTTAGGTTAAAAGTTTAAAAATCAGTAACTTTAAGTGAATAAAAAATTAAAATTATGGGAATTAAAAGTTTTGAAGGTCCAAGAAAGGGACAACAGTTAGACACTAATCAATCTTTAAAGGTTAGTGATTACATGACTAGAGATTTAATAACTTTTAAATCCACGCAAAGTGTGGAAGACGTTATTGATACTTTAATTAAGTATAAAATTTCTGGAGGACCAGTTGTAAATGATAAAAATGAATTGATAGGTATTATATCCGAAGGTGATTGTATTAAGCAGATTAGTGACAGTCGCTATTATAATATGCCAACTGAAAATAATAGCGTTGAAAAACATATGGTTAAAAATGTTGAAACCATTGATGGTAATTTAAATGTGTTTGATGCTGCTGCCAAGTTTTTAGAGTCTAAACGACGACGTTTTCCAATTGTTGAAGATGGAAAACTGGTTGGTCAAATTAGCCAAAAGGATATTTTAAAAGCTGCAATGCAACTTAAAGGACATAATTGGAAATAGATTTAGTATGCTTATTGACGTTTTACTAAAGCATAAAAGTCGTTTTCTAAAGGTAAATAGCCTTGGTCATAAACAAAGTAATATATTGTACCAGCTTTGGTTGTATATGTGCTTGTAAAATAGTTAAAATCAAAACCTTTAGCTTCAAGTTTAGTTTTTGTGGTTTTGGTTTTTTGCTCAGGATTAAGACTTTCTAATATGCGCCAATTTTTGCGTAAACGATTGTTAATGTTGCGGATTAAGTTTTTACCATCCTTATTAACTTTGTTGTTATACGCATTCCTGCAACCGTCACTACAGAATTTTTTATCTATACGTCCAACTATTTTATCTCCACATTCTGGACAGGTTTTAATCATAATTTATTTGTTTTCAATTTTATACCAACGTAAGTTTAATTGTTCTTGTTCAAAATAAAAATCGTTGACATATTGTAATCCTATTTTTAAAAGTGCCTTGTGTGAGGCTTGGTTACCAGCCTCAGTGGTTGCATAAAGTACAGGTAGTTTCATGACTTTAAAGGCATAATCTACAGCAGCTTTACCAGTCTCGGTAGCATAGCCTTTTCCCCAATAACGTTCAATTAATCTATAACCAACATCATAGTATTTTGTAAATCCATTCATGTTGTATTCTGTGTTTAATCTAATACCAGACCAGCCAATAAAATCACCTGTTGCTTTTTCAATAACAGCAAATCTACCAATACCACGATCTGCATATTGTTGTTTAACACTGTCTAATATTTTTTTAGCTTCGGCTTTAGTTTTAATGGGTTTGTTACCCAAATATCTATGTACATTTGGATTAGCATCTAACTCAAACATACCTTCTAAATCGGTAGCTCTTAACTCGCGAAGTAGTAATCTTTCGGTTTCTATATTAAAAGTCATTAGTCTTTTTTGTAATTAAATTTTACTTCTTCGGTTTGTCCATTTTCTTCAATTACAACGTAGATATTAATTTCGGTTTCACTAATTCTTTCAAATGTAAATTGATCAAAATATGCACGATTGTTATCTATTTTTATCAATTTAGCATCTACAGTTTCGTCCTTTTCTTCCCAACCTTTAAAGTCGTTACCAAAATGTTTAAGCTGAAAAATTAAGGTGTCATCCACTTGTCTAATACCACCAAGTTCGTAAAAAATAACTTTACCATCGTTGATTAATTTAAAACTAAACATCATGGAGTCACCTAGAGGAGGACTCCATATTTCTTCAGTAATACCACCAAAAGCTTCACCTTTCCAGTGACCAGCTATCCATGAGACTTGACTTAAATTGGCTTTTGGAGACGTCATGTGGTCTTCAAATTTTACAGTATTAGTTTGTGAGTAGCTTATTGAAATAAACAACAAAATAAGTATGGTAATTGACTGTTTCATAATGTGTTAATTGGTTTACTAATATACGCTTTTTCCGTTTACAAACGACAACAAACGTTTACAACCGACATTAAATGCGTAACTACCGACTAAAATTAGGGTGTTGTTTCATCTTTGCAGTGTCAAATGGAACTAATGATATTTGGCTTTTTAAAAACCTTATCTTATGAATACGTTAAGAAACAAAGTACAGTTAATTGGAAATCTTGGTCAAGATCCAGAAATTATTAATCTTGAATCTGGTAAAAAATTAGCAAGATTTACATTAGCTACTAACGAGAGTTATAAAAATACTAATGGCGAAAAAATTACAGATACACAGTGGCATCAAATAGTTGCTTGGGGAAAAACTGCTGATATAATAGAAAAATATGTTGTTAAAGGGAAAGAGGTTGCAATTGATGGTAAATTAACAACTAGAACTTGGCAAGATAAAGATGGTATGAAACGTTACACTACTGAGGTGGTTTGTAATGAGTTATTAATGTTAGGAAAGTAATTTACTATAATACCTATAGGTTAAAAAAAAAGGAGGCGATTTGCCTCCTTTTTTAATTTATTTTTCTTCTTCATTATTTTTCTTCTCTTTCTCTTTTTGTTTTTCTTGTTTTTTTAGAGCTCTTTTTTCTTTTCTAGTTAAATCTTGTTCTGTAAAAGCGTCTTTAAACTCTATGTCATCATCAATTTCGCCTTTAAAAGCGCTAATCCAAGCATTTTTAAATATACCACCTATGGTTGGAAGTATACCAGATTGTATATTATTTAAATCACCTTCCATTGGTATTTTTGTGGCAATAGTATCTGTACTTTGATTTTTTAAAACAAATTTGAAAAAACCTACAAAACCTTCCCAAATAACACCAAGTACACCATCATCTTTTCCTATTAATTTAGAGTCTTTTAAAAGCGGTTTCATGTAACCTTTAAAATACCCATCTGCAATAGCTATTTCGCTGTAAAGCCCAAATTTGCCTTCTTCAAAGTCAATACCACTATAGTGTCTAGTAAATGGGTTTAGACTTGTAACATCTGCATCTTCTAAAGCAAAGGAGATATCCATGTCCGGAATTTGTTTTATAATATTTATGTTACCATTTAGTGTGACGTTACCTTTTCCAATTGAAGTTGCTGTTGCTGTAATAGGAGAGGGTAGTATGCGATTGTTCTCTTTTACATTTCTTAGGTTGTCTGCTTTAAGAATAATATTGTTAAACTGTATATCTATGTTAGGATCTGTGTTAAGCTCTACATAAGCTAGTTTACCATTGTTAACTGTTAGATGGTTAATATTAATAGGAACTAAGTCGGTTAGTGCTTTTGTCCAATCGTCCACGTCTGCATCATTAGCAGTTTTAGTTTGATCTTCTTTTACATAAATTACTTCTGGACTATACATTATAATCTCACTAACAATGTGTCCTGTAAATAATGATTTCCATTCTATTGAAATGTCTGTTTTAGGAAATTTTAAAAAAGGCACTTGTGTTTTGGCATTTACTTTATTTAAATACATCCCATTAATTACATAAGCACCTCTAATTAAAGCGATGTCTATATCGTCTACTTGTCCATAATAACCAGGTATGTCTGCTAAAACTTTATTAACGTTATCTTTTACAAGTATTGGTAAGTATAATCTAAAAGCAATTATTATGACTACAATAGCTATTGGTACGATGTACCTTTTCTTTTTTAAGCCCCTACGTTTTTTTGTTTTTGATGTCATTTGCTATTAGTTTATAAAAAAGGCTCACAAATTGCGAGCCTTATATTGGATTGTTTATAATTGATATTTAGTCTACTGCATCTTCAACATCGTCTGCTACACTCTCTACAGCATCTTCAACTTTTTCTCCTGTGGTCTCTTCTCTACATCCTGATAGCGTTAATGCTAAACAAAACATAACTAAAAAGGTATATGATAATTTTTTCATGATTTTATGTTTTAAGATTTTTCTTTGGTTTTTATTTCGTCATCAGTGATTTTCACCTTTTTATCTTCGGTTTCCATCTTGATTTTGTCGTCCTTGACTTTAACTTCAGCGCCTTCGTCTTTCATCTCTTGCATAACTTCTTCTTTCTCTGATTGCTCTCTACAAGCCATAAAAGAGGTAGTTAATACAGCTAAAGTCAATACGGTATAAATTAGCTTTTTCATAATTTTTGGTTTTTAGTGGTTGTTGTAAAAGGTAGGATTATCCTATGATGTCTTCTAACCTTTTAACTGTGTTTAATGCAGATTTTACAGTGGTTAATTGTGACTGCACAATGGTTTTGATTTCTGTGTCTGAAGCAAAGTTTTCTAATTGATCTTCATATTCTTTTACACTAGCTTTTTCTCCTCTAATACATTCTTCCATTAAGGCTTCATCTGTATCTGTAGTCAAGCTAGATTTAACGTTAATCCACCCTCTGTGTAAGTCTCCTTTAATAGTTCCAGAAGCTTTAGGCTCTGCGTTGTGCTTTCTAATTTGAAAATCTAACTCTGTAGCAAAAGTGTTACGTTGTAAAGCTTTTTGTTGTAACCAATTTTTTAAAGGTTCGCTTTGCGCTTTGGTCATAACTTGTTTGTAACCAGCTTCTGCATCGTAATTTTTTTGTAATAATTCTTGTAATGAATTAACTAAGTCTTGATTATTTTTTGTCGTTTTCATAATGTTTTGTTTTTGTGTGTTATTGTTTTTTTAGAATCTGTAACGTATCCCTAAAGCGATATCAAAATCTACATCGTCGCTGTAATTATCATCAAATCCTAATTCTGGTCTAAAGTCTAAGGATAGTTGTAATGGGATATTAAAATTATACTCGATACCAATATCTCCAGCTACTAAAGCAAAAGTTCCGTCGTTATTACCTGAGTCATAAGATCCAACTCCTGCACCAGCACCAACGTACCAATTAAAGCTTTCGTCTAAAGGCATTACCCATTGGTATAAACCTACAAGTTTAAAAACATCAAGGTTGTCTGAGTCTCTCCAACCCAAGTCAAACTCTAGCCTATTATTATCGTTTAGGTGTCTTTGGTAAGAAATTTCTCCTCCTAAACCGTCATTATCTCCTAATCTTAAACCCAATGCATTTTTTGAGATGTCTTGAGCGTTTACTGTAAAAGCAGTTATTGTTATGGCTATGGCTGATAATATTAATTTTTTCATTTTATAATTTATTTGTTAATTGAATTTGTTTAAAGTATGATTGCTTTTTAGGTAGGGTTTATACGCCTCGTCCACCTATTAATCTTAGTAATATTGCAATTACTGCGATTACTAATAAAATGTGTATTAATCCACTTGCGCTATAGACAAAAAATCCTAATGCCCATCCAATTACAAGTATTACTGCTATGATATAAAGTAGTCCTCTCATGATATTGTGTTTTAGTTGTTATTATTATTTAGTTGATTTAAATGATTCGATAATTTTTGATTTGGCAACTTCAGTATTTCCCATAAGTTTTACCATTTTATTTGCCTGGTCTAATGATGTTGCAACACCAGTTGCAAATCCACGATCTGTTACGACTCCCCAAGTATAAATACGATCTGTATTTTTAGCATTGTTTAGGTAAATACTAGAGATTTCTTTTTGTAAGATTGTTGAAGATTGTGTTAGTGATGCTATCTGGTTGTTAGCAGCTTCTAAATTATCTGCTGTCCCTGTAAAAACACCTGTCGATGTTTTTACAGTCCATTGGTATATTTTAGTTTTTACAACCTTTTTCTTTTCTGGGTCCTTATTTATTATTGTAGTGTTATTATTAAATAACTGTGTGTCTAATAAATCCAACTCTGCAGCATTTACAGAAAAGATCGTTGATGTTATAATTGCTAGGGTAAATATTAATTTTTTCATAGTTAGTTTGATTTTTATTAGCTGTTTGTGTTTAGTACGTTTAAAATATTTTTTGTCTTATTTAAGCTGTCATTTATTTTTGAATCTGCTTTGACAATTAATGTTTTAAAGTCTTTACTGTTTGATGTTTTAGATAATTTATTAAGTATAAATAATTGATTGTCAATTATTGATTTAAGTTTATTTAGCGCTTTAAACTTATCTTCTTCTGTTAAGTTTACTATTGATTTATTTAAAGGTGCCTCAGGGTAATTTGGTATTGAAATTAATTTATCTGTAGCTACTTCTTGTAAATCCTCTGCAAACTGGACGTGTGTTTCTTCAATTTTTTTAGCTAAATCAACAATACTATCTTTATTAATTACTTCTTGCAACGCTTTGGTTAGGTTAATAACTTCTTGGTTGTCTTTAGATAACATTAAAAGTAATTTAGCTTCATTTTTATTTTCGTTAATCGCTTGAGTTTTTAATTCTGATTTTTTATTTTCTAGTTTTTTACTTTTTATAAGTTCGTCACATGAATTAAAACTGATACCAATCATGATTACAATAAATATGAATAAGACTGTAATCTTTCTGTTTTTAAAATACTTCATTTTTCATTTCTACATTTTGATATTACAAAGATGCAACCGACTTCAAATTTTTATGTTACATCATTTTTTGTTTTGTTTATAGAATTATCATTTTCAAATAAATTGCTCTATAACTACAGTGCAAAGATGAGATATAACAACACTTTTGCTGTTACATCATTTTAAGTGATGGTTATATGATTTCAACCTTTATTAAAATTTTAATTAAAATTGGGCACAAAAAAAACCTTACGTTGGTAAGGTTTTGTAACTAATATTACAGGAGTTTATTAGGCTATTGGTAAATATACTGTAAATACAGCTCCTTTTTCTGGTTGACCACTAGCAGTAATGTACCCTTTGTGGTTTTCTACTATTTTTTTACAAATGGATAACCCTATTCCAGTACCAGAATATTGATCTTTGTTGTGTAGCCTACTAAAAAGCACAAATATTTGGTCTGCGTATTGGTTGTCAAAACCAATACCATTATCTGTAAATGTTATTTTATGGTAGTGAGAGTATTTAGGTTTTATGATATTATCCTCGTTTTCTGCTTCGACAATTTGATGTGTTATATTTATTTTAGGAATTTTCCCTTCCATTCTGTACTTGATCGCATTACCTATTAAGTTTACAAATAATTGCTGAATTTGAAAAGGTATAACGGTTATAGTAGGGAATGTGTCTGAGGTTATTACAGCGTTTTCTGCAGAAATAACTTCTGCTAAATCCTGTTTTGCAGCTTCTAAAAGCAGATTAATGTTAGACTCCTCAAAGACTTTGTCTGCTTTGTTAGATCTAGAAAATTGTAATAAATCATCGATTAACAAACGCATTCTGGTAGCAGCATTTTGTATACGATCAATATATTTATTTCCTTTTGCAGATAGTTTGCCCTCTTCCTCGTCTATCAGTCTAGATAAAAAGGTTTGGATTTTTCTTAGTGGTTCTTGTAAATCATGACTGGCTACGTAGTTAAAAGAAGATAATTCTTTGTTATTACGTTCTAGTTCTGCATTACGTTCTTCTAATATTCTAAAGCTAATAATCTCATCGGTAATATCTGCAGTGGTCCCTAGTAATACGGTTTCGTCATCTTCATTTACAACAGATTTTCCGTAGGCTTTTAAATGCTTAATATTACCATTTTTATGTACAACACGATAGTAAATGTAAGGTAACTCAATGTTTTCCTTCATTTGCTCAACTTGCATGGTTAGCTTTTCTACATCATCTGGGTGTACGTAAGTCAAAAAGTTTTCAATGGTAGGTTTAAAAGATTGTGGTTGCTCGCCTAATAATCTGTATAAATTATCGGAATAGGTAAACTCGTCCCTTTTAACATTATAGGTCCAGCTTCCGTGTTTACTAACAATTTCTGATTGGTTTGTGGATTCTTTAAAAATCTCTAACTCCTCGTTAGTCGCTTTTAGACGTTTAATGTTTTTGTAAATACTATTGTAGGCAACATACATTAAGATTAAAGAGCAAAGTAATAATGAAAATAGTAATAATGGTGTTGCCATTAAGTCGCTTTCATATTCACTACGTCGTTGCTTCAATAAATTGTTTTGAAGTTTAATAATTCCTTTAATATTGTCTCTGATAGAGTCCATTAAGGCTCTACCATTTCTAAAATTTTCAATAAAATTTGGATCCTCAATATCACCTTTTGGTAAAGACCTGTAGGAGGTTTGAAAAGCTAATAACCGTTTGTTAATAAGGCTGTTTACCTTGATTAAGCTTTCTTTTAATATGGTATCATCTTTGGTTAATACTTTTAGCTCTGCAAAACTGTTATTAATTTTGCTTCGACCAGAAATGTAAGGTTCTAAAAAAACAGAGTCTTTGGTAATTATATAACCTCGTTGACCAGTTTCTGCATCTTTAAGATTTGATAAAATCTGTTCTAGCTCGACATTTACTTTGTAAGTATGTGTAATTAACTCGGAAGATTTTGTTACTTCCGTAATACTTCTGTAGGTTAATGCTCCGACTACCAAAATTACAAATGCACTTATATATAAGGTGGTCCTTAAAAATGAAATATTATTTGAAAGCGTCTTAATCATATTTTAAAAACGAAGTAAAAAGTTATCTTTATTCATGCTATTGGTATGATATTGCCAGTTAATTGTAACTACTTCCGAAAGAACTTTTTTTAAAGTTTTAAAATCACTTGGCTTTTTAATGTAAATATTAGCTCCTTGAACAAAAGTGTTTTCTATATCTTCTTCTGATGCTGAGGTAGAATAAATTGCAATTGCAATATCCTTAAATTTAGGATTCTGTTTAATTTCTTTTAAACACTCCAAACCAGATTTTCTTGGCATGTTTAAATCCAAAAACAATACGTTTGGTAAGGTAGCATCTTTACTATTTAAATAGTCCATTAGGTAAACACCATCATTAAAAGTTTTAACTCTAGTGGTTATTTTAATCTCGTCAAAAGCATCTGTAAAAAACAATCTGTCATCTTCATCATCATCTGCTAACGTTATATTTATATAATCCTCTTGCATAGCTAGTCTTGGTTGTTATCTTGATTAAACGCCTTTCTTTTAGCAATTATCCTCTGGAAAGCAGAAGGAGTAATTCCTGTAGTGTTTTTAAATTGAGTACTTAAATGTGCAACGCTAGAGTAGTTTAACCTAAAAGCTATTTCGGTTAAACTTAAATCTTGTTTGATTACAAGTTGTTTGGCGTATTCTATTTTTTGTAGAATTATAAAATTTTCAATAGACGTGTAAGTCACTTCCGAAAACAAGTTAGATAAATAACCATAGCTGTGTCCTAAAGTATCTGCTAAGTAAACTGAGCTTTTAACGTTTACCACAGTGTCTTCATTAAATACCATATCAATAATAGTATCCTTAATTTTTTGGACTAAGATGCTTTTTTGGTTTTCAACAATTTCTATCTGGTATTTATCTAAAGCAGCTTGTAATGTGGCTTGTTTATCAGAGGTTAGTTTCTCTAATACTTCAATTTCTCCAAATCCAACAAGTTTATATTTAATGTCATTGTCCTTTAAGGTTTGTTCTAAAACAATTTGACAAATGGCATTAAAATCGAATTTAAAAAACAAGGTCATATTAAAAATTTAGTTGCAAAATAAAGATAATACTTATTAATAAACTAATCTATGTAATTTACTTTTTAATAATAATGTTGGTGATTTTAGCAATGTTTGACACGTTATATTTATTGGTGTTTTCAGTTGCTTTTTCGTCTAAAATAAATGTGTGTTTTTTGGTGTTAATAACTACATTTTGATTAGCATTTTTAGACACGCTATAATGTGGTACTTTAATTTTAATATCAAAATACTCATCACCAATTTCTAAATCTAAGGTGTTATTTTTAGTGACTTTAGTATTTGAGTTATTTATAGGTTGTAAATGACTCACAATTTCTACATCATTATTAGTAGACATAATTAATAATGGAGTGATACAAATTAATGTAATTATTAAAAGAAGTTTATTAGGTTTCATAATTTTAGTTTTAAATAAATACTACTCTACTAACTATATTTATAACCAACCAAGATCAGAATATGAAACTATCCTTAATGAAGCTTTCAAGTAGTATTAATATTGTGTTACAAAGATAAATTGGGACACTAATTTATTTGTTACACAATTTTGTCAAGTTGTTATATGATTTCACAAAAGGATGAATTTTATATAAAATTAAGGACTACCTTTGTCAGCTAAGTGTTATTTATAGAATGCTTTACGCACATATGAAAGATGATATTAATTTTTATAAGAGTATTCTAAAAAACAAATTACCTTTAACCGAGCTTTTAAAGGACGAAAGTTTGTTTTCCAGTGTGCCTAAAAATTGGTCCATTGTAGTTACAGATATTAAAAACTCTACAGTTGCAGTTGCTAATGGCTTGCATAATGATGTAAACTTGTGTGCAACAGGAAGTATTATTACTGTATTAAACACTATAAAAGGTATTGATAAAAAAATCCAAATTCCTTACTTTTTTGGAGGTGATGGTTCTACTTTTATTATTCCTAATAATTTGGTGCAACCTATAATACAAGCTTTAAATAATTATAGTCAGCATATAGCTAATACACTTAAGTTAAATCTTAGGGTAGGACATATCAAAGTGGAAGAGGTGTACAATAATAAGGTCACCTTAAGAATTACAAAGCTAAGACATAATAAATATCTTACAACTCCTGTTGTTTTAGGCAACGGAATAAAATTTGCTGAAAATTATATTAAGCAAAGTTTTGAAATAGCCGATCCTATTAAGGATAAAAACATTGCATTAAACTTGGAAGGAATGGAGTGTAGATGGGACGAGATCTATCCAAATGAGCCTCAAAAAAAAGTAATTTGCCTGCTTGTTAATTGCGAAGATGAAAAAAAGCAAGCTGAGATTTATGGCACAATAATGAATGAGATTAACTATATTTTTGGTAATTTAGATAATCGAAACCCTATTACTACATTAAAGCTAAAATTAAATACTACGCTTGAAAAGATCCGCAAAGAGATGTATGTTAAAGTTGGTAAAAACCAATCAAAGTATTTAATTAATAATTGGTTAATTACAGTGTTTGGTAAATACTACTTTAAGTTTTTTAAAGCTGGAAAATTATACATTTATCGTGTTAGTCAATTATCAGATACTATTATGTTAGACGGTTCAATTAATACTGTAATTTCTGGTAATGAAAAGCAAATTAAGCGTTTACAAATATTTTTAGATGATTTGGAGTCTAAGAAAAAAATCATTTATGGTTTACACACCACACATGCATCAATAATGTCTTGTTACATTGAAGATAGGGAAGAAAAGCACATCCATTTTGTAGATGGTACAGAAGGAGGATATACTAGTGCTGCCATTATGTTTAAAAACAAAGTAAACCAATTGGGTTTTAACTAAGTTTTAATTTAGAGATGTAAAACTCCTGTTTAGTAATTAAAAGCTCGTTTTTCAAATTGTTTAATAATGAATAAGCTGGTTTAGATAAAATACCAGATTTAATTTCCTTATTAACTTCATTTAAAAAATACGAGTTAAGTTTTAAACACTCATTAATAATAATCTGACTATCGTTTTTATAAAACTTACGTTTTATGTTAAACCATAACATGTTAAGCTTCATTAACACACTAGGCTTGCTTGGTTTTTGGATGGTTACTGTGTTTAATATGGATAAAGACTGCTGTTTAAAAGCATGTATAAAACTTAGTTTATTATCAATCCAAGATTTAACCATGTCGTTTTTGGTCTCAGATTTTAAATATTGATAGGACAATTCTATCGTATTGCTTACAGCAAGTAGATGCTGTATTGCATTGCTACCAACCTCATATCTAATTATATTATCCATCTTGTAGTGTTTATTTTTCTCAAAGTTAAATACATAGTGTATTTTAAACCTTACAAGATTTTTGCCAAACGTTATATAATTTTATTTTTTATTTAAAATCATGTAAACCGGAAAATGATCACTGTATCCACCTTTATAGCGCTTACCTACATAAGTTCTATAAGGTGTGCCTTTATATTTGCCATCCATTTGTTTTAAAAAATCAGCATCATAAATATCTGCTTTTACAAATCTTAAGGTATTGGATTGACGTTCTAAAAAGTTATGTGTTATAATAATTTGGTCAAATAAATTCCATTCAAAGTTATGGCTTGTGGTACCTCTGTCAATAGATAGTAAGGTCTCCATTGGATTAAATAAACCTTGATTAGCTACTAATTGCTCAATACTATTACTTGCAGGATCATCGTTAAAATCTCCCATAATAATAATTTTGGCGTTAGTTATGTTTTCTTTTAAAGTGCCAACAATAGCTTGAAGATTGGAAGATGCTGTAATGCGTTTGTATTCAGTTTCTATATCTCCTGTGCGTCTTGAAGGCCAATGGTTAACTAAAAAGTGTACAGGTTCATCCAAAAATAATCCTGATACTAATAAAATGTCTCTTGTGTAATCAGGCGACCCATCTGCTTCGGTAAAACTAAAGGTAAAGCTTTCAGAGTTTGTAACTTTAAATTTAGTCGTATCATAAATAAATGCAACATCAATACCTCGTTCATCTTTACTATCGTAGTGTACAAATTGGTATGGATATTCCTTTAAATGTTTAGAGCTTATTAAATCTTTTAAAACAGCTTCATTTTCAATTTCGGCTAGACCAATAATTGCTGGATGCGAGTTGGTTTCTTTTCTGCCAATATTAGATATAGCATAACCAATTTTTCTTAATTTATTATTGTATCTTTTAATGGTCCAACGCTTTTCGGATGTTGGGTTAAAATCAGTATCACGTGTTAAATCATCTTTATAAATATCAAATAAATTTTCGATATTATAAAAAGCTATGGTCTGTTTGTTAGTTTTAGATTTAAAAAAATTAAAATTCAATGTCTTAAATTTAGAAGGCTAAAAATAGCGATTTTATTATGGATACAATTATGTAACTTTGTAGTATAAATTATTATATGTTAGAGAAAAAAGATATAGAGCTTGAAAAAGCAGTATTAATTGGTGTCGTTACTAAAGAGCAAAACGAAGAGAAATCTAAAGAATATCTTGACGAGCTTGAATTTTTGACGTTCACTGCTGGTGGAGAAGTAAAAAAACGCTTCACCCAAAAAATGGAAATGCCTAATCCAAAAACGTATATTGGAACTGGTAAAATGGAAGAGGTAAGGTTATATATAGAAGAAAATAATATAACCACAGCAATTTTTGATGACGAGTTATCCTCATCTCAAGAGCGTAATATAAGTAAGATTTTAAATGTAAAAGTTTTAGATCGTACCAATTTAATATTAGACATTTTTGCACAACGTGCACAAACTAGTTATGCCAGAACGCAAGTCGAGTTGGCGCAATGCGAGTACCTACTACCAAGACTTAGAGGTATGTGGACACACCTTGAGCGTCAAAAAGGAGGTATTGGTATGCGTGGACCTGGAGAAACCGAAATCGAAACAGATAGACGTATCGTGCGCGACAGGATAGCCTTATTAAAAGACAAAATTAAAACTATAGATAAGCAAATGTCTGTCCAACGTGGTAATCGTGGACAAATGGTACGTGTTGCATTAGTTGGATATACCAACGTTGGTAAATCTACTTTAATGAATACCATTAGCAAGTCAGAGGTCTTTGCCGAAAACAAACTTTTTGCAACCCTAGACACAACCGTTAGAAAAGTAGTCATCCAAAATTTACCCTTTTTATTAACAGATACCGTAGGATTTATACGCAAGTTACCAACACAGTTAGTAGACAGTTTTAAAAGCACATTGGATGAGGTCAGAGAAGCAGATTTACTATTACACGTAGTTGACATTTCTCATCCAAATTTTGAAGACCACATTGAGTCTGTAAATAAAGTTTTAGGCGAAATTAAAAGTGCAGACAAACCAATAATCATGGTCTTTAATAAGATTGATGCTTATCAAGCAAAACCTTTTGACGAGACCGACTTAATTGCCCAACGTACAGAAGAGCATTACAGTCTTGCCGAGTGGAAAAAGACTTGGATGAATCGTGTAGGAGAGGACAACGCATTATTTATCTCAGCTTTAAACAAACGTAATCTAGAAGACTTTAAAAAACGCGTATATGATGAGGTTAGAGACATACACGTCACACGTTTTCCTTACAATCACTTCCTGTATCCAGATTATGATTACGATAATCTAGGCGAAGAAGAATAAAATATATTACTAAAACCCAAACCACTAAGTTTGGGTTTTTTTATTAAAAAAAAGGACTACTTAAATTTTGGGCAATTTGCTTTTGGCAGAAAACAGCCAAAAGCAACCAGGCTTTACACTAAATCTTTTTTTCGTGCCTCAAAAAAGGATACCGTTTCAATCCTTATCGCAATAATCCGCCAAGTTTAGTTTACTTCCCAATGTAATTTAACGCTATTAGGTTAGCTAGTAAGTAAGTCGTGTAAATGCAATTAGGTACTTATAAAACAGAATTATTTAGATAATTTTGTAAACAAATAAAACTAATAATTTAGCGTTATAACAACACATGATACAACAAAAACTACACGTGTTATTTAAAAATAAATGGGTAAAAAGGGCTTCAATAGCCATAGTAGCAGCTGTCCTTTTAGCAGTTGTTTTTTACATCAGCATCTATTTTGGTGCATTTGGTAAACTACCAAACACGTCCCAATTAACAAATTTAAGACAGGCAGAAGCGACCCAAATATTAGATAAAGACAGTAAATTAATAGGTAAATATTATATCTACGATAGGCAACCCTTAACCTATAATCAGTTTCCTAAACACCTATTGGACGCACTAATAGCAACAGAAGATGTTAGGTTTTATGATCACAACGGAATAGATAATATAAGTCTAATGCGTGTGTTTTTTAAAACCATTTTATTTCAGGACCAATCCTCTGGTGGTGGTAGTACCATAACCTTGCAACTAGCAAAAAACTTATTTGGAAGAGATAAACATATAGTCTTTAGTACCATTATAAACAAAGTAAAAGAAGCAATAGTTGCTAAACGAATAGAAACAATATATTCTAAACAAGAAATTCTTACTCTATACCTAAATACAGTACCTTTTCCGGATAATACCTATGGTATAGAAAGTGCTGCACGTAAATTTTTTAATGTATCTGCAACAAACTTAACGTTACCACAAGCAGCAACTTTAGTTGGGACATTAAAAGCAAATAATTATTACAATCCAAGACGCAATTTACAAAGTAGTACAACAAGACGTAATGTAGTCCTAAAGCAAATGCTTAAGTATAATTACATAGATCAAAATCAATTTACACAAGCCAAACAAAAACCTATACTATTAGATTATCAATCCTTTAATCACGATTTAGGATTAGCACCTTATTTTAGGGCACAATTAAAAAAAGAATTAGCAACAACCTTACAAGCGTACAAAAAGCCAAATGGAGAGGCTTATGACTTGTATAAGGACGGTTTAATTGTGCATACAACGTTAGACTCTCAAATGCAAAAATATGCTGAACAAGCCATGCAATCACATTTATCAAAATTGCAGCAAGACTATGAAGCCTCTTATGGTGATAAAGCACCTTGGCAAACTAATAAAAAGGTAATCGACAACGCTATTAAAACACTTCCAGAGTATAAACGATTTGAAGCTATGGATTTGGAGCATGAGCAAATTATAGATTCACTGTCTATAAAGCATGACGTCCAATTATTTGATTGGTCAGAAACTAAAAAACATAATATCTCTACTATAGATAGTTTAAAACATCATTTAAAGTTTTTAAATACAGGTATGATTGCTTTAGATCCAAAGTCTGGAGCCATCAGATCATATATTGGAGGTATAGATTATCGTTTTTATAAATATGATCACGTAGCACAAAGTCAACGTCAAGTAGGATCAACATTTAAACCTTTTGTATATACAGCAGCAATAGATAATGGTATGGAACCTTGTACCTATTTTTCGCCAGAAGCAATAACATATACGGATTATAAAAACTGGACACCAACCAATTCTGGAGTTTCTAATGTAGATCCACATATTAATTATAATCTAGAAAAAGCGTTAAGTCAATCGTTAAACACAATTGCAGTTAAGGTTTTAAAACAAGTTGGTATTGATAAGGTTTTAAAGCAAGCCAAGAGATTAGGGATATCTAGTATGCTTCCAAACCAACCGTCATTAGCTTTAGGTGTTGCTGAAATTAATATTTTAGAGTTAGCAGGAGCTTATGCTAGTTATGTTAATAATAGTCAGTCTGTAAAGCCTTATTTTATTACAAAAATTGAAGATAAAAATGGTGTAGAAATCGTATCCTTTAAACCAGAAGTAAATCCCGATAAAGCTTACAACAATTTTACCAGACAGGTCATGTTACAAATAATGCAATCTACAGTTAATTCTGGTACTGCAGCTAGATTACGTTCTACCTATGGACTTAGCAATAATATAGCAGGTAAAACAGGGACAACACAAGACAATAAGGACGGATGGTTTGTTGGTATTACTCCAAATTTGGTAACGGTTAATTGGGTTGGTAATGATAATTACAACATTGGTTTTAAAACCACAGGAATGGGACAAGGAGCAAACTCGGCATTACCAATTTTTGCTAAGTTTTATCAAAAATTAAATGCAGATTCAAATTACAATACAATTACAAAAAGTCGTTTTGAATCACCTTCAAGTGAGGTTTTAGAGGCGTTGAATTGCGAAGAAGAAAAACGTGATGGTTTTTTTAAACGGTTGTTTAGCAAAAAAGATAACCAGCGTCAATTTAATAAGGACAATTAGTGGTCAACCTAAATAGCTTATTTTGGTAACTTAAACATTTAGTGTTATTTAATTTTAAGACACAAAAAAACGCGTTTCGATTAGAAACGCGCTTTTTTATTTTATAGTGTTATAGATTATAAGTTGTAGCTTAAACCTAATAACCAATAAGATTGTAATTTGTTATCAACGTTTCCAAAAGTAGGAACCGCTTGTAATGGTAATGCTAAAGGATCATACTGACCTAACTCGTAATTTAAAGCTTCTTGTTTGTTGCTTCTTAAACCAAAGTCAAAACCAACACCAATCATTTTCCATAACGTGTAGCTAAAAGAGTTTGTCCAAGTTACGTTAGATAAATCTCCGCTTTTGTAGCTTTGGAAAGTAGATAAGTTAGATTTAAAACTAACAGCACCAATTTGTCTTGTGTAATCTGCAACTATTTTTGCACCTAAAGAAGATTGAAAAACAGCATCATTTTCTGCAAATACAAAGTTGTAGTTTAATGGGTGAATAACAACGATTAGATTTTCTAAAGGTGTCCAAGTTCCTCCAACTCCAACATCTAAATATCCAGGATCGTTAAAGTTGTCTAATAACGTTGTTCTATATTCTGCTAAACCAGAAACAGCAAAGTTTTTTGTAATGTTTCTTCCGTATAAAGAAGAGATGTTAAAGACGTCTGTAGTTGGGTTAAAATTATCATCATCATATGGATTGTCTTTGTCGTCTAATTTTACCCAGTTAAGGTTAGAGGTTAAAGAGTTTCTCCAGAAAAATTTATCTTCAATTAAGTTAGCGTAAGCATTTAAAGAGATTCCGATGTTTCCAGAAGCGTTGTTTGGTGTACCTTGAGAATACCAGTTGCTAAAGTTAGAAATACTTCCACCAATAGTACCAAAAAGACCTTTTCTCCAACCTGGAAGTGCGTCAATTTGTGCTTGTAATGCGTTAGCTTCGCTTTGTAAAGCATCTGCTGCTGCTTGTTTTTCTGCTTTTTGAGTTTGTAACTCTTCTTTTGTTTGGGCATTCATTGAAACCAATCCAATAAAGAATGCACCTACTAATAATAATTTTTTCATAAATCTTAAGTTTTTAATAAAACGGTTGCAAATATACGCTTTAGATATATTTTTTCTACAACACGTACATTTTGTAAATAACTAAAAATCAATAAGTTGAATAATTAACATAATTGTTAACGCTTGTATAATGGCACAAAAGAACAGGCCTCTCCATACATAATAGATTTAGCATAAGGTTTAAGCTTATTTGTTATCATAACGTAAGCGTTTATAGGCACTGGCTTGTTACTACAACCTTTAATTATAACTGGTTTATCTTGGTAAAATGTGCCATCAATAGCCTGAATTATGTCTTGATATATAGCGGTCTCTAAATCCTCTAGTGTTCCAATATGGCACTTTTCGACAAAAGGCTCGAGATTTACGACCAATAACATAAAAGCCCAATCCGGAATGATAGCATCTGCACTACATGTGATTGCTACATATTGGTTTTGGTACTGACTCCAGTCATGGTTTTTAATATATTCTCTAAAATCTTTTTCCTTTAAAACTAGTTCTTGAAACAACCAATCTTTAATGTCTAATACAACACGCTGTCCTTTTGGATAGTAATCCTCAAGGTCTAATGTAATTAATTTGCTGTTCGCAACGCGATTAATAATCTCTTCAGCCATAATTTAAAATAAGTAATAATTATTGGTATCCTTCTGCTTGTAGTTTAAATAAGTCAGCATATAATGACTTATTAGCCATTAAATCCTCGTGTGTACCCATTTCTAGTACACGACCTTCATCTAATACTAAAATTTTATTTGCTTGTCTTACAGTGCTAAATCTGTGCGATATTATTATACTAGTTTTGTCTTCGGTTAGGCCTATAAAGCGTTCAAAAACATCGCTTTCAGCTTTAGCATCTAATGCAGACGTTGGTTCGTCTAAAATCATCACTTTAGCGTCTTTCATGTAAGCTCTAGCTAATGCTACCTTTTGCCACTGTCCACCAGACAATTCTTGTCCTTTTGCAAAACGTTTACCTAGTTGTTGGTCGTAACCTTTTTTTAGTTCTGACACCACTTGATTAGCTAAACTTAGTTCGGCTGCATTTTCAATTTTTTCTTGGTTATCAATCTGACTTATATCACCTATTGCAATATTTTCTCTAACTGTAAATTCGTATTTAAAAAAGTCTTGAAAAATAACACCAAAAAAAGCTTGGTATTGCGCTTTGTCAAAACGATTAATATTTATACCATCTAAAAGTATTTCGCCAGAAGTGGGTTCGTAAAAACGTAATAATAATTTGGTTAATGTGGTTTTTCCTGCTCCATTTTGTCCTACAAAAGCTAATTTTTCTCCTGCTTTAATTTTAAAACTGATACCTTTTAATATTTCGTTGTCAGATTCTGGGTATGAAAATCTAACATTTATAAATTCAAATCCTTCTTTTATTTTTTCAGGAAGAGGTATATCCTCGTTATGTTTTGGTTGAATTGAAATATCTATAAATTCAAAATAATCTTTTAAGTATAAAGCGCTTTCTGAAATACGGGTAAATTTAGAAAAGAAGTCTTGTAAATTTCTAGTTAGTCTATTAAAAGCACCTGACAAGAAAGTTAATTCTCCTAAAGTTATCACGCCAGATATTACACGATATATAATAAATACGTAAGCGCCATAATAACTTAAAGTCCCCAAAACATTAAAAGCAAAACCTAAAGCAGATCGCTTTATAGCTAGTTTTTTGTTGAGGTCGTAATACTCTTGAGATAGGTTTTTAAAACGATCTACAACAAAGTCTGTTAAACCAAATAATTTAATTTCTTTGGCTGTTTTGTCATTGGCTCCAATAAACCTTAGGTAGTCTAATTCTCGTCTTTCAGCAGTCCAACCTCGAGCTAATGAGTATTGTTGTTGGCTAAACCAAATCTCGTTGATAAATGCAGGAATAATACTAAGCACTAAAAGTATAATTAAATACGGTTCAAAGTAGATTAAACCTGCGACCAAAGTTGCTATGGATATTAAGCTTTGTACTTCGCCTAATGCGTTAGACATTAATCCAACACGACTTGTGGTTTGTGTTCTTGCACGTTCTAGTTTATCATAAAACTCTGAGTCCTCTAATAAGCTAATATCAATTTGATTAGTCTTTTTAATAATCCTAACGGAAGTATCAATAGAGTAGGCGTCGCCTAATAAACTGTCTGTTAATTGTATGGCACGACTAACTAGATCTGATAAAACAATTAATCCAAACTCAACACCAACATAAGTCCAAAGTTGGGTTAAATCTGTAACTTCTAATTTAGTTTGAAGTATAATTTCATCAATAATTATTTTACCAATCCATAAAATAATTACTGGTAAAACTGCACCAATTAGCCTACAAAACGCTGAGCCTAAAAAAAGTTTTTTATTGGTATTCCAGATTTCTTTGAAAAAACGAGGAATATAAATTAACGCACTAAACGATTTTTTTAAACTGGTTTTGTTTTTTTCTTTTAACGATTTTGGTGCATGTCTAGCCATTTTTTAAGGCATTAAAGCATACCAAGTTCTAGTTTAGCTTCTTCGCTCATTAAGTCTTGAGTCCAAGGTGGATCAAAAGTAATTTCTACTTCGGCATCTTTAACTTCGTTTAAAGATTTTACTTTTTCTTCAACTTCTAAAGGAAGCGTTTCTGCTACAGGACAGTTAGGCGTAGTTAATGTCATTAGGATTTTTACATCATAATCTTCGTTAACAAATACATCATAGATTAATCCTAGTTCATATATATCGACTGGGATTTCTGGATCATAAATAGTTTTTAAAACCTTTACTATTTTTTCTCCTAATTCTGCTGTATCTATAGTTGTATCACTCATAGTTATTGTAGTTGTGTTTGATATGCTATGGCATATAATTTTATTTGTTTTATCATACTAACTAAACCATTTGCTCTAGTTGGTGATAAATGTTCTTTTAAACCTATTTGATCAATAAAATCAGTGTTGGCATCTAATATGTCTTTTGGATGTTGATTAGAGAACGTTCTGATTAATATGGCTATAATCCCTTTTGTTATTATAGCATCACTATCTGCAGTAAAAGTAATTTTATTGTCATCCATTTCGGCATGTACCCAAACTTTACTTTGACAGCCTTTAATGATATTGTCTTCAGTTTTATACTCTGGAGCAATAAGTGGTAAAGTTTTTCCTAAATCAATCATGTATTGATAGCGTTCTTCCCAATCTTCAAACATTGAAAATTCGTCTACAATTTCATCTTGTATTTCTTTTATCGTCTGCATTTATCAAAATAATTTAGAATGCAAAATTAATCAATATTCATTGATTAGTTGCTAAATAACTCTTAAAGATAGATTTGAATTTATTGATCTATTTTTTGGTATCAGGTTTAGCGATTTCCCAAATTTTTGTTATTAATGCTGCAATTTCTTTAGGAGGATTACCAGCATCAAAAGTAGGTGTGCTGTATTGTTCGCCATTTAATGTTATCGTCAGGTTGGATGAAGCTGCTCCATCATATTGGTGAGCAGTACTTGGTGGTTCTAGTGTATTTAAAGATTTGATATCTATAGCTTTAGACAGTGTAGTTATCGTGTCCCAGTCCTGCGTACTACATGCTTTTGTGTTTTCCTTTTCTGATCTACTAAACTGAGAGGTAACTGTGGTTTGGTCTATGTTTATCATGGTATAGCTTCCTCTTGCAAAAGCAGTGTATTTAAAAGACAGTGATTGGTCTTGTTTTTGACCTGAAGTAACTATAACAGGTGTTGCATTTAGTACAACTGTGTCATTATTTAAAAGTGAAATAGTATTGTTTGCAACTTTAAAGTTTGTAGTTTTTTCTAACGCTTTTAAATAATTTTGTTCTAAAGTGTTAGCCTCTTCTTGGCAGAATTTTTTAGTTGATGCTAAATTACTGAAAGTTAAACTCTCATTATCCAAATTATACGTTCCAAAAAAATTGTTGCATCCTGAAAATCCAGAAACGCGTTTATTTGAATCATCAAATGTTAGTGTTATTTCTTGACTTGTTATAGATTGATTGTCTAATAAAGTGACTTTATAATCACCATTTAATGTTTGAGTCGCTTTGTCCATATCTGGATTTAAGTTGCTTTTTGAATCTTGAGTTGCACCACAACTATTAAGAAGTATAGAAAATAGAATTATAGTAATTGTTTTCATTATAAATAAAATATTGATTGTTTAACTTAATAATACAAAAAAGACGCCAAAGTTGGCGTCTTTTTAAATAAAAACAATAAAATATTAATTTCCTACTAAAGCAGCTCTTGCTCCTCCAGATTGAAATATGGTTCTCATTCTAGATTTTTGACCTTCTGAAAACATATACATGCAAGCATCATCTACATAATCCATATAATTCATTGTCATGTCTGTAGATCTACAGTTTACTGTAGGGAAAGAAGGACAACCATAATTTGGTCCATCTGAAGAAGGTGTATCTGCAACAAAGTCATCTTGTTTACATCTTCCATCTCCCCAGATATGACGAAGGTTTAAGTAATGCCCAACTTCGTGAGTTAATGTTCTTCCTTGGTTATAAGGTGCTGCAGAACCTCCTGGTAAGCTAGAGTAAAGTACTACTACACCATCCGTAGCTGATGGTCCACCTGGAAACTGTGCATAACCTAAGATTCCACCACTAATATTACAAACCCAAATATTTAAGTGAGTTGATGGTGTTACAGGTGGATAAGCAGCTTTTACTGCATCATTTGTACTCCAAGCAGAAGTAGAATTTGAGTGTCTAAATGTTCCTGCTAGCGTAAAGTTTATCTCAGAATCTGCTACTAATCCAGCAAATTCTGAAGGTACTTGATTTATATCATTATTTGATGCTCTAAAATCATTATTTAGAACATTAATTTGTGAGTTAATTTGTTGATCACTTACATTTTGTTGTGCATTACTATATACAACATGAACATAAACAGGAATATTAACAACACCTAAATTGTCAACTGGATCACCTCCACCAGAGCCTCCACCATTTCCGTTTCCATTTCCTCCTCCAGGTTTCCCTTTTGCACTGATTAGTGACCTAGTTTGGTATTCAATATCATACATTTTTTTGTCCAATCCAGGGTTTTCGTTAAGTAGTCTGTTTAAGTTAACCATCGAGTGACATACAGGTCTACCTTGAGCTTGTCTGGAAGCTTCGTCTACATCTGCATCAGAGTAAAGATAAAAGTCAGACATGTCTATTTGTGTTTGATCTTGTGATAGGTTTTCTGATTTGTCATTACTACATGATGTAAATAGCATTGCAATAGTAGCCATGCATAAAAGTGTTTTCTTCATATGTATTAATATTTTGTTAAACATTTGTGAAATATATAAATTTTTCACTTTTTATATAAAGTATTAAAACATTTTCGACAAAATACATATGAATATAAAAATGCTCAATATTTCTATTGAGCGTTTTTAATATAATTTATAGTTGTTATTTTATGAAAGCATCATTTTTGCTTTTTTAACTCCAGAAACTAAAGCATCAATTTCTGCTTTAGTATTATAAAATGCAAACGACGCTCTAATGGTTCCAGGTATATTATAAAAGCTCATTATTGGTTGCGCACAATGGTGACCTGTACGAACAGCGATTCCCATTTTGTCTAGTAATGTACCAACGTCATAAGGGTGAATGCCTTCTAAATTAAAGGATATTACAGACGTTTTATTGTTTGAAGTGCCATAAATTTTAAGACCTTCAATTTCTAACAATTTTTCTGTTCCATAATCTAATAGTTCTTTTTCATAAGTAGCTATTTTATCAAAACCAATAGCATTCATATAATCCAATGCTGCTCCAAAAGCAATACCACCACAAATATTAGGTGTTCCAGCTTCAAATTTATGAGGTAAGCCTGCATAAGTTGTTTTTTCAAAAGTAACTTGGTCAATCATTTCTCCACCACCTTGATAGGGTTCCATTTTGTTAAGCCACTCTTCTTTTCCGTATAACATACCAACACCAGTTGGACCACAAATTTTGTGGGCAGATGTTACATAAAAATCTACATCTAATGCTTGTACATCAGGTTTGATGTGTGGACAAGCTTGTGCACCATCTATCAGCACAGCAGCGCCAAAATTATGAGCTTGATTGATTATTGTTTTTATAGGATTTATGGTTCCTAAAGCGTTTGATATATGGTTTACAAAAACAAGTTTTGTTTTTTCAGAAAGCAAAGCTGTATAAGCTTCCATATCCAGTTCACCTTCTAAAGTCATTGGTATTACCTTAAGTTTTGCTCCAGTTTTTTCGCAAAGCATTTGCCAAGGTACTATATTGCTATGATGTTCTAAAGCCGAAACGATAAGCTCATCATCTTGGTTTATTAATTTGCTAAAACCATTAGCAACTAAGTTAATAGCATGTGTTGTACCAGAAGTAAATATAATCTCCTGTGCTTTTTTAGCATTAAAATGGTTTTGTATTGTATGTCTAGCTGCTTCATATTTGTCTGTAGCTTCTTGACTTAGTGCGTGGACACCACGATGTATGTTTGCGTTGTAATTAGAGTAGTAATCTACAATAACATCAATAACCTGTTGTGGTGTTTGTGATGTTGCTGCATTATCAAAATACACCAACGGTTTACCATTTACTTGTCTTTTAAGTATTGGAAAATCTTTACGTATTAAGTTGATGTCTAACATAATTGATAGTATTTTTAAAACTGTTTAGCTACAATGTTAAACAGTTGTATAAAAAGATAAACACACATTACTAAAGTTATAATAAGTGACAAAGCCACATGGATTAGCTTTATGTTACCTTTTGCCATAAAGTTAATTAAGTTTTTAAATACAAATACAGATAAAACTAATAACATGTAAGTACAAGATAGACCTACAAATGTTAATAATATACCATCAAAAAAACCACCTTTTGTAAAATAAAACAGCGTGCCTGTTACAGTAGCTATTACTAAACAAATACTAATTAATTTAATAAAGGTTTTGTTTGAAGTGTTTAAAATATCCATATTTGTTACAAGTCAAAACCTATATTAACACCTAGTTTGTTGGCAATAATTTTAGTTATTCGTTGTTTTAATTCTGGAATTTTCACAGATTTTAAAACGTTATTACTAAAGGCGTACATTAATAGCCCTTTAGCTTCTTTTTCAGGAATACCTCTTGATTTCATATAAAATAAAGCGCTTTCGTCTAATTGTCCTATGGTACAACCATGAGAACATTTTACATCATCTGCAAAAATTTCTAGTTGAGGTTTAGAGTTTATTGTTGCTTTATCGCTTAATAATATGTTGTTGTTTGATTGAAATGCATTGGTTTTTTGTGCTTCCTTGTTTACAACAACCTTACCATTAAAAACTCCTGTTGAGCTATCGTTAAAAATCCCTTTATAATCTTGGTGACTTTCACAATTAGGCTCTATGTGATGTACTAAAGTGTTGTGGTCAACATGTTGTTTATCTCCAATAATAGTAACTCCGTTTAATGTAGAGTCCATATACTCTCCGTTTTGATAGAAGTTTAAGTTGTTACGAGTTAACTTTCCTCCAAAGCTAAATGTATGCACAGATACATGGCTTTCGCGTTTTTGCTCTACAAAAGTGCTGTCTATTAATGATGCATTAATGTTGTCATTTTGTACTTTATAGTAATCAACTATGGCACGTTTGTTAGCAACAATTTCTGTAACCGAGTTTGTTAAAACAGGATTATCTGTCAAACTTTGGTGACGTTCAATAATTTGTACATGAGAATTTTCATCTACAACTATTAAGTTACGTGGTTGAAGCATTAATGCAGCTTCATTACCTGTAGAAAAATGAACAATTTGTATTGGTTTTGCAACCACTTTGTTTTTAGGAATGTGTATGTAGGCACCTTCTTTAGAAAAAGCGGTATTTAAAGAGGTTAATCCTTCTTTACCTGCTACTTTATTAAAGTAGTTTTCAATAATTAGTTGGTATTTAGGTTTGTGTAATGCTGAAGACATTAGGCAAACATCAATACCATCATGAGTAGTTTGAGATAAATTAGACGAATATTTACCATCTATAAACACGATTTTATAAGTGTCAATATCATCTAGAAAATATTTTTTAATATCACTGTACTCTAAGGCATTGTCTTGTTTAGGAAACAGACTGTAATCGTGTTTTAAAACGCTATTTAATGAGGTGTACTTCCAAGCTTCATCCTTTTTGGTAGGAAAGCCTTTAGCCTCAAACGTTTTTATTGCTTCGCTTCTAACATCGTGTATTTTAGACTCTAAATCCACTTGATTTTCGAATGCTAAAAAAGAGGATACTAATTTTTCTTTTAAACTCATATTGTAAGTCTTCGGTATTCAGCTTTTAAAAAACAATAATTGTCTAGTAAGGCTGTAACGTATTATAATTATTTGTGTTTTTAAGGGTAATCTTTCTGTTAAATTACATTACCATTACAAACTTTTTAAGCGTCTACTTCTTCTTTGATCCAGTCGTAACCTTTTTCTTCTAACTCGTGTGCTAATTCTTTTCCTCCAGATTTAACAATACGACCTTTGTAAAGTACGTGTACAAAATCTGGTACGATGTAGTCTAATAGGCGTTGGTAGTGCGTTATAACAATAACTGCATTATCCTTGCTTTTTAACTTGTTTACACCATTTGCTACTATACGTAAGGCATCAATGTCTAATCCTGAATCAGTTTCATCTAGTATAGCCAATTTAGGCTCTAACATAGCCATTTGGAAAATCTCGTTACGCTTTTTTTCTCCACCAGAGAATCCTTCGTTTAAAGATCTAGATAAAAACTTACGATCAATCTCTAAAAGTTCAGATTTTTCACGAATCATTTTTAGCATTTCGTTTGCTGGCATATCAGGTAAACCTTTAGCTTTACGTGTTTCGTTAATTGCAGTTTTCATAAAGTTAGTCACACTAACTCCAGGAATTTCTACTGGATATTGAAACGATAAAAACACACCTTTATGCGCACGCTCTTCTGCTGCTAAATCTTCAATGTCTTCACCTTCTAAAAGAATAGTTCCATCTGTTACTTCATATTCTTCTTTTCCTGCTATTACAGAAGCCAATGTACTTTTACCAGAACCGTTTGGTCCCATAATAGCATGTACTTCTCCTGCTTTAACTTCAAGGTTAATACCTTTTAAAATAGATTTATCTTCAACACTTGCGTGTAAATTTTTTATTTGTAACATACTGTTTATTTTCCTAGTTTGATAACGTCGTTTTTATTCGGGTCTAAAGCGCTAACGCTTACTATTTTATTTATTTTTAATTTAAAAGGCCAGCTGTCTTCATTTTCTTTTTTAGGAATTAATTCTCCTAAAACCTCAATGGTTACCATGTCTGTTGGCTCTTGTTGATATTGTTTAGCTTGTTCTGCCAATGCATTTGCCTGATCATTTAAAACTACACCATGTATATCATTTCCAACTTGGAATACTGCAGCATTAGCATAATACACAAAATCTCCTTTAAAGGATGTCCCTTGATCTTTTTTACAACTTATAAATGCAATAAAAATTAAAAAAATAGCTGCTTTTTTCATGCTTAAATTTATTGGATAGGTTCTGGTGCGTGGTTTAAACTATTGTAATCTTTTGTTGAATGCTGAATAATCACTCGTGCTCCTTTTTGTTTTGCAAAAGTTTCAAAAGCTTCCATAGATGCTTTTGTGTCTTCTACACTAAAGTTGAAACTTGGTACGATATGATTAGTTCTGTTTTCTTCAAAATGATATAAATCTCCTGCTAAAAATAATGGTCCTTCTTGCTCTAAATCTAAAAATAAAGATTGATGACCTGGTGTGTGACCTGGAGTTGACTTGATAACTACTTTACCATCGCCAAAGACATCTAAATCTCCATTGATTTTTTTAGTTGTTTTTAAATCCTTAATAGCATTGTAGTTATCAGGATTGTTTTTTTGTTGCTCTATACTTGTTACAAAGTCATATTCTACTTCTTGTACAATCCAAGTGGCATGTGCTAATTTAGATGCTGATCCAGAGTGATCAAAATGTGTGTGTGATAAGGCTATGTAATCAATATCCTTAGCTTCTAATCCTATAATTTTTAGTTGCTCTTCAATACCTTGATTTCTAGAAACAGTAAACGCACCATCAGGAGTAGTAAATGGTTGTTGTCCTACTAAACCTTCTGCTAATCCAGCATCCCAAAGCAAATTGCCTTTTGGGTGTTGTACTACAAAAAACATATCAGCAAAAGTTTTGCTTTCACCTTTATACAAATCGTCTTGAGAAAAGATCTCTAATTTGTTAACCTGAACTGTTCCGCCATCAAACATAAATAGTTTGATTGGTTCTGCTTTTGTTTGGGTAGTAACCTCAGTTTGTTTATTATCTTTTTTACAAGCTACCATAAAGGTTAAGCTTAATAAAATTAGGGTTAGTTTTTTCATAGTATTTGTATTATCCGACAGATCCTTCTAACGAGATTTCTAATAGTTTTTGAGCTTCAATAGCAAACTCCATTGGTAGTTTATTTAGTACTTCTTTACTAAATCCATTTACAATTAAAGCAATTGCTTTTTCAGTATCTATACCACGTTGGTTGCAATAAAATATTTGGTCTTCACCAATTTTGCTTGTTGTTGCTTCGTGCTCTATTTGTGCAGTCTTATTTTTAGCTTCTATATATGGGAAGGTGTGTGCACCACACTCGTTACCCATTAACAAACTATCACATTGTGAAAAGTTTCTAGCATTGTCTGCACGACTACTAATTTGAACTAAACCACGATAAGAGTTTTGTGATTTTCCTGCAGAGATACCTTTGGAAATAATAGTTGATTTGGTGTTTTTACCCAAATGAATCATTTTAGTTCCAGTGTCTGCTTGTTGGTGATTATTAGTAACTGCAATAGAGTAAAATTCACCTACAGAGTTGTCACCTTTTAAAATACAACTAGGATACTTCCATGTCACAGCACTTCCTGTTTCTACTTGAGTCCAAGAGATTTTAGCGTTTTTTTCGCATAAACCACGTTTAGTTACAAAGTTGTAAACACCACCTTTTCCTTCGGCATTTCCAGGATACCAGTTTTGTACTGTACTGTATTTTATTTCAGCATCCTCTAAAGCAATAAGCTCTACAACTGCTGCGTGTAATTGGTTTTCGTCTCTACTTGGTGCAGTACAACCCTCTAGGTATGATACATAACTACCTTTGTCTGCAACTAATAATGTGCGTTCAAATTGTCCAGTACCACCTTGATTAATCCTAAAGTAAGTTGATAATTCCATTGGGCATTTCACTCCTTTTGGAATATAACAAAATGATCCATCACTAAATACAGCACTATTTAAAGCTGCATAAAAGTTGTCTGTTGTTGGTACGATGGTACCAATATATTTTCTTACTAATTCTGGATGTTCTTTTATGGCCTCAGAAATTGGCATAAAAATAATACCTTTTTCGGCTAAAGTCTTTTTAAAAGTTGTAGCAACCGAAACAGAATCAACAACAATATCCATAGCTACATTGTTCATCTTTTTTTGTTCGTCTACAGATATTCCTAGCTTTTTATACATTGCTAGTAAATCTGGATCTACATCATCTAAGGTTTTGTTGGGATCTACAGCAACAGGAGCAGAGTAGTATGCTATAGCCTGAAAATCCGGTTTTGTATAATTTACATTAGCCCAATCAGGCTCTTCCATTGCTTTCCACACCTTAAATGCTTCAAGTCTCCATTCTGTCATCCATTCTGGCTCTTCTTTTTTCATAGAAATAGCACGAACGATATCTTCGTTTAAACCAATAGGGAATGTTTCAGATTCAATATCTGTAAAAAAACCATATTCGTATTCTTTGGTTTTTAATTCTTCTCTAAGGTCGTCCTCTGTATATTTTGACATAATTTGTCTATCAGTTTAATTATAGTGAAAATGATTCGCCACAACCGCAAGTACGGTTAGCGTTAGGGTTATTAAACACAAACCCAGTTCCGTTTAATCCGCCAGAGTATTCTAAAGTGGTACCTATAAGGTAAAGAAAACTTTTCTTGTCTACAATAATTTTAACGTCATTATCTTCAAAGACTTTGTCTTCATCTTCTTTTGCTTTGTCAAATTTTAAATCATAAGACAATCCAGAACAACCACCACTTTTTACACCAACGCGAACGTAGTCTGTGCTTGGGTTAAAGCCATCATCATTCATCAATTCGATGACTTTCTTTTTAGCTGTATCAGAAACTTTTATCATACTTGTTAATTAGATTTTATCTAAATAGAGTGCAAAGATACAACATCAGTCGCTTTTTACCATATCAACTAACATTATATTAGTATATGGTTTTATAGGTTTTTCTTATTCAGGAAGAAAAGCTTGGTTGTTTAAAAATGAAGGGTCTGAAAGTGTCAGTAAAAAGGCTTTTAAGTCTGCTTTATCTTGCTCAGAAAGATTGACACCTCCTTGTGCTACTTTTTTCATTAAAGGGTCAATGGTAGAAGAAGCCTGAAGTCCTGTGCTATAATGCTCTATAACTTGATCCAAGGTTGCAAATCTTCCATCATGCATAAAAGGAGCAGTGTAAGCTAAGTTGCGTAATGATGGCGATTTAAATTTACCGTTATCGTTAGGGTTGCCTGTTACTAGGCCAAAGCCTAAATCTGAAAATGTGGCGTCTAAACCGTTGTTGTGGAACTTGTTATCTGTCCAAAGTGGATTATTTGGATTGCCATGACAATGAAAACAATCTCCACGAGTTTCGTCCATAAAGACATCTAATCCATTTTGCTCTTGTGGTGTTAGAGCTACTTCTCCGTTAGAGAATTTATCAAATTTTGAGTTTCCTGAAATTAAAGTGCGTTCAAATTGAGCGATTGCTTTTGTTACTAAAGTTTTAGTAATTGTTGAGGATCCAAATGCTTGCTTAAAAAGTTGTGGGTATTCTGGGTGGTTGTTAAGCTTAGCCTCTATTGGTTGCCAGCTATCGTTTCCAAGCTCGTTAGCATCCACTACAGGTTCTAGCGCTTGGTTTTCTAACCCTAAGGCGTGACCATCCCAGAAATATCTGTCGTCAAAATTCCAAGCTAAATTAAATAAAGGCATACTATTTCTGGTGCCTTCAATATTTGTTACACCAACACTAAATTGACTTGGATCAGCAAAAGCATGTTGTGGTGAATGGCAACTTGCACAAGCTTTTGTGTTATTAACAGATAGTATGTTATCAAAAAATAAACGTTTACCTAAAGCTACGCCTTCAACTGTTAATTTATTAGTTACAGGAATTATTGGATCAATTAGTTTTTCTTCAAAAAGTGGTGGTATTTCTAATTGAAAAGGAATAGGAACATACGCGTTTTCTTCCGAATTTTCTTCGGAAGAGCAGCTAATTAGTGTAATAAAAAGAAGGCTGTATGTTAACCAATTTTTCATAATTATTGCGTTATTTCACCGATACTAAAAACACTTAAAATATTTTCTTGCATCATTTTTTGAGCGTCATAATTAGGCATTAAAGGAGTGTCTAATACGTTTAAATCCCATGTATTAGGGTTGGTGAATAACTCTGCAATATTCATTTTTACCTCTATAGTAGCTTCATTAGTGATAATTATTGGTGTGTCTAATACTATGGTTGCAAAATTTTGTTCAAATAATCCATCTGTAACTCTTGCTGTACCATTATGGAAGTTAAATGGTGAAGGGTTTGGTGTGTCTACATTATACATACCATCAAATTGTAAAAAATGATAACCACCACCTAGCATTTCTGGCCAATTCCAGCTAGCAGAATTTAGTGTTGGATAGGCTCCATCAATATTGTCTTCTTCATTAAATCCCCAAATAAAGCTTAAGGTATATGTTCCGGAAGGAATACCATTAATGTCTGGTATGAAATTGTATGAATCGTCTTGTGCTAAATCTGTAAATTTAAAGCCATCAAAACTATAGGTGTCACCTGCAGTGTTTGTTAGTTTGAATTTTGAAGTTAAGTATCTAAATCTAATCATGTTTATAACTTCTCCATTAGCGTTTGTGACTGTTTCAGTATCTAGATTAGCACTATTAATTGGTGTATTGTTCCAATTATGAGTAAATTTAAAGTTAACACTTGCAGACAATGTTGTGTTATCATCCATGTCTTCATTACAAGAAAATGTAATTGCTAAAAGCAATAAAAGTGCAATTGTTTTTTTCATCTTATTTAATTTCAATTAAAAGTAAGTCTGTAAACCCTTTATTTTCAGTTATATCAAAATCATTACTACTTGATTCTCCTACAGTTATGATTGTTCCATTATTAAGTTGTGTTACTCCGTATAAAAAGTCAATATTACTGCCTCCAATACTTTGTTGCCATTTTATAAGTCCATTGGCATCGATTTTTAAAATCCAACCATCATTTTGACCTTGGTTATTAGTTAAATCTCCAGTTAAACTTCTTGAACTTCCGCAGATAACAAAACCATTATCTTGAGTGGGAGATATTGCTCTACCAACGTCAAAGTCTTCTCCTCCATAGGTTTTCTCCCATAGTAATTCACCTTGCGGTGAAATTTTTATTAGCCAAACATCTGCAGCTCCAAAATTGGTGCTTACATCAATATCTTCGCTACGCGTATCTCCAATTATAAAATAATTACCATCTCCTGAAGGTGTTATTGCTCTTGCTTCATCAATTTCATCTCCTCCAAAATTTTTCTCCCACTCTAAGTTTCCTGAGCTTGAAATTTTAACAACCCAATAATCATATGACCCTTTATTGTTAGAAATATCTGTATCTGCACTATCTGAAGATCCTACAATAATAAAGCCTTGATCTGTTGTCTGAATAGCATCGTAGGCAGTATCCGAGAAAAAACCACCAAAATATTTACTCCATTCTAATGTTCCGGATTGGTCTATTTTTAAAGCCCAATAATCTCCACCAGCATGTAATGTTTGATTGCTTTTAGTGTTTCCTGCTCCATTTGATGCTGTAACATCTAAAACTCCAGTTAAAAAATAACCACCATCATTGGTTTGTAAAATAGAATACCCAGTATCTATTCCGGAAAATCCATATGTTTTTTGCCAAATCAAGTTACCCTGAGCATCTATTTTTAATATCCAAAAATCTTCTTGCCCATTGTTATTGCTGACATCTCCATCATTACTATATGTAAAGCCGGTTATAGCATAACCACCATCATTGGTTTGAATAATGTCATTACCTCTCTCATCACCTGATCCACCATAAGTTTTAGACCATTCTAATTGGTTGTCTTGATTATACTTTAAAACCCAAACATCATAACTGTTGTCTAATTTAGTTGTTACATCTCCATCTGTTGACTGAGTAAAACCTAATATAATGTATCCACCATCTGTTGTTTTTTTGACTGCTTGTCCGCTTTCGTTTTTGGAGCCACCAAAAGTTTTTACATTTTCGATAACACCTTGAGTGGATGTGGTGATATTTGGTGATGCGTTATCAGTATCGTTATTACACGATAATAGAATTGTGGCTAAACAAAATATTAGTGTTTTATGTATTGTTTTGTGCTTCATTTAATTAATTGCTTTTACGAACAATTAGTAGTCCTCCTTCAATATCACCTATAATTATATTGCCACTTTCAAAATAAGGATAAATACTCCAAACACCATTAAATGCAGCACTATTACTTGATGGATAAGTGTCAAAATATCCGGTTTCTGTCATAGAATTAGTTGTAGATGCTATGTTAGAAATATCTAAAACTCGTAATCCTGCTCTGTAATTTGCTAAATAATATTCGTTACCCTTAACGTAACCATTGTGGTCAATAGCAGCTGTTGGTCCAAGATAGGTTGCGTGTGCAATTGGATTGTCTAAGTCTGTAAAGTCGAAAACAAGTGTTTTAGTATTAAAACCAAAATTAAGTTCGTCTTGTTCGTCACCTAAAATAAAATATTTTTGGTCTTCTGTAAACCAACCTTGATGCGCATAAGCGGTTTGAGGGTAGGTAAAACTGCTTATTTCTATGACATTGGATTTATCTGTAACATCTAATATTACGACTTGATCTGTGTTACCATTGCTACCAACATAGATTTGTTTTCCAGTATAATCTAAATCAGGACCAGAATAAGTGACTACTTGTGCATCATGCGTGTATCCTACAGCTGTGTAATCTCCCAAATTTACCGGATTTGTAGGATTGCTAATATCCACAAATATAGGTCCTCCGCCATTTGTAGAGGTGCATCCTACAAGGTAAGCCACACCTTCAGATTCGTTAATTACAATATTATGGCAGCTACCAACGTCATTAAATAGAGCGTCTTCAGTAAAATTTTGTGGCGCGTTAATTACATTTCTTAATCGCGTTAAATCAAAGACTTGCATACCATGTGCTCCAACATTATCTGCTACTATAAATGCATGATTATTATAAGTTTTAACATCTCTCCAGGCGTTTGATCCAGCACTTGAGTTTAATCGACCTAAAAATATTGGATTTATTGGGTCAGTTACATCCACAAAAGCTGTACTATTAGATAATCCAATAATGGCATATTCTTTTCCATCTAAAGGGTCTGTCCAACCCCAAATGTCACTTCCTTCTTGGTTAGTGCTACCGCTTAATATATTAACATTAATTTGTCCTAATAAATCATAACCATTGCAAGGATAAGGTCCTGCCATACCATCTACACATGGATACAGAGGAGCATTTTCTACATCACATGCATCTCCAATTCCGTTATTGTTTTCATCTTCTTGTCCTGGATTAGGAGTTAAAGGACAGTTGTCTAAATTATTAGGGATTCCATCGTTATCTAAGTCATCATCACAAACATCTCCAATACCATCGTTGTCAGTATCTTCTTGATTTGGATTTGCTATATTAATACAGTTGTCAATATTATCTGCTATACCATCTTGATCAATATCAGCAATTGTTGCTACAGGTTCTCCTGTTCCGTTTTCGTCATCTTTAGAACAACTTTGGTATATGATAAAAAAACAAAGAACGCTTAGGCTAAGCAAAAATGGTTTTACTGTTTTAGTAATGTTTTTCATGGTGTTAATTGTTGACTATTAGTTTTTTGGATACAGAATTGTTGATTTTTACTAAATAAATTCCGTTAGATAAATCAGGAATAGGTAAAACGTACGAATCTGTGTTTATATTGCTTTTAGAAATTAGCTTTTTACCAAGTATACTATAAACTTCTACTGTGTTTATTGTTGTTGAAGCTTTGATTGTTATATTAGATTGTGTTGCTGGATTTGGAGAAATAGAAAATGTATTATCTATTTTAAAAGTGTCTGTGCTTAAAGCCATGTCGCTTGGTCTTAATACAAACAAGCCTCTTTCTATATCACTAACAATAATATTTCCGCTTGAAAAATAAGGGTAAATACTCCATGCGCCATTAAAATTAGCACTATTACTAGCTGGATATGTGTCAAAATATCCAATTTCTGAATTAGAATTGTTAGTCGAAATTAATGTAGGAATATCCAAAACACGCAAACCTGCTCGGTAATTTGCCAAATAAAACTTATCATCTTTTACATATCCATTATGGTCTATCGCAGTAAAAGAAGCTTCATAAGTCGAAATTAAAACTGGGTTGTCCAAATCTAACATGTCAAAAACAAATGTTCTGGTTCCAAAGCCAAAGTTTTGCTCATCTGTTTCATCACCAAAAATAAAATATCTGTGGTCGTCTGTAAACCAACCTTGATGTGCGTAACCAGGATTAGGATAGGTGATTTCTGAAATAAATTGAGGGTTATTCTTTTCTGTAACATCTAATAATACAACTCTGTCATTAGAGCCACCATTGCTGGCAAGTAAAATTTCGCGTCCAATGTAACTAGAAACTCCACTTACTGTTGGGCTAGTGACGTTATTATCTGTCCCATTGTAGGTTATAACTTGTGCGTCATGTGTATATCCTTTTGCAGCATAGCTACCAACCACAGTTGGATTTGATGGATTAGTAATATCTACAAATACAGGTCCTCCACTTGCAGCTCCACTACAGCCAACTAAATAGGCAACACCTTCAGACTCGTTAATTACAATATTATGACAACTTCCAATAGTTAAATCACCAGTTCCTCCGTTACCAGTAAACCGTAATACCTGAGGACCATCAAAGGTTAAGTCACTATCAACTCCGTTTCTTAAGATGGTTAAGTCAAAAACTTGCATACCATGCGCACCAACACCATCTGCCACTATGTAAGCATGATTATTGTATACTTTAACATCTCGCCAAAACGATGTGTTGTTGTTTACGGTTTCTATGCGACCTAAAAATAAAGGGTTTATTGGGTCGCTAATATCTACAAAAGCAGTGCTATTTGTAGTACCTACAATTGCATATTCTTTTCCGGTTAAAGGGTCTGTCCATCCCCAAATATCACTACCTTCTTCATTACCTAAAGTAGTTGCTAATGTTGCTATTGGGACTCTAGATAATAGGTCGTAACCATCACATGGATAACTAGTTGTAACACCATTGGTTGTATGCGTTGCAAATCCGCCTACACAAGGACTTTGTGCAAAAATTAAAGAGCTAGTAAAGATGGTAAAAAATAGGAGTAATTTTTTTGAAATATTCATTAGGTTAAGTTATTCTTAAATTTTGGACACAAATTAAGCAGAATTAGCGATAAAATGCGCTTTTACCTTGTTAAATTGATGAATTAATTATAATTGTCGTCACTTGTTTTTAATAATCAAACAATTTAAAGGCTTTTTTTGTAAAGATTAAATTAAGCTTAGTATTTTTGCAGTATGATAGAAGATAAAAACCAACAACGTACAGATTTAAGCCAATTAGGAGAATTTGGATTAATCGATCATTTAGCTAAGAGTTTTGAGGTGACTCAAAAATCAACCATTAAGGCAATTGGTGATGATGCTGCTGTTTTAGAATTTGATAAAGACAGAGTAGTGGTCTCTACAGATTTTTTAGTTGAAGGTGTTCATTTTGATTTAAGCTACATGCCTTTAAAACATTTAGGTTATAAGGCTGTTATAGTCAACTTATCGGATATTTTTGCAATGAATGCCGAGGCAACACAAATAACAGTATCGATAGCTGTTTCTAATCGTTTTCCATTAGAAGCGATTGAAGAACTTTATGCAGGTGTACAAACTGCTTGTAAATTATATAATGTTGATTTGGTAGGAGGAGACACGACATCTTCAACCTCTGGATTAATTATTTCAGTAACTGCAATTGGTCAGGTTAAAACAGGAAACGAAGTTTATAGAAGTGGCGCCAAGCCAAACGATTTATTAGTCGTTTCTGGAGATTTAGGAGGTGCTTATTTAGGATTGCAGGTTTTAGAACGTGAAAAAGAGGTTTTTAAAGTTAATCCTAATAATCAACCAGATTTAGATGCTTATACTTATATAATTGAGCGTCAATTAAAACCTGAGGCTAGAAAAGATATAATAAAATTACTTGCAGATTTAGAAGTTAAACCTACTGCTATGATTGATATTAGTGATGGGTTGTCTTCAGAGATTTTGCATTTATGTAAAGCAAGTAAAGTTGGTTGTGATTTATATGAAAACAAAATACCTTTAGATCCTCAAGTAATCTCTACTAGTGAAGAGTTTAACATGGATAGTACTACTATTGCTTTAAGTGGTGGAGAAGATTATGAATTGTTGATGACCATATCTCAAGACGATTTTCCTAAAATAAAAGCAAATCCACATTTAACTGTAATAGGTTATATTACAGAAGAAGCTTCTGGTGCACATTTAGTAACAAGAGGAGACCAAAAAATACAACTGACAGCTCAAGGTTGGAATAGTTTTGAAACTAACTAAGATGTCATTTTTAAGATAGGCGATTGTACAATTTGATTGTTGCTATATCTAGTTAATTTGTTTTGATGAATACGTTCTAACACAGAGTTTATTTCTTTATACTTTGGTGTCAAGTCGGTTAAGTATCCTTTGCTATTTATAGTCATTTCTTTTTTGCAATGACAGCACTTGTACTCTTTAATATGATAGGTTACTTTTTTGCTTACGCTAAAGTTGTGTCCAAAAACAGAACAGTATAAACGTCCCTTTAGTGATGGTTTTTGTTGTACATTATTCATACTTATAGGTCTTTTTGTTATCAGATACTTGTGGTTAAGTCTTAGAAATCTGATAGATAGCGATTCCGAATATATGAACAATATTTTAAAAATCGGTCAAAAAGCTATATTTTTTCGTTGAAACGCATTATTTCTTGTAAGAATTCTTCTTTGTTTTCTATGTGAGACATGTGTCCTCCATCTAAAATTACAATATTAATACCATTTAATGTTTCTAAATGTTGTAAGTCCATTTTTGATAAGATAGGATCGTTTTTACCTGCTATTATAAGCTTTTTGCAGTTTAAGTTTTCTAATATTTTAGTTCTGTCTACTCTAATTTTCATGCCTTCTTGAGTGGCAACGTAACCTTGAAGTGGTGTTTTTAAAGCTTCGGTTTTAATGGATTCAATTTCTTTATCAAAACGTAACCTGTTGTCTTCAAAAAACAAATTACTAATGGACATGCTAACTAGGTTTTCGTAATTAGATTTAGCGACTTTTATGGCTCTGTTTCGAAGTAAGATGCGTTCTTGGCTATCTGCAAATGGAGTCGAGTTCATTAAACATAAGCCTTCTATTGTTTCTGGCTTAATTTCGGCGTAAGCCAAAGCAACATAACCACCTAATGAATGACCAATAAGTGTTGTGTTTGTAATATTTAAGTGTGTTAATACAGCGTTTATTGCGTCTGCAAAATCTTCCATAGTATGGACATAACCTAAGCAATTTGTATTGCCATGTCCTAATAAATCTATGGTTATGACTTGGTGATTTTTTTCAAGTAAGGTCACTGCGTCCTTCCACATCGTGCTGTTTTCTAAAAAACCATGTAGCAATGTGACGGTTTTACCTTGTCCTGAAACAGAGTACGAAATGGATATCCCTTTGTAAGTTACAATCATAGCCAACAAAGATAAGATTTGTACTGTTTTTAGACTGTTGTTTTGGTTAAGTATTTACTATATTTGATTACCAAGACAATAAATAATAAAATTATGAGATTAAAACCTATCCTTAACGCTTTTGCTATGTTAATGTGCATGACCTTGTCTGCTCAAATTGATGAGGCTAAGTTAGACCAACTTGTTGAAAATACTTTAAAAACCTTTGACGTTCCTGGTATATCTGTTGGTGTTATTAAAGACGGTAAAGTTGTATATGCTAAAGGACATGGTGTATGTGCTTTGTCTAATAAAAAAGCTATGGATAATAGTACTTTGGTTGGAGTAGCATCTAATAGTAAAGGATTTACTTGTTTTGCATTGGCTATGATGGTGGACGAGGGAAAACTTAATTGGGATGATAAGGTTAGACAACACATACCTGAATTTAAACTTAAAGATGCTTGGGTGACAGAGCAATTTACGGTTAGAGATCTAGTTACGCACAGAAGTGGAATGGGACTTGGTGCAGGAGATTTAATGTTTTTTCCGGAAGCCAGTTTTGAGGTAGAAGATGTGATTGATAATGTTGAGCATTTAGAGGCAGAAAGCTCTTTTAGAAGTCAATTTGCTTACAATAATAATATGTTTATTATCGCTGGAGAGGTTTTAAAACGTGTCAGTGGTTTGTCTTGGGAAGAATTTATTGAAACCAAAATTATGAAGCCTGTTGGCATGATTAGTAGTAAAGCGTCTTACAATCGTGTGACTGATAAATCTAATATTATTGAAGCGCATACGTATGCAGATGGTCAATTGGTACAGATTCCGCACGATTGGAGTCCAACTGCAAATCCAGCTGGAGGTATAGTTAGTAATGTTGATGACATGTTAACTTGGGCTCAGTTTTTAATGAATGATGCTGTAACAGCAAAAGGAGAACGTTTGCTAAGTGAAAAACAATTTAATGAGCTTTGGCAACTACAAACACCTTTAAAAGTTAGTCCTAATGATAGTTATAATTCTAATTTTAGAGGATATGGTTTAGGATGGTTTGTGACAGACGTAAAAGGTGGTTATAAACAAGTGTATCATACAGGTGGTTTATTGGGAACAGTAACGCAATTTACTATGATTCCGGATTTAGATTTGGCAATTGTAGTGCTAACCAATCAAATGAATGGTTCTGCTTTTAATACCATTACTAATACTATTAAAGATAGTTATTTAGGTTATGAAAACCGTAATTGGATAGATAAATTAGGTCGAAATAATAAAGAATGGTATCAATATAACGACAGTATTAAAACTGCAGTTTTTAATCAGGTAGCTAAAATGAAAACAAGTAGCAACATGCCTAAAGTAGCTAACATAACAGGTACATATAAGGATGCTTGGTTTGGAAATATTACTATTAATCAAAAGGGAAATGAATTAAGAATTGCTTCAGAAAAATCTAAAACCTTAATAGGAAGCGTCTTGCCATACAATGCTACCACATATGTTGTTAAATGGGATAATAGAAGCTATGATGCGGATTGTTTTATGCAATTTAGTTTTAACGAAAAAGGTCAGGCAGTTAGTGCGACATTAAAGCCAATTGCACCTGTAACAGATTTTAGTTTTGATTTTGAAGATTTAAAACTAATCAAACAAGATTAATTGTGAATAAAACTAAAGACCTTTTAATAACTAGCTTTGCGTTGTTTTCGCTTTTTTTTGGAGCAGGAAATTTATTGTTGCCTCCACTTTTAGGATATAATGCTGGTCAAAATTGGTTTTGGGTAACCTTAGGTTTTGTTATAACAGCAGTAGCAATACCCATTATTGGTATATATGCGCACGCTAAATTACAAGGTACATTATATGACTTTGGTAAAAAGGTATCACCAGTATTTAGTTTTATTTATTGTATTTTAATTTATCTAATAGCTGTAGCTATTCCGTCACCACGTACAGCAGCTGCAACACATGAAATTGCAATACATCCAAATTTTGGTACTTCGCCTTTATTGACTAGTAGTGTTTACTTTATATTAGTATTGATTTTTGCTTTAAATCGCTCTAAAATATTAAATATAATAGGTAAGTATCTAACACCTTTTATTGTTATTATTTTATTATTAGTCATTGGTATTGGTTTGTATTCTACACAAATGATTACTAACCCAACGCAAATGGATACTCCAATTGTGGATGGTATTTTAGAAGGTTATCAAACCTTTGATGCTATTGCTGCTGTAGTTGTAGGTGCAGTTATAATTATCTCAATTAATTTAAAAACGGATGCTACGTTTGAAGCTAAAAAGGATTTAATTAAAAAATCAGGATTAATAGCTGGTTTTGGGCTTTTTATAATTTACGCAGGACTAATAGCAGTTGGGGCATCTTATGGAGGAGAGATTGATATAAATAGTAGTTTAAATAGTGACATGCAACGTGCTAATTTATTAACTGGAATTAGTATTAAGGCTTTGGGTACTTTTGGTTACGCTGTATTAAGTGTTTTAATAGCGTTGGCTTGCTTTACAACAGCTGTTGGTATAGTGACAGGTACTGCAGATTATTTTAAAGGGTTAATAAATAACTCTCAGACGGTTTATGTAGTAACAGCTATAATAGCTAGTGTGTTTGGTGTTGTGGTTGGGCAGTTAGATTTTAATACTATTATTGTGATCGCTTTACCAATACTTTTATTTATTTATCCAATAACTATAGTTTTAATTATATTAAATGCAATCCCAAATAAATATGCACCTAAGTTAGTGTTTAGGGTAGTTGTGTTGCTTACTTTTTTGTTTAGTATTCCTGATGTTGTAGGTGTTATAAGTCCTTCAAAAAATTTATCAAGTGTGGTTAATTTTATTCCTTTTGCTAAATATAGTTTGGGATGGGTTTTGCCATCATTTACAGGTTTTATTATTGCTAATTTACTAGCCAAAAAGGCTTGATTTTTTAAGAATAAGTATTTAACTTTGTGTAACAACAAAAACGTAATATTTATGAAAAAAACGGTATTAACTTTAGTATTTTTATGTGTGTGTGTTGTGTCTTTTGCTCAAAGTCAACCTCAGGTAGGCGATGTATTAGAGGTTAACGCACCTAAAGGTGAGCATTATAATCATATTGACTTTCCAAGATTAAATATTTTAGTCAAACGTGGTAAGTTAGCAAGTTATAAGCCTGTTATCAATCATAAGGTTTTAATTGATAATGTTTTTACTAAGGAAAATAAAACTTACGTTGTTTTAAAAAAGAAAGATGGTACTAAGTTTTTCGGACTTCAAACTACTGTAGAAGCGGATTATCAAAAGGCTTTAGAATCCGGTGAACTGACTATCGTTAACCCTTAGTTTTTTAGGTTTTTAATAACTGAAAACGCTTTATCGACCACATGGTCCTCTACTAAAACAGTAAATTCGTTTGTGGTAGATACTACTTCGTAAATAGGAATGTTTTCCCAAGCTAATCGCTTAAATATTTGGTAATATAATCCAGATATTTTGGAGTTGTCTTTAGGTAAGCGCACGCTTATTGCAGACAGACCTTCTTGTAATCCAATTTGTTTTTCATTAGAAAAACATTTACTAACTTTTTTGTTTTCCGAACTTGATATAATAATATTACTTTCAAAGATACCTCGTGTAAACGCATAAAAAATATCTTTGTTAGCTTCTACTTGATCTAATATTTTTGTGTGACTTTGTATTAATGTTTCTGAGTTTTGAAACGTAAAGTCACTTAAATTGGAGCGTACTGTAATATCTCCTAAATTTTGTAAGGTGCTTTTTAATTTTAAAGAATGTCTAAGTGTATTTGGTGTATTGTAACGTCGCAAAGCCATCATAATTGCTCCAGATTTTACTGGTTTACGTAGCATGGCACTAATGGGAGCGTTTAACTCTTCTGCTAAAGCAGAATAATTAATAATACTTCTTGACAACGCTTCTTCTAAAAATGGTTGAGTAATTAGTATGTCTTCTACGCAAGAGGCTATGGTTTTCATCGTGTTAATTATTTAACAATTTGTGCAAAAATAGTACAATTTTTTCATTTTTATTGCTAGATAAAAGTCCCTAAGTAATTTAGCAGTATAAATGTAAATAATATGTTGGTATTAAAGTTTGGAGGCACATCTGTTGGGTCTATTGAAAATATGGTTAATGTTAAAAACATTATTAACAATGGACAACAAAAAGTTGTGGTTTTATCTGCTATGTCAGGTACCACAAATGCCTTAGTCAAAGTTGCAGATTACATAAAAAATAATAATCCAGAAGATGCTTTAATTGTTATTGATGTACTTAGAAACACCTATAACACGACCGTTAAAAATTTAATTACAACACCAGAAATTTATAAAACGGTTTTTGTGTATGTTAATAATACTTTTAATTCACTTGAGGTTTTGGTTAATAGATTGTATGACGATTTATTATACAATCAAATAGTGTCGCAAGGCGAGTTATTGTCAACATTTATCTTTAGCCATTATTTACAGCAAGAGAATATAAATGCTGTGTTATTGCCTGCTCTGGATTTTATGCGCATTGATAAAACAAATGAGCCTGATAATTATTACATACAACAAAATTTAAATCGTGTAATTAATGAGTCGCCAAAAGCAGAGATTTATATTACGCAAGGTTTTATTTGTCGTGATGTAAAAGGAAATGTTGCTAATTTACAACGCGGAGGAAGTGATTATACTGCTACCATAATTGGAGCTGTGTTAAAAGCAAAAGAAGTGCAGATTTGGACAGATATAGATGGTTTTCATAACAATGATCCACGATTTGTAGAGAATACAACAGCTATTTCTAATTTGTCTTTTGATGAGTCTGCAGAGTTGGCTTATTTTGGAGCCAAAATATTACATCCTCAAACCGTTATGCCTGTGCGTGAATTGGATATACCAGTTAGGTTAAAAAACACCATGTTACCAGAAGCGCATGGTACATTAATAACAAATCAAGTCCATGGAGAAGGGATTAAGGCAATTGCTGCAAAAGATGGTATTACAGCCATAAAGATAAAGTCTGCCAGAATGTTATTGGCACATGGTTTTTTAAAGAAAGTATTTGAGGTTTTTGAGCGTTATGAAACGTCCATAGACATGATTACAACATCAGAAATTGCTGTGTCATTAACCATAGATGATACCACGCATCTAGAGGCTATTGTAGAAGAATTGGATCGATTTTCAGTAGTTGAGGTTGATAACTATATGAGTATTGTATGTTTAGTTGGTAATGCTATTATATTTCATCCAGACACGCCTAATTTGTTTCAAATTTTGCAAGACGTAAGCGTGCGTATGATATCTTATGGAGGAAGTAATAATAATATCTCTTTGCTTATTAATACAAGTGATAAAAAAGAAACCTTGAAAAAGCTACAACGCTATGTTTTTGAGAGTCATTCTGTTTTAGTTTAAAATGAGGAAAAGCAAGCTTTTAGGGCTTGCTTTTTTATTTTAATTACTTTTTTTTAAAGTCGGTTTTCAACAATACTTTTTAATTTAAAGTCTTTGCCCCAAGTCGCTTTTATTTTTAAGTGATAAATTTTATCTTTAAATTTTCCCTTTGATTTGATTTTATATAATAAATTGTAAGTACATAGGTAATCTTCACCTAGTTCTGAAAATTTAAAAGTGTCCCATTGCACATTCGTAGTGCTTTTTGGGAAATTTTTTAAATACTTTGAGGTTTCTATTATTATTTCATCTAAAGTTAAATCTGATTTGTCATACCAATTATTGACTTTCGGAGCTATATAGTTTTTTAAAGCATTTATGTTGCCATTTTCTAAATGTTGATAATATTCAGTTGTTTTCTTTCTGATTTTGCTTTCAGTGTTTTCGTAAAAAATAAAAAAACTAGCTGTAGTTATAATCAAAAGAAGCATCCCTATTAAAATGTTTTTAGGCTTAGCTTTAAATTGCTTTTTCTCTAGATCATTGTTGGTATACTCTACATCGTATGACTTTAAAATTTCATTGGTGACTGCTGATTTTTCAATTTTAAATTTGTTGATAAAAGAAGGGTATAGTTTAAGATATGCTAATTCATTTAAAGGAATTAAGCTTACATTTTTCGGGTTTTCGGGTGAGCCTTCTATTCCTAGAACTATAAAGACTGAAGTATTTTCATCTGCTTGTATTTTTCTAAATCGTTCTAATTGGGTAAAGCTAATCACCTCCACCATATCGTCCGAGTTGAAGCTTGAACGATATTTGGCTTCTATATAAAATTCCTTTTTAGTTTTCTTGCATCTAAATTTGAAATCAGGTTTTAGAGTGTTCTCAGAATATCTTTTGCTGTTTTGACTAAAAGCATTAGTTCTATGTATTAAATCATAATCTGATTTTGGGAAAAGATTCTTTTCTACAAAACCTTCGAATTTTTCTCCTTTTTCGAAAGATGAATTATCCATTATTTAATTTCTTTTGAAGTAAAGTTTATTTTGAAAATTTTACTTATTCATTATATCCTCAATTTCCTCAATTTCAATTGGGATGTCTCTCATTAAATTAAAAGGTTCTCCAGATTTTTGGATCACAACATCATCTTCCAATCTAATACCAAAACCTTCTGCAGGAATGTAAATTCCAGGCTCAACAGTAAATACGTTGTTAGCTTGCATTGGTTCTGTTAAAATCCCGTAGTCATGCGTGTCTAATCCCATGTGGTGTGACGTACCATGCATAAAGTATTTTTTATAAGCAGGCCAATCTGGATTTTCGTTTTGTACATCTGCTTTATCAAGTAAGCCTAAACCTAAAAGTTCACTAGTCATTAATTTACCAACTTCCACATGGTAGTCAGCCCAAATTGTACCAGGAACTAGCATTTTTGTAGCCTCATTTTTAACTCTCAAAACAGCATTGTAAACCGCTTTTTGTCTGTCATTGTATTTACCAGAAACAGGTATAGTACGTGTCATGTCACTAGCGTAATTAGCGTATTCTGCTCCAGCATCAATTAATATCAAATCTCCAGCTTTACACTCTTGATTGTTTTCTATATAGTGTAACACGTTAGCGTTGTTTCCAGAACCTACAATTGGTGTGTATGAAAAGCCTTTAGAACGATTATTTAAAAACTCATGCATAAACTCGGCTTCAATGTTGTATTCCATAACGCCAGGTTTAACAAAGTTTAAAACACGTCTAAAACCTTTATTTGTAATATCACAAGCGGTTTGGATTAAGTCTAATTCAATTTGATCTTTTACAGATCTTAAGCGTTGTAATATTGGATTGCTTTTAGCAACACTATGTGCAGGATATTTATCTTTTATCCATTTAGTAAAACGGTCTTCTCTTGTTTCGGTTTCTACATTAGCTCTGTAATGCTCATTGGTGTTTATGTAAACGGTTTCGGCTTGTGTCATCATTTCAAACACAACTTTTTCTAAGTCTTGTAACCAATAAACGGTTTTAATTCCGCTTGTAGCCAATGCAGCCTCTTTAGTTAGTTTTTCACCTTCCCAAACAGCAATGTGTGCATTGGTTTCTTTTAAAAATAAAACCTCTCTGTTTTTAGGATTTGGACAATCCGGAAATAAAACTAAAATACTTTCTTCTTGATCAACACCACTTAAGTAAAAAATATCGCGTTGTTGTTGGAATGGTAATGTGCTATCTGCACTAATTGGATAAATATCATTAGAGTTAAAAAAGGCAATACTTTTTGGCTTCATTTGAGAAGCAAAATTTTTACGGTTTTTTATAAATAATGACGAGTCGATTTTGTGATATTTCATAAGAAAAATTTAATTTTTAATTTCCACAGAAGTGAAAAAATGTATTCATAAAATTTGAGTTATAATTTTTTCCGTCAAGCGGAAATTATAACTAGCTGTAAAAATAAGAACTTTAAGATAGATAAGTTATAAATCCATCTTAAAATCTGTTTGGTTTAAGGTTTTTACTTTGTTAATTTTACTTTTATCTGTATCTTCAAAACTTATAATAAACAACCATGATTTATAGACTTTTTTTATTTTTATTTGTCGTTACTTCTGTAAGTGCACAACAAACTACGTTGGCAGATAAAGCCCAATTACAAGCAAACTCAATAGTTAAAAATGTAGCGTTTCAAAACATTGGACCAACCGTTATGAGTGGTCGTGTTGTAGATTTGGATGTAAACCCAGAAAACCCATCAGAATTTTATGTTGGATATGCTTCTGGAGGTGTGTGGCAAACCATAAATAATGGGACAACTTTTGAGCCTATTTTAGATAATTCTCAAACCCAAAATGTAGGTGATATTGCTGTGCATTGGCCAACCAGAACTATTTGGGTTGGAACAGGAGAGAATAACGCATCTAGATCGTCTTATGCAGGAGTTGGTATGTTAAAGTCTACGGATAATGGTCAAACTTGGCAACATGTTGGATTGCCTAATTCTCAACATATTGGACGTATATTGATTAATCCTAATAATGTTAATGAAGTGACTGTTGGTGTCACAGGTGCTTTATATTCAAAATCTGAAGACAGAGGTGTTTATAAAACCACAGATGGTGGCCTTAATTGGACTAAAACATTATACGTGGATGATGTCAGCGGAATTATTGATATGCAACATGTACCTGGAGATTATAACACCATGTTTGCTACTGCATGGACAAAAGATAGAAAGGCTTGGAATTTTGATGGAAGCGGTAACAACTCGGCAATTTATAAAAGTATAGATGCTGGAGATACTTGGGATAAAATATCTACAAAAAATAGTGGTTTTCCAGTAGGTAATGGTGTTGGACGTATTGGATTGGCTATTTACGATAATGATATTATTTACGCTATACATGATAGTCAATTTAGACGACCGTCAAGCGGAAATAATGCAGTGAGACGAGGTTTGCAAAAAGATGATTTTAAAACAATGAGCACGTCTGAATTTTTAAATTTAGACGATAAAAAACTGAATGGCTTTTTAAAAATGAATGGCTTTCAGGAAAAATACAGAGCAGAAAACGTGAAGCAAATGGTACGCAGCGGAAACGTAAAGCCAATTGATTTAGCTCATTATTTAGAAGATGCAAACTCAATGTTGTTTGATACACCTGTAATTGGAGCTGAAGTTTATAAAAGTACAGATGGTGGACAAACGTGGTCTAAGACACACAACGATTATTTAGACGATTTATATTATAGCTATGGGTATTATTTTGGACATGTATATGTATCTCCTGCAAATCAAAATGACATTTATGTTTACGGAGTGCCAATTTTAAAATCTAAAGATGGAGGTAAAACGTTTACGTCTATAAGTGCAGAAAATGTGCATGCAGACCACCATGCGCTTTGGATTAATCCTAAAAACCCAAATCATTTAATTAATGGTAATGATGGAGGTGTTAATATTACATATGACGATGGTGTTAATTGGATAAAAAATAATTCGCCATCTGTAGGACAGTTTTACGCTATAAATGTAGATAATCAAAAACCATATCGTGTTTATGGTGGCTTACAAGATAATGGTGTTTGGGTTGGTGCAAATAATGCACCTGAAGATAAAAGTTGGCATCAAAATGGAGAATATCCATGGAAAAGTATAATGGGTGGAGATGGTATGCAAATCCAGATTGATAATCGTAATCCAGATATTGTTTATACAGGTTACCAATTTGGTAATTATTACCGACTAAACCGAGCGTCTGGCGAGCAGACTTACATCCAACCAAAGCATGAGCTTGGCGAAAAACCGTATCGTTTTAATTGGCAAACACCAATTCATTTGTCGGATCACAATCAAGATATTTTGTACTTAGGTGGTAATAAATTAATGCGATCTTTAGATCAAGGTAATAGCTGGAAAGCTATTAGTGATGACTTAACACAAGGTGGAAAATCAGGGAATGTGGCTTACGGTACCTTAACTACGATTAGTGAGTCTCCTTTTGAATTTGGTTTATTATACGTTGGAAGTGATGATGGATTAATACATGTGTCAAAAAATCAAGGTGCAACCTGGAGTAATGTTTCAGGCAATTTACCTAATAATTTATGGGTAACACGCGTAGTGGCTTCAATGCATAAAAAGGAACGCGTTTACGCAACATTAAATGGTTATCGATTTGACGATTTTTCTACCTATGTTTACATGAGTGACGATTATGGTCAAACTTGGAAGTCTATAAGCGCTAATATTCCAACAGCTCCAGTAAATGTAATTGTAGAAGATCCTGTAAAGGAAAATATTCTGTACTTAGGAACAGATAATGGAGCGTATGTAAGTTTTAATAATGGAGACCAGTGGGAAGCATTTTCTAAAAATTTACCTGCTGTAGCTGTGCATGATATTAAAACACAAAAAGAAAGCAACGATTTGTTATTAGGTACGCATGGTCGTGGTATCTATAAAACCAATCTTTCTGCGTTACAAAAGTATGATTCTAGTATGGTTTTAAGTAGTAAAATGACCATTTTTGATTTAGATCCAATTAGGTATTATTCGCGTTGGGGAAATTCATGGAGCAAATGGATGCAACCGTATGAGCCTAATACGACTATCCAATTATTTAGTGCAGTTTCTGGTAAAAAAGAAGTTGAAATCCTTACAGAAAGCGGTAAGCAAATACAATCGTTTTACGTGAATTTAGATAAAGGATTTAATTTTATTGATTACGATTTAACCATTCATGAGAAAGGAAGAAAAGTATTGTTGAAAGAAAACACTTCTATTGATATCAATAAGGCTAAAAATGAAAAATACTACATTGTTAAAGGGAAGTATCTAATTAAAATTGATGGTGTCGAAAAAGCTTTTGAAGTCGAATAGCATAAATAGTGTAACACTATTTAAAATGTCGCCTCTTTTATAGTAAATCGTCCATATGAAACAGGCAGCATTAATTATAGTAATCATTTGTTTAAGTTTAAGTAGTTGCAAAAAAAGTATCGCAATAAAAAAAGAGTCCTACACTGTTTTAATTGATAAGGCAATGCAATTGTCAAAGGACGAAGATTCTTTAAAATTAAAGGAAGCACTTGTTACTTATCAAAATGCGTTTAATAATTATCCAGATAGTATAGACGATTATTCTAAGTACAATGCAAGTGTCATTGCTAGTCGTTTAAAAATGAATGATGTTGCTTTTAAGTATTTGCAACCATTGGCAGAATTAATAGAGGATGACGAAGGTTATCCAGGTTGGGATTATGTCTTAGGAGACTATGCAACAGAGGACTATTCAAATTTATTTAATGATAAACGATGGTCTAGTTTAAAGCAAGCTGCAATATTAAATCAAATGCAGTTTTTTGATAATTTGGCATCAGATGAAGCTGAATTTTTTAGCACTAAAAAAGGAGCTTCAATTGATAGTCTAAGTGCGGAGCAACTTTATAATTATATTAAAAGTCAAAACAATTTTTTGCCCAAAAAAAAGCAAGATTATTCTATTTCATTTCAAATAAATGATACGTCTAGCACGTCTTTTTTTGTGCATCTACCCAAAACGTATAATCCAAACAATCAATATCCAATGTTGGTTTTTTTACATGGAGCTATACGCTACACCACATTATCGGATTATGAGACAAAAAGTAATTTAAAATACGCTAATACAAAATATACCAAGCGTGCAGACGCTAATGATGTTGTTTTAGTGTTTCCAAAAGCTGATAAAAATTTTAATTGGATGATTGGAGATGAAGGCTTTTTTATGGTTCCAGAAATTATTAAGCAAATAAAGTCAGCAATTAACATTGATGATGATAAAGTATTTGTTTCTGGTCACTCTAATGGAGCAACTGGGTCGTTTTCATACTTAATGAAGCAACCAACACAATTTGCTGGTTTTTATGGTTTTAATACACATCCAAAAGTCTATACTGGCGGAACATTTATAGAGAATGTAAAAGCTAGAAGTTTTATTAATTTTTCTACAGATCAAGATTACTATTATCCGCCAAATGCAAATGATAGTTTAAATAGCATTATGTCTAAAATTAAGGCGGATTATAAAGATTATAGGTACAATGGCTTTCCGCATTGGTTTCCAGATTTTGATGAGGCAGAACCTGCTTATGATGTATTGTTTGAAGATCTTATTAAGCGAAAAAGAAATCCTTTTTCAAAAACATTGCAATGGGAGTTTGACGACAATGCACATGGCACTATTGATTGGTTAAATACTATTAAATTAGATACTATCAAAACGACTAAAGTGTCGCAAAAACCAACTAATTTTAAAATTACAAAATGGCTAAAATTAGATGATAATGATAATGCTATAGCGTTTGATGTTAATCAAAATGCATTTGATTTTCCTAGGCAATCTGCAAAGATTAATGCTAAATATACTGATAGTGTATTTGATATAAATACAGAAAAGGTTGGGTCGTTTAATATTTATATTTCACCAGAAATGGTAGATTTATCTAAACCAGTAAAAGTAATCGTAAACCATGTTTTAGTTTTTGAAAAAATCATAGGTTATGATGACGTATTTATGATTGACCAGTGGAATGCCAACATGGACAGATCCCAATTATGGGTTAATAATATAAATATTACCTTACATTAAAGCTTTATTACTTAAACCCATTCTAAATAGTACAAAAAAGTTTTAAAATTTGTTAGTATATCGCTTGTGGCTTATCTTTGTATAACAAATAATTAACTTCAATTATAATGAGCGGAATTTTAAATTCTTCAATAGGGAGAAAGTTTGCTATGGCACTTTCAGCACTCTTTCTAATGATTTTTATTTTACAACATTTTGCAATTAATATTCTTTCTGTATTTAGTCCAGATGCTTTTAATGAAGCGTCTCACTTTATGGGAACGTTTTGGGCAGTACAATATTTACTGCAGCCAGTATTAATTCTTGGTGTAATATTTCATTTTGTAATGGGATTTGTTTTAGAAATCAGAAACAACAAAGCAAGAGCAATTAGCTATGCTAAAAACAATGGAGCTGCAAATTCTTCTTGGATGAGCAGAAACATGATTTGGAGTGGAGGTTTTATACTTGTATTCTTAATCATTCACTTCATCGATTTCTGGATTCCAGAAATTAACACCAAATATATTGTTGGTGACATGTCTGGTACGCTACCAAGTGGTGAGTTTAGATACCACGAAGAGCTAGTACACAAGTTTAAAGATTTATGGCGTGTAGCGCTATACTGTGTAGGGTTTGTATTTTTATCATTACACCTTTTACACGGTTTTAATTCTGCTTTCCAATCAATTGGAGCAAATAACAAATACACAAAGGGATTAAAAGGATTTAGTAAAATTTATGCAATTGGTGTGCCAGTAGGTTTCATCTTCATTGCTGTTTACCACTTTTTAAACCACTAAAAAATAAGAGATATTATGGCTTTAGATTCAAAAATACCTCAAGGTCCAATTGCAGACAAATGGACTAACTATAAAAATCATATCGACTTAGTAAATCCAGCTAACAAGCGTAACATAGATGTTATTGTTGTTGGTACAGGATTAGCTGGTGGATCTGCTGCTGCTACTTTAGCAGAACTAGGATATAACGTAAAAGCATTTTGCTTTCAGGATTCTCCAAGACGTGCGCACTCAATTGCAGCACAAGGAGGTATTAATGCAGCAAAAAATTATCAAGGAGATGGTGACTCAACTTACAGATTGTTTTATGATACTGTAAAAGGTGGAGATTACCGTTCTAGAGAAGCTAACGTTTATCGTTTAGCTGAGGTTTCAACTAATATTATTGACCAATGTGTTGCTCAAGGTGTACCTTTTGCACGTGAGTATGGTGGATTATTAGATAACCGTTCGTTTGGTGGTGTATTAGTATCACGTACGTTTTACGCAGCAGGACAAACAGGTCAACAATTATTATTAGGAGCTTACTCTGCTATGAACCGTCAGATTGGTCGTGGTAAAATCAAAATGTACAATCGTCATGAAATGTTAGACGTTGTTAAAGTTGATGGTAAAGCTCGTGGAATTATAACACGTAACTTAATTACTGGAGAAATTGAAAGACATTCAGCGCATGCTGTAGTTCTTGGTACTGGTGGTTATGGTAACGTTTTCTTCTTATCAACTAACGCGATGGGAAGTAATGTAACAGCAGCATGGAAAGCACACAAACGTGGGGCTTACTTTGCAAACCCTTGTTACACACAAATTCACCCAACATGTATTCCGGTTTCTGGAGATCATCAGTCTAAATTAACATTGATGTCTGAGTCTTTACGTAATGATGGACGTATTTGGGTGCCAAAACATATGAAAGATGTTGAGGCTATAAAAGCAGGAACATTAAAACCTGTTCAATTAGCTGAAGAAGATAGAGATTACTACCTAGAGCGTCGTTATCCTGCATTCGGAAACTTAGTACCTCGTGATGTTGCCTCTCGTGCAGCAAAAGAGCGTTGTGATGCTGGTTTTGGAGTTAATGCAACAGGAGAAGCTGTATTCTTAGATTTTGCTTCGGCAATTCAACGTTATGGTAAAGAAGCTGCTCACGTTAAAGGTTTAAACGAAAATGATGCTGCGCTTGTTAAAAAATTAGGACAAGAAGTAATCAAAAATAAATACGGAAACTTATTCCAAATGTATGAGAAGATCGTAGATCAAGATCCATACAATACACCAATGATGATTTATCCAGCAGTACACTACACAATGGGTGGTGTTTGGGTTGATTATAACTTAATGACAACTGTTCCTGGATTATATGCAATTGGAGAAGCAAACTTCTCTGACCATGGTGCTAACCGTTTAGGTGCATCTGCGTTAATGCAAGGTCTTGCAGATGGATATTTTGTATTACCTTATACTATTGGAGATTATTTATCGGATGATATTAGAACAGGTCCAATATCTACAGATACTAAAGAGTTTGCTGAAGCTGAAGCTGAAGTAAGAAAAAACATTGACCATTTAATAAATAATAATGGGACACACTCTGTTGATTATTTCCATAAGCGTTTAGGTAAAATCATGTGGAATAAATGTGGAATGGCAAGAAATGCAGAAGATTTAAAATCTGCAATTACTGAAATTTCTGAACTTAGAGCAGAATTTTGGAAAGACGTTCGTGTGCCAGGAACACAAAATGAATTTAACGAAGAACTTGCTAAAGCAGGTCGTGTAGCAGATTTCTTAGAATTAGGAGAGCTATTTGCTAAAGATGCTTTACAACGTGAAGAGTCTGCAGGTGGTCACTTTAGAGAAGAGTACCAAACAGCAGAAGGTGAAGCGATGCGTCGTAAAGAGTTTCAATACGTATCAGCTTGGGAATACAAAGGAGAACCAAAAGATGCTATACTTCATAAAGAAGAATTAGCATACGAGAATATTGAAGTAAAAGAAAGAAGTTATAAATAAAGAAAAGCTATGAATTTAACGTTAAAAATTTGGCGTCAAGCAAACGCTAACGATAAGGGGAAAATGGTTGATTACCCAATCAGCAATATATCTCCAGATATGTCTTTTCTAGAAATGTTAGACGTTTTAAATAACGAATTAATAGAAAAAGGAGAGGCTCCTGTATCTTTTGATCACGATTGTCGTGAAGGGATTTGCGGTTCATGCTCATTATATATTAATGGTGAAGCACATGGTCCTGACCGTTTAATCACAACGTGTCAGTTACATATGCGTACGTTTAAAGATGGTGAGACTATTACTATTGAACCATGGAGAGCTAGTGCTTTTCCTGTAATTAAAGATTTAGTAGTAGACAGAACAGCATTTGACCGTATACAACATGCAGGTGGATTTATTTCGGTAAACACATCTGGAAACACGATCGATGCTAACGCGATACCAGTTAACAAACAAGATGCAGATGATGCTTTTTCAGCAGCAACTTGTATTGGTTGTGGTGCTTGTGTAGCGTCTTGTAAAAACTCTTCTGCAATGTTATTTGTTGGTGCTAAAGTATCACAATTTGCATTATTACCTCAAGGTAAAGTTGAGGCTACAGAGCGTGTTTTAAACATGGTTAAACAAATGGATGAAGAAGGTTTTGGTAACTGTACTAACACTGGAGCATGTGAGGTAGAATGTCCTAAAGGAATTTCTTTAGAGAATATTGCTCGTATGAATCGTGAGTACTTATCTGCTGCCTTAAAAGGATAATACATTTCTGCGAAAGCACAAATAATAATACACAAAAACCCAAGCCAAATGCTTGGGTTTTTTTATTAGATTTACCTCTTAGAATTAACTATAGATTTATGAAAAAAATAAATATATTATACACAGCAATTATTGGTTTAATAATAGTAGGATGCAAAACACAAAACACGTCTAAACAAAAAGAAGACGCTGTAAACACCTCTGAAACGGTTACAAGTACTACGTTAGATATCGATTATTATTTTGACACCAACGCCTTAATTGAAAATATTAAAACGTTATCATCAGATGTATATGAAGGTAGACGCACAGGAACAAAAGGTGCAGCTTTAGCCAAGGATTACATCATTCAAAAATTTGAAAAACTAGGTGTAGATCCTTTAGGAAGTAATTTCCAACAGCCTTTTACTTTTGAAGCAGGTAAAACATACAATGCTACAAATATTTTAGGAGTTATTAAAGGTTCCACACATACATCAAAGTATATTGTATTATCTGCACATTACGATCATGAAGGTGTAAAAAATGGTCAAATATATAATGGAGCAGATGATGATGCATCAGGAATTAGTGCGTTGTTCGCTTTCGCGGAATATTTTGCCAAATACCCACCAAAACATAATGTTATTTTAGCAGCTTTTGATGCTGAGGAGTTAGGTTTAAAAGGTGCTTACCACTTTGTTAATGACAATGTTATTCAGCAAAAAAATATTGTTTTAAATTTAAATATGGATATGATTAGCAGAAGTGATAACAATCAACTATTTGCTGTGGGATCAAGATATTATCCTCAATTAAAGCCAGTTTTAGAAAACTTTAATGATATTGGTAAAGTAGATCTTTTAATTGGTCACGAAGGTTTAGGTGATGGAGATAATTGGACTTATTCTAGTGATCATGCAGCGTTTCATAAAGCTAAAATCCCGTTTATTTATTTTGGTGTTGCAGATCATAAAGACTACCATAAACCGACTGACGATTTTGAAAATATTGATCAACAATTTTTTAAGGATGCAGTACAAACAATTATAACCGTATTTACCGCATTTGACAGTTTAGAATTTTAAAAAAAATGGCAAACCATTTAGAGTATTATAAAAGCAATATAGATAACTATACTAAGGAAGTATCAAAGCTTTACAAGCAACTTACAACATTAAGTATAGCAAGACTTTTAGTGTTTATAGCTACAGGAGTTAGCGTTTACTTTGCTTTTGGAAACTGGCAAATTTTGATAGGGATTGTTGTTATAGGTGTTATTGGTTTTATTTATTTGTTAAATAAGTACACCAATTTAAAACATACATACGAACTAAAAAAAGTTTTAGTCACTATTAATACTGAAGAATTACAGTTTGCAAAAGGTGATTTTTTTGATAAAAGTGAAGGTTTACAATTTCAGGATACTAATCATAATTATGCTTTAGATATTGATTTATTTGGTAAAGGAAGCTTTTTTCAATTTATAAATAGAACAACCAATAGTGAAGGGTCTAAAACTTTAGCTAATTGCTTAAAAGCAAATAATACAGACGCTATTGTATCAAGGCAGGAGGCTATTAAGGACTTAGCTAATAAGTCTGATTGGAGACAAGTATTTCAGGCTAATGCTAGCTTAATTAAAGTTGATACTAAAGCTAGTACTATTTTAAGTTTTTTAAAAACGCATAAGTCGTTTATACCTAAATATTTTAAGGTGGTTCCGTTAATTATTAGCGCACTTTCTCTAATAATAATCGGTTTAGCTGTAGCACAAATTATTCCTGCTGCAATAATAGGATATTGGTTATTTGTTGGTTTATTTATTACTGGTCGCTACGTAAAAAAAACAAATGCATTATCTGCTAATACAGACAGGATGCGAGACACGTTTAGACAATATGCATCACTATTAAGTGCTATTGAAAACGAATCGTTTACCTCTAAATTATTATTAGCAAAACAAGCTAAAATTAAATTAGAAGACAAAAAAGCATCCCAAATATTACACGAATTATCTAAAGCAATGGATGCATTGGATAATCGTAATAATTTAATTTCGGCAATTTTTGGTAATGGTTATTTTTTATCAGATATAAAAAACGCCTATCGTATTGAACAATGGTTGGAAAATTACAAAGACAAAGTTGAAGATTGGTTTGAGGTTGTTGCGTTTTTTGATGCTTATAACAGTTTAGGAAACTATGCTTTTAATCATCAACAGTACATCTATCCTCAAATTGTGGATAAACAAAGTGACACAAAAGTAACGCAACTAGGACATCCTTTATTAAAAACAGAAAAAAGAGTTGATAATGATTTTGAAATAAAAAATCAGCAGTTTTTTATTATTACAGGAGCAAATATGGCAGGTAAAAGTACATTTTTACGTACAGTATCTTTACACATTGTTATGGCTAATGTTGGTTTACCGGTTTGTGCAACAGCATCAGTTTACAGTCCTGTTAAATTAATTACAAGCATGCGTACAAGCGATAGTTTAACAGATGATAGTAGTTATTTCTTTTCAGAATTAACACGTTTAAAATATATTGTAGATGCTATTAAGCAGGATAATTACTTTATAATTTTAGACGAAATCCTAAAAGGAACAAATAGTACAGATAAAGCTATTGGGTCACGTAAATTTGTCGAAAAACTTGTAGCAAGTCATGCAACTGGCATTATTGCTACGCATGATTTAAGCTTATGCGAAATAGAAAAGCATTTAGAAGAAGTAAAAAACTACTACTTTGATGCGCAAATTATTAATGACGAATTGTATTTTGATTACACCTTTAAAAAAGGAATTTGTCAAAATATGAATGCTAGTTTTCTGCTTAAAAAAATGGAGATTGTTTAATAATTTAATTTCAAAAATTTATCTTGTTTATTAGTTGTGAAAGTTTTTTTATCTTTAGAAATCTTTAAAGCCTGAATATTATGACCATAGTAAATCCAATAATTTTAATTCTTAGCGCAATACTTGCAGTAATACTAATTTTAACTAGTTTAATATTTATATTTAAGAACGAAGAAAAACCGTTATTTAAACTTTTATGGACTCTGTTTGTGATTTTTGTGCCAATATTTGGTTCAATTATATATATTATTAAATACTTTGTTGAAAATAAAAGGATGAATCATACTTATGCAACATAACGCATAAAAGACGTTTTGCATATTATTAATGACCTATGAAAATCAAATACTTACTTTATTTTGGAATATTAGTAATGCTAGGATGTGGTTCAAGCGATGCAGTTAAAAAAACATCTAAGCGCACAACCTATTATAAATGTTTAGATACTATTGAAGCTAAAGCTAAAATGAAATTTTACAGTATGACTATTCCTGATAGTTGGTGTACTTATGTAGGGTCTCATGATGTTGTATCTCATGCTCCTAATAACTTAAAAGACTTGAGAGAAAATGAATTTAAAAATGGGATATATGTTATGTCTCCAAATTCAGAGTCATTTAAAAGTAAAAACATTGAAGAAGCATTAGAGCGTCATTTTTTAAGTGTTAAAAATGCTTCGTTTTTAACGCCAAAGGTTAGGTCACAAGTGCATCCAATTTATGGAAAATATTATATTGTTACATCAAAAAGTATTACAGATGGTTTCAAAGTAATTAGATTGTCAACCTTATTTAATCACAACAACAAAGACTATTTAATCTATTATTCTGTTATTGAAAAAGATGTCGATACTTATATTGAAGACGCTATGTCAATTATTGAGACCTTTAAAATTTTAGAGCAATAAGACCATTAAGGATTTTAAAAGCATAAAAAAGCCTGTCAATGTATACGTTACACGACAGGTTTTTTTTGTAATTATTTAGCAGACTATTTTTTCTTAGGATGTACTAATTTCATTTCGTCAATTAAATGTGTTGCTCCAGCATATTTGTCTACAATAAAAAGGACGTAGCGTAAGTCAACCATAATGTTTCGGCAGATTTCAGGATCATAATTCATATCACTCATTGTGCCTTCCCAAACACGATCAAAATTAAGACCAACTAGGTTTCCGTATGCATCAATTGCTGGACTACCAGAGTTTCCTCCTGTAGTGTGGTTAGTTCCTAAAAAGCAAACTGGTACTTTTCCGTTACTATCTGCATATTGACCGTAATCTTTGTTTTTATGTAGCTCTAATAATTTTTCTGGGACATCAAACTCGTAATCACCTGGCACATATTTTTCTACAACACCATCTAGGTAACTTACAGGGTTGTAGTATACAGCATCTCTAGGAGAATACCCTCTAACCTGACCATAAGTAACACGTAAAGTACTATTAGCATCCGGAAAGTAGCGTGCATTAGGTAACGCTTCCATTAAAGCTGTCATGTACTTAGTTTGTAAAGCAGTTATTGGTTGGTTTTTTTCTTGGTAGGCTTTGTCAATAGTATTGTAAAACTCAGTAATCATTGGTTTTGCATATTGGTATGCAACGTCCTTATTTAGCTTTTTTAATACCTCTTTAGCGTTACCTTCTAACAGTTTTAAAGCTTGATCTAAATTAGTAAAAGCGGTTTTGTCATAGATAGATGTTTGTACATTTTTATTATAAAAAGGCATCACATTATTAAATACACCTTTGTCTACATCTGCATCATAATTTTTATGAATACCTTGCAATGTTCCAACTAAACGTGCTTTTGCTTTTTCAAAATTTTCTGGGTCAGCTTTTATAGCTTCTTCCATTTGATAGGCTCTAAAGGTCATTTGCATTAACTCGTTGGTAACCAAAAAGACTTCAACAAAATTTCTGCGTTTAATATTAATTGGACCAAAATCTTTGTAAAGGTTATCAAACTCAGGAAGGATGTTTCCATATTTATCTTCTAGATTTTTTTCTTTTAAAGCTTTGGTAAAAGTAGCTTCAAAAGCACGTCTTTTAGCAACAGCATCACTTTTTTTGATTCCTAAATTTTCTCCAATCCATTTTTTCCAAGCGTTTGCAATACGTGCTTGTTTAGATGCGTATTTAATACGTACAGCATCGCTTTCTTTCATTTTAGCGTCAATGACTTTTAAAGCAGCTTCACGAATAGCAATATTTGTAGGGTTAAATTCTTCTGTAATGTGTTGTATTGCTACAGCAGGAAGATATTCGCTAGTTGTACCAGGAAAACCAAATACCATTGTAAAGTCACCTTCTTCAACGCCATCTAAAGAGACTGGTAAAAAATGCTTTGGCTTGTATGGTTTGTTGTCTTTACTGTATTTTGCAGGTCTGTTGTTAGCGTCTGCATAAATCCTGAACATTGAGAAATCTCCTGTATGTCTAGGGAAAACCCAGTTGTCTGTATCGCTTCCAAATTTACCAATGCTTGTTGGAGGAGCACCAACTAATCTGATGTCTTCAAAACGCTCTGTAACAAACAGGAAGTATTGGTTTCCTTCGTAAAATGATTTTACTTTAGTGTCTTGCCAAGCTTCTTTAGCAACCGTTTTTTGGTAAGTATTACTATTTCTATCTATTAATGATTGTTTTTCTTTTTCAGTCATACTGTCTGTAATTCCAGCCAATACTTGTGATGTTACATCTTCAATTCTAACAATAAACTCGATGTATAAACCTTCGTTTGGCAATTCTTCATCCAAAGACATTGCCCAAAAACCATCTTTTAAATAATCGTTTTCTAAAGACGAATGTGATTGTATTTGACCAAAACCACAGTGATGGTTGGTTAAAATCAAACCTTTATCGCTAATAACTTCGCTGGTACAACCACCATTAAAATGTCCTATGGCATCTTTTAAGCTAGAGTTGTTTACGTCGTAAATATCTTTAGCAGTAAGTTTACTACCAAGATTAGTCATTTCGGTCTCATTCATACCTTCTAATAACGAAGGAATCCACATACCACCTTGTTGTGCGGACACTTGGATGGTAATAAACAGTAAAAGGAATTTTAAAAATTTCATGTTTTTTTGATTTTATATGCCATCAAAGATAAAAAACCAACAAATAATAAATTGTTAAAATAGATTAAATAGTAAGCATTTATTGCTTGTTTGCTTGATTGATTTTTTGAATCATTTCCAAAGCATTTTTATCCTCTGGCTGCAACGCTAATACTTTATTGTAATTAATTAAGGCTTCAGTATAATTATTGGTCATAAAAAAAGCTTCGCCTAAACTATCATACACGTTTGATTTATATGGAAAAATTAAAGTGTTTAATTTAAAAGTATATAACGCTTTATCAAATGCTTTTGCACGCAAATACACGTAGCCTAAAGTATTTAACTCACGACTACCTTTAACAAACTCTGATAGTTGAGCGACTAATTTTGTTTCCTCTGTATTTAGTTGCTCTATTGTTTTAGTGGATAGTAAATATTGGATATAGTCTGCAGCAATGTAATTAAAACTATAAGGTTGGTTGGTTATAATTTTTTCAATATCACGTTCCAGGGTTTCTATTGGATGCTCTACAATGCGGTTAATTTCTTTACCATCTTTATAAAAAATAAAAGTAGGCACACGATGGATGTCGTATCCTTTTTCTTCTCCATTTGGTCCTTGTTTGTAGTGCTCTTTTTGATTGTCTAAAGCGACAACTTCTAGATTATCTAGATTATAATTTGCTGTTTCTAATACTTTGTAAAAACGCGGGACTTCTTTTTTGCTATCACCACACCACGTACCTAAAAATACTTTGATAGTATAATCTTTTAACGATTCAGAGAAAGTTTCTACCAGTTTATCATTAACAATATAATGGTCATGGTTTGTATCAAACCACGCTTTGTAAGTGTCTTTTTGGAGTCCTTCTTTGTTAATTACACCTAATAATTTGGGTTTTCCGTCAGGATCAATAACCTCTTGGTTTAGGGTTTGTGCAAATGCAGTTGCATAACTAATAATAAAAATAAAAAGGGTGACTAATGATTTCATAATGTATTGGTTTTTTGATTTACTCAAACCTATTTATTATATTTTTTAATAAATAAAAATGTTAACCAACTGCGTACTTAAGATTACAAACAGCAATTATTTATGCAGTTTGCATTGCTTTTATTGGCTTTTGTACTTTGTTTTTTGATGGTTTTAGGTTTTTAGATTACTTTCAGACGTGCTATGACAGATTTAAAAAAACACACGTCACAAATTTTAGTGCACCTCTTGGGATGGATGCTATTTATATTTGTATCGCTATATATATTTTCTAGATATTATTGGGCTGAAAACCCTTTTTTGCAGTATTTATCTATACTTGCAGTAATTGTATATATTAATCATTTTATACTCTTGCCATTTTTTGTAAAACGAAAATGGTATATTTTTTATGGGTTGTTATTTATGACAATTTCATTTTTAGCCACACAAGTCTATTGTAATGTTTTTGCACAGTGTGGTTGCTCTATAATGAAATGCTTAAGTGATTATTTATGGCAAACCTTGGTGCCATTAATATTTTTCTCGTTTATATGGATGTTGTTTCGTTTTTTGGACGAACAAAAGCAAAAAGAAGACCTGATAAAACAACATACTGAAATGGAGTTGAAGTTTTTGAAATCGCAAATTAATCCACACGTATTGTTTAATAATTTAAATACGATTTATTCTTATTCTATTGAAAAACCTACCGAAACTCCAGAACTTATTTTGATGCTGTCAGATAATTTAAAACACGTGTTGTATGATAGTAATGCGCAGTATGTTGATTTAGATAAAGAACTACAGTTTTTAGATAATTATATTAAGTTTCAAAAAATTAGAACCGAAGGTGTAAAGCAAATTAACTATACGACAAGTATCACATCTAATTATTTAAAAATAGGTCCATTATTGTTAATTACCATTATTGAAAACGCTTTTAAACATAGTGTGTTAAATAGTGTTATTTCTATTGAAATTATTGAGGAAAACAACCTTTTAAAATGTACTTGTATCAACGATTTTGAAAATAAAATTACGGATACTACACAATTTAAAATAGGATTAATAAATTTAGAAAAACGGTTACAATTATTATATCCAGAAAAGCACCAATTAGTAATAGAAAACTCTGATAAGTTTAAAGTTGTTTTAACACTACATTTAGTATGACTTGTATAATTATAGAAGACGAATTGCCTGCACAAAATTTGCTTAAAAATTATTTAAGTAAAATTCCCGAGTTACAATTGCTAGCTACTTTTCAGGTAGCAATGGATGCCAATAATTACTTTAAAACTAACATTGTAGATTTGGTGTTTTTAGATGTTAATTTACCTGATATTTCAGGATTAGATTTTATAAAAACGGTAAAAAATCCACCAGCAATTATTATGACTACTGCTTATCCAGAATATGCAGTTAGCAGTTTTGAGTTGGATACCATTGTAGATTATTTGGTTAAACCCTTTGGTTTTGATCGATTTTTAAAGGCTGTAAATAAGGCTGAAGACCGATTTGTAAAACAAGATTTTGTTAATCCAACTGCTGAAGATTCTATTTTTTTAAACGTAGATAAAACACTTCATAAAATAATTTTAAAAGATATTTTGTTTTTAGAATCTGACAGAAACTATATTACTATTACCACTAAAACACAAAAACTATCCTTTATAGATTCACTTAAAAACTGGATCGAAAAACTACCTAGTACTCAGTTTGTTCAAATCCATAAATCATTTATTATAAACACTAAAAGTGTGACTAAAATTTCAGGGAATGAAATCTTTATAACAACCCACAGATTGCCTATTGGAAGAACTTATAAAGGTGAGTTACTTAAAAAGTTAAGAATACTTTAAACCGGATTATTTTGTAGGAAATTCTCCTTACTTTTACTTTCTAATTTATAATTAAAATGAAGACAATAAAAATGCTTTTAATACTACTAATTACAGTAGTATCTCATACACTAACTGCTCAAGAAGTGACTTTTGATAATCAATCTTATGTGGTAAAAAACAAAGTTATTAGCTTAAATGGTAAAGATGTTTCTGAAACATTAACTGAATCTCAAAAAATAGAAATTTATAATTTGGCAGACACCAAGAAAGCCGAAATTAAAGCTTCAGAAGAAGCAGTTAAAGCAGCAGATAAGGAAAAACGTCAACAAGAAAAGCAAGCTAAAGCTGAAGCAAGAGAAGTTAAGGCACAAGAAAGAGAACGTAAAGCTGCTGAAAAGGAACGTAAAAGATCTGAGAAAGCTAGAAAAAAATCGGAGAAAGCGCGTCAAAAAATAGAAAAGGCTAACGCTAAAATAGAAAAAGCAGAAAGCAACTTGGAAAAAGCTAATGCTAAATTAGAAAAAGAAACTAAAAAATATCAAAAGCTTGAAGCTAAAGGAAAGCTGTCTCCAAATGACATTGAGAAATGGGAAGGTAAACTTGAAAAGTTAAGATCAAATATTACTAAGGCAGAACAAAAACTGAATAAATTAAAGTAGTGGACACTGTATTAAATATTGCAATTATTCAGTCTGATTTGGTTTGGGAAAATCCTGAACAAAACAGACTGAATTTTTCAGAAAAAATAAATGCAATATCTGATACTGTAGATTTAATTGTTTTACCAGAAATGTTTACTTCTGGATTTACTATGTTTCCGCAATTTGTTGCAGAAGCTATGGATGGTAAAACCATACAATGGATGCAGTCCTTAGCAAAAGCAAAAAATGCAGCAATAGTTGGTAGTTTGGTTATAAAAGAGCATGATAATTACTATAACAGACTAGTTTTTGTGCATCCAAATGGTCTCACTGACACATATAATAAGCGACACACTTTTACGTTGGCAGGAGAGGATAAAGTATATAAAAAAGGGAATCAAAAACTAATCATAAACTATAAAGGTTTTAAGATTAGACCTTTAATTTGTTACGACTTACGTTTTCCTGTTTGGTCCAGAATATCAGAGGATTACGACATACTTTTATACGTGGCTAATTGGCCTAAAAAAAGGATTAAAGCTTGGGATACTTTATTACAAGCAAGAGCTATAGAAAATATGTGTTATTGTATTGGTGTTAATAGGGTAGGATTGGATGCTAATAATTTTGAGTATCCAGGACATTCTACTGTATATGATGCTTTAGGCGAAAAATTGGTAGATGTCAACCCAAATACCGAAGCTGTTAAGCTAGTGGCTTTAACTAAATTTCATGTAGATGCTACCAGGAAAAAACTACGTTTCTTGGACGATAAAGATGGTTTTATTTTAGAATAAATTCTTCAATTAAATCCCAGCCAACTCTAACCTCAATAGGTTTTTCAGAATAGCTTACACGCTCTGGGTTTTTAGAAGTTAAATAGACTCCTGTATCATATATTTTATTTTTGTTGGAGTCAAAAATAGCTCTTATATAATACTTGTTAGGTTTAACTAAAAAGAAATCTAAGGGTTCTGGTTTGGTAATATACTTTTCGTATTTAACCTCGTTTTTGTCATCTACTAATTGCACAATCAAAGGGTAAACACCATTTTTAATATTAACACGTACGTTTCCTAAGCTAGATGCTTTAACGGTAGATAAGTTAAAGTTTAAAGTGTCATTGGTATTGTCAAAAAAGTCGGTTACAGTATTTGGTAGCAATCGGACTTTGTATTTGTTGTCTTCTTTTTTATCAAATAAAACCACTATTGTATTTTGTAATGTGTCTAACTTGGTTGTAAAAACAACATTAGTAGAGTCTTTATCCATGATACTAATTTGATTTTTGTCAAATTTGGTAATCGGGATATTTGCCGAAATTTTTAAGGTTTCAATAAAATCTATATTGCTATTAGGTGTCGCTTTAAGTAATAACGAATCTTTTTTATTGTCCTTAATTCTAACCGTAAAGGTGTCAATTTTAGTTTTGTAGCTAACTTTAAAAACTAATGAGTCTACTTCTAGTTTAGGTTTGTAAAAGTAGTTTAAACTGTCGGTTTCTTGATCTTTATAGTAGCTTGACGTGTAGTCTGCAGGTACATTAGACAATAAGTCAATACTCATGTTTTTATAGTCCTTACCTTCAAATCCAAATGCAATTTTTTCACCTGAAACTAATTTTGGTTTGTAAGCTTTGTAGTTTATTTCTTCTTTAAATAATTTTAATTCATAAAAAGCAGAACTGTCTGTTGATACAGTAATATACTCCTCATGAAAACCAATTTTATCTGTTTTTTGGTCAAACTTATTGTTACTATTATTGTCTTTTAATGCTAATAACTTATAAGTTCCAGCTTTTAAGTTTTCTAAGGTAAAATTAGTAGTACTATCCAATGTGTTGGTTACATATTTTGGATTTTTTTTATAAACTACAGAGTCTGTATAAGTCGAATCTACTTCATATAAATTAACAGATATAAAAGGATCTGTGGTACGGTTTAATGCATCCATTACTTTTCCTTTTACTTTTAAAGAATCTATGTAATCACCTGTAGAAAACACATATTTATAATAAGTATAAGGGTTTTCTTCGTTGTTGTCTACTATACTATTACCAAAATTAAAGGCATAGGTGGTATTAGGTTTTAGTGTATCAAATATTTTAATTTTTATATAATCGCTAGAGCTTCCTAATGGTGTTATCTCTGGAGTGATATCCATTGGTGGCGAAATAATAAGCTGTTTAGACAGGTTTTTAATTTTAATATACTCGTCAAAATAGATTCTTATTTCTTTACTATTAAAGTTAGTAGAGTAATTTTTAGGAAATGTTTTTGTGATTTTTGGAGGTGTAATATCCTTTTCTCCTCCAGTAATATTTCCTCTATTAGCACAATTGATAAAAGAGAATGCTATAGCGCACAAAAAACAAAAATTTAAAAGACGATTTTGCATATTAATTTAAATGAAGATACAAATTAACAACATATTATTCGTTTAACGAAAAAAGCCTTAGGCTATTGCCATAGCTGCAATACTTATTTTTATATTCTTTGCTTTATTTAATTCAATAACACAAGCTTCTAATGTGTTTCCTGTAGTAATAATATCGTCTACTAATAAAATGTGTTTGTTATGTAATTTGTCTAATGCGCCAACGTTAAAGGTTTCATTATTTAGTTCCCATCGTTCTAATCGGTTTTTTCTGGCTTGAGACTTTGATGGATTGGTAATTTTAACTAAAATATCTTCATGATAATCTGCATTAAGTAGCGTTGCAATGTTTTGACCAAATTTAGAGACTTGATTATAACCTCTTTTTTTTAATTTTTTTGGATGCAATGGTACAGGTATTACTATATCTATGGAGTTAAAAATTTGATTAGCACTTAACTCTTCACCCAACCAATCGCCTAAAAAACTTCCTATGGCTTCATTATTACCATATTTTAATTGGTGTAATAAATGCTGTACTTTTCCTTTTTTTTCAAATCTAAGTAAGGCTGTTGCAGCTTCAACTTTTACACGACCATAAAAAACGTTTTTTACAAAAGGATCTTGACTTAAATGGAAGTTTGTAGTGGGTAGATCATGTCTACAGTTGGTACATAAAAAGGTTTCGTTGTCTGATAATGTGTCTTTACAAGCATTACAAACCAATGGGAAAAATAAATTTGCTAACGCTTTTAAACTCATGAATATTAATATTTTCTTTAGGTCAAAAATTATTGAGAATAGCAAGTGTAAACTTGTAATAGTCTAGTTTTTAGTGAAAAACACACTCAAGTTATCGAAAAATTCTTACAATTCCATTATTTTATACTATTTTAGTATCAATTATTTAAACTCATGATTATAAAACCCCAAATCTATAATCTTAAGTTAGTTATTATTGCACTAACAGTACTGCTTTGTGCGCTTGGTTTATACAGTTATATTAATTACAGCTCTCTAAATCAATATAAAAACTTTCTGGTAGATGAAAACGCTTTAATTGAAGCAGAACTTAATCAATTGTCAACAGACTATAACGCACTTAAAATTGACAACCAATTGCTAAGTGATAGGTTAGAGAAATCTAAAATAAGAATAATACGTATCCTAGATTCTGTCAAGCATATTACGCCAGATATAAAGTTGCTAACCCACTACAAAGAGCAATTACATGCTATAAAACGTGAAAATGCTAAAATATTAAAACTAGTGGCACAATTAAATAAAGAAAATAAATTGCTTCAAGAAGAAGCACGTTTGGCAGACCAAGCTTTGGATGAGACGATTTTATTATCTAAAAATTTAAAACAACAGAATATAAATTTATCAAAGCTTAACACTAATTACCTAAACGAAATAGATAAAGCAAAAATGATTAGCGTTAGTGATATTTTTGTTGAAGGCGTAAAACGTGTTACAACTAGTGGTAACATTAAAACAACTACAACAGCAAAACGCATCAAAATGTTAAACGTTTGCTATACAGTTCTTAAAAATGACATAGCAACACAAGGTAAAAAGGAGTTGTATTTTCAGGTTTTAGATCCAAAAAGCAATGTAATTGCTTACAAAGGAGATGTTGTTATTGGTGACACTTCACTGATGTATAGTCAGTTAGATGTTATTAATTATACAAATAATAATTTGCAGACTTGTGTTTTTATTGAGCTTTTAGAAAATGAAACATTAATAAAAGGAGAATATTACATAACCGTGTATCATGATAATCAGTTAATTGGTAGTGCAACAGCGACCTTTAATTAATCAAATTATAAATATTAATCCATTTATTAAAAACGCTAAGAGTAGAAATACTTAAGGCGTTTTTTTTATTTTAAGATAGTTAAACAATTTTATTTCCTCTTCATCGATTATAAATTGGCACCTTAATAAATAGCAATATTTTTATTTCCAAATAAAAATATAATCATGTTAGTTTTTCCTCATACATATAACTATAGGATAATTATAGGCTCGCTGGTTGTTGTTTTTGTGCTGTTAGGATCTTATACGTTAACAAACTATATTCAATTAGAAGATTATAAAACATACGTATCTCAAGAGAAAAAACTATTAGAAAACGAATTATCAGATATGGTAGTCCGTTACGAGAATGTTCAGGTGGAAAATGTTTCACTTCGTAAAAAACTTGAACAATCTAAGGTTAATATTGAGCGTGTTCTGGATTCTATAAAAACATTAAAACCAAGTGCATCGTTATTATCGTTATATCGCTCAAAGATTAATCTTTTGCAAAAAGAAAATGCAGAAGTTTTAAATTTAGTTTCTACATTAAAAACCGAGAACGAGCGTCTTGCTTCCAAAACCGAAACTATCTCGCAACACTTGGTAGCTGCAAAAAACAATACGTCAAGCTTAGTTGCTAAAAATAAAGGATTAGCCACAGCTAACTCAAACATGTCCAATGCCCTAAAAAAGGCAAGCGCATTAAGTCTAGCATCTTTAGACGCAAAAGCTGTTAAACGAGTGACTAAAAAGCGTATTGTAAGCACAGATAATTCTAGTAAAGCTAATAAGTTATACGTTGCTTTTACCTTAGCTAAAAATAAATTAGCAACCTCAGGAGTAAAAGATTTATACATACAAATATTAAATCCTAACAACAATGTCGTTGCAGATCAAGGGTCAGTCTCGTTTGGAGAACAATCATTAATTTTTAGTAAAAAATTAAAAGTAGAGTATAAAAACCAAGATATTGATGTTAATACATTAATAACTACAGATATAGACGAACCTTTAACTAAAGGGGTTTATTTTGTAAATGTTTTTTACGATAATACTAGATTAGGAAGCACCTCTATATTGCTTAAATAATAGTTAAACAATAATTAATTTAATCCATTACCATTAATAATGGTTTTATTTTAGCATTTTATTTCAAGAAATAAAAAAGCTTATATTCGTTTATATTATCTCTAAAAACCCTTTTTTTGAACAAAATAAATTTTTTAAAAGAATCCTTAAAAAGCTTAAAAACTTCTGGGACATTGTTTCCAAGCTCTAGATTCTTAGCATCAAAAATATTAAAAGGGATAGATTTTAATACTGCTAAATTGATAGTAGAGTTTGGACCAGGAAATGGTGTGATTACTAAAGAGATTTTAAAGCAGTTAACACCTGATGCTAAGTTAATTAGTTTTGAAATTAACGATAAGTTTTACAATACATTATTAAATATTAATGACCCTAGATTAATTGTCTCAAATCAATCCGCAGATAGGGTTTTAGAAGTTATAAAAGACCATGGTTTTGAAGCTGTGGATTATATAGTATCTAGTCTACCGCTTACCAATATACCAAAGCCAATAACTAAGTCTATTTTAAAAAACTCTTATAAAAGTCTTAAGTCAAAAGGCTACTTTTTTCAATACCAATATAGTCTAACCTATTATGCAACGTTAAAGGATACCTTTAAGGGTAACGTTAATTTAGGTTTTGAGCCATTAAACATTCCGCCTGCATTTATTTACACTTGTCAAAAAGACTAATCATTTTTTGGTTGTACACTTTTATTTATCGTTTATCTTTGTACTACTATGGCAAACAACGACGATCAATTTAAAAAAGTAATCTCTCACGCAAAGGAGTATGGTTACGTATTTCAAAGTAGTGAAATCTACGATGGACTTAGCGCAGTTTATGACTACGCTCAAAATGGAGCAGAATTAAAGAAAAACATACGTGACTATTGGTGGAAAGCAATGGTGCAAATGAATGATAATATTGTTGGTATTGATGCAGCAATATTTATGCATCCTACCACATGGAAGGCATCTGGACACGTAGATGCTTTTAGCGACCCATTAATAGACAACAAAGATTCTAAAAAAAGATACAGAGCAGACGTTTTAGTAGAAGACTATTGTGCTAAAATTGAAGCTAAAATCGATAAAGAAGTCGCTAAAGCGGAAAAACGTTTTGGAGACGCTTTTAATAAACAAGAATTTATTTCTACCAATCCAAGAGTTTTAGGTTATCAAGAAAAAATTGATACCATATTAAAACGTTTAGGAAAATCTTTAGAAGCTGAAGATTTAGCAGATGTTAAAGCATTAATTGAAGAGTTAGAAATAGCTTGTCCTTTATCAGGAAGCAGAAACTGGACAGACGTTAAGCAATTTAACTTAATGTTTGGTACAAAATTAGGTGCAAGTGCAGAGACTGCAATGGATTTATATTTACGTCCAGAAACAGCTCAAGGTATTTTTGTAAACTTCTTGAATGTGCAAAAAACTGGAAGAATGAAAATTCCTTTTGGTATTGCACAAACTGGTAAAGCCTTTAGAAATGAGATTGTTGCAAGACAATTTATTTTTAGAATGCGTGAGTTTGAACAAATGGAAATGCAATTTTTTATTAAACCAGGCACACAAAAAGAATGGTTTGATTACTGGAAAGAAACTAGATTAAAATGGCATAAATCTTTAGGTTTAGGCGAAGACAACTACCGTTTTCATGACCATGAAAAATTAGCACATTACGCAGATGCTGCAACAGATATTGAGTTTAAATTCCCATTTGGTTTTAAAGAATTAGAAGGCATCCACTCGCGTACAGATTTTGATTTAAAACAGCATGAAGAGTTTTCAGGAAAAAAACTTCAGTATTTTGATCATGAAGACAACGCAAGTTATACACCTTACGTTTTAGAAACATCTATTGGTTTAGATAGAATGTTTTTAGCAGTATTTTCTAATGCTTTAATGGATGAAACTTTAGAGGATGGAAGTGTTAGAACAGTTTTAAAATTACCAGCAGTATTAGCACCTGTAAAAGCAGCTGTTTTCCCGCTAGTTAAAAAAGACGGTTTACCAGAAATAGCTAAGCAAATTATTGAAGATCTGAAATGGGACTTTAACGTGTTTTATGACGAAAAAGATGCGGTTGGTAAGCGTTACAGACGTCAGGATGCTAATGGTACACCATTTTGTATTACAGTAGATCATGAAACTATAGAAACTAATACAGTTACTATTAGACATAGAGATACGATGGAGCAAAAACGTGTTGCCATCTCAGAGCTTAAAGACATCATCAAAAAAGAAGTTGATGTTAAAGAGTGGTTAATGAAGATGTAAAGTATTATAACAGGAATTTATAAAAAAAGCCCAAACTGATAAGTTTGGGCTTTTATATTTAATTATTTAAATTTTAGAATCTAATTCCAAAATTAATTCCAAATCTTGGCTCGACATTATCTAAGTAATCATCATCAATGCTACCAAGATTTCTTGCTATTTCTCCGTTAATTCCCAACGTAAAAGTGTCATTAAATACCCATTTATGACCAATACCAAAGCCTAAAGAAAAACCGTCTACATCATACGTATATTCTTCTTCTACATTAGTGTCACTAATATAGTCGTAATAGTAATAATCCTCTACAGTTACAGTTCCTGTTCTAAGTTTGGCTTGAGGATAAAAGTAAAAGCCAGCATGATCTTTTTTCTTTGAAAAATAGATAACATATGCTGCTTTAAGACTAATAGCATCAGAGTCTTTTATATATCCAGTATCATAGTAGGCATAAGTGTCAAAAAACGTTGCTCCAATAAAAAGTGACTGATTTTTTTCTAAATAACGTTCGTAATTAACGTTAAATGATCCTGCGACTACTAAGTCAAATAAATTTGATGAAATTTCATTTTTTTTTGTAGTTGTTTCAATGTCTTCTTGAGCAAATCCATAAAAAGAAGTCAATAATAAAACGAATAATAAATGTGTTTTTTTCATAAATAAGATTGATTGATTAAAGCGTATAACTTATCAAAAGCCATACCATTAGTAGATGGTAAATGAATTAAAAGGTTGCGTAAATAAGAATAGTATTATAAATCTTCCTTATAAGCCAATAAGCGTAACGCATTTAAAACAACCACTATGGTTGATCCTTCATGAAATAAAACAGCTAATCCAATATTGGTTAATCCAAGAATGGTAACAGGAACAAGTATAGCAACAACACCTAAACTTATAAAAATATTCTCTTTAATAATGCGTTTAGAGGCTCTACTTAACCCAATAACAAAAGGTAAGTTTTCTATTTTGTCAGACATTAAAGCGACGTCTGCAGTTTCTAAAGCCACATCGCTTCCAGCTGCTCCCATTGCAACACTAACTGTACTTAAAGCCATTGCTGGTGCATCATTTACACCATCTCCAACCATTGCGATTTTTCCGTCTGTGGCTAATAAATCTTTAATAGCTTTTACTTTATCTTCTGGTAGTAAATTTCCTTTTGCTTCTGTTAATCCTATTTGTTTTGCAATAGCATCACCAACATTTTGATGATCTCCTGTTAGCATAATCATACGTTTAATACCAATTGCTTTTAGCCTTTTTAATGTGCTTTCTGCAGTTTCTCTTGGTGTATCCATAACGCTAATGATACCTATCACTTCGTTTTTTAAAGCAACCAACATAACGGTATGACCATGTTTTAAAAGGCTATCCATTGTTGAGATTACAGCATCTTCAACTGTAATACCTTCATCTTTCATTAATTTAAGGTTACCAATAAAGACTTTAGCGTTGTCATATATAGCAGTAATTCCTTTTCCTTGTATGGCTTCAATGTTTTTAGCAATGCCTTTAAAACGTATATTATGTAGCTTTTTAATATCCTTTGCTATTGCTTTTGCTAGTGGATGATTGCTTAAACTTTCTACTTCTAAAACAATTTGGAGAAATTCATTTTCATCAAAATTATTTAAAGCAATCACATTGGTTAATTTTGGTTTTCCTTCAGTTAACGTTCCTGTTTTATCGAATGCAATTGTGGTAATACTTCCTAAATCTTCTAATGCTTTTCCGCCTTTAATTAAAACCCCTTTTTGAGCTGCTCTTGCAATTCCGCTAAGGACTGCACTTGGTGTAGATATGGCCAAAGCACAAGGACTTGCTGCTACCAAAACGGTTATGGCTCTGTATAAACTTTCGTTAAATGTTTCGTCTATAACTAAGTAGGCAAAACAGAGTAAAACAACCACAATTATTACAATTGGCACATACCATTTTTCAAACTTTTTGGTTAAACGTTGTGTTGGCGATTTTTGTGTTTCTACCTCACTCACCATTTTAATTAATCGTGCCACTGTAGAGTCGTGACTAAGTTTTAAAACATGCACTTCAATAGTGCTATCTCCATTTATAGTACCTGTAAATGCAATGTGTTTTTTATCGATGTGTTTAAACTCTGGTAAATTATTTAAAGTTGCAATTGCTGTTTTGTCAACAGGCATGCTTTCTCCAGTAATTGGTGCCTGATTAATACTGCTGTTTCCGCTAATTATTACGCCATCTGCTGCGATTTTAGTGTTTGGTTTTATTACAATTGTATCTCCAATTTTTAAATCTTCAATTGGTGTTTCAATTAGCTGATTTCCATTTTTTACCAATGCTATTTTTGGTGATAAATCACTTAATGCTTCAATAGATTTTTTAGCTTTATTCATCGCGTAATGTTCCAACGCATGACCTAAACTAAATAAAAATAAAAGCAAAGCACCTTCTGCCCAACTGCCAATGTATGCAGCTCCAATTGCAGCAGCAATCATTAAAAAATCGATATCAAATTGTCCTTTTGGTATTTTTTTTAACGCTTCAATAAAAATGAAATAACCACCAAAAAAGTATGAAACCATGTAGCTTATTAATGAAGCCCAAGTTGATAAATCGGTTAGTTTTTCGATAGTAAATCCAGCGACCAAAAAAACACCACAAAGTATGGCAAAATAGAGTTCTGTTTTTTTACCAAAAATTAAATTATGGTTGTGGTTATGTGTGTCGCTAGTATGGTTGCTCATGTAATGTATGCTGTATGATTATTGTTAATGACTGTGTCCTCCTTCGCCATTATTTAGCAACATATTTGTGCCTTTAATTACTATTTGTTTATCCTTTAAAGCTTCAGAATTTAAAATTTCGACATAGACTTCGGTTTGTTTTCCAAGCTCTAATTTAAACGTTTCAAAATGAAATTCATCTGTATTTTCTTCGTCTAAAATTAAAACAAAAAACTGATTATCAACTTCAATTAGTGCTTCTTTTGGCAAGCCGAATCCTTTTTTACTTTCTATAATAATATCAGCATCTACAAACATACCAACAATAAAGTTTTCCTTGTCGTTATCTACGTGTCCATGTACTTTAACACGTCGTGTTTGCTCATCGATTGTGGTACCAACTAAATGCACTTCAGCTTCAAAGGTTTTTTCTGATGCTTCAGGAATGGTAAACTCGATTTTTTGATCTTTTTTAATTTGCATGATGTCCTTTTCAAAGACCAATAGTTCTAAATGAATGTGGTCAATATCCACAATTTCCATGATAACATCGCTTGGCGAAACATAGGTTCCGTTACTAACATTAACCTTTGTAACGTGTCCGGAAATTGGTGCATATAAGTTTATGGTTGAAGCAATGCGTCCTTGTTCTACACTACTTGGATTAAGGTTTAGCATTTGTAATTTTTTGCGTAATCCGTTATAATGCGCAAGGTTGCTTTTGTATGCGCTTTCGGCTTTTAGATAGTTTTTTTCTGAAGTAATTTTTTCATCAAACAATGTTTTTTGTCTGTTAAATTCAGATTTTAAATAATTTAATTGCTCTGAAACTTCCAAGTAATTTTGCTGAAGCTCTACAAATTCAGGATTTTCTAAAGTGACTAAAAGTTGTCCTTTTTTTACGCTATCTCCAACTAACAATGGTGTTTTTGTAATATAACCACCTGTAAAAGTAGAAACACTAGATTTGTTTTTTGGTGGCACATCTATCATTCCGTTTACTTTTACGGTTTCGTTAAAATCGTATTCGGCTAAGGTGCCAAAAGCCATTTTTTCGCCTTCAAATTGAGCTTTTGTAATGGTAATGTCGTCGTTATGTGTTTCCGTTTCAGGAACTAGTTCTGTTGTCTTTTCTGATTTTCCGCAGGCTACTAAAACCAGTGAAAATAATAGGATGTATATCTTGTTCATCGCTTTATAGTGTTAAGTGATTGATGGTAATTACGGTTTGATTGTATTGATTTAATTGCTCTAAATAGCTAAGCTGAATATCTTTTGCAGTCTCTAAACTTTGGATGTATTGAAAGAAATCAATTTCACCTTCTTTAAAGGTTCTATTTGCTGTTTTTATAATTTCTTCGGAAAGGGTTTTTCCTTGCGTTTCGTAATAATTAATAGCGTCTTCGTACTGCTGAAGCTTTGCCAATAACGATTGATATTCAGCATTTAATTTAGCCTGATAATCTTGTTTTTGTTCGGCAATAATATCTTGTGCAATTTTAGAAGCTTTAATTTTTGAACGTTGACCACCAAATAAAATAGGAATTTTAAGGCCCAATTGATAGCCTTTAATATTATCGTTTAGAGTACTGTTTGTACCTTGAAAATATTCCGCATTTAAATCTGGAAGCATGCTTTGTTTTTCTAATTTAGTTTGTGCTTTTTGATAATTTATAGTCGCATCAAAAACCGATAAACCCACATTTTGATTGGCAGATAATTGCGCTACTTCTAGTTTTTGAAGCAAACTGTCTTCAATAGTTATAGAATCTACTTGCACTATTTTTTTAAGTTGTTCTCTATATAAAACAACGTCTTGAAGTGATTGTTTGTAGCGTGTTTCTAACTGTTTCTGTTTGGATTGAGCAGAAATCATTTCTAGATAATTAGTTTCGCCTAACTCAAAACGACGCTTTGCTTTTTGAGCAAAATCTTTATATAAGCTGTCTAAGTACTTATAATTTTTTGCTTTGTTTTTAGCATAACTTAATTGGTAATAATTAGCATAAACTTGTTTTTTTATTTGCTGTAATTGCAAACTAAAATTAGCTTCTTGTAAACTAACTTTAGATTCGTTCACTTTCTTTTCAGCAAAATAAACCGTTGGAAATTTAAAATCTTGTGAGATGCCAAAAACCTTAAGAGGCTCATTATTTATAGCTAAATTACTTTCGTCATAATTATAATAAACACTCGTTTTATCAAACGTAAAAGCCGAACCAACTAAAGTATTGGATTGGTCAATTTTTAAGTTTTCAGCTTTTAAATTCGCATTGTTTTCAATTGCTAATGCTATCGTTTGTTCAATATTTAGTTGTTTGTTTTGTGCTTGAATACTAAAAGTTAAAAGCAAGACAATCACAGAAATAATAGTTTTCTTATTCATTTTAAGCGCTTTTTTTTCTTCAAACCAAGCATATAAAACAGGTAATACTACTAAGGTTAGTAAAGTTGCAGTAAACAAACCACCAATAACAACCGTTGCTAAAGGACGTTGTACTTCTGCACCAGCATTTGTAGAAACAGCCATAGGTAAAAACCCTAAAGCTGCAGCTGATGCAGTAAGTAAAACTGGTCGTAAACGTTCTGTGGTTCCTTTTTTAATACGTTCGTTTATATTGCTGAAACCTTCCGCTTTAAGTTCTTTAAAATGCTCGATTAATACAATTCCGTTTAGTACTGCAATTCCAAATAATGCAATAAAACCAACACCTGCCGAAATACTAAAAGGTAAATCTCTTAACCATAATAAAAGGATGCCACCAACTGCAGATAATGGAATAGCAGAATACACAATTAGCGCTTCTTTAACCGAGTTAAATGCAAAATAAAGGAGGATAAATATTAAGACTAAAGCCACAGGTACTGCAACTAATAAGCGGTCTTTTGCACTTTGTAAGTTTTCAAATTGTCCACCATACGTAATAGTGTAACCAACGGGAAGTTTTAGCTTGCTTTCAATAATGTGTTGCACGTCGTTTACAACAGATTGTAAATCTCGGTTTCTAACGTTAATACCAACTACAATACGACGTTTGGTGTCGTCTCGAGATATTTGAGCAGGACCAGTTGTATAGCTAATTTCTGCTAATTCGCTAAGCGGAATTTTAGTTCCACTTGGTGTATCGACATAGAGGTTTTGAAGACTTTCCATGTTTTTTCTATTATTTTCTTGAAGTCGAAGCACTAAATCAAAACGTTTTTCACCTTCAAAAACACTTCCTGCTGTTTTACCAGCAAATCCCATGGAAATAACATCGTTTAAATCGGAAATATTAAGTCCGTAACGCGCAATTTTACTTCTGTTGAATTTCACACTCATTTGTGGTAAGCCTTCTACTTTTTCAACTGAAATATCTGCAGCACCTTCTACATTTTCAATAAGTCTTTTAATTTCATCTGCTTTATTAGCTAAAACGGTTAAGTTTTCTCCAAAAATTTTAATCGCAACATCTGCACGAACACCAGTAACTAGCTCGTTAAATCGCATTTCTATAGGTTGGGTAAATTCTACTTCCATTCCTGGAATAACTGCTAAAGCTTCCTTGAACTTATCTGCTAATGCATCTTTACTATGTGCAGATGTCCATTCTTTTTTAGGTTTCAGTTTAATAATCACATCACTTTCTTCCATAGACATTGGGTCTGTTGGGACTTCTGCAGCGCCAATACGTGTAACCACTTGGTCTACTTCTGGAAAATTATCTAAAAGAATTTGTTCAATTCTTGTTGTGATTTCTATCGTTTTTCCAAGTGAAGTTCCAGTTTTTAAAACAGGTTGAATAACAAAATCGCCTTCGTCTAAAGTTGGTACAAATTCGCCTCCCATTTTACTAAAAATCCATATACTAGACGCTAGTAAAATAGCAGATAATACAACCACTATTTTTTTGTTAGACAATGCCCAATTAATAATAGGTTGGTAGCCTTTATTTAAAAAGTGCATTAGTCTAACCGAAATGTTTTTTGCAGACTGTTTACTTGGCTTTAAAAACAACGATGAGACCACAGGAACATAGGTTAAACATAAAATCATTGCGCCTATTAAAGCAAAGCTGAACGTCATTGCCATAGGCTTAAACATTTTGCCTTCAATACCACTTAAAGACAGAATTGGAATAAACACGATTAATATGATTAATTGCCCAAAAATGGCAGAATTCATCATTTTTGAAGCGCTTTTTAGTGTTATTTGGTCAATTTCGGCTTGTTTTTTGTTTTTATTAATTTCTGAAAGCTGCGACGCTTTAGACATAATTTGAAACGCAATAAACTCGACAATTATGACTGCTCCATCTATAATAATTCCAAAATCAATAGCACCTAAACTCATTAAATTGGCATCGACACCAAATTGACGCATCAATATAATTGCAAACAATAAACTTAACGGAATAACAGAAGCAACAACCAAACCTGAACGCCAATTACCCAATAGTAAAACCACCACAAAAATGACGATTAAAGAGCCTAGAATTAAGTTTTCGGCAACGGTAAATGTGGTTTTTCCAATCAGCTCGCTTCGCTCTAAAAAACCATTAATATAAACACCTTCTGGCAATGTGCTTTGTATGGATGCTACGCGTTCTTTTACAGTGTCTATAACTTCTTTAGAGTTACCATCTTTAAGCATCATGATTTGTCCTAATACTTTTTCGCCTTCTCCATTTCCTGTAATGGCTCCAAAACGTGTTGCGCTTCCAAAGCCAACAATAGCAACATCTTTAATGTAAATTGGTGAGCCATCATTTTTAACGACTATGTTTTTAATATCTTCTAAAGAGCCTACCAAACCTTCACCACGAATAAAAAAAGCTTTGTCATTTTTTTCGATATAACCACCACCAGATACACTGTTGTTTTTTTCTAAAGCCTTGTAAATTTCTGCAATAGAAATATTCATTGCAGTTAGTTTGTTTGGGTTAATAGCAACTTCGTATTGCTTTAAAAATCCGCCCCAAGTATTCACTTCAACCACTCCAGGAATGCCTGACAATTGACGCTTTACAATCCAATCTTGGATGGTACGCAAATCGGTTGTGGAATATTTGTTTTCGTAACCAGGCTTTACATCTAAAATGTATTGGTAGATTTCACCCAAACCAGTAGTTATTGGTCCCATTTCTGGAGTACCGAAACCTTCTGGTATTTTCTCGGAAGCCGATTTTATTTTTTCAGCAATAAGTTGTCTTGGTAAAAAGGTTCCCATGTCGTCATTAAAAACGATGGTTACCACAGATAATCCAAATTTGGAAACCGAACGAATCTCTTCAACACCTGGTAAATTGGCCATTTCAAGCTCCACAGGATAGGTTATAAATTGCTCGACATCTTGCGTAGATAAATTACGCGATGTGGTAATAACCTGAACTTGGTTATTGGTAATGTCTGGAACAGCACCAATTGGTATTTTGGTTAACGAGAAAATACCGAAGCCTATAATAAAGGCTGTAAAAAGGAAAATAATCAGCTTATTTTTTAAGCTGAATCTTATGATGTTTTCTAACATAATTCATAATAATTAAGAAATAATAAATGCCTGTTTTAAGTAAACAGGATTAGATTCTAAACTAAATTATGCGTGTCTGGGTGGCTGAAAAATAGAAGTTTTTTCAGAGTCTGTTATCGTTTCGTTGTAGTGAAAGTTAAAAGGGATTTCAATAAATTCTTGGTAGTTAATCTCGAAATTGTTTGCAATACCTATAAAAGAAATGTTGATATGTGTACACATGTGGTGATTATCCTTAAACGGAAGGTCTTCGTGCTCTTTGTGGTCATTATCATGACTGTTTCTGGCATCTCCATAGTGTTCTGCTAAAAACTCAAAAAACGTATCACCATAATTTGCTTTATGGAATTCGGCATGTTCTAGCAACACACTAAACTTAGAAATATCTTCCAAGTTTATGTTGAAACTCTGCACGAGAATCAAAAGTGAATAGGTGATGGCTAGAATTTTGCTCATAATAACAATCAAATTTACAAAATTAGATGTGTCTTATGGTAACAAAAGTTACAAATGTCTTAAAAATAAGCTTTTACTCGCTGTCAAGAGGAGTTCCCTAAATAGCATTTTTTTAAATTAAATTGTTTTATAATCTTTGATAGACTGATTTAGTAATTATGCAATTATTTTTAAAATTTATCCTCTTATTTTTTGTTTCACTAGTGTTTGGCCAACAAAACGTGGATACTATCTATGGTAGTCCAAAGTCGGTTAATGAGAGGTTTTTGTTTTTAAAAACCAAAATGCCAAAACATTATACCGAATATCAAGATTATAGTTTTATGGATATAGCAAGATATAAGAAGGGAAATCTGAAAAGTTTTTTTAAAGATAAAGGCGTAGGTTATATTAATTGCAAAACAGATTTTAATAGAAAAGGACTTAAAGATAATGAGGTTTGGTTCGATTTCTTGGGAGAAGTAGAAAGAACTTTTTATTATTCTTATGATAAAAAAAATAATTTAATTGAGCAAAAAGAAGTGTCTTGGGATGATGAGTTTTGGATGGTTAAATACCATTATAACCAGTTAAATAAACCAATTGCTATGAGTTATTATAATAGCTTAGAGCCTAATGAATTTGTGCATTGGTATTCGATTAGTGATGAAAATAATAACGTAATTGAAAGTAGAAGAATAGATGAAGATGGAGAGGATTATACAACTTTATATGAACTTAATAACGAAGGAAAAGTAATTAGAACCTATATAAAATATATACTTAACAAGCTAAAATCTAAGAAGGCTCAATCAAAATTTCAAAATAAAGAAAGGAATATTAATGAATTTAGATATGATGAGAGAGGAAATATGATACTGCAGCTAAACTATAACACATCCACTAATAGTATTCGATCAAAACAGGTTTATAAATACGATGATAGAAATTATTTAATTGAGTATAAAAATTATTCGAATATTAATGATACCACTAATTATATAAAAGTAGTCTATGACTATAACAATAAAGGCTTTAAAACTTACGAGAAAGAGACAACAACTAATGATTCTACTTTTAGTATAATTAAGACATTTTACAATAAAGAAGATTATGTAATTAGAACCATTATTATAGATAATGATATAACAAAGACATTAGATTTTAAATATAAGTTTGATAAAAAAGGTAATTGGACAAAAATTACAAAAATTGTTAATGGAGAGCCTTTTTATGCTTGGGTTCGAAAAATAAAATATTACTAAAAATAAGCTTTTAGTTGCACATTTCCTGTATGTATGGTCTTGCTGGTTTCAGTTTTACGTCCAAAATACGTTAGGTTTAAATCTAAAAATTTGGTTAGTTTTTTTTGTGCTAGTAAGGTCCAAGTAAAGTTTTTTCCGGGTTGTAAACCCTCAAGCATTTGGAAAGCGACAGGACTGTTAGCGTTACCTTCAAAGGTGTTGTTAAAGACATTAAATTCGCCAGAAATGGCACCAACTTGCGCATTTCCTTTAGGAGAATATGCAAATGACAGACCGTATTTTTGTTGTTTTAAGGTCTCTAGATTATTAATAGTATTGTCTTTGTTTGTAAATTGATAAAACACATCAAATTGTACGTTATCGTTTAATAAATAGGATAACTTAGGGTTGAGTTTATTGGTGTCAATATCAAAGTTTTTGCTGCTGAAATTTTCGCTGTTGCTAAATTGTTGTTCCAATGCTGAAGTCACAGTTACTAACCAACTGTTTTTAATTTTGTGTATAAAATTTAATTGATGACTTTTAAGATTATTCTCTATAAACCCGAAGCTTAATGTGTTTTCGCTACTATTCCATAAATAGGTGTAAGACGTGGTGTAACGTTGTTTTCCACGATTAAAAAACAATACATTTCTAAAATTAAGTGTTAAGCCTAGTTGGTTGTCTTCGCCTTGTTTAAATGGGTTTAAGTCAAAATCAGCATCGTCACGTATAATTTTTCGATCAATTAAATAACTACTTTGATTATAAAACTTAGATAATATTTTTTTTGTTTTACTCTCAGCGTTTACCCAATCAATAGGATTTAGGGTAAGGGTTTGACTTAACCTATTTTGGTGTGTTTTAATAAAAACTTGATTAGGTAAAAGGACTCTAATATATTCACCTTGATCTTGGAATTGCGCTATTTCAAACTCTTCAAGTTCTTGGATTCCGTTTTCATTATAATCTATCCATGTATACGCACCTTGACCAGGCTCGACCTGCACATAAGTAAAGTCTTGTTGAGGTAAGGTTCCGGAATTAGTTTCAAATGCAGTGTTCCAAACAATACCATTTTTTAAAAAACGCTGATTAAATAATAGGCGAGAGTTTAATGAGTTTTCGTTTGGCTGTTCTTGGTCTTTATTTTTTAAAGTTCTGTAATTAACATATAAGGACAGATTTGTTTTTTCGTTTTTAAGTAATCTAGTGTCTAAATAATATGTGTTTGAGCTGTTTACGCGATCTAGTTTACCGTTACGTAAACTGTCATTAACACGGTATTTGTAACCAACTTCTGCGTAGACATTTGTACTATCACCAATACCTGTAAAAGCTTCATAAGCAGTAAAACGTTGGGTTAAATTGGTAAATTGTTGTGTTTGGTTAATACGTTCTTTGTTTTCTTCTGCAGAAAAACCTGTTCCAATCCATTGTTTTTTTAAGTTGTAGATGGCTTTATTATAGGTTCTGAAAAACTTAGAGGAATTTGTTGTCCCGTTTGCTTTTAATATGCTAGATGCTGTGTTTAATCGTGTATTTCCAATGTTTAAATTGGCGTTAAGATTATGTTTGTTTCCATTAAAATTTTCGGAATAATTTAAATGTTGAAAATTGTAATTGATTTGCCCTTTTTTATAGTGATAACTTTGTAATCCTGCAGTAATTAATGCTTGGTTACCTAAGTTGACATTTAGTAAGTTTGAGTTGTCTTGGCTTAAATTCCAATCACGATTAAATTCTGGAGCATACAAACGTTGTATAGTTTTAAAATTTTGTTGAATGTAATCTGCATCAAAAACCGCATTTACATTCCATAAGCTATCATTTTTTATTACGTTTTGCTCTACTGTTAATTTGGTAGCTAAGCCATTATTGTTGGCATCGTCTAGGCTAGAAAACAGGTTTAGATCGTTTTTACTGGCAGCAACTTCAAAACCAATTTCAGTCTTTTTAGTAGGTTTGTAGACTCCGTTTACGGTTGCTATTTGTAGTAATGTTGGTGCTACCAATTGCACAATTGGTGCGTAATTACCTTGTTTTACGCCTGCAATAGGTGGTGTAAATTGATAAATGTTATTTATAGCATTGCTAGAAGACAATATGTAATCACCTTGATTGTCTCCAACTAATGTAAACGTAACACCAAATAAGGTGTCGTCTGGATTGTTGGAAAACACATAAATAGTGTCACCATTAAAATCTTCTTTTTTGTATAAAATCCTATTCTCGTTGAAGGTTTCTGGTACTTCAGACAAGGCAACCATTTGTTGTGAGTCGTCTCCTGCAGTGCTTAGAATTGCAACTTGTTCTTGTGATAGATTTTGTTGTAATGGATTGTTTTTTGAGTCATTTTCAGAATACACTGAAACGCCTAATTTTAGTTTTTCGCTTTCATGATTTCCACCACCATAAGCTACAATTCTGGAGTAGTTTCTTTCAGAGTATTGAAAATCTATGCTAATTCTCATCTCAGATGTCATTGGGTAAGTGGCATTAAAGATAATTTCGCCTGCGTTATAATCTATAATATAATCTTCGTTTTCACCTCGTTTTATTGCTACACCATTTACATAAACGGTTTCGCTACCAGAGACAATTAGTACAAATAATTCTCCGTTTGGACCTTGTAGTTTATAAGGACCTTGGTTACCTTCTTGAGCAGTAAATTGATAATTGGTAAATTGACCACGCACTAAAGCACCAGACGCAAATACGTTGGTTTGTTGGTCGTCGTCTCCAAATTTAGCTTTGACTTGTAATCCTTGTACGCGTTTTGTGAAGTTAGCAAAGTAGGATTGGTCATTAATTAAATCTATATCTCCTGCACGAATGGCCCAATTGTCAGAGAATAATTCTAAAAACACTTGGTCAAACTCATCTAAACGTTGCGAATATCCTGTTTCTTGTAAAGGTATATTGGCGTCTTGTATGCTAGCACGAAGCGAGACGTTATCGTTTAGTTTTCCTGTAATTTGTAAATCAAGCTCACTGTTTAAAACCGAGTTTTGATTATTACCAATAGTTACACCACGACTAATACTTCCAGAGGTTGTTAAGCCATCAAACGGTTTGTAGCTGCTGTTAGTGTTAGGTTGTGTTAGTTGGACTAGTTTATTAATATTGTCTGTGTTTTCAACAATAACACTTTTGTCAAACTGTTTGTAGGTTTTGGTTAAAAATTCGGGATAACTTTGGTAATTGATTATTATGGAATCTGTGGTAACAGGTTTTAAAAATGTAAGTGTAGACTTTCCAAAGTCTACTTTGTAATAACTACTGTCAATTGTTGTACCTGCTTTGGTTTCAATTTTAAAGCCATCAGCATTAATGCTAACACTGTCAATTTGGATGGTTTTACTTGTGGCAACAGTCTTTCGGTTTAACCCATTAGCTTGTTCTTGCGCAAACGCAAAAATTCCGAAGAAAATAAAAAAACAAGTAATGGTTAATTTCATCTATATCTATAACACCAATATAACTAGATTATTTTGTTAATATTTTTTCAGTAAAAATGGCGTAATTCATCTTGTAAAAGTAAAGCATTATTTAATTTAGCAGAAACAAAAATTTTTAGTACTATACTAGCTTAATAAAAAGCTTGTAAATAAACAGAAACATCAAACTAATACACATGAAAATTATCTCATATAACGTTAACGGAATTAGGGCAGCAATTAACAAAGGATTTATAGATTGGTTACAAAGCGCCAGTCCTGATGTGATTTGTTTGCAAGAGATAAAAGCAATGGAAGAACAGTTGGATTTAGATTTGTTTAAAAACGCTGGTTACCATTATAACTACTGGTTTAGCGCTCAAAAAAAAGGCTATAGTGGTGTTGCTGTGTTGTGTAAAACAAAACCTAATCATGTCGAGTATGGTACAGGAATAGAGTCTATGGATTTTGAAGGACGTAACCTTCGTGTGGATTATGATAACCTATCAATTATGAGCATGTATTTACCTTCTGGTACTAATGATGCAAGATTAGAGCATAAGTTTGACTACATGGATTTAATCCAAAAGTATCTAAATAAATTAACAGAGACGTTACCCAATTTAGTCGTTTGCGGAGACTACAATATATGTCATGAAGAAATTGATATCCATAACCCTAAAATGAAAGGTGTTTCTGGGTTTTTACCAGAAGAGCGTGAGTGGTTAGGCGATTTTATAGACTCAGGTTTTATAGATTCGTTTAGGTATTTAAACCCTGAGCGTCAAGAGTATTCTTGGTGGAGCTATCGTGCAAATGCAAGAGCAAATAATAAAGGTTGGCGTTTAGATTATGCAATGGTTAGCCAACCATTACAACAAAAAATAAAAAGAGCAGTTATATTACCAGAAGCTAAACATAGTGACCATTGTCCTATTTTAGTCGAAATTGAATCATAATCCCAAATAATAACAATGAAAAGCAGAATTTCAGTAATCCTATTAGTGCTTATAGCAACCAGTTGTGTCTCTCCAAAAGTGTATAAGGAGTTAGAAGGTAAATATGCAACCTTAAAAAAAGAAAACAGAAACCTAAAAGATGAAAACAATGACTTGTTAAAAGCTAAAAATAAAGCCAGTAATGATTTAGCACAACTACAAGCAAAATATGACGATGCAGTTAAACGTCGTGACCAATTAGAAACAGATTATGCAGTAGCGCAAAATAAATATGATGCCTTAAAAGCCTCATACGACGCGTTAGATGCTAATAGTAGTTCTGCAATTGCAGCAAATACACAAAAAAACAGAGAGCTGTTAGCGCAACTAGAGACTAAAGAGCAAGCATTAGCTGCAGAAAATGCTAGACTAGCACAACTTAAAAAAGAGTTAGAAGCACGCTCACAACGTGTAGCAGATCTGGAAAGCATTATAGCATCCAAAGAAGCAGAAATGACAGCACTTAAAAATGCAATATCAAGTGCCTTAACAGATTTTGAAGGTAAAGGACTAACTGTAGAGCAACGTAACGGTAAAGTCTACGTATCTATGGAAAATAAATTGCTATTTGAGTCAGGTAGTTGGGCAGTTGGTACACAAGGACGTAAAGCGGTACAGCAATTAGGAACCGTATTAGGTGATAACCCAGAAATCTCAGTACTTATAGAAGGACATACAGATAATGCACCATATCCACCAAAAGGAAACATAAGTAACAACTGGGACTTGTCAACAAAACGTGCTACAGCTATAGTAAATATATTACAAGAAAACACAAATATTAAAGCTAATAACTTAACAGCTGCAGGTCGTGGCGAGTTTGCTCCAATTGCACCAAATACAACAGCAGAAGGTAAAGCAAAAAACCGTCGTATAGAGGTTATCTTGACACCAAAATTAGACAAGATTACCAACTTGTTAAATAATTAATTTAAGCGCGTTACCACAAGGGTCAGGCTATCCGTTATATCTTTTTTTGCCATATATGGCAGCAAAAAAAGGATGCCACTTCTATCCTTAACGCAAACCTTAACAAACATTTGACCTTTAATTACTAACAATAATTAAAGGTCTTTTTATATTTGTTTAAAACGTTAACCAATAAACCTATGAAATACACAACACTACCAAATACAGATATAAAAGTTAGTAAAATATGTTTAGGGACCATGACATTTGGGAATCAAAATACCGAAGCTGAAGGTCATGCACAATTAGATTATGCAGTCGATCAAGGTGTAAATTTTATTGACACAGCAGAGTTGTATCCTGTTCCAGCAACAGCCGAAACCTCAGGAAGAACAAGCAAGATTATTGGGACATGGTTAAAAAACAAAAAAAGGGAAGATGTAGTTATAGCCTCAAAAATAGCAGGAACAGGAGATTATACAGCACATATACGTACAACAGGCTTTACAGCAGATTCAATTAAAGAGGCTGTAGATTTAGAGTTAAAAAGATTACAAACAGACTATATAGATCTGTATCAATTGCATTGGCCAGAACGCCAAACCAATACCTTTGGAGTAAGAGACTACAAGCATAATCCAAACGATCCTTGGACAGATAATTTTAAAGAAGTTCTTGAAGCTTTAAACCAAGTAAAAAAAGAAGCTAAAATTAGAGAGATTGGCTTGTCTAACGAGAAAGCTTGGGGAACCATGCGTTATCTAGAAGAAGCTAAAACTAATAACTTACCAAGACCAGTAACCATCCAAAACGCTTACTCGCTTTTAAACCGTGTTTTCGAAGGTGATATGGCAGAAGTGTCATTAAGAGAAAATATAGGTTTATTAGTGTATTCTCCTATGGCTTTTGGAGTGTTGTCAGGAAAATATGTAAAAGGGATTGCTGGAGATAATTCAAGACTAAAATTGTTTCCAAGATTTGCAAGATATAGTAGTGATCAATCTACACTAGCAACAAAAAAATATTTAGAATTAGCAGAGCAAAACCATCTGTCATTAGCTCAAATGTCGTTAGCATTTGTAAATCGTCAACCATTTGTGACTAGTAATATTATTGGTGCTTCAAGTTTAATTCAGTTAAAAGAAAATATTAATTCTATAAATTTAACATTAAATGAAGAATTAATGGAACAGATAGAAAATATTCATGCCATAATTCCAAACCCTGCACCTTAGTTGTTGTAGGCATTTACTGTGTATTTTAACACATTTTATCGGTAATAAATGTAGTTGGTCTATAATAGTATTTTTAACAGTTTTTCAAGGTGATTTTTTTTTAGTTTAGGTGATTAAATTAACTAACGATTTCTCAAACTAATGAAAAAAACTACGTTCATTTTAGCTTTGCTACTATTATTTATAGGATGGCAAGCTAATTCACAAATTACAACTTACCCTTATTCAGAAGATTTTGAAGCAGGTGATGGTGGTTGGGTAGCCGATAATACCAATAATGGTACTTGGGCACTTGGTCTTCCAGCTGCAGTAGTAATAAATAGTGCAGCTTCAGGTGCTAACTCCTGGGTAACTAACTTAACAGGCAACTACAACGCTAATGATGATTCGTTTGTAACAAGCCCAGTGTTTGACTTGTCTTCTTTAACTGCACCAACAGTATCATTTAATATATGGTACGAGGCTGAATTTAGTTGGGATGGTGCTGTATTCCAAAGCTCAATAGATGGAGGTGCGACTTGGCAAAATGTAGGCGCTTTAGGTGATCCAAATTGGTACAATGATGGTACTATTAATGGTAGTCCTGGAGGTCAGCAAGTTGGATGGACTGGACGTAATGGTTCAGGTTCAAATGGATGGATTAATGTTAATCATGCATTGGATGGATTAATTGGTCAGACAAATGTAATCTTTAGATTTGCTTTTGCTTCTGATGGATCAGGTCAGGATGACGGTTTTGCTTTTGATGACGTTAGTGTCTTTAATACAAACTGTCCAAATCCTACAGCTATAACAGCAGCAGGTATTACAGCCACTTCTGTAGATTTATCTTGGACATTAGGAGGAACAGAAGCTGCTTGGGAAGTAGTTGTTCAACCAGCTGGAACAGGAGCTCCAACAGGATCAGGTGCGCCAGCAACAGATAACACTTTATATACAGATAATACTTTAGCTCCTGCAACAGACTATGAGGTTTATGTTAGAGCAAATTGCGGTACAGACTTAAGTGTTTGGTCAGGTCCAATAACTTTTACAACAGCATGTGCTGTATTTACTCCAGACTACTTAGAAGATTTTACAACTATTCCAGCTAACTGTTGGGATGTTGCAGATAATGGAGACGCAACAACAGGTCCTACAGACTTAGGTACTTCTTCTTGGGTTAATGATGGATATATCAACAACGGATTTACAGGAGCTTATAAAATTAACTTATGGTTAGCAGCAAAAAGCGATTGGTTATTAAGTCCACTTTTTGATTTAACAGGAGGTCCTTTTCAAGTAGAATTTGATTTTGCTGTAATGACTTTTGGTAGTACTACTACTGCAGGAACTTTAGGGTCTGATGACACAGTAGAATTATTAATTACTACAGATAACGGAACAACATGGACTGTATTAGAAACGTTTGATTCTACTTCAGTTATTCCTGCAACAGGAACACATGTAGTACAAGATTTAACTGCTTATGCAGGAACAACAGCTCAGTTTGGTATTAGAGCTTCAGAGGGTACAGTTGATGACACTAACGATAACGATGTTTTTGTTGATAATTTTCAAGTAAGAGCCATACCTTCTTGCCCAGAGCCTTTAGCTGTAGTAGCAACTGCAACTGGAGACTCAACAGCAGATATTACATGGGACGCTGGAGCAACAGAAACTGAATGGCAAATTTGGGTACAACCAGCAGGAACTGGAGAACCAACAACAGATGGTGTAGTAACTTCTTCAAACGCTCCATATCCAGCAACAGGCTTAACACCTAGTACTGCTTACGAAGTTTATGTAAGATCAAATTGTGGTACAGATGGTTACAGCGTTTGGGTTGGTCCAGTTAACTTTACAACCTTAAATACACCTCCACCTGCTCCAGTTGGTGTAACATGTGCAAGTGGAACATCTACATTTATATTTACAGAAGATTTTGGTAATGACACTAATTATGTGCCATCAGGATGGACAGGGACTGCTTTTACAGACACCAATGGAGATTGGGATATTACAACCGTAAATGCAAACTCTACAGGAACAGGTCCTAATATAACTTGGGACGGAAACGCAGGAACACACCTTGAATATGAAGGATCAGGTAATACAACTAACGTAGCCTCAGCAATTACTCCAGCTATAGACTTATCTACAGCAGTAGATGGTGCAGAATTATCCTTTTGGATGCATGCATTTGGAGATAATATGGGAACCTTAAATATAGGTGTTAGCACCTCACAAACTGGTCCTTTTACTTCAGAGTATACTTGGATAGGAGACTATCAATCAACAGCAGATGAAGCTTGGGTACCAATAGGAGTTAATTTAGACGCTTATTTAGGTCAAATTATTTATATAGAAATTAGTTATGTTGGAACAGGAGATACCTGGGAAAGTGATATGGCTATCGACCAAGTTAGAGTAGAGGCTTGTGGAGATTTTTGTATAGCACCAAGTGGTTTAACAGCAACAGCTATTACTGAAACGTCAGCTGACATTTCATGGACTCCAAATGGAGCAGAGGCAGAGTGGAATTATGTAGTTCAATTAGCAGGAACAGGAGTTCCTACTTCAGGTACTTCTACAACTGCTACAACTATACCAGTATCAGGATTAGATCCAGCAACAGCTTACGAAGTATATGTTCAAGCTGTTTGTGGAACAGAAAATAGTACATGGGCTGGACCTTTTACTTTTTCAACGCTACTTCAATTTAACTTTACTTTAGATTGTGCTACGGATGGACCACAAACAATAGATTATTGTTATGGTAATAATGATACTAATGTGTTTACTTTTACATCTACGGATGGTACACCTCTTAATTTAACAATTAACGCAGGTCAAGTTGAAAATAATTGGGATGAAGTAATTGTGTTAGATTCTGACGGAGTTACTAATTTAAACGCAGCATCACCTTATGGTGTAGCTGGTCAAATAGGTGGTTTAACCTTTCAGTCATCAGGAGATACTATTTCTTTTGCTGTAGAATCGGATGGAAGTGGTAGTTGTCAAAGTAATTCAACGTATACTTCAATTAATTTAACAGTAACTTGTGCAACTTGTGTTAATCCAACAGCAACATTTGTTGTGGTAGATGATTGTGCAAATGGTGATCAGTTTTTAGTAGATGTTGATATAACCTCTTTAGGTGATGCAACAACTTTATCTATTGAAGACAATCAAGGTAATCCACCAGTAACAGTGTTTGGAACAGGAATAGAACAGTTTGGACCTTATCCTTTTAACACAGATATTATATTTACAGTGTCTAATACAGGTGATGCTAACTGTGTTATTACTAGTAATGCTATATCTTTAGCAGCATGTCCACCAGTAAACGATAATCCATGTAACGCTACAGTAGCTTTAGTTAATAATGGTGAGTCTTGTATTGATGTCAATTCTGGTACTTTAATAGAAGCAACAGACTCTGGTTTACCAGGAGGATCTTGTACTACAAGTGCAGATGATGATGTTTGGTACCAATTTACTGCATTAGGTGATCAACAAATAATTCAGATTTTAAATGTTACAGGAGGATTTAACGTAGATCATGCACTATATGAGCTAGGTACAGACTGTAACGATTTAACGCAGTTATATTGTACAACTGATGATGCTAGTTTAACACCAACCTTAACTGTAGGTAATGTGTATTACATCAGAGTATTCTCTGCTGGTACAACAGCAACGACTATAAACTTTGATTTATGTATTCAAACTTTAGGTGTACCTACGTATTGTACTGAGGCTTTACCAATATGTGCGGATCCAACAATTTTTTATCCTAGTATTGTAGGTGATCAAGTGGCACCTCCATATATCGATTACGATTGTTTAGGAAGTCAACCAGATCCACAATGGAATACTATTCAATTTGATGACGCAGGAGATTATGTGTTCCAATTAGCACAAACTAATGATGCTGGAACAGGATTAGATATTGACTTTATAGTTTGGGGACCATTTCCTGGTCAAGAGGCAGGATGTTTTGATTTGTTACCTGATACTATTGCAGATTGTAGTTTTTCTGCAACAGCAACAGAAACTATAACATTAACAGGTGTACCTGCTAACTCTATTTATATAATCTTAATAACTAACTTTTCTCAACAATCAGGGACTTATGTGTTTACACAAGAATCTGGTCCTTTAGACGGAACAAATTGTGATGTTGTATGTGAAGTAGCTTTAGATTATGATGGTATTTTAATAGAGCAAGGATTATCTGCTCCAGAAGGATCAAGTGATGACATAAACTTATGTGGTGCTACATCTGTAACATTAACTGCAGAAACAGCTTATGCTGTTGATAGTTATGACTGGTATGTTAATGGTATATATCAGGATGGAGTAAACTCTCCAACTATTGAAGCTACAGTTTCAGGACAATACCAATGTATCGTTGGTGGTGGTATTTGTGATGATTTTACGTCTTCATTAATAGCTAATATTAATTTCTTCGATTCAGCTACAGCTGCACCAGCACCAGCTTTAGAAGTTTGTGATGATGGTTCAGGAAATGGTGTATTTGATTTAGAAAGTCAAACAGCAACAATTTTAGGAACTCAAAATCCAGCGGATTTTGTAGTAACATATTACTCAGCTTTAGCAAACGCTCAAGCAGGAATTGGCGCATTAACATCGCCTCATACAGCAACAGACGCTACAACTATTTACGTAAGAGTGGAAGATGTAGATGCTGTAGGCTCTGATTCTGGTTGTGCATCAACTAATACTAGCTTTAATTTAGTGGTAAGTACTGCTCCAGAAGCAACGCAACCAATGGACATTGAAGTGTGTGATGATGGTGCAGGAAATGATGTTTTTGATTTAACTCAAAATGAAGCAACTATTTTAGGTGCTCAAACAGGAGTGGTAGTAACTTATCATAACCTAGAAGCAGATGCCATTAATGGAGAAAATGCAATAGCTAACCCTTCGGCTTATACTATTACAGGAAGTGAAGAGACTATATTTGTTAGAGTTGAAAATGCTGCAGCTGCAGATTGTTATAAAGTAACAAACTTTAATATTATATTTAATGCTACACCAGAAACAACCTTTAATTTAGACCTGCCATATGAGGTTTGTCCAAACGCAACATCACCAATTACTATTACTGCTCAAGCAGAAAATTACACAGCTAGTGAAGTAAGCATCAAGTGGTATAATGAAGGTGTTGAGATTGTTGGTCAAACAGGATTAGCATTAAACACTGTTTTAACAGCAGGAGAGTATGAAATTGAAGTAACATACACTGAGACTGGATGTTCTAAATCAGAGTTTGTTACTGTAGTAGAGTTAGAAAACTGTACGATACCACAAGGTATCTCTCCAGGTGTATCACCAGGATTAAATGACAAGTTTGATTTAAGTAGTTTTGATGTACAAAGTTTAGAGATATACAACCGTAATGGTACTTTAGTTTACTCTAAAACAAATTATGTAGACGAATGGGAAGGTCAATCTAACGCAGGTGACGAGTTACCAGTTGGAACTTACTACTATGTAATGAAGTATCAAGGAAACAAAACAAAAGCCTCTTGGGTATATATAAACAGATAAACTAACTAGAAACCAACA
>NZ_JADR01000001.1 GCF_000518485.1 Olleya marilimosa CAM030 | reverse complement strand
CCTTCAGGAGTTGTAGCAGTATCAGCATTAGCAATAGGAGCTTCGTTTTCAGGACCACTTTCCGGTAAAACTTCGATATAAACAGTAGCAGTATCACAAGCCTCAGGATTACCATCATCACAGATAGTGTAAGTAAAGGTATCTTCACCAGTAAAACCAGCGTTAGGCGTATAGGTGTAATTACCAGCAGCATCAATAGTTACCGTACCATTAGATGGATTAGTATTAGCAGTTACTGTTTGGTTATCGCCTTCAAAATCTTCATCGTTAGTTAACACATTACCAGAGACTGGTTGTCCAACAAATGTGTTGTTTATGTCAGTGATGGCATCGGTACAATTAGAAAGAATTTCTGCTAATAAAGTAGTAGAACATTCATTAGCGTCTAATACTATTATAGAGTAATTGCCAGCTGCTAAATCATTTATAGTAGCGTTTGATGTATATGTTGTACCTCCATCAATAGAATACGTATAAGGTAATGAACCTCCAGAAACAGAAATAGTTATAGTACCAGTAGCTTCAGTAGAACATAAAATATTAGTTACAGAATCAATTGAGGCAGTTAAGACAGGTTGGTTAACTGTAATAACTTGAGTATGAGTTGTTGCTAAATTACAAGTATCTGTGGCAATCCATTCTCTTGTTATTGTTTGGTTACCAGTACAAATGTCTCCAACAATTTCCTCATTAAATGTAACTATGGCATCACCACAATTATCAGTCGCTGTTAAAATATGAGCATCAGGAATATTATTTCCATCTACTGTTGTATTAGTTGGTAAAGCCTCGACAAAAGTTGGAGGAGTAGTATCTTGAACATTTATTGTTAATGTTCTGATAGTTTCATTTCCACAATCATCAGTTGCTGTCCAAGTTCTTTCTAAAGTGTAAGTGTTTGGACAATCACCATCAGTTCTTATTTCGTTAAAAGTTACTGTTGCATTACTACAACTATCAGTAGCAGTAAGTACTTCAGGATCTTCTAAATCACTACATTCCAGTGTTATTTCATCAGTTATTGTACTAGGGTTAGTGTAATTGGAAATACAAGTAAACTCTATATTATGCTGTCTTAAATTACCTGATATATTAGCTTTTCTAGCAACAATCCCTACTCTAAATTTAAATGAGGCAGTATTTGTGTTTCTAGTAGTAATATTGGCTTGAGGATATATATTAGTAACACCTGTATACTCAGTTGTCCCTGCAGTTGCTACAATCCAAGGACCTTCTTCAGTAATAGTTAAATCTGTTGGATCATTTACCGTGTAGCTATTTGTAAATTGTGTCCAATTTACTTCACCAAAATTTGCATTTCCATCAATATCACTAAAAGTCGTATAAAATTCTGGTAAAGGTGTTGGTTGATTAGTTGTATTATCAATAAAATCTATTTGATATTCAGTGTAAGCTCTATCACCAATATTAGTTAAATTAAATGCGGTTTGAGGTCTAAATGAGTCTACACTACCATTACCATTATCATCTAATAAAGGTACTGTTGTATTTACTGTAGCAAGTATTGTTACTACAGCATCTACACCTGGAGATACGTTAGTAAATCTAAATTTTTCACCTTGTAAAAAGGTGTTGTTATTTCCATCTCCTAAAATTTCAGTATAATTTGAGAAACTTAAAACAGGCACACCAACGCAAGAGGGTTGATCATTATTATTGTCATTAGGAAAACCATCAAAAGTTGGACCAACAGTATCTTCAATTGTGAAAGTTGCTGTAGTTGAAGATGAATTTCCACAAGCGTCAGAAGCGGTAAAGGTAACCGTAGTAGATCCTGTTGTACCACAATCATCGCTAAAGTTATTATAATTATTTGACCATGTTACAGCACCACAATTATCGGTAGCAGTAGCACTACCATTGGTAGCTAACCAATTATTAAATGCAGCCTGACTATTTTGATCACATTGTACTGTAAAGTCAAAAGCATTTGTATCTATAACTGGAGCTGTAGTATCTTTGACTGTAATTATTTGAACATAATTAGCAATTGTACGTCCACAAGAATCAGTAAAATTCCAAGTATTAGTATAAGTACCTAAAGTTGGACAATTATTAGAAGGAACAAAATTACCTGAAGTTTTGATTGGAGTTAAACCTGGACACGATGATACAGGTGCTAACGCTTGTGCATTATTTAAAGCTGTTGGATTGTTACATTCTATTTCTCTGTCTAAAGCAGAAGCAGCAGTTACCCATGTTGCAGGAGCAGGTGCATTGATAGTTACAATTGTATTTAAAGAATTACCAATACCACACCCATTAACTCCATTATGACTACCACTAGTTAAATTTTTAGGATTTATTTGTCCAATGTAAGTGGCTACCAAATTAGAGTCAAACGTACCAGAACAATTATTTTGTAAATAATAACAATTATCGTTAACAGTTAAATTATAACTTAAACTAATAGATTGATTTGCTTCCAAAACTCCATTTGGAACCATAAAAGTTAAAATTCTGCTAGTGTTATTGTAAGTGTAAGTAATACCAGATGATAAACCCGTAATTGGAAGATTAAGTTCTGCTCCATTAGGTATTACTGTTGTTAATGATACACCATTAGCATTATCATTTCCAACGTTAGTTACATTTGCTGTATAGGTTATAGTTTGTGGACTATTTGTTGGTGTAATTAATGTTGGTGAAGCTGTAAAAATTGTCTGTAATTCTGGTTGATATATTTCAACAGAAAAACCTAAAACAAACAAACCATAGGTTTCTTGATTAGACGTTAATCTAAGAGTAGTAGAAGTCTGGTTATTAGTTAATAACGAATTACCAGGATTACTTAAAGGGAAAACAGCAGCATCAAAACCTAGGGTATTAGTACTTGCTGGATTCCTGTCAGTAAAATTATTTGCTCCATTACTTGGTCCTACAGTAATTCTACTATTAAAAAAGTTGTTAGAATCTCTTAATGGTGCAGATATATCAACAAATGTATTTGATGAATTTAATATTTGTAATCGGTCTCCAGTCAAAGATCTATCTCCTTCAAGCGCTCCAATAATAATGTCAGATTTTACATTACCATTTGGTACAGTTTGAAATCCAGAAATATTAATATCAAAATTATTTTGGCTACTAGTAACGTTAGCGTAACCATCAAAAAGTGTTATGTTTCTGGCTTTTAATTTGTCACTTTTATAGACCATTATCACCTGCCATCCACCAGATGTACCAGTGTTTGTGTTTTCATGTGATACTAAAAATCCAGTTTTAGCTTCTACATTGGCAACTTGATATTTACCAAAAGGGTTTCCTAAATTTTTAACACTATTAGTTATGTCCTTAACGCATACGTAAGGATCATTATTTATATGTGGATTTTGATTTTTACCTCTATATATTACCTCGTCTGCATTTATGGTAGTATATGTGGTTTGACCTGGAAGCATTAATTTTACATTGTTGTAATTCCAGTTTGGTTGATTTTCGGTTTCAATTCCAGCAACATCAATGCCTTTATCTGCAGCTGCCCAATACAATAGGACTTTTTCAATCTGTAAACAACTATCGTTTGGATATGGGTTGGTTAGATTGGCACTACTAGAGTTAAATGTACTAGCATCACTATCTATGTCAACATAAACGTTGTTCACAAAATCATGATTGTCCTGCTCTCCATTATAACTTCCTGTAGAAGTTCTGGACAACATGTTGTTACCAACCATCTTTACATCTCCATTAATAGAGGCGCTGTAACGAGGTGTAAACACTTTTTTTACTTGAGCTTGCAGACTAAAGCCAATTAAAAGGGATACTATAAATAATAACCTTTTTGTGTAATTTGTTTTCAATATTTTCAAAACTTATTAGTTTAATACTCTGTTTTTTAATCAAATAAAAATTTAAGGCAAGAAAATAGTAACCAATAAACTTATATTGGCATTATAGTTAAAAAGAGAATCGTTTGTTCTCATAACATAATTTTATTTTACTGCGTTAAATTTCATATTTTTAACTATTCATAAAAGCTAAAAAATTGCTACAGTTTAAGGGAGGTTTATCAAAAATGATAATTGTAGGTTTTTTATATTTACTCTATATTCAGGGATCAAAATTAATTAATAGCATAACAAAAGAAACACGATTTAAATATCAAATCAAATAAAAGTGTTATAGCACCTATAAAACCGATAAATGGTATTTTAAAAAACAATAAACGAATATTAAAGCACTTTAACGATAGTCATGAGCAAAATTATACAATTTATTAGACATGCCAAATCTTCATGGCAATTTAATGTTACAGATCACGATAGGCCATTAAAAAAAAGAGGTGTCAAAGATGCCAAATTGGTTTCTAATCATTTAAAAACTAATTTTTTAAAGCCAAATTTAATTTTATCTAGTACTGCAAACAGAGCAAAATCGACAGCAATGCTATTCGTCGATAATTTAAAGTTAAAAAACATTCATTTTGAGCAAAAAAAAGCACTCTATGACTTTTCTGGAGACTCAGTTTTAGAGGTCATAAAAAACTGTGATGATACTGTTGATGTTTTAATGATTTTTGGACACAACTATGCGTTGACTAATTTATGTAATTCTCTAGGAAATACAACCATTGACAACGTAACAACATCAGGTTTTGTGCAACTAGAATTTGAACAAAATTCTTGGAAAAACATAAAAAAAGGAATAACCACAAAAATTGTCTTCCCAAAACATTTAAAATAGACAATCTATTTAGATATATTTGTAGTAAATTTTGCTTTAAATGACTAACCATATTATAGATAATAAATACATAAACAGAGAGTTAAGTTGGCTACAGTTTAACCATCGAGTTTTACAAGAAGCAGCTGACGAGTCTGTACCTTTGATTGAACGATTACGTTTTTTAGGGATTTTTTCTAATAATTTAGACGAATTTTTTAAGGTTAGATACGCAACAGTTAAACGTATCGATTATGCTGGTAGAGCTGGAAAAAGCCAACTTGGTGGTATAAAAGCTTCTGACTTGTTGGAGATTATTACTAACATAGTTATAAAACATCAAACCGAAAGTTTAAAGATTTTAAGTGATATTCAAAAAAAGCTGGAAGCAGAAAATATCTTCATATTAAGAGAATCTAAAATTACAAAATCTCAAAAACAATACCTTAGAAAGTATTTTATTGAAAAAGTTAGTCCTGCATTAGTAACAATAGTTTTAAATACCGAAATTAAGTTACCTAATCTAAAGGATAGCGCAGCCTATCTTGCAGTTAATATGCATTTAAAAGATGGCGAAAATCAATACGCTTTAATAGAGATTTCTAAAAATATGGACCGTTTTATCGTGTTACCAAAAGTTGGTGATACTGATAATGTAATCTTGTTAGATGATTTACTTAGGCTGTTTTTAAACGATATTTTTAACATTTTTGAGTATAATAAAATTACTGCTCACATGATTAAAATCACTAGAGATGCTGAGTTAGATTTGGACAGTGATTTGTCCAAAAGTTACATGGAAAAAATCAGTGATGGAGTAAAAGAAAGACAAGAAGGTGAGCCAGTACGATTTGTTTATGATAAAACCATAGACAAAAAAACATTAGAGTTTTTAATGGACAAAATGGGTATTGATAATACGGATAGTATTATACCAGGTGGACGTTATCATAACCGAAGAGATTACATGGATTTTCCTAGTTTAGGACGTACTAATTTATTGTATGATAAAATAGTACCATTACCAGTTAAAGGTCTAAGTTTAGAGGGTAGTATCTTTGAAACAATAGCCAAAAAAGACTACTTACAATACGCTCCATATCATACATTTTCTTACGTTGTCAAGTTTTTAAGAGAGGCAGCTTTAGACCCTCAAGTTAGAGCTATTAAAATTACTATATATAGATTAGCACAAATTTCTCATGTAGCAAGTTCCTTAATAAACGCTGCTAAAAATGGTAAAAAAGTAATGGTCTCTATGGAGATTCGAGCACGTTTTGATGAGGAGGCTAATATTGCTTACGCAGAACAAATGCAACGTGAAGGTGTACAGTTAATCTTTGGTGTACAAGGTCTTAAAGTACATAGTAAAATGTGTATCATTGAAAGAGAAGAGGATAAAAAAATAAAGCGCTATGGCTTTATAAGTACAGGTAATTTTAATGAGTCTACAGCTAAAATATATACAGATTATACATTATTTACAGCTAATCAAAAAATATTAAAAGACGTCAATAAAGTGTTTAACTTTTTTGAAGTTAATTATAAAATATATAGATTTAAGCATATAATAACATCACCTCATTATACAAGAAACAAGTTTTTTAATCTTATTGATAGAGAAATTAACAATGTAAAAGAGGGTAAACCTGGTTACATTAAACTTAAAATGAATAGTATATCTAACTATCCAATGATAGATAAATTATACGAAGCAAGTCAAGCTGGAGTTAAAATACAAATGATTGTTCGTGGTATTTGTTGTTTGGTTCCAGGAGTAAAAGGAATAAGTGAAAATATAGAAGTAATAAGTATTGTCGATAAGTTTTTAGAGCATACAAGACTATACGTGTTTTGTAATAACAACAATCCATTGGTATATATATCGTCCGCAGACTTTATGACCAGAAATATAGAAAATAGGGTAGAAGTAAGCTGTCCTATTTATGATAATGATATCAAGGAGGAATTGATAGATACATTTCATATTTGTTGGAACGATAATGTTAAGGCTAGAATATTAAATAAAGCACAAAACAATACCTATAAACGTAACGATAAACCTAAATACAGATCTCAATTTGAAGCTTACACGTATTTAAAAAATAAATTAGATGCTTAAAATTCAAAAATATGCTGCTATAGACATTGGATCTAATGCTGTTAGATTATTAATATCTAATATTGTTGAAGAAAAAGGCAGTGACACAAGGTTTAAAAAAAGTTCGTTAGTAAGGGTTCCAGTACGTTTAGGTGCGGATGTTTTTATAAATGAAGAAATATCTGAAAACAACGTACATCGTATGCTGCAAACCATGCAAGCATTTAAATTGTTAATGGAAACTCATGGTGTAGTAAAGTATAAGGCTTGTGCTACATCTGCAATGCGAGAAGCAAATAACGGTAAAGATGTTGCAAAATTAATTAAGAAAAAAACCGGAATTCAAATTGATATTATTGAAGGTGAAGAAGAAGCAGCCATTATAGCAGCTACAGATTTACAATCTTATATTGATGTCAATAAAAACTATTTATATGTAGATGTAGGAGGTGGTAGTACTGAGTTTTCAGTTATAGTTAAAGGTGAAAAAATAGCCTCTAAATCATTTAAAATAGGTACAGTTAGACTATTAAATGATATGGTTAAAAAAGATGCTTGGATTGAGCTTGAACAATGGATAAAACAACAAACCACATCATACGATAAGATAGAGGTAATTGGCTCAGGTGGTAATATTAACAAGATATTTAAAGTGTCTGGTAAAGCTATGGGTAAACCGTTATCTTACTTTTATTTGACGTCTTATTACAATATGTTGCAAACCTATTCATATGAAGAACGTATCTCTATTTTAGATTTAAATCAAGATAGAGCAGATGTTATCATACCTGCTACACGTATTTATTTATCAGCAATGAAGTGGAGTGGAGCAAAGGATATTTACGTACCAAAAATTGGATTGGCAGACGGAATCATAAAAAGCATGTATAATGACACAGTTTCTAGCCATACAAAGTTAAAATAGTACACTTTATCTATTTATTACTTTCTATTACTTAAAAAAAAATTATATTTACTCTTACATAACTTAACTCAAAAAAACCAACTAAACTTTTCAAAATATGAAAAAAACTATTTTACTATTAACGTTTGTATTAGCATCTTTTTACGGATTTTCTCAAGACGCTTTGTATGGTGTAAGAGCTGGATACAATATTTCTAATTTAGATTTTGATCCTGAAGTTCCAACAGGTGTTGAAAATGCACATAGAAATGGATTTTTTATAGGATTTTTTGGAGAGTATAGTCTTTCTAAATCTTTTTCTTTTGCACCAGAAGTACAATTCTCTGCAGAAGGAGCAAAAGACCAAGAGCTACGTATTAACTACATTCAAGTACCATTATTTTTTAAATATAAAATTGGACAAAGTTTATCTATTGGTGTAGGTCCTCAAGCTAGTTTAAAAGGTCACTCTTATGAAGATGGATTACAAAACTTAGGTTTTTCTGCTTTAGGAGGATTAGAATATATGATTTCTGACGAGTTCTTTATTGACTTCAGATATTCTTACGGATTAACTAATGTTATTGATGATAACGCGATTGGTTTAGAAGCTAAAAACACAAATATGCAAATAGGTTTAGGAGTTAAATTCTAATTCCTGTATTAACAATATAAAAAAAGCCAATTCTATTAGAATTGGCTTTTTTTTATAGCTTTTAATTAATCATGTTAACCATGAATAGTTTCTTTTTTACTTAGATTAACCATTATTTCAGCTTCAAACTCAAGTAAATCATTCCACTTTTTATCGACTTCTTTACGGTCACCATATTGTCTTGCAAAACCTAAAAACATGGTGTAATGATTAGCTTCACTGACCATTAATTTACGGTAAAATTCTGCTAAAGATTTATCTTCCAATTCTTCAGACAACAATCTAAAGCGTTCGCAACTTCTAGCTTCAATTAAAGCAGCATAAAGTAATCTGTGGACTAATTGTGTTGTTCTACTTCCTCCTTTAGGAAAAAAGGTTATAAGCTGTAATACATAATCATCTTTACGGTCACGACCTAAAACCCATCCATTTTTTAAAATTAAATCATGGACCATTTTAAAATGGCTAATTTCTTCTTTAACTAAAGCAACCATTTCTTGAACCAAATCTGTATATTCAGGAAAACTAACTATTAACGATATTGCTGTACTTGTTGCTTTTTGCTCACAATAAGCATGATCTGTTAAAATATCTTCTATGTTTTTTTCTACAATATTAACCCATCTTGGATCGGTTGGTAATTTTAGTCCTAGCATAATATTATTAGTGTATTAACTTTGTCGTTTTATAGTATAATCGCCTGAGGTATTAATGGCTATACGGTAAGTATTACAGTCTTTTGTGTTTGGTATACAATGTGAGGCTATTAATTGTAGCGTGTTAGTTTGTAAAGATTTTAATTCATCTATATAAATTTCAGTATTTACATAATTGCTTTTGTTTTCTAATAAAAAGTCTTCGTTAATGTTATTTTTAAAAATAATTTTATCATTATTAAAAACTTCAATTTCCGAGATTACTTCTCTATAATACTGTTTAGACTTTATAGAATTTACTGAGGTGTATCCTAAAACAGAATGATTCATATCTGTATAGTTTTTAATTTTAACCCTAAAACCATTGCTTAAAATAGTATCAGTTGTTGTTTCAGTATAGTTCTCTGGAAAAAAGGTTACTTGTTTTTTAAACGTTTGGAATAGATTACTTTCTGATTGTTTTTGAGCATTTGTTTTTTTTACACGATCGCGTCCATCACAACTTAAAAAAGCAACAAGTACAGTAAATATTAAGACAACTAATTTATTCATGATTAAACATCTAAGTCAAAGATTTTACGTAATAGCTCTAAGTTAGGGTTTTTTTCTTTAAGCTTTTCGTATTTTTCAATTGGTGTATAAGCGTATTTGGTATCTAACTCTTCATTTACAGTTATATCCAAAGCAATGTCGTAGTTTTTTAAGTTTTTTCTTAAATAAGACATTAAGTCAAAGGATTGTCTTTCGACTTCAACTTTATTTGTTGAGTTTGGAAACGTCAATTTAATTGAAAAACCATCCTCTGCTAAAGTTGGTTTATCAATGGATAAGATTGAGGCTAGATTAAATTTACCTTCTTTTTCTATTTGGCTAACAAAAGCATTCCAAACCTCTGTTAATTCATCTTGGTTAAAAGGTTCTCTTGGTAAATTTTCTTCATCTACAACAACATCTAATTGTTTTATTTGATGTTCCTTTTTAGCTCTTATACTTTTTAAAGATAAACCAGAGGTCCTTTTTTTATTAGAAGCAAGCCCTTTGTCTAAAACAATTTTTGGTTTAGCAGGTTGTGGAGGGTTTTGTATTTCTGGCTTAGCAGTTGTACTATTTTGTTGAGTGGTTGCTGTGCTTTCAACTTGAACAGGTTTAACAACTTTAATAGGCTTAATGCCTATTTTTTTAAAGTATGAAGGTGGTATTATGAACCGACTACTATTTTTTTTTTCTCCATCAAAAGTGATAGAGGCAAGTTGCATAAGTGTTAGTTCTACCAACAATCGTTGGTTTTTACTGCTTTTATATTTCAAGTCGCAGTCATTGGCTAGATTAATCCCTTTGATTAGAAAGTCTTGTTCCGCTTTTTTAGACTGCTCTAAATATTTATTTTTAGTATCCTCACCAACTTCTAACAACTCAATAGTTGATGGATTTTTACAAACTAATAAATCTCTAAAATGAGAAGCTAATCCAGCTATGTAATGATGTCCATCAAACCCTTTTGCTAGCGTTTGATTAAATTGAATTAAAAGTTCTGGAATTTTATTTTCTAAAATGTAATCTGTACTTTCAAAATAGGTTTCGTAATCTAAAACATTTAGATTTTCTGTAACCGATTGTCGTGTTAAGTCTTTACCAGAAAAACTTACAACTCTATCAAAAATGGATAAAGCATCACGCATAGCTCCATCTGCTTTTTGAGCGATAATATGTAAAGCATCATCTTCAGCATTTATACCTTGCTCTTCAGCGATGTATTTTAAATAATTTTTAGCATCCTTAACAGTTATACGTTTGAAATCAAAAATTTGACAACGAGATAATATCGTTGGTATAATTTTATGCTTTTCGGTAGTTGCTAAAATAAAAATACAATGTTTTGGTGGCTCTTCTAATGTCTTTAAAAAAGCATTAAAAGCAGCTTGAGATAACATGTGGACCTCGTCAATAATATAGACTTTATATTTTCCAACTTGTGGTGGAATCCTAACTTGGTCTGTTAAGTTTCTGATATCGTCAACAGAGTTGTTTGAAGCAGCATCTAATTCAAAAATATTAAATGCGTAATCCTCTTCACCTGTTTCATTACCATCACTATTTATCATTTTAGCCAAAATACGAGCGCAACTAGTTTTACCAACACCTCTTGGTCCTGTAAAAAGTAAGGCTTGTGCTAAGTGATTGTTTTCAATAGCATTTAGTAAAGTGTTTGTAATAGCAGTCTGACCTACAACATCCTTAAAGGTTTGTGGTCTGTATTTTCTGGCTGATACTACAAAATGCTCCATGACTAAATTTTGAACAACAAATTTAAAAAATAGCAGGTTAAAAAGGAAGTCTTAACCTTGATTTTATTTATAGTTATCAACAAATTTAAAATTTTGGTAATGGTTAAAAGTATTTAAGGTTTCTAGTATTAAAAATGTATAATTTGTTGTAATTTTGCAGTAGTAAATCGCCTTATCGCTTTAAATTTATTTTAAAGAGGAAAGTCCGGACACCATAGTGTAATCATAGTGGCTAACAGCCATCCATCGAGAGGTGAGGAAAAGTGCAACAGAAAGTATGTACAGGTCATGCTGTAGTGAAACCAGGTAAACTCTATGAGGTGCAATACCATGTATACTAACGTTTGAGCGTACACGCGCGATTGTTAGAGGGTAGGTAGCTAAAGCGTGTTGGTAACAGCAAGCTCAGATAAATGATAAGGGCTCTTTAGGGAGTACAAAATCCGGCTTATAGATTTACTTATCTATAAAAAAAACCATCTATTTCTAGATGGTTTTTTTGTTTATTCTTCTTCATCTGAAGTTTCATTTTCAAAAAAGCTAAATACATTTCCTCCATAGCTTTTGGAACGTACAAACTGCTTTAAATTTGATAAGTCTGTATGCTTGGAATGTTCTATAATTAATAATCCTTCGGACTCTAAAAGGTTGTTTTCAAAAACAAGCTCTGGGATTTTAGAAAATGCTTCTTCTGTAAAATCGTATGGTGGATCTGCAAAAATGATTGTATGTTGTTGTTTTGTTTTTTCTAAAAATTTAAAAACATCACTTTTTATGGTTTGTATATCCATTTCAAAACTCTCCGCAGTATCGTTAATAAATTTTATACAACCATGGTCTTGGTCTACACACAAAATATCTTGGGTACCTCTAGAAGCAAACTCGTAACTTATGTTACCTGTTCCAGCAAATAAGTCTAGTACAGAAATATCATCAAAGTAAAATTGATTATTTAATATATTAAACAATGCTTCCTTAGCCATATCTGTTGTAGGCCTTACAGGTAGCTTTTTAGGTGCTGTAATTCGTCTTCCTTTAAATTGTCCTGATACAATGCGCATTATAAGCTTTTTAGTAAGGTGAAATATGAGTAGTTTGTCGTTGGTGTTTTTGTAAAATTATAGGTATCCATTCTATTTCCAAAAGAAACGTTTCGGATGTATTTATAAGTAATGCTATATAAATCATCTTCTTTATTAATTAATCCTAGCAAAACTAGTTGTAGCGTTTCTGGATTAAGCTGTAGTTGTTCTAAAGTAAATAAAAGATAATAAATGTAATCTTCTTTTGTGTGATATTCAAAGGTGTTGTAAAGTAGTAATGCACCTTGTTTAATGGCTATAATTTCAAAATTATTGGTATCTATGTTAACATAAACTTTTGTTATGCTAGAGTGTTTTTCAATAACTAATAGTTGCTCTATTAAAACTGTAGAAAAGTGTTTGTAAGTAAAACTACCATACTTGTCAAAGATATAGTTATTTACGTTAGTAAACGGAACGTAAATATTGACACTTTCATTGGTAATAATCTCATCAAAAGTAATAAAGTCGGTTTTTAAAATTTTGGTATTAAATTTTAAATAATCTGCTAAATACTCTTCTTTAAATAATGCTTTTGGTACTAAGGTTGACCAATCATTAACATGTATTATGTTTATAGAGGAGAAGCTATTGTTTAAAATATCTTCCGTATTAAAAAGATGTATTACTGCGTCTAGAAGTTCTGTTGGTGTTTTTTTTATTCCAAACACCTTAGATTTTAACTCTATTATAGTCTTTGTATCTGGATTTAAGACACAAAAAGAAAGTCCACTCAAACTAATTTGAATGGACAGTTCTAGGTTGGTTAAATGATTATATTCCTTATTCGTTTGAGCCATAAGTTTTAGGCCAGTTTCCGATTGTTTTAGCAGAACTCATAGATCCTACACGTAAAGCATCACCATTAACACCTTCAACAGATATTACTTGGTTTTCTTTAAGTACTAAATTTTTATCTTGGTCAAAAAGGATGTCATCTTTTTTAACAAAAGCTTCAAAAACAGGGATTTTATTACCATTTTCATCTTCAATCTCTCCTGCGTCCATTGTAAACTTAGTACCTTCTTTACCTACAGGTACATTCATCATTTGTTTATATCTGTCTGTACCTTTAAATAATCTTTCTTTAACAGATTCAAATCCAATAGTATCCGTAATAACAATATCTTTATAAGACGTTACACCACCATAAGCTTTAGTTCTTTCTTCATCAACTACACTAGAATCTCTTCTTTCAATGATTGTAAATTTACCATTTTCGATAAATTTAATTAAAGAGTCGTAACTTTTAGTAAACTTACCAGTTACAGTTCTGTGAGCTAATTGAGAATCTCTAATATCAATTAAACGGTTAATAGCTGCAGCATATCTTTTTTCTTTTAATTGATTGAATTTAATCTCACCATAAACAGAATTAAAAGTTAAATAGCCTAAGAAGATAATAAGGCCCCAAAGAGCAATTGTAATAATAGGTTTTGCTTTTGTTGGAACAAATTTATCAATAAGCCAAACAATTAAAATGGTTAATAGGATTGCTCCAATTATAATAAGTGCTAATTTCATAGTGATTTATTAAATTTAATTAAGGTCTGTGACAAATCTACAATTTTTTTTTATTCGTAAAAACCATTGTTGGTAAAAATGATTTATATATTTGATAAAAAGTTTTCAATCCACACTATTTAATGACCAGTTCGCAATTTTATTCCCTTATAAAACAGCATTTTCCGTTTAATCCGACGTCAAAACAAGATATTTTACTTTTACAACTTTCTGAGTTTATTTTAAATGATAAAGAAAATGGCGTCTTTTTATTAAAAGGGTATGCTGGTACTGGTAAAACTACCATTATTGGTACGATTGTGACCAATTTATGGCAAGCAAAAAAAAGTGCTGTTTTAATGGCTCCAACTGGACGAGCAGCAAAAGTTATCTCTAATTATTCTAAAAAAGAAGCCTTTACCATCCATAAAAAGATATATTTTCCTAAAAAGGAAAAAGGTGGTGGCGTAAAATTTGTTTTACAACCAAATAAGCATAAAGACACCATTTTTATAGTTGATGAGGCATCTATGATACCAGATTCACCTAGTGATTCTAAACTCTTCGAAAATGGTTCGTTATTAGACGACTTAATGCAATATGTTTATCAAGGTCATAGGTGTAAATTACTATTAATAGGTGATACTGCACAGTTGCCTCCAGTAAAATTAGATTTAAGTCCTGCGTTAGACGAGAACACCTTAAGTTTAAACTACAACAAATCTGTTACAAAAATGGAGTTGGATGAAGTAGTTAGACAAGGTGAAGACTCAGGAATATTAGAAAATGCAACCTTGTTAAGAGAGACCATTGCTGGAAGTTTTCATGACAGTTTTAAATTTAATTTAAAATCTTTTAAGGATATTGTTAGGTTAGTGGATGGTTATGAGATTATGGATGCTATAAATGACTCCTACAGTAATTTAGGATATGAAGAAACTAGTATTATAGTTAGAAGTAACAAACGTGCTAACCTATACAACCAACAAATACGTAGTCGTATTTTATTTAATGAAAACGAATTATCTGCAGGAGATTTTTTAATGGCTGTTAAAAACAATTACTTTTGGCTTAAGCCAACCTCTGAAGCTGGTTTTATTGCAAATGGTGATATTATTGAAGTTCTTGAAATTTTTAGCATAAAAGAATTATATGGTTTTAGATTTGCTGAAGTAAAAGTTAGAATGGTGGATTATCCTAAAATGATACCTTTTGAAACCGTTTTAATGTTAGATACCATAGAGGCAGAAACCCCATCTTTACCTTACGAAGACTCCAATAGATTATATCAAGAGGTCCAAAAAGACTATGAAGATGAAAGTAGTAACTATAAAAAATTTATGAAAATTAAAGGTAATAATTACTTTAATGCACTTCAAGTTAAATTCTCTTATGCTATTACATGTCATAAATCTCAAGGTGGACAATGGAATACCGTTTTTGTGGAACAACCTTATTTACCCAACGGAATTGATAAAGATTACTTAAGATGGCTATATACAGCTATAACTAGAGCAAAAGAAAAATTATATTTAATAGGTTTTAAAGACGATTTTTTTGAAGAAGACCATTAAATTATTATATTTTTATACTCCAATTTGATTCTTAGATGAAAATAATAGCAATGATTCCTGCACGATACAGTGCGACGCGATTTCCTGGTAAATTAATGAAAGATTTAAACGGAAAACCTGTAATTACGCGTACCTATGAAGCTACAGTAAACACAAATTTGTTTGATGACGTTATCGTAGTGACTGATAGTGATATCATTTATGACGAAATTTCTAAAATTGGAGGACATGTCATGATGAGCCAAAAAGAGCATGAGTGTGGTAGTGACCGCATTGCAGAAGCTGTTGAAGATTTAGATATTGATATAGTTATTAACGTGCAAGGCGACGAGCCTTTTACAGAAGTGGAATCGCTTAAAAAATTAATTCAAGTTTTTAAAGAAGATAAAGAACAACACGTTGATTTAGCATCATTAATGGTGCATATTACAGATTGGGATGAAATTAAAAACCCAAATACCGTTAAAGTAATTGTTGACCAAAATAATTTTGCACTATACTTTTCAAGAAGTCCTATACCTTATCCAAGGGACGAAACAATATCTGTTAATTATTACAAACATAAAGGCGTATATGCTTTTAGAAAACAAGCCATTTTAGATTTTTATAAGCTACCAATGCTTAGCCTTGAAGCTTCAGAGAAAATAGAATGTATAAGATATTTAGAATACGGTAAACGTATTAAAATGGTTGAAACCAATGTACAAGGTGTAGAGATTGATACACCAGAAGACCTAGAAAGAGCAAAAAAATTATGGAAATAGATTACAGTCAAATAAAGGTTATTGGTTTTGATGCTGATGATACTTTATGGATTAACGAAACCTATTTTAGAGACGCAGAGTTAGAGTTTGCAAAATTACTAAGTCCATTTGAAACTGCTAACAAAATAGACCAAGAACTATTTAAAATGGAGATGAAAAATCTTCCAGTGTATGGCTATGGTGTTAAAGGCTTTGTTTTGTCAATGGTTGAAATGGCTTTAGAATTATCCAATAATACAGTATCAAATCAAACAATAGCTAGTATTTTAGATATTGGTAAAACAATGATTAATAAAGAGGTCGAGCTTCTGGAAGGCGTTGAGCAAGTACTACAACAATTATCTAAAAAATATAAATTGATAGTCGCTACAAAAGGCGATTTACTGGATCAAGAACGTAAACTTGAAAAATCAGGATTATTAGATTATTTTCATCACATTGAAGTATTAAGCGATAAAAAAGAAGCAAATTATTCAAAATTATTAAACCATTTAGATATTAAACCATCTGAGTTTTTAATGATAGGTAATTCTTTAAAATCAGACATATTACCATTAATTAATATAAAAGCAAGTGCAATTCATGTACCATTTCATACCACATGGTTGCATGAGCAGGTGGATGTAAATAACAACCAATCAAAACAATATAAGACAATTAAAAGTCTGTTAGACTTACCAAAACTATTACAATAATTAGTGAAGACTTTAGATATAAATACTTGGAACAGAAAAGAACATTTTCAACACTTTTCAAAGCTAAAAGATCCCTATTTTGGAGTGACTATACCTTTTCAAGTAGATAACGCTTACCAGTATGCAAAAGATAATAAGGTCAGTTTTTTTGGCGTATATCTTCATGCGTGTATGCAAGCAATTAATGCTGTAGATAATTTAAAATATAGAGTAGTAGAAGATACCATTCAAATACATGATATTATACATGCGTCTGCTACCATTATGAGAAGCGATAAGACATTTGGATTTTCATTTATAAATTACACTGAAAATTTAGAAGGATTTTTAAACAACTTATCTAACGAAGTATATAGAATAGAAAATAGTGCTTCACTTTTTCCTCCTGTTAACGGTTTAAACTGTGTACACTGTTCTGCTATACCTTGGCTTAATTTTTCTGGTCATAAAGAACCCGTTTCTGGAGACATGGAATCTGTACCTAAATTAGCATTTAGTAAAGCTGTTAGACAGGATAATAAGTTAATCATGAATGTTGCTATTAATGTAAATCATGCCTTAGTTGATGGATATCACCTAGCATTATTTTCAGAAATGTTTCAAAAAAACTTAAATAAGTAATAAATTTACAAATTAAGACGAAAAGTCAATGAGTTATAAAAATTTTCCAATGGTGTCCAAAGTAATTTTTGGACGAGGTAGTTTTAATCAATTAAGCGATATTATAGAGCCTAAGCGGTTAAATACTAGTGCGCCATTTATCTTTTTTGTAGATGATATTTTTAAAGGAGATGCCTGGTTAACTTCCAGAATACCATTATCCTATCAGGACAAGGTTGTTTATGTATCTACAATAGAAGAGCCCAAAACAGAACAGATTGACCAATACGTTGAGGATATTATTTTAAATTTTAAAGAGCGACCATCTGGTATTATTGGTATTGGAGGTGGATCTTTATTAGATATCGCTAAAGCAGTAGCTATTATGTTAAATAATGATGGCGAAAGTAAAGATTATCAAGGTTGGGATTTAGTTAAAAATCCAGCGGTTTATCATGTTGGGATTCCAACAATATCAGGTACAGGAGCAGAAGTTTCAAGAACAACTATATTAACAGGACCAGAACGAAAATTAGGAATCAATAGTGATTATACACCATTTGATCAAGTTTTATTAGATCCAGAATTAACTAAGGATGTACCTAAAGACCAATGGTTTTACACAGGAATGGACTGTTATGTGCATTGTATTGAGTCTCTAAGCGGAACGTACCTTAATGCATTTAGTCAGACTTATGGCGAGAAAGCTTTAGAGTTATGTCAAGAGATATTTTTAAGTGATGATTTATCAGAACAAGAATCTCAGGATAAATTAATGATGGCTAGTTGGCATGGTGGTATGAGTATTGCTTACTCTCAAGTTGGTGTTGCACATGCTATGAGTTATGGTTTAGGATATCTTTTAGGAGTTAAACATGGTATTGGTAATTGTATTGTTTTTGACCATCTTGAAGCGTATTATCCAGAAGGTGTAGCTGAATTTAAAAAAATGAAAGCCAAACATAATATAACTTTACCTCAAGGGATTTGTGCAGATTTATCTGACAAGGATTTTGATACAATGATTAAAGTTGCTTTAAGTTTAGAACCACTTTGGGAAAATGCAATTGGTAAAAACTGGAAAAAAACAATTACACACGACACGCTAAAAGCGTTATACCAAAAAATGTAATATGTACTGGTTAGCTAAACTTATATATTTTAAAATATTAGGATGGAAAGTTGTTGGTAACACCAACTTCTCCAAGGATACTATAAAAAAAGCAGTAATTATCTCTGCACCTCATACTAGTAACATAGATTTTATAATTGGTATTTTATTAAGAAAGGTTACACAAGTAAAAACTAACTTTATTGGTAAACAAGAATTATTTACATGGCCATTTGGGTATTACTTTAGAGCAGTAGGAGGTGTACCTGTAGATAGAAAAAATAAAGAAAACAAAGTACAGACAATTGCTAAATTATTTGAAAACAAAGACGAGTTTAGATTAACATTGGCACCTGAAGGAACAAGAAGTAAGGTTGACGAATGGCGAACAGGATTCTACTATATAGCTAAGCAAGCAAACGTACCAATTATAATGTTTACTTTAGATTTTGGAAATAAACAAAATACTGTGTCAGAACCTTTTTATCCAACAGACAACATAGAAGAAGACTTTAAGTATATGAAAGCTTTTTTTAAAGATGTAAAAGGTAAAATTGAAAAAAACATATAGTTTTTATAAAAAAAACAATCAATTTTTAATTTTTGGTATAACATTTGAATTGTATTACAATGTAGTACATAATGAAACATAAAGTAAACTGTAAGTCCCTAAAAAGAAACATTTACGACTACAAAGCAAAAGCGACTTTAATAAATAATTAAAGTCGCTTTTTTTTATGTAAAATTATAGTAATTAATTTTTCTGATGTATTTCTTCAGTTTCGCAACCAAATAGACTTTGTTGCATAATTAATTTAGAAACGCCTTCTGGTAACATGCTTTGCCAACCTTCTTCACCATCACAAATCATACGTAAAACAGTTCTAGAAAATACATTTAATGTGTTTGGGTCGTAATCTGTAATATCTACAACTTTTCCATTGTATTTAAAGAATTTATACAATTCTTTCATTCTTGGATGTACTTTTAAGTTGTCGCTTGTAGTTAATGATCCATCTTCATCACGCATTGGATATAGATATACACGTAAGTCTTTGAAAAATAATTTTCCAAACGCTTCTAATATACCACCACTTAAGTGTCTATAATATTTTTCGTCAAATATGTCTACTAAGTTGTTAACTCCCATTGCTAATCCCATTCTGCTCTTAGAGTATTGAGAGAAGTACTCGACTAATTTATAATATTCCTGGAAGTTAGATATTAAAACCGTATGACCTAAGGAGCAAAGTAGTCTTGCACGATCCATAAAATCCTGCTCATCAATTTCACCTTCAGCTCTTAAATTAGATAAGGTAATTTCAAAAATAACTTGCGTGTTGTCCTCATCAACTTTGTTTTCTTTAATAAACATCTCCAATGACTTTTCGTACATGTCAATGTTTACTTTAGTTACAGGTCTAAAACTACCACGTAAGGCTAATATATTTTTTTTGTAAAGGACTCTAGCAGGTAAAACGTTATTTCCGTCAGGAGCAAACATGACAGCATCTGTCATTCCATTTTTAACAAGTTGTAAACTCATTAATCTGTTATCTACATCTTTAAATACTGGACCAGAAAAATTAATAGTATCAATTTCTATTTGGTCTTTATCTAAATGGTCATATAAATAACGTAATAATTTTCTTGGTTCATTATACTTGTAAAATGCACCATATATAAGGTTAGTCCCTAAAATCCCTAGGGTTTCTTGCTGTAATCTAGCATCGTTTTCTTTAAATCGAAGGTGTAATACAATCTCATTATATTCTTCTTCTGAAGGATCTATTTGGTATTTAATTCCTACCCATCCATGTCCTTTATATTTTTTTGCAAAATCTATTGTAGCAACAGTATTTGCAAAACTAAAAAACATTTTGTTTGGATTTTTTTTACGGTCAATTCGCTCTTCAATAAGTTTTATTTCATGAGAAACCATTTTACGTAAACGCGCTTCCGTGACGTAGCGTCTATCATTTTCAATACCATAAATAGCATCACTAAAATCTTTGTCATAAGCAGACATTGCTTTTGCAATAGTCCCAGACGCACCTCCAGCTCTAAAAAAGTGTCGTACAGTTTCTTGTCCTGCACCTATCTCGGCAAACGTACCGTAAATATTTTCGTTTAAGTTAATACGAAGTGCTTTGTCTTTTAAAGAGGGAATATTTTCAAATTCTTTATCTCCTTTTAGCGTAATTTCCATATAAAAATCCCTATGATGTTAAGTTTTACAAAGGTACCAAATAACTATATCAAACAAAAAAAATAACTTATTTTTGTGAGAAATCGTCAGCAATTGAAAGTAACATTTTTAGGCACAGGAACATCACAAGGCATTCCAGTAATTGGAAGCACACATCCAGTATGTTTAAGCAACAATCCTAAAGACAAACGTTTACGAGTTTCGGTAATGGTAGAATGGGAGGATAGTACGTTTGTAATAGACTGTGGGCCAGATTTTAGACAACAAATGTTACGTGCTAATCCCGAAAAAATTGATGCGCTTTTATTTACGCATGAACATGCAGATCATACAGCTGGTTTGGATGACATAAGACCGTTTTGCTTTAAACAAGGCGAATTACCAATATATGCACATCAACGTGTAATTGAGCAACTTAAAATAAGATTTGAATATGTTTTTGCTACAGAAAACAGATATCCTGGCGCACCAACTGTTGCCATTAATATAATTGAAAATAAGCCATTTACCATTAATAATCTTCCTATTATACCTATTGATAGTTTACATTATAAACTACAGGTTTTTGGTTTTAGGTTTGACAAATTTGCTTATTTAACAGATATTAAAACCATTACTAAAACTGAATTAGATAAACTTAAAAATTTAGAGGTGTTGGTAATTAATGCTTTAAGAGAAAAGGAACATATTTCGCATTTAAATTTAGAACAAGCCTTAGAGATTATTAATATTATAAAACCTAAAAAGGCCTATTTAACTCATATTAGTCACCTATTAGGATTTCATGACGAAGTACAACAAAAGCTACCAAAAAATGTATTTTTGGCTTACGATCAATTAGAAATTACTATTTAAAATATTTATTAAAATGAAGAACAAAATCTTTATGTACCTGTTTATTTTTACATCACTAATTGTGGTGTTTCAATATGTAAATTCAAAAAAAATATTGGATGACAGTGCAAAACGAATGGAAATGCTAAAGGAAAAAACAGTTGTTTTACAAGATTCCTTAAATCTTCAAAACGAAGAATTATCAGATTTAACTTTATTTGATTTAAGATACAGTCAAGAAGCTCAGGATTACTTTTACAATAAAAAATTGGATACTGATGCTATGATTCCGTTTATCAAAAACGAATTATATAAATTAAATGAAGCAGATGGTGACCATCCGTTAATCCCATTTGCTGCTTCTGAAGGTAAAAAAATGCAGTTCAATACTATTAAGATGTTAAATCATAGATGGATTATTGCAGATTTTTCTGATGGTAGTTATTGGGGAGAATTACTTATAAAATACTTTGTTACTGCAGATCAAAAAGTTGACTTTGAAGTCTTAGATTATCTACTTTATACTAGATAAAATTATTTTGATTACTAAAAAAAAGCCCAAATTAAATACTAATTTAATTTGGGCTTTTTAAGTTTAAGATAAATATCTTGATGTTATATTAATTGTTGTAACCAGTCTTTAAATTCGTAAAAATTTTGAGGTGCCACACCATGTCCAACAGGAAACTCGCTAAATTGGTGCTTAATATTTAAAGTAGCTAAAAATTTAGGCGCTTGTCTTGCCCAATCTACAGGTATCACTTGGTCCACAGTACCATGTGAACAATAAAAGTTTAAATGTTTGTAGTTAGAAGCATCTTTAACTGTAAATAAATCTTGATTAACATAACCACTTAAAGCTATAATGTTATTTACTTTTTCAGGATAAGTTAATGCAACAGCATAACTTAAAATACAACCTTGACTAAATCCTAGTAATGATACATTGTTTTTATCTACTGGATAATTAGCTATAGCTTGATCTATAAAAGTTGCTATTAGGTCTCTAGACTGTTTTGCTTGCTCATTATCACTCCATTTACCTTGGTCTGCGTCAAAGTTAATAGCATACCATGCATTACCATAGGGTTGCATAGGATAAGGCGCTCTAACAGATATTATAAAAAGCTCTTCTGGTAATTCTGCTGCAAAGCTAAACAAGTCATTCTCGTCACTTCCATAACCATGAAACAAGATAAGTAATGGCGCATTATCCTTTAAAGTTGATGGTCTAGTTATATGATGTAAGTTAAATTTTTCCATTAGTTGCCAAGTCCTTTAAATAGTTTTTGAAAAATTGGTCCAACAAAAGGTATAGGTTTCATTGTTCCGTTTATGGCAGTTATAACACCTAAAAATAAAAGTGCTCCCATACTTACCCAAAAAGCAATTGAGATTTGCATATTATCAAATTGACTAACAAAGTAGCCAATAATCATCCATAGTAGACATAAGCCTAAACCTTGTCGGTTATGAAAGCTTGTAAAGTCGTTTTTCTTTTCGCCATTCATTATTATTGCTATGACACTACCAATTATGGTTAGGTAGCTTAAAACAGCTAATGATTTGCCTTCTTCAATTGTTTGTTGATTCATTGTATTATAATACTATTTTGTTATTTGCAATTATTCCGTAGGCTTTACCTTTTAATTCTAGTCCTAAAAAAGCACTATTTTTAGATTTTGAAACAATATCTGTTTCCGCGAAAGCGTATTTTATATCTGGATTAAAAAGGGTTAAATTAGCCATTTGTCCTTCTTCAATACTAGTGTTACTTTGTCCAAATCTACTTTTGCCTTTTGTTAGTAATTGAATGGTTTTTTTTGTAGTAAATAAGGTGTTTAAAGCACCAAAAGCACTTTCTAATCCTATGGTACCAAATGATGCATGATCAAATTCTACTTTTTTATCTTCAATGGTCATTGGATTATGATCGCTTGTAACCATATCTATCGTACCATCTTTTAAACCTTCAATTAAAGCCTCTATATCTTTTTGTATCCTTAGTGGAGGATTTACTTTATAGTTAGTGTCAAACTCTTCCAAAACAGCATCTGTTAAACATAAATTGTGGATGGCTACACTGCAGGTCACGTCTAGCTTTTTTTGTTTAGCTTCTCTGATTAATGCTACACTTTCTGCTGTTGAAATTGTGGGTATATGTAATTTTCCACCAGCATATTCTAACAAAAATAAGTCTCTAGCAACTTGCATAGCTTCGGCTAGATTTGGACTACCTTTTAAGCCTAGTGATGTACTGGTTAGTTCCTCGTTTACAATTCCTTTTCCAGAAATTCTTGTTTCTAAAGGGAAAGAACATACTAATCCATCAAAATTACTTGCATATTGTAGGGCTATTTTTAAAAGATTAGGATTAGTTATTGGCTTTTTATAATCCGAAAAGGCAACAGCTCCTGCGTTTTTCATATCAAAAAGCTCAGCTAAGTCTACACTGTCACTGTTTTTAGTTAAAGCGCCAATAGGTAATAGTTTAACAGCATGGTTTTGAGCTTTAGACAGTACAAATGCAATATTAGCATTAGTATCAATTATTGGATTAGTGTTTGCTTGTAATGCAATACTTGTAAATCCTGATTTAGCTGCTGTTTTTAGTCCATTTTCAATAGTTTCGCGATCTTCAAATCCTGGTTCTCCAAAACAAATACTACTATCAAACCAACCTTGAGATAGGTGTAAGTTATCTAAATTAATGGTTTTATAATTGTTAGTATTATCAATGCTTGAAGCAATTTTACTAATCTTACCTTTTTCGATTAATACGTCACAAACCTTATTATGAAAAGGGCTTGCGGAATCAATTATTGTTGCTGTTTTTATTAAGACGTTCATTTAAAATATTTTAAGATGAGCATTTCTAAAATTAATAGACCTAATGCCAAAATTACAAACCATTTCCATAGTTCGTTAAATTTAGTGTCGTTATTTATTGTATCAAAAATACTAGCTATTGAGTCGCTAATGGTTATGTGTTTGTAATTATCTAGGTTTATATATGTTAAATCACTTTCTGACCTGTCGTAATTATAACTTATGTTTTGAATGATTTCGGTTTTGTTTTTTAAATCGTAGATGCCTGCTTGTTCTGGTAAATCACTAGTTTTAATAACTACTTTGTTATTAAAATAGTTTTGTTCTGGTATGATTTTGTTGTCGCCTTTAACCAAAGTTAATACAGCGTCTTGTTGTAAATTGATTGCGACATCGTAATTATTATTTTGTCCAATGGTAAAATATAAGGTTGCAGTATTTAAACTTTGTTTAGCAATGTTGTAAAACGTTGGTACAATTAAATTGATATTTTTAAAATTAGAATTAGTGTCGTTTATTGGAGCAGAGAACACAAATAAATTGCCTTTTTGAGATAAAAATGATTTGTTATCTTCAAATTGTAAAATACTTGAAGCTTGTAAATTATTTTGAGGAAAGTAACGCTCTACTTTTGGATATTGAAAATTATCTACACGCTTTTCAAAGACACCATTAGCATATAAAGGATGACTATAATTTATGGTTGTAATACGCTTTTGTGAAGTCAGTATTGGATTAAAAGGTGTCGTATTAAAACGCTGTAAAAAAGTATTATAATCTTTAAGGTTACCTTGGTCTGATGGGATAAAAACTACTGCACCACCTTTATCCGAAAAAGCTTTTAAGGCTGTTGTTAGACTTATGGGTAACGCTTCAATTTCATTAATAATTACTAGTTTTTGTGCATCAAAAAGACTGTAATCTAATGCGTTGGATTTTGTATAAGTATAGTTAAATTCGTCTTCAGTAAAAATTCTATTTAAATAATCAGCATTACTATCACTGATTGCTAAAACATTAATTTTTGAGGGTGTATTTATATTAAAATACAAGGTATTATCAAATTGTAATTGCGTATCGTCAATACTAATTTTTCCTTTTATAATTTGATTATTTGGTAACGAAAACACAGTAGTACCTTGACCATTGACGTCCACTGAGGCTTTAGAAAGTAAATTATCGTTATTATACAACGACACTGGAATATTACTAACTGCTGAATCATTGTTTTTTAAGACTACAGTAAGCTCTAAATTATTTGCATCTTGTTTTGATACATATACACTATCAACGGTTATATTAGTGTTGTTTACAGGTTTTAAATTAACTAAATTTAGAGTAGAAGTTGAGTCTGGTGTAATATTAAAATCTGTGTTTTTTTGTTGAAAATCAGATATAAATATTATGTTTTTAAGTGTGTTTGTTTGATTAGATAAAGACTGTTTTGCTTTTAATAAAGCAGCATTATAGGTTAATTGGTTAGAAGAATATTCTAATTGTAACAGCTCGTTTTTTATAGCTTTTATGCTTGTGTTTTTATAGCTCTGTGTATTGGTTATTAGCGAGAATGTTTCGGTTTCAGGAATGGTTTCAATTAAATCTTGAATAGCACGCTTAAGTAATTCGCCTTTATCTCCTTTAGCTTGCATACTAAACGAGTTATCTAGATAAATAACGGTTTCCTTTTTTGCATTAAACGTGTCTGTTTTAGAGGTAAAAGGTTGCGCAAATGCAATTATTATAGCAGCTAAAAGTAACAGTCTAGTTAGTAGTGTTAGCCATTTTTTTATGGTTGCACTTTTTCGGGTTTGTAATTGGATTTTCTTTAAGACAGCAACATTAGTAAAATATTCTTTTTGAAATTTTCTAAGCTGAAATAAATGAACAATAATAGGAATAAGCAGTAAGAAAAGCGCGTATAAAAGTTCGGGATATTTAAACTGCATTAAATTTAAAGTTTGTCAAAGATAATAATTGCATTTATATAAAGCCTATTTCAAAATTAACAATTTAACAAAAACTTAGTGACAAGATTATGTAACAAATTATATTTTTGAGCGTCTTCTAAGCAGGACCATTAACAAATAAACTTAAAAAATGAAAAAACTTTTAGTAACAACTATTGCAACAGGGCTAATATTGGTTGGATGTAATAGTACAAAAACATCTGATAAATTAGCGTCGCAGTCGCCAATAGTAACTTCTATTGATTTGTCTAAAGTAATTAATGACAAAGCACCTGTAACAATTAATCCAGGTCGTTTTACGCAAGAAACAGTAACGTATAGATTGCCAAGAGTAGTACAAGGAACTTACTCTGTAAGTGATTTTGGAAAATATGTAGACGATTTTAAAGCGTTTGATTATAAAGGAAAAGAATTACCAACCGTTAAAGTTGACACTAATACTTGGACTATTGCTAATGCAACACAATTAGATTACATTACTTATAATACTAATGATACTTTTGATCAAGAAGTAACAGGTGGAATAGGTGGTGAAGCACCTTTTTCTCCAGCAGGAACAAATATAGAGCCTACTAATTATGTATTAAATTTACATGGTTTTATTGGTTATTTTGATAGCTTAAAAGATAGCCAATACAGTTTAGATGTTACTGCACCTGTAGATTTTAAACGTACCTCTGCTTTACAAGAAACAGGTAAAACAGTAAGTAAAGATGGTAAATTAGCAACTTCAAGTTATTTTGCACCACGTTATTTTGACATTACAGATAATCCAATGTTTTACGGAGATTTAGATGTAGAAGAATTTCAGGTTGGAGATATCAAAATTGTATTAAGTGTTTATTCACCAAATAAAGTACATAGCGCAGAAAGCATTAAAGCTGTAATGCAAAAAATGATGCAAGCTCAAAAAACGTATTTAGGTGATATTAACAGTACACCACGTTATGATATTTATTTATACTTATCAGAGGGTAAACCAGAATCTCCTAAAGGTTTTGGGGCTTTAGAACACCATACGTCTACTGTTGTGGTTTTAGGAGAAGATATGCCTTTTGAAGCTTTAGCTGAAAGTATGATTGATGTAGTATCGCACGAGTTTTTTCATATTGTAACACCATTAAGTGTGCACTCTGAAGATGTACACTACTTTGATTACAATCAACCTACATTTTCTAAGCATTTATGGATGTATGAAGGTGTAACAGAATATTTTGCAACGTTATTTCAAGTTGATCAAGATTTAGTAGACTCAGAAGAGTTTTATGGAGATATCTTAGGTAAAATCCAAACTGCAGCTAACCTAAATGATAGCATGAGTTTTACTGAAATGAGTGAAAACGTTTTAGACGAGCCATACGCACCGCAATATTATAACGTATACATGAAAGGTGCCTTAATAGGTATGTGTATTGATATTATTTTACGTGAAGAGAGCAATGGTAATAGAGGTATTTTATCTTTAATGAAAGAATTATCTAACAAGTACGGAAAAAACAAACCGTTTGAAGATGATAAGTTAATAGAAGAAATTACTGCAATGACTTACCCTAGTGTTGGCGAATTTTTAAACACGCATGTTGTTGGTGGTACACCAATTGATTATTCGGTTTACTTTAAAAAAGTAGGATTAAGTTTAGATACTGGAAAAGTTAAAACTAACTACATCCAAAATGATGGTACTTTAATTTTTGCTCCAGATAGAGCTACAATGACTATTCCTTTTAGTGAAGCTGTTAAGGATAATAGTTTTTGGAATGACAATGGTGTTTTACCAGGCGATGTTTTAAAATCAGTAGATGGTAAAGAGTTAACTTTAGCTACAGCACAACAAATCTTAACTGCTATGTACATGTGGCAACCAGGTACAGATATTAATGTTGTTTTAGATAGAAAAGGTGAAGAGATTGTTATTAAAACCAAATTAACACAATCTTACACTACGGGAACCAAATTAGTTGAAGATGTTAATGCTACAGAGGCACAAAAAGCAATAAGACAAGCTTGGTTAAAAGGCTAAATATTTAATAAAAAGTTTGGCATAAAAGTTGAAATGTTTAACTTAGAGAATGATTTACAACTAATTATAAAATCATTTGGCTAAACTTAAAAATATATAAAATGAAAAAATTAATTCTTATTGCCTTTACCGTTTTTCTTGGAATCAATACTATGATGGCTCAAGATGCTAAACAAATTGAAGATTCTAATTACGTTATACTTTTAGACAGTAAAGTGTTTCATTATACAACAGATGGTGTTGTACAATTAAAAGGAGATTTAAAACTTAATGACGGAACCGTTGTTAAAAGTGATGGTACATACATTGTGGATCAAAAATCTTTACAATTAAAGGATGGTCAATGCTTAGGAATGAGCGGGACGCTTTATAAAGATCAAGAAACTTTGACTAAAAAGCTTATAAAGCAGATGAAAAAATCTTAGTTAATCAATTAAGACTATTAAAAAGCCTAATCTTTCGATTAGGCTTTTTTTATTTAGAGATGGTAAAAGTAAAGGTGCTGCCTTTACCAATTTCAGATTTTAAAACAATATCTCCATTAAGCTTTTTGACTAAGTTTTTTACAGTAAATAACCCAATTCCAGTGCCTTTATTTCCTTTTACATCTGTTTGATTGTTGTTATTAAACAGTTTAAACACTTCGTTTTGTTGCTCTTGTGCTATTCCAATACCATTATCTGTTACAGAAAAAATATGAAAGTTTTTATTTTCAGAATAGTTTAGTGTAATTTCAGGATGCTTACTGCTATTATACTTTAAAGCATTGTCTACTAAATTTATTAAAATTTGAGTTACAGCTGCTTTATTAATAAACACATTTTTATCCCTTGTATTACTTTTAAAATGTGCATCATCTAATAGATGTATTCGTTTTACTTCTTCAAATAAATCATTTAAAGCAATGGTTTGTTTGTCTTCATTTAATAGCTCGTTAGATTTATAATGAATTAGTATACCGTCAATATAATTTTTTAGAGAGTCCGCAGATTCTTCTATAAAATTAATGTATTCAACAGATTCTTCTGTAAACACATTTCCTTCTTCTTCTTTTAAAAAAGTAGTTAAAGAGATAATATTTGCTAGTGGTGATTTTAAATCATGAGACACGTGACTAGCAAATTTACTAAGCTCTGCATTTCTTTCAAGTAGTTCTTTTTTAGACTCGTCTAAAAGTCTATTGTTTAATCTTAAATCAAACAAGTTCATGACTTGTTTTCCTAAAATTATAAGTGCTTTTTTCTGTACTTCTGTTAGTTGTTTAGGTTTGTGATCATATACACATAAAGTCCCTAAAGCTAAACCATCATTATTACGTAGTGGTACACCAGCATAAAAAATTGCTTTAAATTGATCTATTAATGGGTTGCCTATAAATCTACTGTCTTTTCTAGAATCTTCAATTACAAAAATATCTTCGTTTTGTAAAATAGCGTGACCACAAAACGAGATGTCTCTAGGTGATTCTTGAATGTCTAAACCATGATGAGACTTTAAAAAATTACGGTCTGTATCAAGCAGTGTTATTAACGAAATTGGCACATCACATATAGTGGCTACCAAACTGGTTATATTGTCAAAATCACTTTCTGGTAAGGTGTCTAATAATTTGTATTTATTTACAACAGATAGTCGTTCAATTTCGTTTTGGGGAAAATCGGGTTTAATCATAAAGGGCTAATTCTTCATACATTTAAAAAATTATTTACGAAAATAACTATATTATAGTTTTAAAAGATTAAAATTTTTCAAAAACTCCTAAACCAAACAAAGCAAAATCATATTTTACCGGATCGTTAGGGTCTAATAATCTTAAACTTGCATCTAATTCGGCTAAAGCTTTACCATCATTTTGTTTTCTATGTAACAATCCTAATTTTCTAGCAACATTCCCAGAGTGTACATCTAAAGGACATGATAATTGAGCAGGAGAGAGGCTTGTCCAAATCCCTAAATCTACATTAGTATTATTGGGTCTAACCATCCATCTTAAAAACATATTGATGCGTTTTGCAGCACTGTTTTTTAAAGGATCACTAATATGTTTTTGTGTACGTGGTAAATGTTGGATTTCAAAAAAAGTATGTTTAAAATTATGAATTGCTTTTTGTAAACTTGCCTTTTCTGCATGTTTTTTAAACACGGACTCTAAACCATCATGATTTAAGTAAATATGCTGTAACCCTTTAATAAAGGTCATAAAATCTGTACCATTAAACGTTCGATGTACAAAAGATTCTAATTTTTCTAAATCTGAATCTTTATGATTTACAACAAAATCATAAGGTTCTTGATCTAAAAGTTGCATCATTTTATGAGCATTGTTGTTGATACTTTTTCTGTTTCCCCAAGCAATTGTAGCACTTAAAAACCCAGCAATTTCTATGTCTTCTTTTTTACTAAATAAATGCGGAATTTGTATTGGGTCACTATCAATAAAATCCGGTTTGTTATATAAATAGACTTTGGCATCTAGAAAATCTTTTAGGTCTTTTTTATTCATTAATTATTCAATTATATAGGTATTGGATGTAAAAGTATAAGTTATTTCATTAGAGGTTTGAACTGTAAATGTTAATTTAAATTGGGTATTGGCAGGAATGTCTTGATCAAATACAAATAATAATGTCTCAGGTGCTTCTGGTGTATAAAAATCCTCATTATTTGTAGGATTATAAAATTGACTAATGTCTAATAAATCATCAATATTATTATAAGAAAACTTCATAATACTATTTAAACTAAGACCAGCTTCAATACCATTAATATCTGCATCAGCTGTAATATTTAAGTCTGTAAAACTAAAATTATAATTATAGATATCGTTGGGACAAGTTGTTGCTAAAGCAGTATTAAAGTTAAAATTAGAATTTAAGATAGATGCCACTTCATCATAATTATAAACAAAATCTAGATAAACAATTAAATCTTCTGATGTAACGGTTTGTGCTTCATTGTTGTCGTAAATAATCTTTATGTGTTGCAAATCAACATTATAAGTTTTTTCTTTACAGCAAGAATATAACACAACCTGTATAACAAGAAAAAATACAATAGACCACCCAATTTTTTTAAACATCTTTTTTATTTATAGATACAAATTTAGTCTATTGGTTGCGTAAGATTAAGCGTTTATTTTTAGCTTTAATAATCTGTAACAGTATTATATTATTTACGTTTAGTTTATAAATAAAATAGCAGGAATCACTAAAATACCATTATAGCAAGCATGTAATAACATAGAGTAAACTAATCCTAAACGCACACGTACATAACCAAAAACAGATCCTACTGCTAATTGTGGTGCAATTAATAATGGAGATAATAATATTATTTCTGGCGTAATTTCAAAATTAAAAATATGTACATAACCAAAAATGATAGTTAGTGCGTAAAACCCTATTTTAAAATATTTTTTATTAAATAAGGTCATTGGTCCTCTAAAGATTAATTCTTCAATAACAGGAGCTAATATAACAGCACTAAATATAATACTTATTTTAGATTGCTCTTCTAATAATTTATTAAAGGCATGAGAGTCAGAACTGTATAGACCTAATGCTTCTAATATAATAGTTAGTAGTCCAAATCCCAGACCAAGCATAATGCAAAGTGGCAGACATTGTAAAACTAGCTCCAGTTTTTGCTTAATAGTAATATGCTTTAAAGGTTTTAATCGTGGATTTTTAATATAATTAAAAACAGAGTTAAAAAGTATAATCATATTTTAAACGATTTTACCATCAACCATGGTTAATTTACGATCTGCTAGGTTAGCTAAGTCTGCGTTGTGAGTAACAATTACAAAGGTTTGTCCAAATTGATCACGTAATTTAAAAAATAGATTGTGTAAATTTTCTGCACTTTCGCTATCTAAGTTACCTGAAGGTTCGTCTGCAAAGATTAACTCTGGGTTATTTATTAATGCTCTTGCTACAGCGACACGTTGTTGCTCTCCACCTGATAATTCACTAGGTTTATGGTTATAGCGATGTGATAATCCTAAAAAATCAAGTAGTTCCTTAGCACGTTTTTCGGCATCAGATGTATTAGTGCCTTTAATAAATGCAGGTATGCATACATTTTCAATAGCAGTAAACTCAGGTAATAGCTGATGAAATTGAAAAATAAAACCAATATTTTGATTTCTAAATTGTGCCAATTGTTTTTCGGTCAATCCTGTAATCTCTTTTCCGTTTATTATTAATTGACTTTCGGTTTTATTTTCAATAAAATCTAAGGTTCCTAAAATTTGTAACAATGTTGTTTTTCCTGCACCAGAAGCACCAACTATGGATACAATTTCACCTTTTTTAATATGTACATCTACACCTTTTAGTACATGTAAGTCATCGTAATATTTGTGTATATTTTTTGCTTTAATCATAGTCTTTTATAAAGTTTGGAAATTACCACTTTATAACGTATTAGACAACTTTAAGTTGTTTTAGCTTTTTCTTTGAAACACCTTTTTTAAGTCGTTGTAATCTATAAAATAAACCATTCTTAAAGAAAATGTATTACGTTGTTCTTGTTTGAATAAATCAGAGGTACTATCAAAAAAACCAGCTTCAGAGTCGTTTGAAAAATTAAAAATCTGATTTCGGTATAAGGCTGTTAATTGACTACCAGGAGCAAATTGCCACGTGTAGCTTAAATCTAAATTCCAAGTATTAAAATTTATGTCTGGATCAAAATCTAGATCGCTACTTATATTGTTTTTTGTGTATATGTCAGATCTGTTTAAAGATCCATCACCTTGTAAGGTATACATGCTGTCATCATAGGTAACAGTACTTAAATAATTTCTAAAACTTAATGTTAAAGCATTAAACGAATTAAAGTTATAACTACCAGATATGCTGGCAGTCATATCAATTCTGTCACGTTGACCAAAAATAATTTCGTCATTCACTTCTTGACCATTAACATAACCTCTGTCGGCAGTATAATTGTCATAATCAAACCCTAAAACCATTAAAAATTTGTCATTAAATTTAAAACGTGGATTTAGTCCAAACCAAATGTTGTTAAAGTTTTTACGATCATCGTTAAAAAAGCGACCATAACCTAGATTTGCATCTAATGCAAAAAATAAATTGTAGTTACTAGAAATCCACATATTAGATTGTGCATAATTTTCTGTTACAAAATAGCTATCAAAACCGTTTCGTGGTTCAAAATAGTCATATTGTTTTCCAAAATTCCAATTTCCATTAATACCAAGGTTATGTAATGTTTTGGTCTGACCATTAAAATTAAAACCAGTATTTGCACCTGTAAATGTATTTGGATTAGATAATTGGTTATAATTTAACCAAGTTCCAAAATAGGTGTTATTAAAGTTTTTAGTAGGCTCAAACGTACGGTAGCTAACTTCTGCATTATAGTTGCTGTAGTTGTTTCTAAATAAAATACCTAAATCATTAATGTCATAGTTTTCATCTGCATAATCATAGGTTAAACTATATCTTATTTTTCCACTATTTTTACCAACACCAACTCTTGCAGTATATCCATTTTCTGTATTAGGAACATCATTAAATGTACTCATTTTAACTTCGGCTATTGCGCCATAAGTGTTTTTCTTATTTACTAAATCTAATAGTAAACCTGTAACATTAGCATCTCTAAATTCTCCATCTCTAGTAACATTAGTGTTAATTAAGGTTACTGAAGAGTTTTTATTAAACTGCTGGTCCAATACCATGATATTGTAATTAGCAAGTGGTTCTACAATTTGGCTACGTTTTTGACCAGTTAAGGTATTGGTAATATCAACTTCTGTTTTTTTAGTTATTGCATTAAAAAAACCAATACCTAATCCATTTTTAGTACGTCCTGAGACTTTAACTGCATTTAGTAATTGGACTTTTTCTGGATATTCCTCTATTGATTCGTCATTATTTAGGTTTAATCTTCCAGAAGGACGATCTCCAATACGTCTAGAATAAAATAAATTACCTTTACTAAACAAGTCTACACCTTCAGTAAAAAACTGACGTTGTTCTGCAAATTGTTGTTCAAAAGGCCCTAAATTTAATTGGACATCATCAAAACCTGCTTGACTAAAATCAGGTATTAAAGTGGCATCTAAAGTTATATTTTCTGTAATTCCGTATTTAATATCTAAACCAGCAGCAAAATCACTTTCAGTTTCGCCATCAAATGTACTTACTAATCCAGAAGCGTAAGGAAAAAAGCTTAATCTAGTTGGAGGTGTAATATTTTTAATTCCTTTTAATTCGGCATTATATAACCCAATGTTTCCTTTGGTAACATCAATAGCGTTCCACGTCATTTGTTCGCGTGTTTTTCTGTAATGCCTATGAAACTGAATGCCCCAAGTAGGGTCTTCTTGTTGTGTAAAACGTAAAGCTCTATAAGGTATTTTAATTTCAACAATCCAACCGTCATCTACTATTTGGACACTGCTTTCCCAAACCGCATTCCAACCAAAATCTTCTCCATAATTTGGGCTTTCAACAGCATCAGCTTGCGTACCTGAACTAAACACAAAAAACTCGGTATTGTTTTGTGCGTCGTTATTTGGATTAAATATTAAACCAAAAAAATCAGATTGTCCAAAATTATCACGTTGCGTAAATTGACGCATAATATCCTCTGGATTGTCATAGCAGTAAGCTGACACGTAAATACCAGAATCGTCATAAGTCATTCTGACTTTGGTTGTTTTATTTGCAGCAGCAGTATCTCCAACATCAGGTCTAAACTCTGTAAAGTTAGTAGCAACTTGTGCATCTTTCCATGCAGTATCGTCTAAAACACCATCAATTTTTGGAGGTGTTTCCGTACGTTTTATCTGATATGATTTTTTGTCTTGGGCTAGTGATTGATTAGATACTAGTAATGCGAAAATTAAAATAAAAAAAGGTTTCATTTGGCTTTTTGATTGATTGTTACTGTGTTAAAGACAGCTATTTTTTTGCTTTGTTACAGTTTACAAATGCAAATCTAATTTTGAAGTTAAAATAAAGTCATAATTAAACGTTAAAACTCGCTTCTGTTATAGTTTTGAAAAAGAATAGTTAAACAGAATTAGTTATTTTTATAAGATGAAAAAAGAAAATTTAAAAGTAGCCACTTTTGCTGGAGGTTGTTTTTGGTGTACCGAAGCAGTTTTTTTAAGGTTAAAAGGGGTAGAAAAGGTTGTTTCTGGATTTACAGGAGGCGCAATTAAAAACCCTGCATACCGAGAAATTACTACAGGTAGAACAGGACATGCAGAAGGTATTCAGATATTTTTTGATGATACTGTGATTAGTTATGTAGAATTGTTAGAAGTCTTTTTTGCAACTCATGATCCAACGACATTAAATAGGCAAGGACATGATATTGGGACACAATATAGATCTGCAATTTTTTATAATTCCGAACAACAAAAAGAAGAAGCTTTAGGTTTTATTCAGTTTTTAGAAAACGAAAAAGTATTTGAAAACAAGGTGGTTACAGAGGTGACTGAGTTAGGTCCTTTTTATATAGCTGAAGCTGAACATCAAACATTTTATGATCGGAACAGAGAAGCATCTTATTGTCAGTTTGTAATCGACCCAAAAATCACTAAATTGAAAACCTATTACAGTAATAAATTAAAAGAAAACACCTCAAAAAATGCCCTATAAAAAATTTGAAGAGTACAATATCAAAGTGACAGATGATGTCAAAAATAGATATAAAAATATTATTGAAGATTTAGGTGAAGATACGTCTCGTGAAGGCTTAATAAAAACTCCAGAACGTGCAGCAAAAGCCATGCAGTTTTTAACGCAAGGCTATAACCAAGATGCAGCAAACATCTTAAAAGGTGCCATGTTTAAAGAGGAATATAATGATATGGTAATTGTTAAGGATATCGAGTTTTATTCGCTTTGCGAACACCATATTTTGCCATTTTTTGGTAAAGCTCACATTGCATACATACCTAATGGACATATTGTAGGTTTAAGTAAATTACCACGCATTGTAGATGTTTTTTCTAGGCGATTACAAGTACAAGAGCGTTTGACACATCAAATTTTAGATTGTATAAACGACACGTTAAAGCCAGAAGGTGTTGCTGTTGTTATTGAAGCTAGTCATATGTGCATGCAAATGCGAGGTGTACAAAAACAAAATAGTGTAACGACAACCTCTGGTTTTAGAGGTGCTTTTGAAAACATTGAAACACGAACTGAGTTTTTAAACCTAATTAGTTCTAAATTAAGTTAGATTTTTTGGAATACTATTTGCTTTATCTAAAATAGAATTACAAAATAACATCAATGAATTTTAACAACACAAACAAATACACTAAACTATTTTTAGGATTAATCTTTGACGCTTTAGGTTATGTTTCTTTTATTATTCCAGGAATAGGTGAGTTTGCAGATATCGTTTGGGCTCCAGCATCTGCTTGGTTAATGACTAAACTATATAAAGGAAGAACAGGTAGGATCGCAGCAGTCTTTTCTTTTATAGAAGAAGCATTGCCAGGTTTTGATATCATTCCATCTTTTACATTAATGTGGATATATACCTATGTATATAGTAACAAATCGGATAAAAATACTGTAACCACAAGATAATTTATAACAGCACTTTTTTAAGTGCTGTTATTATTTATAAAAGCTTTTTCTAATTGCAATAAAAATTAATATCATTCCAGAATAGGCTACAAAAAAGGGGATAATTATGTGTTTTAATCCTAAGACTAAAAACAAAGCAATTAGTAATAACTGAAATCCTAATCCAAAGGTTGATATACTAGTCATTAACCATTTAGGAAATACTTTTCCATATGCAGCTCTTGGATCCAAAAAGTAAATGGTTTTATCAAATCCACCATAAAGCAATTTATATAACTTAAAAAGAATATTTACGTTGCTTTGCTTCTCGCCAGCTAAGGCTGTAGGCGTTTTAGTTTCAAAAATGCGACTTGTGGTATCACCTTCAAACTTATTTCTTAAAATCACATAATAGTAATTATATAAAGTACCTTGTAATTGTACACCCAAAAAAGCTAAAATGGTTAGCCAAAGGGAAGCATTAGTGACATACCAAATGGCACTAAATATGATGGCGTTTAAAATAATATCTGCAACCGAGTCTAAGTAGCGTCCAGTATAAGAAGGTGTTTGTTTTATTCTAGCTAACTCACCATCTGCAGCATCTAAAATAGATTTAAGGATTAAAAAAAATGCAGCTAACCAAAACAGATTTTCAATGATACAATAAATAGCTATTAAGCCCGAAATTATAAAGGCTAAGGTGACGTGCACTGGAGTAAAATTAGTGTATTTTAAACGGTTTGCAATTTGTCTGGCTATTGGTCTTCCATAATCAGAAAGATCAACAAATTTATGCGCTTTGGGTAGTTTTGACATGTATAGTCATAAGATAGAAAGGTGTTGCGGAATATACCATGTTAATATTCAAAATAGGTTTTATTAATTGTAATGTAATCAATAAGTAAGGTTACAATAGCTTCTTCAGAAATAAAAAATTGAGTTTCAAGTTTTTCCCATTCATCTAATACAGTTTGCTTTAAATTAGAGAGTAATTGTCTCCTAATAAAAAGATCTTTAGATACTGGTAAATCTGGAAACAAGGCTATAGCTTGACTTACAATTGCAGTGGATTCCTCAGCACCAATTGCTTGATAAGCATCCAACACTTGATGGGCAAAAGCTCCAGATGTATTATAAAAAAAGTCAAATAAACCACCATTATTTAATTCGCCTTCAAAAATATCAATGTAAACAAACGTTTTTTCAGGTTCAGAAAGTTGTTCAAAACTACTAACTTCACTGGCTTTGTTCCATAAAACAGTACCTACCAATTCTATGATTTCGGTGTCTTGTTTTTGGCTTAGCGCAAAGTCTATTTCTGTCATTAAAACATTTAAATTTAAAGAGGATGCAAAGATACGACATTATTTTAGCTAAGTAATAAGTAATCAAACTGCTAACAATTAATTTTATTGCTGTCTCAATAATCTAATAAAAACATATAAAAAGAAAACACAAAACAACCAATCGTTTATTCCATAAATAGAGTAAAAGATGCCAGCCATTTTATCCTCATCGTAAACTTTGCTAACATCATTAGTTGTCATCCATTGTAACCAGACACAACCATAAATTAATTTTTCGATAGCAAAAATCAAAACTAACCATTTTACATTCTGAAATTTATACGCAACAGATATGTAAGCTAATCCCCAAATTAAAATCATCACCATACCAAAATTGGACATTACATCTGGATCGTAAGTGTTAATAGTCTTGTTGGTAAAACCTCTAGAAAAAAGTAATACTGAGCAATTCATGATACCAGCAAGTATAAATCCTTTGCTAATTAGTTTATTGTTTATAGTCATAATTGATTTTTTGAGGTTTTTAATTTTATAAGGTCGTTATTATAATTGACAACTTCAAATGTTAAAAAAATTAATATAAGTTTAAATAACCTTACTTAATCTATTAAACTAAAGTTAAACCAATGTTTGTTTTTTGGTATCCAAGCGATTAGCTATTATCTTTAAGTATGGAAAATATATTAGTAGCAGGTGCAAATGGTACCACAGGAAAAAAAATAGTAAATCTTTTAAACGAATCTCAATATTTTAACCCAATTGCAATGGTTAGAAAGGAAGAACAAATCGCTTATTTTAAAGCTAAAAATATCGAAACAGTTTTAGCAGATTTAGAGCAAGATGTTTCTGTTGCTTTTAATAAAACTATTGATAAAGTTGTTTTTGCTGCAGGTTCTGGAGGAAAAAAAGTAGTTCAAGTTGATCAAGAAGGTGCAAAACGACTAATTGATGCATCCAATAAAAATAATGTTAAAAAGTTTGTCATGTTAAGCTCTATGGGAGCAGATCAACCACAACAAGCTGAGCAGTTACAAGACTACTTGAAAGCTAAACATAACGCAGATGAGTACTTAAAATCTAGTGGACTAAATTATAGTATTGTTAGACCTGGATCTTTAACTAACGGAGATTTAACTAACAAAATACAATTAGAAACTAAGTTAAATAAAAGCGGAGAGATAAGCAGAAATGATGTTGCTCAAACTTTAGTAAGATCATTAAATGACGATGTTGCAAATAATGCTACATTCGAGATTTTAAAAGGTGAAACTTTAATTGGTGATGCTTTAAACAAGGTGTCCACAGTTAACGGATAAACATTAAATTGTAATTCAAACTTAAAAAAAAAGCTACCATTGGTAGCTTTTTTTTATTGTTTTTACTATTCAGCATTATTTACCTCTATCCAATAACCATCAGGATCTTGAAAGTAAATTTGCTTAACACCATCATCACGAACATAATCTTTTTTAGGTGTATCACGCCAATCAGAATAATAAATATCTAAACTTTGAAGGTATTTTACAAAAGCGTCAAAATTAGGTGTGGCTAAAGCAAAATGAACCGCTTTATTGGTTTTAACTTCTAATTCTGGTCTAGGTATTAAATGGATTTGTTTTTGATCCGTAAGTGCAAGCCATCTTGTTTTAGAGGTAGAAGCTGTGTTTTTAACTTCTTTTAAATCAAAAATACGTTGATAAAAATTAACCGATGCGTTAACATCCTTTACAGATAAAGCAATGTGATCATGTTTAAACGTCATTGTAATGTGTTGTTTTAGTATAGTTAACTAATCAAAAAACCTGTTATTACTCAAGTAAAAACGACTTTAAACCAGCATAATCACTAATTTTAGTGGCTACTTTAGTTTTGTCCATAACTGCTTCAATTTGTGGTGGTAAGGCTTGTTTATCTTTAATAACGTCTTCAACAACATCTAAAAATTTAGTTGGATGTGCAGTTTCTAAAAACACGCAATGTGACTTAGGATTCTTTTTTAAGTAGGCTTTACAGCCTAAATAACCAACTGCTCCATGTGGATCTGCAACGTAATTATAAGTATTATATAGCTCTTTTAAAGCCACTTTTGTGTCTTCATCTGTAAAGCTAAATGACGATAAGTTTTCCTTTAACGTACCAAAGTTATTTTTATAAATTTCCTGAATACGAATAAAGTTACTAGGATTACCAACATCCATTGCATTACTAATGGTTTGCACAGATTGTTTTGGTGAATATTGCTCCGTTTTTAAGTAGTTAGTAACCACGTTATTTTGATTATTAGACGCAATAAAATGTTTTATAGGTAAACCTAATTGTTGTGCCATCATTCCTGCACATACATTACCAAAATTTCCACTAGGTACAGAAAACACAATGTCTTTATGTGATTTGTGTAATTGTTTATAGGCAAACATAAAATAAAGTAGTTGTGGTAACCAACGTGCTACATTTATAGAGTTTGCAGATGTTAATTGCATTTTACTAGTTAACGTATCATCCAAAAAAGCACGTTTAACCATGTCTTGACAATCGTCAAATACACCATCAACTTCCAAAGCTTTAATATTTTGACCTAGCGTTGTCAGTTGTTTTTCTTGAATATCGCTTACTTTTCCTGAAGGATACAAAATAACAACATTAACACCTTTAACACCTAAAAATCCATTGGCAACAGCACCTCCTGTATCTCCAGAAGTAGCTACTAATACTGTAACTTGATTAGTATTATCTTTATTAAAATAACCTAAACAACGTGCCATAAATCGGGCTCCAACATCTTTAAAAGCCATGGTTGGTCCATGAAAAAGCTCTAATGTTGAGATGTTATCATTCAGTTTTACCACAGGAAATTCAAACGATAAGGTTTCAGCAATAATAGTTTTTAAAACATCCTTAGGTATATCTGGACTCACAAATTGTTGTAAGGCTTCAAACGCAATAGCGTTGTAACTTAAATGATCTATATTTTCAAAAAATGAAGCAGGTAAAGGTGTTATACGTTCTGGAAAATACAATCCTTTATCTGGCGCTAATCCTTTTACAACAGCATCTTTAAATGTTGTATTAGGTGCTTTATGGTTTAATGAGTAGTAGTTCATTTTTTTTGTTTTTTGTTTGTCTTTGTCAGGACACAGGATATGGTCATCCGTTTATAATATTTTAGTTTACTAGTTATGATAATTAACTTAGTATTTTCATGCCTTCTGTGTTAATCTTTGACACATAAGTAATAAAATTAATGTCTGTTTTAGCATAGATAGTGGTCATTGCTTTAGCTACATTTTCCGCAGTATTTTTACTTTTTGATAAAGCGAATATTGACGGTCCAGAACCAGAAATTCCAGCGCCTAAAGCACCTGCTTTTATGACTTCGGTTTTAACCGAATTAAAATGAGGTATTAATTGACTTCTATAAGGCTCTACAACTACATCATTTAATGATTGACTAAGTAAATTGTAGTCGTTAGTATGTAAAGCATGTACCAAGCTACCAACGTTTGACCATTGTGTGATGGCATTTTGCAACGGAATCTGTTTTGGTAAAATAGCACGTGCTTCAGAGGTTTTAACTTCAATTTGTGGATGGATAATCGTTACAAATAAATCTTCTGGTGTAGGCAATTGTAAAACTTGTAAAGGTGATGTGCTTTTTACTAAAGTAAAACCACCAAATAGGGCAGGAGCAATATTATCTGCATGCTCGCAACCACTAGCAATAGCTTCACCTTTCATAGCAAAATTAGTTAATTGGGTTTCATTATATGGTCTGCCTAACAGCTCGTTTATAGCAAATACACTTCCAGCTGCACTTGCAGAACTGCTTCCAATTCCGCTTCCTGGTTTAATATTTTTATAAATCTCAATTTCAAATCCACAATCAGGATTAGCGTCATTATATAAGGCTAAAGCCGAAACACTAGCAACATTTTTATCTGTTTCAAAAGGAAGATTTGCACCAATTATTTTAGTGATTTTGATTCCTTTTTCAGTGGTTTTTCTAATCACCATTTCGTCACCAATAGTATCTAAGCAAAAGCCTAATACATCAAATCCGCAAGCAACGTTAGCTACTGTTGCTGGTGAGAATATTTTGATTTCGTTCATTTAAAACTTCTTTTTATAATTTCCGCGAAAGCGATATTTTTTTACTATTTAAAGCCTTTTTTTACTTATTTATTCCCTATTCTGATAATATCTGCAAATAATCCAGATGCAGTCACATCTGCTCCTGCACCAGCACCTTTAACTATTAAAGGCTGTTCTGGATAGCGTTGTGTGTAAAACATAACGATGTTATCTTTTCCTTCAAGATTATAAAAAGGATGTCCTTCTGGCACTTCTTGTAATCCTACTTTAGCTTTTCCATTTTTATATTCGGCAACATATTTTAGCTGACATTTGTTGGCTTTAGCCGAAGCATATAGCTTTTGAAAATGTGCTTCATCATTAATTAAAGTGTCATAAAAGTCGTCAACAGAGTCGCTGTTTAAATTAGCTTCGGTTAAAAAAGAATCGTTTGTAATATCTTCAATTTCCATCGGAATTCCGTTTTCTCGAGCAAGAATTAATATTTTTCTAGCCACATCAATTCCGCTTAAATCAATACGTGGATCAGGCTCTGTATACCCTTCAAATTGTGCTTGTTTTACTGTATCATGAAAATTCTTTTTATCACTAAAATTATTAAACACAAAATTTAAACTACCTGATAATACAGCTTGTATACTAATGACTTTGTCTCCAGAAGCAACTAAGTTATTAAGCGTATTAATGATTGGTAAACCTGCACCAACATTAGTTTCGTATAAAAATGGCGCATTATATTTAAGCGATAAATCTTGCAGATTTTTGTAATTAGCAAATGTATCCGAACAAGCAATTTTATTACAAGCCACGACTGCAACACTTTGCTTTAGGTAGTTTTCATAAACAGAAGCAACGTCTTTATTTGCAGTAACATCTACAAAAATGCTGTTTCTAAGATTAAGCTCTATTACTTTTTGATAAAACCCTTCGATGCTTGATTTGTCTGCATGATGAAACGGTTCTGTCCAATTATTTAAATCTATTCCGTTAGGATTAAAAATCATTTTTCTGGAGTTAGACATTCCAACAATTTTGACATCTAATTTTAGATTTTTCTTTAAAAAGTTATATTGTTGTTTGATTTGATCAATAAGTTTTTCGCCAACATTTCCAATACCTGTTATAAACACATTTAATTGTTTAGTATTGACTTCAAAGAAACGCTCGTGTAAGCTATTTAAAGCTTTTTTTACATCACTTTGATTAATTACTGCAGAGATGTTTTTTTCTGATGCACCTTGTGCTATTGCTCTAACATTAATATTGTTTTTTCCTAAGGTACTAAAAAGTTTTCCGCTAATACCTTGGTGACTCTTCATGTTATCACCAATTAAAGCAATGATAGACAAGTCTTTTTCAACAATAATTGGGTTGATTTTGTGTAAAGAGATTTCGTATTCAAATGCATTATTAATGGCTTGTTCAGCTTGTTCTGCATTATTAACATCAATACCAAAACAAATAGAATGTTCTGAAGATGCTTGTGTTATAAATATGATGTTAATTTTTTCGTTAGCTAAGGTTTCAAATAAGCGCTTAGAAAATCCTGGAATACCAACCATACCACTACCTTCTAAAGTTAGCAAGGCTACGTTGTCAATATGGCTAATCCCTTTAACGGTAAGGTGGTTTTCTTTTTTATGATTAGAAATTACAGTTCCGAAAGCCTCAGGATGTAATGTGTTTTTTATATGTATAGGAATTGCTAAGTTTAAAACAGGCTGTACAGTTGGAGGATATAATACCTTGGCTCCAAAGTGAGATAATTCCATAGCTTCTTGGTAGGATAAATTAGCTATAGGATAAGCTTGTTTAACCAGTTTTGGATTAGTAGTGTACATACCACTAACATCTGTCCAAATTTCTAATTGCTCAACTTTTAAAGCAGCAGCTATAATTGCTGCAGTAAAATCTGATCCACCACGACCTAAAGTAGTAGTTTCTCCACTTTGTGATTTAGCAACAAAACCTGGTAAAATTGTGATTAATTGATTGGCTTTATTAAAGTAATCTATAATATTTTTATTAGTGATGTCATAATTAACTTCTGCTTTTGTAAAATTTGTGTTAGTTACAATTAACTCTTGACTATTTTTTAAAACAGTATTTAGATTTAAGTCTTCCATTACTTTAGCAATAATAAAAGAGGACAATAATTCGCCATAACTAACTAGTTTATCTGACGTTTTAGGAGATAACTCGTTAATTAAATAAATTCCATTTAACAATTGTTTTAAGTTTTCAAAAGTAGCGTCTACTTCTTTAAGTATTGATTTTGGATTATTTGCTAAGCCTTCAATAACTTTAAAATGAATGGTTTTAATTTTTTCAAAAACAGTGATATAGCTTTTGTTTTTTTGTTTAGCTAATTCACCAGCTTCTAACAACTTGTCCGTTATACCACCAACAGCAGATACAACGCAAACGATTGGACTAGAAAGCGATTCTTTTTGAAGAATGGCTATGACTTTTTTTATGTTTTGAGCAGAACCTACAGAGGTTCCTCCAAATTTTAATACTTTCATTTTAAATTATTTTAAGATAGGAATTGTAGTTAAAAAACTACCCAAACGGAAGGATATATAGTGATTAACCCAAAAGGGTAATGGTCATAATTAACGTAAAAATAGTGTGTCTTTTTTTCATTTTATGCATCTATACCTATCAAATGTATTACTTTTACTTTTATCAAAAAAACGAAACATCAATTTTTGCGAGATTGATAATTAATAGCCAATATATTATTAAAATGAAAATATTTTCGAAAGAACAAATTTATGAAGGCGATGCCTTAACCGCTAAAAAGCAAGGTATTACTTCCACAGATTTAATGGAGCGTGCAGGAACGCAGATATTTAATTGGTTGCATATGCGTATGCAAGGTGCACAAGTACCTATACACGTGTTTTGTGGAATTGGTAATAATGGAGGAGATGGGTTAGTGGTTGCTAGGCACTTAACAACCCATGGTTATAACGTTAAAACCTATATTGTTAACCATAGTACAACACGATCTAAAGATTTTTTAAATAATTACGAACGCATAAAAAATACGACTAAAGATTGGCCTATATTATTAAATGATGCTAGTGAGTTACCTGCTATTAACGACAAAGATATAATAGTAGATGCCATTTTTGGTATTGGTTTAAATAGACCTGTTGAAGGTTGGATTAAACAATTGTTTAATTATTTTAGAGCTACAAAAGCTTTTGTACTATCTATAGATATACCTTCAGGTTTAGCAACAGATGCTGCACCAATTGATGAAGAGAGTGTTGTAAATGCTGGTTACACACTAAGTTTTCAAACTCCAAAACTAGTTTTCTTTTTACCTGAAACTGCTAAATATACAGTGCAATGGGAAGTTTTAGATATTGGTATTGATCCTGAATATCTTTACACCACACCAACCGAAGCAGAATTAATTGGAAAAAATGAAGTCTTACCATTATATAAACCAAGAGAAAAATATAGTCATAAAGGAAGTTTTGGTCATGTTTTAGTTATTGGAGGTAGTTACGGAAAAATAGGATCTGTCACTTTAGCTAGTCAAGGTGTACTTGCAATTGGAGCAGGAAAAGTAACAGCTTATACACCTAAATGTGGTTATATACCATTACAAGTCGGTTTTCCAGAAGCAATGGTTATTACAGATACTGACGAAGAAAAAATTACATCAATAGCATTTGATATACAACCAAACGTTATCGCTTTTGGAGTAGGTGTTGGTACTGATGCTCAAACAATTGATGCTTTTGAAGCGTTTTTGAATGTCAATAAAACACCATTAGTAATTGATGCAGACGGAATTAATATACTTTCTAAAAAGAAAGCATTATTAAAACTTTTACCAGAAAACACGGTTTTAACTCCGCATCCAAAAGAGTTAGAGCGATTGCTAGGTCAATGGGAAGATGAGTTTGATAAACTTAAAAAAGCTAAAGCGTTTTCTAAAAAATATAAATGTATTATAGTTATTAAAGGAGCTAATACTATCACTGTTTTTCAAGATAAATTATATGTTAATGCCACAGGAAATCCAGGTTTGGCAACAGCAGGTACTGGAGATGTTTTAACAGGTATAATTTCTGGATTGATAGCCCAAAGTTATGATCCATTAGTAGCAGCTATATTTGGAGTGTATCTACATGGTAAAGCAGCAGATTTATTAGTAGAAGATTTAGGTTATCAAAGCTTTATTGCTAGTCATGTTATAGAAGGTATCCCTTTAGCTTACCTAGATTTATTTAAACAACCAGAGCAACCTGAAATTGAAAATGCAGATAGCGAACCCAAAAAATAATGCAATAAAAAAAGCGAACTTTAAAGTTCGCTTTTTTTTATACTATAAATTTAAATAATGATTTAAATTCCAAATGAAGTTAAATACTCTTTAATTTTTGGATACGATGGTCTAGGAGCATCTGCATTAACAATGTTTCCGTTTGGATCGATTAAAATAAATCTTGGAATAGAGTTAATTTTATAACCAGTTACAAAATCAGATTCAAATGCTTTGTCAGCAAATAATTGGATACCTCCCATTTCTTTTTCTTCAATCATTTTTCTCCAACCTTCTTTAGATAATTTAAAAGATTCTTCTTTAGAATCGGCTCTGTAACCTCTACCATCATCTGTTGATAAGCTTACAAAAGCAATATTTTTATCTTCTAAATCTTTTTCTAATGCTTTTAAAGCAGGAATTTCTCCAATACAAGGACCACACCAAGTTGCCCAAACATCTATGTAGACAAACTTACCTTTTAAGTCAGATAAAGATGTTGTACCACCTTTATAGTTTTCATAGTTTTCAAAAGTAGGAGAAGGTGATCCTGCAGGAAATTCTTCTTTAAGTTTAATACCACTTAAAACATAACCTTTTAATCCTTTTAACATTGGATCTACTTGCTTTCTAGCTTCTGATATAATTGTAGAATCTATTGCTGCATTTTTGTCATAATAAGCAAGCATTTTAGTTTTAATGTCTTCTAAACTAGAATCTAATTTAGAGGCTTCAAGATTTTTTAAAGCTTCAACATCTACTAAATCTTGTTCAAAATTAATTCTATCTACTAAAAAAGTAGATTTTTCAGCACCTTTTCCACTAAATTTAATTGACTCGTCAAATGTTTTTGCATCTAAGGTCATTTTTAAATCCATGTCATTGGCTAAAAATATAGTTGTCTGCTCTTTACCATCGTATACTCCAAAAACACCAGTAGTAACTTTTAAGGTATCACTAAACGTTCCGTCTTCATTAACTTTAATTGTTTTTTTAAAGTCTCTACCTTGGTATACAAATAAAGAATCGCTGTTTTTGTTTTCTATTTTACCAGAAAATGTTGCGTAATCCTTTGGAGCTTCTTTTTTACAAGCAACGATAGATAATGCTGCTAAGCAAACTAATAGTTTTTTCATTATTTAAATTTTAATTTTCTCAAAAATATATAGAATAATACAAGTTTTAAAGTATTTGTTTAATTATTAACAAATACTTGCATATTATTTAAGTTATGATGACTTTTGAACAGATAAAAAACACAAATGAATACAACTCACATTATATCTTCAAAGTCATTAGATTTAGCAACTATTCAATCTATAATTTTAGAACAAAAACAATTGGAATTATCTACAGATTCTGTAGATAAAATCAATCAATGTCGCACGTATTTAGATGAAAAATTAAAATCAGAGACCAGACCTATTTATGGTATAAATACAGGTTTTGGATCACTATATAACGTTAAGATTAGTAAAGAAAACTTAACCAAATTACAAGAAAATTTAATGATGTCTCATGCTTGTGGGACAGGAGATTTAGTACCAGAACCAATTGTAAAATTAATGCTGTTATTAAAAATCCAATCTTTAAGTTATGGTCATTCTGGAGTACAATTACAAACTGTAAAACGTTTAATAGATTTTTATAATAACGACGTTTTACCTCTAGTTTATACACAAGGATCATTAGGTGCTTCCGGAGACTTAGCGCCTTTAGCACACTTATCTTTACCATTAATAGGAAAAGGAAAAGTAACTTTTAAAGGTGACGTTTTAGAAGCGGAAGACGTACTAAAACATTTTGATTGGCAACCAATTACTTTATTATCTAAAGAAGGTCTTGCCTTATTAAATGGAACGCAATTTATGAGTGCTTATGGGACTTATTTATTGCTTAAGTCTTATAAATTATCCTATTTAGCAGACTTAGTTGGAAGTGTGTCTATTGATGCGTTTGATGGTAGAATAGAACCATTTAATGAATTAATACATTTGGTAAGACCACATAATGGACAGTTAGAAACTGCAAGTAGAGTTAGTGCATTTTTAGAAGGTAGTCAAATTATAAATCAAGAAAAGCAACACGTTCAAGATCCATACAGTTTTAGATGTATACCACAAGTGCATGGAGCAACTAAAGATACTTTAGCTTTTGTAGCCAAAACGTTTACAACCGAAATTAACTCGGTGACTGATAATCCTAATATTTTTGCTAATGAAGATGAAATCATTTCTGGAGGTAATTTTCATGGGCAACCTTTAGCGCTGGCTCTAGATTATCTTAAAATTGCTATGGCAGAACTAGGTAATATATCTGAAAGACGTGTGTTTCAACTTGTTTCAGGATTAAGAGGTTTACCAGCATTTTTAGTAGATAATCCAGGTTTAAACTCAGGATTTATGATTCCGCAATATACTGCTGCTAGTATTGTAAGTGCTAACAAACAATTGGCATCACCAGCTAGTATAGATAGTATTGTATCTAGTAATGGTCAGGAAGATCACGTAAGTATGGGAGCCAATGCAGCTACACAAGCCTATACTTTAATTAATAATGTAGAGCGTGTTTTAGCTATTGAGTTGTTTAATGCTTCTCAGGCTTTAGGATTTAGAGCACCTTTAAAATCAAGTGATTTTATTGAGCAATTTTTATCTAGTTATCGTGAAATGGTTCCTTTTATTAAAGAAGACGAAATTTTACATGATGATATCCAAGCATCCATTGAATTTATTCAAACTTTAGGTATTGATTCTGAAGAGTTATTTTAATTCTATAGTTTTATTTAGTATTTGAATTGCCCAAAGTTTAGCATCTTCTAAATCTGAAAATATTTCAAAAGGTTTATTTAAAAATAGGCGCTCAATTTCAGCATTTCTAGCAGATAGCGTAGTGGACACTACAGCAAATCCCTTTAGTGTTTCAACTTGTGAAACACCTTTATATATTGTTGGGTCTACTGCGTATGAATTTATTCGGTTTGTGATATATACAAACGGATTGTTTTTAAAAACAACACTTGAAAAATAGATGATGTCGTCAGACATGTCTTGATTCAATACAACGCCTTCATTTATTTCTGCTATTATTATATTGTCAGAAGTTAAGAGTGTACAAAAAGATAATTTAGTTTTAGTAAAATTCATCAAATATAATTAATTAAAAAAGCTTCACTTAAGTTAGTGAAGCTTTTAGTAAAATGCAAATATATTTTTTATTTTAAGATTCTGTAGGTTTTTCTGCCTTTTCAATCTCTATTGTAATTTCGTCAGTTTTACTGTCTAAATCCATTACAATTTTATCGCCTTCTTGTAATTTAGAAGTTATGATTTCTTCAGCTAAAGCATCCTCAACATACTTTTGTATAGCACGCTTTAAAGGTCTTGCTCCATATTGCTTATCAAATCCCTTTTCTGCAATAAAATCTTTTGCTGCTTTGGTTAATTTTAATTTATAACCTAAACCATCAATTCGTTTTAGTAATTTTTCTAATTCAATATCAATAATCTTATTAATGTCTTCTTTTTCAAGAGCATTAAATACGATGACATCATCAATTCTATTTAAAAACTCTGGTGCAAACGATTTTTTAAGTGCATTCTCAATAACGCTTCTAGAATTAGCATCTTCTTGAGCTTTTTGTGATGCTGTACCAAATCCAATTCCTGTACCAAAATCTTTTAATTTTCTGGCTCCAATATTAGAAGTCATAATAATTATAGTATTTCTAAAATCAATTTTACGACCTAAACTATCTGTTAAATAACCATCATCTAAAACTTGTAATAACATGTTAAAAACATCTGGATGCGCTTTTTCGATCTCATCTAAAAGAATTACAGCATAAGGTTTGCGACGTACTTTTTCAGTCAATTGTCCACCCTCTTCATAACCTACATATCCTGGAGGTGCACCAACCAATCTTGAAATCGCAAATTTTTCCATGTATTCGCTCATGTCAATTCTAATCATAGCTTCTTCGCTATCAAATAATTGATTAGATAACACTTTGGCTAACTGTGTTTTACCGACTCCTGTTTGACCTAAAAATATAAACGACCCAATTGGCTTGTTTGGATCTTTTAATCCTGCACGATTACGTTGTATGGCTTTTACAACCTTAGCAACAGCATCATCTTGACCAATAACCTTACCTTTGATTAAATCTGGTAATAGGGCCAGTTTATTGCTTTCGGTTTGGGCAATACGATTAACAGGTACACCTGTCATCATGCTTACAACATCCGCAACATTATCTTCTGATACTATTTCTTTATGTAGTTTAGTGTCTTCTTCCCACTTTTCTTGAGCGACAGCTAATTCTTTTTCTAAACGTTTTTCGTCATCACGTAAACGTGCTGCTTCTTCGTACTTTTGTTTTTTAACTACCGAATTTTTAGTTTCTCTAACCTCTTCTAGCTTTTTCTCTAATTCAATAATTTGTTTTGGCACATCTATATTAGTAATGTGTACTCTTGAACCAGCTTCGTCTAAAGCATCAATCGCTTTGTCTGGAAGAAAACGCTCAGTCATATAACGATTAGTTAACTTAACACAAGCTTCAATAGCTTCATCGGTATATGTTACATTATGGTGATCTTCGTATTTAGCTTTAATGTTGTTTAAAATCTCAATTGTTTCTTCTACAGTTGTAGGTTCTACAATAACCTTTTGAAAACGTCGCTCTAAAGCACCATCTTTTTCTATATATTGTCTGTACTCATCTAAAGTTGTAGCACCAATACATTGGATTTCTCCTCTTGCTAAAGCAGGTTTAAACATATTGGAAGCATCTAAACTTCCTGTCGCTCCTCCAGCACCAACTATGGTATGAATTTCGTCTATAAAAAGAATAACATCGTCATTTTTTTCAAGCTCATTCATTACTGCTTTCATACGCTCTTCAAACTGCCCTCTATATTTAGTACCAGCAACTAAGCTAGCTAGATCTAGGGTTACAACACGTTTGTTAAATAAAATACGCGAAACTTTACGTTTAACAATACGGTTAGCCAGACCTTCTGCAATTGCAGATTTACCAACACCAGGTTCACCAATTAATAAAGGGTTATTTTTTTTACGTCTAGAAAGTATTTGAGACACACGCTCAATTTCTTTTTCACGTCCAACAACTGGATCAAGCTTACCTTCTTCAGCCATAGCTGTCAAATCACGTCCAAAATTATCTAAAACTGGTGTTTTAGATTTTTTGTTGCCTTTAGCTCCAGGTGTGTTAAATATGTCTTTAGAACCAGAGTCTTCTGCAGAGGAATCATCCTGAAATGACTCAGCTTTTGGAGCTCCAGTTATATCTTCGAAGTTATCGTCGTTTGTTATCATTGACTTAAATTGTTCTTTAACGTTATCATAATCTACTTTTAACTTATTTAAAAGTTTTGTTGTAGGGTCGTTTTCGTTTCTTAAAATACATAATAACAAATGTGCAGTATTTATTGATGTACTTTGAAACAGTTTAGCTTCTAAAAAAGTAGTCTTAAGCGCACGTTCTGCCTGACGTGTTAAGTGTAAGTTTTTCTTTTCGTTAGAAGTTATTGTGGTATTAGGATTAGCAGGACTTAATATTTCTACCTTACGTCTTAAGTGATTTAAATCAATATCCAACGCATTTAAAATATTTATTGCTTTTCCGTTTCCGTCTCTTAATAAACCAAGCATTAAGTGTTCTGTGCCTATAAAGTCGTGTCCTAAGCGTAATGCTTCTTCTTTACTATAGGCAATGACGTCTTTTACTCTTGGTGAAAAATTATCATCCATATATTTATTCCTTTCAGCTTTAAAAATAGTAAACATAATTAGTAATGGCAAAAACTATACCTTAAATAATATGTTAATTGTTTGAGGTTTGAAAGTAGTGAATATTTCAAAATAAAGCACAATTGAGTTATTAACTAAAAAGCTGCGCATAATTGTTAATAAAAAACATCAAAAAAGAGACTTAAAAGGCTTATCGTTACTAATGAAAGTTTTATATTAGCGTGTTTTGAAATAATGAATAAAACTAATTAAATTTATATATGGCAGAAGGAGAAAAGGTCATTCCAATTAATATTGAAGATGAAATGAAGTCGGCTTACATTGATTATTCAATGTCAGTCATTGTGTCACGTGCTTTACCAGATGTAAGAGATGGTTTAAAACCAGTACATAGACGTGTACTTTACGGTATGCATGAACTGGGTGTTAGAGCTAGTTCGGCACATAAAAAATCAGCAAGAATAGTTGGAGAGGTTTTAGGAAAGTATCATCCACATGGTGATACATCAGTTTATGATGCAATGGTACGTATGGCTCAAGAGTGGAGTTTACGTTATATGTTAGTTGACGGTCAAGGTAACTTTGGATCTGTAGATGGAGATAGTCCAGCTGCAATGCGTTATACAGAAGCACGTATGCGTAAAATATCTGAAGACATGTTGGCAGATATTGATAAAGAAACTGTAGACCATAAATTAAATTTTGATGACACTTTAGAAGAGCCAACGGTTTTACCTACACGTATACCTGGACTTTTAGTTAATGGAGCTTCTGGTATTGCAGTTGGTATGGCTACCAATATGCCTCCTCACAACTTAACAGAAGTTGTAGATGGTACAATTGCATATATTGAAAACAATGATATTGAGATTGACGAATTAATTACACATATTAAAGCACCAGATTTTCCAACAGGTGGAACTATTTATGGTTATGATGGTGTAAAAGAAGCTTTTCATACTGGTAGAGGACGTATTGTAATGCGTGGTAATGCTATTATTGAAGAAGTGCAAGGTAGAGAGTGTATTATTGTCACAGAAATACCTTACCAAGTCAATAAGGCAGACATGATTAAAAAAACTGCCGATTTAGTAAACGAGAAAAAACTGGAAGGAATTGCTACTATTAGAGATGAATCTGATAGAAACGGTATGCGTATTGTTTACGTATTAAAACGTGATGCAATTCCTAACATTGTATTAAATAAATTATACAAATACACTGCATTACAATCATCATTTAGTGTTAATAATATTGCATTAGTTAATGGTAGACCACAACTTTTAAATTTAAAAGAATTAATTCATTATTTTGTTGAGCATAGACATGATGTCGTTGTTAGGCGTACAACTTACGAGTTGCGTAAAGCAGAAGAACGTGCTCATATATTAGAAGGATTGATTATTGCTTCAGACAATATTGATGAAGTTATAGCAATAATTCGTGCATCATCAAATGCAGATGAAGCAAGAAATAATTTAATTGAACGTTTTAAACTTTCTGAAATACAAGCAAAAGCTATTGTAGAGATGCGTCTGCGTCAATTAACTGGCTTAGAACAAGACAAATTACGTAGCGAGTATGAAGAAATAATGAAAACTATTGAAGACCTTAAAGATATTCTGGATAAAAAAGAACGCAGAATGGAAATTATTAAGGAAGAATTAATAGTTGTTAAAGAGAAGTATGGTGATGAGCGTCGCTCTGTAATTGAATATGCAGGTGGAGATTTAAGTATTGAAGATATGATACCTGATGCTCAAGTAGTAATTACTATTTCTCACGCAGGTTACATCAAACGTACGTCTCTAACAGAATACAAAACACAAAATAGAGGAGGAGTAGGACAAAAAGCTTCTACAACTAGAAACGAAGATTTCTTAGAACATTTATTTGTTGGTACAAACCACCAATACATGTTATTCTTTACTCAAAAAGGTAAATGTTTCTGGATGCGTGTTTATGAAATCCCAGAAGGAAGTAAAACATCTAAAGGTAGAGCTATCCAAAATCTTATAAATATTGAGCAAGACGACAAAGTAATGGCGTTTATATGTACCCAAGATTTAAAAGACGAAGAGTATATCAATAGTCATTATGTGATTATGGCAACTAAAAAAGGTCAAGTTAAAAAGACTGCTTTAGAGCAATATTCTAGACCAAGAACTAATGGTATTAATGCTATTACTATTAAAGAGGATGACGAACTATTAGAAGCTAAGTTAACCACTGGAAATAGTCAAGTAATGATCGCACTTAAATCTGGTAAAGCTATTAGATTTGAAGAAGCTAAAACTAGACCAATGGGTAGAAACGCTTCTGGTGTAAGAGGTATAACTTTAGCGCATCCAAAAGATGAAGCTATAGGTATGGTAATCGTAGAAAATCCTCAAGAAGAAACAGTACTTGTGGTGTCTGAAAATGGTTACGGTAAACGCACCTATATTGATGATCCAGAAGATGGTGAAGCTGTATACAGAATTACAAACAGAGGAGGAAAAGGAGTTAAAACAATATCTATTTCTGAAAAAACAGGAGATTTAGTGTCAATCAAAACAGTTACAGATACTGATGATTTAATGATTATTAATAAATCTGGAATAGCAATACGTATGGCTGTAGAAAGTTTACGTACCATGGGTAGAGCAACACAAGGTGTAAAATTAATTAACCTTAAAGGAAAAGACTCAATAGCAGCTGTTGCTAAAGTAATGAAAGACGAGGACGAAGAGCTTGATGAAACTCTAGAAGGCGTTGATAACAGTACACTTACTGAAGGTGGCACAACTATTGATAATACAGAAGAAGAATAATTTAAAATTTAACAATTAAAAAAAACTAATAATGAAAAAACAATTAATTCTTGCGATAGCATTACTTGTAACAGTATTTTCTTTTGCTCAGAAAAAAGAAATTAAAGCATTAGAAAAGGCAGTAAATAAGAATAATTATGCTGAAGCTAAAAGCTTAATCACGCAATTAGAGTCTATGACAGGGTCAATGGATGATAAATTAAAGGATAAGTATTATATAGCTGCAGCAACTGCATATTTTGCAAACGGAACGTCTGGATCAGAAGATGTTTTAAAAGCAACGTCGTTTTTAGACAAAGTATCTCAAAATAATAACGAGGTTACTATGTTAAGAAGAGATATTGAAAATGACTTATTAACTAAAGCAAATGGTTATTTTACAACTAAAGAGTTTGGTAAAGCTGCAAAAGCATTTGAAAACCTATACAATGTAAATAATGAAGAGCAAGTGTACTTGTATTATGCAGCATCTAGTGCGATTAATAATCAAGATATGGATGGTGCTTTAAAATACTATTTACAACTTAATGATTTGGGTTATACAGGTGTTGGTACAGAGTATTTTGCAACAAACAAAGTTAATGGTGAGGAAGAAATTTTAGATAAAAACACCAGAGATAATTATGTTAAATTAGGAACTCATGAAAATCCAGGTGAAAGAACAACAGAATCTAAGGCTGGTGAAATTACTAAAAACATTGCTTTAATATACGTTAATAAAGGTGAAAACGATAAAGCATTAGAGGCGATTGCTACAGCAAAAAAGAACAATCCTGATGATGTTAATTTAATTATTAGTGAAGCTAACATTTATAACAAATTAGGTGACACTGCCAAGTTCCAAGCGTTATTGCAAGAAGCAGCTTTAAAGATGCCTAACGATCCAATTATCCATTATAACATTGGTGTAGTTTATATGAATAATAATGAGATAGCTAAAGCAAGACAATCTTTTGAAAAGGTTTTAGAATTAGATCCAAAAAACTCGGACGCTGCTTTAAACTTATCAACTTCGTACATTACAGAAGGTAATGCATTAATTGAGCAAATGAATAGCTTAGGAACAAGTAAAGCTGACAACTTAAAATATGATCAATTAAAAAACCAAAAAGGTCAGTTATTTAATGATGGTGCAAATACGTTATTAAATTACATTAAAATGGATCCAAAAGCACCTAATGCAATATATGAGCAATTGGCTAATATATACAATGCTTTAGGAGAAACTGATAAAGCAAAAGAAGCTAAATCGCACATAAATAAGTAATAAGTATTTTATATAGTTATAAAAAAAGCCTTCATTTAATGAAGGCTTTTTTTGTTATTATATAATCTTTTTAATGACTCTAAGTTTATGGGTATGCATTCGCTTATCAGAATTGTAAATACCACTATGGTCTAAACGGTCAATTCTAACTTTACCATGCGCGTGAATAATGTAGTTGTCTTTCATAATAATACCAACATGTGTAATAACACCTTCGTTATTATCAAAAAAAGCTAAATCACCTGGCTCACTTTCTTCTATAAAACTTAAAGCTTCACCTTGACTTGCTTGTTGCGAGGCATCACGTAATAGTTTATAACCATTTAACTTATAAACCATTTGAGTAAATCCACTACAGTCAATACCAAAAGGTGTTTTGCCTCCCCAAAGATATGGTGAATTAAGATATTTAAATGCAGTAGAAATTATTTCAGATTTAGGATTTTGTTTTTCAACATAAACGCCTTCAAAAGTATGGTTTAATAAACTTAACCCATTTAAAGTTGAACCTAAGACTATCGTATTTAATAGCTGATTTTCATCTTGAACAAATTCAACTAAATCAGACGATAGTTTCAGAGTTTCTAGATTTAAATTTTTGTAAGAGTCTTCAGTAATTTCTAAATACTGTTTATTATCAATCCAACCTTCATATTTATCATAGGCTAATCTAATCTTACTCCATTGTTTACGTTGTTCCAAAACCTTAAATATATCGCCATAAAGTACTTGCGAAACTAATTCGCTAGTATCAGATGGTTCTAATCTTAAAGGTAAAATACTTAAATTACAAATTCCGAACTGCATTTGTTGATTTTAGTGACGTTTAATAACCATAGCAGAAGCACCACCACCACCATTACATATAGCAGCAGCTCCAATTTTAGCGTCATTTTGTTCTAAAACGTTAAGTAAGGTAATCAATATTCTAACTCCAGAACAACCAAGTGGATGACCTAGTGATACTGCACCACCATTTACGTTAACATTAGAATCGTTTAGTCCTAAAATTTTCATATTTGCTAAACCAACAACAGCAAAAGCTTCATTAAATTCAAAATAATCAACATCTTTTATATCTATTCCAGCTTTATTAATTGCTAAAGGTAAAGCTTTAGCAGGAGCAGTTGTAAACCATTTTGGCTCTTGAGCTGCATCAGCATAACTTAAAATTGTTGCAAGAGGTGTTAATCCTAATTCTTCAGCTTTTTCAGCGCTCATTAATACAACAGCTCCAGCACCATCATTAATGGTAGATGCATTTGCAGCAGTTACAGTCCCATCTTTACTAAAAGCAGGTCTTAAGCCAGGTATTTTATCCATTTTAACATTAGTAAATTCTTCATCTTTACTAACAATAATAGGTTCTCCACGTCTTTGTGGAACTTCTACAGGAACGACTTCGTTATCAAATTTTCCGGCTTCCCAAGCAGCAGATGATCTGTTATAACTTTGTATGGCATAAGCATCTTGATCTTCTCTTGAAAAGTTATATTCTGTAGCACAAGCATCTGCACAAACACCCATTGCGTTTTGATCGTATGCGTCTACCAATCCATCTTTTTGTAATCCATCAATTAATGTGGCAGGACCAAATTTAGTTCCCGTTCTAGCGTGTAAATAATGCGGAATCATACTCATATTTTCCATACCTCCAGCAACAACAATATCATTATCACCTAAAGCAATACTTTGTGCAGCTTGCATTACAGTCTTCATTCCTGAAGCACATACTTTATTAACTGTAGTACAAGGAACAGTATTTGGGATTCCTGCATAAATTGCAGCTTGTCTAGCTGGTGCTTGACCATTACCAGCCTGAACAACATTACCCATCAATACTTCTTGTACTAACTCAGGATTTAAATTTATTTTATCTAAAGCTCCTTTAATAGCTATAGCTCCTAATTTTGTAGCAGGTATAGTACTTAAAGCTCCTAAAAAACTACCTATTGGTGTTCTAGCAGCAGAGACAATAACGACTTTTTTACTCATAATTTTTGTGTAATATATTAGTCCCACGAAATTACTAATTTTTTAATAAAATTTAGGTTATTCTTGGTATTATAACTTAATAATAGGGTTATAATTTGTTACATTTGATAAACACGAGATTAAAGCATGAAAGATCAAATTAATACCATTTATAAAAACCATTCTCAGTTTTATAAAATATTATTGTTTTTAACAACAACATTTTTAATCGTTTTTATTTTTCCTAAAAGTGGACGTTTTAAGTATAATTTTGAAAAAGGAAAACCTTGGCAGACCGAAAATTTATACGCTCCATTTAATTTTGCAATTCAAAAATCAAAGCTTAAAATAGCTGAAGAACAAGAGCTTATAAAATCTCAGACCACCTATTTTTTTGATAAAGATATTAGTGTAGAAGACAAAGTTAAAAGCGATTATGATGTTGCATTTAATAAAGTGTTTAATGATTCTATCTCCAATTTTAATCAATTAAAATCTAAGGGAGTTGCTATTTTAAATAGTTTTTATCAATATGGTATTTTAAATGAAGATCTAAAACTTAACGATAATAGCAGTGTTGTAATATTAGTTGATAATGTTGAAAAAAAATCCACAACATATTCTAAATTACAGAAACAAGGAAAAATAAAGGATCATATTGAAAATGAATTAAAAGAAGGTAATTTATTGCGCTATACCAATAAACTTACAGCTTTATTTTTTGATGTAATACAGTCTAATTTAATTTACAATAAAACCCTTACAGACAATGTTTTACAAGAGTCTTTAGATAAGATTTCTAGCAACAGAGGTGTAATTGATAAAGGTACCTTAATAATATCAAAAGGAGAAGTAGTTAATGATGACAAATACCAAGTGTTAAACTCCTTATCAAAAGAGTATGAATCTCAGGTTTGGAGTAAGTCAAGTTATAATTGGATAGTTTTTGCTTATACGTTGTTAGTCGCATTAGCTCTATTAATGTTGTTATTATTTATAAGAAAATATAGATTGGATGTCTATAAAAATAATACCAAAGTAACTTTTATATTTTTTAATGTATTGGTAATTGTTTTATTAACAACGTTAGTTATTAATTATAATTCAGAGTATGTTTATTTAGTACCAATAGCCATTTTACCATTAGTACTTAAAGCTTTTTTTGACGCTAGATTAGGCTTGTTTACACATGTAATTACTGTTTTGTTATTAGGCTCAATTGTACCAAATAGTTATGAGTATATGTTTCTTCAAATCATTGCAGGAATAGTAACTATACTTACGGTTTCAGAGTTATATAAAAGAGCAAACCTTTTTATATCAGTAGGACAAATAACACTGGTTTATATTATTGCTTACTTCGCCTTTTTTGTAATCCATGAAGCAAGTATAGATAATTTAAAATGGGAAACTTTTGGTTTATTTATATTATGTGGATTAGCAACATTGTTTGTACAACCATTAATCTATGTTTATGAAAAATTATTTGGCCTAGTATCTGACGTTTCTTTATTAGAATTGTCAGACACCAATTCTAAACTTTTAAAAGAACTATCTAATAAAGCACCAGGAACGTTTCATCATTCATTAAATGTAGCAAATTTAGCAGAGGCATCTGCTAACGAAATTGAAGCAAATGCCATGTTAGTTAGGGTAGGAGCTTTGTACCATGATATAGGAAAAATGAAATCCCCTACTTATTTTACAGAAAACCAATCCTCAGGTATTAATAGTCATGATGAATTATCTCCAAAAGAAAGCGCCAAAATAATTATTAATCATGTTTTAGATGGAATTGAAATAGCTAAAAAGTATAACTTACCTGACCGCGTAATAGATTTTATAAGAACACATCATGGTACAAGCCAAGTCTATTATTTTTATATGAAAGAAAAAGCTAAAAACGAAGCTGTAAACATCCAAGACTTTACTTATCCAGGTCCTAAGCCTTTTAGTAAAGAAACAGCAATATTAATGATGTGTGATAGTGTAGAAGCTGCATCTAAAAGTTTAAAAGAACCAACATCTAGCAAAATTGATAATTTTGTCGAAAATATCATTAATAAACAAAAAGATGATGGACAATTCTTAAATGCAAACATAACTTTCAAAGAAATTGAATCCATTAAAAAAGTGCTAAAGCGCAAGCTTGCAAATATTTACCATCTAAGAATTGAATACCCTGAATAATTTTAAAAAAAAAGACAAAAAAATGTTGTGTAATTTAAGATGATATCTTAGATTTGCACCCGCAATTAATTGCAAAGTTCATTAAAACATAATTACCGGAGAGGTGCCTGAGTGGCCGAAAGGAGCGGTTTGCTAAATCGTCGTAGGTGGAAACACTTACCCAGGGTTCGAATCCCTGTCTCTCCGCTATTATTTTCTCAAAATTTTTATTTTGATAACCTTTTTCGGGGTGTAGCGTAGCCCGGTTATCGCGCCACGTTTGGGACGTGGAGGCCGCAGGTTCGAATCCTGCCACCCCGACTTTTAATGCTACGGGCTCGTAGCTCAGCTGGATAGAGCACCTCCCTTCTAAGGAGGCGGTCACAGGTTCGAATCCTGTCGGGCTCACTTAAAGCTTCACTAGAAATAGTGAGGCTTTTTTGTTTTATATGGTTTTTCTTATTTTCTAGTATTTTCGATTTTTTTAATATAAATAATTATTTCTACATCTTTTAATAATTAATCTTTGTACTGTATTTTGGGACATTAAGCGTTATCTAAATTCTTTATTAATTGCGCATTTTATTATTTTTTAAAGTTTAAATATTGGTTAACAATATTATTTGTGATAAGAAAAGTTAAATGAATAAAAATGGGCTAACATATGGCTTTACTAGAAATAGAGAGGCTTTTTTGTTTTATGTGTGTTTTTTCATTCCATTTTCACCGCATTAATTAAGTTGTTGATTTTAAATGATTTAAGAATATTTTTTGCATTTCGTCGAAAATATTAAAATTAATTATTTTGTTTTAAAATAAATAGTAATTTTGCACTCCCAAATCGATATGTAAGCAAAAGTTTACATATAATAATTTTAAAAAATGAATAACCTACTTAAATTCGTGGCATGTCTATGCCTATTTTTTTTAGCAACTAGTTGTAGTCTAGAATCTTTAGAGGATGAAAACACTAATAATTCTACAAAAATATCTAATACTACAACATCTGTTTTTTGTGATAACCAAGACCCACAATCAAGGCTAGTTAACAATGGAACGATAACTTATACCTTCACAATTATCGATACTGATCAAAATGTGATTGAAGTCTTAAATGTTGCACCTGGTACATCTTCTACTTGGTCAAGTTTTAATGAAGGACAAACAATTTTTAGTATTGATGGTACTGACAATAATATAAAAGATAGTAAAATTGTTTTAGAAATGGCTACGTGCACAAAAGTTGAGATTGTGATTAATAGTCTTAATCAAATTAATGAACCAATTATTTTAGCTTTAGATTAAATCTTAGCGCAACTGATTATAATTTTTGAGTTTTTAGAGATGGTGGTAAAAAACAAATAGTTTTTACCACCATCTTTAATTTTAAACTTCTTTCTTATTTGAGCTACTGTTTCAGGAAAATTTCTTGTAGTAACATTTGCAACATCTAAATTAATTTCTTTTTTGTAATTTTTTTTATTGTAGTCCGTCGTTTTTAAAATTTTAAAACGTCTACCAGGAAATTCTAATAAATTAATACTTGTATAAAGATGAGAGTGTTTATGTAGTTTATAAATATTTTGTTGAATTGCTACACTATTAAATGCTCCAGACTTTAAGATTGCAGCATTAGGCTCATATAGGTAGTTTAAAGGTTTACTATAAGACGGGAAAACTTCAGATTCTTGATTTAAATAAAAATTAAAATGTTGCTCTTCGGTATTTGTAATATTTACAGTTTTAATTTCGATTGGAGCGTTATATCCTTTTTCTAATACCCACAATAGTTCTTTAACTTCATTATTTACTGCGATACAATGTATGTGTTTGACATTTTTTAATTCGTTAATACCAGAGGATATATCTAAAATAGGAGATGTTTTAATCATTATGTTTTTAGAGAAGTCAAACAACGTATCTAAATACTTTGGAACATTTGGTAAGCAGTCTTTTAATAAAATAACTTTTCCTTTAATATCATTTCTTCTAGATGGATCTATGTATATCCAATCTACTTTTTTATTTATTGATTTTAATATCTGAATACCATCATTTGCATAAAACTCTATGTTATTTGTTTTTAATATAGACGCATTATACTTTACAATCTGTGATAAATTTATATTTAAATCACAATGTATTACAGATTTTACTTTTTTTGAAAAATAATAGCAATCTACGCCAAAACCACCTGTTATATCTATAATAGAATTGCCAGTTATTATATCAGCTTTATATTTAGCAGTGACCTCTGAGGAGGTTTGTTCAATATTTAGTTTTGGTGGAAAAAAGATGTTTTGTGAATTGAACCAAGTTGGTAATTTTTTTTCACACTTTTTTTTTGATTCAATTTGTGTAATTATATCTTGTTTTAAATTATGCGAAAATGGTATTCCTTTTAAAGCTAATTTAGATATATTGGAATTGATATTTTGATTAATAAATTCTTGAATTGTTAAATCTAAGATTTCTTTATTAAAACTAGTCATCTAATCCTTGTGTCAATTTATTTACGATTCTGTATTCTGATAAAAACTCTTTAGAAATTACTTTTATAGCAGTATATGTTGGAATTGCCAATATCATGCCTACAATACCAAACAGTAATCCTGCTATTATAATTACTAAAAAAATCTCCAATGGATGCGAGTTAACACTTTTAGAAAAAATAAAAGGTTGACTTATAAAATTATCTACAAGTTGTGCTATTATAAACCCAATCATGACATACATTGTTTTTGGTAGGATTACATCGCTAAAGTTTTCGCCTAAATTACTAGACATGCTTAATAGTATAAGTAAAAAGGCACTAATTATTGGGCCAACGTATGGAATAATATTTAATAAAGCACATAGTGTTGCTATAATTACAGCGTTTTCAATTCCAAAAATTAATAATACAATAGAATAAATAGTAAAAAGAATTAAAAGTTGTAATAGTAATCCACCAAAGTATCTAGTTAATAAATCGCGTATTGTGACAAATGATTTTCTAAGTCTTTTTTCGTGTTTTTTTGGAAGTACAGTTATCAAACCAGTACTCATTAATTTACTGTCTTTTAGGAAGAAAAAAGAGATAAATAGTACCGAAAATAGTCCAATACTAAAACTTCCTAATCCTGAAATAAAATAGTTTAAAAACTCTGGTATAACTCCAAAATTAATTTTAGACATTATTTTTGAATTTTTAAAAGAATCTTCAACTTCATTGCTACTTAATCCAAAGTGACTAATGGCTTCTTTATATAAGTTTTCAATATTAGATTGCAATAGGTCTATGTCTAATAAAGATAAGTTTTGACCTTGCTCTAAAATTAATGGAATAAATAGACTTATTAATCCAAAGACTAATCCTAAAAATAGAAGCATAGTTGTGACTACCGCTAAGGTGTCTGAAAATTTTAATTTGCTTTTTAAAAACACAACTAATGGTCGTCCTAACAAGGACACCACTCCAGCAATTACGACATAAACAATTACAGATTGTATTTTGTATACAAACCATATTAATAAGGCAAGTCCTATTAGGACAGCACATGCTTTTAAAATCCCGTTTGCAATTGTTTTTGATGTCATGTATGTAAATATATAATTATTGAAATTTATTTTTGCGATAACTGTTTAGTAATTTCATATAACGTAATACTTGTCGCTTGTACAACATTCATACTACTATTTTGACCATACATATTAATATGTACAATTGCGTCACTTATATTTAGTATATCTTCAGACACGCCAAAGTTTTCATCACCTATTATAATAGCGATTGGCTTTCCAATATTAAAATTTATATTGTTTAAAGCTTGACTATTGGTTGATATTTCTAAAGAAATTATAAAATAATTGTCCTGCTTTAATTTAGTTACTACATCTAATGCTGATTTTTGTATTTGGTAATTTACAGATTTTTCGGTGGATCTAGATGTTTTTGTCATTTTACGACCTAATGGAATGTCTGTTCCACAAAATATTAATTTTTCAATACCAAAAGCATCACAAGCTCTAAAAAGGCTACCTATATTAGGTGCATTTGAAACGTTTTCGCAAACAACTGTTATCGGGAACTGTTGTTGATTAAATTTGGTAGTGTAGTGTGTAAGTTGCAAATTGATTAATACTATTTAATTAATTTAGTAAATAAACTTAGTAGTAAGTTAAGATATTTTATGTTGAAATATAATTACTTAGGCTAATATAACTGAAAGTCTTTAATAGAAAATATACTTTTAAGTTTTAATTTTCAAATGCATATTTAACAATGTTGGCTCCCATTTTTAGAGCTTTAAGCCTAATGTCTTCTGGGTCATTGTGTACTTCTGGATCTTCCCAACCATCACCTAAATCGCTTTCAAAAGTAAATAAAACCACTAAGCGTTGGTCATGATACAATCCAAATGCTTGTGGACGTTTACCGTCATGTTCATGTATTTTTGGTAAGCCATCTTTAAATACAAATGCAGTGCTAAAAATAGGATGCGAGGTTGGTAATTCTTTTAATTCTTTGTTAGGAAATATTTGTTTTAATGCAGTAATAACATACGGTTGCATACCGTAATTGTCGTCAATATGTAAAAAACCACCAGATTTTAAATAGTTACGTAAATTTTCAGCTTCATCATCATCAAACAAGACATTTCCATGACCTGTCATATGTAACAACGGGAACCTAAATATATCCACACTTCCAGCATCTACAGTTTCTGGCTTATCGTTTATTTTGGTATCAATATTGGCATTACAAAATTTAATCAGATTGGGTAATGCAGTTGGATTACTGTACCAGTCTCCACCACCTTTGTACTTTAATATTGCTAAATCCTGACTGTGTAAAAAAGCTGAGAATAAAGAAAATATAATAAAGTGTCTTAGCTTCATAAATTACTCGTTTATAAAAGCAATACTATGACATGCTACAATTGCAGCAGTCTCTGTACGTAGCCTTGTTTCTCCCAAAGTTACAGGAATAAATTTATTCTGAATTGCCATTTTTATTTCTTTAACAGAAAAATCGCCTTCTGGTCCAATTAAAATTGTGATTTCTTTTTTTGGAAGTGCCTGAAATTTTAAAGATTTTTTATCGGTATCCTCACAGTGCGCAATAAATAAATCACCACTAAAGTCTTGATTTATGTAGTCTTTAAATGAAATTGGATCATTTAAAACAGGGTAGTAGCAACTTAAAGATTGCTTCATTGCAGATTGAATAATTTTATCAAATCGCTCAATTTTAACTACTTTTCTTTCGCTATGGTCGCAAATTATAGGAGTAATGCTAGTAATACCTATTTCGGTTGCTTTTTCTAAAAACCATTCATAACGATCATTCATTTTAGTAGGTGCAACTGCTAAATGTAATTGATAATCTTTAGGCGCTTGATGTGTGGTTTTTAAAATATTAACAACACAGTTTTTTTGATCAGCAATGGTTAATTCTGCTTCAAATAAGTAACCTTTTCCATTAGTAATATTAAGTTGGTCACCTGTTTTTTTTCTAAGCACTTTAACAATATGTCTACTTTCGTCTTTTGGAAACGAAAATTGAATAGTATCTGGAGCTATATTTGGATTATAAAATAATTGCATATAACCTTATTTTGCTATCACTTTTAGCACTTTAATTTCTTTAATTTTTTTAATTCTTTCGGTTTTTAAGACAATGTAAAAACCATTACTTTCTGGTACTCTGATAGTGTATAGTGTGTCTAATTTATTATCTAAATTAAAGGCTTGTTCTTCAACTTCTACAGGCATACTTCCTTCTTTTAGCCAACCAGAATCGCCACCTCGTTTTGCATTTTTATCCATTGAGTAGCGCTTAGCTAAGTCGTCAAAACTAATGCCTTCTTCGTAAGATTTAAAAATTTCATTTTTGTATTCTACAATTTGTGTCGCGTCCAATGCATTTCCATCAAAATATATGTAACTAATACGATAATGTCTTTCGTCAGTTTTGTCAATAACCTTATAATGAGTGGTTGTAAATTCAGATTTAACAACTTCTGTACTACCAACACTCGTGCTCAATAATTTTGTAGCAAGTTTTGTTTTGTGCTTTTCTTCGTTAAAAATTAAAATTTTATTTTTTCTAGATTTTTTATTTACTAAAAATTTTTCAGCTTGTTCTACAGTTACTATTGTATCTAATTCTTTTTCTAAATCTTTTTGAGCGTAAACAGAAAGGGTTAGTAGGCAAATAGTAAGTCTAATAAAGGTTTTCATTTTTTTTAAATAATTTTATTTCAACAAAAAAACAAAATTTAAGTTTAAGTGAAGCGTAATTAATGGTATTTGCTAATATTGCTGTTATATTTTTAGTCTAGAATTAGCCATAACATTTTGCTCTGCAAAGTCACCATCTAAATATTTGAGATAACCAACTATGGCTATCATTGCAGCATTATCTGTTGTAAATTCAAATTTTGGCACGTAGGTTGTCCAACCGTGTTTGGTTTCGGCTTCTTTTAAAGCTTGTCTTATTCCGCTATTAGCAGATACACCACCACCAATCGCAATATGTTTTATACCAGTTTGTTTGACTGCTTTTTTTAATTTGTCAGTCAAAATGCCGATAATGGTGTATTGTATTGACGCACAAATATCGTTAAGGTTTTCGGCTATAAAATTAGGGTTTAATTTAACTTGTTTTTGGATAAAGTATAAAACAGCAGTTTTAAATCCAGAAAAACTAAAGTTAAGACCATCTACTTTTGGCTTGGTAAAAGCAAACGCTTTAGGATTACCCAACTTTGCAAGTTTATCTATTTGTGGACCTGCTGGATAACCTAACCCTAAAATTTTACCACTTTTATCAAAAGCTTCTCCAACTGCATCGTCAATAGTTTCGCCAATAACTTCCATATCAAAGTAGTGCTTAACTTTTACAATTTGAGTGTGTCCACCAGAAATAGTCATTGCTAAAAAAGGAAAAGGCGGTTTGTTAAAACCCTCTTCATCTATAAAGTGAGCCAAAATATGAGCTTGCATATGGTTGACGTCTATTAAAGGTATGTTTAATCCATAAGCTAACGATTTTGCAAACGACGTACCTACAAGTAGGCTTCCCATTAACCCTGGACCTTTTGTAAATGCTATAGCATTAAGTTGGTCTTTAGTTATTCCTGCTTGTTTTAAAGCTTGATCAACCACAGGAACAATATTTTGTTGATGTGCTCTAGAGGCTAATTCTGGTACAACACCACCATAAGCTTCATGTATTTTTTGATTGGCAATAACATTGCTTAATATTTTTCCGTTAAGGATAACAGAAGCTGCTGTATCATCACAAGAACTTTCAATTCCGAGTATATAAATATTTTGTGAAGTCATTAGTTATTTTTAGGCATAATAATTGTTAATTTTGATGAAATGTTTAACAACTCAATTACATTTGTTATTATAATTACAAAAGTAAGTTATTCCGTATAATTTTTAACTTTAAAAGTAGTATCAAAAAAACTCTAAAAATAATAGGTAAACTGGTAGCAATATTGCTATTATTATTCGTCATTTTGGTGTTAGTTTTATCTATTCCAGCTGTCCAAACGCGTTTAGGTAAATCTGCTACTAATTGGGTAAACGACCAATATAAAACCAATATTAATATAGAAAAGGTTGGACTTCAGTTTAATGGAGACGTTGAGATTAAAGGGGTTTTAATTAGAGATTACAAAAAAGACACACTTATAAGTGCAACCGAGTTAAATACCTCAATTGTTAATTTTAGAAATTTATATAATGGAAAATTAAACTTTGCAGATATTAAGTTAGAAGATTTAGTTTTTAATATTGTAACCTATAAGGACGAAACAGATACTAATCTTGATGTATTTGTGGCTAGGTTTGACGACGATAACCCTAGACCAGAAAAAAGCACCTTTTTATTATCCTCTAGTGATGTAACAATTTCTAACGGAACGTTTAATTTTATAAACTATAACAAGGAGACACCAGAAATACTTAATTTTCATGGTATTAATTTAAATGGAACCAATTTTGTTATTGATGGTAGTGATGTCAAAACCAGAATAAATACCATGCAATTTGTAGACAGTCGTGGTTTAAGATTAGAAAATTTAACCTCCAATTTTTCTTACACATTGTCTCAAATGCGTTTTGATGATTTAAACTTAAAAACACCTGAATCCTACTTGCAAGGTGATTTAGTTTTTAGTTATAACAGAGCAGATTTTAAAGAGTTTGAAGATAAAGTTAAAGTAGAAGCTAACTTTACTGAAGGAAGTGTGTTGTTAGATGAATTAAATGTGTTTTACAACGAATTTGGTATAAACCAAAGAGCAGATTTTTCTACAAAATTATCAGGTACGCTAAATAATCTTACTGCTGAAAATTTAAAGTTAGAGACTAGCCGAAATACTAAAATTTACGGAACACTTAATTTTAAAAACTTATTTAATACAGCAGACAACAACTTTTCAATGCAAGGTAATTTTGAAAATTTATCTTCTAATTATAAAGATTTAAAAGCATTACTGCCAAATGTTTTAGGAGAGTCTATTCCTTCTATATTTGATAAGTTAGGTAATTTTAAGGTAGTTGGAAACACTAATATTACAACTCAAAAAATTAAGGCTAATCTAGAAATAAGTACCTCTTTAGGATTTGTAAATTCTAATTTAGAGATGTCTAATATAGATAATATAGATTATGCATCTTATAAAGGTAATATTATTTTAGACGAGTTTAATTTGGGTAAAATGTTAGACGACCCTAATTTAGGTAGTACCTCTTTAAATGTAGATGTTGATGGTGTTGGTTTTAAAAAAGAAAACCTAAAAACTCAACTTAAAGGAGATATTTATAGCATAAATTATAATAAATATAATTACCAAGGTATTGTAGTTAATGGTCAATACAAACAAAGTAAATTTAATGGTAAATTAGTTGCGAATGATAAAAACTTACAACTAGAGTTTAATGGTTTAGCAGATTTATCTAAAGATGTCAGAACATTTGACTTTGTTGCCAAAGTAGATTATGCCAATTTAAAAGCGCTTAACTTTTATAACAGAGATGAGCAATCAGAGTTTAAAGGTATTGTTGACATGAAAATGACTGCTAATAATATAGACGACGCTGTTGGAAGTATCAATTTTAAAAACACAGTTTATATTAACGAGAATGACACCTATACCTTTAAGGATTTTGCCATTAGCTCAGAGTTTATTGAAGACGAGCGATTTATTAAAGTCAACTCTCCAGAAATTGTCGAAGGACAATTAAAAGGAAATTTTAAGTTTAATGACCTAGAGTTGTTATTTGAAAATTCACTTAAAAGTATCTACACTAATTATGTTCCAAATAAAATTGAAGGTAATCAATATGTAGATTTTAACTTTAAAATTTATAATAAAATAATTGAAGTCTTTTTGCCAGAACTAGAGGTAGGAGCCAATACTTTTATTAAAGGACGTGTAGAGAGTAACGAAAAAGCATTTAAACTAACCTTTAAATCACCAAAAATTAAGTTGCTAGATTACTTTGCAGATGCAATTGAGGTGCAAGTGGATAATAATAACCCATTATTTAATACTTACGTAGAAGTGGATAGTGTATATACTAAACACTATAGCGTGTCTAAGTTTAATTTAATTAACGTGACTTTAAACGATACATTGTTCATGAGATCAGAGTTTAAAGGAGGTAAGCGTAATGACGATTTTTACAACCTAAGTTTTTATCATACCATCAATAAAGACAACCAATCTGTAGTTGGTTTTAAAAAGAGTGATGTTACTTTTAAAGGCAATAAATGGTATGTAAATGAAGAAAAAAACAAGTTAAATAAAGTAATATTTGACAGGGATTTTAAAGACTTTAAAATTGAGGAGTTAGTTATGAATCATGAAAATGAAGAAATTAAACTAGCAGGAATCATAAAAGACTCAACCTACAAAGACATAAAATTAAATTTTAAAGATGTTGATTTAAATAAGATTGTACCAGATTTTGATGGTTTATCCTTAGCAGGAAATATAAATGGTAAGTTAGATGTATTACAACAAAACGGAAGCTACTTGCCAAACTCCTCAATTATCATTGACGATTTAGAGGTAAACGACACATTTTTAGGGTCTTTTGATGCAAAAATTGCAGGTAATGCAACGCTATCCAGTTATGTTGTAGATGCTAAGATTAAAGATGACGATACCAATTCATTTACAGCAAAAGGTAACGTTAATGTAGCAGCAGATAATGCTTCAATTGATGTGGATTTGGACTTTAATAAATTCAATTTAAAAATTCTTAATCCATTCCTAGAAGGTGTTTTAAGTGATATTAGAGGTGATGTCTTTGGTAAAGCTAAAGTAATAGGTAGCTTGGACAAGCCTAATTTTAATGGACAGTTAAATATAAATAATGGTGGTTTAGGTGTACCTTATTTAAATGTGGATTATGCATTTCAGGATGATGCTTCTGTAACATTAAAAAACCAAAGTTTTATATTTAATACTATTAATATAACAGATACTAAAGAGGCGTCTAAAGGTGTATTAGATGGAAGTATTAGTCATACTAATTTTTCTAAATGGAAATTAGATTTAAATCTAGAAACACAACGATTACTAGTTTTAGATACGAAAGAAACCGAAGAGTCTTTATATTATGGTACTGGTTTTATTGGTGGATCAGCCTCTATTTTTGGACCAACCGAGAGTTTAAGTATTAATGTTATTGGTGAAACTAAAAAAGGAACCGTCTTTAAAATTCCTTTAAATGATAACGAATCCTTTGGAGATAATTCAATCATTCATTTTTTAAGTCCAGAAGAAAAAAAAGCTAAACAAGAAGGTGTTGTTTTAGAAAATGAGACAGATTCAGGTTTAGATTTAAATTTTGAATTAGATGTTACCGAGGACGCAGAAATAGAAATTTTAATAGACAAAACTTCAGGAAGTACTATTAAAGGTCGTGGTGTTGGTGGTTTATTAATTGAAATAAATACCAATAATAAATTTAATATGTATGGTGACTTTGTGGTGTATGAAGGGGTTTATAACTTCTTTTATGGAGGTGTTATTCAGAAAAAATTTATTGTTGAGCCTTACACTAGTAGTTTAGCATGGAATGGTAAACCATTAGACGCCATTATAAATATTAAAGCTAAATATTTAACGCGTGCTAATCCATCACCTTTATTAGATAATCCTATTAATAGAAGTATTCCTGTCGAGCTGACTTTGGCTTTAACAGATAGGTTAGAAAGACCAGAGATAGCCTATCAATTTGATTTTCCAACTACAAGCTCAACAATTAAATCAGAGCTGGATTATAGATTAGATACTAATGAAGAAAAAGAAAGTCAAGCCTTATTTTTAATAGCAACAGGTGCGTTTAGTAGTGGGTTAAATGATATTAATTTTACAGGTACCTTAACTGAAAGATTAAATGGACTAGTTAATAATCTGTTATCTAGTGGAGATGGTAAATTTGATATTGGTGTTAATTTTGAAGCTGGTACAAATAACCCAGAATATCAAACAGACAATCGTGTAGGTTTGACATTACAAACCAAAATATCTGATCGTGTATTAATTAACGGTAAAGTCGGTGTTCCTGTTGGTGGTTTAGGTGATTCTGTAATCGCTGGAGATGTACAAGTAGACTTTTTACTTAACGAGGAAGGTACACTTACAGCAAAAGTGTTTAATCGCGAAAATAGTATCCGTAATTTTGGAGAAGAGATTGGTTACACACAAGGTGTAGGTATATCCTATAGTGTATCCTTTGATACGTTTGGCGAGTTAATGCGTAAAATCTTCAATCCTAAAAAAGAAGATGAAAACGAAGGTATAATTTCTGAAGACGAAACTCCGGAAAAAAAACCTGAAAACAATTCCCCTTTTCCTCAAAATATGACCATCAAAGAAGAGGAATAACAGATTATCAATTCTGTATTTTTCTTCATTTAATAGCCTGTATTTTATTAAGTTATTAACGAAAACGTTATAGTTTTGCGCTTATTGCAAAATTTTGTTAAAACCGATGTCATATATAATATTTGTTTAGTAATTTTACTTTGATAATAAAAAATACATGTCAAAAACCATAAAAAAAATAGCTGTAATGACTTCTGGAGGAGATGCTCCTGGGATGAATGCAGCCATCCGTTCTGTAGCCCGAACATGTGCATACTATAATATAGAATGTGCTGGAATCTATCGTGGCTATGAAGGAATGATAGAAGGAGATTTTAAAGAATTAACTGCTCGTAACGTAAAAGGTATTATTAATAAAGGAGGAACTATCTTAAAATCTGCAAGATCTAAAGAGTTTCGTACTAAAGAAGGACGTCAAAAAGCATACAATGTATTAAAAGAAGCAAACATTGATGGCTTAGTCGTTATTGGTGGAGATGGTACTTTTACAGGAGCATTAATTTTTAATCAAGAATTTGATTTCCCAGTAATGGGAATACCAGGGACAATTGATAATGATATTTACGGTACATCACATACATTAGGTTATGATACCGCTTTAAATACTGTTGTGGAAGTTATCGATAAAATTAGAGATACAGCAAGTTCTCATAACAGACTATTTTTTGTCGAGGTTATGGGTCGTGACGTTGGTCATATTGCTTTAAACGTAGGTGTTGGAGCAGGAGCAGAAGAGATTTTAATTCCTGAAGAAGATTTAGGTTTAGATAGATTATTAGAGTCTTTAAGACGCAGTAAATTGTCAGGTAAATCATCTAGTATTGTTGTTGTAGCCGAAGGTGATAAAATTGGTAAAAACGTTTTTGAACTTAAAGATTATGTCGAAGAAAATATGACAGAATACGAAGTACGTGTCTCAGTTTTAGGACATATGCAACGTGGTGGCTCACCATCTTGTTTTGACCGCGTTTTAGCAAGTAGAATGGGTGTAAAAGCAGTAGAAAGTCTATTAGAAGGTAAGTCTAATTATATGGTTGGATTATTAAGCGATACCATACAATTAACACCTTTAGAACAAGCAGTAAAAGGAAAATCAAAAATTAACGAAGAATTGATACGTGTGTCAGATATCATGACCACATAATATAAACTGATTACAAATAAAAAAAATAATATGTCAACATTAAAATTAGGAATTAACGGATTTGGTAGAATTGGTCGTATCGTTTTTAGAGCGACAGTAAAACGTAGTGACGTAGAGGTTGTTGCAATTAACGATTTGTTAGATGTAGACCATTTAGCTTACTTATTACAGTATGACTCTGTACACGGAAGATTTGATGGTACTATCGAAGTAAAAGACGGAAACCTTGTTGTTGACGGAAAAACGATTCGTATTACAGCAGAAAGAGATCCAAAAAACTTAAAATGGGATCAAGCAGGTGCAGATGTAGTTGCAGAATGTACAGGTATTTTTACAACTTTAGAAACAGCTAATTACCATATTGAAGGTGGTGCTAAAAAAGTAGTAATCTCTGCACCAAGTAAAGATGCACCAATGTTTGTAATGGGTGTAAATGACGATAAATTAACAGCAGCAGATACTATCGTTTCTAACGCGTCTTGTACAACTAACTGTTTAGCACCAATCGCTAAAGTTATTGAAGATAATTTTGGAATTGAAGAAGCATTAATGACTACAATTCACGCAGCAACGTCTACACAATTTACTGTGGATGCGCCTTCACCTAAAAATTATCGTTTAGGTCGTAGTGCATTAAATAACATTATTCCAACATCTACAGGAGCTGCAAAAGCAGTAGGAAAAGTAATTCCAGAATTAGATGGTAAATTAACTGGTATGGCTTTTAGAGTACCAACAGCCGACGTCTCTGTAGTAGATTTAACAGTAAGAACTAAAAAAGATACATCTTTAGAAGACATTAAAGCAGCTATGAAAAAAGCTTCTGAAGGCGCTATGAAAGGTGTTTTAGGTTATACTGAAGATGCTGTAGTCTCTCAAGATTTTGTTAGCGAAGTGCAAACAAGCGTTTTTGATGCAGACTCTGCTATCGAGTTAAATTCTAAGTTTTTCAAATTAGTATCATGGTATGATAATGAGTTTGGATATTCTAATAAATTAGTTGACTTAGCTCAAAAAATTAATACACTATAATACGTGTAGTTTTTTATAATTTTAGCACAGTAAATAGATAAATTTTATCTAGTTACTGTGCTTTTTTTTATCTTACCATAAATATTCAAAATATGATTTTAGTTGTTGATAGTGGCTCTACAAAATGTGATTGGATTGCAGTCGATAAAGACGGGAACCAATTATTAGAAAAAATCCGTACAAAAGGTTTAAATCCTGCAATACTGAATGAAAAAAAGATTAAAAAAATCTTAAAAAAAAGTGCAGCATTAAAGGACAATAAAGAGGTTGTAACGCATGTCTTTTTTTATGGAGCAGGTTGTGGTACAGAAAAACCAAGATTGATGTTAAAAGTTATTCTGCAAGAGTTTTTTCCAAATGCAGATGTTTTAGTTGACGAGGATACTATGGCTGCAGTATATGCAACTATTAACAATCCAACAGAAGCTGCTGTAGTTTGTATATTAGGTACAGGCTCTAATTGTAGTTATTTTGATGGTAAACAATTACACCAACGTGTAAAATCATTAGGTTATAGTATCATGGATGACGCTTCTGGTAACTATTATGGTAAAGAGTTATTACGTGATTATTACTACAACCATATGCCTGAAGATATCAGAATTGCTTTTGCTGACAAGTATAATCTAGAGGCAGATTACATTAAGTATAATCTATATAAACAACCCAATCCAAATGCCTATTTAGCGCAATTTGCTGAGTTTATGATTTTAAACAAAGACTCTAAATATATAGTAGAATTAATAAAATCTGGAATTAGACGTTTTGCTAAAAATATGATTTTACAGTATAAGGAAGAATTAAAAACGGTTCCTGTACATTTTGCTGGTTCCATAGCATTTTTCTGTCAAAAAGAAATCAAAGCTGTAGCTGAAGAACTAAATTTTAAAGTAGGAAATTTTGAAAGAAGACCAATCGAAGGGTTAGTAGCTTATCATACCAATACAATTAATTAAATGGAGATAGCTATAATTGCACACGATGGAAAAAAAGCTGAAATGGTTCAGTTTTTAAATGAGCATAAAGATAAATTACTTCAAAAAGAAATCTCTTTAATATCTACAGGTACTACAGGTAAAAAAGTTAAAAAAGCAGGATTTGAAGTGGTAAGGATGTTGTCTGGACCTTTAGGTGGAGATGCACAAATTGCTGCTAGAGTAGCAGAAGGTAAATGCCATATGGTATTGTTTTTTAGAGATCCTCTAGAAAAACACCCACATGAGCCTGATGTATTAATGTTAATGCGTCTTTGTGATGTGCACGACGTACCTTTGGCTACAAATTTAGCAACTGCAGAGCTGTTAATTAAAGCTATTTAACAGCAATCATACTAATTTCTACGTTTACAAACTTAGGTAAATTAGCAACTTCAACTGTTTCTCTTGCAGGAGCAGTTTCATCTATAAAATAAGTACCATAAACTTCATTTATTTGTGCAAAGTTATGCATGTCACTAATAAATATTGAAGTTTTTATAACGTGTTCAAAGGTCATGTCAGCTGCTTCTAATACCGCTTTCATGTTTTCCATAACTTGTTTTGTTTCTGTTTTAATATCATCCATGACAAGTACTCCTGTCTCAGGATGTAATGCTATTTGTCCAGAAGTGTATAAGGTATTGCCACTTAAAACTGCTTGATTGTATGGTCCAATTGGAGCAGGTGCTTTTGATGTAGTAATTATCTTTTTCATAAAAGTAAAGTGATGTATTAGCTTAAAGTTAGTTTATAAACCTTCATCAGGTTTACGACGTTGCTCGTATTTTAAATCCTGTAATATACTAGACTTGATTCCTATAAAGAAATTCCAACGGTTATAAGTGCCAAACGGAACCCAAGTAAAATTCATTCGCCAACTTAAAAGATCTCTTTGAAAACGCAATTGAGTTAAACCAAAGCCTTTGTTTTTAAAATCATAACTAGAAGAACCTCCAATGGACCAACGTGGTGCAATATCTAAATCTCCAGAGAACATTAACGAGTGTGATGAAATTTCGTTTTGCCTAGCATTATTGGAGTAGTTTATGGCATAGGCTAATCTAAAATTCCAAGGAATTCCATAATTGTAAAGTTCACTTGGTTCTTCATCCTTGTCTTCATCTTTATCATCATCTAAAAATCTAGAGTCCGCAAAATCCTGCGAGACACCAAATAAATCATCATCACGACCACCACTTAAAAGACGTTCGTTTCTAGCATTTTCATTTTCATCTCTAGAAGCACTTAATCCTTTGCTATCAAAAGAATAACCCATGGTTAAGTTAGCACTTGTCATTCTAAATAAACTTCCGTTATTGTCAATGTTATAAGTATTGATTCTAACATTATTATTGTCTAAGGCATAAGGGTCTAAAGTGGCACCAAAGTTTATATTCATTTTATTGTTAAACAATTGTGTACCTCCTGTCACTCTAATCGGACTCCAGTTTAAAGAGTCACCAGCAACATTGTAAGATGTTGAAAAGTTTAAGTTGTTAAGTAGTATTATCTTTTTAGGTTCAACCACTGTGGAGTCCTTGTCGCGTACTTTGGCTTCAAAATTATTAGAAACTCCAATTCCAATAGAGCTAGAGTAGTTGTTGTTAGGTGTTCCAAAAAGATTGTTTTCAAAACGTGTATATTCTGATTGTGTAGTACCATCAGCGTCTATAACTTCTACTGTATCATAATAATTATCAAATGCAGGATTAATGTTATAACTAATAGATGGTCTTATTACGTGTCTTATAGCTTGCAGTTTTTTACCTTGTTTTTTCTTATCAAAGTTAAACATACCATAAATAGTTGTTCCTAAACTTGTAGAAAAATTATAAGTCCTAAAGCTGTCAAAACCATTAATATCTTCTGTTACAATTTCTTCCTCATCAGCATCATAATATTTGTTAACAGTGTTTAATGTCCAAACTTCGTTAAAGTTTGCACTAGCACTCATACTAAAATATTTAAAAACTTTAAAGTTAGTTGATAACGGTATAGTGTGTTGTGCACCTATTTTAGCATCATCAAACATTTCACTTTTAAAGAAAAATTCGTCAGTAGTTGTAATTCTATTTTCTGCTCTTAGATTGTATTGGACGTTTATATTTTCTAGCATTCCCTTTTTTGTGCCTTCTTTAGGTGCAAACGGGAAAATCCGACCAACACTACCTTGAAAGGTTGGTAAGGTCATATTAATAGCTCCTGTTTGCGTGTTTTGAGAGTGAGAAGCTGTTAAATTTATATTAACTTGTGGCTCACCTTGAAACGTTTTAGAGTAGGCAATAGAAGACGCTAACGTATTATTTTGCGTACTAGGTAAGTTAATTTGGTTAATAGATTGTTGGTAATAATTTTGACTACCTAAGTTAACGTTAGCCGAGAATCTAGCGTTTGGATTAGCTTTAGCATCTTGTTGATGTGACCAACGTAAATTATATATAGTTGTTTTTGCATAATCCGGAAAACCACGCTCACTAGTAATTAAGTTTTCATATCTAAAAGCTAGGTTACCTCTAAATTTATAACGTTTTGCGTATTTGTTTTCTACCCTTAAACCGTAACTACCATTGGTATAATAATCACCTAATAATGCTAAATCAAAATAATCACTAATGGCAAAATAATACCCACCATTTTGCAAAAAATACCCACGATTACCATCCTCTCCAAAACTTGGAAAAATAACTCCTGACGTTTGTTTTTTAGTTAAAGGAAAAAAGGCAAAAGGTAATCCTAAAGGTGTAGGGACATCATATATAAATAAGTTAGTTAGTCCAGTAATAACTTTACTACCAGGCACTAACTTACCTGTTCTAATTAAAAAATAATATTCTGGATCTTCTAAATCTTCAGCAGTTGTAAATTTTGCGTTTTTTAAGTAATAAACTGAGTCATTTACTTTTTTAGTAGTTTCTGTTATTAATGTACCACCATTTTGTTCGGTAACCGAATTATATATTAACCCTTGTTTAGTAACCGTATTAAATACAATAGAATCTGGTTCTATGACATTTTCACCCTGTTTAAATACAGGTCGCTGTTTGTAAAGTTTAGTCGAATCGTCAATTATACCTTTAGCATAAATTAAATCTTTATCAAAATCTAAAATAATATGACCAGCAGTAACCTCCATATCTTCATAAAGCACTTCAGCCTCATTATAAAGATGCATTTTGGACTCCTTTTTCTTATAGGACATGTAATCCTTAGCTTTATAAGAAACTGTACTAGATAGTAAAGGTTTGACTTTTATGGTGTCTACAGTAGTGCTGTCGCCAGATTTTTCAGACAAAAGAGGTTTGTCTTTGTCAGTTTTTGTAGTGTCAATTATGGTATTGACTTGTAATTCGGTTGTTTTTACTGCAGGTAAGTCAACGCCCTTTTTAGGGATTTCTCCTTGCGCAAAGCCTAGAGTGTTAATAAACACTGTAAAACTCAAAGTAAAAAGTATGTTAAGACTGTGTGTACGCAACGCTTTTAAATGTATTTTTGTAAAAGTATGGCTTGGTATTTGAATTGACAAAACTACATATATTTTTTTGTGAATGTTTTAATATTCGTTAAAATTTATAAATCATACTAAACGCAAAATAAATTGGTTATAACATCTATGCAAACGAACATTTTTAAACTTATAGTATCCTTTATAATAGTATTAACATTTAATAGCTTTCAAACTAGCCATGCACAAGGTGGTAATGGTAAGTTTATCGTAGTTTTAGATGCAGGTCATGGTGGGAAAGATCCAGGTAAACACGCTAAAACTGGACTAAAAGAGAAAGATATTGCTTTAAACATTGTTTTAAGTGTTGGGAAAATTTTAGAAAAAAACGATGATATTAAAGTCGTATATACTAGAAAAACGGATGTTTTTGTAGATTTATTTAAAAGAGGAAAGATTGCAAATGATGCCAATGCAGACCTTTTTGTATCAATACATTGTAATGCACACAATACGCAAGCTTCTGGATCCGAAACTTATGTATTAGGAATACACCGTAACAAAACAAATTTTGAAGTTGCTAAAGCAGAAAACGAAGTTGTTTACTTAGAAGAAAATTATAAGGAAAACTATAAGGGTTTTGATCCAAACTCACCAGAATCCTTTATAGGGTTGTCATTAATGCAAGAAGAGTATTTAGATCAAAGTATAAAATTGGCATCGTTAATTCAAAATGCTTTCACTAATAAATTAAAAAGAAAAAACAGAGGAGTTAAACAAGCTGGATTTATAGTTTTGCATCAAACAGTTATGCCTAGTGTATTGGTAGAAACTGGTTTTATTACTAATACTGCTGAAGGTGCTTATTTAAATTCTACAAAGGGTCAAAAAGAATTATCTAAGTCTATATCTGATGCAATTTTGGATTATAAAACCGAAATTGATAAAAATGTAGGTAGTATAGTTATGGAAACACCTATTGCTGATACTATTTCTATAGAAGAAAACACTATTAAAAACACTGTTTTTAAAATTCAAATAGCAGCTAGCTCAAAATCTTTAGAGCCTAAAGCCTATAATTTTAAGGGATTGCAAGATATTTCTAGAGAAAAATCAGGTGGACTGTATAAATATTATTATGGTTACACGTCGGATTATAATAAGATTCAAAAGCTACAAATAGAAGCTAAAAATAAAGGTTATAAGGACGCTTATATTGTTGCTTTTAAAGACGGAAAACAAATCAAACTGTCTGAAGCATTAAAAACCGAGTCTAATTAGACTGATTCTTTTATATTTATTTTCTAATTTTGTTACCAATCTAAATTTCATATCTTGAAACTATCACTAGAAGTTAAAACAGCCATATTAGTTATTCTTGGAATAATATTTTTCATTTTTGGATTTAGTTATCTAAAAGGGAATAATATATTTGATTCTAACAATACGTATTATACAGAGTTTGATTATAACTCATTAGCAGTATCTGCTCCAGTAACCATAAAAGGGAATACGGTAGGTAAGGTTAAAGAAATCAAATATGATTTTGAAACGGGTAAAACAAGAGTTGCTTTTTCTGTAGACAAACAATTACAGTTTTCTAAAAACAGTAAAATTAGCATGTACCAAACAGGTTTAATGGGTGGAAATGCATTAGCAATAAAACCTGCAGATGACAATCAAATGGCTAAGGATGGCGATTTAATCCAATCAGATGTAGAGGAAGGCTTAGTAACTAGCCTTACCAGTGATTTTTCTCAATTAAGTACTAACCTTGACGGAACGTTAAAAACGGTAGACACTTTAATGGGTAACCTTAATGGTCTTATCGCAGACAAATCTGAAAATGGATTACAAAACACGTTAGCCGAATTAAATGCTACCTTAAAATCTTACAAAGGATTAGCGTATTCGATTAACTCTGTAGTTAAAAAAAATGACGAAAACATAACTACAATGGTAGATAACTTTAATCAAACCAGTGGTAATCTAAACCAAATGAGCCAAAAGTTAAACCAAGTAGATATAGCAAAAACGGTTGAAGATTTACAAGCAACCTTAGCTAGCGTAAATACCATGATGGCAAACGTTAAAAACGGAGAAGGGTCACTTGGTAAATTACTTAAAGACGATGGCTTATATACAAACCTAGAAGGTGCAGCATTACAAATGGAGCAACTTTTAGAGGACATGAAACTAAACCCTAAACGTTACGTACACTTCTCATTATTTGGTAAAAAACCAAAACAATACGACGCAGAAGGAAACGAGCTTAAAGATTAAACCAAAATTAAAACTAACTAAACTAACTATATGGAATACATACCTAACATAATTTTTGCAATAATACTTTTTGCAGGTATTGGCTACTTTGCAAACAATGTAAAAAAATTAGTCAGAAACATAAAACTAGGTAAAGACGTTGACGTATCAGACAATAAACCACAACGCTGGAAAAACATGGCATACATTGCTTTAGGGCAAAGTAAAATGGTCAAACGTCCAATAGCTGGATTTTTACACGTTATTGTTTACGTAGGATTTGTAATAATAAACATCGAAGTTTTAGAAATTATCATCGACGGATTATTTGGTACACATAGAATTGGTCACAGCGTACTTCCAGAAGCACTATACGGATTTTTAATAGGAAGTTTTGAGATATTGGCAGTACTAGTATTAGTAGCAGTTATCATCTTTTGGACGCGACGTAACGTTATTAAACTAAAGCGTTTCATGAAGTCAGAGATGAAGGGTTGGCCTAAATCTGATGGTAATATTATATTGTATTTTGAAGTCGTATTAATGTGTCTATTTTTAATAATGAATGCAACAGATACAGTATTTCAAGACTATAATTCAGGTAACGTAATCAGTCAATTTATAGCTCCATTATTTAGTGGATTATCAGAAGCAGCATTGCATACCATAGAGCGTGCAGCATGGTGGATACATATTGTAGGTATATTAGTGTTTTTAAACTACCTATACTTTTCAAAGCATTTACATATCCTTTTAGCATTTCCAAACACATATTATGGTAAGCTAACACCAAAAGGACAATTTAAAAATAATGCAACAGTAACTAAAGAGGTTAAGTTAATGATGGATCCAAACGCAGATCCATTTGCAGCTCCTGCAGAAGGTACAGAAGCAGCAATGCCAGAAAAGTTTGGTGCAAGTGACGTACAAGATTTATCATGGGTAAACCTTTTAAATGCCTATACGTGTACAGAATGTGGACGTTGTACAAGTGAGTGTCCAGCAAACCTAACAGGTAAAAAGCTGTCACCACGTAAAATAATGATGGATACCAGAGATCGTCTGGAAGAAGTTGGTAAAAACATAGACGCTAATAAAGGGACTTTTGTAGACGACGGTAAACAATTATTAGGTGACTATATAACAACCGAAGAGCTTTGGGCTTGTACAAGTTGTAACGCCTGTGTAGAGGCTTGTCCAGTTAGTATTGATCCATTAAACATTATTATGGAAATGCGTCAATACTTAGTAATGGAGCAAAGTGCAGCACCAATGGAGCTTAACAATATGATGACCAATATAGAAAACAATGGTGCACCTTGGCCTTACAACCAAATGGACCGTTTAAACTGGAAAGACGAGTAGTATAATTTGGGCGTTACCACAAGGGTCGCGCTATCCATTATATCTTTTTTTGCCATATATGGCAGCAAAAAAAGGATGTCATTACTATCGCTAACGCAAACCAAAGCATGAGTTTTATATTAAATATACCATCAAAAACAAGACTAATAGTTGGCATTATAGCTACTACTTTAGGTGTGTTATCATTCTTAATTTTAGATAAATATAAGGTTGGTTTTTTAGGTGGATTATTATCAGGAATGCTTTTAGGGATAGGTGTAGGTTTAATAGTAACGTATAAAAAAATATAACGTATATAATTGAAGTATAGAATTTTAATATTAATAATCAGTAGTTTTAGTTTAACACAACTAAATGCTCAAGACTATAAAAAAGATTCACTTCAATTTAAAATTATAACACAAATAAAATACAAATCTGGAGCAGTACAAGACATAAAACTTAAAAAAGTATTATGTGACTACTGTACAGAAAAACAAACCAAACAATTAGGGTTACAAGCACTAAAGTTAGCAAGCTTAGAGCAAAACGATCCAAAAAATAAAAAGGAAAACGGAATTAAGATTTTATCCATTTATATAAGATTAGCTAAAACCGATTTTTCAGCAATTAAATAAAACAGATTATGAGCGAACAACTTATAGTGCCAACTATGGCAGAAATGATGAGCCAAGGTAAAACTCCTGATATTTTATTCTGGGTTGGATCAGCAGGAAGTTATGACGACAGAGCAAAAAAAATCACCAAAGCTTTTGTAAAAATATTAAACAAAGCAAAAGTAAATTTTGCAGTTTTAGGTACAGAAGAGAGCTCAACAGGTGATATCGCAAAACGTGCAGGAAACGAGTTTTTGTTTCAAATGCAAGCCATGATGAATATTGAGTTACTTAACTCATATAACGTAAAACGTATTGTAACCTGCGATCCGCATTCATTTAATTGTTTAAAAAACGAATATCCAGAATTAGGAGGTAATTACGAGGTGTTACACCACACACAGTTTATCAAACAATTAATAGACAATAAAGTCATTCAAATAGAGAATAGTAACTTTAATGGTAAGCGTATTACATTTCATGATCCATGTTATTTAGGTCGTGCAAATTCAGAATATTTAGCACCAAGAGATGTGTTATCTATATTAAATGCAAATTTAATCGAGATGAAACGTAACAAATCTACAGCATTATGTTGTGGAGCAGGAGGTGCGCAAATGTTTAAAGAACCAGAAAAAGGAGACAAAGATATTAATGAGTTAAGAACAGAAGATGCTTTAGAGACTAATCCAGATATAATTGCAACAGGTTGTCCTTACTGTATGACCATGATGTCAGATGGAGTAAAAGTTAAAGAAAAAGAAAACGAAATAAAGGTTATGGATATTGCCGAGCTAATTGCTAACGCACAAAATTTATAATGGATTTCAAAAAATTTATCCTATCAGGTTTAATTTCAGGAATTGTATTTGCCTTATTAATGGCAGGATGGGATTACTATAAAGAGGTGCCTTTTTCGGTTTTAAAATTTATAATTCATTTTGTGTTATTCGCTTTGTTTAATGGCTACATGTCTTACAGAACGGAAAAAAAGAAATTAAATAATAAGTAGTAGCTAGTCGCTTTTTAATAGCAGTATATTGATGACCAACGAGATCTTTCTTCTAAACATATCAGGACCAGATAAACCAGGTTTAACCTCAAGTTTAACTAACGTTTTATCCCAATATGGTGCCAAAATTTTAGATATTGGTCAGGCTAATATACACGATACGTTGTCTTTGGGTTTTATGTTTGAGATAGAAACTGGTAACAACTCAGCAGCAGTTTTAAAAGATTTATTATTCAAAGCTTACGAGTTAGGTGTCAAAGCTAAATTTACACCAATATCCTTAGAGGATTACGAAAAATGGGTAGGATTGCAAGGTAAGGATAGATATATCATTACCATTTTAGGAGAAAAACTAACTGCAGAACAAATATCTGAGGTAACTAAAGTGATTTCAGAAAAAAACCTAAATATTGACGCTATTAAGCGTTTAACTGGACGTACATCTTTAATTAAAGAAGAAGAATATCCAAGAGCATCCATACAATTATCTATTAGAGGTAAAATTGAAAACAAAGCAGAGTTTACCGAAAAATTCATGCAAATATCTCATGATTTAGATGTAGATATTGCGTTTCAAGAAGATAATATTTACAGACGTAACAGACGTTTAGTATGTTTTGATATGGACTCGACATTAATACAAACTGAAGTAATTGACGAGCTTGCAGAATTAGCAGGAGTTGGAGCAGAGGTAAAGGCAATTACAGAGTCTGCTATGCAAGGCGAAATTGATTTCAACGAAAGTTTTAAACAACGCATGCAATTATTAAAAGGGTTAAGTGAAGACGTTTTACATAACGTAGCAATCAATTTACCAATTACTAAAGGTGCAAGACGGTTAATAGATACTTTAAAAAAATACGGTTTTAAAACAGCCATTTTATCTGGTGGTTTTACTTACTTTGGACACTATTTGCAAAAAGAATTAGGGATTGATTATGTTTATGCCAATCAATTAGAAATAAAAGATGGTTTGCTTACTGGAGGTTATCTTGGAGAGATTGTAGATGGTAATAAAAAAGCCGAATATTTACAAGATATAGCTAATAAAGAAGGCATCGATATTAGTCAAACCATAGCTGTTGGAGATGGAGCCAATGACTTGCCAATGCTCAACCTAGCAGGATTAGGTATTGCATTTCATGCCAAACCAAAAGTAAAAAATAATGCCCAAAGTGCTATTTCCAGTATAGGATTAGATGGTGTATTATATTTATTAGGATACCACGACAGACATATAGATTTAATAGAATAACGATAAAAAAAATGTTAGTAGATTTTAACACATTACCAGAGACATCAAGAGTATGGATTTATCAATCTAATCGCTCATTTTCGGATACCGAATTAGAAGAGATAAAATCTAAGCTAGATATTTTTATCGAAAGTTGGACTGCTCATGGTAGCGACTTAAAAGCTGGCTATGATATTAGATATAAGCGTTTTATAATTTTAGCTTTAGACCAAGAGGTAAATAAAGCAACAGGCTGTAGTATTGATGCTTCTGTCACGTTTATTCAACAACTAGAGAAACTGTATAATGTAGATTTGTTAGATAAAATGAATGTGTCTTATAAGCAAGGCGAATTTGTAGCACATAAGACCTTAACCGATTTTAGAAAAATGGCTAAACAAAAAGCGGTTTCAAAAAACACAATTGTCTTTAATAACTTAGTTACTAATATTGAAGAGTTAAACGAAAGTTGGGAAGTACCAGCTAGCGAAAGTTGGCACAACAGATTTTTAAATTAATCACTTACTTTTATTTCTTAAGGTATCTTATTTTTATAACTATTTTACTTACTTAAATTTGTTAATTATAGTTTGATTATTAGTTAATTAGTATTTAAATCTTTTTTTTTAAATTAAGGTTAAAGTAACATATGTTACACAATTTGCAATTAATTATCACGTTATTTATTGGTAAATTTATATTAACTAGTTATGTCTAAAATCAAAGTTATTTTATTTGTTACCCTATTATTCTCAATACAATCTTTTGCTCAAGATTGGCATACTGATATAGATAAGGCAAAAAGTTTGGCTAATAAAAATAATCAAAATATAATATTAGTTTTTCAAGGTTCTGATTGGTGTGCGCCTTGTATTAAATTGGACAAGGAAATTTGGAGTACTTTACAGTTTCAAAATTTAGCTAAAAATCACTTTGTAATGCTCAAGGCAGATTTTCCTAAAAGAAAGCAAAATAAATTACCTCTAGATTTACAAGCAGATAATAATAAGCTTGCAGAAAAATACAACCCAAACGGTTATTTCCCTTTCATACTTGTATTAAACGCTAAAGGCAATGTGTTAGGTAGTTTAGGTTATGAAAAATCAACTCCTGAAGACTTTTACAAAAAACTAATAGCTTTTGAAAACTAATATTTTAATAGTCGTATTATTATTTTATGTTTTGGGTTTTAGCCAAGACACTTATAATAAGAAACTTAAATTAATGGGAAGTAGTTTTGATATTACAGTAGTAGCAGACTCCCAAAAGCAAGCAGACACTTTTATTAATATAGCAATTTCTGAAATTTCTAGAATAGAAAAATTAATATCGTCTTGGGACCCAAATTCACAAACGTCTTTAATTAATAAAAATTCAGGAATCAAAGCAGTAAAAGTTGATTTGGAGTTATTTAATTTAATAGATCGAGCTTTAAAAATCTCTAAATTAACCAATGGTGCTTTTGATATTAGTTACGCATCTATGGACCAAATATGGAAGTTTGATGGTACAATGACTGAAATGCCATCCAAAGAAGCTATCAAAAAATCAGTAGATAAGGTTGGTTATCAAAATATAATATTAGATAAAGACCAACAAACAGTTTTTTTAAAATTAGAAGGCATGAAAATTGGTTTTGGAGCTATAGGTAAGGGTTATGCTGCAGACAAAGCAAAAGCATTGCTAATATCAAAAGGTGTAATCTCTGGAATTATTAATGCTTCTGGTGATTTAAATACTTGGGGAAAACAACCTAATGGAGATGATTGGAAAGTTGCCATAATAAATCCACTAAATAAAGAAAAAATTTTCTCGTGGTTACCAGTTAATAATAGCGCAGTTGTCACTTCTGGTAATTATGAAAAATATGTAAAATTTAATAACATCTTATACACGCACATTATAGATCCAAGAACAGGGTATCCTGCAACAGGCATTTTAAGTGTTACTATTTTTACTAAAACAGCAGAATTGGCAGATGCATTAGCGACTTCAATATTTGTTATGGGAAAAGACACAGGTTTAGATTTTGTAAATCAATTAAAAGGAGTAGAGTGCATTATTATTGATGAAAACAATACCATTATTACCTCTAAAAACATAGCATTAAATAACTTAAAACATGATTAAAAAAGCAATTATTTTAGTTACTCTTATTTTTTCGTTTAGCTCATGTGTAGTAGTAAAAGAATATGAGAAAGTAAATTTAAGTGATCCAGATATGTCATTAACACAAAAAAAAATTGATCGTTTTGAAACAGCCTTTCAAGTCTATCGTGAAGGTGCTTCAGGTGCTAATGGAGGTAAGTCAGGTGGTGGATGTGGTTGTAATTAATAAGCAAAAAATGAAAAATAATATAATAATTATAATGTTTTTGTGCTTTGGAAGTGCATGGTCTCAACAAGATTCTACATTAGTTTACAAAAAACGTGTTTTAGAAACAACTGAGGTTGATTTTTTATCAAGTTATTACAGTCAAGATGGTAATAATGCCTCAGTTACTGGAGGTATAGGTACTGAAGAATTGACAGATGCAACAGCAACCATAGTCGTTAGTATGCCTCTAAATGAAGATGACGTTTTAACTATAGATGCAGGAATTTCAGCATATACTTCAGCATCTTCAAGTAATACAGATCCCTTTGACGATTCAGATGGTGCAACACCATGGTCAACTTCGTCAGGTGCTTCAGCTAGTGATGTTTGGGCAAATATTAATGCAGATTACTCTCATAGTTCTGACGATAGAAATACTATTTGGAATGCCGATCTATCTTTGGCTTCTGAGTATGATTACTTTTCATTAGGTTTTGGTGGTGGATTGACTAAACTTTTTAATGAAAAAAATACGACAATAGGTGTAAGTGCTAAAGTGTATTTAGATACATGGAATCCTGTTTACCCAATAGAGTTAAGATCTTTTGAAGATAATAATGGAAATCTAACACAGGGTTTATTTAGTAATTTAAATATAATTGATCAAAACGGAAACACATCATTAGCGTATAATCCAGTTAATTATAAATCCATTCAGGATAAGGGTAGAAACACCTATTCTTTATCATTAAGTTTTTCTCAAATCCTTAGTAAAAATGCACAATTTTCTGTCTTTTTAGATCTTGTTAATCAACAAGGCTGGTTAGCAAATCCACTACAACGTGTATATTTTTCAGATGTAGACAATTATTACGTAGGTAATGCAGCTAGTATTCCTAATTACACATCATCTGGTAATACTGATGTATTTCAATTAGCAGATGATATAGAGCGGTTACCAGACAGTAGAATAAAAATTCCTGTAGGATTTCGCTTTAATTATTATTTAAATGAAGTTTTTACCGTTAGAACTTATTATAGATATTATTTTGATGATTGGGGAATTAAATCAAATACAGCTAGTATAGAAGTCCCAATAAAGATTTCGCAAAAATTTACATTATATCCATCGTTTAGATATTATGATCAAACCGAAGCAGACTACTTTGCACCTTATGAGCAAAACCTATCTACAGAACAGTTTTACACATCAGATTATGATTTATCTAAATTTAGTGCCAACCAGTATGGTTTTGGTATAAGTTATACAGATATTTTTAGTTCTGCACATATCTGGGAATTAGGATTAAAAAGTATAGATTTTAAGTACAATAATTATCAACGTAATACAGGACTAAGTGCTAATTATTTTGGATTAGGTTTTAAATTTGTTATGGATTAACGGTTTGTAATTAGGTAATAAATCTATCTTAAAGTCTTTTAATAATAGGGATAAATATACTAATTTGGCATAGTTTTTAGTTGTACATTAAAGTGTAACTATAATAGTCAATTTCAGTATATGCAATATTTAAAATCCCTCGTCTTATTTTTATGTTTTACTTGTGTCATGGTTGCACAAGATACGCCTAACCCTTTATTAGATAAAAACCCTGTAGCCCAACAACAATGGGTGGATAGTCTGTATAATAGTATGTCTTTAGAAGAAAAAATTGGACAACTATATATGGTTCAGGTGTTTTCAAGTCAATCACCACAAGAAAAAATTAATATTGTAAATCTAATTAGAGACAACAAAATTGGAGGATTAATTTACTCAAAAGGTGGTCCTGTTAGACAAGCAAAACTAAATAATGAGTTGCAAGCTGCTGCTAAAGTACCATTGTTAATTGGTATGGATGCAGAATGGGGTTTGAGCATGCGTTTAGATTCTACTTACGCATTTCCTTGGAATATGACGCTTGGTGCTGTTAAAAACAATCAGTTAATTGAGCAAACAGGACGTCAGTTAGGAGAGCATTGTAAACGAATTGGAGTTCATTTTAATTTTGCTCCAGTTGTAGATATTAACACTAATCCAAATAATCCTATTATTGGTAACAGATCCTTTGGAGAAGATAGAGATAACGTGACAGATAAGGCTTTAGCCTTTATGAAAGGTATGCAAAGTACAGGAGTATTAGCTAATGCTAAGCATTTTCCTGGTCATGGAGATACAGAAGCAGACTCTCATAAAACATTACCAACAGTCAGTTTTGACGAAAAACGTATTGATTCGGTTGAGTTATATCCTTATAAAAAATTAATTAAAGAAGGTTTATCTAGTGTTATGGTAGCGCACCTTAATATACCAAGCTTAGAGCCTAGAGATGGTTACCCTTCAACGTTATCAGAAAACATAGTCACATCTATTTTAAAAGAGCGTTTAGGCTTTAAAGGTTTGATTTTTACAGATGCATTAACTATGAAAGGTGCTTCCAATTTTAGTGCTCCAGGAGATATTGATTTAGCAGCTTTTAAAGCTGGTAATGATGTCATGCTTATGTCAGGAGATGTTCCTACTGCTATAAATAAATTTATTCAGGCATATAATGCTAATGAAATTACTGAATCGCGATTAGCACACTCGGTTAAAAAAATATTAATGGCTAAATATAAAGTAGGTTTAAATAATTACAAGCCCATAGGTACGTATAACTTAGTTTCGGATTTAAACAGAATTAAGGACGATGCTTTATATGAAATGTTAATGGAAAACGCTATTACTATAGCTAGAGATACCACTAATCAATTACCTTTTAGGAATCTTGAAACAAAAAAGATTGCCTATGTCAATTTAGGTGACGATTCTGGTAGTGTTTTTTATAACGAATTAAAAAAATATACCAAAGTTCATGAAATTGCTGCAGATAATTTAGACGAGCTTATTGCAAAGCTTCAATCTTACAATACAGTAATTGTTGGTTTTCATAAATCAAATGATAGCCCATGGAAAGATTATAAATTTACAAATAAAGAGTTAGTTTGGTTGCAAGAGATAGCACGTACAAACAATGTGGTTTTAGATATCTTTGCTAAGCCTTATGCTTTATTGGATTTAAGCACAGTAACAAATATTGAAAGTGTTGTGGTTAGTTATCAAAATAGTAAAATAGCTCAAGAAAAATCGGCTCAATTACTATTTGGTGCAATTCCAGCAAAAGGAACATTACCAGTATCTGCAGGTGAGTTTTTTAATGTTGGAGATGGTAAACAGGCTAATTCTTTAGAGCGTTTAGGATACTCAATACCAGAGCGTGTTGGTATGTCAAGCTACGCGCTTAAAAAAGTTGATTCGATTGCAAACTACGCTGTTAATGGTAAAATGACACCAGGAATCCAGTTAGTGATTGCTAGAAAAGGAAAAGTAATTTATAATAAAACCTTTGGCAAGCACACTTATGAAGGTTCACAAAAAGTAGAATTTGATGACCTATACGATGTTGCATCTTTAACTAAAATAGTAGCGACCCTACCTTTATTAATGGAGTTAGAGGAGCAAGGTATTGTGTCGTTAGATACTAAACTTTCTGAAATTATACCTTCGTACAAAAATTCAAATAAAAAAAATGTTACTCTAAAAAAAATGTTGTCACATTATGCGCAACTAAAACCTTGGATTCCTTTTTATTATAAGACTTTAGATCCTGAAACTAGTAAACCTTCGGCTAAATATTACAGAAAAACTAAAAGTAAAGGATTTACGGTAAAAGTTGCTCCTGAACTATATATGAGAGACGACTATAAGGATTCAATCAACACTATTATTAAGGATACAGAGCTATTATCAAGATTAAAATATCGCTATAGTGATTTACCTTATTATATTTTAAAACAATATATAGAATCACACTATAATAAACGTTTAGACGAGTTGACTGCGGATCATTTTTATAAATCTTTAGGAGCAAATAACACCATGTATAATCCTTATGACAAGATTAGCGATACTAAGATTGTACCTTCAGAGAATGATGATTATTACCGTTACCAAACTGTACAAGGTTACGTGCACGATATGGGAGCAGCAATGCAAGATGGTGTAGGTGGTCATGCAGGCGTATTTAGTAACGCTAATGATATTGCTAAGATCATGCAATTGTATTTACAAAAAGGATTTTATGGCGGAAAACGTTATTTTAAAAATGAAACCTTAGATAAATTTAATACCTGCTATTATTGCGAAAGTGACAACAGAAGAGGTATAGGTTTTGATAAGCCACAATTAGGAGACGCTGGACCAACTTGCGGTTGTGTAAGTATGACTAGTTTTGGTCATTCAGGATTTACAGGTACTTATGCTTGGGCAGATCCTGAGCAAGAAATTGTATATGTATTTATGGCTAATAGGACGTATCCAACGTCAAAAGGTCCAAATACATTATTAAGAGAAGATATTAGAACAAATATTCAAGCTGCAATTTACGAAGCAATTATAGATTAAATTGTAAAGTTATTTGATTTACACAGACCAAGTTATAAAACTATAAAGATTACATGAAAATAGGAATTGTATGTTATCCAACATTTGGAGGAAGCGGAGTAGTAGCAACAGAATTAGGTTTGGAGCTATCCAAACGTGGTCACGAGATTCATTTTATAACATATAATCAACCAGTTAGGCTTGAGTTATTGGGTAATAATGTGCATTTTCATGAAGTAAATGTGCCAGAGTACCCATTATTTCACTATCAACCATATGAGTTAGCATTATCTAGTAAATTAGTAGATATGGTTAAGCTTCATCAAATTGAAGTCTTGCATGTACATTATGCAATACCACATGCTTATGCTGCTTATATGGCTCAAAAAATGTTAAGAGAAGATGATATTTATGTGCCAATTGTAACTACATTACATGGTACAGATATTACCTTAGTAGGTAGTCATCCATTTTATAAACCTGCAGTAACTTTTAGTATTAATAAATCTGATGCAGTAACTGCTGTATCGCAAAGTTTAAAAGATGATACCTTGCGTTTATTTGATATTAAAAACGACATTGATGTAGTGACAAACTTTATAGATATAAATAAGTTTAGTCATAATTTCACGGACTGTCAACGTGTTATGATGGCTAATGATAATGAAAAAATAATTACTCATATTAGTAATATGCGAGAAGTAAAGCGTATTCCAGATGTAATAAATATTTTTAATAACATTCAAAAAGAAATTCCTGCTAAGCTAATGATGGTTGGTGAAGGTCCAGAAAGAGAACCTGCTGAGCGTTTATGTGAAAAATTAGGTATAAGCGATAAGGTTGTCTTTTTTGGAAATAGTAATGAGATTGATAGAATACTTTGCTTTTCTGATTTGTTTTTATTGCCAAGTAAAACCGAAAGCTTTGGATTATCAGCTTTAGAAGCTATGGCATCAGGAGTACCTGTAATATCTAGTAATACAGGAGGCATACCTGAAGTGAATAAAGAAGGTTTTTCCGGTTATTTAAGTAACGTTGGAGATGTAGATAGCATGAGTAAAAATGCTATTAAAATATTGGTAGATGAAACAGTTTTAAAGCAATTTAAAATGAATGCTAAAGTACAAGCTAAAACTTTTGATATTCATCAAATCGTACCACAATATGAAGCCATTTATCAAAAAACATTAAACAAGTGTAAAATTTTAAATTAAAAACATAAAAAACCACCTTATAAAGGTGGTTTTTTATGGATTATATATAAGGAATATTAAAATCTATAACGGATTCCTAATGCAATATCAAAATCTAAATCATCTCTGTAATCTCCAAAACCTAATTCTGGTCTAAAATCTAAAGATAGTTGTAACGGAATATCAAAATTGTATTCTATACCTATATCTCCAGCAGCAAAAACAAATGTTTCGTCGTCAAAAGCTTTGTTGTCAAAACTATACGATCCAACACCACCACCAACTCCAGCATACCAATTAAAGTCGCCATCTAAGACCCAAACCCATTGGTATAAACCAGCTAATTTAAATCCATCATAAGCACTTCCAGAACGCCATCCTAAATCTACTTCTAATCTATTATTATCTCCTAAAGCACGTTGATAAGAGACTTCAGCTCCAAAACCATCGCTATCACCTAAACGTAAACCAATAGCATTATCAGAAATGTCCTGACCGTAAGTAATTGTTGCAAATCCAAAAATTGCAAAAGCAAATAAAAAGTATTTTTTCATGTTAATTAATTTATTAGTTAATGTATGTACGTTTAAAATCCGATTAAAGATTATAACGCTCTAATATATTATCAAGTTAACTTTTTTTTTGTTAAAAATATAAAATTTATTAACAAAAAAAAGGCTGATAAACAACTGTTTATCAGCCTTTAGTAAACTAAAACTAACTAACTATAATATTCTATTTTACAACAGAAACATCAATTCTTCTATTTTTAGCACGCCCTTCTGCTGTTGTATTGTCAGCAATAGGATCAACAGATCCAATGCCTTGAGTGTTAATGCGTCCAGAAGCGACTCCCATTTCTACTAATTTATTTTTAACAGATAATGCTCTGCTAGCAGATAAACTTTTGTTTCCTTCTGCAGATCCAGTATTATCAGTATGGCCTCTAAACAAAATATTTACTTTTGGATAAGCTTTCATTATGGCTGCTACATTTTCAATTTGATTCATAGAATTAGCATCCAAAGAAGAAGATCCTGTGTTAAAATATAATCTATCAAAAGCGTAGTATTTACCAGCTTCCATTTTTCCGTCTTTGATATAGCTTAAAAAGTTATCTTCAAATCCACCTTCAGGTATATTTAATTTTGTTCCATTAGGTAAATCAGAGCTAAAAAAGTTTCCAATAGCTTCACCAAAAGCATTGACTACGTTACCAGAAGCATCAACTATTCCTCCAGCAACATTACCAATTGTGTTTCCAGCTGCATCAACAGCATTACCTGCTGCGTCTACTGTTTTACCAATAGCGTTACCAGCAGCATCCAAAACATTACCTGCAGCATCAACTGTGTTATCAATCGCGTTACCAGTAGCATCTACAACGTTTCCTGCAGCATCAGTTACTCCATTGGCCGTATTTTTAATTGCTCCTGTTGTTTCATTAGCTGCATCTTTTACATTATCCATTATAGATTTTTCACTATCACATCCTTTTATTAAAAAGAAAGCTAGTAACAAACCAATTATTCCGATTGCCCAAGGTAAAATCTTTTTCACTAAAGATCCACCAGATTTAACAGCATTATTTGCTGTGTTAGCAGCAGCACCTGATACTTTACTTGCTCCATCAAAAGCAGCTTTACCTGCATTACCAGCTAATCCTGCAGCTCCTCCAGCCATTCCTGCTGCACCACCAATAATTTTACTAGCAACATCAACAGCAGCTTTTCCAGTGTTACCAGCAAAACCTAAAGCTCCACTAGCTAAGCTTCCTAATTTATCAGAAATTCCGGAAAATGAACTTAGACCTAATAATGAAGCTAATCCAGCAGGAGCAAACTTATCAAGAAAACTACCTTGATTTGATAATAAGCCAACAAAACTACCCAAATCCATTCCTGATGCTTTTTGTTTTCCTAAGACACCTCCTAATACAGAACCAGCAATGCTAAGAATTGAAGATGACGAATCTTTACCCATTCCAGATACAGAACTTACCAAGTCAATAACTCCTGATGCTTTTTCTCCTAATATATTTTTGACAAAATCTAATCCTTTACCTAAAAAACCTTCCGATTGTGCTCCTCCAGCTCCTAATGTTCCTGCTAAGTTGTCAACAGTACTACCATCACCTAGCATGTTGAAAATAGATTTAGCACCTTCAGGAGAAGAGGCTTTGTCCATTATTCCTCCCAATAAAGCAGGTGCTGCAGCCATAAGCCCTTTTTGGATGGTGTCCTTTTGTTCGCCTCCTAAAAGTGAAGAAACATTACCAAGTACATCATCAGATAATTGATCTTTAAATAGATTTAATAGATTTGTTGCCATTTATTTATTTTTTTAAGTTAATAATTACAAATACAAAGATATTTTTCTTACTAGCTTTAGTATTTTTGTTAAATAACTTAATTGTGTTTGTCGACTAAAAGCACTAATTATAGGTTGAAATACCGTTTTTGTTAACTTAATTTTAGTTTTATTTTCTAATATGGATTTAAAAAGCCTGAAAAACAGCTTAGTAGGTGATTTGTATCATGACGATTTAATTAAATCTATTTACGCTACAGACGCATCAGTTTATAGAATGCTTCCTACAGCTGTAGCTTATCCAAAGAATATTGACGATTTAAAACTATTAATCAAGTTTGCTAAGCAAAATAAAACGTCTTTAATTCCTAGGACTGCTGGTACATCTTTAGCTGGACAATGTGTTGGAGAAGGGATAATAGTAGATGTGTCAAAATATTTTAATGCTATTGTTTCTTTTGATAAAAAAAACAAAACAGTAACTGTGCAACCAGGTGTAGTTCGTGACCAATTAAATAATTATCTAAAACCTTTTGGTTTATTTTTTGGCCCTAACACATCAACCTCAAATCGATGTATGATTGGTGGAATGGTTGGTAATAATTCATCAGGAACAACATCAATTAAATATGGTGTTACAAGAGATAAAATATTAGTTCTAGAGACTATTTTAAGTGATGGTAGTGTTGCTGTTTTTAAAGATTTAACTAAATCTCAAATACAAGAAAAATTAAAGCTTAACAATTTAGAAGGTCAGATATATAGGCAATTACAAAGCGATTTATTTAATGATGACGCTAAGGCGGAAATAATAAAACACTTCCCAAAACCTGAAATACATAGGCGTAACACTGGTTATGCGATAGATGAATTAGTTAAGGATGAAAGTTTTAACATCTGTAAATTACTATCAGGAAGCGAAGGTACCTTAGCTTTTACTACGCAAATAACATTACAATTAGATGTTTTGCCTCTTCCAAATCGGATTATGGTTGCAATGCATTTTAATTCTATTAAAGATTGTTTAAATGCTGTGCAGCCAGTAATGGAGCATGATTTATATACTTGCGAAATGATGGATAAAACCATCTTGGACTTAACTAAGTATAATAAAACGCAACAAGACAATCGGTTTTTTATTCAAGGTGATCCCGAAGCTATTTTAATGTGTGAGGTTAGAGGAGCAACTTTAGAGCAAGCAAAACAACAAGCTAATGACTTAATTAATCTATCTAAATCAAATACAGCAAGCTATGCATATCCTGTACTAATAGCAGATCAAATTGATAAAGCAAATAATTTAAGAAGTGCTGGTTTAGGTTTAATGGGAAATATGATTGGTGATAAAAAAGCAGTAGCTTGTATAGAGGATACTGCTGTTGCATTACCTGATTTAGCTAATTATATAGCAGATTTTACACAATTAATGGCTAATTACAACCAAAAAGCTGTGTATTATGCGCATGCAGGAGCAGGAGAATTGCATTTACGTCCAATTTTAGATTTAAAACAATCCGATGACGTTAAGCTTTTTAGGCAAATTACAACAGATGTAGCGCATTTAGTTAAAAAGTATAATGGATCCTTTAGTGGAGAGCATGGTGATGGTATTGTTAGAGGTGAGTTTGTTGAGCTTATGATTGGCAGTAATAACTATCAATTATTAAGACAAATAAAATCAAGTTTTGATCCTAACAATATTTTTAATCCAGGAAAGATTGTAGATGCTTATCCAATGGATAAAAACTTAAGGTACCAACCAGATAAAGAGGTGCCTGAAATTACAACTCTTCTAGATTTTTCTAAGTCTGAAGGTATTTTACGTGAAGCAGAAAAATGTAATGGTTCTGGTGATTGCAGAAAATTACCTGAGTTTGGTGGTACCATGTGTCCAAGTTACAGAGCAACTAAAAACGAAAAAGATACCACTAGAGCAAGAGCCAATGCATTACGTGAATATTTAACCAATTCTGATAAAAATAATAAGTTTAATCACATAGAATTAAAGTCTGTTTTTGATTTATGTTTAAGTTGTAAAGCATGTGCAAGTGAGTGTCCAAGTAGTGTTGATGTTGCTAGTTTAAAAGCAGAGTTTTTATACCAATTTCAAAAAGAAAATGGAGTGTCTATTAGGACCAAAGTATTTGCTTATAATAATAAATTAAATCAAATTGGAAGACCCTTAATAGGCTTGACAAATTTTATGTTTTCTAATAAAATTACTGCTTCATTAATTAAAAAAACTTTTGGTATTGCTAAACAAAGAAGTTTGCCTTTATTATCAAGTAAAACTTTAGATAAAGCTTATCAATTAACTAAAAATAAGAATATTAATAAAGAAAAATTAAAAACAGTTTACCTTTTTAATGACGAGTTTACTAATCAATTAGATGCTAACATTGGTGAAGATGCAATACAACTGTTACAAGCATTAAATTACGATGTCATACTTATTAATAATGCAGAATCTGGACGTGCTTTTATATCTAAAGGGTTATTAGATCAAGCTAAAAAAGTAGCCGAAAAAAACGTTAGTTTATTCAGAAATATAATCACTAAAAATTCGCCTTTAATAGGTATTGAACCTTCAGCAATTTTAACTTTTAAAGATGAATATCCAAGACTAGTTGAGGATAAAATTTCTGCGGAAGCAATAGCAAAAAACACCTTTTTAATAGAAGCTTTTTTGTCAAACGAAATAGCTATTGGAAACATTACTTCGGATCAATTTACAACCGAAGCACAAGTGATTAAATTTCATGGTCATTGTCATCAAAAAGCACAGTCTAATCAAATCTATAGTTTTAATGTTTTAAATCTTCCAAAAAATTATAAAGTAACTATAATACCTAGTGGTTGCTGTGGTATGGCTGGAAGTTTTGGTTACGAGAAAGAGCATTATGAGATAAGTATGCAGGTTGGTGAGCAAACCTTATTTCCTGCTGTAAGAAAAGCACCTGAAACGACTATAATTAGTGCAAATGGTACCAGTTGCAGACATCAAATAAAAGATGGTACACAACGCATTGCATACCATCCAGTAACTATATTAAAAAATGCTTTATTGTAATTATTCAATAACATTGTAATCTGTTAATACTTGTGTATTAGTTACAGATAACGAAGTTTGTAAAGCACCTAAATCTGCGCCTAATTGATTTAATAATGCAGCAGTTTCAGTATTTAGCTGGTAATTTGTATTAGCTTCAGCCTTGATTAATCCTATATTTTCAGCGTAATAACTATTAACAGATAAGACTTGTTGTGGGTCTAAAATAGATATTGTTTGAGTGACTAAAATAGTAACTTCTGTAGTTACAGATAGTTCAAGACTTATGTTAGATGACGTTACAGAATTATAGGTTGTACCATTAACATCAAAGCTACTAAGGTTTTGTAATTGCGTGCTTTTTAATGTATAATTTATTGTTACTGGATATCCTTGAAAATCTTGTGTAAATGATCCTGATTTTATGGATAATTGTGCGCCATTATCTGCTTGTGTATTGTAAAGCAATGCGTTTTCAAGATTAATTTGAAAATCAAATCCATCAATAGGTAGGCCAACAGTACCATTAGCTGCTAATGTGGTTTCGGTTCTAGTTAATTCTCCACTAGTTAAAATACCACTCATGGTTCCATTAGCAAGACCACCTTGATTTACTGATAACGAGTAGCCATTTGTTGTTTCAATTTCCACATATAATTCGTCCTCACTTGTAGTATTTTGAGCAGTATTATTATCTGTATTTACCACATTGTAATCCCAAGAGTTATCTACATTTAATGGAAAAAAGTCTCCTTCAAATTGTTGCTGAGGCGTTGCTGGAGTATCCTCGTTTGAGTCGCTGGAACAACTAATAAAAATAATGCTAAAAAATAATAGTGAAGCAAGTTTGGAAAATGTCATAAGTGTATATTTTTTTTAACAAATTAACACAAACTATAACAAACACCAAAATTACTGCCTATTTAGATTTTTTTAAGGGTTTCATTATTGTTATTGCAGCAATTAACTCTTGCTCAGACATATCCTTAATCTCTTCATCAGCAAAAAAAGCAGACAACTTATCTTCACTGTATCTATATAGTTTCCAACGTTTAAATTGATATTCTAAAGCGGTAAAATTTTCTACCCAATCTCCAGAGTTTAAGTAATTTGTGGTTCCTTTTTTTGTTTCAACTATTTCATTTTTTGGTTGGTGGATATGACCACAAATAACATAGTCATAGCCATTTTCTATAGCTAAATCTGTTGCGGTCTTTTCAAAATTACTAATAAAGCGAACAGCACCTTTGACACTGTTTTTTATTTTTTTAGATAACGAATAACGCTCTTTTCCTAAGGTTACTAATATCCAATTAATAACTTTATTTATTAAAATTAATAGGTCGTAACCATAAGCACCTAATTTGGCTAACCATTTGGCACTTTGTATGGAAGCGTCAAAAACATCACCATGAAAAAACCATGCCTTTTTACCATCTAAATCCAAAACTAGTTTGTTAACTATGGATATGTTACCAATCTCAGAATCTGTAAATTTCCTAAGCATTTCGTCATGATTACCAGTAATATACGTCACTTTAGTGCCTTTTGCAGCTAAGGATACAATCTTTTTTATAACTTGCATGTGTGACTTAGGGAAGTATCGCTTGCTAAACTGCCAAACATCAATTATGTCACCATTTAATATTAAATGTTTAGGGTCTACGCTACTTAAATAGGTTAGCAATTGTTTGGCATGACAGCCATAAGTACCTAAATGCACGTCAGATATTACTACAACCTCAACCTTTCGTTTTAATTTCAATAGAGTATCATTTCTTAATTACGATACAAATATTAAATTCTATTGTTAATCAAACATTATTGCATAATTATCTAATTATAAGCTAATTGTTAAGTTAACATTACCAATTTTTTCAAGTTGAAATTACTAGGGTTTTGTTTGACTATTATTTATGATTACATTAGCGTAAATTAATTTATTTATGGCAGGTAATAGCTTCGGAAACTTATTTAAACTTACCACTTTTGGAGAATCTCATGGTGTGGCTATTGGTGGAATTATTGATGGATGTCCTCCAGGAATAGAACTGGATTTGGAAGCTATTCAAGTAGAAATGAATAGACGTAAACCAGGTCAATCCAATATTGTTACACAACGTAAAGAGCCAGATGAAGTTAAATTTTTATCCGGAATTTTTGAAGGTGTTACAACAGGTACGCCAATTGGATTTGTAATAGAAAACTCTAATCAAAAATCTCATGACTATTCGCACATTAAAGATAGTTATAGACCTAGTCACGCAGATTACGTCTACGAAAAAAAATATGGTTTAAGAGATTATAGAGGAGGAGGTCGTAGTTCTGCCAGAGAAACCGCTAGTCGTGTCGTTGCAGGTGCAATAGCCAAACAAGTATTAAAAAACGTAAAAATTAATGCCTTTACATCTTCAGTTGGAGATATTTTTATAGACAAACCCTATCAAGATTTAGATTTTTCTAAAATTGAAAGTAATGATGTGCGTTGTCCAGATTCAGCTATAGCTGAAAAAATGATAACACGTATTAAAGACATACGTAAGGAAGGTGATACCATTGGAGGTACTGTAACATGTGTGCTTCAAAATGTGCCTATAGGCTTAGGTGAGCCTGTTTTTGATAAATTGCATGCCGAATTAGGCAAAGCAATGTTATCCATTAATGCTGTAAAAGGCTTTGAATTTGGTAGCGGATTTTGTGGTGCTAAAATGAAAGGTAGCGAGCATAACGATTTATTTAATATTGACGGAAGCACAAAAACCAACCTATCTGGTGGAATACAAGGTGGTATTAGTAACGGAATGGATATTTATTTTAGAGTTGCATTTAAACCTGTAGCAACTTTAATTCAAAAATATGAAACCATTAATAGAGCTGGTGAAATAGTAGAAATGCAAGGAAAAGGAAGACACGATCCTTGTGTGGTGCCAAGAGCTGTACCTATTGTAGAAGCTATGGCTGCATTAGTATTAGCAGATTATTTATTAATAAACAAAACCTACTCTTAAAAATCAAAATCTGTAACTTTATATAAATTATTGTATTAATTTAAATGAACACTCAAATTTATTATACTGCTTTAAACACCTTTGATCCTGATAGCAAAACAGGTTTTAGTTGGGTAGATTTTATGGCGTATTCTGATTTGACACATCTAACAGAATTAGTATCTTTAGATGGTAACTTAAATAGGTTGGCTTTTATGCCTGATTTAGACTCGGTTGAGGATTGGGATCATATTATTACAGATCAAGGCATGGTTATGTTTTATTTTAATGATTTAGATTACGTGTTAGATAAAGTTAAACAATTACAGCACTTTAATTTGTTAGCTATTGTTAAACAGCCAAACAAGAACAAAGCCGATTTAGCAACTCATTTTGATTTTGTAGGTTATGATTTAATTGACGTAACAGGAGATACAAGTGCTTTAACTAATGCAGGAGGGTTTGATACTACATTTTCACCTTCAGATTTAAATAATTATGGTTTAATAACAGATTATAATCAAGCTAAAACAATACAAACACAATTACCTTTAGATAATCCAAATCAAGAACATACAACGTGTCATCTTTACGAAGTTTGGAGACATAAAATAATAGGAAGAAAAACCAATTTAATAACTTAAAACAGTACTTTTTAAAAGGAAATACAACCAATAGATATGAAAAAACTTGCATTACACTGGAAAATTATAATAGGAATGATATTAGGTATCATTTTTGGATTTTTAATGAATAGCGTTGATGGAGGTAGAGGTTTTGTTGGAGATTGGATAGCACCTTTTGGAACTATTTTTATTAATTTATTAAAATTGATTGCTGTTCCGTTAATATTAGCATCACTTATAAAAGGAATTTCTGACTTAAAAGATATTTCTAAAATAAAATCTATGGGCTTACGTACCATAGGAATTTATATTGGGACAACTGTTATTGCTATAGTTATTGGTTTAAGTATTGTAAATATTGTTAAACCAGGTACAGGAATGCCTCAAGACACAATCGAGAACATTAAAACAGCATACCAAGGTAATGCAGATGTTATGATTGGTAAGGCAAAAGTGACTAAAGAAGCTGGTCCATTGCAACCATTAGTAGATATTTTTCCTAGTAATATATTTAATTCGTTTGCTGAGCCAGCTATGTTACAAGTTATTTTCTTTGCCTTATTTGTGGGTATATGCTTACTATTAATTCCGGAGAAAAAAGCCAAACCATTAATAGACTTCTTTGATTCTTTAAATGAAGTAGTTATGAAAATGGTTGACTTAATTATGTTATTTGCGCCATACGCTGTATTTGCACTAATGGCAAACGTTATTATCGCTTTTGATGATACTACCATATTAGTTAAATTGTTAGGTTATGCAGCTTGTGTAGTATTTGGTTTATTTTTAATGATTTGCTTTTATTTAATGTTAGTTAAAGTGGTTACTAAAAAATCACCTCTATGGTTTTTAAAACAATTTAGTCCAGCACAATTATTGGCATTTTCTACATCAAGCAGTGCTGCAACATTACCAGTAACTATGGAGCGTGTAGAAGAACATTTAGGAGTAGATAAAGAGGTAGCAGGATTTGTTTTACCTGTTGGAGCAACGGTTAATATGGATGGTACAAGTTTATACCAAGGTATTGCTGCTGTATTTATTATGCAAGTTATTTGGCCAGAAGGGTTAACTTTTACAAATCAATTAGTTATTGTAGGTACTGCTTTATTAGCTTCAATAGGTAGTGCTGCAGTACCAAGTGCTGGTATGGTTATGTTAGTTATTGTATTAGAAGCTATTGGTTTTCCAGCAGAGTTATTGCCTATTGGATTAGCCTTAATCTTTGCTGTAGACAGACCATTAGATATGTGCAGAACTGTAGTTAATGTTACAGGTGATGCTACAGTGTCCATGCTAGTTGCTAAATCTTTAGGTAAGCTACATGATAATCCTAAGGCTAAAGAATGGGATGATAATTATGAAAATGTGAAATAAACCTTTAGTTTTATTACAATCAAAAGGAGGAGCAAACCTAAATAAATATTAATTATGGAAGGATTTGGTAATTTAGTTTCGGTAGATTGGTTAAAAGCTAATTGTAATCATGCAAAACTGATTATACTAGATGCAACTATTTCCAAAGTAGGAGGTACATCTTCAGAAGCAAATATTAACCAAATTCCTAATGCGCGATTTTTTGATATAAAAAATGCTTTTAGTGACGTTAATGCAAGGTTTCCTAATACCATACCTTCAGAAGTACAGTTTGAAACAGAAGCACAACGTTTAGGGATTAATAACGATAGTTATATTGTTGTTTATGATGCTTTAGGAATTTATTCTAGTCCACGTGCTTGGTGGTTACTTAAAACGTTTGGACATAATAATGTTGCAGTTTTAGATGGTGGTTTGCCAGAATGGGAAGCACAAGGTTATAAAACAGAAAAAACACATAATTTAGACTATAAACCAGATAATTTTACTACAAAATATAATCCAAGTAATGTAGTCTATTTTGAGTCGCTTGAAGCCATTAGTAAAGATCCTGATTTTGCTATTATAGATGCTAGATCAAAAGATAGATTTACTAGTAAAGTTGCCGAGCCTAGAGCTGGATTACGATCAGGAACGATACCAAATTCTATAAATTTACCTCATGAAGCTATTTTAGATGGTAATAAATTAAAGTCTAAAGAAGATTTACAGTTAATATTTAGTACTATTTTAAAAGAAAATCAACACTTGGTCTTTAGTTGTGGTTCTGGTATAACAGCATCTATTTTAAGCTTGGCAGCAACAATTATAGGTTATAATAATAGTGTTTACGATGGATCGTGGACGGAATACGGAACTTTAAAATCATTAAAAATGAATCAACCAAACACATGGTCTAAGGACGAATTATTAGCTTATATTTTAATTTTTATAGCACATTCTGATTTAGACGAAACTAAAAAAGAAAAAGAGTACATTCTTTCTAGAGTTAATAAGGACGTTTATAATCGTGTGCACGAAAAATTTGAAGAAGATAACGACTATCAAAGTATTCAAAATATTATTGAAGCAGTTAAATCTCATGATTATTATCGTAATGATTTTGCAGACCTATTTGCAGATATAAAGCTTATGGCTTTTGCAGATGGTGAAATGGATCAAATGGAGAAAGCTGCTTATAATTTATTAAAAAAGATATTGAAAGCTTAGTTAACCAACTTTTAATTAAGCTTTGTACTTAAATAAAAAGCCTCAAAGCAATTAATTGTCCTAAGTATAGCACTCTGCTAATTTAAGGGTAGACATTCCTTAAACTAAAACTCAATCTATTCCCTACTAACAGAAGCAAGGCTTGAGCTAACCTAATTGCTTTGAGGCTATAACCAACCTCATACTCAAAGTTAAAACACTAACTAGTGTTATAAAATTATAATTGAGTAAAGTGATGCTTTTATCGAGGGAACCATCCTTTTGGATGAGTTAAAGCCTATTAATCTAAAAATTTAGCTTTTAGTTCTGGTGTAGGTATCATACACGCCTCCTTTTTGCCATACCATTTGTAACGGTTTTTAGCTACAAAGTCATAAACCCAATTTCTAATAAAAGTAGGCACTATTAAAAAGATACCTAACATATTTGTTGGAAACCCTAAGTTAGCAGCTATAATTAAAGCTGCAGTAGATTTAGCCTTTAAGCCTTTAGTATTGGAGTAGAGTAGTATGGAGTCCGTTTTGCTAGTATCCAAGTTATATTTTTGGATAATTGCTTGTCCAATATTACTTTGTAAAGGTGCAAATAGATACTTATTTTTAGTATCGTGTTTTATAACAAATTGGACAGATGTGTTGCAAAGGTTGCACACACCATCAAAAAGTATAAGTGATTTGTCGTTTGGTAAATTTTGCATATCACAAAAATAAATTAATATATTTACAAAAATCAATAATATGAGAACTTTACAACAGTGGTTTGATAGTTATGCGGTCAGTCATCAAAATCCAACCAATATTTCTATTCATTACATATGTGTGCCAGCTATATTTTTTAGCGTTGTTGGTTTGTTTATGTCAATACCTAGTGGTGTTTTAAACTCGATTTTACCTCATCCCATAATTGCTAATTGGGCTTTTGTTTTACTAGTTTTAACCTTGGTGTTATTTTATTTTAGACTGTCTGTAAAAGTTGGGATACAAATGTTATTGTTTTCTGCTTTTTGTCTTGTACTTAACTATGTTATTGCGCAATATGTTTCTTTAGTTTATTTCTCTTTAGTGTTATTTATTGTAGCTTGGATTGGTCAGTTTTATGGTCATAAAGTAGAGGGTCAAAAACCTAGTTTTATTGATGATTTACAGTTTTTATTAGTTGGACCTGCTTGGGTTATGTATAAACTGTTTGGTAAGTAGTAACATTTGAGTAATAACATTACGTCAGTTCGAGTGCTTTGATTTTGGAGACGTGTATCGAGAACTTTTACTTTGTAGTTTATTTATTTCATGCGCTTCTCGATACAATTTGCTCGTGCCTCACAAACCACTCGAAGTGACGTTATAGTGTAATGAATTATCAATTACACTTAGATTAATTACTTTAGCATTTGAGTAATCACATCACGTCAGTTCGAGTGCTTCGACATAGGAGAAGTGTATCGAGAACATTATACGTTACTGCTAAAATTTCATTTAAAAATTTTCTTAGCTAAATTAGGTAGCTTATCAAAATCATTATTAATTAATGCTAGTTTTTTTGATTTTGACCATTTTTTTATTTGTTTCTCAGTAGCAATAGCAACGTTGATATCGGTAAATTCGGCATAAAATTTTAACTCAATGGGTCGTCTAGAATAGGTGTAACTTTTAAGGTGTTTACCTTCTTGATGTTCAATTAATCGATTACTAAGATTTGATGTAACTCCTGTATAATAGGTGTTATCCGAACATTTTAATATATAGACATAGGATAATTTCATTTTTAAATATATGAAATTAATGACTTTTTAGTATATAACTTATTTTATAGGCTTCTCGATACAATTTGTTCGTGCCACACAAACCACTTGAAGTGACGTTGGGGAGTTTTACTTTATAAACTTCTCGATACAATTTGCTCGTGCCTCACAAACCACTCGAAGTGACGTTGTAGAGTTTTACTTTATAAACTTCTCGATACAATTTACCCGTGCCTCACACATCACATGAAGTGACGTTGTGGAGCATTTTGTTACTTATTTTTATTTCTTTTTAACAGCTTCAACAAGCTCCAATACATCGACGTTGACGTTAGTGGTAAACATACCATAGTTAACAATTGCCTTGCCTTTTTCAAACTTATCAATAGTACCAACAGCACGACCATCATTCATCCTAACGCGATCTCCAACTTTTAAGATTGCTTTTGGTGCAACAGGTTTGTTTTTCTCTTTTTCTTTAGCGTCTTTCTTCTTTTTACGAATGACTTCAACCTTTTTTTCTGCTTCTTGTTTGATTTGCTTCTCTTTAGCTTTTTCAGCTTTAGCTTGCTTTGCAGTAACTTTTTTGCGCTTAGAGTTTTCAATTTGTACTAATCTAAACAACTCTGACATTAACTCTTTTTTCTTCTTATCGTTAAAAAACTTCTCCGCTATATCATTCATTTTCTGACCTAAATAAATCAGTCGTTGATTACTGTCATATAACTCTTGATAGTTTTCTAGTTTTTTCTGAATCTTAGCATTGATTTCCTCTAATTTATCAGCTTCAGTTTGCTTTTTCTTTTCGTTAACCTTTAGCGATTCGCTTGTTTTTTCAAGCTTAGCACGTTGTTTTTGTAATTTCGCTATCGTGGCATCAAAACGGACTTTACTGCGTTCAATCTTCTTTTTAGAACGATTAATTAAGCTATACGGAATTCCATTTTTTTGTGCAACTTCAAACGTAAAACTACTACCTGCTTGACCTAATGCTAATTTGTACATTGGTTCCAAGGTACGCTCGTCAAACATCATGTTGGCGTTTATCATTTCTTCCTTTTCATTAGCCAACATTTTTAGGTTAGCGTAATGTGTGGTAATAATTCCGTAGGCTTTTCTAGCATAAAATTCTTCCAGAAAAGTTTCAGCTAAAGCACCTCCTAATTCTGGATCAGATCCAGTACCAAATTCGTCAATTAAAAACAATGTATTCTTGTTGATTTTCTTCAAGAAATAATTCATTTGTTTTAAACGGTAACTATAGGTACTTAAATGATTCTCGATGGATTGATTATCTCCAATATCGCTAACAATACGATCAAATAAAAAGGCTTTGCTTCGCTCGTGCACAGGGATTAAAAAACCGGATTGTAACATGACTTGTAGTAAACCAACAGTTTTTAATGTTATGGATTTACCACCAGCATTTGGTCCCGAAATCACAATAATCCTACTGTCTTCTTTTAGTCCAATGGTCTGCGGAAACGTAGTTTCTTTTTTCTCTAAATTATTTAAATAGAGTAATGGATGGTAGGCATCACGTAAGTATAACTCTCTGTCTTCGCTTATTTCTGGTAAAATAGCGTTCATGGATTTGGCGTATTTCGCTTTCGCGGAAATCACATCCACTTCTGTTAAAAAGATTTGATATAACTCTAATAACGGTAAGTAATGACGAATGTAATTAGTCACTTCTTTTAGGATACGTACAACTTCTTCGCTTTCTTCGTATTCTAAATTATTAAGTTCTCTGGTGTGTTGTAACGTTGTTTCAGGCTCGATATAAACAATACTTCCTGTTTTACTTCCACCCATAATGGCACCTTTAACTTTACGTCTATACATAGCTTTTACTGCTAGTACGCGTTTGTTGTCCACCACAGACTCTCTAATATCATCTAGATATTCTAGATTGTGATATTGGTTTAAGGCAGAGGTAAAGCTAGAGTTAATTTTACCTTTTAACTTATTTATTTGTTGTCTAATGTTTTGTAATAAAGCCGAAGCGTTATCCTTTACGTCTCCAAAACGATCCACAACGCTATCCACCTTTTCAATAATAGCAGTGGTGACTTCAATTTGGGTGCTGTATTGATGTAAACCTGGATAATAGGTGTCAAACTTTTTTAAAAATTTGACAATATCGTTAGCAGTTAAGGATATAGACACTAGTTTTTTAAGACTGTGGGTTTCTAGATACGTATTTTCTATTTTTAATAATTGCAACTCTTTAGTAATGGTGTCAAAACCATGATTTGGTATGCGATTATCGTTGTAATAAGACGACAGATACTCGTTAGTTAACTGTAACGCGTTAAGTAGTGTCTCTTTATCTTTATATGGTAAAATGCTTAGTGCTTTTTGGTTACCTAAAGCAGTGACGCAATACTCGCTTACTTGCTCTAAAACCGTAGAAAACTCTAAATCTTGTAATGTTTTTTCGTGAATGTTTATCATCTATTTTATTTTCTGTGACAACAGAAAACCTTTAATAATCGTTAATTATTCTTTTTTTAGCATTACAAATTTACGGAATTGCGTTGGTATTTTATATTTTACTTACAAAGTTTGTGGTTTGACTATGGTTATTGGTATTATTAAGTCGTACTGACAATATTATTGTTTTTGTAACCACAATCTAATGGCTTTACGCAAGGAAACTTCAGGTTTTGGTAACGGAATGGTTTGTCCAAATTGTTTACTTCGGTTAAATTTTGAATAGTTTGTTTTATGTTTTTTCCAAACGTCAGGATATAACTCCAAGAACTTATTAAAAAAACTTTGTTCGTTAATTTTACCTTCTAATTTAGAAAGTACGTCTTTAAAAATTTGTTCTTGATCTATAAACATTGGGTTGTTGTATTGTGTAGATTAAAGGGTTTTTAGTTTATGAATATTTATGTTTTAAACTCTAAAATGACCTCAAGCAATTTCTATTTGTTTTTAAAGTAATTAAAATACAGTTTAGCTATTACTCTAGATAACGCTAAAACTATTATAAAAACAGGTATATATCTTTTTTGAAAAACAGTTTGTGTAAATAAGTCTGTAACGCTTAATATAATTAAAACAACAGATACCATCCATAATAAAGTAAATACTATCAAGTTTGCTTTTGTCGGATTTTGAAGGATGTTTTTTTTGGTCATTTTACAAACAAAGGTTACTATTTTAATTTAATCATTTCTTGTTTTACAATAACATCTCCAGAGTCGGTTTGACACATTATTTTATTGTCGTTAATCTCAATAATTTCTATAACATATTTGACACCAATAATAGGTTCCATTTTAGGATCGTTAACTTTAGTGTAAACCATTTGGTATTTACAATCTGAAAGCCAAGTCACAGTGCTTGTCATTTCTAAATTTAATTTTGGGTAAGTGTCTATTTGTATAGAGTCTTTCCTGATGGTTAGTAAGTCTGCGTAATCTGGATCAGTATAGGTAAATGTTCCGTATATAAATTCCGAACAGTTTAACTCTTGACTAAAACAACTTGATGTTATTATAAATAGTACTATAAAAATGATTTTTTGCATATTTTATCAAAATGAATATCAACAGTGTTACTATTGGCTAGGCAACTAAATTAAGCAAATTAAAATTGATGCTTGTTTAGAAATTTGGTAAACTACGGTTGGGGCAATTTTGAAATGGTAGATTTTAGTATTATGTAATTATTAAAAATTAATAAATTTTTACAGTTTAGGTTTTATTTTTCCTGAACATATTTATTACATTCTTCAACTATAAAATCAGGAATTAAATCATAATCATTTGGATCAAGTTGACAAATTAATTCGTTTTCTATGTGAAATGTTTCATTGATGAACTTTCTTAATACACTCGGTATTTTTTGAATATCCTCTTCATAAATTAGTCTAAATACATTTAGTTTAGTATAATTATTTTCGGAATTTAAATATAGGTTCTTTAAAAAGGAAAGACTATTTAGAGAGTTTATTAATGTACTATATTCAAAAGTTGGTATAGATTCTTTTATTTTTACTTCTCCTAAATTGAAATCGATTTCAGAAAGAGAATCATTTCTTCTTTCTTTTCTATGGTCTTTGCAATCTTCTTTATTTCTCTTGTGGAATAAATTTGATAACACTTGATATTCGTTACCTAAATCATCTATAATCTCAAAATGACGTCTTAAATAGATTAGTTTAATTAAATCGTCTATGTCTGATTCTATTGCTTTTTTACAAATTTGAGCAAATGAAGATAAATTGTTCCTTCTTATTCTAATTTCATTAAGTTGTCCATTTTTAGTAGAAATGAAGTTTGATTCCGAAATGTTATTAAATTCTTTTAAAACTTTCACAGTATCTATAACTGGGTCAAGGTCGTGAGTTAGCATCAATACTGTTTTATTTAAGAAACAATCTTTACTATCTCCTCTAAACAACATATGCATAATAGCGTATTTTTTACTCTTATCAAATGAAGAAATAGGGTCGTCTAAAATAATTAACTCTGGTTGTTTATGTAATGCTTCGTACATAAAAAGCACGAGTGAAAAAGCATTTTTTTCACCGAAACTTAAATATTGTTTTCCTCCATTAATTATATCTGCTGATTCAATATGTTTTAATAGTAATTTGTAATCATTTGAAATATTATTTTCAATTTCAACAGTATATTTATATCCTGCATTTATTAAGAAAGAGTTTATACTATCTCTGTGTTTTTGAATTAATTTTTTAACAAGATTTTTTTGTTTGTTAATCTCTCCTTGTAATATTCCAACTTTTTCTAATACAGTATTAAGTGAAGAATTTAACGAGGTTATTATTTCAATAGTTTTATTCGCTTTTAATCTGTCGAATAAATTAACTTGAATTTTTAAATCATTTAATTTTTCTTCTACTTTTTTGTCTTCACTAAAACTTAAAGGGGAAATGTTTTTTAATGATTTTAATTTTAATAATAAATCGTCTATTTGTTGTTTGACAACAACGATATAATTCATTTCAGAATCTTCTAACCCAGTTTTTTTTTCTGTTATGCTTTTTAACATTGTATTCGCATCTTCTGAAAAATATTCACCAAGATTTTTCAATGCTTCAATTATTACATTAAAGTTCTTTATTACACTTTTATTATAGAAAGTTGAAACTGATTTTATCGTTTCTTTATTTTCTAAAGTAGAAGAAGTGCAATAAGGACAATCGTCAGATATTTCAAGAAATTGCTCACCTTTACTTTGCCAATCTAACCAAGTTATACAACTTTTATTTTGAATTAATTTTTTGTATCCATTTAGCTCTGTAGGAATATGTTCAATTTTATTACCCTCTTTTAATCCTTTATAAAGTGCTGAAGATTTAGATAGCCCAGTTTGAGTCGTGGTAAAACTTTTCGATAAACTTTCAAAATCAGTTATAATTTTATCTAATTCCTTATTTTCTGAAAATACATTTTTGATTTCAGAAAGTTGCTGGTCAATTTGATTTGTGTAATTTTTAAATTCAGGTGTTTCAATAAAAATTTGGTAACTATTTGTAATTAATTCATCTTCTTTAAACAGAAATTGATTTAAATACTCTTCATTGAATATAAGTACACTTTTAATTTCTTCACTACTTTCTACTTCCGGAACTATTTCGTTTTCTTCATTTCTAAACTTAAAAGGTATTAATTCTTTCAATGAATCAGGTGATTCTACACTATATTTTATTGCACGTGTAATTGTGCTTTTTCCTGTACCATTGATTCCAAATTTTATATTTAATTTGTATTTAGAAATTTCTATTTTTCCACTCTCAATATTGTTGCAATTTTTTAATTTTATTTCCATTAATTTATAAAACAGTAATTTTTTAAGATTTGTATTACTTAATAATAACAACTAAAGTATTTCATATCTCTCAAAACGGAATTTTTCAAAAGCATGATTAGTTCTTTAATCATCTTAACGAAGCTACAAGTATCTAATTTAGCTTGCAATACGTACAACTACGTATTTTTAGTTTCGGTTGTGTTGTAAATGTAAAATAAGTTTTGGTGGTATTTTTACGGTATTCCGTAATCATATTAAATGTTATAAACATTAAAAGCACAAACTAAGGGTTTGTGCTTTTTGTTAAAGTGGTTATAGCTGTTGCTATAATGTAAACTGTTTAGGTTTGGTTTAATAGTTTCGGTACTAGGTAAGTGGCTTATGGCTTTATTTCCGCGAAAGCGTTATACTATTAACTTGTGGTTAGGCTATTATAAAATTGTAGAGTAGTCCAACGCTTATGGCTATTCCAAAACTAAGTAGTGTACCTATTAAAATATATTCGGTTAATTTACGGTCTTTGGCTTTGGATAAATCGCCAAATCTAAACACGGATTTTGCTGCAATTAATAGTCCTATGGCACTCCATTGATTGATGATTATAAAGCCAAATACAAATAATCGCTCTAGTATACCAATGTATTTTCCTGCTTTTTCTAAAGAGTCGTTTGCATCGTCCTCGTCCAGGATCCATTTGCTCATGACTAAGCGCATGATTACGGATGCAATACTAGTTATAGCTATTAGGGATAGTAGTAATGCTAAGACGTTTTTAGAGTATAATGTGTTGATGTCAAAGCTATATTGCGTGTAAGTTATGGCTACTATTGCAATGACTATAAGGTGTGCAATTTGATCTAATATAAATAGTAGTCTTGGGTTTATTTTTTTGGTTAGATTAAGTTTGATGACATCTATTATGTAATGAGAGACGACTATGCTGACTATTCCTATCCAATAGTTGGTATTAAATTGTAGTAATATTAGTAATGCTAAGGCGTGTATTAGCACATGAAAATATAGGTATTTGGACTTGTGTTTTTTTATGGTTTTGTCTTTTACCCATTGGTCTGGTTGCAGGACAAAATCGCCAATTGCGTGTGCTAAAACTAGCTTAAGGACTAATAACATCATAGTTTTTGTAGTTGTTGTTGGTAGTAGTTGTTTAGTTGCATGACCTCGTCATAGCCACCTCGTTTTAGGGCTTCGCTGATATTACTTTGGGATTTACCTAATAGTGTTGCTATTTCGTTTTGGTTTTTTGTAGGATGCTCTAAAACCGTTACAATAACTTTAGCGACTGTACTGCTCCAATTATTTGCGGTTAATAAGGCTAAGTTTAGCATGATATTTAAGGGTTGGTCCCAATCTGGTTGGTTAGCGTTAATGGCTAGTGTGTGCTTTTTTAAGTTTTCAAAAGCTAATCCAGAGTTTATGTAAGCAGGACCATTGGATTCGGCAATTTTTTTAGCCTTATGGGTTTGCTTGCCTAAACCAATTGCGATTCTGACATCGTATAATTTGCTTTCTTTTATGGCTGCTTTTATATGTATTGCAGCTAATAAAGCACGTTGTGGTGTGGTAACTAATTGAAAACTGTCTCCTCTAAAAATTTCCCAATCGTGTGGCTCTTGTCCATATTGGTTTAGGATGTTTTTTAAAGTATCCAACCATTGTAAGACATTACCTTGTCTTGAATTAATGATGTCTCCTGTTAAAACTGCAATCATAGTACTATTAATTTTTATAAAGATATCTGTTTTTAAGACGATATACAAATATATCTGCTAATAATACGATAATTGGTAATATCTGATTTAAAACAGATAATTAGTAATATCTGATAGGTTACGTTTACATGTAACTAGTCACTGTCATGACAACTAAAGTAAATATAATTAGCATAATAAATAATGGCATTACAAATTTTAGCCATTTATTAAATCCAACTTTAACCACTGCTAAAGAGGCTAAAATTAAACCTGTTGGGTTGATAAAATAAAATAATCCCATACCAAATTGATACGCGTTAACCACAACCTCTCTACCAATACCAACACTATCTGCTAAAGGTGACATGATTGGCATAGTTAATACTGCCATACCAGAGCTACTTGGTATAAAAAAGGATAAACCAGCGTAAATAGCAGTTAAGGCACTAGCAAAAACACCTTTATTCATACCTTGTGTCATTCCGCTAGCATAATGTAATAAGGTATCACTAATTAAGCCATCTGCCATAATAACGGTTACACCACGTGCAATACCAATAATTAAAGCCACACCTAATAAATCTCCTGCACCTTTTACAAAGGTGTCTATAAAATCTGCTTCTTTAATATTCGCGATAATACCAATTAAAATACTACCAACTAAAAAGGTAGAAGTCATCTCCACAAACCACCACTCTAAAGCGACAACACCATAAATCATGATAATAAAGCAAAGTGCAAATACAATTAAGGATAACCTTAGACGTGTTGTAAAGGTTACTGTTTTTGAGTTGTTTTGTGTAAATAAAGCAGCAATTTGCTGTTGTTGGTCATAAATAATAGATTTTGTAGGATCTTTTTGTACACGCTTACCATATCTAATAATATAAATTAAAGCAATAGTCAGACAGGCAAACAACATAAAAAGACGAATCCATAATCCTGTGGTCCAACTAATTCCAGCCGAATCACTAGCAATAATAGTACTAAACGGATTAATTGTGGAGCACATAGTACCAATCGAGCTTCCTAAAAAAATACACGCAATACCAACCATTGCGTCATATTTTGCTGCCAAAAACACAGGAATTAGAATAGGGAAGAAGGCAATAGTCTCTTCAGCAAAACCAAACGTTGTTCCACCAGCAGCTACCAACACAGTAACAAGTATAATCAGGATAAACTCGCGACCTTTTAAAGCGTTAGCTAACCATCCAATACCAGCATCAAAAGCACCTGTACTATTAATAATACCAATTAATCCTCCAATAATTAAGACTAGAAAAATAATATCGGAAGCCTCTATAATACCTTTAACAGGTGATTTAACAAAATCAAAAAAACCTTGTGGTTTAGCTTCTAATTGTTGATAGGTATTTGGTATATTAATAGGTTTGTAAATATCTCCAGAAGTGAATTTTTCTAATGGGATTTTAATATTTAAAGTCTCCAACGTTTCCTGAGTTGCAGGTAAGGTAACAGATTCCTCCAAACTAACTCTTGTAAATTGATTAGCTGTTTTATCGTAACCTAAAGTTTGATATTTACCAGCAGGAACTAACCAAGTTAGCAATGTCACTAATCCTGCAATAATTAGTAAAATGGTTTGAGCAGAAGGAAATTTAAGTGTTTTCATGTATGATGTATTCAGCTTTTTGATAATCAAATGCTATTTTATATAAATTAAATAGTTTTCAATATTACTAAAAGTTGAGTTTTAGAGGGTTATTTAATATTTTAAATATTGGTTTAGTGTTATTAAAGATAGTATTATTTTTAGCATACCATTTAAAGCACATTGCAGCAAAAATAAACAAGATATGAACGTCACTATCCATGAAAGTTGGAAAAAATATTTACAAACCGAATTTGATAAACCTTATTTTAAAGATTTAACTCAATATGTGGACAATCAATATAAAACAGAAACTTGTTTTCCGCCAGAAAATTTAATATTTAATGCTTTTAACACCTGTACTTTAGAGGCTTTAAAAGTCGTGATTATTGGTCAAGATCCTTACCACAATTACAATCAAGCCAATGGATTATCTTTTAGTGTTAATGATGGTGTAAAACATCCTCCATCTTTAATAAACATTTTTAAAGAAATTGAAACGGATTTAAATACACCTTATCCGTCAAGCGGAAATTTAGAGCATTGGGCTAAACAAGGCGTTTTTTTACTAAATGCTACTTTAACCGTTAGAGCACATGAAGCAGGCAGTCATCAAAATAAAGGTTGGGAAACCTTTACAGATGCAGTAATTAAAACTATTAGCAATCAAAAAGAAAATGTGGTGTTTTTGCTTTGGGGAGGATTTGCAAAGAAAAAATCGAAGTTAATAGATGGTACAAAACACCATATATTAACCTCTGGACATCCTTCGCCTTTAAGTGCTAATCGTGGATATTGGTTTGGAAATAAACATTTTAGTCAGACTAATAGCTTATTAACATCAAATGGATTGGATTTAATAAACTGGTAGATTTTTAAAACTGCTTTACGTTTTATGTTAAACGTTCTCATTTTATAAAATTATCTTTTGTAGTTAAAGCGAGGAGTTGTGAGTGATTATACTAGTATATATAATACAAATAAAAATGCCTCATTTTTAGTGAGGCGTTTTTTATTGTTTATACATCGGCAACTAAATCTTCATACTTCCATTTTTCAGGAATAATGTTTAATGCAAATAATTCGTCTTGTACTTTTTGGACGGTTTTTTCAGAAATATTGTCTTGAGACCACTCGGTTAAACCAAGCCATTCCTGCACATCTTCCAATTCTTGCTCGTAACGATTAGCAATCATACGGTCAATACTTGGTATGTCTTTAAACTCTTGGGTTGTGGCATTAACAATGTTTAAAATAGCTTTAACGTCGTCTTTATTGGTTTTTAAAAACTCTTCTCTTACAGCTATAACAAAACAAGGCCAAGGTGAAGGACAATTGTCCACGCGTCTAAATGTACCATTATCTACTAATGGTTTTGTGGTAAATTTTTCCCACATAAAGTAGTCCGCTTTTCCTTGGGTTAAGCCTTCAACAGCACCATCTAAATTTTTTATAACTTCAAAATCTAAATCTTTTTCTAAATCCCAACCGTTATTTTCTGCATTAATGTAAGCCATTAAATGCGATCCAGAACCATATCTACTAATAGCAGCTTTAGTTCCTTTTAAATCTTCAATGGTATTGTATTGTGACTTTGCAGCCACATGAATTCCCCATATTAATGGTGTTTTTACAAATACTTGAACAATTTTAGATTTATTACCATCAATAATATCTTTAATAATACCTTCTGTTAGGATCACAGCCATGTCTATATCACCATCTCTTAATCCTTTGCACATAGCACCTGTACCACCAAAATAGTCTTTCCAACGTAAGTTGATACCTTCTTCTTTAAACTCGCCATTTTTTAATCCTAAATACCAAGCTAGGTTAAAATGTTCTGGGACACCACCAATATTAATCTGCTTCATCTTAACTAACTATTTTGTCTAACGTATACGTAATTAATTGATCTACTACTTTTTTAGGATCTTGACTAAATTCTCCGGTTGCACGATTGGCTATAATAGCATTCATAGATACTGCACGATGACCTAATAATTTAGATAAACCATAAATTCCTGCGGTTTCCATTTCTAGATTAGTAATAGGTTGACCGTTAAAACTAAAGCTGGCTAGTTTATCGTTTAAATCGTTATCCTGAATAGACAACCTTAACACACGACCTTGTGGTCCATAAAACCCTACATTTGTTGCTGTAAAACCTTTAGTGGTTTGGTCAGATTCTAGCTTTGCAGCTAAATCTTTATCTGCTGTGACAACATAAGGTTTTGATTTGTCCGAAGACCAATTTGTATGTGCTACTAAAGCCTCTGCAACGTCTGTCTGTTGGATGTGTTTACTATTATAAAAGTGAAGTAAACTATCAAATCCACAAGCTTTTTCGCTTATTAAAAACGTGTCAATACCTATTTCTTTTTGGATAGATCCAGAAGTACCAATACGAATAATATCTAACGACTTATGCGTTTTATTTATGGTTCTGGTTTTTAAATCAATGTTTACTAAGGCATCTAACTCATTAAACACAATATCTATATTATCTGTTCCAATGCCTGTAGATATAACTGTAATACGTTTGCCTTTATAGACTCCCGTTTGGGTATGAAACTCTCTTTTATGAGTTGTAAACTCAACCGAATCAAAGTATTTTGTTACTCCAGAAACACGATCAGGATCACCAACGGTAATAATTGTATCTGCAATATGTTCTGGTTTTAAATTAAGATGGTAAACACTACCATCAGGATTTAAAATTAATTCTGATTCTTGTATAGCCATTTATATGGTATGTATTAATTTATTTTCTTTTTTATTGTACTGATAATCCGCTTTATTTACGCCTCCAAATCTAAAATTAGTATCAATAATCTTAAAGAAACTTTTTTGATGTTCTAAAGCTAAATGTCCATTTCTGTTAAGCGTCAAAGTATCTTCAGTTTCGTCATAAAATAGGTGTAACCTATCAATCATGCGTTCTAATTGTAAATCTCCAAAACCATAATAACCTTGATAATGTAAACAGTATCCAAGTAGGTGATGGCGTGATTTAATTTTGTATTCTTTAATTAATTTTAAAGTATTAAACTCTAAAGTATTTAAACCACTTCTAGTATCTGGAAAACGACGTAAGTGTGCTTTCAAACAGTTGCTTAAATATTTAAAATTAGAAGGTCTTACAATTAATTCTTTTAATAAATTGTGGTCTTCTTCACAATAGATTCGCCAAGCTTTTTGTGCAGTAGCAATATCATCAACGTTTAGTTTGATTTTGTTTTCAAACTCTTTTAATAGTTGTTTTTCAGATAATTGCGCAAGTGCTTTTAAGTCTTTTTCGCCTTCAATACGTCCGCTACAAACTAAATATAAAGGTAGTTTTATTCCTTTTTGTTTAATTAAGCTAATAGCTGCTATTAGGTTAATGTGGCAAAAAAGGTCGTATTCAAACCATAAAATAATTTGGTTGTAGTTAGAGACATCATTTAGTTTGTTATACTCCGTTGTAATGCTATCCACGTCATATTCGACATCATAAGCATTTTCTAAAAATGTTTTTCTTATTTTAAAAAACTTAGGCGTATCAATTTCTTTAACTGTTGGACCTTCACACAACATTTCATGCCAGGTTAGCATTTCACCTTCAAATTTTAATTTTTTAAGGTAATCTGTAACGTTAGATCCATTGGTAATATGCAGACTAGTTTGACTCATTGTTAACCTCCAACACGTTTAACGTTAAAACCCTTGTCTTTAAGAATAGCCATTATTTTATCACGATAATCACCTTGTATAATAATCTTATTGTCTTTAAAACTTCCACCAACACTAAGGGTTTGTTTTAGTTCTTTAGCCAAAAGTTTAAAATCTTCAGTTGCACCAGTATAACCTTCTATAATAGTAATAGGTTTACCTTTACGTTTTTCGTATTTACAAAGTATTGGGTCATCTTGTAGCCAGATATCACTTGTTTTGTCTTGTTGTTCAACAGTTTCAGGTTTGTGATCTGGAAAAAGATTTTTTAATTGATCTTTTAAATCCATTATAGTAGTATTCCGCTTTAAGATAACAGACTTTAGTTAAACTATGTCAACTAAAGTCTGTAACTAAAAACTTATTTTTTAAGCCCAAGTTCTCTTAAACGCTCGTCTAAAAACTCTCCAGCAGTAATATCTTCAAATTGTTTTGGGTTATCCTTATCTACACAACTATCTAAAACATTTAGTTTCATTTCGCTAATTGGATGCATGAAAAAAGGAATAGAATAACGTGATGTTCCCCAAAGTTCTCTAGGTGGATTAATAACTCTATGTATTGTGGATTTTAATTTGTTGTTGGTATGTCTTGATAACATGTCTCCCACATTAATCATTAATTCGTCTGGCTCTGCAATAGCATCAATCCAATCGCCATTATGATTTTGAACTTGTAATCCACGACCTTGTGCACCCATTAATAAAGTGATTAAATTAATATCACCATGTGCAGCAGCACGTACAGCATTATCAGGCTCTTGCGTAATAGGAGGATAGTGGATAGGACGTAAAATTGAGTTTCCGTTGTGGATGTAATTATCAAAATACGTTTCTTCTAAACCTAAGTATAAAGCTAAAGCACGCAACACGTATTTAGCAGTTTCTTCTAGTTTTTGATACGCTTTTTTACCAACTTCATTAAAATGCTCTAACTCATTAACAGTAACGTTTTCAGGGTATTCCTTAGCACGTTCAGCATCATCTTCAACGTATTGTCCAAAATGCCAAAACTCTTTTAAATCACCTTCTTTTTTTCCTTTTGCACTTTCTTTTCCAAAAGATACATATCCACGTTGACCTCCAATACCTGGGATTTCGTATTTATGTTTAGTTTCTAATGGTAAAGTAAAAAAGTTTTTTATCTCTTTATATAAATCGTCAACTAAGGCTTCATCAAGAAAATGACCTTTTAAGGCTACAAACCCTATTTCTTCATAGGCTTTTCCTATCTCAGCAACAAATTTTTGTTTTCTAACAGGATCTCCAGATGTAAAATCCTTTAAATTAACGCTAGGTATGCTATTCATCTTTATTATTTTATAAGTGTAATATATACAAATGTAGCGAAAACATTGGAAAAATGATAGTCATATTTTTTTAAAAGCGCTGATTTACTTTTAAGCAATTATTCTATATTTGACAAACGCTATTTATGAAAACAGCAGTATTAGAAAAAACGATAATGACTTTTGATAAAAAAACTCTAGATAACACAACGCTTTTAAACCTTTATAAGCGTATGCTAAAACCAAGATTAATAGAAGAAAAAATGCTGATTTTACTACGTCAAGGTAAGGTAAGTAAATGGTTTTCTGGAATTGGTCAAGAAGCCATATCTGTTGGTGTTACTTCAGTTTTGGATAAGGAAGAATACATCTTGCCAATGCACAGAAATTTAGGTGTTTTTACTACTAGAGACATCCCTTTGTATAGGTTGTTTTCCCAATGGCAAGGAAAAGCTAATGGGTTTACTAAAGGTCGTGACAGAAGTTTTCATTTTGGAACACAAGAGTTTAATATTGTGGGAATGATTAGTCATTTAGGTCCTCAATTTGGTGTTGCAGATGGGATTGCATTAGCATCAAAACTTAAAAATAAAAATCAAGTCACTGCTGTATTTACAGGAGAAGGCGGAACAAGTGAAGGTGATATACACGAAGCGTTAAACGTAGCTTCTGTATGGCAATTACCAGTGTTGTTTTGTATAGAAAATAATGGATATGGTTTATCTACACCAACTACAGAGCAATATAATTGTAAAGATTTAGCAGATAGAGCAATAGGTTATGGTATGGAAAGCCATATAATTGATGGTAATAATATCCTTGAGGTTTATACTAAATTAAATGACATTGTAACAAGTATGCGAGAAAATCCGCGTCCTGTTTTAATCGAGTTTAAAACCTTTAGAATGCGAGGACACGAAGAGGCTAGTGGTACCAAATATGTGCCACAAGACTTAATGGATGAATGGGCAGCTAAAGATCCTATTGATAATTTTCAAGAGTATTTAATACAACAAGCACTTTTAGATGATACGATTATTGCAGATTTAAAAGACGAAATTATTAAAGAAATTAATGATAATTTAGATATCGCTTACGCGGAAACTCCAATCGTTCCTATTGAAAGCAATGAATTAAACGATGTATTTCAATACTTTGAATATCAAGATTTTAAAGAAAATAGTAATACTGAAGAATTACGATTAATTGATGCTATATCTGAAGGATTAAAACAATCTATGGAGCGTCACGACGATTTAGTAATTATGGGTCAGGATGTTGCCGAATATGGTGGTGTATTTAAAATAACTGATGGTTTTGTAGCGCAATTTGGAAAAGAGAGAGTACGTAATACTCCAATTTGTGAATCTGCTATTATCGAAACTGCAATGGGTTTAAGCATTGCAGGAATTAAAAGTGTTGTCGAGTTGCAATTTAGTGACTTTGTTACCTCAGGATTTAATCCTGTAGTTAATTATTTAGCTAAATCACATTATCGTTGGAACCAAAATGCAGACGTCGTATTAAGAATGCCATGTGGAGCAGGTGTTGCAGCAGGACCTTTTCATAGTCAAACCAACGAAGCTTGGTTTACTAAAACACCAGGTTTAAAGGTGGTTTATCCAGCGTTTCCCTATGATGCAAAAGGACTTTTAGCTACAGCTATTAACGACCCAAATCCTGTCTTGTTTTTTGAACATAAAGCATTATATAGAAGTATTAGACAGCAAGTTCCAACGGATTATTTTACAATTCCGTTTGGTAAAGCTGCAATCTTACAAACTGGAAACGATGTTACTGTTATAGCTTATGGTGCAGCTGTACATTGGGCTTTAAATACACTAGAAAAACATCCAAATATTAAAGCAGATGTTATTGATTTAAGGACTTTACAACCTTTAGATACAGACACTATTTATGCGTCTGTTAAAAAGACAGGTAGAGCAATTATATTACAAGAAGACTCATTATTTGGTGGAATAGCAAGTGATATATCTGCATTAATAATGGAACATTGTTTTGAGCAATTAGATGCTCCAGTCAAACGTGTAGCAAGTTTAGATACACCAATACCATTTATAAACCAATTAGAAGATCAATACCTTTCTAGAGATAAATTTGAAGGTGAATTGCTAAAATTATTAGAGTATTAATATATTTTTAGCATTTAGGTATGATTTTTGGTTTATTTTCGACTAATAATAGATTATAATACCATGAAATTTTACATTTCTTTTTTAATTCTTTTCAGTGTTTCTTTATGTGGTTATGCACAAATAGACAGTCAGAATAATGGTTTTGCCATTCCTGCAATAGAATCTGAAGACCCTAAAGATGATCCAGAATTAATCATAGAACCTGCTCCTGAAGCAGAAACTGTTAAACCTGATACTGCTGATAACAACAAAATTGTAGCACCAAAAGAAGTTAAAACAGCTGTTAAACCTAAAAAAGAATTCTCGATGATAGAAGAGGATAACAATTTTAGAAATCCAGCAGAACTATTTAACAAGCAATTAAAAAAACAACTTAAGTTTAAGGAAGATGACGAAAAATCTAATAACGGAAGTTTGGTTAATCAGTTTTTAGGAGAATATAAAACGACTGCCAAAACCGTAAATATTATTTATAGAGATCATCAATATCCAGATGGAGATGCTATACGTGTTTTTTTAAATGATGATATTATGGTACCTAGTGTAACGTTAACTTCTGGATTTAACGGGCTGCTTATTTATTTAGACGAAGGAATTAATAAAATAGATTTTCAGGCCTTAAACCAAGGAACGTCTGGTCCAAACACAGCAGAGTTTCAGGTTTTGGATGAGGCAGGTAACGTTATTGCAGCAAACCAATGGAATCTTGCAACAGGTGTTAAAGCATCAATTGTTGTTGTTAAAGAAAAGGGTAGTGTACTTAAGTTAAAATCGCAGGAAGAGGATAAATCTGAAGCTGATCCAAATCCAAAAAATGACGAATAACCTAATTAGGTACTAATCCTAAACTGTTAAACAACTTCGCTTTTGTAACATTAAACTTATTATTAAGCTTAATTGCTTTTACTTGAGATTCAATTAATTTGTTCTCTCTGCTATTTATTAAAAACACTGAGCTTTCTCCAAAGCTAAATTTACGTTCTTCAGCACTTAGCAACGTCTGATAGTCCGCAACGATTGTTTTAATAAGTTTATTTTGTGTCTTATAAGACTCTAATTCTTGTGTTATAGCTTCAATTTTATTTTTTATTTGAAGTTGTGTGTCTGCAAATGTAAATTGAGCATCTTGTAATTTTAATTTAGATAATTTTAAATCACCACGTTCCTTTCTTAAAAACAACGGAAATGCAACATTTATGGTAGCCTTGTAAGATGAAGCATTAAAACTATTGGCTTGATTTGGAGTTTCTGATAAAAAATTATATTGAGCATCGATTACAGGTAATAACTTATTAGCTTTTAATTGTCTATCCACATCTAAACCGTCTATTTTGCTACCTAAAGCTAATAATTTTGGATGGTTGTCAACGTTATAACTCTGGATGGTATTAATGCCTAGAACCACATCAATATCTTCTTCTAAAGTGGACATTGGGCTTACGGTTTGATTTATATCTACAGGCGTATTGTTTAGCCATATAAAATTAGAAGCCTCTAAACGCGTTTTTAATAATTTTACTTTGGCTTGTTCAAGTTCAAGACTTCTGTTTTTAACAACAATACCAGCTTCTAAACTATCAATACCAGCTTTATCTCCTGCTAAAACGCTAGAGCGTACACCTTCAAATCTAATGCTAGCATTTTCTAAAAAACGTTCATAAATTTTAGTTTCATTATATGCTTGTAACCAATCAAAGTAAGCAATAGAGGCATCATAAAGAATTTGATTTACTTGTAAATTACGTTCTGCTTGAGTTTGTGCTTTAAAAAACTTAGCTTTTTTAACATCAGCCATACGCTTATTCATCAATAAACCTTGTCCTAAAGAAAATCCAATTCCAGCACTAAATAATCCATCGTCAGGTACTGTGTTTTCTGGATTTAAATAATAGCCTGTATTTTCTTCAAAATTAGCTTTAAGCTCTATACCATACCAAGTAGGAACTTTAAATGTCGCATTTAAACGCTCATAATACTCTGTGTTTTTATAATCTTTTTCATTAAAATCTGCTTCAAGTTTTGGGTCAAAACCACCACGTGCTTTCATTAATGACGCTTGACCACTTTCAAGCAATAAATCGGCTTGTTTTGCAACAGGATGGTATTGTTTTACGTAGCCTAAAAATTCGGCATAACTTAGACTGTCTAATGTTTGAGACTGCAGGGCAATAGGAATAATAATTGCTATAAATAAAATAACTTTTTTCATATTTATTTTTTATCTGCTTTAGCTGTTTTGCTACCACTAGGTTGATAATAGTTAGGAGGGAAGCCATTTAATTGTCTCCACAACTCAAACCAAATAGGGACATCCTCTAATAATCCAATAGCTCTGGCACCAGAACCAACGCGAATAGCTTCAGGCCATTTGTGCTCGTTTTCAGCAGGTGCTAAAAGCACTCTAAATTTTCCGTTAGGACTAATAAAACGCTCGATTGCTACCACTTTAGCTCCATAAGTACCATACGATACGTTAGGCCAACCACTAAATATAATGGCAGGCCAACCATCAAACTGTACTCTAAAAACTTCGCCAATATGCACTAATGGTAAGTCTATTGGGTTTATAAAAGTCTCAATAGCTACGTCAAAATTAGAAGGAGAGATTCCTACCAACTGTTCGCCTTCTTTAAACGTTTCTCCTATACCAGCCTTTATAGCTTTATTAATGTAACCATCCTGAGGTGCTTTAATATAGTACATCTCATTACGTATTGAGTAATTGGTAAAAGCGTTTTCAAGTTTTGTAACCTGAGCTTCGGCATCAAAACCACTAGATTGTGCTGTAAACTTATCGCTTTGCGCTTTAGATATTTTATCTGTGTATTCTGCGCTAATACGGTTTAACTCGACTTTAGCATTGATAATTTCATTTTGAGCAGCTAAATATTTATTTTCTTGAGATATTAGCTTTGCTTGAGTTTCTTGCAATTTTAGGCGTTTTTCTTCAACATCTGTAACTGCTTTTAAGCCTTCTGATTGTAATTGCTGTGTACGCTCAAATTGTTTTTGCGCAATACTTAAATTGGTTTTTGAAGCTTCAAAATCTATACTATCACTTTTAGCCTTTAATTTAGATTGTAAAAGTTTGTTTTCTGCTTGTTCAAGTTTTAATTTTCTTTCATTGGCTAAAGCCGAAATCTGATTATTTAAAGCATTGACTTTACCAACATACGATTGTACAGAAGATGATTTGGCTTTAATTTGTTGACTTGTTCTTTCAGCTAAATTTGGATCAAAATATTCGTTTTTGATTTCAGAAATAAATAAGATTGTATCTCCTTTAGACACAAAATCCCCTTCTTTAACAAACCATTTTTCTATACGTCCAGGAATTGGAGATTGTATAGTTTGAGGACGTTGATCTGGTGTTAACGTAGTGACTAATCCTGAAGCTGTAATATTTTGAGTCCATGGTAAAAACAATATAATAATACCAATGACTCCAAATGTAATAAGTAAACGATTAAAATGTTTGTAATGCCTCCTGTGTAGCGCTTTTTGCACTGAAGTGAAGCGACTGATGTCAACGTTTTTATTGACGCTATTTGTTGAAATATTTAACATACTATTTAGTGTTAATTATTTGACCTTTATCTAAAATAATAAGCTTGTTTAATTTTGGTTTCCAAATGTTATTCTGGCTTACCACAACTAATGTCCAAGGGTGTTCAGGTTGACTTAAAAAATCTACCAGTTGTTGAGCTTCTTTAGCTTCAAACTGATCTAAAGGCTCTTTAAGCATTAATAATTTAGGATTTTTAACAATACTTCTAGCTAACATAATTTTTTTAGAAACAGTAAAGGAAACCCCTTTTCCTTCTGGATAAATCATTGTATTTAAACCATTAGGTAATTGTTTTACAAAATCTTTTAATCCTACATTTTGAATAGCCCAATCTAGTTGCTGACTTGTAATGTCTGTATCTCCAAACGTAATGTTTTGTAAAAGTGTACCTTCAAAAGGAGTTTCTTCTACTAAAGTTTGACCAATATGTTGTCTATAACTATTAATATTTAGGCTTGTTAGCGATTTATCACAAACATAAACGCTTCCACCTGTTGGACTGATTACTCCAGCTATTAATTTTAACAAACTAGATTTACCAGAACCACTATTACCTTGAATTAAGATGCGGTCTTTTGCATTAATTTTTAAAGAAACATCTTGTAAAATCGGTTTTTTTCTGTCTTTAACACTATAAGATACATTGTCAAGTTCTATATTAAAGTCATTATGTTTTACATTTAAAATTTCGCCATCCTGAGGCTCTAACTCTTTATCAACAACTTTACCTAATTTTTCAATAGAAGTTAAAACATCATAAAAGGTTTCTAGCCCTAATATTAGTTTTTCTACAGAATTAATAACTAATAAGATAATGATCTCTGCAGCAACAAATTGACCAATATTCATTTGTTGATTAAGTACTAAAGCACCACCAATCATTAATAATCCTGCAGTAACAAGCACCTTAAAGCCAATTAGTTGAATGAATTGTACAACCAATATTTTAAAATGACTCTCACGTGCTTCTAAATAATTAGTAACTAATTTATCATTTTTATTTAGCGCTAAACTTGTTTTACCAGATAATTTAAAACTAACAATTGATCTAGCAATTTCTTGTAACCAATGTGCTACTTTGTATTTATGGTTAGACTCGTCGATACTTGTTCTTAGCCCTTTTTCTGCAGTAAACTTAAATACTACGTAAATTAAGATTAAAAGTAAAGCACCATAAATTATAAAAAAGGGATGGTAAAAGGATAATAACATTAATCCAAATACAATTTGTAATACTGCAGCTGGAAAGTCTATCATTACCTTAGCAATCCCTTTTTGTACGTTTATTGTATCAAAAAAACGATTAGCTAATTCTGGCGGATAATATCCATTTAATTCGCTCATTTTCATTTTAGGAAAACGGTACGCAAACTCAAATGACGCTCTTGTAAAAATCTTTTGCTGAATGTTTTCAATAATTCTAATCTGCATTAGTTGTAATACACCAACAAAAACGACACCTAAAGTAACTAATATGACTAAAACTATCCATGACGTACTAACTTGAGCTGCTTGTAATAAATTAATAATAGCTTGTATTCCAAGTGGTAGCGATAGGTTTACTAATCCAGCAAAAATTGCATAGAAAAAAACTTGTCTAACGTCCTTTTTGTCTAGTTTTAATAGGCTAATAAAACGTTGCCAAGCGGTAAGGATTTTTTTACTCATTTGTTGGGATGTTTAGGGTTTTGAAAACTAAATCTTTAAAATAGTTAGTAGGATCGTCTGCTCTTTTAAGGTCAGATATGGTAGTAAAATGATCTTTTAAAAAATGCTGATGTAATGCACCATCAATAACAGTACTTGCCAAACTAAAGGCATACGGATAGTCATTATCTATAGACAATATCATGTCGTGTAGTCTTGTCACAAGTCTTTTGTATACTAAAAAATAACCATCTTTATTTTCGTTATCGACCTCTTTAGTTAAATAGGATTTAGAATACTCATTAATTACAATACGCTTTAAAATTACCTCATCTATATGAGAGAAATTAGAGTCTAGTGTTGCAGATTGCGCAAGTACTTCAATAGCTTTTTCAATTTTATCTTTTGGATTAGCTATACTATTTGTTGCAAAAACTAATTGATATTCTAACCAACTCCAATACCACGAGGTAAGGTAAATTAATAGTTTGTGTTTACTTTCAAAATAACGATAGATACTACTTTCGTTGGAACCAATTTTAGCACCTAACTTTTTAAAAGTAAATACATCAAATCCAATCTCGTCAATTAATTGAATACTGTTTTCAACGATACGTTTCCCTAAATCAGAGGATTCTGGGTCTTTAAGGTAAATTTTATCGTTAATATTAATCTTTAAATTTGAAAGTAAAGTATGCATAATTAATTATTTGATTGCAAAGATAATAGTAATACTATTACAATTGAAATCAAATTAACTATTAATTAACTTTTTTAAAGAAATATAAAAGAAATTTACTTGAAAGTACTGTTGCTAGGCAATTCAAACAGTTCTAAATCAAAGTAAGGTACAGCAGCAAGGAAGTGATCAAAAAGGTCACTCATAACATACTCATAACTCTCCCAACGTTTGTCTTTACTAAAACAGTAAATTTCTAGAGGTACACCTTGTGAGGTAGGTTGTAGTTGCCTTGCCATTAATAGCATGTTATTATTAATAGCAGAATGTTGCTCTAGATAGGTTTGAATAAATTTTCTAAAAACACCAATATTGGTCATGTTACGACCATTAATTAATGAGGATTTATCTATACCATGCGATGTATTAAAATTGTTAATTTTATCTTGCATAGTGCTTAAATAAGTCGAAATAATTTCAATCTGTTTTAAACGTTCAATATCTTCATTATTTAGATATTTGATAGACGTTTGCTTAATTAACATGTGTCGTTTAATACGTCTACCATCAGAGTTTGTCATTCCTCTCCAGTTTTTAAACGAATCAGATATTAAAGCATACGTTGGTATAGTAGTAATAGTGTTGTCAAAATTTTGAACCTTAACCGTTGCTAAATTAATTTCAATAACATCTCCATCTGCTCCAAATTTTTCAAAGGTAATCCAATCACCAATGCGCACCATATCATTAATAGATACTTGTATACTAGCTACAAAACCTAAAATGGTATCCTTAAATATTAACAATATAATAGCTGTAGCAGCACCAAAACCAGTAATAAACTTCCATAACGAGTCGCCTCCAACAAGAACAGCCATAGCTAATCCTGCACCAACAATCCATGCAAATATCATAAATACTTGTATGTAACTATCAATAGGTTTGTCTCTTAAACTAGGTAGTGTCTTAAAGTAGTTTTTTAAAGTATTAAGTAAGCTTCTTACTATCCACAACCCTAAAATAATACCAGCGACTTGCATACATTTTTCAAAAAGCAAATGCAAATTTGAAAAGTCACTAAATACTAACGGAATACTTTTTATTGCTGTGTATAAAGCTGGAATATGCGCTATATTTCTTGGCACACGATTGGTAATAAGTAAGTCGTCAAAATTTGATTTTGTTCGTGATGCAATTTTAGCCGAAATCAACCTTAAAACCTTTCTAACTAATAGATCTAAAATTAAAATAAAGATTAGTGTTAAAACTAATAACACTAACATATTTAGGTACTTAGATGTTACTCTAGTAAGTCCTAAATCTCTAAAATAATCGTAAAAAAAATGTGCGTATTGTATCATGAAATATGTTAATATTTAAAACAAAAGTACTATGTTTTTGACAATTACTCTTGCTATAAAAACTAAAGATACGTTAAAGTAATTGGTTTAGATTTTTAATAGCTAAAACATCTGCAACTTGCATGTTATCTAAAGTAATATTTCCGACTCTAACACGCACTAAACGCAGGGTTGGGCAATTTACAGCACTAGTCATTTTACGGACTTGTCTAAATTTACCTTCTGTTAAGGTTACCGAAATCCAAGTTGTTGGACCATGTCTTGCATCTCTAATTTTTTTAGAGCGTTCTGGTAATTTAGGTATTTCCGTTAATTTACGGACCTTACAAGGTTTGGTAGTGTATTTTTTACCATTAAATCCTATTTCAACACCTTCTGATAATTGTTGTATCGCTTTCGCGGAAATGTCGCCATCTACTAAGGCATAGTATTCTTTTTCAATTCCGGATTGGTTAACATGGTCACTTAGCTTACCGTCTGTGGTTAGTAGGAGTAGACCTTCACTTTTTTCATCTAGACGTCCAATAGGCATAATGCCTTGCGGAAAATCACCTAATTCGCTTAAAAAACGCTTTTTTTGTTCTTTAGCAGCATTGCTAGAAAACTGACTTAGCATCCTATAAGGTTTGTATATTTTAAAGTGTTTATGGCTAGTTTCCATATAAAATTTTAAATACTAAATCCTTTGTAAGTTGCTGTCCATTGGCTTTTTCACGAATCAAATCATAACTAAACCTAAAGTCACATCCTGATTTATAGTCACTACAACCATAAGCTGTTTTGCCTTTTATAATTGTTCCTTTTTTACATTTAGGACAAGGGTTAGTTTCGGAATTTGAATTTGCTTTAGCAGGCTTTTTTTGCTTAGGTTCTAATTTAAGTTTAAAATTATCATCAAAACGCAGCAAACCTTCAACAGTTACACCTTCGACTTTAAAACCTTTTAAATTAACGGTAGATCCTTTGTCCAATAAACGTTTGTATTGATTTTCGGATATGTTTTTTTCGCCAAAACTAAACGGTAATACAAAATCACATGTTTTACCATAATTAGTACAACCGTAGGCCTTTTTTCCTTTTAAAAGTTGTCCTTGTTTACATTTAGGACAGGCTTTACCAACAATACCTTTGCTTTTTGACTTGGTTTTAGATTTTGTTTTGGTGGTCTTTTCTGTTTTATTATTAGTGTAACTTAATTTAGCTTCAATTTTTTCGCTTCGTACTTCATACACTAATTGATCCACCATATGCTTCATGTTTTTAATAAAAGCAGCAGCAGAATATTCGCCTTTTTCTATATCTTTTAATTGTTTCTCCCAAAGACCAGTCAACTCGGCTGATTTTAGTAAATCATTACTAATAATATCTATTAATTGGATACCTGTAACGGTTGGTAATACTTGTTTTTTATTACGTTTTATGTACTTACGTCTAAATAGTGTTTCAATGATATTTGCACGTGTTGATGGTCTACCAATACCGTTTTCTTTCATTAAGTCACGCAGCTCATCATCGTCCACTTGTTTTCCTGCAGTTTCCATAGCACGAAGTAGTGTTGCTTCTGTATATTGGTTGGGTGGTTTGGTTTGTTTTTCTAAAAAACTAGGTTCGTGTGGTCCTTTTTCGCCTTTAATAAAGGTTGGTAGTAAACCAGGCTCTTTAGTTGGGCTGTCTTTAGTTTCAAACACGACACGCCATCCTTTTTCAAGGATTTCTTTACCAGTGGTTTTAAAGTTAACGCTTTCGGCTTTTCCAATGACTGTTGTGTTAGCCACTTTGCAATCGTCGTAAAAAACAGCAATAAAACGTCGTGTAATAATATCATACACTTGTTGTTGATTATACTGCAGATTACTTTGCACACCTGTTGGTATAATGGCATGGTGATCTGTAACCTTAGCATCATCAAAAACCTTTTTAGATTTTTTAATTTTTTTTGCTAACACAGGAGCAGTTAAAGTTGCGTATTGTGTCAGATTTTTTAAAATACCAGGTACTTTTGGGTAAATATCGTTGGGTAAATAGGTTGTATCTACTCTTGGGTAGGTAACCACCTTCATTTCATACAGTTTTTGTACAATTTTAAGGGTATCGTCTGCAGAAAATCCAAACTTGGTATTACAGTAAACTTGTAACCCTGTTAAGTCAAATAATTTTGGAGCATATTCATTACCCTTTTTCTTGGTGATAGAGACAATTTCAAAGTCATGCGCTTTAACAATATTAGCTAACTTTTCTCCATCTTCCATTTTTAAAAAACGACCTTCTTCATAGCTAAACAGCGTATCGCGATACATGGTTTGCAGTTCCCAATAGGGTTGAGGCTTAAAGTTTTCTATTTCTTTCCAACGGTTTACAACCATTGCTAAAGTTGGCGTTTGTACACGTCCAACACTTAACACTTGCTTGTAACCACCATATTTAACCGTATATAGTCTTGTAGCATTCATACCAAGCAGCCAATCACCAATAGCACGCGAAAAACCTGCATAATATAGATTGTCGTATTTTTTACTTGGCTCTAGTTTTTCAAAACCTTCTTTTATTGCTTCAGTCGTTAAGGAGCTAATCCATAAACGCTGTACTTCACCTTTATATTTAGCTTGATCAATAACCCAACGTTGGATTAATTCTCCTTCTGTTCCTGCATCACCACAGTTTATCACCACATCTGCTTTATCAAATAGGCTTTTAACAATTTTAAATTGCTTTTGTATACCAGAGTCCTTGGTGACTTTAGTTTCAAATTTTTCTGGTAACATTGGTAAGTTGTTTAAATCCCAACTTTTCCAATAGGGTTTATAATCGTTTGGTTCTTTTAAGGTACAAAGGTGACCAAAAGTATAAGTTACTGCATAGCCATTACCTTCATAATAACCATCGCGTTTAGCGTTGGCACCTAATACTTGAGCTATTTCTCTAGCTACAGATGGTTTTTCGGCAATACAGACTTTCATTTTATTAGGTCAATTTATTATTAAAACACAAAAGATTAGTGTGTTGCGCTAATGTATTAATGCGCCACAATTAGGCTTTAATTTTTAGATTTAAAGTCGCAAAATAAGTGAATAAGTTAACTAAATAAAAGGGTTTTGTCAGTAGTTATTAACTATTGATTAAGTCTTTTGGTTGTTCCTAAAATTTCAGAATAATTAAACTCTCCAAAGTTACTAGTAAATTCGCTATCTTTTGAAATGACTAAATAGCTAGAGCAAGGATAATGGTATTCAAAAAATAAAGATTCAATTAAACCATCTGGATCTTGATGCCATTTAGATAGATCATAATTATTTGCTAAACCATCTATAGTTTTATACAAGTAAATAGGTTTGATTTGAGCTAAATTGTATAATTTATCTTCAAAGTCTTGTTGTGCTTTTGCTCGTGTTTGTTTTGTTGCAGATCCACTAGAATTACAAGGGTCTTTTCCTGGATAATAAATAATCACTACAGGTTTGTCACTAGCAATATCAATATTTAATGTATTGTTTAATTGTTTTATTATAGTTGCTTTATTTGATATGATACCATGTTTTTGACCAGCTACTAATCGTTTATCAAATTTTGTTTTATTGGACACATAAGCCCATGATAAATCTTGGTTTTTTAATAGTTGATTGTAAAATTTAGATTCACTTATTCTATTATTTTCCTGATCGTATAAACGGGATTTTTTATAGGTATCTTCAATGTTATTATTGGCAGTTTCTTGTTTAGATTTACAAGAAACTAAAAACACTAAGGTGATTAAAAGTGGTATTGATTTTTTCATTTTAAGCGATATAATAATATAATTTAAAGACTAATATACTAATATAATTATTAAGTAAAACTATTACACTACCAAGCAACCACAAAGCATTTGGTCATTTGACCATTAGGAAACTTTAGCCATAATAATGGTGAATAGTTTTCGGATTGATACACAGTTAATTGTGGTTGTATTTGCTCTAAAGTCAACCAATTAACATGACTATTTAAATCTAATAACCAGTCTGTTTTTTGTGGTTTATAAAACTTACAATCTTTAAATAAACCTAAATCTTTATAATTAAAGTAAAATCCATAAACACAAGCATTATTTATAGTTTTAAAAGTAATGTCGCTTCCGTAAGGCACAAAAATTTGAGCTTTAAAATATATTTGTTGTTTAATAGTGTTTGCTTTTAATTGTAATTTATCCAAATAAGGTGTAGTAGCATTATTATGTAGTAGTGGTAGTTGCTTTAGCTTAAGTTTATTTAATTTTTCAATTAAACTATCACGACGCATAGGTCCAATTAAACACTCTATTTCAGTATTACCTAAATTAGCATCATATAGATAGTATTTAAACTGAATTTCTAAATGAATAGGTTGCGCTTTATCCAAAAGTAAGCAATCTAATTCGCCAATAGTTTGATTAACATTTTCTTGAATTTGGATATTTTCTGACAAAACAGAAATATCATCAAAATGCTTTAACTCTTCAAATACAAATTGTTCTACACGTTGCCCTAATCTTATATTAGGTCTAACCACTTTATTAAACACAAAAAATCTATCTAATTGCTTAACAAAAGGTTGCATGGTATTTATTTCGGAAAAAAATAAATGTGGCGTATTAAAAAAGCCACTAAATTGGGCTTGAAAATTATCTGTTTTATCACTCATAATATCATGTAAAAGTAGACATAATAATTTTTTTTACAGAATAGTCGTTGAAACCCTTTAAATCGTTGTATTTTTGCACATCTTAAAATTTAAAAATTGCAATTAATTAATGTCTACTAAAACTCTAGAATTACAAGAACGTACAGAAGGAAAAAGTCTTTATAGCTACCAAAAAGGTGCAATAGATAAGATTTTTAAATGTTTTGAAGAAGCGCCTGAAGATTATCACTTATTATATCAACTACCTACAGGAGGTGGAAAAACGGTTATCTTCTCTGAAATTGTAAGACAATATTTAAAACACCACAAAAAACAAGTGTTAGTAATGACACACAGGATTGAATTATGTAAGCAAACATCAAATATGCTTACAGAATTTGGTGTTAGTAATAAAATTGTTGACAGTAAAGCAGATTTAAGTGATCAAGGTGATTTTAATTGCTTCGTGGCAATGGTGGAGACACTAAATAATCGTTTAACCGATAATAAACTAGATATTTCAGACATTGGACTAGTCATTATTGATGAGGCCCACTACAACAGTTTTACTAAGTTATTTAAGTTTTTTGAAAAATCGTTTATTCTTGGTGTAACAGCAACACCTTTAAGTAGTAACATTAACCTTCCAATGAAGGATAATTATAACGAGTTAATTGTTGGTGAAACCATCCAATCTTTAATTGAAAACGAATTTTTAGCGCGTGCTGAAATATTTTCATACAACGTAGGATTAACCTCTTTAGTGGTTGGTGCAAATGGAGATTATACAGTAAAATCATCAGAAGATTTATATACCAATACTGACATGTTAACTAAGCTTATCCAAGCTTATGAAGAGCGTTGTAAAGGTAAAAAAACATTAATATTTAATAATGGTATTAATACCTCATTACACGTATACGATACCTTTAGACGTGCTGGTTATCCAGTAGCACATTTAGATAATAATAATACTAAAAAAGAGCGTAAAGCCATCTTAAAATGGTTTAAAGAAACGCCTGATGCCATCTTAACTTCTGTAAGTATCTTAACCACTGGTTTTGATGAGCCAACAGTAGATTGTATCATGCTTAACAGAGCAACCAAGTCATTAACATTGTATTATCAAATGATTGGTCGTGGATCACGTATATTAAAAAACAAAAACAAGTTTATAGTTATCGATTTAGGTAACAATTTACACAGATTTGGACCTTGGGGAAGTGATTTAGATTGGCATAAAATTTTCCGTTCTCCAAATTACTATTTAGATGGTATTTTAAGTGATGAAGAGCTTGAAAACAATTTTAGATATGAAATGCCAGAAGACTTACGTGAGCAATTTAAAAAGTCTGACCATGTGTATTTTGATATCAAAAAATGCTATATTGATAGTATCAGAGCAGGAGAAAGCTCTAAAGTGGTATTAGAGCGCTCTATCCAACATCATGCACACATTTGTACAGAAAACAGCGAGGATTTATGGGACGCTTTAGCTTTAGCTAAGTTATTGGGTGACGATATAGATTACCGTATTTCTAGATATACTAAATGTATTAGTAAAAGTACCTTTAACTTTGTAGAGTGGCTAAAAGACGATTATCGTAAAAAATTAAACGCTTATTTACGTACTAATTTTGACGAGATTTTTGAAGAAATCAATGGTTTTCCACCAGAAGATTAAACCTTAAATGTAACAGTATTCAGTCGCAGTTTGCAGTTGCTTACTTTTGTAAAAACATATTAATAACACAGACTTATTACTTTTAAATTATGACTTTTAAAGACCTTGGTTTAGATAAAAACTATATAAAATCACTAAAGGAATTAGGGATTAAATCGCCAACCGAAATTCAGGCACAAGCGATTCCTATGTTATTAAAATCATCAACCGATTTTATTGGTTTAGCACAAACAGGAACTGGTAAAACCGCTGCTTTTGGTTTACCTTTATTACACAAAATAAATCCTAAAAACGAGGCTGTCCAAGCGTTAATAATTGCGCCAACAAGAGAGTTGGTTCAGCAAATTAAAAAGCAACTATTTAAATTCACTAAATACAATAATTCTAAAATATTTTTAGAAGGTGTTTATGGTGGAGAAAAGATTGATATTCAGCTACGTAACGTTGCTAGAACAACACATATTATTGTGGCAACTCCAGGTCGATTAGTTGATTTAATGACGCGTGAGGCTGTAGATTTATCTCAAGTTAAAACCATTGTTTTAGACGAAGCAGATGAAATGCTAAGCATGGGTTTTAAAAATGATTTAACCTCTATTTTAAAAGGGGTTACAGGTAAAAAAAATACGTGGTTATTTAGTGCTACTATGTCTAACGACTTAAAAGATATTGTGAAGCGTTACATCGCTGATGAAGCTATAAGATTAGAGATTGATAGAAACAGTGTTGTAAACCAAAACATATCTCATTATTTTGTTGAAACGACGTTGCACGAAAAATCGTCTACATTAATTAGACTTTTAGAAGACCGAGAGAACCAACGTGGAATAATTTTTACAAAAACAAAAGCTGGTGCACAAGCGCTAAGACATCAATTAGAAACCGAAGGATTTAACGTTGGAGCTTTAGAAGGTGATATGCAACAAAAAGAGCGCGATAAAGTCATGCGTGCTTTTAAAAACACAACATTACAATTATTAATATCTACAGACGTCTCTGCTAGAGGTATTGATGTTAATGATTTAGCATTTGTAATCCATCACCAATTACCAGAGCATACTGAGTATTACACACATAGAAGTGGTCGTACAGCACGTGCTGGTAAAAAAGGAGAATCTATTGCATTAATTTTAGGCAATGAGCATAGTGATCTTAAAAAAGTAGAAACCACATTAGGTATTAAATTTAAACAACTATCTGTTTAATTTTAAAACATAAAAAAGCGACTTTTTCAAGTCGCTTTTTTTTATATAAAGTATAGCATTAAATTAATGCGTATTCATTTTTCCTTTACGTTTTGCTAATTGTCTTTCTAATTGATTGACAACTTCGCTAACACTTTTGTGCAAGGTCTCTTTGCTTTCTTCAGCAAATAGTCTAGGTCCTGGAGCACTAAGTCTAATACCAGCAATTTTACCTGATTTATCGTCATTAGTATTTTCTAATTTAAAAAATACATCAGCACGTACTATAAATTCATATTTATTAAAAAGTTTTTGGATTTTTTCAGTAGTAAATTCCTCTAAAGCCTCACTTGCTTTTACCTTGTCATATTCAAAATTGATATCCATATATTTAGATTTTAAGATTACTTAAAGATAATTAAATTCAATTTCATTTTCATTTAATTTATTAAAAATTTAAGACAAAAATTTATTGATTATCTTTAAACCACAATCAAAAAAACTAAAAATAATGCGTACAATTAAATTTGCTTTACTGCTAATGTCCTTAACAGTAATCTCTTGCAAAGATTCAGGTACTACTGAAACTACCAAAACCGAAGATTTTAAAATCAATTATGAAAAATTCACTTTAAAAAATGGTTTAGAAGTAATCCTTCATGAAGACCATTCTGACCCAATTGTAGCTGTTGCTACATTAATGCACGTTGGTTCTAACCGCGAAAAACCAGGAAAAACAGGATTTGCTCACTTTTTTGAGCATATGTCTTTTAATGATTCAGAGAATGTTCCTGTTGGTGCCAATCGTAAAATGATACCAGAATGGGGTGGAAGTCGTAATGGTGGAACCTCTAACGATTATACAGTATATTACGAGGTTGTACCTAAAGACGCATTTGAAAAAATCATGTGGATTGATTCAGACCGTTTTGGTTACATGATTAACACAGTGACAGAAGCTGCTTTAGAGCGCGAAAAGCAAGTGGTTAAAAACGAAAAACGTCAGCGTGTTGATAATGCAGCTTACGGTTATACAGACGAGATTATTAGAAAAAACCTATATCCAGAAGGACATCCTTATAGTTGGACAGTTATTGGTGCCTTACCAGATTTACAAGCAGCAACTATAGATGATGTTAAAGCCTTTTACCAACAGTATTATGGTGCAAAAAATGCCTCTTTAGTTATTGCAGGAGATATTGATGTTGCAGAGACTAAAAAATTGGTTGAACAATGGTTTGGAGAAATCCCAAGTGGACCAGAAGTTGAAGAGCAAAATTTTGAACCTGTTGTATTAAATGAAACCAAGTCTTTATATTTTGAAGATAATTTTGCGAAACTTCCAGAAATTAGAGTGGTGTATCCTACAGTTAAAAATTATCATGAAGACACTTATGCTTTGGATATTTTAGGGCAATTACTTAGCGGAAGCAAAAAATCACCTTTATATAATGTGATTGTACAAGAACAAAAATTAGCACCTAATGTTGGGACTTATCAAAATAGTAGCGAATTAGCAGGCGAATTTGTTTTTAGAGTGCGTGCTAATGCAGGTACAGATTTAGATCAAGTCAAGTCTGCTATTGATGATGGTTTAAAACGTTTTGAAACTAACGGAGTTAATTCGGCAGATTTAAAACGCATTAAAGCGCAATTAGAAACAGATTTATATCAAGGTGTAAGTACTGTGTTAAATAAAGCATTTCAATTAGTTCAGGATAACGAGTTTAATGGTGATCCTAGCTTTATTACAAAACGTGCTAAATTAACTAATGCTGTTACAGAAGCAGATATTATGCGTGTGTATAATACCTACTTAAAAGATAAACATGCTGTAATGACTAGCGTTGTACCAAAGGGACAATTAGATTTAGCTGTAGCTGAAAGTAAAGAAGCAACAGTTTGGATAGAAGAGGTTAAACAAGACGTCGCTAATGAAGAGGTTAGTCAAGGTGAAGAAGCGGTTTACGAAAAAACTCCTAGTAAATTTGATAGAAGCGAACCTGATTTTGGTAAACTTCCGGTATTTAAAGCACCTGCTATTTGGAAAGGAGAATTAGAAAACGGAATGGCTTTATATGGAATAGAAAATAACGAAGTGCCTTTAGTACAGTTTGATATTACAATTCCTGGTGGACAATTATTAGATCCAAAAGGAAAAGAAGGTGTCTCTAATTTATTTAGCGATTTGATGATGCAAGGGACAAAAACAAAAACTGCTGCAGATTTAGAGGAAGCTATTGGGTTATTAGGTGCTAATATTAATATGTATAGTGCAAATGAGGATTTTCATATTACAGGATCGTGTTTAACTAAAAATTTAGACGAGACTATTAAACTAGTTAAAGAGATTATTTTAGAACCACGTTGGGATGCTAGTGAGTTTAGTAGACTTAAACAAGCTTTAGAAACAAGTTTAAAAGGTAGCGAAGCTAATCCTAACGCAATAGCCTCCAATGTATTTAACCAATTAATGTATGGCAAGGATAACCGTTTTGGTATTAATAGTTCTGGGACTTTACAAAGTACTAAGGATATTACAATGGAAGATTTAAAAGCCTATTACCACAACTTATCACCTAAGGATGCTACATTCCATATTGCTGGAGCCATTAACAAAACGCAAACCATAGCTGCTTTAAGTCCTTTAAAAGCTTGGAAAGGAGATACTATAAATGTACCAACATTAGCGGTTCAATCAACAGATGCAGCCGGAACACTATATTTTGTAGATGTACCAGATGCTAAACAATCTGTGTTATATATTGGTAAATTAGCGTTATCTGGAAAAGACCAAAATGCCAACAATCTTGATTTTGCTAACGAAATCTTAGGAGGAGGATCAAGTGGTCGTTTATTTCAAACGCTTAGGATTGGAAAAGGATATACTTATGGAGCATATTCTGGTATTACAAATCGTGAAGCTGTTAGTCCTTTTGCTATTAGAACAAGTGTTCGTGCCAATGCCACTTTAAAGTCTCTAGAAATCATTAAAAACATGGTTAAAGACTATAAAGAAAGCTTCACAGATACAGAAGTAGAGTTAACCAAAAATAAAATATTAAAAGGTAATACTAGAGCTTATGAAAGTTTAGGCGCACAATTAGGGATATTAAGACGTATTAGTAAATACAATAAAGCTGATAACTTTTTAGATACAGACCAAGACGAATTGTTATCTATGAGTTTGGAAGATTATCAAACAATTATAGACCAATATTTAAAAGAGTCTGAAATGGTTTATTTAGTAGTTGGTGATAAAGCCACTCAATTTGAAGAAGTCAAACAACTTGGTAAACCAGTGGTACAAATAGATATCTACGGAAACAAAATATAACCAGTCACTATTATAGTACTTAAAAGCACAATGTAATCATTGTGTTTTTTTTATGCTTTAAAGTTAAGGTATATGTAAATGTTGTAAAGGTCTAAGATAATTGTATAATGAAAATAGTAGTGTTTATATCCATCTTTGTAGTATAACAAATTAGTAACCCATTAAACACTAAAATTATGAAGCTAATAAGCATAATATTCAGTCTATTTTTTGCTTCCACAATAGTAGTAAACTCTAATGCCATTAATATGGAAAATAGAGGTGTTACCAAACAAGTCGTTTATGATGGCTATGATGGAAGGATTTTTTACTTCACAGATATAAAAGATAACACTATAATTATTGAAGATATTAACGCAAGTAAAACTTTAGATAATTACAATTTACAAGCCAATAAGCATGTAGGTAAAGCCTTTAATTTAACCTTAAAACAAACTACAGAGGACAACATCTACAGTGAAATTGAAGTCGTATCAATCAACCTTTTAAACCAATAAATTATGAAAGCATTTAAAAATATCAAACTAATACTAATCGCACTTATAGCATTTAGTTGTCAAAACACAGTTAAAGGACAAATACCAAACGCTGTCAAACAAGCTTTTGAAGCTAAATATCCAAATGAAAATAATCCAGATTGGGAAGTTGATGCTAATGGTAATTACGAAGCACAATTTAAACAAAATGGAGAAAAATATAGAGCAGATTTTAGTCCTAGCGGAAATTGGATTGAAACCGAATCTAGCATAAAAAAAGACGATTTACCTAAAGCTATTAGAGACATCATTAAAAAAGAATATGGTAGTGAAGACATTACCGAAGTCGAACATGTTGATAGCGCGTCAAAAGGAGAATTTTTTGACGTAGAGTTTAAGCAAAAAGGGAAAAATATGGATGTCGAGTTTAGAGCAAACGGAACAATTATAAATTAGTATTGCCTTTAGTTAATAAAGCCCAACTAACTAGGTTGGGCTTTTGTAGTTTTATATTCCAATACCAACATGACAATCACAAAAACATTTAAGCTTACAAGTTTACCCAAACTGTTGTTAACAACAGCAAAGTCATGGTATAAAAGCGAACCCTTTCAGCGTAGCGCAATTGTTGCGTATTACGCCATTTTATCTTTACCTGCTTTAATTATAATTATATTAAATTTAGTAGGATCTGTTTGGGGACGTGATATGGTTCAAGGCGAATTGTTAGATGAAATCGCTAAAGCTATAGGACCTGACACTGCCGAAACCATACGACTAATGATTGTTGGTCGTGGTAATGAAGCGACCTCATTATTTGCAACAGTTGTTGGTATAGCAACCTTATTATATGGTGCTACAGGAGTGTTTTTTCAACTACAAGCTGCTTTTGATAAAATTTGGGAACATGAAGACGATTATACCAATGGATTTATGTCAACTCTTATAAGTCGTTTAAAAAGCTTTGGTTTTATATTAATTATTGGTTTCTTACTGCTAACTAGTTTTTTATTAACCTCATTATTAAGCACGTTTAGTAGCCAATTACAACATGTTCTTCCTGATAATGTTGTAGAATACTTGTTTGCTTTTGACTTTATAATTTCTATTGGATTTATATACGTATTATTTGCTGCTATGTTTAAGTTTTTACCTTCAGCAACTATTTCCTGGAAGTCGGTTAGGGTAGGAGCATTATTAACGACTTTACTATTCATATTAGGTAAATATCTTTTAGCTATATATTTTAATACCATGCAACCAGGATCCACCTATGGAGCAGCTGGTTCAATAATATTAATCATGCTTTGGGTATCGTATTCAAGTTTAATATTACTATTTGGTGCGCATTTTACAAAAACTTATGCTAATGCGTATATTAAAGCATAAAAGTAATAGTTAATACGCAACCATTATTCAGCTAATGTGTCAATATTGTAAAGGACTACAGTAATTGTGTAACATGAAAAGCATACATTATTGTGACCTTTGTTTAAAACAATTTCAAACCAATTAATTATAAAACGCTATCCAAATAGCAACACGTTTTTGATTAATTATAAAACATAAAAAGCTGTGATTAAACCAAGAGAAAAAGCACCAGAATTACAAATCAAATTAGTTAACGATACCACATGGAAATTAAGCGATCAATCGCCAGAAAATTTCACATTAGTATTATTTTATAGAGGTAAACATTGTCCTGTTTGCAAGAGTCAATTAGAAGAGCTTCAAAAAAAGTTAGATAAATTTACAGATAGAGGCGTAAATGTCATTGCCATCAGTTCGGATACAGAAGACGTTGCAAAAGCAACACATAACGAGTGGGATATTTCAAACATTCCGTTAGGTTACGATTTTTCAATTGAGGAAGCTAGACAATGGGGATTATTTATTTCTTCAGGAATTAAAGAAGAACCAGAATTATTTACAGAACCTGGACTATTTTTAATAACTCCAGATCAAACCGTGTATTGGGAATCTATCCAATCCATGCCATTTGGAAGACCAAGTTTTAATGATGTTTTAGGTGGTATTGACTACATACTAAAAGCGGATTATCCTGCTAGAGGAGAAGCCTAAAACCTTTAAATTAAATAAAATTTAATCCAACAACACGATTAGCCTTTCATTAAAGGCATTCAAAACACGCTTATTCATATTACAATCCAACTTGGACATTGCTAAGCGTATCACTAACTTAAATATAAATTTACATGAGTAATACCACAGATCAAGGATTTAAAACTATAAATCCAGCAACAGAACAAACAATAAAACATTACGAATACATGACAGCAGACCAAGCTATTAAAGCTGTGGACAATTGTCATGAAGCTTTTTTAGAATGGAAACTAAAACCGTTAGAAGAGCGTGCTACAATTATAAAAGCAGTAGGTAAAGCATTAATGGATGTTCAGGACGAGTATGCCGAATTAATGACTCAAGAAATGGGTAAATTAGTGAGTCATAGTCATGATGAAATCGAGCTTTGTGCAGGAATTTGCGAATACACTGCAACCGAAGGTGTTAAACAACTACAAGACGAAGTTCGTACCATGGAAAATGGCGGAAAAGGAATTATCCAACAAGCACCTTTAGGTGTTATTTATGGTATCCAACCATGGAATTTCCCCTTATATCAAGCCATTCGTTATGCAATAGTAAATCTAATGGCAGGAAACGGAGTGTTATTAAAACACGCTAAAAACGTTACAGGATCTGCATTAAAACTTAAGGACGTTTTTGAAAAAGCAGGATTACCTAAAAACCTATTTACGGTCTTAATTATAGATCACGAAACATCAGATAAAATTATCGAACATAAAGCAGTTAGAGGTGTTACGCTAACAGGAAGCTCTAAAGCTGGTGAGTATGTAGCACAAAAAGCAGCCAAAGTCTTAAAAAAGACAGTCTTAGAGTTAGGTAGTAATGATGCCTATTTAGTATTAGACGATGCAGATATAGATTTAGCAGTGCAAACAAGCATACAAGGACGTACGTACAACAACGGAGAAACGTGTGTAGCTGCAAAACGTTTTATAGTGGTAGATAAAGTGTACGACCAATTTAAAGAGGCTTTTGTTAAAGGAATGAAAGACATTAATTTTGGAGACCCAATGGACAAAGATTCTAAATTAGGACCTATGGCTAGAAAAGACTTGAGGGACAAAATTCACCAACAAGTAGAAGACAGTGTTGCTAATGGAGCAACCATTTTATGTGGTGGTACAATTCCTGAGGTTACAGGATATTATTATCCTTCAACCGTTTTAGGCGACGTTAAACCAGGACAACCAGCATATAGCGACGAGTTATTTGGACCTGTTGCTTCACTAATTAAAGCAAAAGATAACAAGGATGCAATGCGAATAGCTAATGACAGTCGTTTTGGACTTGGAGGCGGAATATTTAGTAAAGACGAAGACAAAGCCATCCAATTAGCAAAAGACCATTTTGATACAGGAATGATAAACATAAACTCTTACGGATTAGCGCATCCAAACATGCCATTTGGAGGAATTAAAGACTCTGGTTATGGACGTGAACATGGTGGATTTGGTATCAGAGAGTTTGTAAATTCTAAATCTATAATGTTGAATAATAGCAAATAAATTATAATAGCGCAACAGCTATTGTATATCAAAGATCAAGTTGAAAAGCTTGGTCTTTTTTTTGTTTTATTGTGAAATTTTAATGTTGAGGTTTGAATTAAGAATGATAGCAAAAGTTTTTTCAATCCTTTTCATTAAAATCCCTATGTATTTTGTAGTTTTAATTTTTCTACACAACTAAAAATATTGTCAATTTTGCTTAATCTAAATTGAAAAAAATAATATAAATCATAGGTAGAATTTAATCTCTAAAAATTTCTTATTTAAGAGAAAATTTGAATTAAAATGAAAAACGAAAATCAAATAAAATGTCCTAATTGTGGGACTTCCATAGATGTTCAAGATATTTTAGCACATCAATTAGAAGAGGAAATAAAACAAAAGTATCAGTCGCAAATAGCTGCCGAGAAAAAACGATACGAGAGTCAGCAAGAGCAACTTAAACAAGAGAAGTTAGATTTTGAACAAAAGAAAAAGCGTGAGAATGTGTTATTTCAAGAACGTTTAGAAAATCAGCTTAAAGAAGATAAAAAGGAAATTGAAGCAAAGCTAAAGCTTAAGTTAAAGGAAGAGCAATCGGACCAGTTTGCAGCTTTACAAAAAGAGTTAAACGAAAAGTCAGAACAAGTCAAAGAGTTAAACCGATCCAAAGCTGAAATTGAAAAGCTTAAAAGAGAAAAAAGTGAGCTTAAAGAAGCTGCTGAGGCGGAAGCACAAAAAAAGCTGAACGAGATTTTGATTGCTGAAAAGGAGAAGATTAAAAAATCTGAGGAAGACAAAAACGAATTGCGTTTTAAAGAAATGCAAAAGCAATTGGAAGACCAGAAAAAGCTAACCGAAGAAATGAAACGTAAGCAGGAGCAAGGCTCCATGCAATTACAAGGTGAAGTGCAAGAGTTAGCAATAGAAGAGTGGTTAGCAGCTCAGTTTCCGTTAGATACTATCGAGGAAATTAAAAAAGGTGCTAGAGGTGGAGACTGTATTCAAATTGTACATACCAGAACCGAGCAAAACTGTGGTACTATCTATTACGAGAGTAAACGCACAAAAGATTTTCAGCCTAGCTGGATAGAAAAATTTAAAGCAGACATTAGAGATAGAGGAGCCAATATTGGTGTATTAGTGACTGAGGTTATGCCTTCCGATATGGACCGAATGGGTTTAAAGGATGGTATTTGGATTTGTAATTACGACGAGTTTAAAGGCTTGTGTGCTGTGTTAAGAGAGGGAATTTTACAAGTTAATAACGCTATTATCACTCAAGAAAACAAAGGTGATAAAATGGACTTATTATATGATTACCTAACTAGTAATACCTTTAGAATGCAAATTGAAGCAATTGTGGAAGGTTTTACACAAATGAAGTCTGATTTAGAGAGCGAAAAACGATCGATGCAACGTATTTGGAAGCAAAGAGAGAAGCAAATTGAAAAAGTTGTGACTAATACGATAGATATGTATGGTTCTATTAAAGGAATTGCTGGAAACGCAATACAATCTGTAAAAGCTTTGGAGTTGCCTGGTTTTGATGAAGATGACGACTAATTATTACTATTATTTACACTATGTTTTGAGTTTATTTAATTGAAAATCAAATAATAAATGAGATTTATGAGTCATTATCTAATTAATGGCACTATACTTGCATAATATTAAGTATTAATAAATAAATTACATTACAATGAGTAAAGGAACAGTAAAATTTTTCAACGACACAAAAGGATTTGGTTTTATCACTGAAGAAGGAGTAGACAAAGATCATTTTGTACACATTTCTGGATTAATCGACGAGATTAGAGAAGGAGATGAGGTTGAATTTGACTTACAAGAAGGAAACAAAGGATTAAACGCAGTTAACGTAAAAGTTATCTAAGATATATATTCAGTACAATTCAAGAAAAAAGGTTGCCTATAAAGGCAGCCTTTTTTTATGCGCTTAATTTAAGATCTATTAAAACTAAGGACTGAAAAGGTTTAGACGTCTAATAGATTTATTTTGGCATAAAATTACTAACAAAAAAAGGTTGTCCATTTGGACAACCTTTTTTAATAGATTATAAAGCGAAGCTTATCTTAAGCTTTCTAATAATTTTTCTGCAACTAACTCAGACGATGCTGGGTTTTGTCCAGTAATTAAATTACCATCTTGAATAGCGTATGCTGCCCAATCTTCTTTTTTAGAGTAGATTCCTCCATTTTCATTTAACATGTCTTCCACTAAAAATGGAACAACGTCTGTTAATCCAACAGCAGCTTCTTCAGAGTTTGTAAATCCTGTTACTTTTTTACCTTTAACTAATGGTTCACCATTTGATCCTTTAACACCTTTTAATGCAGCAGGAGCGTGGCAAACAAATGCTACAGGCTTCTCTTGAGTATTAAATTTTTCGATTAAGGCAATAGATGTTGCATCGTTTGCTAAATCCCATAATGGTCCATGACCTCCTGGATAAAATACAGCATCAAAATCGTCTGCATTCATGTCTGATAATTTATGTGTATTAGCAATTAATGCTTGTGTTGCTTCGTCTTTGTTGTAACGCTCAGTATCTTCAGTAGCAGCATCTGGTGAGTCACTACTTGGATCTATTGGAGCTGCACCTCCATTTGGAGTGGCAATAGTAATTTTAGCACCTTTGTCTAATAATGTGTAAAATGGATTTGCGAATTCTTCAACCCAAAATCCTGTTTTTTTTCCTGTATCTCCTAATTTATCGTGAGATGTTAATACAAATAATACGTTCATTTCTTTTTCTTTTTTAGTTTCTGTTTTTACTTCTGAAACGTTTTCAGAAGGTGTTTTGTCCTTACAGCTAGTTGCTGTAATGATGGTTAGCGTTAAGGCCAATGTTTTTATTAAATTCATATTAATAAAACTGAGTATATTTAATTATCATATCAGTTTGAGTGCAGTTAAAAACCTTAGAATTTTTGCTGTTATAGCACTTTAACTACACCCAAAAATGATAGTATGTTTAGTATGCCATTTTTACAATTTTTTCTACTTTATCTGGAGATAGGTCTTGGTGTTCTCCTAATCCTGTCCATCCACGATCTGTAAAACGTTTTGAGATTTTTTCAGCAGTTCCTTCATAATCGTTAGTGTAATCTGATAATTTAGTATCAATACCTAATTGATGGAAAAAATCTACTGTTTTTTCAATAGCAGCATAGGCTTTATTGTCTGTACTACCTTCAGTAATATTCCAAACACGCTCTCCATATTGCGCTAATTTTTCTTTTTTAGCCTCAAAGTTAAACTTGTAGTGACTTGGAGCAATTACAGCTAAAGTACGTGCGTGATCAATACCAAACATAGCTGTTAACTCGTGACCCATTGCGTGAACAGCCCAATCTGTTGGTACACCTTTTTGTATTAAACCATTTAAAGCCATAGTACAACTCCACATAAAGTTTGAAGCTGCTTTATAGTCTGTTGGATCTTTTAATACTTTAGGAGCAACCTCTATTAGCGTTTGTAAAATGCTTTCGGCAAAGCGGTCTTGTAGTAACGCACCAATTGGATAAGTCATGTATTGTTCTAACACGTGTGTAAACGCATCAGTTAATCCATTGGCTAATTGACGTTCTGGAATAGACGTTATCACTTGAGGATCTAATATTGAAAACTCAGGAAATAATCCAGGTCCACCCATTGCAAGCTTTTCTTTAGTTTCTTCACGTGTGATTACTGCTCCAGAATTCATTTCAGATCCTGTTGCTGGTAAGGTTAATACGGTTCCAAAAGGCATGCCTTTTTCGGTTCTGATATTTTTAGTTAAAATATCCCAAGGAGTATCGCCATCGTACACAGCAGCTGCAGATAAAAATTTAGTTCCGTCAATTACAGAGCCACCACCAACTGCTAGTAAATACGTAATGTTTTTGTCTTTAATTACTTTTAAAGCCTCCATTAGCGTTGCATATTCTGGATTTGCAGGAATACCTCCAAACTCAGTGACATCAACATCTGCTAAAGCAGTTTTTACTTGGTCGTAAATTCCGTTTTTCTTGATACTTCCTCCACCATAAAGCAATAATACTTTGGCATCTGCAGGAATTTCTTCTTTTAATTTTTCTATGGTATCCTTTCCAAAAATAATTTTGGTAGGATTTTTAAACTCAAAATTGTTCATCTTCTTTTTCTTTTTTGGTTATTATATTTTTACAATCATTTTCCCTTTGTTTTTACCTTCAAATAAATCGATAAAAGCTTGAGGAATATTATCAAAACCATCAACGATAGTTTCGGTATAGGTTAACTTACCTTCGTTTAACCAAACAGCTAATTTTTGAATCGCTTCTGGGAATTTTTCGGCATAATTAGACACAATAAAACCTTGCATTAAGGCACTATTTTTTACTAAAAATGGCTGTACGCTTAGGCTAGTAGGTAATTCAGTTTCATTATAAACCGAAATGGCACCACAAATTATAATTCTTGCAAATTGATTTATACTGAATAAAACCGCATCCGAAATTGGTCCACCAACATTATCAAAATACACATCCACACCATTTGGCGCAGCTTCTGCAATAGCAGATTTCATATCTTTAGTGGTGTTATAATTGATACCTTCATCAAAACCGAATTTAGTTTTTAGCATCTCGATTTTTTCATCTGTACCAGCAATACCAATAACGCGCAAGCCTAGTATTTTTGCTATTTGTCCAACAACACTACCAACAGCTCCTGCAGCTCCAGACACCACAATAGTTTCACCTTTTTTAGGTTTTCCTATTTCGGTAAGTCCTAAGTACGCTGTTAAACCTGTCATACCTAATACACCTAAATAGGTGCTTAAAGGAGCTTTTTCTGGATCCACTTTATTTAGACCTTCGCCATCAGACACTTGTTGTGTAGACCAATTTAGCATACCCGAAACGTAATCTCCAACTTGGAATTTTTCGTTTTTAGATTCTAAAACTTTAGCCACAACACCAGAGTGCACAGGTTGGTTTAACTTAAAAGGAGGAACGTAAGATTTTGCATCGCTCATTCTTCCTCTTAAATATGGATCAACCGAAACATAGGCTGCTTCTAATAAAATCTCTCCATCTGAAATGGTTAGCGTTTTATCTTCTTCTACAAATTCAAAATTTGAAAGTGTAGGTTTTCCTTGAGGTCTATTATTTAATACAATAGTTTTCATTGTTGATGTTTTTTAATCAATTACGGTTACCATATCTTCCATAGGTTTTCTAACCTTTACAAGATTTACTAACCAATCTTCATCTTCTTTTCTATAACCAATTGGTAATAATACTGCACTGCGTAAACCTTTTTCGCGCAAGCCTAATATTTGGTCTACAGCTTCCGGATCAAAACCTTCCATTGGAGTTGCATCTACACCTTCAAAAGCACAAGCAGTTAATGCTTCAGCAAAAGCTATGTAAGCCTGTTTTGCAGCGTGATTAAAGTTTTCTTCAGCATCTTTTTGAGGATAAGAGTTTAATAACATTTGACGGTAGTTTTCCCATCCTTCGTTTTCAAAACCTCTAATTTTATTTGTTAAATCAAACATATAGTTGATACGCTCTGGCGTGTAAGTATCCCAAGCAGCAAATACAAGTAGGTGAGAACAATCAGTAACTACAGATTGATTCCAAGCTACAGGTTTAATCTTCTCTTTAACGTCTTGGTTTTTTACAACAAATATTTCAAAAGGTTGTAAACCTGATGATGTAGGAGCTAAGCGTGCAGCTTCTAAAATACGTTCTACTTTTTCTTCTGGTACGACTTTACCATTCATTGCCTTAGCAGCATATCTCCAATTTAATTTGTCTAATAATTCCATAGTTTTAATTTTTATTTTAGTTGTTTTTTGTAATACGTTGTATTGCGTCTGATGTTATAATAGTTTTAGCATGATTAGTGCTATTAGCTAAGTTTAACATGGCTTGTGCAATGGTTTCTGGTTGAATAATTTTATATTTTTTTAAAGCACCAATAAATAGCGGTTTTAAGGCTTCAAATATTGAGATTCCTATTTTTTCAAGTGTGCGTCTCTCTTCGCGTTGTCCTCCAATTAATGAAGGTCTTAAAATAAAGGTTCGGTTGATGTCTTGATTTAGGACCTCTTGCTCCATTTCGCCTTTAGTTTTATTATAAAATATTGAACTGTTAGCATTTGCTCCCATTGCAGATATTACCACAAATGTATCTATAGCATTAGCTTTTGCTAATTTTGCAGCAGTCACTGGAATGCCATAATCTATTTTTTTGTAAAGTGTTTTATCTGGTGTTTTACTTTTAGTGGTACCAATACAACAATACACTTGATGTGCAGTAAAGTCGTCTTTAAAATCCTCTAACTTTAGTAAATCTCCTATATACTGAGTTACTTTGCTAGGTAATCCTTCTATTTTTGATCTTGAAAATAATTTGATACTTGAATAATCTTGATCATCTATTAACTTTTGAAGTAAAATACCTCCAGTTAAACCTGTTGCTCCTAATATTATTGCTGTTTTATTCATTCTATTGACACACTTTTATGCTGCTCCAAGCAGATTGATAAGCTTCTTCTAGATGTCTTTCATCTAGCTGAAAATCGCCTCTTTTTTGAATAATCATTAAAAAGGATAATGGGTTTATGGAATAAGCATACAGTAAGTAGTCAGACATTGGTTTAATAATGCCTTCTTTTTTTCCGCGAGCCCAAAGGTCTAATAACGGTTGTAGATGCATTATACCTTGTTGTCTGCTTTGATCGTCAATCATTGGTGTGTTGTCACATTGTGCTAAAAACATTGCATTTTCGCACTCTTTAAGCTTAAAATCTGCAATACGTTTCCAGATTAACTCAAAACCTGCTTCAACAGACATTTTTGGATCGTAAGTCGCAAAGGCGTATTTGGTATATTCAGCCTTAACATCAATGTAAGTTTGATTAACTAAATCCTGCTTATTTTCAAAATATAAATAAATTGTAGCAGGAGAGACGTTAGCCATTTTAGCTATTTTACTCATTGGTGTTGCATGAAAACCGTTGTTGTTTACCAGCTCGATTGTTGCTTTTACCAATGCGTTACGTTTATCTATGCTTTTTTGAAGTTTAGCCATTTTGTTTTATATCTGATACAAAGATATGTAAAAATGAACGTTCATTCTTTTTCTTTAACAAAGATTTATATTTTACCGAAAATCATAAAATTAACTTATGCTAACAACGATGAATAGGTGAGTGCAAAGTAGATAGAAACTATTTTAAAATGGTAAATATAAATGAGGATCCTTTGTTAATCTCAGAATTTGCTTCAATGGTACCTCCTAATTTGCTAACTAGTTTGCTGACAATTGGTAATCCTAGACCAGCACCTTCATTACCATATTTATCTGTCTTGGATAGTTTGACAAATATTTTGAAGATTTTTTCTAAGTACTCTTTTTTAATTCCTGGTCCATTATCGCTAACATTAAATCTGTAATGAGTATCTGTTTCAGAAATATCAATGTTGACATTTACGGTTGGTTTATCAGTATATTTTTCGGCATTATTAATAAGGTTGGTTAAAATTTGACCAACAATGACTGAATTGATATGTAATTTTTTTAAAGTTGTGGAAAAGCTTAGTTTTAAAATTTGATCGTTAGCATAATAATCCAAAATATCTTTTTTAAAGGCTGTAATCGTAAGATCTTCTTTAAGGTCTGAAAGTTGGTCTAACTTTGTGCTATATTCCATTAAACGGTCTAAAAATTTATACGATTGTTCTGTAGATTTTATAATCAAGTCAATAATGTTAATGCCTTTAGAGTCAATTTTGTCTTTATAATCGGCTAAAAACATGCCTGCTAAATTAGATATATTTGATAAAGGAGATTTTATATCATGGGATGCTGCATAAGCAAATTGCTCTAAATCTGAATTTTTTTCTTCCAATTGCGTCACTAAATCATTTAGTTTAAAATTCTTTTTTCTTAAAGCTAGTAGGTTTACGACTTGTTTAGATAAGGCAGTTAAAGCTTCATTTTGACTATCTGACAATACTCTTGGTTTAGAATCAATAACGCATAAAGTACCCAATGGTAAGCCATTTGAGGATTTTAGAGGGACACCTGTATAAAAAATTACTTTTGGTCCTCCAACAACTAAAGGATTATCAACAAAGCGTTGGTCTTTTCTAGCGTCTTCAACAATTAGCGCATTATCTTTATCATTAATTGCGTGACCACAAAAGGATAGGTCTCTGGGGGTTTCTGTAGCTTCTAAACCAAAACTTGATTTAAACCATTGTCTATCATTATCCACAAGACTAATTAATGCAATTGGCACATCACATATTTGGGCAGCGATTTTAGTCAAACCATCATAATCTTGATCAGGTAAAGTGTCTAAAATATTATACGATTTTAATTCTGCTAACCGTTCAGCTTCTTTTATGTGTTTTTTTGGAGCAATCATAAACTAATGGTGTTTATATGCAATATACTATTTTTTTGAAATTAATAATTTTAAATACACTAGATTGAAATTAAGTTTTAGAAACAATTGATATCGATTTAGTAGCCTACAGAAAACTATTTATTTTTAATACAAATTTAGTAGAATGTTTTAAAAATAATATTGATTTATTAAATTGGAATAAAGATGCTTTTTGTTTACCATGACCTGAATGTTACATAGAATATTTAAAGAGATTAATGTAGTATTAATTTTTAATAATGTATTGATATATAGTTAAATGAGATTTGTTTTTAAAACAAAAGGTTTAAACATAATTAATAGTATTGTGTAAATAAATAATAGTAATAAATACCAGGTATTAGATACTAAATCTAAATAATCAATTTTACCATTAGCAAAACTAAGTATCATTAATACTTGTGCACCATAAGGCAAGATTCCTTGGATAATACAGGCAAAAATATCTAAAATTGAAGCAGTTTTTTTGTTATCTAAATGATATTGATCATTGATTGTTTTTGCTATGGGACCAGCTATGATAATAGATACTGTGTTATTAGCAATAGCCATATTAATAGTACCAACCAATGTAGCAATACCTAGCTGAGCTGAGCGTTTACTTTTAATTAAAGTTTTAATTTTATTTAAAATAAAATCAATACCTCCATTTTTTTCAACCAAAGCAGCTAAGCCACCTGTTAAAAGAGATAATAAAAAGATTTCGGTCATGCTAGTAAAACCATTGTATGCAATTTTAGTGGATTCGATTAATGTAAAATCTCCATAAATAATACCTAACAAACCACCAGCAATAACACCTAATAGTAACGTAACAAACACATTAATACCTATTATTGATAATATGATAACTAATAAATAAGGTAAAATTTTAACTACTGAATACGTATAAATGATAGCTTCTGATTTTACTTCTTTTAAGCCAAAACCTTGAACAATTAAAATACCAATAGTAATTAAAGCTGCTGGAAAAGCAATTTTAATATTTTGCTTAAACTTGTCACTCATTTTGCAACCTAAAGACTGTGTTGCAGCAATAGTAGTATCTGAAATAACAGAAAGATTATCTCCAAACATACTACCACCTAATAATGCACCACATAATATACCTAAATCTACGTTGCTTTTATCTGCAAAACCAATCACAATTGGAGCTAAAGCTACTATAGCTCCAACAGATGTACCTGTAGAAACCGATAAAAATCCTGCAATTATAAATACACCAAAATAGATATATTGTATTGCAATATAATCTAGCCCTAAATTAACAATAGCATCTACACTTCCTGTTGCTTTAGTAATGGTAGCAAATGCACCTGCTAATAAATAAATAAGGCACATGGTTAAGATCTTGTCGTCACCACAACCTTTAAGCAGCGTATTTATTTTAGAGGTTATAGATTGTCTAAACATTAAAAACGCCACAATTATACCAACTATAACTGCAATTGGAGCTGGAAGTGCGTAAAAATCGTTTTGATAAATACCTACTCCTAAAAACGTAAATACAAATACGAATAGTGGTATTAATGCTGAAAATTTTGGAGTAATTGTTTTTGAATTTGCCATGTTTCCTTTTCATTTTTTAAAGGAAATAGCAACAAGTAAAAAGAAGTATGAGTTAACATTTGTTCCAATTAATTGGCTTATCTATTTAGCACCTTGCTTGTTATTGCAGGTTGCTATCTCCTTTTATTGAGATTCTTGATAATTAATTTAAGTCGGCAAATGTATAGCATAAAGCCATACCAAAATATTAAAATACGTTAAAATTTCTTAAAAATATAACATCTGTAAATTTTAAAGCTAAAAGAAGAAAAGTAGTATTAGTCTTCTATAAAAATTTTTAAACTCTATTTAAATTGTTACTTGTTTAAAAACATATTAAATAAACTCTAAAAATATTTATTTTTTACATCATCGGGATTAATGATTTTAGTTGTTGTAATAAACTTCATGAAAAGGTATAAAGACATGTAATGACAGAATAATATTAGAACACTAAATGTTTGATTGTATAAAAAATACTCATTTATAGGAGATAAACATAGATTAAAAATAGTTGCTACTCCTGAAGCTAATAAAATAGTAGCATTTTCATAATTATCACTAATATAAATTATAGCAAATGTGATGGAGTATATAAATAAGCATACAGCACAAATTAGAATAAAAATCAAGTTAGAATTGGGCATTTGACCAATTAATAAGTCCACAACAGCATAAATTACATAACCCACTAATAAAACACCTAAAACAACTGATAAAGATAAAAAGGACTTGAGCCTACTTTTAATAAGATATTTTTTAAGTATTAAAGAAAAAAGTATTAAATAGGTTGATGTTAGTAAACTAATGGTATTAAAATATTTATTATAAGCATAAAAACTTATCACGTTAAGAAAAAGAAAAGCTAGTAAAGCTATTATAAATAAAGGGTCTAATTTCTTTTTTACAACACTAAAATACTTAATGATTATTGTTAATATAACAATTGGAGAAATGTAAATTAAATTCTTTTTTTCTTTAAGCGTAATACTTAATATTATTGTAGTTATAAACACTAAAAAAAATAGAAGATCAAAAACAGTCGTGTTTTTCCTAATTTTATATGAGACCAATTTTTTAATACTCATGTTTAATACTCATGTTTAATACTCAAAATTTGTTGTTTGACTATAAATATAGATAAATAGATTAATAAAAATTTAAATTTTCAATTTAGAATCAATCTATAATATGGTTTTACTTAAATTATTGATATTCAGTTTTAATCAATCATAATCAATTTTAGTAAGGCTTAACAATTAGGTTTTATATGTGTTTTAGTATTCAAATTTTTGATCTATTTTTAAAATAACAACTTGTACGAGCTTTAAATTGATTAAAATTTAGTTTTAATCGCAGATGGATATAAATTGCTTTTAGTCCAATTGTTAAAAATAATCACCAAACAGAAATAGATATTCAAAATTCAGGATTGGATTGGACAATTGTTTAAGAAGGTATTTTAAATCATATATGATGTAAATTCAAGTTATAAACAGGCTAAAGGCAGATTAGATAAACCTACATTAAAGATTATAGTAAAACACATAAAAGCACAATTGCATTTTTCAAAACAGATTATTTTAATCGCATACATAAAAATTTCCTGAAAAGTCTATCAATTTTGTAAGAATTGTGGCAGAAAACGACTTAGTGATATAAACACACACACATCAAATTTGGCCATATAATGACCACTACGTTACAATGGATTGTTTAAATTTGATGATAATGGCAAATCTAAATATGAATATTGTAACACATTTTAAACAGGTAAGAGCGCAAACAGTATCGTTTTGCAGTCATTTAAATGTTGAAGATTATTCAATTCAAGTGGTTGCTTTTGCAAGTCCACCAAAATGGCATTTAGCACACACCACTTGGTTTTTTGAAGAGTTTATTTTAAAACAATTTTTACCTGATTATAAAGAGTTTAACAATAATTACAGTTTCCTATTTAATAGTTACTACAATACTTTAGGATCACGCATATTACAATCTAATAGAGGTAATATGTCTAGACCTGTTACTAGTGAAGTATTGGATTATAGAAGTTATGTAGATGAACATGTTTTAAAATTATTAGCTCAAAATTCAAATAAAGAATTAACCAATTTAATCATTTTAGGATTAAACCACGAGCAACAACATCAAGAATTATTGGTTACAGATGTTAAATATATGTTTGGTCACAATCCATTATTTCCGGTTTATAAAAAGGATGAGAACCTTTTAAAAAATCATAATCAATCTAAAGAAACCTTTCAAATAAAGGAAGGTGTTTATGAGATTGGCTATAAAGGAAATGACTTTTGTTACGATAACGAGTTAGGAGTACATAAAGTCTTTATTAATGACTTTGAAATAAACAACTTTTTAGTAACCAATGGAGATTACATTGCATTTATGGAAGCTGGAGGTTATTCAGATTTTAATCTTTGGTTAGACGAAGGTTGGTCTTGGGTAAATAAAAACCAGGTAAATGCACCTTTATATTGGTATAAAATGGACCAAGAATGGCATTACTACACTTTAGCAGGTTTACAACTTGTGGATAAAAACGCCATATTAGGTCATATTAACTTTTATGAAGCTAATGCTTACGCAGAATGGAAAGGGATGCGATTACCAACAGAATTTGAATGGGAAGTCGCTTCTAAAAACCTTGATTGGGGAAAACGTTGGGAATGGACCGCAAGTGCATACCTTCCTTATCCAAACTTTGAGAAAGCAAATGGAGCAGTAGGCGAGTATAACGGAAAGTTTATGAGCAACAAAATGGTCCTTCGTGGCGCATCTGTTGCAACATCACAAAACCATAGCAGGAATACATATAGAAATTTTTTCAGTCCATTAGAGCGCTGGCAATACACAGGAATTAGATTAGTAAAATAATTTATGATAGAACAATTTAAAGAGGCTGTAAACAACGGTTTAAGCGCACCACATAAAAATTTACCATCTAAATATTTTTACAATAAAAAAGGAGATGCGCTTTTTGTTAAAATAATGGGTCTGCCAGAATATTACTTGACTAGAGCAGAGCATGATATTTTTAAAAACCAAACGTCTAATATCATAGCATCTTTAAAATTAGAGAAAGACACCTATTTTGAACTGATAGAATTAGGTGCTGGTAATGGCACAAAAACCAAAGAGCTACTTAAATTGTTAAGCAAAGAAGGTTATAATTTTGATTATTTACCTGTCGATATTTCTCAGAATGCCTTAGATAATCTTGAAAACAATTTAAAAACAGAATTACCCTTTGTTTCAGTTAAAACAAAACAAGGTGATTATTTTGAGGTTTTAGAATCTTTAAAGCATAGTAATCATCCCAAAGTAATACTATTTTTAGGTTCTAATATTGGCAACATGAATGATGCTATTGCATCAATATTTATGCAAAACCTAAGTGCTAATTTAAACTTAGGTGACAAACTATTTTTAGGTGTAGATTTAATAAAACCCGAAGCTATAGTTTTACCAGCTTATAACGACAGTCAAGGTGTCACAGCTGCTTTTAATTTAAATTTATTAGACCGAATTAATAACGAATTACAGGGTGATTTTAACCCAAACAATTTTGTGCATACGCCAACTTATAATGAAAAAGAAGGTATTGCTAAAAGTTACCTAACAAGCATTAAAAACCAAGAGGTATATATTAAGGCTATAGATAAAACCTTTCATTTTGCAAAAGACGAAAAAATTCATTTAGAAATTTCTAGAAAATATAATGATGATATTTTAAATCAGATTATTGCTAACACACAATTTTGTATTAAAAATAAACTAAAGGATAGTAACAACTATTTTGCTAATTACATCCTTGAAATAGTATGAAAACATTAGGATTATTAGGATTAGGAAGTTTTTCAACCTTGTATTATATACAAAAGCTTAACACCTTTTATAATACAAAGTATGGCGGATTTAGTACGTGTCCTTTTAAAATGCTAAATGTAGATTTTAATACCATAAATAATTTACTTCCAAATACTTCTACAGAATTAGATATAATTGTAAAATCATGTATTAAAAACCTAGAAGAACTGCAAATAGACGCTATTTTAATCCCAAATATAACCTTACATGAAACCATTGACAGGTTAAATATTTCAACCAAAATAATTCATCCTATAACCAAAACTATAGCTAAAATACTAAAGAATAAACACGCTAAAGTGACCCTTTTTGGAACAAGACATACCATGCAGTCCGACTATATTAAATCCAAATTTGAAGCGGAAAATATAATGGTTTTGCAACCAAACGTAAAAGAAATGTCTCAAATTGATAATTTAAGAATTTCGGTTTATAATAATCAACAAACCCAAGAGCAATTAATGATTTTTAATAATCTGCTTAAAAAATATACAACAAACGGAGTCGTGGTTTTGGCATGTACAGAGTTGTCTGTAATACAAAATTCCAAAAATAAATTGGTTTATGATATGGCTCAGATTCAGCTTGAAGAAGCTGTAGATTTTATTTAGAGTTTCTAAATATAAACTTTCATTAAGAATATAATATCAAAAAGACACCTAATAAAATCCCAAATAAAGGGATTAGTTTTTTGCGTTTATTTTGTTCTTTAAAGACTATACCTCCAATAACTACAGCTATTATTAATTGACTTCTTTTTATGGCAGACAATAGCATGATTAAAGCGTCTGGATCTTGTAAAGCCTTAAAGTAAAAATAATCTGCAGCTTGTAATAATACTCCAACCGCAATAATAGTCCAACGCCATTTAAACGCTTGACGTTTAGCTTTAAACGGAAACCATGTTATGGATAAGATAACTAGCAAAATTAATATGGTATACCAGCAAAACCAAAACTGTAAAGTTTGTGGGTTTAGGTTTAAACTTTGAATCAAAAATTTATCATACAATCCACTAGAGGCACCTAAAAAAGTAGCACCAACAATAGCAAATATCCACTTATTACTCTTAAATATAATTCCTTCCTTTTTACCAATTCTAGAATATAAGATTACTGAAAAAATTATAAGAAAAAAGCCTATCCATTGCAAAAACTTAGGTGTTTCATTATAAATTATTATGGCGCCAATAAAAGTAAAAAATGGTCCAGCAGATCTTATGGGTGTTACAATAGTTATAGGTAAATGTTTTAAAGCTTGGTAGGCTAATATCCAAGATGCAGCCATAATCATTGATTTTATAACTATAAAACCATGCGTTTGCCAAGGAATACTATTGATATAAAATCCTAAATTTTTGGTTGCCTGCGGAAAAAAAACAGAGCCAATAAAAAAAGGAAGAATAAACAAAAAACCAGAACCTATGGTACCTAAAAGTACAGGAAACACTTCATTACCTTGTACTGCGTGTTTTTTGCATAAGTTATGTAATCCTAAAAAAAGTGCTGCTAATAAGCCTAAATACATCCACATGTTGCGAATATAGTTTTTTAAGAGATTTTGAAATATTAAAATTTAATTTTTAATTTTTTTTCACAGTCAAAAAAAAGAAACTTCAATCAAAATTCTACAATTTAAATTCGATAAGATTTTTACTACAACGGACTTTTTTACTGATAAACGTTTGAGTAGATTTTCTGACTGATATTAAAAACACTTTTTTTAAGTTTTAAGACGAATTTAACTTTTATAGATTTACTAGTTAAGTATTAAAAACATTGGACTTAAAACATATTTATATACAATTATTTAACGATTCAATAATCTTATGCAAAAACATTATTATATCAATAATGCCTAGTTTTGACAGCTATTTATTTAGTTAAAACAATTGTTTTTTATTGATTACAATTGTTGTTAATTTGCCGGCTTAATTAATTTTTAAAATAAAAAATAATTTAAATATGAAACAGTTTTACAACATTTTATCATTAACCCTTATACTAGTATTTAGTATGCAATTTTCTTTTGCACAAAACACAGAAAAGACTTGGTCTTTTGAAACTGGTTTTGCTGCAATTGATGTTTATCCTGTAGGAGAAGATTTTCCTCAAGGTGAATATTTAGACGAATTTTTAAATCTTAACGACCATTGGAATTATGGAGTTTATGTTGGGATTGCAAGAAACTTTAATAACAATTTATCACTTTCTGCTAGAGGTACTTTTAGCGAAATTAGCAAATGGGGTGATTTAGGTGCTGCTGATGAAAGTGTCTTAGTTGATAACCTTAAATATTATGGTTTAGATGCTATGATCAATTATGCTTTTGGTAAAGGAAAATTACAACCATTTTTAGCAGTTGGTGGTGGTTATACTTGGATTGAAGAAGGTCCATATAATACATCTTATGCAGCTAATGGATCTGATTTAGTTGGTGCAGGAACAGCAAATGGTGCTTTAGGTTTACGTTATAACGTTTCTAATAGATTTGGTATTAACTTACAGACCACTTATAAACATTCATTTGAAGACTATTTAACTAAACATTGGGCACACAGTTTAGGTTTAGTTTATAATTTAGGACAAGACACTATTAAAGAAGAAAACAGTACTGATATGTCAGTTACAACTTCTAAAAAAGATAACCGTTGGTCTTTTGAAACTGGTGTAAGCGCTATTGACGTTTATCCTGTTGGAGAAAATGCACCTCAAGGCGATTATTTTGACGAATTTTTTAACCTTAACGATCACTGGAACTTAGGTGTGTATGTTGGTGTTACTAAAAACTTCAACAAAAACTTATCTATTACAGCAAGAGGTACTTTAAACGAGTTAACTAAATGGGGAGATTTAGGAAGTGCAGATGAAAGCGTATTAGTAGACAATCTTAAGTATTATGGTTTAGATGGTATGATTAACTATGCATTTGGTAAAAACGATTTACAACCATTTTTAGCAGTTGGTGGAGGTTATACTTGGATTGAAGAAGGTCCTTATAATACCTCTTATGCAGCAAACGGTTCAGATTTAGTAGGTGCAGGAACTGTTAATGGAGCTGTTGGTTTAAAATATAGCATCAATGATGATTTTGGATTAAACTTGCAAACTACTTATAAGCATGCTTTTAAAGATTACTTACCAAAACATTTTGCACATAGCTTAGGTATCGTGTATAAATTAGGTAATGGAACTGAAAAAGAAGAAGTAAATAATGACACTGATGGAGATGGTGTACCAAACGAGTATGATGTATGTCCAGAAGTTGCTGGAGTAGCTAGTCTTGGTGGATGTCCTGATACTGATGGAGATGGTGTTGCTGATAAAGACGATTTATGTCCAGAAGTTAAAGGTAGCGTTGAATTTGGTGGATGTCCTGATACTGATGGAGACGGTTTCCCTGATAATAAAGATAACTGTCCTGATGTAAAAGGTACAGATAACGGTTGTCCTTTAGTAGTTAAAGAAGTTGAACCTGTTGTTAATCCAATTGAAGGAGAAAGAAAAGTATACTTTGCATATGATAGTGCCGAACTTGATTTAAATGCTAAAATAATATTAGATCAATTAACGTCTAACATGACTAAAGATGCAACTTATAACGTATCTATTGTTGGTCACGCAGATAATAAAGGTGGTGTAAATTATAATTACAATCTTTCTGTAAAAAGAGCTCAGGCTATTAAAGCTTACTTAGTTTCTAAAGGATTAGCTTCAGATACTATTACAACTACAGGAGTAGGAGAGACGCAACCTGCATCTTCTAATACTACTGCAGCTGGTAGAGCAGAAAATAGAAGAGGTGTATTAACTATTAAGATTAACTAATAAGTTAACTTTAATTTCAGCTTATAAAAAAAGCTATCATAATTTTAATTATGATAGCTTTTTTGTTTTATAATATTTAGCTTTTTAATGCGATTTAGTATAGTGTTTTAATAGCTAGTTATTCAAAAGTATGACGTTGCTCTGCTATAACAGATGCTTTTAGTAATTGGTTAAAGGTTTTAATTGAGTCAAAGTTTTTAGTAATCTCAGTTGACACAGCTACACCAGATATACCTGTTTTTAAAATGGCTTCAATATCTGCTGTATTTATACCTCCAACACCTATAACTGGCGTTGTTGTATTTAATACGTCGATAATTGCTGTATAACCTTCTAAACCTAAAATTGGACCTAATTCTGATTTAGTATCAGTAAATCTAAAAGGACCTAAACTAATATAATCAACATCCTGAGCTATTAAAGCTTCACAATCTTGTAAAGTGTTAGCAGTACCACCAATACTTTGCCAAGTATATAAATGTTTTCTAGTAATTGTAGGGCTCACGTCTGATGGACCTAAATGTACACCATCAGCTTTAATTGTTTTAGCTACTTTATAATGGTCATTAATAATTAGTCTAGTTTGAAAATGAGATGTTATCTTTATAACCTCTTCTGCTAATTTTAAAAACTTTTTTTCAGATACATTTTTGTAACGCAATTGTACTAATTCTGCTCCAGAGGTGCATGCCTTCTGGACATTTTCCAAAATTTGTTTAGGGGAATCGCCTTGTGTTATATAATGTAATTTAGGTATAATCATGTATTTAAGACTTATAGTTACAACGATTGACAGGTAAGTAAAGTGCAAAAATACAATTATTATAAAGACCTGAGTGTATCTTATCATACTCAAAATATTATAGTTTTTTATGAAGGCTTTAGCAAAAGTTTAATAGCTGTATTTAGGCTTTGCATTACTAGGTTATGTAACTTTGTAATAGTAATATGTATGGTCTTAATTAGACTTATATTAGCACATAAAATTTATGAATACTCACAAAACATCATATTCTATATTAGATTTGGCGTTAGTATCTCAAGATCACACACTAAAGCAAACCTATACTAACGCGTTACATTTAGCACAACAAGCCGAAAGCTTTGGTTATAAAAGATATTGGTTAGCAGAGCACCACAACTCTACAAATATTGGTAGTACTGCAACCTCCATATTAATTGGTTATGTTGCTCAGGGTACAACTACAATCACCATCGGTTCTGGTGGAATCATGCTACCAAACCATTCTCCTTTAATAGTTGCAGAGCAATTTGGGACTTTAGCAACACTATATCCAAATCGTATAGATTTAGGTTTAGGTAGAGCACCTGGAACAGATCGTGAAACAGCAGAAGCGATTCGGTCTGACTTTATGGAAGCTGCACATGCGTTTCCTAATATGGTAGGACAAATCCAACAATATTTTTCAGTAGATAATGCAACGTCTAAAGTAAGAGCTACAGTAGCAGAAGGTGTCTCAGTGCCTATTTATATTTTAGGATCTAGTACAGATAGTGCACATTTAGCCTCTAAAAAAGGATTACCATATGCATTTGCCAGTCATTTTGCTACAAGCCACTTATGGGATGCTTTGGAAATATATAGAAGTAAGTTTCAACCTTCATCAGTGTTACAAAATCCTTATGTGATTGTTGGATTAAATATTATTATTGCAGATACAGATGAAGAAGCAGAGCGCTTATTTACCTCTTTAATTAGTATGATTGTTGGTTTATTTACAGGTAAAAGACAAGCAGTACAACCACCAACAGATATGACAGAAAATTACAGAGAAATTTTAAAAAATCCACAAGTACATCAAATGCTAAAATATACGTTTGTTGGTAGTAAAAACACTGTAAAGCCTAAAATTAAGGAATTTATGGATCAAACTAAAGCGGACGAGTTTATAGCTGTATCAAATATTTATGATATTAATGATCGTATAAAATCGTATAAGTATTTTGCCCAAATAATGGACGAACTAAACAATTAGTATTGAATGGAACTTTTTCAAAAATAGTTTTAAAACATAAAAAAAGCCTCTAAAACTTAAGTTTTAGAGGCTTTTTTTTTATATTAAGGATATAATTAAAAACCCTTATTGTTTTTTACTAGAAGATTTAAATCTATAAGTGATACCAAAATTAATCCCGAAAGAAGAGTATGGTACTTTTTGAGATAATTTTCTTGACGAATCCGTATTTGAATTAGATAAATTATCTACATAAGTTGTTTCTTTATTATAACCGTTTGGCAAATTATCTATATTATAAAAACCAGCAAATGCAACAGTACCATCAGGTAAAACTACGTCTGTATTAAATTCTGTAATTTCAGAGTCTTTACGTTTTAAGCTAATTCCGTAATACTCAGCTTCAACAAATAAATTTAAGTTATCATTTAGGTTAAATTTATAACCTAAAGCACCTACAAATCCTAATGGAAAATGTCCATGAAAATCTTCTTTATAATTTGTCTCAGAATAAGACCCTAAAGGGATTCCAAAAGCATCAGCTTCTGCCTGAGAAAGTACTGATTTATCATATACTACAGCTTCGGTTTTTCCTCCTAATTTTAATAAAGCACCAAAACGACCATAAATATTGTTTGTAAATTTATATACGATAGATGTTGATGCTCCAAAAGCACGTGCTCTAGCAACAGCATCTACTTCACGATTTGGAACATTAACTTCCGATATTGTTTGGTCTGTACCATGTAAATATCCTAAACCTAAATCTACACCAAAAGACTCATTAAAATAATAAGTCCCTCTTAGTTGTACGTTTGCACCTTCACCATAACTACCATAAGAGTTTTCTGTTTCTGATAAGTTAATTGATTCTCCTAATTTCATTCCTGCACTTCCAACAGCATAACCTGTACTTAAAGAGACTTCTACTTGAGCAAATGATAAACTACTAATTAATAGCGCTGTTAACACTATTCCAAATTGTTTCATAATTGTTTGATTTGAAAATTATTTTATGTAAAAAAGAAAGATTGAATTTAGAGTCAATAAACTCCAATTTCAATCCCAACAAATATACTTGATTTTTAAACAATTTAGCCTAATAAAACATGTAAACTATAACTATAAACACTGACTAATTTGCTAATCAAATACTTATGTTACCAATGGTGTTTAAATGATTGTTTAAAAAAATGTTAATTTGAACTGTCATAAATATTAATTTTAAAAATGTATATATTATATTAGTAAATCCAAATTAACTTAACCGTATTTAAAATTTTGATTTTTGCTATGAATAATGATTATCAAGACCTTTTAGGAACCCACTCAGAACAACTTAAAACTAATAAAATTAATTACTTACAACAGTTAGAAAAAGATAAAATTATTGAAAGACAAATACGTTTTCAAGAATTATTAATTAGTATTTCTACACAGTATATTAATTCGGATTTATCAGACATTAATAACTTGATTAATAAATCCTTACAACAGATTTGTGAGTTTGTAGAGTCTGATAGAAGTTATATATTTTCATACGATTTTATAAGCAATACAACATCCAATACTTATGAGTGGTGCGCGAAAGACGTAGAGCCTGAAATAGATAATTTACAGCAAGTGCCTTTAGATTACTTTCCGCAATGGGTAGAAGCTCATAAAAAAGGAGAGGCCTTTTTTGTTGAAGATGTTAGTTTACTACCAGAGGATGGAGAACACGGTTTGCGTGCTGTTTTAGAGCCACAAGGCATAAAAAGTTTGATTACCATACCTAAGTTTAAAAATAATGAATTAATTGGCTTTATAGGTTTTGACTCGGTAAAACAAATTAATAAGTTTAATGACCACGAAAAAGAAATCTTATTTGTTTTTGCTAATATGTTAGTCAACATTATACAGCGAAAAGAAAATGAAGAACGCATTAAAGCGCAAGAAGCTAAAAAGGAAGAGTTATTACAGTTTTTATCCCGTCAAAATGAAGAGTTAAATGAATACGCTCATGTTGTATCTCACGATTTAAAAGCACCATTAATTAATATCCACACTTTAATAAGTTGGTTTATGGATGATAACAAAGAGGTTTTGGATGATGCAGCATTAACACCATTACATCAAGTGATTTTTAATGTAGAGAAGATGGATTTTTTAATCAAAGGAATTTTAGATTACTCTACCATTGACAGGCTTGAGACAGAAGATATATCTATTGATTTTAATCTTATCGTGGACGAGGTTATTCAAACATTATTAGTACCAAGCCACGTTACTATAACAGTACAAGATAATTTACCAAGTATATATGGTAACGCTTGGCGTTTTAAACAAGTGTTTCAAAACTTGATACAAAATGCCATAAAATATGGTAATCCAGAAAAAGGAACTATACAAGTTGGTTATACAGATCAAGAGGATCATTATCAGTTTTTTGTCAAAGACAATGGTATTGGAATTAAATCTGATTATTACGACAAGATTTTTAAAGTCTTTACTAAATTAGAAAGCACAGGATCGTCCTCTGGTATTGGCTTATCTATTGTAAAAAAAATAATTACTTATTATAAAGGTTCTATTTGGGTAGATAGTCAAGAGGGTAGTGGTACCACGTTTTATTTTACGTTATTCAAAAACTAATCTAAATTGTAGACCAAGAATTATATAAGCTGTGCTATTATTATGAGTAAATCTATTGTTTAATATAACTCTTGTGTATTATTTTTACACTAAAAAAACACCTAATTATAATTAACTCGAGTTATTTTTTATGAAGCAAGCCATTACGCTATTACTACTTGCACTTATATTATGCAATTGCGAAAGTGAAAAATCAAAACAACAACAATTAGAGGCAGCACAAATACAACTTGAAATGGCTTCCGAAAAAGAGTTGATTAAACCTAAAATTGAAGCCACAGGTAGCTATCGTAAGAGGCAAACACAAGCTGGTTACCAATTAAGCTTGATGCTTACTAACACCTCTAAATATACAACTTATAAGGATTGTACAATTGAAGTGCAATATTATTCCAAAACCAACACGATTATACATAAAACGCTTATTAAAATATCTGATACTATAAAACCAAATCAAACAATAACGGTTGAAAAATTTACGGATGAAACAGCAGATATTAAAGATGTTAACTCCTTAGGATGGATTTGTATTGATGCTGTTATTGTGGATTAATTGTAATTTAAAAACTAAGCGATTTTCATGTCTATAGTTTAGTCATAATCTTAATATTTTAAAATAATGGTGCTTTTCAAAAAGTAGTAGCTACATTTTAAAATATTAAAAGATCCTTTTTTATCATTATTTTAGAGGTAAATTCGCTATAATTTTTTCTAAAACACCTTTTTAATTTGAAGTTGATTTTTTGTATCTTATTTCTATTGTTATTTCAAAATAACCTTGTGTCTCAAAATCTAGATTCTATTATTAGTAGTTTAGAATTTAAGATGCGTAATTATAAAATGTATGATTTAGAAAAGGAAGCACAAATAGATAGCTTAATTAAAAAAGTAAGTAATACTTCTAACCTCAATGACCAGTACATAATTAACAATGCTATTTTTGAGGAGTATCAATTTTACAGTTTTAATAAAGCATTAGAATATATAGAAAAAAACATAGAGATTGGAAAATTGCTTAATAATGATGAGTTACTAGATAAAGCTATCCTAAAAATGGGATTATTATTAGTTAACACAGGACGATTTAAAGAATCAATTGATGCATTAAGTAAAATAAAAAGAAACTCACTACCAAAATCTTTACTAAATAATTATTTTATTGCTCATAAAGAAGGTTATTCTGGCCTATCCTATAATACAGCAGTAAATAGCAATAAATTAATATATTTAGAGCTATACAAAGCCTATCAAGACTCATTATATGATAGACTTAAACCTGACACTGAGGAAGCCTTAAGACTTAAAGAAAAGGAATATAGAGATAAACGAAATTTGGACAAGGCTTTTAAAGTCAATTCACAAAGACTTGGTAAAGTTAAATTAGGTTCTCGTTTATACTCTTTAATAACTTTTGAAAGATCCTTGTTGTATGAGTTAAATAACCAATTAACTAAACAAAAAGAGTATTTAATACACTCTGCAATATCAGATATTCAAGCGTCTGTAAAGGATAACGCATCAATGGGGACTTTAGCTAAAATACTTTTTTCTGAAGGTGATATTGACAGAGCACATAAATACATTAATTTTTCTTACAATGATGCTGAGTTTTATAATTCGCGTTTACGTTTTGTAGATATTGCTAATAATATGCCTTTAATTACAAAAGCCTATGAACAAAAAACTGCAAAGCAAAAGCAAAAGTTAGAATACTCTTTAGTTTTTATTAGTGTTTTAGCTGTTTTTTTACTAATCGCAATTTATATGGTTTATAAGCAAGTCAAAAAAGTATCAGAAGCCAAGGATAAACTTAAAATTGCTAATAATCAACTTCTAGTTTTTAATAAAAAGCTTAATACATCTAATCAAGAACTTAAAAATCTTTATTTAGAGCTCTCAGAAGTAGATAAAATTAAGGAACATTACATTGGTAATTTTGTAAATCTGTATTCAGAATACATCACCAAATTAGATGTTTACAGAAAATTGGTAAGCAAATATGTTAATGCAAATCAAATGAATGCGTTGCTTAAATTATCAAAATCTAAAAGACTAATTGATGAAGAATTAGAAATTTTTAACAACAATTTTGATAGTTCATTTTTACATATTTATCCAAATTTTTTGTCAGAAGTCAATAAGTTACTAAAACCAGACCATCAAATTGAATTAACAGATTTAAACCAATTAAATACAGAATTAAGAATCTTGGCACTTATCAAATTAGGAATTGATAATAGTTCAAGAATTGCAAAAATTTTAAGGTATTCTGTAAATACCATTTATAATTACAGATCAGCTATTAATAAATCTGCAATTGATAAAACAAATTTTGAGAAGATGATAAAATCTATCTAAAAATTAAATAATATTATCAAAAACACCCTCTATAAATTACTGATTTCGGATATAAAACTCTGTAATCATCCAATAAAATCCACTTTTCGTATTCTGATTAAATCTTATAAGTAGTTGATTTTAAATATTTTAACAAATATTTACACGCTATAAAATCCACTTTTACAGATTTCTCTATTGTAGTTGCTGTTATTTCAGGGTAATTTGCTAAACCATTTTATTGACTTCATAATTTAATACATATAGAGGCAAATGATTTATAAAAAATTAGTTTTCATTACGGTAATTTTCATTTCATTATTGTGTACAAGTAAAAGTGTAGCACAAAATAAAGTTACAGGTGTTGTAACAGAGAATGATGGATTACCTATACCTGGAGTTTCCGTGATATTAAAAGGAACTACAATTGGTGTTAGTACAGATTTTGATGGTAAATACACATTAAGTGAAGGTGTAAATCAAAATTCAGTGATAGTATTTAGTTATATTGGATTTAAAACACAAGAGATTTTAGTAAAAGGACAGTCTGTTATTAATGTTGATTTGCAAGAAGATACAAGTGTTTTAGATGAAGTTGTAATTGTTGGTTATGGATCGCAACTTAAAAAAGATATAACAGGATCGGTCTCTACAATTGACAGCGATTCTTTTGAATCTAGACCCAACACTCAAGTAGGTTCTTTATTACAAGGACAATCAGCAGGTGTACAAGTCATATCTGGATCAGGTAAACCATCAGGTGGATTTAGTGTACGTATTAGAGGTACAAATTCAATTAATGCCAGCAGCGAACCATTATATGTGGTTGATGGTGTACCTACAACAGACACAAGATCAATTAATCCTAGTGATATCGATACAATAACCGTATTAAAGGATGCCTCTTCGGCTGCTATTTATGGTGCTCAAGGAGCAAATGGTGTGGTTTTAATTACTACTAAACGTGGAACAACTTCTAAACCAAAAGTAAGTTTAGATATCTATTCCGGAGTGTCACAAGTCTGGAACACTTTACCAGTATTAAATGGTGAACAATATAGAGATTTAATGACAGAAATGGGATTGTCAACAGATTGGGACAGCTTTACAGCACGTACTGATTGGCAAGAAGAGATATTTCAAAATGGATTTTCTCAAAATTATCAAGCCTCAGTATCTGGTAAAACTGAAGGAACTAGTTATTTTATTTCAGGAGGTCATTTAACCCAAGAAGGAGCAGTAAGAACGTCTGAAATTGAAAGAAGTAATTTTAAAATTAATATCGATCAAGACATTAATGATTGGTTAAAAATTGGTACCAGAATAGCATATACATCTTATAAGGATGTGGATATTAATGACAATAACAACGTAAATCAAGGAGGTGTCCTTTTGGGTGCATTAACCACACCTTCTATAATTGGTGTATATAATGACGCTGGTATGTTTACTAGTAACCCGTTTCAAAATTGGGAAAATCCATTAGCTAGTACAGACGGTTTAGATAGAGAATATAATAACAACCGTTTTTTAGGAAATATTTATTTAGAAGCTAAATTTATTGAAAATTTTAAATACAAGTTTAACTATGGGATTGATAATAGTAATGGCGTATTTGATTCGTTTTTAGATCCTTTCAGAACAGGTTTTGGTGCTGCAATTGGTGGTCAAGGTATTAATAATACAGATAAAAAATCTTATTATATTGTTGAAAATACACTTAGTTATAATAATTCATTTAATAAACATACTGTTGAAGCCTTAGTGGGATCTGTCACACAAAAGTTTACATTTGAAAACAGTTCTATTCAGACTAGAAATTTTGCTAGTGCATCCGTAACAACACCAAATGGAGGCTCTGAAATTTTTGATGCTTCTGCTTGGAAATCAGAAAGAGCGAATGCTTCCTTTTTAAGTCGAGTTAATTATAGTTTTGACGATAAATATCTGTTAACTGCTAATTTTAGAGCAGATGGATCAAGTGTTTTTGGACCTAATAAAAGATGGGGTTATTTTCCATCATTCTCTTTAGGATGGCGAGTTTCAAACGAAAAATTTATTAATAAAGACGGATTAATTAATGACCTTAAACTTAGGGCAGGTTGGGGACTTGTTGGTAACGATAATATTAACGCTTATAGTTATTTAGGTCGTGTTGGATCTGGAGCAAATTACCCATTTGGTGGTGTCACGCAACCTGGTACATTTCCGGGATCTATTGAAAACTTAACATTAAAATGGGAAGAGTCGGAACAAACAAATATAGGTTTTGACCTTTCTATGTTAAATAACAGACTATCTGTTACAGCTGATGCCTACATAAAAAAAACTAATGACTTATTGTTAAACGCACCATTGCCAACGACTTCTGGTTTTGATAATGCAATTAGAAATATTGGAGAAATACAAAATAAAGGAATAGAATTAGCTTTAAATACGGTAAACGTTAATTCTGATAACTTTTCATGGAATACTGGATTTAATATATCCTTTAATCGTAATGAAGTGGTTAGTCTTGTTGGACAAGAATTATTACAAGGTGGTATAACAGGAGGTAGAGGTGAAGCTAGTCTAGTAAGAGAAGGCGAACCTTTGGGTACTTTATATGGTTATATTTTTGGTGGTGTTGATCCTGCATCTGGTAACGCTTATTATATTGACAATGAGGGTAACTCCACCTTCAATCCTACACCAGAAGACCGTACAATTATTGGTGATGCTAATCCAGATTTTTACTATGGTGTAACTAATACTTTAAATTATAAAGGCTTTGGTTTATTTGTTTTTCTTCAAGGATCTCAGGGTAACGATATGTTAAATGTCACACGAATTGAAACCGAAGGTATGATAGATCCTAAAAATCAATCTACTGCAGTTTTAGATCGTTGGAGACAACCAGGAGATATTACAGATATACCAAGAGCTAGTTTTGGTAATAGTGATAATTCTAGGGTCTCAACACGTTTTATCGAGGACGCTTCATATTTAAGATTTAAAACCATAACCTTAAGTTACGATTTGCCTAAAAATCTAATTGACAAGCTAGGTATAACTGCCCTAAAAATTTACGGTACAGGAGAAAACATTTTTACTATAACAGATTATTCTGGTTTTGACCCAGAGGTTAATGCTTTTGGTGGAAGTAATACAGTACAAGGTATAGACTTTGGAACCTATCCTCAAACAAGAAACTTAATTTTTGGTATAAACGCAACATTTTAATTATTACAGTTATGAAACTATTTAAAATATTAACTTTAGGATTACTTCTAACAACAATGGTTGGTTGTGAAGACTTTTTAGACCTTCAACCTATTTCAGAGGAAACTAGTGGTAATGCCTATGAAACAGCAAGCCAAATAGAGGCAGCATTAGTTGGTGCTTATGAGTCCTTTCAATCATCAGAGTATTATGTTTGGGATTATTTATTGTTTCAAGATGTACGTTCGGATAATTGTTATGCAGGTGGTGACAATCCAGAGGTTTTTCAAATAGATAATATTACAATTCCTGCTACACATTCTAGAATATTTACACATTGGTCTAATCTATACAATGCAATCTCAAAAGCTAATTTAGTAATTGAGCGTGTTAGTAATATTTCTGACCCTTTACTTACTGAAGCACGCAAAAACCAAATAAAAGGTGAAGCCATTTTTTTACGTGCTTACCATTATTTTACCTTAGTTAAATTATGGGGAGGCGTTCCATTAATTACTAATACAATAACATCAACAGATGCAGATGCTGTTAATATCCCAAGAGCAACACAAGAAACCGTTTATGCACAAATAATAGCAGATTTAGAGCTAGCAGCAACCTTATTACCTGAAACCTATAGTAATGATGCTAGTATAAATAAAGCTAGAGCGACATCTGGTGCTGCTCATGCTTTAGCAGCTAAAGCATATGCACAACAACCTAATCCAGATTATAATGCTGTATTATTACACATACAAGCTGTAGAGACTAGTAGCGCTAACTATCAATTAATAGTATATAACGATTTGTTTAGTGGTAATAACTATAATAATGCAGAATCAATAATTGAGGTGCAATATCTTGGAGGTAATGAAGGTAATTATGGACCACAATTATTATTACCACCATCTGTAAGTGGAGATTCCTGGAGAAAATTTGTTACACCATCTGTAGACCTAATTAATGCTTTTGACACTGAAGGTGATATTGTTAGAAAAAATGCTTCTATTTTATTTGAGTCAGTCCAATGGGTTGACGAATTTTGGGGGAATACACAAGGATCTGTAATTCCATTTAGTTATAAATGGAAAAATGCCAATGGTTTTGCAAGTTCTGATAATACCTATCTCATTCGTTATGGTGATATTGTTTTACTTAAAGCTGAAGCCTTGAATGAAACCAATCAACTTCAAGCTGCAATAACAGAAGTAAATAGAATAAGATCTAGAGCTGAATTACCTGATTTAACTAATGCACAAAGTAACTCTCAACAAGTTTTAAGAGAAACTATACTTAAAGAAAGACGATTAGAATTATTTCAAGAAGGTCAACGTTGGGATGATCTTGCTAGGTATAATGCTTTAATTACAACAATGAATACCTTAGTAGAAATTGACTTAAGAACTGGTAATCAGGTAAATTATAACATGACTGATGCTAAAAAACTATTACCAATTCCGCAACAAGAATTAGATAGAAACCCAGCTCTAACACAAAACCCACTTTAATAATTAGCTATGAAAACAAAAAACCTATGTATTGTAATATTTAGCATACTACTTAGTTTTACATATTATTCCTGTGAAACTGATGGAAACTTACAACCTGAGGGAGAATGGGACCTAAGTGCTCCTGTAATTTTAACACCAACATCTGAGCAAAGTATTGTTTTAGATCAAGACACACCTTCTGAATCCGTTACTTTTAGTTGGGAAGCAGCAGAGTCTTCATTAGGTTACGCTGTTACCTATAAGGTAATGTTATTACAAGAAGGTACAGTGGATTTTTCTGAACCAATTTTTATTTCAGAATCCTCAAATAACGGAATTAACACTTCATTATCCATTAGTTATGAAGCATTAGATCAAGCATTAGCTTTTTCAGGTTTTCCTGCTAACGAATACGCATCATTAACCTTAGCTGTGCAAGCCAGTAGTTTAAGTAAAACTAGTGTAGCATTTACTACTGTTAATATGACGCGTTTTGAAAACGATATGCTACCACAAAGCTTGTATATTTCAGGAACAGCAACCGAGAATAATAATGATTTATCTCAAGCAATTGCATTAAAGCGTTTAACAAATAGTGATGGAGCTTTAACTAATATTTATGAGGTTTACACCAGTTTAATTGCTGGAGAAAACTATAAATTTTATAGTGAGCGCTCACTTCCTGCTTTACAATTTGGTGGTAATGAAGGTAATATAGTTCCGTTTGGTGATGCGATAGTAGCGAGCACTTCTGGACAATTTAGAATAAAAGTAGATCTTGACACAAACACTTACGAGTTGTTACAAATTAATTTTTGGAGTATGGTTGGTACACCTATTTCTGGTGGTTGGGGAGGAGACCAACCTTTGGAATATCAAGGTAATAGTGTATGGAAAGCTTCAATAAGCCTTATAGAATCTGGTGGATTTGTATTTAGAGCTAACGGAGATTGGTCGTATTTATTAAAACAAATTGTTGGTACAACCAATACGCTTGTTTTAGAAGCAGATGCTAGTAGTCAAGGAGTATCAGTTGAAGATATATCAAACAATCCAGTAGGGTTATATTTTGTGACGTTAGATTTATCTGCAGACAATTATAATTATTCATTTGAAATAGATGATACAATTATAGAGCCAATAGTAACGCCAACTCAATTGTTTTTATTTGAAAACGGAAATATGATAGAAGAATTTTTATTAGATGGTGACACCTTTAGTTCAAACCATTACATACCCATGCAAGCTAGCAATGTTTACAGTTTAAATAGTGCAGCAGATGGTAGCGGAACTTCCTATACGATTAACCAACCTCTTGCAGATAGTACGACACCAGATGGCGATTTAGTTTCTGATACTTTAACTCTGATAGAGAGTAATAATACTTTTTCAGTCATCACTGACAGAGCTTTACAATTTAGTTTAGATTTTAGTGCTCCCACTTTGACGTGGACGTATTATAACATTAAATTGTTTCATTGGCAAGTTTGGGATGATCGCCAAGAGATTGCAATGACTTATAATCATCCTAATACATATACTGTAACTACAAATCTTACAGCAGGATATGATAGCAAATTTATAAGTCCATGGGATTTAGATTTTGGTAGTGATAATCCAACAGCATTAACCGGAAACCTTATAAATGGAGGTGGATCCAATCTACTTAATATTAATACAGATGGATCTTATACGGTAACCATAATTTTAAATGATGATTATCAAACAGGAACCTACGAATTTGCACAATAAAAAGATAATACTTATGAATTTATTAAAACGATATAATTTGAAATTTTACTTTACTTTGCTTCTTCTAGTTGCCTTTCAAGCTTGCAACGAAGATGATAATAAAACGTATCCACCACCTACAATAGCAGATGTTAACGTTAATTTTTATTTAACTTCACCAGACCAAGCTAATCTACTTAAAGCAACTACAAATGGGTTGTTTCCAATGGTAACAAACTCTAACTTTACTATTAACGTAACAGAAAGTACAAGCTATCAAGAAATGGATGGTTTTGGATATACATTAACAGGAGGAAGTGCTATGTTAATTAACAATATGTCCACTAGTTCAAGATCTGAATTATTACAAGAACTTTTTGGTACAGGAGATAATAGTATTGGTATTAGTTATTTAAGAATTAGTATTGGAGCTTCAGATTTGGATGCAACCACATTTAGTTATAATGACTTGCCAAGTGGTCAAACGGATGAGAATTTAGATAATTTCTCAATAAATCCAGATATGTCAAATTTAGTTCCGGTATTAAATGAGATTTTAGCTATAAATCCTAATATTAAAATACTAGCAACACCTTGGTCTGCACCAACATGGATGAAAGACAACAACTCTACAATAGGAGGAGCATTATTACCACAGTATTATAATACGTATGCTAATTACTTTGTAAAATACATAGAGGCTATGGCTGCTCAAGGCATTACTATAGATGCCATTACAATACAAAACGAACCAGAAAACCCATACAATAATCCAAGTATGGTAATGAGTGCTGACCAACAAAAAGATTTTATTAAAAATAACTTAGGACCTGTATTTCAAACGGAAAACATCTCTACTAAAATTATTCTATTTGATCATAATTTAGATAATCCCGATTACCCGATTTCTATTTTAAATGATGCTTCAGCAAAAAGTTATGTTGATGGTTCAGCGTTTCATTTATATGCAGGTCAAATAAGTAATATGTCTCTTGTTCACAACGCACATCCTGACAAAAATGTGTATTTCACAGAGCAGTGGATACAAGCACCTGGAGACTTCTATACTGATATACGTTGGCATGTTAGAGAGTTAATAGTTGGAGCACCAAGACATTGGAGTAAAAACGTGTTACAATGGAATTTAGCTGCAGATCCAAACAATAACCCTCATACTGATGGAGGTTGTACAGAATGTTTAGGTGCCATTACTATCGATGGGAATTCAGTACAACGTAATCCTGGATATTATATTATTGCACATGCTTCAAAATTTGTACCAGCAGGTTCTGTTAGAATAGAATCTAATACGTCTTTTGAATTTCCTAATGTTGCTTATAAAACTCCTGATAATAAGATTGTTGTTATTGTACTAAATAACTCTGATGTACAAAAATCCCTTAATATAAACGTAGAAACTCAACCAATATCTGTAACCATGCCTGCAGGTGCTGTAGCAACTTTTGTTTGGTAATTAAAAATAAATAAAATGATTAAAAACTGTTTTTATATATTATTTGTAGTCGTTACTGTATTTGCTTGCAAAAACGTAGACGCAGATAGTCAAAGTCAAAATGATAACACTCAATCGATTAAAAAAGAAGCTGTTGCTAAGCAGCAAATTAATTTATTGGGTAAAGACGTAAAAGTTTATACTACCGCAGAAAACACAGATAAAAGGTTGTCTTTAGATAGTTTAAAGACTTTTAATAACGCGCAACAACCTTTAGAAACGCAAGTTGCCATATTTGTTAATCCTAAAAAACAATTTCAAGAATTTTTAGGTATTGGTGGCGCTATTACAGATGGGTCTGCAGAAGTGTTTTCATTATTAAGTAAAGATAAACAAGATGAGCTGCTTAAGGCCTATTATTCAGAAGAAGGTATTAACTATAATATTATTAGAACTAGTATTCATAGTAGCGATTTTGGATTGGGAAGCCATACCTATATAGAAGAAGGCGATAGTGATTTGAAGACGTTCTCTATTGAAAAAGATCTAGTAAAACGTGTTCCTATGATTAAAAAAGCACAAGCAATAATTAAAGACGATCTTGTGTTTTATGCTAGTCCATGGAGTCCTCCAGCATTTATGAAATCTAATAATCACATGCTGGAAGGAGGAAAATTATTACCAGAATATTACCAAGCTTGGGCCAACTATTTTGTTAAATTTATTCAAGCCTATGAAGCAGAAGGTATACCTGTTTGGGGTGTAACAATCCAAAATGAACCCATGGCTAAACAACGCTGGGAATCTTGTATTTATACAGCAGAGGAGGAGCGTGATTTCTTAAAAAATAATTTAGGACCAACATTTGAAAAAAACAATTTAGGTGATAAAAACATTGTAGTTTGGGACCATAATAGAGATTTAATATCGCATAGAGCTAATACGATTTTTGAAGATCCAGAAGCTATAAAATACGCTTGGGGAATTGGTTTTCATTGGTATGAAACATGGACTGGTGGAGAACCTAAATACGATAATTTAAAAAATATTAAAGCCTCTTTTCCTGAAATGAATTTACTATTCACTGAAGGGTGTCAAGAAAAATTTGATCCTACTCAATACAATCGTTGGTCTAATGCAGAGCGTTATGGTAACTCTATGATTAATGATTTTAATAGTGGAACAGTAGGTTGGACCGATTGGAACATCCTATTAAATGAAAAAGGTGGACCAAACCATGTTCAAAATTTTTGCTTTGCACCAATACATGCAGACACTAAAAATAACGAACTTATATATACTCCAACGTATTATTACATAGGTCATTTTTCAAAATTTATTAAACAAAAAGCAAAACGTATTAGTACAACTACTAGCAGAAGTACCATTGAAAGCACGTCGTTTCAAAACCCTGATGGGCAAATTGTAACAGTATTAATGAATAAAACAGACAGTCCAATTGATTATAAATTACTTGTAGGTGGCTATCAAATTCAAAATACAATATTACCACATGCTATGCAGACACTAATTTATTAACCTAAATAATTTATAATTATGAAAAAAAATTACTTCACAGGATTAATAATTCTAACCATTCTATTGTCAATACCAAGTTTTTCTCAAGTTAATGTAACTCTAAAAGTAGATATGACTGGCCAGACAATAAATGCAGACGGAATTCATGTTGTAGGAACAATTAATGGATGGTCTACAAATGCAACAATACTTACAGAAGAAGGCGCAACAGGTATTTATTCTGTAACTATACCATTAAATGAAGGTTGGCATCGTTACAAATTTTTAAATGGTAATACTTGGGGTACAGAAGAAACTGCAAATTATCCATGTGCGCCATCAAATGGTGATAGATACTTGTATATTAATAATTCTAACCAAGATGTTGTTTTAGAAGCAGTACCTTTTAACGGTTGTAATACATCAGGAACAGGATTTGAAGTAACTTTTAATGTAGATATGGCAAGTGAAGGGACTATTGCTGCCGGAAATGTACATATGGCAGGTTGGTTAACTGACTGGAATCCTAGCGTATTGTCATTTCCAAATGCTAATGGAAATATTCATAGTGCTACATTACGTCTTCCAACACCTGCAGACTATCCAATAACATTTGAATATAAATACTTAAGTGCAGCAGGTTGGGGAAATGACGAAACACCAGGACCTGAAGACTCTTGTGCAACAGTATCTGGAGGTAATAGGTTAATAACGGTTAACACTTCAGGAGAGAACATATACGATATATTTAATGCTTGTAATTATACGTTAAGCAATACTGAATTTACAATAGATGCATTAAAAATAGTATACAGTCCAACGGATAGAGTGGTTAAACTTTTAAATAAACAATTTGATAATAAGTTATCTCAATTAGAAATATTTGAAATAACTGGTAAATCCATTAAAGTAATAAATACCATTACAGAAATAAAGGATACATTGATCGACTTTAAAAACCAATCAAATGGACTATATTTTGTAAAAATAAAACATGGAAACAAGCAATTAGTTAAGAAAATTATGGTTTATTAAGGTCTTAAAAATATAAGAGCAGAGGGTCTACTAAAAAAACAGAAATTTTATTCAATACTTTTGTTTAACTTTAACAAAGTATAGTTAAACATATTGTATCTTTATACAATAATATAAAAGGTGTTATTAGTATAAAAGATTAAAATCTATGTTCGGAATATTTAAAAAGAAAACAGAAAAAGAAAAATTACAAGCTCAGTATGAAAAGCTTTTAAAAGAAGCCCACTCGTTATCTACTACCAACAGAAAACTAAGTGACCAAAAAACATTTGAAGCTGAAGAAGTTATGAAAAAGCTAGAAAACCTTAAATAAGGTTTGTAGCTTTTTTTATTAAACATCTTATAACATACTTTAAATGAGTCTTTTAAATTTAGCAATACTATTATCTAGTTGTTCCTTTTTATTTTACGGTATTAATTGCCTTGTTTCTCAAACAATGAAAGACGAGTTTGTCAGATTTGGTTTAGACAAACAAAGACAGCTAACAGGTATATTACAATTGTTAGGCGCTTTAGGTCTAATTTTAGGTTATTTCTTAATTCCAATAGTAACAGTAATAGCTGCTGCAGGATTATCAATTTTAATGTTTTTAGGCTTTTTAGTTAGAATAAAGATTAAGGATAGTATATTACAATCCCTACCATCTCTATTATTCGCAGTTATAAATTTATATATAAGCGTACAATATTATTACAAAATAGTCTCATAATCAGTATTATACAAATGCAATAACTAGGCATAACATTAAAAACAAAGCTGCCGGAAAAGACTTAATCAATGGATCATTTATCTTAAAGTGCATCACAACAGATCCCGATAAAAGTAAAGCTAAACCTAAAGCTGCTGGTTGTTTTAAAACAGGAAACCAAATAGCACAAATTAATAAAACAGCAAGTGTTATCTTAAAAAAACCAATAACGTAACACATTTGCTTTGATAATCCATAAACGCGAAACTCTTCCATTAAGGTTTTAGCCTTTCCACCTCGCCATTTGGTGGCCTTGTTATACTGTATTAGCCATACGTTAAGTATACTTATACCTACTATAATTTGAAGTGCAATAATTAAATAATTCATGATAATGATGGCTTTATTGGTTTATAACTTTAAATAACTACTCTCAAAAATACTAATTTTGTTTATCTTTACACAAAAATAATTAAACAAAAAAAATATAAAGTGAATAAACAGGATTATAAAATACACATTGTTGGAGCTGGAATTAGTGGCTTAATTGCTGCAACTGTTTTAGAAAAAAATGGGTTATCTCCTGTTATTATTGAAACAACAGACAGTATTGGAGGCCGAGTAAAAACAGATATTGTAGACGGTTATCAATTAGACCATGGCTTTCAGGTATTATTAACTGCTTATCCTGCTGCTCAAAAATATCTTAATCTAGAAGCTTTACAATTACAATCGTTTATACCAGGAGCTTCAATTTTTAAAAACGGTAAACAACAAATTATTGGCGATCCTTTAAGGGATAAGTCTTTATTATTATCTACAGTATTTGCTAGGGTAGGAACCCTTTCTGATAAATTTAAAATATTGAAGCTCAATAATAAATTAAAGAAAAAATCACTATCTGAAATATTTTCAACTCAAGAGCAAACCACAAAATCATATTTAATGGCATTTGGTTTTTCAAATTCAATTATAGACAACTTTTTTAATCCTTTTTTTAGCGGAATATTTTTAGAGAACAAGCTAGAAACCTCCAGCAGAATGTTTGAGTTTGTGTACAAAATGTTTGGAGAAGGTCAGGCTGCATTACCAAAAGGAGGTATGCAAGCTATACCAAAACAACTATCAAATAATCTAAAGCGTACCACGTTTAAATTTAACACAAAAGTGGCATCTGTTAATGATAGTGAAATAATTCTTGTTGATGGACAAAAGATTAAAAGTGATTTTACCATAATAGCAACCGAACCGAGGAAGTTGGTAAATACAGTAAACAAAAAAGTAACAGAATGGCAAAGCTGTGATACGTTATATTTTGAAACTGAAAACAGAGTTATTAATAAACCGTTAATTGGTTTAATTCCTGAAAAAGATGCAGTAATAAATAACATTTTTTATCACACTAGCCTTGATTCCGATTTAAAAGGCAATAAGGAGTTACTATCAGTTACTGTTGTAGATAATCAAAACTTGCCTTCAGACAAATTAATACAACGTGTGCAAACCGAATTAAAACAGTACTGTGGTATTAATACCAGTAAATTAATCAAGCATTACAACATACCAATGTCGTTACCAAAATTAAAAGAATTAAAATACAATGCATTACCATCCCAAACACGATTAACAGATACTATTTTTCTAGCTGGAGACCTACAGTTAAATGGATCATTAAATGCAGCTATGATAGCAGGAGAGAAGGCTGCACTTGGTGTATTAGACAATTTATAGACAAACCTTTAATTTTTTAAATAAGTCATAATCCTATGACTAAGTTAAAATCAACCCAAAAACAAAAGTTATATATTATTTTTGTAGTCCATATTTAAAGCATAATAATTAAGATTTGTTACAAAAAAAACAGCAATTACCACAAACACATGTTGTAGATACAGACTATTTTATTTACTGTTTAGAAGCAGTTGAAGATGTAGAAGTAGAAACAATTACAGAAACGCAAAACAAACTAGACCAATTAACCTCACAGTATGGTGTTGCTAGTATTTATAATACATGCGACTCTATTGAAGGTTTAGAAAATAACATAAATACGTTAGTACTTGATGATCATAATTTTAATGATTACGAAATAATTTACCTAGTTATAACTGGTGAAGCTAATAGTATTACTTTAAACGATTATAACTATAGTTTACAAGAAGTTGCCGAACTTTTTGAAGGTCGTCTACAAGGAAAAATTCTACATTTTTCTAATATAAAAGTTTTAGATTTAGACGAAGAAGAAGCTCAATATTTTTTAGATATTACTGGAGCAAAAGCTATTTCAGGTTATGGTTATGAATATAACGGAATAACCAGTTCTAATCTTGATATTGCCTTTTTTAATTTATTTAAAGAAGACGATAATATGTTTGATGTTGTGGAAGAATTACATCAAAGACATTACAAATTGTGTAAACTACTTGATTTTAGATTGTATTATTAATCAGCAATTTGTTTGATAATTTTTGAAGAACATATCGTTTATTTCTATTTTACATAATTTGTAACAAATCTATTAAAATTTGACACGCTATTTATTGTATGAAAATTCATACTCCTGAGAATCGCGTATTTAAAAAATATTGAATGATTGTACAGAATATTTAATTTTTACAAATAGCATAAATATAAAAGCTAGAGTTCTAAATTATTCTAATGAAGTAATAATTAGCTTAACATAATTACTATATATACAAGGTTAAGCCTTTATATCTGTAATTATGTCAAATATTACCCAAAAGCACTATTTCGCTAATTGTTGCAAAATGTACTATAATGTTCTGCGTTATGTAACTTGAGCTTTGGTTAAAAGCGAAAGTTGTTACTACAGTTTCTTTAAAAAATTTATTCTCTAAAGTTTCTTCTGCAATGTTAATGGAACACTCTTTTTACGAAGCTACGATAGGAGCGTAGTGGAATGTGTGTGGAATGGGTTATATTAAAATAGTTTTATTATATTTACGTAATCACTTATTATTAGTAATTAAAGTTTCTCTGTTTAAGAATTACAATTGCAAATTTTATGAATTACTCACTATTGGGTATGTTTTGGTTTTAGCTATTTTATTAGTTTTCATTATTAAATATCATATTCCTATATCATATAATTAAAAGTGAGATTAAATTAATTTATGAACTAAAAAATGAATTATTCTATTTTACAAGAATGATATAATATTACGTTTATAATTATAAGCAAAACTTTAATATACACCTCTACTAATGAAAAATTTAAAATACATTCTCATTTTTATTTTGAGTGGCATATTTTTAACTACTTGTGCTAGAAAAAAAGAAATTACACCACTTCTAAAATTAGAAATGAAGTCTAATGATAGTCTTTTGGTTACAATGAACATGTATCGAAATGTTCCTTCATTTATTTCATGTCAAATACCAATTGCTGAACTTTTAAATAAAAAGGATTCGGACTTAAATATTGAATTAATTGGAAACAGTCTTATAAAGGAACATGGAGAAATTTTTAAAGTTAATATTGAAACAACTAAATTAGTATTAGACACTACTTTTATCGATGAAATTGGGATGCATAACCATAATTTTCATCAACATCATAAAGGTTACCCTGTGTATAAATCATTTTTAAGACTGCACATTGATAAAGAGGATATAGTTACAGCTATTAGTTCAAATTTGATTCCTTCTCTTAGAGAAGAATTAAATCCAATTAATATTGACCTTAATGAAGCTCGTTTTATTGGTGAATTAGCTATGCCAGAATCATATGAAGTAAATGAGCCTTACTTAGCATTATTTGTTGATAAAGAAGGTATTATTTCAGGAGAAAATGCTAGGCTAGTCTGGATACAAGAACGTGCTAATGATAGTATTCCTAGTTGGAACGAATTAATTGTAGATGCAACTAATGGTGTGTTAATTGAAGTTATTAATAAGATAAAGGATATTAGATACAGAAATACATATAGTGCTCAAAACCAAAATAATCTGCCAGGAGTACTTGTACGTAATGAATCTTCTAATCCGAGTGCAGATGTCGATATTAACGAAGTCCATGATAATTCTGGGTTAGTGTATAACTATTTTATGAATACGCATTCAAGAGATAGTTATAATGGTAATGGAGAAGAGATTAATTCTGTGACTAATTATAGAACTAATTATCGAAATGCTTATTGGACTAGTGGTTGGCTTGTCTATGGCGATAATATGGGCACTTTAGACATTGTGGCTCATGAGTTTACTCATGCAATAACAGATAATTCTCAAGCAGATTTAATATATGCATGGCAGTCTGGTGCCCTAAGTGAAAGCTACAGTGATATTATGGCTATGGCTGTTGATGATGATGATTGGACTGTTGGCGAAGGTAGCGCATTAGGAATTATACGAAGTATATCATCTCCCACAACATATCGTCAACCAGACAATGCTGATAATTGGGTTAGTACATGTGATGATTCAGAAGGCGTGCATACAAATAGTGGTATTCATAATAGAGCCTTTTTTAATATAGCGCAAGACATTGGTTTACAACCTGCAGTTCGTGTTTTTTATAGAAGTTTAGTCCGTTATTTACATCCAAATGCCACCTTTGAAGAATCCCGAGCTGGATGTTTACAAGCTGTAAGAGATTTATTTGGTAACGGTTCAAATGAGTTTAATGCTGTAAATAATGGTTTTGCAGAAGTAGGTATAATTGGATCTTTTAGACCTAGTCGACAGACTTGCAGTGATAGAAGACAGGATAGAACATGTGCGGTAAATTATGTAATGAATGAAAACAAAACCGATGAAAATACGGTTATCGAAGTCATTCAAGAGTTTAAAGAAAAATACTTAGAAACGTCTTCAGAAGGAATGAAATATAAGGCATTATACGATAAACATTCTTTTAGAATGGTTTATTTATTTGCAAAAGATAATCAATTACTTTCTGATGCTTCTCAGTTGTTAACTGACTTAAAACCTGGAATTCAATCTTTAGGAACTAACTCTGATAATCGTGTGGATCAAAAAATCATTGATGCATCATTAAAATTTTTGAATAAATTTATTATTGCAGATGGCACTAATGGCAGTTCTGACCTTTCACAAGAAATTAGAAATGAAATTAAAAGAATAGATTTTCCTTCACTTATTGGCTTAACATATGAAGATGCTTGGAAAAAAATATCGCAAAGCAATTAAATTTCAATCACCTAAAATAGTATTATAATGACTTCAAAAAAAACGGCATTCAATTCTCCTAGAATATCCCAAAAAGACATTCATGCTGATGTTAAACCATTAGCTGGGGAAAAACCAGCAATTGTATTTTCTAAAGAAGCATTTAGGCTTTTATTTTTAACTAGTATCCATGAGACAGGTGCAAAAATTGGGAAAATGACATTTCCAATAGAAGGTCAACCTGACGTTAGCGTAACATATATGAACTTATCAGTTGATACACGGGATTTTGATGTGGATGTTAGAGAACATAATGGTGAAATTCAATGTGATATTATCCCAAATTTTGAATTATCCTTAATGGTTCATCCCACTAATAATGTAAATGAAAGCTTTAGTAATATTGTAATAAAGGTAAATTCCGTTTCAACAAAAATTAACATCGCTGCACCACTTTTGACGTTTTCAGATTATGAAATAGATATCTATGATTCAGAAGTTATTGAAAGTCCTACTAGACAAGCTGCAATGCAAAGTATAAATATAGATAGTGAAACTGTTTTTAGAATTGAAGGTGGTATTGCGTATACATTACCTAGAAAGATAGTAAATGCAGCATTAGCAACTGTTGAAGATATTGATGTTAGTAAACATTTTAACTCCATTAAATTAAAAGGTGGCTGGAATATTAAATTGGTCAATAGTAATTTAATTATTATCCCAGAAGGTGGTATTGAATTACTGTCGCGTCAAGAATGCACATTTGTAGATAGAGTTCCTCAACTTCAAACTCAAATTACGCAAGTACAGTTACCAAATGGAGAATACGAATTGAATGTTTCTCATACAGGGATACCTCCAATTACACCTCCAAGAACAACTGATGACCCAGGATTTGCCTCATTATACATAACACAATCTATTTTTGATAAAATTTGTAAAGCTATAGGTAGAGACTTTAATTATAATGATTCTAGAGGAGGAGGTATAAGCTTTAAAATGTCAACGAGTGTAAGCTTTAGATGTAAAAAAATTAGAATTGATTTTCCACCATACCCAGATCCTCGAGGTACAGCAGATTTAACCTATCAAATTTCCAGTAATATTCGATTATATGGTAAGGTGCCTTGCGTTGGTAAAGTTCTTATTGGAACAGCAAGTGTTAAAGGCTTACCTACATCGATAAAGCTAAAAGTTGGATTTGACCTAAAGAATTCAACAATAGGGATGTACTCAACACTTGAGTCTATGGGTCAGTCAACAATGAAAGTAAAAGCTAGAGTATTTGGTAGATGGTTAGGTTCCCTTGGTATTGTTACATCTTGGGTAACTGATGAATTGGACCGTATCATTGCACGAAATATTAAGCAAAAGCTAAAAGACAAATTTACATCAGTTATTAAAAGCACAATTAATAAAAATAGTTATCAAGTTATAGATTTAGATCCTTTAGATAACCTATTACCAGAATTATATGAAGGTAATAGTATTTCGGTTGCTGGTGATACTGAATCTCTTTTAGTTGGCGTGTCTTTTAATAAAGGATAGCAAACTTAAATACCAATAAACGTTATTGTACAAACTGTTTTAATGTTCTTGCATTATGTGACCTGACCTTTGGTTACGACCGAATGAAAATGGTCTACTAGACCTTTTGAAGTAGGAGCGAGACGGAGTAGGGCAAAGTTGTTGCTACAGTTTCTTTAAAAAAATTATTCTAAAATGTTTCTTCTACAATGTTAATGGAACACTTTTTATGCGACGACGTAGGAGGGAAGCGTAATGTGTATGGAAAGGAAAATTATTTCATAATTAATGATTTATTTTGTATATTTTTACGTCAAATACTATAATACTAAATGGCTGCTGCTGATCAAATAAAAAGTTTAATTAAATCATTCAGTGAAGGTGACGATTCACGCTTCTATGCTACAGCTATGCAAATTGCTGCTGCAGAAGCACGTAAAGGACATCAAGATCTCGCAGAAGAGTTGAAAAAATTAATTCAAGATTCGAAAAAATCTAAGATTAATGAAAATACTCTAAAAAGATTACCAGTAAATGCGGCACAAAAAGAGCTTAATGATTTATTAGAATTCTCTAGACCTGATGATAAATTGAAAGATATGGTCTTATCTATTAAACTAAAAAAAATTATTCAAAGAATTTTAGATGAACAACGTCAAATAGAAAAGTTAAGACAACACAATTTATTTCCTAGAAAAAAAATACTATTAACTGGACCTCCAGGTTGTGGAAAAACAATGACGGCAAGAGTGATATCTAATGAATTAAGTATTCCTCTTTTCGTAATAAGACTCGATGGTCTAATAAGTAGGTATATGGGAGAGTCTATAGCGAAACTTCGTTTGGTCTTTGATACAATGAAAGAATTTAGAGCTGTTTATTTATTTGATGAATTTGATAGTATTGGAACAACTAGAAGTCAAGGAAATGAGGTTGGAGAAATAAAAAGAGTGCTTAATAGTTTTTTACTTCAAATTGAAAAAGATGATTCAAATAGTTTAATAATTGCGGCAACTAATATGCCTGAAAATTTAGATGAAGCATTATTTAGACGATTCGATGATATTATAAATTATCCATTACCTAATGAAGAGCAAATCTTCAAATACTATAAAAGAGAACTTTTAAAAAATGAATTAATAAGCGAAAAAAATCTAATTGAACTTTCAAAAAATTCTATCGGACTAAATTTTTCAGACTTAGAAAAAATTTGTCAAGATTTTCTAAAAAATATTATCGTTTACGGAAAGGAAGAGTCAAGTTTAGAGTTTTTATTTGAAATTATTAATTCAAGAAAAAGATCTTTCTAAAATAGTATGTCTGACTTAAATCACATTTTTCTTAATGGAAATAATTCTTCTTTACCATATAGCACTTATGGTGGTGGAAAATTTCATCATAAAGACGGTAGGGATAGAACAGGGCATGGAAGAGGTATAAAAAGTTCTTTTAGTTCTGCTGTATCTAAGTTTACTGACGGAAATGAAGAATATGAATTTGTATATATAGAGTTTGAATCTGCATTAAATTTTGAATTAGCTTTCGATAGTTTTGAAGATGCTGCTGGAAATTACAGACTTGCATCTTGTAAAGCTGAATTTAGCACTGATTCTAATGGTAATCAGCAAATTGTATACAAAATTGCGGTTTATTTAAATAAGAAAGCTGTTTCCAATTTTTTAAATAAAGTTGAAAAATACTTAACAGAGGAAACTATAACAGGTAAACCAAAAAACCAAAATTTAATAGCGAATATTGAAAATATTAGAGCAGCTACTCTAGAAAGTTTTTGGCAAGAACCAGAAATAGATTTTCCTAGCTCAAATGTTAGTGTATGGTGGGAAGTTTGGTTTAGTGGTGCTAATAAAGAAACAGTAGTAGAAACATTAAATACTTTAACTACAGATACTGTTTTAACTAATAGTAGACTTCTTGTTTTTCCAGAAAATATTGTTGGTTTAATTAAAGCTACTCCAGAAGAATTAGGAGAAAGATTACTTTATGTAGATAATTTAGCAGAAATAAGAAAACCTATTGAAACCGCTGATTTTTTTACAAATCTTGATAAAGATTGGGAAGGAGATTTCATTAATGATTTACGTGATAGAATTAACAATCAAATAGAAATGAATAATGTTTCAGTTTGTTTATTAGATTCTGGAGTCAATCGAGTAAATCCACTATTGGTAGATTTAATCCCGGAAAGAAATTTAGATTCAGTAAATCCAACTTGGACAAATTCTGACTCTTACAGACAAGGACATGGTACTCCAATGGCTGGTCTTATTATCTATGGGGATTTGATTGACCCATTGAGTTCTAGTACACCAATCAATGTTTCTAATAATATTGAGAGTATTAAAATTGTTGATCGTACAGCGAATGACCCAGATTTATATGGCCAAATAACACTTGAAGCCATAGCTATTGGTGAAATTATGAACCCTGAAAATAAAAGAGTCGTTTGTTTGGCAGTAACTTCTCCTGATAATAAATATTTAGGCAGACCATCTTCGTGGTCCGCTGCAGTTGATCAAAAAATGTTTGGGTCAATTGAGGATAGAAATAATAATACTGTAATTTTAGTTTCAAGTGGAAACCTATCCTTTGCAGATAGATTAAATTACCCTATCTCAAATGATGATCTATCAATAGAAGATCCAGCTCAAGCATTTAATGCTATAACTGTAGGAGCTTATACAAACAAGGACAGATTGGATGTTGTAACTTATCCTGGAGCACAACTATTGGCTCAAAGAGGACAAATGTCTCCATGTAACACAACTTCCATAAGTTGGAATAAAAAATGGCCAAAAAAACCAGATATAGTTTTTGAAGGAGGAAATGATGGTATCTTTAATTCTGGTATATTAGATGAAGAATCATTAAAACTTTTGTCTACAGGAGTAGGAGGTATAGGAAGATCATGGCTCTCAACAATGGCAGATACAAGTGCAGCTACTGCACTTGCTTCTAAATTTGCTGCTGAATTATATCAAAAATACCCAAGCTATTTACCTGAAACTATTCGTGCCTTAATAATTCATTCTGCAGATTGGAATGGTATAATGCTGAATAATAGGAATATAAATAGTTTCTCTTCAGAAGAAAAATCTAAACTTTTAGCGAGAGTAGGCTATGGTATACCTAATTTGAGCAAAGCTAAATATAGTGCTGAAAATTCATTAAGTATAATAGCAGAAAGAACTCTAAAGCCTTTTAAATTTGAAGATAGTAGAGTTAAAACTAATGTTTTTCATTTATTTGATTTACCCTGGCCTACAGATATTTTGTCTGATTTAGCTGAATTGGATGTGAAATTAATAGTAACGTTATCATACTTTATTGAACCAAATCCTGGAAATAAAAGATATGCTAGTGACCAATCATACAAATCACATGGATTGAGGTTTAAAATGATTGATAAAAATGAAAGCCAAGGAGCTTTTCAAGCTCGAGTTAGTAAAGCTATCAAAGATGAACAAGACGATTATGTAGCTGAAGGTAGTGAGAATTGGATATTAGGCAGTCAAGTTAGAGATAAAGGTAGTATTCACAAGGATATTTGGGTTGGTGCAGCTGCTGATTTAGCATTAAGAAATAAAATTGCGGTTTATCCATTAGGTGGATGGTGGAAAAATAGAAAAAAACTCAATCGTTATGATTCATCGGTTAGATATAGTTTAATTATTTCTATTGAAACAAACGAAGCTGATATTGATATATATAACAATGTATTGAATCAGATTAGAGTATCAATACCTATTGATATTTAATTATTATGTAAAATAGAATCTTGATGTGTTACGTTTGGCCTCATAAAATTTTGGCTAAAACAATAGGAGAAATGAGCGTCCATATTTTAGGGGTATAGTAATACAGTTTCTTAAGAGTTTCAATTATACAAGGTATTTCAAAACAATGTTAATGAGTTCCAATGTTTCCTAAAATATAGCGAATGAGCCGTTAATTGTTTCTTAAATTATATGTAGCCTTGAATTTTTGTTTCTTTTGTTTCAAGACAAAAGAAAATGAAACATTAAAAAGAAGATTAATTGAAGTTCTAAATATAACAAGTGCATAGAATTTTATTTTTCTTAAAATTTATGCTCTTGTGGCAATCCACGAGAATCGTCTAAATTTTTTTATTACGTACAATTTTATCGAATACGCCATTTTTATAACGAAGCAAAAAGGCTAGCTTTTAAATTGCGCTGGCATGCGGTTGGAAATTGTGTGTAAAATAAATTGCCAGAGCAATTTGATTTTATAAAACAATCGAGCGCTTGGTAGCGGCTATTTTACATAACGGCTAATTATAGATACAAATGTTTTATAAACACTGCGAAGCAAACCGATTATTGTTTAATTGCCCAAGTTCTTAATACTCTAATGAAATGTGATGTTTCTGGGATATTTTACATAATATGGAATTATAGCTTACACAGTAACAAACATCATACTTAGTACTAAATGTTGTTTTAATATGGAATCATCCACAGGATGATCCAATATTAAAAGTGTACTATAATTTATATTATGTAAAATAGAATATTTTAAAACCTCTTACGTTTCTGTAAGATTAAACAAATATTTTAACGCCATATAGATAATAATTCTATTTAGAAATTAGGTCAAGTAATAATTATAGAAGTTATAATGACTTATTAATTACGAAGTTGATAAGAATAATATATTAGCCTGTAGTTATTTCAATTTTGTTTTTAAAACAATATTTAAAGTTAATCCAACAATAATCAAAATAATTCCTAATAAGCTAATTAGTGTATAGATTTCTTTAAACCAAATTGCGCCAATTAACATAGTAAAAACAACTTCAATATATTTTAAAGGTGCTACTTGGTTAACTTCAGTGGTTTGTAAAGCTTTAGTCATGTAAACTTGTCCAAAATATCCAAATATACCAAGACTTAATAGCAATAACCATTCTAATCCTTGAGGATTTGTCCAATGCTTAATACTCAAAACACCACCAATTATAGCAGATATAATCATAAAATAATTGACAATTACTATTGGATGGTCACTATTACCAATTTTACGAATTATAATATAGACTAATCCTGTAAAAACTGCTGATAATAAAGCATATAATAATCCAATGGTATCAATATTACTATCAAATCCTTTTAAAATAACAACTCCCATAAATGCTAATAAAAAACAAAACCACTGGAAATACTTGATATGTTCTTTAACTAGAAAAACTGCAAAAAAGGCTGCAAAAATTGGTGAAATATACCTGATGGACACAGCAGATCCCATAGACAAGTGATTTAGTGACATAAAAAACAAAGTCATAGCAACACAGCCAACCACTCCTCTAGCGATTAATAGTTGTTTTTTGTTTCCTAAAAAATTGATTTTATTTTTGATTAAATACGGAATAGTAAAAAATAATGTCCCAATAGATCTAAAAAAAACGACTTGATTGACATTAAAATTTCCAGATTGTTTGACTAAAACATTTAAAAGCGCAAATGCTAATGCACTGATAGTCATGTAAAATATTGCTTTTTTTTGCATACAAATAGTATTTAGACTATCAATTTTAACATCATATAAAAGCAGCTTGGTTAAAAGCTGCTTTAAAATGCAATTATAATTTTAAATGCTCTGTTTTAATATAGTAAACCGTTACTTTTTTAGCGTTTTAATAATATTAATTGCTGTTTTAGTAAGGTCTGTAATGGTCTCTAAATCATAGTTACCATCTTTATCTTTTGCTATTAATTTTGATCCAATTCCAACACAAGTAACGCCTGCGTTAAACCATGACTCTAAGCTTTGTTGTGTAGGTTCTACTCCACCAGTTGGCATAATACTTGTCCAACTACATGGTCCTTTTATAGCTTTAACATAACTAGGATTATAGGCATTACCAGGAAATAATTTTACTATCTCACAACCTAACTCTTCTGCTTTAGCAATTTCTGTTAGTGTTGCGCATCCTGCAGACCACAATACTTTTCTTCGGTTACAAACTAAAGCAATATCTTCTCTTAATACAGGAGTTACAATAAAATTTGCACCTAATTGCATATATAAAGAAGCAGCTGCAGCATCTGTAATTGATCCAACTCCAAGAATCATTCCTGGTAAGTTAGTTATAGCATATTTGTTAAGTTGTGCAAAGATTTCAAAAGCAAAGTCTCCTCTACTTGTAAATTCTAAAAGTCTTGCGCCTCCATCGTAACATGCTTTTAATATTTTTTTACTGACTTCTAGGTCATCATTATAAAATAAAGGTACTAAACCTGTATTTTGCATTACTGTTGCGACTTCTATTCTTGAATATTGTGCCATGTTATTGTTTTTATCTTGAAACTTTTCCTGAAGCATCACCACTTAATAATTTTTCGATTTCATTAAGTGTAATTAAATTATAATCACCAGAAATGGTGTGTTTTAAGCAGCAAGCTGCTACTGCAATATTTAAAGCTTTTTGTTTATCTGTATCGTCCTTTACTAAACCGTAAATTAATCCACCCATAAACGCATCACCACTTCCTACTCTATCTACAACAGGTGTTACCTCTTTAACATCTGCGTTAAAAATGGTTTTACCATCATATAAAATTCCTCCAATACGTTGGTGTGATGCACTAACCGAATACCTTAACGTAGTCGCCACTGTTTTTAAATTAGGACATAATTTAAATAGTTGATCGTATAATGCTGGTAATGATTTTTCGTTTTGATAATTAGGATTTACTTTATCTTTTCCTAACATAAAAAATGCAGTATCAATATCTCCTAATATGACATTACTATATTTTAAAAGTTCTGGCATAATTTGATCTGGTGTTTTACCATACTGCCAAAGTTTAGATCTATAGTTTAAATCTGAAGAAATTGTAATCCCTAATTTATGTGCAACTTTTAAAGCAATTAAACACTCATCTGCAGCAGATTGTGATATTGCAGGAGTAATACCACTCCAGTGAAACCAAGTCGCATCTTTTAAAACAGCTTCCCAGTCTATCGATCCATTTTGAATGGTTGACATCGAGCTGTGCGCTCTGTCATAAATTACATTACTACCACGTGTACCTGCTCCTGTTTCTAGATAATAAATGCCTAATCGCTCTCCACCATAGATAACATTTTTAGACTCTACATTAAATTTGCGCATCTCTTTAAGTGCACAAGCTCCAATCTCGTTATCAGGTAATCTAGTTACAAACTCGACAGGAATACCGTAATTTGCTAATGATACTGCTACATTAAATTCTCCACCACCATATGAGGCAGCAAATGTTTTTGCTTGAGAAAATCTTAAATGACGTTCTGTTGAAAGCCTTAGCATGATTTCTCCGAATGTGACAATTTTACTCATTTTATAAATTTGATTACTATTCTATTTTTTGTATTAAAATCAGATTGTTTTGCATAAATGTTTAAATACCTTTAAGATAATTAAATCATCAAACAAAACAATCTGATTTTATAAGTTTAGGTTATTAAATACCTAATGCCTGACCACCACCAATTTGGATAGTTTCTGCAGTGATAAATGACGCATCCTTGCTAGCTAAAAATGAGATTACACCAGCAACATCTTCTGGTTGACCTAATCTACCTAACATAATATTATTAGCCCAAGACGCAAATACTTCTGGTTTAGTTGCTTTAATTTGCGCATGGAAAGGTGTATCAATAGTACCTGGAGATACTGCATTAACACGGATTCCGTATTCTGCTAAATCTTTAGCCAATGCTCTAGTAATGGCATGTACACCAGCTTTAGACGTACCGTATATTCCTGCTCCTGGTCCACCTGCTGTCCATCCTGCATTTGATGTATAGTTTATTATTGAAGGATGTTCTCCTTTTTTAAGAAAAGGAATCGCTGCTCTAGATGCAAAAAACACAGAATCTAAGTTTAGGGCCATTACATTTCTATAAAACTCAGTTGTCATTTCTTCAAATCTAGAACGACCACCTAAACCACCTGCATTATTTACAAGCACATCAATACGACCAAATTTTTCTCCAATTTTAACGATGTTAGACGTTACTTGCTCTTCATTAGTAACATCAAAACCAAAATATTCAGCAGTGATACCTTCAGCTGTAAGCTCTTTTACTCGCTCTGCTCCTAAATCATCTTGAATACCATTTAATATAACAGTATAACCATCTTTTCCTAATCTTTTTGCTACTTCAAAACCAATACCTCCTGTGGCACCTGTTACTATAGCTACTTTTCCGTTTGTATTACTCATTTCTAATTGTTTTTATTATTTAAATTCTTATTTTTTTTGAAAATGTTATGAGTCTTTAATTAACTTTTTGGTTTTAAAGGTTCTATTTTAGGACATAATACCCAAATAGATAATAAGGCTATAATAGCCAATGCACCACCTATTAAAAATGCAGGAATATAATTACCTCCTGTTGTAATAAATGTTACTAAAATAGTTAATCCTGCAGCTGCTAGTTTAGCTGCCATACCTGCAAATCCTGATAATGTCCCTACTATTTTACCACCAAACATATCACTAGGTAATGTTTGTATATTTCCGATAGCAATCTGAAATCCAAAAAGTAAAACAGCCATTATTATTACTGCTGTTGTAGCAGATCCAGGTGCTTTTAATAGAAAGAAACATGGTATCATAATTAAACATCCTAAAGTAATTACCATTTTTCTTGTTTTATCAACTGACCATCCTGCTGTAAGTCTATTTTGTGCTATAAGTCCTCCAGCCCAAGCTCCAATCATTGCTCCAACATATGGCAACCATGCAGAAAAGGCTATTTCTTTTACGTTTAATCCAAATACTTCTGATAAGTAAATTGGTATCCAAACTATAAATAACCACCAAATTGGGTCTAAAGCTGCTGAAGCAATAATTACTCCCCAACTTTCTTTGTGTTTAAGAAGTTGTGTAGTAGTTGGTACGTAACCATCATCATAATTACCATCTTCATCAATATCTTGATTTTTTTGTCCAGAAAGAATGTATTTTCTTTCATCTTCTGATAACCAAGGGTGTGTTTTTGGTCCTGATTTAACAATGTATAACCAAGGAATTAACCATAATAATCCAAGAGCACCAACAACAATAAATATAGCTTTCCACTCTAAATATGCAGATAATAATCCAATCACAGGATACGCTACAATACCACCAATTGCAGCTCCAGAGTTAAATACACCTTGTGCCAAAGCACGCTCTTTTGTAGGGAACCATTCTGCGTTAGCTTTAGCTGCTCCTGGCCAGTTACCAGCTTCTGCTAAACCTAAAATAGATCTGAAAATTGAAAAACTTAGCATTCCTTGTGCAAATGCATGAAACATAGTTGCTACTGACCATACACCTATGGAAAGTGCAAATCCCATTCTGGTACCAATCCAATCAAAGATTTTACCAAATAAAGCTTGACCACCAGCATATGACAGTATAAATACTGTTGATATGGTACCAAATATTAATTTGTGACCATCTTGATCCATGTCTGGAAATAGATCTTTAGCAATTTCTGGCCATAGTGCTCCAAAAGCTTGTCTGTCTATGTAGTTAATTACTGCAGCTAAAGCTACAAGTCCCACTACCCACCATCTAAGTCCTTTTAATTTCATGTTTATTTTAATTTTTAAAAAATAAAAGTCTAAACCGAATAACAAGTAACTACTCATTATCAGTTGATTAACTTAATTTATATTATTTTTGATTGAAAATAATTTAAGATTAAATTATCTTAAATTTTAGTCTGGTTTATTATAAGTTATAACAGTATTTATACAGTTCGTTAAAGTGATTTTTCATTGCTTGTTTAGCTTCAACAGGATCTTGATTTTTTATTGCTTCAAAAATTAATTCGTGCTCTTTAATAGCAGTTTGAGATAGATTTTTATCGCAAACATGATATTTTTCAAAATTTGTAATTATTTCTGGTGTGATGATTAACATAAACGTGTTCATGGTACTATTTCTGCTAGCTCTTGCAATAGCTAAATGGAACAATAAGTCTTCCTGAACTGCATCTTCTTTATTAATCACTTTATTTTTATAAGCATCTAAAGCACTTTTCATTTTTTCTAAATCCTCATCAGTACGTCTTAAGGCAGCTAATCTTACTGTTTTTAATTCTAGTAAAATTCTAGTTTCAACTAATGATTTAAAATCTGGATCCTCTAATCTTAAAATATCTTCAATCATCCCATTAAGTGCTATGACTCCGATATTTGCTACAAATGTTCCACTTTGTGGAATTGATTTTAATAATCCATAAAACTCTAATTTTTGAATGGCTTCCCTTACATTACTTCTAGAAACTTCAAACATTTCGGATAACATACGTTCAGCTGGTAATTTATCACCAGGTTCAAGATTTTTTTTATTAATTAAATCTCGAATGTTAGCAATAATAGTTTTCTGAATATTAGAATTTTCGTTTTTTGTAAGGATTTCCAATTTCATATAAATAATGTTTTATTTATTTAATTTTTCATGTCAAATTTACTAAATCTGAGTAGACTTTTATTTAATTATTAAGCTAAACTTCAAGGTCTTTTTGCAACCTTTAAAGCTTAACTTAATAAAAAAGACTAATCAAATATTTTTAATGAGAGACTTCTAAATCATAATATCTAACTTTAGCAAAAGCCCCTTCATCTCTGGTCTGCAAATAGTTTCCTGCTTTAAAATAGTTTTCAAAAATTCCCCATTTTTTCATATGTATGTTTTCGTAAACTTTGTATTCGTTTTCATTTAAAATAACCACCATTTTTCCGTCGGTAACTTTTACTTCTAAAGTGAATTTTTTAAATCCAACTTCTTGTTCAAAATTAAATCCTTCGTCATCATCCCAAGCATCTTCATGCAGCATTTCTTCTTCTGTTGCATCTAAATTTTTAAGAACTTTTGTTTTTACTCTAATTTTACCTTTGTCCCAATAAATTTTAAGAATTGGAGGTGCATTATTATCTTTTTCTCCAATTAAATCTCTTTGCTCATTGGTTAATCTACCATGTATTTGCATAATAATAGTACGATGGTATTTACCATCACTATCTTTTGAAATATCATCTATTGCTAATTTACCTTTCATGTAACCACCTTGCTCAAATGTCCAATTAACATTGTTTTCTCCTGAGACCATTTGTTCTCTTAGCTCTGATCTAGAATATTTAGTATTAGCAGTTGTCGCACTACTTGGATATGCATAAAATACTAATGCTCCTTTTGTAGAATCGTTATACATATATGGTTTTAACGAGGCATTTGTAGCATAATCAAAAATCTCTGGTGGAGCTACTTCTTGAGGCTTTTTACCATCTCCAGCTGGAGTTGTTACTTTCCAATGCGTTAAATCTATATTAGGAAGTTTATACTTTTTTCTTTTTTTCTTCTTCTTTTTAGATTCAATTTTAGTTTCTGTTACAACTTTGTTGGATTGACAGTTAGCATTGAAGACTGAAACAAAAACAAACAAGACTATTAATTTAAGTTTTATACGCATAAGTTTCAGTCTTTAATTTTTATTGATTGTTATTAATTATTGTAAATCAGCTGTAAAATTATCTACTCTTGCTTCTTCACCTTGATTTGTAATGTAAATACTTACTGTACTATTAGCACCAGAGTTAAATAGTATGTTTACTGGTGTGTAAGCTTCAGCAGATCCTGTAAATGATTGTATGATTGCTGCATCAGTTTCTGCTTGAGTTGTAAATCCTCCACCTGCAAGTATTGCAACTGTACAAGATCCACCAGCAGCTTCTAGTCTATAAGAGTAAGAAATTACGTAATCTGTATTTGGTGATACTTCTATCTCTTGATATCCAATTCTGTCACCTGCTCCAGGAAACTTAGCTGCTTGTCCACCATCTGGAACAGAGCTACTTGTGTTAATTTGAATAACACCACCTAAGTTAGAGTTTTTCCAAGAATCACGACCATCTCCTGAGCCATCAGGCAATGTATTGTCTTCAAAACTTGGTTCTAAAATAACAGGTATAATAGCTAAAGGCACTTCTGGTTCAAAAACTACAACATCTATAGTTATTGTATCTGATGCACCATTGGCATCACTTGTTGTTAAAGTTACTGGGTAAGTCCCTTCTCCTGCTTCAAAAGTATAAGTAGGATCTTGCTCTGTTGATGTTACACCACTACCAAAATCCCATAAATACATTGTAGATTCTGATGATAAATCTGAAAAATAAATTTTCTTGAAATCATCAATATCTGCTATATATGTAAAATTAGCTGAAGGTAAAACGGTGTCTGCTTTTGAATTTGAATCTGGTAACTCAAAATCAAATTGATCTTCGCAACTTGTAAAAGTAAATGACATTATCATGCTTACAAGTAAAAACGTAGTCGTACGAATAATATTAACTTTGTTTTTCATATTTTTTATGTTTTAATATCCTGGGTTTTGACTTAAAAGTCCATTACTTATATTAATTTCTCTGGCTGGAATAGGTAATAATAAATCTCTTGTATTAAACGTATAATCCATTTCTGTAGCATGAGCGCTTAATACTGAATTTGCAATTCCAAATCTTACTAAATCAAAGAATCTGTGATTTTCAAAAGCTAATTCTACTCGTCTTTCGTTAATTAAATCTTGTTTAGTAATGGCATCTGGAGCATCTATAGTTGGCATATTAGCTCTTAATCTAACTTCGTTAAAAGAGTCTCTTGCTGCTTGTACTGTTGTTTGCGTACCACCAGCCATGATGGCTTCTACATGCATTAATAATACATCTGCATAACGAGATACAATCCAATCGTTTCCTGCTTGACGTGGGTTTGGACCATAATTGTCTGCTAATCCAAAACCGTTAGGCAAAAACTTAGCTACTTCGTAAAAAGAACCAACTGTAATATAAGATTCAGCTGTTCTATCTCCTCCGTAAAGTCCAAAGTCTGCAATTAAATTATCGTTTATAACATTTAATCCATCTTGTCTACCTACAGATGTTGTAAACTCTGATGAAAATCCTTGACTTTCTGCAGTGTTACCTGCTACATAACCTATTGCAAATAGTATTTCATCGTTTAATTCTGAATAAAATACATCATGAAAGTTTGGCATTAATGAAAACTGCATACTACCAATTATAGCCTCACATAATTGTTGTGCACCTAAATAATCTGGTGATTGTTTAGTCAAGTATACTTTTGCTAATAATGCTTGTGCTGCAGCAGTAGAAGCTCTTGATTTATAAGTACTATCTAAGTTTAAAATTGCTTCTTGTAAGTCTTCAATAATTAAATTATAGATAGTTGCTGTATCTACTCTTGTAAAAAGTACATCTGTTTCTTCTGGACCAACTACAGAGGTAATTAATGGCACATCACCAAATAAACGTACTAGGTTAAAGTAAGCGTATGCTCTTAAAAATTTAGCTTCGGCAGTATATTTAGCTCTATTAGCAGCATCTGCTTTATCTATAAATTTTAAAACTGTATTTGCTCTAAAAATGATTTCGTAGGAACTTGCGTAGTAATCCTCTACTTCTACATTATTAGCATCAACTAAATATCTATGAAAATCTGCTTTAGACCCTTCTGTTGTTGCAGATCTAGTATTATCAGTTCTCATTTCTGTTAAAAGATATTCAAACTGTACGCCTCTATTAAAATTTGAAGAATTCGTTTCGGTATCTTCATTTACGCCTTGAATAGCATCGTAAATTCCGATAATTCCAGCAAGTACATCGTCGTCGTTATTAAAAAACTGATCAACTACTACTACTGAGTCTGGTACTGGATTTAGAAAATCGTCGTTACAAGAAAATAACATCATTCCTGAAACTAAGACCGCTATATATTTTATATGTTTCATAATTTATATGTTTTTTTTAATTAAAAGTCAACGTTTAAACCAAAAGAGATGGTTTTGAAAATAGGTGTACCTGCTCTTTGCGCACCATATTGTGTAGGTGTTTCATCGTCTACAAACTCTGGATTAAATCCATTATACTCGCTTGATGTAATATAAAGTAAGTTTTGAGCAGTAGCATACACTCTTAATTTAGATAATCCTATTCTTTCTGTAATATTATCTGGTAATGTGTAACCTAAGTTGATGTTTCTTAAAGAAAAGTAAGAGGCACTTTGTACAACGTCATCTGTTAATACTCTTTCTTGTAAAAACGAAACATCTGGTATAATTCCTGCATCTACTACCTCTTGAGGACTAGTCGTTGCACCTTGCCAATGTGTAGCAAAATATTGGTCTCCAATGTTTTTAACTTCTGCACCATGACTACCTTGAATCATGAATGAAAAATCAAATTGATCATAACTAAACTCGTTAGTTAAACTCCAGACTAATTCTGGGTAAGGGTTACCTAATATTGCTTTATCTTCCTCTGTAATTAAACCATCACCATTTAAATCTTTTACAATTACGTCTTGTGATTGTCCATTTATTGGGAAGTATGGAGACTCCCAATATTGGTTGGCTAATTCTGTGTCAACTACATAACCATAAAACGATGATATTGGATTACCAACTAAGTTTATCCATTGAGAATTTCTACCAAAAGTATCCTCTGGTGTTGCTCCATTTGAATCACCATAATCCGTCAATTCATTTTTATTTGTTGAAGCAATTAAAGTTGTATTCCATTTAAAGTTTTCTGTCGAGATATTTTTTGTTCTAAACTCTAACTCAAAACCACTATTAACAACCTCTCCTAAGTTTACAATACCTTCAGAAAATCCTGTTGTATAAGATACTGGGTTGTTTAATAATAAGTCATTACTAGTTCTCTTGTAATAATCTAAAGAACCACTAACTTTATTATTAAATAATCCAAAGTCAATACCTGGATTAAACTCTTTTGAAGCTTCCCATCTTAACTCTGCATTAGCAATGTTAGCTGGAGAAAAACCTGTTGTTACATTACCATCAATAATCGCATTAGAATCGTTTAATAAAGATAAATATGCGTACCAATCTGTAAGATCGTTACCAGTATCAAAGTTTTCGTTACCTGTAAGACCGTAACTTACTCTTAATTTTAGATTATTTACAATATCGCTTTCGCTTAAAAAGTCTTCGTTTGAAACATTCCAACCTAGAGATAATGCTGGGAAGTTACCCCATTTTGTACTAGCTCCAAATACAGAACTTGCATCACGTCTAAATGATGCTGATACCAAATACTTGTCGTTGTAAGCATAGTTTACTCTTCCAAAATATCCTATCTTATTTTTTTCGATATTATATTCTCCATAACTTGCAATAGTAGTCGCAGCATTTAAGTTTTTGATTAAATCATTAGTATAACCAGAACCTTCTACAGCACTATTTTCAATTCTACGGTTTTGAACTGTAAAACCTGCAAGGAAATCAAATTCATGGTTTCCAAAATCTTTGGAATACGATAAAGTATTATCAGATATTATACGTCTAGACTCTCTGTTTTGTAACTCGTAAGATGCTCTACTTGCTCCATTTTGGTGGTGTTTAGTACCATTCCAACGTGTTCTTTTTCTGCCTTCTAAAGTTACACCAAGTGATGTTTTTGCAGTCAAACCGTCTATGATTTCATAACTTAAAAAAGTAGAACCTAATAGTTTATTATTAAACTCATAGTGTTCTCTCTCTGCATATTGTGCATAAGCATTAGCATCTCCAGATGTACGTGGCCTAGTTGCACTACCGTCTCCATCTAAATCAAGCTCCATTAAATGGTCTTCTAAAAAGTAATCTCCAACTTGTAAGTCTGGAAAATAGTAATTTGCAGAAGGATCGTCTTGGTTTACAAATTGAAGCGACTCTTCTGTGTGATATATTGGCAACCAAGGTGATTGTCTTATTGGATTGTGGATTGACGTTGGTAATGCTCTTCTTTTAGAGTATGAAGGTGTAAGACTAGCACCAAATTTTAATTTATCGTTAAGCTTAGTATCTACTTTTAGTTTAAAGCTGTACACTTTATAATCATCAGTTAATACTACTCCTTCATCATGAGAGTATCTTAGTGCTGTACTAAATTTTGTTTTTTTGTTACCACCTCTAGCTGATAACGAGTGACTTGTAATTTTACCACCATCAAAAAATACATCTTGCCAATCTCTATCAACACCTAATGTGCTAACTAATAGTTGCATGTATTGTGTTCTTTCAGAAAGTTCTCCAGTTTCAGCTAATTCTTTAGCAGCCCAATCACTTACGCTTTTTTTATAATTGTCACTGTCGTGCGCTTCTTTAAAACCAGTGTAAGTATCGTAGCTAAACTTAGTTTTCCCATCCTTACCACTTTTTGTAGTAATAATTATAACTCCGTTTGACCCTTCACTACCATATATTGCTGCAGATGCCGCATCTTTTAAAACCTCAAAAGATTCTACATCATTCATATCTATACTACCAAGAAAGTCCGAACTAACAACAATTCCGTCCACTACAACAGCAGGACCAGAACTAGCATTAATAGATCCTGTTCCTCTAATACGTATTGTTGGTGCAGCTCCAGCCTCAGCAGATGTTGCTTGTATATTTACACCTGATACTTGACCAATTAACGCATCATCAACCCTTGGCACTGCAATTTGATCTAAATCATCATTAACAACCTTAGATATTGATCCTGTTAAATGACTTTTCTTTTGAGTACCATAACCTACTACAACTACTTCTTCTAAAGTATTGGCATCAACAGTTAAAGATATATTTACTTGAGTTTGCTTATCTATTATTACTGATTGAGCAGCATATCCAATATATGAAAACTGTAGTACGTCTCCAGATTTAGCATCAATTTGATAATTACCATCAAAATCTGTACTTGCTCCTGTATTGGTTCCAACAATAATAACATTAACGTTAGGTAATGGCATATTGTAGTCTGCATCAACCACTACCCCTTTTACTGTTAACTTTTCTTGCGCAAAAGCTGCAATACATATAAAGAGCATTGCAAATAGTGCCGATTTAGCTTTTAAATTCATAATTAATTTTTAAGTTTTAGTTAATTAATTTGTTTCACTAAAAACATAAATATTAGGCAAGTACCAATATGTTTGTTACTTTTGTAATGTTATGTTTTTACATAATTACTTCCCGTCGAAGAAGTATTTTTTAAAAGGATAGGTCGTAACACCTGTCCTTTTTTTTATACATTAAATACCAGATTTACAATTGGTTTACCAATCTGGTTTACCAAATATATATAAAATTTTGTTAATTACAACGTTTTCGTAAATTTTATATGTTAAAATAGAAGATGTTTGAGTTAAAATAACAAACATCTTTATCTCTATGTATTGGTTTTACTACTATTAGCTAATGTCCTAAGGCTTAAGGTTTGTAGAAAAAAAATTATTTATGTCCAAAATATGAGACCTCTCCTCCGCTTAAAAAATCTTCTCTTACTGGACTAAATGTGTCAATTAAAATACCTTCCTCTAAGCAAACTGCACTGTGTAATAAATTAGGCTGAATATATACACCATCTCCAGCTTCAATAATTTGTTTTACTCCATCAATTTCAAATTCAAATTTTCCTGAAACACAATAGGTAGCTTGTGTGTGAAAATGTTGATGAGGAGCACCTAATGCACCTTTTTCAAATTTTACTTTTACCATCATGATTTGGTTGTCATATCCTAAAAATTTTCTTGACACTCCTCCTCCAAGTGCTTCCCATTCCATGTCTTTTGTAATGACATACTTTTCACTAAATCTTTTCATAATCTATTAATTTGTCGTTTTTATTTTATTTGAAATAATAAGAACCTGACCACTCATAATTCTTATCGTTGATTGTTACATTGTGTTTACCTGTTTTTGAAGCATTTGTATTTGATGTTATAAACAGTTTGGTATTACCTTTTATGTTTGTAATTAAAATTGCTGTATACGCGTCGGTATTTAATACCACTTCTAATTGTTTTATGTTACTGTTAGAGTTAATAGCAGACTCTGTTACTGGACTATAACTTCCATGGGCTTCAATGGTTGATACAAAAATTGTGTTTTTAGCATTTTTTCGTCTTAACATAAACGCAGCTTCACGTCTTAAATTAAAGTCTGGATCATTTGCTCCAATTCTGGTAAAATACAATTGATCATTAGTGTCTGTTAAAGTGGTTAAGGTGTAAAACTTGCCTTTATTTAACCATGATAACTGAGTGTTTTCACTAGTTGCATTTGCTGTTGCTTCTACATATAAATGTTGATAACCATTTTTGGTGCCTAATGGGTTTAGTGTAGCTGGTACTTTATAGTCAAAATTAGTTTGTATAAGTTGACCTAAGAAGTAATACGGAAAGTCATATTTATTAGCTTTATCTGAAGTAATTTTCATGATGTCTAACACATAAGGTTTTTCAAAATCCTGATCTTTAATAATAGCCATAGTACGTAATAGCTCTGTACCTGGATAGGCATTAGTCTCTTTTGCACTAGCGACTTGTACATTATCATTATCTGAAGTAAAGTAATTTAAAACCGAATGATGTTGACTACCAACTTCATATTTTGCATCAAAATGTGACGTTTCATTTTGAGTTACCGTATTGTGTGCAATGGTTTGTTTTGCCCAAGTTTTGTTTTCTTTTAAATAATTTCCACCACCTTTTTGCTCGATGTTTACAAATCTTGATAAACCATAATCTTGAAGAATTTCTTCACCTTTTTCATACAAAGAATAGGATAGCTTATCGTAATGACCATGACTAGAACCTTGTGCTGCATATTTAAAGACTAGTTCTATTGCTTCGTTTCTTAAAATAGCCACTCCTCCTTGTGTTCCGTTTGGACCATCTGATAGGTTTATTGATTTTTTAGTAAACGGTTTTGCTTGATTATTTTTAATACCTAGTGCAACAGCTAATCCAGAGTCGTCCAATAACACACGATCTTGTTTTTGCGCAATACTAAGTAAACCTGGATCTTGAGTCCCAAAATGATAAGAAATATCTACAGCAGTAACTAAAGCACTAGTGTAATAAGACATGCCTTTTTGACCATCGTTTAAAGGAAAAAAATCGCCATCTGCATCAGATAAATTCAATAAAGCATTAATGGATTTAAGTAAAACACCATCTTTGTATTCAAATATTTTTAATTCTGGTTTCACGTTATGCAATCCTTCAGCAAAAATTAAAAAAGGATACATGGCGTAACGTTGGTAATAAGGTCCTTCGTTATAATATCCATCTGGAGAAAATGGTTCTTCTATGTTTGCTAAAAAACCAGCTTTACCATCTTTATTTAAAAAGCCACCATCATCGTCTTTTTTATTAGTATCTAACTTTAAGTCTTTAATTCCGTATAAAGCACGATCTATTAATTCTTGATCGTCCATCACTAAACCTATCATACCAACAGCTGCATTACCCCAAGTACTATGGTTGTGGACGCGTTGGTAAAATTGCGGACTGTCTACAGAGATATGATCTGCAAATGGTTTAAATAAGTTGGTTTCTAATGTATCACGTTCTTCTTTGGTTAAATAATTATAAATACAATCGTAAGCCTGACTGACATATACTAACCAATTAGAGTCATTTAAACATTGCCAAAATAATTTACCTCTTGCATAAGATCTTGTTTTGGGATGTAATGGTAACGTTTTATAAAGCGCTTCATATTGCATCAACATATCTTTTACATATTTAGCATATTTTTCATCATCTAAAATTTGATACAACACACCAGCTTTTTGCATGACCATCATATTGCTTTTATGACGTACATGTGTGTAACCACCAGAATAGTCTACAGGAATTGGTGTATCTATACCTAAAACAATTTCGGCATCTACTTCTTCTTTTACTGATTGTAAGGTTTTATCAAAAATTGGGATACTACCTAATTGGGCTCTAATTTCTTTAACGCCTTGAGCAGTCAAAATCAATTTTGGATGCGCTTCTTTAGCATTAGAATTATCTTTAAGAATTTTGTTTTTTATTACAGTTGTTTCCTTGTTATTACAAGATAACATGATAAAAACCAGTAAAAACAAGCTGTATTTTAATATTAAATCTATTTTATTAGTCATGATTTTTTAATTTTTGGCAAACTCTAATATATATTCCTGATTTCCATTTACAGGGATTTTACCAGAATTATAAACTGTTTTATTTACTATTTTGAAGGGTTTACCATCTACCATTACTTGCATATTTAAATCATTATATGGTTGAGATAATAATTGTATTGTTATCGTATTATTATTGCGAGTAATATAAACATCTGAAGTTTTTGAAAATGAAATCGATACTTGTTTATCCGTTATGGTTTGAACAGAAAATAATAATGAAGTCTCTGCTTTAGTTAACGACACAGATTGTTTGTTGTTAGTTTTCCAGTTAGATTGATTTAATATCCAACCTTTCAATTCTGGAACACTAAGCGTTTCGTCAATACGCTTATCATAAGTTTTAAAAGGAAAAATTACACTTATAAAACTGAATGACTTGTCACTGTTTTTAGAAACCACAGACCATTGCTTACCTCTTGCTCCATCTGTTTGTACACTATCAACTGTATGTAGTTGTAAAATATCTAAACCAGAACCATCATCAAACGAAGATCGTAACAAGTTTGGACCATTTTCTTGACTATAATGACCTTGCCATACCTGTTTATAGGTATGATTAGTTTGTGATTCAAAATTATCTTTTACTATCCAAAACTCTTTGTTTAAAGCAATAACTTGTCTTGTATAATCAACACCAATATTACTAAAACCATCATGACTGCCTACAAAAACATCCAACGCCTTATTAGTAGACCATGTTAATGTTTTTGGTTTTGGTAATTTTTTAAATTTTCCAAAACCGCTACCTCCTTTGTTACTTGTATATTGTTTACCAAGTAGTTGATTATCTACCAAAGCAACATTCTTGGTCATGGAGTTTTTAAATAATTCTAAATCTAAAAGAGAATATCTAACCTGATAATTAGGTAAAACAACTTTTCCATTAGCCATTGCTTGTATTCCCAATATATCACCATGTTGATGGTCTGGTTTAATTGGGTCTACTCCTGCTGAAATAACCATGACAGTATCATCTTTATCCCAACCTTCTCTCATAAAATAATAACCAGTATCAGGAAAGTCTAACGATAATGCTTTTGGAGCTGATGTTTGCTTGTTTTTAAGTTTATCTAATTGAGATTGGCTAGCTGTCCAATAAAACTTAGTGCTTAATTTATCATTAGCAAAATAACCGATTTCTGGATTTTCAAAAAGAAGATATCCTAAAGTCATTGCTCCAGAAATATCGTTTGTTTCTGACCAAGGTGTATCTGTATCATCTGACAACACTGGAGCAGATTTATCTGGAAAAGCAATTTTTGAAAGCGTTGTGAACAAAGATTTTAGTTTGCTTTCCCACACCGCTTGTATTGGTAGATTACTTTTTTTAGCTAATTGATAGACATAATAATAAGTCCCAATGTCGCTAATGTGGTAATGCACTGTACGTTCAAACTGGAAACCGTCATTATTAATTTCCTTATCTAAATGCACTCCTAAAAGACTCATAGCATGATTATACCATTGATCTGCACCTTCAAAATCTTTTAAAATAATTGCAATCATTGCTAAAGCGGTTAATCCTCTAGTTTGGTGATTACCAGGTACAAATTCTTGATTGTTTTCAAATAAATGTTGTGCATGCTGCAAAAAAGTAGCGATGGTTACCAGTTGCTCTTGATCAGAATAACCCGATTGTCCTAAAAACAAACTATGTAACTTTAACCAATTAATTACACGATAACCAGACCTAAAGGCTTCGTAAACACCATTACCATCTGCAATAATTTCAAATTGATTATTTGATAATGCTTTGTTTAACGATGCTAATTGCTGAGTAAAATAGTCTAAAAATGTTATGTCTTTATTTTGATAAAAGTAATAGTAGCCTATATCTACCATTTTGTGCTGTCTAGCCAAATGCCTTAAAGCATAGGTATTTACGGGTTGACCATTTTGATAATTAAAAGGTAGTTTCCATTGTGCATTAGATGGGAATTTTGCTAAATGGTCTAACGCACGTTCTGTATGACCAGCTTCAGCTTCTGGATACAAATTTTTGTATTCTTTAAATCTTGCTTCGTTAGTTTTCCAATCATAAAAATAACGTTCTGAGAATTTTTCTCTGAAATACTCAGCCAATCGTTGCTCTGAAATTTCACCATTTACACTAAGTTGTTTTTTTACAGGCTTAGTTAAATAATTACTCAGCTCTTGGATAGTTAAAACTTTATCAGATGGAATATTTTGAGCACCTAAAATGTGCACAAAACCTAAACATATTATTAAATTGAAGCAAAAGACTTTCATACTAATACATTAATTTCAGTTTTAAATTCTGTACAACTTTAATTTCACCAGAATTAGTAATAGTATTATTTTCAGGTTTTTGATCTTTTTCTCCCCAAAGGACAGCTACAACCTTAACTGGATTATTTTTAAAGGTATTATTAGCAAATTCAACATTAACAATACCTCTGTTTTTAATTAAGATATTTTCGGTTTCTGCTGTTCCACAATTTGTTACTGTATTATCCTTAAATACTAAGTTTCCGCCAATAGTAGACTCGTCATAACCACCACGATAATAATTTAAAACATTAGCATCTACATTACTAAAAGTATTATTAGTTACGTAAACAAACTCACTGTTATAATCACCTTTGTCGTTAGTTTCTTTATTTAATTGAATCCCACTCTTACAGTTTTTAATAATGGAATTAGCTACCGAAACGGTATCTGCAAAAGACCCTTTAGATACTTCTAATACGCTGTTAAACTCACTAACCTCAGTATTATTTAGCCACAAGCCATAAGCGCTACTCATATTTTTATCTAATGTTTTAAAAGCAGCTTGCGTTTGGTTTCCTTTTAAAATAAGGTCTTCAATATGTAACACGCCTTTTGGCTGCATTGAAAAAGCTGTAGTATTAGATGTGAAGCTTATTTCTGCTTTATTATTTTTATCTGAAGACTTTAATGTAATTAATTTAGAAATTGGTAAAGCTTCATTAATTTGGTAATCTCCAGCTTGTAAGCTTATTGTATCTCCTGAGTTTGCTTTTGCTAAAGCTTCTATTAATTGAGTTGATGTACTTACTTTAATTGTTTTAGCTTCAGTTTTTGCTTTTTTAGTATCAAACCAATCCGTTCCGTAATTTGATGAATCGTATAATGCTTTATAATCTCCTGTATTGATTATAGCTCCTACAGCATTATTTTCTGAAGTTCTTTTATTCCCGAAAAGGTCAGTGTCAATCGTTTCAAAATCAAAACCTAAATACACATTACTATTATCTATTTTTGGTACCATTAATTGAGACGACACTTTGGTAACATCCATATTTGCTGTTATTAAACCTTTTGGTTTAACCTCACTTTTATTAGCACTATTTGTATAATTGTTTTTAAATAAAACACCATCTACCTTGTCGTAATTTTTAATAGGAAAATCAAAAGGCGTTTGATTATATAATATATTATTAGCAATTACAGTTCTTATTGGTCGTGCCGAACGGATTTCGGACTTAGGTAATACTTCGCTTTGACTAACATTTGATCCAACACTAAAATGAAAAGGTGTTTTTGTATCTATAAAGGAGTTATGTGCTATAACAACGTCTGTTACTTGATTATAACGATTTAAAGGTGATTTAGGAATTCCATTCATTATTGCTAAAGGCGCTCTAAATGTTGATCCTTTTAATTTATAGAAGTAATTATTTGTAATCCAATGTCCTGTATTAATAACTCTAATTCCGCCAATAAATTCAGAATTATCATTACCTATAAAAATGTTTCCATCAATTGTAGCATAGTTTCCGTGACGTAAAACTAAAGAGCCTTCGCTTTCAAAAAACACGTTGTTTTTAAAAGTATTGTTATTAGATTTACTTGAGATAATTTCAACTTCACCATTACAACGTTCAAATAAATTGTTTTCTACATTGGTATGTGATGGTGTCATAGATGTACCACTATCTCCTATTTGCATTGTCTCACCATGTGGACCTCCTTTTCTTGGTCTAGGTCCAAAATGGTTATTTATTATTTGATGGTAGTTTTTTATATGTTGGTTACCATCCAATCTTACCATTACGGTTGGACCAAAATTTGATTTTCCGGTAATATAATTATTACTTAATTGGTTATGACGTCCCCAAAACTCAACCCAATGATCACTAACATCTCTATCTGGTTGTGTAAAAGCATCAATTACACAATTAGTTACTGTACTGTGATTAGCTATTAAAGTGTCATTTATTTTAAATTGAATAACATTTTTTGAAGGTGTATATCCATTTTTAAAATGTAGGCCTTCTACTACTAAATAGTCTCCACCAATTTTTAAATTAGAAACTCCTTCTATACTTACTTCTCCTGGAGTTTCAGCTTTTAATGTGATTGGTTTATTTGCAGTCCCATGACCATAAAATTCAATTTCAACATCTTTATAGACGCCATTTGCTAATATTATATTATCTCCAGCACTACTATTTTTAATAGCTTCATGCAATGCTTCAATTGAATTTACTTTGATATTGTTTAAGGTGTCAGAGTTTCCGCAAGAAACTAATATTAAAGACAATACAAAAAGCGTTATTATTTTTTTCATCTATAAATTGATTAAATTATAATTATTAATGTGTCACGTTTAAACTAAAATATTTGATGTACGCAAAACCATTTGGACTTGTCGTACCTAAATAATTTCCAGCTTTAAAATAGTTGTGAAAAGGCCATTTATTTAAACTAATGTCAGTATACACAAGTGGTTCTTGATTATTTAACTGTACTTCTACTCTACCTGTTGAAGCCGAAATCCTAAAATCAAATGCTTCAAATCCAACGTAACCTAAATTATCTTTTATGTCAAACCATGTTGCACTAGACGTGTCAAGAAGCGCATCACCTGAAGTGGTTTGGTCTACTAAAGATTTTTTATGAGACCATAGGTAACCGTCCTTCCAATATATTTTAATTAAAGGAGGTCCATTATTAGAAGACAATCCATGACTAGCCATATCCTCTTCTGTTATAATTCCGTGAATTTGCATTACAATGACTTTATGGTAATTAGCATTTGTCTCTAAATCCTCTGATATAGATTCTAATTGCAGTCTGCCAATCATTTCTCCTCCATCAGATAAAGACCAATTTTGCTTGGCATTATTAGGATTGATTAATTCTCTAAGTTCTGTTCTGGAATATGAACTATTTGAGGTCGAAATTTCTGGAAATGTGTAAAATACTAAAGCAGTATTTGACAAATCATTATATAAATAAGGTTGTACCGCTTCTATATTTTGATATCCAAAATTTACTAGTTGGTTTGGTTGATACTCGTCTGGAGAGCCATTATTGTTTTGGTCAACTGGTAAAGTCAATTTCCAGTTACTAAAATCTATTATAGCACTATTGTTTACTGTTTGAGGTGAGTTTACCGTCGTTGGTATATTTGCTATGCTTTCCTCCTGATTATCAGTAGACGAGCATGACATCCATAGTGTTAAAAACAATGCTGTTTTTAATATAAATGCGTTTGAAGAAATAGCGAATTTCATTATTAAAATATAAAACTTTACAAATTGGTTTACCAAACTGGTTGACCAAATATAAAGGTTTTATATTAATATTAAAATTTTTAACTGTTTTATTAATAAATTGTTAATTATTAGACTTAAAAATGATTAAACAATAAGTGGAATTAAATTTAGGTTAAATAATACACTAAAGTTAGATAAGTTAAGTGTATTAGTTAAATAGTGTAAACTCTTACCTTTTTCTTTTTTAATCTAGTATTATTAATTTTATCGACGATAATAGATGCTTTGTTTTTTGGAATAGCTACAAACACACAGTCTTGTTTAAGCTCTATAGTTCCAATTTCAGATTTTTCTAGATGACATTGTTTAAACAATACACCAGCAACATCACCTTTTGAAATTTTATCTTTACGTCCTCCAGAAATAAATAGAGTTGCCCAATCTGTAGCTAAAGTATTTACCGTTCCTTTTGGTGTTACAGTAGCATCAAAATTAATAAAATCAGGTAGACGTTCTCCTTCCCATTGTATAACATAAGATGTTCCCTCTGCATTCATACGTGCAGTACGACCGTTACGATGTGTAAACTCTTCTGCTTTTAAAGGTAATTGATAATGTATTATATAATTTAATTCTGGAATATCTAAACCACGAGCAGCAAGGTCTGTGGCAATTATAATTTGGTGAGTTCCGTTTCTAAATTTTATTAATGCACGTTCTCTATCAATTTGCTCCATTCCGCCTTGAAAGCAACCATGAGGAATGTTATTTTTATTTAAAAAATCGCTTACAAATTGAATAGTGTCTTTGTAATTACAAAATATAATACCTGGCTTATTACCAATATCATGTAATAAATCGACTAAAGTTTGAAGTTTATTTTTATCAGGTGATATCACTTGCTTGATTTCTAAATTTGAAACCTTAGTATCTGAATAATCAATAATTAATTCATTTTCAAGACCGACAAAACGTGGAATTTCCATGTCTTGCGTAGCAGAAGTTAATATTCGTTTTTTAATATGTGGTAGACTAGCAATAATCTCACTCATTTCTTTTTCAAAACCGACTTCTAAAGACTTATCAAATTCGTCTAAAACTAGAGTACTAATATCATCTACTAAAAAGGTTTCGCGTCTTAAATGGTCAGCGACACGTCCTGGTGTACCTACTAGAATAGCTGGTGTGTGGGCTAAATCAATTTTATCTTTACTAAAATGTCTTCCTCCATAGACAGCATTGGCTTTAAAACCTGTTCCCATGGTACGAATCACTTGTTCTATCTGAATAGCTAGCTCTCTAGAAGGTACTAAAATTAATAATTGTACATTTTTACAATTGGTATCTAATGCAGTAATAGTTGGTAACAAAAAGGCCAATGTTTTACCAGTCCCTGTTGGAGATAATAACACTGTGTTTTCAGCATTTGTAATAGACAACAAGGCTTCTTCCTGCATTGGATTAAGTGCCTTGATATTTAATTTATCTAAAATATCTTGCTGTACTTTTAAATAGCTACTCATGGTTTATTTTTTCTTTTTTTTCTTTATAACCTCTTGCTTTTCCACAATAGTATTGTTTTCTGCAATGTAATTAGATAAGATTTTATCTACTAACTCTTCCTTGGTTAGATGGTGAAAAATAGTTTTTACTTTTGCTTTAAAATCTTCTGGTATATCTTTGTTTACTTTAGTTTTAAAGATTTTTTTAGCCCAAAGTAAACCATTATTTTCTTCAATACTTTTAGCGTCAGCTTTTTGGTATTGTTTAAAAGTTATTCCTAATTCTGCCTCAAATTCCGGAATATCATGTATTTCATCTTCTTGAATAACACTTAATGCAAGACCGTTTGCTCCTGCTCTAGCTGTACGACCACTTCTATGCACATAGGCATCATAGGTGTCTGGTAAATGATAATTAACTACAAACGCTAAGTCTTTTACATCAATACCACGAGCAGCCAAATCTGTAGCAATAAGTATATTAATATGACCTTCTCTAAATTGACCCATGATTCGATCTCGAATTCCTTGAGTTAAACTTCCATGTATTGCTCCTGATGAAAATTTATTAATGGCTAAATTTTTAGCCAACTTATTGACTGCAGCTTTGGTCTTACAAAAAATAATACCACGTTGACCATCGTTAGCGTTTAAAAAGTGCATTAACACATTTAATTTCTCGATAGGCTCAACCACAACGTATTGATGGTCTATGCCTTGATGACCAACGGTTTCCATATCAGCTTCAATAGTCAACACTTTTTTAGACAAACTGTTTTGAACCAATTGCTTTATTGTTCCTGGCATAGTTGCTGTAAACAATAATGTTCTTCTGCTTTTTGGTAAAACCTTAATTATGGCATCTACACCTTCTTTATGTGCACTCACCATTTCATCTGCTTCATCTAAAACAAAATAAGAGATTTCTTTAATATGTATAGCGTTACGCTCTATTAAGTCGGCTAAACGTCCAGGAGTAGCTACAACAATATGTGTCGTACTTTTAAGTGTTTCTATTTGCGGTTTTATTGGTATACCACCAAAAACACCAGCAATGCTAACTCCTAGTTTAGGCGCATTAAATGCTTCTAAATTTTTAAATATTTGCTGCCCCAACTCTCTTGTTGGAGCTAAAATTACTGCCTGAATATTATTTTTGCTATTGTCTATTAATTGTAATAATGGTAATCCAAAAGCTACTGTTTTTCCGGTTCCTGTTTTTGCTATAGCTACAACATCCTCTGTATTGTTAAGTATTACAGGTATTACTTTTGATTGAATATCTGTTGGATCTGTGATTTGCAAATCTGCTAAAGCACTTTGCAATGCTGCATTAATCCCTAAACTAGAAAACTGTTGTGACATAAAATATAATTTTATGCAAAGATAGTAGAGTTTTGTTGGTTTAACAGATTTATATGATGGGATTTGGTATACATTTTATAGACTGTTATCAAACTATATATACAATAGAGTTTAACTACTATCTACGCAAATAATATTTTACATGAATAACCATATTGTTTTGTAAAGTTAAGTGTTATACGTTATCTAGAGTAGACCAATGATAGATTGTACTATGTAAAATATACACTACTATTTTAGAAGATTTTTTTCGGCTTTAGCCTAAACACAAAAACAGCCTCTAAATAACTTAGAGGCTGTTTTTTATATAATAAAAAAAAGTGCTTTAATTTTTAAGCGATTTCATGTCAATTACAAATCTGTATTTAACATCGTTACTTGTAACACGATCGTAGGCTTTATTAATATCTTGCATATCGATAAGCTCTATATCACTTGTAATATTATGTTCTCCACAAAAATCTAACATCTCTTGCGTTTCCTTAATACCACCAATTAAAGATCCAGCAATACGTTTACGACCCATAATGATATTTCCTCCATGGAAAGGTTCTAAAGCTTCTATAGCGCCAACTAAAACCATTGTAGCGTCAATTTTTAATAAGCCTAGATAAGGATCCATTTCATGTCCTACAGGAATAGTATTTAAGATAAAATCAAAACTACCTTGGTGTTTTTTCATATCCTCTTCATCTTTAGACACTAGCACTTCATGTGCGCCTAGTCTTTTTGCATCTTTACCTTTTTCTGGAGATGTTGTAATCATTACAACGTGAGCTCCTAAAGCATTTGCAAATTTAACTCCCATGTGACCTAATCCACCAAGACCAATAACACCAACTTTATCTCCTTTTTTAACTTTCCAGTGACTTAATGGAGACCAAGTAGTAATACCTGCACATAGTAAAGGTGCAGTTGCTGCTTCGTCTATATTCTCAGGTATACGTAATACAAATTTCTCATCAACAACCACTGAAGTAGAATATCCACCGTAAGTCTGTTGGCCTTCTATATGCTTATCAGGACTGTTATAAGTCCAAGTTGTACCATTCTCGCAAAATTGCTCTAAATCTTGGTTACAAGAAGAACAGGTTTGACAAGAATCTACTAAGCAACCTACACCTACTAAATCACCTACTTTATAGTTGTTAACTCCAGTACCTACTTCTGTCACACGACCAATAATTTCGTGTCCTGGTACTACTGGATAGGTAGAACCTTTCCAATCGTTTCTAACAGTATGGATATCACTATGGCAAACACCACAATACGTAATATCAATTTTTACGTCGTCTGTTCCTACAGCTCGTCTTTTAATATCTAAAGGTTTTAAATCTTCGGTTGCTGCTGTTGCACCATATGCTTTTACTGTTGTAGTTGCCATTTTTATGCTTTTTTAAGTGTTACTTTAAGTTCTATCTCTGTGTTTAATACTTTTGAAATTGGGCATACTTCCTTTGCTTTATGTGCGATTTGTTGGAATTTTTCTGCATCAATTTCTGGAACATCTCCTACTAAATTTAAAGTGATTTTGGTAATTGCTCCATCTTCAAATACAACAGTAGCGTCTACGTCTAAACTTGTTGCTGTAAAATTATCTTCGTTTAATAAAAAACTTAACTGCATAGCAAAACATCCTGCATGAGCTGCTCCTATTAATTCTTCTGGATTAGTTCCTTTTTCACCATCCTCAAATCTGGTATGAAATGAATAGGCAGTTTTATCTAAAATCTTACTTCCTGTGGTTAAACTACCATGTCCATCTTTACCACTACCTTTCCATTCTGCATTTGCTTTTCTTGTAAATTTCATCTTGTTTGTTTTTAAGTTAAACTTTTATTATTTAGATGCTTTTGGATAATCTGTATATCCTTTTGGACCTGTTGTATAAAAGGTGTCCTCATCCCATTCTGCCAACTCTAAATTGTTTTCAAAACGCTCTACTAAGTCTGGATTTGAAATAAACAACTTACCGTAAGCTACTAAATCTGCATCACCATTCTCAATAACTTTATTACCCTTTTCTTGGTCAAAGCCTGCATTAATCATAAGTGTACCGTTATATAATGGTCTAAAATGTTTTGCGATTTCTTTGACAGCATACGGAATATCCGAAACATCTGTAAATGGTTCTGATAAGTGGACGTAAGCTAGATTGTAATCGTTTAGTTTTTTTATAATATATTCAAAAGTTGGTATCGTTTCCTCATCCATAGTCATTCCAAAAAGACCATTTAAAGAAGGGTTAAAACGTGCTCCTATTTTTTCTTGCGGAATCACTTCTTTTATTGCCTCTAAAACTTCAAAGAAAAAACGTGTTTTATTCTCTATGCTTCCACCATATTCATCCGTTCTATTATTAGAGGTATTATTAAAAAACTGATGAAATAAGTAACCATTTGAAGAATGAATTTCTACACCATCAAAACCTGCTTTAACTGCATTTGCTGCAGCATTTTTAAAATCTATAACCGTTTGCTTAATCTCTGCAATGGTCATAGCTTTTGGAGTAACAGTATCTTTAAACCCTTCTGGTGTATAAGATTTTGCATTAGGATTTAATGCTGAAGATGATAAAGGCAACTCTCCATTATGAAAGTCTGGATGTGACATACGACCAACATGCCATAATTGAATAAAGATTTTTCCGCCTTTATCATGTACACGTTTGGTTACTTTTTTCCAACCTTCTACTTGTTCATCTGTATGTATTCCTGCAGTATTGATGTAACCTACAGCTTTATTTGATACCTGAGATCCTTCAGTAATTATTAAACCTGCAGATGCACGTTGCTCGTAGTATAATCCATGCAACTCATCCGTAGGTATGTTACCGTCGTTATTAGCACGACTTCGCGTCATAGGTGCCATAACTACTCTGTTTTTTAAATTTATGTTTTTGTTATATGGTAATAATAAAGGTTGTTTGCTCATGTGAAAATATGTAATGTGTTAATTATTACAAACTTACAAATCACTTCCTTCAATTTAATTGATCTATATCAATTAGGACAGTTTTAACTTTTTAGCTGCTTCCTTACTCTACTTAGGTTTTCTGGAGATACACCTAGGTAATTGGCTATATCGTAATTAGGAACGCGATTTTCAATGTTTGGGTAAGACATACAGAATTCAATATAACGCTCTTTAGTATTTTTTTCAAGAGTTGATAAAATACGTTTACGTTGTGCAATAAAGGCTTGCGTTATTAATACTCTGAAATAGCGCTCAAAAATTGGTGCTTTTTTATATATTTTTTGAAGACTATTATAATTAATGGACAATAACGTTGCATCTTCAATAGCTTCGATATAAAGTATGGACGATCCTTGATTATAAAACGCCTCAAAATCTCCAATCCACCAATTCTCTATAGCAAATTGAATAATGTGAATACTTCCCTTATCATCTAAATAATATGCCTTTAAACAGCCTTTAACAACAAAATACTCATGCTGAACATTAGTGCCAGGTTTTAATAAAAACTGACCCTTAGACACAGATATTTGGTTTAAAACAGAATTAAATAATTGTATATCCTCTAAACTTGGAGTTATGTGATTATTTATGTGTTTTATAATTGATGTATGCATACTACAAAGATGCTTAAAATTTAAATCATTATCAATGTAATAATAGTAGTATTACAACTTAAATAACATGGTCATAAACTCTTTAAATTAAAAACAAAAAACCCATTAAGATTGCTCTTAATGGGTTTTTAATTTTAATTATGGTCGATTATATTTTCTTAACCTTAACTGCATTCATTCCTTTCATTCCTCTTTCTAATTCAAAAGATACTTTATCATTTTCTGCAATTTGATCTATTAATCCACTAACGTGGCAAAAATATTTTTCGTTGTTTTCTGTATCGATAATAAATCCAAAACCTTTAGAAGTATCAAAAAATGATACTTTTCCGTTTCTTACTGGATCTTCCTCTTCTCCTTCAACCTTTTTAGGTACTCCTAAAACGATTTCTTCTGCATCAATCTTTTCCTTTAATTCTGGATCTGGTGGAGTATCTACCAAATTACCATTAAAGTCTACATATGCAAACTGTATACCATCAGAACCACCATTAGCTTCTTTGTCAAGCTTACGTGCCTCCATCTTCTTGCGCTTATCTTCTCTTTTCTTTAAGCGTTTTTTTTCTTTTTCACTTTTATTAAATGTTTGTTGCGATTTAGCCATTAGCGTTATTAAATGTGTGTTTTAAATGAATTCATTTGTCAGAAGTAATTAAAAGCTATGTTCTGCTTAACGATTCTAAAGTACTTAAAATAAAGATCAAGGAAAGGTTTACCTGCTTAAATGAGTTACAAAGATAGTGATTTTTTAAATAATTGTATATTAAGTCTTTAAGCTTATTAGAATTTAATTATGCAATAGCCTAAATTATTACTTTTTAAATCTAGAAAAAATCACTATTTTTTTCTTAGAGTTAATAAAGTAGACTCCTGTTAATAAGGTTAAAGCTGCAACAATGGATTGCATAGTAATTTGCTCGTCCAAAACATACCAACCTAAAAATAATGCTATTACTGGATTTACATATGCAGAAGTAGATACTTTTTCTGTAGAGACCTCTTTTAACAAATAATTAAACGCTGTAAATGCAACTACACCACCAAAAACAATTAGCAACAACATAGACCCTTTTGCATTAAGACTCCATTGTGTTGGCATTAACCAAGTTTCGTTAAAAACTAAGCTTAAAAGGGTTAAAAGCAAACTAGCAAAAAGCATTTGATAACCTGTTGCCACAAAAAAGTTTTTAGGCAAATCTGATTTTGATACAAATATACTTCCATAACTCCAGCTTAATACACATGAAAATATCATGAGTATACCAATAATACTATCCTTATTTAGTGATAACGTATCTTGACTAACTAATAAATACATACCTATAAAACCAAAAACAACACCTACGATAGATTTTGTTTTAATTTTTGATCCATGTAAAATACGCATTAAAAATATAACAAATAAAGGTTGTGTTGCTGCTATTAATGCTGCAAAACCACTATCTACATACTTTAAAGCCCATACAAAGACACCATTACCATAGACAAGAAATAAAAAGCCTGCAAAAGCCGAATTTAGTATTTGTTTTTTGGAGGCTTTAAGAGAAATTTTTAGAAATTTTGCGATAATAAAAATTAAGACTCCTGCACAAGCAAACCTAATTCCAGCTAAAAAAAATGGTGCAACCTCTGACACTACAATTTTATTTAGCAAATAAGTCGAACCCCAAATAAAGTAGATCGAGAAAAAAGCAAGTACAATTAATATTGATTTTCTAGTACCATCCATATCATTAATTTTAAACGAAATTAGTGATTAATCGTATATAAATGGTAATTAAAAAAACAATAATTATCTTTGTACAAAAGATAATTATTATGCTTAAAACATTTCGTATTGTAGCTTTATTAGAAGGTATTTCATACTTATTATTAATGGCTGCTGCTATTTATAAAAGACTACCAGAAGGTGACGATTATTACGTAAAACTACTTGGTATGCCACATGGTTTATTGTTTGTAGGCTATATAGCATTAGCTTTTTTGATTAAGCCTGAACAAAAATGGAATAATAAAGTATTTGGTATTGTACTATTAGCTTCCATATTACCTTTTGGTACTTTTTATGTGGATAAAAAATACTTAAAATAAGTAGCCTGTAACCACATAGCGATTACCATTAATTTGCCAATCTGTCTTTAACAAACTCAATTTTTGTTTTACCGTGTGGTTTTGGATTACCATCTTTATCTAGGTTAACCATAATAATATTATCTACAGTAATAATAGTCTCTCTGGTACGCATGTTTCTAACTTCGCAATTTAGAGATATCGAGGTACTACCAAATTTTTTAACCTCCATACCTATTTCTATTATGTCACCTTCAACCGCTTTACTCATAAAGTTAATTTCGCTCATGTATTTGGTCACGACTTTATTGTTTTCTAACTGTATAATAGTATAAAGTGCAGCTTCCTCATCAATCCATGCTAATAACTGACCACCAAACAACGTTCCGTTTGGATTTAAATCTTCGGGTTTAACCCATTTTCTTGTGTGAAATCTCATATTTTTTCTTTAAATCAAAGATAAAAAAACTTGATTGTTAACAACACAGTTAAAAAGTATATTTAACTATACAGCCATTAATCTTTATTATCGATATTTTTAATAAAACTTAATTATTATGACTACAAGAGATACCCAATTACTAGCTATTAGACCTATAATTTCCAGTATTAAAATTAGTGCTAATATGAGTCAAGACGAGCGTTTCCAAAACCTAACGCTAAGACCTGTAATTAAATTACAAAACGAATTATTTATTTTAGTTTTTAGAAATTATATAGCCAAGCATAAAAATGTTTTTTACCAATTAACAATTGAAAAACGTTTAAATTATATTGAAAATGCAGTCCATAAAGACATCAAATTTAGAAATAGTTTGAAAGGAATCATAATTGGTCAATTTACTACAGAAGAATATGAAAAATATATTCTAAATTCGTCCGCTTTAAATAAACGAATGATGTCCATAGTGAAACAACGTTTACAAAGTAATATTCAGCTATTTGATAAACCAGAAATACTAAAAGCAGTTTAATATAACCAATGACAATAAAACAACAACTTCTACAGATTTGTAACGAACATGTAGAAAAACGCATCGCAGATTACAAAAACGAAATAGACTTAATTAAAGAGTCCATTGAAAGTAATGATAAAGGTAGCTCTGACGATGATGATTCTGGAAACGGAAAACTTTTAAATGATTTAGAAAAAAATATGGGTTATCTAAACGAAGCTAGAAAAACCCAAGATTATTTAAAACTAGTAAAAGCTAACTTATTAAGCACTAGTGCAGCTTTGGGTAGTTTAGTAAAAACAGATAGTTTACATTTTTTTATATCCATAAGTGTTGGTAAAATTGAAATTGATAATCAAGATTATTATGCTATCTCATTACAATCACCAATTGGTCAATTACTTAAACAAAAGTCTGCAGGTGACACCTTTGAGTTTAATGGTACCAAGTACACTGTAACAGAAGTTGCTTAATCCTTAATTAATGACACACCATTTAGGTCTGTTGTTAAAACATCACTCATATAATCAAAAAAGGGTCTAATGGTTTTAAAATAATCATTGACCTTTTGTGCAAAATCGTCTTTACAAACTTCTGCATCTGTAAATTGTTTAGTAAAGATGTATTGCTTTTTCTTAATTAAATTAATGGCTTCATGATCTTTGTCAAAATTTCTTGGAGCTGTTTTTAATTCGTCACCTTTCAATTCTCCCCAAACAGATTTAAATTTAGAGTCATTAATTATTGTATTAATCTCATCATCATCCATTTCAAATTCTTTTCTTATTCTTAATAAATCCTCTTTATTAGGGTCCCAAAAGCCACAAGCTATAAAGTTGTTTCCTGGTTGTATTTGCACATAATATCCACCTCTTAACCTTGGTTTAACACGATGAAACGTACCTCCAAAATTATTTTTGTAGGGTAATTTGTTTTTAGAAAAACGCACATCTCTGTAAATTCTAAACAATTTCAATTTATCAAGTTCATCATGCACTTGCATTTTAAGATACATCTCATTAAATACAGCTTTTGTAGCCTTTAAAGCTGCATCATATTCAGATTTATTTTCTGCAAACCACTCACGATTATTATTTTTCTCTAATTTTTTAAGAAATTCTAATGCTTTTTTGATACTCATAAGTTAGTGTTATGATTTAAAAATACAAAAGTCCTAAATTTAATTAGGACTTTTGTTGCTATTAATCAAATACATTTTAAATATATTAAATTAACTTTTCTTTTTCTTAGCTATTTTTTTGTTTTAATCTACTGCATCTTCTACATCATCCGCAACATTTTCTACTGCGTCTTCAACTTTTTCTCCTGTAGATTCTTCTCTACATCCTGTTAATAGTAATGATACTGAAAATAACAAGATAAATGTGTGTGCTAGTTTTTTCATAATATTTTGGTTTATTGGTAGTTGTATTATTTTTATTTTTAATCCTCTATTTCTTCATCAATTTCTTCCTTTACATCATCCATTGCATCATCAACATCGTCTGAAGCTTCTTCTAAATCATCACCAATTTCATCAATAGTCTCTTCAACTTTTTCTTCTGGTGTTTTATTTTCTTCTCTACATCCTGTTACAGCTATTGATAGCGAAAAAAGAATAAGAAATGTATATATAAGCTTTTTCATTGTTTTAGGTTTTAAAGGTTTAGTAAACTAATCAGCTAACTTATTTTTGCTTTTAAAATATTAGTTTAATAGCTGATTAGTTGTATGTTTTTCTGTTCCTAGCTTTATGCCTTTTTTAGAAGTGTTAATACAAATAACACTAAAAAGATGAAGAATAAAACTTTAGCAATTCCTGCAGATGCTCCTGCTATTCCACCAAATCCTAAGATTCCAGCGATAATTGCGATAATAATAAATGTGATTGTCCAACGTAACATAATTTTTGGTTTTTTAATGATTAATATTTAATTAAAGGCGCTTTGCTTTTAATTATTTGAGAATGAATTCTCGGTTTCCTTAGGCGTATCAAATGATAATTTATTATCAAATTGAAGAGTCCTAATTGGAAATGGTATATTTATATTTTCTTTATCGTAAGCTTTCTTTATTTCAATAATAGCTTTACTTTTTGATCTCATTTTTTCTAGAGCATTTTCTGCATCTATCCAAAATCTACATAAGTAATTAATAGAGCTTCCTCCATATTCTGTATAGTAAAACTCGACATCTTCTGGTTTTTCTATTTGATCAAATGTGTCACAAATGGTTTGTTTAGTTAATTGTTCTACATGATCTAAATCAGACTCATATCCTACGCCACATTCTAGAAAAACTCTCATTTTAGTAGTTAGGGTGTAGTTTTTCATTGGGTTATCCAAAATCATCTTATTTGGTATGATGACCATGTTGTTATCCGCTTCTTTAATAGTAAAGTCCTTTAGGTTTATGTCAATAACTTCTCCAGAATACCCATTAGTTTCTACCCAATGTCCTATTTGTATTTTCTTTCTAAATGACAATACAATACCTGCAAATGTGTTAGATAATGTACCTTGCAATGCTAATCCTATTGCTAAACCTGCCACACCAGCACCTGCCAGTAATGAGGTTAAAGTTTTACTTAAGTTTAGGATACCTAAGGCTAAAAACAGTCCTGCTAGCACTACAACTACTGATGATAGACTACCTATCATGTTTGTAATTGAGTTTTGCTGAATTTTTCTAGACACTAATTTTGTCACATATTTGTTTACATATTTAGCTATAAAATATGCTGCAATTAAGACTATAATGGCTAAAATTAGATTTGGAATGTTTGATACAATCGCGTTAAACCAAGATTCTAACTTATCGATTAGTAAATTGTATGCTTCTGATAATTGAGATTTCATAATATTTTGTTTAGTTAATAAAGTTTTGATAGCATTAAAACCTGTGTTTAACTATTAGTAACTACTTTTTTTAATTGATCTGCAGTGTTTTTTGACCAAGCATTTAACATCCAACTTGATTTTTCTAATTCTCTAATATATGCTCCAATTAAGTCAATTGTACCTTCATCTCCTGCATCTTCAGCCTTACTAAGTACTTGAGACATTTGTGCTAACATGGTTTTATGGTCGTTAAGCAGCTCCTCTATCATTTCCTGATCAGTTATTAGGCTTGAAGCTTCAGAAAGTGACGATATTTTTAAGTAATCACTAAACTTACTTACAGGATGATGTCTTAATGTTAAAATGCGTTCTGCAATTTCATCTACTTTAAGCTTAGCTTCATTATACATATTTTCAAACTTTTCGTGTAAGTCAAAAAAGTTTTTTCCTAATACATTCCAATGGAAGCTTCTTAATTTTTGATAGTATATATTATAATCTGCTAATAATGTGTTTAACTCTACAACTACAGGTAGTAATTTCTCATCTTGCATATTCAAATAATTCATGTGTTCTGTTTTTAGTGTTGTTAATTTCTTTGATACAAAGATGCAACACTAATCAAGCTGACATGTTATATGATTTTTTAAGAATGTTATAGAATTTCAATAAACACCTATATATAGTGGTGTTTTCTTAATAAAAAAAGTGTTAAAATGTAAAAATCACAACGAATTTGATAATTTTTACTCAAATTCGATATCCTTTAAAATTAACCCAGAAGCAGGTGCTATATAATGGTTATTACCTTTAAAATCTGGTTTTAAACTAGCTTCAATATCCTCTAAAGTACGTTTACCTTGACCAACTGCAATCAATGCTCCCATCATTAAACGGATTTGATTACGCATAAACCCTTTCCCTTTTACACGTAGAATGTAACTTTTTTCTGGAAAAAAGCTTGCTGTATACATAGTATTTTCTACAATTTCGCATTTTAAAATGGTCCTGTTATATATACCATTATCTGTTGGTCTGTAACAATAGTGCTTTAAAAAATGTTCACCTTCAAACAGTCTAGCTGCTTGTTTCATTGACTCAATATCTAAAGGATCTAAAATTGTAGTTAAAATTGGAGCACAAAACGGATGAAATTTACCTCCAAATGCAAAGACATATAAATATTCTTTAATTTTTGAATGTTGTATAATATTAAATGTGCTATCAACCTCCTTTATTGTTAAAGCACGTAAATCTTGCGGTAAGTTATAATTAAATAAAGCTAAAAAGTCGTCAAAATCTGCAATAGGCTCTTCTAAAAACAATTCAAAAGCAGCATTTTCTGCACTAACCATAGCATCTGTGCGACCAGACGTTAAAGTTTTAAATTTCTTTTTATCTAAAATAAAATTTAAAGTACGATCAATCATTAAATGTAAAGTCTTAAGGTTAGGCTGTTTTTGCCAACCATGAAACCTATACCCTAAATATTGAATTGTTATGACGTAAAAAAACTTTTTTTGCATATTTAATTTTGAATGCCGAAAATACAGTTTTACTTACCATTTGACAAAAATTTTATACCTTGAAACCATATTAACTAACTAAACCTAATTTTATGACTAATGTAACGACACACAAACCACCAATTTGGTTTTTAGTAATCAGTATTATTGCCTTAATATGGAACCTTTTAGGCGTTTTTGCATACATAGGACAAGCTTTGATGTCTGACGAAGTTTTAAAACAATTGCCAGAAGCAGATCAAGAAATGTATGCCAATTTACCGTCTTGGTATATTGGAGCTTTTGCTATAGCAGTTTTTGCAGGTACCATTGGAAGTTTATTATTGGTGATTAGAAAAAAATGGGCATTTCATGTTTTATTAATCTCATTAATTGCTGCACTAGCACAAATGTATTATTTAGTATTTGTACTTAAAATGGCCAATGCCATGACACCAATGATTATTATAGTTGGTATGGCTTTAGTATGGTTAGCAAATCATGCAACTAAAAAAGGCTGGTTATCTTAAACTAATTTATAATTAAATCTTAAAAGCATCAATACTACTATTGGTGCTTTTTTAAATAACTTATATTAATTTGAAATCTAAATATCCTTTTGACCCTTCATTAAAACACCACATTATTGTTGGTTTTGGACTTGGGTTATGGATTTTTTTATTCTTATTTATTACCGAACCATTAGATATAAGTGAACTTAATCCTTCAGAAAAACTAAAGTATTTACCCTTTTACAGTCTAATTGCAACTTTTTCATATGTATTATTTTTACCTATTCAGTATTACATTTATAGACAATCTAATAACAATTGGTTTTTAAAACACGAAGTACTATTTTTATTAAGCCTATCCATTGTTTCAATAACATTAGCAAGATTATATTATTTATACATTGTAGTTGCTGGACAAGCCAATCCGCATACTTTAGGTTATATGCTAAAGGCATTATTATTACCTGCATTAGCTATTATTTTACCAATTATAGTTATTGGTCGTTTTGCTTTTGGAAAATATTTTGAAAAAAAACTAGAGGATAAAAAAATTGAAATTAAAGGTGAAGGTAATTACGAAAGTTTAAAACTTCATTTAAACGAGTTAATAGCTGTACAATCTTCGGATAATTATATTGAAATCTTTTACTTGTCTGGTACTAATCTTAAAAAAAGTCTAATTAGAAACAAGCTTTCTTACATTGAAACTACATTTTCCGAATTACAACGTACGCATCGATCCTACATAATAAACCCGTATCATTTTCAGTCTTGGAAAACCGAGAAAGGAAAACATTTTTTAATGCTTTCTCATAATATTCAAATACCTATTTCTAAAACTTATTTAGAAGCTGTTAAAAGTACATTTAATTTCGCCACAGCTGGATAGCATTTCGTCCCAAAGACCTATTATTACTGACTTTTAGTTGATTGTAAAACTATCTTTGTTTCAGAAAGTTTAATCAATTAAAACCTATTAATTATGAAAAAAATCAGTTTAATTTTAGTCCTTTTTTTTACTTCAAGTCAGCTTGCTTTTTCTCAAACCGAAACTTGCGATTGCAAAACCGATTTAGACTTTTTAGTCGAAAAAATAAAAGCTATGCCTTCCTTTAAAAAACAAATTAAGGAAGAAAAAGCTATAGAATTTGAAACAACCTATACAAGACTAGCTAACAAAATGAAACAAAATGTTTTGATTGAGGATTGTTATAAAATGTTACTACAACAAATGATAATTGTTAATGATGTGCATGCCTCATTAAACTTTAATAAAACACTTATTAGTAAAGAAGATTCAAAAGACACTTTAAAACTAAACATTTTTAAAGCTAGTGATGCTTTTAAAAATCATCCAAAAACTAAACAAAACTTAAATGATTTGGAAACCAAATTGTCTAAAAAATCTACACAAGATTTTGAAGGTATATACAATTATGGTGAAAATCTTACAATTGGAATTTACAAACAAAATGATAGTGACACTTTTATAGGTGTTGTTTTAAAAAGTCATCTAAAACAATGGGATGCTGGACAAATTATAATTTATGCAAATCAGACCAACGGGATTAAGTATAACCTATACTACTATGATCCAATAACTAGATCTCCTGGTTTTGTAAAAAGTATATCTTTTGAAAATGGACGCCTTTGGATGTATAAAAAAGAAAACAGTTTTAATAATGAAGAATTACCTATTAAAAATCAGTCGGATTGGGAATTTAAACAATTAACTCCAGATACTCAATATTTATATTTCGGTAATTTCAGTTCTTTTAGTAAAGCTAATAAAACAGCATTTAAAGCCTTTTATGCTAAAACAAAAAAAGTATTAACAGCTAAAAATGTAATTGTAGATTTAAGAAGTAATCGTGGTGGAAACAGTAAACTATCTGATCCTTTTTTAAAATTATTAAAAAAGAAAAACGTTTATATTTTAACCAACTGCTTTACAGGAAGTAATGGAGAGCAATTTACTTTAAAACTAAAAGCGCTTAAAAATGCAACACATTTAGGTCAAACAACAAGAGGAATTATCGCTTACGGAATGAATTATGGTTACAATTACAATACACCTTCTGGTAATTTTAACATTACTCCTACAGATATGGATTTTAATGAGTATTTAGCTTACGAAGGGAAAGGTGTCACTCCAGAAATTGCTTTGGACTACAGTAAAGATTGGCTAGAGCAAACATTAGCAATAATAAAAAACACATCTAATTAATAACACATAACGGTTTTACGTGGTTCTAATGCACGATTAAACTTTCTATTATTTCATTAGATAAACTGTCGCTAATAAATTAGCGACAGTTTTATATGTTTATTTTTTTTCTCTTCCTTTTAATACATCTACAACATCATTAAGCTTAAATCCTTTAGCTTGCAATAACATTAAATAATGAAACAGTAAATCTGCACTTTCACTTAAAAATAAATCGTCATTGTTATCCATTGCTTCAATAACAACTTCTACAGCCTCTTCACCAACTTTTTGTGCTACTTTATTTATACCTGAAGCAAATAATGAGGCAACATAAGATTTCTCGGTATTTCCCGCTGCTACTCTACTTTCAATAGTATTTTCTAATTTTGAAATAAAACCGAAGTTCTCAGAATTAGACTCATTCCAACACGTATCGTTTCCTGTATGACATGTTGGTCCTTTTGGTTTTACTTGTATTAATAAGGTGTCGTTGTCACAATCTAGTTTAATATCAACCAGGTTTAATACGTTTCCGCTTTCTTCACCTTTAGTCCATAAACGATTTTTGGTTCTGCTAAAAAAAGTAACCAATTTGGTTTCTTTAGTTTTATTAAACGCTTCTTCATTCATATAACCCAACATCAATACGTTTTTTGTTGTGGCATCTTGAATTACTGCTGGTACTAAACCGTCATTGTTTTTGTTGAAATCTATAGTCATCTTGTTATGTATTGGTATCGCTAAATACATTGTGTTTTTTTAGCAATATTTTCTTAATTATGCGATACTGAAACAAGTTCAGTATGATGTTGTATTATTTCTGCGTCGTCAGTTTAAGTGAAATTGCACTTTCTGCAATTTTGTATGAAGAACTTATTTTATTGTGCTTCTCGATACAATTTGCTCCTGCTTCACAAACCACTCGAAGTGTCGTAATGTGCTGTTTTTATTGGTTTCTTGTAATACAAACCAATATATTCTTCTTTATTTTATGTGATACTGAAACAAGTTCAGTATGATGTTACGATTATTTCTATGTCGTCAGTTCCAATAGTTAACTATGACGTGTTACATTCTAACTTCTATATTATTTTCTCTTAATGCTTCTTTTAAATCTTGTATTGCAATTTCACCAAAATGAAATACGCTTGCAGCCAATGCTGCGTCAGCTTTTCCTTCTTTGAAAGTATCTACAAAATGCTGAACTGTTCCTGCTCCACCAGAAGCTATTATAGGAATATTCAAAGTTTCTGATAACTTAGCTAAAGCTTCGTTTGCGAAACCTGCTTTGGTACCATCGTTATTCATGGAAGTAAACAAAATTTCTCCTGCACCTCTACTTTCAACCTCTTTAGCCCAATCAAATAAATTTAAATCGGTTGGAATACTTCCACCTGCTAAATGTACTATCCATTCACCATTAATTTGCTTAGCATCTATAGCAACCACAACACATTGGCTACCAAATTTATTAGCCAACTCGTTAACTAATTCTGGTCTTTTTACTGCTGAAGAATTGATGGATACTTTATCAGCACCAGATTTTAATAATACATCAACATCTGCGATTGAAGAAATGCCACCTCCAACTGTAAACGGAATATTAACGTGTTCTGCGACTTTTAAAACCATATCAATCATGGTTTTTCGACCTTCTAGTGTCGCTGAAATATCCAAAAACACTAATTCGTCTGCACCTTTTAAAGCGTATTGCTTCGCTAATTCCACAGGATCTCCTGCATCACGAAGGTTTACAAAATTGACACCTTTGACGGTTCTTCCGTCTTTGATGTCTAAGCATGGTATGATTCGTTTTGTTAGCATATTATAAAAAGCGTTCTAATTCTTTTAAAGTAATTCTGTTTTCATACAATGCTTTTCCAATAATAACGCCTTCACATCCAATATCTGCTAGCTTTTCTAAATCTTCAATGGTAGTAACTCCACCTGATGCAATTAACTTAACTGACTGACCTGAACTATCATTACTACATTGTTCAATAATATTTTTATACAACTCTAAAGAAGGTCCTTCTAACATGCCATCTTTGGAAATATCTGTACAGACCACATATTGTATACCTTGTTTTTGGTAATCTTTTATAAACGGAATCACTTCCAAGCTACTCTCTTCTAACCAACCACTAATTGCAATTTTTTCGTTATTACAATCTGCTCCAAGAATTATTTTCTGAGAGCCATATTTGCGTATCCAACCCTCAAAAGCATCTCTATTTTTAACAGCTATACTTCCTCCTGTAATTTGTTTAGCTCCTGAGTTAAAGGCTGTAATGATGTCGTTATCTGTTTTTAAACCACCTCCAAAATCGATTTTAAGGTTGGTTTTAGATGCGACTTGCTCTAAGACTTTATAATTTACTACATGAGATGCTTTAGCACCTTCTAAATCAACCATATGCAAGTACTCAATTCCTGCATCTTCAAATTGCTTAGCGATTTCTAATGGGTTTTCATTGTATATTTTGGTTGTATTGTAATCGCCTTTTGTCAAACGCACACACTTTCCGTCTATAATATCTATTGCTGGTATTATTCTCATTCTTTTAGCTTTTTATTGTTATAATATTTTCTGAATTACTTCAGAATTTTGAGCTATAGCTCGATAAAATTCTTTAATATTTGTTCTCCTACAGTACTGCTTTTTTCTGGATGAAATTGTACACCATAAAAATTATTGTGTTTTAATGCCGAAGCAAAGTCTATACTATAAGTAGTAGTTGCAATACTTTCTTTACAATTTTCGGCATAAAAACTATGTACGGAATACATAAACTCTTGGTTTTTGATACCTTTAAACAAATCTGATTTTAAATCCGTAATGGTATTCCATCCCATTTGTGGTACTTTAACGGTATTGTTAAAACGCTTGACATCTACATCAAAAATACCCAAACCTTTGGTGTTACCTTCTTCTGAAGATTTACACATGAGTTGCATACCTAAACAAATCCCTAAAACTGGTTGTTTTAATGTTGGAATTAAAGTGTCTAAACCGCTTTCTTTTAACATTTTCATTGCAGAACTTGCCTCACCAACACCAGGAAAAATGACTTTGTCTGCTGCTTTAATCTCATCTGGATTATTAGATAAAATGGCATCGTAACCTAAGCGTTTAAAGGCAAATTGGATGCTTTTTATATTACCTGCTCCGTAATTTATTATTACTAATTTCATTTTATAGCTTTTGTTACGTCAGTTCGAGTAAAATTGCTATTTAGCAATTTTATATCGAGAACTTATTTTTATATGCTTCTCGATACAATTTGCTCATACTTCACAAATCACTCGAAGTGACGTTAATTTAATTTACTTCGACTTAAAGCATTCCTTTAGTTGATGGTAAAAACATTTTATTAGCATCACGTTTTACAGCCATTTTCATTGCTTTTGCAAAAGCTTTAAAAATGCCTTCAATTTTGTGGTGTTCATTAGTGCCTTCAGCTTTAATATTTAAATTGCATTTTGCACCATCTGTAAACGATTTAAACAAGTGGAAAAACATTTCGGTTGGCATATCGCCTATTTTTTCACGTTTAAAATCGGCTTCCCATTCTAACCAGTTTCTACCTCCAAAGTCAACAGCTACTTGTGCTAAGCAGTCGTCCATAGGTAAACAAAAACCGTAACGTTCAATCCCTAATTTATTACCTAATGCTTTGTTGAATAATTCGCCCAAAGCAATCATAGTATCTTCAATAGTATGATGCTCATCAACCTCTAAATCGCCATCAACTTTTATGGTTAAATCCATTGCGCCATGACGACCAATTTGGTCTAACATGTGGTCGAAAAACTTTAAACCAGTATCGATATTATTTTTACCAGAACCGTCAAGGTTTAATTTAATGTAAATCTTGGTTTCGTTGGTATTACGCGTGATTTCTTCTACACGATCATTTAGTTTTAAAAACTCGTAAATCGCTTTCCAATCTGTACTTGTTAATGCGATACAGTCAAAAATGGCTTGTTTTGAACTTTCAATTTCATCAGCTCCTAATTCAGGATCTTCAGATAAGAATATACCTTTTGCTCCAAGGTTTTTAGCCAATTCCATGTCTGTAATGCGATCACCTAAAACAAACGAGTTTTCTAAATCGTATTCAGCTTTATCAAAATACTTCGTTAACAAACCTGTTCTAGGCTTGCGAGTTTCGGCATTTTCATGCGGAAATGTTTTGTCTATACACACTTCAGAAAAAACAACACCTTCTTTTTCGAATGCTGAAATTACTTTGTTTTGCGCAGGCCAAAAGGTATCTTCAGGAAAAGAATCGGTTCCTAAACCATCTTGATTGGTTACCATAACTAGCTCAAAATCTAGCTCTGAAGCTATTTTAGCCATGTATTGAAATACTTTTGGGTAGAACTCTAATTTCTCTAAACTATCTAGTTGATAATCCACAGGTGGTTCTAATACCAAAGTTCCGTCTCTGTCTATGAATAGTACTTTTTTCATGATTATATGTTCTTGTGAGATTCTGAAACAAGCTCAGAATGACGTTATATATTTTTTAAAGCTTCAATTAATCTCTCATTTTCAACAGCAGTTCCAACAGTAATTCGAATACAATTCTCAACCTGAGTATTTCTGTTTCTAATAATTACTTTTTTATCGATTAGATATTGGTAGGTTTTATCTGCATTATCAACTTCAACCAATAAAAAATTAGCATCTGTTGGATATATTTTTTTAACAATATCTAATTGATTTAAAGCGTCTTTTAACTTCGTTCTTTCTGAAAGAATTATATCGATATTTTTAGACACTTCAGATTGATTATTTAAACACTCTAAAACTGCTTCTTGATTTAAAGTGCTTACGTTATAAGGAGGTTTTACACGATTGTAAAGTGCAATAATAGCATCGCTAGCATAAGCAACGCCTACTCTAACACCTGCTAATCCCCAAGCTTTACTAAAAGTTTGACTTACAATTAGATTATTGTATTTATTAATGTTTTTAATGAATGATGCTTGTGAACTGAAATCTATATAAGCTTCGTCTACAATTACGATACCGTTAAAATTCTCAATAATGTATTCAATATCTTCTGTATTGATACTATTTCCTGTTGGATTGTTTGGCGAGCAAATAAAAATGATTTTTACATCTTCAAAATCTAAATACGGTTGTAATTGATTTAAGTTAATTTGAAAATCGTTAATCAAAGGTTGCTTAATCACCTCTATATTATTGATGTTTGCAGATACATCGTACATTCCGTACGTTGGTGTAAAAGTTAAGACTTTGTCTTTTCCTGGTTCGCAAAAAATACGAAAGGCTAAATCGATAACTTCATCGCTACCATTACCAATAAAAATTTGGTTTGTTTCTACAGATTTAATGGTAGATAATTTTTCCTTAATTTTAGATTGTTGCGGATCTGGATAACGATTTAACTCTCCAAACGGATTTTCGTTGGCATCTAAAAACACATCTGCTGTTCCTTTAAACTCATCTCTTGCAGATGAATATGGTTTTAAAGCTATAATGTTAGCTCTAACTAGGTTGTTTATGTTGAATGTTGTGTTCATTTTTTATAATTACTGAATAAATTGCAGTTCTCTATTGTCTGAATTTGTGTGATACTGAAACGAGTTCAGTATGACGTTACGATAGTATTTAAACTTTACTTCTTAATTTAATTCCTTGCTTCAAATCTTTCGTCACACTGAACTCGTTTCAGTGTCTCATTATCTAAAGCTTGTGTGACACTAAAACGAGTTCAGTATGACGTTTGATTATTTTAAATCTTTTAATCTAATTGAAACTGCATTTTTATGTGCTTGTAAACCTTCGGCTTCAGCCATTAACTCTATAGTTTTTCCAATATTTTGAATACCTTCTTTAGTAATTTCTTGAAACGTAATGGCTTTTGTAAAACTGTCTAAATTTACTCCAGAATACGCTTTACTAAATCCGTTTGTAGGCAGTGTGTGATTAGTTCCTGAAGCATAATCTCCAGCACTTTCTGGTGTGTAATTACCTATAAATACTGATCCTGCATTTTCAATTCCGTTAACGTAAAAATCATTATCACTTGTACAAACTATAAAGTGTTCTGGTCCATATTGATTAATTAAATCTAAGGCTATTGCATCAGTTTCAACTAAAATAGATTTAGAATTGTCAATCGCTTGTTTAGCAATATCTTGTCTTGGAAGTGCTTTAATTTGAACCTCTATTTCTTCCGCTACAGCGTTAATTAAATTTTGAGAGGTAGACACTAAAATGACTTGACTGTCTTTACCATGTTCTGCTTGAGACAACAAATCTGAAGCCACATAACTAGCCTTAGCAGTATCGTCTGCCACGACTAATAACTCACTTGGTCCAGCTGGCATATCGATTGCTACGCCATATTTAGTCGCTAATTGTTTAGCGACAGTTACGAATTGATTTCCTGGACCAAAAATCTTGTACACTTGAGGAATAGATGCTGTTCCAAAAGTTAATCCAGCAATAGCCTGAATACCACCAACTTTAATAATTTTAGTCACGCCACATAATTGCGCTGTGTATAAAATTTCGTTAGCTATTTTTCCATCTTTATTTGGAGGCGAACACAATACAATCTCTTTACATCCTGCAATTTGAGCAGGAACAGCTAACATTAAAACGGTTGAAAATAAAGGTGCAGTACCAGCAGGAATATAGATTCCTACTTTTTGGATGGCTCTTTTTTCTTGCCAACAATTAACACCAGCAACAGTTTGTACACTAACTTTTTTAGTTTTTTGTGCGCTGTGGAAAGTTTCAATATTTGTTTTTGCTTGTTGTATGGCTTGTTTTAATTCGGTAGAAATTTTATCACTTGCTGCTTCTACTTCTTCAATAGTTACAGTGTTTGACGCTAATTCTACTCCATCAAATAATTGCGTGTATTTTGCTATTGCTTGGTCTCCATTACGTTGGACATCCTCAAAAATTTGAGTTACCGTAGTTTCAATATCATTAACAGTTTGTGTTGGACGTTGCAAAATGTTTGACCAAGTTGCTTTTTCTGGGTTGATTATCGTTTTCATTATAATACCATGTTATCAATTGGACAAACTAGAATACCTTCTGCTCCATTTAGTTTTAATTCGTCTATAATTTCCCAGAAATCGTTTTTATTAATTACAGAGTGGATTGAGCTCCAACCTGCTTCTGCCAATGGTAAAACCGTTGGACTTTTCATTCCTGGTAAAATATTTATAATATCGTCCACCTTGTTATTTGGTGCATTTAATAATACATAACGAGATTGTCTAGCTTTTAAAACAGATTGTAATCTGAATTGCAGTCTGTTAAGAATAGCTTGATTGTCGTTAGAAATTAGAGGAGAAACCGCTAATACAGCTTCTGATTTTAAAATAACTTCTGCTTCTTTCAGGTTGTTTTTAAATAGTGTACTTCCGCTTGATACAATATCTACAATAGCGTCTGCTAATCCAATATTTGGAGCAATCTCTACGGAACCGTTAATAATGTGTAAGTTAGCCTTAACTCCATTTTTCTCTAAAAACTGATTAACAGTATTTGGATATGAAGTTGCAATGCGTTTTCCTTCTAAATCTTTAACCGAATTATATTTTACGCCTTTTGGTACTGCAACAGACACTTTACAGCTTGAAAACCCTAATTTTTCAGCAATTTTAATATCATTTCCTTTTTCTATTAGCACGTTTTCTCCAATTATAGCAACATCTACCACACCATCTTTTAAGTATTGTGGAATATCACCATTACGTAGATAAAAAATTTCTAATGGGAAGTTTTTAGCCGAAGCCTTTAATTGGTCTTTACCATTATCTATAGAAATACCAACGTCTTTAAGGATTTGCATTGAATCCTCATTTAATCTTCCTGATTTTTGAACTGCAATTTTTAATTTACTCATTTTTTTCTTTTTTATTTTTTTTTAGATTTTTTGAAAATTTGAGTAAATCTTTAGGAAAGTGTATAAATACAAAAAACCGCTTGATTTACTCAAACGGTTTTTAAAATATATTTGGATTTATTCAATACATTTCTAACTAGCTTGAGTGCAAGTATGGAAATGATGATGATGTAATTGAATAAAGTTCATGTCTTTTTTTTGTTCTGTACAAAGATTGTGAAAATAATATTACAAATCCAAATTTAAGTACATTAAATTAATGTTAAGCCTTATTGGTTACCTAAAATAATTGGCATACCTGAATCTCCTGACCCAATAACAATCACTTTACTATTACTTGATTCTGAAAGCTTTACAGTAGCTTCAATACCTTTGTCTTGTAGAATTTTATCTGTTAAAGATGCACTTAAAATTTTATTAGCATCAGCCTTACCTTGTGCTTCAATAATTACTTTTTCTGCTTCTTTTGCAGCCGTAACTAATCTAAATTCATACTCTAAGGATTCTTGTTCTTGTTTAAGTTTACGCTCAATAGCATCTTTAATTGTTGGTGGTAAAGTCACATCTCTAATTAAAATGTTATTTAATTGAATGTATTGAGACTCAACTATTTTTTTAGTTTCTTCAAAAATTTCATCTTGTATAGCATCACGTTTACTAGAATATAATTGTTCTGGAGTGTAGCGTCCAACAACGCTTCTTGCTGCACTACGTATAGCTGGTTGCAAAACTCTACTTACATATTCTCTACCTTTTTCTTTATGTAACTTACTTAAGTTTTTATAATCTGGTTGGTACAGTACTGAAGCATCTAATTTAATATCCAATCCATTACTTGATAAAACAGACATTTTTTCTGGTAATTCTTGTTGTCTAACCTCATAATCAATAACACTATTCCAAGGAGCTACAAAATTGATACCTTCGCCTAATGGCTCACTATCTGGATCTACTCCACCTCCTAATTGATATAATACTCCTGCATGTCCTGAATCTATAGTTTTAACCGATTTAGCCATAATAATTAAGCCTATTACAGCTGCAATGATAAAAGGAAATGCTCCTTTAGGTAATTTTTCCATATTTCTTTTTTTTTAAGTTTTAAATTAATCCTTTATATTTTCTGATAAACCATTCTAACGCTAAGCTTAAAGCGATAATAAACAATAAATAAGACCAATCTATCAAAGGTACAACACTTTTATTGCTTTTTTGAATGGGTAGGTAACGATTATCATTTAATAAGTTATCTGTTAAAGCAGTATAGTTATTAATAAAATAAGCATTACCTCCACTATTAGTAGCCAATTGTTGCAACTTTGTTACATCTGCATTTAAAAATTGTTGCTCGACATTGTATTCTATAATTTTAAAATTTCCTGAAACAGAAATATTTTCTGACTCAGCAGCAACCGTAAAAGTATAGTTTCCAGCATTTAAACTATTTAAATTAACTTGATAATTGTTTCCTTTTAAAATTAAAGGTCTATTATAAGTTATATCCGTTTCTTTATTTTTTAATGAAATATTTAACGAAGCATCAGCATCGAACTCGAAATTTTTATTAAAAAACTGAGCACTTAAAGTAATGTTATCGCTTCCGTTATAAAATGAATTATAATCAATATTTAACCTGTTACGACGTTTATTAGAGGCTAAATACTGCACTAATTTGCCAATAAAATTATCAAATTTTAAAAAACTATCTTCGTTAATATAACTCTGCGCACGCCATTTCCATAGCTCTTCACCAAATAGGACAGCTTCCCTTCTACCATCAGTTTCAAAAGTTGCTAGTAAAGGTTGCTCTGTTTTTATACCTGATACTGTTTTAAACAATATGGTTTCATAGGGTTGGTTAAAGACAGCATCTCCAAAAGTTGATTTTAAAGGTGGAAAGTTTTTAAAATCTATATCTTCAACTATAAAAGGGTTGTAATTATTATTTAAAAAAGGTTGATAATCTTCAGTTTGAGATGTAAAATCTAAACTATAACTACTGGTGACATTATTTAAAAATTGCCAATCAGATTTAGCTCCAATTATTACCCATTTATTTTTATTTTGCTTTTGTAACTCATCAAATAAAGGCTTAAACAAATTATTCGGGCTATACAATATAACTAATTGAAAATCATTTAATTGATTTAAAATTTTATTTGGTTTTAAAAATACAACTTCACGTTGTTCATTGCTTTCAATACTCTTTTTAATAGCTCCTAAATCGGGATGCAAAATTGAGCTTACAATAGCTATTTTAGATTTTTGATCAATGACTTCTACTGCAAAATTCTTATAATTATTAGTCTTATTTTTTTCGGTTTCTAACGGAATTATTTGTGCTTTATAATCTTGTACTCCAACACCATTTGCAGGTAAAGTAAAGTTTAAAACTTGGCTATTATTTGATTTGTCTAACGTTATGTTTTTAGAAAAAACAGTTGCATTTCCTTTGGTTACGATAAATTTGCTAGCAATAGTTTGATTACCATTATAAACCACAATAGCTTCTACCGGAAAATTATTTTTTAAATAGGCGTATTTATTGACATTAAGCTTACTAATTTGTAAATCAGAGTATACAATAGTATCACCTAAAACTATTGGATAAATGGCTTGATTATATTTTTTTGCTGAAAATTGATAATCATTACCAACAGTCTGATTACCATCTGTAACAATAATAGTTGGTGATACCGTATTTTTATAAACTTGAGTTAATGATTTAAACACTTTATCTATATTAGTCTGACGATCTTTAAAAGTCAAACTATCACTAACTTTTAAATCCTCTCCAAAAGACAGAAGCTTAATATTAAATTTGCTATTAATTTGAGCATTGTCCTGAATAGACTTTACAAACGCTAATGCGTTGTTATCTTGTTTTAAATGTTTTAAAGATGAAGAATTATCTACTGCTACTACTAAGTTTGGCTTTTCAGTATAATATTGGATTTGCTCAAATTTAGGATTTATAAGTAATAGCAATACTGAAAATAAGGTAATAAAACGTAAAAAAGCAAAAAGCGCATTGTCCTTTGATGCGCTTTTTGATTTATAGTAATACTGAAACAAAGCTAATAATAAAGCTATTATTCCTGCTAAAATGATATAAAATAGAGTATCTATAGACACTTAATCTTCTTTTACTTTTATGATATCAAATGAGTCCATAAAACGTTTAATATCAGTATTTTCATCTTTATCTGTCATACAAATAACTTGAGATATAAACATCATGTTATCTACTAAAAAAGCATTCATATAAATAAATGCTTTATCAATCTCAATTTTTATACTTCTTCCTGGATAACCATTATGAGTTACTTTATTTTCAAATATTAATGTTCCATTAACATTTTCAACAGCGCCTTGAACAGCTGAATCTAGCACTTCATCATTGTAACCCTCTGAGACCTCTTCAAATTGAGATTCTGGATATGTTGATTTAATTACAGAATACACAACATTATTACTACTTTCTGACGTTGCCACATGCATAACCATGTACATATCTAAAGGACCTGCTTCCGTATCTATCACTTCAAGTGTTTGCACTGGTTGCACAGGATACTTAGCAATAAATGCAAGCTCTTCGGATTTATAATCTATCCATTCTTGAGCTGAAACAGTTATTGCTGACACTAAAAAAAGCGTTAGAACAAAAAATATGTTTTTCATGGTTTATTGTTTGCAAGACAGTTAATAGTTAACTTGTGTATTAAGTTAACATTCCTCCATCTACATTAATAGTTTGACCTGTAACATAGGCAGACATGTCTGATGCTAAAAAGACACATACATTTGCGATATCCTCTGGAGTACCTCCTCGTTTTAATGGTATTGCACTACGCCATCCTTTAACGGTTTCTTCGTCTAATTTTGCAGTCATTTCTGTTTCGATAAAACCTGGAGCAATCACGTTACTTCTAATATTTCTAGAGCCTAACTCTAAAGCTACAGACTTAGAAAAACCAATAATACCAGCTTTAGAAGCTGCATAATTAGTTTGACCTGCATTACCTTTAACACCTACAACACTACTCATATTAATTATAGACCCTTTGCGCTGCTTTAACATAGTACGTTGTACTGCTTTAGTCATATTAAAAACAGACTTAAGATTAACTTCAATCACTTGATCAAAATCTTGCTCACCCATTCTCATTAACAAGTTGTCTTTTGTAATACCTGCGTTGTTTATTAACACGTCAATGCTTCCAAATTCTGTTAAAACATCTTCTGCTAGTTGCTGTGCTTCATCAAAACTTGCTGCGTTACTTTTATATCCTTTTGCTTTTACACCAAAAGCAATTAATTCTTTTTCTAACTCGTTTGCAGCTTCAACAGATGAACTGTAAGTAAATGCTACATTTGCACCTTGCTGAGCAAATACTTGAGCAATACCTTTACCAATACCTCTGGAAGCACCTGTAATAATTGCTGTTTTCCCTTCTAAAAGTTTCATTTATGATTTATTTTTTGGTTTTCGATTTAATCGAAAATCTATTGTTAGTTTACTAATTCAAATATAGTAATTACAAATTGTTATGTGTAAAAAAACCTCATAATTTATACAATTATGAGGTTTTAATATATAGACTTAAATTGGTCAATTTATGTTGTTATATTACAATTTAACGTCTTCTTGTTTTTCGTAATTAAAAAGATAATCAATATCCATTTCTTGAACTTTACCTAGTTTATTTAAAGCTTTTAAATCAACATCTTTTTTGTTTCCAATGACCATAACGTTATAATCTTCTCCTTTAATGTTTTTATTAAAAAACTCGCGTAAATCCGCTAAAGTCATATCTTTAATAGCGTTATACATAGCTTCTCTGTTATCTTCCGATATTCCTAATTTTTGAAGTCTTTCATAACTCCAAAACACATTAGACTTGTTAATACGTTGTGCTGCTATTTGCTTTAAAGTAGACTCTTTAGCTGCATTAAATTGAGCTTCAGACTCTGGCATATCATTCATTAATCCCATCATTGCGTCTACTGCTTCAGGCATTTTGTTAGCTTGTGTCCCGATGTAAGCCATAACATAATTAGAATCGTCTTTTTCTCTAGCAGTACTATAATTAGACCATGCAGAATATGCTAATGATTTAGATTCTCTAATTTCCTGAAAAACTATTGAAGATAAACCACCTCCAAAATAAGTATTAAATAATGTAGATGCAGCCATGTTTTCTGCTTTAAAAGGCTCTCCTTTTGCTAAAAACATCATTTCTGACTGTACCATATCGAAATCAACAAAATAAACATTTCCGCCTGTTTCTTTTTCTTCAAAAGCAACTGCTTCTGGATAATCTTTAAGGTTTTGACTTACTTTATGAGATGTATTTATAGCTGAAACTGCATTATCCACATCTTTACCGTAATAAAACATACGTTGTTTGTAGTTTTTTAAATCTTTGGTAAGATCTACTAATTCTTGAGGATTGATACTATTTAATTCTGTTACAGGAATGATGTTTCGTAAGCTAGAATTTTCACCATATTTAGCATAATTCATTAAACCACTTCTTAAAATACTACCTTTATTTGTCTTGTTATTTTGTCTTCCTTTAGCAATAGACTGTACATATTTACTATACGCTTCTTGGTTTGGTACAGCATTATCCAATAACTCTTCTAAAAGCTCAAGACCTTTAGGCAAGTTTTCTTTTAAACCATTTAAACCAATAAAGGTTTGCTCATTTCCTGTATTAACGTAATAATCTATACCTAATTTATAAAACTCTTTTTTCAAGTCTTCATTTGAATATTTATCTGTACCTAAATACTCTAAATATCCAACCGCTAAATCTAATTTTTTATCATTATCGCTTCCCATATCAAAAATGATATTTAAATCAAATAAGTCATTAGATTCATTTTCAATATAAGATACTTTAATTCCGCTATCGGTTTTTGTTGTTTTAATAGCTGATGCATAATCTACATAAACAGGTTTTAAAGCTTCTGACTCCATTTTATTAAAGTCTTGTATATATTGAGAATTAGCACCTCTGTTAAGATTAACAGGTGTGATTCCAGGGTTTTGAACTTTTACAATTTTGTCGTCATTACCCTTACGTTTGTAGGTTACAACGTAATTGTCTTTATAAAATGAATTTGCAAAATCCACTAATTGTTGTTTGGTAATCTTTTTTAAGTCGTCTAAAAAACGGACTTTATCTTCCCATTTTTCGTTATGAATAAACGCGTCAACATAAGCATCTGCTACAGCTGTACTACTTTCAAATTGTTTTAATTGAGATTTTTTAAGGTCATTGACAACTGCATCAATCATCCAATCTTCAAATTCTCCTTTTTTAAGTTTGTTAATTTGGTCTAACATTAACACCTTTAACTCTTCTAACGATTGACCTTCTTTTGGTGAACCACTTAACGAATGATAGCCATAATCATTTAAAAATGTTGTTGATGATCCTGCGTACTGTACTAATTGCTTCTGATTTAAGTTTAAATCCATTAAACCAGCATTACCATTAGCTAAAATCATATCTGCTAAGGTTACAAATTTTTCTTCTTCGGTATTAACGCCACCTGTTCTGTATGCTATAGAAATACTTTCTGCAGTTGGTCCAAACACTTCGTTTTCTACTACAGTAGTTAAAGGTTCTTCTTTAGGCAAAACTGGATGTTCTACTTCTTTTCTTTCAAATTTACCAAACGTATTATTTACTTTTTGGATGGTTTCTTCAAAATCTAAATCACCAACTAATACCACTGCCATATTATTAGGTACATAATACTTGTCAAAATAATTATGTATATCTATCATTGATGGGTTTTTTAAATGCTCTGCAGTACCAATTGTAGTTTGCTGACCATAAGGATGGTTAGGAAACAAACCTTCAAGCATTGCTGCATAGCGTTTACGACCATCACTATCTTGACCTCTATTAAACTCTTCAAAAACAGCTTCTAATTCTGTATGAAATAAACGTAAGACTACTTGTCCAAAACGCTCACTTTCTAGAGCTAAAAATTTATCTAATTCGTTAGCAGGAATTTTGTTTGTGTATACTGTTTGCTCAAACCAAGTATAAGCGTTAGTACCAGTTGCACCTAAAGAGCTTGACATTTTATCATACTCATTAGCAACTGAATAATTTGAAGCTGCAAGTGATACTCTATCAATCTCTTTATAAATAGCTAGTTTGCTATCTGGATTTTTTTCAGCTCTATGTTTTTCGTATAAATTAGATATGGTATCTAAATATTTTTTTTCAGTTTCCCAATTAATTGTACCAATCTCATCGGTACCTTTAAACACCATGTGCTCTAAATAATGTGCTAATCCAGTAGACTCTTTTGGGTCATAATTAGAACCAGCTCTTACAGCAATGTAAGTTTGAATTTTAGGCTCATCGGTGTTTTTGCTTAAATACACTTTAAGACCATTATCTAAAGTATATAAGCGTAAGCCAGTTGGGTCGTTTACTACGCTTTGATAACTAAATCCATTGGCATCTTTTTGCGTTTCAGTTTTAGCTACTGTCGTATCCGAATTACTTTTTTTGCAGCTAGCAACAAAAGTAATAACAGCTAAAGCTAAAATTAGTTTTAAATGTTTCATTTTTTGGTTGATTATGTTAATAAAAAAAGTTCGTTAGCTAAATTAAGCTAACGAACTTTAAACGTTTATATATTTGGATTATTTTAACACATTAGTGTTAAGTAATTTAAGCCATAACTTCGGCTACTTTTTTACCAATCTCTGCTGGAGAATCTACTACGTGAATACCACACTCTCTCATAATTGCTTTTTTAGCTTGAGCTGTATCATCAGATCCACCTACAATTGCTCCTGCGTGACCCATTGTACGTCCTGCTGGTGCAGTTTCTCCTGCTATGAAACCAACGATAGGTTTTTTGCTACCTGAAGCTTTATACCAATTAGCAGCATCTGCTTCTAATTGACCTCCAATTTCTCCAATCATTACAACACATTCAGTTTCTGGATCGTTAATTAATAACTCAACAGCTTCTTTTGTAGTTGTTCCAATAATTGGGTCTCCTCCAATACCAATTGCAGTAGTAATACCTAATCCTTGTTTTACAACTTGGTCAGCAGCTTCATAAGTTAAAGTACCAGATTTAGATACGATACCAACTTTTCCTTTTTTGAAAACAAAACCTGGCATAATACCAACTTTAGCTTCACCTGGAGTAATAACACCTGGACAGTTAGGTCCAATTAATCTACAGTCTTTATCTTTAATGTAATTAGATGCTTTAATCATGTCTGCAACAGGAATACCTTCTGTAATACAAATAATTACTTTAATTCCTGCGTTAGCAGCTTCCATAATTGCGTCTGCTGCAAATGCTGGTGGTACAAAAATAATAGTAGTGTCTGCTCCTGCTTTGTCTACTGCTTCTTGCACTGTGTTAAAAACTGGTCTATCTAAGTGTGTTTGACCACCTTTACCTGGTGTTACACCACCTACTACGTTTGTTCCGTATTCAATCATTTGACCAGCGTGAAAAGTACCTTCACTACCTGTAAATCCTTGAACTATTATTTTTGAATCTTTGTTTACTAAAACGCTCATGTTTTGTATTGATTAAGAAATTTTATGTTGAATTGTTATTTGCTATGCAAAAGTAAGTTTTTGATTGCGATTACTAAAAGTATTTTAAATTTTATTTTACGAATATGATGATAAACTAGACGGATTTTCATCAAATAATTGACTTATTTCGTATCCTTTATATAAAAGTCCATCCTTAACTTCCCATATAGAAATAAAATGAGCAATTGGCTCTACTTTATCAGGTCTTTCAATCGTAGCTGCATAAGCTGTATATCTAGCTGTAATTGTATCGTTTTCTTTTAATAAATGGCTTAGCTTATATGTAAATGAAACAAACGACTGTCTAACCTCCTTAAGCTTTTGGTCAATACCATTATAATCTAAAGCTGTATAACCTTGACTACTATTCCAATGTAATTGACAGTTTTTATCAAACATTTCAATCGCATTTTCTGCTTTTGCTAAATCTAAACTATAAAAGGCTTTTACAATTGCTCTGGCTGACATCTATTTGTTTTTTAATTGTTTAATTATTTCTGGAATTTGCTTAATATAAGCCAACTCTTTTAATTTTACTCTTGACTCTTCAATAGGAGTTCCAAAATAGGACTTTCCACCTTCGATGGATTTTGTAACACCAGTTTGACCTAAAACATTAGCTTTTTTACCTATGGTAATTCCGCTAGTTGTTCCTACTTGTCCCCAAAGTGTTACTTCGTCTTCGATAATACAACATCCTGCAATACCTGTTTGAGAGGCTATTAAGCACTTTTTACCAATTACAGTATCGTGTCCTACTTGGATTTGATTATCTAATTTAGAGCCTTCTCCAATGGTCGTATCACCTGTAACCCCTTTATCAATAGTACATAATGCACCAATATCTACATTATCATGTATTACTACTCTACCTCCAGATTTTAATTGATCAAATCCTTCTGGTCTATTTTTATAATAAAAAGCACTAGCTCCTAAAATACTTCCAGCATGTATGGTAACATTGTTTCCAATAACCGTATCATCATATATACTAACGTTAGAATGGATTATACAATTGTCTCCTATAGTAACATTATGACCTATAAAACAGTTGGGTTGAATTACTGTGTTTTCACCAATTTTTGCCGAAGATGATATCGCTACATTAGCGCTAGTAAATGGTTTAAAAAAAGTTGTAAGTTTATTAAAATCTCTAAAAGGGTCATCACTAATTAGCAATGCTTTCCCTTTTGGACAGTCAACGTTTTTATTTATTAAAACAATGGTAGCTGCACTATTTAAAGCTTTATCATAATACTTTGGATGATCTACAAACACAATATCTCCAGGTGTAACCACATGAATTTCGTTCATGCCTAGCACCTCAAAATCAGCATCTCCTACAAACGTACAGTCTATAATTTTTGCAATGTCTTGTAATGTATATGGATTAGGAAATTTCATTTATCTCCAACTATTCCTTTACACGTTCTTTATAAGTCCCTTTTTCTGTTTCAACTTTAATTTTATCTCCTTCATTAATAAATAAAGGAACGTTTACAGTTGCACCAGTTTCAACAGTTGCAGGTTTTGTTGCGTTAGTAGCTGTATTACCTTTAACTCCAGGCTCAGTTGCTGTTACTTCTAAAATTACAGTTGCTGGCATATCTACAGAAAGAGGCATATTGTCTTCTGAGTTAATTTGAATAGTTACCACTTCTCCTTCTTTCATTAAATCAGGTGTATCTAAAGCAGATTCTAATAATCTAATTTGAGAGTAATCTGCTTCATTCATAAAATGATAAAACTCACCATCATTATATAAGTATTGAAATTTATGTGTTTCTACCCTTACATCATCTAATTTATGACCTGCAGAAAACGTATTATCTAATACTTTACCATTAGTTACACTTTTCATTTTTGTTCTAACAAAAGCTGGTCCTTTTCCTGGTTTTACGTGTAAAAACTCAATGATTTTATAAATATCATTGTTATATCTAATACAAAGTCCGTTTCTAATATCTGAAGTCGTTGCCATTTTTATTTTTTAATTTTTAATTTTTAATTTGATTTGAAATATCCTTTCATAATTCCACGATGAGAATTCTTAATAAACTGAAGAATTTCATCTCGTTCTGTAGTCGCCTCCATTTCTGCTTCTATAATAGCAGCTGCTTGCGAGTTGTTATAATTTTTCTGATATAAAATTCTGAATATATCTTGAATTTCTCTAATTTTTTCAGTGGTATATCCTCTTCTTCTTAAACCAACAGAATTGATTCCTACGTAAGACAGTGGCTCTCTACCTGCTTTTACAAAAGGTGGTACATCTTTACGCACTAAGGATCCTCCTGTTACAAAAGCATGACTACCTACTGAACAGAATTGGTGGACAGCTGTCATACCAGCTAGAACAACATAGTCACCTATATTTATATGTCCAGCTAAAGTCGAGTTATTAGAAAAGATACAGTTATTACCTACTATACAATCATGAGCAATATGGCAATATGCCATTATTAAACAGTTATCTCCAACAACAGTTTTCATTCTGTCTGTTGTACCTCTATTTATAGTAACACACTCTCTTATAGTTACATTGTCTCCTATAATTGTAAGTGTATCTTCATCATTGTATTTTAAGTCTTGTGGTACCGCAGAAATTACAGAGCCTGGGAAAATATTACAATTTTTACCGATTCGTGCACCTTCCATAATTGTAACGTTACTACCAATCCATGTACCCTCTCCAATAATCACATTATTGCTGATAGTAGTAAATGGCTCAATAACCACATTTTTTGCGATTTTCGCTCCTGGATGAACGTATGCTAGGGGTTGGTTCATTTTTTTAGTATTATTTTACTTTTGTTATTTGCGCCATTAATTCTGCTTCGGCACATAATTTACCGTTTGTATAAGCATAACCTTGCATATGGCAAATACCACGTCTAATTGGTGTTATTAATGAACATTTGAATATTAATGTGTCACCTGGTACTACTTTTTGTTTGAATTTAACATTATCCATTTTCATGAAAAAAGTTAAATAATTTTCAGGATCTGGAACAGTGCTTAAGACTAAAATCCCTCCTGTTTGCGCCATTGCTTCTACTATTAATACACCTGGCATTACTGGTGCACCTGGAAAGTGTCCTTTAAAAAACTCTTCATTCATGGTCACGTTTTTAAGACCAATAACATGATTGTCTGATAATTCGAAAACTTTATCTAATAATAAAAAAGGTTGTCTATGTGGTAACATGTCCATTATTTGATTAACATCCATAACCGGAGTTTGGTTTAAATCAATATTTGGTACATTATTACGTCTTTCGTTTTTAATTAACTTGGACATTTTTTTTGCAAACTGAGTGTTAACAAAATGACCTGGTTTATTAGCTATGACTTTACCTCTAATACGTGTTCCGATTAAAGCTAAATCACCAATAACATCTAATAGTTTGTGCCTTGCTGCTTCATTAGGGTAATGTAATGTCAAGTTATCTAAAATCCCGTTGGGCTTAACAGCAATCGCATCTTTATTAAATGCTGATTTTAATTTTTCCATTGTAGAAGCAGATAACTCTTTATCCACATATACAATTGCATTATTTAAATCACCTCCTTTAATAAGTCCATGTTCTAATAAAGATTCTAATTCATGCAAAAAACTAAAGGTTCTAGAGTCTGATATGTCCTTTTTAAAATCGGACATATTATTTAATGTAGCATTTTGTGTACCTAAAACTTTAGTACCAAAATCAACCATAGTCGTAATTTGATAGTCTTTAGCTGGCATGACTAAAATTTCGCTACCAGACTCTTCGTCGGTATACGAAATCACATCACTAACCTCATACACTTCTCTAAAAGCGTCTTGCTCCTCAATACCTGCTTTTTCTAATGCTTCTACAAAAAACTTAGAAGATCCATCCATTATTGGAGGTTCTGAGTTATCTAATTCTAAGATAGCATTATCTATATCTAATCCTACTAAAGCTGCTAATACATGTTCGCATGTTTGAATGGTAACACCGTTTTTCTCTAAACAAGTACCACGTTGTGTGTTAGTCACGTAATTTGCATCTGCTTCTATTACTGGATTGCCTTCTAAATCTATTCTTTTAAAAGCAAATCCCGCATTTACTGGTGCAGGTTTAAAGGTTAATGTCACCTCTTTTCCTGTATGTAAGCCAACACCTTTTAGAGATACTTCCTTAAGTATTGTTTTTTGCTTTATGTCAGTACTAATTATTCCCATTTCCTTTTTTTTCTAATTCATTTATTGTTTTTACCAATTTAGGCAAGTTTTTAAAATAGACGTACGATTTATTGTAATCACCATACGATAAAGCTGGTGAGCCTTGAAGCACCTCATTATCTTTAACATTACGACCTATACCTGATTGTGCTTGTATTTTGACGTTGTTACCTATTACAATGTGACCTACTATACCTACTTGTCCACCAATTTGACAATTTTCGCCAATTTTGGTAGAACCTGCAATACCTGTTTGAGCAGCTATTACCGTGTTTTTTCCAATCTCTACGTTGTGTGCTATTTGAATTTGGTTATCTAGCTTTACACCACGTCTAATTATTGTGGACCCTAAGGTTGCCCTGTCAATGGTTGTTGCTGCACCAACATCTACAAAATCTTCAAGTATAACATTACCAATTTGAGGTACTTTACTATACTCGCCATTTTCGTCAGGTGCAAATCCAAATCCGTCTGCTCCAATTATAGCACCAGAATTAATGACACAATTATTACCAATAACACAGTCTGAATAAATTTTAGCTCCCGAAAACAACACTGTATTATCTTTAATAATAACATTATCTCCTATATAACAATTAGGAAAAATCTTAACATTATCTCCAATTTTTACGTTGTCACCTACTACTGTAAATGCGCCAATGTAAATATCCTTTCCAACCTTGGCTGTCTTGGATATGGATGTTGGTTGTTCAATCCCAAACTTATTTAGCTTTACTTGATTGTAATATTCTAATAATTTTGAAAATGACTTATAGGCATCATCCACCTTAATTAAGGTGCAACTAATGCTTTGTTCAGGTATAAAGTCTTTTCCTACAATAGCTATTGTTGCTTTTGTAGTGTATATATAAGGTGTGTATTTTGGGTTTGCCAAAAAGGTCAAAGCGCCTTGTACACCTTCTTCAATTTTGGATAATTTAGATACCTCTGCTTGAGGATTGCCTACTACGACACCATCTAAAATCCCAGCTATTTGTTCTGCGGTAAATTTCATTGTCAACAAAAATAGAAAAAATGTGCTAAAGTTGGTCTTTTGGATAACATATATAATATTTAGTGACAGGTTTTGACAACGCTTTTAAGCTAAGTTGGTCTGAAGCCTTAACTATATCCTCAACTTTACCATTTTTATGTAAGATATTTATATTTTGTTTTTTTCTTGAATATGCTTGATTACTAATCTGTCCTGTAAACACAAAATAGTCTGCATCTGCATCAGATATATTGTACTTTTTTTGCAAATTAGCTTTATGCGCTATTAAAACATCCTTTGCTATAGGTTTTTTCTTTATTTTTACTTTTAAAAGATGCCTATTTATAATCATTTCGCAAAGATTTTTTAAAACAAAGTCATCATGATATTGCCAATTTTTCATTGCTGCAACAATATCGTAATCATCCAATTTAGCAAACGTTTCTAGACAATCTGTATCAAATTTATCGATAGTAATTTCATTTTGTAAAAAAAAGGATAAAGGTTTACTTGCTTCTAGATATACGCCTTTTGCCACCAATTCTTTAGCACGTTTTAGTACTCGTATTAATAGCTGCTCTGCGACTAAGCTTGTTTTATGTAAATAAACTTGCCAATACATTAGGCGTCTAGCAACTAAAAATTTTTCTACACTATATATGCCTTTATCTTCAATAACTAATTGATCATCTTTAACATTAAGCATTGTTATTAAACGCTCACTATTAATATTACCCTCGGATACACCTGTATAAAAACTATCACGCTTTAAGTAATCTGCACGATCCATATCAATTTGACTGGAGATTAACTGCAACATAAAGGTCCTGTGATAGTCTCCTTTAAAAATCTGAATAGCAAGTGTTAAATCGTCGTTAAATTCTATATTTAAAGCTTCCATAAATAACAACGAAATTTCTTCATGAGAAACACCACTTACAATACTATGCTCCATAGCATGACTAAATGGTCCATGACCTATATCGTGTAATAAAATAGCGATGTAAAGCGCTTTTTCTTCTTTTTCAGAAATTTCAACACCTTTAAAACGAAGCACTTGCACTGCTTTTTGCATTAAATGCATGCAACCAATAGCATGATGAAAACGTGTATGGTGTGCACCTGGATATACTAAATAGGACAAACCCATTTGAGAGATACGTCGTAGTCGTTGGAAGTATTTATGCTCAATTAAATCAAATATTATAGAATTTGGTATAGTAATAAATCCGTAAATTGGATCGTTTAGTATTTTAAGTTTGTTACTTGCTTTCAAGCTTAATCCTTTATTTAATTAATATACACAAATATACATGAACAATATAAATATTCTTTGGGTTGACGACGAAATAGATTTATTAAAGCCTCATATCATCTTTTTAGAACAAAAAAACTATAAAGTGACTACTTGTAACAGCGGAACAGAAGCTTTAGAAATTTTAGATGAGAAAAAATTTGATATTGTTTTTTTAGACGAAAACATGCCTGGTTTAAGTGGTTTAGAAACTTTAAATGAAATTAAAGAAAAACAAGACACACTTCCTGTAGTAATGATCACTAAAAGTGAGGAAGAATATATTATGGAAGAAGCTATTGGAAATAAAATTGCTGACTACCTGATAAAACCTGTAAACCCAAATCAAATACTACTTAGTTTAAAGAAAAACTTAGACCATTCTAGATTAGTGTCAGAAAAGACGACTTCCAATTATCAGCAAGAATTTAGAAAAATTGCGATGGACATGTCCATGGTAAATAGTTATGAAGAATGGGTAGACCTTTACAAAAAACTAATTTATTGGGAAATTCAGTTAGAAGACATTGAAGACCCTAGTATGTTTGAAATTTTAGAATCACAAAAAAACGAAGCTAACACACAATTTGGAAAATTTATTGATAAAAATTACCCTTCATGGTTTGAGCCTAATACTGATGCTCCTGTATTATCACACACCTTATTTAGAGAAAAAATTGCTCCAGAATTAAGTAAAGAGCAATCAACTTTATTAATTGTAGTAGATAATTTACGTTATGACCAATGGAAAGCGTTTGAACCTTTTGTAAACAATCATTACAAAAAACAAAAAGAGGAAGCTTTTTACAGCATCTTACCTAGCGCTACACAATACGCAAGAAATGCCATTTTTTCTGGTTTAATGCCAAGTGACATGGAAAAACTACATCCAGAATATTGGAAAAACGATACAGATGAAGGTGGTAAAAACCTACATGAAGCCGACTTTTTAAATGCGCAAATGAAACGTTTAGGCCTAACACACCTTAAACATGAATATTATAAGATTACTAATCTAGCATCTGGTAAAAAACTAGCAGACAATTTTAAAGGGTTAAAAGAAAACGATTTGACTGTTGTAGTATATAACTTTGTAGACATGCTTTCGCACTCTAAAACCGAAATGGATGTTGTTAAAGAATTAGCCTCTAACGACAAAGCCTATAGAAGTTTAACACAAAGTTGGTTTAAAAACTCTCCTTTATTAGAAATGATTCAGCAAGCCCAACACATGGGTTTTAAACTTATAATTACCACAGATCACGGAACCATTAATGTTAAAAACCCATCTAAAGTTATTGGAGACAGAGACACCAGTTTAAACCTACGTTATAAAACAGGTAGAAGTCTAAGCTACGAAAACAAAGATGTATTAGCTGCTAAAGACCCAAAAACAATACACTTACCATCTATTAATATGAACAGCTCGTTTATATTTGCTAAAAACGATTTGTTTTTTGCTTACCCAAATAACTATAATCATTATGTAAGTTATTACAGAAACACTTACCAACATGGTGGTGTCTCTTTAGAAGAAATGATAATCCCATTTGTAGTATTAAGCCCTAAATAATTTATTTTTGCACAAAAAAAAAGATTAAAGTGACTATACAATATAATATAGAACAAGTAGAAACAGTAGCAAAACAAGTTTTAGAAGCAGCAACCTCTAAAATCATACTGTTTGAAGGTGACATGGGTGTTGGCAAAACAACATTAATAAAAACACTTGTAGGCTTATTAGGTAGTGAGGACCTAGTTAGCAGTCCGACCTTTTCATTAGTTAACGAGTATAAAGGCATAAATGACAATATCTTTCATTTTGACCTGTACCGTGTCGATGACGAAGAAGAATTATACAATTTTGGTATAGAAACTTATATATATTCTAATGATTATGTATTTGTAGAATGGCCAAATCTTTTAAAACCCTTATTACAAGACCAGTTTACGACGATTAATATTAAATTGTCAGAAAATTCTACTCGAGAGCTTACGCTGACCAATAATGATTAAAAAATTCTCTTTTTTCTTTCAATAAATAGTGTATTTTTGACCAAGTGTGGTTTAAACCACAACAAGAAATTAAAAAAAGCTTGTTTTTAACATAATTTTAACATTTAGTCAATTTTCGATTAGAGATTTTATATACTTTAGAGGTATAATTAATTAAATCCCTAACAAAATGAAAACTAAAAAGTACGTAATAGCATTAGCTATTTTTGGTGGTGTATTATTCACTGCACAAGCAACAAATCTTATTGATTTAAATGGACAACAAACAACAGAAATCGACGGAAGAAAAATCAAAATCCCACCAGCAGGTTAATAGAAAAATAATAATTTCAGGTTCGATTATAGCAACATTTATTGCTTTAACTCCTTATCTGTTTTACATTTATGAAAGTGTTCCAGACCAACAGGTTTGGGACACTTTTTTTTACAAATTTAATAGTGTAGTTTACGAAAATGTTCAAATTGTTGTTTGGACAATAACAGGTAAGTTAATTCCATTACTACTGCTATTTATTTGGTTCTTTACCTGTCGACACTGGTGGTATCATGCATTATTAGTACCAATTATGATGTATAGTTATCAATTAATACATTTTGCATTAAATAACACATATTATTTCGATGAATTTAATTTAATCCATATGTTACCATTTATGGCAATAATTATCCCATCAATCTATTTAGTTAGAGCAAGAATATTTAATAGACTAAATACCGTTGACAAAACCATACAAGATCTAGAGGACGAATTAACATTTAAACCAAAAACGTTTTGGGGAAAAGTTAAACAATACTTTTAATATTACCCATACAACAACCCCTTACTACCCTACTTTATATATGTTTAAGACCTATTATATTATTAACAGTTTTATTCAGAATCTAGTTAACACTACAAAAGCTGATAAAACCTTGGAAGAACAAGAAGAAGAGCTTTTTAAAAAGCCTAAAACTTTATGGGAAAAAATAAGACTTTATTTTTAATGCTTTAATTACAATAATTTGTAATTTGTTTCAGTTTTAAAAACCACATTAATAATGTCTAAACCACTGTCTCCATTTTCAAAAGCAGAATTATTACCTCAAGAGGAAACTTTAGAGATTTTTAAACACAAAAGCAGTTTATTTATAGGTATTCCTAAAGAAACCGCTTTTCAAGAAAAACGTGTTTGCCTTACTCCTGACGCTGTATCAGCAATTGTTAGTAATGGTCATCGTGTTTTAATTGAGTCTGAAGCTGGTAATGGCTCTAATTTTAGCGATAAAGATTATAGCGAAGCTGGAGCTGAAGTCACAAAAGATACTGCAAAAGTGTATTCTTGCCCAATGATTTTAAAAGTAGAACCACCTACTTTAGAGGAATTAGAATTAATTAATCCTCAAACCACCTTAATTTCGGCTTTACAAATTAAGACACAAACAAAAAAATATTTTGAAAAACTAGCTGCAAAACGAATCACTGCTTTAGCTTTTGAGTTTATTCGTGATGCTGATGGTGCTTATCCTGCAGTTAGAGCATTAAGCGAAATTGCAGGAACTGCTTCGGTATTAATAGCAGCCGAGTTACTAAGTAATTCTAGTAATGGTAACGGATTAATGTTTGGAAATATTAGTGGTGTTCCGCCTGTTGAAGTAGTTATACTTGGTGCAGGAACTGTTGGCGAGTTTGCTGCCAGAAGCGCAGTTGGACTTGGTGCTAATGTTAAGGTTTTTGACAATTCTATCACCAAATTACGTTGTTTACAAGCCAATCTTGGACGCACACTGTACACATCCACAATTCAGCCTAAATATTTAAGCAAAGCCCTAAAACGCTGTGACGTAGTCATTGGAGCTGTAAGAGGAAAAGACAGAGCACCAATTATTGTGTCTGAAACCATGGTAGAAAGCATGAAAAAAGGCGCTGTAATAATAGATGTTAGCATTGACATGGGTGGCTGTTTTGAAACTAGCGAAATTACAACACATAATAATCCAACTTATATAAAAAATGGCGTAATACACTACTGTGTACCAAACATTCCAGCACGCTACTCTAGAACCGCTTCGGCATCTATTAGTAATATTTTTACGCCTTATTTACTAGAAATTGCAGATAATGGTGGTTTAGAACATGCTATTAGATTTGATAAAGGTCTTAAAAATGGATTGTATTTTTATCACGGAATTTTAACAAGTCGTGCAGTTGGAGAATGGTTTGACCTAAATCATAGTGATATAAACCTATTAATATTCTAAATTTGCATTTTAAAATATTAGAATGAAAATATTACACAGAATTGGTTACTATTTAGGAGGATTCTCTATTGGCTTAGTCTTATTAGCATTTTTTTTAAACGGAAGAGGTGTTTCTTGTGAGTATAATTATGGTCCAGAAGGAAGAGTCCTAAAAAATATACGCACAAAAACATTAGACTTTTCACCAGAAAGCCAAGCACTTATAGACACTAAAGTCATTGACACTTCTGCAATAAGTTACATACTAAAAAAAGGAGATGTAGATTTTTCTAAAAGTGAACCTAGAAAAGAGCCTTGTGGTATGTATTTTATTTCAGGCGAATCTAAAGACAATAAGAATTATGAGTTTTATATTGAAAACTGCGATAGCATTGCAACTATGCAAACTATTAAAGTCATAAACTAACTATGCTTTCTTCTTTTTCGTTCTTTTTTCAATAAAGTCAACTCTCGTCCTGTTTGTCCTGCAACAGATGTGTTTTCTTCTGCACGTCTAATTAAGTATGGCATAACGTCCTTAACTGGTCCAAAAGGCAAGTATTTTGCGACATTATAACCATGTGCTGCTAAATTAAAACTAATATGATCACTCATACCAAATAATTGACCAAACCAAACACGATTATCGTCTTTACCAATACCTAATTCATCCATTAGCTTTAAGGCTAAAAAAGAACTTTCTTCGTTGTGAGTACCAATAAATATTGAGATTGTACTTAAGTTATTTAAAATATATAACAAACAATCATTAAAGTTTTTATCTGTTGTTATTTTGTCTTTACAAATCGGTGATTCATAACCTTTATCATTTGCGCGCTCACGTTCTTTTTCCATGTAAGCACCTCTAACAATCTTATAACCTAGTAAATAACCTCCTGACTTAGCACGCTCATGCGATGCTTTTAAAAACGCTAATCGGTCATGTCTATAGGTTTGCAATGTATTATATACTATAGGCTTATCTGTGTTATAAACCTTCATCATATCTTCTGCTAAATCATCTGCAGCATCCTGCATCCAGCTTTCTTCACCATCAATTAACACTTCAACATCTCTTTCTTTAGCCAATTTGCATATAGCATGATATCTTGCTACTACTCTATCCCATTCTTGCTGCTCTGCTTCGGTAAATGCTTTACCTTCTCCTTTTTTCTGAAACAAAAAGAAACGTCCTAATCCTGTTGGTTTGAATACTACAATAGGCATCGCTTCTTTCTCATCGCTAAACTCAACAAGTTTCATTATTTTTTCTTTGGCAGAATCAAATTGGTTTTCAATAGCTTTTCCTTCAACAGAATAATCTAAAACCGAACAAACACCTGCAGTATACATTTTGTCTATTACTGGCAAACAGTCTTCTTCATTAACGCCACCACAAAAATGATCAAACACAGTTGCTCTAATCAAACCTTCTACTGGCAAATGTGCTTTTAAAGCAAAGTTTGTAGCTGCTGTACCAATTCTAACCAATGGTTGATTAGATATCATTTTAAACAAAAAATATGCACGTTCTAACTCAGAATCGCTTTTAAGTTTAAATGCAATTTCAGTGTTTTCAAAAAGAGTGTTGTCCAACATAATATAATTTAATTTTGACTGCACAAATATACTACTCATTAGCCTTATTTTTTAAAAAAACTATTAATTTTACCCTTTAACGTTTTTACGCATTTATGACTCCTATTAAAACCCAAGATTACAGCATACAATTTAACCAAAATAGCTACTCAGCATTAAATACTTATATCTCTGAAAATACGTTTTCAAATATTTTTATTTTAGTGGATAGCAATACGTCAAGCCTTTGTTTACCTAAGTTGTTATCAGAATTAACAACAGACTTAGCTATTGAAATAATTGAAATTGAAGCTGGAGAGCAACATAAAAATATAGAAACTTGTTTAGGGGTTTGGCAAACATTATCTGAATTAAGCGCAGATCGAAAATCTTTAATGATTAATTTAGGAGGAGGCGTTGTCACGGATTTAGGTGGTTTTGTTGCGTGTACCTATCAAAGAGGTATACAATTTGTAAATATTCCGACGACACTTTTATCTATGGTTGATGCCTCAATTGGAGGTAAAAATGGTGTAGACTTAGACCATATAAAAAACCAAATAGGTATTATTAAAACGCCAAATATGGTGCTAATAGATACTAGCTATCTTGATACACTATCTAGCAGAGAAATGCGTTCTGGTTTAGCTGAAATGCTTAAACATGGATTGATACATAACGAACTATACTACAATAATTTAACAGCTTTATCTAAACTAACAATTGAAGACTTAGATCAGCTTATTTACGATTCAGTTTTAATAAAAAAAGCTATTGTAGAACAAGATCCAACTGAACAAAATCTTAGAAAATCTTTAAATTTTGGTCACACTTTAGGACATGCAATTGAGTCATTTTATTTAAACCACGAGACTAAAGCTTTACTGCATGGCGAAGCCATAGCAATTGGTATGATTTTAGAAGTTTACCTATCTGCTAAGCTACTTAATTTTCCATTGGACAAAGCAACAAGGATTAAAGAAAGCCTTATTAAAGTATATGGTAAAGTAGATATTCCAACAGAGGATCACTTGGCTATTATTGACTTAATGAAATTTGATAAGAAAAATGAAAAAGGCAATATTAATTTTGTTTTATTAGAAGCTATTGGGCAACCAAAAATTAATTGCATAGTTGATAACGAGCTGATAATCAATTCTTTTAAATTTTACAACGAATAATACTTTTGCATTAAAATAATTTGTAATTTTAGTTAATTGCTATGTTACAGAACTATTCTAACCAGTTTAATTTAAAATATATTGGTATGCGAAAAGTTATTGTAGATTATAAAAAATTAACACCTGAAGTATTAAATTTACTTACACAAAAGTTTCCGGATGGTTATGGAGACAAGGACATTATTACCTTTGACAATCATAACAACGAAACTATTGAAGCTGTTGAAGTACAGACAAATGACACCACGTATTTAGTAAAAGTTAGTTGTAAATTACACTACACGATGACTAATTTTGATGCTAATATCGAATTAGAAACAAATAGCAAAGGTCATGTTGTTGTAGATTTTGATGAAAAACAACTTGATAGCGATTTGATTTTATTTGATGAAGAGGAGTAAAACTATAAATAACGCTCTTTAATAATACGTATATGGTGTTTTTCATGACCAACTATTAAAAAGCCCAAAGCCCTTACAGACACTTGTCCTGTTCCAGCCAAACCTTTACTAAGTAATGTTTCGTCATCAAAACTTTTAAATAAGCTAATTGTTGCACCTCTAACACTTTGATATTCCTCAAGTAAATCTTTTATAGACCTATTATCCGCTTTAGAATATTCAACATAATCATTTTCATCAAAACCTGATAAAACGGTTTTATCTTGTCTAGCAAATCGTAATGATCTATAGCAAAATATACGTTCAGTATCAATTAAATGACAAATAATCTCTTTAATAGTCCACTTCCCTTCTGCATACCTATAACTTAATTTATTAGCATCAATTGACAGATAAAAATCAATAGCTTCGTTATAACTAGATTGTAATCCTGGTAATAATTCAAGTCCTTTAGCATTATCAATATAACCTTTAAAATAAGGAATATATTCAGTATCATTTAAATCAGATATGGTCATAGGTTTAAAATTTGATATAAATAAACAAAAAAACGCTTCAATATTGAAGCGTTTTTTATTTTAATATATGTTAATTAACGAGTTATAGTTCGTTAAAAATACTATGCATTAAACGTTTTTTATCATTGATGCTTTCTTCTAAAGAAATCATAGTTTCCGTTCTGTAAACACCTTCTATATCATCTAACATAAAGATTACATCCTTTGCATGCTCCGTATTACGAGCTCTAATCTTACAGAAAATATTAAATTTACCTGTAGTTACATGCGCTACAGTAACAAAAGGAATCTCATTAATACGCTCTAAAACAAAAGAGGTTTTAGAAGTGTTTTGAAGAAACACACCAACGTATGCTATAAATGAATATCCTAATTTACGGTAATCTAATGTTAAAGACGATCCTTTAATTATTCCTGCATCTTCCATTTTTTTCACTCTAACGTGAACTGTACCAGCAGAAATTAATAATTTTTTAGCTATATCTGTAAAAGGAACTCTTGTGTTTTCAATTAACATATCAAGAATCTGATGATCAATTTCGTCTAGTTTAAACTTTGCCATTTTATGTTTTTATTAAATAATAGACAAAATTAAAACATTTTCAATGAATTTTATACATTAAAATTGGAAATTTTTAAAGATTTAATGATAATTTCACATTATTTACAATCACGAAATCGTTTTCGTAATCCATAGATATCAATGTATTATCATTATTTAATACCACATTATTATTAGCATCCATCTCTTTATGACCATAAAATTGAGATAAATCCGAAATCGTAACAACCTTGGGTCTAAATTTAACCTTATTATCTATTAATTGTTCTAGATAATTTATGCCTATATCCTGTACTTGGTCATTATATTTAGCGTTACGAATAATGATATCATAAAAACGCTTACCATTTTCAGGTATTTTAAAGTAATCCTCCATTTTATAACCTAAATCATTGTCATTAGCAATGTAATTAAGAGCCTGTAAAAGTGCTTTATAAACAAAACCTCTTACCACTTCCCGATTATAATCGTCTTTATAATGTCCAGCCTCAAACAAAATTGTAGGCGCATTTAAACTTTGAAACGTATCTCCAACACAATTAATATTAAATCCATCGTCATATCGACCTATTTGATTGGCTAAATCCGTTTGCAACCCAGTATTTATAGCACTAATAACATTCATTGCTTTTAGTCTTGTACTTGTAACACTTCTTAATTCATCTTGAGAAGGCGATAAAAAAGACAAAGTAGCAGGTTTATTAGTATCTCCAACACTAAACAACGTACGTTGACCATGAAGATTTAAACAGTAATCAGGATTAAAGTTATTAAAACAAGCACTTAAAACCTTGCTTTCTGGTTGGGATAAGTCTTGTGCATCTCTGTTTAAATCAATGTTATTAGCATTTAGTCTTGTATAGGCAGCAGAACCATCTGGATTTAACATTGGTATAATTTTAAGAGTACACGCTTTTAATATAGATTGCATTTCCACACTACTAAAACTGTTTATCATATCAAAAACCGCTTTAGTAGTTGTAGACTCGTTTCCGTGCATCTGTGACCACATAAGCACTTTAATTGGTCCTGTACCAATTGTTAAAGACAAAATATCTTCACCTAAAACAGACTGCCCAATCACTTCAACATTATAAGATGTTGGCAAATTATCTAAAAGTGGTTTAATCATATTTAGATTAATATAACGTCCACTTAAAGCAGGAGCTTTGTAAGTTTTATATAATGTATTTAACAATTGATTATCCATAGTCATTTTATTAGTTTACAAATGTAACCAAATAGTTTTTTACAATTGTAACCAATAGAATTTACATTTGTAATTTACTTATGTAAACAATTTTTAAGGTTTATGCTTCAAAACTTACAGTGTTAATACTCAGTACTTTTAAATTCTTACAAAAATACTTTAAAATACTTATTTTCAGTATATTATAATACATTGTTTAAAGTATTACTATAATAAATATCAGACTTTATTCACACAGTTTACATATTAAAAACAGTTAAATTTACATTTGTAACATCAAGTATTCAGATTAAATGTTTACATTTGTATCGTTATGATAAACAATGTAGATTTTTCAAAAAGACTTCAAAAAGTCATGGATTATTACGGTGAAAATGCGTCCTCTTTCGCCGAAAAAATTGGTGTGCAACGCTCTAGCATATCACATATATTATCAGGTCGAAACAAGCCAAGTTTAGAATTTGTATTGAAAGTGCTATCCTCTTTTGAGGAAGTAGAATTGTATTGGTTGATGAATGGAAAAGGTGAATTTCCAAAAAGTGAAACTAAAAATAGACAAACACCAATTACCCCAATTTCTAAAAATGAAGGACAAGATTTATTTTCTAATACAAAAAACGAAAATCCAGTAGAAACTAAAAATTCTGATTTACTACAAAATTTAAATCAAAAATCTTCTAACGGAAAAATTATTGAACGCATCGTGATTTTTTATTCTGATGGAAGTTTTTCAAATTTTGAAAATTCTTAATTAGATCTCCTCTATTTTATTTTTCATTTTCTTTTGAATAAAATTTCTGTTTTGCGAATTTTAAAAAAATGAACCCAAACGTCATTAATTCTTAAAAATTTAAATTTGTTCACCTTTTCAACTTTTTGTCACCATTTACAAATTTTGCGAATTTGAAGTTAGGTACATAAAATTTTCAAATACGCGATTTATAGAAAGGTTGAATTTTTTAAGTTTTAAACAAACATTTCATTAATTTTGTTATAAACCTTATGCGATGAAATTAAAACTAATATACCTTATCATTTTAACTAGCTTTTTTAGCTGCTACAAAGTCGAACGAAACTGCAAAGACTTTAAAACAGGTCAATTTTATAGTGAAGTTACAATTGGAGATGTTATTTATAAATCTACATTTACTAGAACAGATAGTTTACAAATAGAAACATATGAAGGTAAAGTTGATAGCACATTAGTTAGATGGGTAAATGATTGTGAAGTCATTTACAAAACTATAAATCCTAAAAATATGGCTGAACGTAAAGATGTACATCTTAAAGTTTTAGTCACTACAGATACTTCTTATACTTTTGAATATTCTTATGTTGGAGAGACCAATAAACAAAAAGGTATAGCTTATATTAAAAAATAAAACATGTTAGATTTTCTACTTTCTAGTGATGCTATTTTTGCATTATTAACTTTAACTTTCTTAGAAATAATATTAGGGATTGATAATATTGTTTTTATTTCTATTGCTGCAAATAAACTTCCAGAAGACCAACGAAACAAAGTAACAAATATTGGACTACTACTAGCAATGGTACAACGTATAATCTTGTTGTTTTTTGTATCCTTTTTAGTGGGATTATCAGAACCCTTTTATAAAGTAGACTTTAGCTGGATGCATCTTGAATTAAGTTGGCAAGCTCTAATTTTATTTTTTGGAGGATTATTTTTAATTTATAAATCCACCTCGGAAATTAGAGAGAAAGTAGAAACACCATCACATGATGAAGACGAAGTTAAAAGCAAACCTATTAAATCCTTGCAACAAGCCATTGTTCAGATTTTAATTATAGATTTTATTTTTTCAATTGATAGTATTTTAACAGCAGTTGGTATGACCAATGGATTATCTACTAACCACAATCATAATTTAATATTAATGATTATTGCTGTAGTAATATCCATTATTATAATGATTGCTTTTGCTAATAAAATTAGACGTTTTATAGACGCCAACCCAAGTATTCAAATTTTAGGATTATCCTTTTTAATTTTAATAGGGTTTATGCTAATTACCGAAGCTGGTCACTTATCTCATACTACATTTTTTGGTAAAACTGTAGGAGCTATACCTAAAGGATATTTATATTTTGCTATAGCCTTCTCGTTATTTATAGAGTTTTTAAATCAAAAAATTTCGAAAAAGAAATAAAATAAAGCAATAAAAAAAGACCATCAAATGATGGTCTTTTTTTTATTAAATAAGCTTTATCTATTTAGATAAATATACTGCTGATGCAGCTGCTAAACTATTATTAATAAAAGGAGCAATGTTTCCTCCAGCTTCAAAATTATTGAACGCTAAAATTCTTCCACCTCCATTACCTGCTTCTGCAATGTAAACAGTTTGTGTTGATGCATCATAAGCAACATCTACAGGATTACCTAATAATGTTGAAGCACCTGATACTCTAACTTGTTGTGACACTTCTAAAGTTCCACCATTAGCTACAGCATTAAACTTTGATGTAAAATTTTCGATGTAATGAAAACCTCCATCATCTTGGCCATTTGCAGCATCTGCAATATCTGTTAATATCATAACATCAGAACTAGCATCAAAAGTTAAACCATGTGTTCTAACAATTCCTTCTACAGCAATTCGTTTAGTAGCTGCCAAAGTCATATCTGTTGTGTTAGATAAAAAGTCCGAAAACACTGCTAACTCATTTGTAGCATCCACTACAGCATAAAGATTATTATTATCAAACGTTATTCCCCATAATTTAAACGACGTTGTAATAGTATTACGCAATGTAATTGTGTTACCATCTTTTGTGTAAACGTATAATCTTCCGTCTGGAGTTAATGGATCTCCATCCACATCTGCATTATCTGCAACCACAATAAAATTGCCATTAACAGCAACTTCTCTTGGACTTTGCATATCATTGGTTCCATCCACATCTACTGTTAACGTAGCGCCAGAAACCAAGCTACTTGTATTATTATAACCTTCTAATCCCAAATCTGTTCTAGAAGCTTGTAATAAAAAATCGTTTGTTGCATCATAATATACTCCGTCTGCAGCAATACTAGTTGTAATTAATGTTTTAGACGTTACAGCAGATTGATCTGTAACATCATAAATTGTAATATTACCATCTGCATTATTAGAAGTATATAACTTTACTGAAGTAGGTTCACCATCGTTAATAACTATTGCATCGTTATCATCATCACTACAAGATACTAGTGCTGCCGAAACGAAAAGGGATAACATTGTGTTTTTTGCTAAATTTGATGTTTTCATAATTTTAAAATATTTATTGGTTTATAAGTATGTACGTAAACACTTTAAAAGCAGTTTTTAATATTTTAAATTTTATGATATTGTTAACGTTATTGGCTATGGTAACAAGCCTGATTTAAAGATCTTGTTTGGCAAATATTCGGTCATATGCAATATGTTTGCTTAGTTTTTATTCCTTCAGATAATCTTTTAATTCCTCCTTTAATTTATGATAAGATTTTAATTTTTGGGATAATATATCTTTTTCTGAGAAAGCTTTACTTATTGAAATTGGAGTATCAAAATTGTTAGATATTATTTCTATAGAAATCTTATCACCTTCCTGTAATTTATTACTAAACCAATTAGCGTGTTGTTGAGTGTCCGAGTTTAATCCGCTAATTGAGATGTTTAATTCTTCTGAATTATCCTTTTCGCGTCTTACAGAATCTAGAATACAGGTATCTATAGTGTTTTCATTTTCAAATCCAGCTCGACATATTTTTTTTCCATTTATGAGAACTTGAAATCCAAATTTATTTTTCATTTAATTTTTAGGTTTTGAGCGCGTTCCGCAATGAATGGCAACACTAAAACAAAGTCACCTGACCCTTATCATCTAACCCATAATCCTGACTATCATCATCTTTGTTAGATTTTTCATCTGTTTTAGCTTCTGATTTTTCAGAAATATTCTCCTCCTCCTTCACTTCTATTTCTTGTGCTGGAGTTTCTTCTGGAGCTTCATAAGGAATAGACTCTAATAAATTAATAGCATTTACTTTGTCTTTAGTTAGTTGGTTTCCTAAAGCAGAAATCCCTTTAATTGCTATAAATTCTTCCAAATTCACTTCTTCGTTATCCTTTCTATCTTTACCTCTTTCTTTAGCAAAAACAATTTCGGCAACTGGTTTCCAGTCTGTAGATACAATTTCTAATTGCGAATTAGGATGATCTGTAATAAAGGACTCCTCTTTATTTTCATTTTCAATTAAAAAACGTTTAACATAATAGCGTTCCTTTTCGCCATCATAATAAATAGCAGAAATAGGTTTTTTAGGTAACCATTTTTCCATGACAATCATATCGTCATCAAAATGAAGTGTTACTTCTGGAGTTACTGTTTTGGCAACACCTTTTTGATTTATAATAAGCAGTTTATCTTCTCCTCTAAACTCGCCAACTAACTCACCTCTACCATCAACATTTAAACGCTGTACAGTGTCGTCAAACCAAATTTTTCTTGGTTTTAAAGTCGAAATTCCTTTTTCTTTTAACTCTACAGATTTAATAGCATGTTTAGTCACCACGTTACCCTTAGACGCACGACCTTTAATTAAAATATCTGCAAAATCTAAATCCCATTTTAGTTTTTTAATACTACCAACCTGTCGTAAACTAATTGAAACGACCTCAGCTTCTCCATTTGGATTAGCAGAAAAATACCAGGTTTTAGAGCCTTTGTTTCCGTTGGTTAAATCATATTCTTTATCTCGTGTAATAGACGTTACAGCAAAACGCTTAACGTATGCTGGACCTTTTGTGCCATCACGATAAATTAAATTATAAATGGTACGCTTGTCTTTCTTTTTAAAGACTGCTACGTGTATAATATTTTTACCTATAAAGGTTTTACTATCCACTTTAGTAACCATCATTTTACCATCTGCAGTAAAAGCAATGATATCGTCAATATCACTACAATCGCAAACATACTCGTCGCGTTTTAGTGATGTACCAATAAAACCTTCTTCTCTGTTTACATACAATTTGGTGTTTCTGATTACTACTTTAGTAGCATCCACATCTTCAAAAGCACGTAGTTCTGTTTTACGCTCACGACCTTCACCATACTCTTTTTTAAGTCTTGTAAAATAGGCTATAGCATAGTCTATTAAGTTTGCTAAATGATGTTTAACCTCAGCTATTTGCGCTTCTAACGCGTCAATTTTTTGTTGTGCTTTATCAATATCAAATTTAGAAATACGCTTAATTCTAATTTCTGTTAAACGCGTAATATCATCCACTGTAATAGCACGTTTAAGATGTTGTATATGTGGTTTTAAACCTTTATCAATAGCCTCTATAACACCATCCCAAGTTTCCTCTTCTTCAATGTCACGATAAATTCTATTTTCAATAAAAATACGTTCAAGACTCGCAAAGTGCCATTGCTCTTCAAACTCACCTAGTCTAATTTCTAACTCTTGTCTTAGTAAATCTACAGTGTTATCTGTACTACGACGCAACATTTCTGTCACACCAACAAAAAGCGGTTTGTTATCTTCAATAACGCAACCTAAAGGTGAAATAGAGCTTTCGCAAGCTGTAAATGCATATAAGGCATCAATGGTTTTATCTGGAGATAAACCAGAAGGTAAGTGAATTAAAATCTCTACAGTTGCAGCTGTATTATCTTCTATTTTTTTGATTTTAATCTTCCCTTTGTCGTTTGCTTTTAATATTGAATCGATTAATGAAGAAGTTGTTGTACCAAAAGGCAACTCATTAATAACCAATGTGTTTTTATCTAATTGGCTAATTTTAGCGCGACAACGTACTTTTCCGCCACGCAATCCATCATTATAATCACTACAATCTGCAATACCTCCTGTAGGAAAATCTGGAAACAATGTAAAGCGTTTACCTTGCAAGTGTTTAACCGAAGCGTCAATTAACTCAATAAAATTATGAGGCAATATTTTTGTAGATAATCCTACAGCAATACCTTCTCCTCCTTGCGCTAGCAATAAAGGAAACATTACAGGTAAATTTACAGGCTCTTTACGACGACCATCATAGGACGCTTGCCATTCTGTTATCTTAGGATTAAAGACAACGTCTAATCCAAATTTAGAAATTCGGGCTTCAATATAACGTGCTGCTGCTGCACGATCTCCTGTTAGGATGTTTCCCCAGTTTCCTTGGGTATCTATTAATAAGTCTTTTTGACCAATTTGGACCATAGCATCTGCAATACTTGCATCTCCATGTGGATGATACTGCATGGTATGTCCAACAATATTGGCTACTTTGTTATAACGACCATCATCCAAATCCTTCATGGAATGCATGATACGTCGTTGTACAGGTTTAAAACCGTCTTCAATAGCTGGAACTGCACGTTCCAGAATTACATATGAGGCATAATCTAAAAACCATTCTTTATACATACCAGTAATCCTGGTAATGGTTTCTTTTGGTTCTTGATTATCTAAGTTTTCTAAATTGTCGTTAGCTAGGTCGTCGTTTTCTTCTATCATCTATTTATCCTCCTCAATTAAATCAAGTTCAACTTTAAGATTATCAATAATAAACTCTTGTCTGGTTGGTGTGTTTTTACCCATGTAAAATGATAATAACTCTTCAATAGACATGTTATCATCTAGCATTACTGGATCCAATCTAATGTCTTCACCTATGAAGTGAACAAACTCATCTGGACTAATTTCACCTAAACCTTTAAATCGAGTAATTTCTGGTTTTGGTTTTAGCTTCTCAATAGCGTCTTTACGCTCCTCTTCTGAGTAACAATAAATGGTTTCTTTTTTATTACGAACCCTAAATAAAGGGGTTTGCAGTATATACAAGTGTCCTTCTTTAATGACTTCTGGAAAAAACTGTAAAAAGAAAGTTATTAATAACAGTCTAATGTGCATACCATCGACATCGGCATCTGTTGCAATAACGACGTTGTTGTATCTTAAATCTTCTAGTGACTCTTCGATATTTAAAGCAGCTTGCAGTAGATTAAATTCTTCATTTTCATAAACAATCTTCTTTGTTAATCCGTAACAATTTAATGGTTTACCCTTTAAACTAAATACTGCTTGTGTATTAACGTCTCTAGATTTTGTGATACTACCTGATGCAGAATCTCCCTCTGTAATAAATAAGGTGCTTTCTAGGTTTCGTTCGTTTTTAATATCGCCAAAATGCACACGACAATCACGAAGTTTTTTATTATGTAAACTTGCCTTTTTAGCTCTGTCTTTTGCTAATTTTCTAATACCTGACAGCTCTTTACGTTCACGTTCTGCTTGTAAAATTTTACGCTGTAGCTTATCTGCTGTTTCCGGGTTTTTGTGTAAATAGTTATCTAAATGTGTTTTTAAAAAATCGGTAACATAGGTTCTAACAGTTGGTAACTCTCCTCCCATGTCTGTTGACCCTAATTTAGTTTTTGTTTGACTCTCAAAAACAGGTTCCATAACCTTTATAGCGACTGCACTAACTACAGATTTACGTATATCTGATGCATCATATTGTTTTCCGAAAAAGTCGCGAATTGTCTTTACAATTCCTTCTCTAAAGGCATTTAAGTGTGTTCCTCCTTGTGTTGTGTTTTGACCGTTTACAAAACTGTTATATTCTTCGCTGTATTGGGTTTTACTATGTGTTAATGCTACTTCAATATCATCACCACGTAAATGAATGATTGGATATAATAAGTCTGATTCTGCTATTTTTTCTGCTAATAAATCTTTTAATCCATTTTCAGAATAAAATTTTTCTCCATTAAAAACTATGGTCAGACCTGGATTTAGGTAGACATAGTTTTTAAGCATTTTAACTACATATTCACTTCTGTATTTGTAGTTTTTAAATATAATATCATCAGGCACAAAGGATACCTTGGTACCTTTACGTCTTGTTGTTTCTTCTAAAAATTCTTGATTAACTAAATTACCTTGTTCAAAATCTGCTGAAGCACTTTTACCATCTCTAGACGATTCTACTCTAAAATAAGAAGATAAAGCATTAACAGCTTTGGTACCAACACCATTTAATCCGACAGATTTTTTAAAGGCTTTAGAGTCGTACTTTCCTCCTGTGTTCATTTTAGACACAACATCTACAACTTTTCCTAAAGGAATACCACGTCCATAATCACGAACAATAACTTTACTACCTTGTATCGAAATTTCTATGGTTTTACCTGCTCCCATGACATACTCATCAATAGAGTTGTCTAACACTTCTTTAAGCAGAATATATATACCATCATCTGGAGACGATCCATCACCAAGTTTTCCAATATACATTCCAGGACGCATACGAATATGCTCTTTCCAGTCTAATGATCGTATATTATCTTCGGTATATTTAGTTTGTTCTGACATAAAATTTAGATGCAATTTGGAGATACGTTGCTAATATAATATAACCCTTTAAAAAATGAAACACTGCATAGATAAAGTAATTAACAATGTATAACTATTACTGTTAAGAATATTGATTTTGTAAGTTTTCTGCTTTTATTTTTAAATATTGATTTCTAGTTTTAAGTAAGTTTTTCATGTATTTAGTTAAAAATAAAACATTAACTATTTTACCTATAATACCAAAAGGTGATTCAAAATAAAACTTATCAATCATGATGATATCTTTTTCTTTAGAATTAAAAATATGCTCATGCTTAAAACTTTTAAAGGCTCCTGAAACCATTTCATCCACAAAATAGTTTGGAGCGTCCAGCTGAGTAATTTTAGATGTTAAATGCTGACGAATTCCAAAATGAGTAGCTTCCCATGTTACTGATTCTCCTAAACCTAGTAGACCAGACGTTTTGCCTGCAATATCTTTTTCATTTGAATGTTTTAATGCATCCTTATGAAAATCTATATCTCTAGACAAATCAAAACAAGTGAGTGTATCCGTATGTATTATTGTTTCAAGAACAATTAAAGGCATATAATTTACTTTATTGTAAAAATACAAAACGCCATAATGAAAACTATCATTATGGCGTTTAAAATACTTTATTTTAAGTGTTTATACGTTGAACAAGAAATGCATAACATCTCCATCCTTAACAGTATAGCCTTTACCTTCTACTCTCATTTTACCAGCTTCTTTAACTTTAGCTTCGCTTCCGTAGGTAATATAATCCTCGTATCCAATTACCTCTGCACGAATAAAACCTTTTTCAAAATCTGTATGTATTACTCCTGCAGCTTGTGGAGCTGTTGCACCAACATTTATTGTCCAAGCTCTTACCTCTTTAACACCAGCTGTAAAATACGTTTGTTGATTTAATAATTTATAAGCAGACCTGATAAGTTTTGCAGATCCTGGTTCATCTAATCCAATATCTGATAAAAACATTTGACGCTCTTCATAATCATCCAACTCATTAATATCTGCTTCTGTACCTACAGCTAACACTAATACTTCAGCATTTTCATCTTTAACAGCTTCTTTTACTAAGTCTACATATGCATTTCCAGATACAGCACTATCCTCATCAACATTACAAACGTACAATACAGGTTTTCCAGTAATTAATTGAGCAGGATTAACATACTCTTCTAATTCATCTTCTGAAAACTCTAAAGCTCTAACAGATTTACCTGCTTCTAAACCAGCTTTTAACTTTAATAATACAGCTTCTTCTTTTTGAGCCTCTTTGTTACCTGTTTTAGCAGCACGTTTTACCTTTTCTAATTTTTTGTCAACAGTTTCAAGGTCTTTTAATTGTAATTCCATATCGATAGTTTCCTTATCTCTAATTGGATTAACATTACCATCAACATGTACAATATTGTCATTATCAAAACAACGTAATACGTGTAAAATAGCATCGGTTTCTCTAATGTTTCCTAAAAACTGATTTCCTAGACCTTCTCCTTTACTTGCTCCTTTTACTAATCCTGCAATATCTACAATTTCTACAGTTGCTGGCATTACGCGTTCAGGATTAACCAAGCTTTCTAACTTTTCTAATCTTGGGTCTGGTACATTTACTACACCTATATTAGGCTCTATAGTACAAAACGGAAAGTTAGCACTTTGCGCTTTTGCATTTGATAAACAATTAAATAATGTTGATTTACCAACGTTAGGCAATCCTACAATTCCTGCTTTCATGTAAAGAATTTTTATTTCAAATTAAGGCTACAAATATAGCACTATCTTATCAACTAAATCACTGTTGTTTTATTTTTAATTCACTTAACAAAACCCTAGTATTACGTTAGCTTTTTAACAATAGTGTTGATGAATTCTTACAAATTTTATTAAGTTTTTAACTAAACAACATCGTTTTGTTAAAATTTTAACATAATTTAGCAATTAATCAACTTAAAATATTTAAATATGAAAAAACTTAAATTATTGTTTTTACTACTTCTTTCTGTAGCATTTGCAAGTGCCCAAACTAATGTAACAGGTACTGTTACAGGTGACGATGGTTTTGGTATTCCTACAGTTAATGTTGTAGAAAAAGGAACTTCCAATGGAACAACAACAGACTTTGATGGTAACTACTCATTAAACGTGTCAAGCAATGCTACTTTAGTATTTAGCTATGTTGGTTACGAAACTAAAGAAATAGCAGTAAACGGTAAATCTACAGTTAATGTTACTTTAGCAAGTGGAGAAGCTTTGGACGAAGTAGTGCTTGTAGGATCAAGAACAGCCCCTAGAAGTAACGTAGATAGCGCATTACCTATTGACGTGGTTGGCGTTAAAGAGTTAAATTCTACCGGACAACCTACTTTTGATAAAGCATTACAATACAGAATACCATCCTTTAACACAGTGCAAACACCTGTTAACGATGCGACTTCTTTATTAGATCCTTATGAAATTAGAAACATGGGTCCAAGTAGAACCTTAATCTTAATTAACGGTAAACGTAAAAACTTAAGTGCCCTACTTTACACCCAAACTTCACCTGGTCGTGGAGAAACTGGTGCAGACATCTCTGCAATCCCTACAGACGCTATTAAAAGTGTTGAAATCCTTCGTGATGGCGCATCTGCTCAATATGGATCTGATGCAATTGCAGGTGTAATGAATATTATACTTAAGGATGACGTTAATAATGGTTCTGCAACTTTAAGAAGTGGAATCACTAGCGAAGGCGATGGTGAAATGATCGGAATAGCTGTAAACAATGGATCAACTATTGGAGATGACAAAGGGTTTATTAATTATACTATTGATTTTTCTAAAACTAATTTAGCCAATAGACCAGGAACAGTAGATGCTGCTGGTGAAATTGCAGATTTTACAGGTGGAAGTCCTGCTGAAATTGCGCTTGTAAATGAATTTTTAGGACGTAGACCAGATGCAGGAAATATTAATGGATCTCCTGAAACAGCTGCATCAAAATTTTTAATTAACAGCGGATTAGATATTTCAGAGAATGCAGAATTGTATTTTAACGCAGCTTACGTTTACAAAAAAGTAAATAGCTTTGCTAATTACAGAACACCATATTGGAGAAGAGCACAAGGTTTAGACCCTAGTGAGGTTGATGGCGTTGACTACTACTCATATTTAGGCGATTTTTTCCCTGGAAACAACCCATTAACACCAGGAGGTTATGATGGTTATGTACCAACTTTTGAAGGTTTACTTAACGACTATAATGGGACAATTGGAATAAAGACTAAAATTAATGATTGGAATGTTGATTTAAGTTATACAACTGGTGGAAACACCCAAACCTATAAAGTAAATCAGTCACATAACAGAAATGCTGTTTTTGCACCAAGCTTTAACGACGCAAATGGTAATGGTCAACCTGATCCAGGCGAAGAATTTGAACCTGTCGAATTATATAGAGCAAATAGCCCACAATCTTTTGATCCAGGAGGAACTAGATTTTCTCATAATGTTGGTAATATTGATATTAATAGATTATTATCTGATAAAGTTAGTATAGGTTTTGGTGCAGAATTTAGAAACGAAGTATTTGAAGTTATTGAAGGGGGTTTAGCATCTTATGATGGTGGTGGAGCCGATTCTTTTGCTGGAAATAGCCCAGAAAACTCAGGTAAATTTAATAGATATAACATTGGTGCCTACTTCTCGATGGATTACGATGTTAGTGATGCTTTTTTATTAAGTGGTACTGTTAGAACGGAAAATTATTCTGATTTTGGAAACACTTTTGTTTACAAATTTAGTACACGTTACAAAATAACAGATCAAATATCCACAAGAGCCTCTATATCTTCTGGTTTTAGAGCGCCTACATTACACCAAATTTATACCCAAAAAGCACAATATAGCTTTATTCCAGGTCAAGGAATTCAAGTTGGAGGTTTAATTAATAATGTATCGACTCAAGCTAAATTACTAGACATTCCTGAGTTAGACGCAGAAACTTCTAACAACTTTACAATTGGTCTTGGTGGTAAATTTGATAACGGAATTAGCTTTACTTTAGACTATTATAATATAGCTGTAAAAGATAGAATAGTTTTAGGTTCTGAAATTGGAGCAAGTGGAGATCCTACCAATCCATTAGATATACTTCTAACAAACAATAATTTAAGCGATGTTAGTTTTTTCTCAAATGCTATAGATACTAGAACATCTGGTATTGATGTTGTATTAAGTAAAAGAAATATAAAATTAGGTGAAGGAGATTTAGACTTAAACCTATCAGGAAACTATACTATCCAAAACGAAAGAGATGGAGCTGTTAAAGACATTCCATTAGTTGCTAACTCAGGTCAATCAGTTGTAAATCCAACACAAGAAGCATTATTTTTTACTTCTAGACCACAAACTAAATGGATTTTAGGTGCAAATTATGAAATTAACAAATGGGGATTATCTCTAAACAACACATACTTTGGTAAAACAACTTTTAAACAACAAGGTATGAGTAATGATTTACGCACTGAGTTTACACCAAAAATAGTTACAGATCTTGGAATAAATTATAGCGCAACAGATAAGTTAACTATTGCTTTAAACGTAAACAACTTATTAAATGTGTTACCTGAATGGGAATTTAAAGCTGAAAATACTGCAGGAGATGCAATATTAGCAGACCCAGCAGCTACACAAAATCAATCTAATTTAATTACTTTTAACCAACGTTACTCTCAAATGACTTATGATGGTTATCATTTTAGTCAATTAGGGACAATGTTTAATTTATCTTTAAACTATAAGTTTTAATATTTAAAATAGTTTTAATAAAAAAATGCTGCTCTTTTCGAGCAGTATTTTTTTTATCTTTAAATTAATGCAATTCGTTTATAAAGCTAACTAAAACTTTAATTTATTATGCAAAGTTTATATTCAAATGGTTTTGAAAAAATATACGATAGTATGTATCAAACCTTTATTAACTATAAAGATGAGTATTTGTTTTACAGTACAATACTTAAAAAATATACTAAAAACAACGTTTTAGAAATAGGCTCTGGAACAGGTAACTTAGCTAAACATTTTATAGACAACAACTTTAATTATCAAGGATTAGACTATAGCCAAGATATGGTAAATTTATCATCCTTAAAATTACCTAAGGGTCATTTTATGCAAGGAGACATGAGGCATTTTAAACTAGAAAAGTCTGTAGATTGCACTATAATTACAGGACGCTCTACTAGTTATTTACTATCAAACAAAGATGTATCTAACGCTTTGCAAGCCACACATTTAAACTTAAATAACAATGGCATATTGTGTTTTGATTTTATAGATGCTAATCGGTTTTTTAAAATAATTAAAGGCGGTAAACACTTATATCATGCTGCGTCATTTAACAACAAACATTATAGTAGGGACAGTTATTTAAACACAAATACCTCAAACAATTTTATGTTTGATTGGCATTCAAAATACTTTCAAATTAAACAAAACAAAAAAATACTAATAGCAGAGGATAAATCAGAAGTAAGAGCATTTACCAAAAATGAGTGGGAACTTCTACTACACCTTAATAATTTTAAGGTTTTAGAGTTTATTGATAAGCCAGCATATATGTTTGATTGTTATGCTGTAGTTGCTCAAAAAATAGCATAAAAACAAAAAAAAAAACCTAAGACATTGCTTAGGTTTAATTTAGTTTATATCAGGTAAGTATCTCTAATAGATATTATCCATCAGGATGCATAAATTTTTGTTTTCCTAATAAAGTTTCTTCACTTTCCACATGGTTATCATCAGGTACACAACAATCCACTGGACAAACTGCTGCACATTGAGGCTCTTCATGAAAACCTACACACTCAGTACACTTATCAGGTACAATGTAATAAATTTCATCACTAATAGGCTCTTGTGCTTCGTCTGCATCAACTTCCTTCCCATCAGTTAATACTAACTTACCGTTTAAGCTTGTTCCATCCTTATATCTCCAATCATCAGCACCTTCATAAATAGCTGTATTAGGACATTCTGGTTCACAAGCTCCACAGTTAATACATTCGTCTGTTATAATAATTGCCATAGCGTATTTTTAATCTTTTTTGTTTACTTAACTTTGTAGCGCAAAAATAAAGCCAAAAAAGGTGTTATACAAATAATAATGAGTAACAAAGATCACATAACAGAAGCTTTTGTACAATTAGGTCGTTTTATTAGCCAATTTACTACAGAAAGCGCTGATAAAAAAGAAAACATACCACACAACGATTTATTTTTTGATGGTTTTAAACATCAAATTAAGCTAGCAAAAGAACATAATGGTTGGTTTACACAACAAAATATTCAATATGCTTTAAAAGGTTGGAGCGACCAGTTAACTGAAGATGCGCTTCAAAATTGGTTAAAAAGCTATGATTTAACCACTACTAAGCCTAAAACCGTTGCCATTATTATGGCTGGTAATATTCCGTTAGTAGGTTTTCATGACTTTTTATGTGTTGTACTTACAGGTCATTCTGTTTTGGTTAAACAATCGTCAAATGACAAACACCTACTACCCTATTTAGCAAAATATTTAGAACACTTAGCTCCTGATTTAAAAGGAAAAATACAATTTACAGAAGATAAGTTAAAAAACTTTGATGCTGTAATAGCAACGGGAAGCAATAATACTGCTCGCTATTTTGAGTTTTATTTTAAAGATAAACCTTCAATAATTAGAAAAAGCCGAAACTCTGCTGCCATACTAACAGGATCAGAAACTCCAGAACAGTTAGACGCATTATCAGATGATATTTTTAGATACTACGGTTTAGGTTGCAGAAATGTTTCTAAAATGTTTATACCTAGAGATTATAACTTTGATGCTTTTTTTAATGCTATGTATAAATGGAATCCTATTATTAACGAAGCTAAATACGCTAATAATTATGATTACAATAAAGCTGTTTATATAATGAGTGAATTTGACATGCTAGAAAATGGCTTTTTAATGATTAAAGAAGATCAAAGCTATGCTTCTCCAATAGCAACAGTGTTTTATGAGTATTATGATTCTACTGAAACTTTAAAACAAAAATTAGAAATTGATCAAGATTTAATTCAATGTATTGTAGCTAATAACTTTAGTGATTCTGAAATCCCGTTTGGAAAAACACAAAAACCAGAACTTTCAGATTACGCAGACAATGTTGACACTATTGCATTTTTATTAAAAATCTAACGGATAAATTATTAAATTCTTAACTTAATTTAAATCAATAATTAGCACCTTTGTTAATTGATAAAATAAGATAATTTCTGTTTTGACAGAAAACTAAATTTGTAACCATGCAAAAACATAATTTTAGCGCAGGACCATGCGTATTACCTAAAGAAGTATTACAAAAAGCATCACAAGCTTTATTAGATTTTGACAACGGATTATCTTTAATCGAAATCTCGCATAGAAGTAAGTCCTTTGTTGATGTAATGGAACAAGCTAGAGCATTAGCTTTAGAGTTATTAGGCCTAGAAGGTAAAGGTTATAAGGCTTTATTTTTACAAGGTGGAGCAAGCATGCAATTTTTAATGGTAGCTCAAAATTTATTAGAAAAAAAAGCAGCGTATTTAAACACAGGAACTTGGGCTGACAAAGCAATTAAAGAAGCTAAAATTTTTGATGATATTTTAGAAGTAGCTTCTTCTAAAAACGCCAACTATAATTATATCCCTAAAGGATATGATATCCCAGAGGATCATGATTATTTTCACTGTACTTCAAACAATACCATTTTTGGAACACAAATGAAAAGTTTTCCTAAATCACCAATCCCATTAGTATGTGATATGAGTAGTGATATATTTTCACGTTCATTAGACTTCTCTCAATTTGACTTAATATATGCAGGAGCTCAAAAAAACATGGGACCTGCTGGTACAACTTTAGTAGTTGTTAAAGAAGATATTTTAGGTAAAGTATCTCGTAAAATACCGTCAATGTTAGACTATAAAGTACACATAGACAAAAGCAGTATGTTTAACACACCACCTGTTTTTGCGGTTTACACATCAATGTTAACATTACAATGGTTAAAAGATTTAGGTGGTATTAAAGCTATTGAAAAAGAAAACGAGAAAAAAGCACGTTTGATGTATTCTGAAATAGATTTAAACCCATTATTTAAAGGGTTTGCAGCAAAAGAAGATAGATCAGACATGAATGCAACCTTTACTTTGGTTAACGAAGATTTAAAAGAAACCTTTGATACCATGTGGAAAGAAGCAGGTATTAGTGGATTAAATGGACACAGAAGTGTTGGAGGGTATAGAGCAAGTATGTACAATGCCTTATCATTAGATAGCGTAAAAGCACTTGTAGAAGTAATGAGCGAATTAGAAAGCAAAGCATAAAAATTATTGAAAATGAAAATATTAGCAAACGACGGAATTTCACAAAGCGGTATTGACGCTTTAGAAGCTGCAGGATTTGAAGTTAATACAACTACAGTTGCCCAAGAGCAGTTAATTAATTATATCAACGATAAAGACATTAGTGTATTACTTGTAAGAAGTGCAACAACAGCTAGAAAAGATTTAATTGATGCTTGTCCAAATCTTAAAATTATTGGACGTGGTGGTGTTGGTATGGACAATATAGACGTGGATTATGCTAAACAAAAAGGATTACACGTAATAAACACGCCTGCTGCATCTTCGCAATCTGTTGCAGAATTAGTTTTTGCTCACCTTTATGGAGGTGTAAGATTTTTACACGATGCAAACAGAAACATGCCTTTAGATGGTGACACACAATTTAAAAAATTGAAAAAAAACTATGCAAAAGGTGTTGAGTTAAGAGGTAAAACGCTTGGTGTTATTGGCTTTGGTCGTATTGGTCAAGAAGTTGCAAAAATAGGTTTAGGCGTAGGTATGAAGGTTATTGCAGCAGATAAATTTATAGAAGCTGCAGATGTTAATGTTGATTTTTTTGATGGGCAATCAGTAAAATTTAATATTAAGACACAACCAATGGAAGAGGTTTTAAAACAATCAGACTTTGTTACGCTTCACGTACCAGCACAAAAGGACTATGTAATAGGTAAACCAGAATTTGATTTAATGAAAGAAGGTTCTGCTATAATTAATGCTGCAAGAGGTGGTGTAGTTAATGAAGTAGAATTGGTAACTGCACTAGAAAGCGGAAAATTAGCATTTGCAGGTCTAGATACTTTCCAAAACGAACCTACTCCTGCTGTACAATTATTAATGAATGGTAGAATATCGTTAACACCGCACATTGGAGCTGCAACAAATGAAGCACAAGATAGAATCGGTACAGAGTTAGCAACTCAAATCAAAAACATACTTTTAAACGGATAAAACAAACACTTTATCGTTTTACTTTTGAAACCTAAAATTATAAAAAGCCACATTGTTAAAATGTGGCTTTTTTTTGTACTTTTCAACTATCAAATTGTATTAACTATTAATTTTTATATAAAATGGCAGGAATTTTAGACCTTTTAAACTCAGATTTAGGGAAAACAATCATCAGTGGTGTATCTGGATCAACAGGAACAGACCAAGACAGAACAGGAAGCGTTTTAACAATGGCTTTACCAGTGTTAATGAAAGCAATGGAGCGTAACGCTTCAACACCTGAAGGTGCAGAAGGACTTTTAGGAGCGATAAAAGGTAAGCACGACGGAAGCATATTAGATAATTTAGGAGACCTTTTTGGAGGTGGTGTAAATGACGAAGTGGTTAATGATGGTGACAAAATTTTAGGTCATGTACTAGGTGCTAAAAGAGATGGTGTACAACAAGTTATTGGTCAAAAATCTGGTTTAGATTCAGGATCTGTTGCAAACATATTAAAAGTAGCTGCTCCAATATTAATGGGAGTTTTAGGAAAACAAGCAAGTCAAAATAATGTAAGTTCTACTAACGACTTAGGTGGTTTACTTGGTGGTTTATTAGGTGGAAATGAAACTAAAAACGAACAAAGCTTTTTAGAAAAAATATTAGATGCAGATGGTGATGGTAGCATAATTGATGATGTTGCAGGAATGGTACTTGGTGGATCTAAGAAAAAAGGAGGTATAGCTGGTTTATTAGGTGGTCTTTTCGGAAAATAAGATTTTACTATTACAGTAAAAAAAAGCCAAACAACTTGTTTGGCTTTTTTTTGTGGCATTACTAAACATAAATTTTTGTATTTTTAAGAAAAAGAAGCCTATGAAAAATATACTTTTATTTGCGTTGTTATTATGTATAGCATATAGCTGTAAAACTAATAAAGTCAATAGTCCTAAAGACTTATCTTTGGCTCAACCTGGCGACACTATTACCATATCAAGTGACAAAACAGAATACGACATTATCATAATAGAGCCTGGATTTAATACATGGTTACAAACTGTTGCTAAACCAGAAGGCTTTTACACACAACAGTATTTAGAAAACAAAAATGTAATGTATGTCTCAGCATGGAATAATCGTGTATTACAGCCACAGCGCTACAATCCTAACTTATACGAACTCCAAATTGATTACCAATCCAATATAGATTATGGATATGACGTAAATTATAAGTTGTATAACTATTTTGTTTATTTTCAAAACAGATATAAACAAAATCTTTTAGGTGGTCGTATTCCTCCTAATTAAAGCCTTTTCTATATCTTTGCAGTGATAAAAATTGCAATGGAAAAATTTAAACAACGTTGGGAAATCCAACACAATTGGCAACTATTATTTCCTATTTTAGGCTTTTTGGCACTAGCCTATTCTAGCTATAAGCTTGCTAATAAAATGATTGACGATAATATATTCTTAGTTATAACGTCTACCATAATAACCACTTCATTATTATTAAAGTTTGTATTATTTCTGTTTAAAAAACTGGAAAACAAATGGGAAGTCACATACAAATGGGAAATGATCCGCATATTTATAGTATTTGCTGTCACAGGTAGTTCTTCTTTATTTGTAGGAAGACCAATAATAAATTGGTTAGGAATTACTAAAGAAAACTTAAATATTGTGGTCTATTGGATTTTATATATTATCATTGGGCTAATTTTCTATCAAATAATGTTAGTCTTTTTTGGATGGCTGTCAGGTCAACACAAATTTTTTTGGGAATTTGAAAAAAAGATGATACGACGTTTTGGTTTAGGTAAATTTGTAGATTAATTGAAACAACAACAGCACATATCATTTAAATATATAGCAATAGTTTTACTACTTGCTGTAATGCTTCCTTCTGCTGTAAAATTTACGCATGTTTTTGAAAACCATAAACATGAAGTGTGCTTAGACAATATTACGTCTCACATGCACAAAACTGACGTAGAATGCGAGTTTTATAAATTCAAACTCAACACGCAATTCTATCCTTTTTTTGAAATTACTCTAATAGACATTGAAGACAATTTCTTAAAAATCACCAATACATTATATAACTTTAATTATAATCATCAGCAATTATCGTTCTCTCTCAGAGGACCTCCTTTTTTAGTTTAACATAAGTAATTATTTAAACTAAATTTTTTTACAATGAAATATTATTTAATGGTTTTGTGTTGCTGTGTATTCAGTTGGTCACAAAGTCAAGATTGCAATGGTACTTTTTCAGGAGAAGTGCATGATTTTCATGATGGTACACCAATAATTAATGCTACCATTTTTATTGAAAGTCTAAATAAATATACTACAACTGACATTAATGGTCGTTTTTCTATAGATAACCTATGTAATGCTTTAATTTCTGTAGAGGTTAGTCATCTTGCATGCGAAACCAAAACAATAGACGTTAACATAGTTAACGATACTTTTATTGAAATTAACCTAGAGCATCATATCGAGGAGCTAAATGAAGTTAAAGTGACTGGTGCTTCTGGTATTAAACTGACTAAAACTGCGCAAGAAACTCATTTAAAATCAGAAGTTATTGATCGTTTTAGCTCACTAAATTTAGGTGATGCTTTAAAACAAATTAGTGGTGTATCTTCTATAAATACTGGTAATAGCATTGTTAAACCTGTAATTAATGGTTTACATAGCAGCAGAATTATTGTAATGACTAATGGTGTAAGGCTTCAAGACCAAGAATGGGGAATTGAACATGCACCAAATATAGATTTAAACACTGCTGGTAGTATCAACGTTATTAAAGGTGCCAATGCGTTAGCTTATGGTGGTGATGCAATTGGAGGAGTTATTGTTTTAAAACCTTCTAATATAACTTTAAAAGATTCACTTTACGGAAAAACAATAGTAAGTGGTAACACCAATGGTAGAGGCTATAATTTAAATACCTCATTAACAAAAACATACAAAAAAGGTTGGTATTTAGGTGCACAAGCTTCTTTAAAACGTTTAGGAGACATGGAAGCACCAGATTATAGTTTAACCAATACTGGTTTAAACACTAAAGGTTTTTCTATTAATGGTGGTTTTAAAACTTTTCAAAAAGGTTTTAATGTGTATTACAGTTATTTAGATAATGAAATAGCTATTTTAAGAGCAGCACATATAGGTAATATTGAAGATTTAGTAAATGCGATTAACAATCCGCAACCATTAGTAATTGACGATTTTAGTTATGATATTAATGCGCCTAAACAAGACGTTACCCATCAGGTTTTTAAAACTGAATTCTACAAACGTTTTAAAAAATTTGGACGTGTAGACATACAGTATGATTACCAAAACAACCATCGTTTTGAGTATGATATCCGTGTTGGTGATGATAGAGATAAACCTGCAATAGATTTAACTTTAAAAACACATACTTTAAAAACTAGCGTGACATTGGATTCAAAAAACAATATTTCTTATAATTTTGGAGTAAATGCAGGATATCAAAATAATTTTGCAGCAAACACAGGTGTTAGACGCCTAATTCCGGATTATGACAAGTATGATTTAGGAGCGTTTATTGTTAGCGAATTAAAATTAAACAATGATTTATCATTAGATTTTGGTCTACGTTATGATTTTAATCAAATTGATGCTAAAAAATATTACTTAACTAGTCGTTGGAATGAGCGTAACTATGAATCGGATTTTGGAAATATTGTGATTGACGATTTAGGCACACAATTACTGACTAATCCAGTTTTTAATTACCACAATGTTTCAGCATCTACAGGTATTGCTTATCAATTAAATGAATATAATAGCTTTATATTTAATTATGGATTATCTAATCGTGCTCCTAACCCATCCGAGTTATTTAGTGATGGCTTACATCACTCGGCAGCTAGAATTGAATTAGGAGATTTACGTTTAAAACAAGAAACATCAAATCGTATTTCTGGCAGCTATAATTTTCAAAAAAACAATTTATCATTAAACATTGAAGCTTTTTATAATTATATAAAAGATTACATTTTTATAGAGCCTACTGGAACAGAACAAACCATTCGTGGTGCCTTCCCAGTGTGGAGTTACAATCAAACAAATGCTGCTTTATATGGATTAGATCTTACTGCTAATTATAGCTTTAATGACCATTTGTTTTTAAATAATAAATCCTCAATCACAAAAGGAAAGGATGTTAGTCAAGATCAAGCTTTAATTGATATGCCTTCGTTTAAAACGGTAAATATCATTGGGTATTCTAACCCAAAATGGTTAGATCTTAAATCCGAATTACAAAGTGAGTGGGTCTTTAGACAAAATGATTACCCAAATAATAATTTTGAAGTATTTATACCAACTACAGGACAAATGGAATTGGTAGATGTTAGCACTACACCTCCAGCCTATCACTTATTGCATTTACAAAGCAATATTAGTTTAGATATTTCTGAAAAAACAGACCTAAATATTGGTCTAAATATTACAAATATTTTTAATACAAATTACCGAGAAAACCTTAATAGATTACGTTATTTTGCTGATGATGTAGGAAGGAATATAATGTTACAATTAAAATTAAACTATTAACACTAAAAACATTAACAATGAAAACTTTAACATTAAAAACCATAAAACAAGTATCACTATTATTTTTAATTTCAATTGCATTTACAGCGTGTTCAAGCGACGATGATAATACAAACAACCCAGAACCTGTTAATGAGGAGGAAGTAATCACAACCTTAACAGCTACACTTATTCCTGTTGGTGGAGGTACAACAGTAACAATGCAAACACGTGATTTAGATGGTGATGGACCAAATGCTCCTGTGGTAACGGTATCATCAGACTTAGTGGCAAACACTGTATATAATGGAAGTCTAGTTTTATTAAACGAAACTGAGTCTCCTGCTGGAGAAATAAATGAAGAAATTGTAGAAGAAAGCAATGACCATCAATTTTTTTATAATGTAACAAATAGCATTGCTACTTTTACTTACGAGGATTTTGATGATAACGGAAATCCTTTAGGTTTAGAGTTTACTTTAACTACAGCTGCTACAGCTATGACCGGAAACCTAACAATTACTCTACGTCATGAACCAAGCAAATCTGCAGTTGGTGTTAGCGATGGAGACATTACAAACGCAGGTGGAGAAACTGATGTGCAAGCTGTATTTCCTGTTGTAATACAATAATAGTTAACTAAGTTTACCACTATTTTTAATAAAAACATCCCGTAAATTACGGGATGTTTTTTGTTTTAAACTTTAATAGATTCAAACAAAATATGTAACAAATGCTTTGTTTAAACTACTAATTAAAAAACACTTTAACGATTATGAAAACAGCATTTTACATTGTACTATTAACCTTTGGTTCTTCGTTTTTAGGATATAGTCAAAACCAACCTTTAAGTCCCAATAACAATACAGCAGATACATCACTTGTCCAACCAGAATCATCTAATATGAATTGGTATATTGTCCAGGACACAGTTAAAGTACTTATTGGAAAAGTAAATACTCAAATTAAAAAAGATAAAAAAAACCTTTATGTCGTTACTACAGTAGACATGACCCAAGCCACAACTAAGTGGGTAGACACCACCATTGTATCTATTAAAAACTTTAAACCTATATACCATTCGTCTTACAATCAACAACGTGATATGGTATTACATTTTGACTCTAAAGTGACTGGTTATTATTTTGATAAAAAAACCGATACTAAAACAGCTATTAATGAAACTACCACTAAACCTTATTTTGATAGTAATTTTTACCCACAACTTATTAGGTTTTTACCGTTAACGGAAGGTTATAAAAATACTATTGCCATTTTTGATTATAATCCTAAAACTTCAACAGGTGTAATAACAGCTACTATTAAAAATACAGAACTGGCAATTTTAAACTTAAATGGACAAGAAACTAAAGTTTGGAAAGTGCAAACAACAGATGATATTTCTAAAAATCAAACTATTAGCACTTATTATATTGACGTTACTACCAGAAAAATACTAAAACATGATATAGCTTTTAATGGTAGATTAATGACAATGGAAATAATTGATTAGCATTCTGCATCTTAATAAAAGACTAAGCAAATTTTAACTTGATATTATTTCTAAACCTAAAAGCAACTCAATAATTTTCAATACTTTTGTTAGACAACATTTTAAAATTTCCGCTTGACGGTAAAACAAAAATATATTTCATGAAAAACACAGCTTTAACAGCAACACACGAAGCACTTGGTGCAAAAATGGTTCCATTTGCAGGTTACAATATGCCTGTACAATATGATGGTGTAAATATAGAACATGAAGCAGTTAGAAAAGACTGTGGTGTGTTTGATGTATCACATATGGGAGAGTTTTTAATTTCTGGTCCAAATGCATTAGATTTAATACAAAGTGTAAGTAGTAATGATGCGTCTAAGTTAACTATTGGTAAAGCACAATATGCTTGTTTACCAAATGATGATGGTGGAATTGTTGACGATTTAATTATTTATAAATTAAAAGAAGAACAATATTTATTAGTGGTTAATGCTAGTAATATTGAAAAAGACTGGAACTGGATTAGCTCTAAAAACACAGTTGGTGCAGATATGCGTGATTTGTCTGAAGACTACTCGTTATTAGCTATTCAAGGTCCTAATGCAGTTGAAAAAATGCAGGCTTTATCTAGTCATGATTTATCTGACATTAAATTTTACAACTTTAAAGTTGGTGATTTTGCAGGTATAGACAATGTCATTATTTCTGCAACTGGATATACTGGAAGTGGTGGTTTTGAGATTTATTGTAAAAATGACGAAGTCAAACAAATTTGGGATAGAGTTACTGAAGCTGGAGCAAAACCAATTGGCTTAGCTGCTAGAGATACGCTACGTTTAGAAATGGGATATTGCCTTTACGGAAATGACATTGATGATACCACATCACCTATTGAAGCTGGTTTAGGTTGGGTAACAAAATTTACTAAAACCTTTACTAATAGCGAAGCTTTAGAAGCACAAAAACGCAAAGGTGTAGATCGTAAATTAGTAGCGTTTGAATTAGACGAAAGAGGAATCCCTAGACAAGGCTATGATATTGTTGACAGTCAAGGTAAAAAAATAGGTGAAGTAACGTCTGGTACTATGTCACCTATGTTAAACAAAGGTATTGGTTTAGGCTATGTACCAACGGTCTTTGCAGATGTAAACAGTAAAATAAATATCCAAATACGTAAAAATGCAGTGCCTGCAACTGTTGTAAAACTTCCGTTTTACAAAGCGTAATTATACTTTATGTTAGATTTTAATACAATAATAAACAACATCCATAATAACCTAAAAGACAACGTTGTTAAGGGTGTTGTTGCTTCTTATATCCCAGAATTATCAAAACAAGATGTCAATCAATTTGGCATTTACATGCAACATATGGACGGTCGATCGTTTATGGTTGGTGATGCCGAAGTTCCATTTTCTATACAAAGTATCTCTAAAGTTTTATCCTTATCCAAAGCGATTGCTTTTGAAAACAATGATATATGGAAACGTGTGGATGTAGAACCGTCTGGAAACCCTTTTAATCACTTATCGTTATTAGAGCTAGAAAATGGTATTCCTAGAAACCCTTTAATAAATGCAGGTGCCATAGTGGTTGCAGATATTTTATGCTCTAAATTTGAAAATCCAAAAGCCGATTTTTTACAATTTGTACGCGACATTGCAAATGACCAAACCATTGATTACAATTATAAAGTTGCAGAGTCAGAACGTAAAACGGGTTATAATAATTATGCAGCTGCTAATCTTTTAAAATCTTTTAATAATTTAAATAATAATGTAGAGGATGTAATGGATTTTTACTTCCATCAATGTGCTCTAGAAATGACTTGCTCTCAATTAGCAAAAGCATTTTATTTATTTGCCAATAAAGGTAAATGCATTAATAATAAGCAACATATTTCAAGTAGTCAAGCCAAACGTATAAATGCAATCATGTTAACTTGTGGTTTTTATGACGAGTCTGGTGAGTTTGCTTTTGAAGTTGGACTACCTGGTAAAAGTGGCGTTGGTGGTGGTATTGTAGCTTTATTACCAAATCATTTCATAATCTCTACGTGGTGTCCTGGTCTAAACGCAAAAGGTAACTCGTTAATTGGTATGCAAGCTTTAGAACAATTTACAACACAAACCAATTTATCTATTTTCTAAACGTTAGCATACTAATGAAAGAGATAAATAATAAACATCGAATACTAATTTTAGGTGCTAGTGGTTTTATTGGTCAAGCTTTATATAAAGAGCTATGTGGCTATTTTAGGACCTTTGGAACCTATTGCAGAGACAATTATGCATTTTATAAAAACCAACATTACTTTCAATATAACATCGAGGAAGATGATATTTTTGAAATCCTAGATATTGTAAAACCTACCATTATAATTTCTGCGATAAGAGGAAATTTTTCGGCACAAATTATTGCGCATCAGCACATAACAGAATATGTAATTGCAAATAATAGTAAATTAATATTTTTATCATCAGCCAACGTTTTTGATGCCTATAGCAAATTTCCTAGCTATGAAATTGACAAAACACTTAGTCATAGTATGTATGGTCATTTTAAAATAAAAATAGAAAATATGCTATTACGTTTGCCAAAACAATATTATACCATTATAAGATTACCAATGGTATTTGGAGCGCAATCTCCAAGAATACAAGAGATTAAATTTCATATTAAAGAAAAAATACCCTTTGAAGTATTTCCAAATTTAATAATGAATGTCACCACAGATACTAAGGTCACACAACAAATTCATTATTTAATAAACCGAAATAAAAAAGGCATATTCCATTTAGGTAGTGAAGATTTAGTGCATCATGACGATTTTATTAAAGAAATTATTGCGTCGCTAAACATAAAAAACCCACTTTTAAAACAAGTGTACACAACCAATGACGACAGGTATTTAGCAGTCCTTTCTAAAGAAAACAAGCTACCTAAGCATTTACAGTTATTAAGTCAAGAAATTTTAACAGAATTAGAAGTTTAATTTATTATTTTTAAATAAAAAAATATGGCACTACTTACACAAACAGAAATAGAACAACGTCTACTTAGACTACCAGAATGGGAACATTATGATAATGCAATCCATGCAGAATTTGAATTTGAAAATTTTAAAGACTGTTTTAGCGCAATGAGCAGAATTGCTTTTGAGTGCGAAGCATTAAACCACCATCCTGAATGGACTAACGAATATAATGTCCTTAAAATTACAATAACAACACATGATGCAGGTGGAGTTACAGATAAAGATTTTAAATTAGCTTTAGCAATTGAGCATATTGTTGAAGAGGAAGAGGACTAATACCACTTTATTCACATATTTTTTTAAATTTGTGATTCAATAAAATAATCTAGGTTTTCGCTACAGCGAAACTATAAAAACATATAATCATGGGAAGAGCTTTTGAATTTAGAAAAGCACGTAAAATGAAACGTTGGTCTGCAATGAGCAAGGCTTTTACACGCATTGGAAAAGATATTGTAATGGCTGTAAAAGAAGGTGGACCAGATCCAGCTAGTAACTCACGTTTACGTGCAGTTATACAAAATGCCAAAGCAGTAAACATGCCTAAGGACAATGTGGAACGTGCTATTAAAAAAGCAAGCGACAAAAGTCAAGGTGATTTTAAAGAAGTAATTTTTGAAGGTTATGCACCTCATGGAATTGCTGTTTTAGTTGAAACTGCAACAGATAATAATACCAGAACTGTAGCTAACGTACGTAGTTATTTTAATAAATGTGATGGTAGTTTAGGTACATCAGGATCTGTGGTATTTATGTTTGACCATACTTGTAACTTTAGAGTTGCTGCTGAAGGTTTAGATCCTGAAGAGTTAGAACTAGAATTTATAGATTTTGGTGCAGAAGAAGTCTTTGCAGATGACGACGGTATTTTAATTTATGCTCCTTTTGAAAGCTTTGGAGCTATCCAAGCAGAGTTAGAAAGACGTGAAATTGAAATTTTGTCTTCTGGATTTGAACGTATACCACAAGTAACAAAAGCTTTAACACCAGAACAAGCTGCTGATGTTGAAAAATTATTAGAAAAATTAGACGATGATGATGATGTACAAAATGTATATCATACCATGGAAGAAACGGATAATGATGATGAGTAATCTAATGTCATGAATATTAAAAAAGCGACCAATTGGTCGCTTTTTTTTATGTTAATTAAGTGTCGTATGTATTACAACTCTAAAATTTGAGCAGCATGATCTTTGGTTTTAACCTTATCAATAACATGAGCCACTACTCCATCTTCATCTATTAAAAAAGTTTTACGGTGGATACCATCATATTCTTTACCCATAAACTTTTTTAAACCCCAAACACCAAAAGCATTTATAACTTCTTTGTCTTCATCTGCTAATAAAGGAAAAGGAAAATTATATTTGTTTTTAAAATTAGTTTGTCTTTTTTCAGAATCTGCACTCACTCCTAAAATTTCATAACCTTTATCCTGTAATGCTTTATAGTTGTCTGTTAAATTACACGCTTCTGCTGTACAACCAGGTGTACTAGCTTTTGGATAAAAGAAAACAATTAGTTTTTTTCCTTTATAATCGGATAATGACACTGGATTTCCGTCTTGATCATTAACTGTAAAATTTGGTACTTTATCACCTTGTTTTAATGTATTCATAGTTGTAATTTTGGTTTCACTCAAAAATACAACTAATGACTAAGCAAGAAAAGGTAGATTTTGTTATAAATACGTTAAATAAACTGTATCCAGAAATCCCTGTACCATTAGATCATAAAGACCCTTACACATTATTAGTTGCGGTTTTATTATCTGCACAATGCACAGATGTTAGAGTCAATCAAATCACACCTTTATTGTTTGCTAAGGCAGATAATCCATACGATATGATTAAGATGAGTGTGGAAGAAATTAAAGAAATAATCAGACCTTGTGGATTGTCACCAATGAAAAGTAAAGGTATATACGGACTATCAAAAATGTTAGTCGAAGACTATAATGGCATAGTACCACAGTCTTTTGAAGCTCTGGAAACCTTTCCTGCAGTTGGTCATAAAACTGCTAGTGTAGTCATGAGTCAAGCTTTTGGTGTACCAGCTTTTCCTGTAGATACACACATACATAGGTTAATGTATCGCTGGAATCTAACCAATGGTAAAAGCGTACAACAAACTGAAAAAGATGCTAAACGATTATTTCCAGAACATACTTGGAATGATTTACACCTTCAAATAATATGGTATGGACGCGAGTATTCTCCTGCAAGAGGTTGGGATTTAGAAAAAGATATTATTACCAAAACTATTGGTCGTGCTTCTGTCTTAAAAGCGTACTACAAATAAAAAACGTCCTGAGACTATCAGGACGTTTCAAAGTTTAGTTTTGAAGTGCTTCAAACTTCAAATTTTTATAATTTATAACACTTAAAGCCTTGCTATAATTTAAGATAAAACTTATGGTTTCATCTTTAGGTCTTAATTTAAAACCTTGTTTTTTTGGGGTATTAGAATGTTCAGAGTAAATTTTTGCCATGTATATTAGTTTAAGGTATATACAGATAACGAGCAAAATTTTACTTTATTGTATTTTAATTAGTCAATACTATATTGTGCTTTTCAATAACCTTTCTCATATTAATTAAAGCATAGCGCATACGACCCAAAGCAGTGTTTATACTTACACCTGTACGTTCTGATATTTCTTTAAAACTCATATCATTATACATACGCATTACTAAAACTTCTTTTTGATCTTCTGGCAGCTCGTCTATCAAACGTCTTACATCTGACTCAACTTGCTCTTTAACCATAACCTTTTCAGCATTTAAAGACGTATCACTAATAACAGAAAAGATATCAAAATCACCAGAATTATCAAATTTTGGCATTCTGTTGTTTTTTCTAAAATGATCAATCACTAAATTATGTGCAATACGCATTACCCAAGGTAAAAATTTACCCTCTTCGTTATATTTACCACGTTTTAAAGTACGAATGACTTTAATAAAAGTATCCTGAAAAATATCTTCAGCAATATCTCTATCAAATACTTTAGAGTATATAAAACTATAAATACGTTGTTTGTGTCTAGTAATCAATACTTCTAAAGCAGACTCGTCTCCTTTAATATAGTTACTAACAAGAATAGCATCTGTGATTGTTACTTTTTGCATAATCATTACTTTTTGGGCACCAAAAAAAGGCTCTGGCTTGGGGTTTATAAAATAAAAAGTAATGTTATAGTATAGGCAAAAAATTAAGTTAGGTCATTGATATGCATCAAATATAACAACAATCATTCCGAAAAAACAAAAAAAAACTAAAGTTTTAACATTTTATTGCACAATAATCTTTTTTACTAGATGATTAAGTTATGTTATCTTTGTAGCCAAGACGTAAAGATAACTATGACAACACCGCTTTCTGAAGTAAATCCAAAAGAAAACATTATAATTAAAGGTGCAAAATTGCACAATCTTAAAAACATTGATGTTGTTATACCACGTCGTAAATTGGTTGTAATAACTGGTTTATCAGGTTCTGGAAAATCAAGTTTAGCTTTTGATACTTTGTATGCAGAAGGTCAGCGTCGTTATGTAGAAAGTTTAAGTAGTTATGCTAGACAATTTTTAGGACGCTTAAACAAACCTAAAGTAGACTATATCAAAGGTATTGCACCTGCTATAGCTATCGAGCAAAAAGTTAATAGTACTAACCCTAGATCAACCGTTGGAACAACAACAGAGATTTATGACTATTTAAAACTGTTGTTTGCCAGAGTTGGTCGCACCTACTCTCCTATTTCTGGTCAAGAAGTAAAAAAAGATACCGTTACTGACGTTATTAATTATATAAAAGGTTTAGCCTTAAATGAAAAGCTTTTATTGTTAGCTCCTGTTGTACTTGAAGAAGGTCGTGAATTACAAGACAAACTAAATGCTTTAAATGCACAAGGTTATGCAAGAATAAAAGTAAAAGATAAAGTCTTAAGAATTGACGAAGCTAAAGACTTAACCTCTACCAAAGATTTATTTTTAGTGGTAGACCGAATTGTCACTAAAGACGATGAGGATTTTTATAATAGATTAGCAGACGCCATACAAACTGCCTTTTTTGAAGGTAAAGGAAATTGTTATATCGAAACCTTATCTGATAATTCAACTCGACATTTTAGTAATAAGTTTGAATTAGATGGTTTACAGTTTTTAGAGCCAAACGTACATTTATTTAGTTTTAACAACCCTTATGGCGCATGTCCAAAATGTGAAGGTTATGGTGATGTTATTGGGATTGATGATGATTTAGTGATTCCTAATACAGCACTTTCAGTATATGAAAACGCTATTTTTCCTTGGCGTGGAGATAGTATGAGTTGGTACAAAGACCAATTAGTTAACAACTCGCATAAATTTGATTTCCCAATACACAAACCCTATTTTCAATTAAGCCCAGAACATAAAGCTTTAATTTGGGAAGGAAACCAATATTTTGAAGGTTTAAACAGTTTTTTTGCAGAGTTAGAAAGTAAGGCTTACAAAATTCAAAATCGTGTAATGCTATCTAGATATAGAGGCAAAACACAATGTAAAGTCTGTCATGGTAAGCGTTTAAGACCAGAAACAAACTATATAAAAGTTGGTAATGCAACCTTAACAGAATTAGTAGAATTACCGTTAAGTAAACTAGCTGTGTTTTTTGATACTATCACGTTAAATGAGTACGATACAAAAATTGCAGAACGTCTATTAGTAGAAATTAAAAACAGACTTAGCTTTTTACATAATGTAGGTTTAGATTATTTAACTTTAAACCGAAAATCCAACACACTTTCTGGTGGAGAAAGCCAACGTATTAATCTAGCCACTTCATTAGGAAGTAGTTTAGTCGGATCCATGTATATTTTAGACGAGCCTAGTATTGGTTTGCATCCAAAAGACTCTGAACGTTTAATACAGGTTTTAAAACAACTTCGTGATTTAGGAAATACTGTAATTGTGGTAGAGCATGATGAAGATATCATGAAGGAAGCAGACCAAATTATAGATATTGGTCCTGAAGCTGGTACTTTAGGAGGTCAAGTTGTTGCTGTAGGCACATATGCCGAAATCTTAAAATCAAACTCGTTAACTGCTCAATATTTAAATGAAACCTTAAAAATTGAAGTACCAAAAACACGTCGTACTAGTAAATACAGTGTGGATATTATTGGAGCTAGAGAAAATAATTTAAAAAATATAGATGTCTCTTTTCCTTTAGAAATGTTAACCGTTATTACTGGTGTTTCTGGAAGTGGAAAAAGTACGTTAGTTAAAAAAATACTTTTCCCTGCCATACAAAAACACTTAACAGGTTTTAGTGATAAAGCAGGACAGTTTACAGAACTTAAAGGCAACTATAGTATTGTAAAAAATATCGAATTTATAGATCAAAACCCTATAGGACGTTCATCAAGATCTAACCCTGTAACATACGTTAAAGCTTATGATGACATCAGAGCCTTATATGCTAAACAAAAACTAAGTACAATCCGTAATTATGCAGCTAAACACTTTAGTTTTAATGTAGATGGTGGACGATGTGAGACTTGTAAAGGTGAAGGAGAAGTAACAATTGAAATGCAATTTATGGCAGATGTCCATCTAGAATGTGAAACCTGTAAAGGAAAACGTTTTAAAAAGGAAGTCTTGGAAGTCACATTTGCAGATAAAAATATTGATGACATTTTAAATTTAACTATTGATGATGCTATCGCCTTTTTTGATAAAAATGGGGTTTCTAAAATCAAAAACAAATTACAACCCTTACAAGACGTTGGATTAGGCTATGTTGCCTTAGGACAAAGCAGCTCTACCCTTTCTGGTGGAGAAGCACAACGTATTAAACTAGCTACTTTTTTAGGCAAAGGAAACACCAAAGACAAAACCTTGTTTATTTTTGACGAACCTACAACAGGTTTACACTTTCATGATATCCAAAAATTATTAAAGTCGTTTTATGCATTAATAGCTAAAGGACATTCTATAATTGTTGTTGAGCATAATTTAGAACTCATTAAATGTGCAGATCATATTATAGATTTAGGACCAGAAGGTGGAGAAAATGGTGGTAATTTAGTTGCTTTTGGCACACCTGAAGCGGTTATAAAAGTTAAAGATAGCGTTACTGCTAAGTATTTAAAAGACAAATTATAAAACTTAAATTTGATTTAAGTCAAATCTGAGTTTTGAAACTTTTATTTTAAAAACAGAATTTTATCTTGTTAATAAAATAAAAAAGAAACAAGACCTAATACCACAAAAGCAATAGGTACAAGAACTACCAAAAATACCAACGAGATTATTCCGCTTTTTAAAACACTGTATATTACACCTTGATTATAAAAACGTTTTACAGCAATAACAAGGTATATAAATGTAGATAATGCTATTAAAAAGTCTATCCAATTGGGAACGTCAATAATAATATTAGTGATTAGTAACAGGCCAAAAACTGTAAAAATAAAGGCGAAAAAGTAAAACGAAAATACCAAGTGGTAAGCATAACGTCCTTTTTTCCAGTAAAACAGTTTTAAAAACAAGGCAAACAATGGTAATAATATAAATAAAGCAATTGGTGTTGCATTTATCATGGACACCCAAATAGTACCAGCTTTTCTATCCTGATGAAACTTTAAAAGTTGAGGATATAACAACCTGTCAAACCATCCTGGATTATCACTCATTCCCATTGCTGTATAAATTGTTTCTTTTGAAGCTCCAATAGCTATTAATGAGTCAGTTTTTTTACTTTCGTATCCAAATAATACAATATTGTTTGATTTAATGTCTTTTTGATTTACAATAGAGTCTATTTGTTTATCGGTCATTCCGGACAGCAACTTATTACTATTTAACGTCGCTCTAATTTCGCTTCGTCTAATAGAGTCCTCTTCTTTTCTTTCAATTTCATTTAAAATTTTAGTGGATTCCACTTTAAAACCTTCATTTAAATCATCTTCCACCTTGGTCATTTGAAAAGAAAATAAAAAGAAAAACACAAACGTAACAAATAAATACAATTGTGCAGGATGTAGGTATGACAAGCGTTTACCATCAATAAAACGTTTAGGCAAGAATCCTGGCTTAGTCATTAATGGAATAAAACTTTTAAAAAATTTTGAATCCCAAAGTAGATAATTATTTAAGGTATTGTAAAATAAAATTCCAAGTGTTAATTCCTCTTTATCTTTCATTCCACAATGTGGACAAAATTGGAATCCTGATTTAAAATCGCTATCGCAATTTTTACACTTGGTATACTTTAAGGACATTAGTTAGTAGTTTTTATAAAAGTAAATATTTTAATCAATTATATACTTTTCAATATAGAATTAAATTAAAATAAACTAAAAAAACGTCTTGTACATGCAGTAAAATCAATGCATAACAACTTTGGCATAGCTATTGAAACTACTTAATCAAAATAGCGAATGCCGAAACGCTTAAATAGTAGGCAAAATCTAAATCCTTAATACTATGAAAAAACTAGCACTATTATTTACAGGTATGTTAATTGGATTAACGACTGTAACAGCAGAAGCTAAATCTGCATCGCAAGGTGAAGATTTAGTATTAAACAGAAATTATTACGCACAACCAATCTTGTTTACAGAACGTGGTGTGGAATTTTTAATTTTCCCTGACGGGAGTTTTGATTTTAACACAGCAATAAATCACACGCAAGGAGACTATTATTACAGACAAACTAATACTAACACAAAACGAAGAGCATTAAACGTTACACATGGTGCTCCAGGTACGCAAGTAACTTTTAGTAATCCAAGAGATAGAGGCATGATAATTACACACGATCGTGATGGTAAGGTTAGACGCATAGGAAATGTATTTTTAAACTATAACAGAAGTGGACAAATTAAGCGTTTAGGATCTGTTTATATAAGTTACAACCGTCAAGGTCTAGTTAGCCAAATAGGAAATATGCGTTTAAAGTATAACCGTCAAGGACAATTAATTAAAACAATTGGTCAGGTAAATAGAAGTAATTCTAATCACTATATAGATCAAACTAATAATGGTCATTACCAATACCAAACAACTATAAATAATGATTATTATTACTATAGAAAAGGTGTTGATTCTAAAAATAATAAATTAAAAAAATAGTTAAATAATATCTCATTCTCTTATTCCATAAAGCCATAAACTACTGTTTATGGCTTTATTTTTTGCGCTTAAATTAAGGTACAACAAGCTTGAAACCATTGTGTTTATTGGAAATTATGTTTTTGGCACGATGCTTGTAATTGTATAAGTATTCAATCTTAAAACAAATAATTATGAAACAAGTATTCCTATTATTATCAGCAATTCTCCTTAGTGGGTTTTCTGTTAATGCAGACACAAACACAGCTATAGACAATGGTGTAATTAATAACTCCTATGTTAAAGGTTATGGTAATTCTTTCATTTTTACAGAAGCAGGAATTGAGTTCTCAGTTTATGCAGATGGTCAGTTTGACTTTTATATGCCTAGCTATGGACCTCAAGTTAGTGTAGAAATTAATAACAGAAACACAAATATTAGTTTTAATACAGGCTATGATTATGGTGCTTATGTACAATACGACGAGTTTGGAGCTGTTATACAAATTGAAAACACACCAATTTATTATGACTACTATGGTCGTGTAAATCAAGTAGGAAATGTTTACATTAACTACAATAGCAGAGGCTACATTAGTCGTGTTGGAGGTTTATATGTACACTATAACCGTTACAACCATTATTCGCACAGTACTGGATTTATAAATATATATAACAGAGCATATGTTTACAGACCTTGGCATGCATATTATGTAATACCACCTGTTAATTACTGCGTATTATACACAACACCATATAGAAGACATTACACACCAATTAGATATAGATACGACAGACCTTACGTTAATAATTACAGACGTACTACTGCTGTAGCAAGTCGAAGAGGTAACACAATTTCAAGAAATAGAGCTTTAGCCTCTAGAACAGAAGGAAGAGCACCAAGAGCTACAACTACACCACGAACTAGAAGCAATAGAGCTACAAGTGCTACACCAAGAACAAGAGGAAATGCAACTACAACTAAGCCTAGAAGAAGTACTACAGTGAATAGCACGCCTAGAACAAGAGGTAATACAGTTAAAACAAAAACTAGAAATAATAATGTGATTACTTCAAAACCTAGGACTAGGGATAATACAACAACTACACCTAAAACAAGAGGAAATCAAACAACAACCTCTAAACCAAGAACGAGAAGTAATACTAAAGTAAACACAAGATCAAATAGAAGTGATACACAAGTTAATAAACGTACAACTTCAAAACCTAGAACTACAACTTCAAGAAGTACATCGTCAAGACAAAATTCTGCTTCGTCAAGAAGAAGCACTAGATCTAGAAATTAGAAAAGACTAGTAACTAGTCGATTGAATAGAAATCCTACAAAGGTTGTTTGCCCTAAAGCAACTTAAAGTAGGATTTTTTTTATGGAATAAAGCGATTTAATATTTTTGAAATATCTTCTGATAAATTAAATTTAAAAACAGTCAATCCATAGATTACAATTAAAATTAACGTTTTAGCGATAATGCTAATAATGGGATTAAAATTAAACTCCCAAAAAAACAAACCTAAACCACAAATCAATATTAATAATGTTGTTTTTAAGGTAGCCAATGTAAACGGTTGAATTTTAAATTTTTTATACACAAACAATAGTTTGATAGTATTATATATATAAATAGTAATACAACTTGCGTATGCAGCACCATTTATTCCGTACAACGGAATAAAAATAAGGTTTAAAACTACGGTTAGTATTGCTAATAAAATCCCAAAGACTAGCACTACCCTATAATAATCGCTATTAAAAAGTATGGCATTATTATTTCCAATAAGGTTGTCTGATAGTTTAGCAAGACCAATCACTAATACAACCAAAAAGCCTTCGCTATAATTTTCCGGAATTAAAAGATATAACTTATTGATATTTATTATAATACATAAAAATATAAATCCGCTAATAATAAATAAGTTGATGGAACTTTTTTGATAAAGTGTTTTAAGTTCAACCTTGTGACCTTCATTTAATAGCTTAGAAGTTAAAGGGTTTGCTATTTGATGCATTGCTCTAGCTGGAACACCTATAACTGTTGCTATATATATAGCTACACCATAATACGCCACATTATTAAGCGCTTGAAACTGACCAAGCATAAACTTATCTATCTCTAAAATGATATTAGCTACAGAGCCTGCAATTATTATTAAAGCAGAATATTTTAAAATACTTCCGACATTTGGGATTTTAGTTAATTTAAAAACTGGCATCCTAAGGCTAAAAGCATATAGTTTCATAATTAAGGCTCTGACAATGTATGTAATAACAATCCCGTAAATTAATTGATCTACATTTATGTAACCAAAGTAAAGAGTTAAAAGTAGCAAAGTAGTTATAAACCTGTGAAACACTTCACTCATAAAATTACCAAATACACTTTGTAATTGCACCTTACTCCAAGCGTAAAACACTTCAAAATAAGCAAAAGCTGCAGCACAAATGTATATTAACCAAGTATAGTCTTTTATTATAGTATTTTCTTTAGACAACCAATTGGCAATTATATCATATGCAAAGTGCGTAATTAATCCCAACGGAACTATTAGAAGTAATGGTAAAAGCAACATTAAACTTAAAAAGCTATTTTGAGATTGTCTAGTTTTAAAAGACGAATAAAACTTAACAATTGTATTATGCACTCCAAAAGCCATAAAAGGCATTAAAATACTTGCTGTAGACAGGATAAAAGTGATTAATCCAAAATAGGCTTCGCTAACAAATTGAGTATATAAAAATATAACGTTAACAGCACCAATACCAAACCCAAAATAAGTTATAATAGTATTTTTAATAGATTGATTAACGACTATTCCCATATATTTAATATAATTTATATTTTAGGACTGATTAATCAAATCAGCTAACCTTTTTGTTAACTGTTGCCTTGAATAACCTTGTAATCCTATTGGATTAGTCTTTAAATTATTATCAGTGTAAGCCTGATAATACTGCTTAATACTATTTTTTAAAACATCATAATCCTCATAGTTAAAAAACTGACCAGTATTAGTTTTTGTAATTATTGAAGCGACATCTGCTCCTTTAGGTCCAATAGCAACAATGGGTCTATTAGCAACCATATACTCAAACAATTTACCAGGAATTATTGCTTTAGTATCTTCAGAGTTTATTTCAATTAACAATAATAATTGAGATTTTTTTTGATACTCAATCGCTTTATTGTGAGATACATATCCAACATAATTTAAACATTCACTTAAATTATGTTTTTTAATAGATTGTATAACATCCTCACCTACTTCACCTATTAAATTTAGCTGAAAATCCTCTGTAAATTTAGCATCCTCAATCATCAATTCGCTAAGCACTTTCCAAAGTACTTCGGGATTTCGTTTAGATAACAATGACCCAATATGTGACAATGTAAATTTTTCATCTAAGGTATTTACAACCACTTTTTCGTTGTCATAGCCATTAGTAATTACATGGATAGGTTGACTTGTAATATGCTCAAATTCGGTTTTAGTACTTGGGCTAGTTACAATAATTTTGTCAGCACAATTAAGGACTTTTTTTTCTAATGCCTTATGTTTATTTTTTGAAGCCTTAGTTAATTTTAATTGCTTATGATAACCTATTGTCGTCCAAGGATCTCTAAAATCTGCAATCCAATTTATTTTATGGTTTTCTTTTAATTTTAAACCAATTAAATGCAAGCTATGTGGTGGTCCAGATGTTATAATGGTGTCCACATTAAAATCCATAATATAAGTTGACAAGTAGTTATACGATGGTTTTACCCAGTTTTTTCTGGCATCAGGAATAAAAAAATTACCTCTAACAAACAACATTAAACGCTCCATAAGGCTTTGTTTGTTTTTTTCGGCAATAATCCCTTTACTAATAGTTTTACTTTTTTTAGAAAACAATTGTGCCAATTTGTAAGGCTCCTTAATAGGTTGTTTTAACACAGTAAGACTTGGACTAACCTCGTTTTGTAATGTAGTATCTAAAATGGGATAATTAGCATTGGATGGACAATATACAATAGGTTCTATATTAAAATCTGGTAAATACTTAACAAATTTTAACCAACGCTGTACACCTGGTCCTCCTGCAGGAGGCCAATAATACGTAATAATTAGCACCTTTTTTTTATCCATTATGTAACGCTTTCGCGGAAATTGAGCGTCGTGTGATTACTCCTCACTAATCTTATTCATGCTTTTTACACCATAAATCAAACCTCCTAGCATTAATAATCCTAATAAAATAGAACTAGCTAACGCTATTGTACTTCCGGATTTAACAACTTCTGGTTCAAACTTAAATTCAATAATATGTTTTCCTTTTGGTACTTCTAAACCTCTTAAAGCATAATTTACTTTAATATGTGGTTTTAAAACACCATCAATATAAGCATTCCATCCAGAACCATAATACATTTCTGAAAACACTACAAAACCATTATTACTGTTATTAGACTGATATTTAATATAATTAGGTTTATAATCTAAAGTTTTTATTAAAGCTAAAGAATCCACAATAAACGCTTTAGGAAGGTTAGTTTTAGCTGTAAAACCTTCAGAATAAATAGCTGTTTTTTTAGTATTTAAAGTATCTAATGCCAAAATTTCTGCATCAGCAGAACTTACTTTTTTAGTATTTTCTACAAACCAAGCATTACCATTTGCGTCGTTATTTACAAACGGAAAAGGTCTACCGTCTTCTCCTTGACCAATTATGTATTTCGCGTTAAGCATACTTAATACATTAATATTGTTTTTTGAGATATAAAATTCGTATAAATCTTGATATCGTTTTGGTTTTGCTGCGTGATAACCACCTAAAGCATTATGAAAATAACTGGTTTTTGCACCACCAGACGTTAAGTCATACACACGATAATTATACTTATCCTTAAGTATCTCTAGATCTGCTTTATTGGCTTGATAAGGACGCTCCATTTGTAACTTAGATACAAAATCTTCGTTATTAACATAACGTTTATCTACGCTAACTAAATCTACTACAATTAATAATCCTAAAACTATAATAACTTTAGTTTCGTTTAGTTTCTTTTTCAAAAAGAAATAGATAACGCCTGCAGCTAATAACACAAATAATAAAGTTCTAAGTGTATCTTGTGTAAAAAAGCTAGCTCTATCTGCTCTTAAAGCATCCAAAAATGCTTGACCATTACCTTCTCTAATTTGACCATCAATACCTCCAATAAAATCGATTATTCCAACAGCTTTTCCTAACAAAAATAGGATTGCTAAACCTGCTGTAATAATTACTGTGTTTTTTAAAGCTTTGAGTTTTTCTTCGGTTTTAACAACATCATTAAATAATCTAACTAAAGCAAAGACTGCCAATACAGGAATACATAATTCTAAAATTACTTGTATTGAGCTGACTGCTCTAAACTTATTATATAATGGTACATAGTTAATAAAAAGGTCTGTTAAAAACTCTAAGTTTTTACCATAAGACAATAGTAATGACAATATGGTACCTCCTACCAACCACCATTTTAAACGTCCTTTGACTAAAAACAAGCCTAATACAAACAAAAATATTACAACTGCACCAATGTAAGCTGGTGCTTCAACTATGGTTTGGCTTCCCCAATAAGTTGGTAAACCTTTAGTGTATTCTCTAGCATCTGTTGGTGGTACACCTTGATCAACAATGTATTTATATACTGCAGAATCTTCGCCTACATCTTCTCCGCTTCCACCTCCTAAAAATCTAGGTACAAATAGGTTAAAAGTTTCTAGTTTACCATAACTATATTCTGTGATATACTCTTTACTTAAACCGTTTGTGTTTTCTCTTTTGGACCCATTAGCATTGATAGTTAACTCACTTTTACCACGAGTACTCTCTTTCACGTAATCTTGGGTAGCTAAAATATTAGTCGCATTTAAACCTATTGCAAGTAAAACAGCAACAGATAACACACCTACTGCTTTAAAAAAGTGTGGTATCATTTTTTTACGATAAGCATCTACTAAATAAGCAACACCTAAAACCAAGACTAACAACATTAAATAGTAAGTCATTTGGTAATGATTAGCTACTAACTCTAATCCCATTGCTACTGCTGTCAGGATAAAACCGTAAACATACTTACCTCTAAACGTTAGTATGATACCACTTAATACTAATGGCATATAAGCTATTGCATGTGCTTTACTATTATGTCCTACTCCCAAAATTATGATTAGATAGGTAGAAAAGCCAAATGCTAGTGCACCTAATCCAGCTAATTTCCAATCTACTTTTAAAACCAAAAGCAGTATGTAAAATCCTAAAAAATAAAGAAATAAGTAATCTGCTGGTCGAGGTAAAAAACGCAACGACAAGTCTAACTTTTTAATATAATTGTGTGGGTATTTCGCTCCTAATTGGTAGGTTGGCATACCTCCAAACGCACTATTAGTCCAATAGGTTTCTTCACCAGATTGAGCTTTAAAATCTTTTTGTTGTTTAGCCATTCCTGTGTAGTGAACAATATCACTTTGGTAAATGACTTTTCCTTGTAAAACAGGACTAAAATAAGCTAAAGAGCAAACGATAAATCCTACCAGAACTAAAAGATGAGGTAAGATTTTTTTTAACGAAAATTGCATAAATGATTTTAAAAAGTATGAGGTTGAAAATTACTCAATTTCTTCGTAATCTACATACTCTCCTACATTTTTATTTGAAGATTTATTATTAGGCATTTTATCGATAGTTATCTCGCCTTCTTTTTGAGCTGGCTCTTGTCTTTGTTGGTTAAACGCACCTCCAAAACGTTCGGTTGCTTTTTTAGCTGCATATTTAAATAATACAGGTGCAAACAAACGAGATAAGATTTTTAATCCATAGTAAATTAATACTATTATAAGTATGGTTCTTAATAAAGCCATGTTGTAACAAAAGTTAAATTATCAATACTTTAACAAAAATACAATTCTTCAGTTTTAAATTAAGTTTTAAATACTTAAAAAAAATATAAAATCTTATATTTGACTTTAAACAAAAATATATGCTTAACCCAAAATTAATATTACAGTTTACACTGTTACTTGCAAGTTTTACTGCTACTGCACAATATACTGAAGTTATTAACTCTAATAGACCAGGTGTATCTAGAAGTGCTTTTGCTGTCGGAAAAAATGTGGCTCAGCTTGAGGTTGGACCTTATATGCTTAAAGAAGAGCACACGCCTTTAAAAAATGAAGCATCAGGTTTTGGTATTGACTTTGCTGCACGTTATGGGTTAGTTTGGGAAGAATTAGAATTAAATATAGAAGGTACTTACCAAAACGATACATTTACAGATAATCGTTCTACTTTATTTCCCATAGAAACCGATCGTGCTAATTTTAAATATTTAACATTAGGTGCAAAATACTTGGTGTACGATCCTTATAAAAAACGTGGTGAGGAGAAACCTAATATTTACAGCTATCATGCTAATAAAAAGTTTAAATGGAGTAATTTAATTCCGGCTGTAGCTGTATATGCTGGTGTAAACTATGATGCTAAAGATAATGTTTATGTGCCTTATAGCAATCCGTTTACAAGTCCAAATTACGAAGGTGGGTTTACACCTAAAGTAATGGTCGCAACACAAAACAACTTTAATAGTGGTTGGGTTTTAGTGATGAATTTTGCCAAGGACAGAATTGGTTCAGATTTTTCAGATTTTCAATACATAGTTACTTTAACCAAGTCCATTACTGACCAATGGGTTTTATTTGGAGAAACTCAAGGCATAAAAAGTGATTATTATGCAGACAACCTATTTAGATTTGGTGGAGCGTATTTATGGAGTAAGGATTTTCAGTTAGATACTGCAATAACTTTTAATACAAAAGACACACCTTCGGTTTTTAGCTTTAACTTTGGCGCATCTTATCGTTTAGATTTCCATAAAGATCCTGAAGCTGATATAGATAATGGTACTGATGTACTTGAGGAATACGAAAGAAAAGCAAACAGAAAGAAAAATAAGAATAAAAAAGATAATGATTCTGACACTCCAGAAGATTCAGGTAAACGAAAAAAAGAAACTCAAGAGATTGATTTTGATGACGAAAACTAACCCTTTCTTTTTTATATGATTACAACCAAAAAAGTAGTATCAAAAGCGGATTATAAAGCATTTGTTAAATTTCCTTTTGAAATATACAAAGACTCTAAATATTGGGTACCACCAATTATAAGTCAAGAATTAGCAACATTTGACGCAAAGAAAAATCCAATTTTTAATGATGCAGAAGCAACATTATTTCTAGCATATAAGGACAATAAAATTGTTGGTCGTATCGCTGCCATAATAAATTGGCTTGAAGTAAAAGATCAAAACATAAAAAAAATGCGTTTTGGTTGGTTTGATTTTATAGACGACTTAGACGTTAGTAAAGCACTTTTGCAAGAAGTTTACACCATTGGTAATGCAAATAACCTACATTATACTGAAGGTCCTGTCGGTTTTTCTAACTTGGATAAAGTTGGAGTTATTACTGAGGGTTTTGAGGCTATAGGTAACATGATCACATGGTATAATCACGCTTATTATGTAAATCATTATCAATCACATGGTTTTTCTGTTGAGAAAAAATACTCTGAAAGTCGTTTTCCTTTTAAAAACGTAAAACCTGAATTTTTCTACAAAGCTCAAGAATTGATTAAAAGACGTTATCAGCTTAAAGCTTTAAATTTGAATAAAACATCCGAAGTCATGCCTTATGCAGACCAAATGTTTGATTTATTTAATGAAAGTTACGCCTCACTGTCTTCTTTTGTAGCTATTACAGATATTCAAAAAGAATATTTTAAAAAGAAATTTATAAGCTTTATAAACCCAGAGTATATCAAATTTGTGGTTGACAAAAATGATAAATTAATAGCTTTTGCTGTAGTAATGCCAAGATTTGCTGATGCTTTACAAAAAATGAAAGGCAAACTACTACCCTTTGGATTTTTAAAATTATTAAAAGCAAAAAAAGAAAGTAAAGATGTCATGTTCTACCTAATAGGTGTACATCCAGAATATCAAAATAAAGGAGTGCACGCTGTTATTTTTAATGAATACTATAACACTTTTAATGAAAAAGGTATCCAAACTTGTTATAGAACACCTGAATTAGAGGACAATGAAGCGATACACAAAATATGGAAACATTTTGATCCTGAAGTATATATAAGACGATGTACTTTTAAAAAAGACATATAATTAAAAAAAGAGCTTACTAATACCTAAGAAGCTCTTTTTTTTAAACGCAAATCATATATCAATTTGCCTAAGTTTTAATTTAATTAAAAAAAATCCGACTCATTAGAGTCGGATTTTTTTTATATAATTTTATTTTTTTTATTCTCCCATTGCTTTCATTAAAGCAGCAGACATACGCTTATAAGTACCGTTTTCTAAACGTTCTCTAATAGCATCAAATGCGTCTAATGTTTCGCTAACATCTTGTAAAGTATGCGTTGCTGTTGGAATCATACGTAATAATATTAAACCTTTAGGAATTACTGGATACACAACAATAGAGCAGAAAATACCATAATTTTCTCTTAAATCTCTAACTAAAGCCATAGCTTCTGGAATGCTTCCATTTAAATATACTGGAGTTACACAACTTTGTGTAGAACCAATATCAAAACCTCTATCTTTAAGTCCTGATTGTAATGCGTCTACAATTTTCCATAAGTTTTGTTTTAACTCAGGCATTGTACGTAACATATCTAAACGCTTTAATGCTCCAACAACCAATTGCATTTGCAATGATTTAGCAAACATTTGCGAACGTAAATTATATTTTAAATAATCAATTATTTCTTGATCTGCAGCAATAAATGCTCCTGTACTTGCTAAAGATTTAGCAAAAGTTGCAAAATACACATCAATATCGTCTTGTACACCTTGCTCTTCTCCTGCTCCAGCACCAGTTTTACCTAATGTACCGAAACCATGAGCATCATCTACAAACAGTCTAAAGTTGTATTTTTTCTTTAAAGCAACAATTTCTTTTAAACGTCCTTGCTCACCTCGCATACCAAAAACACCTTCAGAAATCACTAAGATTCCTCCACCTGTTTGCTCTGCCATTTTAGTAGCACGACCTAAGTTTTTTTCTAAACTTTCAATATCGTTATGCTTATAGGTAAAACGTTTTCCGTGATGTAATCTTACTCCATCAATAATACAAGCATGTGCATCAACATCATATACAATTATATCATCTTTTCCAACTAAAGCGTCAACTGTAGACACCATACCTTGGTAACCAAAGTTTAATAAGTAAGCTGCTTCTTTATGGACAAACTCGGCAAGTTCGTTTTGTAATTGCTCGTGTAAATCTGTGTGACCGGACATCATACGTGCTCCCATTGGATATGCAGAACCGTATTGTGCTGCAGCTTCTGCATCAACTTTACGTACTTCTGGATGGTTAGCAAGACCTAAGTAGTCATTGATACTCCATGTAATTACTTCTTTTCCTTGAAATTTCATACGATTAGAAATTTCTCCTTCCAATTTAGGAAACACAAAGTAACCCTCTGCTTGAGCAGCCCATTTACCTAATGGTCCTTTATCTTTGTATATTTTTTCAAATAAATCTTTCATTGTAAAACGCGATTTTTAAGCTTCTATTGTTAGGTATATTAGCTTAAGCTATTAAAATTTAGTTAGATGCTACAAAATTATGCAATTTTATTATACGTGCATAACAAATAACCTATGTATTATCAACAAAAAAGTTAATCTTATTACTACTAAGATTAACTAATTTGTTTATTCTTTAATTATTTACTTAATATATTGAATGCTTTGTGCAGCTTCTTCATTTTTACTATCAAAAAACCCTTGCTCATTCATCCACTTATCACTATAAATCTTACTCATGTATCTAGAACCATGATCAGGAAAAATGACAACAACATTATCTGTATCCTTAAATGTATTAGATTCATTAAGTTGTTTTAAGGCTTGCATTGCTGCTCCAGAAGTATAACCCACAAACAACCCTTCTGTTTGTGCTAATTCTCTAGCTGTGTGTGCACTTTCCTCATCTGTAACCTTGATAAACTCATCAATAGCATCAAAATCTGTAGCAGTAGGAATTAAATTTTTACCTAATCCTTCTATTCTGTATGGATAAATTTCTTTGTCGTCAAACTCTCTAGTTTCGTGATATTTTTTTAATACCGAACCATAAGCGTCAACTCCAATTACCTTAATATTTGGATTTTGTTCTTTTAAATATTTTGCAGTACCAGAAATTGTCCCTCCTGTACCACTACATGCGACTAAGTGCGTTATTTTACCTTCTGTTTGGTTCCATATTTCTGGTCCAGTAGAATTGTAATGTGCATCAATATTTAATTGATTAAAGTATTGGTTAATGTAAACAGATCCCTTAATTTCTTCATGTAATCGTTTAGCTACTTGGTAATAGCTTCTTGGATCATCTGCACTAACGTTTGCTGGACAAACATATACTTTAGCTCCCATGTTTTTTAACATGTCAATCTTATCTGCTGAAGATTTTGAACTAACTGCCAAAATGCAATCATATCCTTTAATTACACTAACCATTGCAATACTAAATCCAGTATTACCTGATGTTGTTTCAATAATTGTGTCTCCTGGTTTAAGTATACCTTGCTTTTCTGCTTGCTCTAAAATGTATAAAGCGATTCTATCTTTTGATGAATGACCTGGATTGAAGGCTTCAACTTTTGCTAGATAATTCCCTTTAAAACCTGAAGTAATTTTTTTTAGTTTTATCATTGGTGTATTACCAATTAAGTCTAATACACTATCAAAAACTTGTTTATTTTGTTCCATAAATGCTATTTAAAAGCTACTTATTTTGAGTTTTGAAACTCAAAACCTCGCAAAAATAAGCATTTTTTTTGATTATTTATTGATTCCTTCTAATTCGAATAAAAATACATATTCTAAAGCAACTTCCTTTAATGCTTCAAAACGCCCAGAAGCACCACCATGTCCTGCATCCATGTCTGTTTTTAGTAGTAAAATATTTTTATCTAATTTACAGTCTCTTAATTTAGCTACCCATTTTGCTGGTTCCCAATATTGAACTTGTGAATCGTGAAGACCTGTAGTAACTAGCATATTAGGATATTCTTTAGGAACGACATTATCATATGGTGAGTAGGATTTCATGTAATTATAATAATCTTCTTCATTTGGATTTCCCCATTCGTCATATTCTCCAGTAGTTAATGGTATGCTATCATCCAACATTGTAGTTACAACGTCTACAAAAGGAACTGCAGCAATAACACCATTATATAATTCTGGATTCATATTAATTATCGCTCCCATTAATAAACCTCCTGCACTTCCTCCCATCGCATACAGGTGTTGACTAGAGGTATATTTATTTTCAATTAAAAATTTAGAACAATCTATAAAATCTGTAAATGTATTTAGTTTAGACTTTAATTTTCCGTCTTCGTACCAAGGACGTCCTAAATATTCGCTACCTCTAATATGTGCTATTACGTAAATAAAACCTCTATCCAATAAACTTAGTCGTATTGAAGAAAAATAAGGATCAATCGTGGCTCCATATGAGCCATAAGCGTATTGTAATAACGGACTATTTCCGTCCAATTTAGTTCCTTTTTTATAGACAATAGACATTGGTACTTTAACACCATCTCTTGCTGTTGCCCAAACCCTGTGTGATATATAATTTTCTTTTTTAAAATTGGCATCTAAAACTTGTTGTTCTTTTTTAACGGTTTTTGTTTTAGTTTTTAAATCATAGTCAATTACAGAACTTGGTGTTGTTAAAGAGTTAAATGAATATCTCAAATAATTACTATCAAAATCCGGATTATTACCAATATCTGCTGTGTAGGTTTCACTTTCAAAATCTAAATAATAATCTTCATTACCATCCCAACTGATAATTCTTAATTGATTTAAACCATTTTCACGTTCGTTTACAATTAAATAATCTTTGAAAATCTCAATATCTTCTAATAATACATCTTTACGATGCGGAATAACATCCTCCCAATTAACCTTATCTGTATTAGATTCCTCTACTTTTTGAAGTTTAAAATTGGTTGCTCCATCTTTATTTGTGATGATGTAAAAATTATTTTGATAATGGGCTATGGAGTATTCTAGGTTTCTTTCGCGTTCCTGAAAGATTTTAAATTCACCATCAGGTGTATTGGCATCTAAAAATCTATACTCGGTTGTTTGAGTACTTGAACTTCCAATTACTAAATACTTTTTAGACTTGGTTTTATACACAAATGTATTAAAGGTGTCATCCTCTTCATGAAAAACGACAGTGTCATCAATACTATTTTGACCTAGTTTATGCTTATATATTTTATCTGAGCGTAAAGTAACTTCGTCTTTTTTAGAATAAAACAGTGTTTTGTTATCATTAGCCCAAGTCGAGCTTCCTGTGGTATTTTCTATTTTGTCCTCAAAAATCTCATTGGTTACTAAGTTTTTTATATACAAAGTATACTGTCTTCTACTAACAGTATCAATAGAGTAGCTTACCAAAGTATTATCTGGACTTATTGAAATACCACCTAGTTTAAAATAGCTATGGCCTTTTGCCATTTGATTACAATCAAAAAGAATCTCTTCTTCTGCTTCAAGGTTATCTTTTTTTCTAGTATAAATTGGGTAATCTTTTCCTACTTCATATCTAGTAATATACCAATAGCCATTTAATTTGTAAGGGACACTTTGATCGTCTTCCTTTACTCTAGATTTCATCTCTTCAAATAACGCCTTTTGAAAACCTTCTGTATGCTTTAAAACAGAATTAGTATAATCATTTTCTGCATTTAAATAGTTTAAAACCTCTTGATCTTCTCTTTGATTTAACCAAAAGTAATTGTCTACTCTAATATCGTTATGTATACTAAGCTTTTTTTCTATTTTTTTTGCAATTGGTGCAGAAACATTAGCGCTAACTCTCATTATTTTAAATCTTAAATTTACTAAAGAGCACAAATGTAAAACTTAATATTAGTTTGATTTATACTTTATTGATATTTAATTGTACATAATATTTAGACAGAATTAATAAATTTGCAAAATTAACTTTAAAATCAAATAAAATGTTTGGAGATTTAATGGGTAAACTTAAAGAAACCCAAGAAAAAGTAGAGGCTACAAAAAAAAGAATGGATACCGTTTTAATTGACGAAAAAAGTACTGATAATTTACTTAAAGTAACATTGACTGCTAATCGCGAAATTAAATCTATTACAATTGATGATGCTTTATTGGAAGATAAAGAACAATTGGAAGATTACTTGATTTTAGTACTTAATAAAGCTATTACTAAAGCTACTAATGTAAATGAAGCAGAAGTTGCAGCAGTCGCTAAAGACGGAATGCCTAACATACCAGGAATGGATATGTTTAAATAATTTGTATTACTACAAACAAAAAAGGAAGCCAAATTGGCTTCCTTTTTTTATATATGAAAAGTATTTACTAAATATTATTCAGCATCGATAACTCTAAATTGAGTACGTCTGTTTGCTAAATGCTCTCTTTCTGTACAAGATACACCATCAGAACATCTGTTAGTTAATCTAGTTTCACCAAAACCATTAGATACAATTCTTGAAGAATTGATTCCTTTAGAGATTAAGTAGTTAGTTACAGCTTGAGCTCTTCTTTCTGATAAAGATCTGTTAGATTCTTTAGAACCTCTTGAATCTGTATGAGAAGCAATCTCTACTGATACACCGTTTTGTAAAACTGGTAATAATTTAGCATCGATTTCTCTTTTAGAAGCTGCAGTTAAAGTTGCAGAACCTAATTCCCAGTTTACGTTAAGATCATTATAAGCTACTAACTTACAATCTACTTCAGCCCAAGATGTTAATCCACCTTTAGTTTGTAATACTTCTTTTGTAACTGTTTTGTTAACTGCAGGTACAGTAACTTCTTCTACTCTAGCGTCACTTGCTAATACTGTTTTCTTGTATGTAGCAGTTTTTTGAGGTACTACAATAACTCTTGTTGTAGGAGGTGTTACCATTACAGTACGCTTCATTGTAGTTGTAGTAGCAGGAATCTCAACAACTCTAGTAGATTCTGGAGTTAAGATAGTTTTTTGAATTGTAGTCATTTTAGCTGGTACATCAGTCGCTCTTGTTGTAGGAGGTGTAGCCATAACTGTACGCTTCATTGTAGCAGTAACTTGTGGAATTTCAGTCACTCTTGTTGTAGCTGGTTCTAAAACCACAGTACGCTTCATTGTCTTAGTTACAGCTGGAATTTCAATAACTCTTGTTGTTGGTGGTGTTACCATTACAGTTCTCTGTACCTCTTTAGTTACAGCAGGAATTTCAATAACTCTTGATGTAGGAGGTGTAACCATTACAGTTCTTTTAACTTCTTTAGTTACAGCAGGAATATCAATAACTCTTGTTGTTGCAGGAGAAACTAAAACAGTTTTCTTGATTGTTTTAGTAATAGCAGGAATTTCAATAACTCTTGTTGTTGGAGGTGTTACCATTACAGTTTTCTTAACTGTTTTAGTTACAGCAGGAATATCAATAACTCTTGTTGTTGCAGGCGTTTGAACTACACGTCTTGTGTAAGTACCCATACCACAATCTTCAGCATTGTTTTCTCCTTGATCACATCCTGGCTTAGTAATAACTTGAGCATCTGTAGCTAACTCTGTAGTGTTAACTGTAATGTTTTGAGCTGGTATGTTTTTGTAACACCAGTATCTACAATCGTTAGGATCGTTTGATTGACAATCAACAGCTGGAGTATCACTCATTCCCCATTTAGCAGTAGCAGGCTTAACTTCGATAGTTTGGTAACCAGAAGTAAATTTAGCAGGTACTACAGATAAAGTAGATCCAAATTCTTGTTTCTTATAAGATAATGTTTCAGTTCCCCATTTAGCAGGAATAACTTCTAAACGTTGACTAGCATTTTGAACAACAACCTCTACATTTTCAGTAGCATATTTAGCTGGTACAATCTCTACTCTAGAAGATGCAGGTTGTACTGTAACTTCTACATTTTCAGTTGTCCATTTAGCAGGTACAACCTCTAAACGTTGCCCACCAGAGTTTACAACAACAGTCTCTGTTCTTGTTTCATACTGCGCAGGTACAGTTTCTAATTTAGTGTAAGCAGCTTGCACTACTACAGTTTCAGTTCTTGTTTCGTACTTAGCTGGTACAACCTCTAAACGTTGGCTTGCTTCTTGCACTACAACTTCAAAACTTTCAGATCCTAGCTTAGCTGGGATAACTGATAAAGATTGTGCAGCATCATTAGATACGATTTCAAAATTTTCAGTTGCATATTTTGCAGGCACAACTGATAATTCTTGATACCCTTGTTGCGTCATCATCTCTTCTGTAGTAGTATTTGTAGATCCAGCAACTTTCTCTAATCTCTGAGAAGCTTCTTGAGTTACTACTTCAAAAGTTTGTGTTTCGTATTGTGCAGGTACTACAGATAATTCTTGTCCTGCAGACTGCACAACAAACTCTTCATTTTCTGTTCTGTACTGAGCAGGAACAACTTTTAGCTTCTTGTACGCAGGAGCAACTTGCACTGTTACATCTTGGTTAACCCACACATCTGGAGTCACACAACGTTTGTAACATTTTCCTGGTTCAGGATTTGTTGGTAAATCTTGTGCGAATGCGATGGTGCAGACAACAAAAGATAAAAATGTTAGTAATACTTTTTTCATTTTTTAAAATTTAAATGGTTATTTGATAAATATATAGCCGAACTAATAACGACTGTTCACTAATTTCAAGCAAAAAAAATACATATCAAACTATAATTACTTTTAATTCTTAAAATTTAGTTAAAATTCGCCAAAAAGCAAATAAATACGTTAAACAACATTTGTTTTTTAACATATTTACATCCAAAAAAATTCCTAAAAATTAAATTTTATAATTCACCAATAACTTTTAGCATTCTATCGTGCTGATTATCATTGTAATTCAAATGAGTTACAAGCCTAAGTTTGTTACTACCCATACCAATTATCTTAATTTTTTTGTCAGAAAGTGCTTCCAAAAATATTTTTTCCGAATATTTATTATTAAGCTCAAAAATTACAATATTAGTTTCTACAGGTTCTACCTTTTTTACAAAGGTTGATTTGGCTAAAGCAACCTCTAATTCTTTAGCTTTTTTATGGTCTTCTGCTAATCTTTCAATATTATTTTCTAAAGCATATAATCCTGCTGCTGCTAAAAAACCTCCTTGTCGCATTCCTCCTCCCAATATTTTCCTGATTCTTATCGCATTTTTCATGATGTTTTCATCTCCTACTAAAACAGATCCAATTGGACAGCCTAAACCCTTGCTTAAACAAACAGATATAGTGTCAAAAGCCTCTCCATATTGTAAAGTCGTTTCGTTTTTAGCCACTAAGGCATTCCAAAGTCTTGCTCCATCAAGATGAAAGCCTAAATTATTTGCCTTACAAACTTGTTTTATTTTTAATATCTCATTAAAATCCCAACAGGCTCCTCCTCCTTTATTTGTGGTGTTTTCAATTTCGACTAAAGTCGTTAAAGGACTATGATAAAAATCTGGAGGGTTAATTGCCTCAATGACTTGGTCTGCTGTAAACATCCCTTGGCTTCCATCCAATAATTTACATGATACACCACTATTAAAAGAGGCGCCTCCACCTTCATAATTAAAAATATGTGCATACTTATCACAAATAACTTGATCGCCAGGATTAGTATGCAATTTTATTGCTGTTTGGTTAGCCATAGTACCACTAGGAAAAAATAAGGCGTGTGATTTTCCAAATAATTTTGCAATTTTTTCTTCTAAAGCATTAATTGTTTGGTCCTCTTTATATACATCATCACCTACTTGTGCAGACATCATAGCTTGTAACATTTCTGCACTAGGTTTAGTAACAGTATCACTTCTTAAATCTATAGTCATATTAATTATTTTATTTCAGCATAAAACTATTAAAAATTGTTGGCAAATATTTTTAAATCTTAGTAATAATTCTATTTTTGTTGTAAACCCAAAATAACATATGATCACTTTAGAAAACATAAAAGATCTTAATACACGCCTTACCTCGTTAAGGCAATATCTTTGACATTGATGCTAAGCTAATTGCGCTTCAAAACGAAGAAGAGCAAACCTTTGATCCAAGTTTTTGGAATGATTCTAAAAGTGCAGAATTGGTAATGAAATCCATTAGAGAGAAGAAAAAATGGATTAATGACTACAACCAATCAAAAGTTTTAATCGAAGATTTAGAGGTTATTTTTGAGTTTTTTAAAGACAACGAAGCTACTTTATCTGATGTAGAAGATCGTTATGAAAAAGCCCTAACTTTAGTTGAAGATTTAGAATTTAGAAACATGTTATCTGAAGAAGGTGACAGTCTAAGTGCTGTATTACAAATTACTGCTGGAGCAGGTGGAACAGAAAGTTGTGATTGGGCAAATATGTTAATGCGTATGTATTTAATGTATGCCGAAAAAAACGGATTTAAAGTAAAAGAATTAAACTTCCAAGAAGGCGATGTGGCAGGAATTAAAACCGTAACTTTAGAAATTGAAGGAGACCATGCATTTGGATGGTTAAAAGGTGAAAATGGAGTCCACAGGTTAGTACGTATTTCTCCTTTTGATAGTAATGCAAAACGACACACAAGTTTTGCTTCTGTGTACGTCTACCCTTTAGTTGATGACACTATTGAAATTGAAATAAATCCTGCAGATATAGAAATTACAACTGCAAGGTCAAGTGGTGCAGGTGGACAAAACGTTAATAAAGTAGAAACAAAAGTACAATTAACGCATAAGCCAACCGGAATACAAATTTCTTGCTCAGAAACTAGATCTCAGCATGATAACAGAGCCAGAGCTATGCAGATGTTAAAATCGCAATTATATGAGATTGAACTACAAAAGCAATTAGCGCAACGAGAAGATATTGAAGCTGGAAAAATGAAAATTGAATGGGGAAGTCAAATACGTAATTACGTATTACATCCTTACAAATTAATTAAAGATGTTAGAAGTGGTCACGAAACAGGTAATGTTGACGCTGTTTTAGACGGAAATATAGAACCCTTTTTAAAAGCCTATCTAATGATGATGGGACAGCAAGAAGTTGATAATCAAAACCTTTAAAAATGATTAAAATATACCATAATCCAAGATGTAGTAAGTCTAGACAAGGTTTAAAATTGTTAGAAGACTCTAATCAACCATTTGAAGTTATTAAATATTTAGATAATCCTTTGACAACAAAAGAATTAAAGGATATCCTATCACTACTAGACATAAAACCCATAGATTTAGTTAGAAAAACTGAAGCTATTTGGAAGGAAAATTATAAAGATAAAACGCTTACAGACGCACAAGTAATTGAGGCCTTAATTAATAACCCTAAATTAATTGAAAGACCAATAGTTACCAATAAAAACAAGGCTGTTGTAGGTAGACCAACAGAAAAAATAACAACTATTTTATAGCATAAAAAATTAATAGCAACCAAAATTTCCCTTAAAAAAATGATAGTAATTTATCACAATCCTGAGTCTTCAGACTCCAACGCATGCTTAAAAATACTTGAAACACATAAACACGACCATGAGGTTATAAAATATCAAGACAAACCTTTAGATAAAATTAAACTTGTTAAAATAATTAACATACTAAACATTAGACCTGAAGAACTAATAAGAAAAGAAAGCAAAATTTGGGTCGAAAATTTTAAACATTTAGAGGACGATGGTCACATATTTAACGATGATAGCTTAATTGATATAATGATTGAATATCAAGACCTTATTGAAAGGCCTATAGTTATAAATGGAGAAAAAGCTGTAATAGGAAAACCAGCAAAACGTATTTTTGATATCATCCCACAACAAAAAGCATCCTTATAAATACTCATTTTTTATTTAACAAACCTTTAACCAAACCTCCTTAAACCTATCGGTATTTTTGCGGTCATACTAAGAAAACCAAACTTTATGACTAAAAAAATTATTTCCTTTTGCGTATTAATTTTATGCCTAAATCTTGCGTTGGCACAAAATAATGACCAAAAAATGGTAACCATTAAAGGAAAAATTCTAGAAAAAGACACCAATGCACCTTTAGAGTACGCAACCGTTGTCTTTAAAAACGCAACAAATCCAGCAGATCTTTCAGGTGGTATAACTGATGCTTCTGGAAACTACTCTGTAGAAATTAAATCAGGAACTTACAACGTTAGTTTTGAATATATCGGTTTTAAAACCGAAGTTATACCAAACAAATCTATAACAGATAATCAAACCTTTAAAACACAATATTTATCTATTGATGCCGAAGCTTTAGACGAAGTAGAAATTATTGCTGAAAAAACAACGGTCGAAATTAGACTTGATAAAAAAATATACAACGTAGGTAAAGATTTAACTGTACGTGGTGGAACCGTAAGTGACGTTTTAGATAACGTACCATCAGTATCTGTAGATGTAGAAGGTAATGTAGCTTTACGTGGTAATGATAACGTACGTATCCTTATTAACGGTAAACCTTCAGGATTAGTCGGACTAAATTCTACTGACGCTTTAAGACAATTACCAGCAGAATCTATTGAAAAAGTAGAAGTTATTACCTCACCATCAGCTAGATATGAATCTGAAGGAACAGCAGGTATACTTAATATCATTTTAAAAAGAAGTAAGTTAGAAGGACTAAATGGTGCCATAACAACTAATGTAGGTTACAATCCTTCAGCAGGAATTAACGGAAACATAAATTATAGAACAGGAGATATTAACATCTTTAATACTACTGGTTATAGCTACAGAGAAGCTCCAGGAAACTCCTTCTCTTCTACTCAATATAATTCAACCGGAAACTTTTTAGACGAAACAAATACTTTTGATCGTATTAGAAAAGGTCTTACTACAAATTTTGGTGTCGAATGGTATGTAAACGATTCTGCTTCATTAACTACTTCTGTTTTATATAGAGATAGTAATGATGAAAATAACACCACTAACCTTTTAGAGCAATTTGATACTAATCGTAATTTACTTTCAACAACAGTTAGATTAGATCCAGAATTTGAAGAAGATAAAACTATACAGTATGCTTTAAATTTTCAAAAAAATTATAGCGATAGTGGACATGTTTTAACCTTTGACTTTCAATATGAAGATAGCCAAGAAAACGAAAACTCTTTAGTACAAGTAGATAATATTATCTCAGAGCGTGTTGCAACTTTAGAGGACCAACAACAAATATTACTTCAAACAGATTACGTTTTACCAATTGGTGAAAACAGTCAATTTGAAGCAGGTTATAGAGGTAATTTTAACACGACTTCTACGGATTTTCAGGTAGAGTTATTAGATACAAATACTAATCAATTTGAACTAAGTACAGACCTAACTAACCTTTTAAACTTTAAAGAGTACCTAAATGCTGTGTATACACAATATGGTAGTAAAATTAATAAGTTTTCATTTTTATTAGGTCTTCGTTTAGAAAACACCCAATTAACTATTGACCAACCTACAACAGGAGATTACAACAAAAGAAACTTTACAGGATTATTCCCAACAGTAAATCTTAATTACGAGTTTAGTGATAGAGAAAATTTAACTTTAGGTTATGCTAGACGCTTAAGACGTCCTCGTGGATTCTTTTTAAACCCTTTTCCTTCTAGATCAAGTGTAACTAATTATTTTCAAGGTAATCCAGCTTTAAACCCTAGTTACTCTGGTCAATTTGATTTAGGCTACTTAAAGCGTTTTGGAAAATTCACTTTCAATTCTTCATTATACTATGCACACGCTACAGATGTATTTAATTTTGTGAGTTTTGATACAGGAGACACAGCTATTGTAAATGGAGAATCATTACCAATCATACAACGTACACCTATTAATTTAGCGACAGAGGACAGATATGGTTTTGAGTTTACACTAACTTATAATCCTTCAAGAAATTGGAGAGTTAATGGTAACTTCAACTTTTTTCAAAACGAAACAAAAGGAACGACTCCAAACGGTTTATCTTTAGACAACACTAACAATAGCTGGTTTGCACGTATTAACAATAAATATACATTACCAGGAGAGATTGATTGGCAAACTAACTTAAACTATAGAGGACCAAGTGAAGATGCACAAAATAAATCTGAAGGAATTTTTACTACAACAATGGCTTTTAGTAAAGATTTATTTGGCGACAGAGCTTCAATTGCTTTTAATGTAAATGATTTATTTAATAGTAGAAAACGTAAACAAACCACTTCTACTCCAACTTTTGATGCTTATAGCGAATACCAATGGAGAGAACGCAGCTTTAACTTAGCCTTTACATACAGATTTAACCAAAAGAAAAAACGCGAAGAGCGTGGAAGCTATGGTGGAGATGAAGATTTTGAAGGATAAAATATAATACCTATAATTATAAAATGTTGCTAATACTAATTAGCAACATTTTTTTTGATATCATACTAAAACAATTAGTATTTAATTATTAAAAACAAAAAAGGGAAACTCGTTAGAATTTCCCTTTTTTTATATATGATTGATTAAAATTAAGCGTTACGCTTAGCTTTTTTCTCCTCTTTAATCTCGTTTAAACGTTCTATTAAACTTCCTCCAATCCAATAAGGAACTACAAAAGTTATTAAAAATATCATTAACCAAAACCCTATGGTTAAGATAGTTAAAAATGCTAAAAAGCCTAAATATTGGTCAAATTCGAACATAATGTGTTTAATTTCTTGTTTATTATTACTGCAAAGATAAAGTAAACTTGTTTTTTATACAATACAAAGTCAAAAATTATTAACATAGTTGTTAATAACCTTAAATTCTATTTGGGTTTTACAGAACAATGCCCTCTTTTTTATTTAGAATATGCACCAGATGAGTAAGTTAACTCATAACTATGTGTATATACTTCAAACACAATACCAAAAGGATCTTCAACATAACACATTTTAAAAGGTTTTTCCTCTGGGTAATACGCTCTAATTGGCATGCGTTGCTTACCACCATAGGACACTATTTTTTCAACTAACGCTTCAATATTAGGATCCTGAATACAAAAATGAAATAAACCTGTATTAAAAGGATTAAATTCTGGAGCTTCTTTAATTCCATTTGGAAAAGAAAATAATTCTATACCAATACCATCAGACGTTGCAAGATGTGCAATTTCAAAGGTTGTCCAATCCTCTCCAAAAACGTCAATACACATTTGTCCTATTGCTGTGTCCTTTTCTTTTTTAACAATGGATGGTTCCATAATGATATACCATCCCATAACTTCAGAATAAAATTTAACAGCTGCTTTAATATCAGGTACCGTTATACCTACATGAGAAAATGATTTTGGATAATTTTTTATTGTTTTCATATTTATATTTTTTTCAAAATTACTATATATTTGCCTTATAGACAATAACTTACTTAAAAGTAATATAGTTACCTAAATGAGTAAATTGCTGATTTTCAATAAAATAAATTAATATTTAAATTATAATAATGAAATGTCCTTTAAATTATACTATGGGTTTGATTGGTACTAAATGGAAACCTTTAATACTGTTTCACTTATTAGATGGCGGTTTGCGTTCTGGAATACTACAACGTAAAATTGAAGGCATCTCTAATAAAATGTTTACTCAGACTGTTAGAGAATTAGAAAAGGATGGTTTGATTACTAGAACCATTTTTCCTGTAGTGCCACCAAAAGTTGAGTATAAACTAAGTAAACGTGGACAATCTCTTGAATCTATTTTAAGAAGTTTAGATAAATGGGGATTACAAGATTCAGAAATTAATAATTAAAACAACTTTTTATACATTGTTTTCTCTAAGTTATTTTTATAAAAATTTAAATAAGAGAGGATATTAAACCCTACAATTTTCGTAATTTTGTAAACTTAAAATTAATCAATCTTTATAATGGAATATAGAATAGAAAAAGATACTATGGGCGAAGTTAAAGTGCCTGCAGACAAGCTTTGGGGTGCACAAACAGAACGTTCTAGAAATAATTTTAAAATTGGTAACGTTGCCTCTATGCCTTTAGAAGTGGTATATGGTTTTGCTTATCTAAAAAAAGCTGCTGCTTACACTAACTGTGAACTTGGCGTTTTACCAATTGAAAAAAGAGATCTTATAGCTAAAGTTTGTGATGAGATTTTAAACGGTCAGCATGATGATCAATTTCCTTTAGTAATTTGGCAGACAGGTTCTGGAACTCAGTCTAACATGAATGTCAATGAGGTTATTGCTAACAGAGCACATCAAATTGCTGGTAAAACTGTTGGAGAAGGAGAAAAAACAATCCAACCAAATGATGACGTAAACAAATCACAATCATCAAACGACACGTTTCCAACAGGAATGCATATTGCTGCATACACTAAGATTGTAAAAACAACAATTCCTGGCGTAAAACAATTACGTGATACATTAAAAAAGAAATCTGAAACTTTTAAAAATGTTGTAAAAATAGGTCGTACCCACTTAATGGATGCTACGCCTTTAACCTTAGGACAAGAGTTTTCAGGTTATGTTTCTCAACTAGATCATGGATTAAAAGCTTTAGAAAATACTTTACCTCATTTAAGCGAAATCGCTTTAGGTGGTACAGCTGTAGGAACAGGTTTGAATACACCAAAAGGCTACTCTAAACGTGTAGCAGAATATATCGCTGAATTTACTGGACAACCATTTATAACAGCTCCTAATAAGTTTGAAGCATTAGCTGCACATGATGCTATTGTAGAAAGTCATGGTGCTTTAAAACAATTAGCAGTATCATTAAACAAAATTGCTAATGATATACGTATGATGGCTTCTGGACCACGTTCTGGAATTGGTGAGATTATTATTCCAGCAAATGAACCAGGAAGTTCTATCATGCCAGGAAAAGTAAATCCTACACAATGTGAAGCATTAACAATGGTTTGTGCACAAGTCATGGGTAATGATGTAGCTATTACTGTTGGTGGTACACAAGGACATTATGAACTAAATGTTTTTAAACCAATGATGGCTGCAAATATTTTACAATCAGCACAATTAATTGGTGATGCTTGTGTTAGTTTTGATGTTAACTGTGCAGCAGGAATAGAGCCTAATCATGAAGTAATTAAAGAGTTACTTAACAACTCATTAATGTTAGTAACTGCTTTAAACACTAAAATAGGTTATTATAAAGCTGCCGAAATTGCTAATACTGCACACAAAAACGGAACAACATTAAAGGAAGAAGCTATTAACTTAGGTTATGTAACTGCAGAGGATTATGACGAATGGGTCAAACCTGAAGACATGGTTGGTGCATTAAAGTAGCATACTAATTACATATAACAATTAAAAAACCGATAAGCTTACTTATCGGTTTTTTGTTAGTTAGTTATTAATTATAATAGGGATGGTTTAAATAACCATTACAAGTGTATAACTAATTATGTTTTTATTCATTAACATATGTTAATAAATGCTATAGTTTGGCTCTAATCCTACTTAATTGTACTGGAGTGATACTTAAAAATTTTGCAATTTGATATTGTGGTATCAAATTATCAATATTTGGTATTACTTTTCTTAATTTTAAATAGCGTTGTTTTGCATTCATTGTAAGTAACTCTATATGTTTTGCATCATGCTGACACAGTAATTGCTCTAAAAACTTAGCATGAAAACCAAGGACTTCCGTATTGGTTTCACAAATAGCTTTATACTTTAAATAGTCAACTTCGTAAATTTCGCAATCGGTTAAAGTTTCGTAAATACATTCAGAAGGCGATTGGGTTATTAAAGCACGTAGTGAGGCTAAAATAATTCTAGGTACAAAAATAGATTTTGTTACCTCTTTCCCATTTTCCAATCTAACATAGGAGCGCATAACTCCTTTATTTATCATATATATTTTATTAGGAACGTCTCCAATATTTACTAAAACAGTTCCTGATTTAACTTGCTTAATATGAGCTATTTCATAAACTAAATTAAAAGACGCTTCGGATATTGGATAAAATGAATTTATATACGATTTGATTTCATTGTAATACATTAGCTTTTAAACTTCCATAATTATTATTTACACACAAGCTAAATGTATCATTTTAAATGGTTGAGACTATAACTTTTCGATGTAGCGCATTAATTTTAATATAATAAGTAATGTAAAAAGAATTGTTCAGTACTATGCATTTTATCTATATTTGAACTTAAATTACTGTCCATTTTATGACTATACTTATTACAAATATCAAAGAATTACTTCAAGTTAGAGACGAAAATATTTTAAAAGTTTCTGGTAATCAAATGAAGCTATTACCTTCAATTAAAAATGCTTATTTATTAATTGAAAATGATACTATTGTTGATTTTGGAGATATGTCTGATGCTACTGGTATAATTGCTGATCAAACTATAGATGCTAAAGGTAAATTGGTCTTACCTACTTGGTGTGACTCGCATACACATATTGTTTATGCAGGTGACAGATCTCAAGAGTTTGTAGACCGTATAAATGGTTTAAGTTATGAAGATATTGCTAATCGTGGTGGTGGGATTTTAAATAGCGCCAAAACATTACAAAACACTAGTGAAGATGAACTTTATAATCAATCTGTTATACGATTAAAAGCTGTCATGAAATTAGGTACAGGAGCTATCGAGATAAAATCAGGTTATGGTTTAACACCTGATGCAGAAATTAAAATGCTACGTGTTATAAAACGACTTAAAAAAGATTTTCCTATAAAAGTAAAAGCTACCTTTTTAGGTGCACACGCATTACCACTAGCATTTAAAGACAATAAACAAGGGTATTTAGATCAGATTATAAATGACATGTTACCTCAAATTGCTAAAGAAAATTTAGCGCAATATATTGATGTATTTTGCGAAAAGGGATATTTTGATTTAGACGATACAGCACAAATACTTAAGGCTGGACAAGAGTATAATTTAACACCTAAAATTCACGTTAATCAATTTAATGCTTTTGGAGGCATTGCGTTAGCTGTTAAGCATCAAGCTATAAGTGTTGACCATTTAGAAGAATTAAATAACGAAGATATTATTGCTTTAAAAGATAGCAATACAATGCCAGTTGCATTACCATCGTGCTCATACTTTTTAAGCATACCCTACACACCTGGAAGACAATTAATTGATGCTGGACTACCTTTAGCATTAGCAACAGATTATAATCCAGGCTCTACACCTTCTGGAAATATGAATTTTGTTGTAAGTACTGCATGTATAAAAATGAAATTAACTCCAGAAGAAGCCATAAATGCTGCTACTATAAATGGTGCTTATGCAATGGGAATATCTAACCAGTATGGTAGTATTACCAAAGGGAAAAAAGCCAATGTTATAATCACTAAACCTGTATCAAGTTATAATTATCTGCCTTATGCTTTTGGAGACAATCACATAGATACTGTAATTATTAATGGCGAAATAGTTTAATAAAAAAACCTGAACGCATTTGCCTTCAGGTTTTTTGTTATGGAATAAACAATTAATATTAGTTCAAGATATTATCTAAGTGTAAACTCAGTACTTGAAACCAATTCGTTTGAGTTAAAAACGTTTACTTGGTAACGTCCTTTTTCAAAATCATCATCTGTATTATTAGTTACAAACTCACAGATATCTAGATTTCCATTTTCGTAATTAAACTTACTTATAATACTATAATTAAGGGTTTGCTCACCAAACTTAATTTGTTGATTTACACCTAAAATATTGTTTTTAGGGTCAATAACTTGGACATACAATTCTTTGTCTCCTGACTGTACTAATTTGTTTTTTGCAACTGTATAACATACTCTAATTTTATCGCTTCTTCCTGCTCTTTCTGTTGGAATAAGTTTACCATTATTACGTTCAATAACTCCAAAACCTTTTAAATTTGCTGTTGTTAAAACTGCAGCATTTTCAACAACTTCTGCAAGTGCTGTATTTTGTACAACTAGAGAATCATTAAACATTCTACTTTCTTCATATCTAACATTAGTACTATCTAACGTAGTAGCTAACTGCATATTCTCTACTTTTAATCTATCGTTTTCTGTTAATAAAATATCCATTTCATCCTGTAATGCTAAGTATTTCTTTTTATACTTCCATAAACTACTAACATTGTTTTCTGATACTTTTAATGAGTCTATTAAACTTTGAATACGCTCTCTAGCTTCGACTAAATTTTGATTGGTGACTTGACTTTCACTTAAAGCGACGTCATACTTTGCAACCATTGTATTTAAGTCGTTTAAAACGTCATTTTTTTCTTGTGTTAATTGCTGTTCGGTTTGTTGTTTATCCTTATACAAAGTCGATGTATAAATTCCGGTACCAATAAATAATGCTAAGGCTATACCTAATGCAACCTTTAAACCTGTACTTGCTGTTTTATTTGCCATAATTATTTGTTTTTAAATTGTAATCGTTAATTTTCTAGTTATACTTTAATAATAAAAACGTAATTTTATTTTTTCAAAACTACATAAAAGTAAATGGATAAATTAGTTTTATTTGATAACTCAATTATAAATAATCTACTTAATACACGTCTTGGCGAAACTAAATTTGGAGAACATATTAATACGTTAACCTGTGTTTCCAATATATACGATTCACTTAAAAATTTGGACGTCAAGTATGTTGTATTTGGTCTACCAGAAGCTGTGGGTGTTTTTGCAAACCATGGTAAATCAGGGACTTCAACCGCTTGGGAGGCTACAATTAAAGTTTTGTTAAATATTCAAAGTAATACTTTTACTCAGGCTAAAAATGTTTTGGTATTAGGACACTTGGATTTTACAGAAGAACAAAAACAGCTTTCTAAATTAAATCAAGATGACCCAAAGCATATTGCTAAATCTAGAAAATTAGTGGCTCAAATGGATACACATGTTGTAGATTTAGTCTCCAATATTGTAAAAGCAGGCAAAATCCCAATCGCAATTGGTGGTGGACACAATAATGCTTACGGAATGATAAAAGGGACTAGTTTAGCTTTAAAACAACCTATAAACAGTATAAATTTTGATGCTCATACAGATTTTAGAGCTTTAGAAGGAAGACATAGTGGTAATGGTTTTAGTTACGCTTACGCTGAAAGATTTTTAAAACGCTATTTTGCTTTTGGATTACACGAAAATTATACCTCTTCAGAAATATTTAGTCAATTTAAGGATAATAAGCATTTAGATTACAACACCTATGAAGCTATAGCAGTAAGACAAAGCTTAAAATTTAAAAAAGCGTTACGTCGCGCACAAAAACATATTAATACCACACATTTTGGGATAGAAATTGATTGTGATGCAATTATAAATACACCAAGTAGCGCACAAACACCAAGTGGTTTTTCGGTAGAAAACGCAAGACAATTTTTACACCATTTTGCAGCACTTGACAATGCAAAATATTTACATATCTGTGAAGCTGTGGCTAAAAATAAAAAGGCCTCACAAGTTGGTAAACTAATTAGCTATTTAATTACGGATTTTATACGCTCAAACTCTATAAAAAATGACTAAACTACAAATAGAATATATCAGGCTTTCATTTTCATTAATTGTATTTATATTTATAATAACGCTTCTTTTTTTTCATATAAACCAAGTACAGTTACAATGGTTTACTGCCTTAACAAGAGTTATGACTATACCTGCTCTACTATTAAGTATTGCAATTCCTTTATGGATGATTGTAGATTTATTTAGAAAAAAAGTAGCAGACAAGTCAATATTTAACCTGACCTTTTTTATATCTGTAATATCAATTTTATTGTTATTATTTGCAATTTATATTTTAAAATAAAAATGAAACCGACTATTAACATTATCCCTTTTGATAAAAAATACGCTAAAGATTTTTACATACTAAACAGAGAATGGTTAGAACAATATTTTTATGTCGAACCTTATGACGAAGAAGTTTTAAGTAAACCTGACCAATACATTATTAATCAAGGTGGCTATATCTTTTTTGCCAAATTAGAAGATCAAATTGTTGGTACCTATGCCTTTATGCCATTAAAAAACCAAGCTGGATTTGAGCTAACAAAAATGGCTGTATCACCAAGTTTAAGAGGTCTTAAAATTGGTCAACAATTACTAGAACATTGTATTAATTTTGCAAAAGCACAAAAATTTGAAAAGCTACTACTCTACTCTAGTCGTAAGTTAGAAAATGCTATTTACTTATATAACAAATTTGGTTTTAAAGAAGTCCAATTAGAAAAAGACTTGCCTTATAAGCGCGCCAATATTAAAATGGAATTTGACTTAAATAAATAAAAAAAGCACTAAATAATTTAGTGCTTTTAATTTAAAATCTAATAAGTAAACGGTTACTTTTTGATAAACTTTAAAGTATTTCCATCCTCTAATTTAAAAAGATATAAGTCACTAGATAAATTTTGAATATCTATACTTTCATTTTTTTCTACTTTACCTTTTAAAACTTGTTGTCCTAAACTGTTGTAAACTGTATAGTTTAAGGCCTTTTCCATGTTTGAAACTTTTATAAAGTTACTTGATGGATTAGGATATAATTTTAAAGATTCACTTAAAATAAAACTATCTACAGATAATGTAGGTAAGTTATATTTAGAAATTCTATTAGCATCAAATTCAGCAATGTAAACTTCGCTAGTATTAGCTGCTAAACCAATTGGAGTTTGTACTCCTGATACTAAATCTTCCTTAGTTGGTACAGCTGCCAGTATATCAACCTTTGAAACTTTATTTGCATTATATTCTGCTACATATAATGTGTTTGCGTTAATAGTTACATCTATTGGCGCATTAAAACCTGTAACAAAATCTGTACCTGTTGTAGCACCTGATGTAACATCAAGAGTAGATACTTTGTTTCCAGAAAACTCAGCAATGTATAATACATCATCTTTAAAAAAGATTCCGTAAGGTGCATTAAATGCGTTAGCAACTAAAACAGCTGTTGGTACTGCATCTGTAAGGTTTATTTTAAAGATCGAATTACTCCCTGTTTCTGCATAATAAAGTTCGTCACCTTTAATAGCTAAACCTGTAGGGTTGTTTAAACCAGAAATTACAGTTGATATTGTCGCTGTCGGTGTAGAAATATCGATTCTAGATATTTTATTTCCAAAATGTTCTGCAACATAAATAAAGTTTCCAACTGCAACGATACCCATAGGTCTATTTAAGCCAGTAATAACATTAGTTTTTGTTGTTGGTAATGGTGCTGTGATATCTAATTTAGATACAGTCCCTGTATTAAATTCTGAGATATACAAATCGCTACCAGTTAGGGATAATCTGTAAGGATTAGTTGTACCTGTTGTTACAACAGTTGTTTGAGCATTTATTGTAAAAATACCAAATACTAAAAATGATAATAAAATGTAAATGTGTTTCATAAGCGATTTTTAAAGTCCAAAAATTAGGACAAAATTAGAGAAGGGGTTATTTAATTAGGTTAAATAAAATTACAATAATAACTTCTTTATTGCTTTTGCAAAAGTAGATGTAAAAATGATAATAATAATTCCTTTTGTACCAATTTAATTACCATTGGTCGTTTTTTTCTTACAAACACCTAGCTTATTTGTAAAATATTTTATCGTAAAAAGGTTACCTACAACTACTTAATTTGATTACTTGTTTTGTAACGAATCTATTTTACGTTTTAGTTTAGCAATATCATCTGCTTCTCTTTTTTTGAGAATTGAGTCGTATTTACGTTGTAAGACTTCAAGAGACTCTTTTTCTTTTACAGTATTCCCTTTTAGGTCAGTGGTGTCAATAGCAATAAATTGGTCATTTAAATCCTTCATTATAGCTTCTATTGCTTTATCATCATCAACAAAATATTCATCAATACCTTCACTAGCTCTCCAAGCTTCGTTTAATTGATCATATACGGTTTTTTCCCATTGACTTGGGTGTTTAGCATCAATCCAAACAACATCTCTATATTCGCTATCAATTAATGCTAAATCTGGTGTTGCAGATCCATCAAATTGAGAACCTTCTGCTTTTATTGAAGATATTGTTCCTAAAAAAAACATACGCTTACGACCTGCTATATTTTTGATATATGGTCTAAACTCGACAGGTTTATTGACTGACCAATCGTATTCTTTTCTGGACTCTATAACTTTTAATGGCATTGCTGATACTCCTGCATAACCTTGTTTTTTTGAGGCATGGTCATAATAATAAAGTTTATTTGTTCCATCTGCTGGCACAAACACGCTAAAGGTTAAACTTGTACGTTCATCTCCTACTGGCTCTAAACCAAACCAATGATACAAACCGTTGTAAGCATCTGATTTTGAATCTGAAAAATCAAAATCTGTCACAAACGGTTGTTGATTTTGATCATCTGGTAGATTAGGTATTTTAACAGCTGTTTCCATATTCCAAGGTAATGGATCGCTAAATCCTCCTAAAAACTTAAGGGATTCGGCTTGTAAACGTGATACTTTTTCTGATAGTGTATTTTGACGTGTTAAGTAAGGATAGTTTTTCATCTCTTCAGGAGCGATAAAAGTTCCTTTACCAATCGTAACACGCTCTACATAATCACTAAAATCATGTGCACCACTATCTATTACCATTACACCACCAAAAGTTGGATAAGGAAAGAAAAAACCTTTCCATTTAATTAAACTTACCACTTCTACCCATTGTCCTGAATCATTTTTCATGTAAAACGTGTCACTTGGCTCGTAATTAAACAACATCCAAGGATTAAAACGCTGTACTACTGCATTATAAGTGTTTCTACTAAATTTTAGAGACTCACCTATGGAAAATGTAGCTGAAATTCGGTTTTCATTAGAGAAACGAGGAAAAGGTGTTGTGCTTGAGACTGAAAACACTTCTTCCGTATTATCACTAATCCCTTGCCACACATATTTTTCAGTAGGTTGAATAGCCATAGTCCATTTGTTCTCGTCATCCACTCTTACTAAGTGTGGTAATGAAACATCTTTGGTCTCTCCGACGCTTTCATTAGCCATAGAAAAAATGTTTCGTAAAGGTTGGATACGTTCGTTTTGCGTTAATGGCAATTCATTAATTTCAACTTTGTTTAAATTATTAAACACGTTATACGTTTTCATATAATCGTATAGTTGATAATGCCAACCTGCAACATAAAGCACTCCAAAAAAGGCTAATAGTCCAGCAAGTATCCCTAAACGTTTACCTGTAGATGCCGATTTACGGAAAGAACGAAGTCCAAAAAACAAAAGGATTGCACTTAATAAAATGACGAAAATATATTTACGAAAAAATAGTAATAAGGGTTGATAGTCATCCCTTAAAAAAAACAATAATGCTATTACAATTAGTGCCAAAATAATAACTATTGCTTTTTGCTTTCCGCCTTGATTCCAATACTTTTTAATCATATTTCTTTAATTTAGGTATACACCTTTACTTAAACCTAGTTGTGTTTTTTTGCTTAACTCCTAAAAAACTACATTAATCCTTTATCCTTAAGACGTTCTCTAGCGCTTTTTTCGGGTGCTTTAGGTGTCTCTTTTATTTCTTTTTTAGCTTCTTCTACAACTTTAGCATCTTTGTTTTTTAAGTCTTCTAAAAACTCTTTTCCTTTGTTTAGTCCGTCTTTAACAACATCCTCAAGACTGTCTGATTGCTGCTCAATCACCTCACCAGACTTAAGTACAAAGTTTGCTACGTAAGTCCCTATTAAAGTCCCGAAAATAGCAGAAGCAAATGCTGAAATACCATAATAAGTACTAAAAATAGCTATTGGAGTTAAAAACTGAATGATTAAAGCTACTATTAAAAATGTAAATGCAACAAATAACACTCTAGGTAAAACGTCTTGTTTATAGATAAATCCTTTTGGATTCCCTGGTTTCATCTGTAACTCTTTACTATTAAAAACTTTATTAAAAAAGCGATAAACACCATTGCTTTTAGACTCAGTCCAATAAATAAAAATTCCGAAAAGAATTGCTCCAAAAAATATAATAATTTCTAAACCCATGGTTTTACTTGTTTTTTGATTAAATAAAGGTCGCCATTGCAACCTCTACTAAATTAGTCTATAATTTTTAAATATTGTTACTTATGGTTTCAATAACCCAATCTTTAAATGAGTCATCCCAAGTATTATATTGCTTATAAAACTCTTCTTTATCATACCAATACAAGAATAATACATCTTTTGGAGCCACATTAATTAATAACTTCCATATTAAATCTTGATGCTTTGCTGTTAATGAAGAATGTGGTACGTGCAGTGAATTAAACAAATTATTATCGACTATATCTGCTATTTTGTATTGGTTACTTACTTCAAGTTTATCCAAATACAACTCGACTCCCATAACACGTTTTCTGGTTTCAATATCTAGTCTATTTAGGTAACTTTTAAACAAGACAGCGTCATTTAAAATATCTCGTAATGGATGTTGCGTGTCTTTTAAAGCCATAGCAAATTCCATTTTTTTAATACGTTGGTATCTGTCTGTATTTAATGCTTCTTCCAAATCATGCTCTATAATTACATGATTACGCAATTTGTCCATTAACTCTGGCTGCTCAATATGAAAGATGGTTATATCATGAATCGTATCTTTGATAGCTTCTTTATACCATTTTAAATTTTCAAAAACTATAATTGGAGATATAAAGTCACGTAAAACATAAACACCTCCAAACGACTTTGTGTAAAATGAATCTGTTTGATACTGTAAGCTATGTAAACTTAAGTCGCGTCCACGTAAATCGCCATACGTTTGGGCTGACTCTAAAAGTTTTGCATGTAAATCTTCATCAATAAAATTATTACCTTGTTTAAAGGTATCTATTAATTGTTGTTGCTGTTTTTGTATTTGATCTAAATTATTTATTAAATGAAATTTAATATAAACTTTATCGTATTTAAGCACGTCTAAAGGCTCATAAAAGGCATCTATATCTTGGTCAAAATCTATACAAATAGCAGAATCCCTTGTAATATCATTGATTTTTTGACCATGAACTTGAAACACTTGCTTCATCATCTCTCTATCAAAACTATGAAAAGGAGAATAAACAGGTTTTCCTTTTTGCAAAGGTGAAATAATAATGGCATGCGGATTAGCTTCACCATTATTAAGATACATAGTTGTTCCTTTTTCTTCTGCAATCTCTGGACTATAACCAATCCCATCAATTGAAAAATGGGTCAGTTTTGTTGGTGTAAACCCTAATTTTTGAAGGCATAGATTATAACGGTCTACTAACTTACCACTAATTGGAATAAGCTCACTTCTGTAAAGATTTGCTAGTTTAAGTTTTTGCATTACACCTAATTCTTTTCTTTCTTAAATTTTTTAATCATTTTAATATTACCTTCAATAGGAGATATAATCACTTCTTTATCATCTTTAAGAACATAAAATACATATAAACTGTTTTTACCTAGCATTTTAATATCTTGAGTTAATCCGTCTTCAAAGATTAATTTATGAGTTATTTTATAATCATTAGTTTCTACTCGTTTGTTAGTTTTATAACCACTTCCTATGCCTAAACCTATAAAAACAGAGAATACGTAAAAAGCTATCATTGTAATAACAGCGTCTTTAGCTTTGATTTTGGTTTGTGCTTTTTCTAATTTTAATTTATTTTTCCCTGATTGATACTTTGGTTTTTTACTTAACCATTTATAATATTTAGGTGTGATTTTAACCATAAAATAAGCCATAACCATGCTAAATATGACTGCTAAACCTAAGATTAAATTTCCTGTCATTACTGCTATTGGGCTAATTAACACATCTAAAACAGAGGAATATTCTAAAATGTTAATTCCTAAAAACTTATAGTAAATAGACTCGTATACAACACCTAAAATTAGTAAAAATAAATAACCAATAGACAAATAGTCTTGTAATCCAATTTGCGATAATTTACCATCATTTGTTTTATTGCTCATATACTTTATACTAACTGTTGTTAAATATCTTATTTATCTGTGCATACTGCAACAAACAAATGGTTTTTATATCTTCAATTTCGCCAGTAGTTATCATATTAACTGCAAATTCAAAAGGCATTTCTAACACTTCAATATCTTCGTGTTCACTATCTAAACCTCCTCCTTCATTAACCTTCATGTCTTCTGAGTATTCTGCAATAAAATAATGTAAAATCTCAGTTAAAGCACCAGGTGAAGAATATGCTTTAAACAATTTTGTTACCGAATTTACTCTGTAACCAGTTTCTTCTTCAATCTCTCTAATAATACAAGCTTCTGGTTGGTCGTTATCCAACATACCTGCACAAGTCTCTAAAACAAATCCAGAATCATTTCCGTTTAAAAACGTTGACACTCTAAATTGTTTTGTCAGAATGACCATTTTTTTAACCTTATTGTATAATAAAACTGTTGCTCCATCACCTCTATCATAAGATTCGCGCTTTTGATTTACCCAAGATTCATTTTTCATTTTATATGAAAACGATACCTCGTTTAACGTTGCCCAACCTTTATATAAAGTATTTATTACTACATTTTTTATTTTATTGCCCATTACTAAATAAGTCTCGTGCTTTAGTTTCTATATTTAATTGGTTGATTCTAGCATCTACTTTACGTTTAAAGTCGGTATCTGCAATTGTTGCTACATTATCTAAATATCTAACAACTTCTTGTCTTCTAATTTCCGAAAAATTTAAACCTTTCATGTTAGATTTCATTAATTCTTGCAACATATTAAACTTAGTTGTGTAGTCTTTTTTGAAATACGTTTCTGGATTTTCAAACCAGCTTTGTTCCAAATCAAAATCTGTTAAACGTAGTGATACTGCACTTTGGATATTACGTACATCTCTGGAAGAGAAAAATGGAAATATCTTCTGAATCTCTTTATATAAAGTCGCATAAAATTGATGCGAGTTTGTTTTATGTTGTGTTTCTGCTTTATCGTAAGCTTCCAACACACGTAATTCCGTTGGTTTATCTGACACGTTTAATATTTCTCCCATATTTGTTGCTAGACCTTGATCTTGCAAATATTTGTAATCTGCAGGTCCTTGCATATTAACAAAATCAGGCATGGTTTTATCCAATTTACTCCACCATAAATGGTCTTGATCTAAAAAGTCATGCTCACTGCGTGCTCCATCAATTTTAAAACGACCTTGGACACGCGATATAACTGCTTTATCTAACATTTCTGGAAGATTAGTAAACAACCCAATCGAGCTGTTACCATAGTTAACTGCGTAAGCACCTTCTGTATATCTTAAAAAGACACCAATGACCTCTTTTACACCTGCTGACACGCCTTGTGCTGTTCGCTCTTGCAAGTTATTTTCGGCATCATCAATAGGTGCAAAAATTAATTTTGAAGGATCTTGCATTGGTTTCATCCAATCCACCATCTTCTCAGCAGATCCACCTTGAAATGTACTAATTAAAGTATCTGGCATTGGATGAAATAAAAACGGAATATCTAAATGATCGCAATGTTCTTTTAATCTAGTTGCAATTGCAGCAATTAACATACTTTTTCCCGTTCCAGGAATACCGTAACCCATAAAAACTGGCATAAAACCACCAAGCTCTTGAAATGGGTTTTTCTTTGCTTCAAAATCGTAACTCAACATACGCTCTGTCAAACGTCTTGCAAAGTGTTTTGCATCTCTATTACCTACGATTTGCTCGAATTGTATTTTATTAAACTCAACACTTTTTGCGGTACCTTGAAAGGTGTTTTCCCAACCAGAAATAGCAAAATCACTGTTCTCTAGCTTATATGTTCTGTCAACAATAGTCTCGGTATACTCTAAACTACTTCTTCTTAAACTAATCTCTGCTAACAAGGCTTCAAAATATACCACAGTAAAATCTGCAACGTCTTTATCTGACTTAACAATATCTGGATGTGCTAAATATTTATCATAATAAAACAATGCGCAAGAGACACTTTTTAATGGTGATAGTAAAGAAACTTCTGGAATACCAGCAAATTTTTGCTTCATAACACTTAAATCGTCAGAAGCATGAGGTTTTAACAAGTGTAAAATTTTATAACCAGACGCAAATAACATAAACGCACTTGCTGTTTGCATCTTACTTTCATACTCACGTCTACCATCATTATCTAAAGCCGATTTACGCTCGTTGAGGCTAGATAAACCTGAGGCATCATAATAACTGTCTTTGATCCAAATCCCTAAAGTTAAACCTTCTTGTACTGCGTACAATGTTTGATTTAGCATTATTGGTATGGCTACCGAATCTGGTAACAACCGTTTTTTTAATGCTAAAATGGTTTTTGAAACTGAAGTTATTGACGCAGAAGATCCATTGTTTGCTTTTGACAAATACAATAAGATAGACTCGTCTTTAGCGTCTTTATCTTTATTTTTTGCACGTGCACCTTGCTCCCAACTGATACTTTTTAAGTATGATGAAGCTTCGTCACGAAGTACGTCTAATTCTGATTTTTTTATAGGGAAGGTTGAGTTGTGTTCCATGATTTATTGATCTTCTGTGCGCAGTATTTAGTAGTTAAAATGTACTTTTTACTGTTGCTGCTTTTTTATTTTTCTATTATTAAATCTGATACCTGAAAAGGTGGTTTTGCCAACTTATTCATAATCTCTGGATTTTTATTGTATAGTAATTGTATGATACGATGTGGTGCAAATACGTAGCCTTCTTTTATTGGTGTACTCCAATTTTGGAGTGTTTGTTTGCTAAAATATCCACCTTCTTTAAATTGGCCACCTGTAAATACTTCGTGTACTTTAAAAGATAAAGCATAGGCTTCTAAAGGGATTTCTTTTTTACCTATTGCTTCTAGAATGGTGTGCGTTAAATCGTTATCGTCTTTAGCAAACACGTTATGAAAAGCACCTATGTCTAAGCGTTTTATGTGTTTTGGAAATACATTTTTTAATCGTCTATCAATACCATAAGCCATGGTATCCATATTCATTTTACGATCTGCTACTGTTTTTAAAGTGTCATATATGTCTTCCTTTTCTTTTAATGGATCTTTACCATCATAATCAAAGTACATATAGCAAATAAAGGGACGGTTTAAGGAGACATCGTAAAAACTCCAACTGGTCATATAAGTTGCTTGACTACCTTCTGGCGCTTTTATAATTTTACCTTGGACAAAACGATTAAAAATATATTGCTGCTCTACTGATGTGTAATATACTATTGATGCTGCTTGAAATAATTTATCACGTCTAACAGGTTGTTTTTTACGTAATAATTGGTCCAGAAATTCGTCTTGAAGTTCTGACACATCTTTTAATTTGTTTAAATAGTTGTCGCGTAAAGACAGGTCGTTGTATAGGTATCTAAACTCTAAATAATTAGGAAAACCAGAATCTGTAACGTCTACCTTCATGTTGTCTTCCTCGTCGTACATATATTTGACACGCATGGCTTCTATAGAGTATAGTAGCAAGTCACAGTATTGCTTAAAGAAAACAATTTCTTGTGGAGTACATAAGTCATTTTGTTGTACGCCAACAATTAATTCTTTTAAGGCAAAATCTACCTTTTTGTGATAAAACACATATTGATCTTTACTATCTAATATAGATGAATCTAATGGTGTGACAATGTGGTTTATACTCATTTTAAATGTTCAATATTCAGTTGTTATAGTCCGTTTTAAGTCTGTTATAACTTGATTGTTTTAGTTGTAATTATCTTTTTTTTTTGGTCATATATTTAATGAAAGCCCAAACTAGAAAACCTGAAAAAAAGAGAATATTTGTCCAACCTATTATTTGACCTATAAGTGTATTACTGGTTTTTAGAATGTAGGTACCAAGTAAAACAAAACCTATCATGATTATAATTGCAATTACTAATCTTAATTGTTTTGACATTTTACTATTGGCTTTTATTTTTGATTTGCGCTTTAAGGCTTGAGTAAGCGCGTTAAGGATTGAAGTGGTATCCTTTTGCTTTTTTGCAAAAGATATAACGTAAAGCCTGACCTACTTTAGCCCTTAAAAGCTAAAGTAGGTAACGCTAAACTAATTTTAAGACAATAAATCGTCGCTAGAAGCTTCTGGTTTTGGTGCTCCTGCTGGTGCATCATCTCCTGAAGGTGTTGTATTATCTGAGTTATAATACTCTTCAAAAATCTCTTTCATGTCAATTCCGTAACGGTCTGCAAAATTCTTTTGGATATCCACATCTTTTGCTCTAATCTCATGCAACGCCTCTGCATAACTGCGATAAACACCTTGCATAACTTTTTCGTGCACTGGAATGTTGTCCATCATCTCTTGACGTGCTCTTGCACTTGCGGTATGCATTGATGCTAAAGTCTCTCCGATATGCTCGTCTGTTTTAACTCCTAAATGCTCTAAAATAGCAGCAAACTCTTGATCTGTACGTGCTTTTAAAGCCACGACATAACCGTCGTAATATTTAAGACGCTCTTCTGTATCTGACTTTAATTTTGCACGATGCGTTTGCAAATTACTACGTAATGATGTTAATACTTTGATTGTTAAATTATGCTTGTGTACAAAGCTATCTTTTGAAGCTGCTAGTGTTGTGTAAGCATTTTTAAGTCCTTCTAACTCTTCTACTTCTTGCTCTAGTTTTGTTACTTTGGATAATGCTTCTGAGTATTCTGTAGATTGCTTATCTGCAACTTCTTCTAATGCTTGACGTGCTTGTTTAAGTAATGCGTATTGCGTTTCTAATTTAGTTTCAGTTTCGGCTTTTTTCTCTAAAGCTTTGGTATGGTTTTTAGACGCTTCTACGATTGCATCTTGTAACTTATCTTCTACTTCTTTAATTTCTACCTCACGATTTTTAAGACGTGTTACTGCTGCTTGAGATTTGTATGATAACTCACTTAATAGTGTTTGTATATCTGCACTCTCGATACGTTCTTGAAACATTGCTTTTGCTTTATTGTCTGCTCCTGCACGTACTTTTTCGGCTGCTTCTAAAGCTTTTTCGGCAGCTTTAATTTTGCTTTTGCGTCCCCAAAGATTATTCCACCAAGTGTCTGGTTTGTTTTGTGCATCTTCTAACTCGATTTTAGCACGCTCTAATGCTTTTTGAGCATCGTCAATGACTTTTTGTTCAGTCTCGTTTAAAGATGAAAAACGCTCAAACAAGATACCAACCTCGTCTTGGTAATCTGTTAAATCTTTAATAGCATCTAAAAGTGTTGTACGATCTTTTTCTGCCATACCGACAACATCGTCCAAGGTTGCGTTTAAGATTTTTTGACGACTTTCTGGGTCGTCCTCTTGCGCTAATTTAGATTTCATGGTATCAATTGCTTTTCCCCAATTGACATCTACTTTCTCGGTTTTTTCGTTAGCGTTAGTTTCTAATAAATCAAAATCATCAGACATATATATTCTTATTTTTAAGGTTGGACAAATTTTGTGTAAGCAATTTCGTTAAAAAATATTAGTTGTGGAAATATTTGTTGCTCATATTATAAGTATTAATTGTTATAAAAATGTTACAAATAATTTTGACCAATAAAAAAGTAAGTATCTTTAGAATAAAATTTTTTAAAATGAAAACATTAGCACTACCAATAATGGCAATAGCCTTACTAATAACAGGTTGCAAAGATGAACCTAAAACAGAAATTATAAAAACTGACGTTGACACTACAGAAACTGTTAGTAAAACTTTAGAAATTACACCTATTAGTCACGCAACGATGGTATTAAATTATGGCAACGAAACCATATACGTAGATCCTACAGGAGGAAAAAAAGCGTTTGAAGGACAAAAAGATCCAACGATTATTTTAATTACAGATATACATGGTGACCATTTAAGTATTGATACTTTAAAAGAGTTAAATCTAAATAATGCCTTGCTAGTTGTGCCTCAAGCAGTAGCTGATACATTTGAAGCAGATTTTAAGCCTATGATGCGTGTTATAGCTAATGGACAAACTGCTGTGGTAAAAGACATACCGTTAGAAGCTATTGCAATGTATAATTTACCGCAAGACGATACCTCTAGACATCCTAAAGGACGTGGTAATGGTTATATTTTGACGTTTGGTAGAGAACGTGTTTACATCTCTGGAGATACTGAAGATATAACTGAAATGAGAGATTTACAAAATATTGATAAAGCATTTGTATGTATGAATTTACCTTACACTATGACTGTAGATAGTGCTGCAAGTGCTGTTTTAGATTTTAAACCTAAACAAGTATATCCATTTCACTACAGAGGAAAAGATGGTTTGAGTGATGTTTCAAAATTTAAAGCGTTGGTTAATGAAGGTAATCCTGATATTGAGGTTATCCAATTAGAATGGTATCCTGAAGAGAAATAATTATTATATTTGTTATATCCCCAAATTAATAAAATATGATTTTAAAAGACTTAATTTTAAATGTAATTATATTAGAAATTGATACTATTTGGCTACAGAAATTAACCACAATATTGTCCATAGCCTTATTAATAATGATTGTTTTGTGTACCTTGAATATTTATAAAGTATACCAACTTAAGAAAGAAATTAAAAGACTTAAAACTAAATAATCATGATTCTAGCTGTTCAAATAATATTTTGTATTCTAATATATACGTTAGTATTTTTCTTGCCTATTTATAGATCTTTTATGTTAAAAAAGAAAATGGAATAAAGCATTACGCCAATTTAACATTAAAAATAGCGAAATTGAAAGTATAGATTTATTCAATTACAAAACCAATAATAAACATATTTATTAAAGTGAATACCCACTTAATAGTAAATTAAAAAAATATAAACATGGATTTGTGGATGATACTTACTTTTTGGATGCTTTGTTTAGGATTTGTTTTTATTCTTATTTTAATAATAAAAAAACAAATAAAATTAGATAAAAAAGAAATTGCGCTTGATCTGGAGAATAAAAAAATAGAAACGTTATTAAAATCGCAAAAAGATAGTAATAACTATACAGATTTTACAAACGGTCATTTATATCAATAAAAAGAAGACATAAAAAAAAGCAGACTGATTAGTCTGCTTTTTTTATGCTTATAAATAGTAAGTTTATCTTACTAACTTTTTATATTTAATACGTTTTGGCATCAAGTCTCCACCTAAACGTTTTTTCTTATTCTCTTCATACTCACTAAATCCTCCTTCAAAAAAGTAGACTTGAGAATCACCTTCAAAAGCTAAAATATGCGTACAAATACGATCTAAAAACCATCTGTCGTGAGAAATCACTACTGCACAACCAGCAAAGTTTTCTAAACCTTCTTCCAATGCACGTAATGTGTTAACATCTAAATCATTGGTAGGCTCATCTAAAAGTAAAACGTTACCTTCTTCTTTAAGCGTCATTGCTAAGTGTAAACGGTTACGTTCTCCACCAGACAATAGTTTTACCTTTTTATTTTGCTCTCCTCCTGAGAAGTTAAAGCGACTTAAATAAGCTCTAGAGTTTACCTCCTTTCCTCCCATCAAGATTAACTCTTGCTCATCACTAAAGTTTTGCCAAATAGTTTTTTCTGGATCAATATTAGAGTGCTTTTGATCTACGTAGGCAATTTTTGCAGTTTCTCCTACTTTAAACTCACCTTTATCAGGCGTTTCTTCACCCATTATCATTCTAAAAATTGTAGTTTTACCTGCTCCGTTTGGACCAATTACACCAACAATTCCTGCTTGTGGTAAATTAAACTTTAAATCTTCGTATAATAATTTATCGTCATACGCTTTACTTACACCAATTGCATCAATCACGTTAGTACCTAAACGTGGACCATTTGGTATGTAAATTTCAAGCTTTTCGTCAAGTTGTTTTTGATCTTGACTCATTAACTTGTCATAATTTTTTAAACGTGCTTTTTGTTTTGTTTGACGACCTTTAGCACCTTGTTTAACCCATTCTAGCTCACGCTCTAAAGTTTTTTGTCGCTTAGATGCTGTTTTGCTTTCTTGAGCCATACGCTTAGATTTTTGATCTAACCAAGAAGAGTAGTTTCCTTTCCATGGGATACCTTCACCTCTATCTAATTCTAAAATCCATCCTGCTACGTTATCTAAAAAGTATCTATCGTGCGTTACAGCAATTACAGTTCCTTTATATTGTGCTAAATGGTGCTCTAACCAATGTACTGATTCTGCATCCAAGTGGTTAGTAGGCTCATCTAATAATAAAACGTCTGGTTCTTGCAGTAATAAACGACACAATGCTACACGACGTCTTTCTCCTCCAGAAAGAACACCAATTTTTTTATCACCATCTGGCGTACGTAACGCATCCATAGCAATTTCTAACTTTGTGTCTAATTCCCAAGCATTAGACGCATCAATTTGATCTTGAAGCTCTGCTTGACGATTCATAAGCTTTTCCATTTTATCTGGATCGCTATATACTTCTTCTAAACCAAATTGATCGTTAATTTTGTTGTATTCTTCTAATATAGCTACGGTTTCTGCAGCACCTTCACGTACCACTTCCATAACTGTTTTATCATCATCTAATTGAGGTTCTTGCTCTAAATACCCTACAGAATAACCAGGTGAAAAGACAACATCTCCTTGATAATTTTTATCTACACCTGCTATGATTTTAAGTAATGTAGATTTACCAGAACCGTTTAGACCCAAAATTCCAATTTTTGCTCCATAAAAGAAGCTTAAGTATATATTTTTAAGTACTGGTGTTTGAGCACTTTGAAAGGTCTTGGTCAAACCAGACATTGAGAAAATTACTTTTTTATCGTCAGACATTTATTGTAATGTTTTAATTATTAATTTGATTATACTCTTCCTTTAAGTGCGTTAAACACCCAAGCCACAGCAAAAAAACCGACACCAACAGCTGCAAAACCCCAACCTGCTACATCGTCGTATCTAAAGGCGCCTAATGCGATTAATGCTAATCCTACTATTATCATTATTGTGGTAGCCCAAGCTAACACAGTATTTTTATTCATTGCCATAATCTATTTTTAGTAAAATGTGAATTACAAATATCGTTTATTTATACAAAAAAAGCATCCTATTTAGGATGCTTTTTTGATAAAATTATACATATACTAAGACATAGGAACTTCTATAAAAAGTAATTGGGCATTGCTATTAGTATTAATTGTAAAACTATCTGTATCTGATACTCCTAAAGCATCTCTTGTAGATAACATATTATTGTGGATAGTTACGTCTCCAGAGATAGTCATTATATAGGTTCCGTGTGATTTACTTATAGTATTATAAGTGTAATTTTGACCTTGGGCTAAATCTATTCTGGACAGCTTAGCATCTTGGTGGATTTTTAAACCTTCATCCTGATTATCAATAGATGATACAATGGTCTGTAACTTACCTTGTCGCTCTTCCGCATTAAAAAAACGTTGATCATAACGTGGAGTAACATTTGTTTTATTTGGTATAATCCATATTTGAAACAAGCTTAAATACTCGTCTGTTTTAGCATTCATTTCTGAGTGCATTAAACCACTACCAGCACTCATAATTTGTACTTCTCCAGATTGAATGGTTTCCCATTTATTTCCCATAGAATCCTTGTGTTTAAGCGTCCCTTTTAATGGAATAGTAATAATTTCCATATTGTCATGTGGATGCGTACTAAAGCCCATACTTGGTGCGATAACGTCATCGTTTAAAACACGTAAGGCTCCAAATTGAATTTTTTCGGGATTATAAAACTGTGCAAAACTAAAACTGTGATTAGCTTGCAACCAACCATGATTTGCAAAACCACGATCTGATGCTTTATGTAGTATTGTTTTCATAATTATAAATTATTTATCTCATTTTATCTAACAAATCACTAAGCCTTCCTGCTTCTTCTTCCGTCAGTTTGTCTATCAAATTATGCGATGGATTATTGGGCTTAATTTTATCCAATAAAGCCAGTCCACTTTTTGTGATTTCAATTAAAACTACGCGTCTATCCTCTGGAAAAGCAATACGATTAATTAGTTTTTTATCGCAAAGTTTATCAGTCAAACGTGTTAAGTTTGGTGCACGTTCTACCATGCGCTCCTTTATAGTTTGCACTTTTATAGGTTCTTTAGCTCCTCTTAATATTCTTAAAATATTATATTGTTGCGGAGACAAACCGTAGGTTTTAAAAAAATCGTTTTGATAGCTGGTAATATAATTTGCTGTGTACAGAATATTAAGCATGGCTTTTATTCTGTTATTTTCAAATTTAGAATTAATGTCTTTGGCAAAATCACCCATGACTTTTAATTTATTATTTAAGTATTAAAGACGTTCTGCTAAAGTATTAACAGCTTGTACTAATGATGTATTAAGGTCTGCATCAACAATTTTTTCTTCTTTAAAATTATCATTAAATGATGGTAAGCTAAATTTAGCAACAATGTTTGCATCATGAATAGGAAATCTGTTTTCTGCAATTTCAAAGACTGATTGTCCTCCTCTAGCTCCTGGAGAGGTACTCATTAATAACATTGGTTTTTGCTGAAATAATTTTACATCAATCCTAGAGGTCCAATCAAATAAACTTTTAAAAATCGCTGTATAAGCTCCATTATGTTCTGCTAAAGAAATAATTAAACCATCTGAAGCGGTAATTTTATTTAAAAACTGTTGCGCATTGTCCGGAATTCCAGATTTACCCTCTAAATCCACGCTATAAGTTGGAACATCAAAATCGTTTAAATCTAAAACTTCTACTTCTGTATTTTTTAATAATGAAGACGCGTATGTTGCTAATTGTTTGTTGATTGAAGTCTTACTATTACTTGCTCCAAATGCTAATATTTTTTTCATTGTAGTTTATATTTTTTACAAATATACAAAAAATATAATATATGTTACACGGAAACTAATTCCTTGTTTAATATTAAAAATGAAACAAATTAAATATAAGTATACTAGTGCTCTAAAAGTAGATTTATTGTTTATAGCTTACAATTAAAAAATAGTAGTTTCATTAGACTATTTTCTTTTGTATTTTTACAACAAACAAAACAACTACAATGGATATTAACTTCAATAAAAACGAAGATCATAACAAATTATTACTTTCTGAACTTAAAACCAAATTAGCTAAAGTTAAGCTAGGTGGTGGAGAAAAACGTATAGAAAAACTTCATGCTCAAGGAAAAATGACCGCTAGAGAGCGTGTTAATTATCTTTTAGATAGCAACAAAAAAAGTATCGAAATTGGTGCTTTTGCAGGAGAAGATATGTACGCAGAACATGGTGGTTGTCCATCAGGTGGTGTTGTAGTAAAAATGGGTTACATAAAAGGTAAACAATGTATTGTTGTTGCCAATGATGCTACTGTTAAGGCTGGCGCATGGTTTCCTATTACAGGAAAAAAGAATTTACGTGCTCAAGAATTAGCAATTGAAAACAAATTACCTATCATATACTTGGTAGATTCTGCTGGAGTTTACCTACCAATGCAAGACGAAATTTTTCCAGATAAAGAACATTTTGGTCGTATTTTTAGAAACAATGCAATTATGAGTAGTATGGGCATTACCCAAATTGCTGCTATTATGGGAAGCTGTGTGGCTGGTGGTGCCTATTTACCTATAATGAGTGACGAAGCTATAATTGTAGATAAAACTGGAAGTATTTTTCTAGCTGGAAGTTACCTGGTTAAAGCTGCAATTGGTGAAACAATAGATAACGAAACCCTTGGTGGAGCTGATACACATTGCGAAATAAGTGGTGTTACAGATTATAAAGCTAAAGATGATAAAGATGCTTTAGAGAAAATTAAACGTATTGTAGATAAAATTGGAGATTACGACAAGGCTGGTTTTAACCGAAATGAACCACAAAAACCAAAAGAAAATCCACAAGATATTTACGGGATTTTACCAAAATCTAGAGCAGATCAATATGATATGAAAGAGATTATCAAACGATTAGTTGATAACTCAGAATTTGATGAATATAAACAGGACTACGGTAAAACTATAATTACAGCTTATGCTAGAATTGATGGTTGGGCAGTAGGCATTGTTGCAAACCAACGTACTTTGGTAAAAAATGCTAAAGGAGAAATGCAATTTGGAGGTGTAATATATAATGATAGTGCAGATAAAGCAACACGTTTTATTGCTAATTGCAACCAGAAAAAAATCCCATTAGTCTTTTTACAAGATGTCACAGGTTTTATGGTTGGAAGTAAAAGTGAGCACTCTGGTATTATAAAAGATGGTGCCAAAATGGTAAACGCTGTTAGTAATAGTGTTGTGCCAAAATTTACTATAATTTTAGGTAATAGTTATGGAGCAGGTAATTACGCTATGTGCGGAAAAGCTTATGACCCTAGATTAATTGCTGCTTGGCCAAGTGCAGAACTGGCAGTTATGAGTGGTAATAGTGCTGCAAAAGTATTGTTACAAATAGAAACTGCATCGCTTAAAAAGAAAGGCGAAACAATTACTAAAGAGAAAGAAGCCGAATTATTTAATAAAATTAAAGCTAGATACGATAATCAGGTATCCCCTTATTATGCTGCAGCACGTATTTGGACAGATGGCGTAATTGATCCATTAGATACAAGAACATGGATTAGTATGGGAATTGATGCTGCAAACCACGCTCCTATCGAAAAACCTTTTAACATGGGTGTTTTACAAGTATAGGTAAATGAAAAAACGGAGTTTATTTTTACTAATTATCACTTTTATAATCAGCTTTGGACTTTACCAAGTCTATGTATTTTATTTTGATAATAATGACAACATACAGTCTATTTATTTAGTACCTAAGGATGCAGTTTATATTATTGAAAGTCAAAAGCCAATAAATAATTGGAATGATATAAGCAAAAGCGATATTTGGAAACATCTAAACACTAACACCTATTTTAATACCCTTGCAAAAAACTTAAATAAGTTAGATACTATATTTAAGCAAAAGCAAGGGGTTTTTAATCGTATTGGAAACAGAGAAATATTAATCTCTGCGCACGTTTACGCGCCAAAACAATATGGTTTTTTATATGTTGTAGATTTACAAAAAATAGCAAAGCTAAATGTTGTTAAAAACAACTTAAATACTATTATAAACAGCAATTATAAAGTAAGTAAACGTCATTATAAAGAACATGAAATTACAGAAATTTATGACCTAAAAAATCACGAAACTCTTTACATTAGTTTTATTAAAAACCAAATGATTGCGTCCTACACGCATACTTTGGTGGAAGCCTCAATTGATCAATATAGTAATCCTGAGATTGGTAGAAATCTTAATTTTATTGAAGTCAAAAAACATGTTGGTTACAACGATATGTTTCGTTTATACTTTCAGTATGATTATTTAGATGAATTTGTTAATGTTTTTTCAGACACACCTGGAGATTTAACTAAAACCCTTAGTAAAAGTCTAGAATTTAGTGGTTTTAGTTTTGATTTAGAAAAAAACGCTATTATAGCTAATGGTATTACTAATACTAATAATCAAGCTTCAACGTATTTAAAAGCCCTTCAAAAATCAGGACAAGGTAAGCGTACCATTAAAAATATAGTCCCAAAAAACACTGCTATTTACTTAAGCTTCGGTTTTAAAAGTTTTGAAGACTTTTATTCTAATTTTGAAACTATTCAAAAAGAAAATCCTGAACAATTTAAAAGTTATGTTGAAGGTACTTCTCAAATAGAAAGCTTTTTAAAAATAAATCTCAAAACCCATTTTATGAGTTGGATTGATGACGAGATTGCTTTAATCCAACTTCACTCTAATGTATCTGACTCAAAAAAAGATGTCGCATTAATATTAAAAACAAAAGCGATTGACGATGCTAAAGACAACTTAGATTTTATATTAGAACAAATTAGAAAACGTACACCAGTAAAATTTAAAGAAGTTAATTACAAAGGGTACGCCATAAATTTTATGTCTATCAAAGGTTTTTTCAAAATCCTTTTAGGCGATTTATTTTCAAATATTGAAAAACCTTATTTTACAATTATTGAGGATTATGTAATATTTAGTAATGAGCCTAACACCTTAAAAAGTATTATTAATGCTTACACAAACAAAGAGACCTTAAACTATTTTAAACCCTTTAATGACTTTGACAATAGGTTTGATAATAAGTCTAGTGTGTTTGCTTACATTAACACACCTAATTTATATAATACAGCTTATGACTTTGTAGATATTGCAACTAAAAAACAGCTAAAAACTAATAAAGATTACTTTATATGTTTTCCGCAAATAGGCATACAATTAACACCAAGTAAAAACGACTTTAAAAGTCAATTAATACTAGAGTATCAAACGCCTGATAAAGTTAAGTCTAGCTATACTTTTGATGACGCTAAACCAAAAACAGTTATTACAACTCCTACTAGTCTTACAGAAGAGAACATTAATAAAGATACCGTTTTTAACATCCCAGAATTATATCCTTCAGATTTAACTGCTCGAGTGTTTACCAAAAAATATTCCAACGGAAACACTAAATTTTCTGTAGAGTTAAAGGATGGATTAAAACATGGTAGCTACGAAGCATATTATCAAAATGGAAATTTAAAAATTTCGGGTAAATATAGAAAAGACAAACAAGTTGGCACTTGGAAAGCGTATGATATAAATGAAAATTTAATTTTTAAAACACGTTTTTAAATACTAACTTTAAAATCAAAAACAGCCACTTTGATTTATAAAAAAATAGTTTTTCTAGTTACGCTACTTGCTTTTGCTACCAGTTTTTCTCAATCTACAGATTTAAAACCCTTGTTAAAAACGGATTATACCATTAAAAAAAATGTAGATACACTTCACGTCAAATATCCATTACACGCTAACGTTACTAGAGACAAAACCATAAAAAGTAAGGATACGACTGCTTTAAGTTTTGTTAAGGATTTTGATTTATTTAAAAATAATTACTTTTTAAGACATTATAAAAGCTTAATTTTTAAGCAAGATAGTAGTGCAATAATTTATCAATGGAAAGAACCTATTGTGGTTTACTTTGATCACAACATTCCGCAGGAAATTACAAAAAATATAAGTCAGTTTATTTTATCAATTCCCGAAATAGATAATCTAAACATAACTATTAGCAAAGATATAAACAAAGCTAATTATTACATCAAAATTGCAAATCAAGAAGTATCAGCTTTAACCAACAAGCAAAAAGCAGAAGCACCAAAAGACCTAATTGACACCTACCCTTTTTCTAAGATAATATACGATTGGAATGGTGATTATAATTATAAAATGTACTCTGGTGTATTACAAATTAGTCCATCCTATATTAACGATCCACAATTTTTGGATGACCTCAAAAAAGTGTTTTTTATCTCATTAATACAGTCTAAAGGCTATCGTGTTTATGACAACACCTCTATATTATCGTCTTCCAACTCCAATTTTTCAACTCTTGGTGCGATGGATATTGTGTTGCTTAAATACCATTACAAAAACTTATATAAATTTAAAGTAGACTACACTGTTTTTTCAGCATTAGAAAACTATTACAAACAATTAGCCAATGACTAAATCACTACTTATAGCCATCATATCACTAACTTTAGTGCAATTAGTACAAGCACAAACACCACACCAACCAAAAAACGTGCAATACAGGATGTCTTTAAAACAGTTTAAGGCTAAATATAAAATGCCATTAACTGCAAAAGACACTTTAAACTTTGTTTATGTAAATAATGACACCATGGTTATTGTAAAGGATTATGTCCGAAAACCTGGCACTAGCATACCTTACCAGTATAAAGACTCTACATTTTTAGACGTGTATAAAACTATAGCTTTTAATCATTACAAGGATTCTGTTAGCAAAAAAACTACCATGAAATATTGGAAAGACGACATTGCTATTTTCTTTTCCAATGCTGTAGATAAAAAAGTTAAAAAAGAATTTATGGCTTTCGCCGAAAAGACTTTACAACACGTTGATTCTTTATCCATAAAAGAAGTTAAACATGTCGAAGACTCTAATTATGTGGTTTATTACAATGATGGTTTTGAGTACGAATCAAGAATCAGTAATTATAAGAAATCCGACTATTATATGCATTGGAACAATAAAAATCAAATTTATAGATTATCTCTTAGACTTATAAAAGAAGACTTTTTTACACCTAATTTACGCTTAAGAGAATTAAAAAAATATTTTATAAAATCATTAGGGCATTTTGAGTTTAACCGAAACATAGACAACAAGCATTTTTTTTCTGGAAGCCATGATAATGATTATCAATTATCAGATTTTGATACTGAGATTATAAAATACCATTATTCCTACGGAATATGTAAAGGTACCAACTTAGAAACATTTGAAGACAATCATAAAAAAGCAAAAGAGTTATTAAAAAACAAGCAAATATTACTGAGCTTTTATCATGAGTTTGAATAAGTTTTAAAACCGTAATCATAAAAAAAAGGAACACTAAATAGTGTTCCTTTTTTATTATAAATAATCCAGAAATAACCAAAAACAAGATTACTTAAAAGTGCTTATTAATCTAACAAATTCTGCTCTGTATCCAGACTTATCTTCACCTCTACCTTTATTTGCTAACGCAATTACATCTTGGGTATTAGTATTATTGTAAAACTGAGACTCTCTTAACTGCATTCCAAATAACGCAACAGCACTAGCAAAATTCATATCTTCAGTAGCTTCTGTTATTTCATTTTTTTGTACGTGTATCATTTCAATACTTTTATCTTCATCAGGTTTCTTATATCTAAATTTAACGGTAAACAACTCATCATTATATTGGTTAGTTTCAGCTTTATTTTTTGTGTATTTTAAATCTATAGTGTCTTTTGCATACTCACTTTCAATGCCAACCGGAAGCACTTCATATAATGCGGTAACAATATGTCCTGCTCCAAGTTCTCCTGCATCAATTGCATCATTAACAAAATCTTCATCTGCTAACAACCTGTTTTCATATCCAATTAAACGATAAGCTTGTACATGATTAGGATTAAATTCTACTTGTATTTTTACATCTTTAGCTATAGTAAATAAAGTCCCACCAAATTCGGTTTCAAAAATACGTCTTGCTTCTTGCATGGTATCGATATACGCATGATTTCCGTTTCCTTTATCTGCTAAAATCTCTAACTTATCATCCTTATAATTTCCATAACCAAAACCTAAAACCGATAAAAAGACACCTGATTCTCTTTTTTTAACAATCAGTTTCTCCATAGCATCATTACTAGAGGCACCAACATTAAAATCGCCATCAGTAGCTAATATCACTCTATTATTTCCTTTTTTATTAAAATTTTCTTGAGCTAATTTATAGGCTAGCTCAATACCTTGACCACCTGCTGTAGATCCACCTGCATTTAACTGATCTAAAGCTTCAATAATTTTTGTTTTATGTTTCCCTGATGTTGGCTTTAATACTACTCCAGCTGCTCCTGCATATACTACAATAGCAACATTATCTTGTGGTCTTAATTGATTAACTAATAATTTAAAAGCCTCTTTTAAAAGTGGTAACTTGTTTTGATTACCCATTGATCCTGAAACATCAATTAAAAAAGTAAGATTGGCAGCTGGTAAGTTTTCATTATCATAAATTTTACCTTGTAATCCAATTCTAACTAACTTGGTATCTTGATGCCAAGGGGTTTTTACAACTTCTGTATTGATAGAAAATGGATGTTCATCTGTTGGTTGTGGATAATTATAATCAAAATAATTAACCATTTCTTCAATCTTAACCGCATTTGCAGGAATTAATTGTCCATTGTTAATCATACGTCTTACATTGCTATAACCAGCCTTATCTACATCTATAGAAAAGGTTGACAAAGGTGTTGCGGCTGCTATTTTAAATTTATTTTCGTGTATTTTAGTATAACTTTCGTTTAAAAATTTATGTTGCAATTCTTTATTTGTCTGTACAAGTTTTGAAATTTTGGCATTGTCTTTATTACCATCTACTGTCGTGATTATAATTACACCATTGGCACCTTGTGATCCATATAACGCTGATCCTTCTGCACCTCTAACAACATGAGTAGACGCTATTTTTTTTGGTGCTAAATTGACTAATTTTTCAGCCGAAGATATTTTACCATCAATAACAATAAGTGCCTCGTTTGTACCTGATACAGATCTATTACCCCTTAATACAATTCTTGTGGTTTGATTAACACCATTATTATTAGTTTTGATTTTTAGACCAGATACTTTACCTGCTAAACCATTGACTACGTTTGGGTTTGAAGTTTTTATAATTTCCTCTGATTGAATGGTCGTCACAGATTTTTTTACTTCGTCTTGTGATCGTGAAATCCCTAACATAGTAATTGATACTTCATCTAAACTACCGTTTTCTTGCAGAACAACATTAATGGTATTAGCATCTGTTACCACAACTTGTTTTGACTTGTAACCTAAATAACTAAACTCCAAAACATCCTTAACATTAACAGAAATACTATAGTTACCATCAAAATCAGATGTTGTCCCATTGGCAGTTCCCATTTGTAATACTGTCGCAGATGGTAATGGAATACCGTCTTGATCTGTAATAACACCAGATACCGTTTTTTGTTGTGCATGTAATTGTACTACCATAAATAGTGCAATTATTAAATTTAATCCTGTTTTCATGATAAGGTCGTTTTAAAGTTTAAAACAAACCTATAACCAAACTAAGGATTATAAAACCAGTATTTAGGGAAGCCCTATTTTGAATTAGGTAACACTACTTTTTAAGTAATTTAAGGGTTTTATGTCTATTGACTTTTCCTGAACTAGTTTCAGCGAAAGCTGGAATAGCATAAACACTTTTAGGTGTTTCAATTGGTGTTAAACTAGAAAACACATGAGTATCTAAAGACGTATTTTCTGCTTCAATCACTAATATTGCAACACTACCAAAAGTTTTATCATCTTCTGAAGCTATAAAATAACGCGTTTTAATTTTTGATTCCAGTTTAGCTTCAATCTGTTCCGGAAACAATTTGACACCTCCAGAATTAATAACATGATCTGAACGTCCTAACCACTCAAAAGTAGTTTTAGAGTGTAATTTAACCACATCATTAGTTATGATTTTTTTATTGGTTAAAAGTGGTGCGTCTATAACTAAACACGCTTTGTTATTTTGTGAAATTGTAATATTTGGTAAAATATTAAAGTATTGTGGTCCATCACTTTTTAATTGCTTAAGTGCAATATGCGTAATAGTTTCAGTCATACCATAAGTCTCAAAAATATTGGTTTTTAAAGTTTCTAACTTTAGCCGTAATGGGTTTGACAAAGGCGCTCCTCCAATAATTAGAGTTTTAATATTGCTGAGTCTGTGTAATGTTTTTTCTGCTTGAGCAGGAATCATAGCCACAAAATCATAATGCTTTTCAGGATCAAAAATAGGACTTGTAGTGGGTTGCACGCTATCTATTTCTAAACCTAAAACCATAGCGCGAACCAACATCATTTTACCTGCAATATAGGTAGCAGGTAAACACAATAAAGCAGAATTACCAGGTTGAATATTAAAAAAATCACCTGTTGCAATAGCGGAATTAACCATAGCTTGCTTATGCAATTTTATGGTTTTTGGCTTACCTGTAGAGCCTGATGTTTTAGCTAAAATGTAGTTACTGTTATCTAACCAGTGGGATAAAAAATCACCAATTTCTTTCTCAAATGGTAAACCCTCTTTAATAAAACTATAGGCAACCTCTTTTAAATCGTCAAAAGTATAATGTTTCCCATTAAGCCTAAATCTATTGTGTATCTTATCAAAGTTTGGTGTCATAGTTTAGTTTAAAACTTTATAATTCTCAGTAACAGGTGCTTCTATGGTTCCAAATAGTTTTTCTTTCCAATTGGTCCATTTATACACCTTTGCAAAAATTATTAGTAAAATAGGAAACACAACAAACACAGGAATAAAAATATCACCAAAGCCTTGTCCTGGTTCTGACACATCTTTTAAAACAGAATGTGTTTGTAATACTGTCCAATCTGCAGACACTAATAAAGCACCAAATAAATTATTAGCAGCATGAAACCCTAATGCAAGCTCCATACCATCATCCATTAAAGTTAATATACCTAAAAATAATCCTGTACCTATATAATACACCATCACACCATAACCTAGCTTACCAACTTCTGGATTAAAAACATGCATTCCTCCAAAAATAACCGAAGTCATTAGTAACGGAAACCATCTGTTTTTTGCTAGCATTCCAAAACCTTGCATTAAATATCCTCTAAAAATATACTCTTCTAAACTGGTTTGAATTGGTATTAAAAGCACAGCCACCAAGACTAAAATTAAAAAACGATTTAACTCAAAATTCCATACATAACTCTCTGGACTAATAAAATAATCAACTAATATCATCCCAGAAGTGATAATTCCCCAAAACAAAAAAGCAAATAGTACACGTTTCCAATCTATTTTTTTTCTAGCAGTTGTAACCGATTGTATTGTTTGACCATGCAAATATTTAACTGCTATAATTAAACCTATAAATCCAAAAGCAAAGGATAATAGCAATAAAAACAAATTTAAATTAGGCTCTAAAACACTCATTAACGCTTGCTCATCCATATCGTTAATAGAGCCACCATTAGCAACATATTTAAACATAGCAGCAATAGCAAATGGAAATTGTCCAACAATTGCAAATATTGCAATAATTAAAGATCCTACTAAATAACGCCAAAACTCGTGCTTAACATTAAAGGCTTGTTTTATAAAATCCATAGTTTAAAAATTAAAATTCCAATTAGTGTTTATATTATATTGTAATGTTCCATTTTTAACTTCTAAAGGCGAAGTAATATTATTGGTAAAAAGACTTCCTGTACCTAAACCTTGAGGTAAATTACTGTTTTTTGTATACGTGTATTGTGCAATTGCATTTAATCCAACATTACTCTCTAAAGCACTAGTAATCCACCAACCAATGTTTTGTTTTTCAGCAAGGTTTATCCAAGTATTACTACCTTTAAAACCTCCTATAAAACTAGGTTTTAAAATAATATATTGTGGATTTATAACCTGCAATAAGCTTTTTTTATCTACATCCTCAAACACACCAATAAGCTCCTCATCTAAAGCAATAGCTAAAGGTGTAACTTCACACAATTTAGCCATATCCTCAAGTTGACCAGCCTTAATGGGTTGTTCAATGGAGTGTAATTTAAAGTCCGATAAACGCTTAAGTTTCTCTAAAGCTTCAGTAGTACTAAAAGCACCATTGGCATCAACACGAAGTTCTATATCGCTTTCGCTGAAATTTTGCCTGATTCCCTTTAAAATATCCAATTCCGTTTTAAAATCTATAGCTCCAATTTTTAATTTAATACAATTAAATCCTGAAGCAATTTTATCTTCAATTTGTTGTTTCATGAAGGCTTGATCACCCATCCAAATCAAACCATTTATATCAATCGAAGCATTTCCGTTTGTAAAATCTGAAGGATATAAAACAAAAGGATTAGTGCTCTCTAGACTCTTAAAGGCCATTTCTAATCCAATTTGGATACTAGGAAACTGACTATTTTTAGCATACAAATAATCAAAACCTTTTTCAATATCTAAACAAGTGGACTTAAGTTGTGCCTCATAATCAGGTCTATCATCTGCACTTAAACCTCTTAAAATACCACATTCTCCAATACCACGTTTACCATCTTTTTCGATTATAATAAACCAAGTTTCCTTAGTTTTTAATATACCTCTAGAGGTTCCGCTAGGTCTTTTAAATTCTAAAATATGTTTGTAATACGATGCTTTCATAAGGATTTCAAAAATACTTAAATATTTTCGTAATTTCACCTAAAAAACTACGATTACATGACCTTTAAAAATAAAGTTATTTGGATTACAGGTGCTTCTAGCGGAATTGGAAAAGGGTTAGTTTTAGCCTTATCCAAATTAGATTGTCAAATAATAATTTCTTCAAGAAAAGAAACCGATTTGAACAAAATTAAGCAGTTGTGTCCTAAACCTGAAAACATTGCTACCTTACCCTTTGATTTGGCTAATTATGACAACATGAAGCCTATTGTAAATAAAGCTATAAGCCTTTTTGGATCTATTGACCTATTAATAAATAATGGCGGAATTAGTCAACGATCACTAATTTTAGACACAGATATTGCAGTGGACAAAAAATTAATGGACGTAGATTATCTTGGAACCGTTGCTTTAAGTAAAGCGTTATTACCACACTTTATAAAAAATCAAAGTGGCCACTATGTTGTGGTAACAAGCTTGATGGGTAAATTTAGTTCGCCATATCGTTCTGGATATTGTGGTGCAAAACATGCTGTGCATGGGTTTTTTGATGCTATGCGAATGGAACATCAAAAAGATAATGTAAAAGTGACTATAATCTGTCCAGGTTTTGTAAACACAAATATTGCTAAAAATGCTTTAATTGGTGATGGATCTTTACAGAACAGTCAAGATATTGCTACTGAAAACGGATTATCCATTACTACCTTTTGTAACCGTATGATAAAAGCCATACAAAAAGAAAAATTTGAAGCTTACATTGGTAAAAAAGAAATTATAGGTGTATATCTAAAGCGATTTTTTCCAAAATTGCTTCATCGTATAGTTATGAAAAGTCAAGTTAGATAATTATAATAACTGACCAATACCTAAAAGCAAGCTTAGTAACACTGTGGTTAAAGCCAATTTTTTAAGTTCTGGATCAAAATCCTTAGGATTATTAACCGACTTCACTGTTTTAAGATGCAATAGTAAAGGTATATAGGCTATAAAATAGATAAGATTAAACGGTGACTTGTAATATAATACACCAAATAATACAGATAAAACTATAGCGGTAATTACTAAAAAATAGTGATATTTTTTGGCCTTAACAGCACCTAATTTAACTGCTAATGTAATTTTGTTAGCAGTAACATCAGACACAATATCTCTCATGTTATTAAGGTTTAATACAGCTGTACTTAACAAACCTATGGCTATTGCAGGTAAAATAGCGATATAATCAATTTGTTTGGCAAACAAAACATAGCAACCTAAAACACTAACTAAACCAAAAAACACAAACACAAAGACATCTCCTTTACCTTTATAACCATAAGCATTATTACCTACAGTATATTTTATTGCAGCATAAATAGACAATGATGCTAATATAAAAAACGTAAAAGCTAGCAAAAGATGTTCTGATTTAAACGAAAAAAATATTAACGAAACCGTTAAGGCAATACTAATTAAAACATTTATTTTAATAGCATTAAACATTTCTTCTTTAGTAATGGCTCCAGACTGTAACGCTCTAGCAGGTCCAATTCTTTGATCGTTATCTGTACCTTTTACACCATCACCATAATCGTTAGCCAAGTTTGATAAAATTTGATAACTCAAGGTCGTTAGAATAGCAAATACAAAAATTATATAATCAAATACACCATTATATTTTGCTAAACAAGCTGCTACAATAATACCTGATATGGATAAAGGCAATGTACGTAAGCGCATTGCCGACAACCACTTTTTTAAGTCTTTCATATATTATGGAATCCATTGTTTTGGAAAGTTAGGTTTACGTTTTTCTAAAAACGCATCTCTACCTTCCTTAGCTTCATCTGTCATGTAAGCTAATCGTGTTGCTTCTCCAGCAAATACTTGTTGTCCTACCATACCATCGTCTGTTAAATTCATTGCAAATTTTAACATTTTGATAGAGGTTGGCGATTTTTCTAAAATTTCCTGAGCCCATTGGTAAGCAGTATTTTCTAGCTCATCATGAGGAATAACAGCATTAACCATTCCCATATCAAAAGCTTCTTGTGCAGAATAATTTCTTCCTAAAAAGAAGATTTCTCTAGCTTTTTTCTGTCCAACCATTTTGGCTAAATAAGCAGATCCGTAACCACCATCAAAACTTGTAACATCTGCATCTGTTTGTTTAAAAATAGCGTGTTCTTTACTAGCTAAAGTTAAATCGCAAACCACATGCAAACTATGTCCACCACCAACAGCCCAACCTGGCACAACTGCAATAACAGCTTTTGGCATAAACCTAATTAGACGTTGTACTTCCAATATATTTAGTCTGTGGTAACCATCTTCGCCAACGTAACCTTGATGACCTCTTGCTTTTTGATCTCCTCCAGAACAAAAACTATAAATACCATCTTTAGACGATGGACCTTCTGCAGATAATAACACTACACCTATTGATGTATCTTCACCTGCATCATAAAAAGCATCATATAATTCTTTTGTCGTTTTTGGTCTAAAAGCGTTTCGTACATCTGGTCTGTTAAAAGCTATTCTAGCAACTCCATTGCATTTACTATAGGTTATATCCTCGTAATCTTTTGCCTTTATCCATTTAATTTGCTCCATAAGATATCATTAATTTTTGAGGTCATAAAAATACGCAAATTTAAATTTTTAAGAGAATTAAAATTAAATTTAAGACACCGAATGATTATAATTATCTGTAACAATTTGGACATTATAAAAATACACACAAAAACCACAACTGCCTGATTAACAGATTATAAATAACATAAAGCTAATTCAAATAACTGCGTTTTAACCTATTTATTTGCTTTTTATCTATTTAAGAAATAAAACACTATATTTGGTTTCAGATTTTAGGACCACTTATTATCTTTGATATAGAATTAATAATCCATCTATAATGAATGTAATAAATTCTGAAATTTATAATCAGATAAAAGAAGTACACAAGTTTCCTATGGGTGATTTATTTTTCTTCGAAAATATGATTATTGCACAAGTTAATGAAGGTGAACATGTAAGCTTTAATAGCACTAAAACAGCTTTTAAATGTATTTATAATTATTACGAAGTTTTAAAAAAACCTTTTGGGATTATCTCAAATAGATTAAACAAATACTCTATTGAGGTTTTAGATTTACCAAAATACAATAAAAACTTACCTAATTTAAAATTTTATGGCATTGTAGGAAGCTCTGGTTTTAATAACATAAATATTAGCTTAGAAAAACAATTTAGCAAAATACCAGTATTAGCCTTTGATAACATAACAAAAGCTTATAATAACATAAATGATAATATATTAAATTCGTCTGATGATAGCGTGAAATTTAATATACCCTAAGCTACTATTTTATAGATGCTTAACAGCTACCTTTTAGAGCCCTAACCTCTTTTAGGTGGCTTTTTTTTGTCGTTTGACCTATTTATACAATTTTTTGTCGAAATTTTAAACATTAGGACTATAACAAGTTGCTAACTAATAGCTTGTGATTTAATTTTGTATACCAATTAATATTTATATGACAATTATTGATTCCACATTAGCAGAATTTATCTTGGATGTTCACATCACAGAACAAGGTAATTTTTATTTTCTTGATGGTATTGTGATTTCAGAAATTAACGAAGGTATTACCTATACTTGGAAAGAAGCTGAAAAAGTTATTGAAACTGTTCATGATTTTTATGGTCCAGAAATAAGTGTCTGTTATATTTCTAACCGTATAAATAACTATTCTGTTAAACCATCTGATTGGCTTAAATTTTATAGAAATAACAACACGCTAAATGGCTATGCTGTTGTCACAAAGAGTGAAAAAAGTTGGTTTAACGCACTAATGGAAAAAGTATTCTCTAAAGCGGAAGTCGAACGTTTTGAGGACTTATATGAAGCTATTGAGTGGGCTAGAATTAAAAATGACTTAGTAAATAAGACTAATCGTGCTTCTTAAGGTAAATCCCATCGTCTTTTAAGTCCACTAATTTTTGTTTATACAAAGTCCCTAGTGCTTTTTTAAAGGTTTTTTTACTCATTTGTAAAGTATCCTTAATGTTTTCTGGACTAGATTTATCAGTAAGTGCTAAAAAGCCATTATTATCTGTTAGCTCTTGCATAATCTTCTCTGCGTTAGGCTCTATATTTCTATAACCTATCTCTCCTAAACTAATATCTAGTTTATTACCTGGTCTTATTTTTTTAACAATACCTTTTAATTTATCTCCAACACTAATGTCTTGAAAGATATTGTCTTTATAAATTAATCCTGTATGTTTATTATTAACAATTACATTCATCCCTAAATCACTTGGATGAGAAACAATAATATCTACTTGATCATACTGAGATACAGTTAACTCTTTATTATCTAAAAAACGATTGGTTTTACTTGAAGCAACCAAACGCTCAGTAACCTCATCAAGATAGCATCGCACTAAATACCAACCTCCTTTTTTCATTGGGAAAGCTTGTTCTTTAAATGGACAAAACAACTCTTTTACCAATCCAAAATCTAAAAAAGCACCAAATTTAGTAACTTCATTACAACGTAACATAGCAAACTCGCCATCTAAAATGTATGGTTCTGTAGTTGTTGCGATAATTCGTTCTTCGTTATCTAAATATACAAATACCTCGATTTTATCACCAATTTCAAAATGTTCTGGAACATATCTATTAGGTAATAATACTTCGTTATTATCTGCATCACCTAAAAATAATCCAGGTTCTGTGTCTCTTAAAATTTCAAGTGTATTGAATTGTCCTATTTGTATCATTTTGCAAATGTAAGCATATAAAAAAAACGTTACAGAACTGTAACGCTTTTTTTATGTATTTTTTTTAATTCTATTTGTAAACAGACTCTTTTTTGAAATGTTTAGCTAATAAATAGTAAACCACTGCTCTGTACTTATTTTTATTTGATCTTCCGTAAGTTTCCATTACAGAATCAATTGCCTTATCTAAATCTTCGCTATCTGCTAATCCTAATTTTTTAATTAAAAAATTGTTTTTTACAGTCGCTAACTCTGATGCATCAGAACCAGATACAGTAGCTGAATCTTTATTATAAATTGATGGACCACAACCTATAGTTACCTTAGTTAAAAAATCCATATCTGCTGTTACACCACATTTGTCTTTTAAGTCTGTTGCATACTTTGCGATTAATTCATCACGTTTACTCATAATTTTAAATTTAGATTAATATTTTTAGCTTCTTAAAGGTACAATTTTTTTATATCTCTTTTTAAGCGAAAAAAAATATTATTACAATTACGATAAACGTCCATTTTTTTCGACGAAATTATTTTACAAACTTAAAATAATCTAATAAAATGTCATCATTTGTCCTTGAAGGTGTAAACACCTCTAATAATTTAGGTGTTTTTGAAGTGTTATAAAAATCTGACAAAGCTACTGAAAGTTCATTTTCTGAAGATGCTGTAGTGTATTCAAAACCATACATGCCACATAATTGCTTAGCAGTTAAATGATGTTTGGTTTCGAAAAAATAATCAAAGTTATCTGTATTTTTATGTCCTGGTAAAATTCTAAAAATCCCTCCTCCTTCGTTATTAATAACTATAATCCTAAAGTTATTAGGTATATAATTATTCCACAACGCATTACTATCGTAAAAAAAGCTTAAATCTCCAGTAATGAAGACGGTTGGATTATCTCTTGTTATGGATGCTCCAATTGCGGTACTTGTACTTCCATCAATTCCGCTAGTGCCTCGATTACAAAAAACGTCCAACGTTGGATTAATATCAAAAAGCTGTGTATATCTAATAGCAGAACTATTACCTACTTGTAATTGCGTATAATTTGGTATACTTTTTAGTAACACATCAAAGACTTTAAAATCTGAAAATGGTATTAAGCCCATGTATTGCAAATGCTTTTCGCGTCTAATAGCCATTTGGTTTTTCCAAAATGGGTTATAATCACTTTTTAAAGCTTTAGTTAATGGTATAAAAGCTTGGAAAAACGAGTTTATTGATTGCTTAAACACCTTGTTTAGCACAAAAAAGGTGTCATTTGCACCATTTTCTGCTACATGCCAATGTTGTGCTGGCTTATGGGTTCTTAAAAATTTCTTTATTTTTTTTGATACTATTAAACCTCCAAAGGTTAATAGTATTTCTGGTTGTAAGCCTTGTAACTCTTGCTCAGAAAGCGCACCAATTAATTTATCAATACTTGGACAAATATTATCGTGGTGTAAATTAGACGTACTTTCGGTTAATATCAATACACTATCATCTTCTGCTAAAACGTCAATAAAGTGCTGTTCTACGCTATTTGGAGCCAAAACACCAACTAATACTAACTTCTTTTTGGAGTTATTCCAAATTTCAGCGAAAGCGTTATAATTTTCCCTAACTATATTTTTTTTAGGTATTGGTACAACTTCTGGAGTTACCGTTAGCGCATCCACCATTTGATATAAAGGCTCATCAAACGGAATATTAACATGTACAGGGCCTTGTGTTGTTATTGCTATATTAAAGGCTTTATTAATTTCGGTTTCGTTGTATTGTTGGATCCCTTGTTGTAGCCCTAAAAAGCGTTCGATTTTATTCTCAATACTCTTCATTATTGGCAAGTCTTCCGCGAAAGCGTTTTGATTTTCAGGATTTAAATCTTGCTTTAAATTAGCCGAATATTGTATGTGATTTTTAAAAACGTTTTCTTGATTTATAGTCTGTCCATCTCCTATTCCTACCAAGTACTTAGGTCTATCTGCACTTAAAACCACTAACGGAACATGGCTATAATACGCTTCTGACACTGCTGGATAATAATTTAACAACGCACTACCAGAAGTACAAACCACTGCTACGGGATGCTTTATTTGTTGTGCGATACCTAATGCGAAAAAAGCTGCGCAACGCTCGTCCACAATACTATAACATTTAAAAAAAGGATCGTGAGTAAATCCAATGGTTAATGGCGCATTTCTGCTTCCTGGAGACAGTACAATGTGTTGGATATTCTTGGCTTTACAAAGCTGAATTACCGTTTGCGCTAAAGGTATTTTTGGGTGTTTCATGTGTTATACAAAAATACGAAACACAATTCCTAAATAAAACCATTATAAGAGGTTTTTAACAGTCTTAGATTTTGCAACGGTTTCTTCCCATTCGTTTTCATGTATAGAATCTTTTGTAATTCCGCCTCCAACATAGATTAATGCTTTGTTGTGCTTAATTTGCAGACATCTTAAATTAACAAACAAATGCGATATTGTTTTTACGGATCCGTAAGCGTTATTCTCTACATTTCTGCGATTGGTATTTCTTGTTTTGGCTTGTTTAATATTTATTTCGCCTAAAAAACCGGTATAATATTCACGATTATAGCCTTCGTTTTTTAATATAAACTGTTTAGCGTTTTCTTTAGGTAAACCGCAAACTGCAGGTGTTGGATGTAATTTAGCAATAACGGATTGTAATCCATTTTCAGGCTTTAATAGTCCAGAAATCTTAGTTTGCAAATGCAATAAATTCCCTGCTTTAATAGTCTCTGTAGTGCCCAAATTAATACTACTTACTGATGACTCTAAACTACCTACTATAAAATCCGTAACTAATTGCTGTTCTTCTTGTTCCTTGGACTGCCACTGGACATCAATTGTGTTTTTATATTGTTGTGTACCTGCAAGAGACATGGTTAAAAAGCGGTTGCCTTCTACTTTTAATAATGTTTCAGGCGTTGCTCCTAGCCACAGCCCTACTTTTGGGTGATACCAACAATACACTAGTGCTGTTTTATAGGTCGCTAACAGTTTTTTAAATAGTAAAAGCGTATTGTCTTCAGGAAAAGTTTCGGTTTCAACTCGAGATATCACTACTTTTTTAAAACTACCATCTTCAATTTTGGAAATAGCTTTCTCTACTATTTGCATATGTTTCGCTTTCGCTGAAACATTTATCGTGCTACTTAATTGGCTTTTAGCTTGATCAGGTTTACTATCAAACAAACAATCTATTACTTTGCTTTTATCTAAAGGAAATAATACCGTATTATCTTCATTTTTAAAAGGTGAAAACACAAAACCGCTATCCTCAAAATTTGTCGTAAAATGAAGCTGATTGCTATCCTGAAGCATTGCTTTTACCGCTAATTGATTGGGCTTTTTATACGCTACAAAAGGAAGCTGATTTGTGAACTGTTGAGTAAGCTGTTCAAAAAAATCTGAAGACGTCATAACTTACTTCTTTTTAGGTAAAGAAATGGTTGACAATTTGCATAACGAAATAAGGTTATCATCCTCATCCGTTACTCTAATATCTAGTAATTGCGTCGTACGTCCTTTATGTAAAAAGGTAGCCTTAGCGTAAACATAGCCTGAGCTAATACTTTTTAAATGATTAGCTGTAATCTCTAATCCTCTAATCATTAAATTTTCTGAATCTAAAAATATATGCGAAGCAAAACTACCAACGCTTTCTGCTAAAGCTGCTGTTGCGCCACCATGCAACACACCATCTGGTTGATGTACACGTGGTGTCACTGGCATTCTGGACACTAAAAAATCCTCGCCATAATCCACAACTTCTATCTCTAAGGTTTCCATTAAAGTGTTTTTGCTTGATTTATTTGCTATTGCTAACACTTGTGCTTTAGAATACTTCATGTATCTTTAATTTTAATGTAAAAATACAAAACATAGCGCTAAAATGACAGCTCCGACTCTTGAAAACAATCGTGTAAAACTAATACCTTTAGACTTAAGTAATTATAAACAATTAATTACTATTGCTAAAGAAACTGATTTAATTTATTATTCGCCTAATACCATTTCTACTCCTGAGACTTTAAGAGATTATGTTCAAACAGCTGTAGATGGTTTTTATAATAATACAACATTACCTTTTATTGTTTATGATAAACAATTCCAAGCCTTCGCTGGCAGTACTCGTTTTGGATTAATTAATCATAAAAACAAGGTTTTACATATAGGTTGGACATGGATAGGACATGATTTTCAGGGTACAGGCTTAAATAGTCATATGAAGTTTTTAATGTTACAATACGCTTTTGAAACTTTGAAATTTGAAAAAGTAGAATTTAGAATTGATGAGCGTAATAAAAAATCCAGAAAAGCGGTTGAAAAATTAGGTGCAACACTTGAAGGCATTTTACGTCAAGACACTGTAATGTCTGATGGTTTTAGACGAAGCACATGCTGTTACGGTATTTTAAAAAGCGAATGGCCTACGATTAAATTTAATACTTTTAAAAGATTTTAATCTGTAGTATAACACTCAAAACAAGCTTGAAGTTGTTCTGGAAGACTTAAATCTTCAGAGCCTTTAAGACGCTGTGTTACCAAACCTTTATTATCTATGGTCGTTTTAAATAATTTAGCATAGGACACTAAACTATCTCGTCTTGATTTTATTTTACTAATGATTTCCTCGCCATCAATTTTAGAAAATTGAGTTGGCCAAACTTTTAAAGCTTGCAGCAAAGCTTCATCATTAAGAAGTAATTGCAGTTGCTTTGCTTCTTGTATAAATAAGTTTTCTTCTGTATTTAATAAAAAATATTGATCAAATGGATAAACCAATCCTGGCATAAAATCTATTTCGTTATCAAATGGACGCAACTCTTTTACTAAGTTTTCATTAGACAAAATAGAAGGTATAATTCCCTCTAAATTAATAAAAGCATTGTCCCTATCTCCTGCAATTGGAATAGCTGTGTAAGTTTGATCTGTTTGCTGTAAAGCCCAACCCCATTGTTTAGTATGCCTATCCCAATCGCCAATTAACAAATCAAATAATCTTGCTCTGATAAGTGCAGGCTTATCAATAAATACAATATTGGTGTTACTTAATTTTAATTCTTGTAGTTTTTTGGTGTCAACGATTTTAGACACGTTGTTTAAGTCTGTCCAATTGGTTTTACTTTCTGTTTCGTACTCTAATAAAAATAATCTATTCCCATATTTGTTATTATACTCTCCCAATAGTCTTTGCTTTGGAAGAAATACCACTTTAGGTTTGGTGTTAATTATAGCTACTTTATTAGCTAGCTCAGCAGCTAATATAGCACTATATGGATGTTGTGCCGAAATACCATCCACTATAATATTTTCTAAACCTAGTGTTTTTGCTAGATCAGGAATAAGTTGTTTTGGATCTTTATTAACACCTCTAAGCGTTAATTCTATACCATTTTTAGTTTCTAGTTTTAAAGAATGGGTTTGTTTACCACCACCTTCTTTAGTAATTGTAACACCACCAAATAAAGTGTCTAAAAATAATACAGGAGCTTTAATTGGTGTTGACCAAGCAGCGCGATATTGCTCTCCTTGAAAAAGTTTTTTAATCTCATCTGCTTTATATAAAGCGCTTGCAGCTACTAATACAGAATCTAAATTATGAAAATCTATAGTATTAACATTATCAATATTAACTAACTGAGAGGTTTTAAATGTTTGGTTTGTAGATGACGTAGACCAATACAAAAGACCTATAAAAATTATAAGCATCACAATTAAAAAGTAAATAACTTTTTTTATCAATTTAGTCCTTCTTTAAGTTAATAAGTAAAATACTAAAGGTAAAACAAGTCTTTAAATTTTTGAAACTAGAATTATAAAAATTAAGTTAAATTATAAGTTTGTAGCATTTTAAAATGATTTTTTGTTAAAATCAATTAGCAACCCTTTTTAAAAATTCTTGTTCCGTTTCCCAAATTTCTGGGGAATAGTCTGAAGCTGTAAAATATTCAAACTCTATAATTTCGCCATTATTTAAAGTGTCTTTACCTATTAAATAAAAGTTTTCTCCGACATGCAGACTCTTAAAAGATTTTGCTGCATAAAAATATATTGTATCACCTATTTGATATTTTTTAACGGACTTTACCTCCTCTAAATCAAGGTTTGAATCTTCATTTTGATTTAGAGTATACTGTTTAAAGCGAATATTATTTTTATTCCATCGTATTGTGCTAATACTTTTAACTTGGATTGGCGTATTTAAAAGCTTTGAAAATCTAGAATCGTCAGAAATGTCTTGTCTAGATTCGTATATAATTGAAATAAAAAGAGCTGCACCTAATAAAATAATAGTCGCTAGAGTGACCTGCAAAAACTTTCTTATAGTTTTAGGCTCAATTATCATTGATTAATTTAAGCTATTAAATTAGCAACAATATCCTTAATAGGCAAAATAGCTTTTGTGTGCTCAATACTTGGACCAGCTACCCAAACGGTTTTGTAAGTTGCTTTTTTGGCTGCATTTTCAGTTGCTTTCATACCTATTGAAAAACGAATCATTTTAACCCATTTTTTCAATTTTTTATTTTTGTTCAATATGCGTTCTAGCCAAGTTTGTTTAGTACCAATTTTTTGTACATAAGGTGTGTTAATTACTGTACATGGTGTACCAGAGATACGCTCTGTCATGATAATATCCTTTTCGCCATAATCCACACATGCTTGCTTATACTCATCAGTAACACCAGCTTCAACAGATGCAATAAATGGACTTCCTACAGATACGCCTTCTGCTCCATAGCTTAACATTTTGTCAATATCTGCTTTGCATCCAACTCCTCCAGCAGAAATTACTGGTATATTTAAAGCTTTACTTAGTTGATTAGTTAATTCTTGTGGCGATAAATTACCTCTGTGTCCTCCTGCTTCATTATTAACTGCAATTGCAGCATCTGCACCTAATTGTTCTACTTTTTTAGCAAATCGTAAGTCTGTAACATCACAAAACACTTTAATTCCTGCTTTGTGTGCTTGATTTATGGTTTCTTCAGGACTTCCTAAAGATGTAATTATAAAATCGCAACCTTCTTCACATAATACTCTAAGTTGTTCTTTATACTTAATATTAGATTTATTCACTATCAGGTTAAATCCAAAGGATCCTCCTTCTACTTTATTTGCTTTTAACTCATGTATTGCTTCTCTTAATTGATCTAAAGTACGATAATTAAGTGCAGGAATACATCCTGCAATACCAGCTTTCATAGCTTCTGTGACCATAGCCACATTAGAGACCAAAAACATTGGCGCTTGAATTATTGGGTATTTTATATTTAAAAGTTGAGTTAATTTAGTTTGCATGATTATAATGTTATTTAAACAAATATAACAATAAATTTATTATGCATGCATAGTTTATTTTAAAATGAATTATTGTTTTATATTTTGTATTTAACCCTATTTGTAAAACCTGAAGTAGATTGGTTTTAAACAAAAAAAACGCAACCAAAATAATGGTTGCGTTTTAAATATTATGTGATTCTGATACTTAATCAGATCTATAATTATTTTACTTCTTCAAAATCTACATCTTCAACATCGTTTCCTTCTGTTGAATCTGCTCCTGCATTAGCATCTGGTCCAGGTTGTCCACCTTGAGCATCTGCTTGAGCTTTGTACATTTCTTCACTAGCTACTTTCCAAGCTTCGTTAATTTTTTCCAACGCTGGCTCGATAACTGCTATATCTTTACTTTCGTAAGCTGTTTTTAATTCTGCTAAAGCTGCTTCGATTGGTGCTTTTTTATCATCAGATAATTTATCACCAAATTCTTTTAATTGATTTTCTGTTTGGAAAATCATAGAATCTGCTTCGTTTAATTTTTTAGCATTTTCTGCTGCTTTTGCATCTGCTTCAGCATTAGCTTCAGCGTCAGCTTTCATTTTCTTAATTTCTTCTTCAGTCAAACCAGAAGACGCTTCGATACGGATATCTTGTGACTTGTTAGTTGCTTTATCTGTAGCAGAAACTTTAATAATTCCGTTTGCATCAATATCAAAAGCTACCTCAATTTGCGGTACACCTCTTTGTGCTGGTGGAAGACCATCTAAATGGAAACGACCAATAGTTTTGTTATCTGCTGCCATAGCACGTTCACCTTGTAATACGTGAATCTCTACTGATGGTTGGTTGTCTGCTGCTGTAGAGAATACCTGAGATTTTTTAGTTGGGATTGTTGTATTTGCTTCGATTAACTTAGTAAATACGTTACCCATAGTCTCGATACCTAATGATAAAGGAGTTACGTCTAAAAGTAATACATCCTTAACATCTCCAGTTAAAACTCCTCCTTGGATACCTGCTCCTAAAGATACAACCTCGTCTGGGTTAACACCTTTACTTGGTGCTTTTCCAAAAAATGCTTCTACTGCTTTTTGTACAGCTGGAATACGTGTAGATCCACCTACTAAAATAACTTGGTCAATATCAGATTTTGTTAAACCTGCTGCTTTTAATGCAGATTGACAAGGCTCAATAGTACGTTTTACTAAATCGTCTATTAATTGCTCAAATTTACTACGTGTTAAAGTACGTACTAAGTGTTTTGGTCCACTTGCAGTAGCTGTAATGTATGGTAAATTGATTTCTGTTTGCTCAGAAGATGATAATTCAATCTTCGCTTTTTCTGCAGCTTCTTTAACACGTTGTAAAGACATTGGATCTTTACGTAAGTCCATTCCTTCTTCGTTGTTAAACTCGTCTGCTAACCAATCTATAATTTTTTGATCAACGTCATCACCACCTAAGTGTGTGTCTCCATCTGTAGATAATACTTCAAATACACCATCTCCTAATTCTAGGATAGATACATCATGTGTTCCTCCACCAAAATCAAATACTACTATTTTTTGGTCAGTCCCTTTTTTGTCCATACCGTAAGCTAAAGCTGCTGCTGTTGGCTCGTTAATGATACGACGTACTTTTAATCCTGCAATTTCACCAGCTTCTTTAGTTGCTTGTCTTTGCGAGTCATTAAAGTAAGCTGGTACAGTAATTACTGCTTCCGTTACATCTTGACCTAAATAATCTTCAGCAGTTTTCTTCATTTTTTGAAGAATCATTGCAGATAATTCTTGAGGTGTGTATAAACGACCATCAATATCAACACGTGGTGTGTCATTATCTCCTTTAACTACTTTGTATGGTACACGTTCTGCTTCGTTTTTAGATTCAGAATATTTGTTACCCATAAAACGTTTAATAGAATAAACTGTTTTTGTTGGGTTAGTTACTGCTTGTCTTTTTGCTGGATCACCAACTTTAATTTCGCCTCCTTCAACAAAAGCGATAACTGAAGGTGTCGTACGTTTACCTTCTGCGTTTGGGATGACAACTGCTTCATTACCTTCCATTACAGAAACGCAAGAGTTTGTTGTTCCTAAATCGATTCCAATAATCTTACTCATAATTTTATATAATTTTAAATTTTGTATTGTAATTGTTACGATGACAATAAGTCAATGATTATGCCATAACATACTGACTGACATGATGGCAGAAATCTATCAAAATTGAAATGGTTTTAATTATTATATCTGTAACAAAAAACTATATTTGTCGCTCAATACTAAAACGATTTAGTGATATGGAGTGTATTTCGGTTTTTGACATGCTAAAGATTGGTGTAGGACCTTCTAGTTCTCATACTTTAGGACCTTGGCGTGCTGCAGAACGTTGGATTTATGAACTAAAAGAAGCTAACCTTTTTGACAGTCTACAAAAGGTAACCATCGACCTATACGGTTCTTTATCTTTAACTGGTAAAGGTCATGCTACAGATTTAGCAGTTATGTTAGGTTTAAGTGGTGCAGATCCAGAACGTATACCAACGGATACTATTGACATCATCATTGCATCCATTAATAATACCTCAAAATTAGTTTTAAATAACGAGCGTATTATTCCGTTTACTCCCAAATCAGACATTATTTTTAATAGAGCTTTTTTACCGTTTCACGCTAATGGCATTAAGTTTACCGCTTTTGCGGAAACCGAAATCCACACATCCACCTTCTACTCTATTGGTGGTGGTTTTGTTATAAAAGAAGAACGTACGGTCGATGCCGAAAATAAAGAATTAAAAAAAGAATTTCCGTATCCTGTTGACAAAGCAACCGAGTTGTTAGCGTTTTGTACAAACGAAAATAAAAGTATTTCTGAAATAGTTTTAGAAAACGAACGCTCTCTTAGAACCGATGAAGAGATTGACTTCGAGTTACATCGTATTTGGGATACCATGCTTGACTGTATGTTTATTGGTTGTCATACTGAAGGTAACTTACCTGGAGGATTAAATGTAAGACGTCGTGCTTTTGACACACACAAGCGTTTAAACATTGAAATGCCTTATACTACACCTCAAGAATGGTTAGAAAGCATTAGAAACAGTGAAGTTAAATTTAGACAAATATTAAAATGGGTAAGCTGTTTTGCTTTGGCTGTAAATGAAGTAAATGCTTCACTTGGTCGTGTGGTTACTGCACCTACTAATGGAAGTGCAGGTGTTATACCAGCAGTACTTATGTATTATATGGTTATAGAAAACCATGATGCAGATTTTGAAGACATTAAAAAATTCTTGTTAGTAGCTAGCGAGATTGGTAGCATCTTTAAAAAAGGAGCCACCATTAGTGCTGCAATGGGTGGATGTCAAGCCGAAATTGGTGTATCTTCTGCTATGGCTGCAGCAGCCTTATGCGAATTGCTTGGTGGTAGTCCAGAACAGGTCATGATTGCAGCAGAGATTGCAATGGAACATCATCTTGGGCTAACCTGCGACCCTATTGGAGGATTAGTACAAATCCCTTGTATAGAACGTAATAGTATGGGAGCAATTAAAGCCATTAATGCAGCCGAATTAGCCTTAGATACCGATCCTAAAAACGTAAAAGTCCCTTTAGATAAAGTGGTTGACACCATGTGGGAAACTGCCAAAGATATGAACACTAAATATAAAGAAACTAGCGAAGGTGGATTGGCTGTACGCGTTAATATGGCTGATTGTTAACCGTTTATTCTTGGCATTTTGATCTAGTATCAACTAGATAAAATATTTTCCACTCTTGATTAACTTTTAGTAATTGAAACGAGTTTACGCCACAATGACTAAGTTTGTCATTATACCAAAATTGATAAGGCGTCCAAACATTTGCCATATTACCATCAATTTGCACACTATAGCTTAACAATTTTTCAGAAAACGTATGGTCTTTTGGAATAGCAACAATCAGTTTTATAAAATCAGAAAAATTAGTGGTCGTTAATTCCAAATTACCATTAGTATTTTCACTTATTGATTGCATAACAACAGCTTTATACACAACGCTTTTAATTAACACAGAATCCTGATTATGAAACCCTTCAAAAAAAGTTGTAATGGTTTCAATTGCTTTTTCTTGTTCATCATTTTGAGATACACAAAAACTACTAAACATTATAAATAATACTAGACTAAATAGTTTCATAAAAAAATATTACAATTATTAGCTAAATATAAGTCTTTCAAAATAAATTAAAATTTAGAATAAGCCTTTAATTTAGTACATTTACATTCTATAATAAATAACAAAACATGTCTGTAGCAAAAAAAGAATATAAACGCGTTACCGTTAAATCATTAGTAGAAATGAAAAAAAATGGAGAAAAAATCTCCATGCTAACTGCCTACGACTATACTATGGCTAAAATAGTAGATGGTGCAGGTACAGACGTTATTTTAGTTGGAGATTCTGCCAGTAATGTAATGGCTGGACATGAAACAACATTGCCTATTACCTTAGACCAAATGATTTATCATGCATCGTCTGTTGTACGTGCTATTGACAGGTCTTTGGTTGTTGTAGATTTACCTTTTGGTAGTTACCAAAGTGATCCAAAAGAAGCTTTAAGAAGTGCTATTAGAATCATGAAAGAGTCTGGTGGACACGCTGTAAAACTAGAAGGTGGTAAAGAAATTAAAGAGTCCATTAAACGCATCCTTAATGCTGGAATACCAGTCATGGGACATTTAGGTTTAACACCTCAATCCATCTATAAATTTGGAACTTATACTGTAAGAGCTAAAGAAGAACAAGAAGCAGACCAACTAAAAGAAGATGCACTTATGCTAGAGCGCATTGGATGTTTTGCTATTGTACTAGAAAAAATACCTGCAAAATTAGCACAAGAGGTTGCACAAAGCGTATCAATACCTGTAATAGGTATTGGAGCTGGAAATGGTGTTGATGGTCAAGTATTAGTGTTACATGATATGATTGGTATGACTCACGAGTTTAACCCTCGTTTTTTACGTCGCTACATGAATTTATTTGAAGACATGAGTAAAGCGATTGCCCAATATGGTGAAGATGTTAAAAGTAGCGACTTCCCTAACGATAACGAGCAATATTAAAAACGGTTTAGTAACCCAAATCGTTTTATTAGACTAATTATCAATATTACTAAATGTCAAAAGTTTTATCTAATAAAGACAACCTTCAAGTTATTTATGAAGACAACCACATTATTGTAGTTAATAAGCGTGCTGGAGACCTTGTACAAGGAGATAAAACAGGAGACAAACCCCTAAGCGATGTCATTAAAAATTACATAGCAGAAAAATACAATAAGCCAGGAAATGTATATTTAGGAACTGTCCACAGATTGGATAGACCAACCACAGGTTTAGTTATATTTTCAAAAACAAGTAAAGCCTTACCAAGATTAAATAAGCTGTTTGTATCCAAGGATATTTCTAAAACCTATTGGGCTTTAGTAAAAAACAAACCCGAAAAGGAAGCTGACACATTAATACATTGGTTAAAAAAGAATCCAAAAAACAACAAGTCAACAGCTTACATAAAAGAAGTCCCAGATAGTAAAAAAGCCATTTTGCATTACAAAATAATTAAAAAGCTGGACAACTATTACTTACTAGAGGTTAATCTGGAAACAGGACGTCATCACCAAATACGCTCGCAACTATCAAGCATTGGATCACCAATAAAAGGTGATTTAAAATACGGATTTGATCGTAGCAACAAAGACGCAAGCATAAGCTTACATGCAAGAAACATACAATTTACACATCCAGTCTCTAAAGACGAATTAAACATTACAGCACCTTTACCCAAAGATCCTATTTGGGATGCTTGTTTGTAGGTATTGGGCGTTACCACAAGGGTCGTGTCATCCATTATATCTTTTTTTGCCATATATGGCAGCAAAAAAAGGATGCCATTACTACCACTAACGCATGAGCAGCAAACCAATAAAATAGTTTATCTTTAATTTTAAAACACAACGATGATTCCGGAATTATTAAACAATCAAAAGACGTATTTTAAAACAGGTAAAACATTAAGTGTTTCTTATAGAAAAACACTTTTAAAATCACTATTAAATCAATTAGAATCTAGAGAGCAAGATATTATAGATGCCTTATATAACGATTTTAAAAAACCAGAATTTGAAAGTGTTTTAACTGAAACCGCTATTGTTATTCAGGATTTAAAACTTACTATAAAAAAATTAAATAAATGGGCAAAACCAAAGCGCGTATTTCCTGTATTATTAAACTTTCCGTCTTCTGATTATTTGTATGCAGAACCTTATGGAAGTGTTTTGATAATCGCACCTTGGAATTATCCCTACCAATTAGCTTTAGCACCTCTTGTTGGTGCAATTGCAGCAGGAAATACAGCCATTTTAAAACCTAGTGAGTTAACACCACACACCTCTGCATTAATTAGCGATATTATTAAAACTGTTTTTAAACCAGAGCATGTTACGGTCGTACAAGGTGGTGTAGAAACCTCAACTAAATTACTGGAACAACATTGGGATTATATTTTCTTTACAGGTAGTGTTGCAGTTGGTAAAATAGTTGCTAAAGCTGCTGCTCCAAACTTAACTCCTGTAACCTTGGAGTTAGGAGGGAAAAATCCGTGTATTATAGATGATACAGCAAATATAAAATTAGCTGCAAAACGCATAGTTTGGGGTAAATTTGTAAACGCAGGCCAAACGTGTATAGCACCAGATTATGTTTTAATACATGATAGTAACAAAGCAGCTTTTTATAAAGCTATGCAGCATGAAATACAATCAGCATACTCCACTACTCCAAAACAATCTAAAGATTATGCTCGTATTATAAACCTTAAAAACTTTGAGCGTTTATCAAAAATGTTAGTTAATCAAAACTGCATTATTGGTGGACAGACTGATGCTTCTAATTTGTACATTGCTCCTACTGTTATTGATGAGCCTCTACTTGACAGCGAAGTCATGAAAAATGAAATTTTTGGACCTATACTTCCTGTGATTTCGTACAAAAAAGATTCGGAATTAGAGACTATTATTTTATCGTATAATAAACCTTTAAGCTTATATGTATTTAGCACAAATTCCGCGAAAGCGAAACAATTAATACAAAAATTCTCGTTTGGTGGTGGTTGTATAAATGATACCATTGTACACTTTGCAAACCATAGATTACCTTTTGGAGGTATTGGTAATAGTGGACTTGGTGCTTATCATGGACAGTATACTTTTGACACCTTTAGCCATAAAAAAGGGGTTGTAAAAAAAGCAAATTGGTTGGACATACCTGTACGCTATGCACCTTATAATGGAAAATTAAACTTTGTTAAAAAGGCTCTTAAATGGCTATAATAATAGCTTTTTAAGATTGTTTTATAAAAGGGTATTCTAATTGTAACTTAACACCTTCTCCTGGTTTTGAAGTCAAATTATAGGTTGTATTAATAAGTTCGGCACGACTTTTCATGTTTAATAAACCAGAACCTTTTTCAACTGTATCTGTATCAAAACCTTTACCATCGTCTGTTGCGACTAAAAGTAGTTTATCTTCTAAATAATTTAATGTTACAGTAAGGTTTTTTGCGTTGGAATATTTAACTGTATTGGAAAAAAACTCTTGTAGAATCCTAAATATAATAATCTCGTGTTTTTTATCATTAAATGGAACAACATCACCTTTAACTTGTAATTCTGCCGAGGCAAACTTCATTTTTTTAAGTCGGTTTAACTCGTTGGTAATTGACTGTTCAAAACCAATATTTAGTATCACTTCATTATTTAATGATCGCGATAACATCCTAACTTCCTTTAAACTTTGTTTTACAAAATCTGAGGCTTCAGTAAAGTTTTCGTTTCCGTCAACATTTAATTTAGTTTTAAGAATATTAAGTTGCATGCTTGCAGCTGCTAATAATTGCCCAACATTATCATGAAGCTCCCAACCAATATTTTTTAGTGTTTGTTCTTGTATTTCGGTTTGGGCATTTGATAGCTCTAAATCAAATGCGCGTTGTTGTAAAATTTTATCTAATAGTAGTGAGTTTTTTCTTTTTTGAAATACAATAAAAAATAATACAACCAAAGTAGTGACTACAATTAGTACTCCAATCATGTATATAAGTAAATAGCGTTCAGACTCTGAAGAGGTTGGTTGTGTTTGTATAAGATTTAAAATATTAATCATTTATTTTTTTGTGGTTTAGAAGCTATTAATCCCAATACAAAACAAGTATACATAAATATATTAGCAAATAGAAATACGCGACGTTTTAAATTTGCAAAATCCCAGTCTGCAGTAGTATTGTAAGTTTCGTAAAAAATAATTGGAGTTGTTATTAGCCACCATAAAAATAACCCAAAAGTAGCATAAACAGCAAATGATTTTGATAGATTTAAAAGGTCGTCACTTTTAAGCAACTCTAAACAAAATAGCGTTACACATAAAAATATTATTAAAGCGTCTAAAATAAAATAAAACGTGTGATGAGAATTAAAAAAGGCGTTGTAATTAAATACTACGTGTACAATAAAAATTAAAACATATAACAAGCCTAGGTATTTAATCACAGTCTTAAATTGTTTAATTTTAAACAAATTGTAATAGTAATATAAGATAAATACTATACTTCCAAATAACCAAAAAACATTATACCACAGTCTTGTCGTTACCCCTAACTGTCTTACAAAGTGCACTAGTGTATTGGATTTAAGGTAAGTTAAAACAAAACCTACAAACTCTACAAACACTATGTAAGCTAAAAAAAATATAAAAATTTTTGTAGCTGTACTTTTGTGTTTTTTAAATAAAACAACTCCTGTTACAAGAGCAAAAAATTCAAAAAAGTAATTAATAAAATTGAAGTTCTTGGTTAGAAAATCTATCATATATTATTTTTCATGAGGCTTTGATATTAATAATCCAAATGCATAAGTCAAATACATTAATATATTTGAAAACAAAAATATTTGCCATTTTAAGATTACAAAGTTCCAATCTTCTTCAGAATTATACACGCCATAAAAGAGCACTGGAGTGGTTATTAACCACCAAAAAAACAAAGCTATGCTTATGTAAAAGTTTAATAATTTATAAAAATTTAGCAACTTATCACTTTGTAATAATTCGATAAAATAACAGGTTGTATAAGTAATAATAGATAAAGCTGCTAAGACACTTATTAAAGGTAAAAAACCTTTAAAAAACTGGTCTATATGACATACAATATAGATTATAGAAATTAGTAAACTTAATACGCCAACGACTAACACTATTTTTTTATGTATTTTATTTTTTAAAATTTTATGATAATAAAACATAAAAAATAAAATGCTTGCAAGAATATAAAAAATAGTAAACAGCCAATAATTATATCTAAAAACGGACTGCTCTACAATTTTTAACCATTCAAAGGTATTATAAAACGAAGGATACTCGCCTACCAAATCAATAATAAATACATAAACTAAAAAGTAAATAAAGTATTTTCCAGAAGTAAACTTGTATTTTTTGTAACAAAATACTGCAACAAGCACAGCCAACAACTCAATACTATGAGTTATTACACTATAATTTTGTCTTAAAAATGTTTCCACTATTACGGATTAATGAGGATAATTAGAGTTTGGAGGATTACCAGCTGTTCCCATATTTAAAGGATTAGCTCCTTCAATATCATTATTAGCAGAAGCTGTAAACCCTTTACTGCCTTCAACCATTTGCAGCTCTCCAGTTGGCACCATAAACATTGTAGTATATCCTACTTGGTTTTTAACCGTTGGATAAGCTCCTAAATAAATTCTTAATCCGCTCATGTTATATCCTAAACTATCAGATTGATTTTTAGCATAATCTATATAATTAGTAACATCATCTAAAGACCACCAACTAGAGCGATTATCTGGACGTTTTACAATACTATCGCTAATTAAAGTATGCCTAGAATTGTAGGTAGAATCTAACACAATTGCTTGAGTTGGTGTAATTACACCTCTTGGCTTAATAACTGGGTTACTAATGTGAGAACCATCTAAATTATTCATGTAAAAGTACATTAATAATGCACCAATAATTAATCCTAAGATTAAGCTTCCTAAGTTTTTCATATGTTTTTAAGTTGATTAATAGCGTTTTAAAAGTACTAAAAAAAAATTAGTTAACTATCTTTTAATAAAGAAACTATCTTGACTGAAATATTATTAATTATATTAAAAATAAAGCGTCTTTTAATCCAACTTAATTAAACTTTCTGGTTCAGAAACTATAAAACCAATAGCAAATGAGATATACATTATAAAGTTTAGAGATAAGTAAATTTGCCACTTTAATAAAATATAATTCCAATCACTATTTACCATGTAAACATCATAAAAGGTTAAAGGTGTCACAACAATCCACCAAATAAAAATAGCTATTGCAACATAAAAATATAGGAACTTATAAAACTTTATAATTTTATCATTAAGTAGTAATTCGATAAAATAAAACACACTACAACTTAATATTATTAAGGCTCCTAATATTTGAACTACTGGGAAAAATTGAGAGAAAAACAAATCACGATTAAATACTATATAAAGTATAGAAAAAATTGCAAATCCATACGTACTATACTTTAATATACTACTAAACAATCTGTTATGAATTATTTTTTGAAACAATAGCGAAAACAATACTATACCAATAATATCAAAGGTAATCGTATACCACCAATAATTTTGTCTAAATAATGAATTATAGATTGGCTCTAAAAAACTAAATTTGTGATAAACTGAAGAATAAGTACCAATTATCTCAATAATCAAAAAGTAAATTAATACTTTGACAAAAAAAGTAGCAGGTGTTCCTTTATGTTTCTTGTAAGTTACAAGACCAGAAACAACTGCTACTAAAATGAAGAATTTAGTTAAAATACTGTAATTGTCCTTTAAAAATTCTTCCATAATAATTAATTTGGATAGCCAGCTCCTGGAGGCATTCCTCCTTGTCCTCTATCTATTCCATCTGCACCTTTAATATCTATGTTTTTACCATTAACATCTTCTGTTGGCACCATAAATATTGTAGTTAAGCCTTTAGGATTAGCTTTATCGGTTTGTACACCTAAATAGCATCTAACACCATTTACATTAGTGTTTTTGTCTTTTATCATTTTAATAAAAGCTTCCATATCTTCAAGAGAATACCACGAAGACCTGTTATCTTCTTGTTCTGCAGCATTGTTATTAGCTTCTTGACGCAGTTTAGTCCATGCGTCACTTAATATTTCAGCTTCGCTAGCCGAAATTTTTCCAGTTGGTTCTGACATTTTAAAATTTGGTTTATAGTTATTAATAGCTTGACCACGAAAGTACAGAAAATCTATTAAACTTTAAACAATTATCCTAGCCAACCATCTCTATCTAAACTTCTGTATTGGATGGCCTCACTTATATGATTTCCTTTAACGTCCACACTACCTTCTAAATCCGCTATTGTTCTAGAAACTTTTAATATTCTGTCGTACGCTCTAGCGGAAAGATTTAAGCGTTCCATTGCTGTTTTAAGTAATTGTTTTGAAGCGTCTTCAAGCTTACAATACACCCTAATTTGTTTAGTAGACATTTGAGCATTATAATGGACATTTTCTAATTCAGCAAAACGTTTTGTCTGTATTTGTCTTGCAGTAGTAACACGTTTCCTAATATCAACCGAAGATTCACCTTTACGTTCTTCAGATAATTTTTCAAAAGGTACAGGTGTAACTTCTATATGTATGTCTATTCTGTCTAGTAATGGTCCAGAAATCTTACTTAAATAGCGTTGCATTTCGGCTGGACTACTTGTAACAGGAGCATCAGGATCGTTAAAATAACCACTTGGACTTGGATTCATACTAGCTACCAACATAAAAGAGGATGGATATGTAACAGTAAATCTAGCTCTAGAAATGGTTACTTCTCTGTCTTCCAAAGGTTGTCGCATCACCTCTAAAACGCCTCGTTTAAATTCTGGTAATTCGTCTAAAAATAAAACACCATTGTGTGATAAAGATATTTCACCTGGTTGTGGATACGCTCCTCCGCCAACTAAAGCAACATCACTGATAGTATGATGTGGACTTCTAAAGGGTCTTTGAGCCATTAACCCTGAATCTTTAACACGTCCAACAACACTGTGTATTTTAGTGGTTTCTAACGCTTCATGCAAAGTCATTGGTGGCAAAATACTTGGCAGACGCTTAGCTAACATAGTTTTTCCTGCTCCTGGAGGACCAATTAAAATAATATTATGCCCACCTGCTGCAGCAATTTCCATGCAACGTTTTATAGATTCTTGACCTTTTACATCACTAAAATCAAATTCTGGAAAGTCTAAGTTTTTTTCAAACTCTTTTCTTGTATCAATTATAGTTTGCTCTAAAGCTTCGCCTTTATCAAAATAATTAATGACTTGTTTGATATTTTCTACTCCATAGACTTCCAATCCATCAACAATAGCAGCTTCTTTTACATTTTGAATGGGTAATATAAAACCTTTATAGCCTTCTTCTCTAGCCTTTATAGCTATTGGTAAAGCACCTTTTATTGGCTGTAAGCTTCCATCTAAGGATAACTCACCCATGATTAGAAAGTCTTCTAAATTATCTGCTGCTATCTGTTTAGATGCAGCTAAAATACCCATTGCCAAAGTCAAGTCATAAGCAGAACCTTCTTTACGAAGGTCTGCTGGTGACATATTAATAATTATTTTTTTTCCAGGAATTTTATAACCATTATTTTGTAGTGCTGCTGCAATCCTAAAATTACTTTCTTTAATCGCGTTGTCCGGAAGACCTACAAGATGGTAGCCAATACCACTATCTATATTTACTTCAACGGTTATTGTTGTGGCTTCGACACCAAACACAGCGCTTCCAAAAACTTTTCTTAGCATAAAATGGTTAGTTTAGTTACTAAATGTAGGAAAAAGTTTCAATATTTTACTTTAAAACTGAAAACTCTATTGCAGAATCATTATAAACCTTATGTGTTTGTGCTTTAAAATCCGACGCTTTTGCTTCAAAAATATTATCTACATAGGTTTGTGGATTAATATCTATATAAGGAAAAAATGTACTTTGTACTTGTACTTGTATTTTATGGCCTTTTTTAAATGTGTGTAACACATCTTGCAGCTTAATGTTAACCGCTGTTTTTTGGTTTGGTTCAAAAGGTTCTGGATTAGTCATACTGTTTCTAAAACGTCCACGCATGGTTTCGCTTCTAACCATCATGTGATAATTACTTAGTTTTAAATGGTCTTGTACATCGTCAGTGTTTTCTGTGTCTGCAGGAAAAACATCTATAACTTTTACAATCCAGTCTGCAGATGTACCTGTTGTTGACACTTGTAATTTGGCTAAAATATCTCCAGCTAAAGTAATGTCATTTTCTAAAACTTCAGTTTCAAAAGTTAAAACATCGGGACGTCTTGATGCAAAACGCTGATCGTCGGTCATAAATTTACGTGGCGTAAATACCACTTTTATATCTTCCGTGTATGGTATAGGCTTTTTAGGATCACTAATAAAATCGCTAGTCGCTATCATACGATTTGCTTTTTGCGTTAAACGCTGATTTGGTTGCATAAAATAGCTTTCTTTAACGCTGTTTTCTGGAGGCCAAGCCGTAAAATCTGACCATTGTTTGGTTCCTGTATTAAAAAAGTGAGCTTCTGGTAAATCCACTGTACCATCTGCTTTTTCTTTTAGGAAATGGTTAAAGAATTTAGTTTCGATATTCTTCTGAAAGTAATCAGAGATACTATCTCCAAAATGAATGTTACCCACTACTTGACGGTCATTACTTCTTGCCCAATCCCCATGACTCCATGGTCCAAAAACAACACCATTATAGTTGTTGCTATTTTTTTCGATAGACTTATAAGTATTAAAAGGACCATATAAATCCTCTGCATCAAATAAACCTCCTACGACTAGCGTCGCTGGTTTAATATCTTTTAAATGCTGAATAATGCCTCTACTCTGCCAAAATTCATCATAATTAGGATGGCTCTTTATTTGATTCCAAAATACATTCTCTTCTCCAAAATATTTATTTAAATTACTAAGCGGTCCAGCATCTAAAAAAAATTGGTATTGATCTTCTGTTCCAATTTCCGGAAACTTATACCAAGCCTCAGTAGTAGGTTTATCCTTCATGTACCCAAATAAACTAGTCGCTCTCCAATAACTTAACAAAAAAGCTCCATTATGGAAAAAATCATCAAAAAAGAAATCACTAATACAAGCCTGAGGCGATGCTGCTTTTAAAGCAGGATGCCCTGACAATGTTGAATAAGTTGTGTAAAAACCAGGATAAGAAATTCCCCAAGTACCAACGTTTCCGTTATTGTTGTCAACGTTATTAACTAACCAATCTATAGTGTCATACGTGTCACTAGCTTCGTCAAATTGTTTGTCCGTTTTATTTGGGATAAACGCACGCATATTATCGTAAACTCCTTCGCTATTCCAACGTCCTCTAACATCTTGATAGACTATAATATTCCCTTCTTTCATTAAATATTGATTAGGTCCAATTGAGGTTTTAAACTCATTTTCGCCATAAGGTCTGCAACTATAAGGTGTACGTTGCATTAAAATTGGATACTGTTTAGAAGTATCTTTAGGTGAATAAATAGTGGTATGTAATTTTACACCATCACGCATAGCAATAGAGACTTCTTTTTTATTGTAATGTTCTGCAACAATAAAAGTGTCTTTTGCTTTTTTTGTGGTAGTGGTGTCTAATTTTAATTGGTCTTTACAAGACGAAAATACTAGCGTTATGGCTAATAAAAGAAGGATACGTTTCATTAATTTTTTGATTTAAAAAAACTAAAGATAGGTATTTTATTACTAAACTGAAACTAGAGTTGTAGGCTATAAATTAGTTATAAACTGAAGCATTCGTTTTTCCGAATAATAGGTGTTTTGTTCATCATAAAAACCAACATGTCCACCATATTTAGGCATTTCTAAATAAAAATTAGCATTTTGTTCTGCTATAAGCAACAAGAATCATGAAAAATTTAAAAATCATAAGAAATAATGTTTTTTTACAAGCTGATAAATTCTTTTCATCAGTAAATACTATTTGTTATATATTTATAAACTATTTAAAAAAGCTACTAAAATGAAATCAAAAAATCAAACTAAATATGATGAATGGAAGGAGTATCTAAATAGCACAAAAGAAAAATCAGATTACTCTTTAAAAAGAATGGATTTACTAGTGATTTCTATTAGTAGTGGTGGACTATATGTGATTTTTGGAACCATTAAAGAATTTAAAACAGGTAAAATACTAGTTGAAAACTCATACTTACTGAGTATTGCAGGGATATTATTACTAAGTTCAATAATTGTAAATTTCTTTTCTCAATTAAGTGGTTATTATGCAAATCATTACGAAGAAATATATATTTTCAATGAATTAGAAATACTGTCTAATGAATCTTTGAAAGAGATTGATAAAGAAAAAATTAATACAAGACAAAAAACTAATGATTCATTTGTAAAAACATGTAATCAATTCACTGATATTTTTAATTTTATTTCAATTATAACTATGATAATAGGAATATCATTTTTAACTGGGTTTTTACTATCTATTTTTTAGGCCTATTTCCTGTTTTTAAACCTTTAGTATTGCCCGCACCTTCTCTAGTCGTTTTACCAAGATTAACCTTGTTGCCTTGGTTTTTAGAATTCTTGTTTGACTGATTGGATTTATTACTTCCTGTTTTCTCTTTATTGTTATTTTGTTTTCCCATCGTTATAAAAATATAAAATACTCTTTAATTTAACATTTTTTTGTCTTGTAAATTTATAAGTTTTAATTAATACTTACCTAATTAAAAAACAAATAGTTACCAACTATAAATTATTTATAAACTGAAGCATTCGTTTTTCCGAATAATAAGTGTTTTGTTCATCATAAAAACCAACATGTCCACCGTATTTAGGCATTTCTAAATAAAAATTAGCATTTTGTTCTGCTTCCTGAATCGGGTAACATTCTTTTGATAAAAAAGAATCGTTTTGTGCATTTATCAGTAAAGTAGGAATTGAAATGTGTTTTAAATACTGCAGACTACTAGATTGCTCATAATAATCATAAGCATCTTTAAAACCATGCGCTTTAGAGGTATACACATCATCAAAATCTTTTAGAGTTTTGACAGCACTCAAATCTTGATTGTTTATTTTTTGAGGAAACAACTGTTGTTTCCCTACTAGTTTACTTCTCAAATTTCGTAGAAACTTCTTGGAGTACACATAGTTTTTAGACGACATTAGTTGCTCTAAAGACCCTTTTAAATACACAGGAACAGATACAGTTACTGCTGCTTTAATTTGTTTTGGCAAATCTGATGTTTCACCTAAATACTTTAAAATAACATTACCACCCAAGCTAAATCCATTTAGGTAGATGGTGTCATAATCAAACTGAGTCGTAATGTGTTTTATAACTGAAGCTAAGTCGTCCGTCTTTCCTGAATGGTAAGATTGAAACGTTTTGTTTACCTCTCCACTACACCCTCTAAAATTAACACAAACCGCATCCATATTATTTTGGTTAGCTATTTTAGCAGATCCTAACATATAATGGCGTTGTGCATTTCCTTCTAAACCGTGTAAAACCACTAATAGTTGTTTAGTATTATTACCAGCATAACTCCAATCTAAATCTATAAAATCAGTATCTGGTAAAGTAATACGTTCTCGGCTCTGAGTCACACCTTCTACTTTACGTAATACACCTGAATAGATCGTTGAAATATGCCCATTTCTGAACATGAATTTGGGTTTGTATGTGGATTTTAGGATTGGCATATTTTAAACTTCTAAACTTCTAAACTAGTAAACTCAAATTTTCCGCCATCAAACAAGCCTTTATCACTTAATTTTAGTGAAGGAATTACTAATAATGCCATAAACGACAAGGTCATGTAAGGTGCATTTAATGTTGTACCCAATTGTTTTGCAAACGCGTCTAATTCCGCGTAAGCGTGACCAATAGTTTCGGCATTTTTATCACTCATAATTCCGGCAACAGGAAGCGATACTATTTTTTGATCTGTATTTGAAACTGCACAAATACCACCTTTGTTTTCAATTATTAAATTTACTGCTTTACAAATAGCTTCATCACTTACACCAACTGCAATAATATTATGAGAATCATGTCCAACAGAACTTGCAATTGCACCTTCTTTTAAACCAAATTTTTTAATAAATGCTAACGCTGGCTCATCATTTTTATAACGGTTAACTACTGTCATTTTTAAAACATCCGTTTCTGTATTAGATACCAAGTTTCCGTTTAGGATGGTTGCCTCTTCAGTTAACTGGTTAGTAACCAATTGACCTTCTAAAGCTTCAATAACACGTATTTGTTTGGCTGTACTTTCGACTTTAAAATCTTCAATCGTTTTAATTTCAGTATCAAAATTATTAAGATTTTCAAAATCTACGTGTTTTACTAAAGACGTTCCGTTATCAAACACTAACTCACCATTTATATACGTTTGTAATGTTTTAAAATCTTTTAAATCTTCAACAATAATAAAATCTGCGACATCATCTTTTTGTAATAATCCAACATCTAAATTGTAATGTTTTACAGGATTGACACAAGCTGCTTGCAACACTTTAAACACATCAATATCTTTTGCTACTGCTCTAGCGCAAAGGGCGTTTATATGATTTAATAATAAATCATCTGGATGCTTGTCATCACTACAAAACATCATGTTTTGATAATGCTCAGGTAATAAATCTATTAAAGCTTCAAAGTTTTTGGCAGCACTACCTTCTCTAATCAAGATTTTCATTCCCTTTTGAAGCTTTTCTAATGCTTCATCATAAGTAAAACATTCGTGATCTGTACTAATTCCTGCTTTAATATATTTAGTAACATCATCACCTCTTAAACCAGGTGCGTGACCATCTACGGGTTTGTTATAGTGTTTTGCCCACGCTATTTTTTTAAGTACTTCTTCATCATCAAACAACACACCAGGATAATTCATCATTTCGGCTAGATACTTAATATCTGGGTTAGCCATAAGCGTTTTAATGTCATCAGAATCTATAACTGCTCCAGCCGATTCAAAAGTAGTTGCTGGCACACAACTTGGTGCTCCAAAATTGAATTTAAACGGTGTTTTCTTACCGTTTTCAATCATAAACTCCACTCCTTTTACGCCTAAAACATTTGCTATTTCATGCGGATCACTAACCGTAGCAATAGTCCCATGTTTAACTGCTATTTTAGCAAACTCTGATGGGACTAACATCGAGCTTTCAATATGGATGTGTGCGTCTACAAAACCTGGTAATATGTAATGTTTTACATCGTGTTCTTTTTCAGTAATAGATTGTATTTTACCTGAGTTAATAGTGATTTCGCCACTAAAAATGCGTTGGTTTTGTATGTCTACTATTTGTCCTTGGATTGTTTTCATGTTGTACTATATAACAGTAAAAAAAATCCTGCGATTGCAGGATATTTTTATTCAATTAAAAATTATTAATTCCTTCTTTTAACCAATTATAATAGGTATCGGAATCTGGTGTGTAAGCTACAGGAGTATTTAAATTCTGCTCGTTGTGATCCATCAATACATAATAGGGTTGTGTATTAGATTTGTATTTAATGGTTTGAAATTCGCTCCACTTTTGACCAATATATTTAAGTTTTTTACCTGGTCTTAATTTAGAATCTACAATTTCGTCTGCTTCTAATTCTCTTTTATCATCTACATATAACGAGATTAAAACCACATCATTTTTTAAAACATTTAAAATGTTACCTTTTGGCCAAACGTTTTGTTCCATTTTTCGACAATTAACACAAGCCCAACCTGTAAAATCTAACATCACTGGTTTATTCACTTTTTTAGCATAAGCTAAACCTAAATCATAATCGTTAAAGGCTAATATATCATGTGGTGCTAATAAATGTGCTCCTTCTGGTAAATCCTCATGAGAAGTACTTGCACTTCCTCCTTTTGAGTTACCTACTCCGTAAGGCGACTCGCTATAATCTAATGGTGGAGGAAAAGCACTAATTAGATTTAGAGGTGCTCCCCAAAGTCCAGGAATCATATAAATAGTAAACGATAATACAATCAATCCAAGACTTAATCTACCTACTGAAATGTGTGGTAAAGGCGAATCATGTGGTAATTGTATTTTACCGAAAAGATATAATGCCAACGTCCCAAAAATAGCTATCCAAATAGCTATAAAAACTTCACGTTCTAATAAATGCAATTGTAATACTAAGTCTGCTTGAGATAAAAATTTAAACGCTAAAGCTAACTCTAAAAACCCTAAAACAACTTTGACTGTATTTAACCAACCTCCTGATTTTGGTAACGAGTTTAACCATCCTGGAAACGCTGCAAATAATGCAAATGGTAACGCTATTGCGGAAGAAAAGCCAAGCATACCTATGATTGGTGCAATACCTCCTTTAGAAGCAGCTTCTACCAATAATGTACCTACAATTGGTCCTGTACATGAAAATGAAACGATTGCTAAAGCTAATGCCATAAAAAAGATACCAATAAAACCACCTCTATTAGCTTGCGAGTCAACTTTATTTGCCCAAGAATTTGGTAGCATAATCTCAAATGCACCTAAAAACGAAAAAGCAAATACAACTAACAATCCAAAAAAGATAAGATTAAACCAAACATTAGTCGCTAATGCATTTAATGCATCTGCACCAAAAATAGCTGTAACTGCTGTACCTAAAAGTAAATAGATAGCTATTATACATAATCCATAGATTATTGCATTTTTAATACCTGAAGCTTTACTTTTACTTTGCTTTGTAAAAAAACTAACTGTCATAGGTATCATAGGAAACACGCAAGGTGTTAACAACGCTGCAAATCCTGATAAGAATGCTATAAAAAAGATACTCCATAGTCCTTTAGAACCATTATCTACATTTGTAGTATCCAAAGTTGTATTTGTATCTTGTAATGCTGTACCGTCTAAACTAATATCTAAATCAACAAAAGCAGGAGCTAAACATTTTTCGTCATCACAAGCTTGATAATACGCTTCGGCTTGAATAGTGTTTAACTTAGGATTTAAGACTTCAATTATTTGAGTAAAAACTGCTTGTTTTTCAAAATATTTTACATTCATTTGAAAAGCATTTTCAAACTTTTCAACTGTTTCAGATTCTTTTAAATCACCTATTAATTTAAAATCTTTAGTTTCATTTTTAAACGTAATCTCAGTAGGTATTGGTCCCATTGGATCTTTGTTATCCTGAGAATAAATATGCCATTTTGGATCTAAAACAGCAGTGTATGTTAATTGATATTGTGTATCACTTAATTTTTTAAATCCAGTTTTCCAACTTACTGGATCTAATATTTTAGATGTTGGATTAAATATATTTTCAGTAGATATTAAAGCGTTAACTGTTTCTGTTAAAGGTTTTGCTTGGTTTAGATTAAAAACAATTTCTTCAAACTCATAAATGCATTTAGAGTCATCACAAGCTTGGTAAGCAACTTCACTTTTAATAGTTTTTTGCTCTGGATTTAATAATTTGATTTTTTGAGCAAAAGTTGCTTCGCCATCAAAAAAGGTTAAATCCATTTGGAACACCTTATCAAATTGCGTTATAGATTCGCTTTCAAACGCTTTTCCAATAAGCTCAAAGTTGTTAGTTTTATTTACTGAATCGTAAACAAACTCCGTTGGCAACGCTCCTCCTTCATCCAAATGTTGAGAATATAAATGCCAATGCTCTTTAATGTTTGCCTTATATACTAAAACATAGTCTTGATCGGATATTTTCTGAATCTCGTTACTCCATTTTACTGGTTTTAACACTTGTGCATTTACATTAAATACAGTGATAAAAAACAGTATAAAAGCGGTTATATGCTTCATTATGATAATTTAATTTTTAGTATTGATTTGGTTTGATTGGTTACTTTAAATCTATCATCTGCACGATGATTAATAACCCAAACAATTTTATCTTGACTACACAATAATAACACCTTTTTCTTGTCTAACAAAGACAACTTTTGATCTTTAAAATATTTGCTAAGTTTCTTTTTACCTTGCATGCCTAGAGGGTAAAAATAGTCTCCTTCTTTCCAATGTCTAACAGTTAATGGTAATTTTAACTTTTCTTTATCAATAAATACTGTTGTGCTGTCAGATTTTTCAAGAATTTCTACCGTTTTAAATGATAAAATCCCTAATGACACAGCTACCTCGTCTTCAAAATTATTGATTATAACTGAGGTTTCATTATCATACTGACTATCCTCCGTTTTTAATTCACTTAAAATTAAAGTATCTCTATTTTTAAGTAGTTGATGTGTTGCAGAAAATACTTGTTTTCCACTTTGTGCAGTCAACAAATTAACAATATCTGTCCATTGTGTAAATCCGTAGTCTTTAAAAATTTCATATAAATATGCTTTAGGATTATTAACTTTAATAAACTCTGATATTTTATAACTTATTTGAGTATTATCAATATCAATTATTGCGCGTTTTAAAACCGCTTGCACACTTTCTTCAACGATATCTGCTGTATCATTTAGATTATTTAAGGTGTTTTTAAAATTGGTTAAAACATTGCGATTTAAAGATTTTAAAACCGGAATAACATCATGTCTTAACTTATTACGCAAGTATTTTGTAGACGCATTACTACTATCTTCTCTCCAAAGTATTTGATTGGACACCGCAAATTCTTCAATTATTTCTCTAGAGAATGGCAACAATGGTCTTACAATATTATCATTTACTTCCGGAATCCCTTTTAAACCCTCTAAACCTGTTCCTCGAGTCAGGTTAATCAAAAAAGTTTCTAAATTATCATCTGCATGATGTGCAGTTAAAATATAGTCAAAACCCAACTGTGTTGCTAATTCCTGAAACCAATCATAACGCAACGTTCTTGCAGCCATTTGGATGGATTCTTTATTACTTTCGGCGTAAGCCATAGTATTAAAACTTTCGGTAAAAATCTCTAAATCTAAACTGTCTGCTAAATCTAGAACAAATTTTTGGTCTCCATCGCTTTCTATTCCTCTTAAATTAAAATTACAATGTGCCAAAGTAATATTTAAACTTGATTGTTTACATAAATACGTTAAAATAACACTGTCCAAACCTCCTGAAATAGCAAGCAATAGTTTACTGTTTTTAAGAAAAGGAAGTGTATTGTTTATGTGATTTTGGAAGTGTTCTATTAAGTTATAAGGCATAAGTAAAAAGGCATAAATTATACTGCCAACTTTTTGATTAAGGCGTTAAGCATTTTTTCTATTTGTAAAGACAGGTCATTAACATCATTTAAATCGTTGCTTTTTAAAAAATTTAGATTAATTGCAATTTACAACTGTGTCTGCATTTCGTATAATGATCCTCTAGAAATATTTAAAAACCGAACATATTCCTTAGTATAATTACGACCATAACCTTCTGCTATATTAGATGAAACAGAAACAGCGCTTCTTTTTATTTGCGAAGTCAAGCCATATTTTTCATCTTCAGGAAATAGCTTTAATAAACGATAAACATGAGTTACCATGTCTACTGATTTTTGCCAAACTATCAAATCTCTGTAATTCTTCATTTACCAAATTTACGCTTTTTTAATGTTTCCGTAATACTTAAAACATTTGCCTTTTTTTGCCTAATGCCTTTTCCCTAATATCAGATTCACCCTTCTAAAACAGTTCTCATTGCTTTAGCTTTAATCAAACATTCTTCATATTCGTTTAAAGGGTCTGACTTTGCTGTAATGGCTCCTCCAACAGAGTAAGACACATATTTATTAGATGCGTTGTACAAAATACTACGTATTACAACATTAAAGTCAAAGTCACCTGTTGGCGAAATATAGCCAACTGCACCAGAATATAAACCGCGTTTAGTTTCTTCTAAAGTTTCAATAATTTTCATTGCCGAAATTTTTGGAGCTCCAGTCATACTTCCCATAGGAAACGTACTTTTAATAATATCTATTGGATGTGTGTTTTTATCTACTTGAGAGGTTACTGTAGATATCATTTGATGCACTTGATTAAAGGTGTAAATCTTACATAACTCTTCAACCTTAACACTACCTTTTGTGGCGGTTTGTGACAAATCATTACGCACCAAATCCACAATCATCACATTTTCGCTACGTTCTTTTTCATCTGATACTAAATTATTTTTTAAAATAGAATCCAATATAAAATCGTCCTCGCGTTTAGCGGTCCCTTTTATAGGCTGAGATATAATTTTAGTGCCTTCTTTTTTAATGTAACGCTCTGGTGACGCAGACAATAAGTATTTATCATTTAACTTTAAAAATGCTGCAAATGGTGGTTTTGAAATGGCATTAAGTTTATTGTAAATCTCTAATGGGTTTATAACTGTGTCCTCTGCATAAAACTCTTGACAAAAATTAGCTTCGTAAATATCACCTTTGTGTATGTGACTAAGCATGGTTTTTATCTTATCAAAATACGCGTCTTTTTGGATTCTAAGTTTAATTTTAATTGAGTCACTTTCATTTTGCAAAATGTCACGTCCTTCGTCCTTGTACTGACTTATTGCAATTAAATCTGTTTCCACTTCATCATCAACCATTTTTAAATACTGCATTTCCAGGGTGTCACCTTTAATTAAAAAGATTTTTTTAGGTTGAAAAAAATATAAGTCAGGAAACGCTAAATCGTCATAATTTGAAGACTTTAAATGCTCTACATCATTTTTTAAATCGTATGATAAATAACCAAAAACCCAATCGTTAGTAAGCGACTGATACTCTTTAAATTGTTCAAAAGCGTTATGATAATCGGTCTGTATTCCTGTAAAAGCGTCTACAGCTAATACTGCATCATAACTTGAATATTGCTGTTGGTAGTTATTAGAATCCAGCCAAACCACATCATCAAATTGTTGGCTCCAAGACAATAAATTTTGTTTGAAGTCCTCAGGCTTAGTTAGTTTATGTATAGTAGTTGTTCTCACGTAGTAAAATGTTGCGTAAAGTTAAACAGAAATGTTAAAAAAACGAGTATTTTGGTCATGAGATTAAATATAAAACAGATGTTTCAGTTAACAAATAACGTATTAAAAATTTCGGTTAAACCGAAAGGCGCAGAGTTGTGCGAAATTGCTTCGGTACAAAACGACAATCAATTTATGTGGCATGCAGATCCTGACATTTGGGGAAGCTATGCACCCAATTTGTTTCCTATCATAGGTAGCATGAAAAATGACCAATATATCTTTAAAGGTCAAACTTACCACATGCCAAAGCATGGTTTTGTAAGGCATAATCACGATATAAAATTAGTAAATCAAACCAAAAACAGCTTAACTTTTAGTTTGATATACAATGATGATTTGCTAAAATTATTTCCTTTTAAATTTGAACTTTTAATTACTTACACTCTAAATAACAACACTTTAGATATTAAACATACAGTCAAAAACTTAGATGATAAAGCAATCTATTTTAGTATTGGTGGTCATCCTGCTTTTAAATGTCCTGTTTATAAAAATGAAAATTATACGGATTATAGTTTGGTTTTTGAACACGAAGAAACAGCACAAACCTATCTATTAAATATGGATAATGGTTTAGTAACCAATCAAACAAAACCTGCATTTGACACTAAAAACAGCATCCAATTAAAACCAGATTTATTTAATGAAGATGCGCTTATTTTTAAGGATTTAAAATCTAGAAAAGTTGCTTTAGTTAGTAAAACTCATGGCGAAATACTAAATGTGACCTATAATGACTTTAATTATTTGGGGATTTGGGCAAAACCAAACGCACCTTACGTTTGCATAGAACCTTGGTTAGGTATTGCTGATGCTGAAAACACATCACAAAAATTAACCGAAAAAGAAGGGATTATCAAATTACCTATAAATGAAACCTTTAATGCAACCTATAGTATACAAATACATGAGCAGCATTTAGGGTAAACAAAATATAAGTAGTAGTTTTGTAGGCTAAAATAATACGTTTTGAACTTTAGAGATTTAAATTTAAACACACCTTTATATAACGCTATTGACGATTTAGGTTTTACACAACCTACGCCAATTCAAGCAGAAGCTTTTAATGTAGTTGCTAGCGGAAAAGACATGGTTGGTATAGCACAAACTGGTACAGGTAAAACCTTTGCTTACATGTTACCAATACTTAAAAACCTTAAATTTTCTAAACAAGATAATCCACGTATATTAATTTTAGTACCTACTAGAGAATTAGTGGTACAGGTTGTAGACGAAATTGAAAAGCTAGCTAAATACATTAATACGCGTGTGCTTGGTGTGTATGGAGGAACCAACATTAATACACAAAAACAAGCAGTTGCACAAGGTCAAGATATTATTGTTGCAACGCCTGGACGTTTATATGATTTAGCGGTTAGTCGCGTACTACAACTTAAATCTTTAGAGCGTTTAGTTATTGACGAAGTAGATGTCATGCTAGATTTAGGGTTTAGACACCAATTAATTAATATTTTTGATATCCTTCCGGAACGCAGACAAAACATTATGTTTTCTGCAACAATGACTGAGGATGTTGACGATTTAATTACTGACTTTTTTACTGCACCACAAAAAGTATCTATTGCTATATCAGGTACGCCTTTAGAAAACATAGCACAAACAAAATATAGTGTTCCTAATTATTACACTAAACTTAATTTATTAGTACACTTATTACAAGACGCTGAAACGTATAATAAAGTTTTAGTATTTGTGTCAAATAAGCGTATGGCAGATAGACTTTTTGAAGCTTTAGACGAGTTTTTTAAAGAAGAGTTATGTGTCATCCACTCTAATAAAACGCAAAACTACAGACTACGTAGTATTGAGCAATTTAGAGAAGGTATAAATCGTGTTTTAGTGGCTACAGATGTCATGGCACGTGGTTTAGATATTGATAATGTATCACACGTTTTTAACTTTGACACGCCTGATTACCCAGAAAACTATATGCACAGAATTGGTAGAACAGGTCGTGCAGAACGTGAAGGACAAGCAGTAGTTTTTAGTACCGAAAAAGAGCAAGACAGTCTTGAAAAAATTGAAAGTCTAATGCAAATGGAAATTCCGGAATTACAAATTCCAGAGGAAGTTGAAATTTCTACAGAATTGATTGAAGAAGAACGTACTGTAATTAAAGAACGTAACAATCCAACCAAACGCAAGGATATTGATGCTCCTGGTCCTGCTTTTCATGAAAAATCTGCTAAAAACAGTAAAGAAAATTTAGGTGGTAGTTATAAATTTAAAATTGCTGCCAAATACAAGAAACCTAAAACTAGAGGAGATAAAAATTACAATAAACGTAATAAGAAATAATAAAAAGCGAGCTATATAGCTCGCTTTTTTTATTTATATAAGTTTCCTAATATTAATGTAAACTCACCACACGACTCATTTGCCATATATTTGCTTCTTTTTTCCATATTACAATAAACTTACTAGGTTTGGATATGGCATTAGGCTCTTGATTATTATAAAATGTATGCATACCTATTTGCACTGCTCCAAAATTATTAATTGGAAACACCTCAACACTACCAGCTACTAATTGCCTAGTTACTTTACCGCAAATATTATTTTTTAAACCTTCCATATAATCTGATTTAGAAGTCATTAATCCTCCTTTATCATGATAAAATTCTAAATCTTCAGGAATCATTTTATTTTGTAAGATTAAATCACAAGTATTATAAGCTTCAAAATAAATACGATCTTGCTCTAAAATTGTATTATACAACGTTTTATTTACAATCTCTTGAGGCTTTACGTTGTCTACTTTTATAACGGTTTTAATTTTACAGGAACTTATTAGTACTAATATTAGTAGATAGAAAAGACTTTTGGTTGTGCTAATTTTCATGATTAGTTGTTATTGGTTAAGCATCACTTGATTGATTACTTTATAAAGAGATTGCAAATAATTATATGTTACAGTTTTATCAAAAAAAAAAAAGCGAACCAAATTGGCTCGCTTTTTTTTTATTTCCGCGAAAACGGAATATTTATTTAACTTTTAAACATGTAATGCTCTATCATCCGTTGCAGCTAAAGCAGCTTCTTTTACCGCTTCTGCAAATGTTGGATGTGCATGAGACATACGCGAAATATCTTCGGCAGATGCTCTAAATTCCATAGCAACTACTGCTTCTGCAATCAGATCTGCACAACGTGCACCAATCATGTGTACACCTAATACTTCGTCTGTCTTTTTATCTGCAAGGATTTTTACAAATCCATCTAAGTCTCCTCCTGCTCTAGCACGACCTAATGCTCTAAACGGAAATTGACCTACTTTATAATCTACTCCAGATTCTTTTAACTCTTCTTCCGTTTTTCCAACAGCAGCAACTTCTGGCCATGTGTAAACCACACCAGGAATTAAGTTATAATCTATATGTGGTTTTTGACCTGCTAAAGTTTCAGCAACAAAAACACCTTCTTCTTCAGCTTTATGTGCTAACATTGCACCTTTTACAACATCTCCAATAGCGTAAATGTTAGATACGTTAGTTTGTAAGTGCTCATTAACTTCAACTTGACCTCTGTCTGTTAATTTAACTCCTGCAGCTTCAGCATTTAAACCGTCTGTATAAGGTTTACGTCCAACAGATACTAAACAATAGTCTCCTTTAAACTCAACAACTTCTCCTTTTTTATTTTCTGCTTTAACAATTACTTCATCTCCAACACGCTCTACTGACTGTACTTTATGAGATAACATCATGTTAAATTTAGCTTTTTTAAAGACTTTATTCAACTCTTTAGACAAAGCACCATCCATTCCAGGAATAATTCTGTCCATATACTCTATAACAGTAACCTCTGCACCTAAACGTCTGTAAACTTGACCTAACTCTAAACCAATAACTCCACCACCAATCACAATCATGTGCTTAGGAATTTCTTTTAGTTTTAAGGCTTCAGTAGAAGTAATAATACGCTCTTTATCCAAAGTTATAAATGGTAAACTTGATGGCTTACTACCTGTTGCAATAATGGTATTTTTTGCTTCGATTGTAGTTGTTTCTTCTCCTTCAATAACAATATGAGTAGCATCTTTAAAACTACCAACACCTGTAAAAACGTCGATGTTGTTTTTCTTCATTAAAAAATCAATTCCACCAGTAGTTTGATCCACAACTGCTTGCTTACGACCAATCATTTTTTCTAAATTCACTTTAATATCTCCTGGAATTTCAATTCCGTGTTCTTCAAAGTGCTTAGTTGCTTCTTCATAGTGATGTGAAGAGGCTAGTAATGCTTTACTTGGTATACATCCAACATTTAAACATGTACCACCTAAAGTAGAATATTTTTCAATAATTGCAGTTTTCATTCCTAATTGTGCGCAACGTATTGCTGCTACATATCCACCAGGACCTGAACCGATAATTGCTACGTCGTATTGACTCATATATTTTGTTTTTTCGCTTTCGCGGAAATTAATAATTGTTATAATATTAAACAAAAGTACGATTTGTGTCTGTAATAATGAAGTAGAAACACCTAATTTTAATATACGCTTAACAGTAAGCCATAAAAACATAAAAGTCCATAAAAATCAAATTATTATTTGACTAGTTATAGACTTGTTATGAAGGTTCCCCTTAAGATTAATAGCAATGTAAAATTGCACAATACTGATAATTAACACAATACTTAAATTGAGTAATTTTAATTTTAAATTAGATTTTTATTAAATTTTAGCATACCCACTAACTCGCCAGTCGAAGAAATTTTTAATTTTTTTAGAATATTACGTCTGTGTGTATCTACGGTATGCGAACTAATGTTTAACTTTTCTGAAATCTCCTTACTAGTTAAATTTAACACTAATAATCTAATGACGTCACGCTCTCTATTACTAATAGACTCTTTTAATAATTTCTGGGAAAAGTTATTAAAATATATTGTTTCATACTCATTATTAGCATTTAGTAATTTAGCTGAAGCTGTAATTTGCATTTTTATTTTTGGGTCTAAAACCGTGTAATGCGCCAATCCAATTATTGGCTTCATGTCTAAATCAAAAGATAATGGTGTTGTATTTTGTACAATATTAACGTAAGTATCACTACCGTTTTTAAATCTGTAGTTCCAAGTATAGTTAGCCTTACTCCTGTCTGTTGGTTTAATCTCAGATAATGTAAACTCCATTAACTGATTCATTGCACTTAACCAAACCTCGATATCCTCTGGATGTATTCGACTCCAAAAGTATCGCATCCCATGTGTTTTTAAATCGTTAGGATTTATACCTAAGCAAGAACTTAGGTTTTTACTTATGTATTCAAATTTTAAATCTTGAGTGTTAGTCACACAAAAAAAGGTAGAACTGTAGGGCAAATAATTATCCAATTCAACCATTTTTTTAATGTGTGTTTCTAAGGAGGGTTTTTCATAAGATTTAAAAATATTTTTATATAATTCTTTGATTTGAGAATACTTCATTTTAAAAAAAGATTTATAGCGAGAATTTTAACAATTTATAAAAAAAAATTAAATTGGTATGGCAGTAGTACTTTTTACTTCACTGATTACAAACATACTATGTGTACTTCCTATATGGTTTATGTTAGTCAGTTTTTCTACCATAAACTCCCTAAAAGCTTCCATATCCTTAACCATAACTTTTAATAAGTAATCATAATCTCCACTAATATGATGGCATTCCAAAACCTCTGTCAGGTTGGTTACTTCTTTTTCAAACTGTACCACATATTCTTGGATGTGTTGCGATAGTTTGATGTGACAAAAGGCTACAAAACTTTTTTCGACCTTTTCCTTTTTAACTAAAGCAACATATTTATTAATCACGCCATTATTTTCTAGCTTTTTAATACGCTCAAAAACAGCAGTTACCGATAAGTTTAATTTATTTGACAACTCTTTATTGGTCTGTTTACTATCGTTTTGCAGTAACTGTAGTAGCTTTTTGTCTATTGCATCAAAGGTCATATTGGAAAAATTTTCAGTGTAAATTAATTTTTATCAAATATATATAATTTATTTTCTGAATAATTAACATTATTTAGTTTTAAAATCTAAATTTAACCATATATATTGATTATTAATCTAATATCATTGATATTTGATGTAATCATTACTAAAACTAAACTTATGTCATTTAAACCAGCAGACAACATACAAGACTTACAATATTTTGGAGAATTTGGAGGAGTAAACCCTTCAATATCAGACTCATCTACCTACACTTTTTTGAAAGCAAAAACCATGTTTGATACTTTTGAGGGTAATACAGATGGATGCTATTTATATTCTAGACACTCTACACCTTCAAACCTTTATTTAGGTGAAGCATTAGCTGCTATGGAAGGAACAGAAAGTGCCAATGTTGCAGGATCAGGAATGGGAGCAATTACACCTACCCTTTTACAATTGTGTGGTGCTGGTGATCATATTGTATCTAGCCGAACGATTTATGGTGGTACTTATGCCTTTTTAAAGAATTTTACTCCAAGAATGAACATCCAAACGTCGTTTGTAGATATTACAAAATTAGATGTTGTTGAAGCTGCAATTACTAAAAACACAAAAGTTTTGTATTGCGAGTCTGTAAGCAATCCATTACTAGAAGTTGCAGATATTAAAAGTTTAGCAGCTTTAGCAAAAAAACACAACTTAACTTTAGTCGTAGATAATACATTTTCTCCTCTATCTATTTCACCTGCTCAATTAGGTGCAGATATAGTAATACATAGTTTAACCAAATTTATAAATGGATCATCTGATACAATGGGAGGCGTTGTTTGTGCTAGCACTGAGTTTATAAATTCTCTTAAAAGTGTCATTGATGGTGCAAGCATGTTACTTGGTGCTTCTATGGATAGTTTACGATCGGCTTCAATATTAAAAAACATGAGAACGTTGCACATAAGAATGAAGCAACACAGTAAAAATGCGTCTTATTTAGCCGAAAAATTTGAAGGTCTAGGCATTAAAACTGTATATCCAGGATTAGCTTCTCACCCATCTCATGACGTTTTTAAATCTATGATGAATGAAGCTTATGGTTTTGGAGGCATGTTAACTATAGATGCTGGATCCCTAGACAAAGCCAATGCTTTAATGGAATTAATGCAAGAAAAAAATGTAGGTTACTTAGCAGTAAGTTTAGGATTTTATAAAACTTTATTTAGTGCTCCAGGAACCTCTACATCTTCAGAAATACCACAAGAAGAACAAGCTGAAATGGGATTAAGCGAAGGTCTTATTAGATTTTCTATTGGATTGGATGACGATATAGAGCGCACCTTTAATATGATTAAAGCTTGCATGATTGAAGTTGGCGTTTTACAATTAGAAACTACATAATATAAAAATATCTTCATATTAAAAGCCTGAACAAATTTAATGTTCAGGCTTTTTTTTTCATTTAAAAAGGTACAAAAACAACCTTTAATAAAGTTTGTAATTATACTTCAAACTACCCTTATTTAACTGCTAAATCACCTTTTCAAAATTTACATAAATATTAATCTAAAGTTAGTACTTTAATAGTTTTTGCAAGCTAATACTTTTAACTTACTAATTTTCAGCACATAAATCCATTTGCATAACTTATTGTAAAATCGTAACATTACAACACTAAAAAAACTAACTAACATGCAAGACGACAATATTTCAGAATTTAAAGCAAACGATCAAAATATAGTTGAAAATAAAGAACTTAATTTTATTGAAGCTCTAATTCCTGTCGTGATACTTATGGCAATGTTGGCATACAACATTTTTTTTGTAGAAAGTCAAGAGTGGTTTGGAACTTACACTAACCAAATCATCTTACTTTTAGGTGGTGCAGCAGCTGCAATTGTAGGATTATTTAATAAAGTTTCTGTTAAACCTATGATTAAAGAAATTTGGGAAAACCTACAAAGTGTTTTTGTACCAATCATGATTTTGTTTTTAGTTGGTGCTTTAGCTGGTACTTGGTTAGTCAGTGGTGTAATACCTGCAATGGTCTATTATGGATTGCAAGTACTAAGTCCTGCTATATTTTTACCAGCCTCTGTTATTATTTGTGCCATTATATCCATAGCAACGGGAAGCTCTTGGACAACTTCTGCAACCGTTGGAATTGCCTTAATAGGTATTGGAAGCGCATTAGGTATTAGTCCTGGTATGATTGCTGGTGCTGTAATATCTGGTGCCTATTTTGGAGATAAAATGTCGCCTTTAAGTGACACCACCAACCTTGCTCCTGCTATGGCTGGAACAGATTTATTTACTCACATTAGATATATGACCTTTACAACTGTACCAACTGTAATAATTACATTAATTGCTTTTGGTATTATGAGTGCTACTATAGAAACCACTGGAAGCGCTGACATTAGTGGTTTATTAACTAGTATAGAAGGTACATTTAATATCACTCCAATGTTATTTATTGTACCATTAGTTGTAATTGTATTAATATTATTTAAAACTAAACCATTAATCGCTTTAGTTACTGGAGTTATACTTGCAGCTATTTTCGCTTTTATATTTCAGTCCAATGTATTAAATGGATTAGCAGACTCAAATTTTACTGCCATCATAAAATCTATTTTAACAGATACACAAATCACAACAGATAACGACAAACTTAACGACTTATTTAGCGCTGGAGGTATGCAAGGTATGCTTTGGACTATTTTATTAATTTGTTGTGCAATGGTTTTTGGAGGTATTATGGATGCTATTGGTGCATTATCAAGACTAACAAAAGCCCTTTTAAAATTAGCAACTTCAGTTTTTGGATTATTTGCTAGTACTGTTATTAGCTGTTTAGGTTTAAATGCAATTGCAAGTGACCAATATCTAGCGTTAGTAATACCTGGTAAAATGTTTAAAAAAGCCTATGAAGATAAAGGTCTTGCTCCAGAAAATTTAAGTCGTACTTTGGAAGATTCTGGAACTGTAACCTCTGTACTTATACCATGGAATACTTGTGGTGCCTACCAATCTGGTGTATTAGGTGTTGGTGTTGGAGAGTATTTTGTGTATGCCATTTTTAATTGGCTTAGTCCTTTTACAACCTTATTTTTTGCTGCACTTAACATTAAAATAAGAATGTTAAAAGATAAATCATTATAAATTATACCTTTTTACATTAACTATAATTAAAATTTATAGCCTAATAAGATTTAAAAATTTTATTAGGCTTGTTTTTTTAATATCATGCTGTACTTTTGCAAACTGAAAAAACAAAGTAATTAATTATAAAAATTTAAACAAATGGCAATAGTAGGAAAACAGTTTCCAGATTTAAACGTAGACGCAATGAACGAAATGGGAGACACTTTCAAATTAAACGTTCTTGAAGAAGCAAAAAACAACAAGAAAAAAGTAGTTTTATTCTGGTACCCAAAAGATTTTACTTTTGTTTGTCCAACAGAATTACACGCATTTCAAGCTGCTAAAGCAGAATTTGAAAAAAGAAATACAATTGTAATTGGTGCATCATGTGATACTCCAGAAGTACACTTTGCTTGGTTAAATACAGCTAAAGATAATGGTGGTATTGAAGGTGTAACTTACCCAATCCTTGCAGATAGTAACCGTAACTTATCTAGCATTTTAGGTATTTTAGATATTAAAAATGAAGTTTTTGATGAAGAAACTGGTACTGTACAAGTTGAAGGTGATAACGTAACTTACAGAGCAACTTACATTATTGATGAAGACGGTATCGTACAACACGAAAGCATCAACAACATGCCATTAGGTAGAAACGTTGGAGAATACATTCGTTTAGTAGATGCTTTAACACACGTACAAGAAAAAGGAGAGGTTTGTCCTGCAAACTGGGAAGAAGGTAAAGATGCAATGCAAGCTAACGCTAAAGGTACTGCAGCTTATTTAGCAAACCACGTAAACTAAACTATTATGTTACAAGAACTAAGTCAAGATAACTTAAGCGAAATCATAGCAAACAACGATACTGTAGTAGTACAATATTCGGCTACATGGTGTGGTAACTGTCGTATTATGAAACCAAAGGTTAAAAAATTAGCTAGCGAATTAGATAATATAACGTTTGTTATCGCTGACGCGGAAAAATTTCCGGAATCAAGAAAATTAGCTACTGTCGATAATTTACCAACTTTCGCAACCTTTAAAGGTGGACAATTTGTAAATCAAACACAGACTAACAAATTTGACGTTTTAAAAGAGTTAGTTGACGAAGTAGCATAACAACAAATATGTCAGGTTGAGCATAGTCGAAGCGTAAAATACTTCGGCTATTTTCAATCCGACTTAAAAAAACCAATATCAATGAAATTACCAGTAATAAAGCATTTAACACAATTTATAGAAGACAATGATGAAGACTACTTAGTTGAAACCATTGAAACTCTTGAAGCACTAACCGAAGTACCATCTTTAAAAGATGAAGAGTTAGACGTTATTGGAGAGCTAATCTCTAATATGTATGGTGCTATTGAAGTTAACAAAATGATTAAAGAAGGAACGCCTAAAAAAGAGGCAGTTAATAACTTTATGAAACGTGTTTTAGGATCCATTGATAAATAAGCATTAGAAAAAGAAAAATTAATAGTTAAAACCACTTTACCTTTGTAAAGTGGTTTTTTTATTTTAAACAATAACTACCCAAAAGCAATCTGTAATCCCATTAACACAAACACAAATCCACTTATTTTATTAAGCAAAATCCCTGAATTTGGATACCCTTTAATTTTAGTTGAAAACGTACTTGCAAACAACGTTAAAACCACATACCAAATTACACCAATTATTGCAAACGTAATACCCAATAAAACAAAAGGAACTGGATCTTCTAATTTTGAAGGTGTAATAAATTGCGGAAAAAAAGCCAAAAAGAATAATGCAACTTTTGGATTTAATGAATTTGTAAAAAAACCAGACCAAAAGTCAGTTTTTGAGCTATTATTAACTTCACTTACGCTGTTTTCGGCAAATAAAACAGAGGTATCCCTATACTTTTTTACGCCAATATAGATTAGATAAGCTGCAGCAATATACTTAATAACCATAAAGGCAATTGCAGATTTTGCAATTAAAACCGTTAACCCAATTGCAGACAAAAACGTATGTGTTAAAACACCAGTATTAATACCCATTGCTGATACTATTCCAGATTTACGACCTTGACCAATAGATTTATTTAATACAAAAACCGTATCAATTCCTGGTGTCATTATAAATAATAAAGCGGTAACCATAAAGGTCATAAAATTCTCGATGCCTAACATACTGTTTCAGTTTACAGGTTATAAAAAAAATGTTACACAAAGAAACTAGGATTGAATCTGCTAAAAAATACATATTTTTGATTCAGTAATGCAAAAAATGCATTTGTTATGACAATTCAGCAAATAAAATACTTTTTAGGTTTAGCAGAAGAACTTCATTTTTGGAACACTGCCGAAAAAATGTATATCTCACAATCCTCATTAACAAGACAAATTCAAGCTTTAGAAGAAGAATTGGGTTTTTCACTTTTCGAAAGAAATAAAAGAAATGTCAAATTAACCGATGCTGGCAAATTTCTGCAAAAGCATTGGACAAAAACCATAGGTGAATTAGACCAAATACAGCGTCAAGCAAAAAAAATAGATCAAGGCGATGCAGGACATGTTTCTATCTCGTATCCAGGTTCTATTACTTTTAGTTTTCTACCTAATTTTTTAGAAATAATTAAAACTAATCTACCTGACCTAAAGCTAGAATTAGCAGAACTTAGCGATGAAAACCACCAAAAACTATTACTAAACTACGATACAGATATTGCCTTTAGTCGCGATAATATACAGCATACTAATATCCAAACTGTAAAACTTTCTACCGAGCCTATTTGCATTGCTGTACCTAGCAACCATTGGCTAGATAAAAATTCCATTAACAATATTGATAAATTGCAACAGGAAAACTTTATAATTACTGGTTTGCATCAAACCACATTTTTTTCGTCTTTATTACGCAACTTATTTAATCAATTAGGATTTGAACCTAAAATTAGCATCGAATCAGATTTTGGTGGTATGATTTTAAATCTTGTGTCTAAAGGACTTGGCATTTCTATTCTACCCAATTCGTTTAAACATTCAAATTTTAATAATGTACGTTTTATAGATTTAGACCAAACTATAGATTTATACATGCATTGGCGAAAAAATGAAGCTAATAAAACTATTACTAAGGTTATAGACTGTGCAAAATGGATAAATAAAAAACCAAGTTTAAAATAAGTTAATCACCTATCCAAACTTGGTTATATTTAAAATAAGTTAATTACATTATCCTAAAAGTGTAATTAACTCTGTAAACTTTTTATCTTGAGCGTAATCTAAAGCGGTTTTACCGTCATTGTCTTTAACAGTAATATCTGCGCCATGGTCAAGTAATAATTTTACAATCTCAACTTTATTATATTGCGTAGCAAAAGTTAACGCTGTAGTGCCATTATTATTAACTTCATCTAGATTAGCTCCATTTTCAATTAAAAACTTTGCAAATTCTACATTCCCTTTAAAACTTACACCTATTAACGCAGTGTTACCAGAAGCATCTTTGTCGTTTATTGGTGCATTATGTTTTATTAAAGTTTTAGTTGCAGCTTCGTTATCAAAATACGTTGCCAAAATTAATGGTGTAAATCCGCGTTGGTCTTTAGCTTCTGCTAATTTTGGGTTTTCGGTTAAAAGTGTATTTAATGTTGCATTATCATTATTTTTAATACTATTAAATACTTTATCTATGTTATCCATTTTTCTTGTGTTTTTTTAGAACTTTAAAAAGTTCTATTTAAATGATTTTTTACAATAAAAAAGGAATGAATTTTAGGTAAAACACATTCCTTTAATTTATATGTAGACTTGGATTATTTCACGTCAAAACGATCTAAATTCATCACTTTAGTCCAAGCAGCAACAAAATCTTTAACAAATCTGTCTTGACCATCACTTGCGCCATAAACTTCTGCTATAGCTCTAAGCTCTGTATTTGATCCAAAAATTAAATCGGCTCTTGTGCCTTTAAATTTAACTTCTCCTGTATTACGGTTTCTACCTTCAAAATATCTATCGTCTTCAGATGTTGCTTTCCAAGTGTAAGTAAAATCTAATATATTTTTAAAGAAATCGTTTGTTAAGCTTCCAACATTGTCTGTAAATACACCATAATTAGAACCATCGTAATTAGCACCTAACACACGTAAACCACCAACTAAAACAGTTAACTCTGGAACAGATAGTGTTAATAAATTAGCTTTGTCTACCAATAAATCTTCAGCAGCAATTTTCAGATTACCTTTAATATAGTTTCTAAAACCATCTGCTAATGGCTCTAAATATCCAAACTGCTCTATATCTGTTTGCTCTTGCGTAGCATCACCTCTACCTTGAGTAAATTCTACTGTATGATTGTATCCTGCATTTTTTAATCCTTTTTCTACACCTACATTTCCTGCTAGGACTATTAAATCTGCTAAAGAAACTTCACCATTAAATTCATTTTTAATACCTTCTAAAACCGAAAGCACTTTATTTAATTCTTCTGGATTATTTACTTCCCAACTACGTTGTGGCTCTAAAGCAATGCGTGCGCCATTTGCACCACCACGATTATCAGATCCTCTAAATGTTGAAGCAGATGCCCAAGCTGTAGTTACTAATTGCGATACTGTTAAACCAGAATTTGCAATTAATCCTTTTAAGGTTTCAATATCGGCATCACTTAATGTATAATTTACAGTTGGAATTGGATCTTGCCATAATAACTCTTCTTGTGGTACTTCTGGTCCTAAATAACGCGATGTAGGTCCTAAATCACGATGTGTTAATTTGTACCAAGCACGTGCAAAAGCATCTTCAAATGCTTTATGATCTGCATGAAAACGTTTAGAAATTTCTAAATATTTAGGATCTGTTTTTAAGGCTATATCTGCAGTCGTCATCATTAAATCTTGTCTTTTACTAGCATCACCAGCCATAGGTGCTTGTCTAGCTTTAGAAGCTTCGGTTGGTTTCCATTGGTGTGCACCTGCTGGACTTTTTGTTAACTCCCAATCGTAATTTAATAATACATCAAAATAATCTGCATCCCAACGTGTTGGATTTGGTGTCCACGCACCTTCAATACCACTAGTAATAGTATCATCTAAAACACCTGTACCGTAAGAATTTTTCCAACCAGTACTCATTTCTTCAATAGATGCACCATGTGGTTCTTTACCAACATATTTATTTGGATCTGCTGCACCATGCGCTTTACCAAATGTATGACCTCCAGCAACTAAAGCTACTGTTTCTTCATCGTCCATTGCCATTCTACCAAAGGTTTCGCGTACATCATGAGCAGAACCCATAGGATCCGGATTTCCGTTTGGTCCTTCTGGGTTTACATAAATCCAACCCATCATTACAGCTGCTAAAGGATCTTCTAAATCACCTTCTTTATATCTTTCTTCGTTTGCTCCCCATTCTGTTTCACTTCCCCAATAAATATCTTGCTCAGGTTCCCAAACATCTGCTCTACCACCTGCAAAACCAAATGTTGGAAATCCCATAGACTCTAAGGCACAGTTTCCTGCTAAAATCATTAAATCTGCCCAAGAAATTTTGTTACCATATTTTTGTTTTATAGGCCATAATAATAAACGTGCCTTATCTAAGTTACCATTATCTGGCCAACTGTTAATTGGAGCAAAACGTTGGTTACCTGCTCCTGCTCCACCACGACCATCTCCAACCCTGTATGTTCCTGCACTATGCCAAGCCATACGTATCATTAATCCTCCATAATGTCCATAATCTGCAGGCCACCAATCTTGAGAGTCTGTCATAAATGCAGTTAAATCTTTTTTTAACGCATTATAATCTAAACTTTTAAAGGCTTCTGCATAATCAAAATCGTCTCCCATTGGGTTTGATTTTGATGCATTTTGACGTAAAATATTTAATTTTAATTCGTTTGGCCACCAGTCGCGATTTTTTACACCACCACCAGAAGTTTGCTTAACGGTTCCGCTTAAAAAAGGACATTTAGCAGAACTTTCGTTGATATCAAAGTTTTTACCGTTAGGTTGATGACTTGAATGAGGATTATTTTCCATAGTATTTGTTTTAAATTTAATTTGAAATAAAATTAGCCAATTATCTCTAAATTTAAAGATTACAAAATTGATTGTCACTATTTAACAATAGCTTTTACTTATTGATAATATATTTATGATAGCTTTAAATTATTTGATAAAATTTTGTAAAGACCTATTGTACCACACCATTATTGACTATTTTTACTTACTATAACTTAAAAACTATAAAAATGGCAAAAATAACATTAGGAGGTACTCCTGTTGAAACTATAGGTCAATTACCAAAAGTTGGAGAAAAAGCTCCAGATTTCACCTTAACATTAAGTGATTTATCTACTCAAAAACTATCAGATTTTGAAGGGCATAAAGTGGTATTAAACATTTTTCCGAGTGTAGATACTGGCACTTGTGCAACATCTGTTAGATCATTTAATAAAGAAGCTGCTGAAATGGAAAACACAAAGGTCCTGTGTATCTCTAGAGATTTACCATTTGCTCAAGCCCGTTTTTGTGGTGCGGAAGGCATTGATAATGTAATGATGTTATCCGATTTTAAAACTGGACAATTTGGTAAAGATTATGGTTTAGAATTTGCTTCTGGTCCTTTTGAAGGATTACACTCTAGATGTGTAGTCGTTTTAGACGAAAATGGTATTGTACAATATACAGAGCAAGTTAAAGAAGTAGCTGACGAACCTAACTACAAAGCGTCGCTTTACGCATTATTAGATGAGTAAAAAAGAACCTTTTATAATCAATCGTTTAAAAAGTGTAGGGTATGCCTTTAAAGGCATGCTCTTACTTTTAAAAACTGAAGCCAGTATACAAATCCAATTTTGTATTGCTCTTATTGTTACTGTTGCTGGTTTTTATTTTAAAATCTCGTCTACCGAGTGGATTATGCAATGCTTTGCCATAGGTTTAGTCATGAGTGTAGAAGGTGTAAATACTGCTATTGAAGCAATTGCAGATTTTGTACACCCAGAACATCATGAAAAAATTGGATTTATTAAAGATATTGCTGCAGGTGCAGTTTTTATAGCATCTATAGCTGCTAGTATTATTGGTTTGATTATTTATATACCAAAGCTATTTTAAACAATTATCCATTAGGATAAACGTTAACTATTTGTATTTTTACGCAAATTAAACCCAATAATGGCGAAAGCAAAAAAACAAACTAAAACAAAAAAGAAGATTGGTTTTAAAAAACCAGACTTAACCCTTACAAGCCAACAAAAACTGGTATTAGGTAGCTTTTTAATAATTTTAGGAGTCTTGTTTTTTATATCCTTTTTATCTTACTTATTTACTGGTAAGGTAGATCAAAGTGCGTTATCTGAATTTTCTTCTAGAGACGTCGAAACCCAAAATTGGTTAAGCAAAATTGGTGCTTGGATTAGCGACCTATTTATCCAACGTGGTTTTGGTATAGCAGCATTTATATTTTCTGGTCTTACCTTTTTATCTGGAGTTTATGTACTTACAGATTTAAGTAAAGCTAAATTACGCAAACACTGGTTTTGGGGAATTTTAGTGGTAATATGGCTATCTATATTATTTGGCTTTTTCGCACATAAAAATGATACACTAAGCGGAACTATAGGATTTGAAATAAATAGTTTTTTTCAAGATTATATTGGTAAAATTGGTACTATACTTTTATTGGCTTTTGCTTTTATAAGTTATTTAGCTATTCGCTTTAAGTTTACACCACAACGTATTGCTTCTATATTTAAAAATGCCAAAAAGAATATTAAAGACGATTTTAAAGATGATTTTGTACCTGTAGATAATTCGTATTCAGATGAAGCTGAAGCTATGAAATCTGCATTTGAGGTAGACAAAAAGGTAGAACCTACAATTTCAAATCATTCAAAAATAGAAACCACAAATAATATAGAACTTACACAAGAGGTTACTACTCCTGAAGTTTCTAAAAAAGAAATTAAAACAGAAATTACAACTCCTAAAATTGAAATAGAAGAACCTCAAATGGAAATTGAGGTAGAAACTGTTAAAGAAGAAATATCCGAAACAGATAATCTTGCTAATAAGTTAGTGGAAGACTTTGGACAGTTTGACCCTACTTTAGAGTTAGGCAAATATCAATTCCCTCCTTTAGATTTATTAAAAAAATATGATAATGAAGGGGTTACCATTAACCAAGAAGAATTAGAAGAAAATAAAAACAAAATTGTAGAAACTTTAAATAATTACAAAATTGGAATTGCTAGTATTAAAGCAACCATTGGACCAACCGTGACTTTATATGAGATTGTTCCAGAAGCAGGTATTAGAATTTCTAAAATTAAAAACCTAGAAGACGATATTGCTTTATCGCTTTCTGCTTTAGGTATTCGTATTATTGCTCCAATACCAGGAAAAGGAACCATTGGTATCGAGGTACCAAATAAAAATGCAACTATAGTATCCATGAGGTCTGTTATTGCATCTCAAAAATTTCAGAAAACAGAAATGCATTTACCAATTGCTATTGGTAAAACAATTAGTAACGAAACCTTAGTCATTGACTTAGCTAAAATGCCTCACTTATTAATGGCTGGTGCAACTGGACAAGGTAAATCTGTAGGTTTAAATGCTGTATTAACCTCATTACTATACAAAAAACATCCTGCTGAAGTCAAGTTTGTTTTAGTAGATCCTAAAAAAGTAGAGTTAACTTTATTTAATAAAATTGAAAGACATTATTTAGCTAAACTTCCTGATGAAGCAGAAGCTATTATAACAGATAATACCAAGGTTATACACACGCTAAACTCATTATGTATTGAGATGGATAACCGTTACGAAATGCTTAAAAATGCATTATGTCGTAACATTGTAGAATATAACACAAAATTTAAAGCGCGTAAATTAAATCCAAACGAAGGTCATGCCTACTTACCATATATTGTTTTGGTAGTTGATGAGTTTGCAGATTTAATTATGACAGCAGGTAAAGAGGTGGAAACACCTGTAGCAAGACTTGCACAATTAGCACGTGCAATTGGTATCCACTTAATTATTGCAACACAACGTCCATCTGTAAACGTTATTACAGGTATAATTAAAGCTAACTTCCCAGCACGTATAGCTTTTAGGGTATCTAGTAAAATAGACTCTAGAACCATTTTAGATGCAGGAGGAGCAGATCAATTAATTGGACGTGGAGATATGTTATATACACAAGGTAATGACATGATACGTATACAATGTGCTTTTGTTGACACTCCAGAAGTAGAAAAAATAGTTGATTTTATTGGTAACCAAAAAGCATATCCTGACGCTTATTTATTACCAGAGTACGTTGGTGAAGAAAGTGGCACAAGTCTTGATATAGATATATCTGAAAGAGATGCTTTATTTAGAGATGCTGCTGAAATAATTGTCACAGCTCAACAAGGATCAGCTTCTTTACTACAACGTAAATTAAAATTAGGTTACAATCGTGCAGGTCGCTTAATTGACCAATTAGAAGCAGCAGGAATTGTAGGTGGTTTTGAAGGTAGTAAAGCAAGACAAGTCTTAGTTGTAGATTTAGTAGCTCTTGATCAACTATTAGAAAACGAAAGACAATAAATTACATTTAAAATGAAAAAATTATTAGTATTATTTTTATTAGCGACAAGCACCATTTTTGCTCAGGATAATGAAGCAAACAAACTTTTAAATGAAGTATCGACTAAAGCTAAAAGTTATAACAATATCTCTATAGCTTTTAAATATGTTTTAGAAAATACTGAAGAAAACATAAAACAAGAAACTAAAGGTGATGTTGTCATGGAAGGTGACAAATACCGTTTAAATATTTTAGGTATCACACGTATATATGATGGACAAAACATATATAGCATTAGTCCAGAGGATGAAGAAGTAACAGTATCTAAAGGAAGTGATCAAGATGAAAGCACTATTACACCAAGTAAAATGCTAACGTTTTACAAAGAAGGATTTACTTTTAAAATGGATATTGTGCAAGATGTTAGTGGTAGAAAAATACAATATGTAAAACTATCACCTATGGATTCTAATTCCGAAATTAAATATGTGTTATTAGGTATTGATACAAAGACTAAACACATCTACCGATTAATAGAAGTTGGAAAAAACGGAACAAAAACAACTTTGACTGTTAATTCTTTTAAAACTAATGAGACTTTATCAAAATCCTTATTTACCTTTGACAAAAATAAATTTAAGGACTATTACATCAATAAACTGGATTAATTCTAAGTGAAAATATTAGATAGGTACATATTAACTACATATCTTAAAACCTTTATCAGCGTGTTTGTTATACTCATGCTGATTTTTGTTTTACAAGCTATATGGCTATACATTAAAGAGTTAGCAGGAAAAGACTTAGACATTGTTACTGTCTTAAAGTTTTTAATGTATATCACTCCTACCCTTATACCATTAATTTTACCATTAACAATCTTGTTAGCGTCCATAATGGTATTTGGAGATTTTGCTGAAAACTATGAGTTTGCAGCAATGAAATCTACAGGTATATCATTACAACGTGCAATGTCTGGATTAGGAATTTTTATTGTAGGCTTGGGCGTTTTAACTTTCTTTTTTAGCAATAACGTTATTCCTTGGGCAGAATATAACAGTTTTAATTTAAGAAGAAACATTGCCAATGTAAAACCTGCAATGATTATTGCTGAAGGTCAGTTTAATGATATTGGTGATGCATTTAATATTAAAGTTGAAGAAAAATCGGGTAAAAATGGTAAGTTTCTTAAAGGTATAACCATACATAAAAAAGGTTCCAGTCGCATGTCTGGTAACTTTACTACAATTGTTGCAGACCATGGAGAATTAGCTAGTAAAGAGGACTCAAACGTGCTTAATTTAGTTTTGTATGATGGTTATTATTATGATGATACACCTCCTAGAAAAGCTGAAGAACGAAACAAGAAACCTTTTAGTAAAGCCGAGTTTAAAAAACACGTTTTAGCAATTGACTTGTCTGAATTAAATAATATTGATTTAGATGAAAAAAATGTAGAAAACAAATATACGATGCTTAACGTATCAGAGTTAAATTACACCATAGACTCTCTTAAAACAGAACGCAAGGATGTAGTTAATGAGTTTTCTAACACAATTTATAACAGGACTAACCTTCCTACTTTAAATCTGACAATAAAATCTATTAAGGATAGTATTTATGATGGAAACGTTTTAGATATTTTTAATACTAAACGTAAGATACAAGTTTTAGATTATGCTGTAAATAGTGTATCAAGCACACAACAAATATTAAAATCTAAGACAACAGCATTACAAATTAAAAGCTCTAATATTTATAAGCATGGTATACAACTACACAAAAAATTTGCTTTAGGTATAGCCTGTATTATTCTGTTTTTTGTTGGTGCGCCATTAGGTGCATTAATACGTAAAGGAGGTTTAGGATTACCAATGGTTATTGCTATTGTCCTATTTTTAAGTTATCATTTTATCGGATTATTTGCAGAAAACAGTGCTAAAAATGGTAAACTAAATCCTGTATTAGCCGCTTGGTTTTCTACTTTAATCATGTTACCTTTAAGTATATTTTTGACTAAACGCGCTACTCAGGATAGAGGTATTTTTGAATTTGATCACATTACAGTTCCTATCAAAAATTGGTACAATTCTAAATTTGGAAAAGCAAAAAACGAAACTAATACCATAGGTGTTGATACAATCCAACTTCCAGAAACAGAAAAAGCTAGCTATAAAATTTTATCTACACTTAGTATTACTTTTTATACCATAAGTCTTGCTTTATTTATTTTATATTTTGTGTTTAAAAACAACAAATTACCAGTCGTAGCTTTAGCAGGTATCCAAATTAGTTTAATTTCATTTATAGTTTTTGTTTTTAATTATGTAAAATCTTCTTTAAGCTTTATTAAGTTACATAAACTCATTTCAGATAAAAAAGAACCAATTATACAAACTATATTAGGTGTTATCTTATATCCATTAATTTATATCCTAAGAGTACAAAAACTAACAACAGGAACAGATTATAACTTATCACCAATAGACGATAATACTATAAATCCTATAACTACAACTTCTATAACACTAGAAGATAGCGATATTAAAGACTATAAAATAATGTCTAAATTAAGTTACGTGTTTTTTATAATCGCGTTGGTTTTATTCATTTTATTTTTTGTGTTTAAAAACAATAAACTTCCTGTATTCTCTCAAGCTAGCATACAAATTAGCGTAATATCTTATATTGTTTTTCTGTTTAATTACATAAAAGCTACTGTGGAATACAAAAAATTATTAAAAATAATACAAGTAAAAGACAACCCTTTAATAACCATTTTAGGAGCTGTTTTTTACCCAATCGCACATTACTTTAGAACTCAAAAACTAGACACTTAGTTATACTAACTAAGAAATATGCAATATCTTTGCAGCACAACACAAATGTTATGATTACTACAAAAACAGAACGCAAATCTTCATTTAAATTAAATACAATTGAAGAAGCCATTCAAGATATAAAAGCAGGAAAAGTCATTATCGTAGTAGATGATGAAGACAGAGAAAATGAAGGTGATTTTTTGGCTGCTGCCGAATTAGTAACGCCTGAAATGATCAATTTTATGGCAACTCATGGTAGAGGTTTAATTTGTACACCTTTAACAGAGCACAGATGTCAAGAATTAGATTTACACATGATGGTTACTAACAATACCGATCATATGGAAACTGCTTTTACAGTATCTGTAGACTTAAAAGGTAATGGTGTAACTACAGGAATATCTGCAGGTGACAGAGCTAAAACCGTATTATCCTTAACTAATCCTGACACTAAACCTTTTGATTTAGCACGACCTGGACATATTTTTCCATTAGTCGCTAAAGAAGGTGGCGTTTTAAGACGTACAGGTCATACAGAAGCTGCTATTGATTTTGCAAGGTTAGCAGGCTTACAACCAGCTGGTGTGATTGTTGAAATTATGAACGAAGATGGAAGTATGGCACGCTTACCTCAATTAATTGAAGTGGCTAAAAAGTTTGATTTAAAATTAGTATCCATTGAGGACTTAATTGCCTACAGAATGGATCACGATTCTTTAATTGTTAAAAAGGACGATTTTCAAATTGAAACTAGATTTGGTAGTTTTAGATTAAGAGCTTACCAACAAACCACTAATAACCAAGTGCATATAGCATTAACTAAAGGAGATTGGACTAGTGAAGACACTGTTTTAACTCGTGTAAATTCTACTTTAGTAAATAACGATATTTTAGGTACGTTAACTAATAATGCTGACGAGAAATTAGATGATATGTTCCGAGTAATTAATGACGAAGGACGTGGAGCTATACTGTTTATTAACCAGCAAGCAGAATCTATGAATTTACTGCAACGCTTGTCTGTTTTAAAAAGTGCGCAAAAGCCAAACACTGTTGCTAAAGCTCCTGCTATAGCAATGGATAGTAAAGATTTTGGGATTGGAGCACAAATTTTACATGATTTAAATATTCATAAATTAAAATTAATATCTAACTCGCAACAAACAAAACGTGTTGGTATGATTGGATATGGTTTAGAAATTATTGAATACGTCGGTTATTAATTAATAACTTTATAAAATAAAAAAAGCTCCAATTAATTATTAATTGGAGCTTTTTTATTAGGTTGTTTTATTACTTATAACCTATAAAAGTATCTTGTGCATCTAAGACATTTTTAACATAAGTCTTAAACTCTGGATACTCTGAAGCTTCAATACGCTTCATTGAAGGTGTAGATTTTATTTCAACTTTTAATTGATTGGCTTTTAGCTTACTATAATTGATACTGTAAAAATGATCCTTAAACTTTAGACTAACGTTTTCCGGAATTTCAGTAAAAGTCTGATCAGCTTCAATATTTACAATGTAATCAACTTGGTAAATGTCCATGTTTTCATATTGAGTATAATCTATAACGTGTTCGCGTTTTTCTAAACTAACAATACTACTAGTGTATGGATTAGATACCATTGGTAATTGTAATATATTGGTAGAACCTATCTTATTTATTTTTTTATTTAAAGTCATGTCTGATGTAAACTTAATCAACATGTCATCATTTTTACGCTCAATATTACTAACACTATTTAAAGTAAAGTCGTCGGATAATCTATTGTTGTAATCATCATAAATCGATGTTTTAATTACTTCTGCATTAGGCTCTGAAAACACACTTGAATAATAAGAGTTAATATGTCCAGTATATTCTGAGTCTATCAACATTCCTATTTTATCTTTATTAATGTTTAACGTGACCACGTTTTTAGAGATTGCTTGCTCTCTAGCCAAATCTTCTAATTTAAATAAATCGTAAATTTTAGTATCTTTTCTATCTAAAGGAATTTCTAAAGCAGTAGCACCTCTTAATGATGTTGGTAACGATTTATAAGGTAAATACTTGTCTGTTAATTCTAAAAACTGATCTTTTCCATCAATTTTTACTTTTGCTATACAGTGATTAAAGTCAGTACTTGGTAACACCAAACTATTATAACCATAGTCTGAGGTTAAAACAAGTACTAAATTAGCTTCTAAGTCTGCTTTCTTTGCTAATGTTACAAATAATGTAGAAAAGTCTTTACAGTCTCCTAAACTAGTTTTAATTGTTTTGGATGGTTTTTGTGGTACAAATCCACTTTGTCTGAAACTAACATAACTGTAAGTAAAGTTATTACGTATGTAATTGTAAATAATTTTAGCACGTTGATCCTCTGATAAATGTTTGTATCCATCAGGAAATAATGTATCAAAGGTATCTTGTACAGTTGCATTAACCTCCATTACACTTCTAACTAAATCAGAATACCATATTGAAATTTCATTCCAGCTATCAATTGTACTTAAGTGGATATACTCTGCTACGTCTACGTCACTAGGCATATAGTCTTCTCCTTGAGGCAAACCTGGATTATTTACAATGGTCCATTCGTATAATTTAGAATCGCCTTTAGTTGTTATTTTAGGTTGTGTATTACCATTAACACTTTTATAATTTAATTTATAATCTTTAGGTGCAATTATTTTTACAGCTGAAGAGGTTGTGGGATGAAAAGAACCTAACATAAAACGATCAGAGTACGTTTTGTAAAAACGACCAGATTTTGAGAACGAATATTCGTAATCTAAATAAATAACATCTCCTACGGACAATCCATTAAAAACTAGGCTAGATCCACTTTTATCTGCTGGCACAATACTTTTATCTTGTTTAACAATTTCGGATTTAGTGATGTTATAAGTTCCGCTTAGTCCTAAATCATATTCTTTAAAACGCTCTACTCCATTGTCAGAAGTAATTTCATAAATAAAAACAGATCTATAATTTCCTCCTCCTTCACTATATAACTCTACAGTACTATTATCATGTAAAATATTAAATCCATAATTATTGGTGACAATTTTACCTCTTGTATCACTAATTAAGCTGTAAGCATCTTCAACAACTAAGTCTTTTAAAACGTTGTTTTCGTTGTTTAAATCCTTTAATTTTTTTCTTAGTGATTTATCATTACTATTGTGAGCTAATGATGCTTGATAAGCAATTATGGCTTTCTTTTTATCAATTTGAAGCAATGCATCACCTTTTAATTCTTGAAAAACAAACGAATCTGGAAAATTAGACAACCCTTGATCAATATATTTTAATGATTCTTTATGTTTTTGATATTGGTGTAATTTATTAATAATTGATCTTAAATAATAATTGTCTGTACCTAGATATTCAATCTCATTGGTTAGCATATCCATGACTTTATCTTTTTGATTGCGTCTATCGTAATACGACACAAGTTGTCTAACTAAAGCTAAGTCAAAGGTGCTTTTTTCTAAATTTTCTAATAGGCTAATTGTCTTATTTTCTTCTTCAAATAACGAAGCGTATAATGGAGCGTAACGTAATATTAACTTAGTATTGCCATCTGCCATTTTCATTAATTTATCAAGATTTTTTCTGACTTTAGCTTTGTCTTCTTGTCTGGCGTTATAGATAAAATCTGCAGTTTCGTGCATGATTTCTAAATCTATTGTTTTTTTAAGTTTTTCAAGATACTCTTCCAACTCTGTTAGACTCATTCTAGTCAACTCATCAAACAACATAACTTTTAATAAAACAGGTAGATAATAGGATTCGTCATCCAATTCCATGTTTTTATTAATTTCCTGAATACTAGTATAATCTTCTTCTAATGAATATACCGAAATCATTAATTTTCTTAATAAAGAGCTTTTTGGATATTGGTCTAAAAATGGTTGTAATACTTTTTTAGCTTCCTCATACTTAGAGTTTCTTAAATACGTTTTTACTAAGCAATACGCATTAAAAAAATCATTTGGATTTTGACTTAGCTTATCTGCAAAAAAGGTTTCAAAACTATTTGTAATTGGGACAGCAACTAATTGACTTGCTGTACTTTTGTTATATGCTGCATAGTTTGCCGAATCTTTTAAATTAGTATTGTGAGAGCCATCTAGATTTAATGGACTAACTATAAAATAACTACCGTAATCGCTCTCGGCTGTTTTAATTAACAGTCTATTATTACCTTTAGGAAAGGTCACCTTTACTTGATAGGCATCTAGGTCTGTAACAACATCCTGTTTGTTTTCAAAAATAACAACATCATTTAACCATATTTTAAAAGCCGATCCACTTCCAATACGCAATATTACTGTTTCGTCTTTGTCTGCTGTAACAAAGGTCTGCGCATAATTAACACCAGAACCATACTCTTCATGATTAGTAAAAAATTGATACGCCTCTTCTTGGTTTTTTGCTGTATACCAATTAACAAAACCATTACTTTCTGCATCAAAAGGTGCATCACTATTAGCGTTTGTTTCTGGACCATACACACGATCAAGACCACTTTTATTTAAATTTTCAAAAACACCGCAATACTGCCAATGTCTAAATGAAGGAATATCATTCATTTTTGACCTATAGGTTTTCCAATCTTTACTATCTCTAGCTAAAACAGATTCTAGGTAAATTATAGCATCTTTAATAGTGCTGTGAGTAGGATTTTTTTTAGCAACGCTTCGAATTGCTCCTATATTTTTGCTATTAAATCCTGTTTCTAAGTAGGTATTAAATAAATAGTTTTCGTTCCATAAAGCATATAAATAATACTGGTAATTTTTATCATTTAAAAAAGCTGGTAAAAAATCTTTGTTAGTTCTAAACTTCCCATTTTCAACCCTCATCATTTCATTAACAATAAGGTTTTTGACAGAATTATCATTAACGTTTTTTAGTGTTGCAGTTGCCGAAGTACGATTATTACTTAATAACTCTTGCCAAAATTGATTATAATTATCTTGGGCTATAGCCGAATAAAAGCTTAGCAAAAAACATAATATTGTGATTTTTTTCATTTAATTGGTTGGTTTAAGGGATTGTAATTTTAAATTAAAGATTATAGAGATTGTTTTATAGCGTCTACCATAAGTTGAGCACGCTCACGGACTTGTTGTTCTGTCCAAGATAACTTTATCAAACAAGATATGTTTCTACCAATAAAATGGTCTGAAGCTTCAAATGTTTTAGTTTGCAAATAAGCTAATCCATTTTTAACATCGTTAGATACAGGATACAAAGTTTTGATATCTTTTAAATGCTCCCATTTTCTAATATAATGCCAATTATTATCATAATAATGAAAACAAGCATCCACACTAGTTTCTTTAAAAGTAGAAGATACTTTTCTGGCAATATCTAAATTAGGTAAGAAAAAGTTTAAAAACGCGTAACTTTCTTCTCCTCCTTCTGGAACCGTTCTAAAAGTCACTTCTGGAAACACAGATAAAGCCTCTCTTAATATTGTGTAGTTTTTTTTCTGAATAGCGATAAAATCCTTTAAACGTCTTATTTGCGCTAATCCAACAGCAGCATTTAACTCCGATATTCTAAAATTATATCCTAAGTAAGGGTGTAATTCTGCTCCTCTATCATTACCAATATGGTCATGACCATGATCGGTAAATAAATCAGCATTTTTAGCGTATTGTGCATTATTGGTAACTACTGCTCCACCTTCTCCACAAGTAATGGTTTTTACAAAATCAAAACTAAAACAACCTAAGTCACCATAAGTACCAAGGTATTTACCTTTATAAGTTCCACCAATAGCTTGACATGCATCTTCGATAAGCTTTAGATTATGATCTTTAGCTATCGTCATTAATGCATCTAAATTTGCCATACTTCCACACATGTGTACTGGCATAATGGCTTTAGTCTTGTTAGTAATAGCCTTAGTTACTGCTTCAGGGTTTAAAGTTAAAGTATCATCAATATCTACTAAAACCGGGATTGCACCTAACATCATAATAGCCTCAAAACTAGCTACGAATGTAAAACATGGCATAATGACCTCATCTCCTGCTCCAATACCTGCTAAGGCTAGAGCTACAGATACTGCTGCTGTACCATTTGTGACTAATTGTGCATGACTAACTTCTAGTGTTTTTTGTATTTCTTCTTCTAAAGATTGTGCTTTGTAATGCCCATTTCTCATGGCGTCAAAACCATAGCGCATCAAAACACCATTATCTAAAACATCTTCTACTTCTTTTCTTTCTAAAGCTCCAAAGCTTTCAAATCCTGGCATCTGTATAATATTGGTTAATATTCAAATCTAACAGAATTTAAGCAATAAAAAAAACGTCTAAAAATTAATTTAGACGCTTTATATACTATAAGTGTAGTTAATATTTTTAATAATTTTCTAAAATAGATTCTATAAATGCAAAATGTCTGTCTGTTTCACGTAAAAAGGTATAACCAGATAATTCTCCAATAACATTTAATTGATCGTTTAAAGCCACCAAATTAGGATAACCACCACTGGTATTATATTTACTTACAACCGTATTATTTTTTTGTTGTTGTTCTTTACTGATAATATCTGTACGTCTTGGCATGTCAACCATAACTAATACAAAGGAGTCTGCCTTTTCTTCAAAAGCTTCTGTATTAAAAAAATCTTTTTTTAGCATTTTACAAGGTGCACACCAGTCGCTACCTGTAAAGTAAATCAAAATTGGTTTTTTAGATGAAATAGCCTCCTTTTTGGCTTCATTTAAGTCCGTTAACCAATTTAGGTTAGACATGTCTTCGTCTTCTTCTTGAGCAGAAACAGTTAATGACAGACATAAAACAAACAAATACAATAAATTTTTCATATTAAGAGTGTTAAGCTTTACAAAAATATTCTTTTTAATGACATAACAATAATCTTGCCACTAAATTCTATTTCCAAATAATTACGCTTTCATTTATTGGCTTTCTTACTTTTTTAAGTTTTGACATAAAATCATCTTTAGCTCTGTAGCCTATAGGCATTATAAGTACGGATTTTAATTTTAATTTTTCTAAATTTAGAATAGCATCATAGTCTTTTGGAGAAAAACCTTCCATTGGACATGCATCTATATTTAGCAATGCACAAACCGTCATTAAATTACCCATCGCTAAATAAGCTTGTTTTGCTGCCCAGTTTTCTTTATCAATCTGTGTTTTTGAACCAAAATCTTCAACTAAAAACGTTTTAAAAGGATCTAAAATCTCATTAGGCGTATTTCTAATATCCTTAACCCTATTAAAATAATCTAAAATAAAAGGCGTATCCATTTTTGAATCAATACAAAATACAAATAAATGAGATGCTTCCATAACTTGTTTTTGGTTAAAAGATAATGGAACTAATTGCTCTTGTAAAGCTTTGTCTTTTATAACTATTAATTTAATTGGTTGTAGACCGTAAGACGTTGCTGTTAAATTAAACGCTTCCAGTAAAGTATTTATATCATCTTCTCCAATTATTTTTTCTGAATCAAAACTTTTTGTGGCGTATCTCCAATTAAGTTGTTCAATTATATTCATATTTTCCTTTTTTAGGCAAAAATAAAGCTAATGAAGCATCAAAAAAACATAATTCACCATTGATTTGTAAATAATCACGGATAATATCACTTTGTATCATATTGAAAAACAAGTTTTTAAAAAATAATGCATTTTTTATTTGAAATAAACTAAAATCATATCTATATTTGCACTCGCAATTGGAGAATATCCAATGAGACACTCAAGGAGAATTGGCAGAGTGGTCGAATGCGGCAGTCTTGAAAACTGTTGAGGGTCACACCTCCGGGGGTTCGAATCCCTCATTCTCCGCAAAAGCCTTACATTTTATGTAAGGCTTTTTTATTTAATAATTCTGACATTAATTTTACCTATTCTAAATTAAAGGCATGTTCTAATTAATGCTATTAAAACTAAAAGTTATTTTTAGGTAATTATAATCGGCCTTATAATATTATATAACACCGCTTTTGCAGTCTAATTAGTTTGCATAAAAAAAAGCCATAACAATTGTTATGGCTTTTTTTTTTAATACTAGCTTGGGCTTTATTCCCAAAATCCTTCAATTTCCTCTAATGTTTTACCCTTTGTTTCTGGTATAAACTTATAGGTTACAAATACTATAATTAATATAAATGCTATAAAAATAAAATAAGGTAAAGAACCATTCCATGGTGCACTATTATTTGTTTCGCTTCCCATAACCATTGGAAACGATTGAGACACCACATAGTTTGCAGCCCATTGCGCAGCAACAGCTACTGACATAGCTACACTACGTATTTTATTTGGAAACATTTCTGACAACAAAACCCATACTACTGGTCCCATTGATAATGCAAAAGATGCAATAAAAATTAAAACTCCTATTAAAGATAACATTCCAACATTTTCTTGTTGTAATGTAACACCTAATAATAAAAATCCAATAATCATACCTACAGATCCTATATAAAGCAAAGGTTTTCTACCAAATTTATCTACTGTAAACATCGCAACAAATGTAAATACTAGATTTACAAATGCTAATAATATTTGTTGTGCTAATACATCTTCTTTTCCAAAACCTAGTGCTTTTTCAAAGATATCCGCACCATAATATAACACAGCATTAATACCTGTAAATTGTTGTAACATTGACAACACTGTCCCTATTGCAATGATTATTAATATAGCTTTAGAAAAATAACTAACCTTAATTCCGTCGTTATTTTGGTTTAAAGAGTTTTTAATTTGTAGCATCTCCTTAGACGCTAATTGCGTATCATTTATTTGTTCTAAAACTGTTAATGCCTCTTTATCTTTACCTTTTAAAGCTAACCATCTTGGACTTTTAGGCACAAAGAATAACAATATTAAAAATAATCCACTTGGTATTAACTCTGACCAAAACATACGACGCCATCCAAATTCTATGTTTTCTGCTACTGTTAAATTATTTCCAATATAATAGGTAGCTAAAAACACAACAAAAAAACCAATTACTATGGCTAATTGGTAATATGTAACCATACGTCCTCTGATGTTTGAAGGTGCTATCTCTGCTATATACATTGGTGCATTCATTGATGCCACTCCAATACCTAAACCTCCTAAAATTCTAAAAAACACTAACATACTTACCGATTGTGGAAACATCTCTGGTAGACCAGAACCATAAGCAGATAATGTAAATAATATTGCCGAAATAATTAATGACCATTTTCTACCTATTTTTATACTTAAAGGTCCTGCTACAATTGCTCCAACAAAACAACCTAAAAGTGCGCTACCTACAACCCATCCTTTTAAAGCATCACTTAATTTAAAATGTTCTGTAAGATAAAATTGTGCACCATTAATAACACCTGTATCATAACCAAATAGTAAACCTCCTAATGCAGATACAGCTGCTATTAGAAGTAAAAAAACACCTTTTTTCATTTAAATAATTTTTGTTAGCCAATAAATATACTATTAAAATGATAATAAATACAAGATGTTTGGTTTTTGTATAGGTAGTTATTTTAAAATGTAAGTATTGGATTATAGAAGTCTTCTTATTGGATTTTGTAAGGTGATTAATATCATACTTTACAATATATTTTTTAAGTAATTTTATTTCAAACACATAACTATGAATACAGATATTAAATACTATCAAAACAAAAAAGAATTTCGCTTATTTGTACAACAATCTCACGCTAGTCTTCTTCAGTTTAAAAAGAATAGAGATAAAGAGACTTTTAATAATCTTGTTTTAAAAATTTTACCAATTTTAAGGAATTATATTAATAGGCAACTAAATGTTTACATTAGCCAAGGACATTTTTCTAAAGGAAAATATAAAGGTGACGATATTATTGATCAGCTTTTTATTGAAATTTATGATCATATTGAAGAGGTGAAACAGGAAAAAGACTTCTACGCTTGGTTATACTTAAAAGTTGATGAAATAATGAAAGATATTCAAGTTGAAGAAGAATTTAATGAGTTATTTTTTAAAAATATTGACACTTATTCTAAACCTGAATGGGATGCTATGGAAGAAAAATATACTAAAGATGCAGATGGAGATTTACTATTAATTGAAGAATTAAATGACAGTTCATACAATCATAACGATTATGAACTAAAACCTATTTTTATTGAAGAAAACGAAGCTGATTTTATTGAAAAAATAGATAACCACTTAAAGCAAGATGTTTTAAAAAATCATACAGCTTTAGTTATAAGAAATTTGCCTCATGCCATGCGTCAAGTTTTTGAATTGTTTACTAATGAACATTTATCCTTAGAAGAAATCGCTTTAATTAGAAAATCTAAAATAAACGAAGTTAAAACGTTACTAAACAATGCCAAACAGGCTTTACAGGTCAGTTTATTTAATAGATATTTATATAGTTAAACTATTTAGAAAAGAACTAAAAAGAGCTAGTTAATAGCTCTTTTTTTTATGTTTAATTTGTAAACTTATAAGTATTAGGCTTTAAAATCTAAACGCTTTTTACCTGTTATAGCTTCTATATTAATTAAAAATACAGCCGGAATATCATCCTTATAAATCTTACTTGAAAAGTCACTTATAAAGTTAGCTTTACTGTGTTCTTTCTCTAAAATAATATCTTTAATACCTAAAGAAAACTTGTGCAAGTACGCTTTAGCATCACTACCAAAATGCTGTTCAAAATTACCATGTACTAATACAGATTTCCAATTAGTAACAGTATTAACATCTGATATTTGCAATGAAACTTTTGGGTTTTTACGCATCGCATTCATTTTATGACCATCTCCAGAATAACATATTATTGCGTTACTTTCTTTATCAAAAAAATAAGTAATAGGCACAACATAAGGTGTATTGTTAAAAATGTAACCCAATTGTCCAATATAATTGTTCTCTAAAATATATTCGATTTCTTTTTCTTCTAAATTTTTAAACATATCTATTTTATTTATTTGCTGTGAATTTTATTAAATTAAGTTAAAAATATTATAGAAAATTACCTTCTGCGTCTAATTTAACTTTTATACGTTGATCACCATTTGTTAAAGTGATTTTGTATTTTTTCTTAGCTTCTTCTCCTTCTGTATATTTAACTAAATACACATCTTTTGTTATGTCCCAATTTGGAAATCTTTTTAATACAGATTTTAATATTGGCATTGGCAAATCTACATCTTTATATTTCTCAGCTGTTCGTAATATTTTTCCATTACTATCATAAGTAGCAAGTATTTTTCCATCTGGTATTATAAAATATACATCATAAAATTCATATTCGTCTGCATAAACATCTAATGTTTTAATATCAAAATTAGCTACTCTTATTTGCAATTGATCTGCTTCAATAGGCATATCTGTTGCGTCTGTACTACTAAGATATTTGTAGTTATGCACCAATATTACTTCGTCTAATTTAATAGGATCTGGATCTTGTGCATACATTTGGAAGGTTAAACCAAAAATAAATAAACCAATTATTACTTTTTTCATCTTACTAACATTTAAAATTAATATTATAATAAATGTAGTAATACTTTCCTAAAAATTAAATGATAAATATCAGTCTAACTGTTTTAAAACGAATGCCTTTAGGATTCATTTACATTAACTTTTAAATCAGGAATTTTAATTAATTCAATAGTCTGAGACGCCAAAACAACTTTTCCGTTTGTAGCTTCAATTTCTTTTCTAATTAAATCGTTTAATACGTGCTTGGTTACTCTTCGTTTTTTGTAATCTACAATGTATCTTAAATTAAATTTAACCCAATTATCTGTTAGTGTAGTTGCCAATGTAGGCACTACCATTGCATCTTCAATGTAGTATTTTGTAACGACATCTTTCCATTGATCTTTTGATGCTTTAGTGTATTCTGTAAGTGTTGTTGTAGCTGCTTTTATAATTATGGCTTTTGCTAACTCAATATCAGAGCCATAACGTATTGGCAAATTAAACTCGTCCCAAATAAATGGGAAATCTTTAGAGTAGTTGTAAACAGGACCCTTAAACACAAATGCGTTGCTTAGTTTTACAATTCGGCCTGTATAATTATCACTTTCTACCCATTGCCCAATTTCCATCATTGTGGTGTAAATACTATCTACATCAATGACATCTCCTTTAATTCCGTTAATTTCTATTCTGTCTCCTGGCTCATACACTTTTACAACAAAAATGTACACTGATCCTGCAATGCTTAAAATTAACTCTTGTAGTGTAAACGCTAATCCAGCAGACAACAAACCAAGTGTTACCGTAAAGTCTTTAATGCTTCCTGTAAAGTATAAAACAGTAACAAAAGCTAACAGAAAATAACCTAATAACTCGATGCCTTTTTGCGACTTGTATCTAACTGATGTATTGGCTATATTCTTTTTTAAAAAGCGTCTAATAAATTGCACACATAATAGTACAAACACAACAATTACAAGGTATTTTAATATACTTTGAAGTAGTGGATAATCTTTAAACCATTGCTGAATTGCGTCCATTAGTTAATTATAAATCTTCGTAAAGTCTTAATTTATTATTTAACGATGTTATTTGGTTTTGCATGTCTTCTACACGTTGTAATAAATTATAAACTGCATCCAAACCCTCTAAATTTATATTTAAATCAAAATGTAAACGCATGAGCTTTTCAACCTCGCTAATTTGTGTTGTTTTAATATAATTATCGTTGTCCGAAACCACAATTTCAATCAGTTCATAATCTTTTAAATCATTTATAAATGTTGTAGGCACGTTATAATGCGTGCAAAAAGTTGTTATAGAAATTAAATCTGTTACTTCCATAATTATCTAAGTTTTTGAAGTTCTGTAAATAATTCTTTCTCTTTATCTGTAAGCTTTGTTGGCGTTTTTATTTGGTAGGTTATGTATAAATCACCAAACTGATCTGTTTTTTTATACTTAGGAAATCCTTTGCCTTTTAACTTCACTTTTGTTCCGTTTTGGGTTTCTGGTTTAACGGTTAATTTTACTTTACCATTAAACGTATCTACCATTAAATCGCCTCCCAATAGTGCAGTGTATAAATCTAAATCTACAGTAGTGAAAAGGTTGTCTTTATCTCTTTTGAATTTGGAATGATTTTGAATAGAAAACTGAATATACAAATCGCCATTTGGTCCTCCATTTACACCTTTTCCACCATGACCTTTAATTTTTATGGTTTGTCCATTTTCTACTCCTGCAGGAATGGTAATTCTAATGTTTTTATTGTTAACAGTAAGTGTACGTTTGTGCTCTGTGTAAACATCTTTAAGGTCTAACTGAAGCTCTGCGTTAAAATCTTGACCTCTAAATTTTGTGCTTCTTTGTCTTCCAGATGCTTGACCACCAAACATACTTCCAAAAATATCTTCAAAATCCTGCTCGCTGTAACCTCCAGAATTTCCTGCCTGACCTTGATATGCACGTTGTTGCTGTTGTTGCTGTTGTTTTGCTTGTTCGTAGGCTTCAGAGTTTTTCCAATGCTCTCCATATTGGTCGTATTTTTTACGATTTTCTGGATTGCTCAACACCTCATTAGCTTCATTTATCTCTTTAAACTTTTTTTCAGCTTCCTTATCGTTTGGGTTTAAATCTGGATGATATTTTCGGGCTAATTTTCTGTAGGCTTTCTTTATGTCCTTATCTGACGCAGTTTTGGAAATACCCAACGTTTTATAATAATCTATAACTGCCATTTATTTTGTTTTATGATGTTCAATATGCTGTTTTAAAGTGTTCAAATAATCTTGTAAAACTTTAGGGTTTATTTTTGGATGTTCCATGGAGGGAATTGTACTTGGGTCTTCTAATAGTAATTCATACAATTCTGGATAATCTGTCTCAATTTTATAAGTTAACTCAGTAATTTGTTGTAATAACTCTTGTTCTGTTTTCATAATCCTACACCTGTTTAATTATTATAAATTTACTTTTAAAGTTACAAGAATAATATGATTAAAATCAGTTTTAAGGAGTTAATAATTAGCTAATTATCCTACCATCCTCCATGGTGATAATCCTGTCTGTACGTTTTGCAAAACTCTAATCTTTTTTTAGCCTTTAACTTGGTATAAACCATCTGGTTGGATAATTACAGACGTGTATACAGATTGAGTTAAATTTTGCTCTGTTGGTTGGATTTTATCTGTTTTAGTTTGACAAGTCTATAGTGATAAAACAGCTATAATTAAAAGATGGTTTTTCATATTTTTTTTAATTCCATATCAAGTCTCGCTAATATTATTAATTCAGATTTATTACGATTAGAAAAACTACTAGCAATTGCATTTGCTGTTTTTAGTATTAGTGTTTTTCTGTTTTCAGTAAATAATGATTTATTCATATTCAAAAAATTCAAAAAACTATTAAAACACGTATTAGAATCATAGTCTTGATCCATGTGCAACCAATTAAAGCTGTCCAAAATGGTTAATGCATCTTCATTAATACTCCACTCCTCTTCCACCATTGTTTTTAAGGTGTTTATTTCATCAACTTCAATAATACCATCTACACAGGCTATTGCATAAAATAACTTACCTAGATTTTGGTAAAACATTGTATTTGCATGGTCTTCCTTTTTCATATCAAAAAATATAATACCTAAAATTAAGCCGAATGTTTAACGTATTTCATGATATAAATCAGCAAAAGGCAGCGTGCTCTCGCTTTTTTTTGTAATTTTATTCTTAATATAATATCGTTTTAAACACTATATGCTAAAAACTAATCAGGATGTTTTTGAAATACTATCTGAAGCCATATCTGAAGGTATTTTGATAGTCGATGAAAACCAAACAATTATAGCCGTAAACTCTTCTACAGAAGAGATGTTTGGTTATGATAAAGACGAATTAAACAATAAACCATTGGAGATTTTAATCCCCAAAACCTACCATAAAGGTCATGGACACCAATTTGACACGTATTACAAAAACAGCGAAAAACGTACAATGGGCAAAGGACGTGAGCTATATGGTGCACGAAAAGATGGTAATACTTTTCCTATTGAAGTCGGTTTAAACCCATTTAATGTTTCGAATAAAAAGTATGTAATGGCTTTGGCTATAGATATTACAGAACGAAAAAATTATACAGATAAACTTGAAAAAACAGTTATAGAGCGCACTAAACAGCTTACCGAAGCATTAGCAATTGAAAAGGAACTAAACGATTTAAAAACAAAATTTTTGTCGTTAGTCTCGCATGAATTTAAAACACCTTTAACTGGTATTTTAACCTCTTCAATCCTTCTAAGCAAATATAAATTAGCAGAGCAACAGGATAAACGTGATAAGCATATTAATACCATAAACAGTAAAGTACAGTATTTAAATAATATTTTAAACGACTTTTTATCTGTTGAAAAATTAGAATCTGGTAAAGTAAATTATAAGTTTACAGAGTTTAGATTAAGTAAGGTCATAAATGAAGTTATTTATAACGCAAATATGCTTTTAAAAGAAGGACAAAAAATAAATTATCCAGAAAACATAGACGATATATCCTTAATTCAAGACGAAAAAACAATTGAATTAGCATTGTCAAACCTTGTACATAATGCAATAAAATACTCGCCTGAAAACACAACCATCCAATTAAAAGTCCAACAAGATCAAATCAATACCACTTTTACAATTATTGATAACGGAATTGGTATTCCAGAAAACGATCAAAAAAATATTTTTAATCGTTATTTTAGAGCCGAAAACGCACTGTTAAACCAAGGGACAGGAATTGGATTAAACATTGTTAAAACACATATTGAAAATTTAGGTGGAACAATAAGTTTTAAAAGTATTGAAAACGTAGGTTCTACTTTTACTATTACTATACCAAACAAACCAAACTAATGAAAACCATACTTTTAATTGAAGATGACGCAGTTTTAAGAGAAAACACTAAAGAGCTTTTAGAACTTTCCGACTATCACGTAACAACCGCATCAAACGGAAAGTTAGGATTAAATGCTGCTTTATCTACCAATCCTGATATTATTATCTGTGATATAATGATGCCAGAATTAGATGGTTATGGTGTACTAGAAGGCTTAGCAAAACAAGAAAGCACAATGCATATTCCGTTTATATTTTTGTCTGCAAAAACCGAAAGACAAGATGTTAGAAAAGGTATGGATTTAGGTGCTGACGATTATATTACAAAACCGTTTAGCGAAGACGAAATTATTAGTGCTATTGAAAGTAGATTAGCAAAAGCTGCAATTTTAAAGGACAGACGTGATAAAAAAAACCTTGAAGAAGATAATACAGATACGCTAAGAAATTTAAATGACTTAAAAAACTTTTTTGATGATAATGGTGAAGTCTTTAACTACGGTAAAGACGAAAACATTTATAAAGAAGGTCAAAACTCTAATTATATTTATCTAATACTTAAAGGTATAGTAAAATGTCACAAATTAGACGAAAAAGGTAAAGAGTTAACAACCGCTTTACATAAAGAAGATGATTTGTTTGGTTATACCTCCTTTACCCAAAACATTCCTTATCAAGAAACAGCAACAACAATTAGTGACACCGATTTAGTTGGGCTATCTAAAAATGAATTAACCAATATTTTAAACACCAATCACAAATTAACATTAGAGCTAATACAACTATTAACAGATGATCTATCTGGAGTTAAAAATCAATTATTAGAAATGGCTTACAGTTCGGTATATAAAAAAACAGCCACTACCATTTTAAAATTTGCAGAGAAACTAAATTGCAAACCTAAAGAGCCCATTAAAATCTCTAGAAATGATTTAGCTAGTGTTGCTGGTATTGCAACTGAAACTTTAATTAGGACTATTTCTAGTTTCAAAAAACAAGGTTTAATAGAAATTGAAGGTCGTAATATTAAAATAATTGATGTAGAGAAACTTAAGGAAGTTAATTAATTACACTTTAATTAAAGACTATATGATTTTTATCATTTTTTAAAACACATGTTACGTATAGATTTGTTTTTATAAGATAAAAATTAAATGAAATCTATATTATTACCTACAGATTTTTCTAAAAACTCTTGGAACGCTATTGAATATGCTATTAAATTTTGTGCAAACACACCATGTACATTCTATTTAATGCATGTTAACAGATTATCAGAAATTTCTGTAAATACATTAGATTATAACATCAATTCAGCAGTTATTGAAGACACTTATACTGTTGCTGCTAAAAAACAATTAACATCACTTTTAAAAAAAATAGCATTACAATTCCCAAACAATTCAAATCACGCCTTTTACACAATTAACGAAGCCGATTTTTTTATAGATGCAATTAGAAAGCAGGTCTTAGAAAAAAAGATAGATCTTATAGTCATGGGTACTAAAGGTGCTACTGGATTAGAAAAACTAATTTTAGGTAGCAATACAGCAGATATAATAACTAAAGTAAAATGCAATACTTTGGTAGTTCCTGAAAATGCTAAATTTAAAAACATACGTCAAGTGGCCTTTCCTACAGATTTTTTGCAGTTTTATGGCATAACAACTTTACATCCAATAGTTGACATTTTAGAACAATTTGAGGCCACATTAAGGGTTTTGCATATTGCAAAGAAAAACTCAGATTTAAATAGTGATCAAGAAAAAAATAAAGAGTTTGTTGCAGATTACTTTAGTGCTAATAAGCATAATTTTCATTACCTTACTAATACAAAAATTGAAGCAGCTATACAATCTTTTGTACAAGATAATAACATAGATATAATTGCAATGGTTGCTAAAAATCTTAATTATTTTCAGCAAATACTTTTTCATAGCAAAGTGGAAAACATAAGTTATCAAACAGACGTACCTTTTTTAGTGCTTCACGAATAATTAAAACATGAATATAGGCTTAGTCCTTTCTGGTGGTGGTATGCGTGGCGCAGCACATATTGGCGCCATAAAAGCGTTAGAAGAACACAACATTTTCCCAACACATATAGCAGGTGCTAGTGCTGGTGCAATTATTGGCGCATTGTATGCTTATGGTTTTTCTTGCGAAAAAATGTTGGACTTTTTAAAAACAACACAGCTTTTTAATTACAGAAAATTTGCTGTTAGTAAACCAGGATTTATTGATGCCGAAAAATATTATAACTACTTTAAAAAACAGTTTCCTGAAGATAATTTTAGGGCATTAAACAAAAAACTTTTTATAACTGCTACTAATATTTTAAGTGGCGATTCAGAGGTGTTTACAGATGGAGAGTTAATTAAACCAGTACTAGCATCTGCCTCTTTCCCAGGATTGTTTTCGCCAATAAAAATGAAACAAGGATTATATGTAGATGGTGGTGTGTTAAATAACTTTCCTGTAGAGCTATTACAAAAAGACTGCGATCAAGTCATTGGTGTTTATTTAAACTTATACAAAACCAAAACACAAGCGCAATTAAAACATTTTCATAATATTATTGAACGCTCCATTACTATTGGTGCAGTACAAGCTGATATACAAAAGTTTTCCGATTGTGATATTTTAGTGGCACCTCATGCCTTAAGTCAGTTTGCGCTTTTTGATAAAAGAAATATCGATGCTATTTATAAAATTGGTTACGACAGCATGAAAGCAGCCTTAAAAGAGAATCAGACTAATACTTAATTATGTAATTAGTAAACATTCCCCAAGATGCAAGACTCTTATTATGACAAGCAATTACGTATCTTTGTTATATAAAGGCTTTACATGAAACTGAACATAAAAAATACATTTACCTCACAACTTCCCGCAGATCCAATAACAGACAATAGTAGACGTCAAGTCACTAAAGCCTGCTATAGTTTTGTAATACCAAAACCAACTGCTAATCCTAAAATAGTACACGTTTCTCCAGAGATGTTGGACACCTTAGGTTTGTCAGAAAACGATGCTAAAACAAAACAGTTTTTAAACGTGTTTTCAGGTAATACTGTATTGGAAGGCACCACGCCATACGCCATGTGTTATGGTGGTCATCAATTTGGACATTGGGCTGGACAATTAGGTGATGGACGTGCTATTAATTTATTTGAAGCCCAACACAATAATCAAAATTGGAAATTACAATTAAAAGGCGCTGGAGAAACCCCTTATTCTAGAACAGCAGATGGTTTAGCAGTTTTAAGAAGTTCTGTTAGAGAGTATTTATGTAGCGAAGCTATGTATCATTTAGGTGTACCAACCACTCGTGCTTTAAGCTTAGCGTTATCCGGAGACCAAGTCTTACGTGATGTGATGTATAATGGCAATCCGGCTTACGAAAAAGGTGCTATCGTCACCAGAGTATCTCCTAGTTTTTTACGCTTTGGTAGTTATGAGATACATGCCTCTCGTAACGATTTATCAACTTTAAAAACACTTGTAGATTACACTATAAACTCTCATTTTTCTCATCTTGTTACTGCTAACACAAAAGCAGAAATAAACAAACAAACCTACGTTCAGTTTTTTAACGATGTTGCTACACGTAGTTTAGACATGGTTATTCATTGGCAACGTGTTGGTTTTGTGCATGGTGTAATGAATACTGATAATTTATCCATTTTAGGATTAACCATAGATTATGGACCTTATGGCTGGTTAGAAGGTTATGAGCCTGGTTGGACACCAAATACGACAGACAGACAAAACAAGCGTTATCAATTTGGTACACAACCTGACATTGTACTTTGGAATTTGTACCAATTAGCAAACGCATTATACCCATTAATTGAAGAAGCAGAAGGTTTAGAAGCTGTTTTGGCTAATTATGCCGAACAAAAAGACATCAAACACTTAAAAATGATGCGTAGTAAAATTGGATTGTCATCCAAAGAACAACTAGATGCCAACCTTATTCAGGAACTAGAAGATTGTTTACAGTTAGCAGAAACAGATATGACTATCTTTTTCCGTAACCTATCAGATTTCAATAGCACTACTCCTACTAACGGATTACAAATTATTCGTGAGTCTTTTTACGACATAAAATCTGTAACCGAAGCTATAAAAGACAGATGGAACTTATGGTTTAATAGTTATGCAGACCGTTTACAACGCGAGTCAATTTCCGCGAAAGCGAAAAAAGAAAACATGAACAAAGTAAACCCAAAATATGTGTTACGTAATTACATGGCACAATTAGCAATAGACGATGCTAACAAAGGAGATTACAAATTAATTGACGAGCTATATAACCTTTTAAAACAACCTTATGCAGAGCAACCTAAACATCAAAAATGGTTTGCAAAACGACCAGAATGGGCTAGACATAAAGTAGGCTGTTCTATGCTATCTTGTAGCTCTTAAAATTAGGTTAAAAAGAAGACCTACTGGTTTAAATCACAAATAACTATCTAGTATTTTGTATCTTTACATAAAAAGAAAAAGAATGTCAGACACTAAAAAACCTGATAATATTGTCTTTAACCAAGAGACACAAAAATACGATGCATCATTAAAACCGTATGCTACAAATGTTGGTGCTCCTGCTATAAAAGTAACAGAAAACGTCACCTGGAAAAACAAAAACGTACACAAAGCTAACCAACAAATTAAAGCTAAGTATTTAGAGCTAAAAGCTGAATACGAAAAAATGATGGATGAGCTAGAATACAACAATCTAGTCTATAACGCTAAGTTTAGTTTTCAGCCAATAATTGGAGATACCTATCATTTGTACAGAGACAAAAATGGACAACCCTTTTTATCTATTATCTCTCCAGACCAATGCAATTTTGATTTTGTTGGTAGTTTTTATTTAAATTCAGAGCATATCTGGAAAAGGACAGATCAAGAAGACGACAAAACACAACAATTACAATAACAAAAAAATCCCAAGTAAATATCTTGGGATTTTTTTTATAATATATATTAAAAACAGTATTTGTTAATTTACTAATTACTACTGTTACTAATAACTAGTTTCCTTTTTTGTAATCTTCTAAAAACTTAGCTAAACCGCTGTCTGTTAAAGGATGTCTTAATAAACCTTCAATAGAGCTTAAAGGACCAGTCATAACATCTGCACCTAATTTAGCACAATCAATAACGTGCATTGTGTGACGTACAGATGCAGCTAAAATTTCAGTTTCAAAAGCATAGTTATCAAAAATATGTCTGATTTCTGCAATCAGGTTTAAACCATCCGTAGAGATATCATCCAAACGTCCAATAAAAGGTGACACATAAGTTGCACCAGCCTTAGCAGCTAATAATGCTTGACCAGGAGAAAATACTAACGTTACATTAGTTTTAATACCTTTATCACTAAAGTATTTACAAGCCTTAACACCATCTTTAATCATTGGTAATTTAACCACGATTTGATCATGTAATTCAGCAAGCGCCTCACCTTCTCTTACCATGCCTTCAAAGTCAGTAGATATTACTTCTGCACTCACATCACCATCCACAATATTGCAAATGTCAACATAATGTTTCATAATATTATCGTGACCTGTAATACCTTCTTTAGCCATTAAAGATGGATTAGTAGTCACACCATCTAAAATACCCATATCCTGAGCGTCTCTAATTTGGTCTAAATTGGCAGTATCAATAAAAAATTTCATTCTAAAAAAATATTTAAGTTGTGTATATAATTATTTTGGGCGTTACCACAAGGGTCAGGCTGTCCGTTATATCTTTTTTTGCCATTTGTGGCAGCAAAAAAAGGATGCCACTTCCATCCTTAACGCAACGCAAAGTTACAATTTAACTTTTGCAAGTAAAATAATGATATCAAATGATATTAACATTTTAATTAAAGTCAAACGTTTTTACGAGGTTAAAAATAATTCCAATGGATTGTATTAATATAAGAACTTGGAATTTTTAATTTGTTACTTGGAATTTCCTATAACTTATAATGGTTTAAAAGCAACTTTTCGTACATCGTATCAGGTAATAAAAACTTTAATACTATCGAAAATTTTTGCATTGGTGCTCCAACCTTGTAATGTATTCTTGGTTTTTTAGTATTAATAACCTGATGTACTTTTTTAGCCACTGCAATTGGTGAGCTACTATTATCTACATGATCATCAATATCCTTTAAAACATTTGGATATTTAGTGTACGGAGAATCTTTTAAAACTGGAGCATGATAACGTCCAGCTGCTATATTTGTAGCAAAATCACCTGGAGCAATGTTAGTAAATTGTACACCAAAATCTTTGGTCTCCATACGTAATGCTTCTGTTACAATCTCTAAAGCTCCTTTACTAGCACTATAAATGCCTCTATAAGGTAAACCCATATATCCAGCAATAGATGTAATGTTTATAACCAAACCTGACTGTTGTGATCTCATTTGTGGTAACACTGCCTTGATAACATTTATAGGTCCAAAAAAGTTAGTATTAAAATTATGTTGGATTTGCTCTTGCGGAATTTCTTCAATAGCACCATTAATTCCCACACCTGCATTGTTAACTAATACATCCAGCTTACCTTCTGCTTCAATCACTGTACTAACAGCTGCTGCAATAGTTACCGTATCATTTACATCCAAAGCAACCAACTTAAACTTATTATTAGTATAGTTTAAAGGATTACGACTGGTACCATAAACGATAAACCCTTTATCGGTTAAAAACTCTCCAATAGATTTTCCAATTCCAGAAGAACCTCCTGTAATTAATACGACTTTAGACATGTAAATAATTTTAAAAGTTAAAAGTAAAAAAGTTGAAAGCACAAAACGACTGTAACCAAAAAAGATTTGCTAGAATTAACTAACAAATCTTTATTTTATGTTTTTAAATCTCTTTTAAAAAAAGGATTTATAATAATCAAAAAAAGGCAAGCTACCTACATCACACCGCTACGACCATCTACCTTTGCTTCGTTCCCGACCTGGAGGATTCAACAGGAGCTGGTTGTGTAGGACTTGCCAGGTGCAAAGATACACACATTTTATTTTCTTGCAATCATTTTTTATAATGAATTTTAATAAATAACTTGCTCTCAAATAAGTTTACAAAATGAAAGCATTTAAATACCTTACAATCATATTTTTAGCCACTACTCTTTTTTCTTGTGGTGAAGACATTGAAGCTCAAAAAAAGAGCTTTTCAGTAACAACTAACGCTAAAAATGGTACAATTAGCATTGATAAAACGCTAGAATTGTCTTTAAAAAACCCTAAAAACATCCAAGTGTCTTCTGTCAGTTATCAATTAGACGGAAAAACTATTGAGGATAAACAAACACTTTCCGATTTTAAATTAGGAGAGCATACTTTAAAAGCAATTATTAATTTTGATGGCGAAACAACAGAAGTCAATCAAACTATTGCATTATTAAGTGATGTAGCTCCAAAATTTTTAACGGTAGAAATTATTAATACTTTTCCGCATGATAATACTTCTTTTACTCAAGGTTTAGAGTTTAATAATGGTGTGTTATTTGAAAGTACTGGACAACGTGGCGAATCTAAGATCAGGAAAATAGATTACAAAACTGGTGACGTTATCATTGAAACAGCGATTCCTGATGCTTTTTTTGGAGAAGGAATTACAGTTTTAAACAATACCGTTTACCATTTAACTTGGCAAGGTCGTAAAGGATTTACTTATGATGCCACTACCTTAGAAAAGAAAAGCAGCTTTAACTATGGACAAAGTCAAGAAGGTTGGGGTTTTGCAAACGACGGAACTAAACTATATAAAAGTGATGGTACTAGTTTAATTTGGAGTCTAAATCCAGATACGCTAATTGAAGAAGATCACATACAAGTGTGCACTACAAAAGGAAAAATTGGAAGATTAAACGAAATTGAATTTGCTAACAACAAGTTATACGCTAACATTTGGGAGAAAAACGGAATTGCTATAATCAACCCTAAAAATGGTGCTGTAGAAGCGGTTATTGACTGTACAATCTTAACAAAACAAATTCCTAATTTTTCAATTAACGAAAACTGTTTAAATGGTATTGCTTACAACCCAGAAACACAAACGTTTTTCTTAACCGGAAAACGTTGGGATAAATTATTTGAGGTAAAAATTGTAGAAAACTAATACAATAACCTAAAAGTTAAAAGATTATAAATTAGGTGTTAAAGTCTCTTAATTAAATTTTTCATGTCTTTGATAAATCTAAATTTGAAACGAATCAACCAACCAACTCTTGAAAAATCTTACGCTTTTAATTGTATTTTTAACAAGCTGTTTTGTGTCTGCACAAACAGTAAATGGTATTGTTTACGACTCCATTACTACCATTGAAAATATTAAAATAACTAACTTGTCTTCCAATAAAATGGCAGCTTCCGATACTAACGGAACGTTTTCAATAGCAGCAAAAATTGGAGATACGCTTCATGTTAGTTCGGTATTTTATAACGAGCAAAAGTTAGTCTTAAAAGATTATCATTTCCACGAAAGTGTAGTTATTGAGCTTAAACAAGTACTTAATACTTTAGACGAAGTACAACTTATTGAGCCATACAAGGAGACTTTAGCAAATATTAATGTTGTTGAAACTGAGCTTAAAAACCAGATTTTGGCAGATATAAAAAATAATCCTCACCTCTACTCTAAACAACGAACAGCAGGCGGAATTGATATTATACAAGTTATTGGTCTGATTGCTAAATTGTTTGAAAATAAAGATAAATATATCGAACCACCTTTTATTGAAATGACTTTTGAGGATTTAGAATCGCTTTTTGAAAATTCTAGCATATTTAACAGACGATTTTTAACTCAGGATCTAGCAATTGAAGAAGAATATATTCCACTTTTTTTTGAATTTATTATAAAAAACAAACTGGACAGCAAGCTTTTAGAAAAAGATAAAGAAGTCGATTTAATAGAACTTTTTGTACAAAAAGGCAAAGCTTTTAATAAAATTATTGCAGACTTTAAAAACCGACAATAAGTGGTAATTTAGACCTTTACTTTAGTCATGAAAACACATAGTCAAACCTTAATAGTTACTAAAAAAGACCTTGATGATCTTAATCATGTTAACAATGTCAGGTATATAGATTGGGTAAATCAAATAGCCAAATCACATTGGCATACTCAAGCTACATCACACATGCTAAGTAATTATTATTGGGTATTATTATCTCATCATATTGATTACAAACATCAAATAATTCTTAAAGATACAGTAACTTTAAAAACCTATGTAAAAGCGTGTGAGGGTGTAACCTCAATTAGGGTTGTAGAAATTTTAGTTGGCAATAAAATTTGTGCTTATTCCGAAACAAAATGGTGTTTTATTAACGTGACTACAAATAAACCTTCTAGAATTACACTTGAAATCATTGACCTTTTTCAATAATTTTGGAAACACATACTAATTACCCTTTAAAAAAGTTATATTTTAGTCAACCAAAGTTACAATTACATTTTTATGAAGCGTACGCTATATTTTATCTGCTGTATTGGGTTTATCTTATTATGGAGTTCTTGTCGTAAGGATTTCGAATTTCAGGCTAGTTCAGGAAGTTTAGGCTTTTCTAAAGACACAGTATATTTAGATACTATTTTTGCAAACATAGGGTCAAGCACTTATAACTTAAAAGTTTATAATAATAGTGACGACGATATCTACATACCAAATGTCTCTTTACAAAATGGAATTAATTCTGGTTATCGTTTAAATGTAGATGGACAAGCAGGAAAAAGCTTTGAAAACGTACAAATATTAGCAAAAGATAGTCTTTTTGTTTTTATAGAAACTACTTTTAATACGGATAACACACCAATTACAGATAATCAATATTTATATACTGATAAAATAATCTTTGATTCTGGAGACAATCTTCAAGATGTAGATTTAGTGACCTTAGTTAAAGATGCTGTTTTTATTTATCCTGATAAAGACAATACAACAGGTGTTATTGAAACCTTAACTTTAACCATTGATGGTGAGTCTGTTGATACAGATATACAAGGTCGCGAGTTATTACCTGAAGAACTAAACTTTACCAATGATAAACCCTATGTTATTTATGGTTATGCAGCAGTACCAAATAACCAAACGTTAACAATAGATGCTGGAGCACGTGTGCATTTTCATGCTAATTCTGGATTATTAGTATCAGAAGGTGCAACTTTAAATGTTAATGGTGCTTTAAGTACTGATCCTGAAGTATTAGAAAACGAAGTGATTTTTGAAGGTGACCGTTTGGAGCCTATCTATAGTGATGTACCTGGACAATGGGGAACTATTTGGTTATTTGAAGGCAGTCAAAATAATACCATTAATCATGCAACTATAAAAAACGCAACGGTTGGTGTATTATCAGATGGTAATGCAGATGCTGTAATTGATAAATTAACCATTACTAATACTCAAATATATAATATTAGTACGTTTGGTATTTTAGGTAGAAACACCTCGATTCGTGCAGAAAATATAGTATTAAATAATGCTGGACAAGCTAGTTTTGGTGCGACTCTTGGAGGAAAATACAACGTCACACACTCAACAATTGCTAATTATTGGAATAGTAGTTTTAGACAATTTCCTGCCTTATTAATAAATAATTTTGTGGTGGATGCAGACAATACTGCTTTTATTTCGGATTTAACCGAAGCTAATTTTAACAACTGTATTATTTACGGAAATGATAATCCTGAATTATTAATTGACCAAATTGAAGATCCTTCGGTAGTTTTTAATTTTAAATTCACAAATTGCTTATTACGTTTTCAGGATAACAGCAACTTCTTTTCTAGTCCAAATTATGATTTTGATGATACCACACATTACGAAAACATGATTTTTAACGAAGCTCCTGATTTTGAAAATCCTTTGGAAAATAATTTAAAAATTGGAGAAGACTCAGCTGCTAATGGTCAAGGTAATACTACTTTTTCTAGTCAAGTACCAAATGATATTTTAGGAGTTAACAGAACCACTAGTCCAGACTTAGGTGCATTTCAACATATCATTTTCTAGATTGAACGAAAGAATAAAATAGCACTTGCTTTTTCTTTTAGTTTTGAACTAAATAACAACCCTCAATTATTTAGTCATGATAAAATTAAAAAGAAATATGAGCAATTTTGATAGATTAGTCCGTTTTATTGTGGTTTTGCTGCTTATATCAATATTATATGTTGGAGAATTTAAAGGTCTAATAGCTTTTATAATTATAGTAGTTTCAGCCATGTTTTTATTTGCTAGTGTTACAGCTTTTTGTCCATTTTACAAATCAACTAACCTCTCTTCTTATGACTCTGAAGACTATCTATAACCTCCTAATTAACTTCTAATTTTATAATTAAATTAAATTGGTCTGATTATTGAGAATAAACAAAAAGTTTAATCTCTTAAAAATAATCTTATGAAATCAAGTAAAATTACCCAACGTATTGCAGCTTTTGTTTTATTATTATTTATGATTACTGCAAATGGCCAAACTAAACACAAAAGTAACTCCAGCGTAATAGCTTTAGAGACCCTTAATTTAATTACTTTTCTTAGTACATTAAATGATTATCCAAATGACTTTTATCAAGGTGAAATGACTTTGAATGATGGATCAATTATTATTGGATATTTTAGCTTAAACAATTCTATTGCAGACAATTATGTAGTGCTGCATGACGATGGAGAAACTTACAATTATTATTGTAAAGATGAAATTAATGATGTTATGCTATACAATCCAAATTCTGATGCTAACACTATGTTTAATTTTATTAAAGATGATGGAAAGTTATACAGAAAAGTTTTTGATAATAATATAGACGTTATAGTTTATGATACTGCTAATTATCCTTTTGATAATAAATTAGTTAACGAAGTTATTATTGATGTAAATAATCAATTAATTGAAACTTGGAATTTTTGGACTTCTGGACCTAAACATGATTTAATCAAATATTTAAGAGAAAGAGACGATGTTAGATATAAGCGTAGCGATTTTAAAACCTTAAACGATATCTTTAGAAGATTATAAAACAAAAAAAGCCTGCTAAAATATAGCAGGCTTTTTTTCCGCGAAAGCGAAATTATCTATTTAATTAAGCTACAAATAATGGTAATTCACTCATCATTGCATTAACTTTTATTGCTATTTCATCTAATAACTCTTCGTTTTCATGATTCATGATTACTTGATCAATAAGCTCCACAATAGCTTCCATTTCATTTTCTTTTAAACCTCTTGTTGTAATTGCAGCTGTTCCAATTCTAATTCCAGAGGTTACAAATGGAGATTTATCATCAAAAGGAACCATGTTTTTGTTTACAGTAATGTCTGCTTTTACTAATGCTTTTTCAGCATCTTTACCTGTAATGTTTTTGTTACGTAAATCAATTAACATCATGTGGTTATCTGTACCTCCAGATATAATTTTGTAGCCACGTTTTACAAAAGCCTCAGCCATAGCAGATGCATTTTTCTTAACCTGTAACATATAATGCATAAATGGCTCTGTTAGCGCTTCACCAAAAGCTATTGCTTTAGCAGCAATAATATGCTCTAATGGTCCACCTTGATTTCCAGGAAATACACCTGAATCTAAAAGTGAGGACATCATTTTTAAATTTCCGTTTTTAAGTTTTAATCCAAATGGGTTTTCAAAATCTTTACCCATTAATATCATACCTCCTCTTGGTCCACGTAATGTTTTGTGTGTTGTTGTTGTTACAATATGACAGTGTGGTAATGGATCGTTTAAAATCCCTTTTGCAATTAATCCAGCAGGATGTGATATATCTGCTAATAATAAAGCGCCAACACTATCTGCAATTGCTCTAAAACGTTTAAAATCAATATCTCTAGAATACGCAGAAGCTCCAGCAATTATTAATTGTGGCTTTTCACGTGTTGCTATCTCTTGGATGGTATCGTAATTTAAAACGCCTGTAGCTTCCTCTACTCCGTAAAATACTGGATTATATAATTTTCCAGAAAAGTTAACAGGAGAGCCATGCGTTAAATGTCCACCATGCGACAAGTCAAATCCTAATATTTTATCTCCTGGTTTTAATACTGCATGATAAACTGCTGTGTTAGCCTGGCTACCAGAATGTGGTTGCACGTTAGCATATTCTGCTCCAAACAAAGTTTTTGCTCTGTCAATTGCGATTTGCTCGACTTCGTCAACCACTTCACAACCACCATAATAGCGCTTTCCTGGATACCCTTCGGCATATTTGTTAGTTAATACAGATCCAGCTGCTTCCATAACTTGGTCACTGACAAAGTTTTCGGATGCAATTAATTCTATACCATCTAGTTGGCGTTCTTTTTCTGCTTGAATTAGTTCAAAAATTTGTTCGTCGCGTTGCATAATTGTATGTTTTTAAATTTCCGCTTAAAGCGAAAATAGTTTTATCGTTAAATATTTATCAAAAATAAGAAATACTGCTTGTAAATAATTCAAAAAACATATATTTACTTAGAATTTATAAACAACAAATCAACAATTATATATATGCCATTATCCGCAAATAATCCAGACAGAAAATCATGGTTACACGTCGATAAAAACTCGGACTTTCCTGTTCAAAATATTCCATTTGGAGTTTTCTTAACTAGAGACGACATTATTACCATTGGAACACGAATTGGAGACACAGCAATTGATTTAGGCGCTTTACACCAACTAGGCTATTTTGAGGGTATCCCTTTAACAGATGATATTTTTCTTCAAGATACCTTAAACGATTTTATTGCAGATGGACGCAAAACTTGGCGTTTAGTAAGAAATAGAATTGCTGAAATTTTTGATGCAGAGAATGATTTGCTTAAAAACAACGTAAAACATAAAGAAATTGTTTTATTTAGACTAGATGAAATTGAAATGCAATTGCCAGTGCAAATTGGTGATTATACAGATTTTTACTCAAGCATAGAGCATGCAACTAATGTTGGAACGATGTTTAGAGATCCTGATAATGCTTTATTACCAAACTGGCTTCATATTCCTGTGGGTTACCATGGTAGAAGCAGCTCTATCATACCTTCTGGAATACCAGTACATAGACCACAAGGTCAAACCTTACCAGCAGGAGCTACAGAACCTGTTTTTGGACCAAGTAAATTAGTAGACTTTGAGTTAGAAATGGCTTTTATTACTACAGATGCTAACGACTTAGGAGAACCAATTCCGGTTAATGAAGCTGAAGAATATATTTTTGGTTTAGTATTATTTAATGACTGGTCTGCACGTGATATCCAAAAGTGGGAATATGTACCATTAGGACCATTTTTAGCTAAAAACTTTGCATCATCAATATCTCCATGGATTGTTACTTTGGATGCATTACAACCCTTTAAAGCTGAGAGCCCAAAACCACTTAAAAAACTTTTACCTTACTTACAACAAAGTGGTAAAAAAAGCTACGATATTAATTTAGAAGTTGCTATTCAACCTGAAAAAGCTAAAGAAACAGTTGTAAGCAAATCTAACTTTAAACACATGTATTGGAGCATGTCTCAACAATTAGCACATCACACTGTAAATGGTTGTCCTGTTAACTCTGGAGACATGATGGGAAGTGGTACTATTTCTGGACCAACACCTGATAGTTATGGATCGATGTTGGAATTATCTTGGAGAGGTGAAAAGCCTGTTAAACTTAATGATGGTACAGAGCGTAAATTTATTAATGATAATGATACTGTTATCATGAGAGGGTATTGCGAAAAAGAAGGAACTAGAATTGGTTTTGGAGAAGTAAAAACAAAATTACTACCAGTCTTTGAGCCTAAAAAGGCAAAATAACAACTTATTAAATATCAAATAGTTAACCCTTAAATTTTAAAATTTAAGGGTTTCTTTTTTGGGTTTGGCACGTAAATTGAAATTCTAAACATATAGAAACCAATTAAATCCAAAAAAGATGAGAAACTTCACACTTATTTTAGTAGTTCTTCTAGTACTTACATCTTGTGTTGGAAGAAAACAAATCGAGAAGCAATTACACTCTGGTAATTATGATTTGGCAATTAGTAATGCCTTAAAAAAATTAGAAAATAACAAAGATAAAAAGCGCAAGCAAGACTATGTTGCTTTATTACAAGATGCTTATTACAAAGTTGTTGAAGACGACCATAATACTCTTAACCATCTAACTAAAGATGGTAATCCGGAACTGTACGAAACAATATATAATACCTATTTGGATTTAGAAACGCGTCAAAACGCAATAAAACGTGTTTTACCTTTACAACTAAATGGTAAAACTTTAGAGCTAAGTTTTAACGATTATAGTGATGAAATTGTAAATTACAGAGCTAAAGTATCCGAATACAAACACGAACAAGCATTACAATTAATGCAAACGCATAACAAGTATGCTAATCGTGATGCTTATACTTTATTAAATGAAATAGAAAGTATAAATCCAAATTATAAAGATGTAAGACACCTATTACAGGAAGCTCATTTTTATGGTACTGACTTTGTTTTAGTATCTATTATAAATCAAACACATCAAATAATACCACAACGTTTAGAATCAGATTTATTAAACTTTGACACTTATGGTTTAAATCAGTTTTGGACAGTTTATCATGCCAATCAAGATAACACTATAGACTATGATTATAATATGGAGTTACAATTACAACGTATTAACATATCACCAGAACATATTACAGAAAGACAATTATTACGTCAAAAAAATATTATTGATGGTTGGGAATATGCTTTAGATGATAATGGTAATGTTGTAAAAGACAGTTTAGGAAACGATATTAAACAGGATAAAATAGTAAATATTAAAGCTAGATTTTTTGAAGTTAACCAACATAAATCTACACAAGTGATTGCTAAAGTTGTTTATACAGATGTAAAGCAAAACCAAATATTGGATAACTTTTCAATAGATAGTCAGTTTGTATTTGAAAACACTTTTGGAACTGTAAAAGGTGATCGTAGAGCTTTAAATAATGAAGATTTACTATTATTAAAAAACAGACAAGTACGTTTTCCTAGTAACGAACAAATGGTTTATGACACAGGAGAAGATTTAAAATATAAATTAAAAGACATAATAACTAGATATACTTTTAAAAGCTAAGTTTTAATCTCATCATTTAAAAAAACTCCCAAATAAATTTGGGAGTTTTTATATGTTAAGCAAAAAAGTCTTTTAATCCGCTTAAAATACTTTGCACAGCGTAGGATGCTAATATTAATCCCATAATTTTACTAATTACGGTAATACCATATTCTCCAATACGTTCTTGGACCTTATTAGCTGCCAATAATAACAAGCTAGTTAGGACAATAACTATAAGCACTAATATTGTAGTAAATAACTGTTGCTGTATGTTGTAAATATGATTATCCGTTAGCAATACAACAGCCATAATAGCACCTGGAGATGCTATAGACGGAATAGCTACCGGAAAAATAGTAACATGTTTATAATCTTTAATACCATGCTTTTCTGTTTCTGGTTTTCCTTCTCCAAAAATCATAGTTAATGCAAATAAAAACAATATCACTCCTCCAGAAATCTGAAACGCATCTAACGTAACATTCATTCCTTCTAAAATTAATTGTCCAATAACAATAAAAAATAATAGCACTAAAAAAGCAACAAAACTAGCTCTAACAGCAATGCGTTTTTTATATTTTTTATCAAAATTTTTGGTAGCTTCTAAATACACAGGTATGGATCCTAATGGATCAATTACTGCAACTAAAAATAAAAACGTCGTTAATATTTCTTTCATAAACATTAATTAATTTCAACACCTTTTGTTGTAAAAGACAAACCTTGCTGACCAGATGTAGATATCATTACTGCTTCAAAATATGGTGGTTTTACATCTTTAGACGCTAACCAATCAAAAACAAAATTAGCTCCAGTTCCTCCTTCAACATCTCTTTCATTAATCACAATTTCAATAGTTTGCATTGGATTAACATAAATCGTTTCAGTAAAATAAGTTTTAATTAAATCACCTTTTGTATTGTAAAAATCTGCTTCTTTTATAAAAATTGTATCCTTTTTATTAATATTTCTAATACTAATAGTTGCTGTCAAATCGTGACGCTTATGTTCTGTTACACTATAAATTTGTGAATAAACCGATAAATAAGACGATCCAGAAACTAACGAGTCACTAAGTGGTTTATTCCATTGCATTGCTTTCCAATTATTGGAAGCCACATAAACGTCTTCTGTTTTAGTTTCGCAACCAAAAGTTACTAACACAACAATAAAAAGTAATACATATCTCATAATTTAAACAAATTTAGTTAGGTCAATTTCATTAATCGCGCCATGACTAGCATGCGTTACCACTACTCCATTTTTTATTACCAATAGTTGTGGACTTTGGTGCATAACCTGAAACTTATAACCAGTTTCGTTTGATACCTCTCTGTAATTTAATAAATCTAAATAATATAGGTCCAAATTTGAATCTACATCAAAAGCATCTACAAACTGATTCATAACCATACTACTTATACCACAACGTGTAGAGTGTTTAAATATAACTTGTGTCTTTCCTTTAGATAATTTTTCTATTTCATCTAATTGAGCTACTTCAGTTAAGTTTTTCCAAGCAAGTATTTTCTTTGCTTTTGGCTCTTTAGAACCTCCAAATAATTTTCCAAACATAATAATTTCTTTTTAGCAATATAACTGCTATAAGTTAAACAAAAATATCATTTTTATGATACTAATCATAGATTATGTCGAAAGGTTTTAATTAACTTACATAGAAATATCAAACAACTACAAACTGACTAAAAGTCAGCTAAAACTAATGCGATAGCGACATTTTGTCTTGCAAATACAATTGGTAAGGTAATTGAAATATAGCTTTCGTAAAACAATAATAAACATAAGATTTTCGCTTACGCGGAAATAAAAACACACACAATATATGAACCCAGATAATTATACAATTAAATCGCAAGAAGCCATACAACGTGCGCAACAAATTGCGCAAAGTTATGGTCATCAGCAAATAGAAAATGAACACTTTTTTAAAGCCATTTTTGAGGTAGATGAAAACGTACTACCATTCATTTTAAAAAAATTAAATGTAAATCTTAATGTTTTAGAATTAGCATTAGATAAGCAACTAGAAAGTTTTCCTAAAGTTACAGGTGCAGATTTAATGCTGTCTCGTGAAGCTAGTAAAACACTTAACGAAGCGTCTATTATTGCAAAAGCAATGAATGACGACTACGTATCAATAGAGCACTTTATTTTAGCTGTTTTTAAATCAAACAGCAAAATAGCACAAATGCTTAAAGACCAAAGCGTAACAGAAAAAGGTTTAAAAGCTGCTATTGATGAATTAAGAAAAGGGGATCGTGTCACCTCTCAAAGTCAAGAGGAAACTTACAACTCCCTTAATAAATACGCTAAAAATTTAAATCAATTAGCAAGAGATGGAAAATTAGATCCTGTAATTGGTCGTGACGAAGAAATTAGAAGAATCCTTCAAATTTTATCTCGTCGTACTAAAAATAACCCAATCTTAGTAGGTGAGCCAGGAACTGGTAAGACTGCTATTGCAGAAGGTTTAGCGCATAGAATTGTAGATGGTGACGTCCCAGAAAACTTAGTTGACAAGCAAATTTTTGCACTAGACATGGGAGCACTAATTGCAGGTGCTAAATTTAAAGGAGAATTTGAAGAACGTCTTAAAGCAGTTATTAAAGAAGTAACAGAAAGCGAAGGAGATATTGTACTATTTATTGACGAAATCCATACGCTTGTTGGTGCAGGTGGCGGACAAGGTGCAATGGATGCTGCAAACATCTTAAAACCTGCTTTAGCGCGTGGAGAATTACGTGCTATTGGTGCAACGACCTTAGACGAGTACCAAAAGTATTTTGAAAAAGACAAAGCTTTAGAGCGTCGTTTCCAAAAAGTAATGGTGGACGAGCCTGATACAGAAAGTGCTATTTCAATTTTAAGAGGTATTAAAGAAAAATACGAAACACACCATAAAGTACGTATAAAAGATGATGCCATTATTGGTGCTGTAGAGTTGTCTCAACGCTACATTACCAACAGATTTTTGCCAGATAAAGCAATTGACTTAATGGATGAAGCTGCTGCTAAAATGCGTATGGAAATCAATTCTAAACCAGAAGAACTTGATGTTTTAGACAGAAAAGTGATGCAGTTAGAAATTGAAATAGAGGCTATTAAGCGAGAAAAAGATGATAACAAATTAAAAATATTACAATCAGATTTAGCTAACTTAAAAGAAGAACGTAATGAAATTAATGCAAAATGGATTAGCGAAAAAGAAGTAGTAGATAACATACAAAACAGAAAGCAAGACATTGAAAACTTTAAGCTTGAAGCTGAAAAAGCAGAACGTGATGGAGATTACGGTAAGGTTGCAGAGTTACGTTATGGTAAGATTAAAGAAGCTCAAGAGGCATTAGAAAAATTACAGAAAGACTTAGCAGATAACCAATCTGAAAATTCTTTAATCAAAGAAGAAGTTACTTATGAGGATATTGCAGAGGTTGTTGCAAAATGGACAGGTATTCCTGTTACCAAAATGCTACAAGGTGATCGCGAAAAACTATTAAATCTTGAAAAGGAATTACATAAACGTGTGGTTGGTCAAGAAGAAGCTATTGTTGCGGTTAGTGATGCTGTAAGACGTAGTCGTGCAGGTTTACAAAATCCAGAAAAACCAATTGGAACCTTTCTGTTTTTAGGAACAACTGGTGTTGGTAAAACGGAATTAGCAAAAGCATTGGCAGAATACCTTTTTGATGATGAAAGTGCAATGACTAGAATAGATATGAGCGAGTACCAAGAGCGTCATGCGGTAAGCAGATTAGTTGGTGCGCCTCCAGGATATGTTGGTTACGATGAAGGTGGACAATTAACCGAAGCGGTTAGACGTAAACCTTATTCTGTAGTGCTTTTAGACGAAATTGAAAAAGCACATCCAGACACATTTAATATCTTATTACAAGTATTAGACGAAGGACATTTAACAGACAACAAAGGTCGTATTGCAGATTTTAAAAACACTATTATTATCATGACTTCCAACATGGGAAGTCAAATAATACAAGAACGATTTGATGCTGTAAAAGACGTAGAAACTGCTATTGAAGGTGCAAAAGTGGATGTTTTAGCATTACTAAAACAAACGGTTAGACCAGAGTTTATAAACCGTATTGACGACATCATTATGTTTACACCTTTAACACAAGATAATATTACAGAAATTGTAGGATTACAATTAAAAGGTATTTCTAAAATGATAGCAAAACAAGGGATTACTTTTGATGCAACACCTGAAGCTGTAAAATATTTAGCAGACAAAGGATATAATCCAGAATATGGAGCAAGACCTGTAAAACGTGTCATACAAAAAGACGTGCTTAATCAGTTAAGTAAAGAAATTTTATCAGGAAAAGTAACTACAGATAGTATTATTTTACTTGATGCTTTTGATGGTGAATTAGTCTTTAGAAATCAAAGTGAATTAGTAACTAAAGAACTATAATCACAAAGTTCTGTTAACATAAAATAAAGCGTATAAACGTACGTTTTAATAATGGTTGGTTAGTTGAAAAGCAACACAATACTTTACAAAAGTGGCGTGTTGCTTTTTTTTATTATATATTGTATTACTCTAATAAAAAACCACTTAGCTTGATTACATCTCTAATTAAAAAACATCTCGTCGTTCTTTTTATATTAACCTCAACATTTGTTTTATCTCAGACTAAGTTTAAACGTGTATTAACTTCTAAAACCGATTTTAATGCCTTAAAAACATCTCCAAATACTAATAAATATGGAAATATTGATGCTTTAAAAGTCGTTTTTGATATTAAAGAACAACAGCTCTACTTTATCAATAGTAAAAATTACAAATACCATTACCATTTCTGTAAAGGCTTTTTAGAAATTCCTGAAACCTTAAAAGAATTTAATAATTCTAACTACAAAGCACAGCATAAAAACAAACGTTTTTTATTAGGAAACATCAATCATTATTTAGCAAACGACACCTATAACCTAGAGCTTTCTCCTATTGATGATATGCAAATTGCAGATATTAAAACCTTTTATGAAGCCATTAAAAAAGCTACCTTTTTTAAAAGCTTTAATTTCTTTTTAAATACTGCACGTTTAGAGCATTTAAATGCAGTTTTAGATATTCCCACAATATCTGCTTCAGATTTATATGGAGAACAAACGTATCAAGCGGTAAGTACTCAAAAAAGCTATGGATGCTTAAAATTTGTAGCTGTGGATTCGTTAAAACAATACAATATTGGTAAACATGATATAATTGTTATTAATCAACCTATCTTAGAATTACCTATTACTGCTGGTGTTATAACCACTATTTTGCAAACACCATTAAGTCACATTTCGGTATTAGGAAAAAATAGAAAAATCCCTATTGCAGCATACACTAAGGCTATGCAATCTGATATTTTAAAAAGCTTTGACAATCAATATGTTTCTTTTGAAGTAGCTTTAGACACCTTTTACATCAAACCAATCTCTAAAGAACAATTTGAAAGAAAAACTAAAAAACAGAAAAAAGCGACGTTATTTCTAGAAAAAAACACAACTATAAAAACCTTAATTAATGCAGACAATTTAAGTCAAAACTCAATAAACACTGTTGGTGGCAAAGCAGCTAATTTTGGTGTGTTATATGATTTAGCTAAAAAAGAAGCCTTTAACATTCCGGAATCTGCATTTGCTATTCCGTTTTACTATTATGAAGCACATCTAAAAACGTCTGGAGCAGACAGCTTAGTCAAGCAAATGATTTATGATTACAAAATCAATCAAGATGCTAATAAACTAACAGAGCAACTAAAAACAATTCAGAAATTAATAAAAAAGACACCTTTAGATCCTGAATTAATATCCAAAGTTGAAGCTAAAATTAAAAGTTTAGGTAACCATACTCAGTTACGTTTTAGAAGCTCGACAAATGCAGAAGATATTGTTGGATTTTCTGGAGCAGGATTATACGACTCTAAAACAGGTATTGTTGGTAGCAGGAAAAAATCTATTGAAAAAGCAATCAAAAAAGTATGGTCAAGTTTATGGTACGAGCGTGCCTTTTTAGAACGAGACTACTTTAATATTGACCAAAATAGCATTGCAATGGGAATTTTAGTGCATCGCTCCTTCCCTAACGAGAAAGCCAATGGTGTTGCTATTACCAAAAATTTGTATCGAAAAAACTATCTAGGCAATGTTATTAATGTCCAAGTTGGAGACGCAAGTGTTGTAAAACCTGAAGATGGTGTAACCTGCGACCAGGTTATTTGTTATTCTGGATCATCTTCTAAATTATATAACGACAAACGTATTGTCGAAATCATATCACACTCTAACCTTAACAATGGTAAACTAGTGATGACTGAAGCCGAAATAATTACACTCTCCGAACAATTAGAAAAAATCAAAAAACACTATTACTATAACGTGTATAAATCCAAACAGAAGTACTTAGAGTTTGGGTTGGATATCGAGTTTAAATTGGATGGAGACGATAGAGCATTATATATTAAGCAAGTACGCTATTTTAATGATTAAAACATTTACAAATTATCTTATTACTAATAATTTAAAATGTAACACAATAATTAGTGTATTACTATTTGATAGGTAATGTTAATTGTTTATAATTAAAATTAAATTAATTTTGCAGTAGGCATTGGTTTTTAAAAACTCTTTTTTATTACTATCTTGATGCTAAATCAACTTAATCACAAGTTTACTAAACAACATGGGAAAATTTCATTATTACGATATTGGTAATGCCGAAGTTTATGTCTTTGATGACTTTTTAATTAAACAAGTTAAAGAAGGTGCATTTATCAGTGATGATGAAACAGAACTTTTTGTTGAAATAATAGGTAAGTATTTCAAAAATAAAAATTTTGCATTTATATCCAATCGTGTAGTCTCTTACACAGTTAACCCTTTGGTTTACAATGCAGCAAAATCAATACCAAATTTAGTTGCTTTTGCAGTTATTAGTACTGACCATAAAATGCGTGAAACTTCTAAGTTTGAAAACAAGTTTCATAACAAACCTTTCAAGCTTTTCAAAAATTTAAGTGACACCATACTTTGGACCTCTGAAATTATAAAACAAGAAAATGAGAAAAATCTTGAAGCGTTATAGCCTTTAAAATAAGGTTTTTATCTCTCTTTAATTTACAATTTCAAAGCCAAAGCGCTTTGTTTTAGCTGCGCTTTAAACAAAGCTTCATCAACCTGAGCGTTATAAAAAGGAATCATTTTATCCATAATAGCTTTACCTTCTTCTGAATGTAAAATTTCTGGAAAAGCTTTTTCTAGCACTTGCAACATGACTGATGTTGCTGTAGATGCACCAGGAGACGCTCCTAACAAACAAGTAATACTTCCATCTTTACTACTTACCACTTCTGTCCCAAATTGTAAAACACCTCCTTCAAATTCGTCCTTTTTAATAATCTGAACACGTTGTCCTGCTACTAAAATTTCCCAATCGTCACTATTTGCATCTTTAACAAATTTGCGTAACTCCTTCATGCGGTCTTCATGTGACGAGGTCACTTGTTCTATTAAATATTTGGTTAACGGTAAATTATGCCAAAAAGCACCTAATAAAGGCGAAATATTATCAAATTTAACCGATTTTAATAAATCAAAATTAGACCCTTCTTTTAAAAATTTAGGACTAAAACCTGCAAAAGGTCCAAACAACAATTCACGTTTTCCGTTTATATAACGTGTATCTAAATGTGGTGTAGACATAGGTGGATCTCCAATACCTGCTTTACTATATACTTTTGCATTATGCTGGTTAATAATATCTTGATTTTTACAAACTAGCCATTCGCCACTTATAGGAAAACCACCATACCCTTCTTTTTCTTCAATTTCTACTTTTTGTAATAACAATAAACTTCCTCCTCCTGCTCCAATAAAAACATGTTTAGATTCTAGATTATATTTTTGGTTAGTTTTAAGATTTTCCATCTCTACCGTCCAATCAATATCTGGACTTGGATCAATATCTTTAACTTCCATATTACAATATACAGGTGTATCAAATTTGGTTTCTAGAATATTAAATAAGGTTTTTGTTAAAGCACCATAGTTAACCTCTGTACCTCTATCTATTCTAGAAGCAGCCATAACTTCGTTGTCATCTCTGTTATGCATAATTAACGGAAACCAGTCTTTCATTTTATTTTTATCCTTTGTAAATTGGATAGAATCAAACATAAAATGATGTTTCATTGTGTTAAAACGTTGTTCTAAATACGTTGCATTTTCTTCACCTAAAACCCAACTATGGTGTGGTACTGCTGCAATAAAACGGTCTGGATCTTTCAATAAACCTTGTTGTACTAAATAGCTCCAAAATTGTTTAGACTCCTCAAACTGCTGGCAAATTTTTATAGCTTTATCAATTATGACTTTACCGTCTTCTTCTGGGCAATAATTAAGTTCGCAAAGCGCAGAATGTCCTGTACCTGCGTTATTCCAAGCAGCAGAGCTCTCTTGAGCAACATCATCTAAACGTTCGACAATTAATACTTTTAAATCTGGTTTAAGTATTTTAGACATTAGTGCTAATGTAGCACTCATAATTCCGCCTCCAACACAAATTAAATCGTATTCCTTCTCTATTTTACTTTGATTCATCTAGATTTATTTTTTTTAAATATAAATAAGTCCAACGAGATAATAAATTTGAAACAAAAAAAAAGACTACAAATTGTAGTCTTTTTTAATAATATTTATTCAATCATTATAGCTTAACACCAATCCCTAGACCTATAATTAAAGGATTAATATCTACCTCTACAGGTATTACAGCTTCTCCTGCATTAACAGTTACATCTGTACTAAGCAATAGTTGCTTAATGTCTAAATTTAAAAACCATTTATCGTTTAAATTATAGTCAATTCCCGCTTGAAATGAAAAGCCTACCGAGTTTTCATAATCCATACCCACAACATCTCCAGCATCTTCTCCATAAAAAATAGTATAGTTTACACCTGCTCCAACGTAAGGTTTAAAATCACCTGAATAAAAATGATATTGCACATTTAAAGTTGGAGGTAATAACCATACATGACCTAAATCCAAACCTTCAACCTCAACCTCATGTTTAGTGGTTGCCAAAATAAGCTCTGCAGCCCAATGCTTGGTAAAAAAATAAGTAAAGTCAACCTCTGGAATTACGGTTGTAGAAATATCAACATCTGCACCTTCAAGATTATCTCCAGGAGATGGAATTACAGATGCTACTCTAAAACGAGCTTGCCAAGTATTAAAATCAGAATCGTTAGATGGTGCATCTTGTGCCTTTACACTAAAAGATAATAGTAATAGTAACACAAAGGGTATAATTATTTTTTTCATAATAAATTAAATTAGTTGTTTTTGTATACTACAAATTTAAGCGAGACTTAAAACACAAAAGCTGACTTATGTCATTGTTTAAGTAAGTTTTTTTATTGTTTTTGCTGCATGTAATTTGATAATAAAACCTATTCATTTTTTAATCAAAAAACCACTAACTTTATATCTTAATATTTTTAGATGAAACCATTAAGCAAATACATAGATCACACCATTTTAAAAGCAACTGCAACTAAAGCTGATATTGTAAAATTATGTCAAGAAGCTATAACTCATAACTTTTTTTCGGTATGTGTAAATAGTTGCTATGTTGGTTTGGCTAAAGCCGAATTAAAAAATAGCGATGTTAAGGTGTGTAGTGTTATTGGATTTCCGTTAGGTGCTATGAGCACTAAAGCAAAAGTTGAAGAAACCAAACAAGCGTTACACGATGGTGCAGACGAGATTGATATGGTGTTAAATATTGGCCTTCTTAAAAGTCATGATTTTGATGCTGCTTTTAAAGACATAGAAGCTGTAAAAAAAGTGATGCCTAACAACACATTAAAAGTAATATTAGAAACATGTTATCTAGACAACCAAGAGATAAACGAAGCTAGTAAATTAGCTATTAAGGCTAAAGCCGAATTTATTAAAACCTCAACAGGATTTGGTAAATCAGGTGCTACTATTGAAGCTATAACTATAATGAAAGAAGCCATTAATAATGGTACTACAAAAATAAAAGCCTCTGGAGGGATTAGAGACACAGACACTGCGTTACAATACATTAATTTAGGTGTTGATCGTATTGGAACCTCAAACGGAATTGCAATTGTGACAGGCAACGCATTAGGAGATAAAAGTTATTAAACACTAGGCTATTCATTTCAATTAAATAAATAAAATTATGAGCATACATATTGGAGCCCAAAAAGGCGACGTTGCAGAAACTATATTATTACCTGGTGACCCCTTACGTGCCAAGTGGATTGCCACAACTTTTTTTGAAAATCCTGTATGCTTTAACGAAGTTAGAGGTATGTTAGGATATACTGGCATGTATCAAGGTAAACGTGTCTCTGTAATGGGAACAGGAATGGGTGTACCAAGCATATCTATTTATGCACATGAATTAATTACACAATTTGGTGTAAAAAACCTGATTCGTGTTGGTAGCGCTGGATCGTACCAAAAACACATTAAAATTAGAGATGTAGTATTGGCTATGGCTGCCTCATCCAACTCTGGTGTAAACGAGCTTAGATTTGGTGGTGCAGATTATGCACCTACAGCTAGTTTTGAATTGTTTCAAAAAGCTGTTGAAGCTGCTAAAAGTAAAAATATTGCCATTAAAGCTGGTAACGTTTTTACGTCAGACGAGTTTTATGCAGACGATTTTGAGTCCTATAAAAAATGGAGTAAATTTGGTGTGCTTTGCGTAGAGATGGAAACTGCTGGATTATACACTGTTGCTGCTAAACACAATGTTAACGCTTTAACTATTTGTACCATTTCAGACTCATTAGTCACTGGAGAAAAAACAACTAGTAAAGAACGCGAAACTACTTTTAAAGACATGATAGATATTGCTTTAGAGTTAGCTTAAAACTGATCGTTTGAAATTACATTTACAACCCATTACATTAGCCAAACACGATGCATTATTGCAATTAATGCAACGTATTTATCCTCCTGCTTACCAACACTTATGGATAAACAATGATTGTAATTGGTACATAAACTCGCAATATAATTTAAAACAGCTCACTACAGAGTTACAAGACAAAAACGCCAATTATTATTTTGTAGAATACAATAACAAAACCATTGGCATTTTAAGATTGGTCCATCAAAAGTCATTAGCAACCACAAAACTACATCGCTTATATTTAGACCAAGATTATCAAGGTTTAGGTTTAGGTAAACAATTAATGCAACTAAGCTATGATTTTGCTAGAGCAAACCAATCCAAATCCATTTGGTTAGAAGCAATGGACACACAATTACAAGCTTTACAGTTTTACAAACAATGTGGTTTTAAAATCGTGGACTCATACGCATTAGATTTTGATTTAATTTTAGGTCAATTTAATGGGATGTATAAAATGAGTAAACAATTATAATTACTTTAACTTCTATTTTATTAGCTTTGCACTAATGCAAAAAAAGATAAACATACTTAACAAAAAGGCTAAATTTCAATATGAAATTTTAGACAAATACACTGCTGGAATTGTTTTAACCGGAACAGAGATTAAATCTATTAGAAATAGTCAAGCGTCTATTGCCGAATCTTTTTGCGAATTTAATGAGCAAGGCGAATTGTTTGTTATTAACATGAATATCCAGGAATATGCATTTGGAAACTATTATAACCACAGACCAAAAGCAGAACGCAAATTGTTACTTAACAAACGTGAGCTTAAAAAATTATTAAAAGAGGTAAACACCTCTGGTTTAACCATTATTCCGTTACGCTTATTTTTAAATGAAAAAGGTTTAGCTAAATTAGATATTGCTTTAGCTAAAGGAAAAAAACTATACGATAAACGCGAAACACTTAAGGATAGAGATAATAAACGAAACTTAGATAGAATTAAAAAAATCTATAATTAAGTCGTTTTAAAATTTTATAATTTCTATAACAATATTCAATTTCAATAAGTTATATGTTTGAGGCTAGGCAACCATTTTATAAAAATGTGCGTCTATACTATTAAACAACCAACTTATCATGAAATACTCTTTACTTACTCTATTTACCCTATTTAGCAGCTTTGCCTTTTCTCAAATTACAGGAACCGTTACATCAAACCAAAACGAACCTCTTCCTGTAGTCAATATTTTTATTGAAAATACGTACACTGGTACCACAACCAATAATGATGGTAATTACATATTGGACATCAATAAAACAGGTGATTACACCATTACGTTTCAATACTTAGGTTATAAAACTATAAAAAAGAAGGTCGTTATAACAAAGCTTCCGTTTGTACTAGATGTTGTTTTAATTGAAGAAGATATCAATTTAGACGAGGTTGTTATTAATTCGGATGAAAATCCAGCAAATGCAATTATCAGGCAGACCATTGCTAAACGAAAAGAGAATTTAAATAAACTTAAATCGTTTAAAGCCGAGTTTTACTCCAGAGGGTTACTAAAAATGGTCAATGTCCCAGAAAAAATTATGGGTCAAGAGGTTGGCGATTTAGATGGTGCATTAGACTCTACTAGAACAGGTATTGTCTATTTATCAGAGACAATATCCAAACTAGAATATCAATCTCCTAAACCTATTAAAGAAACCATTGTGGCCTCTAAAATTAGTGGAGACAGTAATGGTTTTAGCTTTAATAATGCGACTGACGTCGAATTTAATTTTTATCAAAACACCTTTGAGTTGGGTAGCGAAATTGTATCTCCTATTGCTGACTTTGCCTTTAACTACTACAAATACAAACTTGTTGGTACCTTTTATGACGATTTAGGTAACCTTATTAATAAGATTGAATTACTTCCAAAACGAAAAAATGATAAAGCATTTGGAGGATTTATTTATATTGTTGAAGACCAATGGAGTTTATTTGGAACAGACGTCACTTTAACTGGACAACAAGCACAAATACCTGCTGTGGATCTATTTAAAATTAAACAAACGTTTACCTATTACGACCAAGAAAAACAATGGGTTAAAACCACACAACTATTTGATTTTGAGTTTGGAATTTTTGGATTTAATGGTGATGGACGTTTTACAGCAGCTTACAGTGATTATGACTTTAACCCAAATTTTGATAAAAAGAATTTTACCAGAGAAGTCCTATCTTTTCAAGATAATGCAAATAAAAAGGACTCGTTATATTGGGATGCCAAAAGACCAGTTCCATTAACTACTGTAGAGGCTAATGATTATGTTAGAAGAGATAGTATACAATTAATCAGAGAATCCAAAACCTATTTAGACTCCGTTGACCAAGTAGATAACAAGTTTAAAATTGGTGATATTTTAGGTGGTTACAGTTATCGTGACTCGTATAACAAAACGTATTTTAATATCTCCTCTCCTATTCGCAAACTAGGATTTAACACTGTTCAAGGTTGGAATGGATCATTAACTGCAAGTTTTACTAAGCGATTTAAGGACGATAGTCCAGAGTATTTTAATATGTCATCTACAATTAACTATGGGGAGTCAGAGGATAGATTAAGAGCTACAGGAATTATAAATTACAGATTTGATAAAAAAAACAGAGCATTTGTGTCCTTATCAGGAGGTAGTAAAGTGGAACAATTTAATCCTAACTTAACTAGTTTAGATGTATTAAACACCTCTTACTCTCTGTGGGCAGAAAAAAATTATCTAAAAATTTACGACCGTAATTTTGCTCAATTAAATTATAGTCAAGAAGTACTAAACGGTTTACATGTATACTCAGACCTAAGTTATAACGACCGTAAACCATTATTTAACACTACAGATCAAACTTGGCAACCACAAGATGACAGAGATTACACTAGCAATAATCCAATAGATCCTTCTGCAAATGGTGTTGCATCCTTTGATGCGCACAATATCATGAAGTTTAATCTTAATACGCGTATTAACTTTGGACAAAACTACATGAGTTATCCTTTTGGCAAATACAACCTTCCAAATAGTAAAATACCGACATTATATTTAGGATACGAAAAAGGTTTTGGAAGCAGTAACGCTGACTATAATTTTGATCAATTTAAAGCTCAAATTTACCAAAGCTTAAACCTAGGTAACAAAGGTGATTTAACCTACTTAGCCAAAGGAGGTGTATTTAACAATGCAGACAATATTGCTTTTGTAGACTACCACCATTTTAATGGTAATCAAACCAATACGGTTATAGACGGTAATTATATTAATGCTTTTAAAATATTACCATACTACGCATTAAGTACTAATAAGGCTTACGCCGAAATACATGCAGAACACAATTTTAAGGGTTATATATTAAATAAGATTCCGCTATTAAATAAGCTTAATTTTAATTTGGTTGCTGGATTTAATGCAGCAGCAACTAAAGAAAATAAACCTTATACTGAATACTCTCTTGGATTAAGTAATTTAGGTTGGGGAAAAATGCGTTTTTTACGTGTAGACTACGTTAGGGCTTACCAAGGAAGCGGATTGGTTAACGATACCTTTATGTTTGGGTTTAGTTTTTAATATAGGCCTACTACCTATACTACTTACTAAACAAATAGATCACATTACCAATACCAACAACACCAGTTAAACAACCTAAGATAAAATCCATTTTAGAAGCAATGTAAGTTAGTTTATGTTCAATATTTTTAGCAACAATCGCATAAATCGTATACAAAGTAAAAGAACCAATGGTAGAACCGATTGAAAAATAAAAGGCATTAAACACATTGTATTCAAAGTATTTAAAACCAATTAATAACGAAATAAATGTAAAGTAAAACGGAATAGCCATCATATTTAATGAGGACATTAAAATACCGTAAAAATAGGATTTAGATTTAGGAATTTCTTTCTCACTAACTTCCTTTTTAGGAGAAAAATAAAGTCTAAAAAAATTAATGGATAACAAAAAGAGAATACCTGTTCCTATTTTTTGTATTAAGGTGATGTATTCAGAATTTTTCATTAAAATATTAGCCAAATAAGCGCCTAAATTTGCTTGAAAAAACAAAACTGTTGCATAACCAGCTATTAAATAAAATGTAGATTTTTTACCGTTTTTTAAGCTATACTTTACAACTGTTAAATTTAAAAAACTAGGAGTAATACTACCTAAAGCAGCAATACAAAAACCTAAAAGTAAGCATATAAAAAAAGTCATAATTTATTTTTATTTATAAGCAAACAAAGAAACAACATGTAAGTCTTATTATTAGCAACCATTAACATTTTTTAAGACTTAACTTAAATTTAAAAAAATAAAAAGCTTTTGTATTTTACAGTATTCGCTTTAATCAAGTACAGTTTTTATGTAATTTTGATATTTCATTTTAATACTTTTAAATAATGAATCATTTTTTACGACGCATATCATACATTGTATTACTCTCATGTATTTTGTTAAGTTGCAATAAAAAAACTAACAGTAGTTTTGAGTTAAAAGAAGGGGATTTACTATTCCAAAACACAGGATCAGACGACATTGATAATGCTATAAAAGACGTTACAGCAACTGCTTCTGCCAAAAATTATTCTCATGTTGGTATGGCTATGCAAAAAGATAACAAATGGTTTGTTGTAGAAGCTATACCTAAACAAGGCGTTTGCATAACACCAATAGTTAAATTTTTAGAAAGGAATAAAAATAAATTTAATAAATCGCAAACCACAGTCGCAAGGCTAGACAACTACTACAAGCCTTATCTAAAAACAGCAATACAATATGGTATTAACAAAGTTAACACACCTTATGATGATATTTTTTTATGGGATGACACCTCCTATTATTGCTCAGAGTTAGTTTACAAAATGTTTTCAACTCAAGACTTACCTAAATATTCTATTCCGTTTTTGACACACCCAATGACTTTTAACGATAGTTCTGGTAAACCTTTATCTAGTTGGGTTAAATATTACAAAGCACGTAACCAATCAATTCCAGAAGGCATTGAAGGAACAAACCCTAATTTAATGGCAAGCAGTAATCATATTACTTTTGTTCATGATTACGAAAATGACTAGGACTTACAAGTTAATTTTTATCCTCTAAAAGCGGAACAAATCTAAACTCGCCAAACTCTGTTTTCTCAAAATCCTTTGGACCTTTTCTAACAAAAAGCGTCATTGTTTGTACTTTATCACCAACAGGTATTACTAAACGTCCACCAATTTCTAATTGTGCTAATAAAGGGTTTGGCACAAAAGGCGCACCTGCAGTAACAATAATACTAGTAAAAGGCGCTTCGGTTTTTAAACCTTTATAACCATCTCCAAAAATCAATTTTTTTGCTCTATATCCTAATTTAGGTAAAAAACGACTCGTAATTTTAAATAACTCTTGTTGTCTTTCAATACTATACACTTTAGCACCAAGTTCGCAAAGCACAGCAGTTTGGTAACCACTACCTGTACCAATCTCTAACACTTTATCACCTCGTTTAACTTGCATTAATTCGGTTTGAAAAGCAACAGTATATGGCTGAGAAATGGTTTGGTCTGCAGCAATAGGAAATGCCTTATCCTGATACGCATGATCCAAAAAACTAGAATCCATAAACAAATGTCTTGGTATTCTGCCAATTGCAGCTAAAACTGCTGTATTAGTAATTCCTTTGTCCTTCAAAACAGCTACTAGCTGCTGTCGTAAGCCTTGATGTTTAAAAGTGTCTTTCAATGGTAGTGGATAGTTTAGAGCATAAAATTACTTCAAAAATTTAAAGCTGAAAAGGTTTTTCATTCAATTTATAATTTTGTCTTAAATCGATTATATAATTATCAAATTCATATTAAATACTGTATAAAAAAACTTATTTTTGTTGAAAACAGAACAAACTATGCTAAAAGCTGGTGTATTAGGTGCTGGTCACCTTGGAAAAATTCATCTTAGATTATTAAATCAATCAGACAAATTTCAATTAGTAGGATTTTATGATGCTGATGAGGACAACGCTAAAAAAGTAGAAGCCGAATTTGGTTACAAATATTTTAATACCATTGAGGGTTTAATAGATGCTGTAGATGTTGTAGACATTGTCACACCTACCCTTTCTCATTACGATTGTGCTAAACAAGCTATATCTAAAGGTAAACATATATTTATTGAAAAACCAATAACCAATACTGTGCATGAAGCCGAAAGTATTAGAGCTTTAGTTGCAGAAAATGGTGTAAAAGGTCAAGTAGGTCATGTCGAGCGTTTTAATCCTGCATTTATCGCAGTTAAAGACCAATTAGATAGTCCAATGTTTATTGAAGCGCATCGTTTAGCCGAGTTTAATCCTCGTGGGACAGATGTACCTGTGGTTTTAGATTTAATGATTCATGACATTGATGTTATTTTAAGTGTAGTTAAATCTAAAGTTAAAAATGTATCTGCAAGCGGAGTTTCAGTGATAAGTGACACACCTGATATTGCTAATGCACGTATCGAGTTTGTTAATGGTTGTGTTGCTAATTTAACTGCTAGTAGAATCTCACTTAAAAATATGCGTAAAACACGTTTTTTTCAACGTGATGCTTATATCTCTGTTGACTTTTTAGAGAAAAAATGTGAAGTTGTAAAAATGAAAGATGCACCAGAAACTCCTGGAGATTTTGATATGGTTTTACAAAATGCAGAAGGTGTTAAAAAGCAAATTTACTTTGACAATCCTGAAATTGCTGCCAATAATGCCATTTTAGATGAATTAGAATCTTTTGCTGATGCTATAAACAACAATACAACACCAATAGTAACATTACATGATGGTACGGAAGCTTTACGAGTGGCAACCATGATTATAGATCAGTTTTAAAACCTTTTAAGTTATGACCAATCAAAAAAATAAAAACAAGAAAACACTATGGAATTACATTGTAGATTTTTTTGTCAATGTATTATTTGGTGGTAAGAAAAAACAGTAAAAACAATAATAAAAGCCCAGAATAAAGGGATTAAAAAATAATATATTTTAAATGAAAAACATAGCAGTTATAGGTGCAGGAACAATGGGTAATGGTATTGCACATACGTTTGCACAATCTGGATTTAAAGTACAATTAATAGATATTAGCGAAGCGTCATTAAAACGCGGAATGGATACCATCTCTAAAAACTTAGATCGTATGGTAGCTAAAGAAAAAATATCTGAAGCTGACAAAGCTGAAACTTTAAGTAATATTAGCACTTTTACTAGTATTGAAGAAGGTGTTGAATATGCAAGTTTAGTTGTTGAAGCTGCAACAGAAAATTTAGATTTAAAACTAAAAATATTTAAGCAATTAGACCAAGCTTGTGGTGATGACACGATTTTAGCGACTAACACCTCTTCTATCTCTATCACACAAATTGCTGCAGTAACGTCTAGACCTGATATGGTTATTGGAATGCATTTTATGAATCCTGTGCCAATCATGAAATTAGTCGAAATTATTCGTGGTTATAACACTAGCGACGAAGTGACTAATACCATCATGGAATTATCTAAACAATTAGGTAAAATACCAACTGAGGTTAATGATTATCCTGGTTTTGTTGCCAACCGTATTTTAATGCCAATGATTAACGAGTCTATTGAGACCCTTTACAATGGTGTTGCTGGAGTACAAGAAATTGACACAGTAATGAAGTTAGGTATGGCGCATCCAATGGGTCCTTTACAACTAGCAGATTTTATTGGCTTAGATGTATGTCTATCAATTTTAAACGTTATGTACGACGGATTTAAAAACCCTAAATACGCACCATGTCCTTTATTAGTAAATATGGTTAACGCAGGAAAATTAGGTGTTAAATCTGGTGAAGGATTTTATGATTATTCTGAAAGCAGAAAGGCTGAAAATGTATCTAAGCAATTTACCCTATAAATAAAAAAAAGGCATATTAGATCAATGGTTTTAACCAGCAATCTTATGCCTTTTATATTTTCCTAACTGTCTAATCATTCTAGATTTTTTTGCAATTACAATGACTAAAATACTACCATTTAAAGCGGTTAGACCTACTAGAGATAAGGTTAGTTTAGTAGCCTCACGCTCCTATCAAAGTTATACGCAACCCGAAAGAGAAGCACGTTTGGACCATAATCCTTTTTCGTTTTTACATATTGTAAATCCTGGATACAAATACGATAAAGAAATCTCTGGTGAGGCTCGCTATAAATTGGTAAGAAATAGATATTCTGAGTTTAAAGAAGATGGTGTATTTAAACAAGACCAAAAACCATGCTTTTACATTTACAAAATAGTAGATCGTGATTCTCAGGTTTTTAATGGGATTGTAGCTGCTGCTAGTGTTGAAGATTACAATAATAATATTATTAAAAAGCACGAGGACACCATTGCTTCTCGCGAAACCGTGTTTAAAGACTACCTAAAAACTGTAGGTTTTAACGCAGAACCTGTACTACTAACCTATCCTGATAACGATGCTATTTCCAACATAATAGCAAAAAAACAAAAAGAACGTGCTGAGTTTGAGTTTACAACAACATACAGAGACACACACTATTTATGGTTAATAGAGGACGATGTAGACGTGCAAGCTATTACTAATAATTTTAGCAAAATGCCAACGTTGTACATTGCAGATGGACATCATAGATCAGCATCATCTCAATTACTTTGTGAGGATTTAAAAAACGAAAACAAAAATCATTCTGGTGAAGAAAGCTATAACTTTTTTATGAGTTATTTAATTTCAGAATCCGAATTACGTATACACGAGTTTAACCGTTTAGTTAAAGACTTAAATGGTTTAACTAAAGAAGAATTTTTGATTCAACTAGATACGGTTTATCGTATTGAAAACAGAGGATTAACGCCATATCAACCCTCAAAACCACATCATTTTAGTATGTATTTGGATGGTGAGTTTTATTCGTTATATCTAAGAAAAACAGAATATACATTTAATACGTCTTTGGACCAATTAGATGCACAAGTACTTTATAAAACCATATTAGAACCAATTCTAGGAATTACAGATTTACGTAACGATAATCGCATCCATTACCTTAGTGGTAAAAAGGATATTGTAAATTTAAAAAGCAAGGTTGATAGCAAAGCGTTTACGGTTGGTTTTGGTATGATTCCTGCTACGATTTCTCAAATGAAGCAAATTGCAGACGACGGATTAACAATGCCACCTAAAAGCACTTATATAGAACCTAAAATTAGAAGTGGTGTTACTATATATGAGTTTTAACAAAAACAAAACAAATGTCAATTAAACAAAACCTAAATCAAATACAAGCTACACTTCCTAAACACGTTACTTTAGTTGCTGTTTCAAAAACAAAACCTGTTAGTGATTTAATGGAAGCTTATAATGCTGGTCAACGTATTTTTGGAGAAAACAAAATCCAAGAAATGGCTGACAAGTTTCAAGAGATGCCAAAGGACATTAAATGGCATATGATAGGTCACGTACAAACTAACAAAGTAAAGTATATGGCTGAGTTTGTAGATTTAATACATGGTGTAGAAAGCTTTAAATTACTTAAAGAAATTAATAAACAAGCCAAAAAACACGATAGAGTAATTGATTGTTTACTTCAAATTAAAATAGCGTCTGAGGATTCAAAATTTGGAATGTCAATACCTGACGCTACAACTTTATTAGCGTCCAAAGATTTTTCAGCTTTAAAAAACATTAATGTAATTGGCGTCATGGGAATGGCTACTTTTACTGAAGACCAAAATCAAATTAAACAAGAATTTGATTTACTAAAATCAACATTTGATTCACTTCAAAAAACACATCCTAATTTAAAAACTATTAGTATGGGAATGAGTGGTGATTATCAATTAGCAATAGATTGTGGTAGCACAATGGTTCGTGTTGGAAGTAGTATATTTGGTGCAAGAAATTATAATTAAAAACATATTTTATTTACACAATAGTCGACATAGAAACCACTGGTGGTAAGTTTAATGAAGAAGGAATAACCGAAATTGCTATCTATAAATTTGATGGACATGAGGTTGTAGACCAGTTTATAAGTTTAGTAAATCCAGAACGAGAGATTCAACCCTTTGTGGTTAATCTTACAGGTATAAATAGCAAAATGCTAAAAAATGCGCCTAAATTTTACGAGATAGCTAAACGTATTGTTGAAATTACAGAAGACACAATTTTAGTGGCTCACAACGCACAGTTTGACTATCGTATTTTAAAAACCGAGTTTAAACGTCTTGGATTTCCTTTTAAAAGGCAAACCCTTTGTACGGTTGAGTTGTGTAAGGATTTAATTCCGGATCAAAAATCATACAGTTTAGGCAAACTAGTTAGATCTTTAGGTATACCTGTAACAGATAGGCATCGTGCATCTGGAGATGCTTTAGCAACCGTTAAACTGTTTAAATTACTACTTACCAAGGATACAAACAAAACAATTATTAAGGAGTCTATTAAAAAAGAACCAAAATTCCAGATGGAACCAAGGTTAATAGATATTATTGATAATTTAACCTCTGTAACAGGTGTTTATTATATGTATAAAGCAGATGGTGAGTTAATCTACATTGGCAAAAGTAAAAACATAAAAAATCGCGTTAACCAACATTTTACAGGCACAACACCTAAATCCAAAAAAATGCAAGCTCAAGTCGCTGCTGTAAAATATGAAGCTACCGGAAGCGAGTTAGTAGCACTTTTAAAAGAAAGTGAAGAGATTAAGCGTAATAAACCAATATTAAACAGAGCCTTACGTAGAAGTATTTTTACGCATGCATTATACAGTTTTATAGACCATAACGGTTATATCAACCTTACAATTGACAAAGCAGATGGTAGAAAACCATGCATAACAACCTTTAGCACCAGACAAAGTGGACGTCATTTTTTAGAAAAAATGGTAGAACAGTTTAACTTATGTCAAAAACTAGCAGGTATTTATAAAACCAAAACAAGTTGCTTCCATTACGAAGTAAAAAAATGTGAAGGTGCATGCATACAAAAAGAGTCTCCAGAAGATTATAATAAACGCGTACAGCAATTATTAGATAAGTACAGCTACAAAAACAAAAACATGGTTATTATTGATCGTGGTCGAGAGGTTGATGAGCGTAGTGCTATTTTAATTGAAAACGGAATATTTAAAGGTTTTGGCTTTTATAATTTAAATTACCAAATTAATAATTTAGAAATCCTGCAAACTATTATTACTCCTATGGAGAATAATAGAGACCAACAACACATCATACAAAGTTACCTAAGAAAAAATAAGCGCTTAAAAATCATCAATTTATAATGAAAAAATTATTACTAATCACACTACTCTTTTCAAAATTTTTAGTGTCTCAAAACCAATTTAATGCTGAAAATTTAACAACCACAAGAGCAGATTTAGAGTTAAATGAATTTAAACAAGATACTACTGCTAATGCTGTTGTCCTTTATGAATATGGAAATGCCGAAATTCATAAAAAAACGTTCAACTTAGTTTTAGATTATAAGAAAAAAATTAAAATATTAAACCGAAACGGATTTGACCAAGCCAATATTGAGGTTTATTTATATAATTCTGATAGAAAATCAGAAAAAATCACAAACTTAGTAGCTACAACAACCAATATTGAAGATGGCAAAGTAACTAGAATTAACGTAGATCCTTCTCAGGTTTTTGAAGAAAAGGTTAACGACAATTACACCATATTTAAATTTATTTTACCAAACATAAAAGAAGGCTCTGTAATAACATATAGCTATACTTTTGAAAGTCCATTTTTATTCAATTTTAACTCATGGCATTTTCAAGAAGACATCCCAAAGTTGTACAGCGAGTATAATACTAGCATACCTGGTAATTATGATTATAATATAAAACTTGTTGGAGAGCTAAAGTTAAGCACTAACCAAAGTGACATAAAAAAATATTGCATCCAATTAGAAAATGGAGCAAGTGCAGACTGTACTATTGGTAAATATGTAATGAAAGATATACCTGCTTTTATAGAAGAAGATTACACTACAGCTTCTAAAAATTATATATCCAGAATGGAATATGAGTTAAAGGTTATTAAAGGCTTTGATGGTTCTGTACAAAACATTACTAAAACATGGGACACTGCGGATGATGAACTTAAGCAAAATGAAGATTTTGGTAAGCAATTAAAAAAAGAAAGCTTAGTAAAAAAGTTAATTGATCCTACTTTATTAGATCAAAAAAACGAACTTGATAAAGCCAAATACATTTTTAACTATGTTAAAAATAACTACACCTGGAATGGATATAATCGTATTTTTAAAGATGTATCTATTAAAGATATAATTGAAGAAAAGACTGGTAATGTAGCCGAAATCAATCTTTTACTATACAACCTTTTAAAAAAACATGATATTGTAACCTTTCCTGTTTTAATTTCTACAAGAGAAAATGGATTTGTAACAACACTTTATCCTGTAATCTCAGAGTTTAATTATATTATTTTAAGAACAGAAATTAATGGTAAATCTTATTTTTTAGATGCCACAAATCCTGCTTTAGTTTTTGGGCAAATTCCGTTTAAATGTTTAAACGAATATGGTCGCGAAATGGATTTTGATAATGGTAGTCGTTGGATAGACTTAAAGACCAATACCAACTCTACAACACAACATAAAATTAATCTAATAATTAATGAGGACGACACCTTTTCTGGTACATTAACTACAACAAAATTAGGATATGATGCTTTAGATGCACGTCAGTTGTACAAGAAAAACAACCAAAATAACTTAAAATATTACAGAGATAAATATCCTGATTTAACTTTTGAAAATAGTCAAGTAGACACCAATAAAAATAATAAATCTATTTTTACAGAAACGCTATCAATATCAGGTCCTTTAACTGTAATTGACAATAAAATATACTTAGATCCTTTTATATTTAAGTTTTTTACAAAAAATCCTTTACAACTTAATACTAGGACTTATCCTATAGATTTTGGTTATAAAAACAACCTTGTATATTACCTACAAATTGATACCAATAACAAGTATAAAATTGTAGACAAACCATTAGATAAAACTATTGAGTTATCTAATAACTCTGGCTTACTTAATTTTTTAACCAAGCCAAAAGATGGTAATATTGATTTATCATTTAGGATTAATTTTTATAATACAATTTACCCAACCAATTATTATTCTGAGTTAAAATCATTTTTTAGTAACATCGTAAATATTCAAAATAACTCGGTTATAGTTTTAGAAAAAAATATCTAATGTTTATTTAGTATTTTTACCACATGAGCCCAACAAAAAATAAAACTTATTGGAAAGATAAACTTCATGAAATTATTTATGAAGCAGACACTCCTGCAGGTAAGTTATTTGATGTTGTGTTACTTGTATTAATTCTAGCAAGTATTATTTTAGTAATGCTTGAAAGTGTTAGAAACATTGATGCTAAATACCACAATGCACTTTATGTTGGAGAATGGATAATTACTATCTTTTTTAGTATTGAATATATTTTACGCATAATTACTGTAAAAAAACCTTTTAAATACATCTTTAGTTTTTATGGTATTTTGGATTTACTGTCCACAATACCAATGTATATCTCTTTTGTTTTTGCAGGTTCACACGCTTTAGTTACTCTTAGAGCGTTGCGTTTATTACGTGTTTTTAGGATATTAAAATTAGCAAGATATCTTGGAGCCTCAAACCAATTAAGAGACTCTATTATTGCTAGTCGTGTAAAGATATTTGTGTTTTTATTTGCAGTCCTAATATCTTCTGTAATTTTTGGTACCATCATGTATTTGGTCGAAGGAGAAGACAATGGATTTACAAACATTCCAAAAAGTGTCTATTGGTGTATTGTAACCTTAACTACAGTTGGTTTTGGTGATATAGCACCACAAACAGCACTAGGACAATTTATTACAACTATTATCATGATTTTAGGTTATGGTATAATCGCTGTACCAACAGGAATTGTATCTGCAGAATATTCTAAAAGCTTAAAAAAATCTGAAAATGATACTCCAAATCCGCCAAGTAAAAAACTAAATTTAAATACTCAAAGATGCTCCAATTGTCATGAAAGCTATCATGACGATGATGCTAATTTTTGTAAAGTCTGCGGAAACAACTTACATTAAACCTTAATTAAATTATTATTAATTTGAAACACGCTAACAAATATCTAATCTCAATTGTTGGACCAACTGCTATTGGTAAAACTGCACTTAGTATTAAATTAGCCAATCATTTTAATACCCAAATAATATCTGCAGATTCTAGACAGTTTTTTAAAGAAATGAGTATTGGTACTGCTGCTCCAACTAAAGAAGAACTAGCAGCTGCTAAACATCATTTTATTCATAATAAATCTATAACAGAAGACTATAATGTTGGTGCTTTTGAAAAAGAAGCTATTAACCAAATTGCTTTGCTTCATAAAACGAATGACGTTGTAATTATGGTTGGTGGTTCTGGTTTATATGTAGATGCTGTTACTAACGGTTTAGATTATTTTCCGGAAGTTGATAAAAGTATTAGAACGCAATTAAACACGCAATTAGAAACGGAAGGGTTAAAAACACTTCAGCTTAAGCTGAAAACATTAGATGAGCAATCCTATAACACCATAAAAATAGATAATCCGCAACGTGTCATTCGTGCTTTAGAGATTTGTATAGGTAGTGGGCAACCCTATTCTTCTTTTTTAAATAAAGACAAAAATAAAAGACCATTTAAAACAATTACCGTAGGTCTTGAGGCTGATCGTGACGTTATTTACGACAGAATTAACAAACGAGTAGATATAATGGTTGCTAATGGTTTGATTAAAGAAGTTGAGTCCTTACTACCCTTTAAAAATTTAAACAGCCTTAATACTGTTGGGTATAAAGAGCTATTTAATTACTTGGATAAGACTTGGACATTAGAGTTTGCAATTTCTGAAATTAAGAAAAACTCTAGACGTTTTGCAAAACGCCAATTAACTTGGTTTAGAAGAAAACCAGAAACTTTATGGTTTGACTATCAAACACCATTGAGCGCTATAATTACTAAAATAGAATCTGAGATAGAATGAAGATTTTTTTAAAAAAATTAGCATTCTTTTTTATTCCTATTATACTTTATGTAATAATAGTTTTATCCTTAGATATTTTTAAAATTTTTAAAGACTATGATACCTATTATAATCAAGACATCACTACTTTAAATAGGACATACGTATCTACAAAGATTTTTTTAAAAAATAAAGACAGTGTAAATTATGATAGCTTTATTTTTGGTAGCTCAAGATCTCAAGCCTTTAAAACTCCAATCTGGAAGCACTATTTACCAGAAAAATCGGTTCCGTTTCATTATGATGCACATAGCGAGGATTTATATGGTATTTATAAAAAATTAGAATTTTTAGATCATTTAAATTCGCCAATAAACCATGCTTTAATTATTATTGATCGAGAGGTGTTGGCTGGAACAAAAAAAAGATTAAATCATTTATACATCAACCCATTAGAGTTTAACGATGTTTCTAAATACCAATTTTATAGTAGTTATATTTTAGCGAATCTAAATCCACGATTTATGATAGCTTATACCGATTTTTACTTTTTTAAAACGTATAGAAATTATATGAAAAATTATGTACGTATGGACAAATATCCAGATACGTTTACACCCATTTTTAACGACTCCTATTACGGATTAACTAAAGAAATTAAAGAGGATAGTTTAGTATATTATAATAAAATGAAGCAACAAGGTGTTTTTTATCAAAGACCAAAAGCATCAGCACTTATTTTAAAAGTGACAAATAATGAGATAGAATTATTAAATAAAATACAATCACTTTTTGATAAACATCATACTAATTACAAAATAGTTATTTCGCCTTTATATGATCAAATACCAATGGAAGAAGAACAATTACAACTACTCTACTCTATATTTGGTAAGAAAAACATCTTTGATTTTTCAGGAAAAAACAACTTAACAGAACCTATTAGTAATTATTTTGAAAGCAGCCATTATAAACCTAATGTTGCTAAAATTATTTTAGACTCGATTTATTAAACAAAAAAAGCCAGCATAAAAGCTAGCTTTTTTAATATATATTTGATAATTAATCGTTTTGATTAACTACTAATCTAAATCCTTCTCCGTGAATATTTAAAATTTCCACATTTGGATCTAATTTTAAATACTTTCTAAGTTTAGCAATATACACGTCCATACTTCTAGATGTAAAGTAATTATCATCTCTCCATATTTTAGTTAATGCTAACTCACGTGGCATTAAATCGTTTTCATGTAATGCTAACATACGCAGTAATTCGTTTTCTTTAGGTGACAATTTAACTTGCTCTCCACCATTGTATGTTAAAAATCTAAGTTTAGAGTTTAAATCAAAACCTCCAATTTTAAATTCAAATTGTTTACTATCTGCAACCGTATCGTTTGCTTTACGTTGCATAATAGCTTTTATTTTCATTAATAAGACTTCACTATCAAAAGGTTTATTTAAATAGTCATCTGCACCAACTTTATAACCTTTAAGCACGTCTTCTTTCATGGCTTTAGCAGTTAAAAACACGATTGGCACTTCTGCATTTTTCTCTCTAATTTCTTTAGCTAAAGTAAATCCATCTTTATATGGCATCATGACATCTAAAATACATAAATCAAAATCACCACGTTTAAATTTTTCAAAGCCTTCCATACCATTTTTTGCATGGGTAACTTCGTAATCATTCATTGATAAATAATCTTTTAAGACTGTTCCAAAATTTGGATCGTCTTCTACTAATAATATTCTTTTTAATTGTTCATCCATAATACTAAGAGATTAATGGAAGCTTTATTGTAAAAGTACTTCCTTTTTCTTTTTCACTTTCTACTGATATATGACCTTGATGGTCTTCTACTATTCGTTTTACATATGCTAAGCCCAATCCATGACCTTTTACATTATGTATATTACCTGTATGTTCTCTATAAAATTTTTCGAACACACGTTTTTGAGCTGCTTTACTCATACCACTTCCGTGGTCTTTTATATGCACTAAAATATTGTTTCCTGCCAGCTCTGTTGTGACAATTATTTTAGGTGCTTCTGGAGAATACTTTATAGCATTATCCAATACATTTACTAAAACATTAGTAAAGTGCGTTTCATTAGCTAATACAGATGACTTTTGGGCATCTAAATGGGTTTCAATATGACCACCTCTGTCTTCAATAATTAACTCTACGTGTGATATAGCATCTTCTACTAAGTCGTTAAGTTCCACACGTTCCTTACTAATATTTAGTTCGTTTTTTTCAAGTTTAGATATTCTTAACACATTTTCTACTTGTGCATGCATACGCTTATTTTCTTCTTTTATCATACCTAAATAACGCAGGACTTTTTCTTTGTCATCAATTATTTTAGGATTTCTAATAGAGTCTAACGCTAAATTTATAGTCGCAATTGGTGTTTTAAACTCATGCGTCATATTATTGATAAAATCTGTTTTTATTTCAGAAATTTGACGTTGTTTAATTAACTGGTATAATGCACTAGAGTAAGCTATTACTATAATTAAAGTAAAAACTATAGATAAAATTAGCATCGTTAATATTGATGATAATATAAACTTTTTTCGTTCCGGAAAATTAACTAATAGTCTGTAATTACTTTTATCATTTTCGTTATAAAAAAATGGTACACTAAAGGTAGACGCTGGATTTAACTGAAAATCTTGAGTTTTAATTTTTGTTGCTAAATCGTTACTATAAATTGCAAACTCGTAACCAATATTAATATCATTTTCTAACAACTTTAAAGCTAACAACCTATTAATCTTATCCACATTTACACGCTTATGTATAGGTTTTAAGTAGGCTTTATCCTTATAAACAGTCTCTAAAGCAATGCGTGTACTTTCGTTTAGCTTGCTTAGTCTTGCTAACATTGATGATAGGTTTTTACTACCATCAATAGAGTTGTTTTCAATAATTTCGGTTTCTCTTTTCTGTAAAATACGTTTTACGTTTAAACTATCTAAACCTATGTCAAAGAGCGCTGATGATACTTTATAATTTTCTTCTAATATACCGTTTCGATAAATTACTGTTTCATTTGTATCAGGATTATCTTCTTTAATGTAAATATTTATAATTGCAGTTGTATCGTTTACATTGATTGATCCATTGCTTAATAAATCATTAAATTTTCTTAAATAATCCTCTTTTTCTTCATTTTCTACAATGTTAGACACATAGCTTAATGCTTTTCTTACATTGAAGTTAAACTGTTTTTCAGTGTTTTGAAGCGAATTATTTATATAATACGCCTGAACTAGTATGATTCCTATTAGGGAACAGCTCATTAAAACGACTAATACAAAAAAAATCCTTTTGTTCATCATCCAAAATTAAGATTTTAACATTTAGCAATCTTACCATTTAACCTTACATTAACAAAAACGTTAAATTTTAAGCCTTTGTTATAGATTTTAAGAGTTTACTATGGATATTTTCAACCTGAAGTTTTGTGTCTTTTAAGTCGGTATTGTTAATTACAAAATCTGAGTGTTCTGTCTTTTGTTGGTCTGTCCATTGGTTATTCATGATTGCTTTAACCTTAGCTTCAGACGAGTTATCACGTTTAATTACGCGATTTAACCTAGTTTGTTCTGGTGCAACAACAGTAATAATATAGTCGTATTTGCCTTGACTTCCGTTTTCAAAAATAATAGCGACTTCGCTAATAACGTATGGTACGTTTTGCTTTTTTACCCAATTTGAAAAATGTTTAGCTACTTTTGGGTGGACTATCGCGTTCATTTTTTTAAGTAAATCTTGATTGCTAAAAATCTGACTTGCAATAAATGGTTTATTTAACGTATTGTCTACATAAGCCTCATCCCCAAAAAGTTTAATTAATTTACGCTTAATAACTTTAGAACGATTCATTAATGCTTTTGCCTGGAAATCAGCTATATAAACAGGCACATTTAATGCTTTAAAATAATTAGCCACAGTAGTTTTACCACTACCAATACCTCCTGTTAAACCTACGATTGTTGGTGTCATTCTGTAATTATAAATTCAATTTTTTGTTGTAAAACCCTAATATTTTTAACGTTTTTAGGTTGTTTAGCTAATTTAGGAACTAATGCAGAACTTCCTGAAGCTTCATTATAATCACAAATAATCTTAAAGTCTTCGGCTTTTATTGCATTAAAGTTTTCTAAGCTTGTAGTAAAACTTAAAGATACTTGCTTAGGAAAATAGTTTACCTTAACTCCTTCCGGAATGTTAATAATATTAATTGGTATGTCTAAAATACCTTCTGAAAATTTAGACACATTAACCGATAAGTTAACGTGTTTTAAATTGGTTTTGATATTATTATTTAAACTATCCAATTGCAGTAACAACGTTTTATTTACATTGGATTTCACCTCCTTTAATTCTAAATACTGAGTCTTTACTTTACTAATTGTTTTTAAAACAGAACTTGGCCCAATTAACTTAACACTATCAGGTACAGTTTTTAAAGTATCTAAAGTGTTATACCCTTTAGCATATTGAATTTTTGAGTCTAAGATTATTGGTACATATTTTACATCATTGACATCAAATCTAAAAAGTAGTGTGTCGGGATTAATACTGATAATCTTTTCTTCTTTATCAAACTGTTTATTAATATTTGAAAACCCTTTGGAAACACTCCAAATTAATGTCGAGTCCTTTTTTGAAACGTCTGTTTTAAAATTAATATCTAATTGTGGTCTTTTAATAGCATACCTAAGCCAATTAAAACCTGTAGTTTGTATAGTTATATCAAGTTCAGGATTGTTTGCTTTAACAATTACATGCGTATCACTAACCTCCTTAGGTTTTACTTTAAAAGCTAGCGTAGCTGTATAAACTTTAGATAGTTTTGTTAAAACCAAAATTGAAAAAGCTAACACAAAAAACAATAAAAAAATATTGATTTTTTTACTTTTAAATAATCCTAATATTTTTAATTTAAGTTTTTGCATGCCTTAATTTTTAAAAAATAAATGAGGAAAAATAGTTTCTGGTTTTTCTGACTTTAAAAATAATAGTAATGTAGATTTTAAAAATCCGTAACCATATCCAAAAAACTGTATTGATACCGCTAATATTGACTGAAAAGCAATTACAATATTTTTAGTTTTTATAAATGCTAAAACAAAAACCAAACTATAATAAAATAGCACTAAGTATAAAGGTAAAATTAAATTAAAAATTGCTAAAATTATAGCTACTATTACACCAAGAGTAAACAATGTTGGAAACCAATAGGTGACTTTTTTAGTTTGTGGATGCCATGTATTTAAAATAGGCCTGACTGACCCAAACTTATTAACTTGTTTGTAAAATTTGCTCCAAGATATACGCCTTTTATGGTAAACATAAGCTTCAGGTATTAACATTGTATTAAAACCTAAATCCCATAATCTAATGGATAAATCGGGATCTTCTCCAGGATGAATATTTCCAAACCCTTTTGTAGCATTAAAAGCCTTTTTTGATAATCCCATATTAAAGCTTCTAGGCTGAAACTTATCTAAACTAGTTTTATTGCCTCTAATGCCTCCTGTTGTAATTACAGACGTCATACTAAAATCTATCGCTTTTTGAAGATTTGAAAACGAATGATGTGCTTTATCTGGTCCGCCAAAACAGTCTACATAATTAAGTTTTAAGCTAGCTTCTACTTCTTGCAAGTAATGACTTGGCAATAAACAATCACTATCCAAAATAATAAAGTAATTACCTTTAGCATGTTGCATTCCGTAATTTCTGGAATCTCCAGGACCTGAATTTTGCTTAAAATAATATGAAATATCTAACCATTCGATATAATTATCCACTATACTTTTAGATGTAATTGTTGAGCCATCTTCAACGATTACAATTTCAAACGCAGTTTGTCCTTTTATCTTTAAAAAGCTTTCTAAAAGCTCCTCAATTTCAATAGGACGATTATAAACAGGTATGATAAAAGAAAAACTTAATTCCATATAACAAATGTAAGTTAATCGTATAAAAAAAGCCACCTAAAAAGGTGGCTTTTAATTGTATTAAAGTTTAAGATTATTTCTTAATTACTTTTATTGTTTCCGTCACATTATCAATAGTAACTTTAACGAAGTAAGCTCCTGACTGTAAGTCAGACATGTTTACTAGGTTGTCTACACTATTAGGTGCATTTCTATACACTTCTTGTCCTAACATGTTATAAACTGATACATTAGAAATCTCTTTTTGAGCTTTTAATGTTAAGTTGTCATTAACTGGGTTTGGATAGTAAGCGAATAATGATTCTGAGTTAAACTCAGCTGTACTTAAAGAAGTAGATTCTGAAACCATTAAAGTAAATGCTCCTGGAGCCTGTGCTCTTGCAGTACCATCATCACTAACTCTTACATAATAAGTCGTTCCATTAGTTAAATCTCCAACAACTGATGTATTACAAGCACCAACTAATGTACCAGCACAATCTGTATAAACACCGTATTGAGCAGCACTAGTTGTAATAGTAACTTCTCCTGAAACAGGCGCAACAAATGAGTACCATAAATCAGCAACTGCACCTGTAAAACAATCTCCAGTAACACCAGAATCTGTTGCTCCAGTATTATCTGCAGAAATTTCTGTTCCCAAAGTTAATGCTTCTGCAGTTGCACATTCATCGTTAGCCGGAGTAAGTGACCAAGCTAATGTAAAGGTACCACTTGCAGTTGAATATGCAGATTGAATCCAATAAGCAGTTTCATCTGCTCCTGTATCATTGGTCCATGATTCTGTAGTTGTATCTGAATCATCAGTACAAGCTACAGATGTATCTCCCGGACAAGCACCACCATAACCTAATCTATGTTCAGAGTCATAGTCGTTAGATGTTTGACCAATTGTTAACGTATAACCATTTGGAACTAAAATTGAATATACAATATCAGGAGACTGATTATTTGTGTTAAAACAATCAAAAGAACCAAAATCATTAGTAGCACCTACAGTGCTTGCAGTTAGAGGACTAGTTAAAGTACCAAGATCTATTACACCAGCACAAGTATCATTTGATGGTGGCTCAGGTAAAGTAAACTCTGCTAAACAAAAAGAAACTGGGTTTGTACCTGTCGTACCAAAATCATAAACTTGAATAATTAAATTATCTCCAATACTCCATCCACTTAATTCCGCATTTGTCGCAGCAAAAGCTCCTAAACAATCTATTTGATTTCCTAAGGTATCGTAAACAGCAACTCCTGGGTTAGATCCACCGTCATTCCACAATAAAGCATCAGTTGTAGCTGTCCAAGAAAAGAACATATCAAATGTAGAGGTAGAACCACAAGTGCTGCTTGTACCACTATCAGAAACACCTGTAGAGAAATCATAAGAAAAAGTATACGCAGCAGTATCACAAGCAATTCCCTCAGCAGAAGGTGTGATAGGTAAAGGATCATTAAATGTATCTCCTTGAACAGGATTAAAAGCAACAAAAGTTTGCTCTGTACATCCCGTAGCATTTCCGTTACCGTTATATGGTGTTATAGTAGCATAATAAGTTGTTCCTGCCATTAATGTACCTACATTATAAGTTGTAACGTTACCTACATCTGTATTAACCACATCATCAAGACCTGTTCCTGTACCTACCACTAAAAAATAACCAGTGTGACCTCCAGTTGCTTCAGACCAAGATATATCTCCCGATAATGGGACATCTACTGTTTGGTTTAATAAAGAATCACAATTTGGTGGTGTAACAGGTGTATATGTTACATCTAAATCTATATCAAAATAAACAGTATCAGTGACATTATCAATATCATCACTTGTTATTGTTATAGTAGTAAACCCTGTAATATCCAAACCGTTGAAGTCTGTATCACAACCTGCTAAAATAGATGTTCCATCTGCTACTCCACCAGTAACAGCCAAATCAAAAGCATACCAATTATTACAATAAGTAGTCCCTCCAGTTGGAGAACTATAATGTGTAGTGAAAGTTCCTAAAGAAATGGCATCAATTGGAGCTGATCCATTAACAGTAATATCACCAGAATTAATAGTAAGAACCGTTGGTGCAGAGTCAGGTCCATTTGCACCAAAATTTTGTGGTGTTGTAACTTGCGCGTTACTATGCCAAATTAAGGCAATCATTGCAAAAAATAATAAAGTAATTTTTTTCATCATAAAATTAGTATAAGTTAGTAATTAATTAATCATTTTCTAAAAATATTGATTTATTCTTAAGCTAGTACTATCAAACACATCAAATCGACAAAAACACTTAAAAAGCAGTTAAAATACCATTAACTTTATGTTAAATACATTTTACTGTTTGTAAGTTTTTACACATATTTGGTTGTCAGTGGTTTGATTACATAAAAAAAGCCTTACATTTCTGTAAGGCTTTTTTTATATTATATTGCTCGTGTCTATTTATCAACACCATCTACAAATGCACTCATAACTGCATCACTAACTCCCATGTTACTAAAACCACCATCATGAAACAGGTTTTGTAAAGTTACACGCTTAGTTAAGTCACTAAATAACGATACTGTGTAATTGGCACAATCTAAAGCTGTAGCATTACCTAAAGGCGACATTTTTTCCGCGTAAGCGATAAATCCATCAAATCCTTTAACTCCACTACCTGCTGTAGTTGGTGTTGGAGACTGTGATATTGTGTTAACTCTAACCTTTTTATCTCTTCCAAAAAAGTAACCAAAACTACGTGCTATACTTTCTAAATAAGCTTTATTATCTGCCATATCGTTATAATCAGGAAAAACACGTTGTGCTGCCATATAAGTTAAAGCCACGATACTTCCCCATTCATTCATTGCATCTTGCTTGTATAACGTTTGCATTGTTTTATGAAAAGACATTGCAGAAACATCAGTTCCTTTTTGTGTCCAATCGTAATTTTGATCTGTATAATGTCTTCCTTTTCTAACATTTATAGACATTCCAATAGAATGTAATACAAAATCTAATTTACCTCCTAAAATTTCTGTAGCTTGGGATACCAAGTTTTCTAAATCTTCTAAAGACGTTGCATCTGCAGGAATTATTTGAGAGCCTGTTTTTTCTGCTAAAACATTAATTTGACCCATACGCATTGCCACTGGTGCATTAGTAAGTACAAAAGTACCTCCTTCTTCATGGACACGTTCTGCTGTTTTCCATGCTATAGAGTTTTCGTCTAATGCTCCAAATATGATTCCTCTTTTTCCTTTTAATAAATTGTATGACATAACTTATAGTTTATCAGTTGATATGTTAGTTTATTATATTATCTGTCAAAGATAGTATTTAAAATTTTTTTAATTCGCTTTCGCGGAAATTTAGCCACTAATTTAATAGTTGTTTAGCATGTGCTATTGCCGAATCTGATAATTGGGTACCTCCTAACATTTGAGCCAATTCTACAACACGCTCGTCATAATTTAATTTAACCAAATTGGTTGTGGTCACCTCATTAACATCTTCTTTATAGACTTTATAATGTGTATTTCCTTTTGCTGCTATTTGTGGTAAATGCGTAATACTAAAGACTTGCATTTTAGTACTCATTTGCGACATAATATCTGCCATTTTGTTAGAAATTTCTCCTGAAACTCCTGTATCAATCTCGTCAAACATAATACTTGGTAGCTTAACGTATTTTGATAAAATAGATTTTATAGCTAGCATTATTCTTGATAACTCTCCACCAGAAGCTGCTTTTTTAAGGACATTAAATTGGCCTCCTTTGTTTGCTGAAAATAAGAAGTTTAAATTATCCTTTCCGTTATATAAAAACGTATTTGATGCTTCTAGACTTATATTAAATTGTGCATTAGGCATACCTAATTGCGTCAATAAAGCTTCTAATTGTTTTTTCAATTCTGGTATGGCTTTATTACGCTTATCTGTTATGTTTTTAGCTTCAGTATTTAATAATTTTTCTAAAGCTTTAATTTCTTCTTGCTTATCAACAATGTCTTGGTCAGCATTTTCAGTTGCTTCCACTTTTTTGGATAAAGCCTCTCTGATTTCAATTAACTCTTCAATAGACTTAACTAAATGCTTTTGCATTAGGTTATTTAAAGTCATAAGCTGAGCATTAACTACCTCTAGCCTATTTGGATCAGCATCTAGTTTGTCTTCAAAACGTTCTATATCTACAAGTACGTCGTCTAAATCAATTAAACTGCTAGTTACCCTATCTAATAAGTCTTGATAGGTATTAGATATTGATGCTAGTTTTTGAAAGGCTACTTTAACCTCTCTTAGTGATGTTAAAACACCTGCTTGCTCTTCGCTTAATAAGGCATTAGCTTGTTCTAATTTAAGTTGTATAGCTTCAACGTTATTTAAAAGTTCATATTCTTCCTCTAGAACTTCTAACTCACCTTCTTTTAGATTAGCTGCAACCAATTCATTTAATAAAAACGAATTATAATCATGTTCCTTTATTGCTTCTGCCTGAAACTGTTGTAACTGTTTTAATTGTTTTTGTAATACTTTGTGTTCTTTTAGATGAAGATTATATGCTTCTAGATTAGCTTCTGTATTTGCTAAAGCGTCAATCACCTGAAACTGAAACGCATCATCAACTAACTGTAAGGTTTCGTGTTGCGAATGTATATCAATTAAATGTTCTCCTAAGACTTGCAAATTAGACAAGTTAACAGGCGAGTCGTTTACAAACGCTCTTGATTTTCCGGATGGTAAAATCTCTCGTCTAATTATAGTTTGCGTATCATAATCTAAATCTTGATCCTTAAAAAGGTTTTTAAGTTTGTATTTAGAAATATCAAAAGAGGCTTCTATTATACATTTTTTTTCGGGATTACGTAAACTAGATAAGTCTGCACGTTTACCTAATATTAATGATAAGCCTCCTAAAAGTATAGATTTACCTGCTCCAGTTTCTCCTGTAATAATGGTAAATCCATCATTAAAATTAACTTGGAGTTGATCTATTAACGCGTAATTTTTTATGGTTAATCCAGTAAGCATTCTTAAAGTGAAAGGTTAAAATTTAAAAAGTGAAAAGTTTTGGTTTTTCGCTTTTTAAGAATGAAAATATTAGTGACTAAAATTTTATATTTCTCCATTTAGAAGAGTGCATTGGAGCTACTTTGTTTAAAGTATCGACCAGATTAGCGATGTCAACACTTGGTCCTTCACTAAAAATCTGTTCTATCTCCTCTGCTTTTGCATCAAAAAACACACGAAGCAAATACGAGTTTGGACGTCTTCTGTTCATGTCATTAAATAAGCTTAAAGCTATAGCTATTTCATTTTTTGCATCCTTTTGATTAACACTCATAGTGTCTAAACCACGTCTGTGATAATTGTATAATACAGTTCTAAACTCTTTAAATGTTGGTGACAGTAAATTATCTATTAATGCAAAACGACTTTGTAAACCGTCTTCTAACTTCCAACCTGAGTAGTTTTCTTGCTGAGAGAAATTTACAATATTTTGAGCTTGTCTAAAATAATCATCTCCTCCTTCTTTTTTAAATGACTCTGCATCCATACCTAAAATCATGTGGATATGAAATGCTAAAACAGAGATTAAATTTGATGCGTACTGTGTTGGATTATAAATTAGATTTTGAAACTCGACATACTCAAAAGAAAAATCTTTATCATTTACATTATAAATTGGTGTTGTATAACTTGATCCAAAAACAGGTCTAGAAGATTGTACTTGTAGTGTTGCTTTGTAACTATTACCAGAATACTCTCCAATATTTATAACAAAATTGCAGTCGATACGCTCTTGTGGTTTTACTTTTTTGTTAGTCCATTTTGTACTAGAAATAAACTCTTTTAATTGTTTTTCTAGTGTTTTAAATTGCTGTAAGTTTTCGTCACCAGTTAACTGTGCGTTAACAACTACGGTAGCGTTAAGCTCCTGAGCTTGTAATGAAATACTAAAACAAATTAAAAATAGAAATAAAAGATTACGCATTTAGTGTATTTATTATAGTATTAAAAAGGTCCTTAGCAACTTCTGTTTTAGATTTTAATTGGTAAACAGTAGCTTCCTCTTCCTTGTTAATTAAAGTTACTTTATTGGTGTCTGATTTAAAACCTGCACCTTTGTCGTTTAACGAATTTAAAACAATTAAATCTAAATTCTTCTTTTTTAGCTTCAATTTTGCGTGATCTAATTCGTTATTAGTTTCTAAAGCAAAACCAACTAAAAATTGGGTTGTTTTGATTTGACCTAAAGACGCTAAAATATCTTTAGTTTTTTCTAGCTCTAAAGTTAACGTGGAATCTTTCTTTTTTATTTTTTGAGTAGCCACATTTTTTGGTTTATAATCTGCTACAGCTGCAGATAAAATGGCTATGTCGACATTATTAAAATGCAAATGTGCTGCATCATACATTTGTTGTGCGCTAACTACAGGTAGTACTGTTATCAAGTTATGATTAACTGTTTGATTTGTTGGACCAGAAATTAAAATAACTTTAGCACCAAGATTAGCTGCTGCTTTAGCAATTTCAAATCCCATTTTACCTGAGGAATGATTACCAATAAAACGTACAGGATCTATAGCCTCATAAGTTGGTCCAGCAGTTATTAAAACCGTTTTATCTTTTAATGGTAAACCACTAATTATATCCTTTTCTATAAAAGCAACAATATCTTCTGGCTCTGCCATACGACCTTGACCTACTAACCCACTTGCCAATTCTCCTGATGTTGCAGGAATCATGACGTTACCAAAACTTTGTAATGTGTTAAATGAGTTAACTGAAGATGGATGCATGTACATATCCAAATCCATTGCAGGAGCAAAATAAACTTTACACTTAGCAGAAAGATATGTTGCTAAAAGTAAATTATCGCAAGTACCATTTGCCATTTTTGACAATGTATTGGCTGTTGCAGGAGCAATAACCATATAATCTGCCCAAAGCCCTAACTCTACATGGTTATTCCACATAGCGTTATCGTCTTGATCGTTGGTAAACGTTGAGTGTACTTGATTTTTAGAAAGCGTAGATAATGTGAGTGGTGTCACAAAGTCTTTAGAAGCAGGTGTCATAACGACTTGTACGTTTGCACCTGCTTTTATAAATACTCTGACTAAGGAGGCTGTCTTATAAGCAGCAATACCAGCACTGATGCCTAATAGTATGTTTTTGCCACTTAATATAGACATAGCTTTAGTCTTGGTTATCTTGCTCTGTATTTCTGTGGTAGATTTTACCATCTAACCATTCTTGTACTGCTAAAGCGTGAGGTTTAGGTAATTTTTCGTAAAACTTAGATACTTCTATTTGTTCTTTGTTTTCAAAAATTTCTTCTAAGCTATCATTATATGTAGCAAACTCTTCAAGCTTTTCTATTAATTCTTTTTTAATTTCAGAATTAATTTGCTCTGCTCTTCTTGCAATAACAGAAATTGCTTCGTAGATGTTGTTTGTTGGTGCATCTATAGCATTTCTATTGTAAGTCGTCGTTGTTAACGGAGCGTCGATTTTTTTTAAATCCATAATATATTAGCTTTTAGTACTATATTTTTCTAATTGTTCTTTTAAATCTTCTGCCTTTTTATCTGCATCTTTAATAAACTCCGACTCTGGATTAGTTTTCTTAAAGTTGTTATAATAAGTAATAGCAGTATTTAATCTTTGTTCTTTTTTATATTCTACACTTTTCATTGCTAATTGATAAGCAGAATCAAATCTGTAATACAACGCTTTTTCACGTAGGGTTGTCCCAGGAAAATCTGCTATAAAATTATCAAAAGAGCTAATAGAAGCTTTAAAATCTGAAATATGATTGTATTGTTTTGCAATACTGTAAGCTTTTAATTCTAATTTATATTGCAACTCTTTAACCAACTCGTTAATTTTTGGCATGTATTGCGAGTCTGGATATAAATTGGCAAACAATTGTAATTGCTCTAGTGCATGATCTGTATCGTGTTGATCTTTAGAATACACTGGAGATAACTGCGCATAACTTAATGCGCTTTTATAATATGCTTCTTCAACTTTTTCACTTCTAGGGTAAGCTGATGCAAAACGCTCAAATCTGTAACCTGCTAGATAGTGGTCTTCCATTTGAAAATAACAATCTGCATCTAAAAACATTAATTTTTCTGCTTGAGGCTTGCCTCTGTAAGCTGGAACGATTTGAGTAAATAAGCGACTTGCCTTGTTATACTTCCCGTCGTTATATAGTTTTTCTCCCATTGTAAACTTAACAGCAACATCTTCAGACTTTAATGCCTTTTGATATTCGCTACAAGAAGTGAAAACTAAAAATGTAATTAAGATGTAAAGTAAATTCTTCATAAAATTTTAACGAAGCGCAAAAATACGCTATTTAAATGGATTTTAAAAATATAATTTGATTGCTAAATTAATTGAAGAAATCAAGTTGGACTTAGGTTTAAGTATAATTTAACTTTTACTAAAATTAGCCATAAAAGTATTTATACGACTTTGCAATTGTGCTGTTGCAGGTACTAACGGTAATCTAACTGTTGTATTACATAACTCCAAGTTATTTAACACTGCTTTGATACCTGCTGGATTATTTTCTTCAAAAATCATGTTAACAACATCCATCATTTTAAAATGAAGTTTATAAGCCTCCTTGTTTTTTCCTTCTAATCCTAAATTAATCATAGTAGAGAATGCCTTTGGCAACCCTTGTCCAATAACAGATATTACTCCTGCTCCACCTGCTAAAACAATACCTAAAGCTAAGTCGTCGTCTCCTGATATAACAGAGAAGTTGTCTGGTTTGTCTCTTAATAATTCTAAATATTGGGCTACGTTATTACCAGCTTCTTTAACTGCAACAATATTATCAAAATCTTTAGCTAAACGTAAAGTAGTCTCTGGTGTCATATTTTTTGATGTTCTACCAGGTACATTGTATAATATGACATCTATTGGGCATGCTTCTGCTATGGCTTTAAAGTGTTGATACATCCCTTCTTGAGTTGGCTTACTATAATAAGGTGATACTGATAGTATACCAGCAATACCAGAAAAATCTGTAGACTTAATTTCTTCTACAACTTGTGCAGTATTACTACCTCCAATACCTAAAACTAATGGCACACGTCCTTTGTTAAACTTAATTATTGCAGCAACAATATCTTGTTTTTCTTGCTTGGTAATTGTAACGCTTTCTCCTGTTGTACCATTTATAACTATATAATTAATACCATTGGTAATATTATATTCTACAATATTTTCTAGCGCTTTGTAATCTACTGACAAATCATCATTAAACGGAGTTACAATTGCTATTCCTGTGCCTAAAAAAGGGTTACTCATTACTTAGTTTATTTAAAATGTTTAGGTATTTTATTAATTCGGTTTTAAAGATGTTTTTATCTTTTATTGTAATATCTATGGTTAAATCGTTTATATCTGGATTTGCATTATGCAAACCTACCTTTAATGGTGCTTGGGTAGCTGCACTAATGGTTTGCAAAGCTAAGGAATCGGTTTCATAAAAATTAATCAACAAATCAAATTTATTAGCTACAAAATCTTTAACTGATTGTGATTTAAATTGTCCTTTCCAACCTAATTCTTTTTCAGAAAAAGTTTCAGTATATACAGACGTTTCATTTTTTTTTCCATTAAAAAGTGTTAAAATTTTTAAGTCGTTAGCTTTTATTTTTAATAGACTTGTAAGGCTTTTAATCCATTCTGGATCAGAAAACTCATGACTATTTACTAAAACACCAACACGTTGTAGTTTATCTGCGTTTGGCAAAATCACACGACTTTGGGCACATTTAGCAATGTACTTTTTATTAGATTTTTCTTTAAAACCTTTTAAAATCATTTATCTTTATTCCTTTGTTACAAATGTAGTAATTGTAACTATATTAGCTTTAAATTATTCAACATTAAATATGAATTACAAACATCTTTTATTCTTACTTTTAATTACTATTTTAAACTCTTGTAAGCAAGAGACTTACTCGTTGAGTAAGATTGAAGGTAAGCAGATTTCAATAACTGACACCATTGCTACAGACAAAAGTATTGATGACTTTGTTAAGCCTTTTCGCGAAAGTATTAATAAAGATATGGACGCTGTCCTATCTTACGCACCAGAAACTTATAGTAAAAGTGATGGAGATTTAAATACTGCTATTGGTAATTTAATGGCTGATGCTGTTATGCACGAAAGCAATCCGATTTTTAATAAACGCACAGGAAAAAATATTGATGCGGTAATTTTAAACCATGGTGGAATACGTTCTATAATTTCTAAAGGAAATATTACCACCAGAACTGCTTTTGAAATTATGCCTTTTGAAAACAGTATTGTTGTTGTTGCACTAAAAGGTCAACAAATAGATAGTATGACGCATTATTTAAGCCAAGCTAAACGTGCACATCCTATTAGTGGAATACAACTTACACTTGATAAAGATTACAATATTACACAGGCTTTAGTTAACAAAAAACCAATTGACAAAGACAAGATTTACTATGTAGCGACTAATGACTACTTATATAATGGTGGTGACCGAATGCGCTTTTTTAAGGAAAATGACAGTCTTTATACACTAGATTATAAAATAAGAAATGCTATGATAGACTACTTTAAAAAGACTGATACTATCAACCCTGTAATTGACAATAGATTTATCCAAACTAAATAACCACATAATGAAACGTAGAGATTTTATACAACAAGCAACAGCAGCTACAGCTTTAATTACAGTTGGTGGTTATGGATTACAATCGTTTGCAACATCTTCAAAGTCTAAAAAAATAACAATTTTACATACCAATGATGTGCATAGCCACATTGATGCTTTTGGACCTGAGGATGGTAGAAATGCAAATAAAGGAGGTGTAGCTAGACGTGCCACTTTAATTGAAAACATCAGAAAAGATAACCCAAATACATTGCTTTTAGACGCTGGAGATATTTTTCAAGGGACTCCGTATTTTAATTATTATGGTGGCGAATTAGAATTTAAATTAATGAGTAAACTTAAATACGATCTAGCAACTATTGGAAATCATGATTTTGACAATGGTATTGATGGTTTATATGCGCAATTACCACATGCTAGTTTTGGTTTTGTATCTGCTAACTATGATTTTAAAAACACAGTCATGGATACACATGTAAAACCGTATCAAATCTTTAAAAAAGAAGGTATTAAAATTGGAGTATTTGGATTAGGAATTCAATTAGACGGTCTAGTGGACAAGAAAATGTACAAGGAAACAGAATATTTAGATCCTATCGAAGCTGCACAAGAAATGACACGTATTTTAAAAACTAATGAAAAATGCGACTTAATTATCTGCTTATCTCATTTAGGTTATAATTACAGTAAATCACCAGACAAAATAAGTGATTTAAATTTAGCTAAAGCAACCAAAGATATAGACTTAATAATTGGAGGACATACTCATACTTTTTTACCAAAACCGACTGTAGCACAAAATATAGAAGGAAAAAATGTACTAGTTAATCAAGTGGGTTGTTATGGTATTAACTTAGGAAAAATAGATTTTTACTTTGATGCAGATAGCACAAAAAAGGCAGAAGGAACATCTATTATAGTTTAAATTTTAGGCTATTTTAGTAGTCTTTAGAGTCGCTTTATATTTTATTTTTATGTACTCATACAGAAAGTAAAAACCTACACCTATTAATGCAGAATATACTATTTGTAGTAAATACTCTGAGGATATAAATAAGTAGGCAACTTGTACCATTTCAGAAAAAACAATACACACACTAGCTAAAAACAAAAGTAAACCTTGCTTTGTTTCGTGGTATAAATAATGTATTAACGACAATGATAATACCAACAATATCAACACGTTATAAGCTACTTCTATAATAAAATCTAAAGAGTACACAGACAATTGTGCATCTTGCATAATCATTTGATTTAATACATAAATTATATATGCATTAAAGAACAATAAAACTACTAAATGGAGTTTAAACTGTTTGAATAATAATTTAAAATTAAAATCTTTAACTAAAAAAATTATTAAGGATGCATAAGTTGCAATTACTAAATAATTAGCAACATAATAAGCCATAGTATCATTACCGTAAAATACTATTTTTAAAATTTCTACTAAAGAAAAGCCTATCAAAAAAAATCCAAAATAATGGTTAGTTTGTTTTGTTTGACTATAATACAAATAGGCAAACAATGGAAACACTAATATCCAGGAGTAATCCGACAAGTTTGGTGCACTAAATATGCGACCTGTAACGGTTAGTATAACGAGAATTACTAGGATTATCGATACTAAATTAAACTTAGTTAACTTCATCATTTTTACATTTGGGAAGACAAATATACAAAAATAATGTTACTAAACGATAAAATTAGCTTTTTATCGATGTTTTATGCGCTTATTCTAAGCTAGTTAGGAAATCATCCTCTGTAATCATCTCTATATTTAACTTATCTGCTTTGTCTTTTTTACTTGGTCCCATATTATCTCCTGCTATGATATAGCTGGTTTTAGAAGAGATTGAACTACTAACTTTACCACCATTATCTTCAATAAGTTTTTTCAACTCGGTACGTGAAACTTTATAAAAAACTCCAGATACAACTATGTTGTGACCTTTTAACTTTTCTGTTTGATTAGCTAGTTTTTCTGCCGAAATCTCTAATTGCAGACCATATTGCTTGAGTCTTTCAATAACTTTTTGATTTTCTGGGTTTGAGAAAAAGTCGACTACACTTTCTGCTATTCTAATTCCTATTTCATTTACTTGCTCTAAATCTAATACAGATGCAAATGCTAAAGCATCAATACTTTTATAGTGCTTAGCTAAAGTTTTTGCAACAGTTTCTCCAACAAACCTGATACCCAATGCAAATAATACACGCTCAAAAGGAATTTGTTTAGAAGCTTGGATACCTGCAATTAAATTATCTGCACTTTTTTCTGCCATACGATCTAACGGTAAAATTTGATCTTTAGTTAAATCGTACAAATCGGCATAATTATGTATTAATCCTGCATTAACTAAAAGCGCAACGGTCTCGCCTCCTAAACCTTCAATATCCATTGCTTTTCTAGAAATATAATGTTGGATACGTCCTATAATTTGCGGATTACAACCATTATAATTGGGACAAAAATGTTTAGCTTCTCCTGCTTCTCTTTGTAATAACGTATTACATTCTGGACAATGGGTTATATAAACTGTTGGTTGAGAGTTATTAGGTCTTTGAGATAAATCTACAGCTATGATTTTAGGAATAATTTCGCCTCCTTTCTCAACAAATACAGTATCACCTTCTCTAATATCTAATTTTTCAATTTGATCTGCGTTGTGTAATGAAGCACGCTTAACTATGGTACCAGCTAACTCTACTGGTTCCAAATTAGCAACAGGTGTTATAGCTCCTGTCCGTCCTACTTGATAACTTATTGTATTTAAAACAGTGCTTACTTGTTCTGCTTTAAATTTATATGCCATAGCCCAACGTGGCGCTTTAGATGTAAAACCAAGCTCGTCTTGATGATGCAGATTATTAACTTTTACAACAATACCATCAGTTTCATAAGGTAACTCATGTCTTGCTGTATCCCAATGGTTTATAAAAGCAAATACGTCGTCAATTGTTTTACACAACTTAACTTCTCTTGGGACTTTAAAACCCATTTGTCTTGCTTTTTCTAAACTTTCAAGGTGAGTTTTATAATCAAAATCACCACCTACTAAACCATACAACAAACAATCTAAAGGTCGTTTTGCAACTTCTGCACTATCCTGTAATTTTAAACTTCCAGATGCTGTGTTTCGTGGATTTTTATAAGGTTCTTCTCCATTAGCAATACGCTCTTCATTCATTTTATTAAAACCATCAAAGGGTAAAATAATTTCTCCTCTAATCTCAAACTCTTCTGGATATGGTCCTTTAAGTTGTAAAGGCACAGAATTAATTGTTTTAATATTTGCTGTAACCTCGTCACCTTGCATACCATCACCACGTGTAACCGCTTTAAGCAAACTACCATTTTGATACGTAAGATTTATTGAAGCGCCATCATACTTTAACTCACATACGTATTCAATTTCTCCATCCACCATTTTTTTTACTCTAGCTTCCCAATCTTTAAGATCTTCAAGAGAATACGAATTATCTAAACTATACATCCTATGCTTATGCACAATGGTATTAAAGTTTTTAGTTACCTCTCCTCCAACACGTAATGTTGGTGAATTTGCATCAAAAAATTCAGGGTGTGCTTCCTCTAAAGCTTGTAACTCCTTTAGTTTAATATCAAACTCATAATCACTTATTGTTGGACTATCTAAAACGTAGTAGTTATAATTGTGTTCGCGTAATTGTTCTCTTAAATCGTTAATCTTTAATTGTATGCTCATATTATATGCCTTCTAGCATTTCTAAAAATTGCTGTTTAATCTTGTATTTATAGTAAAAATAATTGTCTGAATCGGAATAGCACTCTGATGCTCCCCAAAATTTCACAATAAACTCGGTATTGCTTAACCAATAGAGCTCCAAGTCATCAGAGGTTTTTTCAAAAGTTATGTGATCATAGTTTTCTTCTAAATTATAATACAACTCAAAAGTCTTTATAATTTTACCATCCACTATTTTGTCTATAAATAATGTTCGTTGACTAGGACACTCAGTATCATAATCTATAGAGACTACCATATCTTTTTTAGGCGATACATAAGGGTAACCTCCTGCGTATTGACCTAATAATTCTCCTGTGCTTTGGCTTATAAAATCAAAACGTTGATAATCAAAAACCATGTGATAATGTACCAAAAACATATCATTAAAACCTGGGTTTTTAGTAACACTATATGTTTTTGTAGGACTAAACTCGGAGTTGTAAGTTGTGTCTTTATACATTACTTTTTTACCATTTTTAGCCAATAAGGTTAAGACTTTATCCTTCTTGTAAAGTTTGGTAACATCTATACTATTTGGTTGATATAACACTCGGTTTTTATAATCATTAATATTCACTTGTTTTACATCAAACAACTCATTAAGAGCTATTGGGTGTAAAGCATTTTTTTTAATAGTTAAGCCATCATAATTATAATGATTACCATCATCACTATAAGGTTTAAAAAAATAAGCTTCAGGCACGTAGCCTATATTTGCTTTATCAATATAAAAATTCTGGTCTTTTTTTAAAGCTTTAGGATTAATAATCACTTTAGCATTGCGACTATAAATAATTTGACCATTATCTATAATTTTTGTTTTATCTGCTGTATAATCAATAACCGAAACGGTTTCTAAATACTCATAATTACCAACGTTATTACCTAAACTATCCTTTATAATTAAACCGTCTTTAGCTTTTACAATCCTTTGTTCAAAGTTTGCTTTAAAATGATCCAAAGTTTGATAATCTATTAGTGGTAAATAATTAAATGTAATACTATCACTCTGTTTTTCAAATATTCCGTTTGGCTTTAAATAGTAATGGGTTGCCTTATTTAGCTGTTTGCCATGAACAAATAACTTATTATTATAAACATAAGTTTCCGTTTGATTCATTTGGGTGGTTAAGTCGTAATAAGAGACGTCAATTGCATCAATAAACTGATACTTATTAGTATAGTTTGCAAGTTTATATAGCATTTTTTGATCTTCATCAAATTGATAGACTACAAAGGACTTATAATTATTATCAAATCTTACATCTAACGCTATTCCAAACTTAGAAATAGTGTCGTGCTTTCTAAAAATTTGATTAATATTTAAAGCCTTACTTTGGTCTTTAGACAAAATATTAAAGGTATTAAACGACCTAGAGGTTATTAAACAAGGCTTTTTTAAGTCTGCAACAGCAACACTTGACAAAAAATCATTTTCAAAATTTTCAATAAAATCGGCATTTATAATGCTTACAGATTCGGTTGCATTATCATGCTGTGATTTGGACTGTTTACATCCAAAACCAACTAACACAACCATTATATAAATAAACTTTTTCATTAATTTATAATTCCACTAACCATACGATCTTTACCAAAAATATCTTGTTTTAATTCAATATTTTTAAAGCCATACTCCTGTAAAAGCTTTACCATATCTTCTCCAAGATATTCATTTATTTCAAAATATAGTCTACCATTTTTATTTAAATAACGTGTGGCAAATTGTGTAATTGCTTTATAAAAAATCAAAGGATTATCATCCGCTACAAATAATGCTAAATGTGGCTCGTTTTCTAAAACATTAGCATTCATAAATTGTTTTTCTAATTGTCTAACGTATGGAGGATTAGAAACTATAGTATCAAATTTTAACGCTTTAAATTGCTTATCCCAAATAGATGAATCTAAAATATCTGCCTCAATAAACGTAATAGTTACATTATTTAACGTAGCATTTTGTTTAGCTACATTAATCGCTTTCGCGGAAACGTCTAGCGCATAAACATTAGAGTCGGCAAGGTTTTTTGCTAGACTTACAGCAATACAACCACTACCTGTACCAATATCTAATATTGAATGTGATTTAGAAGGTTTTGAATTGTCAATAATTAAAGAGACTAACTCTTCTGTTTCTGGTCTTGGTATAAGTGTATTTTGATCCACTTTAAATGGTAGCCCAAAAAACTCTGTTTGACCTAACATGTATTGTATTGGTTTTTGTTGTTTTAAAAGCTCTAAAGCTTTAAACAACGGAACCTGCTCATTAGTAGTCACACTTAAATTTGTGTTTAAAGCAACGTCTAACCTAGAAATGTTACAATAATGCTCTGTTAACATAAAAAAAAATGTAAACACTTCGTCAGGTCCATAAATATGGTCCAATTCCTTATGAAATAATTCTTTAAGCGCTTTAATTAACATGAGTTATAAATGTTTTTCCATCCATATTCCACAATTAAAATGTCCTGTGCTTCCTAGTGGTCCATTTAAATGTTTAAACCCATTGGTTTCGTATATATGAATGGCTTCTTTTAATATCGGAATTGTTTCTAAATACGCACGATTAAATCCAAGTGACTTCCCTTTTTCTAAACATTTTTCAAATAGTTTTTTTCCATAACCTTTTCCGCGTAAGCGATTAGAAAAATACATTTTCTGAATTTCAAACACCTCAGATTCCATACCATTTAAAGGTTTTAAACCTCCTCCTCCTTCTACAACACCATTTACTAAAACCACGTAATACACTTCGTTGTTCTTAGCATATGACTCAAACATTTTTGGTGTCTCTGGGTCTGCATAAGCTGTCCCAACTAAAGGCAAATTATATTCTATAAAAACTTCACGAATAACAGCTTCGATTTGCGGATTATCTTGTGGTTGGATTTCTCTTATTTCAATAATAGTATTACTCACTTTTATATAGTATTTTTACGCCTTCTTTTAGAGGATGAAGATACATTAAATCCAAAAATAGATATATGAAGAAAACATTAATCTTATTAACAATATTAACCTGTTTTTTTAACTGTAAAGTCACAGAAAAACCAGAATTTATTAGGGTAGAAAATATAAAAGTATTAGAATCTTCATCAAAATTTATAACTGTTACTGCAGACGCTCTTTTTTTAAACCCAAATAGTATTGGTGGAAAAATTAAAACAGATGGTATACAAGTGCTTGTTAATGATAATCCTATAGGTGTTGTCTCTAGTGTTAGTTTTGATGTACCAGCTAATAAACAGTTTACAATTCCACTTCAAGCAAAGTTACCAACAGACAGCCTATTAAGTAATAAAAACTTAAGTGGTTTATTAGGTAGTTTTTTTAGCAAAAAAGTAAAAATTCAATACTTAGGAGATATAAAGTACAAAGTTTTAGGCTTCTCACACGCCTATAAAGTTGACCGAACTGAGGATGTTAAAATTAAACTATAATTTGTCAGATCAATTATACATAACACGTGCTTTACAAATTGCCAAAAATGGTTTAGGACTTACACGTCCAAACCCTATGGTTGGCTGTGTAATTGTATATAATAACACTATTATAGCCGAAGGTTTTACCAGTGAATATGGTGGTAACCATGCTGAAGTTAACGCTATTAATAACGTCCAAGACAAGGCGTTATTAAAAGAGGCTACTATTTATGTAACGCTTGAACCTTGCAGTCATTACGGAAAAACACCTCCTTGTAGCGATTTAATTATTTACCATCAAATACCAAATATAGTTATTGGCTGTGTTGATGATAATCCTGAAGTCGCTGGAAAAGGAATTAAAAAATTATTAGAAGCTGGAAGAAACGTTAAAGTTGGTGTTTTAGAAGCAGAATGTAAAGCACATCATAAGCGTTTTTTTACTTTTCACAACAAAAAAAGACCATACATTATTTTAAAATGGGCAGAATCCAACGATGGATTTATCGCACCAAAATCTAAAAACGAACAAAAACCAGTATGGATTACCAACACCTATTCTAGACAATTAGTCCACAAATGGAGAACTGAAGAACAAGCCATATTAGTAGGCACCAACACCGTTTTACATGATAATCCAACACTAAATGTTAGAGATTGGACTGGTAATAATCCATTACGCGTCGTATTAGATAAAAATAAAGCCTTAAAAGCAGACTGCAATGTTTTTAACGCTAAAGCGGAAAGCTTATTAATTTATCATAATAATAAAGCGACCCAAAACACAAAACAAACGTGGTCCATACATCCACCAAACAATACAATGGTTGGAGATTTAAATGCAGTAATAGATTTTAGTCAAAAAGAAAATCAAGCACAACAAATTTGTGACACTTTATTTAAACACAACATCAACTCTGTAATTATTGAAGGTGGCTCTAAAACATTACAACTTTTTATTGACGCTGGACTTTGGGATGAAGCTAGAGTTTTTAAAGGTCAAACTATTTTTAAAGAAGGTGTAAAAGCACCTAAATTACAAGGCAAATTAATTAACCAGTCATCCATTTTAGACGACTTACTATATATTTACAAAAACACTAATTAAGTTTTGCTTTAGCAAAATGATACTAACCCTATGATAAAAACCCTAATATTTGATTTTGGAGATGTCTTTATTAATTTAGATAAAGCAGGTGCAATGACCAACGCTTTAGAGCTGTTTGACGTTGATGAATTATCAGAAGAAATTGTTGCTTTTAATAGTTTTTACGAACAAGGTCTTATTGATACCAACGAGTTTATAGATTTTTACATGGGTAATTTTCCAAAATTAACAAAACAACAAATCATCGATGCTTGGAACTACATTATTTGTGATTTTCCAGTTAAACGTTTAGAGTTTATACAACAATTAGCAAAAGACAAAAAGTATAATCTAATATTACTAAGTAATACTAATGAGTTACATATTGATTGTATTAAAAATCAGGTATCGTTTTATGACGAATTTAAAAATGCGTTTGACAAATTTTATCTTTCACACGAAATACAATTACGTAAACCAAACAAAGATATATTTCAGTTTGTACTAAATGAAAACAACCTAAAACCAGAAGAATGCCTGTTTATAGACGACACTACAGAAAACACAGAAACAGCAAGTCAACTAGGCATTAACGTTTGGAACAATAACCCAAAAACGGAGGATGTAATAGATTTATTCACCATTAAAAAAGACTTGTTTTAATGTATTTATTACTTAGTATATGTGCGTCTACATTAATTTTTGTCATCTTTAAAGTTGTTGGTAAACGCAACATAAATACGTTACAAACTATTGTTATTAATTACTTTACAGCTTTTACTTATGGTATTTTAAGCTATGATGCACCTATAATTGTAAGCGATATTATACAATCTAAATGGTTTTTTGGCGCAATAGGTTTAGGTTTTTTATTTATTGCCATTTTTAACGTCATGGCATTAACAGCACAACGTAATGGATTATCTGTAGCTTCTGTAGCAAGTAAAATGAGTGTAGTAATACCCATTATATTTGGACTATTTTTTTATAACGAAAGTTTGGGTTGGCAAAAAGCTTTAGGTATTGTATTAGCTTTATTAGCTGTATACTTAGCATCCTATAAAGCAAAAACAGACCAACGTTTTTCAATTAAAACATTATGGCTGCCTATTATATTATTTTTAGGGTCAGGTACCATAGACACATCTATAAAATATATTGAAACTACTTTTTTAGCAGACAACGGAATTCCTATTTTTTCTGCTACAATATTTTTTATAGCTGGAGTGATTGGGATTGGCTTGCTTTCCGCGAAAGCGATACAAAAACAATTTACTTTTGACCCAAAAAGTATAGTCTCTGGTGTGATTTTAGGTGTGGTTAACTACTACTCTATTTATACTTTATTAAAAGCTTTAAATGCCGAAAACTTTGAAAGCTCGACCATTTTTACAGTTAATAATGTAGCTATAGTCATGCTAACAACCTTAATTGGTTTATTATTATTTAAAGAGCGTTTATTGACTAAAAACTGGATTGGTATTGGGATAGCTGTACTGTCTATTATATTAGTGACATTATCATAATTCATGGAAAAAGACACTTACAAAACAATAACAAAACCGTCAGAAGAAGTCTTATTTAAAGACAAAAATTCTAAATTTTTTGGGTATGCATTTCCTGTAAAAACAGAAGAAGCTGTTAAACAACATATAGAAGATTTAAAAAAACAACATCATCAAGCTAGACATTGGTGTTATGCTTACCAAATTGGCACAGAAACTATTGCCTACAGAGCCAATGATGATGGCGAACCTAATAATAGTGCAGGCATGCCTATTTATGGACAAATCCAATCATTTGACGTAACCAACGTATTAATTGTTGTTGTAAGGTATTTTGGAGGTGTTAAGCTTGGCGTTGGTGGTTTAATAAATGCATACAAAACTGGAGCTCAAATGGCTTTAGAAGCTTCAAAAATTGTAACACGCACTATTAACATTGACTATCTTATCAGTTTTGATTATAAAAATATGAATAAGGTTATGCGTGTAATTAAAGAGAAAAATTTAAAAGTTATTAACCAAAAATTAGAATTGGATTGTCAAATCACCATCTCTGTTAGAAAAAAAGAAGCACAAACTATTTTCGAAATTTTTGATACAATTTACGAAGTTAAAATTAAAGACTTAGCTATTTAAAGCTTCTAAAAAATATTTAGGCGGTCTAGTTGGTCGTCTAGTTTTCATGTCTAAAAAGGCTAAAACTACCGTTGCTGTACATAAAATTTGTTGCAAATCATTCAGTATTTCATATTCAAACTCGACTAACGCAGTTGGTGCTTTTTTTAATGTAGTTTTTACTGTAATTACGTCGTCATAATATGCTGATTTTTTGAAATTTATAGACAACGATACAACAGGTAAACCAAGTCCTTCTTCTTCCATTTTTCTGTAAGAAATCCCTAATTTACGCAACCACTCAATTCTAGCCATTTCTAGATATATTGCGTAATTCCCATGATGTACAATTCCCATTTGATCTGTTTCTGCATATCGTACTCTTATTTGAATTTCATCTTGCATTATACCCATAGTCTTGATTTTTTTTTGTAGTTTCGAATGGTTGGTTAACATGCACAAAAAAAACTATAAATTCAATAGTAAATGATTTTTTTTTTACGTTTTTTGTTCACATATTTGCCAAGCTAACAAACAGAGTTGTCTTATTGCTATTATTGGGACAAATTAACTAATAAAAAATACTTTTTACAATTAACATGAGTGTAACTGCGCAAACGGTCTGGAATAACTGTCTTCTATTTATAAAGGATAATATCCAACCACAAGCATACAAAACTTGGTTTGAACCAATAGTCGCGGTTAAACTAACAGACAATGCATTAAGTATCCAAGTCCCTAGTAAATTTTTTTACGAATGGTTAGAAGAGCATTACGTAAAATTATTAAAAGTCTCTTTAACTAAAGAGTTAGGTGAAACTGCCAAACTGGTTTACATTATTAAAATGGAAAACACGTATGGTAATAAACAACCGTTTACAGAAAAAATTCCGAGTTCTAACAGAAGTGCAGTAAAGTCTCAAAATGTAGATGTACCTCTAAATAACAAAAATCCGGAATTAAGAAATCCATTTATAATTCCTGGAATTAGAAATGTAAAAATCGAATCTCAACTTAATCCAAACTATAATTTTGATAACTTTTTAGAAGGTGATTCAAACCGTTTAGCACGTAGTGCAGGTTTAGCAGTCTCTGCAAAACCAGGTGGAACATCTTTTAATCCCTTATTAATTTTTGGTGGTGTTGGTTTAGGTAAAACACACTTAGCGCACGCTATTGGTGTTGATATAAAAGATAAATACCCAGAAAAAACTGTTTTATATATCTCTGCAGAAAAGTTTACGCAGCAATATATAGACTCGGTTAAAAAGAATAATCGTAATGATTTTATACACTTTTATCAATTAATAGATGTATTGGTTATTGATGATGTTCAGTTTTTATCTGGTAAGTCTGGTACACAAGACGTCTTTTTCCACATATTTAATCATTTGCACCAAAACGGAAAACAAGTTATTTTAACAAGTGACAAAGCTCCTGTAGATATGCAAGATATTGAGCAACGCTTATTATCTAGATTTAAATGGGGATTATCTGCCGAGTTACAAACTCCGGATTTTGAAACACGTGTGTCTATCTTAAAAAACAAATTGTATAGAGATGGTGTAGAAATGCCAGAAGATATAATTGAATATGTTGCTAAAAACATAAAATCTAATATTAGAGAGCTTGAAGGCGCCATTATTTCATTAATTGCTCAATCTTCTTTTAATAAAAAAGAAATTAACATTGAGTTAGCTAGACAAGTCGTAGAGAAGTTTGTTAAAAACACAAAACGTGAAGTTTCAATAGATTATATACAAAAAATAGTATCAGATTATTTCCAAATGGATGTTGATACGTTACAATCTAAAACAAGAAAACGTCACATTGTACAAGCTAGACAGCTAGCCATGTTTTTTGCTAAAAAGTTTACAAAAGCCTCTTTAGCTAGTATTGGTTCTCAAATAGGAAAACGTGATCATGCAACAGTACTACATGCTTGTAAAACCGTTGATAATTTATCAACTACAGATAAGCAATTTAGAAAGTACGTTGAGGATTTAACGAAAAAACTTTCAGTTTAATTTTTATTTAAAATGACTAAAATTTTAATGGTCTGCCTAGGAAACATTTGTCGTTCTCCTTTGGCTGAAGGTATCCTACAATCTAAATTAGATAACAATTTATTTGTTGTAGATTCTGCAGGCACTAGCAGTTACCATATTGGCAATAAACCAGATCCAAGATCTATTGCAATTGCCAAAAAAAAGGGAATTGATATTACCCAACAACAAGCTAGACAATTTGTAAAACAAGATTTTTTAGATTTTGATATTATTTATGCAATGGATAATTCTAACTATAATAATATTATTGCTTTAGCAGAAAATGATAAACAAAAATCAAAAGTAAATTTAATATTAAACGAAAGTTATCCTGAACAAAATCTAGACGTACCAGATCCATATTATGGTGGAGACAAAGGTTTTGAAACTGTATTTAACATGCTAGATGAAGCTTGTAATAAGATTAAACTTAGGTTAAGTAAACTAACATAAGTTTTATATATTTATAAACTATGACAAAAGGTAAATTATATTTAATTCCGTGTACACTTGGAGAGTCCAATCCATTTCATGTTTTACCTGCTCAGGTTAAAACAATTATTGATAGTTTGGATACTTTTGTTGTTGAAAATTCCAAAGCAGCTAGAAAATTTATAAAATCAATAGCTCCAGAAAAGCAACAATCTAGCTTAACACTATTTGAATTAAATAAATTTACAGAAGCTGCAGATTTACCTAATTTTATACAACCTTGTTTAGAAGGTAAAACTATTGGTTTAATATCTGATGCTGGTTGTCCTGGAATTGCAGATCCTGGAGCTGACGTTGTTAGTTTAGCTCATAAAAATGATATACAAGTTGTTCCATTAGTTGGACCATCCTCCATCCTATTAGCTATGATGGCTTCTGGTATGAATGGACAGAGTTTTGCATTTAATGGCTATTTACCAATTGATAAAGGCGAGCGTAAAGCTGAATTAAAACGTTTAGAACGTTTAAGTTTTGAACACAACCAGACACAGTCTTTTATTGAAACACCTTACCGAAATAATAAATTATTAGAGGATTTATGCAACACTTTAAGCGAAAGCACAGAAATTTGTGTGGCTTGTGATATTACTTTACCAACTGAGTTAATTAAGACAAAAACGGTAAATCAATGGAAAAAAAATAGTGTTGACCTACATAAAAGACCAACACTATTTATAATTCATAAAAGCTTTTAAGCGCTTTCGTATTTAACTTTAACCTTTTTAACAGGTTTAATTAATGAGGTATCATAACCCGAAAACTTTTTCATGTAATATCTAATGGTTGCGCCATTTGCGTCAGCAAAACCGGTTTCGCCATAACTTCTAAGAAATTTTTTAACACTTCCTGGACCTGCTAAATGTGCAGCAGCAAGTATACCAGACTCTGTTACCTTAACGCCTTTAATCAGTTTTCCTTTAAAACGTTTAATATCCTTACGTAAAACCCATTTATTACGCTGTGTATTAGCTATAAATGCTTTTTCTTGTAATTCTGGATTATTTAAAAATAGTTGAGGATGATGGATACCTAAGACTTTTAAGGTGCTTTTCCCAAATTGATATTTACCCAAGTAACCAAACTGGTTAACTCTAAAATAATCATTTTGAGACTCTTTAAAACCTAAAGCTTCTTTAAAACCTGTAAATGATTTACCTAAATGTGGCGAAAATAATTTTTGTTGATTTATTGCTAAATCCTGATTATCTAAATCATTAATATCGTATCGCTCAATTAGTTTAGCATTACCTTCTGTTTGATTAAAAACAACCAAAACTAATATAGATATGGTAAGTACTAATGATATAAACTTTCCAATATTTTTTTTCATTTGTATTGATTTAAAAGTCTAATAATTATTAAGGGATAGACTTAAATTTCAGCGTGCAAATATACGAAAAATAATTAAATACTGATAATCAATATGTTAACTTATGTTAAAAGTATAAAACATGTCCTTTTAGCTTTCCGTTTTCATTTAATTGTAATGTTGGGAAAGGTATTTTAACAACATTTATAAGGTTAAATACCTGTTTTAAAAATGTTGAATTTGTATTAATTTTAGTTAAGTCCATATCTAAACTTAAATAAAATTGTCTACTCCTATTTTGGTTTGGAAAATTTATGTTTTGAAGACTTGCATTACCATACAAAAGTCCATCAACGCCATAACCCACAGCTACATTTAACCATTTAGGTAATTTACTGTCTTTAAAAAACGAATGTATATTTGCACTTAACCAATAGGTTTGTCCATTATAATCTTTAATCATTTCTTCTAATAAACCCGCTCCTAATTTATTAGGATTTTGATTGGCATATGAGCTTTGATTGAAAGAGTATTTTAATTGAATGCGTTGTTCATCCCAAAGTAATTGTTGTCCAATATACAAACCTGTTCCTGCTGCATTTGCTGAAAAATCTCCCCAAGAAAAACCCCATTCTTCTGAAAAACCATCTAAAACTTCGACAGCTGTTAAAAAAGAAAAGCCTAATGTTGCTCCAAATAACAACTGATTTTTTTTGCTAACACCACTCCAATTTAAAGTTTGAGCTCCAAATTTACCTAATTGATACGCAGAAAAACTATGACCTAATTTATCCATTTTAAACCACTCTGAATTATCGTTTGTGGTATGAAATTTTGAACGTTCATAATCTGAATACCATAACGTATTTAAACCAACTATTGACAAAGTGGCCAAACTGGTTTGAGTAATTATTACACCTTGTTTACGTTTTGTATTAAGTGTGTCACTAGGTTTAAAAAACGAATCATCATCAATTTGCCCTAAAGCTAAAATTGAAGTCAATAAAAGTAATAAAGTGATTATTTTATTCAAAAAAATTATCTGTTAACTCCTTGACTATTAATCCAACGTACGTATTCGTTTTTATTGGCATTATGCTGACTTAATGTTTTAGCAAATTTATGATAACCAAAGTTTTGCACATTAGCGACAAAGTAATAGTAATCATGAGATTCTGGATTTAATACAGCGTCAATTGCTGATACGTCAGGCATTGTTATTGGTCCAGGAGGAATACCTGCATATTTATACGTATTGTATGGCGAATCAATTTCAAGGTCTTTATATAGTACACGTTTTATAATTTGATCAAAATCGTTTTCTTTTAATTTTTTAGAAAATATAACTGTTGGATCTGCTTGTAATGGCATTCCTTTTTTAATACGATTTAAATATACTCCTGCTACTCTTGGTCTTTCGTCAACTTTAGCAGTTTCTTTTTGAACTATAGAAGCTATTGTCATAACCTCGTTAACTGAAAGGTTTAAAGCTTTGCGTTTAGTTTGTCTAGTGGTATTCCAAAAACGGTAATATTCTTTTAACATACGGTCTCTAAAACCTTCTGCAGATGTATTCCAGAAAAACTCATAACTATTAGGGACATACATATTTAATACTGTCGCTTCTGTAAACTTGTGCTCTTTTAAAAAAGCATCCTCAGTCATTACTTTTAAAAGTTGTAAGCTATCAGGTTCTATTTGCTGTGCAATACGACCAGCAAGATTTTGAATACGTTCTTGATTATTAAAACTTAATTTAATTGGGATGTTTTTACTCCTAATCGAGTTTATAATATCATTATTACTCATGTTTTTAGTAATTGCAAAACGTCCTGCTGTGATATTGCTTATATATTTTTTTTGCTTTGCCAAAGCATCAAAACTGTCAATATCTTTTAATAGAGGTACTAATTGCGCTCTTACCTGATCGTAATTTGCATTGGTTGGAACATATATATAAGCTTTGTCATTATTAAACGCTGTGTTTTGCTTAAACATGGCTCCATAAATAAAATAGGCAAAATAAGCTGCAACTACTAATCCAATTAAGGCTATAGCTAATAAAATTTTTTTAATGTACATCTGTATTAATCAATTGAAATAAATATTCGTTTTTAAAGTGACCGTCTAAATAATTCCAGTCTTTTTTTAATCCTATCTCTTTAAAGCCTTGACTTTTAAAAAGCGCTAAACTTGCGGTATTGTCTTCACTTATGTTACAATATAATTGATGTAAATCTAAATGTTTAAAACAATAATTAGTCAATAATTGCAAAGCTTCTTTACCATGCCCTTTTTGTCTATTAGCAGTATCTTTTACTAAAATACCAATGCCTGCTCTTCTGTTTTTATAATCAAAATCAAATACATCAATCATTCCTATTGCATCTTGATCTTTATTACAAATGACTAAACGTAATTGTTTGACTTCGTAAATATCTTTGTGTGCATGATCTAAATACTGTTTGATTAGGTATTTGGAATATGGTGTTATCGTATTGCTAATTTCCCAAATGGACTCATCATTTTCAATCTCGTGTATAAATGACAAATCTTCTGGCTCTAAGGCTCTTAAATTTATATGTTTACCTTGTAATGTTAGCATGTAATTTCGCCTTTAAAAACCTGTGTTGCAGGTCCTATTAGCATGACATTTTTATAGACGTTATCTGTTTTAGTAAAGGATACTTTTAACTGTCCTCCTTGTACTTTTAAATTAATTACTGAAGCATTAATTTGACCTGTCTTATGCATGGCTATAGCGACTGCTGTTGCACCTGTACCACATGATAAGGTTTCATCTTCTACTCCTCTTTCATAGGTTCTTAACGCATAAGTGTCATCCTCAATTTTTTGAACAAAATTTACATTGCTTCCTACTTTATTATAAGGTTGTCCATTTCTAATTTTTGAGCCTTCCGTTTTAACATCAAAATTAACTAAGTCTTCAACACACTGAACGTGATGTGGTGATCCTGTGTCTAAAAATTGATGGTTTTCAAAAACTTCAATGGTATCCACATCTTTCATTTGTAAATGTATTAAACCATCTGTCAATTTTGCATAATGCAAACCGTCTATCGCTTCAAAAGTGGTCTCATGTTTTACAATCTGCAAAAATTCCGCGAAAGCGACAATACAACGTCCACCATTACCACACATTGTACTTTGGTTTCCGTCTGCGTTGTAATAAACCATTTTAAAATCTACGTCTGGATGATTTTCTAGTAAAATCAGTCCATCTGCACCTATTCCAAATCTACGATCACATAAAAATGCAACAAGTTTGGTATTATTTTTGTCGAATAAGTTTTGTCTATTATCAATCATGACAAAGTCATTACCTGTTCCTTGATATTTATAAAAAGTCAATGTCATTGGGCTGAAAAATTGAAGCACAAATATAAGTTTTTTCAGTTGTTAAAACGTCGTTAAAGTTGAAATAGACATTCAATATTTAATTAATTTTAATCGTTATCTAATAAATCTAAACTAAGTATTTTATGAAGAAGATGTTAACTTTGGTTTTAGTTTCGGTATTAGGAGGTGCAATTACTCTAGGAACATATAAAACCTTTCTTGAAAAAGACAACGTACAAATTGCAACTAACACTACGCTGGATAATCCTGTTTTTTTACCTACCAATTATAAAACAACCACAACTGCATTAGCTGCTGCTGAAGGGATTAATTTTACTAATGCTGCAGATAAAACAGTACATGCTGTAGTCCACGTTAAAAATGTGGCGTTAAATACAGCGCAACCTACCTTACAAGATTTATTTTATGGTCGCGTACCACAAAAAAGGCAATTGGGTACAGGTAGTGGAGTAATTATATCTCCTGATGGTTATATTATTACCAACAATCATGTTATTGAGGACTCGCAACAATTAAGTGTTACCCTTAATGACAACCGTACATTAACTGCTAAAATTATTGGGTCAGATCCAAAAACAGATATTGCTTTGTTAAAGGTAGAAAGTGATGAGCAATTACCTTATACAACATTTGGTGATAGTGATACTGCTAAAATTGGCGAATGGGTTTTAGCTGTTGGTAATCCGTTTAACTTAACATCTACAGTTACTGCAGGTATTATTAGTGCAAAATCAAGAGATTTAAGTGGACAAAGCACACAGTCTTTTATACAGACTGATGCTGCTGTAAATCCAGGAAACTCTGGAGGTGCTTTAGTAAACACTGCTGGTGAGTTAATTGGTATTAATACAGCAATTACCTCTCAGACTGGATCATACATTGGTTATTCGTTTGCTGTACCAAGTAATATTGCAAAAAAAGTGGTACAAGATATTATGGAGTTTGGTAATGTCCAAAATGGTATTTTGGGTGTCATTGGTGGATCATTAAATAGTACTTATGCAGAAAAGTTAGGTGTTGGAGAAACTGAAGGTTTTTATGTGGATGATGTTGAGGAAGACACTGGTGCTGCAGAAGCTGGTATTAAAAGTGGTGATATTATTAAAATGATTGATAATATTAAAATTAAAAAATTCTCTGATTTAAGAGGGTTTTTGGACACTAAGCGTCCTAATGATGTTGTTAACGTAACTTTATTACGTGATGGCCAAACCAAAGAGGTTGCGGTTACTTTACTTAAAAACAACACCTATATTTTACCTGTTATTGGAGTTATTAAAAATGCAAAACCAGAAGACTTAAAAAAATACAAAACTAAAAATGGTGTAAAAATCACTAAAGTTAATGGTACCTATGGTCAATATTTACAAAGAGAAGGTATTGAAGCAGGTAATATAATTACTGCTATTAATAATGTAAAAGTAAATACTATTGAGGATGTTGATCAAATTTTAAAAAACAGAGATACGTACCAACCTTTAAGTATTGAGCTAATAAACTCCAAAGGAGAGAAAAACAGATATGGTTTAAGGTAATTAATTATCCAACTTAAATTTAAAGCACTTAATTGTAAAAATTAAGTGCTTTTATTTTTTTACACTTTTTACTTTACGAAATCGTTTGAAATCTATACTTTTGCCGAAAATTTAGAAGTCTAAATTAACAACACACACTAAATAATTTAAAATGTCCATTAACGAAACTTACGAAAACGAATTAGCGTTTCAAGCAGACAGAAGACGAGCTACCGTAGAATTTATTAAAATTGTTAGCGATTTATGGTATGACAAATCTATCGAATTGGTGATTTTTAGAAACCAATTAATTGACAGAAATGTATCTGAAATTTTAAACCTGCATGAATATGCTGGCGAATTTGTACAAAAACCAATCTCAATATTTGATTCTGTAGAGATTGCACAAGCTATCAAAACTTTAGACGTTCCTCCTGCTAAATTAGATATTGGTAAATTAACTTATGAGTATCATTTAGAAGAAAAAAAATACAGTAATGCTTTAGCATTTGTATCTAACAAACTTAAAGGTGCAAGCAACACTAAAGATATCACACCTAAAGATGTAGTCCTTTACGGATTTGGACGTATTGGTCGTTTAGTTGCTAGAGAGTTAATGACACGTACTGGTAAAGGAAGCCAATTACGTTTACGTGCAATAGTAACACGTGGTAAATTAGATGCTACGGTTTTAGAAAAACGTGCTGCTTTATTACGTAACGACTCTGTACATGGAGATTTTTCTGGTACTGTAACTGCTGATATTAAAAACGAAGCCTTAATTATTAACGGAACAACTGTAAAAATAATTAATGCTAACCAACCAGAAGACATTGACTATACCAAATATGGTATTAATAATGCGTTAATTATTGACAATACAGGTGTATTTAGAGATAAAGAAGCCTTAACTAGACTTAAAAACTCTCCAGGTGCTGATAAAGTATTATTAACTGCTCCAGGAAAAGGGATTCCTAATATTGTTTATGGTGTTAACCATCTAGAAAATGATCCTGATAAAATAGACATCTTCTCTGCTGCATCTTGTACAACTAATGCTATTACTCCTGTTTTAAAAGCAATGGAAGATACTTACGGTGTAAAAAGTGGACATCTAGAGACAATACACGCTTATACTAACGATCAAAACTTAGTAGACAACTTCCATAGCAAATACCGTCGTGGTCGTGCTGCTGGATTAAACATGGTAATTACCGAAACTGGAGCTGGTCAAGCAGTCTCTAAAGCTTTACCAAGCTTTGAAGGTAAATTAACATCTAACGCTATTCGTGTACCTGTACCAAATGGATCTTTAGCCATTTTAAATTTAGAGCTAAGCTCTAAAGCTAGTATTGACAGTATTAATGCAACATTAAAAAAATATGCATTAGAAGGCGATTTAGTAGAGCAAATTAAATACGAAATGAGTGACGAGCTAGTGTCTACAGACATAATTGGTAGCTCTGCACCTTCTATTTACGATAGCAAAGCAACCATTGTTAGAAAAGATGGAAAAAACGCAATATTATATGTATGGTATGATAATGAGTATGGTTATAGTCATCAAGTTTTAAGATTAGCTAAGCATATTGCTAAAGTAAGACGTTTTACGTATTACTAACATCCAAATTTTAATTACAAACGTATATATAAAAGCCTCGCAATTGTGAGGCTTTTTGTTATATTTAAGCCTTATAGCAAACCTTTTTTTTATATTTTCGCAAAGACGAAAGACAACAAACAAAATACAATGCGTAAAACAAATTATCTATTAGCAGCTTTTTTTATTTTACTTTTTACTTTTACTGCTACTGCACAAACTGAAACCGAAGAAGAAGATGACCAATTATCTTTAGATTCTGGAACTCTAGAAAACCAATTTGAATATCTTACAAAAAGATCTAACAACTGGAGAGATGCACGTGGACAATCTTATGAAGTTGTCAGAAACGAATGGATTGCAAAAATTAAATCGCACACTTTAGATTCACTTAAAGCTTTAAAAAAAGAACTTTTAGACACTCAAAACAAGGTCGCTTCTCAAAGCCAAGAAGTATCGCAGCTAAAAAGCACCTTAAGCAATACAAAAAATAACCTTGAAGAAACAAATCTTGAAAAAGATAGCATGTCTTTATTTGGTTTACAAATGAGTAAAACTGGTTATAACACCTTATTGTGGTCTATTATTGCTGGTTTATTAGCTTTTCTATTTTTCTTTATATATAAATACAAAAATAGTAATGCTATTACTAAAGAAGCAAAATTAAGATTAGAAGAAACTGAAGAAGAGTTTGAAGAACACAGACGTAACGCTCTAGAGCGAGAACAAAAAGTAAGACGTCAACTTCAAGACGAACTAAATAAAAACAGAAACAGCTAGCATTAAGCTGCCTTTTCTATACATTATTAAAATCTGCAAATTAATATTTGCAGATTTTTTTTGCATAAAATTCATTTAATCTAAAACATATATGGCAATGTTTACATTACTTAAATAGCGAATGATCAAACAATAAATAATAGCGCTTTCGCGGAATCTAAGCCTGTACATATTAAAACACTTTAAAATCTATTGCTTACATAATAAAAAAAGCGCAACTCATTGAGTTACGCTTTTAAAAAATTTTAAGATTAAAAACTTAATACTATAATCCTCCCCATTCTTTTAATGAGTCTGTATTCATTTTAACATAATCAGCATTACCTGCTTTTTTAGCAAGCTCTAAAGACGCTTTAGCTGCCTTAATAGCTCCTTTTTTATCTCCTGCTTTTGCGTTAATTAAAGATTGTTGACGTAACCACCAAAATTTAGGTTCAGCTTTAGTCATCTCCACAGCTTTATTCATCCAAATTACTGCTTGATTAATATCTTTTCCAGCTTCTAAATAGTAACGTGCTGAGGCATAGTAATCATCTGCACTTGGTCCATTCATTGTTTTTTCAATAGCTGAAGTAACAGTCTTATCTGTAGGTACTGCTATTTTAAAGGCTACATAAACTTTTTCCCACATGATACCTACCATTGCAGAATCATTTGTTAAATCATCAAAAGACAATGTAAACGTTTCAATGTCAATTGGTAATGGATATACTTCTGCTGTTACTTTTGCCACTACTTTAGTTTCATCCCATTTTTGTGGTGTTCCCCAATTTTCAGTGTCTGCATAAAAAACAACATCCCAACTGTCTTCATTTGGTGTTGTAAATATAGCGTAAGAGCCTGCTTTTACATTACTATCTCCAATAGTAACATCTGTACTAAAAGTAATAATTGTATTTTGGTTTGCTCCTGTTCTCCATAGCTTTCCAAAAGGCACTAAATTTCCAAAAATCTCTCGACCTCTCATGGATGGTCTAGAGTATTCTAATGTAATGTCAGTCAATCCAACTTTTTGTTCCATTTTTTGAAATGGACTTGGTTGCGGAGTTTCAATTTGTGCATTAACAGCAAACGATACCGTTAATATCATAATTAAAGTAAATAGTTTTTTCATGGTTGTAATTTTATTTTATAGTGTATAAAATTAAGCATATCTAAAAGCTTGTTTGTTAATAAAAACTTAAATTAAGATTTTATTAAGACAAAAATCAAAATATTAATCGTAATATTGCGATATACAAATAAGTTAACAGTATGGGATTAATTAAAACCGAAAAATTTTCAGAATCACAAAACCAAATTGCACTTTTTGCAAAAGCATTTGGGCATCCTGCTAGAGTAGCTATTATACAGCATTTATTTAAAATTAATGCGTGTGTATGTGGTGATTTAGTAGAAGAAATTGGGTTAGCACAACCCACAATCTCACAACATTTAAAAGAACTAAAAAACTTAGGCTTAATCCAAGGGACTATTGAAGGTACTAGTGTTTGCTATTGTATAAACAAGGACAATTGGACAGCCATGAAAACTCTTTTAAATGACTTTTTTAACAACAATTTAGACAGCAACACGTGTTGCTAACATCAAAATATTAATCATAATAACACATTAAATTATGACACTTTCAGAAATTAAAAAACACTTATCACAATTAGAGACTATTTCTTTTACACTGCCTGATGGTAGTTTAGTCCCAAACCATTTTCATGTTACAGAAGTAGGCAAAGTAACAAAGCATTTTATAGATTGTGGCGGAACTGTAAGGGAAGAGAAAAAAGTAAATTTTCAATTATGGAATGCAAATGATTATGATCACAGATTACATCCTGAAAAACTGGTTAAAATTATCACGCTTTCTGAAGACATCTTTAATCTTCAAGATTTAGAGATTGAAGTAGAATACCAAGGAGAACAAACCATTCAAAAATTTGGTTTAGAATTTCAAAACAATTCGTTTCAACTAACATCATTAGTAACCGATTGTTTAGCAAAGGATAAATGCGGAATCCCAGAACCAAAACAAAAACTACAATTTTCAGACTTACAATCAGGTGAAACATGTACTCCAGGTTCTGGATGTTGTTAAAATGAAAATTATTACCATAAATAAAGCCAATTTTTCAGAAGTACAATCCATTTATCATGATGGTATTGCTACTGGAGTTGCAACGTTTGAAACAGTTGTACCTGATTGGGATTATTGGAATAATAACCACTTACCTATTGGTCGTATTTTAGCAATAAAAGACGACCAATTTTTAGGTTGGGCAGCTTTAAGTGCTGTTTCAAAAAGAAAAGTATATTCTGGTGTTGCAGAGGTTAGTGTTTATGTTTCAAAACATTTTAGAGGCCAAAAAGTGGGAGATTTCTTGCTAAAAAAACTAATTATAATTAGTGAGCAACATAATATATGGACGCTACAAGCCGGAATTATGAGAGCAAATAAAGCTAGTCTAAGACTTCATATCAATAATGGTTTTAGAATAGTTGGTTACAAGGAAAAAATAGGACAATTAAATGGCATTTGGCTAGACAATGTCATACTAGAAAGGCGTAGCAAAACTGTTGGTTGCTAAATTAAAAATGCAGATAAAGTTGTAAACCACACAGATTTATTCTTATCACTACCTAGCTCATTTTAAACTAATTTTAATAGAACATCAAGCTTACTTATTCTTCAATTTCAGTGTAAACTAAAACTAAAAACAGTACATAACATAAACTCATGTTAAATTTTGTTTAACTTTAATTAAACATCGTTAAACATTTTGTATCTTTATGCTATCAAATTTTCATAGGATGGCAAAAAAGAAAAACATAAGCAGTAACGACATTATTTCATTTTACATGGATTATGTCTTAGAACATAACGAACAACCTAAATCAGTTTACGCATTCACGAAGCATAATAATTTTGAGGAATCTAAATTTTATGAGCACTTCGGAACATTTGATGCTATAGAAAAAGGAATCTTCAAAGCCTTTTTTGACAACACGCATCACGCCTTAGAAGCTAGCGAAGAATACGCACATTTTGAGCCTAGAAATAAATTACTAAGCTTCTACTTTACTTTTTTCGAAAATCTTACCGCTAACAGAAGTTATGTGGTATATGCTTTACACAAACATAAAAACAGTCTTAAAGGCTTCGCTGCGTTATCAGAGCTTAAAGCAAGTTTTGCACACTATATACAAGAATTAGGTATCGAGCTTATAGATATCAAACAAGAACAGCTAAACAAAATTCAAGATAGAGGTCTTACAGAAACTGCATGGTTACAATTATTATTAACCATGAAATTTTGGATGGATGATACCTCTGCTTCGTTTGAAAAAACAGACATTTTTATAGAAAAATCTGTGAACACTAGTTTTGATGTTCTTAACGTCATGCCTTTAAAAAGCATTATTGACTTTGGAAAATTCATTTTTAAAGAAAAAATTAAGATGAATTAATACATTCTTCATTTAGAATGTTTGAGGTACTAAAAAATGTATCAAGAATAACTTAAATCCACAACTATTGAAAACGATAGACAAAATACCAACTTCAAAAATTTCTAGAGCAACTAAACTTGTTACTACTGGAGCCAAAGTTGGTGTTAATTACCTAAAATACTATGGTGACAAAATCACTAAAACTGAAGCCGAAGCTAAAGCTAGACTTAACGAAAATAATGCGGAAGACATTTACGATGGTTTAAAGCAATTAAAAGGAAGTGCACTTAAAGTAGCGCAAATGTTAAGTATGGAAAAAAGTATTTTGCCACAAGCTTATGTAGAGAAGTTTTCATTGGCACAATTTTCTGTACCACCACTTTCTGCACCTTTAGTTAGTAAAACTTTTAAAAAATATTTCGGGAAATTACCAAGCCAAATTTATGACTCTTTTAATCTAAATTCTGTAAATGCTGCCAGTATTGGACAAGTGCATTTAGCCGAAAAGGATGGGAAAAAACTTGCTGTGAAAATTCAATATCCAGGAGTCGCAGATAGCATTGCTAGCGATTTGGCTATGGTAAAACCTATTGCCATAAAAATGTTTAATATTAAAGGTAAGGACTCTGATAAGTACTTTCAAGAAGTAGAAAACAAATTAGTAGAAGAAACCAACTATATTTTAGAAGTTGAGCAAAGTAAGGCTATTGTTGAAGCGTGTAAACACATTCCTAATCTCAAGTTCCCTAATTATTATGAAGATTTATCTTCAGAACGTATCATAACTATGGATTGGATGGAAGGCGAACACCTTTCTGAATTTACTGCTTACAATAAAAACCAAAACAAAGCGGATCAATTAGGACAAGCCCTTTGGGATTTTTATATGTACCAAATGCATGTAATTAAAAAAGTACATGCGGATCCGCATCCTGGAAACTTCTTAGTCTCTAAATCTGCCGATTTAATTGCTTTAGATTTTGGATGTATGAAGGAGGTTCCTGAAGATTTTTACGTGCCTTATTTTGAATTAGCAAAACCAGAGGTTATAAATAATAAAATCTTATTTACCGAAAAAATGTACGAATTAGAGATTTTAAGAGAAGAAGACACTCAAGAAGAGTTAGATTTTTTCTCCTCAATGTTTCATGAGTTGTTAAGCTTATTTACAAAGCCTTTCCACGAAGATACTTTTGATTTTTCCGATCCAGAATTTTTTAACGCTATTTCAGAAATGGGACAACGTTACAGTAAAAGTACAGAGTTAAGAAAAATGAATGGAAACCGAGGTTCTAAGCATTTTATTTACATAAACAGAACCTTCTTTGGTTTATATAATTTAATGTTTGACTTAAAAGCAAAAAACGTTCAAATCAACAATTACAAATCCTTATAAATGGCTTATTTTAATTTAAAACAGATTCAAGAATTAGAGCATTTGTATAAAATTAATTTAATTAATAGTTGCTCTGGTTTTAAAAGTGCTAATTTAATAGGCACAAAATCTAATAATGGACAAGAAAATGTAGCTGTATTTAGTTCGGTAACACACGTTGGAAGTAATCCACCTTTATTGGGCTTTTTTTGTAGACCAACAACGGTAACACGTCACACGTATGATAACATAAAAAACACAGGTGTTTATACTATTAATCACATTGATTTAGACAATTTTGAAGACGCACATCATACGTCTGCTAAATACGACCAATCGATTTCAGAATTTGATATGACTGGTTTAGAGTCAGAATACAAAGACAATTGCAAAGCGCCTTTTGTTAAAGGAGCTCCAATTCAACTAGAAATGAAATTTGTTGAAGAATATCTAATCAAAGCTAATAACACAATTTTAGTAATAGGAGAAATACAAGGTTTGTATATTAATGGTGATTTATTAGAAGACGATGGATTTATAAACCTATCCAAAGCAAATATTGCTGCTATTAACGGATTGGATGGATACACAATCCCTAAATTAGAAAAACGCTTAGAATACCAAAGACCTAAAAAATAAAAAGAATAATAATGGTTTGAAATAAAACCAAACTATTTCAGATAGAAAGTCCCAAATTTCGACACAGTCGGAATCATCAATTTGGAGAAATAAAGAGTGAAGAAACGTAACTGCGAAGCAAAGTTTCAAGCATCAAGTTTCAAGAACGAATGTTCCGCAGGAATTTCCTCAAATTGATTTGAATTTTTGGTTCGTATTGTTTCAAGACAAAATGAACAGAAATAAATAAAATTACATAACAATTAAAACCAAACCCATGAGAATATTAGTAACAGGAGCAACAGGTTACATTGGTAAGCGCATTATCCCGTTACTATTAGAACAAGGACACACTGTAGTTTGTGCTGTTAGAGGTAAATTACGTACAGAACGTAAATATTCTGAAGAAGAAAACTTACACGTTATTGAGGCTGACTTTCTAAAGCCTGAAACTCTAAGTAATATTCCAAAAGATATTGATGCTGCCTATTATTTGATTCATTCTATGTCAAATTCGGTAGATCAATTTCATCAAATGGAAGAAGACTGCGCGGTAAATTTCAAAAATTATATTGAAACAACTAACGCCAAGCAAGTCATTTATTTAAGTGGTATTACAAACGACACCAAATTATCCAAGCATTTATTATCTAGAAAAAATGTCGAAACAACCTTGCAATCCCAGCACTACGCCTTAACTGTTTTTAAGGCAGGTATAATTGTTGGTTCTGGTAGTGCTAGTTTTGAAATTATAAGAGATTTAGTAGAAAAACTTCCAGTAATGGTTGCGCCTAAATGGTTAAATACAAAAACACAACCTATTGGCGTTAGAGATGTCTTAACGTTTTTAATTCGTGGTCTTGGAAACCAAAAATTATATAATACTTCACACGATATTTTTGGACCAGAAGTCATGACATATAAACAAATGTTATTAAAATTTGCTGAAGCCAGAAAACTAAAGCGCTACATATTAACTGTACCTGTAATGACACCAAAACTGTCTAGTTATTGGCTATATTTTGTGACGTCAACGTCTTATAAATTGGCTTCATCATTAGTAAATAGTATGGGTATTGAAATTATTGGCGAAAAAAGTAACATCAACCAATTATTAGACGTCACGCCTATGTCCTACAAACAAGCTGTAGAATTAGCTTTTGTCAAGATTGAAGGTAACGATATTATCTCAAGCTGGAAAGATGCACTTATTAACAGTAGATTTAAAAAACGAGCATCCACACAATATTTAAAAGTACCAAAACACGGTTGCTTTACAGACATAAAAGAACGCAAAGTCAAAGACGAGCAGCGTACACTTGAAAAAATTTGGGCTATTGGTGGCGAAAATGGTTGGTATTACGGTACATTTTTATGGAAAATCAGAGGTTTTTTAGATAAACTAGTTGGTGGTATTGGCTTGCGTCGTGGACGCACAAATAAAACAAATATAAAAACTGGAGATGCCTTAGACTTTTGGCGTGTCCTTTTAGCAGATAAAAAAGAACAGCGTCTAATACTCTTTGCAGAAATGAAACTTCCAGGAGAAGCTTGGTTAGAGTTTAGAGTTGCCAAAGGTAAAGTATACCAACGTGCCACTTTTAGACCTCGTGGACTAGCTGGACGTTTGTATTGGTATAGTGTATTACCATTTCATGGTTTTATTTTTAAAGGGATGATTAACAAATTAGCTAATGCCTAAAAACATAAAAAAACAAAATCTATCAACCAAAATATGCCCAACGTGCAAATTGCCATTTACTTGGCGTAAAAAATGGGAAAAGAGTTGGAATGACGTAAAATATTGTAGTGAAAAATGCAGACGCAACAAAACAAAAACAGCCTAGTTTGGTTTAAAAACGACTTAAGAACACAAGATAATATTGCACTTAAAAAGGCAATAGAAAACAGCAATACTGCCATTGCTGTTTATTGTTTTGACCCAAGACAATTTAAAAAATCCCCTTTTGGATTTAAAAAGACAGAAAACTTTAGAGCGCAGTTTTTAATCGAAACTATAACAGATTTAAAGCAACAGTTAAAGCTGCTTAATATTCCGTTGTTCGTTTACACGGAAACTCCAGAACACGCTATCCACAATTTAGTTAAGCAACATAATATTTCGACTGTTTATCTTCAAAAAGAATGGACAGATGAAGAGGTTTCGGTTATCAATCAAGTAAAAGCTAATCTTTCAGATGACATAAAATATATTGAAACTTACGACCAGTTTTTATACCATCCGGAAGATATTCCGTTTAAAACGGAAGCATTACCAAACGTGTTTACACAATTCAGGAAACAATGCGAAAAACTGAGTACGATCAGACCTTTAAACGTCACTAATTCAGCTACAGCTGAAAACTTCAACATAACAAACAACACAACAATTCCTACTTTAGAAACTCTAGGATTGGATGCTATTACTCCGCATCCTAATAATGCGTTTCCTTTTAAAGGAGGAGAAACCGAAGCTTTTAGACGTTTAAATAATTATTTTTTCGAAACCAAAAAATTAGGCTTTTACAAAAAAACTAGAAACGGATTAATAGGTACAGACTTTAGTTCTAAGTTCTCTCCATGGTTAGCTAACGGAAGTTTATCTGCTAAACAAATTTATCATGAAGTTATACGTTTTGAAAACCAACATTTAAAAAATGAATCTACTTATTGGCTAATTTTTGAATTGATTTGGCGTGATTATTTTAAATACGTATCATTAAAACACGGTAACCAACTATTTAAAATAGGTGGTATTTTAAACAAGCAATACCACTGGTCTACAAATCAAACAAAAATTAAACAATGGATTGATGGCAACACGCCAGAACCTTTTGTTAATGCTAACATGCTTGAGCTAAAAAAAACAGGTTGGATGAGTAATCGTGGACGACAAAATGTTGCCAGCTATTTTGCAAAATCTTTAGAATTAGATTGGCGTATTGGAGCAAGTTATTTTGAAAGTATGCTTATAGATTATGATGTGCATAGCAACTACGGAAACTGGATGTATGTTGCAGGTGTTGGAAACGATCCAAGAGACCGAAAATTTAACGTAAAACTACAAGTAGAACGCTATGATACTAACGGAAAGTATCAACGTTTATGGCTGCAAGACACCCTTTTTTAATATTCGTCCGTTTAAGTGTTTTATAAGCTCAAGTAAAATACACAAAGAACTAAACAGAAAACAAACAAGCATTGAAAACATTAAGACTAATACTTGGCGACCAACTAAACAGTAAACACAGCTGGTACAAAGACAATCCAGAAAACACAGTATATTGTTTGTTTGAAATGCGTCAGGAAACCGACTACGTGACACATCATATCCAAAAAGTTATTGGATTTTTTGCTGCCATGCGCGATTTTGGTCAACATTTAAAAGACCAAGGTTTTACTGTCCAATATTTAAAACTAGACGACAGTAAAAACACCCAAAGCTTAACAGACAACCTTAAGTTACTAATAGAGGAACATGACATTACTAAATTTGAATATCAATTACCAGACGAATACAGATTAGACGAACAATTGACTACTTTTTGTAACTCGGTAGATATTGATACAGAAGCATTTTCAACAGAACATTTTTACACAAAACGTCAAGATTTAAAACAGTTTTTTAAAGGTAAAAAGCAATACCTAATGGAAAACTTTTATCGTGAAATGCGTAAAAAACACGATATACTAATGGTTGCAGGACAACCTGAAGGTGGGAAATGGAATTACGACAAAAGCAATCGCAATAAATGGAAAGCCGAGCATCCCATTCCGCCTTACAAATATTTCAAAAATGATATTGAAGCTATTGCAACGCTAATAGAAAAAGAAGACATTAAAACACTTGGAACATTAGACACAAAAACCTTCAGTTATCCTATAAACAGGCAACAAGCACTAGAGCAACTTAAATATTTTTGCGAGGTATTGCTGATTCATTTTGGAGATTATCAAGATGCCATGCACACAGACCAAGTCTATTTGTTTCATTCTAGACTGTCTTTTGCTATGAATCTAAAATTGATTTCACCTAAAAATATAGTAGATACTGTACTTAATTATTGGCGCAAACATGGCGAGGATATAAATATTAGTCAAGTAGAAGGTTTTATTAGGCAAATCTTAGGTTGGAGAGAATATATGCGTGGCATGTATTGGGCTTTAATGCCAGAATATAAAACGCTTAATTATCTTGAAAACAATAATAATCTGCCAGATTTTTATTGGACAGGAAACACAAAAATGAATTGCCTAAAACAATCCATTACCAATAGTTTAGACAATGGTTATGCACACCATATCCAACGTCTTATGGTTACTGGTAATTTTGCATTATTAGCACAAATAGATCCTGATCAAGTGGATGCCTGGTATTTGGGTATATATGTTGACGCTGTAGAGTGGGTTCAGCTTCCTAATACAAGAGGGATGAGTCAATTTGCAGATGGCGGAAAAATAGCAACAAAACCATATGTATCTAGCGCAAGTTATATTCACAAGATGGGAAACTACTGCGACAGTTGCCACTATAATAAAAAAGAAAAACTAGGCGACACAGCCTGTCCTTTTAATAGTTTGTATTGGAATTTTTTGGATGACAAACGTAAACAATTAGGCGATAATTTCAGAATGAAAATGATGTACAGCCTATTAGATAAAATGGAAGCTAAACAACTAAGTAGCCTAAAAGAAAGAGCACAACAAATTATTGAAAATCCTGATAGTTTTTAAAAAACACCTCGATACAATTTTTAGAGAAAAACTAAAAACAGTCACACAAACGTCACTTCGAGTGGTTTGTGAGGTACGAGCAAATTGTATCGAGAAGTAGTAAAAGTGTAAAGAACAAAATAGCATCTCGATACAATTTTTAGAAAAAAACTAAAAACCACTCGATGTGACGATTACGTAAAACAAGAGATAAAACAGAATTAGAAACTCAAAATAGACATGCAACGTCAATTCGAGTGATTTATGAGGCACGAGCAAATTGTATCGAGAAGCAATAAAGAAAAATCAATAAAATGAAACAAAACCTAAGCATAGTATGGCTAAAACGCGACCTTCGACTACAAGATAACGAAGCCATTACTAATGCTTTAAACTCAGGTCAACACACGCTCCTACTCTACACTTTTGAAGATTTTTTATTACAAGACAAACATTATAGCCAGCGTCATTGGGACTTTGTAAAACAATCTTTAGAAGATTTAAACGCACAGTTAAAACCATACAATTCCAAAGTATTGGTTGTCCAAAATGACATCCAAAAGGTTATAAAAACTATCAACATAACTTTTAACGTCACCAACGTATTTTCTCATAAAGAAACAGGTCTTTTATCTACGTTTAAACGAGATATCGCTTTCGCGGAATTTTTAGCCAAAAACACTATTGTTTGGTCAGAAAATGACAATAATGGTGTGCAACGTGGACTAACCAACAGAAATACATGGTATCAGAATTGGGACAATTATATGATGCAAGCCGAGTTTCTGTTTCAACCGAAACCAAATCAATTACTACATATAAGTCAAATTGAAACTCTTGAATCGGAACTAAACACAATTTCCGTGTCAACGAAACATTCAATAACATTTCAAAAAGGAGGCACAACAACAGGATTAAAATACATGCAATCGTTTTACAACGGACGATACAAAAACTACATGTATCACATCTCAAAACCTTTAGAAGCTAGAACAGGTTGCAGCAGATTATCACCTTACATTGCTTGGGGAAACTTATCCATAAAACAGGTTATTAATGGCGCATCAGAGGTTGTAAAGCACACCAAATACAAACGTCATTTAAATGCATTTGTATCCAGACTGCGTTGGCAAGCTCACTTTATCCAAAAGTTTGAAATGGAACACCTTATGGAGTTTAAAAGTGTTAACAAAGGCTATCACCAACTAAATAAACCTGTAAATTTAAAATATCAAGACGCTTGGAAAAACGGACAAACAGGCTTTCCATTAATAGATGCTTGCATGCGTTGTTTAAAAGAAACTGGCTATCTAAATTTTAGGATGCGAGCCTTAGTAGTGTCTTTTTTTACACATAATTTATGGCAACCTTGGCAAGACATGAGCCAGCATCTAGCAAGCCTATTTTTAGACTTCGAGCCTGGTATCCATTATCCGCAAATACAAATGCAAGCTGGCGAAACTGGCATTAATACCTTACGTATTTATAACCCATTAAAAAATAGTTTAGAGCACGATCCAGATGGTAAATTTATTAAACAATGGGTTCCAGAATTGGCTAATTTAGAAGCGCCTTTTATTCACAATCCAAGTGATATGTCTTATTTTGATCAACAACTAACAGGCTTTCAACTTGGTACAGATTATCCTTATCCAATAATTGACGAGAAGCAAACTAGAAAATACGCAAGCGACACACTTTGGAACCTTAAAGATAATCCATTAGTCAAAAAAGAAAGTTATCGTATTTTAAAACGACATACTTTAAATGACCGTAATAAATTACTTCGCAATCAATAACTTACTTCTATCTAAGCATAATTAAATTCAATATGTTAAATTTTGTTTAACAATACTTAAAAAAAGTTAAACATTTTGTATATTTGAGTATAATTAAAAGAAAAGATTAAGATTTGTTATTAAACACGACACATAACAATAAAGAAAACAACAAGCTAATTGATGATATAGTTGGTAAACCTTTTAGTCTTATACAGTCTATCAAAATGAGAGGTGTCGGATCTAAAAGGATGATTGTTGATGAGGTTAGTCCTAATATGGCATCAATTTTGAATACAGTTAGTGACACTAATTACGGAAATATAGAGTTAAGACCAATTGGTATATTAATACATATTACTAAAGGCTTACAAAACTTTACTTGGGCAATTCCATATTATCAATTAGTAGTTTACAAAATAAATGGGTCAAGTATTCATTCTAACGGAAAATTTATTCATTTTAGAAACAATAAGACCTTTAAGGAAAATAAAAAGTTTTTTGATAAGTTAATGAATGAGAAAATTAAATATGACCAACAATTTAATTTTTCGCCACAATAAATGATAAAAGAGTTTACAATAGAAGAATTAGATCGCATTATTGAGATGGCATGGGAAGACCGCACACCTTTTGACGCCATTACATTTCAATTTGGATTAAAAGAGCAAGACGTCATTACATTAATGCGTCGCGAAATGAAACCTAGTAGCTTCAGGTTATGGAGAGCCAGAGTACAAGGCCGAAATACAAAGCATAGCAAAAAAAGAGTATTTGAAGACGGTCGTTTTAAGTGCTCTAGACAAAAACAAATTACCCACAATAAAATATCTAAACGTTAGATATTTATAAAAACTGCTTTGATTTGGCTTGATTTACCAAATACAGCATATAAAAAGAAAAAATGATTAAACAAAACGTAATGCCAACCCTAAACCATCAAGACCTTAATGGTATTGACTATCAAGACATTGGAGATGATCACATGTATACAGGTCTTGAAACACCTATGAAGAGTGACGCTTTCAAATTTTCTGATGAAGTAAAGAAAGAAAAAATTGCTATTCTTTTTGAAGAAATTATGGACGTTATGGGTTTAGATTTAACCGATGATTCATTAAAAGGCACACCAAAAAGAGTGGCCAAAATGTACATTGATGAAATATTTTCTGGATTAAACCCTCAAAATAAGCCAAAAATTGCGTTATTTGACAATAAATACAAATACAATCAAATGTTGGTAGAGAAAAATATTACTTTCTACTCCAACTGCGAGCACCATTTTGTACCCATTATTGGTAAAGCTCATGTGGCTTATATTTCTTCAGGGAAAGTAATAGGCTTATCAAAATTAAACAGAATTGTTCAGTATTTCGCTAAACGTCCTCAGGTACAAGAACGCTTAACAAACCAAATAGCAGAAGAGCTAAAAGCTGCATTACAAACAGATGATGTTGCTGTAATTATTGATGCCAAACACTTATGTGTATCGTCACGAGGTATTAAGGATGAAACTTCTGCAACAGTGACGACTTTTTATGGTGGAAGATTTAATACACCAGAAAAAATAGCCGAATTACAAAATTATTTAAAAGAGTAGCATTATGAGTATCGTAGAAAAAGCAATAGAGTTTACAGAAAAAAAGCACAAGTTTATTACAACAAGTGATCGTATTCTTGCGTCAAGAGAAGCTAAAGATTTAATCCTTGGTTTGAATGAGCTTTACAAAGAAAACAAAGATCCTAAGTTAATGGATATAATGAAAGATTTGACTGCTATCAAACAAAAGATTGAAAAACGATTAAAAGGAAGACCATCTGCTGCATAAGCATTAGATAATAATCTAAATTACATATTAGTGGTATTACTTAATAGGAGCAATCTTATTAATACCACTTTTTTTATACCTAAAAACGAAAAATAGCCATGAAAAATTTAGTAATAATTGGAGGTAGTAAAGGTATTGGAAAAGCCATTACCCAAACCTTTTTAGACACACACAAGGTCACAAACATTAGTCGCACTAAACCAGATTTTAACCACCAAAATCTGACACATTATAATTGCGATATTTTAACCGAAGATCTACCTGAACTAGAGGCTGTAGATACATTAATTTACTGTCCAGGAAGTATAAACCTAAAACCTATAGGAAGACTTAAATTAGATGATTTTAGAGCAGATTTTGAGATTAACGTTATAGGTGCAGTAAAAGCTATACAAAAATATCTTGATCCTTTAAAAAAAGGCTCAAATCCATCTATTGTATTATTTAGTACAGTAGCTTCCAAATTAGGAATGCCATTTCATGCAAGTGTAGCTGCTTCTAAAAGTGCTATTGAAGGATTAGTAAAATCTGTAGGTGCCGAAATGGCTCCAACTGTAAGGATTAATGCAATAGCACCAACAGTTACAGATACTGAATTAGCCTCAAAATTATTGCGTAACGAAAAAATGATTGAAAACATAACAGAAAGACACCCTTTAAAAAAGTTTTTAAATCCACAAGAGGTTGCAGACATGGCTCAGTTTTTAACGTCAGATAAAGCATTATCAATCTCTGGTCAAGTCTTTGAAATGGATTGTGGTATAGTAAGTTTTAAAATCTAAAAACATGAATCCATTTAAAGCATTTGTTGCTACATTTTTTAGTAGAAGTAATTCTAAAATAGATTTAAAAAATCTACCTAGTATTTACGATATTAAAATTAATAATTTACAAGGCAAACCAATATTATTAAGCAATTTTAAAGGCAAATATATCTTATTTGTAAATGTTGCTTCTAAATGTGGTTTTACACCACAATACAAAGATTTACAACTTTTGCACGACACGTATAAAGAAAAATTACAAATTATAGGTGTACCATGTAATCAATTTGGAAATCAAGAACCTGGAGATGCTAATGCTATAGAGGAATTTTGTGAAGTAAATTACGGAGTTTCTTTTTTGATTACCGAGAAAATAGATGTTAAAGGACAAAACCAACATCCTTTATATGCTTGGCTTACACAACAACAAAAAAACGGTAAAAGTAATTCTTCAGTAAAGTGGAATTTTCAAAAATATATTGTTAGCCCTAAGGGACAGTTGATAGACTACTTATACTCTACTACTAACCCAAACAGCTCTAAAATCACAAAATATTTAAAATGAAGCAACTTTTACTTTTCTTAATGTTTAGCGTCATTAATTTTGGTGGATTAGCTTTTGGAAGTTGGTTAATGGATAATGGTCCTTTATCAGATTGGTACACTAATTTAAACCAAGCACCTTGGACTCCTCCTGGTTGGATTTTTGGTGTTGCTTGGACAATCATAATGTTATGTTTTTCGGTTTATTTATCCAAATTGTTTACAGTAATAAAAACTAAACAACTAATAACTGTTTATATCTTACAAGTCATTTTAAATGTTAGTTGGAATTTTATATTTTTTAATTTACACCAAGTATTATTTGCCTTAATGACCATAATACTGCTTACTGTTGTTATTTTCTACATGTTTTTTAAATATAAAAAAACTGCTAATAACATCAGCTTCTTATTATTGCCATACATGGTTTGGCTATTAATTGCTACATCTTTAAACGCTTATATTTTAATATATAATTAGACTAATTATTATGAAAATTTATCGACTACATAAAAAACAAAACTTACCCATAAGTAAAGCGCAAGCTTGGGATTTTTTATCAGATCCAAAAAACCTTAAAACAATAACTCCAGATTACATGGGATTTAATATCTTGTCTGGAGCTGACAGACCCATGTTTGCAGGTCAAATTATACAGTACATTGTCACACCAGTTTTAGGTATAAAAACAAAATGGGTAACAGAAATAACACATGTTAAAACAGGTGAATATTTTGTAGATGAACAGCGTTTTGGACCTTATGCCTTATGGCACCACAAACACTTTATTAAAGAAATTGATGGTGGTGTAGAAATGGAAGACATCATAGATTACAAAGTCCCTTTTGGCTTTTTAGGACAGCTAGTACATCCAATAATAGTAAAACCTAAACTAGAAGAAATTTTTAATCACAGAACAAAAAAATTAGAAGAACTTTTTGGAAAATATTAATACATGAAAACACCCTTAAACATTTTTTGGTTTAGACGCGATTTAAGATTAGATGATAATGTTGGTTTTTTAAACGCTTTAAAATCTGACCATCCTGTATTACCAATTTTTATATTTGACAAAGCCATATTAGACCATTTACCAAAAGATGATGCTCGAGTAACCTTTATTTATAATACGTTACAAAACATGCGTAATACATTGCAAGAAGAGCATCAAAGTAGTATAGCAATGTATCATGATAATCCAAAAGATGTTTTTAAAACTTTAATGGATGAGTACACTATTGATACGGTTTTTACAAATCACGATTACGAGCCTTATGCAACCAAAAGAGATAAGGAAATAGAGGAAATACTTTCTGAAAACAAAATCAAATTTAAAACCTACAAAGATCAAGTTATTTTTGAAAAAGATGAAGTTGTAAAAAAAGATGGTGACCCTTATGTTGTTTACACACCATACATGCGTGTATGGAAAGAAAACTTTAAATCACTTGAATTAGAGATTTATTATACTAACTCGTATTTAAACAATTTAGTAGAACATACAAGATTGCCAAATTTAAGTTTGTCCGATATTGGTTTTACAAAATCATCACAAAAAATAGAAGACTACACAGTCACGCCAACATTAATTCAAAATTACGAAGCTACTAGAAACTTTCCTGCTAAAGATGCCACTTCAAAACTAGGACCTCATTTGCGTTTTGGAACGGTAAGCGTTAGAAAAATGATTAAAAAAGCTATTGCTGAAAACAATGAAATTTTCTGGCAAGAACTAATTTGGCGAGAATTTTTCATGCAAATATTATGGCATTTTCCACACACTCACAAAGAAGCTTTTAAGGCAAAATATGATCGTATAGAATGGCGTAATAATGAAACTGAATTTAAAGCTTGGTGTGAAGGCAAAACAGGTTATCCTTTAGTAGATGCTGGAATGCGACAACTTAACCAAACAGGGTTTATGCATAATCGCGTACGTATGTTAGTGGGTAGTTTTTTGTGTAAACATTTATTAATAGATTGGCGTTGGGGAGAAGCTTATTTTGCCGAAAAACTTCATGATTATGATATGTCTAGTAACGTTGGTAATTGGCAATGGGTAGCTGGATCAGGTGTTGATGCCTCACCATATTTTAGAATATTTAATCCAACAACTCAAATTGATAAATTTGATAAACAACATAAATATATTAAACAATGGGTTCCGGACTATCAGGAACTTACCTATCCACAACCTATTGTTGACCATAAGGAAGCTAGAGAACGTTGTCTAAAGGTGTATAAGGAAGCGGTTGGCTAATCTCTTGTATATTTGACCTTTAAAATAATACAACTAGCGTTTATTAGTAATTTTAAATACTAATAACAGTAATATTTAACAATACTTTCTAAACATCAATACACTCACAATTAAGTATTAATAAATTGATTTACAATTTATTACTATCTTTATATTCAAATAAAATCAATTATTATGAATACAAATGAAGTTGCCCAACAATGGGCTAATATGTGTAAAGAAGGTAAAAACTTAGAGTGTATTGAAAAATTATATGCAGACAATGTGGTTTGTAAAGAAATGCCAGGAATGCCAGGAGAAATAACCTCTGGAAAACAAAATATTTGGAATAAAAGTAAAGAATGGCTAGAAAATATGGAAGCGTTTCATGCTAGTTCCATTAGTGAACCTGTTGTGGCAGGTAATTTTTTTACTGCAAAAATGTCTTTTGATTGTACATTTAAAGACAGAGGAAGACAACAAATGGAAGAGGTTTGTGTTTATGAAGTTAAGGATGGTAAAATAGTTAGTGAGCAGTATTTTTATAATATATAGTAAGTCTAATACCTTTTTAAAACTAAAAAAAGCTTCAGTTTTTAATTGAAGCTTTTTTTATAATTTTATTTTCTTTTGAAATAAATTTCAATAACAACGTCCTCTTCTTTATTTACTGATTTCATAATAAGATTTTCGTTATCTAATTTCACTATTTTGTATTCTTCTTCAGGAACATATTCTTCTTTAACTGTTAGTATATTTTCATCTTCATTATATGTCCAAGTTCCAGAATGTTCAGTATCAATAGTGCCTTCATTAGTTATATACGAATTAACTATTCCATTTTCCAAAAATTCAATATAATTCCTGTCTTCTTCTTTTTCTTGCTCAACTGTATTGACCGTTACTTTATCAATTTCCCATTTACCTAATATCTTATCTATTGATTGAAAAGATAATAATGTAAATACTAATACTATAATTAATGGTGTTTTTAAGCTTTTCATAGGTATTAATTTCCTTCTAAACGTTCTATTTTTGCTCCAATAGCTTGTAAACGTTCTACAATTTTTTGGTAACCTCTATCTATTTGTTCAATATTATGTATTGTTGATGTTCCTTTAGCAGATAAGGCAGCAATTAATAATGAAATACCTGCTCTAATATCTGGAGACACCATTGTTGTTGCTTTTAACTGAGACTTGAAATCATGACCCATTACTGTTGCTCTGTGTGGATCGCAAAGTATTATTTTTGCTCCCATATCTATAAGTTTATCTACAAAAAACAGACGACTTTCAAACATTTTTTGATGTACTAAAACTTCTCCTTTTGCTTGAGTAGCTACTACTAAAACAATACTAAGCAAATCTGGCGTAAATCCAGGCCAAGGTGCATCTGCTATTGTTAAAATAGAACCGTCAATATAGTTTTGTATTTGGTAACCATCTTTATGTGCTGGAATATAAATATCATCTCCTTTTCTTTCGACAGTAATTCCTAATTTTCTAAACACATTAGGTATTTGACCTAAATCATCCCAACTTACATTTTTAATAGTTAGTTCACTTTTAGTCATTGCTGCTAAACCAATCCAACTACCTATTTCAATCATATCAGGTAGCATTGTATGCTCTGTTCCGCCTAAGCTATCTACACCTTCAATGGTTAGTAAATTAGAACCAACACCAGAGATTTTTGCTCCCATGCGGTTAAGCATTTTGCAAAGTTGTTGCAAGTAAGGCTCGCAAGCTGCATTATAAATAGCTGTAGTACCTTCTGCTAAAACAGCAGCCATAACAATGTTAGCTGTACCTGTTACTGACGCTTCGTCTAAAAGCATATCTGTACCAATTAATTTATCTGCTTCAACACCGTAAAAATAGTCTTCACGATTGTATCTAAATTTTGCTCCTAAGTTTATAAACCCTTCAAAGTGAGTATCTAGTCGACGACGCCCAATTTTATCTCCTCCTGGTTTTGGGATATACCCTTTACCAAAACGTGCTAATAAAGGTCCAACCATCATGATTGACCCTCTAAGTCCACTACCCTCTTTTTTAAAATCGGCAGTTTGCATGTAGTCTAAATTTACTTCGTCTGCTTGAAACGTGTAAGTTTCGTCTTTTATCTTATTAACCTTAACGCCTAAATTTCCCAAAAGGGTAATTAATTTATTAATATCAATAATATCAGGAATATTATTTATGGTTACTTTTTCTGGAGTTAATAAAACTGCACATAATATTTGTAATGCTTCGTTTTTTGCGCCTTGAGGCTGTATATCTCCTTTTAATTGGTGACCACCTTCAATTTTAAATGTTCCCATAAATAGTATTAGTATCTTTTTCTGTTTCTATTTTGATTATTGTTTTTCTTTTGTCCTGATTTTTTATTAGAACTATTAGAATACTTTTTACCACTAGAGGCTTTCATTAATCTAGTCGAGTCGGTTAAATCTTCGTCTGTATTTTTTAAATTAATTTTACCATCAGACAATTCATATAAATGATCATAAATCACATCATCTTCAACAGTGTCTTTATTCCAATTTAAAAAACACTTTTTCATGTGGTTAGCAATGGTATAAGTCAATGCTTCCTTCATTTCTCCATCTTCCCAAGTATTAGCAACATCAATCATGGTTTTAATATTATTACCATAAAAACGATATTTTGGAAAATTTTGAGGGTATTTTAACGGTTGAGGACGTTCTGATAATTCTTCTTTTGATGGTGCTCCATAAGGAGAGTCTGCATCCAACTCAAAATTTGACATAATAAACAGTTGATCCCATAGCTTATGCTGAAAATCTGCTACATCGCGCAAATGCGGTTGCATGTTTCCCATGACTGCTATTATAGATTTAGCTAGTTTATTACGCTCTTCTTTAGTCTCTTGTGCTTTAGCATGATTAATCATTTTTTGGATATGGCGTCCATACTCTGGAATGATTAAATGTTCACGCTCTGTGTTGTACTCTATGTCGTCTATCAAAATAAAAAAAGTGTAGAAATTTATATGTGTTGCATTGAAGTCTCTAATGCTTGTGCAAAATACAAAAAAAATCTAAAGACTAATCACGCCTTCAACTTTTTCTGTAACTTCTAGATACTTTTCTATAACATGTTCAGGATTTCTCATTGTTACATTAATAGATATACTTGTATATTTACCGTTGCTAGACTCTTTAGTTTTTATTACTGATCCCATATTATCAAATATAGCTTCAACTTCGGCAATTTTTTGTAAATCGGATAATACAATAAATTTGTACAAATATTCATTTGGCCACGTTGCTGTGTCCTCTAATTGCGACTTTAATTTTGCGTAAAATTCTTCTGGATTTGGTGTCTTGTTCATACCTATTTTATAAGCAACAAATATACCATTTTGTTTATATTTTTTTTTAAAGAATATATTTCGGATTTTTACAAATAAATTATTTCCCTTTGAAAGCAAAAAAAATAGTAATTACAGGAGGTCCAAGTACCGGAAAATCGGCAATCATAAACGAATTAACTAAGCGTGGTTACACATGTTACGAAGAGATTTCTCGTCAGGTAACACTAGAAGCAAGAGAAAAAGGTGTTGATCAAATGTTTTTAACACAACCTTTGTTATTTAGTGAGCTACTATTACAAGGTCGTGAGCAACAATATTTAGATGCAGTAAATAGTGATAGTGAATTTGTTTTTTTAGACAGAGGTGTTCCTGACGTTGTGGCATACATGGATTATGCAAATGAAGCCTATCCAGATAATTTTGTACAATCTTGTAAAGATAATATTTATGACTATGTCTTTATTTTAGCACCTTGGCAGGAAATTTACCAAAGCGATGCTGTGCGTTATGAAAGTTTTGAAGAAGCCAAAATCATACATCAAAACCTTTTAAAAACTTATAAAAAATACGATTACCACTTACAAGATGTCCCGTTTGGTAGTATAGAGACTAGAGCGCAACATATAATTGATGTTGTTAAAGCATTATAATGACACATCCAATAAACATATTAGAACGTTATTGGAAATTTACGGATTTTAGACCATTACAGGAGGATATTATTAATGCTGTAATTAATAATGAAGACACTTTTGCACTACTTCCAACAGGAGGCGGAAAAAGTGTTTGTTTTCAAATTCCTGCTTTAGCAAAAGAGGGTATTTGTATTGTAATATCACCATTAGTAGCTTTAATGAAGGATCAAGTTAATGCGCTTTTAAATAAAGGTATTAAGGCTATTGCTTTGACAAGCGGAATCTCAAATAAAGAAATAGACACACTTTTAGACAATTGTATTTACGGTAATTATAAGTTTTTATACTTATCTCCAGAACGTTTACAGCAAGAGCTAGTGCAAGATCGTATTAGACAGATGAATGTAAATCTAATTGCTGTGGATGAAGCCCATTGCATTAGTCAATGGGGAAACGATTTTAGACCTGCTTATAAAAACATAAACATATTACGTCAATTACATCCAACAGTTAACCTTATAGCTTTAACAGCAAGCGCAACGCCAGAAGTGGTTGAGGATATTATAACCGAATTGGATTTTATTAGTCCAAAAGTATTTAAACAATCTTTTTATAGACCAAATATTGCTTATATGGTTTTTGAAGAAGAAGATAAATACTTTAGACTTGAAGCCATTTTAATTAAAAACAAACAACCCTCTATTATTTATGTTAGAAACAGACGTTTAACATTAGAAATAACGCAATATTTAGAAAGTAAAAATATTACAAGCACATATTATCATGGAGGATTAAATAATACAGTTAAAGACCAACATTTAAATGATTGGTTAAGTAGTAAAAAGCAAGTCATGGTTGCTACCAATGCTTTTGGAATGGGAATTGATAAATCTGACGTAAAGACAGTCATACATATTAACTTACCTGATAGCATTGAAAGTTATTTTCAGGAAGCTGGACGTGCAGGTCGTGACGAAGCTAAAGCCTATGCTGTAATATTAAAAAACAAAAATGATAACATCGCTTTAAACAATCAATTTTTAAAAGTCTTACCAACTGTGGATTTTGTTAAAATTGTGTACAGAAAATTATGCAGCTATTTTCAAATATCCTATGGTGAAGGCTCTTACCAAACTTTTGATTTTAATTTTAATGACTTTTGTAAAACATACAAGTTTAATACTGTAACCACCTATAATACTTTAAACATATTAGATAATACAAGTGTTATTACTTTAAGTAAGCAGATTAATAAACGTATAGAAGTACAATTTTTAATTAGTAGTCATGCTTTATTTAAATATTTAGATTCTCATAAAGATTTTGATATTATTATAAAATCCATTTTAAGAACCTATGGCGGAATTTTTGAGCACAGTACTAAAATTAATAGTAGCTTAATATCAGATAAAGCAGGAATTAAAGAAACACGACTTATTAATGTTTTAGAACAATTAGCAAAAGACGAAATCATAACATTACTAATCAACAAAACAGATGCTCAAATAACGTTTATCGAGCCTCGTGAAGACGAAAAAACCATAAACCGTATCGCCTCTATTATTACACAACAAAATACATTAAAGCAAAAACAAGTTAAAGCAGTATTAGATTACGTTAACAATGATCAACTTTGTAAAAGCATACAATTATTAACTTATTTTGGAGAGAAAAATATAGAACCTTGTGGGATTTGTAGTGTTTGTATTTCCGCGAAAGCGAAACCTAAAACAGACTTTAAAATAGTTAAAAACAAAATAATTGAAAGCTTGGAATTTGGAGACAAAAACTCTAAAACCTTATTTACAACGTTACCTTTTACCGAAGCGGAAATTAATAAATCACTAAAAACACTATTAGAAGAAGACATTATTGTAATTACTAAAACTAATAGTTATAAATTAAAGCACATATGAATAAAGATATAAAAATTGTATTTATGGGTACACCAGAATTTGCGGTAACGACCCTTAAAACTATTTTAGACCATAACTATAATGTTGTTGGTGTTATAACAGCACCTGATAAACCTGCTGGACGTGGACGTAAAATGCACGAATCCGCAGTTAAAGTTTTTGCAAAACAAAAAGGCTTAAATATACTACAACCTACTAATTTAAAAAGTGAAGCTTTTTTAAAACAACTAGAAGCTTTGGAGGCCAACCTTCAAATAATAGTCGCTTTTAGAATGCTACCTAAAGTTGTTTGGGATATGCCAAAGTATGGTACTTTTAATTTACATGCCTCTTTGTTACCTAATTATCGTGGTGCTGCACCAATAAATTGGGCAATCATTAATGGCGAAACAAAAACAGGTGTATCAACCTTTTTTATAGACGAAAGAATTGATACTGGCGAAATGATTTTACAACAAGACATAGCGATTGATCCCTCTGAAAACGCAGGAAGTCTACACGATAAATTAATGATGTTAGGTAGCGACTTAATAATAGATACTATAAAACTTATTGAAAAAGGTGATGTCACAACAACACCACAACCAGAAGATGCTATTTCTAAAACAGCATACAAACTTAACAGAGACAATTGTAAAATAGACTTTACGCAACCAATTGATGCTATTTACAATAAAATTAGAGGACTAAGTCCATATCCTGCTGCTTGGTGCGAATTACACAATAATAAAGAAATCTTAGATATCAAAATTTACAAAGCAGAAAAAGAACTAGAGGACCATAACATGGAAATTGGTACAATTATTAGCGATAAGTCCACACTTAAAGTATCTGTAAAAGAGGGTTTTATAAATATTTTAGAAATAAAACTACCAGGAAAACGCAATATGGAAGTAAAATCTCTTTTAAATGGTTACAATTTTGACGAAGACGCAAAACTTCGCTAAACCCTTAGTATCATTGATATTACTATAAACCATTAAAAAAACGTCATCTTTATTAACAAATGCTATAAGTTATTAACAAATGTGCGCATTTCCCTTGCTATTACTTGCATAGTAGCATAATCCGTATAAATTTGTAAAAGGATTTAACAAAAACTGTTAATCAACTATTTATTAATAATTAAAATTAAAATTATGAACAAAACAGATTTAATCGATGCTATGGCAGAACACGCAGGAATTACTAAAGCAGCTGCAAAGAAAGCTTTAGAATGTGCGTTAATCGAAATTGAAGGATCTTTACAAAAAGGTAATAGAGTTTCTTTAGTAGGATTTGGTTCTTGGTCAGTATCTAAAAGAGCTGCAAGAGACGGAAGAAACCCACAAACTGGAAAAACTATCAAAATCAAAGCTAAAAACGTTGTTAAGTTTAAAGCTGGTTCTGATTTAGCAAATGCTGTAAACTAGTATTTGTTTAAAATATTTCAAAAAGCCTTCATTATTGAAGGCTTTTTTTATTTTATATCCTCCATAAACTTTGTTTATTAAATAAATAATACTACATTTAAAAAACAAATCCTTTTAAAATGACTACAACCAAACCAAAAAAGGGTGACTTATTAATCGCAGAGCCTTCTATTATAGGAGATATGTCTTTTAATAGATCTATAGTATTACTTACAGATTATAATAAAGAAGGTGCTATAGGTTTTATTCTTAACAAGCCCTTAAATTATACTATAAGCGATTTAATTCCCGAATTAGATGCGTCATTTAAAGTCTACAATGGTGGACCTGTAGAACAGGACAATTTATATTTTATACATAAACGTCCAGACTTAATACCAAATAGTGTAGAAATATCTTTAGGTATATTTTGGGGTGGAGATTTTAATGTCGTTGCCAACCTTATTGCTGAACAAAAAATCACAGCTAATGACATTAAATTCTTTTTAGGTTATTCTGGTTGGGAAAGCAACCAATTAGAAACCGAACTAAAATCTAACGCATGGGTTGTGACTAAAAACACTTACAAAAAAGATATTATTGAAAAAAACTACGAAACTTTCTGGAAAGAAAAAATGGTAGAACTTGGTGGTGACTACTCCATTTGGTCTAATGCTCCAGAAAACCCAAGTTATAATTAGCCTATTCTAACTTTAACGTTAAGTTTTTGTAATAACATTTTAGCGACCTCATTTTTAAACACCTTTTTTCTGTACTTAGTAATAGGTTGTATGCCTTTAATAACATTTGTTATAAACAATTCATCTGCCTTTTGAAGCTCAAAAGGAGAAATAGAGGCTTCCTCAATCGTATAATCTGGTAACAGTTTAATTATATCTACTAATTGCTTTCTTAAAATACCTTTTAAACAGCCATCACTTAATGGTGGTGTTTTAATTATATTTCCTTTTACTAAAAATAAATTTCCATTTAAGGCTTCTACAACACTTTTATTGGTATTAATTAACAAACAGTTATCTAATTTATTTTCTCTTGCATAAATGCTTCCTATTACATTTAAAGCTTTATTATTTGACTTAAGTGTTGTCAATAAGCTTGGAGATAAATAATGGTCTTTATACAAGTCTACCTCATAATTATTATCGTTTAAAAGATAAAAATCACTATCTATCTTTTTAACACTAATTATAAAGTTAATATTATTATCCTCAGGTAAATACAATCCACCTTCTACTCTATCAATTTGGATTTTAACACGAGCAGATTGTGTTTTTAAGTTGTTTGCTTCTAAGGTGTTTACAATTTGCTCTTCAATAAATTCCATCGTAAAATCCATAGGTATTTGCATTCGCATTATACGCATGGATGCCATTAATCTAAAATAATGATCCTCAAAAAATAATAATTTACCGTGAACAGCTTTTATAGTTTCAAAAAGTCCATCTCCATAAGAATACCCACGATTATTATTAGAAATTACTAAATTATTTTCTTGAAGTTTACCGTTAAAATTTATCATAAAAAAAGTCCCATTTTTCAATGGGACAAATATACTTTAAATGTATTTATTTTTATGCAGAACCTAATACTTGTTTTAAATCAGAAATTTGATTAGTCCATAACATTTTAGCTTCATCAACCTCATCTTCTTCTGCAAAGTCTGTAATAATTATGGATACATCTTTTGTTATTTCATCAACTTGAATTTTTATTTCGAAAAAATATGGCTCATCTTCATCCGCTAACCATTTAAACTTAATACGTTCACCGGATTTTTTTGTAACTAATTTAGCCTGCTCCTCAGAACCATCCCAAATAAATTTATATAATTCTCCTCTAGAATTTACATTATCAGCAAACCACTCCGACAACCCTGAAGGTGTCGATATATATTGGTATAGTAATGATGGTGAAGCATGTACAACAAACTCCATCTCGTACTTAATTTTATCTTCCATTTAATTGTAGTCTTGTAATATTTATTTTGTCCAATATATACATTAATTAATAAGTTTAGAAAATATTTCAAATAAAAATTTTTATTTGAAATATTGTTTGCTAACACGAATAATGTTTTTATATTTGCACTCTCAAAATTATGGCGAGGTAGCTCAGTTGGTTAGAGCGTTGGATTCATAACCCAGAGGTCACGAGTTCAAATCTCGTTCTCGCTACAAAATTTATACATTAAAAATCAACGGTTTAGTCTTCTAAACCGTTTTTTTTATGCTTAATTTTAAACAGATTATTACATTTGCATACGAAAGTGAATACGATAGTGCATACGATTTTAAGTATAATTTTGGTATAAATAATTAGTGTTAATTTAAATCAAAACTACAAATACAGCCTAATATTGCCTATATTTGTAGCACTATGAATTACATCGCTACCAATATAAAACATTTAAGAAAACTTAAAAAGCTATCTCAAGAGAGACTTGCCGAAGAGTTAAATGTTACCAGATCCCGAATTGGGTCCTACGAAGAAAACCGTTCTGCACCAACTATTGAATTTTTAATTGCGTTTTCGGATTATTATAAAACACCTATAGATATTTTACTGCGTAACGATTTGACTAAAACCAAAGACTTCTCGTTTATACAATTAAAGAATCAGCGTGTCTTGTTTCCAATTACAGTTGATGATGATAATGAAAATTTAATAGAAATTGTACCTACCAAAGCTTCGGCTGGATATTTAGCAGGATATGACGATCCCGAATATATTGAGCAACTTCAAAAAATAAAATTGCCTTTTCTTCCTACAGGAAAACATCGTGCATTTCCTATTAAAGGAGACTCCATGTTACCAATGAAGGATGGCTCGTTTGTAATTGGTCGTTTTGTAGAAGATAGAAGCGAAATTAAAAGTGGTCGCACCTACGTACTGGTGACTTTAAATGATGGTATGGTTTATAAACGCGTGAATAATACTATTGATTTAAACAACTCATTATTACTAATGTCAGACAATAAAACCTATAATGATTATAGTGTACCAATAGATGAAGTCCTAGAAATTTGGGAATTTACTTGCAGTATTAATACACAAGAATACACACAAGAAGAATTAAAAATTAGTAGCATTCTGGGTATGTTTAATGAGTTGGGTGTCGAATTAAAAGCTTTAGAGAAGTCTATAAAATGATATATACTATTATTGATGTTGAGACTAGTGGTAAAAGCAACAAAATTACCGAAATCTCTGTTTTTAAATATGATGGCACACAGGTAATTGACGAGTTTACCTCTCTAGTTAATCCAGAAGTATATATACCAGATTACATTACGTCTTTAACAGGTATTGATAACGCTACAGTTGCGGATGCTCCTACGTTTGCAGAAGTGGCAAATGATATTTTAGCTATAACTGAAGGCACTACTTTTGTAGCGCATAATGTTAATTTTGACTATAATGTTATTAGAAATGAATTTAAGGCTTTAGATATTGATTTTAATAGAAAAAAACTATGTACTGTCCGTTTATCACGAAAGCTATTACCAGGTCATAAATCGTATAGCTTAGGAAAATTATGCAAGTCTTTAGACATTACTATTGTAGACAGACACAGAGCAAGAGGTGACGCAGAAGCAACCGTTATTTTATTTGAAATGTTACTTAATCAAGAAGCAGCAGATAAAGTATTTGCTGATTTCTTGAAAAAATCATCTAAAGAAGCTACCTTACCTTCCCACTTACCTACCTCTGTTTTTAATAAATTACCTAATTCGGCTGGTATATATTATTTTAAAAATAAAAAAGGAGAGATTATATATATAGGCAAAGCTAAAGACATTAAAAAACGTGTTTTAAGTCACTTTTACAGTAAAGCGCAAAAATCCTTAGACCTATGTCGCAATACTGCTGATATAGACTTTGAGTTATCAGGAAGTGAGCTTATTGCATTATTAATGGAAGATGCAGCAATTAAGCAGCACTATCCAGAATATAACGTCGTATCCAAACGAACTCCAAAAGCCTATGCTATTTTTAATTACGAAGATAGACAAGGCATTACACACCTAGCGTATAATACATTAAAGGCTACCCCAAATCCAATTGAAACATTTTCTAATGTTACGGATTGTAGGCTGTATCTAGAACAACTTTGCACAAAGTTTGCGTTATGCCCAAAATTTTGCCATTTACAAGATGGTGTTGTACAATGTTCGCATTATAAAATAACAACTTGTAAAGGTGTTTGCGCAAACCAAGAAAGTGTAACTGATTATAATTTACGTGTCTCCTCAGCAATTGATTACATTAATAATAACAAGGAAAACGTAGTTTTAAAACAAAAAGGCAGACATAATCAAGAAGAAGCATTTGTGTTAATTAAAGATAATATCTACTTAGGCTATGGCTTTATTGACAAGTCTGAACAAATCAATAATCCTGAAGATTTAGAAACCTTTTTGATCCCACAAAAAGAAAACTTTGATGTTTGGAAGATATTGCGTAGCGTTTTAAAGTAATATTTATTAAGATTTGATAGTCTGTCTTAAATCTATCTAAAGTCGAACTTTTATTTTATAAATACGGTATTTATAATTGTATGAAATCCAATAGCATGATATAAAAAATTGAACTACTTTATATCCTGCAGCAAAAAATTAAATACAGATATTATAACTTCAATTTAAGACGCTAATTTCTTTATTAAAAACACCTAAAGTATTATTCTAAACCAAACATTATTTTTGATTGTACTATTTTGTAAAATGCAATAACCCTGTTTGATTTAACTAATGGTCATTCATCTGGAAAAGATAACAATCTCTTTTAAAAATAGAATTAAGGCAAAGACAGCTTTTAATTAATATTTAAATAATTCACCTTAACACATTAATTCTGAATTAATATTTTAACGTACATAAAACATAAACACCTAATTTTGGAAAAAAAATAATACACACTACAACTTAGTATTTTAAGATCAATGATTAAAATTATAAAGGCAACTTCTGAAGATTCAGATATAATTGCAACATTAGGACAACAGACTTTTAGAGAGTCTCATGGTAACAGTGCGCCAAAGGAAGATATTGATCGTTTTATTTTAAACACCTACAATACAGACACTATTTTTAAAGAGTTTGAAAACAAAAAGGCATTATACCATTTATTGTATTACGATAACCAATTGGCTGGATTTTCTAAAATCCAACTACAAACGCCTAACGCAAATATTAGCAACGAAAACATCTCCAAATTAGACAGAATTTACCTCTTAGAGGCGTTTCAAGGTAAACAATTAGGCGTTAAATTATTGGATTTTAATATTGCACTCTCTAAGCAACATAATCAAAATGGATTATGGTTAGTCGTATGGGTAGAAAACAAAAAAGCCATTCAGTTTTATAATAAAATGGGCTTTAAAATAGCTGGTGCTTATAATTTTAATATTTCAAAAACACATAGTAATCCTAATCACGTTATGTTTTTAGAGTATTAATTACAATTTTTTAACTATAACCACAAGGTGTTTACAAGCGTAAAACACCTTTTTTTATGCTAAAAAAGCAAACAAGTAAATCTGTAAACGACTAATTACAATGATAATAACAACATTTATCTACAAAATTGAGTTTTTAACACATATTAATCTAACGGTATTACGTGATATTACAAATTTGTTCATAAAAGATTTATTAAATAGACTAAAAAATTAAGGTTAACTAAATACTACTTAACATTTCAACTGAATCAAAAAAAAAAAGGCTGTAAAAAAGTAAAGAAACCTCTTACTTTTTATCCAAAAATCATGAGTTTTTAAGACACAATTATAAAATTAAGTTAACAAAAATTGCAGTTTATCGAATATTTTTACAAATTTTTACACTTTATCGATAAAAAATGCTTTTTGTAAATCGCTTATTTTCAATATTTTAACACTAAAACGTGTATTTTATCGTATTTTTATGCACTTAAAAGAGTTATTTCGTAATATTTTTCTTAGTTTAGCGGTCTAATTATAAAATCCTTTACACCTCAAACCAACAACAATGAATAAAATTACATTACTTATTCTTATTACACTTACTTGCACCTTCTCTTTTTCACAAGAAAAACATTCACGAGTTAAAATCATAAAACCAAATCAAAGTATAATTAATACAATTGCGTCGCATGGTATTGATTTAAGTTGTGGATCAAAACATGACAACGAGGATTTAATAATTGAAATCTCTCAAGACGAAATAAACCTGTTACAACAAAGTAATATCCCTTTTTCAATTGAAATTGACAACTTAGAACAATTTTATGTTCAAAGAGCCAAAAAAGATTTACCATTAGCACAAGCACAATTAAATGCTGCTAAAGCTAGTGCAGCAAATTATCAAAGAGCTTCTATTTCTAATGTGGTTATGGACAACATAATACAATACACTGGATGCGATGAGATTGATTTTGCAGTTCCTCAAAATTTTAACCTTGGGTCAATGTCTGGATGTCTAACTTTTCAGGAAATGAAAGATGAGTTAGATGATATGCGTCAATATTCTGAAGATAACGAATTGGACATTGTATCTATTAAAGCTAATGCATCCTCTTCAGGTCAAAAAACATGGGGAAATCCAACTAATAACTATGTTAATCAACAAAACAATGGACCTACAACCTACTCTGGTGTGGGATCTACACGTTGGGATCCTGAAACTATTTATTACATAAGAATAACTGGAGATGAAAGCACAAGTCCTGAAGGCTCTAAACCACAAATGTTATTTACATCAATGATCCACTCTAGAGAGGTAAGTGCATTAATGAATAATATATATTTTATGTGGTACATCATTGAAAACTATGACACTGATCCTGCAATAAAAGAGTTAGTTGATAATAACGAATTATATTTTGTACCAGTTGTAAATCCTGATGGGTTACGCTGGAATGAAACCTTAAATCCTTCTGGTGGAGGACTACAACGTAAAAATCTAAGACCTAATACAGGAGGTACTGGTAGCAATCGTGGTGTTGATTTAAATAGAAACTTTGATTACTTCTGGGCCTATAATAATATTGGATCCTCTGGAACTGCTTCTAGCGGAACCTATAGAGGTCCTGCACCTGAGTCTGAGCCTGAAACCCAAATTATGGTCGATTTTATTACGTCTAGAAATATCAAATCTGGTGTATGGAATCACTCATATGCAAACTCGGTTCCTCATCCTTATGGTGGAATACCAAATGCTAGCACAGGACGTGAAGACGAGTATTACAGATGGCATGAAGAAATGACCAGATATAACAGATACCTTTATGGAGCAACTATTTTTTACGAATCTAACGGTTTACCTGACGATTGGATGATGGGTGGAGCTGCTGACAATAACAACTCGACAGGTTCTGGTCAAGGTATTATTGCAACTACTCCAGAGCATGGAAGCGAAGGTTTTTGGCCAACTCCATCGACCATCATTCCAATAGCACAACAATCTATGCGTATCTCTTTAGCGACTGCTTATTACGGAGGGAAATATGCCAAACTACACGATTTAACACAAAGTAACATTACATCTCTATTCGGGAACAGCCTAGATTTTGGTATAGAACGCATTGGACAAACAGCAAGCGATTTTACTGTAACGGTTACTCCAATATCGTCTAATATTGCAAGTATTTCTTCTCCTATTACAGAAACAGGAATGGCTGTACTTGAACAAAAAAAAGTAAGCTTTACAATAAATTTAAATCCTAGTATTTCACCAAACGAAAGAATAGTATATAACGTCAAACTATCTAACGATTTTGGAGTAATTTATGAAGCTGTTTATGAAAAATATTACCAACCAAACATATTGTTTCAGCATAATCCTGATACTGATGGATTGACAGGTTGGACACAAACTGGAGGATGGACTACTACAACAAACTCATACGATGGTAGTAGTGCTATAAGCACAGGATCTTATACTGCTAATGCTTCAAAAACATTAACAACGACTAATAGCTATGATTTTTCAAATTCAGATGAAGTAACTATTCAATTTTACTCTAAATGGGATATAGAAAGAAATTATGATTTTGCAGAAGTTTTAGCTTCTCCAGATGGTGGATCAAGTTGGATTTCGCTTTGCGGAAATTATACTAAACCTAATGCAACAAGCGCAACAACTAGCCATGATAACAAAAGTAACACTTATGCTAACTATCAAGCTAATAGTGCTGGGCAAATATATGATGGTGACCGAATGGATAACTGGGTTATGGAAGAGTTTTCAATTGACAGTGATTATGCTTCAATTTTAAATTCTGACAATGTAAAAATTAGATTTAACTTCAGGACTGACGCATTAAATGTTAATGAAAATTACTCAACAACTAATGATGGTTTTTTTATTGATGACTTCAAAATTATAGGCATCACTTATGCTTGTGAACCTACAGTACCTACCAACGTAACTGTGACAAATATTACAACTGCTACTGCAGAAGTTAATTGGGATGCTGGTGTATTAGCATCTTACGATTTACGTTACAGAGAAACAGGTTCTGGATCTGCTGGATGGACAACCATTACAGACATTGCAACTAATAATTATACTATTTATGGCTTAAATGAGGCTACAGATTATGATGTTAGAGTAAGAACAAAGTGTACTTCTAGTAATTCTAATTACAGCGCAATAACTAATTTTACAACAACGACCTCTGCTCCTTGTACAGGAACAGCAATTGCTACTTTTCCCTACACTGAAAGTTTTGAGAATACATTAGGTGTTTGGACAGATCAAACCTCACCTACTGACGACTTTGATTGGACAATTAAACTACAAGAAGGCGATGGTAATTCTACACCATCAACAGGCACTGGACCTTCTATAGCATCAGATGGTACTTACTTTATTTATATAGAAGCATCAGACCCTAACTTTCCTAGCAAAACAGCTAGCTTATTAAGTCCATGTATAGATTTTTCTGACAGAGAAAATGCGTCATTCACTTTTGATTACCACATGTTTGGAGCTTTTATTGGTGTATTAACAGTAGATGTAAGTACAGATAATGGTGCATCTTACGTTACCTTAAGTGATTATACACTTTCTGGTAGTCAACAAGCTAGCCATACAGAAGCTTGGAAAACTCAAATTGTTGACTTATCATCTTTTGATGGTCAAGTTATTAAGTTAAGATTAAGTGCTACAACTAGCTCTAACGCAGTTGATGGATGGTCTGGAGACATTGCAATAGATAAAATAGGGATTACATCCGACGTCGCTAGCTCTGCGCCTCCAGTTGCTAATTGTCAAAATATAAATGTACAATTAGATGCTACCGGAAATGCAACAATAACAGCATCACAAATAGATAATGGATCAACAGACGATGTTGCAATAACAACCTACAGTATAGACATAGACACTTTTGACTGTTCTAATGTTGGTACTCCTGTTACCGTAACTTTAACTGTGGAAGATGCAGATGGTCAAACTGATACTTGTACAGCTACTGTAACTGTATTAGACCAAATTAAGCCTGTATTTGCTAATGTTCCAGAAAATATTGTCTTGACTTGTGGCACTAATAACCCAACTTGGACAGATCCAACTGTAACAGATAATTGTGATAATACGTTAACAGCTAACAGAACAGACGCTACTGGATTAAATAGTGGAGATACTTTCCCTAACGGAATAACAACAATTAGTTACAACGTGACAGATGGGTCAGGTAATACTGAAACAGCATCTTTTACCGTAAATATAGTAGTAGACAACACAAATCCTGTAGCTAATACACAAAATATAAATGTGCAATTAGACCAAGACGGAAATGCAACCATTACTCCTGCTGATGTTAATAATGGATCAACAGATGATTGTGCAATTGCTTCTTACAGTCTATCACAAACCAATTTTGATTGCTCTAATATTGGAGAAAACACAGTAACTCTTACAGTTACAGACACAAATGCTAATATTGATACAGCAACTGCAACCGTTACCATATTACAACAAGATGCACCAGCAACTGCTTGTTATGAAACAGCAACTTACAACTCGAGCACTTGTACTTGGGATGTTACAGGTACACCGCCAGAACCTATTATTACAAATGTTTCTATCTGCTCTAACGAAACCTACACATGGTCAGTTAACAGTGTAACATACAATGGTGCAGATGGAGATACATCTGTTACAGTAACTGGTTCTGGATGCGATGCAGATCAAACTTTAAACATTACTGTAACACCTGCTACTAACACGTATTATGCAGATTTTGATGAAGATGGTTTTGGAGACGCAAGTAACTCAATATTAACATGTACGCAGCCTATTGGATATGTAACAGATAATACGGACTGTGACGACACTAATGACACTGTCTATCCTGGAGCTACTGAGATTCCGCAAAACGGAATTGATGAAGACTGTAATGGATCTGACGAAACTGAAACTTTAGGAGTTACTGAATTTGCAAATGATAATATAGTTGTTAGTCCTAATCCTTTTAATGCGTTTATTGATATTAAACTTCCAACTAGATTAAATAACGAAACTATATCTGTTTCAATATTTGACTTAAATGGTAGAGTGATATACAATAAGATAACGCAACCTACTAACGGAAAAATTAGACTAAATCAATTAGAAAGCTTAGAACAAGCTCCTTACTTTTTAAGAATTTCTGATTCTAAAAACACGTTTATTCAAACTCAAAAACTAATTAAATTTTAAATAGAAACAACCTAAAAGCAAGCTATAAATACTACAAACCGTTTAAAGCAAAAAACTATCCATTCGTCGACAGATAAATGCTTTCTAACTAAATTCAACCTATTTACTGCTTGCTTAAATTTAAATTTGCATCATATTAACAAAAAAAGATTTCCCCTCAAATCGACCTTTTAAATTATGAAAAACTTTACCCTCAACAAAACCCTACTTATTATTTTAGCTGTATTCAGCTTAGCTAACAGCTATAATGTGTTGGCTCAAACCGAAACGACTTTAGGATTCTATGATTTTGAATCTGGAACGCAAGGTTGGACCCAGTCCACTCAAGCATACAGAGCAACTAATACCTTTTATGCTTACGATGGAAATACTAGTTTTTGGTTAAGAGATAATTTGGGTAACAACTCTTCAATGACTTCGCCTTCTTTTTATGTTGGAGCATATGACAAAATTGATTTTAAATTTTTCTTTACTACCTATAGTATGGAAAATGGTGAGGACTTCTTTGTAGAATATAAGGCTGGAAATATAATTGGAAGCGGTAGTTGGCAAACAGTTGCTAGATTTGTTAGTGGAAGTGTAGCAAATAAAAATGGTGACTTTCAATCAGGTAATTCAACTATATTTTATAGTAAAACAGTAACATTAATGGCTACTGATTTTAATTTTCCTACAATAGGATCTGGTACATTCAGGATAAGATGTGATGCAAGTGATACTAATGATTATGTAATGATAGATAATATCACAATTACTGGTACAACTTTTAACAATCCAACTACTGGTCCTGGAGGTGTCGTTAGTAATTTAGACTTATGGTTAAAAGCAGATCAGTTAGATGGATCTAATTATGGATTAGATGGTGCAAACGTTAGTAAATGGGTAGATAACGGAAAAGGAAATAATGCAGAAGTTGTTGTAGCAGGACAAGAACCAGTTTACAGAGATAATGCATCAAAAAACATGAATTTTAATCCGGTAATCGAGTTTGAAAACAACAACAATACCTCTCAAGCAGATATGACCTATTTGACAAATAGGGATGAGTTAAAGGGAACTGGTGGATTTAGTACTAATGATGTTTTTGTAGTCTTAATGCCAGATCCAGAAATCACAACTTCAATGATACCTTTGGATACTTTTACTGGATCGGATCCATTAACAGATAGTTTTACTGAGGATGTTACAGGTTTTGGATATGGGTCTTATACAGCAAGAGTAACTAATGAACGTCTTTCCTTTTGTATAGGTACGACCAGTGAAACACCATCAAATCCAACCGAAAATGGTTACGGAATAGCTGATACAAATTCAGGGACTGACTACAATCAAATACAAATTATTAATGTTAGACAAAACAATGCTAACAATAATATGGAGTTGTACTTTAATGCCAATCAAGTTGGAAATGAAACTAATGACCTTTCAAGATACGCAACTATTAATAATGGTAGATATTGGTTAGGTAGAAGTCAATATTGGAATGGTAGTTTTGATGGTAGAATTGCAGAAGTAATTACTTATAACTCTAGAAAATCAGACAACAACTTAACACAAGAACGTAACAGAATACAGTCGTATTTAGGTATAAAATATGGAATCACTTTAGGTGTAAACGGTATCTCTCAAGATTATGTTGATAGTCAAGGAAATGTAATTTGGGATCAATCTGCAAATGTTGGTTACAACTATGATATTGCAGGAATTGGACGTGATGATAGTGCTGAGTTAGACCAAAGACAATCAAGAAGTATAAATTCTGAATTAGATGCTACAGGAGAAACTAGAGGGTTAATTACTATAGGGTTAACTGACATTTACGACACTAATAGCTTAAACAAAGCGTCAAACCCTGTGTCCTTAAATAATCGCGAATACCTAACATGGGGAAACAATAATGCAGATTTAAATGCAGCTCCAGAGGTAATAAGTGTTGACATGAGTAGTGGTATACCAGGCCTATCAACTTTAGTTAGTTTTTTAGGTATGCAACGTATTTGGAAAGTAGTAGAAAATGGTGGTGATATTGGTAAAGTAAAAGTTTCAATACCTCAAAATGCAATTAGAAACATTACGCCTCCAGGAAGTTACTATATGTTTATTTCGGATACTCCTGTTTTTGACCCAACTGCTGACTACAGATTAATGACCTTAAATGGGACTAATCTAGAGACTAGCTACGATTTTGATGGAACAAAATACATAACATTTGGATATGCATCACAAGTAGAAGTAACAAGATCTGTTTATTTTAATGGAGCCAATAGCTACATGGACATGGACAATAATTTAGATTTAAACCCTTCTGCTTTTACAGTTTCAGCTTGGATAAAAAGAGAAGCAAGTGATACTGGAACAAAATCTATTATTTCCAAAAGAAATAATCCTTTTAACTCAGGATACGACCTTCAAATTATGAATAATAATCGTATTAGAATGTATTGGAAAAATGGTAGTAATCAAATATTAACTAGTAATACAAGAATTCCTGATAATGAGTGGCACCATATAGCTTTTATTTATAATGGCACAATATTATATTTATATATTGATGGTGTATTAGATAAATCTGCAAACAAATCTGCTCCTTTAAACACAGACGAATCGTTTTTAGTAGCTGCTGCATCAAAAACGTCAACTACACAATTTTTTAGAGGAAACATTGATGAAATTAGAGTTTGGGATACTGATTTAAGCATTAATCAAATCCGCTACTTAATGAATCAAGAAATTGAAGACAACGGTTCGTTTACTAGCGGAAAAATAGTACCTAATACAATTACTAATAATGAAGTGGCAGCATTACCTTGGAGTAATTTAAAAGGATACTACCCAATGTCTATTTACACCTATACTAATACTAACGATGCTTCAGGAAGCAATATACAAGGTGCTTTAAAAAACTTAAATACTGTAGACTTTCAGACTGCACCTTTACCATACACAACAAGTGCATCTGGTGATTGGGAAAATAATAGCACATGGACTAATGGTAATACCTTCTACATTCCAGGATCTACATCAATAGTAGATGCAGATGTTACTGTAGATTGGAATATAGTAGAAATAAGTCATGACGTAACTTTAGATAATAGCAACTTACCAGCTATTAACAATGATAACAGAACTGTATTAAGTTTAAATGTTATTAATAATACACTATCAGTAAATGGTGATAACAATTTAAATACAGGGTATGGATTAACTGTATCTCACTATTTAAAATTGGATGGTAAAATAGATTTACAAGGTGAGTCACAATTAATTCAATCTTTAAATAGTGATCTAGATCCATCAAGTACAGGAACTATTGAGCGTGACCAACAAGGAACAAAAGACTTATTTACATATAACTTCTGGTCATCTCCAGTTGGTGTAACAAATAATAGTACTAATAACAATGCCTATACTTTACCTCAGGTATTTAAAGATGGTACTGACCCTAATAATCCGGTTGACATAAACTTTATAACTAATAGTTACAATGGTACTTCAGGATCACCAATTGGTATTGCAGATTATTGGATATGGAAATATTCAAACCAATCTGGAGCTTATGCAGACTGGCAACATGTTAGAAGCACAGGGTCACTTTTAACAGGAGAAGGATTTACATTAAAAGGAGTTACTAATACTGGTAATGATTTGTCACAAGAACAAAACTATGTTTTTGTAGGTAAACCAAACAATGGTGATATTAACCTACCAATTACTGCAGGAAACGAATATTTAGTTGGTAATCCATATGCATCAGCATTAGATGCGCACCAATTTATAATGGACAATGCGCCAACAATTGAAGGCGCAGGAAGTACAACTGGAACATTATACTTCTGGGAACATTGGGGAGGAGGATCTCACAATTTAGCAGATTACCAAGGTGGATACGCTACTTATAATTTATCAGGATCAACTCCTGCTGCAAGTTATGGTACTAATGATCCGTTAGTAGCTACGGGTGGTACACCAGTTAAATTACCTGGTCGTTATATACCAGTATCTCAAGGATTTTTTGTTAAAAGTGAAAACACTGGTACAATCAGATTTAATAATGGACAACGTATTTTTGAAAAAGAAGGAGTTTCTTCAGTATTTGTAAGATCTACTGCTGATGCTGCTACAACAGCTAACAGTTACAATGCTGATACTAGATTAAAAATTAGATTAGGCTTTAATTCTGTTAACACTGTGCACAGACAATTATTAGTGACTCAGGATAGTAATGCTACTTCTACTTATGATTGGGGTTATGATGGTGAAGCCAAAACAGAGCAAATGGACGATATGTATTGGATGATTAGCGATAATAAATATACAATCCAAGGTACAGACGTAATAGACCATTCTACTATTTTACCATTAGGACTACACGTTGATAATGATGGAATAAATACTATTACTATTGATGCTTTAGAAAATGTTCCAGATGATTTAGACATTTACATCTACGACAACGTAACAAATATTTATCATGATCTTAGACAAGGAGATGCTACTTTAGATTTAACAACTGGAGCTTATTTAGATAGGTTTGATTTAAGATTTAGCCAAGTATCTAGTCTATTATCTACAGAAGATTTTGAAATAGAAACAACAATTAACTATTACTATGCAAATAGCTCTAATACAATAGTGATAAACAACCCTAAACTAGAAAATGTAAAAACGGTAAGTCTTTATAATGTTTTAGGACAAGAAATTATTTCTTTTGATGAATTTGAATCTTCTGATTTAATTGAATTAAAAACTAATAAAATAAGTACTGGTACTTATATATTAGAAATAAAAACAAATGATGGTAAATTATCTAAAAAAGTTTTAATCGAATAAATAGCCCAAATCTACTTTATTCTTATTATCTGAAAAAACCAAGACAGCTGTCTTGGTTTTTTTTATTTTCTTTATTAAAACATCTAACAAAACCAAATAATCCATATTTTATGCATTTAAACCCATAAGTAGCACTTCAAATTAATGAAAAGTGTATTTCATCGAAAATATTTGTATTTAAACTAATAAATCGATAGTTTTATCTCGAATTATGAATTAGTCCCCAAACTAAACACATTCCTGCTTATGACAACCTTTACTTTTAAAGCATTGCTAGCTAACTTATTCAGTAAGAAATACATATTACTAATAAGTCTATTTACATTATGTAATACAATTGCTCAGACATCACTTGTACAAGTATCTGTTGATTGGCCAAGTTGGTCCTCTGAAAACAGAGTTGAAATTTATAATCCTGGAGGCACATTATTAGCCACTATTGATAATGGTTTTGATGGTAGTGCTAATAACTCGTACAGCACTACATTAGATTTAGGATGTATTACAGATGGTATTAATTATTACGCAATACTTTATGATACCTATGGTGATGGTTGGAATGGAACAACATCTAATATAACAATTACATCTAGCGGTACCACTGTATTAACAAACTCAGGTAATGGAGCAACATCTGGAGGTGTCACTCAATTTTTTAATGTTTCTGGTGGTTGCGCAACAAGTTGTACCTCGATAGTAAGTAGTTTTCCTTATAATGAAGGATTTGAGTCTGGATTAGGAAGTTGGACACAGGATACTAGTGACAATTTAAATTGGACAAGAAACTCAAATGGGACACCTTCAAATGGTACAGGACCTTCTAACGCTAATGGCGGAAATTGGTATTTATACACTGAAGCTTCAAGTAATACAAACCGAACAGCAAACTTATTAAGTCCATGTTTTGATTTAACTGGAGCGACTTCTGCACAATTTTCATTTTACCATCATATGTATGGTAGTAATATGGGAACCCTAAATGTAGACTTAAGTACAAATGGCGGAACAACCTTTCCTGTCAATCTTTGGTCACAAAGTAACCAAGTACAAACTAATAATGGGTCTCCATGGGTTTTAGTTACTATTAACTTGACCGCTTATGTTGGACAATCTATTAACATAAGATTTTCTGGAAACACCGGAAATGATTACAGAAGTGACATGGCTATTGACGATGTTTCATTAACTGCTATAACCACACCTCTGCCAGAAATTAATATTACAGGAAACAGTACCACCATTAATAGTGGTGATAATACACCTAGCACAATAGATGATACAGATTTTGGATCAATTAATGTTGCTTCGGGTAGCAATACAAACATGTTTATAATTAACAACGATGGGACTCTGCCTTTATCATTAACAGGTGGATTACCTTATGTTAGTATAACTGGTCCAAACGCTTCGGATTTTACCTTAGCTAGTATTCCTACCACTCCAATTGCTGCAGGAAGTAATACTACTTTTAGCATCACCTTTGACCCTTCTTCAAATGGATTAAGATCTGCAATAATTACTATTGCTAATGACGATTCAAATGAAAACCCTTACACTTTTTACGTTCAGGGTTATGGAAACACACCATTATCTGAAGGTCCTGGAGGCGTTACTGCTAATCTAGAAACATGGTTAAAAGCAAATGATGGTGCTGGAGTTAGTGACAATCAACCTTTAACAACTTGGTATGACCAAGCTAAAACTAATCATGCCACAGTAAATATGGCAGGACAAGAACCTACGTATAGAGACCATCCTAGTTATAATGTTAACTTTAATGCTGTTGTAGATTTTGACAGCTCTTATAGTTTAGCTCCTACAGATAATGATTACTCGTATGACGATACAAATGGAGACTTTTTAAAGAGTGACTCTGGTTTTTTTACACAGGATATGTTTGCTGTAATTTTACCTGACAACAACATTAACACTACTTTTGGAAACATGGATATATTTTGTGGTGACGAAGATCTATCAACCAATACCGAAGACGTTACAGGCTTTGGATATGGTCGTTACTCTGCAAGATTTACAAATGAAGTCTTTGCTTATTGCGTTGGACCAACTACTAGTTCTGCTCCTTATACAGGATATGGTGTTGCAGATAATAACACTACCACAAACTATAATAATGTAGGTATTTTAAATGCTAGAAATAATACTGCTGCGACTAGACAGGAATTATTTTATAATGCTAATAATGTTGAAACAGTACAAAATGATGTTGCCGATTTTTCTAATGTTAATGATTCACGTTATTGGATTGGAAGAAGCGAAGGTTACGAGGCTGCTGCTAATGCAAGAATAGTAGAAATCATTTCATTTTCTTCTCGTAAAAATGATGCAAATCTTTTGGATGAACGCAATAGAATACAATCGTATTTAGCCATTAAATATGGTGTTACTTTGGGTGTAAATGGTACGTCTCAAGACTATGTAGCTTCGGATGGATCTGTAATTTGGGATGTATCTGCAAATACAGGATTTAATTATGATATTGCAGGAATTGGACGTGATGATGATTCGGATTTAATCCAAAAACAATCAAAAAGTGTAAATAACTCAAGCATTGTAGCTATATCATTAACTAACACTGCTTTAACAAATAACTTAAACTCAAGTACATTTAGCACTGATAAAGAATTTTTAGTTTGGGGTAATGATGGTCAAAACACTAATACTTCTGGTGCTTCTGTTACTGTAAGTTTAGGACCTGCTACTATTACCACTATTACAGATGTAATGAACAGAAAATGGAAAATTGTAGAAACTGCTGGAGATGATATTGGAACGGTTGAGGTATCTGTATTTGATACAGATTTAACAGGATTACCTCCTTTAACAGGTAATGATGCTTATGTTATGCTTGTGTCTGATGACGCTGGTTTCACAACCAACTTACAAACGGTATTTTTAGATCCAAGCACTTTTAATGGACAAGCTACTAGAGAAGGGACTTATGATTTTGATGGTACTAAATATTTTACTTTTGGTGTAGCACACGAAGAGGTTAAATCTAGACATTTAGGATTTGATGGTGTGGATAATTTTACTTTAGTAGGTAATAAAGTAGATCTAGCTGGAGACTTTACAGCTTCGGCTTGGGTAAAACCTGAAGGTTCAAATGACTTATCTAGTGACAAAACAATAGTAGCTAAAAATGATGGTGTGGATGGTTACAAATTTTTCTTAACGGATAATAATACTGTAAGTTTTTCTATAGGAAACAACCCATCGGACAGAATAAACTCTATTACAACTTTGCCTAACGATATTTGGCATCACGTTGCAGTAATCTATGACAATAACATTGCTAGTCTTTATATAGATGGTGTTTTAGATAACTCTAAAACTATAATCAACCCAACACCTAATGGTGCCGAGTTTGCTATTGGTGCAATTTATATTGATAAATTAAATGTATTAGACTTTTTTAAAGGAGATATTGACGAAATCAGAATTTGGGACCAAGCATTAACCTTGACTCAATTAAGATATGTTATGAATCAAGAATTACAAAAAGCAGGAACTGCTGTAAATGGTGTTGTAGTACCAAATACTATCACTAAAAATGATATAGAAGTTGTTGATTGGTCAAATCTAGAGGCTTATTACAACATGAATTCTTATATTGGAACGCATCTTAACGATGTTTCTGGGAATGGAAACAGAGGTAGCCTTACAGATCCAAATCAATTTACATTAGAATATCAATCCTCTCCTCTACCATATAACACAACAAATGATGGTAGTTGGGATAATAATAGCACTTGGACAAATGGAGCCGAATTATATATGCCTGGTACTGCAAGCATAGTAGATCCTAGCATTACTATTGATTGGAATATTGTAAAAACTAACCACAATCTAACATTAGACAACAACACACTTCCTTCTGGAAATAATCAAAACAGAACAGTTTTAGGTTTATTTGTAGAAAGCAATAAGCTAACTGCTAATGGTGACACTAGTTTAAATCAAGGAAACGGTTTAACTATTACACACTATTTAAAATTAGACGGTAAAATTGATTTAGAAGGCGAATCACAATTAATTCAAACATTAAATAGTGATTTAGATGTTACAAGTTCAGGAATTTTAGAGCGTGACCAACAAGGTACTCAGGATTTATATACTTATAATTACTGGTCATCTCCTGTTGGAACAAGCAATGCTACTACAAATAATAACAGCTATACATTACCAACAATCTATAAAGATGGTACCAATCCAGCTGCTCCAACCAACATCAACTTTATTACTAATAGTTATAATGGTACTTCTGGAACACCAATTGGTATTGCAGATTATTGGATATGGAAGTATGCTAACCAATCTGGTGCTTATGCTGATTGGCAACATGTAAGAAGTACAGGATCTTTACTAATTGGCGAAGGTTTTACTATGAAAGGTGTAGCAAACACAAGCGGTAATGTAGCTTTAGAACAAAATTATGTATTACAAGGAAAGCCAAATAATGGTGATATTACGTTACCAATTACTGCAACTAACGAATATTTAATTGGTAATCCTTATGCATCTGCAATAGATGCACACCAATTTATAATGGACAACGCACCAACTATCTTAGGAGCAGGTGGAACGACTGGTACATTATATTTCTGGGAACATTGGGGAGGAGGCTCTCACATACTTGCGGAATACCAAGGTGGATATGCTACCTATAATTTATCAGGTGCAACTCCTGCTGCCAGTTATGGTACTAATGATCCTATGGTAGCTACAGGAGGTACACCTTCCAAATTACCAGGTCGTTACATTCCAGTAGCTCAAGGATTTTTTGTTAAAAGTGAAAATACTGGTACTTTAAGATTTAATAATAACCAACGTGTTTTTGAAAAAGAAGGATCGTCTTCTGTGTTTGTAAGAATGTCTGCTGAAAATTCTGTCGCAGATAACTATAATTCTGACTCAAGATTAAAAATTAGGTTAGGGTTAAATTCTGTTAACGGAATACACAGACAATTATTAGTTACTCAAGACAGTCATGCTACTCCAGGATATGATTGGGCTTATGATGGTGAGAAAAAAGATGCTCAAATGGATGACATGTGTTGGACTATTGATAACAATGACTACATTATACAAGGTACAAACGTCATAGATCAAAATACAGTGTTACCAATAAGTTTAATTACAAATACTGCTGGTAATAATACACTTACATTGGATGCTTTAGAAAATGTACCAAATAGTTTAGACATCTATTTACACGATCTTGTAAATGCAACTTATCATGATTTAAGACAATCAGATTTTATAGTTAATTTACCTGCAGGAGAACATAATAACAGGTTTGAATTAGTATTTAGCATTCCACAAAACAGTTTAAGTGTAGATAATAATATTTTAGCAAACGACATAAACGTTTATTACTCTAACAACCTTCAAAGTATTGTTATTAATAATCCTAAGTTAAACACTATTGCATCTGTTAATTTGTACAATATATTAGGTCAGCACATCACTAACTTTAAAGATATAAACACACAAGATTACATAGAATTAAATTCTGGCGAGTTAAGTACTGGAAATTATATCATCAAATTAAAAACTAGCGAAGGTGAAATTTCAAAGAAAGTTTTAGTTGAATAAGTATTGCCCCAAATCATTTTATAATTCACTAAAAAGAAAAGCCGAAACATATGTTTCGGCTTTTTAATTGTATACTATTTAAATGTTTAGAATTAAGATTATAATTAGAAAAAAAAGTACTGACAAAATATAATTATAGACACTATTGTTTAAATCTTGGTATTTTATTTTTCCTAAAAAGTAAATCCATCTTATGGTTTGACCTGAAAATCTAAGAATGAAATCAATAATTATTTCTGCAGAAAAATCCAATAAACAACTATTTCAGTTTAGTAACTAAAGCCTCTAAATCCACTTTGTCCTGTTCTCCTGAAATCATATTTTTTAAAGTGAATTGATTATTTTTCAATTCCTCCTCTCCTACTAAAACTACATATGGTATGTTACGCTTATTGGCATAATTCATTTGCTTTTTCATTTTGGCACTATCAGGATACAACTCGGCATTTATATTGTTTTCTCTTAACGCTTTAATTGCTTTTAAGCTAAATAAGGATTCTTTATCTCCAAAGTTAATAAACAATACTTCTGTAGATTTTGTAATAGTTTCTGGAAACAGTCCTAATTCTTCTAAAACTAAATAAATACGATCTAATCCAAAACTAATGCCTACTCCACTTACATTTTTAAGACCAAATATTCCGGTTAAATCGTCATAACGACCTCCTCCACCAATGGATCCCATTGCAACACCTTCTGGTGCTGAGACTTCAAATATTGCGCCTGTGTAATAATTTAATCCTCTAGCTAAGGTCACATCTAATTGTAATTTAGCAGATTTTAAACCTAATGCAGTGATAGCTTCATTAATAAAACTTAACTCTTCTATTCCTTTTTGACCTTCTTCAGAGGTATTTAAAATAGATTTTAAGCTTTCTATTTGTGTACCAAAATCACCCTTTAAAGTAAATAAAGGTTGAAGCTTAGCTATACCTTCTTGAGATATACCTTTACTAAGCATTTCTTCCTTTACCTTATCCTCTCCTATTTTATCTAATTTATCTAAAGCTACAGTAAAATCGATTAGCTTATCACTTGCTCCAATAACCTCAGCAATACCAGATAATATTTTACGATTGTTAATTTTAATTGTAGCACCTTCTAACTTTAGAGCTGTAAACACGTTGTCATATAGTTGTACAAACTCTACTTCTTGCCATAAACTGTCACTACCAACCACATCTGCATCACATTGGTAAAACTCTCTAAAACGTCCTTTTTGAGGCCTATCTGCACGCCAAACAGGTTGCATTTGATAACGCTTAAACGGAAACTCTATTTCGTTTTGATGTTGGACTACGTATCTAGCAAATGGTACTGTTAAGTCGTAACGCAATGCCTTTTCAGAGATTCTTGGAGTTATTTTTCCTGAATCCTTTAAAGCATATAATGTCTCGTCCACTTTTGATAAAAAGTCACCAGAATTCAAAATTTTAAAAATCAAGCGATCACCTTCTTCTCCATATTTACCCATTAAGGTATCAGAGTTTTCAAAGCTTGGTGTTTCTATTGGCTGAAATCCAAAACGTTGAAATTGTGATTTTATAGTACTAAATATGTAATTACGTTTTGCAACTTCTTCTGGATTAAAATCTCTTGTTCCTTTTGGTATACTTGGTTTTTGTGCCATATATATTCCTTATATTATAAGGATTTTTTTAGTGTTACTTTTAATATTCTGTAGATTTAACAGAATAACAAAAATACTGGTTTTAATTTTAATTTCTTTTAAGGACTATTGTGTTTTCAGGAATTAGTTAGTTGATTAACTTATTCATGTACTCGTATAATTCTCCTTTAGTAATATTACTTCCAGATTGTATTAGCTTAAATTTATCTAAGTTTTTATCCTCAGAATAGTCTTTTTTGCCTTGTGTAAATGTTACTGACTCGTCCATTAAATTTTCGCGCAACCAATTAAAACCATCAGGTGTTGTTACATCTATTGGACCATCTATCTTGATACCTATTACGTGCATGTGGTCGTCATTAAAAGCAAATAAGTGTAAGTTATGTGCAGATATTTGCTCCACATAATTTACTTGGTTTAAGACACCTTCCCAAACTAAATCACTAAAAATATCTAGTTCTTCTTCAGCTACTTCTGGTTTTTCCTTTTTTAAAGTTTCCCACTCGTCTGCTGTAATAGTTTGTGTTGCTAAAAAGTTTATAAACTCTTTATGTAATTCTTCAAATTGTTCTTTTGTAAGTCTAGAATACTTCATTTTTTCTATTTCTTAATATTTAACGCTTTAGCGACCTCAAATGGTCTGTCTGTTGCAAAAACATCTATTCCTTTGTCTTTCCATATGGTATATGGCACTTCTCCTTTAGCTTCGGCTTGTTTGTCTAAGTTACCCAAAGTCCCTAAAATAGTTTTAATACCATATGATTGAACTGTTTTATAAAAGTCGTTTGGTGATAACTTTGTACCTGTAAAGGCCAACATATTTTGAGTTGGTATGTTAGAATGTAATAACCAATCCAATTCTTTTTGATTTCTAGCAGAAACAGATAATAATAAATTAGGTGCTAATTTATGTGCTTCTGTTGCTTGGTCCATATCATAAGTTATAATTATTGATACATCTTCTGCTTCAACTTGCTTTACTAATGCTACAATAGCATCAAAAGACACGCTTTTTTTCTTGTCTAGAGTTAACACAACGTTGTTTTGTTTAGCCCATACTAAAACGTCTTTTAAAGCTGGAATTTTAAAAGTAGTCTCATTACCGTAATCATCTTGTAGATTAAAAGCCTGAAGCTCTTCAAACGTATATTTATTTAATCTATCTGTCCCTGTGGTTGTGCGCTCTAAAGTATTATCATGCATTAGCACTAATACATTGTCTCTAGTTTGTGCGACATCAATTTCATAAATAGCAGGTATGCTATCGTTAATGTATTTTAAGGTTTCTAAGCAGTTTTCCGGATAGTTTTTTAATCCTTTACCACCTCTATGCACACTGATAATAACATCTTGGTCTGGTGAATATTTAAAAGCGCTAATTAAAGCAGAAGGTTTTAATGTTGGTGTTGTAACTTCTGTTTCATTTACAACAGTTGACTTTTTATCATTATTCTTGCACGATATAAAGCTAATTACAATTATTAAAAAATATAGTGGCTTAATGGCTTGCTTTCCGCGAAAGCGATTTAATAACTTCATTGAGTATTGGTTTTTGTATTTTTTAGTGTAAAAAAAATGCGCTCCTGTAAAGGAGCGCAAATTTAAAAAATATCTGTGACGTATGGACTAGAAAATGTATCTAACTCCAAATTGTGCTTGCCATCTTGATAAAAGACTTGTGTCGTATGAAAAAGTTTCGGTTACACCAGTAAATGTATAGGTTGGCACACCAGATGCATCTACATCTACACCAACTGGTTGTACAGATGTTGGTTGTTGTACTACTCCCCAATCACTATTTAATAAATTACCTAAGTTTAATATGTCAACACTAAATTGGATTGTGTTATAATTATCACCACCTACGTTAAATTTATAGTCTTGTAATAATTTAAGATCCCAACGTCCTCTCCATGGTGCTAATGCTCCGTAACGCTCTACATAATCACCACGACGATCACTTAAGTAGTCATCTTGTTGTATAAAGGCTTCAAAAGCCTCTGCTTGTCCTGCACCTGAGAATTGCATTTGTTGTAACTCTGAAGAAGTTGGAACATATAATAAATCATTTAAGTTAGATCCATCTCCATTTAAATCTCCTCCATACGTGTAGTTAAAACGTCCACCTTGTGCGTATTCAAAAAATGTAGAGATGGTAGTAGCCCACTTGTCTTTACCATAAGTAAACTTTTTACTTGCTACACCAATAAAACGGTGTGTGTCTCCATATTTAGAGTAAGACAACACGTCGTTGTTAGCATTACCAACTACTGGGTTAAATGCAAATGCATCACCTGTAATTTCTGCTTCAATTGAGTTAACATCTTTTGAATTTAAATAGTTGTATGCTATAGTTGTATACAATCCGTTATCAAATGTCTTTTGTGCTTTAGCTGTAAAATTCCAAACACGACCTTTATCTGAGTTTGTAAATACATAAGCATTATTAATAATGTCTCCTGAAGTGTAAATTGGTCTTGTGTCTCCTGGAGCATTTAGTGTTCCTGACGGATTACGTAATCCCCAATTTTGTACATGCGCTCCATTAATATCCTTAGTATAAGAGATATCTCCTGTTGCTATAATACCGTTTTTAAATCTGTAATCTGTACCAATATTTGTTCTCCATACTTGTGGGAATTTAAAATCTGGATCTACCATTTGGTAAAAGAAAACTTCTGGATTAGCAATTTGGTTACCTAACCATACAAATGGTAAACGACCTGTAAATAAACCTGTTCCACCACGTACTTGAAAGCTGTTATCTCCTTTTACATCGTAATTAAAACCAACTCTTGGAGAAATTAATACTTTGTTTGAAGGCATTTTAGTGTTATCTAAAAACACACCTTCTCCTGTATTTGGATTGATATACTCAATACCTGGAGCATAACAACATGCTCTGTCAATAACCTCTTGTGCTTTAGTAGAAGAATCAAAAAATAATGGTTTGTCAAATCTTACACCATAGGTTAATTTAAAGTTTTCTGTAACATTCCATTCATCTTGTAAATAAAATGCTAATTGTCCAACATTTGTTTCTGCTAGAGCAAATCCTCCTGCAACACCTTCTCCATTGGCTTGTAAACTAGCATCTGCAGCAGCAGCTTCGTTAAATAAATTTTGTAATTGACCAGAATCCACAAAGTTTTGGAAATCATCCATTGTTGTTGTTGGGAAGAAAACACCTTGGGCACCATAAGCACCTAAATTAAAGGAGTTATCAAACTGAAATTTTTCATATGAAAAACCAACAGTATACGTATGGTCACCTTCTACATAATTTAAATTGTTAGAAAATTGAAACACTTTTTGGTCTAATCTGTTATTAATTGAAAATGGCTCATGACCAGCAATAATATAGTTAGATCCGCCATCTGTTATTGTAATAGTTGGTGCTGGCGAAGATAATGCGTCTCTAAAATCATCAAAATGAGTATAACCCATTTGAAACTTGTTAGTCACATTTCCTGATAAGGTAGAGTTTAACTCAACTTGTACTGACTGTATATTGTTATTAATCTCATAACCTGTATTTTCAAATTGTAGTGTATTAGTATTAGGACCTCTAAATCCTAATGCAGATGGATGGGCTGGTTTTTCTTTAGAGGCATTTAAAAAATTATAAATTACCGCTAAACGATTATTATCGTTGATATTCCAATCTAATTTAAATAACCCTTTAGTAGAGTTTGAATCGTAATTAAATCCTTCAAATCTTCCTGGATCGTATCCTAAATCTAATAATGCATTTTGGACAGTCAGTAAATCTTCAAGTTCTACTCTACTCTCGTTAATTGCACCTGTACCTCTATTTGGGGCAAATCCGTTTGTTCCTAAATCTGAACGCTCGTCTTTTTCAAAGTTTGCAAAAAAGAATAGTTTATTTTTAATTACTGGACCACCAATACTAATTCCGTATTGATTTTGCTCTAAATCTGATTGAAACACGTCTTCTCCTCGTATTTTACCACCAGTCATGTCTTCATTTCTTGTAAAACCATAAACTGTTCCATGAAACTCATTAGTTCCGCTTTTAGTTACTGCATTAACTGCTGCACCTGTAAAACCAGATAATGTTACATCATAAGGTGCTAACGAAACTTGTATTTGATCGATTGCATCTAAAGATATTGGTTGCGAGTCTGTTTGACCTCCAGGAGTTGCTGCATCTAAACCAAATGGATTATTAAATACTGCTCCATCCAATGTAAAGTTGTTAAACTGGTCGTTTCTACCTCCAAAAGAGTTTCCTGATGATGAAGGCTCTAGCCTTGTAAAATCTGAAGCTGATCTAGAAATTGTTGGTAACGTAGTTAATTCACGTCGTCCAACACTGGTTTCTGCTCCTGTTCTATCACTTCCAAAAGTTCCGGAAGATGAACCTGTGATAACAACCTCATCTAATGAAACTTCACTAGAGTTCATAACCGCATCTAAGTTTGTTGTTTTACCCAATGTTAAATAAACATCAGAAAAAATTTGATCTTGAAAACCTACATAAGTGATAGATACTTTGTAAGGACCACCAACCCTAAGGTTTAGTAAATTGTAACGACCATCAATATTTGTAATGGCACCATACTTTGTTCCAGTAGGTTCATGTACAGCTACAACGTTGGCACCAAATAATGGTTGATTAGCGTCTTCAGTAATAAGTCCTTTAATGTTAGCTGTAGTAACTTGTGCAAAACTTAATACGGTAAATAGCAATAATGCTATAGTTAAATTTAGTTTTTTCATTGTGTTGTGTGTTTGTGAAACATTATGCATGCATAATATTTAACAAAAATATAACAAAAAAAGCCACTCTAAATAGAGTGGCTTAAATATTATGGTATAATTTATTAACGTATTGTTAACAAATCTAAGTTATGCTTGCGCTACAACTTCAAATTCTAAATCAACATTTACAGCTCTGTGTAAACGTACTGCAGCGTTATACTTACCTAAACGCTTAACTGTAGTTACAGAAATGTATTTTTTATCGATGTCTTGACCTTCTTTAGCTAATGCCTCAGCAACGTCAATGTTGTTTACAGATCCAAATAATTTGTCTCCTTGACCAACTTTAGCAGCGATTTTAATTTCTAAAGCTTTTATTGCTTCAGCCACTTTATTAGCTTCTTCAACTTCTTTAGTTTCTTTGTAAGCACGTTGCTTTAAAGTTTCTTCTAATACTTTTTTAGCAGATTTTGTTGCTAAAACAGCATGACCTGTAGGGATTAAAAAGTTTCTACCATAACCGTTCTTAACCGTTACAACATCGTCTTTAAATCCTAAATTCTCAACGTCTTGTTTTAATATAAGTTCCATTGTTATGATATTTTTATTTTAATAAATCTGCTACGTATGGCATTAAAGCTAAGTGACGCGCTCTTTTTACAGCTACAGACACTTTTCTTTGATACTTTAATGACGTACCTGTTAAACGTCTTGGTAAAATTTTACCTTGAGCGTTTACAAATCCTAATAACCAATCTGCATCTTTGTAATCTACGTACTTGATACCAGACTTTTTGAAACGACAATACTTTTTGTTTTTGTTAGTTTCAATATTTAAAGGAGTAAGATATCTGATTTCTCCTTCTTTTTTTCCTTTTGATTGTTGTTCTATACTTGACATAATTACGCTTTTTGTTTAAGTTTAGCTCTTCTACGTTCCGCCCATGACACTGCATGTTTGTCCATAGTTACAGTTAAGTAACGCATAAAACGCTCATCACGTCTAAACTCTACTTCTAAAGGATTAATTACTTCTCCTTCTACTTGGTACTCAAATAAGTGATAAAATCCACTTTTTTTGTTTTGAATTGGATAGGCTAACTTTTTAAGTCCCCAATCTTCTTTTGATACCATCTTAGCTCCTCTAGAAACAAGAAAATCTTCGTATTTCTGTACTGTTTCCTTTATCTGTGTCTCAGATAAAACGGGATTTAAGATGAAAACAGTTTCATAATGATTCATAAAAATCTAATTTATTTGTGTTAAAAATGAGTGCAAAAATACTTCTTTTTATTTAATCTCACAAATAGTTTTTAATCTAAATTTAAACTTAATTTACATCCGAATTATAATCTTAATTAAATGTTAAAACTTACATTTTAGCGATGTTTTTTGGTTTTAATCCCGATTTTTTGTACTATTGTCGATAACTTAACCTATAAAGAACATATACTATGATATTAAATTGTGTAGTAGTTGATGATTCAGCGATACAAAGACTTTCTATTGTAAAATTAATAGAGAACAATAATCATCTAAATTTAATTGCTGAGTACAGCAGTGCTTTAGAGACCAAAAACGGTTTAAACACCCATAAAGTTGATCTTATCTTTTTAGATATTGAAATGCCTGTTTTAAATGGTTTTGAATTACTTGATGTACTAAATAATAAACCCCAAATTATTTTTGTTACAGGTAAAACAGAATACGCTTTTAAGGCATTTAATTATGATGCGACTGATTATTTACAAAAACCAATTACTAGAGAACGTTTTAGTCAGGCTGTAGATAAAGCTGTAGAGCACCATAAATTAAAGTTAGATTACAACCAAGAAGAAGGAGAACACATCTTTGTTAAGAGTAACCTTAAAAAACGTAAAGTTTATATTAGAGATATTAAATGGATTGAAGCACTTGGTGACTATGTAAAACTAGTTACAGAGGATACCAGTTTAGTGGTATTATCTACAATGAAAGCTTTTGAAAACGAATTACCTGATGGTAAATTTTTAAGAATCCACAAATCTTACATTGTAAATCTTGACAAGGTTGATCGCTTTAACAGTAAAAATGTTGAAGTTGGGGCTTATGAAATCCCGTTAAGTAGAAACAAAAAAACACAATTAGTAGATGCTTTAAACAGTATCTAATCACAAAATATAATGCCCTAAAAAAACCTGCTTTTAAAAGCAGGTTTTTTTTATCTAAAAGTTAGTTAACTTAATAGTTATCGACGTTAATAACAACTCTAACACCTTTAAAATTAGCAATAGCCTCAAAACTAGTATGTACTTTTTTGATAGCTTCTTTAGTTTTTCCTAAAGGTTGACCTTGCGGTATTTTTATTAAAATGTTTTTGTGATATTGGTTTCTTATTCTTGATATTGGCGGAAACTCTGGTCCTAAAACATTATGCTTAAACAACTGTGTTAATGCTTTAGCCAACCAATCTCCTGCTAAATCTACCTTATTATAATCCCTATGTTTTAATGTTATTTTTATCAATCTATAAAATGGTGGATACTTATAATTATAACGCTCTTCTAACTGCTCTTTATACATTCCAATATAATCATTGGTAGATACTTGTTGCAAAATTTTATGGTAAGGATTATACGTCTGGATTAATACTTTTCCTTGTTTTTGGGTACGTCCTGCTCTACCAGAAACTTGCAACATTAATTGAAAACTTCTTTCATGCGCTCTAAAATCCGGAAAGTTTAACATATTATCGGCATTCATTATTCCTACCAACTTGACATTTCTAAAGTCAAGTCCTTTAGTTAACATTTGCGTACCAACTAAAACGTCTATTTCTTGCTGCTCAAAAGCTGTTATAATTTTTTCGTAACCAAACTTACCTCTAGTGGTATCCAAATCCATACGACCTACTTTAAGGTCTGGAAACAACAGTTTGACTTCGCTTTCTATTTGCTCTGTCCCAAAACCTTTAGTGTCTAATCCTGGAGTACCACAAGCCATACATTTTAATTGCATAGCACTATTATAACCACAGTAATGACAACGTAACTGTTTACGGTATTGATGATACGTTAAGCTAACATCACAATTAGGACATTGTGGTGAGTGCCCACACGTATTACACTCTACAATAGGAGAATACCCTCGTCTGTTTTGAAATAGTATAATCTGGTGTCCATCTGCAATAGCTTCAGTCATTTCTTCTATTAATCTATCAGAAAAATGACCTTTCATTTTTTTTCGTTTCTGCTTATCTTTAATATCTACAAGCTCGATATCAGGCAATTGCACGTTATTGTATCGTCGATTTATTTCGACTAAACCGTATTTGTTTTCTTGTGCATTGTGATAGCTTTCAATACTTGGAGTTGCACTTCCTAATAGTGTTTTGGCTTTAAATATTGAAGCTAATACCACAGCGACATCTCTGGCATGATAACGTGGTGCTGGATCAAACTGCTTAAAGGACGACTCATGCTCCTCATCGACGATAATTAAACCTAAATCGTTAAATGGTAAGAAAATGGACGATCGTGCACCTAAAATTATTTTCGCTTTCGCGGAATTATTTAGCACTTGGTTATAAACCTCGACACGCTCATGAGCAGAATACTTGCTATGAAATACTGCTACTTGCTCTCCAAAGTAATTTTGAAGTCGTGTAACTAATTGGGTAGTTAACGCTATTTCTGGCAATAAGTACAACACTTGCTGCCCTTTTGCTAGAGATGTTTCTATTAGCTTAACATACACTTCCGTTTTTCCAGAACTAGTTATACCATGCAATAACACGACGTTTTGTGTCTGAAAACTAGTTTGTATTTGCTGTAAGGCTTCGGTTTGATACTGATTTAATGATTTAGAATCTTCATTCTCCTCTCCTTCATACACCACACGATCTGTTTGGATATGATAATCCTCCAAAATATTTTTATTAATTAAAGCCTTTACGGTTGCAGAAGACGCTTGACTTTCTGTAATCAAATCTGTTACTTTAACAGGTTTTTTGGTCTTTGCCGAAATGGAAAACAACGTTAGCACAACATCGCGTTGCTTTTTAGCACGACTACTTAACGCTTCTAATAATTGATTTAACGCTTCTTGACTATTGTAAGCGTCTGTTAGCTTGACATACCTAACATATTTTGGTTTATACTTATCGTAGATTTCTTCATTTAAAATAATGGCTTCTTTTTCTACTAACCGCTTAACAACCGGAAGTACATTTTTTTTATCAAGAATATTAGATATATCCTGAATTTTAAGTGACGATTGATGCTGCAATGCTTCGTAAATCAAATACTCGTCGTCTTTTAAATCGTTCTCATTTAATTCTAAAGCATTATTTTTACTTATTATCGTTTCGCTTTCAAGCAAAAAAGCATTGGGTAATGCAGCACGCATTACTTCGCCTTCTGTACACATATAATATTTTGCAATCCATTGCCATAATTGCAATTGCTTTAGGGTTACTATGGGTTGTTCATCTAAAATTTGATGAATCTCCTTAGCTTCGTAAATAACTGGAGCTGTTTGATGTATTGCTGCTACAATACCTGTGTAAATTTTTGTTTTACCAAAAGGGATAGACACACGCATTCCAATAGTTAAAAACTCGCTTTCTGCTTGCGTAATGCTATACGTAAAACGTTTTTCTAAAGGTATTGGAAGGATGACATCTATAAAATGCAATGCTGTATGTTGTTATATTTGTTAATTGGACTATTGTACTCTTTCCCAATATTGTGTCGAGTAGAAAAAACCAATATAACCTCTAACTTGAAGTTTACCTTCATCTGTTACAATTAGTCTTAAATCGTACTCTTTACCGTTTTGTGGATCTACGATAGTTCCGTTTTTAAAGTATTTACCATCTTTGGTCATACTTTTGATTATATCTAATCCTAAAATTGGTTTATTATAGTCGTCACCTTTACACTTTACGCAAGGTAAGTCACGTCTTTCTTTATTAAAAATCTCGATAATTTTACCAAAGACTTTTCCGTCTTTTTTGTAAATCTGCACAATAGACTTAGCTTCTCCAGTCTCGTCATCAATGGTTTTCCATTTTCCTAAAATATCTTGTGCGTTTACTGAAAAACCAAAGATTAATACTATTACAATGATGATACTCTTTTTCATAATTAAAAACTTTTTCGTAGTTGTTTTAAAGACATGTTTAACTCAAAACCTAATAATAAAATATTGGCATTAAGCCATAAATAAAATAATAAAATTAATAGTGCTCCAATTGATCCATATAACTCATTATACTGAGCAAAATTTTCAATATACACTCCAAATAAAAAGGAGGTTACTAAAATTAAAATAGTGGTAAATAATGCACCAATTGAGAAAAATTTAGACGACTTCCCTTCTGCTGTACCAAAATAGTACAACACTGCTGTTGCTATATATACCATGACAACAAAAAATCCGTACTGTGCTAAGGTACTCCAAATGCTAACTTGTCTTTTGGCAATATAGCCATGATTTGTTAAATTATCGATTACATAAATATTAAAATATCCTAAAACTGCAACGGTAATTATAAGTAAAAACGATAAAATTAACGCAATACCTAACGCGTAAAAATATTGCTTAAACACATTGCGCGTTAATTGGTCGTGATACGAGTTTTCAAATCCAGAAAACAAAGCATTTATACCATTAGCCATTAAAAAAATGGATAACAAAAATACGGATGACAACAGTCCTCCATTTTGATTTCCGCCAATGTTATTAAATATATTATCCGAGAAAAAATCTGATGTAGTTGGAGGCAAAATTGACTCTAAAAACACCAAAAAATCTGTTTGAAAATCTTCTATTGGAATATACGGAATAACAATAATTACAAATAACAAAAACGGAAATAAAGCCATAAAAAAGCTATAAGCAATTGCACTTGCTCTTGCTGTTAAGGCTCCTCTAGCGATACCTATAATATACAACTCGATTAAATCGTATAATGATAATCCCTCTAATCCAGGCAATTTAAACCTGCTCAATAATTTAACCAAAAGGTTAACTACTGGGATTTTACTAAGCTTTTCTTCTATTGCTTGAGACATTATTTAGATAAAATTATTGTACTGTTACAGGATGTGTATTAATCAACTGCTTTTAAGCTTAAATCCATGTTATAAACAGAATGCGTTAATGCGCCTGAGGAAATAAAATCTACGCCACATAAAGCATATTCTCTAATTGTTTTTTCATTAATACCTCCTGAACTTTCTGTTAAACATTGGTCACCAATTAATTTAACTGCAGTTTTAGTGTCTTCGTAATTAAAATTATCTATCAAGATTCTGTAAACGCCATCCGATTTTAAAATTTCTTTAATTTCGTCTAAATCTCTAGCTTCTACAATTATCTTTAAATCACGATTGGTCTCTTTTAAATATTGCTTTGTTTTATCAATAGCTTTTGTAATACCTCCTGCAAAATCAATATGGTTATCCTTAAGCATAATCATGTCATAAAGTGCAAATCTGTGGTTTTCTCCTCCTCCAATTTTTACAGCCCATTTTTCAATAGCTCTAATACCTGGAGTAGTTTTACGTGTGTCTAAAACTTTAGTCCCTGTGCCTTCTAACAAATCTACAAATTGTCTGGTTTTTGTTGCAATAGCACTCATACGTTGCATAGCATTTAAAACTAAACGTTCTGCTTTTAATATAGATTGTGATGCACCAGTAACATAAAATACGACATCACCATATTTCACTCTACTTCCATCCTCAATCAAAGTCTCTACAACTAGGTTTGGATCTACATATTTAAAAACTTGTTTAGCAAACTGGACACCAGCTATAATACCTTTGTCTTTAACTAACAATTTAGCTTTACCTTGAGCTGAAGCTGGAATACAAGATAATGAGCTATGATCACCATCTCCAACATCTTCTCTAATAGCGTTTGTAATAATTAAATCTATTTCTTTATCAAATTGGGCTTGACTTATCATGTGTTTCTTATTTGATGTAAAAATAACAAATGCTTATTGAATAATAATTTAAGAAACAGTATTTTTGAAAATAAATCTACAACTATTGACCTTTAAACCATTACAAATCTAATTTGTAAGCCTTCAAATTTACTTATGCTTAATCGTATTATTTTTTCGCTACTATTACTATTACTTTTTAGCGCTTCAGCACACAGTCAAAACACTGTTTACATAGATGAAGACTTTTCAACAATGGATTCCATCAGCTATTTTAAAAAATGTAAAGGGATTACAAAAAAGTGCCTACAATATAAAACAGATTCCCTTACGGTTAATAAGTTATCACCTATGTATAGATTTGGTAAGCTAAAAACTGACGAGTATAATCAAATTAAAACCTTAATACAATCCAAGTCTAATAACACTAAGGAAAATAAATATATTGTTATAAAATATTATGATTCTATTTTTGGCTTTGAAAGAGCAGAAAAAATTCATTCACAGCATTTTAAATACAAATTCCCTGGTAATGTTGAGGATGTTAGTAAAGCAGAGAAAATAGAAACACACCCTTTTAATTTAGAGCTTTTTAAAGAAGAAAGGGCAGATTGGCAAAAAAGAAGACAGAAATGTATTGAAAAATATGAAAACCACTACCCATTAGATTTTATCCATATGTATAACGCTGAAGAAAAGGCATTAAACACCTATGTGGATTTTGAATGGATTAAAGATCAAGGTGCTTTTAAAAACAAGTTTTTTGACATTCAAAATAATTACAATTTATTAATTATAAAATCTGATGGCGAATACTTTTTAAGTGGTGGACATCTTGCAAATTCTAGATTTGAAAAACTACTTAAAACTGACGATTGGACCAAGTTTAAAGCCGATCTTGAAGCATCTAACACTAAAAAATTTACCGACGGAAAAGGTATATTTAGTAAATATGAATTTTACCATAACAGCAAACACTGCTTTTAACACAAAAGCATTACACAATTAGTATATGACTATCAAACTGCTGGCTATAGGCAAAACAGACAACAAGCAATTACAACAGCTAATTGATGATTACACCAAACGTTTAGGCTTTTACGTAGGCTTTGATTTAGAAATTATTCCTGATTTAAAAAAAGTAAAAAACTTAAGTGAAGACCAACAAAAACAAAAAGAAGGCGAGCTAATTTTAAACAAATTAAAGCCTACAGATGTTTTAATTTTATTGGATGAAAATGGAAAACAATTTGATAGTGTTGGTTTTTCAGATTATTTACAAAAACACATGAACTCTGGTGCAAAGCAAATTGTATTTGTTATTGGTGGACCTTATGGATTTAGTCCAGAAGTTTATGCCAAAGCACAGGGTAAAATATCATTATCAAAAATGACTTTTTCTCATCAGATGGTTAGACTGTTTGTTATAGAGCAATTATATCGTGGCTTTACCATTTTACGTAATGAGCCTTACCATCATAGATAAACCTATTTACATTAATTACACAACCTATTTTTATGCAACTTGTTTTCGCAACAAATAATCTAAATAAAGTTAAAGAAGTCCAAGCTTTAATTCCTGCACACATAAAACTACTTAGCTTAAAAGATATTGGCTGTTTTGAGGATGTTCCAGAAACACAACCTACAATTAAAGGTAATGCTATTCAAAAAGCAGAATTTATAAAAAAACATTATGGATATGATTGTTTTGCAGATGACACAGGATTAGAAGTTGAAGCATTACATGGAGCTCCAGGTGTTTTTAGTGCTAGATACGCAGGACCACAACGTAATGACAACGATAATATGGATTTATTACTTAATAATCTTAAAGACAAAAGTAATAGAAAAGCACAATTTAAAACCGTAATAGCACTACATTTAAAAGACCAACTGCAAACTTTTTCTGGCATTTGCAAAGGGGAAATAACCACTACAAAACATGGTGACAAAGGATTTGGTTACGATCCAATTTTTAAACCTATTGGACACACACAAACCTTTGCCGAAATCTCTTTAGATAAAAAAAATAGTATTGGTCATCGTGGTAAAGCAGTACAATTATTAGTTACTTTTTTAAATAATCTTAAATAAAGTTTATATAATATTCCTATACATAAAAATGTCAAACACCTATTGTTTACAGTATTTTAAAGGGATAAAATATTAAAAATTGTAAATCAGAAATAAAAACGTACCTTTGCACCTTGAAAAACCCAAGAGGGTTTATTTATTCCTCAGAGAGAGGATGTGTTATTAGAAGTTTAGGTTAAGTATATTCAATGCGCTTCTATTTGTAACACCAAACAGATTGACATTGAAATACATAATATAAAAGAATGAGCACATTCCAAGATTTAGGTCTAAACGAAGATCTATTAAAAGGTATTGCAGATTTAGGTTTTGAAACACCATCTGAAGTACAAGAAAAAGCAATCCCAATTTTATTAAACCAAGAAACAGATTTAGTAGCATTAGCGCAAACTGGAACTGGTAAAACTGCAGCATTTGGTTTTCCAATGTTACAAAAAATTGATGTAGATAGTCGCACTACTCAAGGTTTAATATTATCTCCAACTCGTGAGCTATGTTTACAAATAGCTAACGAGATGAAAGCTTACGGTAAATACCTTAAAGGGTTAAACGTAGTTGCTATTTATGGAGGATCAAGTATTACGGATCAAGCAAGAGAAGTAAAAAGAGGTGCACAAATTATTGTAGCAACTCCTGGTCGTATGAAAGATATGATCAACCGTCGTTTAGTAGATATTACTAAAATTCAATATTCTGTTTTAGATGAAGCAGATGAGATGCTAAACATGGGTTTTAAAGAAGATATTACAGATATTTTAGCTGGTACTCCAGAAGACAAAAACACATGGTTATTCTCTGCAACTATGCCAAAAGAAGTGGCAAGTATTGCAAGAGATTTTATGAACAGCCCACAAGAAATTACTGTTGGTCATAAAAACCAAAGTACAGATAATGTATCGCACGAATACTATTTAGTAAATGCACGTGATCGCTACCAAGCTTTAAAACGTTTAGCAGATGCTAATCCAGATATTTTTTCAGTTATATTTTGTAGAACAAAACGTGATACACAAAAAGTAGCCGAAAACTTAATCGAAGATGGTTATAGCGCAGGAGCATTACATGGAGATTTATCACAAAACCAACGTGATATTGTGATGAAACAATTTAGATCTCGTCAAATACAAATGCTTGTTGCAACAGATGTTGCTGCACGTGGTATTGATGTAGATGATATTACACACGTAATTAATTACCAATTAAGTGACGAGATAGAAACTTATACACACCGTTCTGGTCGTACAGGTCGTGCAGGTAAAACTGGTGTATCAATGGTAATTGTTTCTAAAAGCGAAGTACGTCGATTAAAAAGTATCGAACGTATTATCAATCAAAAATTTGAATTAAAAGAAATTCCTAACGGGATGGAAATTTGCGAAGTACAATTAATGTCTTTAGCAAACAAAATTCATAATACAGAAATTAATCACGAAATTGATAAGTATTTAGAAGACATCAACACGTTGTTTGCTGATACATCTAAAGATGAATTAATTAAAAAATTCTTTTCTGTAGAGTTTACACGTTTCTTTAATTACTATCAAAAATCTAAAAACTTAAACGTTACTGCTGGAGACTCTGGTCGTGATGGTGGTCGTGAAGGAAGATCACAATCCTCTGGAAGTGCTACACGTTACTTTATTAACGTTGGAGAAAAAGATGGTTATGACTGGATGAAATTAAAAGATTTCTTAAAAGAAGTTTTAGATTTAGGTCGTGACGATGTCTTTAAAGTTGATGTTAAAGAAACATTCTCTTTCTTTAATACAGAAAAAGAGCACCAAGAAAAAGTCTTAGCATTTTTTACAGATTACAAGGACAATGGTCGTTTTGTTAATGTAGAAGTTACAGAAGACAGAGGCGGAAGTCGTGGTGGTGGTCGTGACAGAAACCGTGGAGGTGGCGGAAGACGTCGCGATGGTGGAAATAGTGGCGGAAGACGTCGTGACGACAAACCAAGAGGAGAAAGAAGAAGCTCTAGAAGAAGCGATGACAGTTCTAGTAACAGAAGTGACAGACGCAGAAGTAGCGATAGTGGCTCTGAAAGATCTAGTCGTTCTAACAGAGATAAATCAGAATTTAAAACCTCTCACTCTAGACCAACACGCTCTAGACGTAAAGAGTAATAACACATACTAGTTAACTTAAAATTAAACCTTTTTGTTAATATTTAGTCAAAAATAAAAGAAGACGCTATTTATAGCGTTTTCTTTGTTATTTTTATAACTGAAATTTCATACATGAAGTACTACTTAATTATTTTACTAGTTGGTTTAAGCACAACTTTTGGTTTCTCTCAAACTAAAAAAGAAAACACAAAAGCAGTAACTTCTGTCAAAAAAAGTATTGACTCTTCTGCTGTAAAAGCAGAATCTACCGTCAAAGGTATTATTATTGATGCCACTTCAAGACAACCCTTAGAAAACGTAAATATTGTTAATCTAAACCAAGTTATAGGTACAGCCACAAATGTTGATGGTGAATTTGAATTGCGCGCACAAGCAAATGACACCCTTCACCTATCCTATTTAGGATTTAAATCTATTAAAGTAAAAGTAACCAATGACTGGGTTGATCAAATTGAAAAATCCACCATTACCTTAACAGAACTTGCTTTAGCTTTAGAAGAAGTTGTTGTTACAGGATTAAAATTAACTGGATATTTAGAAGTAGATATTAAACAAGTTAACATAAACACTAATTACAGATATAGCATTTCTGGACTATCCAATGGTTATGAAGCTGGAAAAAAACAGCCAAGCGCTGTAACTAAGGTTTTAGGTTCTATATTTAATCCTCTAGACTTTTTATACAATACCTTTAGTAGTAAAGGCAAAGAACTTAGAAAGTTAAAAAAAATGAAAGAAGATGACAATATACGTAACACTTTAGCTGCACGTTTTGACAGAGAAATGTTAATTGCACTATTAGGCGTAACTAAAGTTGATTTGGATGAAATTGTTAGCCAATGTAACTACTCTGAAGAGTTTGTAACAACAGCTAACGACCTTCAGATTTTGGATGCTATTAGTGAGTGTTATGAAGAGTATAAGGTTTTAAATCGTGGTCGAAAAAAACGCATATAATTTTGACAGATTAATGACATAAACACAAAAGCTCAAATTAAATTAATTTGAGCTTTTTTTAATTATTTGCAGGTATATTAAGTCTATACTTGATTACTATAAAAACGTTCAACAATTTCATCGTAACTTTTAATAGATTTTTTACACCAATCTAATCTTTTCTCTAGTTTTTCCGTTTCAGTCAATTGCCAGTTAATATCTGTTTTTTTTAGCTTAGATGTTGCATGTTGCAAAATAATTGCAGCACTAACAGATATGTTTAAACTTTCTGTAAAGCCTACCATTGGTATTTTTAAAAAACTATCAGCTTGGTTTAAAACTGCATCAGACAATCCTTCGGTTTCTCTTCCAAAGAAAAAACACGCCTTTTGTGTTACATCAAAATCGTATAAATCACAATCGTCTGTATGAGGTGTTGTTGCAACAATTTGATACCCTTTTTGCTTTAAGTCCTTAATGCAATCTGTTACAGTATCAAAACGGTTTAAATCCACCCATTTTTGCGCTCCCATTGCTATTTCTCCATCAATACTTTTGCTGTTAATTTCTTCTACAATATTTAATTCTTGTAAACCAAAAACATCACAAGTACGCATAACAGCACTAGTGTTATGTAATTGATAAACATCCTCTGTAGCTACAGTAAAATGCTTTGTGCGTTGATCTAAAACTTGTTTAAAACGTGTTAACCTATGCGCTGTTAAATACGTTTCTAGATGTTGTAATAATTTTAAGTCTATCATGTTATAAAAATAAAAAACCTGATGGTTTTAGCATCAGGCTTTAAAATAGTTTTATGTTTTAATTAGTTGGCTCCTATATTACCTTGTGCTAATATTATACCTAAATTAGTAGCACTTAAATGCACATTTACATACCCATTTACAGATAAAACATCGTCATATCCAAAAGGTGAACCGTCATCTAATTTAGCAACATTAGTTTTACTAATTTTTGAAATTACTGGATTAAATGTAAAAGCAATAGCTCCTGGTGCTGTTGCTACACTTCCTGAATGTATATGTGCTGGATGTACGCCTCCTTCTGGACTACCAACTAAAGATATTTCAGCAAGAGCTTCTCCATTCACACGTTCTGTAAAAGTTATAGTTCCAGAAATATCACTAACATCAACTTCACTTAAAGGGTAACTTACCGTATTTGTTGTCAGTATATTTTGACCAATATCTGACTGTGTTACTATAACTTGACTAGTTTCACTTTTATTAATCACTATGTTACCATCAAAGTCTAATAAAGCTTCATAAGATATAAAGGTACCATCTTCTAAAGTAGAAAAGGTGGTTCTACTTTTTCCAGAATTACCATCTATAGGTACTAAGTTTATTGCCACTTCTGTATTAGTTGCATCATAGTCTGCTGCTGTATCAAAAACAATTTTTGCTGGATAAGACTGGTTAGATTCGGTTCCAACCAAATTAACCTCTATAGTAATGGTACTGTTAGAATTTTTAAAATATTCTATAGTACCAAAAATATTAGAGTCTTCAAATGCTTCTATATTAAAAATTTCTGAAGTTAAAGACGTTATTTGCTCAGAGGAATCATCATCTGAACAATTGGTAAATAATGTAATTGAAAAAACAATTAAAAGGTACTTGAGGGTTTTCATGGATTAATTTTTTAAAATGAATAACTTAATTTTTTACTAAGCTTTAAGATATTAAAGGGAATTAATCTTAAGTTTATAAGCGAAATTCAAATGTAGTGAAAAAAATGAAACATTTAGTGGTACTCACTGGTGCAGGTATTAGTGCAGAAAGCGGAATTAAAACGTTTAGAGGTGAAGATGGGCTTTGGGAAGGTCACGATGTCATGCAAGTAGCATCTCCTGATGGTTTTGAAGCTAACCCAGAATTAGTCCTTGAATTTTACAACCAACGCAGGCGTCAATTATTACAAGTAAAACCTAACAAAGCGCATTTAGAGCTTGCTAACTTAGAGAAACATTTTAAAATTACAATTATTACTCAAAATATTGACGATTTACATGAACGTGCAGGCAGTACAAATGTAATCCATTTACATGGCGAATTACTAAAAGCACGAAGTACTAATACCGAAAACTATGTTATAGATTGGAAAAAAGATTTAGTCCTTGGTGATTTAGACAACAATGGACACCAATTACGACCACATATTGTTTGGTTTGGAGAAGCTGTACCATTAATAGATAAAGCTGTAGAAGTTTGCGCTACTGCAGACAAATTATTAATTATAGGTACCTCATTACAAGTGTATCCTGCTGCTAGTTTAATGCATTATGTGCCAGAAAACACACCAACCTTTTTTATTGATCCTGACCCTTCAATTTCTAGCACAAAAAACTTAACTGTTATAGCTGAGACTGCTACAAAAGGGATTAACACATTTATCTCTGTTTTATAATTATGAGGAATTGTCTTGTAGTATTTATTTTACTTTCATGCTCAGTTGTTGTTGGTCAAAACTCAGTGCTTTCGTTTAGAGAAAACCTATTAGTAAAATCAAATATTAACACGCAAAACGAATCTTTTTCAATACAAAATAACAACCAATCCATACTTGTTAATGCTAATAATACTTATAGATTGGAAGTTGGCGCAAACTATAAATTTTTAGGCTTAAAAATTGGGTTTTCACCAAGCAGCAGATCTACTGATTTTAAATCAAAATTTTTAAATTCGCAATTAAATATCTTTTTAAAACAATGGATACAGAGTTTTGAATACCACAAAGTTCAAGGATTTTACCAAGATAACAATGCGCAGTTGTTGGCTCAATTTCCGGATTTAAAAACAACTAGTTGGCTTGGTACAACCTCTTATGTTTTAAATAATAATTTTTCGTTGAAACATTTAACACATCTAAATGAATGGCAACGCGAAACTGCAGGAAGTTTTGTACCAACTTTAAAGTATGGTTTTAATAGATTAAGTAATAGTATTGATTATCAAAAAGTAGCAGATAATAGTTTTGACGTTTCCTTTGCTCCTGCTTATTATTATACTTGGGCTTTTAAGGAACATTGGTTTATCTCCTCCTCTATTGCTCCTGCTTTAGGTGTTAGATTTACTACCGAAAAATTAAATAACATAACAAACAAGGATACTTTTATCTCTCGTGCTTTAGACTTAACATTACAATTTGGTTACACTTCTGAAACCATTAGTGCTGGAGCAAGTTTTAATTTTGATTCTAACGCTATAAATAAAGATCTTACACAAAGTATGGTTAATGATAAAAGTTATGCAAGCCTATATTTTGGATATAGATTTACACCTCCAAATTTTTTAAAACGAACGGTTGAACAAATAGAATCCACCTTAGGCTTATAAAAAACAATCAAACAAATTGAAAGCCAACAGGTTAAATATATTAAATCAAATTAGTTATTATCGTTAAGGTGTTATATATTTAATCAATAATCGCTATTAACCAACCACTAAATAACTATGAATACTAAGAAGATAGACCTTCTTAATATTGGACTTATTGTTATATCATTATTGATTGCAATAAAAATTCCTTTTGAATTGTTTTTGTTCTCTTATGCTATTTTAGGACCATTACACTATTTAACCGAAATTAATTGGTTAAAAGATCGTAATTACTTTGTACAAAAAAATATAAAATGGACCTATTTTTTTACTGTTTTTGCCATAATACTGGCTATATACCCTGTTTACAAATTTTTAGATTTAGGCTTAAATAATAGCTTTAATGATCTTTTAAAATTAATAAACAAAAACACAAACGCTTTACTGCTAATAGGTTTTATGCTTGCTGTAGGATTAATATTTGTTAGCAAAGTTAAACATCTAATACTCATATTATTTATTGCTGTTGTATTAGCCTTCACTTTAACTTTATATGTGCCAAAATATTTATTATTTATTGGACTATTTTTACCAACACTAATACATGTGTATCTATTTACTTTTTTATTTATAGTTTTTGGTGCTTTAAAAGCTAAAAGCAAGTATGGTTTTATATTGGCTTTTATATTGTTGTGTGTTCCTATTATTATTTGGAAAATTCCAATAAATGCCAAAGGTTATAATTTGTCTCAAAGTGCTATAGACACTTATGTAGACAGTAATATGATGGGAGTTAATAGCACTATTGCAGGCTTTTTAAATCTATTTGAAAACGGAAAATTTTATGCACTATCAGAAGTAGGATTAAAAATTCAAATTTTTATAGGTTTTGCTTATACTTACCATTATTTAAATTGGTTTTCAAAAACGTCAATTATTGGTTGGCAAAAAGCTATTTCTGTTAAAAAAGGGCTTTTAATACTAGGCATATGGACAGCTTCCATTGCATTATACTTATATGATTATAAAACAGGATTAGTTGCTTTATTCTTTTTAAGCTTTTTACATGTATTTTTAGAGTTTCCTTTAAACGCTTTAACTATAAAAGAAGTTTTTTCTATTAAAAACTATAAGCTAAAATAGCTATTTCATTAAATTAATATCTGCAATACTTTTAATACGGTTTCGTTCTAAAAAGGCATCAATAGTTTCAAAATGCTCAATAACACGTTGGTCTTTAAATTCAAATACTTTTTCTGATAAACCTTGTAAAAAATCTCTGTCGTGAGATACTAATATTAATGTTCCGTCAAATGTTTTCAAGGCTTCTTTTAAAACATCCTTAGATTTTAAATCTAAGTGGTTTGTAGGCTCATCTAGTATTAGTAAGTTAACAGGCTCTAACAATAACTTAACCATAGCTAGTCTTGTTTTTTCTCCTCCAGATAACACACCTACTTTTTTATCTATATCATCACCTTTAAACATAAAACGACCAAGAATATTTTTAATTCCTGTTCTTACATCACCTTTTGCAACCTCATCTACAGTTTGAAAAACCGTTAAATCATTATCTAATAAAGCTGCTTGGTTTTGTGCAAAGTAACCAACTTGTACGTTGTGTCCAAGACTACATTCTCCTTCATAATCAATTTGCCCTAAAATAGCTTTAATCATTGTAGATTTACCTTCTCCATTGCGTCCAACAAAACTGACCTTTTCGCCTCTTTTTATAGACATATTAGCATCACTAAACACGACGACATCATCATATTTTTTAGTCAAATTTTGAACAGATACTGGATAATCACCTGATCTTGGTGCTGGTGGAAAACTAAGTTTTAAAGATGAATTATCAACTTCATCAATCTCTATAATTTGTAGCTTTTCTAGCATACGTTCTCTAGAAGTGACTTGGTTGGTTTTAGAGTAAGTCCCTTTAAAGCGCTCAATAAAAGCCATATTATCTGCAATAAATTTTTGTTGCTCTTGATACGCTTTAATTTGATGACTACGTCTATCTTCTCGTAATTGTAAATAATGGCTATAATTAGCTTTGTAGTCGTAAATACGACCCATAGTCACCTCAATAGTACGATTGGTTATATTATCAATAAACGCTCTGTCATGCGATATTACCATTACTGCATTTGCTTTATTGACTAAAAAGTCCTCTAACCATATAACAGACTCAATATCTATATGGTTTGTTGGCTCATCTAATAAAATTAAATCTGGCTTTTGTAATAAAATTTTAGCTAGCTCAATACGCATACGCCATCCACCAGAAAACTCGTTGGTTAAACGCGTAAAATCTTCTTGTTTAAAACCTAAACCTTTAAGTGCTTTTTCCACTTCGGCATCGTAATTAACATCCTCTAAAGCATAATATTTTTCGCCTAAATCAGATACTTTTTCAATGATAGCCATGTACTCATCGCTTTCATAATCTGTTCTAGTTTCTAAAGCTTTATTAAGCGCTTCCATTTCGTCACGCATAGCATAAACGTGCTTAAACGCTTTTGCTGCTTCTTGAAAAACAGTACAATCATCCTCTGTCAATAAATGTTGCGGTAAATAAGCAATAACAGCGTCTTTAGGAGCTCTAACATGACCTCTTGTTGGTTTTTGCTCGCCTGCAACAATCTTCATCATGGTTGATTTACCTGCACCATTTTTACCCATTAAAGCGATTTTGTCTGTTGGATTAATTACAAAAGACACTTCGCTAAACAAGGCGGTTCCGCTAAACTCTACTGCTAAATTATCTATAGAAATCATAGTCTGTTTTTTAAAGTTGCGAAAGTAATAAAAAGTGTGGATTTACTTCTATTTAATATTTGATTTTGTCTGTTATTTCAAGTACCTTCGGTATTAATCAAATCCATAAATAATTTTTACAGATATCAATTTAACTCAAACTCATATTGCGCCTAAACAGCATACACGAATTAGACTACAAGATTATGCGGTTGGTATTTTTAAAGCTGCATTAACAAAATCTGCCTTAAAAAAAGCTCTAAAAAAACAATACATAACGGTTAATGGCAACATTGCAACATCTGCAACATATATACATGGAGGCGAAACCATTTGTCTAACCATAATGCAAGATGCACCACCAAGAAAAAACTTTGTTTTTAAATTAGATGTTTTATTTGAAGATGAATATCTAGCTGCTATACACAAACCAGCAGGTCTTTTGGTTAATGGTAATAGCTTTAAAACTATAGCCAATGCACTTACACAAAATATTACAAGAAGCACACTTAGCGATGTTACAAAACCACAACCTGTACATAGATTAGATTTTCCTACTACTGGTATTTTATTAATTGGCAAAACCAGTAGCAGTATACGCGCCTTAAATACTTTGTTTAAAAACAGAGCGATAAAAAAAACATATTACGCAGTTACAATTGGTGTTATGCAACCAGAAGACCTCATTACAACTACTGTAGATGGTAAAACTTCAAAATCAAAATATAAGGTACTTCAAACCGTAGACTCTGTGCGATTTAAAAAATTAAATTTAGTCCAACTAGAACCCTTTACAGGAAGGAAACATCAATTACGCAAACACCTTTCTGGTATTGGTAATCCCATTTTAGGAGATAAAGATTATGGCTTTGAAAATCTAATCTTAAACGGAAAAGGACTTTACCTACACGCCTACTCTTTACAATTTACTCATCCTTTTACTAATGAAAATTTATATTTAAAGGACGAATTACCAAAACGGTTTAAAAAATTATTTAAAGATATTTAATGATATTATTTTTTTCAAAACATCTAACACCAATGAAACGCTTTTATTTCACCTATTTTATAATTATTGCAGCTACTGTATTATTAATTGTCAATATTTATAATCTAGATTTTAATAACATTAACAATGGACCATTTAACGGAATAATATCTAACATTCTTATAATCATTGCCATGATACTTACCATGAGAGATATAAAAAAAAGAGACAGTAAAAACTAACTATTTTAAGATTAGTTAGCTGTTTTATAGATTATAAATTGTAAATAGATTAATTTATTATAACTTTCTAACCTTCAATTCAAAACAAAATAGTACTTTCGCGCCTTATTTAAAAAAAGCATCTGTTATGAAGCGTATTAATGAGTACAAAAAACTATTTAACGTAGACCAAGATTTATCTTTAAAAACGTTAAAAACATCTTACCGTAATTTGGTTAAAGAATGGCATCCTGATAAGTTTCAAGCAGGTGATGAAAAAGCGCAAGAAGCAGAATTAATGAGTCGCAAAGTTATTGATGGATACCACTTTTTAGTTAGTATCTCTCCAGAAACTATTGAGGCTAATAAAGAAGAATACGCAGTAACAATTACTAGTCCTATTATGGATTGGAAACATAAAGGGTTGTTATTAGAAGTTACTTTTTTAAATGGAGATACTTATGAGTACTTTGGTGTAAATAAAGCGTTATACATTAAGTTTTCTCAGAGTGATAAACAAACACGTTTTGCTAAACGTAGTATTTTTAATTCTTTTCCTTACAGAAAAATTAAAAAGAGTGAAGTTACAGCTTAATTGCTATTACTTTATACACATAAAAAAAGAGCTAAAATTTAAAATTTTAGCTCTTTTTTTGTTTAAAATTATTTGACTACTAGACTTTAATTCTTTAGTCTTTAGGTTTATTTTTTTCTTCAATCCATTTGCTCATAAACTTAGTACTTTGCATGGTATGATGCATTAGCATTTGTCCATAAAAGTGTTGTTGTCTATGGGCTTTTAATCCAGCTTTAAGTAATTCTATTTTATATAATACATCCTTAGTATAAATAGCTTTATCATACAATGTATTAATTATCATAAATCCATTTTTTTGCTTCCCATTCCAATAAATTTTATTGGAATACAACTCCACTGCTTGTTTGGCAAAATTCTCAGGATCATCAGCAATAAAAGCATTAGTATCTTTTAAGGTTCCGTACATACCTTCTGCTCCAATAGTTGTGGTAACACATGGTGTACCATTTAGCATAGCATCTATTAATTTACCCTTAAGTCCTGCACCAAAACGTAATGGTACTAAACATACTTTAGCATCCTGCATTACCTGGTTAACATCATTTGTAAACCCCTTAATTAAAAAGCCTTCCTTAGGACTATTTAATTGCATCGCTTTTTCTGACACATAGGATCCATACACATGCATTTCGGCTTTAGGTAATTCCTTTTTAATACGAGGCCAAATTTCTGATTTCAAAAACATGACTGCATCCATATTAGGTTTATGCATAAAATTACCAATGGTAATAAAATGGTTTCGATCTTTAAATTTTGGGCTGTTTTTTTGGGTGTCTGGTGACAATGGATCAAGCAAAAACGGTAAATAATACAATAAATGCTCGTCTATTTTAAATTGATTTACTAAAATCTCAACCTCAACCTGAGAAATAATAAATGATAAATCACAACGTAAAATGCTTGCTATTTCGCGTTTAGCGGTATCGTTTTGTAAATAATTTTTATCAAAAATAGCCTGATCTTTAAACGCTTGCTCACGTCCTTTACGTAAACAATGTAAATCTTCGGTATCTAAGATACGTAAGGCATCTGGACATTGCTCTGCTACTCGCCAACCAAACTGCTCCTCCACCATAAATCTATCAAAGATAACAATGGATGGATTTAGGTCATTTATAAACGTATCAAAACTAGCATCATTTAATACAATATTTTGACTATTAACACCTATACTTGACAAGTCAAACGCATTGTCTGTTTTAGCACATGCACTTGCAAAGGTTATTTCATAATTAGCCGATTGAAATACTTCAATCAGTTGCATCATCCTACTTCCAGCTGCAGAACTTTTAGGTTCTGGCCAAACAAATCCAATTATTAAAATTTTAGGTACCAATAGAGGGATATTTAGATATTAAAATTTATTCTGCTTTTGGAGCTAATGCATAGCCCATTCTAACTTGATTTACCCAATCCACAACTGCCTTTATTTGTGCATCAGACAAGTTAGCATCTCCATGTGTCCAAGTATAACTTGGTAATGGCATTTTCTTTTCTTCAACTTCTTCAGCAATTTCTTCAAACTTATGGTCTTTACGTTTTATAGAATAATCTGACCATTTAGAAAAATCTAAATGCTTTTTACCGTCCTCAACATGTTCATTCAACCAAAAATTGATTGGTGTAATTTTATCATACCATGGATATTTAGTATTACTGCTATGACAATCAAAACATGTGGTTTCAAGAATGGTTTTAACTTCTGGAGAAGGTTTTGTTTCGTTTAAAAAAGCGGTTAAATCCTCTGTGTTACCTTGGTTTTTCTCAGGCGAAAAAAATTGTGCAACTATAAAAACCAGTAATAAAACTAGTCCAATCTTTTTAAGTAATTTCATTTTAGTTATTTTTAGACTTTAAAAATAATAAATCTTTGACTACTGACGCTTTATATCAAGAATTAAATTATGTTAATCATTCTCGTGAAAAACGTTTGTATTATGCACACCTGCTGTTAGCTAACACTAATTTAATACCTAAGATTTTAGATATTATGTTTATGGTTGACGACAAAATATCTCCACGTGCTGCTTGGGTTTTAGAGTTTATGTGCAAAGAAAACCTAGAAGCTTTAATCCCTTATCTGGATACATTTACAGAAAACATGGGTCGTGTGCACTTAGATTCGGCAGAAAGACCTGTCGCAAAAATATGTGAATATATAGCTATTGCTTACTATGGTAAAACACCTTCTAAATTAAAAGAGGCTTTACTTCCGAAGCATCGGGAAAAAATTATTGAAGCTTGTTTTGATTGGTTAATCACAGATGCAAAAGTCGCTGCTAAAGCCTATAGCATGAATACTTTATTTTTATTTGGTAAAGATTATGATTGGGTCCACCCAGAATTAATAACCATTTTACAACGTGATTTTGCCTCACAAAGTGCTGCTTTTAAAGCCAGAGCAAAGCAAATTTTACATAAAACTAGAAAGTAAAAATTATTATTTTAATTAATTCTTAAAGCGTAATCCTTTAGTCTTCCCGTTAAAAAAACTATATTTATAGCTTGTTAAAAAACAACTATTTTTATGTCTTTAAATCAACTTAATGCGATCTCTCCAATTGATGGTCGTTACCGAAATAAAATTGAAAAACTACAAGATTTTTTCTCTGAAGAAGCACTAATTAAATACCGTGTTTTAGTAGAAATTGAATACTTTATTGCTTTATGCGAAGTCCCACTACCACAACTTAAAGGTGTAGATTCTAGTAAATTTGAAGCCTTGCGTGACATTTACAAATCGTTTACTACTGAGAACGCTCAGGCTATAAAAGATATTGAAAAGGTTACCAACCATGATGTTAAAGCGGTTGAGTATTTTATAAAAGAACAATTTGATGCTTTAGGTTTAAGTGAATTTAAAGAGTTTATCCACTTTGGTTTAACGTCTCAGGATATTAATAACACAGCAATCCCTTTAAGTATTAAGGATGCTATGAACGAGGCTTACGTACCAGAATACTTAAATGTTTTAAAAGAATTAAAACGTCTTGCTGAAGAGTGGAAAGATATACCAATGCTAGCTAGAACACATGGTCAGCCAGCATCTCCAACACGTTTAGGTAAAGAGATTGAAGTTTTTGCTGTACGTTTAGAAGAGCAATTTAACTTATTAAATGATATACCAAGTGCTGCTAAATTTGGTGGTGCAACCGGAAATTTTAATGCACATAAAGTGGCCTATCCAACTATAGATTGGAAAACTTTTGGAGGAACATTTGTACAAGAAAAATTAGGATTATACCACTCGTTTCCAACAACTCAAATCGAACACTATGACCACATGGCTGCGTTGTTTGATTGTTTAAAACGTATTAATACTATTATTATAGATTTAGATAGAGATATTTGGACCTATGTATCTATGGATTATTTTAAACAAAAAATTAAAGCTGGAGAAGTTGGTAGTAGCGCAATGCCACATAAAGTAAATCCAATAGATTTTGAAAACAGTGAGGGTAACTTAGGTATAGCTAATGCTATTTTTGAACATTTATCTGCAAAACTACCAATATCAAGGTTACAACGTGATTTAACGGATAGTACTGTTTTACGAAATGTTGGTGTCCCATTTGGACATACTTTAATTGGTTTTGGATCAACGCTTAAAGGTTTAGGTAAATTATTATTAAACCAAGCTAAATTTGAGGCTGACTTAGAAAACAATTGGGCTGTCGTTGCAGAAGCAATACAAACCATATTAAGACGTGAAGGTTACCCAAACCCTTATGAGGCTTTAAAAGGATTAACTAGAACCAATGAAGCGATTAATAAAACATCTATTTCAAATTTTATTGATACCTTAGAGGTTAGCGATGCTATTAAAACAGAATTAAAAGCCATATCACCAAGTAATTATACAGGTATATAATATGTTTAATGACAATACATCTTTAATACTTTGCACTGTAACTTTAATACTTTTAATTGTTGGAGGTATTACAGGCTTATTAAATAATCCATTTTACGTTGCTTTAGTTGTTTTTGTTTATCTAACAGTAATTTTAAATTTAGTATTAGTTAAAAAAACTAGTCATAGTGATGATGATTTTTTTGAAACAAAATTTAAAAAATAGCCATAAAATAATGGTTATATAATATAAAAAGGCTTATCCATTGGATAAGCCTTTAACATTTACATTAAACTATAGTTATTTATTTAAAAATATCCATAAGGCTTTTAAACTGAGCTTGATCTACATCTGCGTTTTGAATCTTATTAGACAGTTTCATTAACTGTTCAGGTTTCATGTTATTACCTAACACTCTAACAATAGTAAAGCCCATCTCTTTAGAGCTAGCAAGTACTAAAAACTCGTCAACCTTGTCGTTTTTTCCATAGGTGTTAATTTTTACATTTACACCATTGTCTTTAAACTCCATCAACTCTTCGTACTTTTTATTATTAAAGACAGCTTTAGCTTTTTCAAGCTCCTGACCATACCTATCTTTATTTTGGTCATTAACTTTATAAGCTAATACATCAAGCTTTTTAATAGATTGATACGCTTCTTGTTCTTCTTTATTTAAATCTGCTTTAGAAAAATCAATAACGTCTGCAGCGATATCAAAAGACAAAAACTCTGGCTTTTCCTGATGATCTACAAAGTAAGTTTGTATAGAGTTTTCGTCTTTACAACTTACTAATATTATGGATATACTAAACAGTGCAAATAATAATTTGATTGATGTTTTCATAAATTTATTTATTGCTTTTCTTTTCTAACTCATCACCTCCTGGAAGATCCATTTTGTTTACCAGTTTAGATATTTGACGTAAATCAATATTTCCTGTAAAGGATACCACAACGGTTTCTAGGCTTCTGTTTTCGCCATTAATTTTTATTTTTGAGTCTTTAGTCACTGCTCCTAAACCATTAATATGCATTAGTAACTCACTAACATGGTTGTCGTCTTTACCTTCTTTAATATAGACTTTCATGACTACACCATTATCTTTCATTACCATTAATTCTTCTAAAGTTCCGCTTTTTGATGCGACCCAAGTTGCAACATCTTTAGCTATTGCTTTATCATCTGTTGCCATAGTTTTAAAACTAGTGATACTATTTACCATATCCATGTAGGCTTTAGCTTCGGCATCATCTGTATCGATATCCATTTTTGCAAGCATTTGAAACATTTTAGGCTTTAATGACAAGTAACTTACTTTATCATTGTCACTATATTTTTCAAAAATATCTTGCTGAGCCATTCCTGTTAAGGGTAACATTAAAACAGCCATTACTAGTAAGATTATATGCTTTTTCATTGTGTTTGTATTTATAGTTATTGTTTTCATTTTTAATTTATTTTTTAATTGTTCTTTGTATTGGACTTTCCATTTGTTTTAAATAGTCAACTTGTGTGCCAGCTTTAGTTATAGCATCTAAGTAGTTAACTTGTGCTTTACCTTTATTAAGTGTTTGTGATACTAAAGACAAATAGGATTTAGCTTGATTATAGGCTAGTCTATCGGCTTCTGTTATCGTGTCTTGCTTAGGTAAATTAAAATAAATACCAACCATTAACACTGCTACTGCTGCAACGCTTAACCACTTAAAATTAATTTTCTTTTTAGTGTTTAGTGGTACGTTTTTAGTAAAGGTTTCTTGTTGGTTTACTACATAGTAAGCAAAAATAGCTTTGTAATATTCTAAATGTGGTGCGACAGTGTCTTGCGAAAAATAGTCTTTTAACTGTGCTTCTTCTTGTAGAGTGGTCTCGCCATTCTCGTACTTTTCTAGTAATTTTTCTATATTATTTAATACCATAATTATGTGTATTAGTTAATTTTTCTCTTATAATTTTTCTTGCTCTTGATAGTGCTACACGTACAGCTGTAGGATTCATATCTAACATTTTTGCTATCTCATCAAAATCATATTGCTCTATATCTCTTAATTGGACTACCATTTTTTGCTGTTCAGGCAAATCTTCAATAATCTTTGCAACCCATTGTAAACTATCATTTAATTCTATTTGCTTTTGTAATGCAACATTATGGTCTTGATAATTACTATGTACTATTTTTAAATTTTGCGACTGTTTCGACTTTAATTTATCTAAACAAAAGTTTTTAGTCATGGTCATGGAAAATGCTTCCACATTTTTATAATTTTCTATCTGACTTTTGTTTCGCCATAATTTTAACAACACCTCTTGAGTGGCATCTTCTGCTTCTTCTCTAGACACTAGTAATCGTTTTGCTAAACGAAAGACCTTATCTTTAAAAGGCATTACTAATTTTAAAAACTCTGACTGCGTCATTTTGGTTGGTTGGTTTCTATTACGACGAACAACTATTATAATTGTTACAATTTATTTTCAATATAAAATAAAGTAAGTACTTTTATAATGAAAAAGAACCTTTAGCGCTATGAAAATTATTAATATAAAATACCTAGTCCTTATACTTCCGTTTATTATTTTAGGCTGTTATGAAGATATGGACGACAACCCAATCTCTGACACAGAGATTAAAGACTTTATTTGGTCTGGACTAAATACGTGGTATTATTGGCAGGATCAAGTTATAGACTTGGCAGATGACCGGTTTTTAGATACCACAGATTACTCTGAATTTTTAAATAGTTTTGATACGCCTGATCAAATGTTTTATAGCTTATTATCTGATCAAGACCGTTTTAGTTGGATTGTAGACGATTATTTTGCTTTAAACAATACTTTAAATGGTGTGTCTAAAAGTAACGGAATGGAATTTGGTGTTGGTTTAATTGATGGTGGCAGCAATGCTTTTGGTGTTGTACAATATGTATTACCAAATACAAGCGCATCTACAAACAACTTACAACGTGGAAACTTTTTTTTAACCGTAGACGGAATACAATTAACTGAAAACAATTACAGAAACTTATTATTTTTTGGAAACGATACCTATACTATTGGTCTTGCCGAATTGGATACATCCGACAATCTTGTTTTAACAGGTCAAACCGTTACGCTTACTAAACAAGTTTATGAAGAAAATCCGATTTTAATAGCTAATACCTTTACTGTGGAAGGTATTAAAGTTGGTTATTTAATGTATAATCGTTTTACAAGCGGTTATGACCAACAGCTTAATAGTATTTTTGGTCAATTTGCTGCAGAAGGTGTCCAAGACTTAGTCCTAGATTTGCGTTACAACCCAGGAGGTAGTGTTAATAGTGCTATTAATTTAGGAAGTATGATTGCTGGAGAACCAACAACCTCAGTATTTTTAAAACAACAATGGAATAATAAAATACAAGCCATCCTAACCGATGAGCAGGTTAATAAATATTTTACAAATCAACTCTCTGACGGTACATCTATTAATACCTTAAACCTAAATAAAGTATACATTTTAGCGCAAGGTAGCTCTGCATCTGCTAGTGAGTTGGTTATAAATTGCTTAAGACCTTACCTTGATGTAATACATATTGGTGATGTTACTGTTGGTAAAAATGAGTTTTCAACCACCTTATATGATAGTCCAAGTTGTAATTATAGTTGCACCACAGGTATTAATCCAAATCATACTTGGGCAATGCAGCCTTTAGTTGGTAAAAGCGAAAATGCTGATGGTTTTTTTGAATATGAAACTGGTTTGATACCAACATTAACTTTAGAAGAAAACGTAGCAAACTACGGTATTTTAGGGCAACAAGACGAACCACTTCTAGCAAGAGCCATACAGCATATAACTGGTAATGGACGTTTTAGTAACCAACCTATGTTAAATACCTTAAAAATAGAAGATTACTCTAAGCTTAACACAATTACAAAGGACAATATGTACATTGATAGTGAAGGATTAAACGTATTTAAATAAAGAAACGCAAAACCTATTGGGACATAAAACTTATTTTAACTGGAGTTCAGGTAAAGATTCTGCTTTAGCACTTTACCATTTATTACAAGACGAAACTTATTCTGTTGAACAATTAATTACCACAGTAAATACACACTATAATCGTGTAACTATGCATGGTTTACGTAAAGTATTGTTAATTGCACAAACCGAAGCTTTAGGTATTAAATCCAGTCTAATAGAACTTCCAGAAATGCCAAGCATGGACACTTATGAAGACATTATGCTAAAGACTGTAACCACGTTAAAGGATGACAATTTTACACATAGTGCTTTTGGCGACATCTATTTAGAGGACTTAAAAATGTACAGAGAAACCCAATTAGCCTCCCAAAACATAAAAGCTATATTTCCATTATGGAAGCGCGATACAAAACAACTTATTACTGAGTTTTTGGCGCTCGGTTTTAAAACCATAGTGGTTTGTGCTAATTCTAAATACTTTGATAAAGATTTTGTTGGGACTATTATAGATGAAAATTTTATAGACAACCTACCTGAAGGTGTTGATCCTTGCGGAGAAAATGGCGAATTCCATACCTTTTGTTTTGATGGGCCAATCTTTAAAAACCCAATCCCGTTTACCATTGGAGAAAAAGTATACCGAGAATATAATGCGCCTAAAACCAATGATAATGATATCTGTAAAAGTGATGCCGAAACCTATGGTGTTTGGTATTGTGACTTAATTCCGTAACTATCACCTTAAGTATAAAATATAAAAAAGCCTCTAAATAATTTAGAGGCTTTTTAATGGTTGGTTTGTGGTTTTATTAACTATTTCTTAGTTGAAGTACACTTTAGAAGCAATAACTCCAACGTCAAAACTATTGGTTTCTGATCCAGAAGATAAATCATATACTTTTAAAGTACTATTTCCTGAAAAGTTTCCAGCATCTGTTACATATAGCAAGTTGTTTTTTACTGCCATTCCATAAGCACTAGTAGCAGTAATGTCAAATAATGAAGCTGTTGGTAAACTAGTATCTGTATCTGACAATCCATATACTGCATTATCTAAAATGTAATAAGTATTACCATCACTATAACTCATTAAACCTGGATGTTGCCCTATTCCAAAAACAAAAGATGATACAATAGCGTTATCTGTAACATTTATTTTTGTTATTGCTGCTGGTGTTTCGTTACCTGTCCATGGTTCGTTACCTCCAGAAAGCACAACCAAATGACCTTGATTATTTATGGCCATTTCGTCTGGTTTAGATTGTACAGTAATTGTGTCTGTAGTGCTATCCACAGTATTAATTACTGTTACTATATTATTAGTATTGTAACCTCCTTTATGTGATACAAACACTTTATCCAAATTAACTAAAACTTGCTCTGGTCCTTCAGCAACAGCTATGGTAGATGTTACTGTATTAGAGTTTAAATCTACAACAGCAATGTAATCATCTGTAGCATCATTTGGATCAGCCCAATCAGAAACGTAAGCAGTATTACCATCAAAAGCAATATATCTTGGTAACGTTAAACCAGTGTCTATCGTTCCTAATTTTTCAAAAGTATAACGATTAACAACTGTGATTGTTCCTGCATCAACAACGATATAAGCCTTATCATTATTAAAACCTACAGATTGTAAATACACGCCTAAGTTTTCATTATTAACATTAAAATAGACTTGATTTTCTGTTACAGAAAAATCATTTGATATGTAAGAAATTGAAGATGGTCCACCTTCTGCACTTACAAAAATTCCGTTTTCATAAGCTCCTAAAGGTTCTGGTTGTGTAAACGCATCGTCATCATTAGAACAAGAAAATACTAATAATGATAAGGTTACAATTGAGTAAATGATTTTTTTCATAATTTGATTTAAAATTTATAGTGTAATTGAATATTAAAATTTCTGTTTGGCATTGGTCTAAATGCTACGTTTTGATATAGTTTATTAAACAGATTATTTACTTTTAATCCCAACTCTAATTCATGATTAGAATGTTGTAATACTTTATAATTAACGCCTAAGTTGGCTACATTATAAGATTGTAAACTATAAAATGGACCTTTTAAATTATCGGAAGTTGTAAAGACGTCTCCATTAAAAAGCTGCTGATAATGTGCGCTAAACCTTTTAAAGCTATAAGCTAATGTGGCATTAGCTTTATGAAAAGGCACATAAATTAATTGCTTATTAGTTTCTAAATTTTCTGAAACTGTGTAAGAATAATTTGAGCTAAACGTTAATTGGTGATTATCATATTTTTTATTAATAGTCAAACCAACTTCTGCACCATAACTATGGGCTTCAGCTATATTTTGTGGTGACCAAAACCCAGAGATATTTGGTTTCCATTGTATCAAATCTTGCGACTTAATATAGTAGGTATTCAACTGTAGTTGCAACCAATTAAAGTCTAAAACATGACCTAAATCAAATTGATAAGACGATTCTGGCACTAAATCAAAATTACCTCCAGGTTGCCAAAACAAATCGTTAAATGTTGGAATTCTATAATTTTTTGACCCATTAATTTTGACCTTATAAAACTTGGTAATCCCAATCAAAGCGTCCATTGAAAACAATAATGGACTAGTAAAATCAGAGGTCACATCTTGTCTTACATTAAAACCTAAGTTTAAATTAGTGCTTGGATTATATTGCAATAACCCTGTAGCAGAAAAGATTGATCGCTCTGGATTACCAAAACTACTGCCTTCACCTTTAAAAAGATTGTAATCCAAGATACTAGTAACACTTAACTGCTTAGATAATTTATAATTAAAATTATGTTTTGCTAGAAAAGTATTGACTTGTCCAAAAGTATAAAACTCAGAATTTTTGTTTTGGTAAAATTCAAAATACTCCTTTAAATACGCGACTTTAAAATTAGATTTATAGTTTTGATGTGTACTAACCCATTCCAACATCGACCTAGAGTTTTCATCTTCATATTTACTTTTAGATGGTGTTGCAGTTGTTCCGGAAAACTCACGTTCACCAATAAAAGATTGATGGTATAATTTAATTACATCTTTTTCAGAAATAAAATACCCTAAATTAACATTAAGACTTAGATTATTAAATGCACCATTTTCATTTATTTTATCAGAGTCTAAATATTTGTAATCGTTATCAGAATCTATAAAATTTACCCCTAAATTAAAAGCAAATTTATCTTGTCCGTAATCTGTAACAAGACTAATGTTTTTACTTTCAAAACTGCCATAGTTAAGTTTGACCTCATTTTTTAAATGTTTCGTAAAACTTAATCTGTTATCCAAATGCACACTACCTCCAATTGCTCCACTTCCGTATTGCACACTACCTCCTCCATTTCTAATAACCACTTGATTAATGTTATTGGTATTTATGGTATTAAAATCCGTTTGACCATTTAACTGAGAGTTAATGTTTATACCATTCCAAATCACAGCAGTTTGCGAGGCATTAGTCCCTCTAAACGATGGTGAAGACACCATCCCATAACCGTTTTCTTTAAAATAAATATTAGAATTAAATCGTAATAAATCCGTAAAATTAGAAGTGTTTTTACTTAAAACAGAGTCTTTTAAAACAGTAACTTTAAATCCTGCAGCATTTTGTTTCAACTTAATATCACTAAGCTCAATAACATCTAAATATTGAACAGAGTCTAGCTGTGTTTGTGCAAAAGACACAACACTACAACATACAGCAATTAGTAATACAATAGTTTTTTTCATAAATCTTAAAGATCTTTCTCCCGAAGATCATATTAGATGACAAATTCTGGCAGGTCTCCTGACTTGTTATATGTTACTCTACCTTCCCATTTTTAATAAAACAGTGGTCTAAGTTTGAATAACATCCTTTAAAAGGTGTCCAACCAATGTTGAACATAAACTTACAGTTGCGGGAACAGTTCTGGATTTAAACCAGATTCCCTTTTAATCGACTTTGCATTAGCACAAAGTCAAACCAAAATTCAGCGCGAATGTACTATTTTAAATTAATTCATTCTTCATTTTTCTTATTCATTTTATAGATTAAATAAATAAAGCCAATTAAAAAATGTAATAATATAATTCCTCCTACTATATATATTGTTAAATTTGAACCGTCTCTCATGACTAAAATTTTATATAAATTTAAAGGAAAATATTCCGCTAAAGCGCTACTAATGTTACAAAACAAAGCTTTTTTACTACTATTACTTTCATTTTTATTATTTCTAAACTGTAAGGAAGATCCAGGTATTGACAGTAAACTTCCTACTTTAATACAAGAGGATAATAGTATCGCTTACGCTGAAGGATTTAGTATTACAAATCACAGCAATTTTAAAGTACTAACCGTTAACAACCCTTGGCCTAAAGCAGAAAAAACCTATAAGTACGTTTTAATTAGTAAAGAAAACGCTGCAAAAACGTCGTTTATGAAAGACGAATATGATGGCATAATCATTACTCCTGTAACGTCTATAGTAGTAACCTCTACAACGCATATTCCTGCTTTAGAGCTTTTAAATGAAGAAAAATCGTTGATTGGTTTTCCTGGTAGTGATTATATTTCATCAGAAAAAATCAGACAACGTATTGATAATGGACACGTTAGAGAATTAGGTAAAAACGAAGGTTTAAACACCGAAGTGTTATTAGAATTAAATCCAAATGTAGTGGTTGGGTTTGGTGTTGATGGTACAAGCAAATCTTTAAAAACAATAAGTAATGCCAGAATACCTGTAATTTATAATGGTGATTGGGTAGAAAAAACACCTTTGGCTAAAGCCGAATGGATTAAGTTTTTTGGTGCTTTATTTAATAAAGAAAAACAAGCAGATTCTGTTTTTAAAACTATCGAAACCAACTACAAAGCAGCAAAACAATTAGCGCAAAGCGTAACTGAGCAACCAACAGTCATTAGTGGAGCAATGCATAAGGATGTATGGTATTTACCCAATGGAACAAGTACCGAAGCTCAATTTTTAAAAGATGCAAATATCAATTATTTATATGCTGACACTAAATCTCAAGGCAGTTTGGCTTTAAGTTTTGAAGCTGTTTTTGAAAAAGCAAAACATGCTAATTTATGGTTAAGTCCATCTTATTATAGTAGTCTAAAGGCTTTACAAACAGCTAATACACATTACACACAGTTTGATGCTTTTAAAAATAATGCTATCTACTCTTTTGCAAATACAACAGGAAAAACAGGAGGCGTTTTGTATTATGAACTTGGTTTATCTAGACCTGATTTAGTATTAAAGGACATCATTAAAATTTGTCATCCAGACTTATTGCCAGAGTATCAAACTTACTTTTTTAAACCGTTAAAGTGATAACATCCAAATCTTATACCATTCCCTTTATAGTATTAGCAATACTGCTTGTACTATTATTTTTGGTAAACATAAGTTTAGGATCAGTATCCATAACTTTTAATACTATTATAGACAGTTTTTTTACAAATTCGGATAGTTTAAACAATCATCAATATATAATACAAAACTATCGTTTACCAAAAGCCATTACAGCTGTATTAGTAGGCTCTGGTTTAGGTATTTCTGGGTTATTAATGCAAACCCTTTTTAGAAATCCTTTAGCTGGTCCTTTTGTCTTAGGGATTACCTCTGGAGCAAGTTTAGGTGTTGCATTAGTTATTTTAGGTAGCAGCATTTTTGGTGGATTTTTAGCTACTTTTTTACTTACTAAATGGAGTTTAGTAATTGCTGCAAGTTTAGGTAGTTTTTTAGTGTTATTATTAGTCCTAATTGTATCTTCAAAAGTTAGAGATACTATGGCTATATTAATTATCGGATTAATGTTTGGTAGTATTACAGCTGCAATAGTTAGTGTACTATCCTACTTTAGTAGTGCAGAACAATTACAGCAATACATTTTTTGGGGTTTTGGTAGTTTAGGAGATTTGGACTGGAACGAGGTTAGTATTTTTGCTATCATTTATTGTATTGGTATCCTATTTAGCATTCTATCAATAAAAGGACTTAACACCTTATTGTTAGGCGAAAATTATGCTAAAAGCTTAGGCTTAAACATTAAACAAAGTCGATTATTAATTATTATTGCTACTAGTCTACTAGCAGGTACTATTACTGCTTTTGCAGGACCAATAGCCTTTATTGGCTTAGCTATTCCGCATGTTACTAGACAAGTTTTTAACACGTCCAATCATAAAATATTATTACCTGCTGTATTTTTATTTGGTGCCATTATCATGTTAATTTGTGACAGTATTGCCCAATTACCAAACACAGATTACATGCTACCTATTAATGCTATTACCTCTTTATTTGGTGCACCAATTGTAGTTTGGTTGTTAGTAAGACAACGTAAAATGGTCTTTTAAAATGAAAGAAAACAACCAACATAACATCCTAAAAACTGATAATTTAACTGTTGGTTATCAGTCTAAAAAAACACAAACTATTGTAGCATCAAATATTAATATTGGTTTAAATAAAGGCGAATTAATTGGATTAGTTGGTGGTAATGGGATTGGTAAATCCACACTTTTAAAAACACTAACAAAGGTTATATCTCCTTTAAGTGGTCAAGTTTTAATAAATAATCAAAGTTTAGATAACTACTCTAATTTAGAACTTGCCAAAACTTTAAGTTTAGTGTTAACAGAGCCTATTGCTGCAAAAAACTTAACCGTGTTTGAATTGGTTGCTCTAGGACGTCAACCTTACACCAATTGGGTTGGAAATTTGTCTGACACAGATGTAGCAATTATAAATAATGCAATCAAGCAAACAACTATTGAAGACTTAAAACATAAAAAATGTTTCGAGCTTAGTGATGGTCAACTTCAAAAGGTTATGATTGCTCGTGCTTTAGCACAAGATACCGATTTAATTATTTTAGACGAACCTACGTCGCATTTAGATATGTATCATAAAGCATACATCCTAAAACTGCTTCAAAAATTAGCAAAAGATACTGGTAAAACCATCTTATTTTCGTCTCATGAAATAGATTTAGCCATCCAATTATGCGACAGTATGATTGTCATGTCAGATCAGGGAATTGTAAGTGACACACCATGTAATTTAATCGAAAAAGGTGCGTTTTCTAACCTGTTTCCTGAAGATATGATTGTTTTTGACGAAAAAACAGGCAGTTTTAGGGTTAAAAAGTAATCTTTCCTTTGAAATTTAATCATAATTAGAATTTCAAGCTTAGCTTCGCACTAAAAGACAAATTAACTATCTTTGATTAAATTCCTTTTATTTTAAATGAACGACAACATTATCCTTGTTTTGGCTATTTTAATTGCTGCTATAATTGGTGGTTATTTAGGTATGCTTTTCACTAAACTTAAAAGTAAAAGCGAAAAAAGCACCTTGGAAGAAAGGAATGCTAATTTACAACAGCAACTATCGGATTTAAAACAGTTTTACACCACTGAAAGCGAAAGACAAAACGCAACATTTAACACCCAATTACAAGAGTTGAAACAAACTATTTCTAAAATTGAAATAGAACGCGAAGGTATCCGACGTGAAAAGGATATTTTAAATGAAGATTTGGCTAGAAAAAATGCAGATTTTGAAAACTTACAACAATTAAATTTAAAACGTGATGAAGAGCTAGAACTTAGACAAGAACAGTTACGTAAAGATTTTGAGCTATTAGCAACTAAAATTTTAGATGAAAAAAGCGAAAAATTCACCCTTCAGAATAAAGAAAACATCAAAAATATTTTAAATCCACTACAAGAAAAAATACTAACCTTCGAGAAAAAAGTAGATGATACTCAAAAGGAAAGCATTAGTATGCATAGTGCTTTAAAAGAGCAACTATTAGGTTTAAAAGATTTAAACCAGCAAATGACCAAAGAAGCTACCAACTTGACTAGAGCGTTAAAAGGCGATAGTAAAATGCAAGGAAATTGGGGAGAATTAGTGCTAGAGCGTGTCCTTGAAAAATCTGGTTTAGAAAAAGACAGAGAGTACTTTGTACAACAAAATTTTACAAGAGCAGATGGTACACGAGTTTTACCAGATATTGTTTTGCATTTACCTGACAATAAGAAAATGATTATTGACAGTAAAGTGTCTTTAACAGATTACGAACGCTATGTAAATGCAGAGGATGATGCGCGCGAAATATATTTAAAAGCGCACATTAATTCTATTAGAAAACATGTAGACCAATTATCTGACAAAAAATATGAAGATTTATATGATATTGAAAGTCCTGACTTTGTGCTACTTTTTATACCAATCGAGCCTGCTTTTGCAGTAGCTATTAATGCGGACAATAGTTTATACAACAAAGCATTTGAAAAAAACATTGTTATTGTTACGCCTTCTACTCTATTAGCAACTTTAAGAACAGTTGATAGTATGTGGAATAATGAAAAACAACAACAAAATGCTATCGAAATTGCACGACAAGCAGGAGCATTATATGATAAATTTGAAGGTTTAGTCAAAGACTTAACAGGTGTAGGAAAAAAAATAGACGATGCAAAAAAGGATTATTCGTCTGCAATGAATAAATTAGTAGAAGGTAAAGGTAACCTTATTACAAGCGTAGAAAAAATTAAAAAGTTAGGTGCTAAAGCAAAAAAAGCCTTGCCTGAAGCCATTATAAACAGAGCTAAATCACAAGATTAATATCCATAAACCATGATAAAATTTTTAATTAAAGCATTAATAACCATAGTCCTAATTATTGGAGCCTACTTTTGTTTCATCTATTTTGTAACTTACAGTGAAGGTGTTAGAGCTGGAGAATTAGTAAAATTTAGCAAAAAAGGCGTAATGTTTAAAACATGGGAAGGCGAAATTAGTCAAGGTGTGTCTGAAGCACAACGTTTTGAATTTTCTGTTGAGGACAACGAAAAACAAGTCATTAATGACTTAAATAGACTACAAGGTAAGTTTGTCAAGTTATCTTATTTTGAGCGTTACAAAACGTTTTTTTGGTTAGGTGATACAAAATATTTTATTACTAAAGTTGAAGAAGATAAAACGCGACGTTCCAATTATTAATTATGACAGAGTCTACTCAAAATACTATATACAAATGGAGCTTGAGAGCTAAATATATTTATATATTTATTTTAGGAGCTGGTCTACTGTCTTTTGGTTTTGACACACTTTTAGATCCTGGTAAACTGAGTAAAAGAGAAGAATTAAACAACTTTATTATAGTCATGTGCCTCTTTTTTGGACTGGCTTTAATTGTTGTTGGATTTTACAGAAAAAATCAAATTGAATATTACATAGAACAACAAAAACTATAATGAAAGCATATAAAAAAGCAGACGATTCTAGAATTAGTATTTCCGAATTAATGTTACCATCACACTCTAACTTTAGTGGTAAAATACATGGTGGTTACATTTTAAATTTAATGGATCAAATTGCTTTTGCTTGTGCCTCTAAACACTCTAAAACCTACTGCGTAACCGCTAGTGTAGACACTGTAGATTTTTTAAGTCCCATTGAGGTTGGTGAACTTGTGACCATGAAAGCCTCAGTTAATTTTGTTGGTAATACATCCATGGTTGTAGGAATACGTGTTGAAGCCGAAAATATCCAAACAGGCGTTGTCAAACATTGTAACTCGTCTTACTTTACAATGGTTGCAAAAGATGATAATGGACAATCCATGGAAGTTGCTGGACTTATTTTGAATGATAAGGTTGAAGTCAAACGCTTTTTAAAAGCTATTAAGCGAATGGAGACTAAAAAACAACGTCAATATGAGTTTGACCACGAAGACTTCTCACACACAGATTATCTACCAATTTTAAAAGATTACAAAGTTAGAATAGATTTACCTGATAATTTTTAAATAAAAAAAGCCTTCATTTTCTGAAGGCTTTTTTTATACTTAATTGTTTGTATTAAATTTTTACAAATCGTTTAGTTACTGTTGTTCCAGTAGTAATTGCTGTTATTTTTATTAAATAGACACCATCATTCCAATTAGATATAGACAAACTAGTCTTTAATTGATTCAATGTTTTTGATAGTACTTTTTTTCCTAAAACATTATAAACTTCAATTGTCAAATCTTCTTTAATCTGAGAAGGTATTTCTACATTTAAAGTCGATGTTGCTGGATTTGGATATAAGCTTATTGCTGATAAACGCTTTGCAAAATCAGGTACACTTAATGTTCCTTCTGGTACTACTGTAATTACACCAAACATACTTGTTGGATGTGGATTACATTGGTATGTATTTGTACCAATAGACGTAAACGTATGTGAAAATGTTGCTCCAGTAGTCATTAAACTGCTTACAAAATTATCAGAGGACGTGCCTCCAGTTCTTACTACATTATGCGTACCAGTAGAATACCAATTCCAAATTACTGTATCTCCAACCTCAATGGTCCGATCTGCATTATTATTAGGTCCAGTTGCATTAGAGTTAGAGCCAAAACTCCAATCTATTGTAACGGTCTGGTTTTGTGCTGATACGCTTAAAGCTACAAAAGCAAATAAAATAAATAGTAGTTTTTTCGTCATAATCTCTTTTTAATGTAAAATACAAAAAAATATTATAACTCACTTAAAACCAATAATTTATTTTTATACCATCTACTTGCTTAAATACATTTTTCGTCTAGCGTATAAATCGTAAAACTGATCATCTTTAAGACTTTCAATAAATAAAATACTTTCTCCAGTACTCTTCATTTCTGGTCCTAATTTTTTATTTACATTATGAAACTTATTAAAAGAAAATACTGGCTGCTTAATAGCATAACCTTCTAATTTAGGTTTAAAATCAAAATCAGTTACCTTCTTCTCTCCTAACATAACTTTAGTTGCATAATTTACATAAGGCTCTCCATAAGCTTTAGATATAAACGGAACTGTACGTGATGCTCTTGGGTTAGCTTCAATTATATAAACAATATCATCTTTTATAGCAAACTGTATGTTTATTAATCCTACCGTATTTAGTGCTAAAGCAATTTTCTTGGTATGATCTTTTATTTGTTGCATTACAAACTCACCTAAATTAAAAGGTGGTAAGGTTGCATTACTATCTCCAGAGTGGATTCCGCAAGGCTCAATATGCTCCATGATACCAATGATGTAAACATTTTCTCCGTCGCAAATGGCATCTGCTTCAGCTTCAATCGCTCCATCAAGATAATGGTCTAATAATAATTGATTTCCTGGCATTCTGCGTAATAAATCAACAACATGCTCTTCTAAATCTTGTTTATTAATTACAATCTTCATCCCTTGTCCACCAAGGACGTATGATGGTCTTACTAATATTGGAAAATCTAATACATCTGCAATTGCAGCAGCTTCATCTGCTGTTGTAGCAATATCAAATTTTGGATAAGGAATATTGTTTTCTTTAAGTAAGTTAGAAAACAACCCTCTGTCTTCTGCTAAATCTAGGGATTCAAAGCTAGTTCCTAAAATTTTGATTCCGTATTTAGATAATTTTTCAGCAAGTTTTAAAGCTGTTTGTCCACCTAATTGTACAATAACACCTTCTGGTTTTTCATGTCTAATTATATCGTAGATGTGTTCCCAAAAAACTGGTTCAAAATATAGCTTGTCTGCAGTATCAAAATCGGTTGAAACCGTTTCTGGATTACAGTTAATCATGATAGTTTCATAACCGCATTCTGCAGCAGCTAATACACCATGTACGCAACAATAATCAAACTCGATACCTTGTCCAATCCTGTTTGGTCCAGAACCTAAAACAATTACTTTTTTCTTGTCAGAAACTATACTTTCATTATGTGCATAACGTGTTCCGTCTGCTGTTTCTACATCATTTTCAAACGTGGAGTAATAATAAGGTGTTTTTGCCTCAAACTCGGCAGCACAAGTATCTACTAATTTGTAAACACGATTGATACCTAACTCATCTCTTTTATTATATACTTGACTTTCTAGACAGTTTAGCATGTGTGCTATTTGTCTATCTCCATATCCTTTTTGTTTTGCTTCAAGAAGTAAATCTCTTCCTATAGTATCAATTGTAAAAGTCGAAATTTCTTTTTGTATTTGGTGCAATTCTTCATATTGACGTAAAAACCACATGTCAATTTTTGTGATTTCGTGTATACGACTTAGAGGGATTCCCATTTGAATGGCATCATAAATTACAAAGACACGATCCCAACTTGCGTAGGTTAACTTCTCTATAATCTGCTCGTAATTAGTATATCCTTTACCATCTGCACCTAAACCATTACGTTTAATCTCTAAAGATTGTGTTGCTTTGTGAAGGGCTTCCTGAAAAGAACGTCCAATACCCATCACCTCTCCTACAGACTTCATTTGTAGACCTAAAGTACGATCACTTCCTTCAAACTTATCAAAGTTCCAACGTGGTATTTTTACAATAACGTAATCTAAAGTCGGCTCAAATAATGCTGATGTAGATTTAGTAATTTGATTTTCTAACTCGTCTAAATGGTAACCTATTGCTAACTTTGCAGCTATTTTTGCAATTGGATATCCTGTTGCTTTACTTGCTAAAGCTGAAGAACGTGATACACGAGGGTTAATCTCGATAGCAATAATATCTTCATTTTCATCTGGACTAACTGCAAATTGTACGTTACATCCACCAGCAAAATCACCAATATTACGCATCATGTGGATAGCCATATCACGCATTTTTTGATACGTTTTATCGCTTAATGTCATTGCTGGAGCTACAGTAATAGAATCTCCTGTATGGATACCAATTGGATCCATATTTTCAATAGAACAAATAATTACTACATTATCGTTTGAGTCTCTAAGTAATTCTAGCTCGTATTCTTTCCAGCCAATTAGCGCTTTATCAATCATAACTTCGTGAATTGGAGAAATTTCTAATCCACGTGTTAATAACTCGTCAAAATCTTCTTCTTTATATACAAAAGACGCACCTGCTCCACCCAATGTAAATGAAGCTCTAATTATTAAAGGAAACCCAAACTCTTGAGCAATTTCTTTACCTTTTAGATAAGAAGTTGCTGTTGCTTGAGGTGCCATAGGCACACCTATTTTAAGCATCAACTCTCTAAACTGCTCTCTATCCTCTGTAATATTAATGGCATCAATATTTACACCTATAATCTCTACACCAAAGTCTTTCCAAATGCCTTTTTCATCTGCTTCAATACATAAATTAAGTGCAGTTTGCCCACCCATTGTAGGTAATACTGCATCAATTTGTGGATGCTCTTTTAAAATTTGAACAATAGATTTAGTATTTAGTGGCAACAAATATACATGATCAGCCATACTAGGGTCTGTCATAATTGTTGCTGGATTAGAATTGATTAAAATTGTTTCGATTCCGTCTTCTCTTAAAGATCTTAGTGCTTGCGTACCAGAGTAATCAAACTCACAGGCTTGACCAATAACTATAGGACCTGAACCAATAATAAGAATAGACTTTAACTTAGGATTTTTTGGCATTTTTGTTTGTTTTTTTCGATTATCAAAAATAGTAATTATTAGATACAAAAAAAGGCGTTACACCTAAGTAACGCCTCTAACATGTTAACAATTGTTAAACATTATTTTTTATGTCTAGTTTCAGATGAAACAGATATTTTCTTTCTTCCTTTAGCACGACGACGAGCTAATACCTTTCTACCATTAGCAGAAGCCATTCTTTCTCTAAAACCATGTTTATTTCTTCTTTTTCTCTTTGATGGCTGAAACGTTCTTTTTGGCATTGTCTTATTTTTTTAAAATCTGAATAGTATATGTTTTATTTAGTTTTAGGCTTTACGTAAAACTGAGCGCAAATATACAACGAGTTTTTTATTTCACAAACCTAATTTAAAAAATATTTTTAAAGATTTTTTTAGTTTCTTTGTACTCCAATAAAAATAACGCTTAAAAACGTTACAAATCAAGTAATACAAGACTTTTAAAATTAAAAAAATGTACAATAAAGTAATAAAATTAATATTAGCAATCGGAATTTTTGGTGTAGCCATCTGGCAATTTGTGGAAGGAAACATAGGTAATGGTATCATGTACATCTTTTTAGCGCTAATATTTGTCTTCTTATATTTTAAAAATGAATTTATTTTATTAGCCTTTTTAAAATTAAGAAAACAAGATTTTCCTGGTGCTAAAAAATGGTTAGATAAAATTAAAAACCCAGAAACTGCTTTGGTTAGAAAGCAACAAGGATATTATAATTTTTTAAATGGTATTATGGTGTCACAAGATAATATGACTGAGGCTGAACGTTACTTTAAGAAAGCAGAACAACTAGGTCTGTCTATGGACCATGATATGGCTATGGTAAAACTTAATTTAGCTGGTGTTGCAATGTCTAAAAGAAGAAAGCAAGAAGCAGTGACATTATTAGCTGAAGCACAAAAACTTGATAAACAAGGTATGTTGACTGATCAAATTAAAATGATGAAAGAAAACATGAAACGTGCTCAAGCACCTAAACAACACTTTGGTCAAGGAGGATCAATACGTGCTCAAAAGAGACGTAGTAGATAATTTAACTACGTAATACATAAAAAAAGGTCAAACTAGTTTAAAACTAGTTTGACCTTTTTTTTTTACAGTAAAGGCGCCCAAAGTCTACAATAGGCTTCCTGTATACGCTTCATATTAGAGCGTGTTGTCCATTGCTCTAAATTAATCTGTATTGCACTTTCTAGGTCATTGTTAAATATGGCTTTGGCTTCAATAGCCTTTTCTTTATTATAGATTAGTGCATTAATTTCAAAATTAATATTGAAACTTCTATAGTCCATATTGCAAGTCCCTATGGTTGTAAAAACATCATCCACGACCATAGTTTTTGCATGAATAAAACCTTTTTCATATCTATAAATCTTGACATTTGCGTCTAAAAGTTGTTCTAAATATGAATTTGTAGCGTGCTTAGCTGTCCATGAATCTGATTTGTCAGGAATTAACAGTCTTACGTCTACACCACTTTTTGAAGCCACTTGCATAGCGGTAATGATTTGATCATTTGGTATAAAATAAGGTGTTGTAATGTATACATAATCTTCGGCAGTTACGATTGCAAAAAAAATGGCCTCCATAATATTAGCCCAATCTGTATCAGGACCACTTGCTGCTATTTGTACTGGAGTAACTGTTTTAACCTTATTTTGTGGAAAAAACGAACGGTTTAAAGTCAAGCTAGTATCTGCTACAAAGTTCCAATTGGTTAAAAATTGTGTTTGTAAAGTAAAAACGGATTCGCCAATTATTTTTAAATGCGTATCTCTCCAATACGCTTTGTTTTCGGGATAATTTACATAAGTGTCTGAGACATTAATTCCTCCAACATAACCTATTTCTCCATCAATAATCACAATTTTCCTGTGATTTCTGTAATTCATTTTACCTGTAAATTTTGGAAACAGGACAGGCATAAAAGCAAAGTACTGTACTCCTGCGTTGGTTAGTTTTTTCTTCATTTTAGAAGAAATTTTACTACCAACATCATCAAAACTTAATCTAACAGTGACACCTTCTGATGCTTTTTTGCATAATAAATCTAAAAATCTAGTGCCAATATTATCATCTTTTAAGATATAATATTCAATATGGATATGTTCTTTAGCATTATCAATATCTGTAAATAGCTTTTCAAATTTATTTTCTCCGTTGATTATAATTTCAACATCATTAAATTTAGTTAATGGTGATTTGTCATTTTTTTGAAGTAAATGGATTAACCTTATTTGATCTTCGTCTATTTTAGGTTCGTATAGATTTAATGATTCTGGTTGAATTTTTAAATCTTTATGGATAGATTGTATTAAATGATTATTTAAAACATCCTTTCGATTAAAAATTTTGTTTTTTCGGTACTCTTGCCCAAAAAAGTAATAGACAATCAGACCAAAAAAAGGAAACACTAACAATACAATAATGTACGTTAGTGTTTTTGTAGGGTTTATGGACTTAAATAAAATAGTTGCTACTGCTATTATTACCAATATATAATTAATAGCAATTGCAATGGTCCACCAATATTGAGTTAAAAAATCAAGCATTTACGGGTTGGTTTGGTAATAACCTTCTCTTGGAATATCTATAAAATATTGTTTTCTAGAGCTATTATTTAAATGTGGCTCTCTTAACCATGGGTTATGTAATTTTAATATTTTATAATTTATACCAAATTGTTTGGCAAAACCTGCAAAGTCAGTTACTGCAGTATCAACAGCTACTTGATAAGTTGGTACAGATTTATATAAATCTTTTTCTCTAAAATTAAATCCATAAGTATCAGGATTAGATAAAATTTCTTTTAATGCAATTATCCTAAAAACGTATCTACCTGTTTCTTCGCCAAGAAGTAAATCGTAATAACTACTAACATCTTGTTCTTTTAAGCGTTTAGAGATGCCATAAGTCCCAGCATTGTATGCAGCAGCAGCAGAGGTCCATGATCCTAAACTTTCTTTAGCCTTTTTTAAATAATCACAGGCTACTTCAGTAGCTTTTTCTAGATTATATCGCTCGTCCACATTATCGTTTACTTCTAGTCCATGTTCGCGACCAGTTGCTTTCATAATTTGCCAAAATCCACTTGCTCCTGCTGGAGATCGTGCATCTGTTAAGCCACTTTCAATAACTGCTAAATACTTAAAATCGTCAGGAATTCCGTTTTTTGCTAAAATCGGTTCGATTATCGGAAAATATTTTTTGGCACGTTTAAACATTAATAAACCATTGGATTGCCAATAGGTATTAACTAAAAGTTCTTTATCCATACGCTCGTAAATATCAGGATTAGAAAGCGGAACTGCTTCTCCTGCAAACTCTAAATAGCTTGGCATTTGTATGGCATAAACATTATAATCGTTTATTATTTTTTTCTCAAAATTCTCATCTGTAGGAGCATCTTGATAGGCATTTATAAATAACAATCCTAGAACGCCTAATCCAACGACAGCTAAACTTTTTTGTACAATCTTCATCTTCTTATCTTTTTGTTTAAATTTAAAATATTTTATTCAAATCGCTTAATATTTAAGCGATTAGTTTAGGTAGGTTTTCATTAAACCACTTATATTTATTAATAATCATTATATGCGTTCCTCCTTTTATACTAACGCATGCTCCTAAGTTTGCAAATGGAAACACTTTATCGTTATCTCCATGTATGTGTACTACATTATCTAATGCTTGGTCTTGATCCCAACAAACCACTTGCTGTATTGCCCAATCTAAATACATTTTATCGCTTACAGATAAATATTTTTTATATAACTCAATACGTTTAGTAATAGTATTACCAAAAGCATATTTAGCTAATAAGTCAATATTACTAAGCAATTGCGTTGGTAGTATTTTATAAGCTTTTGTAGCTCGTAACAGACGCATTCTTTTAGGCAACTCGTGTTTAGTTTTAACGCTTGAAACTATTATAATTTTATTGCAACTAATATACTTACTCATCTCTTGCACTAAAATACCACCAAAAGACACTCCTAAAAGCACAGGATTATCATGTTTTATATCTTTACACATGCGTTTGGCATAGCTAGATAATGATTCATTAGGTTTTGGTAATTTCCATTCTAGCCAGTACAATTTAAATTGATGTTCTGGCAATTTAATGTGCTCAAATATCGTAGGATTAGCAGCCATACCAGGCATTAAATAAACAGGTATTACTTGTTGATTCATAAGCTTTTAACAGTAAACAAACACAGTACTATTAGATTTTTGAGTATCTTTGTTGTGTAAAGCTATAAAATAGTTTGGTACTATTTTTGAAACTCCCCTAATAATTAATAAAACTTTATACATTATGATTGATGCAGCTGAGTTAGTTGACAATGATTTTTTACGTCAATTTGAACTGAAAATTGATAATCATTTCGCTAAAATAGAATACTCTTTACAAGAAAGAAAAATCTTTTTGACCAAATTAATAGTTCCTGAAGAACAGGATAATGAAGATTTTGTAAATGCGTTTTTAAAAATTGTTTTTGACAATATTGAAGAACGAAATTTAAGCGTAATGCCTACTAGTCCTGAAATAGCAAAATTTATGAGGCGTAATAGGCAATATAAAAAGCTTTTACCTGTAGGTGTCAGAATCTAACTTTAACAATAAAAACATAAAAAAAACCGAAGCTAATACCTTCGGTTTTTTTTATTAAGTTAAAATTACACAAATTTTATAATTAACAAATTTTATAATAAAAAAGAGAATGGTAAGAATGATTATCTTTACGCTATATTTTTTTCTATCCAAAGAAAAAGATCTACACATAAAAATCCTTATTTAAATTAATAATGACAAGATTTTAATGACTATTACAACAACTAAAGCGTTACCTATATATAGCCTTATTTTTATATTTTCCTTATTGGTCTCTTGTAATAATTCAAAAAACTCAAATAAGGAGCATTTAGTATTTAGATACAACGAACATAAAAATATTGGATCTTTGGATCCTGCATTTGCAAAAGACAACGCAGATATTTGGGCAATTAATCAATTATTTAATGGGCTTGTCCAAATGGATGATAGCTTACTTGTTAAGCCTAGTATAGCTAAAAAATGGTCAATCTCTGAAGATGGTCTTAGTTATAATTTTACACTTAAAAAAGGCATTTATTTTCATAAGCATAAACTATTTGGAAAAGACTCTACAAGACAAGTTATCGCGTCAGATTTTGAGTATAGTTTTAATAGATTATTAGATAAAAATGTTGCCTCCTCTGGTCAGTGGATTTTTAACAAAGTAAATTCATTTAAAGCTTTAAATGATAGCGTTTTTAACATCACACTAAAACAACCTTTTCCTGCATTTTTAGGCTTACTTACAATGAAGTACTGTAGTGTGGTACCTAAAGAAATAACAGCCCATTATGGTAGTGAGTTTAGATCAAACCCTATTGGTACTGGTCCGTTTAAATTTAAACGCTGGGAAGAAAACATCAAGTTAGTATTTAGAAAAAATGAAAATTATTTTGAAACTAATAAAGATGATCAAAAACTGCCACATTTAGAAGCTGTAGCTATTACTTTTTTACCTGACAAACAAGGCGAATTCATGCAGTTTATTCAGGGTAATTTGGATTTTTTAAACAGCCTAGACGCTTCTTATCAAGACGAAATACTGACAACAAAAGGAGAATTAAGAGACAAATACATATCGACTATAAACATAAATAGAGGTCCCTATTTAAATACAGAGTATTTAGCTTTTTATATGGATTCTGATTTAAATGAAATCCAATCCAAACAAATACGAGAAGCTATAAATTATGGTTTTGACAGAAAAAAAATGATGACCTATTTACGAAACGGAATAGGAATAGCTGCTAATGGTGGATTTATACCTAAAGGTTTACCTGGTTATAATGCCAACATTGGTTATACATACCAACCCGTAAAAGCAAAAAAACTTATTGCTGAATACAAAGCACAGAACAATAATAAAACACCAGAAGTAACAATTACTACAACTAGTAATTATCTTAACTTTTGCGAATACATACAACGCGAGCTTACCAAAATTGGCTTAAACATTAATGTTGATGTTATTCCAGCGTCCACCTTAAAAGAAGGGAAAGCCAACGGAAAATTAGATTTATTTAGAGCCAGTTGGGTTGCAGATTATCCAGATGCTCAAAATTATCTATCATTATTTTATACAGAAAATTTTGCACCAAACGGTCCAAACTATACCCACTTTACTAACCCTGATTTTGATAAATGGTACAACCAAGCTTTTAGCACTACCAAAGCATCAGAAAGGATTAAATTATACGCTAAAATGGATAGTTTAGTTATTAAAAATGCTCCAATAGTGCCATTATATTATGATGAAGTGATTAGATTTACTCAAAAAAACATTATTGGTTTAGGAAATAATCCTATTAATTTATTAGAATTAAAGCATGTTAAAAAACAATAGGTAATAGTAATAATTTTATATTTTAGAGACAAGATCACTGTTGTTAGATTTGTCTATCATTAAACCTAAAATTATAAGATACTGCCCAAAACCGTAACCAAACATTACTATAAAATCCTGGAATAGGACGTCGCCATAAAATGTTTTAACTACCATTGTAGCTTCAGAGATTACAAACAATAATACGCCTGATAAAACTGTATAGTAGCTTTTGTTACTTGCTACATCTTTTCTAAGATAAGCAAAAAGAGTCATGACTAACGATATAAAAAAATATAACGTTACTGGCATAAAATACTCTTTTAGGTTTGTGAAAATTAGATTATACAAAAAGGCAACAGACAAAAAACAAACCACTAAAAATGGTAGTAAACGCTTATTACTAAAATCTTCCTTATGTGTAAATTTAAAAATGTAGATCAATTTACCAACCACAAAAAGTAATATGCTAATAATAAACTTTGTTTTACTTAAATGATCAATAATTAAAATATCACCTATAAAAAAAATAATTAATCCAAAAAAAACATACTTATTGCTTAACTTATTTTTCTTGTAAACACAATAACCAGTAAAAATTATAAGAGTGACTAGCACCAATACTTTAGAGTAATACCTATAAGGTATTATAGGTAAATTAATTTTTACATAAATATCTAAAAATAACAAAGCCAAGAATACAGGTGTAAAATAACGTATTAACTTACCCATAACTATCTATTTACTTTAAGCTTTTTATTATTATTTATAGGTCTATTTTCCTGTAGTACTCCCAATATAATCATGTACTGAGACAAACAATAAAAAAACATAACAGTAATTTTATTATAAGCAATTAACGGGTCATAAAATATTTTAAGTATATTAATACTATCTGCTATCATCGAGAAAAATACACCAAATATGACTAACCAAAAACTTAATTCATTTACCTCTCCTTTTCTTAAATAAGCAAATTGCATTAATAATAGTACTACAAATAAGTACATTAAAAATGGAAAAAAATAATAACCTAAATTATTGTATACCAAATTTGTTATAATAGTCATGTAAGCAAAACCGAATAGTAAAAAAGGAACTAATTTAGAAATCTTGAAATCTTTACTATTTAAAAATCGTATCGAATAACAAATTTTAGCTCCAATAAATAAAAAAGCTGCAAATACAAAGTGAGTCATTTTACCAGAATTTCCGGTAATAAAAAAAACATCGCCTATTATAAATAAGGATAACGCATAAATTATCAATCGTTTTTTAAAAATATTCTTTTGCTTAGTTTTAAATAAATAAAAAATCAACAAAGTACTGCCTAAAGCAATTTTAGTATAGTATCTATAGGAATATAACGCTTCATTATTCTTAAAAAAAGAATCTAAAACGTATAGCAGAAGATATAAGATAGAAAATCTAAGCGTATTTATAAAAATAAAACCCATATTGATTATTAAGCTTAATCAATATAAAAATTTAATTCAAAATTAACCCATAAAACCTTACAATTTCGACGAATAACCTTTTAATTACAATAGTTTGTATTAATTAATCCTTACTCTTTTCTGTACTTTTTAGAGTCCTCAAAAACTTGAGTTAAAATAGCTTCATCTTGACTAGTAAATGCAACACCTCTTCTTGCCATTACAACTTTAGCAACCTCAAAAGCTTTAGACGTTAAATAGGTTGTAAAACCAGAGGCGCCTCCCCAACTATAACTTGGCACAAAATTTCTTGGAAAACCACTACCAAAGATATTTGCATTAACACCAATTACGGTTCCTGTATTAAACATGGTATTAATTCCACATTTACTATGGTCTCCCATCATTAAACCACAAAACTGTAATCCTGTTTTAGCAAAACGTTCAGTTTCATAATCCCATAGTTTAACTTCGACATAATTGTTTTTTAAATTAGAATTATTAGTATCTGCACCTAAATTACACCATTCTCCTATTACCGAATTCCCTAAAAAACCATCATGACCTTTATTAGAATATCCAAATAAAACCGAGTTATTTACCTCACCTCCTACTTTGCTGTGTGGTCCAATAGTCGTTGGTCCATAAATTTTAGCTCCTAATTTTAAAGTCGCATGATCACATAAAGCTAAAGGACCTCTAACTAAACTACCCTCCATTATTTCGGCATCTTTACCAATATAAATAGGTCCTGCACTAGCATTTAATGTTGCAAACTGTACAACTGCTCCTTCTTCAATAAAAATATTTTCTGGTGCAATAATATTATTACTAGTAGGTATTGGTTCTGACTTTCTGTCTTTAGTTAATAATTCAAAATCTTGTAATATAGCTTCTCCGTTTTTAGAAAAAATCTCCCAAGTGTGTTCAATTTTAGTAATATCATTATCAAACTCAATAGCTTCATAGGTATCAAAATCAATAGCTTCTTGCGTGTCTGTGGTGTAAAAAGCTATAATATCTTCATCTTTAAAAATCGCTTGATTTTTTTCTAAACCAACAATCAATTCAACCAACTCATTATTTGGTAAATAAGATGCATTTAACATAACATTTTCTTCTAACTCTACCATAGGATATTTGTCTGCTAGATAATCTTCAGTCACTGTCGTAGTGGTCGTTTGTAAGTACAATTCCCACTTCTCTCTTATAGTCAGTATACCAACTCTGATATCTGCAACAGGTCTAGTATATGTAAATGGAAGTAGTTGGTTGCGTACTGGTCCATCAAAAAGGATATAATTCATTATATTTTTTTTTAAGTTAGAAGTCAAAATACATTTAAGCTTTTTGCTTTGCATATTAAGAACTCAAAAATAGTTGAAAATAAGATAACAAAAAAAGCCTTTCATAAAAATGAAAGGCTTTTAAAATATAGTTAACGCTAAAATTATTTTTTAAATTTTGCGTATTTGTTTTTGAATTTATCGATACGTCCTGCTGTATCAATTAGTTTAGACTTACCTGTATAAAATGGGTGAGACGTTCTAGAAATCTCCATTTTAATAACTGGATATTCAACACCATCAACTTCAATAGTTTCGTTAGTGTTTGCAGTAGACTTAGTTAAAAATACGTCATCGTTTGACATGTCTTTAAATGCTACCATTCTATAATTTTCTGGATGTATACCTTTTTTCATCGCTAAATGCTTTTTTATCTTAACTAAATTCGAGGTGCAAATTTAAGTATTTTTTACAACTGAGCAACTAATTTATGAAAAAAAATTAATTATGTAATATTGTAACATATTATTGCACTTTAAGACTAATAGATTATTAACTAATTAACTCAACAAAATTATGGAAAAAACTATAAAATCAATCGCAATTAATTTTGGTCTGTACCTTGGTGCAACCTTAGGCGGAATCACTGTATTAGCCTATGCTTTATACTTAGACCTATTAACTAAATGGTGGTTAGGTATTTTATTATTCGTTATAATTATTGTCTACGGAATTATTTCTGTATCAAAATCTAAAGCATCATTAGGTGGTTATATTTCATTTAAAGAAAGTTTTAGCTCCTATTTTATTACGGTTGCAATAGGTGTAATAATTAGCACTTTGGTAAGTGTACTTGTTTTTAATTTTATCGACCCTGAAGCTGCTGTTGCTTTAAAAGAAAAAACAATTGAAGCAACATTACAAATCATGAAAAATTTCAACGCTCCTGAAGAGGAAATCGCTAAAACTTTAGATCTTATGGAAGCGCAAAAAAACCAATTCGCGTTAATGCCACAAATACAATCTACAGCCATGTTTTTAGTAATACAAGCTGTTATTGGACTTATTGTTTCATTAATAATGAAAAAAACTAACGAAGACCTATAATAGTTTTATATTTGAATTATATTTCAAATTAAATTATGAACATATCAGTAGTCATACCACTACTTAACGAAGAAGAATCATTAACAGAATTACACCATTGGATTGCAAATGTCATGCAAACCAATGGTTTTTCTTATGAGCTATTGTTTATAGATGATGGTAGTACAGATAATTCTTGGAAAATCATTCAAAAAATTCAAGAAACGGACAACAACGTTAAAGGTATCAGATTTTTAAAAAACTTTGGAAAATCCCAAGCATTACACGCTGGTTTTGCTACAGCAACAGGAGATGTAATAATCACTATGGATGCTGACTTACAAGATAACCCAGAGGAAATACCTGATCTTTACAACATGATTACTAAACAAGACTTTGATTTAGTATCTGGTTGGAAAAAGAAACGTTATGACAATAAAATAACTAAAAACTTACCCTCTAAACTTTTTAATTGGGCAGCTAGAAAAACATCTGGTGTAAAATTAAATGACTTTAACTGTGGTCTGAAAGCCTATCATAACAATGTTGTAAAAAACATAGATGTAAATGGTGAAATGCACAGATACATACCTGTATTAGCTAAAAACGCAGGTTTTTCTAAAATTGGAGAAAAAATTGTACAACATCAAGCCAGAAAATATGGCGAAACTAAATTTGGGATGGACCGATTTGTCAATGGGTTTTTAGACCTAATAACTATTTGGTTTTTATCAAGATTTGGTAAACGTCCTATGCATTTATTTGGTGCACTTGGCGTTATTATGTTTGGGCTTGGATTTATTTTTGCACTGTATATTGGTATCGACAAATTGTTTTTTAACAAAGTGGGACGTTTAATAACAGATCGACCAGAGTTTTACCTAGCATTAGTAACCATGATTTTAGGATCACAATTTTTTGTTGCTGGATTTTTAGGCGAAATAATTTTGCGTCAAAAAACAGATAAAAAAAGGTATTTAATTAAAGAATCGCTAAATTTAAAACGCTAAACTTTAATTTAGCAACAGTATAAATACCAACCCTTTAGTAATTACTTATTTTTGCTTTTAATACAATAACCTATGAGACATATAGAACCAGAACTTTTAAACCGAGTAAACACTTGGTTGACACCAACTTTTGACCAAGACACACAAGACCATATAAAAAACCTAATCGCAACACAACCTAATGAGCTAAATGAAAGTTTTTATAAAGACTTAGAGTTTGGTACAGGAGGCATGCGTGGTGTAATGGGTATTGGTACAAACCGTATTAATAAATACACACTTGGTAAAAACACACAAGGTATTAGCAATTATATGCAAACCGTTTTTCCCGGAGAAGACCACAAAGTAGCTATAGCTTTTGATTGCAGACACAATAGTAAAAGTCTAGCAAAGGTCGTTGCAGATGTTTTTTCTGCAAATAATATAAAAGTCTATTTATTTGAAGACCTTCGTCCTACTCCAGAGTTATCTTTTGCCTTAAAACACCTTGGATGTCATTGTGGTATTGTATTAACAGCATCACATAATCCTCCAGAATATAATGGATACAAAGTATACTGGCAAGATGGTGGACAATTAGTACCACCACAAGATGCTCAAATAATTAATATTATTAACGCTTTAGATTATGCCGAAATTAAATTTGAAGCTAAGCCTGAATTAATAGAATATATTGGAAAAGAAGTTGATGATGTGTTTATAGATGCAGCTGTTAAAAACGGAAGCTTTAACACATCACAAGATGCCAAGGATAACCTAAATATAGTATTTACATCCTTACACGGAACTTCCATAACTAGCATACCAGAAACGTTTAAACGTGCAGGTTATAATAATGTACATATTGTTGAAGAACAACGTGAACCTAATGGCGATTTCCCTACAGTTAAATCACCAAACCCAGAAGAGCCAGAAGCATTAAAGATGGCTTTAGAATTAGCAGAAAAAGTGGATGGAGATATTGTAATAGGTACAGATCCTGATAGTGACAGAGTTGGTATTGCTGTAAGAGGTTTAGACAATAAAATGTTATTACTTAACGGAAATCAAACTATGGTCATGATGACCACCTTTTTGTTAGACCAATGGAAAAACAACAATAAAATTACCAACAATCAGTTTATAGGAAGCACAATCGTATCTACTCCAATGATGTCTGTACTAGCAAAAGCTTATAACGTTGAGTGCAAAATAGGACTAACTGGATTTAAATGGATCGCTAAAATGATTAAAGACTTTCCTAATCAAGAGTTTATTGGTGGTGGAGAAGAAAGTTTTGGATTTATGGTTGGAGATTTTGTACGCGATAAAGATGCAGTCACTTCTGCATTATTAGCTTGCGAAATTGCTGCTCAAGCTAAAGCTAAAGGCAGCTCTTTTTACAAAGAATTAATAAAACTATACACTCAACATGGTCTTTACAAAGAGCGCTTAATATCTATGACTAAAAAAGGTATTGAAGGCGCACAAGAAATCAAGCAAATGATGATTGACGCTAGAGAAAACCCTTTAACAATAGTCAATGGATCTAAAGTTGTAAGCATTGAAGATTACCTATTATCTGAATCAAAAAACACAATAGATAACACAACAAGTCCTATTGATGTTCCTAAATCAAACGTTTTAATTTATTATACTGAAGATGGTAGTAAAATAGCCTTAAGACCAAGTGGAACAGAGCCAAAAATTAAATTTTACATTAGCGTAAATACAACTTTAGACAATGTGTCAGAGTTTGAAACTACGGAACAACAATTGGAAGCAAAGATTGACGCTATCATTAAAGATATGCAACTAGATTAAATGAAAAAAATAATACATCAACTTTTACCATTTATAAAAAAATTTAAAAAACACGTCGTTTTTAACGTGTTTTTTAACTTATTATATGCCTTGTTTAGTGGGTTAGCATTTGTATCACTTATACCTATGCTAAACGTTTTATTTGGATCCACAACCATAGTAAAAAAAGCGCCAGTTTGGACTGGAATATCAGACATTAAAACCTATGGAGAACAACTTTTAAATTATAAAGTTAGTAGTTATCTAGAAAATGGCAACGCACAAATGGCTTTAGTCATCGTAATTGCATTAGTAATTTCAACATTTTTACTTAAAAATCTATTTGGGTATTTTGCCAACCAACATATTATGTATCTTAAAAATGGCGTATTAAACGACTTAAGAAAGGATATGTATAACAAAATAATAAACCTATCATTAAGTTTTTATTCTAAAAGACAAAAAGGAGATGTAATGGCAAGGATATTAGGAGATATAAACGAAATGCAAAACTCCTTTTTTATAGTTTTAGAGCTTATAGTTAGAGAGCCAGCAACAATATTAATTTCATTATATCTTATGTTTTCATTTACATGGAAACTAACGCTTTTTGTACTACTTTTTATTCCAATATCAGGATTTGCAATCTCTAGAATAGGGAAAAGCCTAAAAAGTAACTCATTAAAAGCACAACAGGAATCTGGAAAACTAATTTCTATTGTAGAAGAATCTTTAACAGGTTTAAAAATCGTTAAAGGCTATAATGCTGAAAATATTTTCTCTAATAATTTTACAAATTCATCTAATAGAATACTTAAACTATCTAATAAAATAGGACTTAAAAATAATCTTGCAGGACCTGTAAGTGAGGTGTTAGGTATCGCAACAATTGCTGTTCTATTATGGTATGGTGGACAACTTGTACTTGTAGAAAAAATAATTAAAGGTCCTGATTTTTTAGCTTTTATGCTGTTGGCTTACAACATTTTAACACCTGCTAAAGCGATAAGCAAAGCCTCTTACAAAGTAAAAAACGGAATGGCTGCTGCTGATCGTGTTTTTGAAATTTTACATGAAGATGACACCCTTGCGGACGTACCAAATGCAACCGTCTTAGAAGGCTTTAATAACCAATTAACTGTTGAGAATATCTCATTTAAATATGATGATGACTATGTACTTAAAAACTTTAGTCTTCAGGTTCCTAAAGGAAAAACAGTCGCATTAGTTGGACAATCTGGAAGCGGAAAAAGTACCATTGCTAATTTAGTTACTAGATTTTATGATATTAATAGCGGAAGCATTACTGTTGATGGTCACGATATTAAAAATGTTACCAAAAAATCGTTAAGAAGCTTAATGGGATTAGTAACCCAAGATTCTATTTTATTTAACGATACCATAAAAAACAACATCTTAATAGGTAAACCAGATGCAACAGATGACCAAATAATGGAAGCTTTAAAAATTGCTAATGCTTGGGAGTTTGTTAAAGAGTTACCACAAGGAATAGAAACTAACGTAGGTGATGCTGGAAACAATTTCTCTGGAGGTCAAAAACAAAGATTAAGTATTGCTAGAGCTGTACTTAAAAATCCTCCTATTATGATTTTGGATGAAGCAACCTCAGCTTTAGATACAGAAAGCGAGCGTTTAGTACAAGTTGCTTTAGAAAATATGATGAAAAATCGTACTTCAATTGTAATTGCACATAGATTATCTACAATTCAAAATGCAGATCATATTGTAGTGATGCAAAAAGGAGAAATTATTGAACAAGGTAATCATACAGAACTTTTAAATAAAAATGGAATGTATAAACGATTAGTCGAAATGCAAAGTTTTGAATAAACCCAACATATTTTAAATCAAAAAAGGATAAACAATGTTTATCCTTTTTTTTTGTGCATTGTTAGATTTGGGGCCAACAACAAAAGTAAATTTAACAACATAAAGCTAAAACAAAATATAAAATAAAACAAGCAAAACATGTATTTAAACAGAAAAATAAGTATTTCAACCGATTTAAAAATTTAATTACATGATATTCAACTATTTAAAAACATCGAAAAAATTTTAATAAAATAATTAAACTATTACTTTAAATTAGAGTCTAAATAATAATATGTCAGAAACCGAAACACTTTTAGTGCAGCAACTACAATCTGAGTCACAAAAAAATGCTGCTTTTAAAACACTAATCACGCTATATAAAGAGCGCTTGTATTGGCACATAAGACATATTGTAAAGTCTCATGATGATGCTGATGACGTATTACAAAATACATTTATTAAAGTTTTTAAAAACATCAATAAATTTAAAGGCGATAGTCAGTTATATTCTTGGTTATATAGAATTGCAACAAATGAAGCTTTAACGCATTTAAAAAGAAATGCCAAATTAAAAAATATTACTAATGAAGATGCTCAGGATTTAGCCATTAACAATTTACAATCTGATGTTTACTTTGAAGGAGAAGATATTCAAATTAAACTTCAAAAAGCAATAGCTACACTTCCTGAAAAACAACAATTAGTGTTTAACATGAAATATTTTCAAGATTTAAAATACAGCGAATTATCAGAAATACTTGACACCAGCGAAGGTGCATTAAAGGCATCTTACCATTTAGCTTCAAAAAAAATAGAAGCCTATTTAAAAGCACATTAAACCAATTACGTTTTTTTTAGTCTTATTAATACAATGAAAAAAGAAACCCTAAATACAATCAAGACCTCAGGCTTTAAATTGCCAAAGGATTACTTTGAAGGATTAGAAGATACCATTCTAGCACAAGCTGCTTTGGAATCACATTCTAAAACCTCTGGTTTTAATGTTCCTGATGGTTATTTTGAAACTTTAGAAAACAAAATCTTAACTAAATTAGATAAACCAGAACCTAAAGTATTTAACCTATTTAACAAAAAAACTATTGTATCGTTATCTAGTGTCGCTGCTGCTATAGTATTATTATTTAATATAAACCTTTTTAAATCAGCTCCTACATTAAACAGCTTAGATACAGAAACTGTAGAAAACTATATTATAAATGAAATTGAAATTAATGATCTTAATTTATTAATTAATGACTCGGAATTATCTCAAACAGATTTTATAGATTATAATTTAATAGACGTTGATGACTATATTGACGATATAGATTTAAACGACTTATACCAAGAATAAAACACATGACTATGAAAAAACATATTATAACATTATTAGTTTTAGTGTTTTCTTTTAGTGCAATTGCACAAAAAGAAAAAATAAAACAACACGAAAAACTTAAAGCTTTAAAAGTAGCACATATTACAGAGCAATTAGATTTTACTTCTAAAGAAGCTGAAGCTTTTTGGCCTATTTATAATGACTTTGAAGCACAAAAAAGTAAATTAAGAGACGCATCTGACATCAAACGTAAGGATATTGATGTTACAAAATTAACTAACAAAGAAGCTGAAACTTTAATTAAGGACATGCAAGATTTGGAAGACGCTAGAGTAAAAAGCTATAAAATTTACGTGGATAAACTTTCAAAAATAATTAGCTACAAAAAAATTGTACTACTCTTTAATGCAGAACGCTCCTTTAAAAGAAAAATGATTGAAGAATTTAGAGGAAGACATAAAAAAGATTAAAAAAAGAAGCCAATTGGCTTCTTTTTTTTACATTAAACTTAACTTATTTTGATTTTAAATTCTTTGATTGAATAATTATGAGATTCTGAAATAAATTCAGAATGACGCTATTTCTACTATTAAAAAAATCTATTTAAAGGTTAGTTTACTAATTTTCTTATTTCCTGCAGCATACGCAGTACTGTCGTTTAAAAAACGTAAAGTATAATATCCATCATCACTTAAATGCGTCCAAGTAGTACCAGCATCACTACTATAATCTATCCCTTTAAAACCTATAGCAACTAATTGTCTTGCATTACTATTTGGGACATACTGCACACAACTTCTGTAACCTGGACCAACTCCGTCAGCAACTACTTGCCAGGTTTTTCCACCATCTAAAGTTCTTATTTTATTAGCAACATTATTGTCCGCTTTAGTATAATCTCCTCCTACAGCAAATCCATTGTTTTCATCATAAAAATCAATACTATATATACCTGTAGTTTCTAAGCCTTGTATTATTGGTGTATCAAATACTTGCCACGTGTAACCTTTGTCTGGTGAATATAATATACGACTTGCCTTACCTCCTGTTGCAACCCATGTTTTATCACCTACCATTGCAATATTAGTATCACTTGCAGCAAAAGCAGCTTCACCGTCTTTAGCTTTTGGTAATACATCACAAGATAGTTTAGTCCATGTTTTTCCTTTATCTCTTGTAATAATAACACTTAAACAATCATCTGTTGGGTCTCCTATAGCGATACCTTCATTTTCGTTCCAAAACGCCATAGAATCATAAAATGCTTTTTCATGATTTTCTTGGTAAACCACAGTATTTTTATGCAAATCAACATCTAAATTAAAAACCAAAGCAGGCGAACCGATACTTAAACCAAACCCTTTATTATCCGCAATAGCCAATGCCCTAAAGTTTGGAGTAATTGTATCATGCTTTATTTGAATAGGTAATGCTTTTTTAATGGTATCAAATTCTGGCGCATCATTATTAAAATACATGCCAAATTTACCATCTGAAGTTAAGTAAGCTAGACCAACTGAATCAACAACCTCAATAGCTCTAACATTTAGGGTTTCATCTTCAATAAGCGTATCAATTGTAACTGAAGAAAATGTTTTTGCTTCAGGTTTAGATGCTACTTTATATTTTCCAACACCACAACTTCCTAATCCAATTATAAGCGAAATACCAAATATTAAATATATTATTTTTTTCATGATTGTTATTTTTTATAAAAATAGAAAAGCTCCACCATTACAGCGAAGCTTTTCAAAAAAAATAATCAACCAAAATTATTTGTCTTCAATCTCTAAGGTTTTTATATCTGCTATTAATTGTTGTACAGCAGTTTTATTTAATCCATTATAAATGCCTCGTATATGTTTGTTTTTATCAATTAATACAAAATTTTCGGTATGTAAAAAGTCATCATCTGTCTTTTTGTTTCCTAAATCTTCTTCAACAAAATAAGCTTGTCTTCCTAAATCATAAATTTGTTTTCTGTCTCCTGTAACTAAATGCCATTTATTAGTTATTACGCCTTTACCTTCTGCGTAATGTTTTAAAATTGATACAGAATCTTTAACTGGTGTTACGGAGTGTGATAATAATAAGACTTGATCATCATCTTTAAACGCGTCTTGCAATACAGACATGTTTTCTGTCATTTTTGGACAAATCCCAGGACATGATGTAAAAAAGAAATCTGTTACGTAAATTTTATTTTCAAACGTTTTTTGTGTGATTTGTTGTCCATCTTGATTTGTTAATGTAAACTCTGGTATTTTATGAAACGATTTTAAATCGGTTGTTTTACCTTCTAACCAATGAGGCGTAAAACTAGCATCGCTATAATAAGGTAAGGCATTTACCCTACTACTTTTAACTTCGGTTTTACCTTTACAGTTACATAATAATACTACTAAAAATAATAAGCTATAGTTTTTCATCTTGTACAATTTCTTCTTCTAATTGAAAACACAGGTTAGCACGTTTTAATCCAAAAATGCGACCATTTTTAGCTTGATAGTTATTATAAATTTTTCCGTTACGTCTCCAAGCTTGCTGCATACCTTCTTCTTTACCATTGACTAACGTCATTAGTTTAAATTTTTGTCCAGAGACATACCATTGTTTTTGAATACCATTAGCTTTTCCGTTTATATAATGTGACTCTGATCTTAAATTACCATTTGACCACCATGATTTTGACACACCATGTAATTGTCCATTGGCATAAAAAGCTTCAAAACTTAATGTGCCATCTTCAAACCATTTTTTAAAAACACCATTTTTAATTCCGTTTTTGTAATCAATAGCTTCAGCAATAGTGTTGTTATTATATTTTAAAATTGACGTCCCACTAAAAGGCTTATCTTGTAAGTAGACCAAACCAAAGTTTGGTTTTAAGACTAATTGTGACTTAGGGATATTAATAGTTATTATTTCCGCTTGAGCGTTATTAACTAGCGCTGTATTATTAGTCTGATTTTGACAGTTAAAAAAAAGTATTAAACTGAATAAAAAACAGTTTTTAAAGGATATTGCTTGGAGTACCTTGATAATCACCTGGAAATAAAATATAATATGCGTTTAAATATAATTCGTTTTGGATATGGTAATGGTACTCTGCTGTTGTTGTATGTTGCGTTGTACTTGTATGTCCTCCTGATGCATCCAAATCTGTAGGATATGTTCCTGTTGCATTACATTTACGACCATAAAGAAAAAAACCATCTGCAATAATACCAATTAACGCTTCGTCATCATTAGACCAAGCTTTAGGCTCTAAATGGTAGTGATAACTTTGTGGTCCTGTATGTGCTGCTGTATAATCTAGAGATCCTACTGCATTATCCAAAGGTACGTTTGGTCCTTCCTCATCATTATAAATTACAGATCCTGAAATTGAGATACCAATAGCACCTAATCCTGTTGCTGTACTGCTACTTGCTAATTGTGGATTTGCAGATACTGTTAAGGAGTATGATCCATTAAAATCGTCAATATTTCCTGGTGCCATTTGATCATAACTTGTTACTGTTGGCTCAACCCATAATGGATGGTCAGCGTTAGAAACTGTTGTAAAAGTTACACCTTGCGGACCTACTAAAGATCTTGAAACTGTATTGGACCAATAAGGTGACGTATGGTCAGGCAACCCATTAGTTTGAATTGTAACATTGGTACCATTTAATGTAATGGTGGTATTAGTTGCATTAAATTCTGAAAATGCATTATGCAATGTTGCTGCTGTTACATCTCCTTCTGTTGTTGTACCAGTATTTGCTGCGTCGTCATCACTACAGGATACAAATATTACACATATAGTTAATATTAAAATAGATGATTTAAATACGTTTTTCATTTTTGCGTTGTTGTTAGCGGATTATGTTCTTTTAGATGCGTGATATTTTAAAAACTTGCGGTCTTAGCAAAATTTATTTTTTTTCAACTTGAGTTTTTTTTCCGAGTGGTCTTTGACCTCTGTTATTTGAGACTTTTTGCAATTCTTCTTTAGTTAAAAACCCATCGTCATTAGCATCTATTTTAGTAAAATCTTCTTTTAAAGGTCCTTTAACTTCATTTTTTGACAATTTGCCATCCTTATTATCATCCATATGTTTAATAATCTGTGATGGTTCTGGACGTCCTTCTTGACCATTTTGTTGACCATTTGGAGGTCCTTGTTCTTGACTTTCTACTTCTCCCATAACACAACGACCAACGTAAGGAAATTCATTAGTTACTAAATACATATACTTACCATCTACAGTAATACCATTACACTCGTCCAAATCGCCATAACCAGCTACATACTCGTAATCTGAACCATACGTTCCGTCATGATGTCCTCCAACAGCAATATCCATATGTTGATGTGGATTATCATAAGTACAATCCTCACCTTCTCTGGTTCCGTCTAACAATTTAAAGCTAGGTTTATATTGTCCACTTTTAGAATAGTACATAGGAAATCCATCATGAGCAAAACCTATATGAACCAAATCTTGTCCTATATCAAATTTTGAAATTAGAGATGTTGGTGTACCATGATAGTGATAAGCTCCTGTAGGTTGTACGTGAGCATGATTAAAATCCAAACCTAAATCAATAACATCCTGAATAGCCTCTACACGATAATTTTCTCCTGTATCACAAACAACAACCTCTGCTGTTTGAGGTTCAAATTTTATACCGTTTAAAGCTATTCCTGGCTCTCTCATCCACTGTGCTTTTCCTGTATATTTAGGTGTCACCGGAAATTTATAGGTAATATTTTGAGCTGCTATAGTATTAGGATTTCCTTGATTAGGAAATGTACCTGTTTCGTGGTTTGGCAACGAATTAGTTACCATAACACGTATATCACCATTAACCGTAACCTTAGTTTTTGTACCATACGTAGTGTCTTCAAGCTCATAATTACCATAGTAATTATTTGTTGTTTTAAATGTGTGATCTGTATCATGCGAATGATTTTGTAATCCATCATGGCTATGTGTTGTTGTCTTTTTTTGACTATTACAACCAAACAACAGACCAAGCATTACAAGTACTAAAACTTTATATAGGCTTTTCATATTCTTTTTTTTGAAATTAAATCAATCTCTTTTTTTACGTTTGGGTTTATCATGTGTTTCATAAAACGCCTTTAACTCAGCTAAGTCTAATTCGCCATCACTATTAGTATCAATCTTACTAAAATTGTCCGATAATTCTATTTTATTTTTTGCAGCAACTTCTAATTCGTTTAAAGTTCCGTCTGCATTATCATCTACTTCTTTAATTATTTTATTTGCTGAAATCTTTTTAGGTTTTTTATCATCTAAAGACGCTTTCAATTCATCTAAATCTATGACTCCATCTTCGTTAGTATCAATAACATCAAAATCTTTAACAATTTTTCCTCTTTTATCATTAGCAGCTTCCTCTTTATCAATCACTTGATCTTTATTAGTGTCTAATTTTGAAAGAATTTCAGACGCATCTGGTGTGCCACCACGTTGCTGACCTCTTCCGCCTCCTCTTCCGCCTTGTCCACCTCCACCTGGAGGTCCTTGAGCAAAAACGCTAAAACATAATAGCATTGAAAAAATTGTAAGTCCTGTTTTTAATTGGTTATTTTTCATTTTAAATCCTGTTTATAAGCTTTAGATGATTTTTTTTATATAAAACTTGTTATTAAATATTTTTATGTTGAATGTGTTTCGTGTTAATTGTATATCGAGATAATAAAGGCCTCATAAGTTTTACATAATGAAGCCTTTAACTACTATCAACAAATTAATTATAATTTTTAATCTAAATAATCACTTACTGCAGCAGCACGTGAAGATACATGCGTATTTAATTGATTAACTGCATTTTGAAAATCTGATCCGTTTTCTAAAAAGCTATAACCAGCAACTTCTGATGTTGCATAAGGTTGTATTAACGCTGCATAATTTGTATAAAGAGATTGAATTGTGCTAACATTAAAAGCATTATCAACAACGTCTTGCACATAAGTATCATACTGTGATTTGTAAACCGAATCTTGATACAAATAACCTATTAATGGCCATTCTGCGCTATTTAATCCAGAAAAGTCCAATGGTAATGATCCTCCCATTTTTCCTGTTTGCAATGCTTCATTATTATCCCAAGGAATCCATGTTAGCTTGCTTGTATCAGGATTATTATATAAAAAATAATTATGAGTCATCCTTCCATAAGTATCCCAATTTTGGACTACTGTGTTTACTGCTAAGTATTTTAAAAACACATCAGTATCTAAAATAGCATCTAAGTTTGATCTCCAAGTTTCAGGGTCTGTTATTCTAGACTCATCGTTTACCACAGCTAAAAGGCTAGCAACATCATTAAAATCGCCTTCATCTTCGTTTGTTTTTTTAACATATTCACTTTCATTATAAGTTCCAAGAGCAAAACTAGCTGCATCACCATCTGGCTTATACAAGTTACCATCGTCATCAGAAAATTGTGTATCTAAAACCGTATCATCTACTTCCTCCACCATAGTATACACGCCAAAATATTGTGGTCCCTCACCATGATCTACATAAACTGTATAAAAAGCAGTGTGCGAAGCTACTAATCCTGCGTTTCTAAAAACATCTGTAGCTACTTTTTCGCGCAACATAGACTTGTCATCATAATTATTTTTAAGGCTTAATTTTTTAAAGCCATAAAAACGTTGGTTATCTATTTGCGGATAGTCATCTTCAAACTCGTCAAAATCTAATTTAAAAGACAATTTTAAAATCCCATTTTGCCAACTAGTTTGTAAGCTAGAATTACCTTTAAATCTAACACCTACACGATACCATTGTATACCATTATAATATACTTCGGCAGGTACAAAAATTGGATCTTCATCAGTTTCGGTTAAACCTCCTCCAGGTCCTCCTGCTCCAGAACCAAATGTACCGTATAGATTTGTCATATCATCTAACATGGCTTGCCAGCGTGCTTCTGTAATGACAATGTCTAGTCTTTTTACTGCGTTATCTTCAAAGACTTCGTCAAAATTTGGATCTGCATCCTTACTATGGGTTGCTGTTGTCCAATCTGTAGTTTCAAAATCTGTATCATCAATTACTACTGCAACCTCGTCTTCCTCAGTCGTTGTTATTACATCTTCATCATTGTTACAAGAACTAAAAGTTGTTAACGTTACACTAAATGCAATTACTATTAGTAACAGATTTAATTTACTATTTATGTACTTCATATCATTATGGTTTATTGGTTATTTTAGCTAACTATTTACGTTCTCTTTTTTTTGGTTTTGGAGCTTTTTTAAATTCTGCTTCAGTAATAAAACCATCTTCATCTGCGTCAATTTTATCAAAGTTGTCTTTTAAAGGTCCTTTAATTTCTGTTTTAGATAATTTACCATCTTCATCCTTATCCATTTCTTTTAATAATTGACTAAAAGTAGGTGGCTCCTTTTTATCTCTATCGTTAGATTGTGCATTGGTACTATTAACACTTAAAATTGTTAATCCAAAAACTAAAACTGCTTTACTTAATAAGTTACTTTTCATATCTAAAAATTTATTTGTTATGCCTATTTAGATGACTATTTATTAAATAACTTGTGTGTAAGTATGTTAAACAAAACACAAAAAAAAGACCCTCAATTTACTGAAGGTCTTTTTTAATTTTAGAAAAGCGTTTTACTCTGGTCTTCTAGGATGTTTTGGTCCTTGATTATCAAATCTTCGTGCTTTCTTTATAATTGATTTAAATTGTTCTTTTTGTTTATCATCACATAACTTGTAGATGCCTCGTAGCCTTTTAAACAATTCATTTTCTTTAATTATTGTTTTGTCTGCAATGTTTGCTATTAAATTGTCAATATCTTTTTGATTGACAGCTTTTGCTGTAATGTTAGTAAATAATTGATCTTTTAAAGACTTAATATCATCACCAACTGCACGCATAACATCATGGTGTTTAGTCTCTAAACTTTTAAATTGTGCTAATTGTTGGTCATTAAAATTTAATTCTGAAGCTATAAAATCTCCTGAAGCTTTAGGTCCATTCTGACCTGGACGTCCAATATAATTGAATAGAAAAAATCCATTCATTATAATTAAAACAATTAGTAACAGATATAAAACTGTATTTTTTTTCATAACTATAAATTAAATAATGAAGATTCTGATTCAGAGCTCAGTCCATAATCTGAGGCAAAACTAGAGATAGCTTCATTATATTTTGTGCTTTTTATTTGACGGATAGCATAAACGTTTACAATAACTACACAGACTAACGTTGCTAATTGTAATTGTGGTGTAAACCAACTCCAAGACTTAGAAATAGTTTGTTTTTCTGCAAACATTTTTTGCATAGTTTTATCTTTAAAAAAAGGAGACACTTGGACACTATTTAACGTATCTAAAGCATTTAATGTGCTATCTATTTTATCTTGAATATTTTTATTTGCGTTCATATTAATTTAGATGTAAAAGTTTTTAAAAACTTGCGTTACTCTTGATTTTTATAAAAATTTTCTAATGTTTTTTGTAAATTCTTTTTGGCTCTAAACAATAAAGATTCAATGGACCCAATGCTTCTATTAGTAATTTCGCTAATTTCTTTATAGCTTTTATCATCAATTTTATTTAATGTAAAAACTATACGTTGTGCTTCTGGCAATTTGTTAATAGCTAAAAATAAGACCTCACTGGTTTCCTTTTGTTCCAATACTAATCCTGGATGATTAATCTCTGTAAAGTAACTTGCTTTATCAAGATTATAATCATTTCCGGATAAGGATTGTAAAAATGCAAAACGTTTTTTAGCATTTTTTTTTCTAATAAACTCTAAACATTTATTAGTTGTAATCCTATATATCCATGTGGATAGTTTAGACTCTTGCTTAAATTTATCAATAGAATTAAAAACCTCTACAAAAACCTCCTGCGCAATATCCTCTGCATCTTCCCTATTTGGCACAAAAGATAAACAAGTCCCATACACTTTGTGCTGAAAATCCTCCAAAAGCTTACTATAAGACGCTCTGTTTTGTGCCTTAAGTTGGTGTATAAAATCTGTTTCTGTCAAAAATGCTATTTATTCCAGTTGTTAATACTTTAGATGCCATAGATTAAAAAAACTTGCGCATTTATTTAAAATTATTTTCTAAATAACAAATCTATAATATCTTAATGTTAAAAAGTAACACAAATTCGTGTTATTTACCGTAACTTTGCACGTTATTAAATACAAAAAAATGCGCTTACACAAAAATTTATGCTTTGCAACCGTTGATGGTTTATTATTAATCTTTAATGAAGGGCATTATGCAGATAAAGTTGTACAACAATTACTTAAACGTGATAAACGTTGGGGAAGTCGTGATAGAGGTTTTGTTGCCGAAACGACTTATGATATTGTACGATGGAAACGTCTTTATGCCGAAATAGCTGAAGTTAAAGAACCTTTTAACAGAGACGAAATTTGGCGTATGTTTGCTGTTTGGGCTACTTTAAAAGGAATTTCTCTTCCTGACTGGAAATATTTTGAAAACACACCTACAAGAAAAATTAAGGGACGTTTTGACGAATTTTCTAAAATTAGAAAAATTAAAGAATCTTTTCCTGATTGGATGGATGAGTTAGCTGCTAAAGCTTTAGGAGAAGATGTTTGGACTAAAGAAGCTGCTGCATTAAATGAGCAAGCAGATGTTATCCTAAGAGTAAACACACTTAAAACAACTAGAGAAAAACTTAAATCAGATTTATTTGATTTAGATATTGAAACTGAAGAGTTAGCTAAATACCCAAATGCTTTAAAATTAGCCGAACGTGGTAATGTTTTTACTACCGAAGCTTTTCAAAATGGTCATTTTGAAGTACAAGATGCCTCTTCACAATTAGTTGCAGAATATTTACAAGTAGAACCTGGAATGCGTGTTGTAGATACTTGCGCTGGTGCTGGTGGTAAAACATTACATCTTGCAAGTTTAATGGAAAATAAAGGCCAAATTATTGCTTTAGATATTTACGACAATAAATTAAAAGAATTAAAACGTCGTGCTAAACGAGCTGGAGCGCATAATATTGAGCCTAGACATATAGACTCTACTAAAGTTATTAAAAAACTTTATGATAAAGCAGATCGTGTATTAATAGATGCGCCATGTTCTGGATTAGGTGTTTTAAGAAGAAATCCAGATGCTAAATGGAAAATGCAACCTGAATTTATTGAAAAAATAAAAAAAACACAAACCGAAATCTTGAGTTCATATTCTAGAATGGTCAAATCTGGAGGAAAATTAGTATATGCTACATGTTCTATTTTACCATCAGAAAACCAAGATCAAGTATCCAAATTTTTAGCTTCAGAAAGCGGTAAAGAGTTTTCATTAGTTAAGGATAATAAAATTTTATCTCACCAAACTGGCTATGATGGATTTTACATGGCACTTTTAGAAAGAAAATAAACAATTATATTTCAACTTAAAAAAACGCATTTTAAAGATAACATTCTTTAAATCAATGATATTTAATTAAAAATAGCAGACATACATTTACTTTACTTATTGTATTACACTTTAAAATTTACCAATGAAACAATTTTACTTATTACTATCATTTTTAATAACTGCTTTTAGTTATGCGCAGTTAACACCTCCTACAGAGCTTCAAGCTTACTATAATGGTGTAGACTTTACTAAGACACAATTAGATTTATTTAATGACTTAGCTGTTGTTACTGCTGTTAACCATACCAATAGCTTAAGTTACACGCCAGGTATTTGGGAAGCTAGTAAAATGACTGATGAAGATACTGACAACAGTAATAACGTTAGATTATTTTACGGTTATAGCGACACAGATAACAATCACGTTACTGACAGAACAAGAAATAAAAACTTAAACGGTGGGAATAGTGGTACTGATTGGAATAGAGAACATGTGTTCCCTAACTCATTAGCAAATCCTAGTTTAGATAGTTCTGGTTCCTCAGGTCCACCTTATGCTGATGGTCATAACTTAAGACCATCGGACGTTCAAATGAATTCTAATCGTGGAAATAAAAAATTTGCAGCAGGATCCGGAAACGCAGGAAACACAAGTAGTGGTTCAAGCCTATGGTATCCAGGTGACGAATATAAAGGTGATGCAGCAAGAATTATAATGTACATGTACACAAGATACGGAAGCCAATGTCTTCCTACTTATGCTGTAAACGGAACCACTAATAGTATTGATCCAAATATGATTAACATATTATTAGACTGGAACGCTGAGGACCCTGTATCGTTAATTGAAGATAACAGAAATACATATCACGCTAATACTTCAAACACCTATGCACAAGGAAATCGTAATCCATTTATTGACAACCCTTATTTAGCAACAGTAATTTGGGGAGGAACACCTGCTGAAAACAGATGGGGAAGTCAACCACCAACAGACACACAAGCACCTTCTACTCCATTAAATTTAGTAGCTAACAATCCTACTGAAACCACTATAGACCTAACTTGGACTGCATCAACAGATGACACTGCAGTTACAACATATGATGTATACGTTGATGGAACTTATTACACAAATACTGGTTCTGATGCTACAACTTTTACTGTGACTGGTTTATCACCAGAGACTAGTTATACATTTACAATATTAGCTAAAGATGCTGCAGGAAATCAATCTAATTTAAGTGCAACAGCAACTGAAACTACATTAGCAGGAACACCAACCGACAACAATTGTCCTTCTGAAGATTTTGAAAATATACCAGCAAATCAAGGTTCATATGCAACAAGAGTTTGGACAGGAAATGATGGTATTACTGACGGTTGGACTGCAACAGACGCTAGAACTGACCAACAAATAAACTCTAGAGCAATTTGTATTAGAAACGGATCATTAACATCTCCTGCGCTTCCTGGAGGTATTGGTAGTTTAACAGTTACTACACAACTTACTTTTGGTGGATCTGCAGGAAATTTAGATGTTTTGGTAAATGGTACGTCTGTTGGAACTGTGCCATACACTGGAGACAATACAGTAGCAACTACAACCACAATAAACAATATTAATATTGTGGATAACATTACTGTCCAACTAGTAAATCTATCGTCAGGAAATAGAGTTAGAATTGATGATTTATCATGGACATGCTTTACGCTAAGCACTAAAGACTTTAACAAACAAGAAATCAAAATATATCCAAACCCTATTAAATCTAGCTTATTAACTATTGAGGTTAATGAAAACTCTAGCTTTGAAATCTATGATATTTTAGGTAAAAAGATTTTAAAAGGTAACGTGACTTCTAAAAACAATAAAGTTAGTCTATCCAGCTTAAGTAAAGGTGTCTACATTTTAAGACTACAAAACAACAACGGTAGTATTACTAAAAAACTGATTAAAGAATAAGTAGATCTTAATCCAAAATTTAAAAAGCGACTTAATTAAGTCGCTTTTTTTTGTTCAAAACCTCGTGAATAACTCTTAAATTAAGCAGTAATTATTATCAATAATTAGCCTTAAAAAACCTAAATTTGTGTCTTTATAAAAAACAACACTCAAACTAAAATATAATGATTCATTTCTTCGGAAACCAAAACAGTAACCTTTTTGCTGTTCAAGCAACAAAAGAATTATCAACGCAAACCATCTCTAAATTGATTTGGTTATTTGGCAACCAGCCAAAAATAGAACAAGCATCTTTAGATGCTTTTTTTGTTGGTCCTAGAGCTGCAATGATTACACCTTGGAGTACAAATGCAGTAGAAATTACTCAAAATATGGGTATTGAAGGCATTGTCAGAATTGAAGAATTTGAAGCTTGCCAAAAAGATTTTACAGGTTTTGACCCAATGATTTCAGAAAAATATAACGGATTAAACCAAGAGTCTTTCACTATAAATATCCAACCAGAACCAATATTAAATATTGAGGATATAGCCTCTTACAACCAAAAAGAAGGTTTAGCCTTAAATGACGAAGAAATTGAATATCTAGAAGGCGTTTCAAAAAAAATTGGTCGTCCATTAACAGATTCAGAAGTCTTTGGATTCTCTCAAGTCAACTCAGAACATTGTCGTCATAAAATATTTAATGGGACTTTTGTCATTGATGGTCAAGAAAAACCAACATCGCTTTTTAAGTTAATTAAAGAAACCTCAAAGCAACATCCAAACAGTATCGTTTCGGCTTATAAAGATAATGTTGCTTTTATAAAAGGTCCTAAAGTAGAGCAGTTTGCACCTAAACGTGCAGATGTTCCTGATTTCTATGTAAAAAAAGATTACGACTCTGTTATTTCGCTTAAAGCGGAAACACATAACTTTCCAACAACCGTAGAGCCATTTAATGGTGCTGCAACAGGATCTGGAGGAGAAATTAGAGACAGATTAGCTGGTGGAAAAGGATCATTACCATTAGCAGGAACTGCTGTTTATATGACGTCTTATTCTAGATTAGAAGAAAACAGACCATGGGAACAAGCTATGGATGCACGTCCTTGGTTATACCAAACACCAATGGATATTTTAATAAAAGCTAGTAATGGTGCATCAGACTTTGGTAACAAATTTGGACAACCCTTAATATGTGGTTCTGTCTTAACGTTTGAACACGACGAAGCAAAAAACACCATTATTAACGGTGAAAAAAGAACAAACAGAAAAATTGGTTACGACAAAGTAATCATGCAAGCTGGAGGTATTGGTTATGGAAAAGCAGATCAAGCATTAAAAGAAACACCTAAAAAAGGTGATAAAATAGTAATTTTAGGTGGTGAAAACTATCGTATAGGAATGGGTGGAGCTGCAGTATCCTCTGCAGATACAGGAGAGTTTGCTTCTGGTATAGAGCTTAATGCTGTGCAACGTTCCAACCCAGAAATGCAAAAACGTGCTGCCAATGCTGTACGTGGAATGGTAGAAAGCGACGAAAACTTTATAGTATCTATCCATGATCATGGTGCTGGTGGACATTTAAATTGTCTATCAGAATTAGTTGAAGATACAGGTGGAACTATTGATTTAGACGCCTTACCTGTTGGTGATCCAACACTTTCTGCTAAAGAAATTATTGGTAACGAATCTCAAGAACGAATGGGATTAGTTATTGCAGAAAAACATTTGGAACATTTAAACAGAATTGCAGAACGAGAACGTTCTCCTATTTATACTGTTGGTGACGTTACAGAAAACAATAGATTTACATTTAAATCTAAAACCAAAGGTGACACACCAATGGATTTAGCTTTAGAGGATATGTTTGGTAGTTCACCAAAAACAATAATGACAGATACCACAATGGACAGAAATTATGGTGGTATCTCTTATGACCCAAACTTATTTTACGATTACTTAGACCAAGTATTACAACTTGAAGCTGTAGCATGTAAAGATTGGTTAACAAATAAAGTGGACCGTTGTGTTGGTGGTAAAGTCGCTAAACAACAATGTGTTGGACCATTACAAATCCCGTTAAATAATGTGGGTGTAATGGCTTTAGATTATAATGGAAAAGAAGGAATCGCAACATCAATTGGACACGCTCCTATTTCTGGATTAATTGATCCTGTTGCTGGAAGCAGAAACAGTATTACAGAAGCATTAACCAATATAATTTGGGCACCTCTAAAAGATGGTCTACAATCTGTGTCGCTATCTGCAAACTGGATGTGGCCTTGTAAAAATGAAGGTGAAGATGCACGTTTATATGATGCTGTACAAGCTATTTCAGAATATGCAATTGACTTAGGAATCAATGTTCCTACAGGTAAAGATTCGCTATCAATGAAACAGAAGTATCCAAATGAAGAAGTAATTTCTCCTGGAACAGTTATAATTTCTGCAGCAGCAAACTGTAACAACATTAAAAATGTAATCGAGCCTGTTTTTAAAAAACAAGGAGGTGACATATATTATATAAACTTATCACAAGATGACTTTAAATTAGGAGGAAGTAGTTTTGCTCAAATTTTAAATAAAGTTGGTAATAATACTCCTAATACTAAAGACGCTAAGTACGTTAAAACAGTATTTAATACTATCCAAAAATTAATAAAGGATAATCAAATTATAGCTGGACATGATGTTGCTTCTGGCGGATTGATTACTACGTTATTAGAATTATGTTTTGCAGATGTTAATTTAGGTGCAGAGCTAGATATTACTGCTTTAAACCAAAAGGATTCTTGTAAAGTATTATTCTCTGAAAATTCTGGGATTGTTTTTCAATCTAAAGATGCTTCCATAGAAAAAACGCTTACAGATGCTAACATAGCTTTTCATAACATTGGTAAAGTAACTAATAGTGATACCCTAAGTGTTATAAACGGTATTGAAGTCTTTACCATGACTGTCTCTAGGTTACGAGACATGTGGTATAAAACGTCATTTTTATTAGACCAAAAACAAACTGCAAATGGACTTGCTAAAACACGTTTTGGCAACTATAAAAATCAAGCCTTACAATATAGCTTCCCTAAACATTTTACGGGAAAACTTCCAATTATTGACCAAAATAAACCAAGACCTAAAGCAGCAATTTTACGTGAAAAGGGAAGTAATTCTGAACGTGAAATGGCAAATGCAATGTATTTAGCTGGTTTTGATGTTAAGGATGTACACATGACAGATTTAATTTCTGGTCGCGAAACTTTAGAAGACATTCAGTTTTTAGGAGCTGTTGGAGGTTTCTCAAACAGTGATGTTTTAGGATCTGCCAAAGGTTGGGCTGGAGCAATAAAATATAATGAAAACGCTAATAAAGCCATAAATAACTTCTTTAAAAGAGAAGATACTTTATCCATTGGTATTTGCAATGGTTGTCAATTATTTATGGAATTAGAGTTGATTAATCCAGAACATGATGTGCATGGAAAAATGCTTCATAATGACTCTAAAAAACATGAAAGCGCATTTACTTCGGTAACAGTTCAAGACAATAACTCGGTAATGCTTTCAACATTAAAAGACACGACTTTAGGCGTTTGGATAAGTCATGGCGAAGGTAAATTTAATCTTCCTAAGTCAGAGCAAGAATATAACATCGTTGCAAAATATGGTTACGACAGTTATCCTGCAAATCCAAATGGATCAGATTTTAATACTGCAATGTTATGCGATAAAACTGGACGTCATTTAGTAATGATGCCTCATATAGAGCGTTCAACGTTTCAATGGAATTGGGCAAATTACCCAGAAAACAGACAAGATGAAGTATCACCTTGGTTAGAGGCTTTTACAAATGCTAAGCATTGGATTGAAAATAAAAAGTAAGATAATTCATATTTTTTTTTAATAAATTTCTTAGGTTTATGCTGTAATAATTCAGAACATAAAGCTATTAATGAATTTTAGATATATAAAATGTACCAACACTAACCAGTTGGTACAAAACTTTTTTGAACTAACTGTTGATCAGTCTAGTATACCTTTAAAATCAAAAGTTATACCTACTGCACAATCACATATTATATACACCAATACACCTATTCAAACGGAGTGTAATAAAGTAACTTATAACAGCAACGGATTAGTAGTTTTAGGACAATCCTATAAGTCTTATGTAGTAAAGGCTACTAATCCGTATTTTAATTTTGGAATAAATTTTCATCCTACAGCACTTTATAAGATATTAAAAACTGATATTTCAAAACTTACCGATAAACACGTTAGTCTTTCTGAGATAGACAATAAGTTATATACACTATTAAGTCCAATTTTTAAAGAAAATTTAAAGGGTACAGCATTAGCAAAACGCATAGAAAATCAACTACAAAAGCTAGAAGTGTACGAGAGTAAAAACACTAAATTAGTAGATGAAGCTGTAAAAGTGATTTATAAAAAAGAAGGTAAAATTAATGTAGAAGAACTACTTAAAATTTTTCCAATTTCGCAAAAACATTTAGAAGTACAGTTTAAAAAAACCATAGGCTTAACACCCTTAAAATTTATAAAGCTATATAAGTTTTTAAGCTTAATGAAACAGTATGAAGCCAAAAAAGCTTCAATATCAGAATTAATAGACTATTATGCCTATTATGATCTGTCGCATTTTACTAAAGACTTTAAATTATTTATGAACCAAAAGCCCTCAGATTACTTCAAATCAGAGAATATTTTCTTAAATAATTATTTAAAACTCTAATTTTTACGATTTTTTACATCATTTAAACAAAAGATTTTACATAATTTAGCTTCGAATTTATGTGATTTATTTAATTTAAATGAAAGTTAAGGGATTCATTTAAAAATAGTTAGTTATTAAATAAAAATCAAAAAAGCATATATTCACGCTATCAATCAGTTAGCATAGGAGCTGTTTAATTACAGCTCCTTTTTTTTACTGCTATTTGAAATGGAAATAAAATTTCATACTTTGCAACTCTTAACAACTTCGCAAATAAACCAATGATAGAAATAACTAGACTCTTCGATTTCCCATACTATCAACTTGAAAAATATAATCTTGAAAAATCATTATCAACAAAATATGACGGTAAATGGGTATCAATTTCTACAAAAAAATATTTAGAACAGGCCAACACAATTAGTAGAGGATTACTAAGATTAGGCATCACAAAAAATGATAAAATAGCAGTAATATCCTCAACTAATCGTACAGAATGGAATATCATGGATATTGGTATTTTGCAACTTGGCGCACAAAATGTACCAGTCTATCCTACAATATCTGAAGAGGATTACGCATACGTTTTAAATCACGCAGAAGCAAAATATTGTTTTATATCATGTCAAGAAGTTTATGATAAAGTCATAAAAATAAAAGCAGAAGTACCATCATTAATAGAAGTTTACTGCTTTGATCAATTAGAAAATTGTAAAAACTGGAACGAAGTATTAGAGCTAGGAAAAGATCAATCTAACCAAGCCGAAGTTGAAAATTTAAAAGACAATGTTAAAGCTAGTGACCTAGCAACACTAATCTATACTTCCGGAACAACTGGAAAACCTAAAGGAGTAATGCTATCTCACGATAATTTAGTTAGCAATGCTTTAGAAAGTTTTAAAAGAATACCAATCGAATTAGGATCAGCAAGAGCCTTAAGTTTTTTACCATTATGCCACGTATATGAGCGCATGCTTATATATTTATATCAATATTGTGGTGCCTCAATACACTACGCTCCTATTGACCAAATAAGCGAATACGCCCAAGAGGTTAAGCCACAAGTCATGACTGCTGTACCTAGATTATTGGAAAAAGTATATGACAAAATTATTGCTAAAGGTGCAGAGTTGACTGGTATTAAGAAAAAATTATTTTTCTGGGCTGTAGACGTAGGATTACAATACAAACCCTATGGCGAAAATGGTTGGTGGTATACACAAAAACTAAATCTTGCAAATAAATTAATATTTAGCAAATGGAAAGCTGCACTTGGAGGCGAAGTTGCAGTAATGGCTTCTGGTAGTGCTGCTTTACAACCAAGATTAGCACGTGTATTTAATGCAGCAGGATTTGGTGTTATGGAAGGTTATGGATTAACCGAAACTTCTCCTGTTGTATCTGTAAATGATATGCGCAACGGAGGATTTAAAATTGGGACTGTTGGTAAATTATTAGACCGTACCGAAGTTAAAATTGCCGAAGACGGAGAAATTTGCGTAAAAGGACCGCAAGTCATGATGGGTTATTATAAAGATGAAGCCAAAACTGCAGAAGTCATTAAAGATGGCTATTTCCACACTGGAGATATAGGTGTTATTGATGACGAAGGTTTTTTAAAAATTACCGATCGTAAAAAAGAAATGTTTAAAACCTCTGGTGGTAAATATGTAGCACCACAATTATTAGAAAACAGATGTAAACAATCTAGATTTATTGATCAAGTAATGGTTATTGGTGAAGGCGAAAAAATGCCAGCAGCAATTATACAACCTGACTTTGAATTTATTAGAAATTGGGCTAAAATACATAATAAAACTCTAGGCAATAATGAAGAGTTAGTTGCTAACCCAGAAGTAATAGCTCGTATACAAGAAGAGATAGACATAGCAAACACTAAATTTGCTAAGTGGGAAAAAATTAAACAATTTAGATTAACAGCTGAAGCTTGGACAGTAGAAGCTGGACACTTAACACCTACTTTAAAACTAAAACGTAAAATAATTAAAGAAAAATATAAAGCATTATACAACGATATTTACGGATATTAATATTTTAAAAAAAAATATAACTACAAAAAGCTATCTAAATTTAGGTAGCTTTTTTTATACACTAATTTTAAATTTATTATGCATGCATAATAAATTTTTACTATCTTTGAAAATATAACCATTTATTAAGTTTCTAATATGAAAGATAAAACCATAGATTACGTGCTTAGAACCACGTGGTTAGCAGTTAATAAAATGTATAATGAAGAAGCTGCTAAATTTGGTACAACTATGGCTACTGGGTTTACACTATTAAGTATTGATCAAGAAGAAGGCACACCTTCAACCTCATTAGGTCCAATTATGGGTATGGAAGCAACTAGTCTTTCTAGAATCCTGAAACGTATGGAAGAAATGGATTTAATAGTACGTCGACCAAATCCAAATGATGGTCGTGGTGTATTAATTTATCTAACTCCATTTGGTAAAGAAAAACGTAAAGATGCAAAAGAACGTGTTTTAGTTTTTAATGAAGCAATTAGAGAACACGTATCTGAGGAAAAGTTAAAAAGCTTTTATGAAGTTTCGGATACCATAAATGAATTGATATCCAATAAAAAAATATACAATCAAAAAGAACACACATTAAAATAATATGAGCAAACGTAGAATTAAAAAAATAGCGATTATTGGTTCCGGAATAATGGGATCTGGTATTGCTTGTCACTTCGCCAATATTGGTGTAGATGTATTATTATTAGACATCGTTCCTAGAGAACTAAACGACAAAGAAAAAGCTAAAGGATTAACTTTAGAAGACAAAGTCGTAAGAAACAGATTAGTAAATGATGCTTTAACTGCATCTTTAAAATCTAAACCCTCTCCTATTTACAGCCAATCTTTTGCAAGTCGCATCTCTACAGGAAACTTAGAAGACGACATTGCTAAAGTAGCAGATGTAGACTGGATTATGGAAGTTGTAGTAGAAAGACTTGATATTAAACAACAAGTGTTTGAAAAACTAGAAAAATACAGAACTCCAGGTACCTTAATTACATCTAATACTTCTGGTATTCCTATAAAATTCATGAGTGAAGGTCGTAGTGAAGATTTCCAAAAGCATTTCTGCGGAACACACTTCTTTAATCCTGCACGTTACTTAAAATTATTCGAAATAATCCCAGGACCAAAAACAGATGCTTCTGTTTTAGAGTTTTTAAATGAATATGGCGAAAAATTCTTAGGAAAAACGTCTGTTGTAGCTAAAGACACACCTGCATTTATAGGTAACAGAGTTGGTATTTTCAGCATACAAAGTTTATTTCATGCAGTTAAAGATTTAGATTTAACTATCGAGGAAGTAGATAAATTATCTGGACCAGTCATTGGTCGTCCAAAATCTGCAACCTTCCGTACCGTTGATGTTGTTGGTTTAGATACTTTGGTTCACGTTGCAAACGGAATTAGAGAAAACTGTCCTAATGACGAACGTTTAGAGTTATTTGAATTACCTAGCTTCATCAACACAATGATGGAAAATAAATGGTTAGGTAGCAAGACTGGACAAGGTTTTTATAAATTAGTTAGAAATGCAGATGGGACTAAAGACATTTTATCTTTAGACTTAAATACCCTAGAATACAGACCTAATAAACGTGCAAAATTTGCAACTTTAGAATTAACGAAAACGATTGATAAAGTAGTTGACCGTTTTAAAGTACTAGTCAAAGGGAAAGATAAAGCTGGCGAATTCTACAGAAAAAGCTTCACAGCATTATTTGCTTACGTATCTAATCGTATTCCAGAAATTTCAGACGAGCTTTACAAGATTGATGATGCCATGAAAGCTGGTTTTGGTTGGGAACATGGTCCTTTCCAAATTTGGGATGCAATTGGTGTAGAAAAAGGAATCGAATTAATGAAAGCGGAAGGTTTAGAACCTGCTGCTTGGGTTAACGATATGGTTGCTTCTGGTAACACCTCTTTCTATACAGTAAAAGAAGGCGCTTCGTATTATTATGATATTGCTGCAAAAGCACAAACTAAAATACCTGGTCAAGATAGTTTCATTATCCTTGATAATATCCGTAAAACAAACGAAGTGTTTAAAAACTCTGGTGTTGTTGTAGAAGATTTAGGTGACGGAATCCTTAACCTAGAATTCCAATCTAAAATGAACACTATTGGTGGAGACGTTTTAGCTGGATTAAATAAAGCTATTGATTTAGCCGAAAAAGATTTTGCTGGTTTAGTTGTTGGTAATCAAGCTGCAAACTTCTCTGTTGGTGCAAACATCGGAATGATTTTCATGATGGCTGCAGAGCAAGAATATGACGAGCTTAACATGGCTATCAAATATTTCCAAGATAGTATGATGCGTATGCGTTATTCTTCTATCCCAACTATCTCTGCTCCTCACGGAATGGCTTTAGGTGGTGGATGTGAATTATCATTACACGCAGATAAAGTAGTTGCAGCAGCAGAAACTTACATGGGACTTGTAGAGTTTGGTGTTGGTGTTATTCCTGGTGGTGGTGGTTCTAAAGAAATGGCTTTAAGAGCACAAGATATGTTCCAAAAAGGAGATGTACAATTAAACGTTTTACAAGAACATTTCTTAACAATTGGTATGGCAAAAGTATCTACTTCTGCTTATGAAGCTTTCGACTTAAACCTACTTCAAAAAGGAAAAGATGTTGTTGTGGTTAACAAAGACCGTCAAATAGCAGTTGCGAAACAACACGCTATGCTAATGGCTAATTCAGGATACACACAACCAGTAAAAAGAGATGATGTTTTAGTTCTTGGTAAACAAGCATTAGGTATGTTCTTAGTTGGAACAGACTCTATGGAAGACTCAAATTACATTTCTGAACACGATATGAAAATCGCTAATAAATTAGCTTACGTAATGGCAGGTGGAGATTTATCTGAACCAACACGCGTGACAGAACAATATTTATTGGATTTAGAGCGTGAAGCTTTCTTAAGTTTATGTACAGAGCGTAAAACTTTAGAGCGTATTCAGCACATGTTAACCAAAGGTAAACCTTTAAGAAACTAAGAAAAATGAAAACAGCATATATAGTAAAAGCATACAGAACCGCAGTTGGTAAAGCACCAAAAGGCGTGTTCCGTTTTAAAAGAACAGATGAATTGGCAGCCGAAACCATCAAGTATATGATGAAGGAATTGCCAGGTTTAGACCCAAAGCGTATTGACGATGTTATTGTTGGTAACGCAATGCCAGAAGGTTCTCAAGGATTAAATATGGCACGTTTAATCTCATTAATGGGATTAGATATTGTGGATGTTCCTGGCGTAACTGTAAACCGTTTTTGCTCTTCTGGAGTAGAAACTATTGGTATGGCAACTGCAAAAATACAAGCTGGAATGGCAGATTGTATTATTGCTGGTGGTGCAGAAAGTATGAGTAGCGTACCAATGACAGGTTTTAAACCAGAATTGAACTACGATATCGTAAAAGCAGGTCATGAAGATTATTATTGGGGAATGGGAAATACTGCAGAAGCTGTTGCAAAACAGTTTAAGGTATCTCGCGAAGACCAAGACGAGTTCGCTTACAATTCACATATGAAAGCCTTAAGAGCGCAAGCTGAAAATCGTTTTCAAGATCAAATTGTACCAATTGAAGTAGAACAAACTTATATTGATGCTAACGGAAAGAAAGCAACCAGATCTTATACAGTAACTAAAGATGAAGGACCTCGTGCAGGAACAAGCAAAGAAGCTTTAGCTAAACTTAGAGCAGTATTTGCTGCTGGAGGAAGTGTAACAGCTGGTAACTCGTCACAAATGAGTGATGGTGCTGCTTTTGTAATGGTTATGAGTGAAGACATGGTTAAAGAGCTAGGTTTAGAACCAATTGCAAGAATGGTAAACTATGCTGCTGCAGGTGTTGAGCCTCGTATTATGGGAATTGGACCAGTAAAAGCAATTCCAAAAGCATTAAAACAAGCAGGATTAAAACAAGACGATTTAGCTTTAATTGAGTTAAATGAAGCTTTTGCTTCGCAATCTTTAGCTGTAATTAGAGAACTAAATCTTAATCCAGATATAATTAACGTAAATGGTGGTGCAATTGCATTGGGTCACCCATTAGGATGTACAGGAGCAAAATTATCTGTACAACTATTTGACGAAATGCGTAAGCAAGACATGAAAGGTAAATATGGTGCAGTTACCATGTGTGTTGGAACAGGTCAAGGTGCTTGCGGTATATTCGAATTTTTAAACTAATTAAAGAACTTAATACAATACTATAAAATGGCAGATTTAGAAAAAGATATCCTTCGTGGAGGTCAATTCTTAGTAAAAGAAACAAATTGTGATGATGTGTTTACTCCTGAAGATTTTTCAGAAGAGCAAGCAATGATGAAAGATTCTGTAATGGAATTTAATGATCGTGAAATTATTCCTCATAAAGCACGTTTTGAAGCTAAAGATTATGCATTAACTGAAGACGTTATGCGTAAAGCTGGAGACATGGGATTTTTAAGCGTAGCAGTTCCTGAAGCTTATGGCGGAATGGGAATGGGATTTGTTTCTACAGTATTAACTTGTGATTATATTTCAAGTGGAACAGGTTCTTTTAGTACTGCTTTTGGTGCACATACAGGTATTGGTACTATGCCAATTACGTTATATGGTACAGAAGAACAAAAACAAAAATACGTACCAAAATTAGCATCTGGAGAGTGGTTTGGAGCTTACTGTTTAACAGAGCCTGGAGCTGGATCTGATGCAAATTCTGGTAAAACAACTGCAGAGCTTTCTGCAGATGGAAAATCATACAAAATTAACGGTCAAAAAATGTGGATCTCAAATGCAGGTTTCTGTAGCGTGATGATCGTTTTTGCTCGTATTGAAGATGATAAAAACATTACTGGGTTTATTGTGGAGTATGATAGTGAAAATCCAAATGGAATTACTTTAGGTGAAGAAGAACATAAATTAGGTATTCGTGCGTCTTCTACACGTCAAGTATTTTTTAACGACACTGTAGTACCTGCTGAAAATATGTTAGCTGGTCGTGGTGAAGGTTTTAAAATTGCTATGAATGCACTTAACGTTGGACGTATTAAATTAGCTGCTGCTTGTTTAGATTCGCAAAGACGTATTTTAACAACTGCTGTAAATTATGCTACAGAGCGTAAACAATTTAAAACACCTATTGCAGATTTTGGAGCAATTAAAGTAAAGTTAGCCGAAATGGCTGCAAGTGCTTATGCTGGTGAATCTGCTACGTATAGAGCTGCTAAAAATATTGAAGACAGAATCGCAATGCGCGAAGCTGCTGGAAATACACATCAAGAAGCAGAACTTAAAGGTGTTGAAGAATACGCAATTGAGTGTTCTATCTTAAAAGTTGCGGTATCTGAAGATGTGCAAAATTGTGCAGATGAAGGAATCCAAATTTTTGGAGGAATGGGATTCTCTGAAGAAACGCCTATGGAGTCAGCTTGGAGAGATGCACGTATTGCACGTATTTATGAAGGAACTAATGAAATCAACAGAATGTTAACCGTTGGTATGCTTGTTAAAAAAGCTATGAAAGGTCACGTTGACTTATTAGGTCCTGCATCTAAAGTACAAGAAGAATTAATGGGTATACCATCGTTTGAAACACCTGATTACTCTGAATTATTTTCAGAAGAAAAAGAAATGATTAAAAAGCTTAAAAAAGCATTTTTAATGGTTGCTGGTGGTGCTGTTCAAAAATATGGTCCTCAGTTAGAAGATCATCAACAATTATTAATTGCAGCTGCAGATATCTTAATTGAAATCTACATGGCAGAATCTGCAATTTTAAGAACTGAGAAAAACGTTAAACGTACTAGCGAGGCTGAGCAATCGGCTCAAATCGCGATGGCTAAATTATATTTATATCACGCAGTAGATATCGTTGAAGAAAAAGGAAAAGAAAGTATTATTTCTTTTGCAGAAGGCGACGAACAACGTATGATGTTAATGGGTCTTAAGCGTTTTACAAAATATGCTAACTATCCAGATATCGTAGATTTACGTATCGAGATTGCAGAAAAAGTAAAAGCAGAAGGAAAATACTGCTTCTAAAAATTAAGTTTTAGTTTTAATTACCCTAAAAAGCTGTTTTGTAATGAAACAGCTTTTTTTTGTTATTTAATTTAATAGTTAAAAAACACTACAATGTGAAGTGGTTTTTTATTTTTCATTAATTTAGAAGAAATTTTTATAGTAATGAAAAACACACTCTATCTAATACTTTTTTTTGTAATTTCTCCTTGTATATCAACAAAAGCCCAAGGCTTACTGCAAGAAAAAAACAACTTTACTAGACAAGACACGCTTCGTGGAAGTATTACTCCAGAACGCGAATGGTGGGATTTATCCTATTATCATTTAGATATTAAAGTTAACCCAGAACAGAAAACAATCTCTGGTACAAACACCATTCAATATACCGTTTTAAAACCAAACCAAGTGTTACAAATTGATTTGCAGGAACCGTTAGTACTGACTAAAGTGACTCAAAACAATAAAGAACTAGAAATAAAACACGATGGAAATGCTCACTTTGTAACGCTTAAAGACCAGCAAAAAATAGGAGCAACAAATAGTGTTATAGCCTATTACGAAGGGAAACCTCGTGAAGCTGTTAGAGCGCCTTGGGATGGCGGAATTTCTTGGAAAAAAGACAAAAACGGAAATCATTTTATAGCCTCATCCTGTCAAGGACTTGGAGCAAGCGTTTGGTGGCCTAATAAAGACCATATGTATGACGAAGTAGATAGTATGGATATTAGCGTTACTATTCCAAAAGGACTAATGAATGTGTCTAACGGAAGACTTAAAAATATTATTGATAATAAAGATGAAACAATTACAACTAATTGGCATGTAGCAAACCCAATTAACAACTATGGTGTAAATATTAATATTGGTGATTATGCTAATTTTTCTGAGGTTTTTAAAGGCGAAAAAGGTGATTTAGACATGAATTACTACGTTTTAAAAGACAACCTTGAAAAAGCAAAAACCCATTTTAAAGATGCACCAAAAATGATGAAAGCTTTTGAACATTGGTTTGGTCCTTATCCGTTTTACGAAGATAGTTTTAAACTAGTAGAAGTCCCTTATTTAGGTATGGAACACCAAAGTTCTGTAACTTACGGAAACAAATATATGAATGGCTATTTGGGTAGCGATTTATCCGGAACAGGTTGGGGTTTAAAATTTGATTTTATCATCATTCATGAAGCTGGACACGAGTGGTTTGCAAACAATATTACTAATGTAGATATTGCAGATATGTGGATACACGAAAGCTTTACTGCTTATTCTGAAAGCTTATTTTTAGATTATTATTACGGTAAACAAGCCTCATCAGAGTATGTAATTGGTACAAGAAGAGGAATTCAAAATGACAGACCCTTAATTGGACAATATAATGTTAATAATGAAGGTTCTGGAGATATGTATTACAAAGGTGCTAATATGCTGCATACCTTACGTCAACTAGTTAATGATGACGAAAAATGGAGACAAATATTACGTACTTTAAATTCAAAATTCTATCATCAAACCGTAACAACACAACAAATTGAAAACTGTTTAGCTGAAGAATCTGGTTTGGATTTAAAAGAGATTTTTAATCAATATTTGCGTACTACTAAAATTCCTGTTTTAGAATATCAAGTGGAAGGTAAAAAATTGCATTACAAATGGACAAATACAGTAAAAGATTTTGTGATGCCAATTAAAATTGAAGTCAATGGTATTAATCACTGGATAACACCTTCAAAAGAATATCAGACCCTAAAATTAAAATCTAAAGACTCAAATATAAAAGTAGATAATAATTTTTATGTGAATGTAAAAGCACTTTAAAATGACTACTGACGAGTACTATTTTAAATCTGATAAAGAATGGCGAGAATGGCTACACATCAATCACGATAGTGATAATGGCATTTACCTCATCTTTTACAAAGTAGACCACAAAAACGAAAGTATGCGTTGGGAAGAAGCTGTAAAAGTTGCCTTGTGTTATGGTTGGATAGATAGTACAGTTAAAAGTTTAGGAAACGGAAAACGCAGGCAATACTTTTGTAAACGCAATCCTAAAAGCGTGTGGAGCGCACTTAACAAAAAGCATATTAAAGCCTTACTTGCTGAAGACTTAATGCATCCAAAAGGTTTAGAAAGTATAGAAATTGGTAAACAAAACGGAAGCTGGACTGCTTTAGATGCAGTTGAAAAAGGCATTATTCCAGACGCATTACAATTGGCATTTGATGAAAATCTTAAAGCTTTTGAAAACTATAACAACTTTGCACCTTCTTACAGAAAAAGCTATCTGTATTGGCTAAACCAAGCGAAACGAGAAGCTACTAAACAGAAGAGAATAAAAGAAATCATAAACTTCTGCGAAGCAAATATTAAATCTAGAGATACTTGGTAATATTATTAAATGAAAGGGTTTCACTTTTTTTCGACTTAATATAAAATTGCAACACCATGAATATCCAAAAAATAAATTTTACTAATGCTGAAGGTCAACAATTAGTTGGCAGATTAGAGCTTCCTATAAATCAACATCCTCATAACTTTGCCATATTCGCACATTGCTTTACTTGTAATAAAAACTTATCTGCTGTAAAAAATATTACACGCGAATTAACGTCTAACGGGTTTGGTGTGTTACGTTTCGATTTTACTGGTTTAGGCGAAAGTGAAGGCGATTTTGAAAACACCAATTTTTCTGGAAATGTGGACGATTTAATTAGTGCTTCTAATTATTTAAAAGAAAACCATACTGCTCCTACCCTTTTAATTGGACATTCTTTGGGTGGAGCTGCTGTTATTTTTGCAGCCTCTAAAATAGATTCTGTTAAAGCAATTGCAACTATTGGAGCACCTTCAAACCCTAAACATGTTAAACATTTAATACAAAACAGTGTTGAAGAAATAAAAGCAATAGGAAAAGCAAATGTGAGTATTGGTGGACGACCATTTACAATTAAAAAACAGTTTTTAGACGATATAGAAACTAAGTCGCTTCCAGACGTTGCTAAAAACTTACGCAAAGCATTGTTAGTACTGCATTCGCCTCAAGATACTACAGTTGGTATTGCGAATGCTGAAGAAATTTACATTGCTGCTAGACACCCTAAAAGTTTTGTAACGCTTGATGGAGCAGATCATTTATTAATGAAAAAAGAAGATTCTATTTACGTAGGAAGCGTCATTGCAACTTGGGCAAAACGCTATATTTCTATTCCTAAAACAAACACTGTTTCTACAACGCATCAAGCTGTTGCTAGCTTAGACGCCGAAGATGGTTTCACGACACAAATGACGGTTGGAAACCACACTATGATGGCTGATGAACCTACAAGTTATGGTGGTAACGATTTTGGGCCTTCGCCTTACGAATTGGTTTCTGCCGGATTATCTGCTTGTACAGCAATGACCGTTCAAATGTATGTTAAACGAAAAGGTTGGGATTTACAAAATATAGAAGTACATACTTCGCATACTAAAGTAACAAAGCAAGCTATTGAAAATGGTGAGCAAAAAGAAATTAAAGTAGATACCTTTAACAGAGAGATTAAATTAAAAGGAAATTTAGACGAGAAGCAAATACAACGTATGCTTCAAATTGCAGATAAATGTCCAGTACATAAAACACTACATAGCGCTATTGAAGTGGTTACCACATTGGCTTAAACAAAAAAGCGCATCATTAAAAATGATGCGCTTTTTTATTGTTTTAAGTTTAAAATTATAAACCACTAATAAAACTACCATAAGGATCTTTAAACTGAATCCCTTCGGTAAATCTATATTTACTTAATTGCTTGTATTCCACTAAAGCCCAAAGCACAAATTCTTTTACAAAATAGCTTTCTTGCTTGGTTAGTTTTGGTTGGTGTTCTGCCAATAAATCATCTAAAGGAGAAACTGCATCTAATAATGCTTTATACTCTTTATCACGTAAACCATCTAATAACTCGAAACCTTCAGAATGGTTGAAAAACCAAGAGACGATGTCGTCATAAGGAGTAACATCTTCTTGTTTTTTTAATTTTTCTATCTTCGGAAAAAACTCTGGAAACAGACTTTTTACTGCTTCACCAATTAAGTTATAAGCCACTTGTGCTGCGCCTTCTTGTTCACCTTCATAAACCAATTCTACTTTACCAGTAATAGCTGGAATAATTCCTAAAAAGTCCGACAATCTTACTGTTGTAGTCTCATCTCCAGATTTTAACGCACGTAATTCTGCTGTACTCAATAAATTCTCAAAAGCAGTAATACTTAAACGTGCACTTACACCACTTTTCTCGTCTATAAAATCGCTTTCTCTAGCTTCAAAAACAATTTGTTCAAGTAAATCTTTAGCCAATTCTGGTACGTGAATACTTTCTTTTTGACGACTATCCGATTTTGCTTCTTGTTGTGTAATTGTTTTTGCAGTTTCAATATCTGTTGGATAATGCGTTAATATCTGCGATCCAATTCTATCTTTTAAAGGTGTAACAATGCTTCCTCTGTTGGTATAATCTTCAGGGTTTGCAGTAAAAATAAACTGCATATCTAAAGGTAAACGCAATTTAAATCCTCTAATTTGAATATCTCCTTCTTGCAAAATATTAAACAAAGCCACTTGTATTCTGGCTTGCAAATCTGGCAACTCGTTTATAACAAAAATGCAACGGTTTGCACGCGGAATCATTCCGTAATGTATTACTCTGTCGTCTGCATAACTCAGTTTTAAGTTTGCTGCTTTTATTGGATCCACATCACCAATAATATCTGCAACAGTAACATCTGGAGTTGCTAATTTTTCGGCAAAACGCTCGCTTCTATGCATCCAAGTAATTGGTGTGTCGTCTCCTTTTTCTGCAATCAATTCTGTTGCAAATCGTGAAATGGGTTGTAAAGGATCGTCATTAATTTCGGAACCATCAACCACAGGAATATACTCATCTAACAAATTAAGCATTAAACGTGCTAAACGTGTTTTTGCTTGACCACGTAATCCTAAAAAGTTAATATTATGACGTGATAAAATGGCACGTTCTAACTCTGGAATCACAGTGTTTTCGTAACCATGTACGCCTTCAAAAACGGTTGTTTTATTTTTTATTTTTTCAATTAAATTATCTCTTAATTCATCTTTAATAGACTTGCTTTTATATCCAGCTTTTTTTAATTCGCCTAAAGTTTTAATATTTTTTATTTCCATAGTTCTTTTAAATCTTTTTCATTTCGAGCGTGAAAATTTTTCACTTATAACTCTTAGCTTTTTTTATCCTTTAATTCTTTTTTTTCTGTTTGTTTCGTAATCTTCAAAAATCATTTCACCTAATCCTTTTAAGCCTGTATAAAACGCTTTACCTTGATTGGCGTGCGTAAATTCTTCTACAAATTGCATTAAATAAGGGTCTTGAGCAATCATAAATGTTGTAATTGGAATATGCAGTTTTCTGGCTTGTTGCGCTTGCGCATAGCATTTATTAGTGATGTAAGGATTTAAACCGTTACTATCTTTATAATACGTACCATCTGGCAAACGCAAACAACTTGGTTTACCATCTGTAATCATAAAAATTTGCTTGTTGGTATTACGTTTGCGACGTAATAAATCCATTGCCAATTGTAATCCTGCAACCGTATTTGTGTGATATGGACCAACGTTTAAATAGGGTAAATCTTTTATTTTAATTGGCCAAGCATCGTTACCAAAAACCAAAATATCCAACGTATCTTTTGGATAGCGCGTTGTAATTAATTCGGCTAAAGCCATAGCTACTTTTTTGGCAGGCGTAATTCTATCTTCACCATACAAAATCATACTGTGACTAATATCTATCATTAACACTGTACTCATTTGAGACTTGTGTGTGGTTTCTTCAACCACCAAATCGTCTTCGGTTAAATTAAAATCGCCAATACCATGGTTTATTTGTGCGTTGCGCAAACTTTCTGTCATAGAGACTTTATCCAAACTATCTCCAAATTGATAGTTTCTAAAATCGCCTGTATGCTCATCTCCTATTCCAACACCTTTACTTTTGTGGTTTCCAGAACCACTACGCTTAATGTTTCCAAATATTTGGTCTAAAGCAGATTGCCTAATGGCACGCTCAGTCTTTGCTGTAATAGCGTTACCTTTTTTACCGTCTGGTTTAATTTCTTCACGTATGTAACCTTTTGCTTTAAGGTCTTCTATAAAGTCGTCAATTGTATACTCTGGAGTGGTTAATTTATACTCTTTATCTAACTCACGAAGCCAATCTATAGCCTCATCAAAATCTCCAGATGTATGCGTAATTAATTCTTTAAAAATATCAAAAAGCTTCTCGAAAGGGGATTGCGAAGGTGCTTCGTATGGTTTAAATACAAAGCCTTTCCTGTTGTTATTTTTGTTTTTCATGCACTATAAAAATACGACATTTTAACATCAAAATAAACGTCTTAACAGCTTTTTAAGATTATGTTGCTTAACTTTAATGCGAACTAATCAACCAAAAATGAAAAAATTATCCATTTTACTTTTATTACTCTTCTCTATTACAGCATTTTCGCAAGAATTCTCTATGGAATTGGTTAAAAACATGAAACCAAGAAACATTGGTCCAGGCGGAATGTCTGGTCGTGTTACAGCTATAGATGCTGTGCATAGCAATCCTGATATTATGTACGTTGGTACAGCTTCTGGCGGACTATGGAAATCTACTTCTGGAGGTATAAATTGGGAACCTATTTTTGAAAAAGAAGTCACAGCATCTGTTGGTGCTGTTGCTATACAACAATCTAATCCAAGTGTTATTTGGGTAGGTACTGGAGAAGGTAACCCAAGAAATAGTCTAAATGGTGGTTACGGAATTTATAAATCTTTAGACGCAGGAAAAACTTGGAAACTAATGGGTTTGGAAAATACCAGACACATCCATCGTGTGGTAATAGATCCTACAAATCCTAATATAGTTTATGCTGCTGCTATTGGTAGTCCATGGGGTGAACATCCTGAACGTGGTATTTTTAAAACTATAGATGGTGGTAAATCATGGAAAAAAATATTATTTGCCAATAACAAAACAGGAGCTGCAGACCTAGTTATGGATCCTACTAATCCAAATAAATTAATTGCTACACTTTGGGAGCATAAACGTGAACCTTGGTTTTTTAAATCTGGAGGTCAAGGTTCTGGATTACACATCACACATGATGGTGGAGAAAATTGGACTAAAGTTACAGAAAAAGAAGGCTTTCCTAAAGGAGAATTGGGACGTATTGGAGTGGCTATTGCTGCTAATAAACCTAATATTATTTATGCTTTAGTTGAAGCAAAAAAGAATGCACTTTACAGAAGTGATGATGGTGGCTTTAAATGGAAAAAAGTAAATGATAAAAGTGATATTGGTAATAGACCCTTTTACTATTCTGAAATATATGTAGATCCACAAAACGAAAACAGAGTATATTCAGTTTACACCTATATTAATGTAAGTGAAGATGGTGGTAAAAACTTTACACAATTAATGCCTGCTTATGGTGCAAACAATGGTGTCCATCCTGATCATCATGCTTGGTGGATACATCCTAACAATGGTAATTTTATGATTGATGGTAATGATGGTGGATTAAATATTACAAAAGATGGTGGTAAAAACTGGCGTTTTGTAGGTAATCTTCCTGTTGCACAATTTTATCATATTAATGTAGATAACGAGTATCCTTACAATGTATATGGAGGTATGCAAGATAATGGATCTTGGAGAGGTCCTGCTTATGTGTGGCGTGCGCAAGGTATACGTAACAGCTATTGGCAAGAAATTAGTTTTGGAGATGGTTTTGATGTGGTACCAGATAAAGACAATTCGCGTTACGGTTGGACCATGAGTCAACAAGGCTCTGTTAGCAGATATGATTGGCAAACAGGTAACAACTACACCATACAACCAACACATCCAGATAAAGATGTTACCCTGAGATTTAATTGGAATAGCGCAATAAACATTGACCCTTTTAGCAATAATACTATTTATTTTGGAAGTCAATTTGTACATAAATCTACAGACAAAGGATTGACATGGACAGTCATCTCGCCTGATTTAACTACTAACGATCCTGAAAAATTAAAACAACATGAAAGTGGTGGCTTGACTATGGATGCTACAGGAGCAGAAAATCATTGTACCATTTTGGTTATAGAACCGTCTTCTGTTGAAAAAGATGTCTTTTGGGTTGGTACAGATGATGGTCGCGTGCATGTTACCACAAATGGAGGACAAAGCTACAACGACGTGTCCAATAACCTAAAAGGATTACCAAAAGGCAGTTGGATTGCTCAAATAAAAGCTAGTAATAAAAATAAAGGTGAAGCTTTGCTTATCGCGAATGATTACAGACGTTTTAATTACACACCTTACGCTTATAAAACAACTAATTACGGTAAAACTTGGGAGCGTATTGTAGACGAAAACGATGTTAAGAGTTATACCTTATCAATAATTGAAGATTTAGAAGAATCAAACTTACTATTTTTAGGTACAGATGATGGTTTATATGTATCAATAGACGCAGGAAATAAATGGACTAAATGGACGGAAGGCTTCCCTACAGTTTCTGTAAAAGACTTAGTAATCCATCCAAGAGAACACGATTTAGTAATTGGTACTTTTGGACGTGCTGCTTGGGTTTTGGATGATATTAGACCTTTACGTGCTATTGCTAAAAACAAACAAGTTATAGACAGTAAAATTACCCTATTCTCTCCTCCTACTGTCTATCAAGCAGCTTACCAACAACCAACAGGAAGTCGATTTGGTGCAGATGCTATGTTTAATGGAGATAACAGAGGTCGTGGTGCACAATTTACGTATTTGGTTACTCCTGTAAAAGCTTCAAAAGAAGATAAAAAAGCGGAAGACAATGATAAAGCAACTGATTCTGATGCTAATGAAGATAAAAATGAAATTAAATGGGATTCTATTTCATTAAAAATATACAATGGAGATAAGTTAATCAGAACCTTAAAACGTAAAGTACCAGAAGACAAAGGATTACATAAATGGACTTGGTATATGGACGAAAAAGGTGGTGACAGACCCTCTAGAACTGTTAGAAAAAGCACTAGAGAATCTGGAGGTGTAGATGTAAAACCTGGTACTTACAAAGCAGTATTAGAATATGGTGACCAAACATCAGAAACCATGATAACTGTGGCGTCAGACCCAAGACTAAACGTTTCTACTAAAAACACAGATGATGTCTATGCTGCTTTAAAAGAGATTGAAAATATCCGACAAATAGCTGCAGATGCCACCAAGCAACTAGTGGAGAATAAAACCCTTGCAGAGAAATACAAAACAGAATTAACAGATTTAGATAAAGAAAAATATAAAGATGAAATAAAAGCCTCTAAAGATATCATCAAGCAAATAGATGAATTACTAGATATTTACCTAGGCAAGCAAGATAAACGACAAGGAATTACAAAAACTTTAGACGTAAGTGTAAATGACAGAATTGGTACTGCATCTTGGTATATTGCAACAAGACAAAATGGTTTAACTAGTACAGAAACCACCTTGTTACAACATGCTAAAGAAGATTTAAAATTAGCATTAGAAAAAACAAACACCTTTTTTAATACTAACTTTAAACCCTATTACCAAGACATTATAAAAATTAACATGACTAAAGGCATAGATGAAATTAAAACCTTTACATTAGATTAACTGCTTGTAATTTGCAAAAGCATAAATATCTACTTAACTTTAAAAAATCACAATAAAATAAAATTCAAAATGAAAAAAATATCATTACTACTATTGGTCGTTACCTTAGGCTTATTTACAAGCTGTAAAGAGGATAAAACACAACCTGAAACCGAAAAAACCGTAGCCGAAACTGCTAAAAAAGTAAAATTAAAATTAGAATCTAAAAGCGGAAGTAATGTAACAGGTAATGCTGTGTTTACAGAAGAAGATGGTCAAATTAAATTTACTGCAATGCTTAGTGGTTTAGAACCAGGAACACATGCTATCCATATTCATGAAAAAGCAGATTGCTCTTCGGATGACGGAAAATCAACAGGTGGACACTGGAATCCAACAGGAGCACCTCACGGAAAATGGGGAAGTAAAGCTGGATACCATAAAGGAGACATTGGTAATTTAGAAGCAGATGCTAATGGTCATGCAACAATAATGCTAAAAACAGACGAGTGGTGTATTGGATGTGGTGACCAAAACAAAGACATATTGGGTAAAGCAATAATTGTACATGCTGGTACAGATGACTTTACAACACAACCAACAGGAGATGCTGGTGGACGTGTAAGTTGTGGAGGGATCATTAAGTAATCCACAATAGCAATAGATTAAAAAAATCGCTTTTTAGCGATTTTTTTATGTTTTTTATTATACTTTAGTTCAAGATATTTTTATATGGATATAGACAATTTAGTAATACAATTTAAGAAGAAAGACGAAAAGGCTTTTGAAAAATTATACACTATGTACAAGGATAGTATGCATGGTGTAATTTATAATATAGTTAGAGATAATGACATTGCTGAAGAAATCATGCAAGATGTATTTATCAAAGCTTGGCATAAAGCCGATAGTTATGACGTTAAAAAGGGTCGTTTCTTTACTTGGCTAATAAATATTGCTAGAAATGCAGCAATAGATAAAACTAGATCTAAGTCTTTTAAAAACTCCGGTAAAAACCTTAACTCTGATTTTTTCGTAGATATTATCCAGTCGCATGATAGTTTAGACGATAGTACTGATGCTATAGGCATCAAGAAATTTGTAGATAAATTAGCTAAAAAGTGCATTGAAGTGATTGAGCTATTATACTTTAAAGGGTTTACACAAAAAGAAGCCTCAGAAGAGTTAGATATGCCAATTGGGACGATCAAGACTAGGAATAGAAATTGTATAAAAGAATTAAGAGAAGCTGTACTATAACATGAATATTAACGACTATATAAACTCAGGAATATTAGAACTGTACGTTGCTGGACAGCTTTCTGAAAAAGAAAGTAGTGAAGTATATGATCTAATGTTAAAACATCCCGAAGTCCTAAAAGAAGTTTTAGAGATAGAGGCTGCCATAGTTAAATTAACTGCAAGTGTCTCTCCAAAAAATAAAATTGCTTTTAATACTATAAAAGATAGGTTAGACAACAATACAGATAGTAAGGTTATTAGTTTAAACAGACCTAAAACCCAATGGTTAAACTATTCTGGTTGGGCAGCTGCAGTTGTTTTAGCTGGAGGATTAATTTGGACCATAAATCAAAAATCTGATCTAGAAAACCAAATACAAACGGTTAATACTGAAAAAGACTTTTTAGAAATCCAAATGGAAACCTCTAAAACAGATTTAGCAGAAACTAAAAACTTATTAAATATAATTAGAGATAAGAGCATCATTAATATACCATTAGAAGGTCAAGCTGCAGCTCCTGGAGCGTACGCTAATGTGTATTGGGACAAAAAAGATGATACCGTCTATTTAGACTTACAAGGTTTACCAGAACCTCCAGAAGGTAAAGTATATCAAGTATGGTCTTTAACATTAAACCCTTTAACACCAACTAGTTTAGGTACTATTGACGATTTTATACAAGACGACAATAAGATTTTTAAACTTAAAAATGCTAATCAATCACAAGCATTTGGTATAACGTTAGAGCCAGCTGGAGGAAGTCCTTCTCCAACATTAGAACAATTATATACGTTAGGTGCTTTAGCTTCTTTATAAGATTATAAAACCTTAAATTACTTACAAAAAAGACACCTATTAGGTGTCTTTTTTTATGCTTTACTATGCTAAACTAATTTAAAACAGTGACACACACTTTACTTGTCTGTTATTTACAAAATAATAGCTAGTTACTGTTAAATATTAATCAATTGTAACATAAGTAAACAGATGCTTTTTATAATATTAGATGCCAAAAAAAGTATCTAACCACTCATGGTTAACAATTAAATATGAAGCAATTAAAAATTAACCTGTGTATAACATTACACATAGAGTGCAATCAATGACTTAATAATAAGGATTTGCTTAAACTACTACGCTGTTTATTATTAATAAACACTACTTATAATTTAAACTAAAATGTCTATCTAGGGAATTTTAAACATGATATAAAAAAGAAAGCGTTTGATAATAAATTATCAAACGCTTTCAAAACAAACTAACAAAAAACAAACCTTACTTTTTCATAGCATTTAAATTAATGTTAGTTGTGCAATTAATTGTTTCCCTTAAACTGATTGCAACTATACTTACGTAATTTTTATGAGTAAGGTTTTATTTATTTTTAAAACGTGTAACTTAACGTCGTTTTAAAGTTAAAAGGTGTTCCTGGTGTAAAGTGAATCTCTTCCACTGGATCAGCTTCATTTTGCAATCTTGACTCAGTTAAAAACTGAGTTTCTTTCCAATCTGTATCTAATACGTTTTCAATACTAACACCTAATTTCCAGTGCTTATTAAATGCATAATTCACATTTAAATCTGTTACAAAATAGCCTTCTGCTTGCACACTATTATCTTCATTTGCAGGTCTATCATCTACGTATCTGTAGTTAATTCCTCCTGAAAAATTATTTAAATCTTTAAAAGATAAACCTCCTACTAATGTAAAATCTGGTGCTAATGGTATATAATCGTTTCCGTTGTCTTCTTCTAGACTTCTTGCTCTGGTAAGTGTAGCATCTGTATTAAAGTAAATATTATCTGTTAATTGATATCTAACCCCAAAATCAACGCCATAACGTTCAGATTTTCCGCTAGGCTCAATAATTCCTGCATCTCCAACGTATACAAATTCTTCCTCAGAAAATAAATACCATAAAGCCGTATTAACAACTAATTTTTGTGTTGGTTTCCATATATTTCCAAAATCTAATCCATAAGCTTTTGGTAAAGCGTTATCAATGTCTTGATTTAAAACCACTCTGGAATCGTTTGAATGAAATCCAATTCCGGATTTAACAAACCATTGCACATTATTATTTTGATTATACTCAATACTTAATTTTGGTAAAATAGCGACTTCACTATCGGTAAGATTAGAGTACGTTGGACTTAATTGGTCTTGGTACTGAAACTTAATATATTCTAGACGTACAGCTGGAGTAATTTTCACTTTTCCTAGATCAATTTCTGCATTAAAAAAACCATATAAATTACGTTGGTTAACATTTCCTAATTGGATGTTTTCTAAGGTTTCTTTTCTGTTTAAAGTATGTGATAACTCGATATCACTAACATCATCATATCTTAAACCAACACCAGAATTATAAGTTACATCAAACGTATTGTAGTTTTTATTTTTTTTGAATTGTGTATTAAATCCAAAAATATTACGTGCTTCTTTTTGCTTTATTTGATCGCCATTTATTGGGTCTTCTAAAAAGAAAGTGAAGTTAGAATATAACTCAAAATTGTAGTTAGAATAAAATGCATTAGTCTGCATAGACACGTCGTTATCTAATATTGTGCTGTATTGCACATTAAGGTTAGTACGATTGGTGTTACCACCTTCTGTGTCATCCACAGCCCCAAAATTAGAAAGCGTTCCGTTATCCACTAATCGTTGAGGGATTTGACCTGAAGCATCCCATTGACTTGTAAAATGACTAAGAGTTACTCCTATTTTAGAATCATTATTTAAATAGGCATTATACTTACTTACAATATTTAATCTATCAAAATTTTGAGGTGATTCAAAAGGTCCATCTGTCTCAATATACTCTACAGCAACATATGCGTTTTGAGAGGTTTTGTTTTCTAGAAGATTAAACATCCCTAAAGTTCTTAAAGAATTAAATTGACCTGCTGAAAAACTAACTAGATTATCCTCTAACTTATCTTTTGTTTTAAAGTCTACAAATCCAGCAGTATTAAAATCGCCATGATTTGCATAATACGGACCTTTTCCAAAATTGATGGTGTTTATAGTTTCTGGGATTAAAAAATGTAAGTCGCTATATCCTTGTCCATGTGCGTGAGAAACCATGTTAACAGGCATACCGTCTACTGACAATCCAACATCTGTACCATGATCGACATCAAAACCTCTTAAAAATATTTGTTCTGCTTTACCACCACCTGCATGTTGACCAATGATTAAACCTGGTACTTTTCTTAAAATTTCTTGTGAAGAGTTAATTGGACTTGTTGCCAAATCTATTTTTATCACGCTATTCATTACATCGATAGGTTCTGACAAGACTAACTCGTCTAACACAAATGCTTTAGCGTCTAGATTAATAATAAATGTATTATCTAAAAGTGATTGCGTTAAAACAAGTGTTTTCTTTTCATATCCTAATAATCCAACCATTAGGCTATCTCCTACTTTTGTTTTATTGATTATAAACTGTCCAAATTGATTGGTATGCGCATGCTCTTTTGACGTTTGGTTATACACGTAAGCGCTTTCTAAAGGTTGGCTATTATCCATAACATACCCTTTAACGGTTTGTGCATGTACTGTAAAAGCGAGACTTAATAAGGTTAAATAAGCGACTATTTTTTTCATTATTAATATTATAATTGGTTAACTATTTTGGTTGTTAGTGGTCCTAGCTCATAACTACTTTCTTGTAATTCTTTTTTAAGCTCAGCAACTTCTTTTAATTTACCATTTGCTTTATATATTGCTGCAATATGGTATTGTGCTTCAGGTTCAAAAGTATATCCTAAAACGTACTGCTCTGCTATTTTTAAAGCTTTTTTAACATTACCATTATTGTAATAACTCCACGCCAATAGATCGTATGATAATGGTGTTGGTCTATTGTCAACTTCTATTTTAGCTAAAGCAATTGCTTTTTCATTTTTAGTATCTGCTAATATTTTTGAAGAATACACATTATACATATCGCCATAATCCTTATTATCAATAGCTTCAAAATAACTAGCTAAATACTTATTTTTAGCATCTATATTATTCTGGTATTCTGCAATTTCTGCTTTAAAAAGCAAATAATCTGGTGCATTATGTAACTGTGAGATAGCATCTAAAATACGGTTTGCTTCTGAAGCATTTTTTTCGTGAGAATACACAATCCAAGCGATACCCTTTTTGGCATAAGCATCATTAGGATTTAATGCTAAAGCTTTTAAATAGTAGTTATACGATTTTTCTATTTGACCATCATGACCATAAAAATCTGCAAGGTTAGTATAAGACCATTCCATTAAATCATCCAATTTAGAAGACTCTGCTTTTAAAGTTGCACGCTCTAAATAATTAATTGCCGAAGCCAAATCACCTTTATGATCACTCCATTTAGACAATCTAATTAGGTATCCAAAATCGTTTAAATCTTTAACGTCCTCTAGATAATTTTTTGCTATGTCAAAATCTCCTAACTCCATATGGACATCAAAAAGCATTTTTTTTGTACCCTCAAGATTTTGACCATTTTCTTCAGCTTTTTTAAGCAATTCTAAAGCTTGCTTAAATTTATGTTGTGAAATATAATTACGTGCTAAGGCTCTTAAATGTCCAGCCGAATTATATTGTGTTTGTTCGTTTAATGTAATTAGTGATTGCTCTGCAGATTTTAAATGTTTGATGTTTCCTGTAGATTTAAACAATCTTGACTCTGCTCCTGCAATTTGAGATAGGTAAGAGAATTGATTTGGAGTAGCCTCTAATTTTTTAGTCCAAAAATTATATTCTGACGTTGCATTAACGGTTTCTGTATTAGTATCTAGAGTTAAAAACTGATTATAATCCTCTGGATTAGTAATTGTTTTTGTTTTTTCTGAACAACTAGTTGCCATAATTATAACAAGTAGTAGCATGTATAGTTTAGTGTTCATAATAATGTTGTTTTGTTGTTTTGTTGTTTTGTTGTTTTGTTTGTTTGAAAAGGGAATTGGCGAAAATATAAACCTAGAGTATTTAATAAAATACCCTAGGTTAAATCTAGTCTACCAAGGAGATGCTAAATAAGGGAAAGATGTAGAAAATGCTTTATCATTTGCATCTACATTATCATTAGATAGTGTTGGGTTTTCGCTAAAATCCTCACCACCAAAGATTAATAATAATTCTACAGTAATAACATCATCTGCTAAAGTACGTCCTGTTAAAACATTTGTACCATCATAAAAAGTAGTTGTTCCATCTAAAGATACATTAAGTACATCTGTAGCTAACAATCCTGTAAAAGTTGCTGCGTCTAAACCTAATGCATTAGCATCTCCTGGATTAGCGTAAGCTGGACTTAATCCTGTTAAGTTAGCCTCAAACATACTTTGGAAAGCTGCATTTTGGTTACTTGGTACTGTTGTGTTAAACATATCTTTAGAACCTGAAGACACAAATACCGTGTTTACAGCAGGTCGACCCATTTGATCTTGTTGTGTATAAACACCTGTAAAGTCAGGTCCAGAAGGTCCTGTTGGTCCTGCAACAGCAGCATCGTCATCATTAGAGCAATTAAAGGCTACTAAGGTTACAAGAAGCACAGTAAATATATTTTTTAAATTTTTCATAATTTGTAAGTTTTAAAAGTTTGTTATTATTTAGACTTAGATTCTACCCAAGTATTAATTGTTCCTGATCCACCAATCATAGATTTTGGTACCTCAACTACAATTGACATGACATTAGTTCCTGCAAATGTGTCTGTTCCTGGATTATTAAATCCTGAAGCTGTACCACCAATAATTGCTGTATACTGATTAAAATCGAAGAAAAAAGGATCATCTCTTGGTCCTGCAAAAGCAGAAATACCTGCAGTAGTTTGTACTATTGGAGACGTACCATAAGATGTAATATCTACCACAGTTTGTGGTCCTGACCCAATAACTGTACTACTTAATCCTGTTGTACCTGGAGCAACTGGTCCAAAAAAGTACATTTTACCATCTCTTGGTAAAGCTTGGATTACTAAATCTTCAACATTGTCTCCTGTGTTGTCAATGTTAAATTCAATCATAACGTTTTCATCAAAACTAGCGTTTCCTGTTGCTGCTGGACTTAAAAGACCTTGTACATTGGCAACAAATACTAAATTGTCTGTGTTTTCTCCCTGAAAAGCGTAAAAATCTGTGATATCACTTGTACCACCTTGTACAGCTGGAGCATCAATGTGATCCGCTGATAAGAAGAAGAAACTTGCTGCTGCAAATACACCTACTCCTAAAATAAATTTGAAATTTTTCATAATGTTTTTGAGATTTTTTGTTAATTAATATTTTTGGTTCTCGCAGACACTTACGCAACTTTTTAAATGTTGGTTTTATAAATTTTCTGTAAAAGAGAAAAAAAGACATAAAATAATTTTAAAAAAGTATCTTTGATACCATAATTAAATAGAACCATGAACCCATCTGCTTCAGGCTGGATTAAAAAACTTATAAACGAGCTAAAACCTTATGAGCTCTTTAAAGACAACGACTTAGAAGTGTATTACAGACACTTTAGAGATTGCGGTTTTATATATGGAAGTAATGTAACTGTTGTAAATAATTGGATTAAAAACAAAGATTATGGATCCGACGAAATTTGTAAAATAAATTTAGTCATTGCCTTACTTATTGCTTACACAAACCATAATACAGCTAACGATTTTTATACTGAAGTTGCCAATTTTTATAATACTATTAATAGAGAAAGGGTCTCCTTTTTACAAGGAATTATTGGATCAAAGGATGTAAAAGATCAGGCAGAACGTATTATAAATAAACGTGTTCAAATTGACGACAACCTAATAGACAAAAGTTTTAATTACTTTATAACTAATGCTTTATTATTTGTTGACGTATTGGCTTTTAGAACCTATTTAAAAACTGGAACAGTTGATGATGATGTTATTAAACAATACGAAGCTATTATAGAAAGTATAGTTTTAAACACCTTACATAGTAAAAAAGTAAAATCCGATTACGATAAAAGTTTAATCAACCTATTTGAGCAATCTTTACGTTACCAACGCGATAGTGTATTGTTATTTAGTGAAGCTACCAATTTAGTGGACACCAATTTATTTGCACGCTATTGTTTGGATTTAGCTGCTATGGCTACATGGACTGATGCTAAATTAGATAATGAAGAAGAATCTTTTTTAAATACTTTAGGCGAAAAACTTAACCTAACACAGCATCAAACAGATGAAGCTTCAAAAACTATTGAAGACTTTTACAAAAACTACCGAGAAAAAGTACCGCTTTTAGGCTCTAAAAATATTGTAAAAACGTTTTATGATAACTCTACCAACATGGTATTAAAGTTAATTAAACGCAATAGCAAAAAATTAACCCAAGAGCTTTTAGAAAGTAAAGAGTTGCTAATTTTATTAACACAATCTACAGTAAGAGATTTAACTAAGGACGAACAAAAAAAAGTACAAGACCAGCTTTTAGATGTTTTTAAATCTATACCAAGTTTAGCTATTTTTATATTACCAGGTGGAGCATTATTATTACCTTTAGTTGTTAAATTTATACCTAAATTACTGCCAAGTGCTTTTGATGATAATAGGATTGAAGATGAAGAAGAGTAACCACTACTCCAACCAATTTTTAAAATCCTTTACACGCTCTCTAGCAACAATAACCTCATCTTCATTAAAGTTATTAAGTTTAATTTGTAAGCGCGAATTGGTATAGCTTATAATGTCTTTAATAGCATTAATGTTTATATAAAATTTTCGGTTTATTCTAAAAAAGGTTTCTGGTTCTAGTTCGTTTTCTAAAGCTTCAAGGGTTGTGTCTAAAAGGTAGTTTCGACCTTCAGTCGTGTATAAATAGGTTCCTTTATTTTCGCTGTAAAAGCATTCGACATCATCAATGTTTACCAATTTTAAATGTTGTCCTACTTTAACAGAAAATCGTTTTTTGTAAACTCTATCAATTGGATTAACTAGTAGTTTTTTGATATCCTCAAAGTCTAAGGCGATATTAGTTTTCTGCGGAAGCCTAGTTTTATATTTTGCAACTGCAGCTTCTAAATCCTCTTCATCTATAGGTTTTAATAGGTAATCAATACTGTTTAATTTAAACGCTTGCAAAGCATACTCGTCATAAGCAGTTGTAAAAATAATAGCTGACTTTACCTCAACTTGATCAAAGATTTCAAAAGACAACCCATCACTAAGCTGTATGTCTAAAAATATTAAATCAGGATGCGCATTGGTATTAAACCATTGGATCGATTCTTCTACGGAATGTAACATCGTTTCGGTAGTAATATCAATACTTTCTAGCATACGTTTTAAACGTCTTGCAGATGGTTTTTCGTCTTCAATAATTATCACTTTCATTGGTACTATAATTTGGTTGGTTAGTTGATATTAAGTGTTGTGAGATGATTAATAACTAGTTATTCCCAACGTTTATTTTCTTTTTCTTTGTTCATGTATTTTTCAATTTTACGTTGTTCCCAGTTTTTACCAAACAAGTAATCTGTCCCAAAAACACCTAAAAAATGAAATATTAAACCAATTCCCCAAAATATTGGAGTAGACCAAACTGCCATACTTAAAAACGGTTGACCTGATTGCTTATATATTAGTAACATTATAAAAATATTAACCACAATATAAATGGCAAAATGCCAATAAAAGCCCACAATTTTTTCTACTTTTTTCTTTGCTCTTAAGTAAGCTTCTTCTTTTTCATATCTAGCCTGTTGGTTTTCTTCTAGATACGTATCAATATCATTTTTCATTGTAATATATTTTAGTTCCAACGTTGTTGGTTATCTTCTTCCATAAACTTTTTAATCTTCTTGTCTTCCCAAGATTTTCCTAGTACACCATCGTTTACAAAGACTTTATAAGCATGAAATGATAGTCCTACTGCCCAACCAAACATTGGAAAGAAAAACCATTTATAATCCCAACTGGTTTTATAGTTTATAAATATTAAAAATGGAATGACTATACAATATGAAATTAGGTTGTAATAAAATTCTTTTAACTCTTCCACATGTTTGCGTGCTCTTACATACGAGTCGTCTAATTGCTGTTTTGGTATTGGTTTCATGACTGAAATTTCTTTAGTTAGCATAGGTATAGAAACTAAAAACATATTGGTGTTTTGGCTTATACTTACGCGTTTATTGGTTAATAATTGGTAGCGTTGTTTAATGTTTTCTAATCCCACACCACTACTCTTTTTTACTATTTGTTTAGGTTGTAAATTGTTTTCTACAACTAGGTTTTGATCGGTTTCATAAATTTTAATATGTAACGGTTTACTGCTGGTTACAATATTATGTTTTACTGCATTTTCTAACAATAACTGTAATGCTAATGGTACAACTTTACTTTCTGGGTTTTTGGCTTGATCTGGTATATCAAAAACAATACTGTCTTCAAATCGCATTTTAAGCAAAGACATATAGGTTTTAGCAAATTGCAACTCCTCATCAACGGTTACTAATTCTTTATTTTTTTGCTCTAGGACGTAACGGTAAACCTTAGATAAACTAGTGGTAAATTTTTGTGCGCTATTTGGATTTTCTTCAATTAAACTAGTTAAAACATTTAAGCTATTAAATAAAAAATGAGGATCCAATTGGTTTTTTAACGCATCAAACTTTGCGCTTGCAGTACCTGCAATTACTTTTTGTTCTTTTACTTTATTTTCTTGTAAATGCTTTAAGTAAAAAAAGATGTAATATCCAGCAGTTACTGTAATAGCTATAGTTAACGAAAACCAATAATACACTAACTTATCTTCCTTTAAAAAGTCCATTAACGCTCCACCATATATGACAACATTAATAAATAATCTTAAACAGAATATGGCAACAACAGAGATTACAATGGAAGCTAAAGCAGCAAGAATTAAGTTTTTAAGTTTAAACAGATTGTCTTTATGCTTTTGCAACATATAAGTCACAAAATAAGCATTGGACAAGTGCAACACTACAGCATACATTTGATTATAAATAAAATCTAATAGTAACTCTTGATTGGCTTGTATTGTAGAACCGTTAAGATACATAATCACGATTCTAACCAAAAACACAAGTAAACCTACTATAAATGCTTTACCTAATTCTTTTATAAATTTTGACATTATTATTTGTTACAGTCTTTAGTTAATTGTTCTGCACGCTCTTGTCCCCAATTTGGATCAAACGCAGTTTCTGGTTTAAAGTTAGCAAAAAGTTGCAGAGATTTTTCTATTTGCATACAAAATGGCTTAGTGTCTTTTCCAAAATACTTGGCAGTTCCCATAGCCCATTCTGCCTTACTTAACATAACCCTTGGATTATCAGGAGCTAATTTATAAGCTTGTGCGTATAGTGCATTAATTTTACCTGACAAGGTCATACCATACGTTGCACCATCGCTTACCACATAAACCATATGTAACATGGCTTGCAATACCATAATTTCGGGATTATCTTTAGATATTGCGTTGGCATCATCCACAAAACCCTGTGCTTTTTTTAACTGAGCCTCTAAAACATCCTTTTGCTTTAGTTTAGAAAATCCATCCAAGATTAATACTTGTGCAGCATAATAGGATGGCAACCAATTGTCTGTTTCAGCAGTTGCAATACGCTCAAACATATTTGAGGCTTGCGCGATTTCACCTTGTTTCCAAAGTTCAAATGCTTTGTTCATTCCGCTTTCATAAGTGGTTTGTGCTTGTAGCATACTTGATACTAATAATGCTATAATAATGGCTAGTTTGTACATGTTAAATTATTTTATTGTTACACGACAAATATCTAGTATAAACGCATCTTTTAAAAAAGTGAGTCACCCAACTGTTATTTTTTTAGGCTGAATTGTAATGCGTGTTATTTACGTAGTTCTACGTATTTTATATAACAGCTTATAGTTGTAAGTTTATACTTTAAGATAAGGTTAAATAAGGTTACGGTTTTCCGTAATTTTTTTTGGTAAAAAAAGCTTTGTTTTGAGATAAGAAATTAAAGTTTTTAACCTCACTTTCCAATATTATGAAATTAGAAAAAATATTAGACAAAATGGGTTCGATAGAAAAGAACTCATTTATAAAGATAATAGATACTATTATATCTAAAAACCCAAAGCAGATAAAAGAGATTAATACTATTCTAAGTTCAACAGACAAAGGGTTAAAATCTGTAGATAATCAAAATATATCAAAGATTTTTGCATTAACAGAAAATGAATTTCAAGAACATATTAAATGTGAGTTTCAAGAAATCACTTCTCAATTAGATATTTTAATTGATATTATTATTAGAGATGGTAATTGTATAATGAAACAAGATTGGTTTTCTCGTCTTTACGAAACTGAAGTCAAACAATTAAAAAATAAAATTAAAGGACTGAATGCAGATTTTGAAGATGATAAATCTGAATTAAGCATTCTTAGAAAAAGAGATTACAAAATCTACAAATCCTGTTTACATACAGCGTATAATAATGATATAGCTAATAATAGAGAAGCAAAAGTTTCTTCGGATGAACTTTCAATCATACTGACACTTTCAAAACAACTTGGACTTTCTCAAGAAGAGATTAAACTAATAAACTATTCTATTTTACCTATTAAAAAGCTTGATATCCAGGATGTAATCAAAGGTTTGAAAAACATTGGCGTCATTTTCTTTTCAAACAAAGAAAATACAATTTATGTTGCAGATGAAATGGTTAGAATATTAAGAAATATTAGAGAAAAAGAAGTAGGTGAAAAATTTTACAGAAGGACATTAAAATTATTAAGAGAACCAATCATAAATCAAATTTGTAGAGACCATAATATCGATAGAAAGCTTAATTACTCTGAAAAAATTGAAGAAATAATTAAAGAAGGCGTCTCTTTTACTAATCTACTTTTAGAAGGGATTTACAAAACAGGAAGCACATTAACTGAAAAGAAAAAAACCTTAAACGAACTGTGTGAAAAAGGTTTAAATATAAGTAGTTTAAAAGGAAGTACTTTAGATGAAAAAATAAGCAGTTTAATTGAATATTTTGATATTGTTGAACGTGATGAAAAAGTTGGTATTTCGTTAGATGGATTTGATAAGTTATTATCAGAGTTAAATCAGTCATTACCTAAATTAAATAAACAAATAAAAGATCAATTTGAATTACAAGAAGAGTATGTTTTAAAAGCGGACTTTTTACTAGATTATAATATTAAACCTAGAGACATTTTAGATTTAATCGTCAAAGATGATTTGACTAAGTTTATTAAAGATAATGGAGTTAAACAGCGAGGAGATGACATTTTAAATATTTTAGAACATTACAAAGATGTCGAAAATTTATATTTAGAAAATTATGAAAATGTAGCCTATAGAAACTTAAATTTATTGAAAGAAAATGGAATTATTATTAAGGAAAGTGAATTAGGTCAAAAATTTGAAGAATTAACTAAAACAATTTTCACTAGTTTAGGTTTTAATGCAGATGATGCTTTCAAAAATAAATTGAATACCAAAAAGGACATGATGGATATTCTTTTAAACTTAGGTAATGACGAAATCATTATTGTTGAATGTAAAACCAGTAAAGAAAGAGGATACAATAAATTTAGCTCTGTTTCTAGACAACTTAAATCTTATCAAAATTTAGCTCTTAAAAATAATTTAAGAATTGTCAAAATATTACTTGTCGCTCCTGAGTTTAGTGATGATTTTGTTACAGATTGTGAAATGGATACTGAAATGAATTTATCATTGATTACAGCTTCTACTTTATCAAATATCTTCGACTTTTTCAAAACATCAAAACACAAAGAGTTTCCTCATGTCTTGTTTAGAGACATTGTCATTAATGAGGAACGCATTTTAAAAGCTTTGAGTAAATAAAATAAATTAAATTATATAATTTAACTTTACACAAAACCTAATACATGACCTTTGCTGCAATAGATTTTGAAACTGCTAAAAGCCATCATATTTGTTCTGTTGGAATTGTAACGTTTAAAGATGGCGAAATTATTGAAGAGTTTCATGCTTTAATACAACCTCCAAAAAACGAATACAATTACCATAACATACAAGTACATGGTATTACAGAGGATGACACTAGGTTTTCGCCAAACTTCAAAGCTATTTATCCTGAGATTAAAAAAAGAATTTCGGGAATTACAACTGTGGCTCACAACGAATCTTTTGACAGAACGGTTTTACTAAAAACGATGAGCGATTTTAATATTCCGCATGCTGATTTAGTCATGGAACAACGTTGGGAATGTACTTTAAAACTATATCGTAATAAAGGTTATAAACCTGCTAAATTAGATGCTTGCTGTAAAGTGCACAATATTCCTTTAAAGCATCATGATGCTTTGTCAGACGCTAGAGCGTGTGGTAAATTATTTTTAATTGCTCAGTTTGAGTCTTTACCTTTATTTTAGATTATAAAGCGTAACTAAGCGCGTGCTTTTTTTATTAATTTAATAACTATAAAAGCTATTAAGGCTTGCATTAATGCGTTAACTATTACAACCAACCAAAACGAGTTTGTGCTTGATCTATAAATGCCCTGTTCTGGAAACAAGCGATTAAATAAGGTTAACGGAAACGAAATAGCTTCATCAATTAAGCGTATTACAATACTATTGGGTTGTAGGACGTGTTCTGCTAGATAACTTATAGAAAACCCTAACGCAATATCTATAATAAATAGAATGATAAATAGCTTGACAAATAATTTCATGCTGCAATTTAGAATAAATTAATAACAAAAAAATAATAGCAAACTGAGTTTTAATTCTGCTTGCTATTAAATTATTAGTTTAGGTAATATTTATAAATCTATTAATTATTCTAGATTATAAGTAATCAAGTCACTACATTCTGTCGTGTTTCTGGTTCTGTAATAAGCTACGTTTCTGTCGTCACCTTCTGTAATTACAGAAAAGGTATTATCACAGTGTACTGTAATTAATCGAGTTCCAACTAGGACTTCATTGGTATTATCTACCTCTAAGGTGTAATTATAACTATAACGTCCATCTTCTAATTTTTCCCAAGTTCCGTTAGCAGTTTCAACAGTTGCATAAAACTCGGTAAATGTACCATCATTATTAAATGTTATTAATATTTCAGAATCATCCAAAACACTTTTAAACCATTGATCAACATAAGTCCATTCTGTTCCTGTCCATTGGTCAATGACAGCTTCAAGATTTTCTGTCCTATACATTTGCCATTCTCCAACGACTTGATTTACTTCTGCTGAATTATCTGTTGTATCGTCATCACTACTGCAAGACGTAAAACTTATTAGCACTAATACTAGAACGGATTTTAAAAGGAAACTTTTCATAGCTATAAAAATTTAAGTTAGATATTTAGTAATATAACCATTTAATACAGATAATTCCTACCTTTTGAAGTAATAATAATTATAAATTATCTAATTGGTTATCTGTACCATTTTGGCTAATTGTCCAAAAGAAACCAACAAAGAAAAACTGGTCTGCAGCTGGACGCAAGGCACGACTATTAAACTGACCATTTATATTTGGTGTATCTGAGTATTGATAACCATTAACATTAGTAAATCCTAAGGCATTATTTACTGAAAAATAAAGGATTTTTTGAGGACTTAAAAGGTAAGCCCAATTAACGCTTAAACTATTATAAGCTTTTGTTTTTTGATTTAAAAATCCCATCTGATTTGGATCTGTATACGATCGACCAGATGCAAAATTATAACTAAGTCCTACCTGACTTTTCCAACTATCTATCCAATACTTTCCGACTACTGACAGATTATGTGTATTTGCAAAATTTGGTTGTGCAGCTATTGGAAAATTTTTATAATCTCGTTTAGTATCTAACAACGAATAACTTACCCAATAATCAATATTCTTGATGCTTTTATTGTCTCTAAAAAACAAATCTAATCCTGTTGCATATCCACTACCAGTGTTATTAAAATTAGTATCAAAACTAGTCAAGTCGGTATCATATTTTACTAAATCACTATATTTTTTATAATAGGTTTCTGCTCTAAATATTTTACCGTCTGCATTAAACTGATAATTTAAAATATAATGTTGGGCTTGTTGTGCATTTAGGTTTTGATTAAATTTTAAAATAGCACTATTTGGTTGCTGAAAAAAGTTACCATACGCTAATGACAATTGGCTTTTACTGCCTGTTTTATAAGCTAAGGATGCTCTTGGAGATAATGTTGCTTGGTCAAATAAAGCACTATACTCTGCGCGAAAACCTGCTTTTAATGCTAAATTTTTAGAGAAGAAAATATCAGCCTCAGTATAGACTGCTGTTAGGTTATTGTTATAACCATAAGTGACGTTATTAATTATTGCATCGTTATAGTCTTCGCTGAATTGCGTCGTAAACTGCTCTGCACCAAAATTTAATTTAAACCTGTTACTAATATGGTGTTTAAGCTTTAATTTTGCATGTACTGAGTTTTCTGTTGACTGAATTTTACTATCAAAAACATTTACTTTGCTTTTAGCATAGGTATAACTTAAACCAGTAGCTAGTGACCAATTGCTATTTAAAACTTGGTTATAATAACCATTAAAGTAAACGTTTTTGTTATTTAAGGCTAGAGGTATGCCTTCTTGGTAATTTATATCGTCTTGTACTAAACTAAAATCCGAAGTATCAAAAGCGCTGTAAAGTTTAAGTAGTCCATTGTCTGTTTTATGTCTAAAAACAGCTTCTCCAGAAAAGGTTTCAAAAGGTTTTTTCCAATCGTTACGATCATCAAACACTTGTAAATAAGGTGATAAATTAATGTAAGCCGCATTGACGCTTAGGCTGTTTTTATCCCAAATTTGGGTGTTTCCTAAACTAGCTCCAACACTCATTATACCAATATCTGTTTTTTCTTGATCGGGTTGATTAACCGTATTAAGCTCTAAAACACTAGATAATGCTTGTCCATATTCTGCACTATAACCTCCTGTAGAAAATGTAATTCCGTCAAATAAAAATGGCGAATAACGTCCACGTGTCGGGATATTATTAGTTGTTGGTGAGTAAGGTGTAAACACACGAATACCATCGATAAATATTTGTGTCTCTTCTGCATCTCCACCACGTACAAATAAGCGTCCATCTTCTGACACTGTTGTTGTACCTGGAAGTGTTTGTAAAGCGCCTACAAAATCACCTAATGCGCTGGCAGTAGTTACCACATCTAACGGTTTTAATACTGATATTTTACTATTATCTCCTGCTGCAAAGGTACCTGCTGATAGTACCACTGCATCTAAAGTGTTTATATCGTCTTTTAATACAATTTTTAAATCATGCAAGTCAGTAACTTGATTAGTAAGTGTTATTGTTTCAAAAGATACAAAAGAGATGACTAAACTTTGCTGTCCTGTGTTACTTGTTATAAAACTAAAACTACCATCTGCTAATGTGCTGGCTCCATCATAAGTGCCTTTTAGGTAAACATTAGCACCTAATATTGGTTGCTTATTTGTATCAATTACTGTTCCTGATATTGTGGTTTGCGCTTGCGTAAATAGACTGACTAATAGGATTAATAGTGTAAAAAAAGGTTTCATAATTTATGGTTCGAGTTTTGATTGTTTGATGGCACAAAGATGTTTGGATGACCTCTGATTTAAAATAAAATAATCCTGAAGTGTTATTTTTTAAGGATGAGTTGCGTTAGCGGTTGCAGTGGTATCCTTTTTTTGCTTTGCCTTATGGCAAAAAAAGATTTAAACGGAAAACGCGACCCTTGTGGTAACGCCAAAAAAAATAATTTTAAATTTGTGTAACATCTTTATATTTTAAACTACTAATAGTTAAACCAACCAAATAACCATTGAGTAAACCACTAGAACAAAATTTTGTCGAATTGCTGGAGCAGCATCAAAACATTGTGCATAAAGTTTGTAGACTTTATACCAATAATTATGATGCGCACAATGATTTGTTTCAGGAAATAACCATCCAATTATGGAAGGCTTTCCCGAAATTTAGAGGTGATAGTAAGTTTAGTACTTGGATGTATCGTGTGGGATTAAATACTGCAATTACGTTATATCGCAAGTCTAAACGTACTATAAATACTCAGCAATTTGATACTGTACAGTTTAAAATAAGTGCTGAGGAATATGACAGTACAGAAGAGGACCAATTAAAATTATTATATAATGCTGTCCACCAATTAAATGATATCGAAAAAGCGTTAGTTTTTTTATATCTAGAGGACAAAAATTATAAAGAAATAAGTGAAACAATGGGAATTACTGAAGTGAATGCTAGAGTGAAAATGAACCGAGTGAAAACAAAATTAAAAACCATTTTAAATCCGTAACCTATGGATGAATTAGAATTATTGAAGAAGGATTGGGTTAATAGTGATGCTAAATTTGAAAAAAAATCGGCTTCGCAAATCTACCCTATGTTATTAAAAAAATCGTCTAGTATTGTTAAGACGCTTTTTTATATAAGTATTGCCGAATTAGTTTTTTGGATTGTTATAAATGCTTTGCCATTTGTAATGTCTGACACCTATCGTGCTAAACATGATGAGATGTATAACAGTAATTGGTTTATAATTTTAAGTGTGCTATCCTACGCTATTATTATATTGTTTGTATACTTATTATACAAATCTTACAAGTCTATATCTGTCACTGATAGTGCTAGACGGTTAATGAAAAATATTATAAAAACCAGAAAAGTTATCAAGTACTACGTACTGTATAATTTAATTATGGCTACTGTATCAATGATTTTTGGTTTTTATTACACTAGTAAACATGATCCTAAATTGATCGAAAAAATTGAGCATTTTAACAATACACAATTTATGGTAATGGTTGGTGTGTTTGCTTTAGTAACTGTAATTTTTGTAACTATAATCTGGTTGTTTTATAAATTAATCTACGGTATTTTATTAAAACGATTAAATAGAAACTACAACGAGCTTAAAAAAATAGAAGTATAATGCAGACTTTTGATAACTACATTACTTTTTTTAAAGGTTTAAAAACAGAACTTTCTTCAAAAAAAGAACGTCGTATTTATGATGATTTTGTTAGAGTGTTTAACGATTTAAAGCTAAGAAATTTTTCTGAAGTTGAACATACAGCCTTGCATAATGAGCTGGATTTAATAGATTTAAAATCTAGTACCAATATTAAAGTTTTAAACAAAAAACTGAAGCAATTATTAGCCTTTTTAAAACAAAAATTTAATTTAATTACTATTGGTCATTACACCAACACCTACATGCCAATAGGTATGTGTCTTGGATTAGTCTTTGGTATGGCTTTAGGACCTATAAGCTTAACTTTTGGGCTACTTATAGGTATGGTAATTGGTATGGCTTTAGGATCCGAAAAGGATAAAAAAGCAAAAGCTGAAGGTCTAGTAATAGATGTTAAAACGTCTGAAAGCTGTATTTAACCTAGTAATTACTCGCCTAAAAATTCACGTTGTTTATTTAGCTCTTCCTGTGCTAATAACTCTTCTTGAGGTATTACCTTTAAAAACGATGGATGCTGCTCAATAGCATATTCAATTTGCTCTACAATATCTGCAATAGAGTCGTTTTCGTAATCAATTTTTAATGGTTCTTTAATCTCAAAAGATTGGTATACATTTTTCTTTTTAATACGTAATCCTTTTTTATCAAAACTACGTCTAAAACCATCTATCACAATAGGCACCACTATTGGTTTGTGACGCTTAATTATGTGTGCTGTCCCTTTTCGGATTGGCTTAAAAGGTGTGGTTGTCCCTTGTGGGAATGTAACTACCCAACCATCATCCAACGCTTTTTTAATAGCAGAAATATCAGACATTTTAACTTGTCTGTTTACGTCTTTACCTTCACTACGCCAAGTACGCTCTATACTAATAGATCCTGTGTAAGCAAATATTTTAGGTAATAGTCCAGCCTTCATAGTCTCTTTAGCTGCGACGTAATAAAAATTTAGTTTTGGATTCCATAAATAACCCACATTTTTAATCGTGTCTTGTCTATTACTTAATGCTGCATTAAAAACATGAAACATTGCAATTACATCTGCAAAGTATGTTTGATGATTAGATATAAATAATACGTTGGTATCAGGTAAGTTTCTTATAATATCAGACCCTTCAATTTGTAGCTCATTAAACCCTCTATAACGTCTATGTGTTAAGACGCCTAAGATTCTAATCAACCATTTTTTAACAAAAAGTATATGTCCAAAAGGATTTTTTTTAAATAAACCCATAGTTTTATTTTACATTTAGTGGATACAAATATAGAAAAACCTTTAAGTTAAAGGGTTGCTTTTAACAAGTCTTTGACTTCGCTAAGCATCATGGCAGTTGCACCCCAAACCAAATGATTACTTAAATTAAAGGCAGGCACCTCAACCTCAGCACCATAACTTGTCTTAACTTTTTTGGAAGTTAAATTACTATCACACAATAAATCCCTTAGATATACCTCTAATAAATCCTCTACTTCGGCATCTTGTTTAGTAAATATTGGTGTTTGAGAAGCCAATCCAATAAACGGTTGGACATAAAAATTACTTGGTGGAATGTAAACTTGCGTTAACTTTTTATAAACTGTAACTAATTCTGGATGGACACCAACTTCTTCATGCGTTTCACGCAAAGCAGTATGCATTAAGTCCAGATCCTCCTGCTCTACTTTTCCGCCTGGAAAACCGACTTGTCCAGAATGAACCCCTTTGTAGGTTTTTCTTAAAATTAAAATTAGTTTAGTTTGCGCTTCCAAATCCGGATAAAACAAGGCTAAAACTGCACTTTGCCTAGCATTTTTAATATTATCACCTTGTTGCTTTACCAAATCTTGCCTATATGATGGCACCATTTTAAGCTGTGATGCTTCGGCTGGCAATGGTATATTTTTTATTTTTGGTAACGCTATGACAAATTCATTAAAATTCATTTTAAAAATGCGCGTATTATTATTGGTTGGTTTTTGTTTTGTATTTCTTAATTGTGAAGATAAACAATCCAAATCTAAAATGACAACAAACTCGATTAAAACAGTGGTTGACACTATAGAGAAAGACACGACTCCTAAACGAAAATACCCTTATTTAACCGAGGGTAACGCTATGGACTTTTTTTTAGAATACGAAACTAAAAATAAAGAAAGCAAAGTACGTCTGGTAACAACCATGGGTAACATTGACATAGCATTACATGACATTACTAAGTTTCATCGTGCTAATTTTATTTTTCTAACTAAACTAGGTGCTTTTGATAATACACAGTTTCATCGGGTGGTTAAAAACTTTATCATTCAAGGTGGTAACACAGACAATGTAAAAGTTGCTGCCAAACGTGGTAAAATTGGTCATTATTTATTGCCAACAGATACAAAACGTGGTTTTACTCATAAAAGAGGTGTAATATCTATGCCTAGTAGCGAGATTGAAAATCCGCATAAATTAGCCTCACCTTACGAGTTTTTTATCACACAACAAGATGCGTTTCATTTAGATGGTGATTTTACTATTTTTGGAGAGGTCATAGCTGGTATGGACGTTGTTGACAAGATTAACGCAGTTACTGTGGACGAGTCCGATTGGCCTTTATCAAACATCTATATTAAAACAGTCAAAATTTTAGAATAAGGATATACTTTTAAGTATTTTTAGACTATAATCAACTTAACTATGAAAACAAATCCTATTTACTGCATCCTAACTTGTACTATTATTTTACTAAGTACCAGTTGTAAAAAAGATGCTACAACAAACGACAATTCTAAACCTATGAGTGATAACCTATTGCTTAAAGACTTTACAGGACCTTATGGAGGTGTTCCTGCTTTTGACAAAATGAAAGTTGACCAAGTAGAACCTGCTGTGATTGAAGGTATCGAGCAAGGACTAAATGATATTGAGGTAATTGCAAACAATACTGATGCACCTACATTTAAAAATACTATTGAAGCTATGGAGCGTGCAGGTCATAGTCTAGATAATGTTTTTACTTATTATGGGATTTTTAGTAGTAACATAAGTAGTCCTGAGTTTAGAGACGTACAAAGTGCTTTGGCACCTAAATTATCTGATTATACTTCTAAAATTAATCAAAACACAAAATTATTTAAACGCATTAAAACAGTATATGAGGCTTCTTTAAAAAACCCATTACCAGCAGATCAACAACGCGTTGTAGAACTTATTTACAAACGTTTTGAAATGAATGGAGCCGAATTAGATGACGCTAAGAAAAAGCGCTATGCTGAGATTAATAAAGAGTTATCTACACTATATAATAAGTTTGGAGATAATGTATTACATGACGAAGAAAACTATATCACTTATTTAACTAAAGACCAATTAGACGGATTAAGTGATGGTTTTATAAAATCTGCAGCAAAAATTGCAACAGATAATGGTAAAGACGGTATGTACGCCATTACAAACACTAGATCGTCAATGGATCCATTTTTGACTTATAGTACTGAACGCGAATTACGTAAGCAAGTTTGGACCAACTACTACTCTAGAGGAGATAATGGAGATGCCTATGATAACAAAGCGCTAATTGCAGAAATATTAAAACTTAGAAGAGAGCGTGTACAATTATTAGGCTATTCTAATTATGCCGAATGGCGTTTACAAGATCGTATGGCAAAAACACCTGAAAATGCTATGAGATTAATGGAAGCAGTTTGGCCTGCAGCTATTGCAAGAGTTAAAGAAGAAGTCGCAGATATGCAAGCTGTAGCTGATGCTGCAGGTAAAAATATAGAAATCGCACCTTGGGACTATCGCTTTTATGCTGAAAAAGTACGCCAGAAAAAATACGATTTAGATAGTGACGAGGTTAAACAATACTTACAATTAGACAAATTAACACAAGCCTTATTTTATACAGCTGGACGTTTATTTAATTATAAATTTACTCCAGTGGAAGAGGGAAAAGTACCTGTGTTTCATGAAGACGTTAAAGTTTGGGAAGTTACAGATTTAGATTCTGGAAAACACATTGGACTATGGTATTTAGATCCATTTGCTAGACCAGGAAAACGATCTGGTGCTTGGGCTACAACCTACAGAAGCCATACTACATTTGATGGACCAAAAACAGTATTAGCATCTAATAATTCTAATTTTGTAAAAGCTGCTCCAGGTGAAGCTGTTTTAATATCTTGGGATGATGCCGAAACTTTCTTTCATGAATTTGGACACGCTTTACACTTCTTTTCATCTAACGTAAAATACCCAACATTAAATGGTGGTGTCAGAGATTACACTGAGTTTCAGAGTCAATTACTAGAACGTTGGTTATCTACAGACGAAGTTATAAATCAATTTTTAGTACATTATAAAACAGGCCAACCTATTCCTGCTGCACTTGTTTCTAAAATCAAAAAAGCTGCAACATTTAATCAAGGTTTTGCTACTACTGAATATTTAGCTTCTGCATTAATGGATATGAAATTACATTTAGCAGACCCAACAAATATCGATATAGCTAAGTTTGAAACCGAAACTTTAGCAACACTTAATATGCCTGAAGAATTACCAATGCGTCACAGAACACCACATTTTGGACATGTTTTTTCTGGCGAAGGTTATGCGACTGCTTATTATGGTTATATGTGGGCAGATGTACTAACTAGCGATGCTTCGGAAGCATTTAAAGATGCACCTGATGGTTTTTATGATAAAGCTTTAGCCGATAAATTAGTTAAATACTTATTTGCACCAAGAAATAGTATGGATCCAGCCGAAGCTTATAATTTATTTAGAGGACGAGGTGCTAAAATTGAAGCTTTAATGCGTGATAGAGGTTTTCCGGTTACGACTAATAATTAATATTTTAAGTTCCAATAAAAATTGATATTATACTAATATTACAACCCTATTTATAATTTTTTGAAATTGTACTTAGGGTTATTTTCTTTTATAAGTTTATATTAAAAACTAATAACAATTAAAATTATGATCGTTACACCAGAACAAAATGAGAGAATTGCTAAAATGACCTTCGCATCTGTATATCCTCATTATGTAACTAAAGTGGAAAAAAAAGGACGTACAATAACTGAGTTACACCAAGTAATAGAATGGTTGACAGGTTACAACGCTTTCAAATTAGAAACCTTAATTGATAAAAAAGTGTCATTTAAAACCTTTTTTGAAGAGGCAACACTTAACCCAAATGCTAAATTTATTAAAGGTGTTATTTGCGGTTATCGCATTGAAGATATTATGTTTCCTTTAACCCAACAAGTAAGATAATTGGATAAATTAGTCGATGAACTAGCTAAAGGTCGTAAAATGGATAAAATATTAAGACAGAATTGATACTTTGTTATGCAATGACTATTTATCCTTATTCAGCCATCCTTTGTCATACAAAATCTATATAAATACTTTATTTTTGATTAAAAGTTATAGTGCTTTTATAACAACTCTGCTTAATACATGAATTGGATTATTTTAATCATAGCTGGATTATTTGAAGTAGCTTTTGCAGCCTGTCTTGGTAAAGCAAAAGAGTCCAGTGGAACTATAGCTACTTATTGGTATATTGGATTTATAATCTGTCTAGCTATAAGTATGTTATTACTTTTAAAAGCTACCAAACAACTACCTATTGGGACAGCCTATGCTGTATGGACTGGTATTGGAGCTGTTGGAACCGTCATTTTAGGTATCGTAGTTTTTGATGAGCCTGCAACTTTTTGGAGATTATTTTTTATTTCCACTTTAATAATATCTATTGTAGGATTAAAAGTAGTCGCTAATTAGTCTTTATATAAACTAGGTAAACTAATTTTAAATTTTACAGCGATTAATCTTACAGTTATAACTACTGCTCCTGCAATTACAAATACAAAATTTGATGCTATTGGTAATTTAATAACTAAAAAGTAGGTTGCACCTCCTAATATACACGCTGTTGCATAAACTTCTTTTCTAAAAATCACAGGGATTTCATTACATAAAATATCTCTAATTACACCTCCAAAACAGGCACTCATTGTTCCTAAAAAAATACATATAATAGGATGTAATCCAGCCGAAATTCCTTTTTCAACTCCAACAACTGTATACAATCCAATACCAATTGTATCAAATAAAAACAAAGATTTGCGTAAATAATCAATTTTAGATCTAAATACAACAGCAAATATGGTAGACGCTATAACAACATAAATAAAGGTCATATCTTTCATCCAGCTAACAGGTGTTTCGCCTATTAAAATATCTCTTAAGGTACCTCCTCCAACAGCAGTAACAAAGGCAATAATTAAAATACCAAAAGCATCCATCCGTTTATTAAGTGCGACAAGTACACCTGAAATTGCAAAAGCAATTGTTCCTAAAATATCTATAATGTAAAACATAGTCAATTTAAAAAGCAAAATTAGTTTTTATAAAATTAACCTAAGAGCTTAAACTTAACAATTATTAACATCCATTACAAACGTTAGAGTCCTTATTATACTTAATCTGTCTAAGCCAACCGTTAATCCTAATAGTTTTAATATTATTATTATTTAAACTATATTGGTCTTGCTATTAACCAATATTCTAAAAAAAATGAAACGATTAGTTTTACTACTAACTGTTGTCCTACTACTAGCTGTATCTCAAAACTTACAAGCGCAAGATGTGTATTCTCCATGGACAGCTAGCCTAAGCACCAATGCAATTAATAATCCTGTACTAAAAGCACCAAATAATTTAGGACGTTTTAAAACTTGGAATTGGGAAGTTGCTGGCTTTAAAGGAGCACTTTCTAGACACTTAACAGGCAATTTATCTTTAGAGGGATCTGTAACATTAACAGGAATTAAACAAAATTACATTGATGTTGACAAAAAGTTTTCATTAATAGCCTTAGATGGTCTAGTCAAATACAACCTTATAAATAATTTTAATGTTAACCCTTATGTAGCTGTAGGAGGTGGATTAACATGGGTAGATACGCTAGGTAAATCACTTACAGCAAATGCAGGCGTTGGATTAAATGTTTGGATAACTTATAATTTTGGTTTAACTGGTCAATCCATCTATAAACATGCATTGGATGATTATGGGATAAGCCACTTCCAACACTCTGTTGGTCTAATTTTTAAATTTGGTGGAACAGATAACGACAACGATGGTATTATTAATAAAGAAGATAATTGTCCAAATGTATTTGGTTTAGCCATTTATGGTGGTTGTCCTGACACTGATAAAGATGGCATTATGGATCAAGAAGATAATTGTCCAGATATCGCTGGAACGTTAAATGGTTGTCCAGACGCTGATAATGATGGTGTAGCAGACCCATATGATAAATGTCCAAATTTTGCTGGAGATAAAACTAATAACGGTTGTCCTTTACCAGATACAGATAATGATGGTGTACCAGATAAATTTGATAAATGTCCTTCTGTTAAAGGATTAAACAATAATAATGGTTGTCCACCTGTAGCCAATAATAATGAAAAAATTCAACCTTCTAAACCAAAAGCTGTTTTAATTTATTTTGAATTAAGTAAATCAGAAATTACAGCCGAAAGCAAAAAAACACTAGATAATGTAGCTTCTTACATCAAAAAATCTGACATAAAAACTTACGAAATATCTGGACATACAGATAATACGTCCTCTGCTGAAACTAACTTAAAATTATCAATAGCTAGAGCTAATGCAGTAAGAGATTATTTAGTTGCGAAAGGAATAGATTCAACCAAACTTATAACACGAGGTTTTGGTGAAGAATTTCCTGTGGACTCTTCAAATACTGAAGCAGGTAGACATAAAAATAGACGCGTAGAAATCATACCAATGATTTAATACTACAACTGAACTATAAAAAATAACAGTTGAGTACGATTTTTTAGTCTAATAGTTGTCTTTGTTGCAAATTTGAAGTGTTAACCAATTAAAACAACATATTATGAAGACTTTAAAAACATCTAAAAAACAGTACTTAACTTTTATAACTAGTTTAATAGTTTTTATATTAAGCATCTCGTTTTCAGTAGCACAATCAGATTTAGAGGTAACAACAATAGAAGGTCAAACAATAACAGTTACAGTAAAAAATATTAAAAATAATATTGGACAAATTATGTTTTCTTTACATAATGGTGAAACTTGGATGAAAGGTCAAGGTATTCAGAATATTAATAGTGAGATAAAAAACAATACAGTTACTGTTACTTTTAAAAATATAAAACCTGGTACATATGCTGTTATGGTTTTACATGATGAAAATAAGAATAACCGAATGGATTTTGAAAATGGAATGCCAAAAGAAAGTTATGGAATGTCTAATAATCCTTTAAGTTATGGTCCTCCTAACTTTGGAGAAGCTAAATTTAATATCGACGCTGAAAATTTAAATTTAGATATACGCTTTTAATACAATCACCAAACAAACATTATTTAAGCCACTATAAGTGGCTTTTTTTAGTTTTATTTTTTTTCAACATTATTTTTTTTGATTAACTTAGTGATAACCAATACTATTAATAACCTACTTTATAATAAACATATGACCTGTCGTCGAATAATTTACTCTAGTCAAGCCACACAACATTTTAATAAACGTGAGTTATTAGATCTACTACATGATGCACGTGCATTTAACACCATAGATAATATTACAGGTGTACTAATGCACAAGGACGGTTTATTTGTTCAGGTTATTGAAGGTGATCATGATATTATTGATGACCTTTTACAGCGTTTACGTCGCGATATAAGACACAGTAAAATCAAAATAATTAATGATCAAACAGTAGAGACTAGACTTTTTGGCATTTGGAGTATGGGTTGTGCAGATTTTGATGATCCTTCATTAAGCTTAATTCCAGGCATAAGAACCGATTTAAGCGATCCTAAGGTTTTAGAAGATTTAATTAATAGACTTCCACAAGTTGCAGACATATTATTAGAAAACATTGCTATGTAAACTTGACTCTATTTTTAAATAATAGTTTAATATAGTGTATACTTAGTTGTCACAATTTTACCTTTACCATCCTTTAGATTAATAGTTAAAAGCTCCTCTTGAGATGTAACCTTAAAATTAAAAGGTGCTTTTAAAACATCCAAACCGCTTTGCTTTTTAAGTCTAATTCCTTGTCCCGAAATTATATCTAAATTAGGTATAAAATCAAATAACGGAATATGCTCTGTAATAATAACATATTTATAAGTCTGTAACTTATTTAATATATTTTGGACTTCTGCATTGGATAAATGCTGTAAAACTTGCCTAATTAAGGCACAATCTGCAGTTGGCAAATCGTCTTTAGCTATATCTAAACTACTAAAAGACAGATTATTTGCTTTAAAATTGCTTTTATTATGATCAATTAACTCTGGTACGATATCTATTGCAAAATATTTACTAGTATACTTAAATAATTTACTTCCAATATTAAAATCGCCACAACCTAAATCACATACACTGATTGGTGTATTAAGTGTTTTTAAAAAAGACACTATAGCCTCAATATAAGGATTAACTAACTCTGGATTATGAGAGCCTTCACCTGAATAAAACTCTGACGCATTACTTCCCCAAAGGTTCATTTTATAAACCTGTTGCATAGCAGCTTTGGTTGGCCAAGGTGTTTTTGGTGTTTTCATTATTTTAATTAGTTTATACTGGCTAAACTTATAAAAACAAACCTACAAAAACTATATAGCAAAAAAAAAGAGCAACCATAGTCACTCTTTTTTTATTTTGTTTAAGTGTGCTTTTATAAGCTTTTACCTAACCAAGCATTCATCATCCAAACCGTTTTTTCTTGTTCAGATATAAAATCACTCATCATTGAGTTGGTCCCTTCATCATTAGCATCTCCTGCTGCATTTAAAATTTCACGCTCTAATTGCAATAACTCGGTTAGAGATGTTACAATTAATGCTACTGCATTTTCATCTTTTGAGACATTGTGTCCTACTGGCACTTTAGCTAATTTAACATAGTCTTCAAATGTATGTAAAGGCGTTTCTCCTAACGTTAAAACACGCTCTGCAATTAAATCAACTTTCATGTTTGCATCTGTATACAATTCTTCAAATTTTACATGTAAATCAAAAAAGTTTTTACCTCTAATATTCCAATGTATACCTCTTAAGTTTTGATAATATATCTGAAAATTAGCTAGTAACTGGTTTAATTGATCTGCTAATTCTTTAGTTTTTTTTGTATCTAATCCTAGGCTATTATAACTCATTATTGTAATATTTATTTGTTTACTCAAATTTACGGCTAAATAATTCAGATAATGTATAAATTTTATTGATAGATTTTATATTTTTATAGTCTTAAACTATATCAATGACAATTACCCAATTATCTTATGTATTAGCTGTAGCTGAAAATCAAAATTTTACTAAAGCAGCTCAAAAATGTTTTGTAACACAGCCTACGCTAAGTATGCAAATTCAAAAATTAGAAGACCAATTAGATATTTTAATATTTGACAGAAGTAAAAAACCAATAGAGTTAACTGAAGTTGGAAAAAAAATAGTAACACAAGCCAGAAATATAGTTAACGAATCTTATAGAATCCAAGATATTGTAGATCAAGAGAAAGGTTATATAGGTGGCGAATTTAAGATTGGTATAATTCCAACCGTTATGCCTACATTATTACCAATGTTTTTAACCAATTTTGTTAAAAAATATCCTAAGGTCAAACTTAAAATTGAAGAGTTAACTACAGAAGAAATAATATCTAGAATTAACGATGGACATTTAGATGCTGCTATTGCTGCAACACCTTTAGAAAACGAAAATATTAAAGAACGCGTCCTATATTTTGAACCATTTGTTGCTTACGTACCACAAAATCACAGGTTAAAAAACAAGAAAAAATTAGAAACCTCTGACCTAGAAATTGATGACATGCTTTTATTAGAAGATGGTCATTGTTTTAGAGATGGTGTTATTAATTTATGTAAGGCTTTTAAAAACCATAATGATGACAAGTTTCAATTAGAAAGTGGTAGTATTGAAACTTTAGTAAAACTATCTAATGAAGGATTAGGCATGACACTAATGCCATATTTACACACCTTAGATTTGAATGAAAAAGCTAAAGAAAATCTGCATTATTTTACAGAACCTTCACCTGCAAGAGAGGTAAGTTTAATATATCATAAAAGCGAACTTAAAATGCAAATTATTGAAGCTATGCAAGACGTAATTTCTGGTATTGTTAGAGGTGCTATTGCTTTTCAAAATGTACAAATAATTAGTCCTATACATAAATAAAAAAGTATAAAAAAAGCGACCAGTTGGTCGCTTTTTTTTATTAAAGTGCAAAATTTATATAAACAGATAGTCGCTGTTTAGACTGCACATTATCTCCAAATAAACTTTGGCTAACAGGTAATGTGTAGCTAGCTCCAAAAATAAATTTTTCAATAGCCAACTCGGATCCAAAACTAAAATTAACAATATTTCCATCCGTATCTCTTAACGTTTCGTCGTATTGCGTAATGGAATCATATACATCTCCTGAAAGTCCAACAAAAGGCATGATATTCATTTTTTGACGCGGAATTGCAGTAAAAAAGTTTACTGCATAACTAAATTGATCTCCAAATTGGTAGTCATTTTTATTTTCGCCTTTTAAATAATAACTAAGTAGCGTATTGACTCCAAATTTGTCACTTCCGTAATTATAACCTAATGAGAAAACTCCATCTATACTTCCTGTCCCAACTTGAAATCCTGGATTAATATTATCTGCTAATCTTTGTTCAAACTGACCAGTAGGTAATTTAACACCTAAACCAAACTGCAGACTATGTCCTGATGGTTCTTTATTAGGGTTAAAATCTACAACGCTTTCATCTTTCTTTTTATAAAACACGTGTTTATACCATCCAATTACACTAGCATCTCCTAACCCGTTTAGGTTTTCTTTGACGTTATTAAAATCTCTTGTCAAATCTTGATATGGCAAACTTGTAGTAACGTAAAAAGAATCATTAATAGGTATTTGAGCCCATAATTGTATAGTATTAAAGGTTTCTTTACTTATTGGAGAGTTTTCAAAAATCCCATTTTTAGATTCAAAATTTTGATAGATATATCTTACACCTACAAAATTAGCGTTACTTAATGTCCCAAAGCCAAAACTTCCGCTACTAGTAGAACAACCACATAAATCACATAGTACTTGAAATGGTTCATGCCTATTACATGGGTTTACAGGGTTATGAGCTTCTGCTTTAGCGAGACTAAATAAAATGATTCCTAGTATTAAATATTTAAAATTCTGCAAAACGTTCATCTTCTAAAAATTGATTATCGGTTAATGTTTTTAAGAAAGCTATGACGCTTTCTTTTTCATATGCTGAAAGTGAGATACCATAAGTCCCATCTGCTTTTTGTAGTGATGGATCTACATTACCATTATTTACAATTCCAGAATCATAAAAATCTAAGACAACTTCTAAAGTCGAAAAACGTCCATCGTGCATATAAGGATAAGACACCTCTACATTACGTAAACTTGGCACTTTAAACTTATACAAATCGTTTGGATCTTCTAAAATATTAAAACGTCCTTTATCATTTAATTGTGGATTAATAGGTAGCCCATTGTTTCTAAAGGTTTGATCTGTAAATAGATCTGAAGCATGACAGCTTGAACATTTATTTTGAAATGTATTTAAACCATCCAATTCTAAAGCAGTTAATGTAACATTGTCTTCTTGTCTAACATACTTATCGTATTTAGAATTTGATGAAATCATCATTAACATAAACTGTGACAGTGCTTTTAACATGTTTTCTGTATTGACTTCTCCTCCATCAAATGCTTTAGCAAATTGCGCTTGGTAATAACTATCCTGTTGTAATTTTACAATAACATTGGATAAGGTTTCACCCATTTCTAACACGCTAGTAATAGGAAGTATGGGTTGCAAATCTAAATGCGATGCTGCACCATCCCACATAAATGAGGTTTGGTAAGCTAAATTTTGGATAGGTTGTGCATTTCTTAATCCAATTCCTCCATTTACACCATGACTTAAATTATGTCCATGATGCGTAAAAGCAAAAGCTTGCTCGTGACAAAAAGCACAAGCTATTGCACCATTAGATGATAATTTACCTTCGTAAAATAATCTTTTACCCAATTCAAATCCAGCGTCTGTTATGGGATTATTATCCAAATTATAAGCAATTTCAGGAAAATTAGTTGGCAATTCTAATTGTAAAGGTATGGGAACATAGTTAGCAGTCTCTGTACTATTAGAGCAGGCAAACAGTGTAACCAAGCCTAATAAAACAAGGCTTAACTTTTTCATATTAATAAGATTTAAAACACCATTAAAAGCCATTAGCTAATAATGGTGTTATTAGTTTTATTTAATCGTTGTGTACATGGTGTACCTCAAACATTGTAGCAATGTTTGATGCGATTATTGGTGTCTCATTAACATCTGTATGTACTTGGTCATAACCATCAGCAAAATTTACTGATGTTGCACCATCAAATACTTTAGCAATATCTGCTTTAATATGTACTTCTGGTGATTTATCTGCTCTAACTAAAACTGTGTTTGGAAAACTTAATGTTACTTCTTTATAATTATCTAAAGCAGTACCAACGCTTCCCATGTGTATGTTTAAAGGTTGGTTAGATACAGTACTTGTAGAGAAAGTACCATCTAATCTAATAAATTTATAACCAGAAGCCCAACTCCACATCATACCTTGGTCTGTTGCATAGTCTAAAAAAGTACCTTGACCTGCTGCACCTAAAGCAAATCTGTCTTGGTCAATACCAACACCAAAAGTTACAGATACGTAATCTGCTGCGTCCACACCTTCTAATGTCACAAAGATTTCGCCAGCGTTATTACCATCAAGCTCGTTAATAATAAAAACGTTATCCTCAGTTGGGTATTCAAAAATATTACCATTAGAATCCGTAAATCTTACGTTACTAATCATGTATTTTAAATTATCTAATTTAAAAGATTCTGAATTTGATTTGTTATAAGAAGTTCCGAAGATAAAATCCTGATCGCCAACACCATTGTCATATTTAAGTGTGATTACACCTGTTTGACCTGTTAAATCTTCTGCTTGATTGTTGTCATCGTCAGATGAGCATGCTGTAATTATTGCACACGCTAATAGTGCAAATGTGTATTTTAAAAATTTCATTTGTATTGTTATTTTTTATTTAAGTAGAATGTAATTAAGCCTGTTTTGGCTTAAGCCGAAAAATAAAAAATTATACTATTGGAGGTTTAAAATGAAAGTAATCAAAGTTGTAAGAATACCTTTGATTGTAAACCGTTGCATTTTTTTGCTTAAAAATTAATAGCAAAGAAGCGTCTATCGTATATTGATATTCTGTATAAAATACCGGAAAAAAAGATTCAGCAATATTAGTGATAGCTTTACTATCATTATCATCGTTAATTGGCGATTGCAATTGTTTTGCTAAATGACATTTACCATTACAAGCTAATTGTGGTTTTTCTTTATTAACACAATAGGTGTCTATAATGTAATCTATATTTAACTGAAAATAGGCTACATAACCAACGTAATACATAGGACGTATTGCGAAGGATAAAAACAATAATATTGTAAATAGCTTTTTCAGGGAAAAATAAATTTTTGCAAAGTTATAGCATTTAGATGAAATTGATATACAAAACTTACGGTATTTGCATAAAAAAAGCGACCAATTGGTCGCTTTTAATTTTATATTTTTAAGTGTTAAGATATATTAAACATTGGTCTAATTTTGGGTTTTGCTGTACTAAAGACTCAATATACACTTTAAGCTCTTCTACCTCATAAGGTAATAGTCGCTCTAAGGCTTTTTGGACTTCTTTGCAAAACAACGTGGTATCAAAACTAACTTTTTGCAGTACAGTTTTAGTGTACTCAAACATTGCTCTTGCCATAATTAATTTTTAGGTTTAGTTAAATTAAAAGTAATATTGTGCTATAGGCAAACGGTTTAAAAGTTTCGATTAAAGGTAGCAAAAAAATAGATTGAAAAAGGATGCATCCTAAATTTTAACAGTTAAAAACACGTTAAAATTATCTAACTAAAAACGATTGTCACCATCAAGCAAGTCTCCTAAACCTCCTAAAATACTACCTTCACCTTTACTTTTACCTCCTCTTGGTACACTTTGCAAAACACGTCCAGCTAACCTACTAAATGGTAATGATTGTATATAAACAACACCTGGACCTTCTAATTTTGCAAAAAACAAACCTTCGCCTCCAAAAACGGTGTTTTTAATACCTCCAACAAACTCTATATCATAATTTACATCTTGTGTAAATCCAACAATACAACCTGTATCAACCCTTAGTGTTTCTCCTCTTTGCAACACCTTTCTTGCCAAAGTACCACCAGCATGGACAAATGCTAAACCATCACCTTCTAATTTTTGCATAATAAAACCTTCGCCTCCAAATAAGCCACGTCCAAGTTTTTTGCTAAACTCTACGCCTACACTAACCCCTTTTGCTGCACATAAAAAAGCATCTTTTTGACATATAAATTTACCTTTATACTCTTGTAAATCTATAGCTACAATTTTACCTGGATATGGAGATGCAAAACTAACTTTACGTTTTCCTGTCAGGTTGTTGTAAAATGCTGTCATAAACAAACTTTCGCCAGTTAGCAATCGTTTACCAGCTCCAAATATTTTTCCTAAAAAACCAGAATCGTTTTGAGAGCCATCTCCAAATATGGTTTCCATTTTAATACCATCATCCATCATCATAAAGCTTCCTGCTTCGGCAATTACACCTTCCTGAGGATCAAGTTCGACTTCTACATACTGCATTTCTTCACCATAAATTTTATAATCTATGTCGTGTGCATTTAAACCGCTTTGGGGTAATTCGTCTTTTGGATACATATTTGTAAAGTTTTAATTTATTATATGTTGCGTAATTATTCTATTTATTACAAAATCAAATTAATTTTTCACTTTAATAGACCATTCAAAATTAAAAGTTGACACTACTACTCCATCTGCGTTAGTACCTATAGCTTGCATCCATAGGGTTTGACCTTCTCCTGTTAGTATAGCGTTTTGTAACGCTTGATCTACTTTCAGACCATCATTACACACAAAGGTAATTCTGCCTGTTGCCTTTTTAGTAAATGTAGCATTATTAGAAGTTACTAACATTGACACTTTTTTACCTGTTTCATTAATTTTCATCATCATCATCGCACCAGTTGCAAATTCGGCAGCCATACCTTGAACAGCCCAAAACATAGAATTAAAAGGGTTTTGATTAAACCATCTGTGCTTTACTGTTGTTACGCATTGTGTTTCATTTAAAACTTTTGTTCTGACACCACACAAAAAAGCTGATGGTAACTTAAGCATTGTAAATGTGTTAAGTTTACTAGGAGTTATCTTCATTATATATTCGATTTTCAGCTAAATTATTGAAAATAATCGACATTACACTATGTTAAAAAAATGTTAATTTTTAGTACTTTGTATTGCATAATACCTTTTTAAAGATATATATTTGCATAAGAAACTATTATATACTTTTAAATTATGGTTACCAGTCATCAAAAAAACCTAGCAACATTTATTCACTTATCCACCTTTTCTAGGTTTGTAATTCCATTTGGAAACTTAATAGCACCTTTAGTATTATGGGTTGCAAATAAGGATAAATCAGAATTTATTGATGCACATGGTAAGCAAGCTATTAATTTTCAGTTTAGTATTTTATTATATGCTGTCATTATAGGCACGTTATGTATTCCGTTTTTTGCTTTTACTTTATTTAATCATTTAGATCTATTGGATTTTCAAGCTTTTGAAGGCATTAGAATAAACATTACAAAGCCTTCACCTCTATTTTACATTGGTGGTAGCATTGGACTACTAGCTGTATTTGGTTTTATATTAGAAGTTATTTTTATAATTAATGCTAGTCTAAAGGCTAAAGAAGGAGCAGAATACCACTACCCATTAACAATAAAATTTATTAAATAATACACATCATCAATCAATCAAATCATCAAAAAACGAACAGTTTAATTATGAAACATCTTACAGAATTATGAAGATAGAAAACACAAAAGCACAGATGCGTAAAGGTGTTCTGGAATACTGCATCTTGTCAGTCTTAAAAGACGAAGATGCATACGTTGCCGAAATATTAGAAACACTTAAAGACGCTAAATTATTAGTTGTTGAAGGCACAATCTACCCTTTACTAACACGACTTAAAAATGCTGGATTACTTAACTATCGTTGGGAAGAATCCACCTCTGGACCACCACGTAAATATTACGGATTAACAGAAACAGGTCATCTTTTTTTAAAAGAATTAACCACGACTTGGAACGAATTACAACATGCAGTAAATATAGTAACATCAATTAAATCAACTAAAAATGAATAAGACAGTCAATATAAATTTAGCAGGTATATTTTTTCATATCGATGAAGATGCATACTTAAAACTGCAACGTTATCTTGAGGCTATAAAACGTTCATTTACAGACTCTCAAGGTCGTTCTGAAATTATCGCTGATATAGAAATTAGAATTGCAGAGTTGTTTTCTGAACGCATGAAAACAGACAGACAAGTTATTGGAAATAAGGAAGTTGAGGATGTTATTGCCATTATGGGACAACCTGAAGATTATTTAGTAGATGATGAAATTTTTGAGGACGAACCTACTCCAAAAAGCTACGCTTCATCCAGATCTAAAAATAGTAATGCTAAAAAATTGTTTAGAGATACCGAAAATAGTTATGTTGGTGGTGTATGTTCTGGATTAGCACATTACTTTAATATAGATGTTATTTGGGTAAGATTAGTTTGGGTACTTTTAGTATTTGGAGCTGGTACTGGAATTTTCTTGTACATTTTATTATGGATTTTTATTCCAGAAGCAACCACTACTGCAGATAAGTTAAACATGACTGGAGAAGAAGTCACTATTTCTAATATCGAAAAAAAAATTAGAGACGGATTTGATAGCGTATCAGAGAATGTAAAAAATATAGATTTTCAAAAACATGCAGACAAGTTTAAAGAAGGCATTGGACAAGCGTCAGACAACATATCCGATTCGGTAAAAAAGATAGACACCAATAAGATTAAATCTAGTAGTAAATCCTTTTTTGGAGGTTTAGGAAACGTTATTTCATCTTTATTCAAAATCTTTTCTAAATTTATTGGTATTGCACTTGTAGTATCATGCGTTGCTGGTATCATAGCTTTAGCAATAGGTTTAATATTTGGAACCTTTTTTGATGCAGATTTTGGATTTTTTACCACAGATTATGTTAGAACGTTCAATGATGGTGATGGTCTTTTTTGGTTATTTCCTGTCTTAATATTTATAGTCTCTGTAATCCCAATTATTTTCTTTATTTATTTAGGATTAAAAATATTAGTAAACAACCTAAAACCAATGGGTAACGTTGCTAAATACAGTTTAATTGGATTATGGATTATGGCAATAATTGGCTTGGCCATTATTGGTACAAGACAAGGCTTAAGTTATAAAGAAAAAGCTGCAGACATAAAAACAGAACAGTTAGCAAACATTAAAACTAATGATACTTTAGTAATAAGCATGAACTATAACGACACCTTTGCTGAACGCTTTAGACGTGATTATGGATTACAACGTGCTGATGACGATAACGGAAATGAAGTTGTTTTTTCTCAGGGCATTAGACTAATAATCAAATCTACTAAAGATAGTGTAGCAAAGATTAGAGTAGACAAATCTGCTAGAGGTAGCAGCTACAGCAAAGCTAAAGACAGAGCAAAAAATATAAGTTATAATTATACTTTGGATAACAATAACTTAATATTAGACAATTACTTTACAGTCTCTAACAACGACATATCAAGAGATCAAGAAGTAGAACTAACGGTTTATCTTCCTGAAGGAAGCGTATTATTTGCTGAAGAAAGTACCTATAATTACCATAGAAACAACAGCCATTATTATAACGATATTTTAGATAACGGAATGGAAGAACATTTTTTACTAGTAAAACGTGCAAAACTAGAATGTTTGGATTGTGATGACGACAACAATACTTTGCAATCAGATAATGACAATACCTCAACTATTGTAGTTAACCAAGAAGGACTTGTTGCCAAAACAGATACTATGGATGTTATTATTAATGACGAAGGTGCAAAAGCAAGCACTAAAAACGTAAAAGTCACTATTAATGATGAAGATGGTATTAACATAACTAATAACAAAGACGAGAATTAAAATCATACAATCATCAATCAAATCAAAAACCAACAATTATGATCGCATTAATCGAGTATCTAGTATCATCAATCGTGTCTATTTTGTTTTAATTTAGACCAAACTTAACAACAACAATCAATCAAAAAAACCAGCCATCTCAAGCTTTAATCAAGTTTGGGATGGTTTTTGCTTATATTTGTACTAACAAATCAATTTACTTAAATGTCAAAACAATTACTTACATTATTTTTACTTCTTACCATTACATTTACGTTTGCACAAAAAAAAGAAAAGGTTAAAGGCAGTCGTGTGCTTACAAAGGTATCTACTCCTGTTACTGCTTTTGAACGTTTACTTTTAACTGAAGCGTTTGAAGTCAATTTAGTACAAGCAGACTCAACTAGAATTGAAATTACTACCGACGAAAACTTACATGACTACATCAAAATAATGTCTCAGGATAACACCTTAAGTTTAAAGACAACTGCTAGGCTACAAGAAAAAAAGCTTGAAATTACAGTATATTATAATTCGCTTTTAAATACCATCGAGCTTAAAGAAGATGCCGAAATTAGTTCTAAAACTAGTTTAAAATTTGACGATTTAACACTAACCACTTCCGGAAGTACTGAAGCCTATTTAACCATTGATAGTAATTTATTTAAACTAATTAATAATGGTAAAGCTAAAGCTGAATTAAATATAACTGCAAAAGCTGCTACTTTAGAATTAAATGATAGCAGTAAGGTTGAAGCGCTAATTAATGCCTCTAAAATAGTCGTTGACATGTTAGAGAGTGCCGATGCAAAAATTGAAGGTGATACTGCTAACTTGATACTAAATGCAGACAACTCGACTGATTTTAATGGACAAAATTTAACCTCTAAAAATGCTACTGTTACAACAGAAAATAGAGCCGAAGCTTATGTGGAAGTTAATGATGAATTAGTTATAAATGCATCAGGATCTTCAATAATAGAAATCTTTGGAAGCTCTAAAATTACTATTGAAAGCTTTGAGGATAATGCCATCCTGAAGAAAAAATAAAGAAACTAATTACAGTTATAAGTTAAACATTGGAATAACATATAATTACAAAAAAAAACCGAAGCAATTGCTTCGGTTTTTTTATATTATAAAGTCTAATGACTAGTTATAAGTAGATGTGCTAACCTCAAAAGAAGAATCCTTAGCAGCTAAATAACGTTCTGCATCTAACGCAGCCATACATCCAGTTCCTGCTGCTGTAATAGCCTGTCTATACACGTGGTCTGCAGCATCACCACTAACAAAAACACCATCAATATTAGTCTTAGAGGTTCCTGGTTTAGCGTTTATTATATAACCTGTTTCATCTAAGTCCAAAAAGCCTTTAAATATATCTGTATTAGGTTTGTGTCCAATTGCAACAAAAAATCCTGTCGCTGGAATTAAATGAGATTGCTTAGTTTGGTTATTAATAACTTTAACTCCTGTAACAACTTGTCCATCACCAATAACTTCTTCCGTTTCGGTATTAAACAAGATTTCTATATTTTCTGTGTTTTTAACACGTTCAGCCATAATTTTAGACGCTCTAAATTCATCACGTCTAACTAACATGGTAACCTTAGTACATAATTTTGATAAGTAATGTGCTTCTTCACAAGCGCTATCTCCTGCTCCAACAATTACAACTTCTTGATTTCTATAGAAAAAACCATCACAAACAGCACAAGCAGAAACTCCACCTCCTAATTTTAAATATTTTTGCTCAGACTCTAAACCTAAATATTTAGCACTAGCTCCTGTAGATATAATTACAGTATCACAGTGGATTTCTTTTTCGCCATTAACCCAAACTTTATGTACACTTCCTGAAAAATCTACCTTAGTAATCCAACCGTCTCTAACATCTGTTTCAAAGCGCTCAGCTTGTTTTTGAAGTTCCATCATCATTGCTGGACCTGTAATACCTTCTGGGTAACCAGGAAAATTTTCAACTTCGTTAGTAGTTGTTAATTGTCCACCTGGTTGTGTACCTTGGTATAAAACTGGTTTCATATTAGCTCTAGCTGCATAAATTGCTGCAGTATATCCTGCAGGTCCAGAACCTATTATCAAACATTTTACTTTTTCTATATTCTCTGACATATTATATTCATTTTTATCTTCTACAAAAGTAGAATTTTTATAAGAAAACTTACACTAGACTTATTAAAAGTTATTATTAAAGAATAAAGACTTCTTATACGTTATATTTTTTCTTTTTTTTAAGAAAATTTAATTTGAAATATTTTAACTTGATACTCTAATTTAATCTTAAAATCCAATGGGTGTGATAGCGACCGACTCTAATAAAATTACTTTTTACTATAATTCAAATTCCAATGTTGATAAACAGTCATTGGCATATGTACAAGATAGTTTAAAAAAGATATTGACAATTGATATTACTAAAACTAAAGTATCTGATACACAATGGGCTGAAATAGCAACTAAGTTAAATTTAACCCTAGCAGATTTAGTTAATAAAAACCATCCTGATTTTACTAAAAATTATAATAGTGATACCGTTTTATCTGAGGATGACTGGATTAAAGTAATCCAAAATAATCCTGATGTAATAGCAAATGCTATATTAGTTATTGAAGATAAGTTTTATAAAATTGAAACACCATCTCAAGTAAGACAGCTTCTAGGTACTAATAGCTAATTTAAAAGATTTAATGCTCTGATATAAATTTGTAAACCGTACCTATAAACAATGCTACAAATACAAAAAAACATAGTTTTGCCAAAAAGGCTAAGTTTCCTGCTAGGTCACCAAAACCTAAAATAGCGGATATAAATGCTAGAATTATAAAAAAGATAGTCCAACGCATGATAAATTGTTTTTAATTTTAATCAAAATTACAATTTAAGGGATTATCTATACTACTGTTTAACATGCATTTACAAAGACTTTAACTGCACTTAACATAAGTCTACAATATTTAAGATTGTCTTAAGATTAACGTTCCTAAAATTCTGGTTGATACGATTTTAAAAGTCGCATTAAAGCGCTTTCCATTGGTGTGAAGTGACTAGGTATTTGTTTCTTTATTTTAGGAGGTTCAAAATAATTAACAATGGTACCTTCTTCGTAATTTTTAATAATTGCTGGATGTATATAGTATTTACGACACACATTTCTAGTATTGCCAAGTTGATTAGCAGTAACATCCATTGCGTGTAAAATATTCTCTTTATTTAATTTAGGGTCTTCAGTATACCCTAAGTCTTTCAAGGTTTCAAAACAAATAATACTGGCTGCCCAAGTCCTAAAATCTTTTGCTGTAAACAACGTACCACATAAATCTTGCAAGTAATTATTTAACATGGCACTATCTACCTTTTGTTTTTCGCCATGATCATCGTAATACTGAAATAACTCCCAACCAGGAATTTCTTCGCATTTATTAACTAATTTTATTAGCTTTTTATTTCTAATAGAGACTTTATGTGCTTTACCTTTTTTACCAATAAACTCAAACTGAATTTTATCTTTAAACGTATTAACGTGCTTGGAGCGTAATGTAGTTAAACCGTACGTTTCGTTTCGTTTAGCGTATTGTGCATTTCCAATCCGTATATGTGTTTCTTCCATTAATCTTACAATTAATGCTAGCACTTTAGTTTGTGTCCATGTGGTTTGGTCTAAATCTGCTTCAACTTGCGCTCTAATATTAGGTAATTGTTGACCAAATAAGTACATCTTATAAAATTTGGTCTGGTTTCTAATTTTATTCCATTTAGGATGATACCTATATTGCTTTCGTTGTTTTGCATCACGACCCACTACTTGTAAATGACCATTTTTAAGCTGAGAAATTTTTACATTATTCCACGCTGGAGGAATAACCAATTGTTTAATTCGGTTAATTTCACGTTCCTCTTTAATCACTTTATTTTTAAGCTTAAAAATAAAGTCGTCGTCTTTACGCTCTCTAATTATTTTTAAATGAGAGGGATTGGTATAAACCAAATCAAATTCTTCTATAACCTGTTCTGGTTGTAAAAGAATTTGATTGTAAATGTCTTTATTTAAAGCTTTCACTTAGTAAGTTTATAAATTTGTGTCCATGTAAGATCGATAATCTTTTGCTAAAGCTGTTTTTTGTTGTTCATTAAACACTTTTCCAGCTAATTGAAAAAAAGTATGTTCCTCATCCTCTAGATGATGCTCAACTTTTTCCTTTAGGTCTTTAGCTATTTTTAGCCAAGCTGAAGAACTGTAATCAGTGTCGTCTAATTGTTCTAATAATTCATCAATTTCATGATGTTCTGCAATACCATGTCTTGCTTTTTCCTGCATCATATCGTTACTTATAAGTGGCTTGTAAAAATGGCGTTCTTCTGCTTCTGCATGAATATTCAACTCATTTTTTAGCTGCTTATATAGTACGTCTCTTTCATTGCTATCTCCAGAGGTTTTGACTAGTTTTTCTAATAAATCCCTTTGGGTATCGTGGTCTTTTCTAATAGATTCAAATATGGTCATTGGTCAATATTTATAGGTTAGATTATTTAATTATTTTTTTAAATAACATCATCATTCCAAATTTTGTAAACATTTTATATCCTGTTTGTAACCAATTTGGAGGCTGTACAGCTTCTTTAAAATCACCTTTAATAGCTTTTAACTCTTCCCATGCAATTTGCTTTTCAAGACTTAGTCTTTTTAAGTCTTTTTCTAAATCGTTTTCTGTTTTATATTGCTTTATCATTATTCAAAAAATGTTTTAGAAAGTGACTGAATAACCTTACTATTTATTTGTTTTCTAATAAGGTAAATTATTACAGAAAACACCATAAAAATTAGGCCAACAATTAAAAAACCAAGTGAAAAACTATCTAACATGTTACCTATAGCAATTGCGCTTGCTACTGCTATAAAAACAAATCCTATAAGTATTAATCCACCTATTAATAATGATTTTAAAACTAGACTAATTGACATAGTCAGTTGTTGGAAAACCTTTAGTTTATAATACTCGTGAGATTTTTTCAGATATTCTTCGCCTTTATCAATCGCTTGATTTGAAGTATCTTGTATGGATTCAAAAACAGTCATCTATTTTTGAAGTTTTTTATTCTTCGCTTTTAAATCTTTTAATTTACTCTCTAACGTAGTAATTACATCGTCTGCTTTATAACTAGCATCAGAAATCACAGTTTCTAATTGAGAATCTAAACTATGTTTTTGAGACGTAATTGTACTTGCTACTTGATCTTTTAATTGTAAAGCACTATCTGCTAATTTATCTTTAGTTGCAATAGCGTCATCTTTAAGTTTTTTTCTTGTGTTAACACCTTTGTCTGGTGCAAATAATATTCCTAAAGTTGCTCCAATTGCTCCTCCTAATAATAGTCCTAATGCTGTATTTGTGTTCTTGCTCATTTTTATTTTTTTTTGGTTAATAATTATACTGATTGCTCGTATCAGCTTGTAACAAAGATAAAATTTATCGATTTAATTATTCTTAATAAAACTTTAAATAAATTGATAAATCTATGTTAAAATAAGATTCAAGACGAATATTAATATGGATAATTCATAATTTTAACAAAAATAAAACCAATGAAAAAGCAAATAACTACAACCAATCCTTATACAGGTGAAGTAATTGATAAATATGATTATCATACTTCTGAAGAGATTTCGAATATCTTAACACGTTCAGATTCAACATTTAAAACATGGAGTCAAACCGAAATATCTGATAGAACTAAACTATTACAAAATCTAGCTAATTTATTAGAAGAAAATAAAGAAGAATATGCAAGATTAATGGCTAATGAAATGGGTAAACCCATAACGCAAGGTATAGCTGAAATCGAAAAATGCGCATTACTTTGTGATTTTTACATAGCTAACGCAGATAACTTTTTAGCAGATCAAATTATTAAAACCGAAGCTAATGAAAGCTTTATAAGCTACGATCCATTAGGTACCATACTTTCCATAATGCCTTGGAATTATCCCTTTTGGCAAGTGTTTAGGTTTGCAGTACCGACAATAACAGCTGGTAACGTTGGGCTTTTGAAACACGCCTCAAATTCAACAGGTACAGCAATTGCAATCGAAAAATTGTTATTAGATGCTGGATACCCTAAAGGCTGTTTTCAAACTCTATTAATCAATCATAAAGACTTAGAAGCTGTTATAGAAAATGATATTGTCAAAGCAGTGACACTAACTGGCAGTGAAAAAGCAGGAAAAAGCATAGCTTCAATTGCTGGAAATAGCCTTAAAAAAACAGTTTTAGAGTTAGGAGGAAACAATGCTTGCGTTATATTGGACGATGCCGATTTAGATAAGTACTTGGACACTATGGTTAGCGCTAGGATGCAAAATAATGGTCAAAGTTGTATTGCTGCAAAACGTTTCATTGTTACTGAAAAAATTTATGATACTTTCTTAGAGCAATTCACTCAAAAAATTAAAACCTTAAAGTATGGTGATCCATTGAATCAAGAAACCTATATGAGTGTAATGGCAAGAGAAGATTTAGCAGAAGAACTAGAAAAACAAGTTAGTCAATCTCTACAAAAAGGTGCTAAATTACACTTTGGAAACAATAGAGAAAAAGCAAAATACCAACCCACAATTATTACAAATGTAACTCCTGGTATGCCTGTTTTTGATGAAGAAACTTTTGGACCTGTAGCAGCAGTCGTTAAAGCTAAAGACTATAAAGAAGCTATGCAATTAGCCACTAACTCAAGATTTGGATTAGGGACAATGATTTTTACAAACAACATAGATAATATATATGACCATATAAGTCAAATTCCTGATGGTGCTTTATTTATAAACGAAATGGTAAAATCAGATCCTAGACTTCCTTTTGGCGGAACTAAAGCTTCTGGTTATGGTCGTGAATTATCTAAAGAAGGTATTTTAGAATTCGTAAACACAAAAACAGTATACATTAATAAATAAAACAAAAAATTATGAGCTTAATAAAAGATAAAAACGAAGACAGAAAAGATTACATTTTGCAAAAAGATAAAACCACAAAATTTACAGGTAGTTTTGTAGCAATAATATTAATAATGTTAGTGCTAGCTGTAGTAATCTCTGGTTTCTATTTTAAGTGGTTTTAATAACTTATAAATTAATCTTTAGTCTAACATAAAAACAATTCTTTTTTTTTGTAAATTGTAGTATATCAATAATTTAATCTGCAAATTATGAAAACTAAAGTACTAATTTCAACCTTACTATTGTTATGTTTTTCTTGCAATAACACTAAATATAAACAACCAAACGAAGAAGAACTTACAGAGAGTAAATCAATATTTAAAAAGGAATCATTACAAGGTGCATGGCAATTGGTAAGCTACTACAACTATGTAAATGACCAAATTAAAGATTCCACAGTTTCGGATTCTAAACAAAAACAAATAAAACTTTATACTGACGGTAAATTTATGTGGAGTAAAAAAAGACCTGCAGATTCAACTGAATGGTTTGCTTTTGGAAATTACAACATTAACGATAATATCCTTACAGAAAATGTTGAATATGGTTCGTTAACAATGGATAACATAATGAAGCTTCGCAAAACCTTTGAATATGAGCTAATACTCTCAGAAAATAGATTTAATCAAATAGAATTAGATGAGAATGGATCTAGAATATATTCGGAGAATTATATAAAATTAGAATAATAAAAAAAGCTTCAGTATAACTGAAGCTTTTTTGGTCGGGGTGGCAGGATTATACCCTTTCCCCATAATATTATATATATCAACCAGTTACAGATTCCGAAACTTTACTGTTAGCCGATTTGTTGACGATATTATAAATGAACTTAAAGTAAAATGCTTTACTTTCTGATGGTGCAAATATATAATTTGTATTAATTCAAACCAATATAAAAAGTCATTTATTTTATGACAATAAATACTTCTTCAAATTACGTTTTTTTTAACCTTATTATCCTCATAATATCTTTTCAGATTTGCATTAGTAATACACCAAAGACCAAGTAATTAACTATTAATCATAGGTCTATTTCACGGCTAACTTCTATACATATTTAGAGGAAGAGAGTATTCATACAATATTACCGAAATATAAACGTCGCAAAATATTTTTCGGAAAAGGGACGGCATAAAGCCATCGCTTCTTCCCTCGCTTATTTATTCCGTTTCCTTTCCACTCTAAAATTTTGTCTTCCGTTTGGGTTTTGCTCAAATATTGTTTAATCTAAAATCATTTAATTATGGAAACAAAAGTAAAATCAAACGGAACAGCAAAAAAAGTAAATGCAACCGTTAAAAAGGAAGTTCAAAAGAAGTTGACCGAGGAAGCTATCGGAAAAGCTGTTACACCGGAAAAGCTCGTGGTAGCCAAAAAACCAGAGATTAATTTGGATGACAGAATTCAAAAGTTTGAAAAATTGAGAGGTCTGGCTAATCAACGTGAACGGTTGACGGAAACATTGAACGAGCTTACCAAGTTCAATTACAATCAGGATGGTTCGAGTTCCTTCCATATAAGGGACTCACGTAATCTGGAATTCAAGACGACCAACACGAATTTAATCAAGTTGGTAACTACACATTTACAGTCCACTTTGGAACAACGTAAATCAGAGATTGAAGAACAGATTCTAAAATTTGAACTTTAATGAAGCTAATGTCTTCAAATGTGAAAGCCTGCTCGCAAGAGTAGGCTTTCTTTTTTTAATCATATCTGTCTTCAGACAGGTCTAAAATCAAATATTATGTATTTAAATCGTTTACAACAAGATGAAATTTTCGTTTCAAATGAAATGAAATCGTTAAAAATTATTACTGGTATGGAGTCTCGAAGAGGACTTGAAAATGCCGTTATTTCCAATGACAAAATTGTGAATGTGGTCTCGAACAGTTATGGCCATATTCCAAATGAATTGTTTTTCAAAAAAGCCGAACAGCTATTACTGGATGCCAATCTGAAATATCATAAACGCACGATTAACAGAAATGACAGGTCTTTCATTGCCGACTTTATAATCGAGGACCATAATCAGTTTTCGTTGAAGAATGAACAGGATAAGATATTACCGATGTTGCGTTTCAAAAATTCCTATGACGGAAGCGAAAAGACTTCCGGGCATTTTGGATTTTATAGAGAAGTATGCACCAATGGCTTGCACGTTGCTCAATCAGAAATAGCATTTTCAATAAAGCACAGCAAAAACAATACAGATTTAATAATGCCGAAATTGAACTTGCTATTTGATAAGTTTCTAAATAATGAATACTACGAAATCACAAGGAAATTCAGGGAAATGGAAGAAATCGAACTTATCGATACCAAGGCATTTGTAAAAGACATATTGGAAAAAACGAAATTGTTCCGATATGAATGTAGCGACAAAAACGATGACCCATCAAAAAAATCCCGTGAGGTTATAGAGCTTATCAACGATGAACCGTTTCCAGCTTATTCAAAACCAAATTTATGGGTAGGTTATAACGCCTTTAATTGGATGCTTCACAATACCTTGAAAAAGACCTTTTCGCAACAGGAAAGGTTGGATAAGGTTTTGTTTGATGAAATATATGCAATGGTTTAAAGAAACATTGTTAAAGGTTTATCCAGTACCTAACTAAACTGGATTTTTAATTATACTTCTGCCATATTATTCCGTTTAGCACATTTCCCTACATTTCGTTGCTCTACATTTTGGAAAAAGAGCTTCACTCAAAAAAGGTCTTGGACACAACTTCAAAGATTCCGATTTCCATTCCACTTGCCCACTCATTCCCGAGAAAATTCGGGAAGTGGTCAAACTCTATTCCAATCTACATCTTTAAAGTCAAGTCCGCTTTAAAACCCTACTTCAAAAGAATAATTCGTTTTATAAACCGTTCAGCACTTTACCGCTACATTTCGCGAAAAGCTACATTTCGGGCAAAGAGCTTCTCTATAAAAAATCTTGGACCCAATCCCCATTTTTGGTTTTCCATTCCGCTTCCCCTTCCCGCTTCGATGGGAAGGAACGCTACATTCCCAAGCCAAAACCGTGAATCCAGTCCGCTTGTAATCGGAAAGTCAAAGCCTCGATTTTCTTAACAGAATTAACGGCAAAGCCTACTTTGGTCTTTGCTCGATAATTCTTAAAAACCGAACCTTTGCCTCACACATTTTAAGGGGTTTATAATAGATGAAGCCTTTAATGTTTTTCGGGACAGCGAAAAACAGGTATGGCATAACCAATTCTAAAATAATGCCATTTGCTCTGTTCGCTTAACTGTCGGTACGCTCTCGCCACAAATGGCTTTATAAGAATTGCTAATACCATTATGGAACTTGTCAAGACTGTACAAGTTTTAGGCAAAAATAAGGTTTCTACTTCCTTGAAAATCCAAGGATTTTACTACGTCGCAAACACACCTGATTTATTCCCTAAAAGTCTTGACAAAACCCACTTCATCTATTGTGCGGAGCACGAAAGAAATCATACAAACACCCCTTAAAATTTAATTCAGTTTAAACCTAATAGGGAAATTATTAATCTTTTAAATCTTTTATTATGAGTACTATTAAAAATCACGTACAGTTAATTGGAAATGTTGGACAAGAGCCAACCATTACGAACCTTGAAAGTGGTAAAAAAGTAGCCCGATTCTCATTGGCAACCAATGAATACTACAAAAACGGCAAGGGCGAGAAACAAACGGACACCAATTGGCACACCGTTGTCGCTTGGGGCAAAACTGCTGAAATTATCGAAAAGTATGCCGAAAAGGGCAAAGAAATCGGAGTTGTTGGAAAACTAAAGACCCGAACCTATACCACGGACGATGGCAACCAACGCTATGTTACCGAAGTGGTAGCCGATGAAATCCTATTAATGGGTAGTAAGTAAAAAGTAAAGAGGGCACTAATACCAGTTTTCAATTAGTTTGTGCCCTCTTCTTTTCATCATTAAATCTAAAAAAGACATTACAATGAAAGCACAAGTTAACGAAATAAAAGAAGGATTGCAACATTTTCACGGTTCTGAAATGTTATATCAAATCCCATTGATACGCACCCGATTTACAAACGGATTGAAATATTTAGCCAATGTAGCAGAATGTTTTTGGCTCATTACTGATGTTTCAGTAATCGCCAAAAGTTTGCTGAACCGAAGCCATTTTATCACAATAGATTTTAAAAGGCTATCGGAAGATGAACAAGATTTTACGGGCTATGAAGCTGAAATAATTTATAGCGATGGAAATGGAAATGTTTTTGAAACGCATCAATACAACTTTACTGATTTTCCTTTAGATGAATTGCGTTTATATTTTGTGGATAATACGCTGATGTTACCAAGTGAATACTAAAAACAAAGGCTATGATTTATCTAAATTATAACAACCTCGATGACGAAACCCAACAGCATCTACTTTCAGTTTCAAAAGAAGATATAGAGAACAAATTTGGGAACGACCTTAAAGCCTACGCCAATAAACATCATTTAGATTATAATACCATATTGGACGAAGAAGCGATAAAGAATTTATATACATATAAGTACATTTTTAACATCTAAATTGCAACGCAAAAATTTGGACCTTTGAATTTTCAGAGGTCTTTTTTTGTGCCTTATTTTTTCAAAATTTCAAGAGCCAATAATCCAAAACTCGACGTCCTAAATTTGCATTTTCATAAAAATCCTATTTTTTGGTATCAAAACCTACCATTTGAAAACAATCCGTATTTGAATATTATTTGCAAATAGAATATCTTTAAAAGGCTTTTAAGCAGTACCATTTTAAGTATCATTATCCCATTTTGATTTGACTTTCGCCGATAATGATACACACCAAAAATTAAACATATCGGAATTTTTTATTCCGAAAAAAAGCAACTGACTTTTTAGTCAGGTTGTTTGAAAAATTTTGTCCCTGCGGGACGAATTTGAGAAGCAAGAGGGTAACACGCCAAGGCGATGTTAACGGTTGATTTTTAGTTGTAATTATTTGAAAAACAAATAATTACTGTTTAAAGGGTTTAAGAAAATAATAAAATTTTACAGTAAATCCTTTTGAAACCCTTATAAAACGGCAATTTTTTACAGTAAATGAGTTCAAATCATCAAAAGAAATACAGTTTTTCTGCCATTAGTATTAAACCTAATGTGGCAACTCGTTTTCGGAAATTTTCCAAAAGAATTTCACGTTCGCACACCGATACGCTGGAAACAATGATGAACTTTTTTGATTTGAACGAGCTATCCCCAAATGAATCTTTGGGTCCGAATATGCAGACCTTGGAGAATAGTCTCAAAAAACGAATCAATGCCCTTGTAGCCATTATTAGAGATATTGAAAAAAACCAGACCAAGCCCACCAATGCAATGTTGGAATTGCTTTTTCAAGAAAACCCAAATGAGAAAGAGTTACAAGAAGAACCATTTGAATTTGAACAACAAGAATTGATTACCGAAAACGAAGAACTAAATCATTACCGAAATCGTTACGAAGAAGTTCAGCAACAATTTCATTCCGTAAAATATGATTTGGAAAAAATCATCAATAAGACCACTTATGTAAAAAGCAGTTTTGGAGGTGGCTATTTAAAACTGGAACTGACCAAAGATGAATTTGAAAACATTAAACAAAAAATATAAAATGTATATCACGGTAACCAAACAGACATTAGACGGTAATTATGCACAGAGCGTTTCCGATTTTGTCGCGTATCTCGAAAAAGAGAATGAAGGAAAATCCATTGATGAGATGGAACATTTTTTTAACCAATATGGCGAAGAAATATCAGGTAAGGAAGTCATTAAAGAAATTGACGGAAATACGGCTAAACTCAAAAAGACCGAACCAAAGTTTTATTCCATTACAGTCAATCCGAGTGCTTATGAATTGAAGCGATTGCAAAATCATTCCGAGGAACTGAAAAAGTACACCCGAGAATTGATGAAAGAGTACGCTAAATCTTTTAATCGGGAAATAAACGGACGAGCTGTAACCGTAGATGACATTAAATATTACGCGAAGATTGAACATCAACGTACCTATAGAGGAACGGACAAGAAAATTCAGGAGAACCAACCTTATGCCACCAAGATACTTCAAATTAAGAACGATATCCGGAAAATTAAAAGTGGCGAATTAGAAGGCAACATCAAAAAATTACAGCAAACGATGTCCCGATTGGAAAAAGAAGCACCACATCAACAAGATGGAAAACGCATTGTTAGAGGGATGCCTAAAGAAGGCTCTCAAAGCCATATCCATATTATTGTGAGCAGAAAGGATATGTCCAATAAATACAGTTTGTCCCCTGGTAGCAAGTACAAAGCTTCGGAAACCGTTTTTAATGGCAAACCTGTAAAACGTGGTTTTGATAGGGACAAATTCTTTAAGGCTTCTGAAAAAACGTTTGACACTCTATTTCAATACAAACGAAACTATGTTGAAACTTATAAGGCACGTAAAACATTCCTGAAAAATCCAAAGTTGTATTTCTCAATTCTTTCGGGATTGCCAACCAATGAAAAGGCAACTGCCTATAAAATACTTGCCAAATCTGGTGTACCCATAATGAATATTCCAACAAACAAAGTACAGTTGGCATTAAAGATAATCAACAAGTTTAAAAAAGGGATTGACCGAGCAATACAGTCGGGTTCTATTGGGATATGAGTATGTCAATACCACATATCATCCTTTTTATTGTTGTTCCGGTATTGTTTGTCAGTACAGTTTTATATGTGTTTCTTCATCAAGAAGAGCCCAAAAACGGAGATAAGAAATATCAGGTACGCTTTAAACTTCGTCGTGGAAAATTTCAAATCGAAAATATCAAGCGAGGTGCATCGATTATTGGCTCTGCGGGAAGCGGTAAAACAGAAAGTGTTATCTATAATTTTTTACAGCATTTTAGTACCCATCAATTTTGTGGTATCATACACGATTACAAGGATTTTGAACTTACCGAAATTGCCTACCCATTATTTAAAGAAAAGGATATTAAATTCTATACCATAGCTTTTGACCAAATCCATTATTGTGTAAACCCAATTACCCCAAGATATTTGCCCAATGAGGAAAGTGTGAATGAATTATCCAAGGTACTCATTGAAAATCTTTTGGAGTTCAACGAATCCAGTACAAACAGTACCACAAAATTCTTCAGTGATGCTGTTGAAGGTTTGATGGGTGGAATGATTTGGAAACTAAAAACGTCCTATCCTCAATATTGCACCCTGCCCCATTTGATTGCTATTTTTCAATCGATGACTACCAAACAGTTGGTTACTTTTGTGAGCTCAAATATCACTTCCCGAAGTATGGCAAGTGCTTTTATCAACGGAATGGATTCTGACAAACAAACGGCAGGTGTGAAAAGCACATTGGCCAATGCCTTTAAAAAGATAGGTTCACAACAGTTGTTTATGGCTTTGTCAAAAGATGAAGTACCATTGAATATCAACAGCAAGGACAATCCTGCTGTTATCTGCATCGTGAACCATCCCAAATATGAATCAGCTTACTCGCCTATCATCGCTGCAATTATGCACACAGTCATCAAGCAAATGAGCGTGAGAGGTCAACAGTCGTCATTTTTAATGATGGAAGAAGCCCCAACCATAAAGCTGCTTAATATGCACCGCATTCCCGCAACTTTAAGAAGCTATGATATTGCCACAATTTACGTGATGCAGGATAAAATTCAGAATGATATGCTATATGGAGACAAAGCGAGTAAGGCTATTTTGAGCAATCTTTCCTATCAGTTTTTCGGCAAAGTTAATGACCCAGATACTGCAAAATATTATGAGCGTTTCTTTGAGATTGTTCGTAAGGAAACCACAAGTATAAATCGTGGACACAATCTAAATTTTGATACGAGAATTACCACAGGCGAAAAAGAAGTTTCTAAACGTAGAGCAGATGTTTTTTTCCGTTTGAAACAAGGCGAGTTTATAACTTTTGCTGATGGCAAAGATAAAAGAGTTCAATTTAAACTACAAACGATTAAAAGAGAAATACCAAATCCTCATCAACATTTTACAACCGATGAATTAAAGCTCAATTTTGAACGGATTTATAGAGAGGCAAAATCTATATTTAAGGTTAACTAAAATTAGTAAATAAAGAACAACCATAGTTTTTGCACAACCTGTGCATCGATTAATTTGTATCTTTGTGAAACTTTATGAAAATATTCTTTTCCATATCAATGTCTATTTTATTCTTTTTTCAGGGAATCAGCATAGATATGGACTTTTGTGGACCAATTAAAGAAATTTCAAGTATTATTACCCATTATCAGGACCATAAAGTTTATGGCGACTCTTTCCTTGAATATGTAGTTGAAGATTACATTGACAAAGATGCAAAAAATGAAGGGCATCATCATAACCCAGATAAGGAGAATACACCAATCCATTCTCATCAGCAATGTTGTCACCCTTTAGTGTTAATGATTGAGAACAACAATTTGGCTTTAATTAATCAATTAAAGTTTGAAGGAAAAAAACAGGTTAACTTACATAAAGTAAACTTCTCTTCCAGATATTTGGAATCGCTTTTCCAACCCCCTAAAGTATAATTCAGTTTTTTTTAAGGATAGCTATATCCTAACGTGATGCTTCTCAAGATAGGCATTGCTATATAAATGCGTTGCACCTATTCGCATCGTAAGTTTTAAACTGAATTAATACATTTTCTATGATTAACAAAATCATTTCATTTTCCATCAATAATAAATTTATTATTGGCTTATTTATAGTGGCATTGGTTGGTACGGGCATTTGGTCTATGGCTACTATAAACTTGGGTTCTGTACCCGACATAACAAACAACCAAGTACAGGTAATAACCGTGGCCCCTAACTTGGGGACAGAAGATATAGAACAATTTGTTACCTACCCTGTGGAATTGGCAATGGCAAATCTGCCAGACGTTATCGAACTGCGTTCGGTGTCCCGTTTTGGTCTTTCGGTGGTTACCATTGTCTTTAAGGATGAGGCTGGAACCTATCTGCCAAGGCAATTGGTACAGGAAAAATTGACCGAAGTTGCTGGAGAAATCCCTGAAGGTTTCGGCACACCTTTTATGGCACCCATAACAACAGGTCTGGGCGAAATTTTTCAATATACCTTAAAAGTAAAAGAAGGCTATGAAGACAAATATGACGCAATGGAGCTTCGTACCATCCAAGATTGGATTGTTAAACGCCAAATGGCACTAGTCCCCGGAGTCGTTGAGGTCAATGCCTTTGGAGGCTATGTAAAACAATACGAAGTTGCCATAAATCCTGATAAACTAAAAAGTTTTGGCATTACAATGAATCAGGTTTTTGAGGCCCTTAAAGTGAACAATGCCAATACTGGTGGAGCTTATATCGAAAAAAACCACCAAGCCAATTTTATCCGTGGCGAAGGGCTGGCACGAAGTATTGCCGATTTGGAAAACACGGTTGTAACCACACAAAATGGAAGCCCGGTTTTAATACGTGATGTCGCGGAAAAAGTAGGCTATGGTAATCAAGTGCGTTATGGTGCATTTACCCAAGATGGACACGAAACTGTTGGTGGACAAATTTTAATGCTGAAAGGCGAAAGCCCAGGCGACGTGATTGAAAATGTGGAAAAGCGTATTGTAGAAATTCAAAAATCCCTGCCGGAAGGTGTTTATATTGATGCTTTTTTAAGCCGAAGTGAACTTATTGAGGCAACCACAAGTACCGTTAAAAACAATCTAATAGAAGGAGCCCTAATCGTCATATTTGTTTTGGTCTTACTTTTGGGAAGCTTCCGTGGTGGCTTGATAGCAGCTTCGATAATCCCTTTATGTCTATTATTTGCATTTATTTTGATGAAACAATTTGGCATTTGGGCAAATTTAATGTCCTTGGGTGCGATCGATTTTGGAATTATTGTAGATGGAGCGGTGATTATCGTGGAAGGAGCGGTTTTCCACATTCATCAACGGATGAAAAAATCCACAACCGCCATCAACCAAGCTGAAATGGATGAAATCGCCTATGATTCTTCAAGTAAAATGATGAATTCTGCCTTCTTCGGTCAACTAATTGTTCTTATAGTTTTTACACCGATTCTTTTTTTGACCGGTGTGGAAGGGAAAATGTTCCGGCCAATGGCATTTACATTTGGTTTTGCCGTTTTAGGAGCGATTATCCTTTGTCTTACCTACGTGCCAATGATGTCATCATTATTTTTAAAACCTGCTAAAAATCAAAATAGTTGGTTCGCCAAGTTTGAAAACAAGATTGATAGGTTCAGTGATAAAATTATGGATGTTCTGAATCGTATCTATCTGCCTATATTAAATTTTGCACTTCGCTTTCGGGCAGGTGTGGTTATAGGCGCGGTTTCCTTGCTTTTGATTTCAGGATTTATTTTCAGCAATATGGGAGCAGAATTTGTCCCTAAATTTGATGAAGGCGATATTGCATTTCAAGCATTGATAAAACCGGGGAGCAGTCTTACAGAATCTATTGAGGCTTCAGAGAAACTTCAGAAGTTAATCAATGAGTTTCCGGAAGTAAAAACAGTAGTTTCTAGGATTGGTGTGGCCGAAATACCGACAGACCCGATGCCTATGGATATTGCCGATAGTTATATTATTCTTGAAAAAGATAAGAGTAAATGGACTTCCGCAGATAGTAAAGAAGAACTGATAGAAAAAATACAGGAAAAAATTTCAGTAGTTCCCGGCGTAAATTTCGTGTTTACCCAACCTGTAGAACTTCGTTTTAATGAATTGCTTACAGGGGTTCGTGAGGACGTGGCAATCAAACTGTACGGAGAAGATTTAGGCGTTTTGGCAGACAAGGTACAGGAAATCGCAGCGGTCATCAGAACCGTTCCCGGAGCGGCTGACCTCAATGTAGAAGCTACAAGCGGTTTGCCACAAATGACAGTGGTGTATAACCGGGCAAAAATGGCACAATACGGTGTAACCGTTGACAAGCTGAATGATTATGTAAGTGCTTCATTTTCTGGAGAACAGGCAGGAGTCATTTTTGAAGGGGAAAAACGATTCGATGTGGTCATTCGTTTGGCAGAGGAATATCGACAAGACATCAATAGCTTAAAAAACCTTTTCATAGACCTGCCAAACGGTGCACAAGTACCTTTAAAGGAGGTTGCAGATATCAGCTATAAGCCAGGTCCGATGCAGATTTCAAGGGACAATACCTCCCGTCGTATTTCGGTAGGGGTCAATGTTCGTGGGCGCGATGTAAAATCGATGGTCGAGGAAATTCAACAAAAATTGGAAACGGACGTGAAACTGCCACCAGGTTATTTTGTAACCTACGGAGGTTCTTTCGAAAACCTTCAACGTGCTTCAGACCGATTGATGATTGTAGTTCCAATCGTTCTATTAACAATATTTGTTCTGCTTTACTTTGCTTTAAATTCAGTTACACAGGCCTTGATGATCTATATGGCAGTGCCTTTGGCGACCATTGGTGGTGTTTTCGTTTTGTTGATTCGTGGAATGCCTTTCAGTATTTCTGCCGGAGTCGGGTTTATCGTGCTCTTCGGAGTTGCCGTATTAAACGGACTCATACTCATAAACAAATTCAATGAATTAAAAGACAGTGGAATGACAGATTTAAAAAAACGTATATACGAAGCAACGCACGAACGTTTACGTCCAATTTTATTAACAGCCATTACAACAATTATGGGTTTTATCCCAATGGCGATTTCTACCTCTGGTGGTGCAGAAGTACAGCGACCTTTGGCGACAGTAGTCATTGGAGGAATGCTTACGGCAACATTTCTGACCTTGGTGGTTATTCCTATTCTTTATTATTGGCTGGAATCCCGAAAAGAAAAGAAGGACAATGGTGGAGATGTAAGTTATATTAAAAAATCAACCAATATTGTAACCGTATTATTGATGGTTGGAGGTTTGATGGCTTCTGGTACTTCATTTGCCCAAGACACCAATCAAGATGGTACAATCCCAAAGACCTTGACCATTGATGAGGCTATTGCTATGGCTAAACAGAATTATCCATCACTTAAAGAGAGCCAAGCATTTATTGAACGGGAAAAGGCACTAAAGGGAACGAGTTTTGACCTTGGTAGCACTCAAGTTTTCACGGGCAAAGAAGAATATGGAAATAATCTTCCTGGAGTGCAGACAACCGTTGGTGTGCAACAGGGCAACATTGATTTGCTTTCCGGTTTTTCAAAATCGAAGTTTTACAAAGAGCGTATTGCCTTGGGAGAAAAGTTTTATGTGGCCAGTGAACAACAATTGGTGCGTAATGTGATGCAAGCGTATGACCAAATAAATTATTATAAGGCGCAGTTGCGCTTTGCAGACCAACTGGACAGTATTTATGCCAATTTTAAGACCGCTGCCCAACTTCGGTATGATACGGGAGAAACAGGCAAATTGGAATTTATTTCAGCCTCTTCCGAATTTCAACAGATTCAAGTATTAAGGCAACAAGCCTTTGATGATATTGAAATAGCCAAACGTGCCTTAAAACAATATTTGGGAACGGATGAATCCATTGAAACGATTAGTGAACCATACAAAACATTGGATTTTATGGCGACATTAGATTCCACTTCGGTAGCGAATAACCCAATGTTGCAATATGCCTTGCAAAATGCCGAAGTAAGTAAAGCAAACGTGGGCGTTGAGAAATCACAATTCCTACCGAAATTCAGCTTATCGTATGGCAGACAGGTTGTGGATGAAGTGTCAGGCTTCAACACCTATCAGGCAGGTATTAGCATTCCGTTATGGTTTTTTCCCCAGAAGTCGAGGGTCAAGGCAGCCAAGGCAGACGCAATGGTAGCAGAGAATCAATATTTGGAACAAAAGGCGGTCACGGAAAGTCGTGTGTCGCAATTGACCAAATCCCTTGAAAAAACAAAGAAGATTTTGCAATATTACGAAGAAGGCGCACTACTCTTGGCAGAAGAACAAATTACCACCGCACAATTGGCATCTAAAGAAGGCGAAATAGATTACGTCAATTACATCACGATTCTCAATAGTGCCATCCGCATTAAACAAAACCATTTACAATACATCAATCAGTTTAACCAGCAGACCATTGATATGCAATATCAATTGGGCAATTTATAACCTTAAAAAAAGAGAAATGAAGAATATACTATTAGTAAGTACCGTATTATTTACACTTATGTTTATGAGTTGTAATGATGCCCCAAAATCTGAACTTGGGCATAACGAAGCCGAAGGCGTATCAAAAACCAATGAAGCTGGAGAAGATGCACACGGCGAGGAAGGCCACAGTGAAGGAGAAGAAGAAGGTCACAGCGAGGAAGAAGGCGTTGTGGAACTCACAAAGCAACAGGCCGAAACCATAGGTTTGGAAATGAAACTTTTGGAGGAACGCAATTTAGGGAACAACATTAAGGTAACAGGAACGCTGGAACTTTTCCCACAGGACAAGGCGAACATAAGTCCTTTTGTTGGTGGAAATGTGAGTTCCATAAAAGTAATACCCGGAGATAACGTAAGCAAAGGACAGGTGTTGGCATATATAGAACACCCTGATATCATTGCAATGCAACAAGATTATCAGGAAAAAAATGATGAATTGGTCTTTTTGAAACAGGATTTTGAGCGCAAGCAGACTCTTTATGATAAAGGTGTTTCTTCTGGCAAGGAATTTCAAATGGCACAGTCAAAATTTCGTTCTACAACATCCAGCGTCAATGGTTTGCGGTCCCAATTGAGACTGTTGAGCATTAACCCGGACAAAGTGGCGGAAGGACAGATATATTCCGCTGTTCCCATTACCTCGCCTATAAGTGGGTATGTGGATGAAGTAATGATTAGCCTTGGCGATTACGTGGCACAACAATCCAAAATGTTCTCGATAAGCGACAACTCAAAAATTTATGTCAACTTCAAAGTATATGAGAAGGACATAAAGCAAATCAAGCAAGGGCAACAGATATATTTTTCCACGGCCTCTCGTCCAGATGAACTGCTTAAAGCAACCGTTCGGTCTGTTGGTAAAACCTTCAATACAGACCCAAAAGCTTTGGAAGTTCTGGCAGATATTGAAAACAAGGATAAAAACCTATTGCCGGGTATGTATGTGGAAGGGCGAATAGTGCAAGGCGAGAAAAAGGGTTTTGCCGTACCGGAAGCTGCCATTATAAAAGAAGGCGAGCAATCCTTTATTTTTATTTTGGATGAAGATGAAGAAATGGAAGCGGACAAAATGAAATTTAAAATGATACCCGTAACGGTTGGTATTACTGATTTAGGCTTTGTTGAAGTCAACCTGCCTGCCGAAGTTTCAAAGGATGCCAAAGTCGTGATAAACGGAGCTTATAACCTGTCTTCGGAAATGGTCAAGGGCGAACTGGAACACGGACATTAATTCAATAACAATCAAAGATTTTGATTCCGAGTTTGTTTATCGTCTTAATTAGTTAGTTAAAAATTAAAAAACAGGCTCGGTTCAAAATCGATTAAAAATTTAAAAATATGAAATGAGCTATAACAATGTGGATACCAACCACAATGTTGATTGGGGAATTACATATGACCATTAAAAAACAAATAAATATCAACAGATGAAAGAAATAAAAGCATTTATAAAACCAAACCGAATCCAAAGAGTCATTGAAGCACTTTCTGACAATGGATTTGAAAGTATGACCCTTTCACAAGCAGAAGGCACGGGCGCATTCAAGGCAAAAGGTGCAAGACCGTCGCTAGATTTTCACGTAACAGATAGTCCTGTGGTAAAATTGGAATTGGTCTGTCAAAATGAGGAAGCCCAAGCGGCCATTGAAACAATTATAGCCAACGCCAAAACCGACGGGCCTGGAGATGGTATTATTTATATAGCAAATATTGAAGATGCCTTTCAGATTAAAACAGGAGATTCCTTAAAACGGCACGACCTGTAAATCTCTTTTTAAACAAATGGAAAAAATAGTTCAATTTTTAGAAAGCAAAGGAATACGACCTACAGCTATGCGCCTTATGACATATAAGCGGTTGGCAGAGTTGAATGTGGCCATCAGCCTTGGCGACTTGGAAAAGGATTTTAAGGTCAGTGAAAGAAGTACCCTATTTAGGACTATGAAAGCGTTTGAAGAAAAAGGTATTGTGCATCAAATCGAGGATGGTACGGGAGTTATAAAATACGCCCTTTGCGAAGAAAATTGTGAATGCGAGGTCGGCAACGACCTTCATTTGCACTTTCATTGCAACAATTGTAATGAAACGGTCTGTTTAACAGAGCATAAAATCCCTCACATCAACTTACCTGATGGTTATATTACCGAGGATATCAACTTGGTGGTAAAGGGCATTTGCGAAAAATGCAGTGGCAATTAGGATTAAACGTTTGGTTTTTAAATTTAATTATCATTTATAAATAGTGAGTAATGATGTCAATCTATAAAAAAGAAGCTACTGTATATATGGTGGCAGAGAAAAAGCTGGATGCCAAGGATTATGAAAACTTGATACCAGTCTTAACAGAACATATAACTGCCCATCCGGAAGTTTTCTGGTACATCGAGATGGAAAATTTTGAAGGTTGGACAGCAGAGGCACATTGGAAGGGAATTGAATTAGACCTTCCGAATGAAAAGCATTTAAAGCGTGTTGCTTTGGTGGGTAGCGTTAAATGGCAGGAGCAATTTACCGAGGTATTGCTTCCTTTTTCAGAAGCTCATATAAAATTTTATAAGACCGAAGAAAAAGACGATGCCAAAGAGTGGATAAAATAAAAATAAAAAATGGAAAAACTACAACTAAAAATACCGGTCATCCTTCCGCAAGTTCCTAACGAAAAAGATTCTTGTGTTGAAAGGCTTATTCAAAAACTACAAGCTAAAGAGGGCATCGAAAAAGTGCACATTGCCGATGCAAACGGAGATGATGTGCCGCAGCTCTGTTTTCATTATGACCCAGATATCATTTCCATTGACCGCATTCAATCCCTCGCCGAAAGTACTGGTGCCGAGATTACCGAAAAATACGGGCATTTGCTCATTGAAGTTAAAGGAATCAGACACACAAGGCAGGCTCGTTCCATAGAGAAAAGCCTTTTGACAATCAATGGAGTTTTGGAAGTTTCCGTTTCAGGCTCTGGAATGGTACGACTTGAATTTGATAAAAAGCAAACGAATTTTGATGAAATAAGTAAACAAATTGAAAAAGAAGAGCTTCAGATTCAGCGGAGTTCTTCAAACGAAAATGATTACACCAAAGCATCCAAAAAACAGGAGCGTTCAAAGAAGGAAGATACTAAAGAACAAACTTCCACAGAGGGCGAGACCCACGATGAAGGAGAAGATCACGCCCACGGTGGTATTTTCGGTAAAAATACGGAGCTCATTTTTTCCATTATCTGTGGGGCACTTCTCGGAATAGGTTTCGGACTTTCCTATGTAGAATCCATCCCAGATTGGGTCAGTCTTACTTTATATATTGGTGCTTACTTTTTCGGTGGTTTCTTTACGGCCAAGGAAGCAGTACAGACCGTCGCCAAAGGCGGTTTTGAAATTGACTTCTTAATGCTTGTTGCAGCCATTGGGGCAGCCATTTTGGGAGAATGGGCAGAAGGTGCCTTGTTGCTGTTCCTGTTTAGTTTGGGTCACGCCCTTGAACATTATGCAATGGAAAAGGCCCGAAAGTCCATTGCGGCACTGGCAGATTTAGCACCAAAAACGGCATTGCTCAAAAAAGATGGCAAGACCGAAGAAGTTGGAATTGAGGAATTGAGTATTGGCGATATTATAGTGGTCAAGCCCAATAGTAAAATATCCGCAGATGGCGTCGTGGTCAATGGAAAAAGCAGCGTCAACCAGGCACCTATTACCGGGGAAAGTGTACCCGTGGACAAAATTCCCGTGGAAGATACGAGCAGGGACTATTCCGCAGATGATGATATAAATGATGAAAACCGCGTGTTCGCCGGAACTATCAACGGTAATAACACGCTGGAAATAAAGGTAATCAAAGAAGCCAAAGACTCTACGCTGTCCCGACTGGTCAAATTGGTCAACGAGGCACAGACCCAGAAATCCCCAACCCAACTGTTGACCGACAAGTTTGAAAAATACTTTGTACCATCCGTACTGATATTGGTGGGTATCCTACTCTTTGCCTTTTTGGTCATCGACGAGCCATTTAGTGCCAGCTTTTATAGGGCGATGGCGGTATTGGTCGCAGCAAGTCCCTGTGCATTGGCCATTTCAACACCAAGCGCCGTATTGAGCGGTGTGGCACGGGCAGCACGGGGCGGTGTACTTATTAAAGGTGGGCGACCTCTGGAAGACTTGGGCGAATTGACCGCCCTTGCTTTTGACAAAACAGGCACGCTTACCGAAGGAAAGCCTAAACTTACCCAAGTTGTTCCACTTGGGGATATAGAAGAAAATGAACTTATAAAAATAGCCGTAGCTGTTGAAAATTTGAGCGACCACCCTTTGGCAAAAGCCGTTGTAAGGGATGGAAAAGAACGTCTGGAAGGCACTTCAATACCCGATGCGACCGATTTGGAAGCTGTTCTTGGAAAAGGTATCAAAGCTTCTTTGGGCAAGGATAAAATCTATATTGGAAACCTTGACTTGTACGAAGACCTCGATGAAGCAAAACCACCCGAAGAAATATCGAATAAAGTAAAAGAACTTGAAGGTGGTGGAAATACCACAATGCTCATAAGAAGGAACAAAGAATATATCGGTATCATCGCCCTGATGGATACCCCACGGGAAGCGGCCAAGGAAACACTGAAAAAATTAAAGGAAATCGGCATCAAACGGATGATAATGCTAACCGGGGATAATCAAAAGGTTGCCGATGCCGTTGCTAAAGAAATTGGGTTGACCGATGCCTGGGGAAGCCTGTTGCCAGAGGAAAAGGTTGATGCCATTAAAAAATTAAAAGAACAGGAATCCAAAGTCGCAATGGTAGGCGACGGTGTGAACGATGCCCCTGCAATGGCAAACAGCACCGTAGGAATCGCAATGGGTGCTGCGGGCAGTGATGTAGCATTGGAAACAGCTGACATTGCCCTAATGGCCGATAAACTGGAAACCCTGCCCTTTGCCATAGGTTTGAGCAGGAAGGCAAAAACCATTATTAAGCAAAACCTTTGGGTAAGCCTTGGGGTTGTGGCACTTCTGATACCGGCTACCATTTTGAGTTGGGCAAATATAGGGGTTGCCGTTGCGTTTCACGAGGGGTCTACCTTGGTAGTCGTGGCCAATGCTCTGCGCCTTTTGGCTTATAAAAAAGATTAGAAAAATTGGGACATAGAAGAACCTGGTTTTTTGAAAGAATATTAAATGACAAAGACGGAAAAAACATTATTGGCTAAAGGGATTCGACCTACTAAAATGAGGTCGAAGATATACAAGTTCCTAAAAAGGAAACAAAGTGCCGTGTCCTTTTCCGATTTGAAAAAGGCCTTTGTTCAAAAGAGTGAAACCAATAAAACAGCAAACAGAACGACCTTTTATCGCAATCTCAAAATTTTTGAGGATAAAGGGTTGATTCATCAGATTACTGATGGTGTCGGAGTGGTAAAATATGCGATTTCTGATGAAAATGCCAGAGATAAATACGGTACAGATTTACATATGCACTTTCATTGTACCGAATGCAGAAAAACAATCTGTTTACCAAATAAAATATCGGAAGAAAGCCTGCCAGACGATTATGAAGTGAATGATGTAAATCTGGTATTGAAAGGAATATGTGAAAAATGCAGAAAAAAATAACAGGTGGGAGTTCCAGAACTCTGAACCCTTGCGCCCAATGGTCTGGTTCAGGTTTCTTCCACCTTCTTTAACTTAAAAAAAATGTGCAAATATGGAAAAATTTGATGTAACTATTATAGGATCTGGCCCGGGCGGGTATGTAAGTGCCATCCGTTGCGCCCAATTAGGTTTGAAAGTGGCCATTGTTGAAAGGTACAGCACGTTGGGCGGTACCTGCCTTAATGTGGGCTGTATTCCATCAAAAGCCTGGTTGGAAGCCTCTGAACATTATTACAAACTCAAACATCAATTTGAAAATTTTGGGATTGATGTAAAAGAAGCAAATGTCGATATCGTAAAAATGAACCAAAGGGTTCAGGACGTCGTAAAGGAAATCATCAATGGAGTTGACTATTTGATGAAAAAGAACAAAGTTACCGTATATGAAGGCCACGGCAGTATTAAGGACAAAAATACGATTGAAATTAAGGGTAAAGATAAAACGGTAACCATAGGAACCGATAAAATCATTATTGCCACCGGATCCAAACCCGCTTCGCTACCTAATATCAAAATCGACAAAAAGAGGATTATCTCTTCTACCGAAGCCCTTGCCTTAAAAGAAATCCCCAAACATTTAATGGTCGTTGGCGGCGGGGTTATCGGTGTTGAGATAGGTTCCGTTTTCGCCCGCTTGGGTTCAAAGGTTTCTATTGTAGAATATTTTGAAAGTCTCATAGCCAGTATGGATAGCTCTTTGGGACATCAATTGCACCGTTCCTTAAGAAAACAGGGTATCGAATTTTATTTGGAACACAAGGTCACGGAAGCAAGAACAATGGACGACAAAGTGGAATTGAAAGCGGAAAACCTTTCCAATAAAAAAGAAATGAGTTTAGAAGGCGATTTTTGTCTTATGGCCATTGGTCGTAACCCGTACACCGCCAATTTAGGACTTGAGAATATAGGAGTGGAAATCAATGAAAAAGGACAGATATCAGTAGACGAAAACCTTGAAACCAATGTCAAAGGGGTATATGCCATAGGAGACGTAATTCGGGGAGCAATGCTTGCCCATAAGGCCAGTGAAGAGGGTGTTTTTGTAGCCGAAAAAATTGTCGGCCAAAAGCCACATATCAATTATTCGCTGATACCCAACATTATTTACACCCAGCCAGAGGTTGCCGGAGTAGGCTTAACAGAAGAAGAACTAAAGAAGGACAATAGAAGTATAAAAACAGGCTCTTTTCCATTTAAGGCTAATGCACGAGCAAAAATTAGTATGGATACCGATGGTTTTATCAAGGTAATCGCAGATAAGCAGACCGATGAGATATTGGGGGTGCATATGATAGGCCCACGCATTGCAGACAGTTATACCGAAGCGGTGGTAGCTATGGAATTTAGGGCATCTGCCGAAGACATTGCAAGAATGTCACACGGGCATCCTACTTTTTCAGAGACTTTTAAGGAGGCGTGTCTGGCTGCTACCGATGATAGGGCATTGCATATATAATTTTTACAAAAACTGGCACAATAAAATTAAAAAGAATGAAGAAGCTTCAGCAATTGACCAAGGAAATTAATGAACTGACATTGAGAATTGAACAGGACTACCCCGAACTATACCAATATCTTGATGAAAACCCTATTACAATCCCTGATTGCGAAACGCCAAAGATTTCCGTCAGCTCGTTTGTGGAATATTTGGATAGCTTGAAGTCAATCTTGGAAAGATATATAGAATCACATAAATAAATGAAGCACTAATGGAAAATTTTAAAAAAAGGTTCAACAAGCTCCTGACCGATAAATTTGGAAGACATCCAAACTTGTTGAGACCAGAAGCAAATTTTAGTGAAGACCTCGGGGCGGATATTTTGGATATGGTGGAATTGATGCTGGAGTTTGAAAATGAGTTTAATATAGCCATTTCAGATGATGAAGCAGAAAAAATAACTACCCTAGGCGAAGCCGAGACATATATTAAAGAAAAAATTAAAAATAGTAGATCTTAACAAAAGTGGAGCAAACTTGAATATTTCAAATAGCAAGTAATCAAGTTTTAAATTAAATAACCCAGTAGCACATAATAATGAAGAAAAGCACTTTCATAATAAGTAAAATGGACTGTCCATCAGAAGAGCAGATGATTCGGATGAAATTAGAGACTTACACCCAAGTTAAATACTTGGATTTTGATATACCCAACAGAAAGTTGGAAGTGTACCATTTAGAAGCGATCGAAGAGATACGTTCATCAATTGCCGAATTAAAGTTCAATGAAACACTTCAGGGAACCGAAGAAGCCGAACCTCCTGTAATGGAAGACCAATCCAAACAAAAAAAGATTCTTTGGTGGGTCTTAGGAATCAATTTTGGCTTTTTCGTCATCGAAATGACCACGGGTTGGATTTCTTCTTCTATGGGTCTTATTGCAGATTCGTTGGATATGTTGGCAGACTCCATCGTGTATGCGTTGAGTCTTTTTGCGGTCGGCGGTGCTATTGCTAGAAAAAAGAAAGTGGCGAAATTCAGCGGATACTTTCAGATGGCCCTAGCGACACTTGGATTTATGGAAGTATTGAGAAGGTTTTTTACTGAAAGCGAAACACCTTTATTCCAATGGATGATCATTGTTTCCATATTTGCCTTACTTGGTAATCTTATTTCACTTTGGTTGATTAACAAAGCCAAAAGTAAGGAAGCGCATATGCAGGCGAGCGCAATTTTTACCTCCAACGATATTATAGTGAACGGAGGTGTCATTTTAGCCGGAACCTTGGTATATTTTTTAGATAGTAAATGGCCAGATTTGGTTATTGGCGCTATTGTTTTCACGTTTGTTATGCAGGGAGCGATTAAGATTTTAAAATTGTCCAAGTAATTTAAATGTGCGTTTTTGCAAAGCATAGAGTTACACCAAGACAAGTATGAAGAAAAGAAATACAATCTTATTGATTTTACTGTTGTTGGCTATAGACCAGGCAATAAAGATATATGTGAAGACCCATTTCTATTATGGAGAGGAATACTATGTATTTGGCCAGAATTGGTTTCGCTTACATTTCTTGGAAAACCCCGGGATGGCCTGGGGATTAAAGTTTGGTGAAGGATATCTAGCCAAGGTTGTTTTAATCTTATTCCGATTAGCCGCCATTGTTTGGGGAACTTTTTATATCAAAAAGATGATTAGCAAGGGATATGCCAAGATTTTTATAATCTGTGCAGCATTTATATACGCAGGTGCGCTGGGCAATTTGATTGATGGAGCTTTCTACGGGATTATTTTTGAAAAAAGCGATCCAGCGCTTCAGAACATTGCAAAAATATTCCCGTCAGGCGGTGGTTATTCTGGATTTTTAAATGGCAATGTAGTGGATATGTGGTTCTTTCCGATTATAGATACAAGGCTTCCGGATTGGTTACCGCAATGGGGAGGTAACAAATTTACGTTTTTTGACCCGGTATTCAATACTGCGGATGTTTGGATCAGTACGGGCGTGATTTCACTCCTGATTTTTCAAAATAAACGGCGTAAAGACCTAAAAATATCGAATAAGAAAAAGTCGAAATATATTGAAGGTAACGGAACAGTTTTAAACAACGATCAATAATGAACGTATTTAAATCAGTTTGAGGCTATTTCATTGGATTCGGGCAAATAATAATACAGAAATATGAAAAAGAAAAAATTAAACTTAAGGGATCTCAAGGTCGATGATAGCGGCAAAAAGGAAAATTCTATGAATAACAAAGTTTCATCACAGCTGAGCATTAGGGAATATATACCTTCCATATTCAGTTTTGTAATGCTGATAGCAGGCATCCTTTTTGACTATTTTGAAACATTTCTCCAATTTTCGGGCTGGATCCGCATCCTCTGGTACGTGGTTGCGTATATCCCAGTTGGATTTCCTGTAATAAAAGAGGGTTGGGAAAGTATTAAACAGGGGGATTTCTTTACCGAATTTTTTTTGATGTCCATTGCAACCTTAGGAGCTTTTGCCATTGGCGAATATCCTGAAGGCGTTGCGGTAATGCTTTTTTATGCCGTAGGCGAATTGTTCCAAAGTGCCGCCGTTAAAAGAGCCAAGAGAAGCATCAAGGCATTACTGGATGTAAGACCTAATGAAGCCTTGGTCTATAGGAACAACAATTATGTTTCTGTAAATCCCGAAACCGTTGCTATTGGCGAAAAAGTGCAAGTCCGTGTGGGCGAAAAAATCCCTTTGGATGGTATTTTATTGTCCGAAAAAGGCTCGTTCAATACCGCAGCATTAACGGGCGAAAGCAAACCTGACACCATTGCAAAAGGAGAAAAAGTATTTGCAGGAAGCATCAATCTGGATGGCGTTATTGAAATTGAAACGACCAAAGAATTTAAGGATAGTTCCATTGCAAGAATTCTTGATATGGTGCAAAACGCCACCGCACGGAAATCAAAAACCGAATTGTTCATTAGAAAGTTCGCAAGAATCTATACACCAATCGTTGTCTTTCTTGCGATTGGATTGACGTTTATACCCTACTTTTTTGTGGACGATTATGTCTTTAGCGATTGGTTGTATAGAGCCTTGATTTTCTTGGTTATTTCCTGTCCTTGTGCATTGGTTATCTCTATTCCGTTGGGTTATTTCGGTGGATTGGGAGCAGCTTCAAAAAATGGAATTCTCTTTAAGGGAGCTTCCTTTTTGGACGAAATGACAAAGGTAACTACGGTTGTAATGGACAAAACCGGAACCGTGACCAAAGGGGTTTTTAAAATCAAAAATGTCGTTGTAAACAATGGGTCATTGAGCGAAGCCGAAATGATGAAATACCTAATGGCGATGGAAGAACAATCCACTCATCCCATTGCCAAGGCAATTATGGAATATAAAGCCGATGGCGAAGATTTTCAGGCAACAGAAGTAACCGAAGTCGCAGGAAAAGGATTAAAGGGAATGGTCAATGGCAAAACTGTTTTAGTTGGGAATAAACCATTGATGATTTCAAATAATATCGAAGTTCCATCTGAAACCGACAACATTGTAGAATCCATTGTGATGGTTTCCATTGAAAGCAAATTTGCAGGCTATGTAATCATTGCAGACGAGTTAAAGGATGATGCACACGATGCCATTAAACAAATTCGGGAATCTGGTATTTCAAAAATCATAATGCTTTCGGGCGATAAGGATTCAATTACGCAACAAGTTGCCAAAGAAATGGGTGTAGATTGGGCAAAAGGCGGTTTGCTTCCAGAAGATAAATTGAAGGAAGTCGAAAAACTAATGTCCGAAAACGATAACAAAGTTGCGTTCATTGGCGATGGCATAAACGATGCGCCAGTTTTGGCAGTAAGTGATGTAGGTATTGCAATGGGTGGTTTAGGTAGCGATGTCGCCATTGAGACCGCAGATGTCATTATCCAAACAGACCAACCAAGTAAAATAGCTAGAGCCATAAAAATAGGACGTTCTACAAGACGCATCGTTTGGCAGAATATTGGGTTGGCCTTTGGTGTAAAAGCAGTGGTTTTGGTTTTGGGCGCAGGTGGTCTGGCAACGATGTGGGAAGCAGTTTTTGCCGATGTAGGCGTGGCCTTGTTAGCCATTCTGAATGCGGTTCGATTACAGAAGATGAATTGGAAATAGTATAAAAGAATGTCTCAAAAAAGAAGAAATAGAAGAAACAAAAAAAATCGGAAATCATCGAATACCGACATCACAAAAAGAGATAAGGTCAAAGGTATTCTTATGATAATCCTTATGGTAATAGCCGCATTTCTGCTTTATTTTTTTGTGCTAAAAGGAAATATTCATAAGCATTAATGAATTAAGATAATAAAATATTCCAAGTGGTTTGTGTGGCTACAAAAATTGAAGTGGAAATGATTGATATATAGTAAAAATGATATTCTATGTCGGAAAATAGACGGAATAGACGAAATAAAAAAAGCAATAAAGTACCCTCTGTAAAAAATAGTATTACCAAAAAAGATAAAATAATTTGGATTAGTATTCTAATCGTTGTTATTGTGTTAATCTTCTTTGTACTGTTCTTGCAATTCCTAAAGTACTTTATATCTATTTAATTAATTACAATTTTAAATGCAACGCTATTGCAGAAGATTAAGTGAAAATAATGATACCCAGAATGAATGACGACAAATTACGACGATATATTAAAAAAATTAGACAATAAATTAGATATTCTTGAAATAGAAGAACAAGATATTTTACTCAAAGCTGAAAAAGGGATTAAACTTGCAAAACAGACCCTTAAATCAGTTAGAAGTATCGTAGTTGATTATGAATTTGAAACCAAATTAGAGGAAATTCATTTCTTTAAATGTACTAAACCAAAAATTTATAGCAAACTTATTTATTACGTAAAATTATTTAACATTGAAAGTAAAAGACCCAGGGGAAGCAATAAATCGCAAGTAAAGTATTTGAACAATTATATTGAGAAACTTCAAACCTACTTTAACGACAATCTTGATTTTTACCATTATTACCGCAGGGAAGCTACTGTATTTGATGAGCAATATTTTTTAAGAGGCAAGGCAGATATTCGGTTGTTCCCAGACTCATTTCACTTTTTTGTTGATGAAGAATTTGCAACAAGCCACGATAGTACCGTGGCCTCAATTTTAGCCTACGACCTTTTGATTGTACACTTAAAACGGGAAATTGATAAATTGGAGAATAATGGAAATTATGCAAGTTTAAGATTGTTACAAAGTAAAACCAAAATTACCTGGACAGCCCACAAAATATATTTAATTGAACTGATATACGCTTTGCACAGTACAGATGTCATTAATAATGGTACTGTTGACATTAAAGATATTGCCTATTTTGTTGAAAAAACATTTAAAGTGGACTTGGGCGATTATTACAGAGCTTTTTTGGAAATACGGATGCGTAAAAATGGCAGAACCAAATTTTTGGATATTCTGAAAAAGCAGTTGACCAAACGGATGGATGATACTGATAACGTAAAATAAAACACCCAAGATGCTTCAACTTGGGTGTTTCTTGTTTTATGGAAAATCTCATTTTATTTGGTGGTTTTTAGATAGGGTATTTTTTCTGAAGAAGTACCAAAACCCTCTATTGTATTACATTGAAAATGAGAGAAGAAAAACACCCAAGTAGGCCTAACTTGTGAATAAAATCCAGCAAACTACCCCAATTTTGTAGAACGAAAGTCAAATCAGGTCAGGGGCTATCATTTTAGATGAAAGCAAAACGGTAGTCCCTTTCTTTTAATCCGTTCTATTATGCCCACAAGTATTATTACCACAGACGACCTTCGAGAATTCAAAATGGAACTGCTCGATGATATCAAGGAACTACTCAATAGCCAATCTGGTCATATTACCAAAAGGTGGCTAAAATCCCCTGAAGTAAAAAAGCTTTTGGGAATCTCTTCTGGCACGTTACAGAATTTAAGAATTAATGGCACATTGCCCTACACCAAAGTAGGGGGTGTACTCTATTACGATTACGAAGAAATAATTAGCGTAATGGAAAATAATAAAGTTCATAACAAATTCTAAATCGTTTTGGAGCAGGTCAATTACATTAAGCACCTAAACGCTGTATTCTTACAATTCTCAAAGGATAGCCGTTTAAATCCCACGCACATAAGTTTGTACGTGGCATTGTTTCAATTATGGAACAACTATCACTTTCCGACAGAATTCTATATCAATCGAGAAGAAGCGATGCGGTTTTCCAAGATTGGTTCAAAAACTACCTACCATCGCTGCATCAAAGAACTACATCATTGGAAATACCTATTATACGAACCCTCACATAATCCATTTAAAGGCAGCAGAATCAAGATGTTCAATTTTGGGACAAGTGATGGACAAGCTCTGTACCCAAACCCTACCAATATCGGGACAAGCAATGGACAAGCGGTGGTATCTATAAACAAACATATACAAACAGGAAAAAACAAAGCAAATGATACTAAACTTGACAAGCCAAAAAATGAAAATGAAGTCATTGATTTTTTTGAAAAGGAAAATTGGCCAGAATTGGAAGCCAAAAAATTTTACAACCACTACCAAGGCATCGGTTGGAAAGTAGGTGGAAAAACAAAAATTGTCGATTGGCACGCCACAGCTCGAAACTGGATGATAAAGGCCGAAGAGCTAAAAGAAGAAAAAACAATGGTTGCAGTTAGCCAAAATACGGACAACCTAAAGACAAGTTCCAACAAAAATTATAATGAACCATTATGAATCCCCACAAACCACATATCATTACCGAGGGTAGCGTTCAATACACCTTGGGAGAACTGAAAGACAATCAAATGCTTTATGATTTTGATAAAATGCTAATTTATCTCAATGCCAAAGGAAAACTACTTTTTGGCAAGAAATTCAAAATTTTTGAAGAAGACCGTGATATTATATTCAAGCTCTGTAATTATTTTATCAGGGATGAAGCTAATTGCAAAAAATTAGACATCGACCGCGATAAAGGGATTTTGCTTTCTGGTCCTGTTGGTTGTGGAAAAACCAGTTTAATGAAACTGTTACGCCATATTGTGCCACATCAGAAATCGTATGAGGTTATACCCACACGAAACATTGCCTTTGCCTTTAATAATATTGGGTACACCATCATTGAAAATTACGGCGACAAAAAGTTTTATTGTTTTGATGATTTGGGTGTAGAACCCACCGGAAGGCATTTTGGAAAAGATTGTAATGTAATGGGCGAAATCTTACTTTCACGTTATGATTTATTTTTAAGTCATAAAACTAAAACACACGCAACTACAAACCTCAATGCTAAAGAACTGGAGGAACGTTATGGGAATAGGGTACGTTCAAGGATGCGACAACTGTTCAATTTAATTGCCTTTGATAAAAGCAGTCGTGATAAAAGGGATTAAATCTAATTTTGGTTTTCTTCCTCTAAAAGAAGTAGTTCGTGTATCATATCGCTTTCATCCAAATATTGAGCCAACCATTCTTGTTGGGAAAGCCAATTGATATACTCTTTATCAGATTCCCAAATAGCTTCAACATATTCCCCTCTATATTTACCGAAACTAAATTTCGTTCCAGAATCTTGTCCCTCAACTTCAGTATCGAACAATTTGTAATAGGTTTCTAATAAACCTTCTTCTCTACACCTGTAATACAGCCATTGTTTTTTATAGCCTTTGTATTGCCTTCTTTTTTCAAGATATTTTACCATTTCAACATCAGATAAGGCCTTAAATGAATTTCGTTTGGTTTTTGGTTTAAACAACCATCCAAAAGTCATCCCCAAAGTATTTTGAAGTACGTTCAAAAAGAAAATTGCAATTGCTCTCATTTTATTTGCACTAGAGTTTATAACACTCTAATTAGGCTTAATTTACGAAAAAAAACCAAAATTTTGACTTCCAGAAGTAAAGATATATTCTTAATAAAATTTTAACAATTTGTAGGAAACCGTAAGAATTTAAAAAGACATTTCAGTATATTTATAGGCGATTACGCTTAAAATATTAATGTTTAAAAAGCTAATGGGAAATCATTGGCTTTTTTATTGTTTCAAAATAATTATTATGCATATAAGTTCACTATCCATTAGGAATTTTAGAAATTTCTATAAATCAAAATTCATTTTTAAAAAAGGTATAAATACTATTTTAGGAGAAAACGGTTCAGGTAAAACCAATCTCTTTTTTGCTTTACGAGTTTTAATTGATGATAAACTTCCAAGATATATAAGATTTAATGAGTCTGACTTTAACCGAGGTCTGGGTAAATGGGCTGGACATTGGATAATTTTATCGGTTACTTTTGACGAACTGGATGCGAGTGAAGAAGCACAGGTACTGGCAGTACAATCTTCGGGAGATATGGAAGGCAGCAAAAAGACTGGAAGTTACTCGGTGTACTTTAGACCAAAATATCAGTTTAGAAAAGAATTATATGATTATTCACAAACCGCAGGTAAAAGTGTAGCAGGGCTTCAGCTTTTTTTTGATAAACTTACGATTGATGATTATGAAACGTCTTACTTATGCAGAGGCTCTGGAGATTTTAGTGATGACACTACCTATAAAAAGTATGTTGGCGATTTTGATGCTGTTGAATTCCCAAACCCAGATGATAAAGAAGAATTGATTTTTGGAACGTTTCTGCCGAGGGAAATAAGTGTGCACAACGAGGTTTCTTGTACGTTCATTAAAGCACTTCGAGATGTCGAAAGCGACTTACGTTCCTATTCTACTAATCCATTGATTAATTTATTACGAGGAAAGGAAAAAACTATTGAAGTTTCAAAACAAACGGACATCATTGATAGCGTTAACAAACTTAACGACCAAATTAGTTCTCTCAAAGAAGTAAAGGATGTGAAAGATGGAATTGACAAAAGTATTAAGGAAGCTGTGGGTACTACTTACGGCCCTAATATAGATGTCAAATCAGAACTTCCAAATGATATGGAAAAACTACTGCAATCACTCAAACTATGGGTTGGCGACCCAGATGAAGAAGGTTATATGGGTAAAATATGGGAGTTGAGTTTGGGAGGTGCAAATATGATTTACCTATCACTAAAGCTATTGGAGTATGAAAAAATCAGAACGGATAGAATTGCAAATTTTCTTTTAATAGAAGAACCAGAAGCACATATTCATACGCATATTCAAAAAACCCTTTTTGATAATGTGCAAACCAATAAAACACAGGTTATTATTTCAACGCATTCTACTCACATTTCATCTGTAAGCCGAATAAGTTCAGTAAATATTTTAAGCCGAGGAAATATGCAGACTTTGGTATATCAACCATCTAACAATCTTGATGATGATTATATAACAAGAGCCGAAAGGTACTTGGACGCCATAAGAAGCAACTTGCTTTTCGCGAAAGGCGTTGTTTTGGTTGAAGGCGATGCAGAACAGATTCTCATTCCTCAAATGTTTAAAAAAGTCTTTGGAATTTCGCTCGATGAAATTGGGATAAGTCTCGTAAACATTGGAAGTACAGGTTTTAAAAATGTTGCAAGGCTTTTCCATAAGGATAGAATTCAGAAAAACTGTGCCATACTAACTGACTTGGATGCCAGTATTGTCAATTTACCTGCAAATGAAGTTGATGATTCTGCTTATGAAAAACATTGTAGGGCATCGCAAATTAGTGGAGCTGAAAGAAAAAAGGAATTGGATAAATTTTGTGACAAAAACGACTTCTTGATTCCTTTTTACTCTAAATACACCTTTGAAGTTGATTTCCTTTTGAATGGGAATAGCCACGAATACGTACAATCACTTCCTGAAATTTTCAAACAACAAGCAGCTATTGATTCTTCAAAGAAAAAGTTAGAAGAAAAATCAGTTTCGATTGCAGGTGTAGAAGTTTTACGATTGGCTGATAAAAAAGGCAAAGGTTGGCTGGCGTTGGTTGTTGCAGATAATTTAGTTTACAATACTTATATTCCTGAATATATTTTGAAAGCCGTTGCTTTTGCATCTTCGCATTTAAATAATGCCTCTAAAGCTAAAACCGCTAAATACAGGTTACGAAAAATTAGTCGTAGTAAAAATGATAGTTATTACGATGTAGCAACAAAAATTAGTTTTAAGGATAAAGAAGACCAACAGGTTATTGATGACTATATAGCCAACTTTCCTAATGACCAATTTACTAAATTTTTATCGTTTATATGATTTTAGATACTTTAAGCGACCAACAAAAAGATGCCGTTGTTAAAGATGGAAATGTACTTCTTACAGCTTGCCCAGGAAGTGGAAAAACACGAGTGATTATTCATAAACTCGCTTATGCTCTAAAAAATATTGATGTAAACAGTAAACAAAGGATTGTCGCTCTAACTTTTACCGTAAGGGCTTCCGAAGAAATATATCGCAGATTAAACGCAATGGGAATTAATAGTAATCGGGTTTGGTCTGGCACTTTGCATTCATTTTGTCTCGAATGGATTATAAAACCCTATTCCTGTTATTTACCTGAACTTGAAAACGGCTATTTAATTGCCGATGAAACTTATGCCTCGGATATCATAAGTGAACTTAAAGAAAAGCATAAGTTAAAACCTATTGACCCGATTAATTTCAGATTCAATAGGGACGGCACATTTGCCGAACCAAAAACAATTCAAAAAAGAGTCCTTAAGGATTATCACGAAAGGCTACAAACAGAGAAGTTAATTGATTTTGAGCTTCTACTATACTATTCATACAAACTCTTAACCAAGCATCCTAAAATAAAAAAAACGTTATCGAACATTTTTAGCCTTATATGTGTTGATGAATATCAAGACACGCAAGATTTGCTTTACGCAATTATTTCGTCGATTGTAACAACTGGGGAAGGTAGCTCAAATCTATTTTTAGTAGGAGATACAGACCAAGCAATTTATGCATCTTTGGGTGGCATTGCCAAAAGTTTGGAAGAAATACAGGAAGAGTTAAACACTTTACCTATTGAGCAACTTACGCTTTCTGGAAATTATAGGTCCACACAAAGAATTATCGACTTTTACTCTATATTCCAGACAAACCCAATTAAAATTGAAGCTATTGGTACTAATAAAGACGTTGATAGTATAATAACGTACAATAACACCATTGACAAAGGATATTTAGTAGATGAAATTGGACGACTTATAGAGCATAGTTTAGATAATGGAATTCCAGAAGATGAAATATGCGTATTGGTTCCGCAATGGTGGTTAATAACTACTATCACAAAACAGTTGAGAGCTAAACTACCAGATGTAAATTTTGATGCTTCAGGTTTAGCACCAATGTCAAAAAATCGAAATAACATTTGGTATAAGTTATCGAGGTTGTTCTTAACGCAGCCACAACCAAAAATATATTCATTGCGATACAAATGGTGTTCTGAAGTAATTGAAAACTTTAAAGAACATACCAATACTGAATTCAGCGAACAATATCAAACAGAGCGAAATGTATTGAAATTGATTAACTCGATAACATCCAATGAAACTGAAGGTATCGATTATCTTAATGATTGTTTTGACCAGTTTTTAGAGGCTGTTGGGATTGACCAAACTATTTACGCACAACTTCTTATAAATAGGAAGACCTTTTTCGATGTAATAAAGAGCCGTCTTGAAGACCCAACGTTTCAAGTTCCAAGTGACATAGCATCATTTATGAGTTTTTATAGAGAAATGTCAGGCGTCGTCATCAATACTTGCGTTGGTGTTAAAGGAGAAGAATTTGAAACCGTTATTGCTTATGGTTTGCTAAATGGGTATATCCCACATTGGAATGACATTTTTACTGGAGACCCTGTTGCCGCTTCAAAAAAACTACTTTATGTTATCTGTTCAAGAGCCAAAACCAATTTACACTTGATATCAGAAACTGGCAGACAAACCAAAAAAGGAAACCCGTTAGAGATTACCCCAGAATTGCAAAATCTTAATTTTGAATTTGATGAAATATAAAAAATGTTGTAATCCATTTGTAACGATTTGAAAAATTAAGGATAGTGTTTTTAGGATAAAATGAAGAAAATAGATTTAGAGAAAAAATCATTAGAAATTCAAAAAATAATCTCTCGTTATACAAAAGAGAGCTTTGTATGTTTTTTTGCTGATTTTATTAGACACCATCCAGAAAGAAGCAATATTGGATTTTCAAAAAAATTCAAGTCAAAATTAAAAGATTCTTTATATCTGATAATGTTAAGACTCTCTACACCATTGGCAGGCAAGGAAGAACTTCATTATTCAGAAAAAAATGATTTAGTACTTCAGCAAGTTGCTGACATTCTTTTAGAGATAGTTAGTTTCTATTTATCAGAAAATTATGAGGGAAATGAATTTGATGAGATTTCTGATAAAAGACAAAAATTACTTGTTCACGAATTAGCATTCAAAAATTACTTTCAAAACGGAATATTAAATTATAGAGAACAAGAGGTAAATAAGGTTATTAGGATGTTTAAACCTTATCAAGATAAAATACAGGAAAGATTAGAAATCGATTTAAAAACCTTAATTAATTTATGCAATCATTCTGAATTAATTTATCGTGCAAAGTCAATAAATTCAAAGTCATTTATTTTAGACAAAGGCTTTGACAAACTGGCTCGACAATCTGCAAATGGATTATTAGCAGAGAATGAGTTTACAGATAAGCTGTTAGAACTTTCGAATGAGACCCAAGAAAGTTTTTTGAATTTTTTTGAGAAACCCCACCAATGTTTACTTTTTGCCAAACAAGATTTTCACCTCTCTTTTGAAGAAAAACATATTGATATTTTCTGTGGCTTATTTTCAATTGATATTAAAGATAATCATAGTAATTTATTTTATTCCCAACAAAATCCTTTAGAAAATAAACCGATTATAAGAATTAGTGATAATCAGTATTTAAACGTATATCAAAAACAATTGCCTTCAGCTCTATATGATTTACTTTATACCACGCTTACTCAAACAAAAAAGGAAAAAGAACAAGTAAATTTCCGTAGAGGAAAAGTTGTTTTGGAAAGCCATACTTTGGATATATTTAAAAAATTCTTCAAAAAATCAAAAAGGATTAAAATTTTCACCAACTATTACATAAACAACGAGCCAGAAGAAAAAGATATATTAATCCTTGTGGATAATAACGCCTATATCATTGAATGTAAGGCTTCAAGATATAGAGAACCACGAAGGGTTACGGAACAAGCATACCAAAGAATTAAATCTGACTTTAACGACTGTATTCAAAAAGGTTATGACCAATGCTATCAGGTTGAACAGGAATTGTTAAACAATGAAAAGGTTATTGTTAGCTTGAAAAATAAATCGGAGGTAATTATCACGAATGAAATTCACGAGATTTTTTGCATTGTAGTTACTTCAGAAAGATTTGCTTCCATACAAACCGATTTAGGATTAATGCTTAAAAGGAAAAATAATGAAGACCCTTACCCTTGGTCAATATATGTCGATGATTTAGAAACTTTTTTGAAAGTGCTTTACAATAGTTTCAGTAATCCATCCAGAAAGATTTTTAACTTTTTGGAGCATAGAGAATTACTACACGGAAGATTAATAACCAATGATGAATTGGATGTATGTGCTATGTTCCTAAAAGACCCAAAGAACTTCAAAGAAATATGTGAAAGTGAATATGTTGTTTTTACTGACCCAACCCTACAAAATTATTTTGACAAGTTATATTTTGACAAAAAACTAAAATTTAGGATTGAGGATTTTTAGTTTTAATTATCTCTTTGAAGATAGTTATAATAATCTTTCTAATGCTTTTTACAATTTCCATAAATATTTCCTTCATAACCCAACATTTAAATAGTTATACAATCCCATTAAAATGGCCAATGCCATTGCTCTTATATTTTTGGGCTTTAAAAAATAATCTGCTTCATCGGTGCTCGAAATAAAGCCCATTTCGATGAGTATAGCAGGGCGAATTTCGATATTTTCACGTAGCACTTGAAAATTTGCGAATCGAACTGCTCGTTTTTTAAAGTCCAATTTCAGAGTGCTTTCTTCCAAAATGGACAATCCCATTCCGATAGATTTCTTTATAAGTACTTCTTCATCGTTGGTATTATGCACGTAAATGTCCATTCCTTTTGCCGATGTGTTAGAGGCATTGCAATGTAACGATACAAACACATCAGCCTTTAAGCTTTCAGCTAATCGACTTCTATCGGATAAAGAAATTAAAGTGTCCATATATCTGGTCGAATACATATCAAACTCGTTATTTAAGAGGGTTTCATTTAGCCTTATAATCTCTTTGGCAATACTTAACGATACATCCTTTTCTTGAATACTATTTGTACCGATTGCACCAGTATCTTTTCCACCGTGTCCAGGGTCGATGATAATGACTTTTTGTTGACCGAAAATCACACAGAATTGTAGCATCAAAATCACAAAACTGACGTTTTTGGGCGTTACCCACTTCCAAAATTTTAGAGTTATCAACATCGCACTTTTCAATTTTCATAAAATTTGATACCAATTCGCATCAAATAAAAACAATTGACATCAAAACTTATTTTATTCACAATTTACTGATTATCAGTTCTTTGTATTGCAATATACACTATTTTTCAAATATCAAAATTGACGTAAAATCTAAATCACTTTGATTATGAAAAAATCACATTATGTAACCATCTTATCATTACTTATTTCAAGTACAACTTTTGCACAAATTGGAGGTATCGAAGATTCCGTAAACGATGTTTCTGATACTATCCGAACCATTTTCCCCATTATTTTGGGCGTTATCTTTTTAATTGGATTCCTATTTAATGCTGGACATTTCTTTGGCGAAAATGCCGATTTAAAAAAAGGGATTACCCGCGTACTGGTCTTTGTATTGATTGCGGGAGCAGTCGTGGGCATCTTTACGTACCTCATTAGCATCGTAGTGTAATGAAACGATTCGAGGTCTATAAAAACATACGCAAGCGAGCCGTGATTATGGGTCTGCCCATATCATTGTTCGCTTTAATGATGACCGTTGTTATCGGTTCATTGCTGTTCATCATCTTTTCGTTCAGCTTTACTGTTATCATTTCAGTATTTCTATTGAACGGTGCACTGTATATCGTATTGACTCACATTACCAAAAACCCTGCATTGATGCACATCAAAAAGGTATTCCCACAAACAATTAGTAACAAAAAAGGAAGTCGTCTGTACTATGAAGAAAATTAACCTATCGGCATATCATCCTATTTTGGATATTCAAGACCATATCGTGTTCGCTAATAACGGCAATGTGGTATTGGGCTATCAAGTGGACAATCCTGAAATCTATTCCCTCGCGGAAAAAGATTTTGAGGATATTCACGGTTCGTGGTTTCAAGCGTTTAAATCATTGCCTATTGCCACGGTTATCCACAAACAGGACATCTATCAGAAAGCTGAATATTTGGCGGAAGAACTTCCGAACAAAAGCTTTTTGCAACGTGCCACACACGATTATTTTAAAGGTCGGGAATTCATTAAACATTCTTCTTACCTATTCTTTATACTTCCGCACAACAAAGCTTTGAACGCACCGAAGTTTACCAACCCATTCCGCAAGGTCGAAAAGGGTATTCATAAGCAAATGGACCATAACGTTCAGGAATTTATTGCTTCTGTTAACGATGCCGTTTCCTTTGTAAATAACAGCCGGAAAGTGTCATTGATACCTTTGGGTATCGATAAAGTCTTGTCATTGACCAATGCTTATTTTAATGGATTCAACGAAGGATTTGATACCGACATTCTATTGAAAAAAGCGAATATTGAAATTGGCGACCATCATTTTGATGTGCTGGCCATCAATAGCGAATTGTGTTATGGCGATGTGGTTCAGAGTAGCAAGACCAATGATAAATTTACTTCGGACGACTTTGTATTCCACCAAGGATTTATTGACGGATTAGGGTTGAATCTCAATGAAAATCATATTGTCAACCAAATCATTTATTTGGATGATAAGCACAAATGGCGAAAGCTGTTGGACAAGAAAATTGAAGAACTCAAAAAGAGTTCCAATTTTGGAACACAGAACAAAGTCATCTTAAAGAAGATTGAAGACATTGTTACCAAAATCAATGAGGACGATAGTTCAAGAATTATTAGGGGTCATCTAAATATTATATTCTGGGATAAAGATGAAGCACAATTAGAAAGAATTGCTTCCAAAATAAAAACCGAATTCAAAGAATTGGATATAGTGCCTTATTATCCAAAAGGCGAAGAACGCAAGCAATATTTCTTAAACTCATATTGCTGTTTTACTTCCAATTTTTCTAATGAGGATTTATACGTAACCGATTTAAAACACGCTCTTTGCCTGTACATTAACAATACCAACTATCAGTCAGATGCCACAGGTGTCATCTTTAATGACAGACAACATAACATTCCTGTACTTAAAGATGTCTGGGATGAAAAGAAGAAACGCATCAAGGCAAGGAACTTTGCCATTTTCGCACCTACTGGAGAGGGAAAATCTTTTTTGGCAAACAATATTCTACGCCAATATTTTGAACAAAATGTTCGATTGGTCATTATTGATTTAGGTGGTTCATATTCAAAATTTGCCAAGCTCTATCCAGACGACCATATCATCCTTCGCTATGAACAGGGAAAAAATTTGGGTATCAATCCATTCTATATCTCTGATGTCAATGATTTGACACCAGAGCGATTGGAAGATTTGGCAATCTTCCTTTTAGAGCTCTTGGCTTCGGGCAAAGCAACGACTAAAGCTGAAGAAGTGGCGGTCAAAAAAGTACTTCGGTACTACTATCTACAAAATGTGGGTGGTACACATTCTTTGGAAAATTTATACCAGTTCGTTGATACAAAAAAAGACACCTTTTTAGAAGAACTACATATTCAAGAGCAACATTTCAACATCTACGATTTTCTGCACATTCTCTCTGAATATGTGGATGATGGCTTGTACAGCTTCCTGTTCAATGTAAGTGAAGACCAGACCTATAAAATTGAGGATAAAAGACTGATTGTTTTTGAACTTGATGAAGTAAAGGACAATAAGGAAATCCTTTCCGTAATGTTGAAGCTGATTAAATCTGCCATTCAAAGAACCATTTGGAGAAATAAAGCCGAGAGGGGAATCATCCTATTCGACGAGTTTGCCAAACAGCTCAAATTTGGAAATGTACTCGAAAGTGTAGAATTCTATTATCAAGCCATTAGAAAACAAAATGGAGCGATTGGGATTATACTGCAATCCATTAACCAATTGCCCAACAATTCCACATCGGCGAGTATTCTTGAAAACACCCAAGTAATTTACAGCCTTCGTAATGAAAAAGGCTATGCCGAATTAAAAAACAGGCTCAACCTTACCAGTCACGATTTAAACCAGTTAAAATCCATTCGTAACAACCTTACAGGAACACGAAAATATACCGAAATGTTCATCAAAATCGGAAAGGAAAGCAACATTTTCCGATTGGAAGTACCGCCCGAAGTCTTTGCTGCTTACCTCACGGATGGCAAAGAAAACGAAGACATTATGAAACATTTTGAAGAATACCAAAATATGGAGAAAGCCATTAAAATATTTATTAATTCTTAAAAATAAAAATTATGAGACACACTATCAGAAATCTAATGTTATCCGCACTATTTGTAGTGCTAATTGGAAGTAAGGCTTCGGCCCAGGGGATGCCTGTGTATGACAACACAAACTTTATCTCTTTTATAAAATCATTATTGGAATCAGGTAAACAAACCGCCAATTTAATGAAGACGGTAAAATTCCTTAAAACCCAAAAAGAGAATATCGATAAGGTAAACAATGTCATCAAACAACTTCAAGCAGTCAGGGAACTGGCAAGAAACAACCAACGATTGTTTGATGTTGTACAGGATGATTTGAGGGAAATCCTCAATTCCCCTTTTATTAAACCAAATGAAGTTACACGCATTTCAGATTCCTTTGATGCCATCCTTCAGAACTCTATGGCTGGTATGGAATATATCGACCAAATATTGTCCAGCGACAATCTGAAAATGACCGATGCCGAACGTGCCGAAGTCCTTAAAGAAAAAGAGCTGGAATCCAAGGAAATGGTAGCGGAAATTGAGGCAAAAACCAGACGCTATCGAGAGATTATTCAATTTCGAGAAATGCAGTACAAAATCAATAACCGAGAAACCGATTACTAATGTCAGGTATTTTTTTAGGCATAGGGTTAGAGTTTGTGGACACTATTTTTCAAACGATAAAAAATAGTGATTTCTCACAATACACTATTGTAGGAATGAAGACACTCGCCCTCTTGTTTTTTCTCATCAACATCCTAAAAAAGTACAATGAAGGTGTAGCCAATAATGAGGGTTATACGTGGGGATTGACCCCTGCGGAACTGGCCAAAAACTTTGCAATAGTGATTTTAGTCATTTTTTCCACACAGGTATTAAGTGTTTTCGACACCATTTTGGTGGCCATTGAAAACCAATATCGGGACACGGCACCCGCACTTCTTCCTTTACAGATGCAAGATATTGACATCGAACAGGATGTAAGTGCTTGGGATGCCACCAAAAAAGCAATGGCAATGCTTTATGAAGCATTAGTAACACCTTTATACGGCTTAAAAATACTATCCTTTATTGCCGGAATATTTCTCTGGCTATTGGATTTGTTTATTTACCCCTTATTCCTTGCAGAACGATTCTTTTTGCTGGGCATAATGCAAGCCTTTTTCCCTTTGGTCATCAGCTTGGCGGTTTTTGAAAAGTTCAGGTCGTTGGCATACAACTTTTTTAAGCTTTACGCTGGCGTATATATGTTAGTTCCTGCCTTCTTTCTGGTCAATGTTTTCGTGAATAATCTTTATACCGAAATCAATACAAATTTCTGGAGCGACTTATTTGGTACGGATTGGGGGAGTAATTTTTTCGCACCGCTTTTACAGTTAGGGTCTATCGGATTTATTGTATTGCTGAAATTCAAATTATATAAACGAGCGACCTCGTTCACTTTTAAACTCTTTATAGGCTGATAAAGCAATAATAATTTACAGATGAAAACACCATATAAGAATATTTACAACATCTTAAAGCTCAATCGCTTTATAGTATTGACCGTCGTTATTGGAGCTGTGCTCACGTGCGTCATTTCCGTTTTGATGGTCATAAAGCTGCATAAAGAAACAGTTAATAATGCTTTTGTAGTCAATTCGGACGGAAGTGTTATTCCCTTGAAACTGGTATCTCAACAAGAAAATTTAAAAGTAGAAGTCTTGGCACAATTGGAGTTGTTTCACACTTATTTCTATAACATTGATGCCAGCAATTACGAAAAGAACTTGGAGAAAGCCCTTTGGTTGGGTAATAGTTCTGTAGATGCTCTGTACCGACAGAAAAAAGCCGATGGAGTTTATAACCGTTTGTTGCAATACTCGTTGGTTCAAAAAGTATTGAATATCGAATCCAAAGTTGATATTCAAAACGAACCCTACAAGTTTGAAACGAAAACCATTTTTGAAATCAATAGAGGTACTATCACAGATACTTATGAGTTGACCACTATTGGAAATTTGATTCACGTAGATAGAAACTTTCCAAACAATACCCACGGACTGCTAATTACCAACTTTTTTGAAAGCACATTACGAAAATTAGAAAATTATGAAAGTAGAAAAAAATAAAATAGTCTTTGCCATCGTGTTGGTATGCATCCTGCTTTTTATAGGTGGCTATGCAATGCTTATATTGGGCGAGGACGAAGAACCGACCATTGAGAACAACCAGATTCCTGTACCGGAACTGGAAGACGACCAAAAGGAATACGATTCCAAATTGGATGCCCTAAACGACTTAAAGGAAGTTAGGGAAACCAACGCACCCAGCATTTATGATGAACGGCTGTTGGATTCCACAGGCGTATATGACCCTGATTTATTGGACAAGAAAAAAATGCAGATGGTAGATAGCATTTACCAACAAGGGCAGATTCGATATTCAGATAGAACGTTTGAAAATATTAATCCAAGATACTATCCACCAAAACCACCTGTTAAGAAGGAAAAAGACACAACGGATGCTATTGAAGAGCAAGAAACGAACGTGGAAGCCAAAGAACGTGCTTTGGAGCATCAACTCTTTTTTGCTTCGCATCCTATTGAAAATGAGGATTTGAATTCAAAAAATACCGATGATTTCATTTATGTACGAGTAGATGGCACACAAACAGTTAAAACCAATTATCGCTTACAAATGCGGTTGATAAAAGATGCTACCATTTATGGACAACGCTATTCCAAGAATACGCCTATTTATGGATTTGTCAATTTTAAACCCAATCGCACCATCATAGACATTGAGAATATCAATCATCAACCAGTAAAATTGAAAGCCTATGATTTTCAGGATGGTAGCGAAGGCATTTATGTTGAAAACAGTTTTAGAGCAGAAGTTACCAATGAAATTGTTGGCGATATGGTGGACGACATTAATATTACTGGTGTTCCGCAAGTAAGCGGTTTCAAGAAAATATTCCAACGTAACCATAAAAACGTAAAGGTTACGATAACCGATAATTACAAACTCATTTTAAGACTTCCTAAAACAAAATATCAAGGAAAGCCCATAATGGGCAATTAATAAACTCACTCTTATGAAAACATATATCACATTACTGTTATTGATTTGTTCAATGTCAATTTCAGCACAGCAACCCCTTGACACTATTTACGCCAACGACCAGAAAAACGTTGCCCTGTTTTTTCCAAACCCTATTCGACAAGGAATTACAGGAGCTTCCAATTTTGTATTCACCTATAATCGTGAGAAAGAGCAGTATTTCGGTTTGTTACAGGCGAAGCCTGGAACAGAAAGCAACCTATTGACCGTTACAAGTGATGGTCGCGTTTATTCTTATATTTTGAAATATTCTGAAAAACTTCCAGAACTGAATTATTTTATCAATGAAAATGAAAGCATTGGCAGTGAACTTCCGGAAAAGATTAAGCAGAAGCCAGAAGTTAAACCGTTGAACGAATATGCAAATAGAATAACACATTTTCAAAAATTCAGCGAGTATTTATTAAAATCCAACTTTGAGCGTATTGAAACCAAACGCAAAAAAGGAATTAAAGTCCAATTACAAAAAATAGCGTATGATGCTTCTGAAGTGTATTTGGTTATAGAGGTCAAGAACAGGTCTGGAATCGATTTTGAAATTGACTACATTAAAGTTTATAGAACCAACGGAAACAAAAAGCGTAAAGCCTCTTACCAAAGATTACAACAAGAAGTTATTTACAAACACAAAATGCCATATTCCATTACTGATGGAGAAAGTCAATGCTTTGTGTATGTAGTTCCAAAGTTTGTTTTAGGCGACAACGAAAAGTTAATGCTGGAGCTGAAGGAGCTAAAAGGGAGCAGAAAAATGATTTTGGAAACCAAAATTTAAGAGGTGTTTATCACCTCTTTTTTTTGTGATTAAAAAAGTATCTTTGTTATAAATATAACAAATTTATTGACAACTAAAATTAGAATGAATAACGAACAAACCGCAATACGAACAACTTATTTCAGCATAATTGGGAATACTGCTTTAGCCTTAATTAAAGGACTTGCGGGATTTTTTGGAAATTCTTATGCTTTAATTGCAGATGCGATTGAATCGACAACGGATATTTTTGCTTCATTTTTAGTTTTATTAGGTTTTAAATATGCAAAACGACCAGCGGACGAAAATCATCCCTATGGACACGGCAAAATTGAGCCATTAATTACCTTTGGAGTTGTTACATTCCTTGTTGTTTCTGCCACAATAATCGCCTATGAAAGTATTCAAAACATTCAAACACCTCATAAAATCCCGAAATCTTGGACTTTGATTGTGCTAGGTCTAATAATAGCTTGGAAAGAAATCTCATTTCAAATTGTAATTAAAAAAAGTAAACAAACAAATAGTTCATCATTAAAAGCAGATGCTTGGCATCATAGAAGTGATGCCATAACTTCGGTAATGGCCTTTATCGGTATTTCGATAGCAATCATATATGGAAAAGGTTATGAAACAGCAGATGATTGGGCTGCCTTATTCGCTTCTGGATTCATTTTATATAATAGTTATTTAATATTACGTCCAGCTTTAGGAGAAGTTATGGACGAACAACTTTATGACGAACTGATAATTGAAATTAGAGAAAAATCAACAGAAGTTCAAGGTGTTTTAGGAACAGAGAAATGTTTTATTAGAAAATCCGGAATGAAATTCCACGTGGATTTACACGCAATTGTGAATAATGAAATTTCGGTAAAATCTGGTCACGACATTGCTCATAAGTTAAAAGACCATTTACAAAAAGAAATACCGAATTTAGGACACATACTAATTCATATTGAACCGAATTAATAAAAGCAATATATTCATAAAAATTGTCTATTCTGATAAGCAAAGAAAAGTTACTAATCTTTCCTATCCGTTTTAAAACCAATTCGTTCCCTGTTATGCTGTTCAATCTGTACCTTGTCCTTTTGCAGTAAATAATTCAAAGCCTGATGAATGTCCTTAAATTTGATATTCATTTCTTTTTCAAGTTGGGCTATATGTTCTTTAAGGTTGCTATAATCTGTAAGATGCTGCCGTAACGCTACAAATGCACGCATAATAGATATATTTACGTCAATGGCCTTGTCGCTGTTAAGTACGCTAGAAAGCATTGCCACGCCCTGTTCGGTAAAGGCAAACGGAGTGGCAGGACTAAATTTAATGTTCTCTGGAAGGTTGTCACAATTTGTGATAACCTCTTTCCACTCATCTTTTGAAAGCTGAAACATAAAATCATCGGGGAAACGTTTAAGATTACGTCTAACCGCTTGTTTTAGTACTCTAGTTTCTACTTCATAGAGTTCAGCAAGGTCAAAATCAAGAATAACTTTGTTTCCTTGAATATTATGGATTTTATTTTTTATTATAGATAGTTCCATTGTATTTTTAATTAACTGGAATTATGAATTTTGAGAAACCACTTTAGAGATAGATTCATTTTCTATCTCATTGAATTGAGCCCTTAATTTTTGCATATCATCACTTACTTTACGTTCAATGACTTTAGCATAAATTTGGGTTGTAGATATTCGGGAGTGACCCAACAATTTTGAAACCGTCTCAATGGGCATACCATTACTTAATGTAACCGTTGTAGCAAATGTATGTCGGGCAATGTGGAAAGTAAGGTTCTTTTTAATACCACAAACATCAGCAATTTCCTTTAAATAAGAATTTAGTTTTTGATTTGAGATTTTAGGAAATATACTTCCTTGTGATATTGATTTACGGTTGCTCTTGTATTTTTCAACAATTTGCATCGCCTTTGGCAACAAAGGTATTCGTATGGGCTTTGTCGTCTTTTCCCGTTTGTAATAAATCCAAAGTTCGCCATCGATGCCAATACAGATATTATCCGCAGTTAAATGGATGACATCGATATAACTTAAACTGGTATAGCAACTAAAAACAAACAAATCCTTTACCAATTCCAATCTTGGAATGCTAAATTGTTTATTTTCTATCTCTTGAAGCTCTTCGAGACTTAAAAAGCCTCTTTCGTTTTTAATGAATTTAGATTTGAAATTGATAAATGGGTCGCGTTGAATCCAACCCAATTTAAACGATAAATTTATCATCTTTCTAAAACGCTCGATATGCTTCATTACGGTATTGTTGCCCATTGGCTTTTGATGGTCTTCTGGTATGTAGTCCCGGAGATATTTCTCAAACTTTATGATAAAGTGATAATCAAGTTCCCGTAAATAAAGGTCTGTGGTCTTATAGGATTTCGATAAAAATTTGGAGATATAACTCTGTGTAGTGTAATAATTTTTTTGTGTTCCCCACTTTAATTTGTTTACCATATCTTCATTATGGTAATTGATAATATCTGTAATGGAACGATTATTTTCGTCATTACCGAAATATCGAGCCTTAACGACCTGTGCGGTAATCAATTTATGCTCATTCATTAAATCGCGATAACATTTAAACAGATGATTGTAAGTTTCATCTAAATAACTGTTTAGAATTCTTGATTTCTGATTTGTTCCCCGAGCTCTGTTTTTATGGACATCCCAATCAGACACTAAAACTTTTCGTTTTAGACTGATGGTAGCTCGCTTGCCATTTACCGTAATTCTTGCGTAAATAGATGCTTGGTCATTTTTTGCCCTGGAGAAGTCCGCCCAGAACAAAATACTGAAGGTGGTAGATGTTTTCATTATTTCGTCTTTTAGTTAACAATAATTCGTTGTTATCAGACGAAAGTCAAATCACTTATAAAGATACATTTATTTATTGATTAGCAGACCGTTGGTCATAAATCTGGTCAACACTTTTTGAAATTTTAATTTGTTATCCGATTTGTTGACATTTTTAATCAAAACATATCAATTCTTATGATATTCTTAAAAACAGAAAAACCTGAAAATCATACGATTAACAGGTTTTTGTTATAGATTGATACTATAATTTGTCGGGGTGGCAGGATTCGAACCTGCGGCCTCCACGTCCCAAACGTGGCGCGATAACCGGGCTACGCTACACCCCGAATTGATTATCATTTCCTAAAAGGACTACTTTTTGGAGGTGCAAATATATATCTTTTCTTTAAACTAAAACTAAAATTTCAATTAAATTTTAAAAAAGCCTGCTACAACACTTAAAAACTATTAAAGACCAAAACATTACACTTTATTTTTAATTTTAATTTTAACATAATAAATCAAACACAAATTCATATTTGTTCATTAAATAACCATAATTAGTACTAAGTTAGGTTCATTTTAAATTTGACAATTAATACGTTATAAAAATGACAATTAGATAACTTAGAATTATTAAATTTGTCCTCTAAGATTTAATACAAGAATATGCTTATAATTGGAATTGCAGGTGGTACTGGTTGTGGAAAAACAACCGTTGTTAATCAAATTTTAAATCAATTGCCTGAAGGCGAAGTTGGGATAATTTCTCAAGATTCGTATTATAAAGACACAAGTCATTTATCCTATGACGAACGAATAAAAATTAACTTTGACCATCCAAGATCAATAGATTTTGATTTATTAGAACAACACCTTAAAGAATTAAAAGATGGGCAAATTATTGAACAACCTGTATATTCTTTTGTAAAGCACAATAGGACAGGTGATACTATCAAAACAAAACCCAGAAAAGTAATGATAGTAGAAGGTATTTTGATATTAACACATCCTGAATTAAGAGAGATGTTTGACATTAAAATATTTGTTCATGCCGATAGTGATGAGCGATTAATTAGAAGATTAAAGCGAGATATTTCTGAACGCGGAAGAGATATTGACGAAGTTTTAGCTCGTTATCAAAACACGTTAAAACCAATGCACCAGCAATTTATCCAACCTATGATGGAGTATGCTGATATAATAATACCAAACAACAAATATAACACTGTCGCTGTGGATATTGTTAAAACTATAATTAACGAAAAACTACAATAATATTTATAATGAAGTGGTACAAAAACATATATATCATTATCCTTATCAGTTTTTGTGTATGGATGATTTTTTTTGACACCAATTCATTAATTAGTCATCATGAAGTCAACCAAGAATTTAACAAACTGGAAGACGAAAAAGAGTACTATAAAAAAGAAATTGCTAAAGATAAAAAAGCTATAAAAAAATTAAGTACTGAAGATGGCTTAGAGACTTTTGCAAGAGAAAAATATTATATGAAAAAAGAAAACGAAGATATTTATATCATCGAATATGAAGACAGTTTAAAGACCAAAAACAATGACTAAATCACTTTTTTCGGCATTTGAAAAAGTATCCTCTAAAGCTTGGAAACAAAAAATTCAGGTTGATCTTAAAGGTGCTGATTACAACGATACACTTATTTGGAAAACGACCGAAGGTATAGATGTGCGCCCATTTTATCATCAAGATGAAATGGTAGAGACAATAAAATTACAACCACAACAATGGTCGGTCGGTCAAATTATTTTTGTTCAAAATGAAAAAGCATCTAACATTAAAGCTTTAGATGCAATTGAAAGAGGTGCAGAAACTATCAAGTTTATTATTCCGAATAAAGATATTTCAGCAGTAAATACATTAGATAATATTGATGTTAATACAACTAACATTCAGTTTGAATTACTTTTTTCAGATTCAGAATATATTAACAATTTAAACACAATTTCATCTACAATACAAGTATTAGTAGATCCCGTAGGACATTTAGCAACCACCGGAAATTGGTTTGAAACCACTAATAACAACTTGGTTTTATCAAGTCAAATTACTGTTAACACCACAACTTACCAAAATGCTGGCGCTTCAATCGTACAACAACTGGCTTATGGATTAGCACATTTAAATGAGTATTTTAACGACAACTCTAATAATAGTACAAATTTAGAAGTTGTGCATTTTAACATAGCTGTAGGCACTAATTACTTTTTTGAAATCGCTAAACTTAGAGCTTTACGTGCTTTGTATAATACTTTAGCTTTAGAGTATGATTGTCAAGCGCAACTATTTGTTAATGTAATACCAACTAAACGTAATAAAACTATTTACGATTATAACACCAATATGTTACGTACTACTACGGAGTGTATGAGTGCTATATTAGGTGGAGCCAACACTGTTTTTAACTTACCATATGATGCAATCTACCATAAAGACAACGAGTTTGGAGAACGCATTGCACGTAACCAATTATTAATTTTAAAAAACGAAAGCTATTTTGATGCGGTTAACAATGCTTCAGATGGAAGTTATTACATTGAGACATTAACATCTCAACTAGCAGAAAAAGCATTAGTTCTTTTTAAAGATATTGAAGCCAATGGAGGTTTTCTTGCTCAGTTAAAAGAAGGCACAATTCAGAAAAAAATAAAAGAAAGTGCTAACAAAGAACAAGAATTGTTTGACAGTGGAAAAATCACATTATTAGGAACAAATAAGCATCCTAATAAAAATGACAGAATGAAAGATGAATTAGAGTTATTTCCGTTTTTAAAAACCAATCCAAGAAAAACTCTAATTATTCCTATAATAGAAAAAAGATTAGCCGAAACATTAGAACAAAACAGATTAAAAACAGAATAAATTATTATTTAATTATGAACACACGTATTTTTAAAATAGTATTAGTATTGATTATAACTTTAAATGTTAGTTGTAAAAAAACTGAGGTAAAACTAGCTGAATATAAATACGAAAGCCTTCCAGAAACTATAACTTGTAATTCTGGCTATGACAACTTATTAAAAGAAGCGCTTTATACATTTGAGGAAGATATCGTTAATAAATACGATTCTAAAAACAAAAACAAGTTAAGAGCATACAGAGCCTACATTAGCAATTTTATTTCAAACAGAATTGCCTTAGAAGAAACCATAACTCCACACTCAAAAGCAGTTTATGATGTATTAAAATCTAAACAAGATTTATGGAATAACAACCAATTAAATTATAATAATACGGTTGTAAAATGTATTATAGACAACATGAAGGATAAAGGTTTACAACAAACCTTAAATGCTTTGATAAGCACTAATAGTATGGACTCTCAAATATTTGCTGCTCCTTTAAGAAGCAACACCTCCTACTCTAGAGATACTAATTTAGCAACAATAGTAGCTTTGGAGCTTTATTTTTCAAAATTTAATTCTATTGATTTTACAACATTGGACCTAACAGTAAATCAACCTAAGGATCAACCAGTAGATTTTAATAAAAGACCAATAACTGCTCCTGCAAAAAGTACAAAGGAAGTTGATCATACTGGTCATGACCACGATTAAAAATCATTGTAAATGATTTAATATAATAGTGCAAATCCAATAAACAGTGTCAAATATGTCAAGAAAAGACCTTCAACATATACAATTAAAAACAGATAATAAAAGCGATAAGCCTTTAGCTAATATCCCTTTTTTAACTGCTGAAGATATACCTGTTAAATCAAAATATACTAAAGATGATTTGAATGAGGTTAATCATTTAGATTTTGTTGCTGGATTAGCACCAAACCTTCGTGGACCTTACAGTACAATGTATGTTAGAAGACCATGGACCATACGTCAGTATGCTGGTTTTAGTACTGCAGAAGAAAGCAATGCATTTTATAGACGAAATTTAGAAGCTGGTCAAAAAGGACTATCCGTAGCTTTTGACTTAGCCACACATAGAGGTTATGATTCCGATCACGAACGTGTTGTTGGTGACGTTGGTAAAGCAGGAGTTGCAATAGACTCCGTTGAGGATATGAAGGTTTTATTTGACCAGATTCCGCTAGACAAAATGTCGGTTTCTATGACTATGAATGGTGCAGTATTACCAATCATGGCATTTTATATTGTTGCTGCAGAAGAGCAAGGCGTTAAGCCAGAGTTGTTAGCAGGAACCATACAAAACGATATTTTAAAAGAGTTTATGGTACGTAACACGTACATCTACCCTCCTACACCATCAATGAAAATTATTTCGGATATTTTTGAATACACCAGCAAAAATATGCCAAAATTTAATAGTATAAGTATATCAGGATACCACATGCAAGAAGCAGGTGCTACTTGTGATATTGAGTTAGCTTACACATTAGCAGATGGTTTAGAATATATTAGAAAAGGCTTAGCTGCTGGAATGGATATAGACACTTTTGCACCAAGACTATCATTTTTCTGGGCAATAGGCATGAACCATTTTATGGAAATAGCAAAAATGCGTGCAGCACGTATGCTTTGGGCAAAACTAGTCAGTCAATTTAATCCTAAAAACGAAAAAAGTTTAGCCTTACGTACACATTGTCAAACAAGTGGTTGGAGTTTAACAGAGCAAGATCCATTTAATAACGTAGCACGTACAACTATTGAAGCTGCTGCAGCTGCATTTGGTGGGACGCAAAGTTTACACACCAATGCTTTGGATGAAGCTATAGCTTTACCAACAGATTTTTCGGCACGTATTGCACGAAACACTCAAATATTTTTACAAGAAGAAACTAATATTACAAAAACAGTAGATCCTTGGGCTGGAAGTTATTATGTAGAAAAACTAACTCATGATATTACAGAAAAAGCATGGTCTTTAATTGAAGAAGTCGAAGCACTTGGAGGTATGACAAAAGCTATTGAAGCTGGTATACCTAAACTTCGTATTGAAGAAGCTGCAGCACGTAAACAAGCACGTATTGACTCAGGTCAAGACATAATTGTAGGTGTTAATAAATATGTTTTAGAAGAAGAGGATGCTATTACAACCTTAGAAGTAGATAATCAAACTGTACGTCTACAACAAATTGAGGGTTTAGAAAAAATTAAAGCCGAGAGAAATACTGCTAAAGTTACCAAAGCGTTAGCAAATTTAACCGAAGCTGCAAAAACAGGTGAAGAAAATTTATTAGCTTTAGCAGTAATAGCAGCCAGAGAACGCGCTACTTTAGGCGAAATAAGTGACGCATTAGAAGCTGTTTTTGGACGTTATAAAGCACAAATTAAATCTTTTTCAGGCGTGTATAGTAAAGAAATTAAAGACGACAAATCTTTTGCAAAAGCAAAAGCACTAGCAGATCAATTTGCAGAGCAAGATGGTCGTAGACCTCGTATTATGATTGCAAAAATGGGACAAGATGGTCATGATCGTGGTGCTAAAGTGGTTGCTACTGGCTATGCAGACGTTGGCTTTGATGTGGATATTGGACCTTTATTTCAAACACCACAGGAAGCAGCTAAACAAGCAGTAGAAAATGATGTACATATACTTGGTGTATCATCATTAGCTGCTGGACATAAAACTTTAGTACCTCAAGTTATTGAAGCACTTAAAAATTATGGTCGCGAAGATATTATGGTAATTGTAGGCGGTGTTATACCTAAACAAGATTACCAATATTTATTTGATGCTGGAGCTGTTGCTGTTTTTGGACCTGGTACTAAGATTAGCGAAGCTGCGATTAAAATTTTAGAAATTTTAATCGATTAAAATAATATGAGTCTTTTAAAAAATTCCTGTTTAGCCATATTCACGTTAGTTTTAATAATTTCATGTTGAATTAGTAATGTTACTGGCAATAAGCGTGCTTCTGTTATTTCAACTAATAACATAAATACAACTTTTAATAGTGAGTACAAGCGTCATGTAAAAGAGTATTATGGCCAAATTGAAAGTAACGAATATGAAGTCATACGTAAAAAAATAGAGCAAGAATTACCATATCAAATTTCACCACAAAACGCTGTTTTAATCCATTTTAGACAACAAGCAAATAACTGCATTTCCATGTATGAAAATGGATCAAATTATTTAAAAAGTTTAAATTTAATTTAAAAATGTCTTCTAAAATTTCAAAAGGTCAAGGTTTATCGGACTTTTTTATATTTACTAAAGATGCTTATTTATTAGATCAAATAAACATGAAAAAGAATTTCATCATGGATTCTGGTTTCTTCTCAAATAATATTTTTACTGAACGCGAAATGTGTTCAGCCTTCATTATTATTAAACCAGACGGAAAATTCTTAAAATATTATGGCGAAGATTATTATACTAAAATTAAAGATTTTTTAAAAGTTGACTAACAACCAAATAATAAATATTTAAACTTTATAAAGTTATCTTAGCGTAATACAATATAAAGATAAATATACATAAGTTTAATTGTGTCTTATCCAAAAAATAAAAAGCTACTAAAGCGCTAAGCCACTCTATATCTTCAATTTAAAACTTTAAAAAGAACAAGTATTATAGTAGATACAACTGTTAGTTTTAAAGTTTGATTAAGTGTTAACAACTAACATTTCATTTCCTCATAAATAATTGTATTTTTACGCTGGACTTTTAGCTTTAGTTAAAAGCTAAATTTCAATTAAAACCAATTTAAATTAATGGGTAAAATAATAGCAATTGCCAATCAAAAAGGTGGTGTTGGTAAAACAACAACCTCTGTTAACTTAGCTGCATCTTTAGGTGTTTTAGAAAAAAAAGTGCTTTTAATTGATGCAGATCCACAAGCTAATGCAACGTCTGGTTTAGGAATAAATGTTGAAAATGTAGACATTGGTACCTATCAATTATTAGAACACACAAACTCTGCAAGAGAAGCTATTGTTAAAACTGAAACACCAAATCTTGATATTATTCCAGCTCATATTGACCTAGTCGCTATTGAGATTGAATTAGTGGATAAGGATCAGAGAGAATATATGCTTAAAAAAGCATTAGCAGAGATTAAGGATGATTATGACTACATCCTTATTGATTGCGCACCATCATTGGGTCTTTTAACCCTTAACGCTTTAACAGCTGCAGACGCTGTAATTATACCAATCCAATGCGAATATTTTGCACTGGAAGGTTTAGGTAAATTATTAAATACAGTAAAAAGTGTTCAAAAAATACACAATCCAGAATTAGATATTGAAGGCTTGTTGTTAACCATGTACGATTCGCGTTTACGTTTATCTAATCAAGTGGTGGAAGAGGTCCAAAAACATTTTAATGACATGGTTTTTAAAACCATTATACAACGTAACGTTAAACTAAGTGAAGCACCAAGTTATGGAGAAAGCATTATAAATTATGATGCTTCTAGTAAAGGTGCAAGTAACTATTTAAGTTTAGCTAAAGAAATTATCACAAAAAACTCCTAATTTATGGCGAAGGCAACCAAAAAACAGGCTTTAGGACGTGGACTTTCAGCATTACTAAAAGATCCAGAAAACGATATACAATCTGCAAAAGATAAAAACGCAGACAAAGTAATAGGTAATATAGTCGAGTTAGATTTAGACTTTATTGAAATGAATCCATTTCAGCCTAGAACAAATTTTAACGAAGAAGCTTTACGTGAATTAGCATCTTCTATTAAAGAGTTAGGTATCATACAACCTATTACTGTAAGAAAATTAGGTTTTGAAAGCTACCAATTAGTTTCTGGAGAGCGTCGTTTTCGTGCTTCAAAATTAATAGGATTAGAAACAGTTCCTGCTTACATTAGAATAGCAAACGACCAAGAAAGCCTAGAAATGGCATTGGTTGAAAACATACAACGCCAAGATTTAGACCCAATTGAGATTGCTTTAAGCTACCAACGTTTAATTGACGAAATACAATTAACACAAGAGCAAATGAGCGAACGTGTTGGTAAAAAGCGTAGTACTATTGCTAACTATTTACGTTTATTAAAACTAGATCCAATCATCCAAACCGGAATGAGGGATGGATTTTTATCCATGGGACATGGTCGTGCAATTATAAATATTGAAGACCAAAATATTCAGTTAGAGATTTACGAAAAAATATTAAGTAATAAATTATCTGTAAGGGACACTGAAACCTTAGTACGAAACTACAATACAACTAACGAAGTAAAGACGCCTGTTAAAAAAGAAGCAGAAGAATTACCAAAATATGTTAAAAAAGGGGTTGCAGCATTTTCAGAATACTTTGGTCATAAAATTGACGTTAAAGTAGCTAGTAACGGAAAAGGGAAAATAACCATTCCGTTTCATTCTGAAGAAGATTTTAATCGTATTAAAAAGTTAGTTGAAGGTGATAAATAAGTCACACATACTTGTTATTATATGCTGTTTTATTTGTGCACTATCTTTTGCACAAGAAGGCTCGGATTCTACGAAAGTAGAAATAGAAAACCTACCTGATACCAAAGTATTAAAAACAAAGAAGAAAAGTAAAAAAGAAAAAGCTGTCATAATAGACTCTACTGTCTTAAAACAAGTTAAAGAGTATGACCCATTGGCTCCTTCTAAAGCTGCTTTTTATTCAGCTATTTTACCTGGTTTAGGTCAAGCATACAATAAAAAATATTGGAAAATTCCTATCGTATATGCTGCAATAGGAACAGGTGTATATTTTTATTTAGATAACAATAAGCAGTACAATCGTGTTAGAGATGCTTACAAAAGACGTTTAGCAGGTTTTAGCGACGACGAGTTCCAGAACAGACTAACAGATGATGGTTTACGTGAAGCACAAAAAGGTTATAGAAGAAATAAAGAACTATCTTTATTAGTAACCTTTGGCTTATACGCTTTAAATATTATTGATGCCAATGTTGACGCACACTTGCTGCAATATAACATTAGTAATGACTTAAGTTTAAGACCTCATTATAAAATTGAAGAATTTGACAACGTTGGACGCGTTGGTCTATCTTTAAATTTTCAATTTTAAAAAAAACTATTTCATGAAAATCGCTTTACTAGGCTATGGGAGAATGGGAAAAGCAATAGAAGCTATTGCATTACAACGTGGACACACCATAGTAATAAAAACATCTCAAGATAAAGATTACGATATTACCACTGCAGATGTTGCAATTGACTTTAGTGTACCATCAGCTGCATATAATAATATTAGCAATTGTTTAAACCACAATGTTCCTGTTATATCCGGAACTACTGGATGGTTAGAAAAATACAACGCTATTGTTTCGCTTTGCGAAAAACAAAAAGGAGCTTTTATTTATGCTTCAAACTTTAGTTTAGGAGTAAACATTTTTTTTGAACTTAATCAATACTTGGCCAAAATGATGGCTAAATTGGAAGATTACAAAGTAGATATTGAAGAAATTCATCACACACAAAAACTGGATGCACCAAGCGGAACAGCTATTACTTTAGCCGAAGGTATCATACAAAACAATAAGGCTTACAACAATTGGGAACTTGATAAAGCTAAGGACGCTAAAACCATTGCTATAGAAGCAAAACGTATAACAGATGTACCTGGAACACATATTATTAGCTACACTAGTCCAATAGATACCATAAAAATTGAACACGAAGCACATAACAGACAAGGTTTTGCTTTAGGTGCTGTGATAGCTGCAGAATGGATTATAGATAAAAGTGGTGTATTTACTATGAAAGATGTGTTAAATATTGGGTCACTTTAATAATTTTAATAACATTTGTAACTAACAACTAACCAATAGTCTTTTAGACCATTACATAACTAAAACAATATGGACGTAACACAGTGGATTATATTTTTCTTTGTCATTCAAGTATTACATGGATTAGCAACTTGGAAACTATACATTAAGGCAGGAAGACAAGCTTGGGAGGCTTTTGTACCTGTTTACAATGCTATTGTTTTAATGAAAATTATAAATAGACCTTGGTGGTGGACCATTTTACTATTTTTACCAATTGTTAATTTAATTTTGTTTCCAGTTGTTTGGGTTGAGATTGCTAGAAGCTTTAAAAAGAATACTGCTTTAGACACCTTTTTAGCTATTTTTAGTCTAGGTTTTTATAGCTTTTACTTAAACTATGCTGCTAAAGACCTACATCACGTTAAAGACCGTAGTTTACAACCAAGAACAGAGTTAGGTGATTGGGTAAGTTCTATATTATTTGCAGTTGTGGCTGCTACCATTGTACACACTTATTTTATACAACCTTTTGTTATTCCTACTTCATCTTTAGAAAAAACATTATTAGTAGGTGATTTTTTATTTGTTAGTAAAGTACACTATGGTGCACGTACACCAGAAACAACTATTGCTTTACCAATGATTCATGATGCTATTCCTGGCACATCAACACCTTCATATTTTAAATTTCCACAATTACCTAAATTTAGATTTCCTGCATTTCAATCCATTAAACGCAACGATATTGTAGTTTTTAATTGGCCTGTAGATACGTTAGTTGATATAAATAATGAAAATGGTGGTGTTAGATATAAACCAGTTGACAAAAGAACCAATTACGTAAAACGTTGTGTTGGATTACCAGGTGATACACTATCAATTAAAGAGGGTTATGTATATATAAATGGTAAGAAAAATGAATTACCAGACAGAGCTAAATTGCAGTTTTTTTATAAAGTTATTCTTAATGATGTTTCTGCTGAATCTATTTACCAAAAATACGGTATTACTGAAAAGTATGAGCGTTACGTCTTTAAAACCTCTGCTAATAATTGGAATAAATCTGAATTTCAGAATTACTTAAAAGTAAAAAAGATTGGAACAGAAGTACTTAAACAAGATTCAACTGAGGTTAGGTTTTTATCAAATTTAGATCAAAAATCGTTTGATTTACTAAAATTAGAAATTGCTGAAAAAGCACTATACGTTAACTTAACAGAGGATTTAGCTAACATAATGACTAGCGATCCAGATGTTTTAACTGTAACCAAAGACCTATCAAATAGTACTACCGAAAACATTTTTCCAAAATCACAAGGTTACACTTGGAATCGTGACTTTTTTGGTCCAATTTACATTCCTGAAGCAGGAAAAACTATAGCACTTAACTTAGACAATTTACCGCTTTATAAACGTGCTATTACAGCCTATGAAGGCAATACACTTAAAGTTAAAGGGAATCAAATTTTGATTAATGACAAAGTTGTAGACTCTTATACCTTTACTGAAGATTATTATTGGATGATGGGAGACAACAGACACAACTCGCAAGATGCTAGAATGTGGGGATTTGTACCCTTTGATCATGTCGTTGGAAAACCTGTATTAGTTTGGATGAGTTGGGACTCTAACGCTAAAGGTATTAACAAAATACGTTGGAATAGATTATTTACTACTGTTGGTGGTAATGGAAAATTAACCTCATACTTCATTCCGTTTTTAGTGTTATTAGGTTTAGTTATTGGATTTAATAAATACAGAAAACGTAAAAAAGCATAATTAAAATATTAGAAAATTTTCTAAATTTTAAAATAGATTGTACTAATTAATGGACATATTACTTCATCCTACATATTTTCCATGCATTGCGCAGTTTACTGCTATAGTAAATGCTAATAGTGTGACGTTTGAAATTAATGATAATTACCAAAAACAATCCTACCGAAACAGAGCCTACATTTATGCAGCTAATGGTAAATTACAATTAAGCGTACCAGTAATACATAGTCATAAAGAACGTCAGTTATACAAGGATGTAAAAATAAGTGATCGCGAAAAATGGCAGTTATTGCACTGGAAAAGCTTAGAATCTGCCTATCGTACCTCTCCTTTTTTCGAGTTTTATGAAGATGAATTACGACCGCTTTTTAAATTAAATTCTGATTTTATATTTGACCATAATTTAAAATGTTTTGAGGTAATAACTGAGTGTTTGCAATTAGATATAAAGCCTCAATTTACTACCTTGTATGAAAAAGTTCCAGAAACTCTAACAGATTTAAGGTTTTTAACTAACGCAAGACAAGAACAGCCTAAAGTATTTGAAACCTACAATCAGGTTTTTACTGAAAAACATGGCTACATTAACAACCTAAGTATTTTAGACTTACTTTTTAATGAAGGTACAAATGCGTTACCCTATTTAGAAAACCAAATACAACCCTAAATGTATAAAGATATTATACATTATGGTATTCATTTTATAGTTCCTGTAATCGTTGCATTATTGTTTTTTAAAAAGCATTGGAAGTACGCTTTAGGGATTATGTTACTAGGCATGTTAATTGACTTAGACCACCTACTAGCAACACCTATATTTGCGCCTAATAGGTGTAGTATTAATTTCCATCCACTACACTCCTATTACGCTATAGTCCTTTATATCGCTTTACTATTACCTAAAAAAACAAGACTTATTGGATTAGGCTTAGTAATACATATTATTGCAGATTTTACAGACTGCATGATGATGACTTGGTAACGCTTGATTACAGTTCAACTTTATTGAAAACAGTTAAAAACTAACTTTAGTCATTATTGGATAATGGTCAGAATATTGCACATCAAAGGTTTTAAAACTATTGACAGTCCACGATTTATCTACCAATATAAAATCTATCCTTAACGGAAAAAACTTAAAATTATAAGTACGTCCAAAACCATTACCTTGTTGCTTAAACGTATCTTTCATGTCATCTTTTATAGCATTATATACATATGAAAAAGCAGAATTATTGAAATCTCCGGATATAATCACTTTATAAGGACTATTGTTTTTATGTTCTAAAAATAATTCGGTTTGTGCTTGTTGAAGCTTAAACGTTTTACCTATTCCGTTTAATAATTTTTCTGAATTTTCTGTTGTTAAACTCTGCACTCTAGGGTCAATCCTTAGCGATTGAAGATGTAAATTATAAACTCTTATAGTATCTTTTCCTTTAACTATATCTGCAAAAATGGCATTATTAGCTGTGTTTGGGAAGTTAACAGAACCTGAATTTATAATAGGAAACTGAGAAAAAATAGCTTGACCTAATTTAGTCTTTTTACCTTCTAATTTTTGATAATTGTATTTATAAAACGAAAAATCAATATTATCCTGAGGATGATACTCTTGAATACATAAAATTTGAGGACTTTGCTCCTTAATAAATTGGACTATCTTTAAATCTATATCCTTTTCTGGAATCCAATCATAGAGATTAAATAAACGCACATTGTAATTCATTATGGAAAGACTTTCCTCTCCAACTTCTTCCCAATTAGAAAACTTATACAATGATCCAAATAAAAAATAACCAATAGAAATAACCACTAAAGATAATAGTAGTTGCTTTTTAATTTTAAACAACCAATACACAAAAAATAAAACGTTAAGTAATATTAATAATGGTACACCTAAACTTAACACAGAAAGTGTTGCAAAAGTATTTGGTGGTATATTGGGCAAAACATAGGAAAGTAATAACAAAAAAGCCACAATGGAATTGATGATAAAAACAACTTTTTCGAAAAATCTTAAGTTTTTCATAAGCACTAATTAGTGACTATTTTCCTGTTTTAAATAAATATTCTTTTTCTTCTTTAGACAAACTATCATAACCACTTTTACTTATTTTATCTAAAATAGTATCAATCTTTTTCTGGTTATTAAATTGATTAAATTCTTCTTTTTTATAACCTGCTACTTTACTTTTTTTATGAACCGTTTTCATTTTCACTTTTTGTTTAGCTTTAAACAAAGCACTAAACCAATCCATAAAACGTCCAAATCCAGTCCCAATATCTTGACCTTTGACTAATTGTTTAGCATACACATAACCTAAAATAGCTCCTCCAATGTGTGCTAAACTTCCTCCTTGGTTATTACCATTTACTATACCTAAGATATCTAAACCAACTAAAACCGCTCCTATCCACCAAAGCTTTAGATTAAATGTAAAAAACCTTATGTCTTTATTAGGCATATAAGCACAAATAAATATTAGTAAGGCTCTAACACCTGCTGATGCGCCTAAAACATAAGCATTAGCAGAAAATATATTAGGAAAAACATTGTAGCCTAATAAAAACACTAATCCACCTGTTATAATACCCATAAAATAGATATTTAAAGACATTTTAGGACTAAATAGGTTTAACATCATACGACCTAAAAAGTAAAGCCATAACATATTAAATAAAAGGTGTAAAAAATCAAAGTGCAAAAAACCATAACTCACAATAGTCCATGGTTTAATTAAAAAGGCCCAAATATTACTTGGCAAATAAATATAAGAAAAAACAGTAGGTATCACTTTTCTAAATAGAACTGCAAACAGAAAAACAATAACATTTACTGCTATAATTTTTTCTAAGACATTAAGCCTAGCGTATTTATATTTAAGTTGTTCTATTTGGTTCATTTTATCTATCCCAACGGTTTTTATTAAATTGTGTTTTACGCCAATACCACATAATTATAAAACCTATAATTGCTCCACCAACGTGAGCCAAATAAGCTGTATTACTTGGGCTAAAAAAGGACTGTCCTGTAAACGCTGAAATAACATCTAAAAGTATTATTCCTGGAATAAAATATTTAGCTTTTATAGGGATTGGTAAAAAGATCATCATTAGCTCTGCATTTGGATTCATCATACCAAACGCTGCAAGAATACCCATAATACATCCTGATGCACCAACCATTGTACTATTGTGGATTAAGACATTGGTTTCAAATAATGCTTGATATGATGCTTGATTAATTAAGCTAGCATTAATGTTATTTTCAGCTAAATAAGCGAATAATTGCTCCTTTAAAAGCTGTCCAGTATATTGATTACCATCTAAGATATTAAAATTAATAATGTCATTAATTGCTGTTTTACTTAAACCAGATTCCATCAAACTTTTTAAAGCAGGAAGATAATCCCAATAATAACCTGCTAACTGGAACAATACAGCTCCTAATCCAGCAGAGAAGTAAATGAATAAAAATTTATTTCGTCCTAAACGCGCCTCAACAGGTCCACCAAACATCCATAACGCAAACATATTAAATAATAAATGCGTAAATCCACCATGCATAAACATGTGTGTTACAACTTGCCAAGGTCTAAAAGTATCGCTAGCAGGAAAATGCATTGCAAATAAATCGTAAAACAAACGACCATCTCCAACAGTCATAGTACCAATAAACATAAGTACGTTTATGATAATTAAATGTTTTACAGTATCTGTTATTCTCATCATACTTTACATAAATTTTTTCTCTAACTCATCCACAGACATTGTAATAAATGTGGTTCGGTTAGTAGGTGACACATTAGGTTCCTTACAAGCAAACAAACGGTTTACTAAATGTTCTTGCTCTGTGTTGGTTAATGATTGTCCTGTTTTTATAGCTAAACTTTTAGCCATAGATTTTGCTAATAAGTCTGTTGCAGAAAAGTTACTATCTGGTACTTCGTTTTCAACATCACTTATTAATTGCTCTAAAATAATAGATACTTCGCTTTCAGGAACATTAACTGGTACACCTGTTATTTCTACTGTTTCATTTTTAATAGACTGAAAAACAAACCCTGTAGACTCTAAATCATCCTTTAATTGATTAATCAGTGCTATTTCTTGCATTGAGAAGTGTAACTCCAACGGAAACAATAATTGTTGGCTAACCCCTTCTTTAATTGTAATGTGTCTTAAATAATCTTCATACAGTACACGTTGATGTGCACGATGTTGATCAATGACTAACATTCCTGATTTAATTGTACTTATTATGAACTTATTATTTAATTGGTAGGTAGATTGCTTAGTTTCTACTTCATTTTCATTTTTAAAAAAGCTTTCGGTATTTGGTTCGCTTTCAAAATGCACTTCGCTAAATTCTGTATTGGTTTTAGTGCCTTTAGACTCTAACCCAACATACAGACTTTCCCAACTTGCAGTAGTTACTGGTTCTTTTTTATAATTAGTTACATTTTTAACTTTAGGTGTATCCTCTTTAAATGGATTAAATGAGCGATCCACTTCCACGCTTGGCATCCCTTTTTGTTGATAGCTATATGGTGTATCCAAATTAGCATCTCTGTCAAAATCAAGTACTGGAGCAATATTAAACTGTCCTAAACTATGCTTAACAGCAGACCTTAAGATAGCGTATAATGTATGCTCATCATCAAACTTAATTTCGGTTTTAGTAGGATGAATATTAATATCAATAGTTTGCGGATTTACCGTCAAATTTAAATAATAACTAGGTTGCGCACCATCTTTAAGTAAGCCTTCAAAAGCTGAATTAATAGCATGATTTAAATAGGCACTTTTAATAAATCGGTTATTGACAAAGAAAAACTGTTCGTTTCTAGATTTTTTGGCAAACTCTGGTTTACCAACAAAACCTGAAATGGTCAACACTTCGGTAGCTTCCTCAACAGGTACTAACTTTTCATTAGTTTTAGTCCCAAATATATTTACAATACGCTGTCTGTAATTGCTTTCAGGAAGATTAAAAGTCTCACTTCCATTACTAAACATAGAAAAGCTAATAGATGGATGTGCTAAAGCGACACGATGAAACTCGTCAATAATGTGTCGTAATTCTACAGTATTTGACTTTAAAAAATTACGTCTTGCTGGAATATTAAAAAATAAATGTTTAACGGATAGTGATGTTCCTTTTGGTGTCACAACAACTTCTTGCGACTTAACCTCACTACCTTCAATAATAATTGAAGACCCTAAATCCTCATTCTCTTGCTTAGTTTTAAGCTCGACATGTGCAATTGCAGCAATACTTGCTAAAGCTTCTCCTCTAAATCCTTTGGTATGTAGTTGAAATAAATCTTCTGCAGATTTAATTTTTGATGTGGCATGACGCTCAAAACTTAATCTAGCATCAGTAGTACTCATCCCTTTACCATTGTCTATAACTTGGATTAAGGTTTTACCAGCATCTTTAATTATTAACTTAATAACTGTAGCATCTGCATCAATTGCATTTTCCAACAGCTCTTTTACAACAGACGCTGGACGTTGTACAACCTCTCCTGCTGCAATCTGATTGGCAACATGGTCTGGTAATAGTTGAATAATATCTGCCATAAGTCTAATTAGGGAAGAAAATAGATAAATCGAAACCTATAATTAATAAAAATAAAAACACTAAAACAGCAACAATCAACACAATTCTACGGTTGGCTGTTTTATCTGTATTGTTTTTTAAATCTTCAATAGCATTATTAAATTTCTGTTTTAAGTTAGGATTATCACCAACTGTAGTTCTGTGCTCGTCAAACTTGTGTTTTATTTCAAATGGATTACCTTCTCCTTTATAAAAACGAGGTGTGTAATCAAATTTTTTATTTTTTCGTTTGGAGAGAAATCCCATAGTAAAAGATTTACTTTATTTTAGTTTCTAAATAATACATTAAAGCAGCCAAAAAAAGTAATACTCCAACTAGAAAAAATAATGTATTACTTTTTTTAGAATTAGTCTTAGATTTTCTTGAACCATTCCAGCTAGTATTTAAACTCTCTTTTAGCTTTACAGCTGAGTTTTCTTCTTTAGAAAAACGGGATTGGTAGTTAAATTTTTTATTTTTCTTTTGACTAAACAAGCCTTTACAGTTTTAATGTGATTAATATCCAAAAATACTGAAAATACTACAGAAAGACTGTTTAAGAATGCTAAAAAATGTTAACAGAATTTAGGCGTTTTTACGTAGAGTCGCCATTTTTAAAGCTGCAACTGCTGCCTCAACACCTTTATTACCATGTTTACCGCCAGAACGATCAATAGCTTGTTGCATTGTATTATCCGTCAATACACAAAAAATTACAGGTGTATCTGTTGTAACATTAAGGTCTTTAATACCTTGGGCTACCGCATCACAAACAAAGTCAAAATGTTTAGTTTCACCTTGGATTACACTTCCTATTGCAATTACAGTATCAACGTTTTGTGCTATCATTTTTTTTGAACCGTAAATTAACTCGTAACTTCCTGGTACATCCCAAACCAAAATATTATCTGGTTGCACATTATGTTCTAAAAGTGTGCTTTTAGCACCTTCTAACAACCCTTGAGTGATATTGTCATTCCATTCTGAAACAACAATCCCAAACCGAAATTGCTTTCCGTTTGGGATTGATGCTTTATCGTATGCAGATAAATTTGTTGTTGCCATAAGCTTATTTAGTTAGACATTGCTTGCGCTTTTCCAATAAACACTTCTGCTTGAGTAGCTTCTGGTGAGTTTGGATAGTTGTCTTTAATTTTATTAAAAAAGTCTAATGCTTTAGATGCTTTACCTAAGTCTAAAGCAGTAATTCCTGCTTTGTATAGGTATGTTGGAGCTGTAAATTGGTTTTGACGTAAGTTAGCAGCTTGTGTGTAATAATCTAATGCGTTTTCTTTGTCTGTTAATTGTACAAAAGCATCTCCAATTGCGCCTTTTGCCATAGGTGCTAGAGCTTCGTCTTCACTTTCAAACTTATCTAAATAAACAATTGCTTGTTCATAGTTTTTAATATTTAAATAAGCCATTCCTGCATAATAGTTAGCTAAGTTTCCTGCTGCAGTACCACTATATTGGTCTGCAATGTCAATCATACCTAATTTACCTTCTCCTCCTTTTAAAGCTAAATTATACAATGAATCTTGTGCTACACTAGATGTAACTGCTTCATTAAAGAATTTTTGTGCTTGGTACATTTCATTCATTGCTTCACCTTGCTTAGGCTTAACAATAAATTGTTGGTATACTAAATAACCTAAAGCTAATGCAGCTACAACACCAATAATTATAAAAATGTTTTTCTGATTTTTTTCTACAAACTCTTCTGCTTTGTTTGCAGATTCGTCTAATGTATTAAAAACTTCAGCAGTTGTTGAGCTTTCTTCAACTTCTATTTCCTTTTCTACTTTAGTATTTGGTTTGTATCCTCTTTTCTTGTAAGTCGCCATATTAGTTTTATTAATGCGCACAAAAATATAATTTTTCTTCAGAAATAAAAGGTTATTATTTGATAATTTTCAATAATTTGCACATCCTTATTAGACTACCTTAATTAAAACCCTATCTTTTAGCAATAACTACATGATTTTAAAATCTTTAGCGCTTTTAAACTATAAAAATTTCGACTCAAAATCATTCGAGTTTAACCACACTATTAACTGTCTTGTTGGTAATAATGGTGTTGGAAAAACCAATGTATTGGATGCAATCTACCATTTATCCTTTGGTAAAAGCTACTTTAATCCTGTAGCATCACAGAATATTAAATATGACGAAGAGTTTTTTGTAATTAATGGTGAATATGACAAAGATGAAAAAACAGAAAACATTGTAGTAAGTCTAAAAAAAGGACAAAAAAAAATTATTAAAAGAAACAGTAAAGCTTACGACAAGTTTAGTGATCACATTGGTTTTTTACCTTTAGTAATAATAAGTCCAGCAGATAGAGATTTAATTATTGAAGGAAGTGATACCAGACGAAAATTTATTGATAGTGTAATTAGTCAAAGCAATAAAAGCTACTTAAATAATTTAATTAATTACAACAAGATACTGTCTCAACGCAACTCATTGCTTAAATATTTTGCTGCTAATCACACTTATAACAATGACACTGTAGATGTTTACAACCAACAACTACAACAATATGGTACACACATTTTTGAAAAGAGAAAACAATTTTTAGAATCGTTTATTCCTTTATTTAAAGCTAGATATAAAGCCATTAGCAATAATAATGAAGAAGTTAGTTTAAATTATAAAAGTGACTTGTTTGAGGATAGTTTGGAGCAACTTTTAAAAAAAACAATTAATAAGGACAAGGCGTTACAATATACTAGTGTTGGAGTACATAAGGATGATTTAGAATTTAATATTGGTGATTATCCAATTAAAAAATTTGGAAGTCAAGGTCAACAAAAATCATTTTTAATTGCGCTTAAACTAGCTCAGTTTGACAGTATAAAAGCCATTAGTGGTGATAATCCAATTTTATTACTAGACGATATCTTTGATAAATTAGACGAAACACGTGTTGCACAAATTATTAAATTAGTTAATGATGAAAATTTTGGACAAATTTTTATTAGTGATACTCATGCCGAACGCACAGAAAATGCAGTTAAACAAGTACATCAATCGTATGAAATATTTAAACTATAACATGAAAAAGGCGTATTACTTATTATTAATAGTATTTTTTGGATGCTCAAAAAATCCTGAAGATTTAAAACAACATCTTTCTGGATATTGGGAAATAAATGAAGTAACCTTAAGTAATGGTACTAAAAAAGTGTATAATGTAAATGAAACTATAGATTATATCAATATAGACAAAGACACTGTCGGATTTAGAAAAAAACTAAAACCAAACTTTAATGGGACTTACCAAACCTCTAAAGATGTAGAACATTTTGTTTTTAAAATAGAAAATGACAGTTTAAATCTTTATTACAAAACACCTTTTGCTACTTGGAAAGAAACCGTTTTACATGCAAGCAAAGACAAATTACAAATAATGAATCAAAATAAAGATTTATATTTATATAAACGCTACACACCTATAACAATAGACTAATGGCAAAACGAAATAACGACTTACTAAACATATCTGACGCATTAAAAAACTTTGTTACAGAAAACAATCTAGAAAAAGGATTGGATAAAGTTAATGTTAAGGACGCTTGGGCAAAATTAATGGGTAACGGAATTAACAATTACACTACAGCAATCGAGCTTAAAAAAGACATACTATATGTACAACTTAGCTCAAGCGCATTAAGAGAAGAGCTTAGTTATGGTAACCAAAAAATTATCACCTTATTAAACGAGGAACTTGGTAAAGAAATAATTAAAAAACTGATATTGAGATAATTAAATTTTATACTGCCAAAATAAATTTTTCAAAATAAATTAAAATAAACTTTTAGATATTATTAAATATTATATCTTTGAGACATTATTAACAAATTTTTTTATTACAATGGCTCAAGGCACAGTAAAATTTTTCAATGATTCTAAAGGATTCGGTTTTATTACTGAAGAAGGATCAGACAAAGACCATTTCGTACACATCTCTGGACTTATCGACGAAGTTCGTGAAGGTGATGTTGTAGAATTCGACTTACAAGAAGGAAGAAAAGGTATGAACGCAGTAAATGTAAAAGTAGTATAATTATATATTTTCTATTTAAATCTTTACAAAAAAAGCCTTTCCATACGGAAAGGCTTTTTTAGTTAAATTTTCTAAATAATTGAAAATAAATAAAATAAAAGTGCTTTATTAAAATTAATGGTATCATCTTTGCAATAATTAAAATAATTAATATTAAATTTTATTACAATGAGTAAAGGCACAGTAAAATTCTTCAATGACGCTAAAGGTTTTGGATTCATAACAGAAGAAGGTGTAAACAAAGACCATTTTGTACACATTTCAGGATTAATCGACGAAGTTCGCGAAGGTGACGAAGTTGAATTCGACTTACAAGAAGGTAAAAAAGGATTAAACGCAGTTAACGTTAAAGTAATTTAACAACTACCATATATCTTTAAGATTAAAGCCTCTCTATTTATTTAGAGAGGCTTTTTTTTGCTTAAAAGTCTTAAACACATGATAGACTTTAATTTTAGCATAAAAAAAATCCAGCTAAAAGCTGGATTTTTCTAATTTATATAGTTTTAAAACTTAAAACATTTCACGTCCAGCAAAGTGGAAAGCACCTTCAATAGCTGCGTTTTCATCACTATCACTTCCATGTACTGCATTCTCGCCAATAGACGCTGCATATAATTTACGGATAGTTCCTTCTGCTGCATCAGCAGGATTAGTAGCACCAATTAAAGTTCTAAAATCTTCAACAGCGTTATCTTTTTCTAAAATAGCAGCTACAATTGGTCCACGTGTCATGTACTCAACTAACTCACCATAAAAAGGTCTTTCACTATGTACAGCGTAAAATGCCTCAGCATCTTGCTTAGTCATATGGGTTAATTTCATTGCAACGATTCTAAAACCTGAAGCGTTAATTTTTTCTAAGATTGCGCCAATGTACCCTTTTTCAACAGAGTCAGGCTTAAGCATTGTAAATGTTCTGTTAGTTGCCATTTTTTTATTTTAATGTTATCTAATTTATTTAAAACAACAATCCTTTTATAGTTAAAAGTGCTTGTTAATTTTGTGCAAAAGTACGCCATTTATTAAGAAAAACAATATATTCGAATATTAAAAAATTGTATCTTCGTGGGCTATGACAAAACAAGACATTACAGCAATTAAACAGTTATTAGAAACACCTAAAAAAATTGTAATTGTAAGCCATAAAAATCCTGATGGAGATGCTATTGGTTCTAGCCTAGCCTTATTCCATTATTTAACAAAAACCAACCACTTAGCAACGGTTATTGTACCAAACGATTATCCTGATTTTTTAAAATGGATTCCTGGACAGGATTTGATTTTAAAATATGAAAGCCAAAAAGAAGAAAGCGAACAAATACTAAATGAAGCAGATATTATTTTTGCATTAGACTTTAACGCGTTTCACAGAACTGGTGACATGGAACACGTGTTAACAGACAGCAAAGCATTAAAAATAATGATAGACCATCATCAACAACCAGATGATTTTGCTAAATATATGTACAGTGATGTTAGCATGAGCTCGACTTGCGAGATGGTGTATAATTTTATTGACATACTAGAGGACACACACATTATTGACATTAATATAGCTACAGCAATTTATGTAGGTATTATGACAGATACAGGATCGTTTAGATTTAGATCCACTACTAGTGCAACACATAGAATAATAGCTAATCTTATTGATAAAGGTGCCGATAATACCATGATACATAATCAAGTATACGACACTAACAGCTATAACCGCTTGCAATTATTAGGTTGTGCATTAAGTAATTTAAAAGTTATACCAGAATCTAGAGCTGCCTACATAACGCTATCTCAAAAAGAATTACAACAATTTGATTACAAAAAAGGAGATACAGAAGGTTTTGTAAACTATGCTTTATCGTTAAATAATGTGGTACTTGCTGCTATATTTATCGAAGATTTACAACAAGGTATCATTAAAATTTCATTAAGATCTAAAGGTGATTTCTCTGTTAACGAAATGTCTAGAGCTTACTTTCAAGGTGGTGGACACACCAATGCTGCAGGAGGAAAAAGTGATGTAAACTTAGAGGAAACCACAGAAAAATTTATTAGTATATTACCACAATACAACACAGCACTACATGAAGCGTAATTTAGCCATACTATTACTAATATTAATTACTGTTTTAAGTTGTAAAACACCTGAAGCTAGAAAACCAAAATCGGTTAGTTCGGGATCTTTTATCGACCAATCTGTTGCTAGAAACAAAGCGTTAAACAAAAAAGAAATTAAAGCAATTGAAACAGTAATAGCAAGTCAACCACAAAATGATTATAAAACATCAGGCAATGGATTTTGGTACTATTACAATACTAAAATTGAAACAGATAGCATTGTAAAACCTGATTTTGCAGACATTGTAAACTTTAATTATGACATAAAAGCTTTAGATGGAAAAACCATTTATACTGAAGAAGAATTAAAAACACAAAATTATGCAATGGACCAACAAGAACTTTTTACAGGTTTACGTGAAGGTCTAAAACTAATGCAAGCAGGAGAAACGGTAACTTTTTTGTTTCCATCACATAAAGCTTATGGCTATTATGGAGACGAAAACAGAATAGGAACAAATACACCACTAATCTGCAAAGTTACAGTTAACACAATTACTAAAAAAGAATAGAAACAAACCCAATATTAAAATGAACAAATTAATTAAAACAATGAAACTATTATTGATTGCTCTTTTGGTTAGTATGGCTAACACATCTTGCCAAGATAAATATCCAGATTTGGAAGACGGATTATATGCCGAATTTGTTACAAATAAAGGTACAATGGTTGCCAAGTTATTTTACGACAAAGTGCCTGTAATGGTTGCTAACTTTGTTGGTTTAGCAGAAGGTACTCACCCAAAACTAGATGACTCTTTAAAAGGAAAACCTTTTTACAATGGTGTTACTTTTCACCGAGTAATGGATAAATTTATGATTCAAGGTGGTGACCCAACCGGAACAGGAACTGGAAGTGCTGGATATAAATTTTTTAGCGAATTTGATACAGACTTAAGTCATGACAAAGCAGGGATTTTATCTATGGCTAATTCTGGTGGATTAGACACAAATGGAAGTCAATTTTTTATTACCGAAATACCTAAGCAAAACCTAGATGCTTTTTACGCAGACGGAAGTTTAAAAAACTGTGGTGCACCAAGGGTAAGTTGTCACTCTGTATTTGGAGAATTAGTTAAAGGTATTGAAGTACAAGACACAATCTCTAACGTTAAAGTTACACCTGGAAGCAACAAACCAATTGAAGATGTTGTTATCCAACAATTAAATATCATCCGTAAAGGTAAAGATGCTAAAGCATTTGATGCTGCTAAAGTATTTACAGAGCAAGAGCCTCTTTTACCACAAAAATTAAAAGATTTAGAAGTAAAAGCTCAAGAAATTTTGAAAGAAAAAGCTAAAGAAGCTGCTAACAACTTTAAAAAAGCTAATGCTGATATACCAGGTGAAGTAAAAGAATTTCCTACTGGATTAGTAATGATTCTTGAAGCAAATCCAAACGGAGTTACACCAAAACCGTCAGATCAAGTATTAATTGATTGTACTGGATTATTTGAAGATGGACGTTTCTTCTTTTCTACAATGGAATCTGATGCTAAAAGATATGACCAATTTAATGAAGATGCTGCAAAACAAGGTGCATATCAACCTTTTGCAATGCCATATAACGAATCTGCAACTTTAGTTCCAGGTTTTAGAGAAGCTATGCTAAATATGAATGTTGGTGACAAAGCTAGAATATTTGTACCTGGTTATTTAGGTTATGGTGCTTCAGGTCGTGGTCCAGTACCACCAAATGCAAATCTTATTTTTGATTTAGTAATTGTATCAATCAAATAAATTATTTCAGTTTTTACATAAAAAAAAGCACTCTTAATGAGTGCTTTTTTTTATGTAAATAATTTTATAATAGAGATAAAACCTTATAAAAAACCAAATCCTACTCCTAAAAAGAAGTAGGATTTTGGCTCCTAACTAAACTAACCAATTACTTCTCTTCGCTTGTAAGAAATAATTTTATTTAATGACATCAAAGTGATGTATGCTATTAATCAACTATATTATCTTGAAAAGATTATGTCATTTATAAGTATATACGACACATTTATAGTTTTGGACTTTTTAAATCGAAAAAAAAATAAAAAAACTACAAAACTACTTTAATATATTGCAAAGCGTTTAGCGCACAATTAAACAATAATGCGCTTTGAGAGCTATTTACACTTTAAATAATTAATAAATAAAAAATCCTGCAAAAGCAGGAATTTCTATTTATGTTTTAAGTTTTTAGCTACAAAACTAAGCTTAATGTCTCATAGCTATCTATCAAAAAAAAACTGAGTATGTGAAAATCACAGATTTTCTAATTACTGATTTTTGGCTTCCTCCCAAAAAACTGAGTATGTGAAAATCACAGATTTTCTAATTACTGTTTTTTGGCTTCCTCCCAAAAACTGAGTATGTGAAAATCACAGATTTTCTAATTACTGTTTTTTGGCTTCCTCCCAAAAAACATCCATTTCACCCAAAGTCATGTCTTTTAAATCTTTATTTAACGCTTTTGCTTTTGACTCTAAATACTGAAAGCGCTTAGAAAATTTTTTATTAGTACGCTCTAAAGCGTTTTCTGGATTGATTTTTAAAAATCTAGCGTAGTTTACCATAGAGAACAAAACATCTCCAAATTCGTCTTCCATAGCGTCAGTATCACCTTTATCAACCTCAGCTTTAAATTCATTTAACTCCTCCTCTACTTTTTCCCATACTTGCTCTGGTTTTTCCCAATCAAAACCTACTCCTGCTACTTTTTCTTGGATCCTACTAGCTTTAACTAATGCAGGTAAACTTTTGGGCACACCTTCTAAAACACTGGTTCTGCCTTCTTTTAATTTTAAATTTTCCCAATTACGCTTGACTTCTGCTTCATCTTTTACAGTCACATCTCCATAAATATGTGGATGCCTATGGATTAGTTTTTCACAGATACCATTACATACATCTGCAATATCAAATGCCTTTTTCTCACTTCCAATTTTGGCATAAAAAGCCATGTGCAACATAAGATCTCCAATTTCCTTTTTAACTTCTTCCAAATCATTATCTAAAATAGCATCACCTAACTCGTACGTTTCTTCAATGGTTAAATGACGTAAGGTTTCCATGGTTTGCTTTTTATCCCATGGACATTGCTCGCGTAGTTCGTCCATAATAGTCAATAAACGGTCAAATGCTTTTAATTGGTCTGCTCTAGAATTCATATAAAAAAAGGTTTTTGTAAAAGTACGTTGATTTGTTTCATCTTAAAAAATGATAACAAAAAAATCCAGCAAAAGCTGGATTTTTAATATCTATAAATTAAATCAATTTATTCTTCTTCGTTAGCTGCTTCAGTCTTAGCAGTACCAAAGTCCAACATGTCATTTTTTTGTAACATATTATACCATTGTATTACCTTTTTGATATCACTTGGGTACACTCTATCCTCATCATAGTCTGGTAATACTTCAAAAAAGTATTCTTCTAATTTATCTTTTGAGTCTTTATGACTAATACTAGTTTGTGCACCATTTTCTTTGTCTTTAATTTTACTTAAGACGTCTTTTAATGGTACTTCTTCTGTTAAAGTATAAATTGCAATCTCACTTAAAATACTAACGTTTTGTTGTATTCCAACAGACATACGTCTGTTATCAATTAAAGATTCGGCAATAAAACCACCTCTTGTTTGAGTTACTAATTTATATAATCCAGGTTTACCTGCAATTGCTAATACTTTATCTAAAGCCATATAGTTTATTCTTTTTAATTATCCTTTTATCTTTCACTATGACGCTGCATAGTGTTCAAAAATTGGATGGCAAATATCTTATGTTAGTTTGGGTTTTCCAAACGTTTAACGTTTCTTTTTCATTAATGGAAATTTCATGCGATAATCTACATTAATTTTTCCTTTAGAGATATTAGTTAATTTTCCTTTTATCAAACGCTTTTTTAAAGCAGATAAATGGTCTGTAAACAAAATCCCTTCGATATGATCATACTCATGCTGAAATACTCTAGCAGCCAAACCATCTAATGCCATAGTTTGTTTATTAAAGTCTTCATCAAAATATTCTACTTTAATGTTAGGCTTTCTAAATACGTCTTCTCTAACATCTGGAATACTTAAACAACCTTCGTTAAAAGCCCATTCATCTCCAGATTCTTCTAAAATTACAGGATTAATAAATGTATGTTTAAAGCTTTTTAAAAAGTCACTTTCCGCTTTACTCATTACTTCTTCATCATCTGCAAATGGAGTCGCATCGACTATAAACATACGGATTGACAATCCTATTTGAGGAGCTGCTAAACCTACACCAAACGATCCATACATGGTTTCGTACATGTTTGCAATTAGCTCTTTTAATTTTGGATAATCCTTTGTAATGTCTGTCGCTTTTTTCTTTAAAACGGGATCGCCATAGGCAACAATTGGTAATATCATACTAATTTTTTATTGATTATAAAGGTAGCTTTGTAAGATTATGGTTGCACTAACCTCATCTAAAAGCGCTTTATTTTGTCTTTGTTTTTTCTTTAATCCGCTATCTATTAAGGTTTGCGTCGCCATTTTAGAGGTAAAACGTTCGTCCACACGCTTAATTGGCACGTTAGGAAATGTGTTTTCTAATTTAACCAAAAACGGAATAATTAGAGCTTCGCTTTCACTTGGCGTATTATCCATTTGCTTTGGTTCTCCAACTAAAAATAATTCGACTTGCTCCTTACTTAGATAGTCTTTTAAAAATGTAATAAGCTCTTTAGTATTAACTGTGGTTAATCCAGAAGCAATAATCTGCATCTCATCAGTCACTGCTAATCCTGTTCTAATCTTTCCGTAATCAATTGCTAAAATGCGAGCCATAATAAATTTTGTGCAAATTTATAGTTTTATACTCTTAACACCTTAAATATTGTGCCATATTTTAATTTTTACGAATTATATTTGTCTTAAATTAAAATTGACATGACAGAATTACAAAAAACTATTGAGACTGCTTGGGACAACCGAGACTTATTAACTGACGCAAAAACTATTGATGCTATTAGAGAAGTGGTTAACCTTTTAGATTTAGGAAAACTTAGAGTAGCAGAACCTACAACTGATGGCTGGCAGGTTAACGAATGGGTTAAAAAAGCGGTTGTTTTATATTTCCCTATTCAAAAAATGGAAACTTTAGAAGCTGGTATTTTTGAATATCATGATAAAATTCCACTAAAAAGAGGGTATAAAGAAAAAGGAATTAGAGTAGTACCAAATGCTGTTGCACGTCATGGTGCTTACATATCTGCAGGTACAATTTTAATGCCTAGTTACGTTAATATTGGTGCCTATGTGGACGAAGGTACTATGGTTGATACTTGGGCTACTGTTGGTAGTTGTGCACAAATTGGTAAAAATGTACACTTATCTGGTGGTGTTGGTATTGGTGGTGTATTAGAACCTTTACAAGCGTCTCCTGTTATTATAGAAGATGGTGCTTTTATAGGATCAAGATGTATAGTTGTTGAAGGTGTACATGTAGAAAAAGAAGCTGTTTTAGGTGCTAACGTGGTGTTAACCATGAGTACTAAAATTATAGATGTTACTGGAGACACTCCTGTAGAGATGAAAGGTCGTGTGCCTGCAAGATCTGTAGTAATTCCGGGAAGTTATACTAAAAAATTCGCAGCTGGAGAGTATCAAGTCCCTTGTGCTTTAATTATTGGTAAACGTAAAGAAAGTACAAATAAAAAAACATCTTTAAATGATGCTTTAAGAGAGTATGATGTTGCTGTTTAAAAATTAAAAGCAACCGTTTATAAAATGTAAAAAGCCTCTAAATTTAAAATTTAGAGGCTTTTTTGTATTTAAAATTTATTTCTTAAACTGCATTTTCCTTCCGCTACGTCTTAATTTTTTACTATTAATTTTTAGTTGAAATGCTCGACTATGCTTAAGCATTAAATCATAGGTATCTTGATACGACTTGTTATACAATTTGGCATAAGCTTCAGCCAAAATCTTAATCATAGTTTTAGACAACCATAAACGTCTAAAATTATGCATACGATTATCAAAACTCATTGGTTTAAAACGCATCCTGTTTAAATCAATTAAATAGAAATTATAACCATTATCATCTTTAGTTATTAAAGTATTACCTGGTGAATGGTCTAAAAAATCAATATTATTCTCATGCAGTTTAAAGGTAAATGCTGCAAATTCCTGCAATATTTTATCACGTTCCGGAAATTGAGGGTTATGTATTAACGCTCTAAATTCAAAATCATAATCAATATGCCTACTAATATAATAACTTGATTTTAACCCAAAAACTGTGGTGTTTTCTATATATGCTATGGGAAAAGGTGTAGAAATACCACAATCAATTAATCTAGTAGCATACTGAAAAGACCGTTTTGCCTTAGTTGGTCGTATATATTTATACACAAAACTATTAAAGCCATTTGGTATTTTAAAAGACTTAATGTTTAGTTTTAAACCTTCAACATCAAAAGACTTTATAACGTTACGTTGTCCAATAGTGACTGCTTCTCCAGAGGTTTCAAATTCATGGATAAGCGCAATTAATTGGGACTCTAAGTATTTATATTTTGGATGACAGTGTATGATAGTTATCTATTTTAAGATTGTTCAAAGATATATTAAACTAAATTTTAATAAAAGCCGATAAAATTATATTTTGCGCTACAGCGTAAAAAATACGCAACTTTTAAATGAAAAAAATTCTTGTCATACAAAATAAACGTATTGGTGATGTGCTAATAGCATCAGTAATTGCTCAAAACATGAAAACTGTTTTTCCTGATAGTCAAATTGATTATTTAGTGTATGATTTTACAACTGGTGTTATTGAAAACAATCCTAACATTGATAACATTATAGCAGTAAACGAAAAAGAATTGAAGCAATTTAAGTTTATGCGACGCTTGATTAAACAAGTAAAAAATAATAAATACGATATTATTTTTGATCCTTACTCCAAGTTACAAAGTAGGATTATTTGTTATTTTTCTGGTGCTAAAATGCGCATAGGATTTCAAAAAAGAGGTAAAAATCCATGGTTTAAATTTTATACGCATACGGTCCCTTTATTAGAAGAAAAAAAACACATTAGTGGTAAAGCTATTGAGGATAGAATAAACATGTTTAATACCTTTTTTCCGTTAGCGCAAAACCAAATAGATTACGAGCCACATATTGTATTAACCCAAAACGAACAACAATACAACAAGCTAAACAAATACAATAAACCAGCAATTATGCTAGGTGTGTTAGGAAGTACGCCTCAAAAATCGATGCCATATCAATATATTGTTGCTTTAATAGATCATATTACTGCAACCTATAATGTTAATGTATTATTTAATTACGCACCACACCAAAAAGCAGATGCGTTAAGTATTTACAACCAATGCCAGAATAAGTCTAATATTATCATTGATATTTACGAAGATAGTATAAGAGGTTTTATAACTTTAATGAACAAATGCGAGCTACTTGTTGGCAATGAAGGTGGCATTGTACATATATCAAAAGCTTTAAACAAACCAACCTTTACAATATTTTCGCCTTACGTTTTAAAAGAACATTGGGCTAGTTTTGAAGATGGCAAAAAGCACACATCAATACATTTATTAGAAGAAAAGCCTAATTTATTTGACGAATTTAGTGTTGAACAAAGACGTAAAATTGAAGAAAACCCTCACGAGTTATACCAAATGTTAACTCCAGAAATGATTTTAAAAAGACTTACTCCCTTTTTAGATTTTCATTTAAAAGCTTTTAAAAACTAAGCCTTTTTTACAATTCCAAAATCTGTCCAAGCTTTCTTTTCATTTTTAGTGACGTCTCTAATCGCTCTGTTTTTAGCTATAGATGCTTCATTTTTATAACCTCGCTTATGGTCTAAATGCACACAAATAGCTGAGTACCTAATTTGCTTACTTTTAATACCTAAATTCATTAAACGCTCACCAAGCTCACGATCTTGACCACCATACTGCATACGCTCATCTAAACCATTAACTGCAACAATATCTTTTTTCCAACCAGAAGCATTGTGTCCATTCCAACTAGCATTAGTAGGTGTTAAAGCATTTAAAATTTTAGATTTTAACCCTTTAGCTGTCAGTTTATTATTTTTAAAAGATGCTTTTAAGCCATTCTTTTTAAGCCATTTTAAATTAAAACAATTGGCTTTATAAATATCTTCTTTAGTAATAGCTTTAGAGATATCCATTGGTAACATAAAGTAACCACCAGATAAAAAGTAACCTATCTCACGCTCTTTTACATGGACTTCTACAAAGTCTTGACGTGGTATACAATCACCATCAGACATTATAATATAATCTGATGTGCATTGTGTAATGGATTTATTTAAAATCTCAGATTTCTGAAATCCATTATCCTCATGCCACACGTGGATAATAGGATAAAAGACTTCTTCCTGTATGGATTTAATTAAATCTATGGTCTCTTGTTTAGAACCATCATCTGCGATTACGATTTCAAAATTACGGTACGTTTGGTTATTATAACCATACAGTACTTTTGCTAACCATTCCGGAGAATTATAGGTGCTAATTATTATTGAAGTATCTATTTTCATTATAGCTACAAAGATAAAATTATTTTAGTAATTTTGGTTTTTATATGGATGCTATTACAGTAATTATACCAACTTATAACGAGGAAGCTTACATTGCGCAAGCGATCCAATCTGTGGACTTTGCTTCTCAAGTTATTGTCGTGGACTCCAATAGTACTGATAATACTGTACAAATAGCAAAACAAATGGGTTGCGAAGTCTATTTGCGTGCGTTTGACAATTTTTCTAATCAAAAAAATCACGCCTTACAATTTGCAAAAGGCGAATGGATTTTGTTTGTAGATGCTGACGAGCGTATACCTTATGCCTTACAACAGGAAATATTTGAAGCCATTAAAAGTAACAAACATGCTGGCTACAAGTTAAACTTTCCGCATTATTACATGAATCGTTTTTTATACCATCATAGTGATAATGTAACACGATTAGTAAAACGTAACAATTGCAAATTTGAAGGTTTGGTACACGAAAAATTGATTATTGATGGTACCATTGGTCAATTAAAAAACCCTGTGCTTCATTTTACCTATAAAGGATTACTACACTATATCAGTAAAAAAGATAGCTATGCATGGTTTCAGGCAGAGCAAATGCTAAAAAAAGGTAAAAAAGCTACTTATTTTCATTTAGCATTTAAACCCTTTTATCGCTTTTTTAGTAGTTATATATTACGACGTGGATTTATGGATGGTATTCCTGGATTAACCGTTGCTAGCGTTAATGCTTATGGTGTATTTTCTAGGTATGTCAAGTTAATGTTACTTCAAAAAGGGATTAGGTAAAATATAATGTAACTGTAATTGCTAAAACCAGTTTTTTCCTTTTTTAAGCTTTCGCTGAAAAACTTTCATGCTATCATCTCCTTTAATATCTAAACGCTGAATTTCGTAATGGTTTTTAAACGGAAATTTATTAACTCTGTTACCAATACGTAAACCGTAAGCAATATTATTATCCTTTAAACATTTAAAAAAAGCATGCTGCTCCTCTCCTGTTTTAGGATACTTCCCGTAAGGATAGGCTAAGGTATTATTAATATCTAAGTTGTTTTTTACTATAAACGCTTTACATAAATCAAAATCTGCTTGGATCGCTTCAATTGATAATTGGTCATAACGTTGATGTGCAAAACTATGTAAACCTAACTCTATTACAGTATTATCTAAACTCTGTAATTGTTCCACAGACATGATAGGCTCTTCTCCTTCATCCCAAGTATTAACACCATTTACATATTTAAAAGGTATATAAAAACAAGCCTTTAAATTGTGTTTTACAAATAATGGATAGGCTAACTCCAACTGGTTAACATATACATCATCAAACGTGATTATTACTGCTTTTTTTGGAAAATCCTTAGCAGAATTAAATTGTTGTAAATCTTTAAAATGCAACGTCGTGTAACCATTTGCTTTTAGATACAATAATTGTGTTTCTAAAATTTTGACGTCAATGGTCAACCCTTTACTCTCATGAGATTTAGAGGTGACACTATGATACATTAAAATGGGTAATTTTGGCACGTTGTTTTAATTTGAATACTCTGCACACAAATATATAAAGCCTAATGGTTATATTTGGCAAAAATCTGATTTTCTCTTGCATGATAACTGCTCTAGCAATAACATTTAACGAAGCACATAATATAGAACGCTATATTAACAGTATGTCTTTTGCAGATGAAATTATTATCGTAGACTCCTTTAGTACTGACCATACCGAAGCATTAGCACAACATCCAAAAGTCACGTTTGTCAAGCGTGTTTTTGATGATTTTTCCTCACAAAAAAATTATGCAATTAGCTTAGCAAAACATGATTGGGTGACTTTTTTTGATTTGGATGAAGAAGTGCCTGAAGCCTTAGCTACAGAGCTTGTCGCTACTGTGAGGTCTAATCCAACAGCTAAAGCTTTCCGCGTAAAGCGTGATTACCATTTTATGGGTAAACGTATTAAATATAGTGGCTTTCAAACAGATATTGCAGTGCGTTTATTTAACAAAAATTATTGTAAGTATAACGGTAAATTAGTCCATGAAGCTATACAAACTACTGCTACCATTGGTAAATTAAAACATCACGTTAAACATCAAACGTACAAAGATTTTGATAATTATAATCAAAAATTAACGCAGTACAGTAAATTACAAGCTGAAGCTTTATTTAAAAAAAATGTACGTCCAAATTTGTATCATTTTTTATTTAGACCTTGGTACAGATTTATGCACCAATACTTTTTAAGGTTTGGATTTTTAGATGGTAAAGAAGGGTTTATTATTTGTTATGTCCATGCGTTTTCGGTGTTTAAACGCTATATCCAATTATGGACCATGTATCGTAATATAGATTAAGGTAAATACTTATCTACTCCGTTTTTTGCCCATTTAATACTTTGAGTAATAGTTTTTTGCTCAATAGTATCATTAATCTCAAATCTATCTCTAGATTTTTCGTTATGATATATATGAAACACAATACCTCTATAACGTAAACGTCTAGCTTGCAAACCATTATTATGCATTCTTAACACTAACTCAGAGTCCTCTCTTCCCCAACCAGTTATATCTTCATTATAACCATTAACAGCAATAAAATCTTTTTTAAAATAAGACGTATTACAACCTCTAAATTTGCTTGAAAACTCAGCATTTGGTTTATACAATTTACTTAAAATGGGTATGTGTAAAGCACGAGTACGTTTTTTTATTCCTTTAGAAAAAGCTGAAAAAGTGATTTGTTTAGTCTTAAACAAAGTGTCTAAATAATCCTTTTGGATATTAACTCTAGATCCAAATAAATAGGTGTCATCTTGAACAAACTGTAAATGATCTTTAATAAAATGCGAATGCATGATACAATCTCCATCGACCTGTATTATATATTCTCCTGACGCTTTTGCTATTGCTTTATTTAAAATATGGGCTTTTTTAAATCCTTCGTCTTTTTGCCAAATATGAATCAAAGGAATTTCAAATTTTGTCTTAAAGCTATCAATTAAAACTTTAGTCTCATTAGTTGATCCATCATCTGCAATAATAACTTCATCAGGTAACTGACTTTGGTTTAGTACGCTTTGTAAAACCAGATCTAACGCTTCAGGCCAATTGTAAGTAGCTATTAACAAGGTTGTTTTTAAATCTTTCATACTAAAAATAAGATTCGAATTCGATTTTACTTTTATTAAAAATCTTTAAAAACTTAAACCATTGTCCAAAGTTTTTTTTGCGTAAAAAGGCTTTAGAAGGAGCTAAAGTTTCATCTTTTTCCACTAAATTTTTAATTTCATTTAAATCATGTGTTGGAAAATACCCTAAGCTTTTCCAGATTTCTGGATCTAAATAAAACAGGTTTTTTAATTCTTTGTAATTGTTTTTATCTGCTTTTTGCCATTTTGGAAAAAACTGATCGTTAAGCTCATGGGAGTGTCCCCAATTATCTAGTTTAAATTTTAAAGACGCCTCGTCTCTAGACAAACACTCGTGTAACAATACATTATTTGTATAAATCACACGCTCTTTACTATTTCTGGCGTATTTATAATTGGGGTAATTGGTCGCCAACATTACTTTTGTAGGCTCATCCACGTAAAGTATTCCATCTTCTAAATACTTATAAATATTAATTAAAAAACCTGCTATTTGAACTGGATTTTTCTTAGGATTATCCAAAAAATGATCGTGTTGACGTAATGTTTTAACAAACTGACTAAAGTCTATAAAAATCTCGTCAGCATCCACTTGCACTAACCAATTACCAATACCCATTTTTAATGACAACATGTGACGTTCTCTGGTATCGTTTTGGATAGCATTTAGCTCAGGTACATAAAAATTGTCCTTATAAATTTCAATTTTTTGATCTTTATCAAAATTAGTAAGCCAATCAAAAAAACTAGAATCCACCTCAAAAGGTTCGCCTTTCCATGTACGTTGTTTATGGTCTAAAGCCAAATAAATTTTATCTGCTTTTTCATAAACTGGAGGAATAGACAGTTTTAATTTCTCGTAGTCGTAAGACATCAAAAAACCAACAACAATATTTTTCATTATAAATAATTAGTTAAACAAAACTAATAAATATTAAAACTTAAGTTAGTCAATCTATTGGTTTTATTTATTTTTACCCAAAAATCAACTACATGGACGTTTCTATAATTATTGTAAACTTTAATTCTTCTGGTTATACCATTAATTGTATTGACTCTATTTACAAATTTACTAAAGACCTTAGTTTTGAGATTATTGTTGTTGATAATCAATCAAAACCTGAAGATGTTAAGTCTTTAGAAGCACACTTGCAAAATGCTGATTTTACATTAATTAAAAGCAAAGAAAATTTAGGCTTTGGAGGCGGAAATGATTTGGGTTACCAACATGCTAGTGGTAACCATTTAGCATTTGTAAATAATGATGCAGAGTTGACTGAAAACAGTTTATTACAATTACTAAATTACAGCCAATCTAATCCAAAAGTAGGCTGTATTGGTCTAAAACAAGTAGATGAAAATGGGCAACCTTTTAAATATAGTTTTAGACAATTTATAGATTTAAAATACCATTTATTTAATCAAAAAAAACCTGTTAAATATTACAGCAATCTATATAACTCTGACTTATCAGAACCCTTTACGGTAGATTTAGTCTCTGGTGCTTTTATGTTTTTTAAAACCGAAGCATACAAAAAATGTGGTGGTTTTGATCCTAAAATATTTTTGTTTTATGAAGAAATGGATATTTGCTTACGTTTAAAAAAGCAAGGTTACATAACACAATATTATCCTAAATCTACATTTATTCATTACATGGGAAAAAGCTCCGGAAATGTTGCCCTAAAACGTGAGTTTACGGTCTCTTACCTTTATGTAATAAAGAAAAACTACAGTACGTTGTACTATCAATTTTTAAGATTTGTCTTAATTTTAAAATACGGTATTAAAAGTATTTTTAAACCTAAAAAACACTTAGTACCTTTTAAAATTACACTAAAAGGTGGAGATTCTTTAAGGTTTTCAATGCGAGCTAAAGGTTAAATTATTTGTAGAACTTGGTTTTCAGTTACTTTTAATGAAAAAGGTTCTAATATAGTTTTACAACTGTTAGACGCTTCTTCCCAAAGTATTTTGTTAGTATATAAATCAATTACTTTTTGAGCTATTGCTTCTGCATTATTAGCAATCATCACATTAGTTTGCTCTCCAAAATCAAACCCTTCTGCTCCCACATTTGTTGTTACTAATGGTAAACTATGCTCCAAACTCTGACCTATTTTACCCTTAATTCCTGCTCCAAAACGTAAAGGAGCTACAAACAGTTTTGTGGTATTGATTACTGCATTTAAATCGTCTACAAATCCTAACAATTTAAATTTATCTGATGCTAAAGCCTCAATATCCTCAGTGATATAACTACCAATAATGTTAACTTTTAAATCCGGAATATCCTTCCAAACAAGAGGCATAATGTTTTCTTTTAAATACTTAACTGCATCACTATTGGGATCATGTCTAAAACTACCAACAAATAATAAGTCGTTTCTGTTTTCAAATGAATTAAAATTATCTGACTTATCGATATGTTGATGAATATTACTAATTAAAACTACTTTTTCGTCTGTATTAAAATGTTGTTTAAGCAATTCTTTATCAGTTGTTGAAATTGCAATGACAACATCAGCATTTTTACAATTTTCTAATTCTATTTTAAGAAATTTTTCGGCTTCAGCCTTTAATGCTTCATCTTTATTAAGTTCATATTCTCTTAATAATCTGACATAATGAAAATCCACCATATCAAATACCAACTTTATATTTGGATTAGCAGTTTTAACCAAGGACTGAAACTTGCTAAATATTGTTGGTCTATGTAACCATGCGACGTCTATTTTAGGGGCAATTAACTTAATAAAGTCCTCTTTAGTTACCTGTTGCCCTTTTTGATCTATACTAGGTTGGTATACATTAACGCCTAAATCTTTAAATTTTTGAATGTAATCACTTTTATATTTATACTGTTTTAGGTCTGCAATCAAAAAAACGGAAACTTTATTTTTAAGCAACAGTTTAATGATTTCAGTTAGACGTCTAGACCCAGAATCTTTATTAAATTCGGGTATAATCTCGTCAATAATTAATACGTTTTTATCGGAAAACGTAAAATCACTTAGGTTAAACAGGATATTATTTTTTTTCAGTTTTTTAGTTAACAAATAGGTTTTAAACTGATTTTTAAGTGATTTTAAACTCATTTTAAACTTGCATTTAATTTACTGTATACGGATTGTTTAGAGAAAGACTGTTTAAAAAATTCGGCAGCTAATTCACTTTGCATATCATACATTTTTTTGTCTGTTAATAATTGATCTATAAATGCTGCAAACTCAGTCTCAGAGTTTGTTACCATGCATCCATTATTGGTTTTGTTTAAAAGTCCATCCAAACCTCTCTCGTTACAAACCACAGGTAATGCATAAGACAAAGCTTCGACAACTTTTATTTTTAATCCAGTTCCTGTTAACATTGGACATATAGATACTCTTGATGCTTGGTATAAACTTGACAAATCCTCTACGTAAGACTGTTTGTTAACATTTTTAAAATCTGGAATGACCTGACTAATTTTTCCAACAACTGTAATAGTAATGTCCTTATTTAATAAAGGATATACGTTGTTAAAAAACCACTGAGCTGCTTTTACATTATGACTATTATCGCTTGCTACGTAGATTAAATCTATACTTTTAACTTGATTAATCTTGGACGAATTATCTTCTAGTACATGAGGTGCTAATTTAACTTTATCTCCTATAAATTGAGAATATAAATAATGTTCTTCTGATGAAATAGCCCAAACCGTATCAAAATCGTTTAATAACTGGATTTCATGACTAAAATAATTACCTAAATTAAATTGTTTATGACTTTGAAACTGCGAGGTTAAAAAATCATGTGTATCAACTATTGTTTTAGAAAGTGTTGTATTTAAATATTTTAAAAACCCATGATAATAGGCGTAGGATATAATGATTATATCATAAGTTTTATCCTTGGTAATTAAGGCTAACTCTTCGCCTTGACCAAACCTTATTCTGTCAAAATCCGAAACTTTATTATTAAACAGATTACTGATTTTTTGTTTTATACTAAATAGTAAATATTTAATTCCGCTACGTTTACTTCTTTTTAAAAGCCAGCCATTTGTAATTAAATGCTTACGCTTTAAAGTGTCTAAATGAGTATTTGTGAAATTTTCTTTATCAGGTTGCTCTAAAGACACAAAATCTACTTGATAGTTTTGTGCTTTAAAATATTCTAACAAACAAAAAGCTCTTGCATTATTACCTTGTTGTTTTAATAACGGATTCTCGGGATAGAAGAAAAGTATATTTTTCATGTTAGTAATTTAGTTAACCTTAAAAATTAATAATACTTAATCACTTAAAAAAAGCTAAATTTGCTTAAACTTAAGTCTATTTTATTCATGCACCAACTTGCTATCCTAATAAAAACTTACAAACCAGATTTTGAACGTGCTAAAGTATTAATTAATTCTATTAATGAATACAACATTGATAAAATCCCTGTTTATATTTCGGTAAATGATGAAGATTATGATTACTTCCAAGATAATTTAAACACGCAACACACCCTTATTAAAGATAGCAGTATTTATAAAACCAATGTTACAGATGGATGGAGATACCAACAAATTATTAAGACACAATTTTATAGATTAAATGTTGCCAATAATTACTTATGTATAGATTCCGACAGTCAGTTTATAAAAAATTTCTATCTATCGGACTTTATATACTCTGACAATATACCGTATACCATCATGCACGAATCTAAATCGTTTTTAGAAACTATGGAACGTATAGACATGGATACAGAAACTATTTTTTTTAAGCAAGCCTTAAAAGCTACCAGAAAAATTTTGGGTACTAAAGGTAAACAATGGGATTACGGACCATCACCTTACCTATGGTCTTGCAAAGTGTGGCAGCATTTTAACGAGGTGTTTTTAGCAAGTAAAAATCAAAAATTTGAAGATTTTTTTAATGACATTGAAAAAACTGCAATCCCATCTGAAACAGTAATTTATGGTGAGTATCTTAGAGTGTGTAATCTAATACCAATTTTACCTATCGAAGGTTTTTTTAAAGTCTACCATTATAAAAAGCAATTTGACATCGAAAAAAAATTCCACGATATAGACAAGCTTAAAAAAGTATATCTAGGTGTTATTTTTCAGAGTAATTGGACGCAAAAAAAGAAAAGGTTTAAATTATTTTAAACAACAAAAGTTATGGAAAATATTGATCAAATTGTTGCTATCCTTAAACAAGGTGGCATTATATTATACCCAACAGATACCGTTTGGGGAATTGGCTGTGATTCAACCAATGCCAATGCTGTCAAAAAAGTGTATAAACTTAAACAACGCGAAGACAGTAAAGCACTAATCTGTTTAGTTAACAATTATAGTATGCTAGAAAAGCATATTGATAATGTACCAAATATAGCTTATGATATCTTAGATTTAGCAGACACACCAACTACTGTTATTTATGACGCACCAGCAGGAGTTGCAGAAAACTTAATAGCAGAAGATAACACCTTAGCCATACGTATTGTTAAACACAAATTTTGCGAAAAACTAATAAAATACTTAGGTAGACCATTAGTTTCTACCTCAGCAAATATATCAGGCCAACCAACACCAAAATCCTTTGAAGAAATTAGCGAAGCTATTTTAAAAGGTGTGGATTATGTCGTAAATTTGCAAAGCGAAAATAAAAACGCAAAACCCTCTACCATTATCAAATTATCTAATAAAGGAGAGGTGAAAATTATTCGTGAGTAAATTTACAATGAATTACAAAGACGCCTTACAAAACCCAATATTTAAAATTATTTCTGAAGCCTCTAAAAACTTAAATTTAGACAGCTATGTTATTGGTGGTTTTGTTAGAGACTACTTATTACAAAGAGGTGATGCTAAAGATATTGACATTGTAGCAGTTGGTAGCGGAATTGAACTAGCTAGAGCTGTTGCAAAATTATTACCCAATAAGCCTAAAGTACAAGTTTTTAAAACTTATGGTACAGCTATGTTGCGCTATAAGGATATCGAAATCGAGTTTGTAGGTGCACGAAAAGAATCTTACAACGAAGATAGTCGTAATCCTGTAGTAGAAAACGGAACATTACAAGACGATCAAAACCGTCGTGATTTCACCATAAATGCATTAGCCTTAAGCTTATCACAATCCAATTTTGGTGATTTATTAGACCCTTTTAATGGCATACAAGATTTAGAAAACAAGATTATAAAAACACCTCTAAATCCAGACATTACCTATAGTGACGATCCATTACGCATGATGCGTGCTATTAGATTTGCAACGCAACTAGATTTTATAATAGAAGACGAATCACTAAATGCCATTACAAGAAACAATCAACGCTTAGACATAATTACAAAAGAGCGTATAATTGTTGAACTTAATAAAATACTAGAAAGTCCAGTCCCTTCTAAAGGATTTTTACTTTTAGAAAAAACAAAACTTTTAAGTCATATATTGCCAGAACTTACCAATTTAAAAGGTATAGACGAAGTAGAAGGACAAACACACAAAGACAACTTTTACCACTCGTTAGAAGTGGTTGACAACATTGCTAAAAACACAGACGACGTATGGTTACGTTGGGCAGCATTATTACATGACATAGGTAAAGCACCAACAAAACGTTTTAGTAAAAAAGTGGGTTGGACCTTTCATGGTCATGAGTTTGAAGGCTCCAAAATGGTATATCATTTATTTAAGCGTTTAAAAATGCCATTAAATGACAAAATGAAATTTGTCCAAAAAATGGTGTTTATGAGTTCTAGACCAATAGTTTTAGCACAGGACATTGTAACAGACTCGGCAGTTAGACGTTTAGTATTTGACGCAGGAGATTATGTAGATGATTTAATGACGCTTTGCGAAGCTGATATCACAACAAAAAACCCAAAACGTTTTCAAAAATATCACAACAATTTTAAGATTGTTAGAGAAAAAATTATAGAAGTAGAAGAAAAGGATCACATCAGAAATTTTCAACCACCAGTTTCAGGTGAAGAAATCATGAAAACCTTTAATCTTAAACCTTCAAAAGAAATTGGTATAATAAAAGAAGCAATTAAAGAAGCGATTCTGGAAGGCGAAATTCCTAACCAACATGAAGCTGCTTTTAATCTAATGCTTAAAAAAGGAGAACAATTAGGCTTAACTGCTAATTAATTTGGATGATGTTAGAATTACGTAAAACCAATTCTGATAGTACCGACTTTAAAAGTCTTGTCAAACAATTAGATGATTTTTTAAAAATCACAGATGGTGATGACCACGCATTTTATAACCAATATAATGGATTGCAAAACATTAACAACGTTATAATTGCTTATAAAGACAGTAAACCTGTTGGCTGTGGTGCCTTTAAAAAATTTAGTAAAAATACAGTCGAAATAAAACGCATGTTTACCACAGAAGCAGCAAGAGGACAAGGTGTGGCTTCACAAATTTTGGAAGCCTTAGAGCAATGGGCAAAAGCATCAGGTTTTACATTTAGTATTTTAGAAACAGGAATTAGACAAATTGAAGCTATTAATTTGTATAAAAAATGTAATTATCAAATCACTGAAAATTACGGTCAATATCAAGGCATAAGCGAAAGCTTATGTTTTAAAAAAGAATTGTAAAAAAAAGAAAAAGGCAATGAAAAAAGATAACAAAAAAGTCATCTATTGGTTGTTAACAGGATGTGTACTAATTTTTATAATGGTAATTGTTGGTGGTATTACACGACTAACGCACTCAGGCTTATCCATTTCAAATTACAAACTTATTTCAGGCACCATTCCGCCTATGAATGATGTAGAGTGGCAAGAAGCTTTTGATTTATACAAACAATATCCAGAGTACCAAAAACTAAACACACATTTTACTATTGAGGAATTTAAGGATATTTACTTTTGGGAGTGGATCCATCGTGTTATTGGACGTTTTATAGGATTGGTGTTTTTCTTACCGTTTTTATACTTTTTAATCACCAAACAACTTACCAAACCTACCATTAAAAAGTCCATTGGGTTAATGTGTCTAGGTGCATTGCAAGGCTTTTTAGGATGGTACATGGTTAAAAGTGGCTTAGTGGATAGACCAGACGTTAGCCATTATAGGTTAGCCATGCACCTAACTACTGCTTTTATAACCTTTTCTGCTACTTTTTGGGTCGCATTGGATTTAATGTTTCCTTACAATAAAATTGTAAACACTAGTTTTAACAGACTGGTAAAAGTTGGTACATTAGTTCTATTAATTCAAATTATTTATGGTGCGTTTGTAGCAGGATTAGATGCAGGTTGGGTACATAACCATTGGCCAATGATGAGCGAAGGAAAATTTATCCATGAAAGCGTTTATATAGAACGAGACAGCCTATTTGCCAACCTAACAGAAGGTAAAAGTGGTGTGCAATTTGTACACAGAACGTTAGCTTATGTTGTAGTCATATTTATTTTGTTAATTTACTTTAAAGGAAAAAAATATGTCGAAACCAATTACCAACGCAGAGCATTAAACGCATTATTATACCTAGTCTTTTTTCAATTTATTTTAGGCGTTTTTACTTTAATATTACAAGTTCCGGTTTGGTTAGGTGTTGCTCATCAAGTTGGTGCGTTTTTATTACTAAGCGCAATGACATTTACGTTACATCGCTTTAGTAAATAACACCTAAAAGCAGTATCTTTACACCCTTATTTTATTATTATGATTTACAGATTTAGAGTTATACTAGACAACGATACAGAAGAAGATATTTTCAGAGATTTTGAAATTCGCGAAAGCGATACTCTAGAAGATTTACATAATGTTATCACACAGTGTTTTGGCTTTGATGGTACCGAAATGGCATCGTTTTATTTAAGTGATGATGAATGGAATCAAGGTGAAGAAATTAGCCTTTTTGACATGAGTGATGGTTTAAATGATGTTAGGTTAATGAATGAAACTAACCTGTCTGACACTGTACATGAGGCACAAACTAAATTAATTTATGTCTATGACTTTATGAATATGTGGACCTTTTTTGTTGAATTAGCTGAAATTGTTGAAGTTGCAGAAGGTGTTGATTACCCTAACCTAATGTATGTACAAGGTCAAGTTCCTACTGAAGCTCCTGACAAAATATTTGAAGCAGAAAGTAATGACGATTATGACGATTTTGATGACGATTTTAACATCGACGATTATGATAATCTAGACTTTGAAGAGAACTGGAATTAAAAATCCTTTGTATTAACGTCTTCATAATTACGTTTTACAAACTCCAAAGCATTTTTTAAAATTCCACCCATATTTTCACTTTTTTTAAACTCTAAATCCATGGTATATTCATGGATTTTGGTTTTTAGAAGCGCAATGTTTTCTTCGTTGGATATAACATCATGAGTCATACAATCTAACAATCGCTCCAACCGAACATTATAACTAATCATACGCTTAGCTACGATACTACGTTCTTCAATTTTATATTGATCTATGGACGCTTTTTTAAACTTACTTACAACCAACTCGACCAACCTTAAATTTTCTTTAAAAAACTGAGGTCTATACACATTAAACTTGCCTTCATAACATTGTTGGTCAAAATCTATAGCTCTAATTTTAAACACCACATGATCAAAGTCATGGGTTGGCACAACTACGTAATTATAAGAGCGCATATCGCCAAGTAGTCTAATCATACAACGCTCGTTAAATTTAACAAACTCTTTAGCTATTTGTGATTTTTCAGATTCAGAACAATCATCCAACATGGTATCAATAAATACATCTCCAGGTATTCCTGCAATATGCTCTTCAATTAAAGTATTACCATGAACCATAAAATTTAAGTGGTATGGCGACAACATATGCTCTAACTCTAAACCATAAATACGTGATGCATCAGCTTTTTTGACATAAAAATAGGTATAGTTATCATTTAAAACATTTCGGATTTTAATTCTAAAAGGTTTAGAGTTACCAAAGGTGCAGTAATCTATAGCATCAATATTTAAAAACGCATTATTAGTCTCGTTACCATCAGAGTGTAATCTACTATATACTTTTTTTAGACTTAAATCAATTTCGGCTCTATCAAACTCACTAAAATAAACTCGTATCCATAAGGTGTCATTATCATCTTTATCATAAACGGTTACAGACCCTTGAAAACGCAAAAGGTCATCATACAGTATTGTAATTTTAGAATTACGGTTATAATCGGACAAATAACTACTCAATCTATCATTAATTGGGTAGGATGGTTTTTTTTTAGAAATTTTTAAATCTTTCATAAGTTTTTCTGTCATTCAAATTTATAACTAATTTTTAAATTGTAACATTTTTACCAATCAATCGTCTTACTTTTAAACCAATCAAAAAACCACACCTCTTGGAAACAATTTTAACCATTAGTAATCTAACTAAAAAATATGGCAATTTAACTGCTGTAAACAATTTATCCTTTACCATAAAAAAAGGAAATGTCTATGGCATTTTAGGACCTAATGGTAGTGGTAAATCAACTACTTTAGGCATTACCTTAAATGTTGTAAATAAAACTAGCGGAAGCTTTAGTTGGTTTGATGGACAAACCTCTACACATAACGCCTTAAAAAAAGTAGGAGCTATTATTGAGCGTCCTAACTTTTATCCATACATGTCTGCTTACAAAAACTTAAAATTAGTCTGTAAGATTAAAGAAATTAGTGAAGACAAAATTGACGAGAAACTAGAATTAGTTGGTCTTTTGGACAGAAAAGAAAGTAAGTTTAAAACTTTCTCGTTAGGGATGAAACAGCGTTTAGCAATAGCATCTGCCTTATTAAACGATCCTGAAATATTAATTTTAGATGAACCCACAAACGGATTAGATCCTCAGGGAATACATCAAATTAGAGCTATTATAAAAGATATTGCAAGCCAAGGCACAACCATTTTATTAGCATCACATTTATTAGATGAAGTTGAAAAAGTTTGTTCTCATGTAGTTGTACTTAGAAAAGGTCACAAATTATATGAAGGACCTGTAGACCAAATGATATCTAGTGAAGGCTTTTTTGAGCTAAAATGTGATAATCCAGAACAACTTGTAACCTATTTAAATAACCATCCAAACATAAAAAACACCAAAGTAACAGATGATCTAATTACTGCCTTTTTAGACGCACCAATGTCAGCTTCAACTTTTAATAAAGAATTAATAGATAATGGTATAGCCTTATCACATTTAGTGCTTAGAAAAGAAAGTTTAGAAGAGCAATTTCTTCAGCTTACAGACAATTTAGTGGACCAAAACTAATCAATCAAAACAACCAATCATGTTACGACTTTTACAAATAGAATTACAAAAACTTTTAGAAAATAGGATTAGCAAAATCTTAATTTTCTTTTCATTTATATTACCATTTTTTATCATTTTACTGTCTTCCTTTAAAATTAACTTTTTTGGTCTATTTACCATAGATTTAGGTAGTGTTGGTATCTTTGATTTTCCTTACATATGGCATATCACCACTTTTTTTGCAGCATTATTTAAGCTGTTTTTTGCTATAGTTGTAGTTAGCATGATAGGTAATGAATACAGCAACAAAACCATAAAACAAAACCTTATTGATGGTTTAAGTAAAAAAGAATTTATCCTATCTAAGTTTTATGCACTGCTATTTTTCTCAGTAATATCTACACTGCTTGTTGGTATACTAACCTTAGCAATTGGATTGTATTATAATGGTGATAGTGAAACCTACTATATGTTTAGCGAAAGCATTTTTTTACTAGCTTATTTTGTAAAACTGATTGGTTTTTTTAGCTTATGTCTTTTTGCTGCTGTTTTAATAAAAAGATCTGCATTTGCTTTAGCCTTCTTGTTTATACTATTTATTGTAGAATGGATAATATACGGTATTATATTAAAAAATTATGATGACGATATAGCAACTAAAATACACAACTACTTTCCGTTAAAATCTATGTGGAAATTAATTGACGAACCCTTTAGACGTATTGTAGCTATGAAGTCTCCTGAAAAAACAGAACTTATCTACGATTATGCAGTACATTGGCAAGAGATAGGTATAGTTGCAGTGTGGACTACAATATTTATTTATTGCTCATATAAACTATTACAAAAAAGAGACCTGTAATTGATTACCCCTTTTTAACATCAGACATTTATGTTTAAGATAAAATTATAATATCTTTACTAGCATTAGCTAGAAAAAAGAAATGAAAAAGATATTATTAATTTTTGCTGTACTATGTGCACATGGCCTATCTGCTCAAAACGAAGCTGCAAATTGGTATTTTGGAAATAATGCTGGTATAACATTTGACCCATCAACTAACCAGGTTAGTGCTTTAACAGATGGACAATTATCTACTGAGGAAGGTTGTACAAGCATCTCTGATAGTACAGGTAATTTATTATTTTACACAAACGGAGAAAATGTATATGACAGGCAGCACAACATAATGCCTAATGGAACTGGTTTATTTGGTAACCAATCCAGTACACAATCGGCTATTATAGTGCCTAAACCTGGTGATCCAAATATTTACTATATTTTTACCCAAGACACCACTTTTGAAGGGACTCCTGATAATGGTTTTAATTACTCTGTTGTTGATATTACGCTAAATAGTGGCTTTGGTGATGTAACAGTTAAAAATCAATTTTTATTACATAAAGCAAGCGAAAAACTAAGTGCTGTTTTAAAAGATTGCGAATCACAAAACATTTGGGTAGTAACCTTTGGTAGTAATGATGCCTTAACTAATTCAAGTGCGACAGATACCAACAATAACACATTTTATGCTTTTGAGGTTAGTGCAACTGGTATTAATACCACACCTGTAATTTCTTCATTACCTTATACTATAAACCAAAGACGAGGCTATTTAAAATTTTCTCCAGACGGAACAAAACTTGCTTTGGCAAATATTAGTGATGGATTGCGCCTACTTGATTTTGATCCTGCAACTGGTATTGTAAGTAACTCAATTAATATTCCTACTAATCTTTCGCCAAGCGGAAAACCACAATCTGCTTATGGTGTCGAGTTTTCACCCAATAATCAAGTATTATACGTTTCAACATATTACGAAACAAGTGGTTCTAATTTTGATAACCCAAGTGCACAATATGGTGCTTTATTGCAATATGATTTAACTGCCACAAATATTAGTGCAACAGAAGAAGTTTTAGACGAAAGAGTGATGTATAGAAGTGCTTTACAACTTGGTCCTAATGGTAGGATTTATCGATCTTTAAGTGCAACTTATGATCAAGGCATTCCGTTTTTAAGTGTTATAAACAGTCCAAACACCTTAGGTCAAGAGGCAGATTATCAACATGCAGTAATAGACTTAATGGGTAGATCATCACGACAAGGTCTTCCGCCTTTTATAACCTCTTATTTTTCAGAAAAAATAGATATTATCCCAACAGATGATGATAACACAGTAATATTACCATTATGTACTGGAGATACGTATACTTTAGTTGCAGAAGCTATTCCTGGAGCAATCTATACATGGACTAAAGATGAAGTCGCTATACCAACTCCAGCAATTCCATATGAGTTATTTATTGATGAAGCAGGTAATTATGAAGTCATTATAGATCCTACTACTAGTGATTGTGAAATAAAAGAAGGACAAGCTATTGTTAGTTATTATGAGATACCAGTTGCTACACAACCTAGCGACTTAATAGTTTGTGACGATGATAATGATGCAACCTCAACATTTGATTTGCAATTACAAGAGGCTAGTATATTAAATGGTCAAGATCCACTTCAATATAATGTGCAATACTACTTATCACAAATAGATGCAGATTTAGACGAAAATCAATTAGAAAGCCCATACACTAATTCCAATCCTATTGAAACCATTTTTGCTAGAGTTTACAATACAAATAACCCTAATTGTTTTGACACCACTAGTTTTAATTTAGAAGTTTATAATACGCCTACCATAAACACTTTAATGGATTATTCTGTTTGTGATGATACTACTGATGGAGATGACACAAATGGACAATCAACCGTAGACTTATCATTTTATAACGCTCAAGTCTACAATTCCTTAAGTCCTGCTGTATATGATATTTCTTATCATAACACGCAGTTAGACGCAGATAATAATACTAATCCATTACCAACAAATTATTATAACGCAACACCTTTTACCGAAACAATATATGTTAGATTAGAAAACAGCAATAATACCGACTGTTATACAACTTCAAGTTTTGTTATTAATATTAATCCTGTACCTGAAGCTAATAACCAAATCTTGTTTCAATGTGATGAGGATGGCGTTCCAGACGGTTTTACTACCTTTAATTTAAATCAAGCAATTCCAGATATTACCAATAATGCTACTAATACAAGTACCACTTTTTATAGTAGTATGACTAATGCAGAAACAGAAACCAACCCGTTAAGTGCTGGAGCTTATAATAATGCTTCAAATCCGCAAACAATTTATGCTGTTACCACTAATACTACTTCAAGTTGCAAAGCAATTACTGAAGTTATTTTAGAAGTTAGCGTTACACAAATTTCGGATTACACTGCACCAATAGTGTGTGATGAATTAGGTTCAGAAGATGGTATCAACACCTTTAATTTAGAAGATTTTTCTACAGATATGTTGACACTTCTACCTCCAGGAATTACATTAAATTACTACGAGACGTATGATGATGCCTTAACTGAAACCAATGCATTACCCTTAATTTATAACAACACCACACCATATAATCAAACAATTTATGCTAGAGCAGAAAATAATAATGCATGCTATGGTATAAATCAAGTGTTTTTAACCGTAAAACCATTACCACAACTATCCAATGATGAAACACTCTTGTATTGTTTAAATCAGTTTCCTGAAACTATACAATTAAGTGCCTCTACACCTTTAAGTAACACCTATTATTATTTATGGTCTACTGGCCAAACAACTGCTAGTATAGCTGTTAATACCGTTGGAACATATACTGTAACAGCAACTACTGTTGATGGATGCTCTAAAACTAAAACCATTATTGTTGAGTCTTCAAATATTGCAACTATTGATAATATAGAAGTTATTGACGGAAACATTAATAATAATATTGTCACAATTTTAGCCTCAGGAGAAGGAGAATATCTTTACGAAATAATAAACGAAGAAGGTTTGTCTTTTGGTTATCAAGAAAGTAATACCTTTAATAATGTCAAACCAGGTTTTTACTCAGTAAATATTAAGGATGTAAAAAACAATTGTGGTGTAGTAAACCAATTGTTTTCTGTTGTTGGATTTCCATTATTTTTCACACCAAACAACGATGGTAGTAATGACTATTGGCAAGTATATGGTGTGTCGTCTCAGTTTCAACCCAAATCTATCATTCAAATTTTTGATAGATATGGTAAACTATTAACCCAGTTTACACCAACAAGTATAGGTTGGGATGGTACTGTAAATGGTATCCCTATGCCTACTAATGATTATTGGTTTACTGTAAAATTACAAGATGGCAGAATTTATAAAAATCATTTTACCTTAAAACGCTAGTTATTTGTACTTTTAAAGAAGAAACAATTTTTGATGTATCGTATAATTATTGCTTTTATAATTTTAAATCTATCATCGCAAGTTATAACTGCGCAAGATATAACGTTGTTTCAGCAATTTAATGGTCGTTATGATTATACTGCAATTGGAAACACATTAAATCAAGCCGAAAATAATTTATCACAATCCTTTTGCTCTATTTTACCATCGTCTCAAGCAAATCTAACCTTACCTACAGACTCAACTATAATATCAGCCTATTTATTTTGGTCAGGTTCTGGTCCAGGAGATACAGAAGTTTCATTAAATAGCCAATCAATAATTGCAGCAGATACATATAATGTTACTTATAATGCTGGACCTGATGGGTTGCTTACTTATTTTGCTAGCTATGCAGATGTTACCAATTTGGTTATTACGCATGGAAATGGCGACTACTTATTTGCAGATTTAGATATTTCAGAAGTACTAACCTCAACTGCTGGATATTGTAATAATAGGACCAATTATGCAGGATGGAGTCTTTATGTTATTTATGAAGACAGTACACTGCCTTTAAATCAAGTAAATCTATTTTTAGGATTAGAAATTATTAATGGAGATGTTCAAAATAAAACTATCGTTTTAGAAAATGTAAATGTCTTAGATAATGAAAATGCTAAAATTGGTTTTTTAGCTTGGGAAGGTGATAATGCCCTAAATTTTGGAGAATCTCTATCTATTAATGGCAATGTATTATCCAATCCTCCTCTTAATTTAGCAAATAATGCCTTTAATGGCACTAATACCTTTACAAATGCAACCGATTTTTATAATGCAGATTTGGATGTTTATAACATAGAGAATAACATTGCTATAGGAGACACAGAAGTAACTATTAACTTAACTACAGGAGGCTTAGACAATAGCGGAAATTTTAGAGCAGATTTAATAATAATAAATAATATTATTACGGTTTTAAATAGTCAACTACCAGACGCTACAATACAATTAAATAATTACCAAGTTACTTGTGCTAATAGGATGGTAACTGTAAATTACTCAGTTTTTAATAACAATAGTACTGCTAACTTACCTCCAAACACACCTATTGCTTTTTTTATAGACGGTATACTGGTAGCCCAAAATCAAACTATTAGCGAGATTATAATTGGTGGAGAAGAAACTAACCAAATCAGTTTTCTGGTTCCAGATACTTTTCCTGATAATTTTATTTTAGAAATCGCAGTGGACAATGATGGTACTTACAATGGTGTTATAACAGAAACTAATGAAGTTAATAATGATACCTTTGAAGCTATACAACTATTACCTTTCCCACAAACCATACAATTAAATCCATTACTAGCATGTGATGAAGGTTATAATAAATCACATTTTGATTTAACGCAGGCATTAAATCAAATAGACACAACTAGCTATCAAGATTTTAATTATCATGAAACTTTAGAGGACATATCTACTAACACCTCTATATTAAATCCTAACAACTATTTTTCAAATAGTACACCCCAAAGCATATACATAACAGCGACAACAGATGTATGTTTTGATATATTTAAATTTGATTTATTGACAGAACATTGTCCTCCTTATATTCCTCAAGGGTTTTCTCCTAATCACGATACGACCAACGACTATTTTAATATTCAAGGATTATATAACATTTTTGAAAATCACCAATTATTAATCTACAATCGTTATGGTACATTAATTTTTAAAGGCGATGACAATACTAAATGGTTTGGTCAAATAAATCAAGGGTTAAATAACCAAGGAAAAATAGTTCCTGTAGGCACCTATTTTTATGTACTTCATTTAAATGATCCAAAATATATATCTAAAACAGGTTGGGTTTACGTAAACTATTAAGGCACACATAATTAATTAAAACTTTTAATCGATAATTCTTGCGTTTAATCGATAATTGATGTATCATTGCACATGTTATCGATGAAATATGTTATTCATCGTGGTTTTAATTCCCTTATTGTCAATGAAACTTAACCTACAAACCCCAATCATTGCTGCATTTATCATGTTTTGCTTGTCTACTCATGCACAACAAATTACAGTGGACGACTCATTTACAGCACAACAACTTGTAGAAAATAATTTAGTACAAGGTTGTGTAGAAGTAACAAATATTACATCCACCATTAATGGAAGTATTAATGGATTTTCAAGTTTTGGTTATTTTGAAAATGCAAGTTCTAGTTTTCCTTTTGAAAATGGAATAATGTTATCCACAGGTAGTGCTGCTTCTGCAGGAAATACACAAAATACTAATCCTTTAAACGAAGGAACTGTTGCTTGGGGAACAGATCCCGATTTAGAAGCAACTTTAGGTATTAATAACACATTAAATGCGACGTCAATTCAGTTCGATTTTATTTCGACTTCAAGTAATATTCAGTTTAATTACATTTTAGCATCAGAAGAGTATTTTGCTGAATATCCATGTTTATATTCTGATGGATTTGCTTTTTTAATTCGCGAAGCTGGAAGTGGCAATCCCTATCAAAATATTGCAGTAGTCCCTGGAACAAATACTGCTGTAAATACCAATACAATTCATGACGAAATCGTAGGTTTTTGTCCCGAAGAAAACAATGCCTACTTTGAAGGTTATAACATTGGAGACACAAATTTTAATGGTCGTACAACAGTATTAACTGCGTCTGCAAATATATTACCTAACGTACAATATAATATTAAACTTATTATAGCAGATCAAACGGACCGAAACTTTGATACAGCTGTTTTTATAGAAGGAAATAGCTTTACAGATAGTGTCGATCTTGGAGATGATATTACAACTTGTGATGCCACAGTAACTTTGGATGCCAATACAAACAATCCTTTGGCAACTTACACATGGTTTTTTAACGACTCTGTTATCACAGGAGAAAATGGAAGTACGTTATTAGTAAATACTGACGGTAATTATACAGTAGAAGTTACTGTGCCTTTAAATGCAGATTTTTGCACATTTGAAGACTCAGTTAACATAACACTTAACAGCATACAACTTGCAGATGCATTAACAGACATAATTGTGTGCGACGATGCGTCTAATGATGGAGAAGAAAACTTTGATTTATCAACTAAAATAACGGAAGCTGAATCTGCTTTACCAAGCGCATCATATACAACAACGTTTCATCTTAATCAAACAGAAGCGGAAAATAACACAAATGCAATAGTAAATTATTTAAGTACAACGCCAACCCAATCTGTATATTACCGCGTTCAAGATGACGTTTCTGGATGTGTATATATTGGGACATTTAACTTAATAATTAATCCGTACTTAAACATAACCAATCCTACTCCTTTAACTGTGTGTTCTACAGGAGGTGCTTATGTAACACTTACAGATAAGGATGACGAAATATCAAATGGTAACAGTAATTATAATGTTAACTACCACTATAATTTGGCTGATGCCGAAAGTGGATTAAATCCAATAGCTTCGCCATACGCTCCTACTACAAGCAATGAGACATTATATGTAAGTATTGTAGATATTACAACTGGATGCAATATAACCACAACTTTAGATATACAAGTTAATATTAATCCTGCAATAAATCCCGATACGCAAATGCTAGACGCTTGCGAGTCTGATGGAGATGGATACGATACTTTTGATTTAACTCAAAATATTGATGATGTTTTACAAGGCTTAACCAATGTTACTGTAACATATCACGAGACTTTGGACGATGCCAACAGTGGCTCTAATCCAATTGCAAATCCGACCAACTTTTCTAATACTAATGACTTCGAACAAACAGTATATATAAGAGTTGAAGATGACGTCACAGGATGTGCATCTGTTGTACCTTTAGAGCTGCACACTTTTTTATTAGAATCTGGAACAGAAATAACAGATTATTTTGAATGCGACGATGCATCAAACGATGGTATTGTTGATTTTGATTTATTACAAGTTGCTGAAGCTATAATTAACGGATTAGAAGATGTTACTATTGACTTTTACGAAACCGAAGCAGACCAATTGGCTAACATAAACCCAATTAATCAAAATGTATCATACGTAGTTGATGTAACACCCAAAACCTTATACATTGTATTAAATAGCTTAACGTGTACACACAATGCTACAATACAACTAATAATCAACGAGGGATTTGATATTCAAACACTAACCTCTCAAGATTATTGTGATACAGATGACGATGGTTTTACTAGTATAGATTTACATACATTTGACGATTATGTTGCAACAGATATTGCAGGTGGATTAGTTTCTTATTTTCAAACTCAAGCAGACAGTCAGGCTAACACCAATCCTCTACCTGCTTTTTACAACAATACAGTTAATCCGTTAACGGTTTATGTACGTGTACAAAACGAAAACGGTTGTAATGCTACATCTAGTCTAACTATTAATGTATTGCCTGCACCAACTACATCAACTCCTGATAACATATTGATTTGTGATAACGATCAAGATGGTTTTTCTATAATTGATTTATCAACTACCATAAACCAAATGGTGACTGACACAACAGACAGAACAATCACTTTTCACACCTCACAAATAGATGCCGAAACTAACACAGATGCTATAACAGATTACCAAAACTACAACGCTAATACACAAATGGTTTTTGCAAGAATAGAAAATAGTATTACTGGTTGTTTTTCTGTTGAGGTTATCACTATTTATGTAAATACATTACCTGTTTTTACATCAATAACAACATTAATTAATTGTGAGACCGATGGTAATCAAATTGGAGAATTTATTTTTATTGATAAAGATGCAGAGATATTAAATGGACAAACTGGTAAAGAAGTTCTTTACTTTTTATCGCAAGCAGATGCAGATAGTAACAGTAATGCTATTGATAAAACGACCATTTTTGAAAACACATCAAGCCCTCAAACCATTTATGTTCGTGTACAAAATTACACAAATACAGATTGTTATGACACTTCTTCTTTTCAAATAGAAGTAGGTTCTAACCCGATCTATAACAATCCTACAGATGTATTTGTTTGTGACGACGTTAGTAATGATGGTTTTGAAACTTTTGATTTAACTGAAATTTCAACACAAATCAGTTCAGGTTCTCCTGAAACTTTAAGTATTAGCTACCACCTTACTATGGCTGATGCCGAAACACAATCTAATCCTTTACCTAATAACTTTACAACAACCGTTAATCCGCAACAAATTTTTGTTACTGTAGATAATGGTACTTACTGTAAAGGCATTACTAGTTTTGAATTTAACGTAATTGCTGTACCAGAAACTAATGTAGCAAGTGCTTTACAACAATGTGATGATGATTTAGATGGCTTTACCAGTTTTGATTTAACACAATCAGAAGTAGAAGTCCTATCTATTAGACAGGACAATACTGTTATTGAATATTTTACATCAATTTCAGATCTAGAGCTTGGTACAAATCAAATCAGTGATCCTTATAATTTTACTAATACATCAAATCCTCAAACTGTATTTATCAAAATATCTAATACAGTCTCTAATTGTTATGCACAAATCCCTTTAGATTTAATTGTAGACGTACCTCCTACTATTACACCAAATGTAGTATTAGATATTTGCGAAGACAATACCAATACCTATAATTTAAACAACGCACTTAGCGCTTTAGTAGATACAACATTAAGCATTCAAACAACGTTTTATGCATCGCAAACAGATGCGCAAACACAACAAAACCCGTTAGATACTGACTACACCTATAGTGTTGGTAACACAACTTTATTTGCTAGATCAAATTATACAGGTAGTGCTTGCTTTACAATACAACCATTTGTTCTAGCTGTTAATCCTATACCAATTTTAGGTGTATTATCAGATTTACAAAATTGCGATGATGATTTTGACACATTCTCGATTTTTGATTTAAGTCAGCAAACTACTTTTGCATTAGCTGGTCAAAACCCTAGTGACTTTACTGTTTCTTACTTTACAACACAAAACGATGCTATTAATAATACTAATGCATTAACAGATTTACTAGTAGATTCAGAAAACAATACTACGTATTATGTAAGAATAGAAAATAACGCTACAGGTTGTTTTAATACCACTAGCTTTGCCACTATTGTTAACAGAAAACCAGAACTAGACATACCAGATCAAGTGTTATGTTTAGAAAACTTACCATTAATTGTGTCTGCCGAAACGAATATACCTACAGATAACTATACTTGGTCAACTAATAGTAATTTAAGTTATATAGAAATTACTGAAGTTGGAACATACTCTGTAACCGTTACATCACAATTTGGTTGTACAACCACTGCAACTTTTACAGTTTCAGAATCTGAAGCTGCTACCATTGATTTTACTGAAACTATTGACTTTTCAGACCCAAACAATATTACTGTTGAAGTTTCAGGTATAGGCGATTATTTATATCAATTTGATGACCAAGAGCCACAAGACTCTAACTTTTTTAGCAATGTACCAATAGGTCCTCACACCATAACTGTAATTGACTTAAATGGATGCAACTCTACAACCAAAGAGGTTGTTATTATAGATGTACCAAAATTTGTTACTCCAAATGGAGATGGATATTTTGATTATTGGCACATTTCAGGTGTTAATCAATTAAAAGGTACTGTGGTATATATATACGATCGTTATGGCAAACTACTTAAAACACTAACACATGCTTCGCTTGGTTGGGATGGTAGATACAATGGTAACCTTATGCCTGCAAGTGACTATTGGTACGTAGCAGATATTAAAAAAGGACCAATCGAGTTTCAGAAAAAAGGACATTTTACACTTAAGCTTTAACATTTCATTATTTATTTAAAATAAATTGTTCAGTACCTTTGCAAACCATTAAAAAGGTATGCAAAAAAGACTCTTTATTATTCTGTTTTTAATTGTTGGTATAACATCTGCACAAAATGTTGTTACAGATGTTCAAACCTATACACCTCAGCAACTTGTAGAGGATATCTTAATTGATAGTAGTTGTATAACTAATGTACAAGTGACTAACGTTGTTGGTGGTGATTTTGGAGGCTCAGATCAAAGCTATGGATATTTTGATGCAACAGGTACCACATTCCCTTTTCAAAGCGGAATTGTATTAAGTACTGGACGTTTAAGCAATGTTGATGGTCCTAACGATTCTTTAAGTGATGATGATGCTTCTGGTTGGGATGGTGACCAAGATTTAGAGATTGCTTTAGACGAAACCAACACTTTAAATGCAACCATTTTAGAGTTTCAATTTACCTCTGAGGCTACACAAATTAGCTTCAATTATATTTTTGCTTCAGAAGAATATCAAGAAAACAACGCCAACACATGCCAATATTCTGACTTATTTGGTTTTTTAATTCGTGAAATAGGCACAACAGATTACGAAAACATTGCATTAGTTCCTGGTACTCAAGTTCCTGTTAAAGTAACGACAGTACATCCAGAAATTCCTGGTGGTTGTCAAGAAGAAAACGAATTTTATTTTGGAAGTTGGAATGATAATACTGCTCCAATTAACTTTAATGGACAGACTAAAGTCTTATCTGCAGTAGCCAACACTGTACCTAATACCACTTACGAAGTCAAATTAGTAATTGCAGATGAACAAAACTACAGATACGATTCTGCTGTGTTTTTAGAAGCTGGTAGTTTTGAGTTAACCACAGATTTAGGTCCAAATTTATTAGAGTCTACAAACAACGCACTATGCGAAAACCAAAGCACAGACCTAGATGCTACACAAACTGGAGCCATAATTTACAAATGGTTTAAAGATGGTACAGAGCTTCTTACTGAAATTAATCCTATTCTAACAGTAGCAGATTCTGGAACTTACAACGTAGAGGTTACCTTATCTAATGGTTGTATATCTTATGGCGAAATTGTTATCGAGCAATTTCCTGCACCAACAACAGTAACCACAACTTTAACTGAATGCGATTTAGAGCAAGATGGCATCACAACCTATAATCTATTTGACACAGACCAAGTCATTACTGTTGGTAATCCTGATTTATCCATTATTGGTTTTTATAATTCGCTATCAGATGCAGAACAGCAAATAAATGCCATTACAACACCTGATAGTTTTCAAAATACTACAATCAATCAAGTCGTATACGCCTTAGTGATTAATAATATATCTAGCTGTACAGCTATAAGTCAGATTACGTTACAAATTTCAAATAATAATTTACCAACTTATAGTTTAGACGCTTGTGACGATGCCACTATTGATGGATTAACCACTTTTGATTTAAGCCAAGTAAGCTCTCAAATTACACCTTTAGTTCCTGCAGGAGCTACAATTAGTTATTACTTAACTCAAGAAGACGCTTTCGCGGAAAATAATCCGTTGCCAACAAACTTCGAGTCTACAATTCCAAATTTTCAAACCATTTATGCACAAGTAACCACTAATGGTTCGGATTGTTATGCTGTAACAGACGTTAACTTAAATGTACTTTTTACACCAGAAATTTCGGAAAACGAAACCTTGGAGTATTGTTTAAATAACTATCCTGACACCATAACTTTGGTTGGTGGAGTATTAAATGATTCGCCTAGCAACTACTACTACCAATGGTTATTAAACGGAGTAGACACAGGAGTAAACACCTCTTTTATTGATGTAAACCAAATTGGTGTATATACTGTAATTATTACAGGAACCAATGGTTGCTCTAATACCAGAGACATTACTGTAACCTCTATTGAAGCACCTATTATTGACAACATTGCTTTTACAGAATTGACGTCCAATAATACAATTACTGTAACACTATCTAACACAGGAAATTTTGAATATGCTTTAGACAATGGGTCGTATCAAACTTTTAATTCGTTTTCAAATGTGGCTCCAGGCATACATACTGTTTATGTTAGAGAAATTGATGGCTGCGGAATGTCAGAGCAAACCATTGCTATTTTAGGCTTTCCACAATTTTTTACTCCAAATGGAGATAATTACAATCAATACTGGAAACCGATAGGTATTAATGATACTTTTAATACGGATTTAGATATTAAAATATTTGATCGCTATGGTAAGTTAATTCACCTTTTAAATCCACAATCTCCAGGTTGGGATGGAACGTTAAATGGACAATTATTACCTACTAATGATTACTGGTATTTAGTTTCTAGATCTAATGGTCAAAAAATTAGAGGTCATTTTAGTTTAATTCGTTAACTTGTTTTTTAAAACAACTTGACTGTATGTCCGACTTTGATAAAAACTTCGATTTAAATACTAATGATGTTACAACTATTAAAAATTATTTTTTAGCTTATAATTTCATTTTATTACAAGAAAATAGTGACCATTTATTGTTTATAAAAAAAGACACCTTTTTAAGCGGTTGGATACTTAATCCTCTTAATTGGCAATCCGCAATTACAGTTAATCTAGCTTCTAATAATAATGATACATATCAAATTAGATATGTTGTAAAGGATAACGGTTATATAAGCCCAACAGCATTCTCTAATTTATTTGATAGTTTTATTACTAATTTAAATGTTAGCCTTAATAATAAAACAGATTATAGAGACTCTAATAATCAAGCTGTTAAAACCTCAAAATATAGTATGATTAAGTATTTAATGGTTTTAATTTTAGGTACACTTTTAGGTTTTATTTTAGGAGGATTAATTTCTAAAACATTAGACATACCTTATATTAACTATTTTGGCTTAGTAGTTGGTTTTGTATTAGCAAAAAAAGCAGTAAACCAATACGTTAAAAAATCTAATAATTAAATTTAAGGTTAACCATTACAGGTGATGTGTCTGTTTTATCAACCTAAAACCTTTAACCTTCCTTTAAATAAATAACTGCTTATTATTCTGTAATTTTACATTATGAAATTCAAGATAAAATCAGAGTTTAAACCTACAGGAGATCAACCTCAAGCCATTAAACAATTGGTTGGTGGATTAAATGGACAAGATAAATACCAAACGTTACTTGGTGTGACTGGTTCTGGTAAAACATTTACTGTTGCCAATGTTATTGAAGAAACACAAAAGCCAACACTGGTTTTAGCACATAACAAAACGTTAGCAGCACAGTTGTACTCAGAGTTTAAACAATTTTTTCCTGATAATGCTGTTGAGTATTTTGTGTCTTATTATGATTATTACCAACCTGAAGCCTATATACCAACCTCTGGTGTTTACATAGAAAAAGATTTATCTATAAACGAAGAGATAGAGAAAATGCGATTAAGCACAACCTCTTCCCTATTATCTGGACGTCGTGATGTCATCGTTATAGCATCAGTATCTTGTCTATATGGTATTGGTAATCCAGTCGAATTTCAAAAAAATGTAATTTCAATTGAAGTTGATCAACAAATTTCGCGTACTAAATTATTACATCAGCTAGTACAAAGTTTATACTCACGTACGGAAGCTGACTTTAAACATGGAAATTTCAGAATAAAAGGAGATACAGTTGATATTTTTCCGAGTTATGCTGATGATGCGTTTAGAATTCACTTTTTTGGAGATGAAATTGAAGAGATTGAATCCTTTAATATTCAAACAAACGAAATTGTAGAAAAATACGATAGACTAACAATCTATCCTGCAAATATGTTTGTAACCTCTCCTGACGTGTTACAAAATGCTATAAAATCTATTCAAGACGATTTAGTTAAACAATACGATTACTTTAAAGAAATAGGAAAACACCTAGAAGCAAAACGATTAAAAGAACGTACCGAGTTTGATTTAGAAATGATACGTGAGTTAGGATATTGTTCTGGAATTGAAAATTACTCTCGTTACCTTGATGGTCGTGAGCCTGGTACAAGACCTTTCTGTTTATTAGACTATTTTCCGGATGATTACCTAATGGTTGTGGATGAGAGTCACGTAACTGTATCTCAAGTACATGCCATGTATGGTGGTGACCGAAGCAGAAAGGAAAACTTAGTCGATTACGGTTTTAGATTGCCTGCTGCAATGGACAACAGACCTTTAAAATTTGAAGAATTTGAAGCCTTGCAAAATCAAGTAATATACGTAAGTGCTACACCTGCAGATTATGAGCTTCAAAAAACGGATGGACTTTATGTGGAGCAAGTGATACGTCCAACAGGTCTATTAGATCCAATTATTGAAGTAAGACCTAGTCTAAATCAAATTGATGATTTAATTGAAGAAATACAACAACGCATAGAAAAAGACGAACGTACTTTGGTCACAACGTTAACCAAGCGTATGGCAGAAGAATTGACTAAATATTTAACCCGAATCAATATTCGTGTTAATTACATACACAGTGATGTGGATACTTTAGAGCGTGTTCAAATCATGCAAGATCTACGTAAAGGAATTTATGATGTTTTGGTTGGTGTAAACTTACTACGTGAAGGTTTAGATTTACCTGAGGTCTCTTTAGTAGCTATTTTAGATGCAGATAAAGAAGGCTTTTTAAGATCTGCAAGATCTTTAACCCAAACCGTTGGTCGTGCAGCACGAAACCTTAACGGAAAAGCAATTATGTATGCTGACAAAATAACCAACAGTATGCAAAAAACTATTGACGAAACCGAGTATAGACGTGAAAAACAAATAGCCTATAATACAAAACACAAATTAGTGCCTATGGCATTAAACAAAAGCTTAGACAGTGCTTTAACACAAAACTCGGTTAGTACTTATAGTTATGAGTTAGAAGCTGCACGAGCAGCAGAGCCTGAAAGTGAGTATTTATCTAAAGGTGAATTAGAAAAGAAAATTAGAGAAAAACGTAAAATGATGGAGGAAGCTGCCAAGCAATTAGACTTTATTATTGCAGCTAAATTACGTGATGAAATTAAAATGTTTCAAGGTAAACTTGAAGAGTTGAAAGCATAATTATACATACCTAAACTAAGCTTACAGTGTACTGTAGTAATCAAGTACTATATATATAGTTAATTATATTGTACTTTAAAGATGTCTATCAAAACCTCAGCAGGAACCATCATATCCGGAAAACCCTCCATTAGGTATAATACCTTAGTAATGGACTCATGGTTTAATCCCATGCGTAATCCATAATTATACAGTTTAGCCAACTCTTGTTGTGTACGTTCTTGATCAACATGCATTAACAATACCATTCTATGGAATTGGACAATACGCTCACTATGAGATTTTAAAACCATTCTATTAACAGGATTATTAATAAGGTGATCAAAATCTTCTCTAGAAACTTCTAACTGTTGTGCAACTGCTAACAAAAAGTTGTATTCAACAGATTTTATACTGTCATCACTTTTTGCAAAAGCAATCATTTCTGATAATAGACTTAATTTTTCTATTCTGTTAGGCATATATAAGGGATAAGTTATACATCATAAAGTTAAGAATAAAACATAATTTATAATCGTTGAAAGCACGTAGCTTATCGAAAATAACATGGTTATACATCGCTTTTTTAGATATTTCTGTCTAATCTAAATTTTAAAATTTCAAAATTATAATCAATTACAACCTAAAATCTGGTCTTTAACACGCTATTAATTAATTATTAATTCATTAATTTTAAGAGACTTAATTAAATTATATTTAATTAAAATCTATAAAACTGAATACCTTCCTTTAAAAAAAAACATTAAAATATTACAAACGCTAAAACTGCTTATCAAGTAAAAATTATTAAACTTATATGAAAATTTAAAAACGATTTTCGAAATTGAAATTCTATTAAACTTATGGAATCTGTTTTTATACTTTGTATTTTGTATTTTTGCTTTTTAAACACGACAAATGACTAATAACGATATTTTTAAAAAACTAAGAGTTGCACATCAATTAAGAGATACTGATATTGTAGAAATCTTAGAATTAGTAGACTTTAGAATTACAAAAACAGAATTAAGTGCTTTTTTTAGAAGAGAAGACCATCCTAATTATGTAGAATGTGGTGATCAAATTTTACGAAATTTTTTAAATGGTTTAGTTATTCATTTAAGAGGTCCAATGCCTAAAAAAGGAGAAAAACCTAAAGGCGAAGTTTCAGCGAAAGCGAAAAATAAATCCTTTAACAATAAAAAGAATTTTAATAAGCCTAATACACGTCCTAAAAAAGATGATAAGTAATTTAAAATTACATTAGGCAAATGGATAATCAATTTTAGTCCAAAAAAAAAGAGCAACTATTTAAGTTGCTCTTTTTTTATATAAATTAAAGTATTAAGCTAATACTGCTTGTACTTTGTCTGCTGCTTCTTGGAACTCTGTAGCACTCATAACATCTAATCCAGAATCGTCAATTAATTTTTTAGCGATATCTGCATTAGTACCTTGTAAACGTACAATAATTGGTACATTAATGTTACCCATGTTTTTATAAGCATCAATTACACCTTGAGCAACACGATCACAACGAACGATACCACCAAAAATGTTAATTAAAATTGCTTTAACAGCTGGATCTCTTAAAATAAGTTCAAAAGCAATTTCTACTCTTGCTGCATCTGCAGTACCACCAACATCTAAAAAGTTAGCTGGCTCTCCACCTGCTTGCTTAATTAAATCCATAGTTGCCATAGCTAAACCAGCACCATTTACCATACAACCCACGTTTCCGTCAAGGTCAACATAGTTAAGTCCTTGTTCTCCTGCTTCTACTTCAATAGCATTTTCTTCGCGTAAATCGCGCATTGCTGCTAAATCTTTATGTCTAAATAATGCGTTATCGTCAATTGTTACTTTAGCATCAACTGCCATTATTTTATCATCACTAGTTTTTAAAACTGGGTTGATTTCAAATAATGAAGAGTCTGACTTATCGTAAGCAGTATATAATGCTGTTACAAATTTAGTCATATCTTTAAAAGCTGCTCCAGACAACCCTAAGTTAAAAGCAATTTTACGTGCTTGAAAAGGTAAGATTCCAGTTGCTGGATCAATTTCTTCTGTAAAAATTAAATGAGGTGTTTCTTCAGCAACAGTTTCAATATCCATTCCACCTTCAGTAGAATACATAATCATGTTACGTCCATTAGATCTATTTAATAATACTGACATATAATATTCTTCTGTCTCAGAATCTCCAGGATAGTATACATCTTCACATACTAATACTTGGTGTACTCGTTTACCTTCTGCAGAGGTTTGAGGTGTTACCAAATCCATTCCTATAATTTCTCCAGCGATAGTTTTAACTGCGTCTAAGTTTTTAGCCAACTTAACTCCACCACCTTTACCACGTCCACCAGCATGAACTTGCGCTTTAATAACGTGCCATCCTGTTCCAGTATCTTCAGTTAATTTTTTAGCTGCAGCAACCGCTTCATCAGCATTTTGTGCAACAATACCACGTTGAATACGTACGCCAAAGCTGCTTAATAATTCTTTTCCTTGATATTCGTGTAAATTCATCTTGTTTAGAGTAAAATTTTAGTGTTACAAAAGTAAATAATCACATTTACTTACCCTAATATTTAATTATGAAAAAATTAAGTAAATCCAATTTTTAAATTGTTAAATAATTAACAAATTGTTTTAAATGTGTAATAATATGATGTTTTAATTTTTAAATAGGCTTAAAAAAATAACTTTGAAAAAAAATTAGAGATGCAAAACAATCAATTAATACAGATAGCAAAAGATTTTGGAAGTCCTGTTTACATATATGATGCAGACAAAATTGAGCAACAATATAACAGACTAACTGCTGCTTTTAAAAATGTTAAACAACTAAAAATTAATTATGCTGTTAAAGCATTGTCAAATATATCTGTATTAAAATTAATGAAACAATTAGGTGCAGGTTTGGATACTGTATCTATACAAGAGGTGCAATTAGGTCTTGCTGCAGGCTTTAAAGCCGAAAATATAATTTTTACACCAAATGGAGTCTCCTTACATGAAATTGAAAGTGTAGCTAAGTTAGGTTGTCAAATAAATATTGATAACTTATCTATCCTTGAACAGTTTGGCACAAAACACCCAAACACACCAGTCTGTATTAGGATTAATCCGCATGTTATGGCAGGTGGAAACACCAATATATCTGTTGGTCATATTGATAGTAAATTTGGGATTTCCATACATCAAATACCACATATTTTAAGAATAGTAGATAATACTAACATGAATATTAATGGTATCCATATGCATACAGGTAGCGATATTTTGGATATTGATGTTTTTTTATATGCTAGCGAAATTTTATTTGATACTGCTAAAAATTTTAAAAACTTACAATTTATAGATTTTGGATCTGGTTTTAAAGTCCCATATAAAGCTGGTGATATTGAAACCAATATTGAAGAGCTAGGTGAAAAACTAAGTGCAAGATTTAATCAGTTTTGTAAAGATTATGGCAAACCATTAACCCTAGCTTTTGAGCCAGGAAAATTTTTAGTTAGTGAGGCTGGACAGTTTTTAGTTAATGTAAATGTTGTAAAACAAACAACCTCAACCGTTTTTGCACAAGTAGATAGTGGCTTTAACCACTTAATAAGACCAATGTTGTATGGATCACAACATGAAATAAGAAATATCTCAAACCCAAAAGGTCGAGAACGCTTTTATAGTGTGGTTGGATATATATGCGAAACGGATACGTTTGCAAACAACAGACGCATATCTGAAATTAACGAAGGAGACATCTTAGCCTTTAGTAATGCTGGAGCGTATTGCTACTCTATGGCTAGTAACTATAACTCAAGATATAGACCTGCAGAGGTACTGGTTTATAAAGGCGAAGCGCATTTAATAAGAAAACGAGAAACTTTTGAAGACTTACTACATAATCAAGTCGAAATTAAATTTAAAAAGTAATTAACACAACCATTGAATAGCCAATTTTTTGTAAAAAAATTGGCTATTTTTTTATCCATACAATATAAAACAACGAATAAAAAAGTAATCTTAAACCTACAAATAAGTTAAAATTTAAGCGTTTTAACCTAAAAATTTGTATTTTAACTAAGATTTTGTTTAGATTCGCCAATATATAAAACAAATGCGCTTTGTATTATAGATTAATAGCTTTTCCCTAATTCCCTAAGTATGCAAATTGATAATAATAATTATAATGAAATATTATCTGATGAAATTCTTGACAAAAGTTTTTTAAACTCCATTGAAGATGCTCTAGCTATTGGATCATGGGAGTTAAACTTAAAAACTAATATTCTTAAATGGAGTAGTGTCACTAAAAAAATACATGACGTATCCATTAATTACACACCAAATGTTGATACTGCTATTAACTTTTATAAAGAAGGTTCTAATAGAATTAGAATATTAAAATTATTTAATAACGCTTTAAATAATGGTGAAAATTTTGATGACGAGTTTATAATTGTAACATCTAAGGGAGAAGAAAAATGGGTAAGATCTATTGGACATCCTAAATTAGAAAACGGAAAATGCGTAGCGTTAAGAGGTGTATTTCAAGATATTACTCAAAAAACAGTGCAAACTAAAAAAATAGCTATTAAAGAAAAAGAATTCAGATCTCTTTTTGATAATTCATTAACAGGAATGGCTAAAGTTAGCCTAACTGGAGGATGGCTTAACGTAAATAATAGTATTTGTCGCATTTTAGGATATAGCAAAGAAGAGTTATTACTACTAAACTTCAAAGATATAACACACCCCAAAGACCTATCAATAGGTCGTAAAGAATTAGAGTTAGTACTGTCTGGAAAATCAGATAATTTTGAAATAGAAAAGAGATATATCCATAAAAATGGAAAAGTGGTCCATTGCATATTATCTTCAACTATTGTAAGAGATAATAACGGACATCCCCAACATTTTATTGCAAATATCAATGATATTACAGAAATAAAACGCAGTAAAAATAAAATATCTGAATTGTTATCTATTAGCTCTAAGCAAAACGATAGACTATTAAACTTTGCACGAATAGTATCACATAATTTGAGATCTCATGGCGGAAACCTTGAAATGCTATTAAGTTTAAAAAAGGAAGATTATCCAGAAAATACTAACGACGAATATTTTCCTTTAATGGAAGAAGCAATAGGTAACTTAAATGAAACTATTGAAAATCTTAATGAAGTCGCTTTATACAACTCGCTTGAAGCGGAAGAGCTAGAAGAACTAAACTTATTACAATTTACCAATAACGCCATCTCTAACATTGCGGCTTATACCATATCACACAATGTTGATATTCAAATATTAATTAAAGATGACTTAAATGTTAAAGGTTTACCTGCATATTTAGATAGTATTTTAATAAACTTTTTAACCAACTCTATAAAGTATAAAAGACCTGATGTTGATCCTGTTATAAAATTAAATGCCAATCAGACTAGTGAGTACACAACATTAACAATTAGTGATAACGGTCAAGGTATTGATTTAGAAAAACATAAAGACAAACTGTTTGGCATGTATAATGTTTTTCATAAACATGAAGACTCTAGAGGCTTAGGTCTATTTATTGTTAAAAATCAAATTGATGCTATAGGTGGAAAAATTGAGGTAGAAAGTACTGTAGGCAAAGGCACTACATTTACTATTTATTTTAAAAACTAAATACCTTCTTAAGCTTTTATGGCTTAACTATTTTGATAAAATGTTAACCCGTTTTTATATAAATCATAAAACGAAAACTCTTTTGTTCCCCATTCTGTTTTTATAACTTTTGTCTCCTTCGGAAACACATTTTTAAAATTATACTCTTGATGTAAAATGTCAACATGCTGTGTAACAATACGCAACCTAGGTCTGTCAATAGTATAATCCCACTCCTTTACATCTTTCCATTTTAAATGTATTTCTATATGATCTCTTTTAATTCCTACATATTTTGGATCTTTAGAGTCGTCCGCAAACACAATATCAAAACCCAATTTTTGAGTATAAAAAAATAAAGCTGCTAATACGTTTTGAACAGGAAGTACTGGATGGATTTGGTGTAAAGTTGGTGTCATAAAAAGGTGTATTACTTTTTAACAGTTCCCGTAAAGTGATTAACTTTTGCACTAATAGGATTATTTGTTATACGTCTAAACGACGCTATTTGACCACAGTGCCAAATAGAGTCTGCAATAGGACCATTAATATTATTCCAAAACGGAATTTGGCTTTCGCCGAAAATAATTTTGAATTGCGAAATATCGTCACTACTTCTTAAAATATCTGCAGCTTGTTTTAAATTATTTAAAGTCGCTACACGTTGTGCTTCAAAAGATAGTTTAACAGCTTCTTTGGTATTTTCTTTTTTTAAAGTCGAATTTAAAATGATTTTAGACAAATCATAAATGTGTTTTATAGTTTCTGCTGTTGTTCTAACCGAATCTGAAGGCTTAAAGTCTAAATCCTTTGCGGATAATCCATCTGTTGCATGATAAAACCTAAACCCTAGAGCGTCTATTTGTCTAGCAGCAACAGTACCAGCAGTAAAATTTTCTGATGCTTCAGGAAGCTCATAATACGGAATATTTAAATCAGATTGAGCAACCATACTTGTTGTAATTATTATTGATAAAAAAAGTATTAGTGTTTTCATTTTTTAAAATTTGTAACAGTTAAATACGACAATTAATCCTTAAATTCTTTAACCTGAGGAATGTTACTTGTTCCGTATTTATCAAATAAATAGACTAAACTTGTCATGGTAGCTGCACCTAATTCTAGTTCGCGTTTGTTGACTGCATCAAACGTATCGTTTGCTGCATGATGATGATCAAAATAACGTTGTGAGTCTGGACGTAAGCCAGCCAAAACAATATTATCATTTTTTAATGGCCCAATGTCTGCTCCACTATATCCTTTTTCAAAATAGTGAATTAAGTACGGTTTAAATAAAGACTCCCAACTTAATACTTTGTTTAATGCTGCTTCACTACAATCAAAACTAAAACCACGAGGTGAAAATCCTCCAGAGTCACTCTCTAACGCAAATACATGATTTTCGTTATTACGTTTTGCCTCTTCTGCATATTTTTTTCCGCCACGCAAACCATTTTCTTCATTCATAAATAACACAACTCTAATGGTACGTTTTGGCTTGATTCCGCTTTCTTTTAATAATCTAATTACATCCATAGATTGTACTACTCCTGCTCCATCGTCATGCGATCCATCTCCTAAATCCCAAGAATCTAAGTGACCTCCAACAACCATTATTTCTTCTGGGAATTCGCTTCCAGTAATTTGACCAATAACATTGTATGACAAAACGTCTTCAAACTGTTTACAGTTTTGTTTAAAATAGAATTTTAGATTGGCATCTTTTTTTAGGGCTTCGGATAGTTTATTAGCATCATTGGTACTTATTGCTGCAGATGGTACACGTTGCTCATTAGGCAAATCCATGTAACCCATACTTCCAGTGTGTGGTAAATCGTCTTGACGTAAATTAAGAGAACGCACAATTACGCCAACTGCTCCTAATTTTCCAGCTTCGTAAGCTCCTGCATAACGTTGTTTAGAGCATCCTCCATAAGCTTCAAAGGTGTGGATTAATTCTGGATTCATGGCACCATTAAAAAAGACAATTTTTCCTTTTACTTTATCACCAAGTGCAGCAAGCTCTTCAAAACTTTTTACTTCTATTACTGTAGCCTCTAACCCTGAATTGGCAGTTGCTACTGAGCCACCTAAAGCACATATATTGACGTCAAATTTGTTGTTATTACTTGTAAAATGTGCTACCTCTTTTGCGCCACGTTCCCATTTTGGAACCATAACTTCTTGTAGCCATACTTTATCTAATCCTAGTTTTTCTAGTTCGGATTTTGTGTATTGTACTGCTTTTTCTGCGTTTACAGATCCTGATAATCGTCCTCCTATTTGATTTGATAAATAGTCTAACCATTGGTAGGCTTTACCATTGGTTAAGGACTGACTATATATTGTTTTTAATGCGTCTTGGTCTGTTTGTGCTAAAACATTAATAGACACTAAAAGTGTTAGAAGAATTGTTAGTTTTTTCATGGTTGGTAATTTTACTTTAAAGATAGTATTTAAATATGAAAAGACCTGACAGAATATTAATCCTATCAGGTCTCTTATTGTATTTTGATTAACCTTAAGTATGTTTTTTTTAGGTCATTTGGTTTGCGTTAGCGATTGTAATGACATCCTTTTTTTGCTGCCATATATGGCAAAAAAAGATATAATGGAAAGCGCGACCCTTGTGGTAACGCCCAATAAATACTATTCGTTATTCAATTGCTCTCTGTATAAATGCAGATTAGCTTTGGTTTTGTCATCCAAATCTGGCTCTTTTATGTCTGAATATTGTTTTAAAGTGTCATACAAAATTTGAGCTACAATTAATCGTGCTGTAGGTTTATCGTCTGCTGGAATGTTGTACCATGGTGCGTTATCCTTGCTTGTTCTGTTTATTGCATCCTGATAACAGTCCATGTATTTGTCCCATAACTTACGCTCTTTTAAGTCGCCTGCTGAGAATTTCCAGTTTTTTTCTTGCTTGTCCAAACGACGTAATAATCTGTTACGTTGTTCGTCTTTTGACAAATTCATGAAAAATTTAAAAATTATTGTACCGTTTTGTGTTAGATGTTTTTCAAAGTTATTGATTTGCTCAAAACGTTGGTCCCAAAAGGCGTCGTTTACATCGTCAATACTGTTTACAAATGGTAGTTTTTCGTTTAAAATATACTCTGGATGTACACGTGTTACCAAAACGTTTTCATAGTGTGTGCGATTATGGACTCCAAATTTACCTCGAGCTGGTAATTTTATATAGTGTCTCCAAAGATAATCGTGCTTAAGCTCTAATTCTGTTGGTACTTTAAAGCTCATAACCTCAACTCCTCTGGCATTAAAGTCTTTAAAAACTTCGCGTATTAAACTGTCTTTTCCTGAGGTATCCATACCTTGTAAACATACTAAAACCGAGTATTTACCGTGTGCATACATGGTATCTTGTAGCTTACCTAGTTGGCGTCTTACTTTGCGCAAAGCGTCCTCTGTGGTATCCTTGTCTGATTTTAAATCTAGCTTACTTGGCAGATCGCTTAGCTTTATTTTTGAAGTGATTTTATGGTCGTTAATATTGATGTCTTTCATGTTGTTTTATTTACTTGCAAAAAGTTTTACATCTTGCTCACTAACTTCTGTGCCTCCTAAAATTATTAATCTTTCAACCACGTTACGTAGCTCTCTTATATTTCCTGTCCAATCATACTCTTTTAATAAATTAATTGCTTTTTTAGAGAATGTTTTATTGGCTGTACCTTGCTCTTCGGCAATTTTAGCTGAAAAGTGATTTATTAATAATGGTATGTCATCACGTCTGTCATTTAATGCAGGTACTTTAACTAAAATTACTGCTAATCTGTGATATAAATCTTCACGAAATTTTCCGTCTTCGATTTCCTTTTTAAGATCTTTATTTGTTGCTGCTACAATGCGCACATCTACTTTAATATCTTTATCACTACCTACGCGTTGTATACGACTTTCTTGCAAAGCACGTAATACTTTGGCTTGTGCAGATAGGCTCATGTCACCAATCTCGTCTAAAAAAATGGTGCCACCATTGGCTGCTTCAAATTTACCTGCTCTGTCTTTGGCTGCACTTGTAAAGGCACCTTTGACGTGTCCAAACAATTCGCTTTCTATCAGCTCGCTTGGTATTGCTGCACAATTAACCTCTATCATTGGACCTTTGGCACGATCACTTTTTTGATGTAACCAATGTGCGACTAGCTCTTTACCTGTTCCGTTTGGACCTGTAATTAAGACTCTAGCATCTGTTGGTGCAACTTTATCTATGATGTCTTTGATTTGAGAAATAGCGTCGCTATCTCCTATCATTTCGTATTTTTTGCTAACCTTCTTTTTAAGAATTTTGTTTTCAATTACTAACTCTTTTCTGTCTAAAGCGTGTCTTACTGTATTTAGTAAACGATTTAAATCTGGTGGCTTAGATATGTAATCAAATGCACCTAAACGCATGGTATTTACTGCTGTATCTAAGTCTCCATGTCCAGAAATCATGACCATTGGTATTTCTGGCTTTATTTTTTTGACAGCCTCTAATACCTCAACACCATCCATTTTAGGCATTTTAATATCACATAGTATTAAATCGTAGTCGTTTTTTTTAATTTTATCGATTCCTACTAATCCATCTTCAGCTTCTTCTAGCTCATATTTATCATTTTCCTCTGATAGGATTTTGACTAATACTCTTCTAATTGCTGCTTCATCTTCTATTACTAAAATTTTTGGCATTATATTTTAAATTTTATTCCTGTTCTTAAATAAAACGCATTAACATTATCTAACTTAAATACGTCCTCTCTGTTCTCGTCCCTTAATCTGTTACTCATACTTAATGTATAACCAACGTAAGAATACCATACTAAATTATCTGTAAAGCAATATTCGTAACCTAAACCTGCTAATATTACTGATAAAGATACACTATCTGCTTCCTTACCATCAATGGTAAAAACTTCTTGTGTGTTGGCAAAATAGCCATCAATTCCGACAAAGGTCTGTACGATGTTTTTTTCGTTAAAAAAGTACTTCACATTTGTTTTTGGCACTCCTAAGTTATAAGACCAATTATCATTTAAACGTCTAAAGTAACTTATAAATGGTAATGGCAAAGGTATACCTGTAGTACTGTTATACGTTAGTCCTAATACTAATCTATATGGTTTTTTTATGTTTTGGTCTTTTGTTTTGTCGTTTATAGCGTATACACCTCCATTTAAAAACATATCATCACCTGTAATTTCATGTCTAAGTGTTGATGCTATTCTTGGTGTAATCTTGGCTCCTAACCTCCAATCTTCTGAAAGCTTAAAGGTATAACCCAAATTAAAATCTATGATATGTAATCGTCTTAAATTAGAAGTAGGAAAAGGGTAATCTTCCTCTAAATCTAAGGTCAATCTACTATACTCTGCACCAACAATTATATAACAGTCTTCACTTGTTTTAATAGGATAATTTAATAATCCTCTAAATCTATCAAAACTATCTTCAGAATTACTTTTGGGTACATAAGAATACTCTAACCTAGCTAAATCTGTTAATTGTGCATGGGCTACATTTACACTACATAGTAGCGTTAATGTTAGTAAAATGGTTCCAAAATGTAATTTCATATAATCTATAATTATTTGATTGCTAATTTTTTACTTGTTATCTTTTATAATATGAATATCGCGTTGAGGGAATGGTATAGTAATATTATTTTCTCTAAACAATCTATCTATTTCAAAACGAATGTCACTTTTAGGTATTCTTGAATTAAAACTATCATCTATAGTAAATGTTACCCTAAAATTTAAAGCACTATCCCCAAAGTCTGTAAAAGTAACTGCTGGTTCTGGAAATTTAAAAACATTTGGTATGGACGTTGCTGCCTCTAATAATAATTTTTTAACTAATTGTACATCACTTCCATAGGCAACACCTACATCAACCCCTTCTCTTGTACTTGTCCCATTTTGAGTCCAATTGTAAAGGCTATTAGTAAGGTATAAATGATTAGGTATAATTAGTACTTTATCGTCTATAGTTACTGCTCTAGTAGTACGCAATTTAATTTCTTCTACACGACCAACTTTTCCGTCAAGTTCTATAATATCTCCAACATGAACGGATTGGTCTACTAATATAAAAATCCCAGATATAATATCTTGAAATAAGGTCTGTAGCGCTAAACCAACACCTATTAAAAGTGCTGCTGAAGCTGCAAAAATAGCTGTGACATCTATATTTATTGAATCCAATATTACCAGAAAAACAATGATATAAATAAACCATCTTGCAAATGAAAACACTGTTGTAAATTTTGCCTTATCATCATCAGGCATATGACGCGTGACTACTTTTCTAACCAAACGTAAGACAATGGTTGTAAGTAATAAAACTAATATAATAAGTAAGACATACTTAACTTTAATTACACTAGTAGTCAAACCCTTATCATCTGTGAAGGTGTAAATTTTATAATTTAATATTTCAATAAATTTTTCCCAAATAGAACTTTCAGTAATCACATCGCTTACTTTTTCTACTTCTTTTTCAATTTTATCTGCTACCTTACTTTCTTGAATCATAGTTAAAATTAATATCTAATCCACTTAATCAACTCTTTATAAGTTGGTTTTTTACCATACATTAATATACCTACTCTATAAATTTTTGCTGCAAACCATACGGTAAACATAAAGGTCCCAATTAATAGTAATAATGATACTACTTGTTGCCATATTGGCACACCAAACGGAATACGCATTAACATCACTACAGGTGATGTAAACGGTATAAACGAAAATATAGTACTTACAGTACCATGAGGATCCTCTATAACAGTAAACATACCTACATAAACTGCCAATATTAGAGGCATTAAAATAGGTAACATAAATTGTTGTGTATCTGTTTCGTTATCAACTGCTGCTCCAATAGCTGCGTATAAAGAGCTGTATAATAAATAACCACTAATAAAAAATAATAAAAATGCAATTACAAGATTGGTTAGCGGTAAGTTATAAAATGCTGTAAACAAGCTTTGCACTTTCATATTTGCATCTGGATTAGCCATAGCTTGACGCATAAGTTCTTGCTGTGGTGTTTGTGCCTGAGCAAAGTCAATCCCAAAAATAGCAGAGACTACGGTTAGTAAAACACCTCCTAAAATAATCCATATAATAAACTGAGTCACTCCTGCTAAAGACGTCCCAATTATCTTACCTAACATTAATTGGACTGGCTTTACTGAAGATATAATAACTTCAATAATACGACTGGTTTTTTCTTCAATAACACTACGCATAATCATATTACCATAAATAATGATAAACATAAATAGTAAATATCCTGCTGCTCCACCAAACGCTAGTTTAACCACACTATCAATTTTAGAAGACTTAACACCAGAAAAATTTTCTTGTGCAATATTGACCTTTATTTTAGACGCTTTAATCATCTCTATATCGACACCTTGACTTGCCATATTAAGATTGGTTAACTCCTTTTCTATTTTATTTTCTAATGAAGAAATTACAGATAAGGATGGTGATTCTTCCGAATAAAATTGCACACTTGTTGCTGCGTTTTCAAAATTTTCTAATTTATTAATATGAAGCAAGCCGTAATCTCCTTTTTCTTCAACTATAGTTTTTGCATTGTCTAAAGTTAGACCTGTTAAAAGATTATATTTTGTATTATCTGTGTCTTTAAAAACCTCAGTCAACATTCCGGAATCATCTAATACCGAAATGATGCGTTGTTTATTATTATTCATCTGAGATAAATACACAACGACGGTTATTAATGCTATAAATATTAACGGACTTAAGACCGTCATTATTAAAAATGATTTATTTCTAACCTTGGTTAAATACTCGCGTTGTATAATAAGTGGAAGATGATTCATGGTTAGTTATTCTTTACTGTTTGAATAAAAATATCGTTGGCACTTGGAATAACTTCTACAAAGTGAGAAATTTGTCCTTTACTAGTTAGGTAACTTAACAGGTCATTAGCAGACTCATTATTAGATAATTTAATATTAAGTTTTAGGTCATCTTCTAATGTTTTAAATTCGGCTGGTGTCACACTAAACTTGCTTGCTAACTCTTGCTCTAAATTATCATTGTTTGGATTTATACCAATCTGGAAAGTATTGCTTTTATATTGGCGTTTAATGTCCATTAGGTTACCATCCAATACCTTATTAGATTTGTGTATTAAGGCTATTTGGTCACACAACTCCTCAACCGACTCCATACGATGGGTAGAAAAAATCACGGTTGCACCTTCATCCCTTAGTCTTAAAATCTCATCCTTAATTAAGTTTGCATTAATTGGATCAAAACCAGAGAATGGCTCGTCAAAAATTAACAATTTAGGTTCATGTAGGACTGTAACCACAAACTGGATTTTTTGTGCCATCCCTTTAGATAGTTCCTGTATTTTTTTATTCCACCAGTCTCCAATCTCTAAGCGTTCAAACCACATTTTAAGGCGTTTTTTAGCTTCCGCTTTTTGCATACCTTTTAATTGTGCTAAGTATAGTGCTTGCTCACCAACTTTCATGGATTTATATAATCCACGCTCTTCTGGCAAATAGCCTATATCTTTAACATGGTGATTTTTTAATGCTTCTCCATCTAACAACACATGTCCAGAATCTGGCATGGTTATTTGGTTAATCACTCTAATTAAAGTTGTTTTTCCTGCTCCATTTGGACCAAGCAAACCAAAAATACTACCTTTTGGAACGGTTATAGACACATTATTTAGTGCAGTAAAGTCTCCAAATTTTTTAGATACTTGATGCACCTCTAAGAGGTTGTTCATAGATTTTTTTAAGATTGATTAGTAAAGCTAACACTAGCTTTAGTTGTAAATATAGAAAATGTTAAAATAGTAACATTACTGATTTAGGTATTTTTAACTTAAAGGAAGAAATAACTTTTTATATAAAACAAAACCCACCCTCTAAATAAATAAAGGATGGGAAAAAATTGCTATGAAAAAGAAAAATTATCACTAGCTAGGCTAGCGACAAATCAAATATACTATTTTTTATTAAATAAGAAGTTAAATGATTTAAATAGTTAAACAAAAAGCAAAAAAAAGCTCACAAAATGTGAGCTTTTTAAATTTAGTTTATGCTTTTATTAAGAAAACATGTCTTTTACTTTTTCAAAAAAAGACTTGTCACTACGCTCTGGCTTAGGCGAAAAGTGTTCATCGTCTTTCATACTTTCAAAAAACTCTTTTTGTTTTTTGTTTAATGTTTTTGGTGTCCATACGTTAACGTGTACTAGTAAATCACCTTTACCGTAACCATTAATACTAGGAATACCTTTTCCGCGTAAGCGTAATATTTTACCAGATTGCATTCCTGCTTCTATCTTGATACGTACTTTTCCGGTAACTGTGTCAATTTCTTTTGAGTTTCCTAGTATTGCATCAGGTAAGCTTACGTATAAATCATAATGTAGATTATCGCCTTCACGTTGTAAAGACTCGTGTGCTTCTTCTTCTATTGCTACAAGTAAGTCTCCAGACACACCATTACCTGGTGCTTCGTTACCTTTTCCTGACACTTTAAGTTGCATACCATCTACTACTCCTGCTGGTATATTAACTGGAATAGTTTCTTCTTTTGCAATCATACCTTGTGCGTCAGCTTCACTTGGTTTTTTGTCTATTATTTGTCCTGCTCCACTACATGTTGGACATGGTGCAGCTGTTTGCATACGACCTAATATAGTATTTGTAACTCTAGTTACTTGACCTGCTCCATTACAAGTATTACATGTTTTATAAGTAGTACCTGGTGCCTGAACTTTACGTTTAACTTTAATTTTCTTTTCTACACCATTAGCAATTTCTTCTAAAGTAAGTTTAAGACGTACACGTAGGTTACTACCTTTAACGCGACGTTGTCCTCCACCTCCACCGAAGCCTCCTCCAAAACCAGAGAAACCTCCACCTCCAAAGATGTCACCAAATTGGCTAAAAATATCGTCCATGTTCATTCCGCCACCACTGTAGCCTCCACCACCACCTTCAAATGCTTGGTGTCCAAATTGGTCGTAACGTGCTTTTTTGTTCTCGTCACTTAATACCTCATAAGCTTCTGCTGCTTCTTTAAACTTAGATTCAGCATCCTTATCATCCGGATTTTTGTCAGGATGAAACTCGATTGCCTTTTTACGGTATGCTTTTTTTATTTCGGCTTGTGATGCCGATTTATTTATACCTAATATTTCGTAAAAATCTCTTTTAGCCATACTTAAATTATTGTCCGATTATTACTTTTGGAAAACGTATAACAGTTTCGCCTAGTTTATAACCTTTTTCTATTACATCTACTATTTTACCTTTTAAATCTTCAGTAGGTGCTGGTATTTGCGTTATAGCTTCATGGTGATCTGCATTAAATACATCTCCTGCTCTAACTTCTAATTGTGACAATCCTTTTTGTTGTAATGTCTGTAATAATTTATTATAAATTAATAAGACACCTTTACGCATTTCTTCTGCTTCTTTGTCATCTTCGATGTGTAATAAAGCGCGCTCAAAATCGTCTAAAATTGGTAACATAGATACCATAACATCCTTGCTGGCAGTTTGAAACAGCTCAATACGCTCTCTTGATGTGCGCTTTTTGTAATTTTCAAACTCTGCAAAAAGACGTAAAAATTTATCTTTTTCTTGTTGTAAATCAGCCTTTAACTGATCCTCTACAGATAACTCCTCTACAACCTCGTCTTGTGTTGTTTCTTGATCTGCTTGATTTGAAGTAGATTTTATCTCCTCTTCTATGTTTGTTTCGTTGTTGCTTTTCTTGCTCATTTTTGTACTTAATTTAAAATACTGTAATTGGGATGGCAAAAGTACTGCCATTACTATTAAAAATGTCAAAATGTCATTGTTTTTTTTTAACAAACAATTAATTAGTTTCCATGGAAGATTATTTGTACATTTGCACTTTAAATCACTAAAACTAAAATTTTATATCATGAAAAAAATTGTATTAAACCTTTTTGCTGTAGCAATCGTTGGATTAAGTGTTGTTGCTTGTAAAAGTGATGCTAAAGAAGCTAAAACTGGTGAAGTTGAAGCTGTAGCTGAAAACGTTGAAGCTGCTAAATATAAAGCAGACGCAGAAAACTCTATGATTATGTGGAAAGCTAACAAAATTGTTGGTGGACACGAAGGTACTATTAATGTATCTAGTGGTGTTGCTGAGTTTGAAGGAGACAAATTAGTAGGAGGAAACTTTATGTTTGACATTAATACTATTAAATGTACAGACATTCCTGAAACTGAAGAAGCTAACGCAAACTTAATAGGTCACTTAAAAAGTCCAGACTTTTTTGATGTAGCACAATTTGGTACTGCAGCATTTGAAATTACAAAAGTAGAAGGAAACAATATTAGTGGTAACTTAACATTAAAAGGTATTAAAAAGAACATTACTTTTCCAGCATCTGTAGCTGTAAATGGTGACGATGTAACTATTACAAGTGACACGTTTACTTTAGATAGAACAGAGTGGAACATTATGTACAACTCTGCTACAAGTGATGATGTTGCAGCATCTTTAGGAGATAAGTTAATCAAGGATGATGTAGAAATTAAAATATCTGTTAAAGCTAAAAAAGCTTAACAATTAACTACTATTAAAAAAAAGCCACAATTAACGTTGTGGCTTTTTTTTATCTAATCATGAGATTAAACTATAAACCCATAAAAAAATTATAACTTTAGCCTATACTAACCAACATAGATTTACAATGACTTTAGGAGCCTTATCAATAAGCTTATCTGTAAAAGATATCACTATCTCTAAACAATTTTATGAAACCTTAGGATTTACCGTTTTTGGCGGACAACTTGAACAAAACTATTTAATAATGAAAAATGGAAATGCTTTAATTGGACTTTTTCAAGGTATGTTTGATAATAACATAATTACTTTTAATCCTGGTTGGGACGAAAATGCTAAACCTTTAAAAGAATTTGACGATGTTAGAACCATACAAAAACAACTTAAAGACAATAATATTACTTTAATTACTGAGGCAGACACAACAACAAAAGGTCCTGCAAGTTTTATGGTATTAGATCCAGATGGTAACCAAATATTAGTAGATCAACATGTTTAAAACTACTCTATTGGAAAATCAAAATATTGATTTCTAAAAGGTTCTCCTCTTAATGTAAAGTGCCACCATTCTTTTGGGTAGTTTCTAAACCCATTAGACAACATAACGTCTTGCAGTAATTGTCTATTCTCTTGTTGTTTTTTTGTCAATTTAGTATTACTTACCCAAGATTCTGGTCCAAAAAAATCATAAGGGCTACCCATATCCAAAACTAATCCTGTATCTAAATTTATAATTGTTAAGTCTAAAGTACTACCACTACTATGTCTAGATTTTGAAGCGATATAGCCTTGACTAAAAAGATTTTTTTTATCCACATTTGGATAATACTCCTGTTTTTTTAATGTATCGTTTACTTTTTTTGCCCATCTTACAAAATGATTTACAGCTTGTTGTGGTCTATAAGCATCATAAATTTTTATGCCAAGTCCCTTTTTTTTAAGGGTATCCTGAACATTTCTTAACGCTTTAGCAGCTAATGTTGTCATTATTACTACTTCCTTGTTATAGCCATCAATTTGCTCTCCAACAAAATTATTGTCGTTACAATACCTTAAATCTACTGCTAAATCATCGATAATATCTTGAGCATAAACAAAGCCTTCCCTTAATTGAGCAAGACAAATAGTTGTAAAAAAAGTTAGTAAAAGGGCTATATTATACTTCATGTTTTAAATTTTATAGGCTAAATTTATAAAATAAAAAAACAACTATGACCTATCCTTGGCATCTATATTTAATGGGATTATTATATGCTTTTGCTGGTATGCTTCATTTTATTAAACCTAAAATGTATATGCGTGTAATGCCAAGATATTTACCAAATCATAAATTACTTGTAATATTAAGTGGTATTGCAGAGGTTATATTGGGTATTACTATCTGTATTCCTGCATTAAAAAACACTTCTATTTACTTACTAATTATCATGTTACTGTTATTTTTAATGGTACACATTTATATGTTAACAGAAAAAAAAGCATCTGTAGGCATCCCTAAATGGATACTTATATTGCGTATTCCGTTACAATTTGGTTTAATGTATTGGGCTTTTTGGTATTTAAAACTTTAAAAGATGTTATTTACAGAAGAAATAAAACTTAATTTACCTGATGCAGAAATTAGTTATTTTCCTAACTTTTTTGATATAACAGACGCTGATCGTTATTACGATTTGCTTTTAAAGGACATTCCTTGGCAACAAGATAATATTACAGTTTTTGGTAAAACGCACGCACAACCTAGATTAACTGCTTTATTTAGCAATAATAATAAGCCTTATAGTTATTCTAATATTACAATGCATCCACATGGCTTTACTTCCGCTTTAAGCGAAATAAAAAAAAGAGTCGAAAATACAACTAACACAATATTTACTACCTGTTTAGCTAATTTATACAGACATGGTCAAGATAGTAATGGTTGGCACGCTGATAACGAAAAAGCTTTAGGCATTAATCCCATTATAGCGTCTGTAAGTTTTGGTCAAGCACGATATTTTAATTTAAAACACAAAACTGATAAATCATTAAAACAAAAACTATTACTAGAACATGGTAGTTTATTATTAATGAAGGGAAGTACGCAACACCATTGGTTGCATCAAATAGCTAAAACAAAAAAAGAAATTAAGCCAAGAATTAATCTGACTTTTAGAATTATAAAATAAAAAGTATTAAACACATAAAAGCCAAGGTCCCTCAACCTTGGCTTTTTGCTATTTGGCATTTTGTGTTAAATTAATTTAGATTATCCAAACTAATCTAACAATGCAAATATTAATTAATTAATCCATTGAACTAAAAGTATGTAATTTTTAGCACGAAACAAACATAAAACATATCTCAAAACAAAACGATTAAAAACATTATAAATCGATGAAATGCATAAAATTTTAACATTTATCGATTAAAACACACCTAAAATCGATTAAAAACACAATTTAAAAATATTTTTGACACCAAATTAATACCAAAATTTAAATGTAACTTTGAACTATAAAAATTGAAATTTGGCACTTTATTTGACTTACTAGTTAAAACATTTTAATATGAAAAAACATCTTGTAATTTTTCTACTATTTATATTTTCAACTTCGGTTGCTCAAGAAGTGACTTACACTTCCAAAGAAGTTACTATTAGCAAACATATAAACGGAACATTACTAACCTCCATTGATGCTAATAAACCTGATTTAGCAATACTAATAGCAGGTTATGGTCCAACTGACAGAGATGGTAATCAAAACTTTTTAAAAACTAACAACATAAAAAAACTAGCCATAGGATTAACCAAAAATGGTATTGCAACCTTTAGATATGATAAACGTATAGTTAAACAAATAAGACAAAACAATGTGGATAAAAATTTATCCTTTGACGACTTTGTTACAGACGCGATTGATGTATTAGATTATTTTAAAAATCTTAATCAATATAATAAGATATATATTGTAGGTCATGACCAAGGTAGCCTGATTGGTATGTTAGCAGCTAAGGATAAAGCTGATGGATTTATATCTATCGCTGGAGCAGGTCAAACTATAGATAGTGTTATTATTGAACAAATTGAAAAAACTGCACCTCAATTTACAGCAGACACTAAACGTATATTCAATATTTTAAAAAGCGGAAAAACAACTACAGATTATCCTGTAGCACTATCTTCAATATTTAATATTGAAACACAACGTTTTTTTATGAGTTGGATGAAACATAACCCTGTAGATATTATAAGTACTTTAAATGTACCTACGTTAATTATTAACGGAACCAAAGACTTACAAGTTAGTCAAGCTGAAGCACTATTATTAAAAGAAGCTGCTAAGGATGCTTCAATACAAATTATAAAAAATATGAACCATGTTATGGTTACTATTGCTGGTGATGATCTTGAAAACTCAAAATCTTATAACGAGTCACAACGACCACTAGCAGATGGATTGCTAGAAAAAATAATATCATTTATTACTTCTAAATAATAATAACCAAACAATGTTAAATAGAAAAAGCATCCTAAAAGGATGCTTTTTCATACTAACCAACCAAAAATATGATAATTACTACTCGTCTCAATTAGGTAACCACACCTGTTGTGAAAGTCATCATAAGTAATTACACTTTTAATATTACAATTGTCGTGCCAAAACCAATAACCTAACAAATTATGATGTTAAAGGTTTATTAAAGTTAAAAACAGAAAAAGCATCCTTAAAGGGATGCTTTTTCATACTAACCAACCAAATGTAATTTTTACTATTTTCTGTTTAGGTAACCACACCTAGTATTAGAATGTCATCATAAATAATTACATTTTACATTAAACAAATCCTGTGCCAAACTTTATTTTTAAACCTTTTAATAACCGTTTTATTTGATTATTTTGCGTTATCTATAAATTAAAATTATGAGTGAACCATTATTTACAAACGACACTATTGTTTTTGGAGTGTTAATGATAGCATTAGGTCTAATTTTTTATACAGAATCCTTGAAAGGCGGTTTTTGGGAAAAGTTTTATAAAATTGTTCCTGGACTATTTATGGCATATATGCTACCTGCAATATTAACTACTATAGGATTAATTGCTCCTGAATGGGAAACAACAAGTGATACAGGAGAGATTGTATCGCACAAAACTAACTTATATTATGTTGCAAGTAGATATCTTTTACCTGCTGCACTAGTTTTAATGACCCTAAGTATTGATTTAAAAGCTGTCTTTAATTTAGGATGGAAAGCATTAATAATGTTTTTTACAGGTACTGTAGGTATTATTATTGGTGGTCCCATAGCTATATTATTAATTGCCTCTATATCTCCAGACACTGTTGGTGGTATTGGTCCTGATGCTGTTTGGAGAGGTTTATCTACATTAGCAGGTAGCTGGATTGGTGGAGGAGCCAATCAAACTGCTATGTTAGAAATATATGGCTATAACCAAGCCGAATACGGAAAAATGGTTTTTGTGGATATAGTTGTTGCTAATGTTTGGATGGCCATCCTACTTATTGGTATAGGAAAAAGAGCTAGCATAAATAAGTGGCTTAAAGCAGACACCTCTTCCATTGAAGCGCTTAAAGAAAAAATGTCAACATTTACAGAAAGTGTTAAACGTAATCCAAGCCTAACAGACCTAATGTTATTAGCTGCCATAGCTTTTGGAACTGTAAGCATGGCACACCTATGTGCTGACAATTTAGCGCCATTTTTTGGAAACATAATTTCAGGGATTGAGTCTCCTACTTTAAAAAACACCTTTACCTTTTTAGATAGCACCTTTTTCTGGATGATTAGTATAGCAACCATTATAGCCATTTTACTATCTTTTACCAAAGCTAAAAATTATGAAGGTGCAGGAGCTAGTAAATTTGGCAGTGTTTTTATATATATTTTAGTAGCAACCATTGGTATGAAAATAGACATTAGCTCAATATTTGATAATGTTGGACTTATAGCCATAGGATTTGTTTGGATGGGTATTCATGCACTACTATTAATTGGTGTAGCAAAACTTATTAAAGCACCATATTTCTTTTTAGCTGTAGGAAGTCAAGCCAACGTTGGTGGTGCAGCATCTGCTCCAATTGTAGCATCAGCCTTTCATCCATCCTTAGCAACAGTAGGTGTTCTTTTAGCTGTATTTGGATATGCTGTTGGTACTTTAGCTGCCATTGGATGTACAATTTTAATGCAATTAGCTTCTGGAGGTTAGTATTTTTCTGTTTTTTAATTGATATTTGCCCACGTTAAAAATAAGTTTTAGATGAAAAAAATTATTGCATTATTAGTATTAGTATCTTTATTTTCTTGCGGAAATGATGCTAATAAATTGACAGTCAAAGGAACTGTTAAAGGTTTAAAAAAAGGAACTATTTATCTTAAAAAGGTAAGTGATACTGTTTTAGTCACTGTAGACTCAATAGTCGTCAATGGTTCTCCTGAATTTACTTTACAATCAGATATAGATGAACCAGAAATGTTTTATTTATACTTAAATAAAAACACTAAGGAAGATGATCGTATATCCTTTTTTGCAGATAAAGGAGTTACTGAAATTAATACAACTTTAAAAGGTTTTTCTTATGACGCAAAAATAAAAGGATCTAAGCAACATGAAGTTTTAGAAGAATATTTAAGTATGATAGGAAAGTTTAATAACAAAAACTTAGACTTAACTAAAGATTATATTGAAGCTGCTAGAGATAAAGATACTATCAAATTAAAACAGACTGAAAAAATATTAAATAGTTTTAAGAAAAGAAAGTATTTATACACTGCCAATTTTGCAGTCAACCATAATGATAGTGAGGTAGCTCCATATTTAGCACTTTCTGAAATTTATGATGCTAACGTTATTTATTTAGATACTATCAATAATGTATTAACACCTAAAATTAAAGCCTCAAAATACGGAAAACAACTTGATGTATATATTGCAGAGATTAAAAAAAATGAGCAGTAGTATACAATGATCACTTATAATAAAAAAGCCATCTAAAATTTAGATGGCTTTTTTTGTAGCTTAAATATTGATATAAATCAAAAAAAAAAGCTTCTCAGTAAAGAGAAGCTTTTTTGAGCCGATGGAGGGACTCGAACCCACGACCTGCTGATTACAAATCAGCTGCTCTAGCCAGCTGAGCTACATCGGCAAAAGAGTTTGCAAATATAATTCTCTTAATGATATCTGCAAGCTTTTTTTTAAAAAAATTTAACCTAATTTATTAATTCTTTCAATTAACGCACGACCCTTATCTTCAAGCTCTTTTTTAATTGAGTTAAAATGAGCTTTTTTGTTATCAACGTCTTTTGCATTAGTCTTAGTTATAAGCTCGTCAAAAGTTACTATTGCGTCATCTATGATCGCTTCACTTTGTTTGTTGTCTTTATCAGTGTTTGTATATTCCCAAACGTATACTGCTTCAATAATATCTCCTAAAACGTAATTAATGTCTTTTTTTAGGTCTCTTTTATTTGCCATAATTTTAAAATTTATTTAGGTGCAAAGCTACAATTAAAGTTCCAAATTAGAACTATTTAAATGTACTTTAAAGGCTTTATTTAATTTATGTATGTTATTTACCAGAATACAATACAAAGTTTCTTGGTGTCTCGTAAAGTGTTACTTCTAGGTCTAAGCTTGGTTTTAACTTAGCTTTAATTTTATTATAAACTACAACAGCTATATTTTCGGCAGTTGGGTTTAAATCTTTAAACTCAGTTACATCTAAATTTAAATTTTTATGGTCAAAAGCATCTTCCACTTCTGTTTTAATGATGTCCTTTAAAACTTTTACATCAATTACAAAACCTGTTTCTTGATCTATTTCTCCTGTAACACTAGCTATAAGCTCATAATTATGGCCATGATAATTAGGGTTATTACATTTTCCGAAGACTTCATCATTTTTTTCCATTGACCAATCTTTACGATATAATCTATGTGCTGCATTAAAATGTGCTTTACGACTAACTGTTACTTTCATGATTAATATTTATAAATTGATAAAACTTATCAAAAATTATTTTAAACCAAGCTGTATATAGTTCTGGATGATTTTCTATATCAACTTTTACATCCTCTAAAGGCATCCATTTCCAGCTTTCAACTTCTTCTTTATTAATCACTGGTTCATCTTGATAGTAACCTACCATTATATGGTCTAATTCATGCTCAGTTAAACCGTTATCAAAAGGAGCTTTATATATAAATGAAGTTTTTTCTTCTAAAGCTGTGACAAAACCCATTTCTTCTTGTAAACGTCTTGTACCTGCCTTTATATTACTTTCTCCTTCTCGTTGATGACTACAACAGGTATTGGTCCATAATCCAGGAGAATGATATTTACCTAAAGCTCTTTGTTGTAGCATTAACTCATTATTATCATTAAAGACAAACACAGAGAATGCACGATGTAATAATGCTTTTTCATGGGCTTCCATTTTTGGCATTAGTCCAATTTGCTCATCAAACTCGTTTACTAAAATTACATTTTCTTCTTTCATTAGAAATATTTGATAAAAACAAAGTTAATAATTAGACTTGGGCTAATTTTTGTTTTAAGTTAATTTTAATAAAAAAAAGCATCTCAGTTGAGATGCTTTTTCTTTAAAAATAAGTCGAATTATCTATTAATAACTATAAAGTTACTTCTTCTATTCCAATCATGTTCTTCTTCGGTACACTTAACTCCATTACTACATCTATTAACTAACATAGTTTCTCCATAACCTTTACCTTCTAACCTATCTGGATCAATACCTCCTTTTTGGATTATATATTGTTTAGTAGATACGTTTCTTCTGTTAGATAAAGCCCAGTTATAGTCATCTGATGCTCTTGAATCTGTATGCGATTGCACATCAATTCTAACCGTTGGATACTTTTTCATGTAATCTATTACCTTTTTTAACTCTAATTCTGCGTCTGGTCTGATATTAGACTTATCAAAATCAAAATAGATAGGATTTAATTTTAATACTTCAGTTAAATCCATTCCCACTTCTGCTGGTAGTGTTGTTTCAGGTGTTAAGTTCAATTTTAAAACAACATCTTCTTTCTTTTTAGGATTAACAACAAACGTTTGGTCTGATTGTATAAACCCATCCTTAGATGCTATAATATTAAACTTTTGTTTGTTACAAGGTCCTTCATAACTAAATGAACCGTTTTGGTCTGACGTTAAATTCTGTACTTCAACACCTTTTTCATTTAATACGACAACACTTGCATAAGGAAGTATTACATTAGTTGTTTTATCTACTGTTGTACCAGACACTAACTGTGTACAAAATGATCTAGAAAACTTGTAGATATCGTCATCTCCTTTTCCATTATATCTGTTTGAGGTTAAATATCCAACATTTGAAAACTCATCAATTATAAATTCAAAATCATCTCTTGAACTATTAATTGGCTTACCTAAGTTTGTAACCGTTTGACTAGGATCATCAAGTTTTGTCATAAAAACATCTAATCCTCCAAGACCTTGATGTCCATCTGATGAAAAGTATAATGTTCCATTATTGCTAATGTATGGGAAATTTTCTCTTCCTTCTGTATTAATAGCATCTCCTAAATTTACAGGTTCGCCATAAGTACCATCTTCTAAGATATCTACATAATAAATATCAGATTTACCTCGCGTTCCTGGCATATCACTTGCAAAATATAGTCTTGCCTCATCTAAACTTAACGCTGGATGCGCTACATTATAATCGTCGTTATTAAATGGCATACTAGTAATATTTGTCCAAACTCCATTTTTAAGTTCTGCTTTAAATATTTTTAATCCATTTACTTTTTCGTTACTTTTTCTAACTTTACCATGAAAATAATTATTTCTAGTAAAATACAACGTATTTCCATCATGAGTAAAAGATGTTGAAGATTCGTGATATTTAGTATTTATAACTGTAGACAAAGGAGTTACAGTACTAGAATCATTGGCTTTATAGTATAAATCCAAAAATGGTTGTTCATTCCATTTATATAATTTACCATCACCTCTAGAGGAAGCAAAAACGATTCCTCCTTTGTAAAACGAAGTTCCGAAATCTGAAAAACGAGAATTTAAATCTAAATTTTCTAATTCAAAGTCACCTGATAGAGACTCAATTGTTTCTAAATAATTTGGGGATTTCGAGAATAATATAGCTCTAGAATCATTTGGCTTTAAAGCAGCAAATTTTTTCATATTCGCATTTGCACCTTCATAGTCACCAATAGCTTTTAAACTCATCGCATATCTATAGTAGTACTCATACTCTACTACCGCATCTAATTTAAACATTTCTCCATACCATTTGGAAGCGTCTTCCATTTTAGTGTTGAAATAATATGAATTAGCTAGTTTTTTATAAACTTCTGGAGTTTTATTACCTTTTTCAATTAACTTTAATAACTCCTTTGTTGTTTCTACATAGGACAATTTATCATACTTTTTTTCTGTACTACTTGAAATACCATCATTTTGTGCAAATGTAAGATTAAATGATAGCGCAATAATTAAAGTAGAAAGTATATATGTATTTTTCATAATCTATATTATCTATATATTAAAAGAATCTTGGTGACAAAATTTTAGTTAAATCTCTAGGTTCAAATCTTAAAAACACCTCGAAAGAACCAGCATCAAATTTAGTCTGACCTAAATCTGTCACTTCTCTATCATAACCAAAACCTAACATTAAACTTTCTGATACCTGATAACCTAATAAACCACTAACTGCTGCATCCCATCGGTATGCTAAACCAAAAGTAAATTTATCTTTATATAAAGCGTTAGCTGTTACATCAGCTTGTAATGGTGATCCTGAAACTTGTTTAACAAGAAATGCTGGTTTTAATTTTAAATCTTGATTGATATCAAAAACATATCCTCCCATTAAATAAAAGTGCATTCTTTCTGATGCTTGAGATAAAGAAGCATCGTCAAAATATTTAGTTTCAAGTATATTTGGTACTGATAATCCTAAATACCATTTATCTGCATTACGATAATATACACCAGCTCCTATTTGAGGTGAAAATTTATTATCTATATCACTTTGTAATAATACATCTCCATTATTGTAAGCACTTAATTCTGAATATTTAATATCTAACAAACTTCCTCCACCATTCAAACCAAAAGATAATCTACCATCATCTGATGTATTAATAGAGTATGAAAATGACACATCAAAATAAGTTTCTTGTGTTGGTCCAATTCTATCGTTTACAACAGATAAACCTAAACCTACGTTTTGTTCATCACCAAAAGGGGAATGAATATTGAAAGTTCCTGTATCAGGAGCTCCATCTAAACCAACCCATTGTGTACGATATAAAAGTAAAGCACTTAAGCCATCTCTGGAACCTGCATATGCTGGATTAATACTTAATGTATTGTACATATACTGAGTATATTGTGCATCTTGTTGCGCAGATAATTCTGTGACATAAAATGAACTTATTACAGCTATTAATATTAAAATTTTATTTTTCATTTGAAATAAGGTATGAATTTATTTTTTTTAAGAGGCAGTTTTAACACTGCCTCTATAGATTATTATCGTTGTAGGTATAAATATCCTGCTCTAGACTTCGTTTCTCCTTCTACAACATATTCAACTACATAAAAGTAAGTTCCTACTGGTAAAAGCTCTTCTACTTGAATCGTTACTCTACCATTTGATCTACCGTTAAAGTAGTTTCCTACAGAACCATAACTAGACGTCTCATATACAATTACTCCCCATCTGTTATAAATCTTAACTGTGTTTTCTGGATATAATTCGATATTTCTAATAATAAATACATCATTCTCTCCATCACCATTAGGTGTAACAGCATTAAATATCTCTAAATCATCTTCTTCAGGCGATGCATTATTTACATCTAAATAATCTGGTAATCCATCACCATCACTATCAACAGCGTCATCACCAAAACCAATTCCATTATTATCTGGGTCAGGATATTCATCTTCAGTTGGTATTCCGTCATTGTCATCATCTGTATCTAAGTAATCAGGTATTGAATCTCCATCTGTGTCATCATTAGTAGGGTCATTGTCACCTGTTGGGTCGATATCTCCATCTTCAAAATCCGTGTTACCATAATCTTCATTAATAGTATCCACTCCATCACCATCATCATCTGTATCCAAATAATCTGGTATTGAATCTCCGTCCGTATCTCCTTCAGATTGTTCGACTCCGTTAGGGACATTATCACCATCACAATCACCATTTAACCACTCTACTGATTGAGCTACAGTCGTACTTGCTGCAATAAAGTCACATGGATTTTGTGGGTCTGTACTATCTAATATTTCTGTACCATTAATTACACCATCTCCATCACAATCTAAAGCTTCCCACTCGGCAGAAACAATAGTTATATCTTGATTTAATGCTAAGTAATCACATGGGTCTAATGCATCTGTTCCATCAATAACTTCTTGTCCATTTGTCACACCATCTCCATCACAATCAGCTTCAAGATATACTTCATCTTGAGGTAATGTAATACTTGACTCTAAATATTCACATGAATCATTTGGATCTGTTCCGTCTAATGCTTCTTGTCCATCTGTTACTCCATCTCCATCTGTATCTGGATCTGTTGGGTCGGTTGTGTTTCCTGCTGGATCTGCTGGTGTAGATGGATCATCTACGCCTGTAATCTC